>NZ_BSFL01000001.1 GCF_027922325.1 Methylopila turkensis
GACCAATCGTGCCAATGTTGCAATGCGGCTTCGTCCGCGCGAACTTTTCCTTGGCCATGGCTCTTAACTAGGTCCTGCGGTGGCTGAATGAGACGAAAGGCGATCGACGGGTCGACGGCGCGGCGTCTGTTTAGAACCGGCGGAGGGCGTTTTGCAAGCGGCGTCCGCAGGACCCGTCGCATGTCCCGGCGAGACGCCTCAGGCGGCGTCATGGAGCGGACGAGGGAATCGAACCCTCGCCATCAATGTCGCAGAGCGTCACTCCGGGTCCAGATTCCGCCGTCGTTTCCGACTCTTAGCCCGCATCTGCCGCTATTCCAGGGGATCGCGTGGGGACCTCGCTGCGCCCGCCGGCGGACGAACTCACGGCCGCTCGTCCGCGCTTCCGCGTTCTATCCGGAGCATATGTGAGCACGATGCTTTCGACTGCTTGGCTCCGCCGAGAACGAGGACACCAGCGACGAGGCCTGCGCGCTGTGGGTGATCCAGGACGTCGCCGAACTGCGCCGGCGACGACGCCAAAAAAGAGCCCGGGCTCGGCCGGGCTCTTTCCGCTTGCGCGGGGCCAGTCCAGCCGCCGCGTTACTTCTTCGTCGCCAGATAGGCGATGACGTTCTTGCGTTCAGCTTCGTTCGGCAGCTTGAACACCATCTTGACCGTTCCGCCGGCATATTTCGCCGGATCGGCCAGCCACTCGCTCAGCTTGGCCTCGTCCCACGTCCCGATCTCGGCCGCCTTCTTCTTGAAAGATTCGCTATAGGCGAAGCCCTCAAAGCTCGCGGCCTGACGGCCGACGATGCCAGTCAACGGAGGCCCGATCTTGGCTTTCGCGCCAGCCCCGACCTCATGGCACGTCTTGCATTTAACGAAGACTTTTTCGCCCGCGGCTGCGTCCTGGGCCATGGCCCAGCCCGTCGAGGCCGCAAGCACGACTGTCGCCATTGCGAGTGCTCGCAACATTAGCGCTCCTCCTCAATTGTTCATTTGTTACTTTTATTTTCGAGCAAAACGCACTGGCGGCGAGGCCGCGCGATGCATCCCAGGCGATTAACGCCTGTTTTTGGAGGCCAATTCCGAGCAAAAGGCCCACGCGCCGTATCCCGACACGTTGGCTATATTGAACGTATATTTGAGTTATTACAACTCAAATATCACGAACACGTCAGATCATGGCGCGGCGAAACCGTGGCGACCTGCCCATTCTTGCCAGTTGTCGACGACGGTGCCGGTCAGAAGGATCCCGATGCCGCCGGTCAGCGTGACCAGAACCGCGAACCACCACGCCCAGCGATGGATCGACTCCATCGTGGCGTTGAAGCCCATGGTCCAGCGCCAGAACAGCGCCGCGCGTTCGGTCGCGGTGCCGCGGTCGACGATCTGCTCGATCTCGCGGTCGCCGCCATATCGGGAGACGGCGAGGATCGTGCCCGCGTGCATGGCGAACAGCAGCGCGGAGCCGTAGAGGAACGCGATCGAGAGCGCGTGAAACGGATTGTAGAAAAGGTTGCCGTATCGCAGCGAGAAGTTCTGGGTCCAGTCGAGATGCGGGAAGATCCCGAACGGCACGCCCTCGGCCCAGTTGCCCATGGCGAGCGGCCGGAAGAAGCCGAGCACAAGGAACAGCCAAATCGCGCTCATAAACGCCCACGCGACATGGGTACCGAGACCGAGCGCCCGCGCCCGCCGATACATCCGGACCCACCACAGCAGGACAGAGATCGTCAGGCACATGCCTGCGAGCCGATACCAGCCGCCTTCCTTGAGCGGCGGGAAGAAGTCGAGCCCGTGCTTTTCCAGCGGGGGCGCGAGCTGCAGCCAGAAGAACTCGCGCACGAAGGCCTGCGGGCTCCAGTTCACCGAGGCCAGCATGTTGAGCCCGATGATCTCAATGGCCACGAAGCCGAACATCAGCGACGCGACGCCGAGCCAGCCGAGGTAGATCGGGCCGATCTGCGCGTCGCCGAACTTGCCGAGCCAGTAGCTGTAGAGGTTCGGCGCCTGGCGGACATACGGGCCGCGGCTGTCCATCGGGACGCCGGCGTAAAGCGGCCCTCGAACCTGCACGCGCGTGAAGATGTTTTGATAGCTAGGCATAGCGCTCACCCCTCACCCCGGAACCCGCCAGATGTAGATGTCCTTCCACCACAGCCACCAGTCGGCCCAGTTCTGGCCCTCGGGCCAATAGGGACCGGAGATGATGATGCAGACCGCGCTCCAGAACACCGACGACAGCGCCAGGAACAGGCCGAGCCGGTGGATGCCGAGCGGTCCGATCGAGTAGCCGATCGTGTCGCGGAAGTAGGTGTTCTCGTGTTCGGCGGTCTTCACCGGCTCGCCGGCCGGCGGATTGGCGCTCGAAAGGATCGCGCCGCCATGCATCGAGAGCGCAAGCGCCGTCGTGAAGAAGAAGCTGACCGCGATCATGTGCGCTGGATTGTAGTGGAACGCGAGGTACGCGTATCCCGTGTTCGAGACCCAATCGAGGTGGCTGAAGATGCCGTACGGGAAGCCGTGGCTCCACGATCCCATCAGGATCGGACGAAAGACCACGAGCGTCACATAGGCGAGGATCGCGACCGAGAAGGCGAACGGCACATGATAGCCGATGCCGAGCTTGCGGCAGATCTCGACCTCGCGCAGCAGCCAAGACCCGAAGGCCCCGATGGCGCAGACCGTGACGATCTGCCAGATGCCTCCGGCCTTCATGGGCGCGAAGCCGAGGCCGACGCTCGCATCCGGCGGATTGATCGAAATCAGGAATATGTTCCAAGTCGGGCCGAGCGCGGCGCCGTAAACGAGCATCAAGACCCCGACACCCGTGAACAGGATCGTCGTGACGCCGAAGAAGCCGACGAAGAACGGCCCGACCCAGAAGTCGAACAGGTCGCCGCCGATCAGCGTGCCGCCCCGTACGCGATATTTACGTTCGAAACTGAGCATCGCCATCGGACGCTCCTCCCTCGTCAGCGCTTCGCCGAATGTTCGAAGGTTTTCCGGAGAAAGGCCGACGGCGGGAGCGGGATCGCCGCTTCCGCCGTCGGCGGTCTCGTTCGGCTAGCCCACGTCGAGGGGCTGGTCGATCGACGCCGCCGGAGCCGGCGCCGGCCCGCCCGGCTCCAACCAGTTAAACCGGCTGGTCGAGAGCAGGATGAAGTGAATCACGAGCGCCAGAACGAAGAGGAAAGTGAACAGCGCCACCAAAGCTCTCCGGGGGTCGAACAGCAGCCAGATCTTCCACATAGCCGCCTCCTCAACCGATCAGCTGCGTCAGCGGCGCAAGCGCCGTGTGCACGCCATTTATGACGTCGTTCATCGCGTAGCCGTTCGGCCCGGGTATCCATGGCCGCCACATCCAGACGAGGATGTGGGCGATCACGGCCACGACGGTGAAGCCGATGAAGCTCGAGATGAAGACGCCGTGGAATTCCTTGGCCTCGTTTTCGGTCAATCCCGAAAGCGAGCCACGTCTGTCGATGTCTACCATCGTCTGTCTCCAAAGGTTACCGCGGCCTCCCGCGCGGCGGGGACGTATCCGTCCGAAGCGTGTTCGCCCCGAACGGCCACCCGTCCCACCCCTTTTCAGGAGGGGAACGAATCTCGCTTCGATCCCTCGCCCGGACGTCCGGGTCGAAGGGACCGTGAGGTCAGCCCATGAAGGCGCAGGCGAGCGTGGCCGACGCGGTCGCATGAGCCTCCGCGAAGACCGATCGCCGCCCGGTCACGGGCGCTGCGCCCGCGGCTCGGTCGAAGGCCGCCGCAGTCAGAAACAGGGGGTAGGTCGCGGCGACCAGCGCGCGGAACTCCCAGCGCTCGATCCTGCGGCCTCGCTCCCGCGCGCCCGCCTCGGCGTGGCTGACATCAGTCATTGGCCTGTCCTTCCCAGTTTGATTTCGGGTCGACGGTTCATCGCGCGGCCTCCAGCGTCGCCGCGCGGGCGCGGCCGACGTCATCCGGGCCGACGCTGGTCGCGCCCCGCCCGCGTGCGATGCGTTCTGCGTGGTCGCGCATCCGGCGCGCGGCCGAGATGCGGATCAGGATCGGCTGCCGCTCCAGCGCTTCGTCGAGCGCGGCGTGGGCGCCCGGCTCCCAGGCCATCTCGGCGGCGCTGCGCGAGGGAGTGGCGTCAATGCGGTCCATGTCCTGCGCGAGCGGAAGGATCTGGAACAGCGCGTCGAACAGCGCATTGCAGACCTCCTGCACGAGGTAGGTCGCGCCGGAATATCCCATGAAGGGCGTCCCCGGGTGTCGGCGGATGATCGCGCCCGGGAATGACGCGGCGATGTATTGCGATCGGCCGCCGGCCTCCGCCGCGTACATCCGCTCGTTGAACGAGCCGAACAGAACGAGCGGGGCTTTGTCGCGGATCATGGTCCGGACAACGTCGTTGTCGGTTTTCTTCCCCGGCACGCGCGGGATCGCGAACGCGCAGGGCAGTCCCATGTCGTCCTCGAGGAATTTGCGGACGCCCCGTGTGTAGGTTTCGTTCGCGACGATGGCGAAGGAGGCGGTCGCGAAGAAGTCCTGCGTCACCGACCGCCAGAGGTCCCAGAGCGGCTTGATCGTGGTGTGCTTCTCGCGCGCGATGAAGGGTTCGGGATCCAGCCCCAGAACTTCGCCGAGCTGACGCAGGAATTTGGTGGTCGAGTCGAGCCCGATCGGCGCCTGCAGGAACGGCCGCTCCAGCGTCTCGCAAAGCTGACGGCCGAATTCGCGATACATGCAGACGTTGACCTCGGCCTGCGCGAGCTTGGGCAGGTCCGCGAGGTGGGCGCCGAGCGGGAACGCGAAGTTCACCTCGGCGCCGATCCCCTCCACGAGCCGCCGTATCTCAGCGAGGTCGGAGGGCATGTTGAAGGTTCCGTAGGCCGGGCCGATGATGTTGACCTTCGGCTTGTCGCCCTGCTTGCGGGGGCGCAGCGCCGGCACGCGCTTCGGGCCGAACTCGGTCCACAGCCAGGCCATGGCGCGGTTGGCGCACTGCCACTGATCCTCGTCGATGGTGCGCGGCAGGAAGCGCTTGACGTTGGTGCCTTCGGGCGTCACGCCGCCGCCGATCATCTCAGAGATCGAACCGGTGACGACGACCGCTGGAAGTCCGGGATCGAGCGTCGTCCAGGCGCGCTTCATCGCGCCCTCGGTGCCATGGCGACCTAGCTCTTCCTCGCCAAGTCCGGTGACGACGATCGGAAGCTCGTGCGGCGGCAGCGCGTCGGTGTAGTGCAGCACCGAGGTGACCGGCAGGTTCTCGCAGCCGACGGGACCGTCGATGATCACCTGCAGGCCCTTGATGGCCGTAAAGACGTAAACCGCGCCCCAGTATCCGCCTGCGCGGTCGTGATCGAGCACCAGCATCAGATCATCTCCTCGGCTTTGGCGGCCGCGTTTTGCTTGATCAGATGCTTACGGTAGGTCTCCCTGTAGTCGTCGCGCGCCGTCGGCGTGTCTTCCCATACGCCCGCCGCTTGGCCTTCGCCGACGCCGGCGAAGAACGCCTTCATCGCGCCCATTCGGCCCTTGTTGCCAATCGCCGCGTTGACCACGTCCGCGAGCGAACCGGCTCCCGCCGAGCCGAACAGCGGCCGCGCCGAGATGAGGTTCGTGAAGTAAAGCGCCGGCGTGCCGGCGGCCTTCGCCTTCTGCACCACGGGCGTGGTGCCGATGGCGAGGTCTGGCTGGTACTCAGCCATCGCCGCGAGGTCCTGCTCGAGAGATGCGCGGAACCGGACCTCGACGCCACGCGCCTCGAGCCATTCGCGGTCGGCTTCCGCCTGCGGCGTCTTCGGGCAGGCGGTTCCGACATAGCGTAGGTCCGCGCCGCTCTCGACCAGAAGGCGCCCGACCAGCAACTCCGAGCCCTCATAGCCCGAAAGCGAGATGCGCCCATTGATGCGTTTGGCGCCGAGCGCGGCCTTGATCGCCGGCAGCACCCGCTGCTTGGCGTCGTCGATCTTTTCGGCGGAAACGTTGGCGGCCTTGCCGATGGCTTCGAGCCAGGCGGCGGTTCCCTCGTAGCCGACGGGGCCGGAGCCGACGATCGGGCGGCCCGCCGCCTCAAACTCGCGCATCGAGGCCTTATAGAACGGGTGGATGGCGGCGACGACGGCGCCGTCGAGCGCGGCGTAAAGTTCGCGCCACTCGCGGGTCGGAACGACGGGGCCGGCGGCGAGGCCCATCGGCTCCAGCATACGCGCGATGCCCATCGGGTCGGCCGGGAACATCTCGCCGAGCAGAGTCACGCTCGGCATTTCTGAGCGCCCGCCCTTCGGAGCCTGGACGGGGCCGTCCATCACTTCCTTGCGGGCATAGGCCAGCATCGCGCCGGCCAGCACGTCCTTGGCTTCCGCATGGGTCGGGACGCCGAAACCCGGAACGTCGATGCCAATGATGCGGACGCCGTCGATCTCTTTCGGCAAAAGCCGAAGCGGCACGCCGGAGGCGGTGGGCACGCAGAGGTTCGTCACCACGATCGCGTCGTAGAGCGCGGGATCGGCCATCTTGAAGACCGCCTCGCGGATGTCCTCATAGAGTTTGCCGGTGACGAGCGTCTCGGAATTGAAGGGGACGTAGCCGACGGTCCGCTTCGCGCCGTAGAAATGCGAGGTGAAGGTCAGGCCGTAGACGCAGCAGGCCGAGCCGGAGAGGATCGTCGCGGTGCGCCGCATCCTGAGGCCCACCCGAAGCGACCCGAACGCCGGGCACATGGATTGCGGCTGGTCGTGCGGCCCCACCAGATAATCGGCCGCGTAGCGATCCAGGATCTCAGACTTGCCCGCCTTGGCGGCCGCGGCGCGCATCTCGTCCTTGCCCGCGTGGCAGCCGAGCGCAGGCTTCGAGCCGTCCTCCCTGCGCGGGGCGTCGGCTTCGATGACGTCGGGGGCGGGGTCCGCGCTCATGCCCGTCAGACCTCGTCGTACACGACTTCGAGGGACGGCTTTCGGAAGTCGACGCGACCGCACATGTCCTCGAAGGTTGCGGGCTCCAGCACCACGTTGCGGCCCGTGATGTCGCTCGAGAACAGGTTGAGCAAACCGTCCTGGGTGAGCGGCGTCGGGCGCATCGGAGGCGCGTCGGCGACATTCATCGCGAGGTCCTCGAACAGCGGGCCCCAGCGCGTGCCGGGCATGCCGATGATCTCGTAGGACGCGCTCTTGCGGCGGATGTCGTCGTCGGCCGGGATCGAGGCCAGCACCGGAATGCCGGCCTTCTCGGCGAAGGCGGCGGCCTCGCCGGTGCCGTCGTCCTTGTTCACGACGATGCCGGCGACCCCGACATTGCCGCCGAGCCGGCGGAAATAGTCGACGGCCGAGCAGACATTGTTGGCGACGTAAAGCGACTGCAGGTCGTTCGAGCCGACGACGATCACCTTCTGGCACATGTCGCGGGCGATCGGCAGGCCGAAGCCGCCGCACACCACGTCGCCGAGGAAATCGAGCAGGACGAAGTCGAAGCCCCATTCGTGGAAGCCGAGCTTTTCGAGCAGCTCGAAGCCATGGATGATGCCGCGACCGCCGCAGCCGCGTCCGACCTCCGGCCCGCCGAGCTCCATCGCGTAGACGCCGTCGCGCTTGAAGCAGACGTCGCCGATCGCGACCTCATCACCCGCAAGCTTCTTCCTGGTCGACGTCTCGATGATGGTGGGACAGGCCTTGCCGCCGAACAGCAGCGAGGTTGTGTCGCTCTTGGGATCGCAGCCGATAAGCAGGACCTTCTTACCCTGCTGGGCCATGCAGTAGGAGAGGTTTGCGAGCGTGAACGACTTGCCGATGCCGCCCTTTCCGTAGATCGCGATGATCTGGGTGGCCTTGGACGACGGCTTGTCTTCCGTCGCCTGCGCGATCAGGGCAGCGAGACGTGCGTCGGCGGTGCTCATGCCGTTCCCTTCCAGTCGATGATCATCTTCAGGCAGGACGGATCGTCGAACGCGACGGCGTAGGCGGACGACGCCTCGGCCGCCGGCCGGCGATGGGTGATCAGGCCCTCGAGCGACAGCCGCCCGGACGCCACCAGCGCGTTGGTCGCGACGAGGTCCTGCGGCTTCCATTCGGCCGCGATCCGCAGCCGCGCCTCGCGCATGAAGGCGGGCGGGAACGCGAAGGAGATCGGCGCCTCGTAGAAGCCCGCGAGCACGAGCTCGCCGCCCGGCGCGAGGCGCTGGATGAGGGGATCGACCAGCGCGCCGTCGCCGGAGGCGTCGCAGACGACGCGATAGTCGCGGCGGGCGTCGGCGTCGGGATCGACGACCGGATAGCCATGCGCGCCGGCGCGGCGGGCCGGGTTCTTCTCCCACACCGTAGGCGCCTCGGCCCCGCGGGCGACCGCGATGCGGGCGATGAGGCGGCCGAGCACGCCGTGGCCGACGATGAGCTCGGGCTGGGGACTGTTTGCGAAGGCGTGATAGGCAGTGGCCGCGAGCGCGAACAGGGCCGCCTGCTCGCCAAGCGGGGCCGCGACCGGCGCGACGCGCGCGCCCGGGGCGACGAGGACGCTAGAGGCGGCGCCGAACAGACCGCGGACCTCGCCGAAACATTTCGCGCCAGGCACGAACACGGTTTCGCCGACCCGGCGCCCGGAGGCTGAGCCGGCCGCGACGATCTCGCCGACCGACTCGTAGCCGGGCACCAGCGGATAGCCCATGCCCGGGAACTGCGGCATGCGCCCTTCCCAGAACAGCCGCTCGGTGCCGGTCGAAACGCCGCTGAACTCGACGTCGACGATCACGTCCTCAGGCTTCGGCTCGTCCAGCGCGAGCAGCTCGACGCCGAGCTGGCCTGGCGAGCGGAGAACGACGGCTGGGGCTGTCATCGCCATGTGATGGCTCCGGTGGTCGGCCTGTCCGATCCATGTGTCAGCTTAATCTTACATCCTTGGTTGTCAAATATACTTTACAGTTAGTCGCGCCAGATCGGCCCTTCGCCGGCGCGTCGTGCGGTGATCACGCCGATCGGCAGCGCGCCGCGGGTCAGCCGAGTGTTGACGCGGCCGAAGCCGGCGGCCGCGAGCAACTCGCTGATTTCGTCGGAGGTGCGAGGCTGGCCTGAGCCCATAGCCATGAGATAGAACGCGAAATAGGCGTGCCCGACGCGGCGGGCGCCGCGCATCCCGGCGAGCGGTTCGGCGATCAGGACCTCGCCCGAGGGCGTGAGCGCATCGCGAGCGACGCGCAGAATCTTCACCGCCGTCTCGTCGTCGTGATCGTGCAGGACACGGATCAGCGAGACGACATCGGCTTTCGCGCCATCGACGCCCGCCAGGAAATCGCCGCCGCGCGGGTCGATGCGGCTGTCCGGAAATCCGGCCGCCGCAAGGCGGGCGCGGGCGCGGGCCGCGACAGGCGCAAGATCGATCAGACCGATCCTCAGATGCGGCCATCGGGTCGCGGCGGCCTCTGCGAACGCCCCCTCGCCGCCACCGAGATCGAGAAGCGAATTGCGGTCGCCGAACGAGACGACGTCCAGCACGTCGTCGGCGACGAAGCTCTGCGATTCGTGCATCAGGGCCGAATAGGGCGCGACCTCTTCGTCTCCCACGGCGCCGCCGTCGCCGGCGGCGTAGGGCCAGAATCGCGACAACCGGGTCCCGCCGACTTCTCCCTGCAGCAGGGCCACAGGGTCCGCAAGGTCCGCGTAGAGCATGTCGTGATGGGCGATCATGGCGCGCACGCCCGGCTCGCTTTGGAGCGCAGAACCGAGCGAGCCGATCTCGAAGGCGCCGTCGCGCCGAGCCTCAACGAGGTCGAGCGCCGCCGCCGCATTGAGTAACTGTTCGGCGGCCTTGGGCTTGAGACCGAGAGCGCCGCTGAGGTCGCCGGCGGTTTTCGGGCCGTCGATGAGCTTGCCCAGCAGGTCGAGGTCGACCACGGCCTTCAGGATCTGCGAGTAGACGAATCCCGCCGTGAGGTCGAACAGCGCGTTGGCGTTGCGGCGCGCGATCGGCCGGGTCAGCGGGAACGCGGCGGCGCGCCGCCTGAAGTTTCGGTCGGCGAGTTTGCGTGCGCGGAACCCGCGCCAGGCGTCGCCGAGCCGCTCGCTCCAGGGATCGCCCGACAACAGGAGGTCTCGCCATGCCATGGTCCGACCCTTTCGGTTCAGGCTGCGGCCGCGACTAGCCCGGCCGGCACGAAGCGCTGCGTCTCGGTGAGGATCAGCGCCCTGAGATGGGCTTCGCCGCGACAGGGCGGGACCAAGGCGGTGGCGCGACCGACCAAGGACTTCAATCGCGAAACCGCGGCGTCGAGACCAAGTTCGAGCACCGCGCTCGGGCGCCCGAGCGCCTTGTCGCGGCCGGTAGGCTTGCCGATCACGGCCGTGGAGCCGACGTGATCGGCGATGTCGTCAGCGACCTGAAAGGCCTCGCCGATGGTCTCGCCAAGCGGTCGCCAAAGTTCGTGTTCGGCGCCTGCGGCCGCGGCTCCCGCGACCGTCGCCGCCGCGAACAGCGAGCCGGTTTTGGCCAGGTGGTAGGCCGCAAGATCGACGGCGCTTTCGCATTCCCAGGCTTGGCCCGCGGTTATGCCGCCCTGCGCCCCGACCGCCCGGCCGACGACCCGGATGAGCGGCGCCATCCGCTCCGGATGACGCATGGGACTGGCGGCGATCAGATCGAAGCCGAGAACGATCAGCGCGTCGCCTGCAAGGACCGCGAGGCTCTCTCCGAACGCGCGATGCACGGACGGCTTGCCGCGCCGCATGTCGGCGTCGTCGAAACAGGGCAGGTCGTCGTGGATCAGGCTCGCGCAGTGCAGGATCTCGATCGCCGTGGCCGCCGCGTCGCTCGCGGCGGGATCGTCATCGCCGCAGGCGAGCGCGACCGCTAGGGTCAAACGGGGCCTGATGCGCGCTCCGCCTGGAAACACCGCGTAGTGCAGCGCATCCGCAAGGCGCGGCGGGCAGTCGGTCTGCGCGGCCGCCAGAAGAGCCGCTTCGATCGACGATTCGATGCGCGCTGCAAGATCCACTACCGCCTCCCGCCGTTCGTACGTTTTTATTGACGTCGATCATTGTCCAAAACATTGGACATATAAAGGGGGATGTCGGATGTTTTTTGCGGGCGGCGGGAAAGCGAGCGGCGATGGATCGCACAACCGGACATAGCCGACGGCCAACTGCGACGCCGGCGTGCGCGACATGACCGCAGACCGGGTCGTGGTGATCGGCGCCGGCATTGGCGGGCTGGTCGCGGCTGCGATCCTCGCGAGGCGCGGCCTCGACGTGACGGTTCTCGAGAAGGCGACCGGGCCGGGCGGCAAGATGCGCACCGTCACGATCGGGGGGCAGCCGATCGACGCCGGCCCGACGGTGTTCACCATGCGCAGCCTGATCCAGGAGATCGCAACGGAAGCCGGCTTTGTCCTCGACGACGCGCTGACCTTGAGATCCGTCGAGACGCTGGCGCGGCATGCGTGGGGACCGGACCAGCGACTCGACCTGTTCGCGGATCCTTTGAGGACCGCGGACGCCATCGGCGATTTTTCCGGAGCTCAGGAGGCGCGACGGTTCTTGGCGTTCCATGCCGAGGCGGCCCATGTCTTCAAGACGCTGGACCAATCGTTCATACGCGCCGCGGAGCCGAGCCGCGCGAGCCTGGTGCTCGGCGCGGGGCTGCGCGGTCTCTCCGATCTCGCCCGCATCCGACCGTTCTCGAGCCTCTGGTCCGCGCTCGGCGGGATGTTCGCCGACCCAAGGCTGCGCCAGCTGTTCGGGCGTTACGCCACCTATTGCGGATCCTCGCCATTTCTTGCGCCGGCGACGCTGATGCTCGTCGCGCATGTCGAGATGGATGGCGTCTGGCTTGTCGAAGGCGGCATGACGCGCGTCGCCGAAGCGTTCGAGGCGGCCGCGAAAGCGAACGGCGCGACGTTCCGCTACGGCGCCGATGTCGCGCGGATCGAGGTCGAGCATGGCCGCGTATCGGGGGCGCGGCTTCGCGACGGCGAGACGATCGCGGCGCGCGCGGTGGTGTTCAACGGCGACGTCGCGGCGCTTGCGAAGGGCTTGCTCGCAGGCGCTTCGGCTCGCAAGAGCCCCCATGTCAAACCTTCGGAACGGTCGCTTTCCGCCGTCACCTTCTGCTGGGTGGCGAAGACGGTCGGCTTTCCGCTTGCGCGCCATTCCGTTTTCTTTTCCGACGCCTATGAGGCCGAGTTCTCCGACATTTTCGATCGCGCGCGGCTGCCGGAGCGGCCGACCGTCTATGTTTGCGCCCAGGATCGCGACGACGCAGGAAACCTTGACGCGCAGTCGGAAAGCGGCGCCGAACGCCTGATGCTGCTCGTCAACGCGCCGCCGGTCGGCGACGTCTATCAGTTTGGCCGGGAGGAAATCGCCCGATGCGAAGCGAACGCCACTCAGCTGATGAACCGGTGCGGACTGACGATCGAGCCGTCGGACGCGGTGGTGACGACGCCGAACGATTTCGCGGAGATGTTTCCGGGCACGGCGGGGGCTCTCTACGGCCCGGCGAGCCACGGAGCGAACGCCTCGTTCCGGCGGGCGACGGCGCGGAGTTCCCTGCCGGGTCTTTATCTCGCCGGGGGCAGCGTCCATCCGGGGCCGGGCGTGCCGATGGCGGCGATTTCGGGACGGCAAGCCGCACGGTCCCTGATCCAGGACCTCGGTTCGATCGCGAGGTTCCGCCCGGAGGCTACGCCTGGTGGTATGTCGACGGCTGGAGCGACGACGGAGCCCACGGCCTGACCATCATCGCCTTCGTCGGCTCGGTGTTCTCGCCCTACTACGCCTTCGCGCGGCGGCGCGGCGGCGCGCTTGCGGATCCGGAAAACCACTGCGCGATCAATATCGCGCTCTACGGGCCGGGCGGACGATGGGCGATGACGGAGCGCGGGCGGCGGTCAATGTCGCGGGGGCCCGACAGGCTCGTGGTCGGCCCGAGCGACATCGCGTGGGACGGTCGGCGCCTCACGATCCGGTTCGACGAGGTCTGCGCCCCATTGCCGAAGCGACTTCGGGGCGTCGTGCGCGTGACGCCCGGACTGCTGATGGCGGAAGCGTTCGCGATCGACGGCGAAGGTCGCCACTGCTGGCGCCCGATTTCGCCTTTCGCCCGCATCGAGGTCGAGTGCGAAAGCCCGGCGCTGCGGTGGACCGGCGACGGCTATTTCGACTGCAACGACGGCGACGAGCCCCTCGAGGCCGCCTTCGCCCGCTGGAGCTGGGCGAGCGCCAGGACCGAAAGCGGCGCCAAGATTCTCTATGATATGGAGCTGCGTCGAGGCGGCCCGCTGTCGCTTGCTCTCGCCGTCTCTCGCGAGGGCGCGATCGAGCCGTTCTCTCCGCCGGCGCGCAAGTCGCTGAAAAAGCCGTTCTGGCGGATGGAGCGGCCTGTGCGGTGCGACGACGGATCGGCGATAGAGCGCGTCGCCACGCTGGAAGATTCGCCGTTCTACGCCCGCAGCCGCGTCGCGACGCGGCTCTGCGGCGAGGACGTCACCCTGATGCATGAAAGCCTGTCGCTCGATCGTTTCGCGAGCCCCGTCGTGCAGGCCATGCTGCCGTTTCGCATGCCGCGACGCGCCTGATCCGATCGACGCCGCATCACTTGCCGTCCGGCTCGCGCTCGGCCTTCTCGCGATCCTGCCGTAGCGTCCGCCTGATGGAGACCCACTGGTAGCCGAGGAAGCCGAGCAGCACCCCGAAAACGCCGAGCACCTCGATCAGGCCGAACAGATGGTCACTCATGGCGCGAGGCGCCTCACCGCGCCTCGATCACGCCGCCGAGCGTCTGGCGCTCGAGACGCGCGAAGGCCTCGGCGACCGCCCCGACCCGCTCGCCGAAATCGGGCGGGACGACCTCGCGCTCGGCGACCGCGGCGACGGCGCCGAGCAGAGGACGGGCTGATGCGACCGGCGGCCAGACGCCTGCGGACCGCATCGGCGCGACCGACGACGCGGTCGCAGCGAGCAGCCGCCAGACCTTTGCCGGGCGCGACACCACTGCGCGCCGTGTCACGCTGTCGAAGCCGACGCGCGCGATTGCGGTTCCGATCCCGGAATAGATGCTGCGTGCGGCCGCGATCGCGGGCCGACAATCGAAGGGAAGCGCCACGATGCCGTGGTCGGCACGCGCATAGTGGACGTCCGCGACGCTCAGTAGCCGGCGCACGATGCGTTCCACGCCCGGCCCGAAGGCTGGCCGCGCGAGGAATGCGTCCGCGTCGACGCCCGCCTCCGCGAGCCAGTCAAGCGGCAGGTAGAGTCGGCCGTTCCGCGCATCCTCGCCGACGTCGCGCGCGATGTTGGTGAGCTGCATCGCGACGCCGAGATCGACCGCGCGCGCCCTCGCCTCCTCCGAACGCACGCCCATGACCAGCGCCATCATCAGCCCGACCGTCCCAGCGACCCGAACCGCATAGGCCTCGAGCTGCTCGAACGTCTGATAGCGCCGGTTCTCGGCGTCCCACGCGAAGCCTTCCAAGAGGGCGTCGGGGATGGCGCGCGGGATGCGGCGCGCGATGACGACGGCTGAAAACGCCCGGTCGACCGGCGTCGGTTCAGGGCGTCCCGCATAGGCGCGATCAAGGCGCTCGTGCAGCCGCGCCAGGCGCAGAGGGCTGGCGTCGCAGTCGATCGCGTCGTCGGCGACCCGGCAGAAGGCGTAGAGCGCTGTGGCGGGCCCCCTCACCCGCGCCGGCAGCAGCCGCGCCGCGGCGTCAAAGGACTTCGAGCCAGCGCGAAGGATCGCGGCGCAGGCTTGAAGATCCGAAACGTGTTCAGTGGATGAGGGTCGAGCCATGCGGAACCACCTTATCGAGGATCTTGGCCGAGGACAGAACGCCGGGGAGTCCGGCGCCCGGATGGACGCCCGCACCTACGAGGTAGAGATTTTCGAACTCTTCCGAGACGTTGTGCGGCCGGAACCAGGCGCTCTGCGTCAGGACCGGTTCGAGGCCGAAAGCCGCGCCATGCGGGCTTGAAAAATCGTCCCGGAAGGTGAGCGGGGTCGCGACGCGCGACGTCACGATGGCGTCGGCGAGGCCAGGCAGCACGCTCTCGCTGAGCGACTGCTCAATCTTCTTCCGAAAACACTCGGCCTCGGTGGTCCAGTCGGTCGCGCCCTGGAGGTTCGGGACCGGCGCCAGCACGTAGAAGCAATCACAGCCCTTCGGCGCCATGGACGGATCGGTCGCGGTCGGGCGATGCAGATAGAGGCTGAAGTCATCCGACAGGCGCTTTGAGCGGAAGATGTCGTCCAGCAGCCCGCGATAGCGCGGTCCCATCAGGATGAGATGGTGCGGCAGGTCGGGGTAGGTCTTGCGCGTCCCAAAATACCAGACGAACAGGCTCATCGAATAGCGCGCGGCGGCAAGCTTGCGGTCGGTCCATCGGCGGCGGGTTTCGCTCCCGAGCAACGAACCATAGGCGAAGGCGCTGTCGGCGTTCGAAACGACGACGTCGGCTGAAACCGTCTCGCCGCCCTTCAGCCTGACGCCGGTGGCGCGGCCGCCTTCCACGACGATCCGTTCCACGTCCGCGCGCAGCGCGACGCGTCCGCCCTGGCCATTTATCAGCCGCACCAGTCCGTCGACCAGCTTGCCGACGCCGCCCATCGCGTAATGCACGCCCCAGCGGCGTTCGAGGAACGCGATCAGCGCGTAAAGGCTCGGCGCGTGGAACGGGTCGCCGCCGACGAACAGCGGGTGGAACGACAGCGCCTGCCGCAGCCGTTCGTCCTTCACGAAGCCCGCCACCAGTCCGTAGACCGACCGATAGGCCTGGAGCCGGACAAGCTTTGGCGCGACGCGGATCATGTCGGAGAACGAGGAAAACGGCCTGTCGCCGAGCTGCTCGAAGCCGACGCGGCAAAGTTCCTCGCTGAAGGCGAGAAAGCGCTCGTAGCCGGCGAGGTCGCGGGGCGACAGCCGGTTCACCTCGCCCCGCATAGCTTGCGCGTCGCCGGAACAGTCGAACGTCGAACCGTCATGGAAGCGGATGCGGTAGAATGGGTCGAGCGGCGCCAGCGTCAGGTCGTCCGCCATCCGCCGGCCTGCGAGGCTCCACAGATCCTCGAACAGAAACGGGGCCGTGACGATGGTCGGCCCTGCGTCGAACGTGAACCCATCCTGCCGATGCGTGCGGGCCCGGCCGCCCGGCTGGTCGAGCCGCTCAAGCACGGTGACGCGGTAGCCGCGCGCGCCGAGCCGCACAGCCGCCGCGAGCCCGCCGAAGCCGGCGCCGATCACGACCGCGCTCGGGCGCGGATCGAAGCCGGAGGCAGAGCCATCAGACATGGGCGGGCTCGCCCATTCGCTCGCCGACGGCGACCTCAAAAGGGTCTTTTGGGCCGGCGGGCGCCTGATCGCTCAGCGCGCCCTCGATCACGTCGCGGACAAGCTCAGGCGCCTCCTCATGCGCAAGGTGGCCGAGCCCCTCCAGCCGGACGATGCGGGTGCGCGGCGCGAGGCGGCGAACGGCCTCGGCGCTCGACGCCGGAACCATGCCGTCGCGGGTTCCGGCCACGAGGATCAAGGGCGTCTCCAGCCGCCCGAGATCGCACCCGAACGCCTTCAGGTCCCACCCCGCCATCATGCCGAGCGCGCCGGCGACGTGGGAGGTCGTGCCTGCGAGCCGGCGGTAGAAGCGCGCGTCCTCGTCCGCGATCTTGGAGCCCGTGCCACGGAGCAGGCGATCGACGGTCGCCGGATCGCGGGCGCGGCGCGCGAACAGCCAGGGCGCGATCGGATTGGCCGCGAGCAGCTTGGCGGCGGACGCGAAGAACGGCGCGCTGAAGCCGGTCCAGATCGGCAGCAGCGCGCCGTTCACGCTGACGATCGCGCGCGGCGAGATCAGCCCGTCCAGCGTCATGCGGATCGCGACCGCCGCGCCGGCGGAATGGCCGACGACTATTTCGGGCGCGACGCCAAGCTTCGCGCAAAGCGAGCCGACCGCGTCGGACATGCCGGGCAACGAAAGCCGGCGATACGGCAACGGATCGGAAAAACCGTGGCCCGGCAGGTCGGGCGCGAACACGTCGCAGCGCTCCTCGAGCAGTCTCGCGAGCCGGCGATAGGAATGCGTCGAAGCGCCGGTGCCGTGAAGCAGAAGAATCTGCGGGCCGGCCCCCATCCGCTGGACGTGCCAGCTCAACCCCGCCGCCCGCACGAAGCGGCTCGCCTCGCGGTTCGGCCAGTCGCTTCCGTCGCGGGCCCAATCGAGGCGGTTACGGCTCATCTCACGGCCCGCGCGTTACGCTCTCAACGGCGGCGCCGCGAGCGGCGTCTCGCCTTGCCCAAGCGCGGCGAGAACCGCCGCCGCGATGCTTGCCGCGTCGAGGCCGGCATCCGCGATCATGCCGTCCGGCGTTCCGTGCTCGATGTAGCGGTCGGGAAGCGTCAGCACCCGGACCTTCAGGCCGTGATCGAGCGCGCCCGCGGCGCTCAGCGCCGACAACGCCGCAGCGCCGAACCCGCCCGACGAGCCCTCCTCCACCGTAACCAGCACCTCGTGGCGGAGCGCGAGCCGCAGGATCAGCTGCGTATCGATGGGCTTTGCGAAACGCGCGTCCGCCACGGTGGTCGAGAATCCGCGAGCAGCGAGCGCGTCGGCGGCCTTCAGCGCGTCGCCAAGCCTTGTGCCGAGCGAGACGATCGCGACCGTCGAGCCCTCGCGCAGCACGCGGCCTTTGCCGATCGGCAGCACCTCGCCGCGTTCCGGCCGCGCGACGTCGGTCCCCTCGCCGCGCGGATAGCGGAACGCGATCGGGCCGTCGTCATAGGCCGCGGCGGTCGCGACCATATGAACGAGTTCCGCCTCGTCGGCGGGCGCCATCACGACAAAGCCGGGCAGGCAGGTCAGGAAGGCAAGGTCGAACGCCCCCGCATGGGTCGGCCCGTCCGGCCCAACGAGGCCAGCGCGGTCCATCGCGAAGCGCACCGGCAGGCGCTGGATCGCGACATCGTGCACGACCTGATCGTAGGCCCGCTGCAGAAACGTCGAGTAGATCGCGCAGAACGGCTTCAGGCCCTGCGCCGCGAGCCCCGCTGCGAACGTCACCGCGTGCTGTTCGGCAATGCCGACGTCGTAGACCCGGTCGGGAAACTCTTTCGAAAAGGCGTCGAGGCCGGTGCCGCTCGGCATCGCGGCGGTGATCGCCACGATGCGCTCGTCCGCGCGCGCCTCGGCGACCAGCGCGTCGGCGAACACGGACGTATAGGCGGGCGCGCCCGCCTTGCCCTTCGACTGCGCGCCGGTCGCGACGTCGAAGGCGGACACGCCGTGATACTTGTCCACGGAAGCTTCCGCGGGCGCGTAGCCCTTGCCCTTCTGCGTCACGACATGGACCAAGATCGGGCCGGTCTCGGCGTCGCGCACGTTCTTCAAGACGGGCAGCAGGTGGTCGAGATTGTGGCCGTCGATCGGCCCGACATAATAGAAGCCGAGCTCCTCGAACAGCGAGCCGCCCGACCAGAACGCGCGTCCGTACTCTTCCGTCTTGCGCGCCTTGTCGAACCAGCCGCGCGGCAATTTCTTGCCGAGCTTTTTCAAGGCCTCGCGCGCGCCGCGATAGGTCTTGCCCGAGACGAGCCGGGCGAGGTGCGCCGACAGCGCGCCGGTGGGCGGGGCGATCGACATGTCGTTATCATTGAGGATGACGATGAGGCGCGCGTCCATCGCGCCGGCGTTGTTCATCGCCTCGTAGGCCATGCCGGCCGACATCGCGCCGTCGCCGATCACCGCCACCACGTTGTTGGTCTTTCCTTGCCGGTCGCGCCCGACCGCGAAGCCCAGCGCCGCCGAGATCGACGTCGACGAATGGGCCGCGCCGAACGGGTCGTAGGGGCTTTCGGCGCGTTTCGTAAAGCCCGACAGCCCGCCGGGCTTGCGGAGCGTGCGGATGCGGTCGCGCCGCCCGGTCAGGATTTTGTGCGGATAGGCCTGATGACCGACGTCCCAGATCAGGATGTCGTCCGGCGTGTCGAACACGTGATGGAGCGCGACCGTCAGCTCCACGACGCCCAGCCCGGCGCCGAGATGGCCGCCGGTGACGGACACCGCGTCGATGGTCTCGCGCCGGAGCTCGTCCGCGAGCTGCCGGAGATCGGCTTCGGGAAGCTTACGCAGATCCGCCGGGACCAAGACCCGGTCGAGCAGTGGGGTTCTGGAAAACCCTGCGTCCGGCGACGGCGTCATGGGCCGGTCTCTCCTGTCGCTTAGCGCTCGCCGTCGAGATTAGCTGGACCGCCACAAATGACAACAGAAGTTTACATTTTTTGTGTCAGGCTTTCGTTACACATTGCGACGCCGGCTCATCGTCCGGCTCCGATCGCGCGCGCCATTTGCGCCGCGTCCGCTGAGGGCAGCGCGACATAGCGGGCCGACATCGCCTCGGCCAGATCACGGGCGCGTTCTTGCGGACGGGGCGACACGTCGATCAGCACGGCGCGCGCACCAAGAGCGCCAAGCGCCCTGGCCGCCGCGGTCGCGTCGTCCTGCGCCCGCTTCCGGCCACCTGCACCGTCGCGCGCGACATTCGCGGCCCCGTCGGTCAGCACGACGAGCGTCGGCTGGTCGCCGCGTCGGCAGGCATGCCCGACGAGCGCCGCCGCGGCGTCGAGCCCGCTTGCGAGCGGCGTGCCGCCGCCCCCCGGCAACCCGGTCAACGCACGTCGCGCGCGGGCGAGCGAGCGTGTCGGCGGCAGCACGATCTCGGCGCCCGAGCCGCGGAACGCGACGAGCGCCACCTCGTCACGCCGGATGTAGGATTGCGCCAGCAGAAGCTCGACCGCCCCCTTGGCCTCCGCCAACCGGTGGAGCGCGGCCGACCCGGACGCGTCGACCGCGAAGATGGTGACCGTGCGGCGCTTCTCCTTCAAGCGTTTGATCCGGAAGTCCTCGCGGCGGACAAGCACCCGAGGCGACGTCGCCACGGTCGGCGCCGCGCGGCGGCGGATTCCCTGCCAAGGAGCCGCGGCCCGCAGGGTGTCAATGAGGTCGAGCCGGGCTCCGTTATCAGGCGCGCCCGGGCGGGACCCGATCGGACGGCCCCGTTGTTTGGAGCCATGCGCCGCGCCCGCGCGGCCGGGGGCGCTCCTGGCTTTGCTCATAGGGGGCGGCGCCCCGGCGGCGTCGAGGAGCCCCCGCGGCAGCACGGCCGCGGCCGCTTGGAGAACGGTCTCGGCCATCTCGCGCCGATTGCCGTCCTGTTCGGCGGCTTCGTCGTGGCTTTGGCCGTCCGCGGGCGGCGGCCCTTCCTCCTGGTCGGCGTCGTGCTCAGGCTCGCGATCCTGAGCCCGTGCGGGCGCCTGGGTCGCGCGCGGGCCGAGCACGAGCCGGCCTGCAAGCGCGAGGTCTTCGGCGGAGACCTTTTTCCGGCCCGCGAGCGCCGCCGATGCGCGGGCCGCGGCGGCGGCGAACATCAACGGTCGCACGCCAACGACGCCCAGTTCGATCGCGGCCTGGCCAAGCGCGGCGAGCGCCTCGTCGTCGAGCGCGACCGACGACAGCTGCGCGCGGGCGGCGGCGATCTCGTCCGGACGGGGCGCAGCGACTTCGAGGTCGTGACGCCCGACACCTGAGAGCGAGATCACAAGGCCGAGCCGTTCGGTCAGCACGGCTGGCGGCGGCTGTTCGTCTTGGAGGGCCTCATCACATGCGAAGATCGAGAACCGAGCCGGCAGGTGCGATGCAAAACCGTCGCGTTGGAGCGCAAGCACGCCGTTATCGATCGCCCCGGCGAGCCGGCCCGCCAGCCCTGCGTCGATCCGCTCAGCCGAGGGGATCACCAGTGCGCCGCCATCGGTCTCCGCCAGCAGCCCACGCTCCAGCACCGAACGTCCGGACGCCAGCGTCGCCGCGAGATCAAGTCCGCCGAGCAGGCGGCCGTCCGAAACGCCGAGCGGCAATTTTCGGAACGGCGCGCCATCGGGCAGCAGTGTCCGGAAGATCGAGAGCAGGCGATCGCGCGCGGGTCCGGCCGCGCCACGTACCCGCAAGCCGCCGAGCCCCGGCGGATCGATCGCCAGCAGCGCCACGGCGGCGACGGCGCCCGTCCAGACAGTCGTCGGAGGGTTCGCCGACGACTGTCTGGCGAAGGTTGGACCCGCAGTTTCGCTCTCACAGCCCATTTGAAGGTGAGGAGCCAACACCGAGGCCGACCGCCTGCTCATCCGAACGCCTCGGCGACGGCGCGCTCGACGCGGCTGGTCGAGCCGGAATCGTCGAGCGGATTGCGGCGCAGCCGATGCCTTAGCGCCGGCGCCGCAATTTGGCGGATATGCGCTTCGGTCACGACCATCGCCCCCGACAGCGCCGCAAGCGCCCGCGTCGCCCGCATCACCGTCAGTTCGCCTCGCAGGCCGTCGGAGCCAACCGCGAGGCAAAGCCGTGCGATCGTTTCCAGCAAGGATTCCGGCGTCGCGATCGCGTCGATCCGTTTACGGGCGCGCTCGATGCGACGCCGGACCTTCGCGTCCTCCGTCGCCCAGTAGGCGCAGAACCCGTCTCTGTCCCGCTCGAAGGCGTCGCGACGCTTCACAACCTCGACGCGGGTCTTCACATCCGCGGGCGTTCGCACCTCGACGCAGAGCCCGAACCGGTCGAGCAGTTGCGGCCGCAACTCGCCCTCTTCCGGATTGCCGGAGCCTATCAGCACGAAGCGCGCCGGGTGCCGGATGGACAGACCTTCGCGCTCGACGACGTTTTCGCCGGAGGCGGCCACGTCGAGCAGCAGGTCGACCAGATGGTCCTCGAGAAGGTTCACTTCGTCGATGTAGAGGAAGCCGCGATTGGCGCGCGCGAGCAGGCCGGGCTCGAACGCCTTTTCGCCGAGCGTCAGCGCCTTTTCGAGATCAAGCGCGCCGACGACCCGGTCTTCCGTCGCGCCAAGCGGCAGGTCGACGACCGGAACGGACCGCGAGACGGAAGGGCCCGGCCGGACGCCCAGTTGCGCGCAAGACGGGCAGCACGGATCCGGCCGTCCCGCATCGCAGCCATAGGCGCAGCCTGCTACG
Source organism: Methylopila turkensis (assembly GCF_027922325.1). GTDB lineage: Bacteria > Pseudomonadota > Alphaproteobacteria > Rhizobiales > Methylopilaceae > Methylopila > Methylopila turkensis. Next base: position 21,962 of record NZ_BSFL01000001.1, read on the forward strand.
GCTTTCTGTGCAGGCAGCAGGCCAGCGAGAGCGCGGACGGCGGTCGATTTGCCGGTGCCGCGGTCGCCGATCGCCAGAACTCCGCCGACCGAAGGATCGACAGCCGCGATCAGCAGCGCGGTCTTCATTTCATCCTGGCCGACGATGGCCGAGAACGGGAACTGCGGCCGGGCGGCAGGCGCGACGACGGCCTTGGCGGGCTGAGCGCGAAACGGACGGTCAAGCATGACGGCGCCCTTTCATCGCTGCTCCACGGCGGTAGGTAGGGTGGCCGCAGCGACGCGAAGGTCGGGAGGGGCCCCGGGGCGTAGAGCGTGAGCTTAAGGCGCGCCTCGCCACGCCCTCCCCTTCCCCAAGGGAAGGATTCAGACCCCGTCTCGCCTGATACGCCGCGAGCTCACACATGGGCCGCCTCCCGAGGAGAGGCGCTTGCGCCGGCGAGGCGGGCCGGCAGACGAAACGCCACGCGTTCATCGATTCCCTCGCGAGGCTCCACCGTAACGGGCCGCCAGGCCGAGAGCCGCGCGATCGCCTCATTGACGAGCCGCTCGGGGGCGGAAGCCCCGGCTGTGAGCCCGACCGCGTCGGCGCTGGCCAGCCAGGCGAGTTCGATCTCGGCGGCGGTGTCGATCAGGTAGCTCGGCCGCCCGGCGCCCTCCCCGATCTCGCGCAGTCGGTTGGAGTTCGAGCTGTTCTTGGCGCCCACCACCAAGATCGCGTCGACATGCGGCGCGAGGTCGAGCACGGCCGCCTGCCGATTTTGGGTCGCGTAGCAGATGTCGCGCGTATCGGGTCCGACGATCGCAGGGAAACGCGCCTTCAGCGCCTCGATCACCTCGCGGGTGTCGGAGACCGACAGCGTCGTTTGCGTCACGAAGGCGACGCGGGTCGGGTCGTCGAGCTCGATCGCCATCACTTCGGCGGCGGTCGCCACAACGTGCAGGCGTCCGTCGATGCGGCCTTTGGTGCCTTCGACTTCGGGGTGTCCCTCATGGCCGATCAGGACCACGTCGAAGCCGAGCGCCGCATAGCGCGCGCCCTCCTTGTGCACGCGTCCGACCAGAGGGCAGATCGCGTCGATCACGTCGAGCCGCCGCGCGGCGGCCGCCCTCTCGACGCTGCGGGCGACGCCGTGGGCGGAGAACACCGTCACCGCGCCTTCGGGCAGGTCGTCGATCTCGTCGACGAAGATCGCGCCCTTATTTTTGAGCTCCGCGACCACATGGGCGTTATGGACGATCTCGCGCCGGACATAGACCGGCGCGCCGTGGAGGCTGAGCGCCCGCTCGACGATGTCGATGGCCCGCACGACGCCGGCGCAGAAGCCGCGGGGCTTGGCGAGGACGATCCTGAGCGGGCGCGGCGGGGTCACGCGACGATCTCCAGCCCGACATCAGCCCAAACCGTGGCGAGCGCCGCGATCAGGTGCTCGATATCCGCGTCGGTGTGGAGCGGCGACGGCGTGATGCGCAGCCGCTCGGTTCCCCTCGGCACCGTCGGGTAGTTGATCGGCTGGACATAGACGCCGTGTTCGTTCAGCAGCCGGTCGGAGATCTGCTTGCACAGCACCGGGTCGCTGACCATGACGGGAACGATGTGGCTCGGATTGGCGAGATGGGGGATGCCGAGCCGGTCGAGCCGTCGCCGGACGCGCGCCACGCGGTCGCGCTGGCGCAGGCGTTCGGCCGAGCTTTCCTTGAGGTATCGGATCGACGCCGCGGCCCCGGCCGCGACCGCAGGCGGCAGCGAGGTCGTGAAGATGAAGCCGCTTGCGAAAGAGCGCACGAAATCGACGGTAGCGGCCGAGGCCGCGATATAGCCGCCCACCACGCCAAACGCCTTGCCGAGCGTCCCTTCGATGATGGTGAGGCGGTCCATCAGGCCGCGCTCCTCCGCGACGCCGCCGCCACGGGGGCCGTACATGCCGACCGCGTGGACCTCGTCGAGATAGGTCATGGCGCCGTAGCGGTCCGCGACGTCGCAGATCTCCGCGATCGGGGCGATGTCGCCGTCCATCGAATAGACGCTCTCGAACGCCACCAGCTTCGGCCGCTCAGGATCGAGGCTGCGCAGGATGCGATCGAGGTCCTCCGGGTCGTTGTGAGCGAAGATGCGCTTCTCCGCGCCGCTCGACCGGATGCCGTCGATCATCGAGGCGTGGTTGAGCTGGTCCGACAGGATGACGAGGCCGGGGATCTGCTGGCCGAGCGTCGCGAGCGTCGCGAGATTGGACACGAAGCCGGAGGTGAACAGCAGCGCCGCCTCCTTGCCATGGAGGTCCGCGAGTTCCGACTCGAGCACGACGTGGTCGTGGTTCGTCCCCGAGATGTTGCGCGTGCCGCCGGCGCCCGCGCCCGCGCGGTCAAGCGCTTCGTGCATCGCGGCGAGCACGTCCGGATGCTGGCCCATGCCGAGATAGTCGTTCGAGCACCAGACGGTCACCTCCCGCCGGCTTCGCTCCGTGTGGTGGATCGCGCGCGGGAACCGACCCGCCTTACGTTCGAGATCGGCGAAGATGCGGTACCGCCCCTCGCGCTTCAATCCGTCGAGACGATCGCGAAAATACCGGTCGTGAGACATTCGCTTCCCTCTTCAGGCTTCCGCCGGGTGGAGCAGGCGTTTCGGATCGGACTCGTCGCAGCGGCTGTTGACGTCGCCGGACGGACGGCTGAGACGTTTTCCGCCCCAGAGCGCTGCGGAGTCCCAGGGCAGCGCAAGGAAGACGTGCTCGACGACGGCGAGCGCGAGCAGCGTCGCGACCAACGTTACGCCCGCGACCTCGAAGGCGCTCGGCTCCTGGCCGGCGCCGAAGGCCGCGATCAGCGCGAGCGCGCCGGTCGCGAGCGTGATCGAAACGGCGAAGAACGCGCCGACGGGCGCGGTGCGGAAATGACCCGCGAGATAAGCGAGATGGTCCGGCAGGAAGCGCTCGCCGGGGTTCGGCACGCCGACGAAGATGTTGAGCTTCGCCGACAGCCGCATCGCCCAGAGCACCAGGAAGGTCCAGAGTCCGACCCGGTTCGGCCCTGCGGCCGAGAGCGCCGCGACCGCGACGCCGGACGCCGCGATGACGACCTCGTGGTGGATGACGCTCGCGGCGGCCGCCCTGAACCTCGGCCAGCCCGACAGTCCCCGCGCTGCGGGTTCGCGGTTCGGACCCGTGATCGCGCCGGTCAAAAACAGCAGTTCGTTCCAGCCCCAGATTCCTATCGCGCAGGCGAAGGCCGCAAAGGCGCCGACAGGCGTCGCGACCTGCGCGGACGCGCCAAGGCCGACGAGCGAAGCGATCAGCACGACCGTCGCGGCGGTGATGCTCCATGCGAGGGCGCGGCGCGGAAGTCGGTCGAGATAGAAGATCGCGCCGGTGGCGGACCACCAGAGCACGATCACGAAGCCGATGGCGCCGAACGCGAGCGTCATCGCCGCGCTCCCCCTGATCTCTGCGCCGCGGCGGCGGTGAGGGATCGGCTCCAAACGCCGTTCTGGAGCGGGACGCGCATGGCGCTCACCACACCGGCGCGAGGCGCGGCGAAACCGGCACCTCGTTCGGGACAGTCTTCACCGCATAGAGCCGTACGAACACCGCGGCCGCCGCGATCCCGAGGCCGAGCCGCTTCAGCCGGCCGGCGCCTCGCATGCCCTCCGAAATCCGTCGCATCCTCTCGAACCCGTCCTTGAAGACCGGCTGCTCGATGTCGAGCGTGAACGGGAAGACCTGCTTGGATATCTCAGAGGTTAGGTTGAGGACCTTGTAGTCGTACCAGGTCGGATCGACCCCGAGCGCCTCGTGGAAGGCCGGCCGCTGATGGTCGCGGACATACATGGTCGCGTAGACCGCAAGCAGGAAGAACCGGATCCACAGCTTGTTGACGAAGCCCGAGGTCAGCTTGGGGTCGGTGCGCATGATGATGGCGAAGGCTTCGCCATGCCGGAACTCGTCGTTGCACCACTTCTCGAAGTGCTTGAAGATCGGGTGGAACCGCTTTTCCGGTTTCCGCTCCAGATGCCGGAAGATCGTTATGTAGCGGGCGTAGCCGATTTTCTCGCTGAGATAAGTCGCGTAGAAGATGAACTTTGGCCGGAAGAACGTGTACTTCTTTGCGCGGGCCAGGAAGCCGAGGTTTACGCCGATGTTCATGTCCTTCAGCGTTTCGTTGATGAAGCCGGCATGGCGGCTTTCGTCGCGACTCATGAAGCCGAACAGGTCGCGGACGTCCGGGTTCTTGATGCGCTTCTTGATCTCGGCGTAGAGCACGCAGCCTGAAAACTCCGAGGTCAGCGAGGACACCAGGAAGTCTTTGAACTCGCGCTGCAGCTCGGGCTCCAGCGCTTCGAGGCGGAAGTCGTCGAACTCGAGCGTTTTGACGAAGTGATCCCGGTTCTCGTCCCGCCGCATCTCGTCGATGATCTGGTCCCATTCGGCGCGCACGGCCCCGACGTCGATCCGGTCCATCGCCGCGTGGTCGGTGGTGTAGAACCGCGGAGACAGCACCGTCTCTTCCATCGCTTCCGCCGTCGTGCCCGTGGCCTTCAGGCCGCCCCCCGGGACGCCGCCCTCCATCGCGATCATGACGCGTTCCTTTCGTCCGCCGGTTTGGGGTCTTGTGTGTCGTCTTGCCTGGGATCGAAGCCGACCTCGTAGAGTTCCGTGAGTTCGAAATAGGCCGCGACAGGGGTCCAGAGCCGGCCGAAGAGGCCAGCCTGGGTCACGCGGGCGCGGCAGCGCTTGGTGAGGCGCTCGCCGAACGGCACGTGGGTCGGCGGCTCCAGCACGACGACTTCGTCGCCGGGGCCGACCTCGTAGCCGTCCAGCTCGACATAAGCGTGCAGGCTGTCATTGGTCTGCTCGAGGTCGACCGTGCAGCCGACCTCAAAGGTCCGCGCGAACAGCGGCTTGGAAGCGGATCGCCGTGCGTCCGCGCCGGACATGGCCGCGGCCGTCATCGCGCCGCCTCCTTGTGGGCCAACAGGCGATCGAAGGCGGCGACGTTGCTCGTTCCGAACGAGTTCAGCAGCACACGCTGCCCGGTGACGGAGTCGGTCAGCGTCAGCTTGCCGTCGGCGCGGCGCACCAGCATGTAAGGCGCGTCAAGCGCGCCGCCGACGCGCTTGCGTCCATAGGACAGTCCGTTGACCGCCCCCCACACGAAGCCGTCCTCGACGCCGGGCGACGTGGCGCGGATCAGCGCGCCGGTCTCGGCGTCGAACACGGATGACGACCCGACGCCGGTCGCCAGTATCACAAGCGATCGGCTCTCGACGGTCGGCGACTGCGAGTTCCGCATGGCGCCGATGTCGGCCCGCCCGAGCAGCGCCGCGCCGAACGCCGCGGCGGCCAGGAGGCCGGCGCCGATGAGCGCGATGCGGGGCGGCGCGAGATTGTCGGCGGTCACGGACATCTTGCCCTCCTGTTCAGGACGCGAGCGCGTGGGTCGGCGCGGCGCCGGCCGGCTGGGATTGGGCGGATGGCTGGAGCATCCGCTGGGCGCCGTTGGGCGCCAGCGCCTCCGCGACGAGCCTTGCGACGCGCTCGGGATCGGAGATCGCGCGCAGGGTCGGTTCCGGACTGCGCGCGCGCCATGGACGCGCATGCGGCCAGAGATGGAAAAGGGCGATCCGGTCGCCGGCCCCGAGCCCGAGCGACAGGTCGCCCGAGCCGTCCCCGAACACCTTCAGGTCGGCGCGCTCGATCCTCTCGAGCGGCAGGTTGAGGGTCGCGGTGAGCGCGACGCCGATGCTGAGCACCACCCGCCGGTTGGTCAACGTGTAGACCGCGTAGCGCGCAGAGAGCCAGGCCAGCAGCGCGAGCATGCCGATCGCCGCGAGCGCGAACGGCGCGACGCTCAGCGCGTTGAGCGCCGCGGCCGTCGCCGACCCCGTTTCGGCGAGTTCGCTCCCGGCCCGCCATATCGCGAACAGCGCTACATAGATCGCGACCTCGCGGACATGGAAGGCGCGCCAGGCGAGCGCCCGCCAGTCCGGCTTGCCCTGCCAGAGGACCCGCTCGCCTCTGGGCAGCGGCCCCGGCAGGCCATAGGGGCGCGTCTCTCCGCCCGGTGCGGCGCCGGCGCTCACAGCAACGGCTCCGCGCGGCCGGGATGGGCATAGAGCAGGCCGCCGCCGTAATAGCCGACGATCATATCCTCCTCGAGCAGCGTCACCTGGTCAGGGCTTTTGGTGACGGGCACTCCCGCGAAGTTGTCGGAATAGAGCGCCTCGCAGATCACTCGCCCGCGCTTGCCGTCGACCTTCGCGAAGGTCGTCGGCAGCAGCACCTTACGGCCGCTCGGGAGCTCGACCTCGAAGTACCGCATCATGTATTCGGAGAGGTCGACCCAGATGTCCGAGACCACGCCGGCGACCCTTTTGTCGCCGCCAACGACGGCGAAGCCGCGGGGATCAGGATCCTCGGCCGCGATCCAGAAGGTCGGGGCCGCGCGGAGCGGCACGATCTTCGGCGCGCCATCGACGGTGAGGTCCGGAACGTCCTGACGCTCGGCCCAAGCGCCCGGACCGACGCCGGCCCCCATCGGATCGCCGGTCGGCGCGTATGGCGCGCCCGAAAAGCTCGCGGTCGGAGCTATCGCGAGATCGGACCGGTCCTGCCGCCCGCTTGGGAGCGTAGAGGTGTGGTCGCCATGGAGGATGTAGGTCTTCGGATCCGGAATGCCCGGGAAGCCGACGATGGAGATCGCCCGGCTGCCGCGGTCCTCGACCAGCGGGTAGCCCTCGCGCTTGCTCTCGCGATGCAGATAATAGATCAGCCCGGCGAAGAACGCCCAGAACACGTAGAGCGAGATCAGTGCGAGATCGATATGTGGCGTGATCGCGAGATAGGAGTACATGGCGTTTCTCCCGAGCGGTCCGGCTTGTGATAGACCGGCGTCGTTTCGTCTTCGTCTCTTCGGTCAGGCGGGCATTTCCGCGAGACCGATCTTCTTGTGCGCCCGCTCGTCGCGGGCGTGCCGGACGAGGGGGCCGATGGCGATAAGCGTCATGAACAGCAACACCAGCTCGATGCCGTAGACAGCGCCGTAACTGGCGAACGGGCTTTGGCCGGCGGGTCCGAAATCCGCGACCAGATCGCGAATGACGCCTCCGAGACCGAGCGCCGCGCCGCCCGCGGCCGCGCTCACCGCGCCCCAGGCGCCGAGCGCGAGACCCGTGTGACTCGGATCCTCCATCCCCATCGCGGCCGTCAGCGTGCCGATCGAGAACAACCCGCCCCCGAAGCCGACGAGCCCGACGCCGATCCGGAACAGGGCAGGACTGTCGAGCGGACCGGCGAGCGTCACCATCACGAAAGCCGGCAGGCCGACGACGGCGCCGAACGAGGCGATGACCAACGGGTCGTAGCCATGGACGAGCGCGCGCGCCGCCGCCGTGAATGCGATCAGGGCTCCGAGCGCGAGCAACGCCGTCAAGGCCGAGGTGCCTGCGACGGTCAGGCCGAGGACCTGCCCGCCATAGGGCTCGAGCACGATGTCCTGCATCATGAAGGCGCCGGTTCCGAGAGCGACGGCGCCGAGGAAGCGCCGGGAACGCCGGGAGGCCGTGAACGCGCCCCAGGCCTCCCAGAAGCTCGGCCGGCCTGAGATCTCCGCCATCCTTTCGGCGTGGGCGCGGTTGCGCGGCTCCATCTTCCACATGGCGACGACGTTGAGCAGCACGGTCACGACCGCCGATCCCTGGATCACCTGGATCAGCTTGACCTCGCGGAAGTCCGCCAGCAGCAGGCTGTAGACGAGGCCGCTCGCGACCATCGCGCCGAGCAGCACGACGTACATCAGCGCCACGACCCGCGGCCGGTTCTGCTCGGAGGCGAGGTCGCTCGCGAGCGCGAGCCCCGCGGTCTGCGTCGTCTGTAGGCCCGCGCCGACCAGGAGAAAGGCGAGCCCCGCGGCCGCGACCGCGACCCCGTGCTCGAACGGCGGCTTGTCCATGCCGAGCACCAGCAGCGCGAACGGCATGATCGCGAGGCCGCCGAACTGCAGCAGCGTACCGAACCAGATGTAAGGCACGCGCTTCCAGCCGAAGGCCGAGCGGTGATGGTCGGACCTGAACCCGATGACGGCGCGCACGGGCGTCACCAGCAGCGGCAGCGCCACCATCACGGCGACGAGCGCCGCCGGAACGCCGAGCTCGACGATCATGACGCGGTTGAGCGTGCCGACCAGCAGCACGGTCGCGAAGCCGACCGAAACCTGAAACAGCGAGAGCCGCAGCAGCTTGCCGAGCGGCAGGTCCTCGGTCGCAGCGTCCGCGAACGGCATGTAGCGCGAGCCGACGCCGACCCAGAAGCGCGAGGCGTTGCGCACCAAGGAGATCATCGCCGCGATCCCCCGAGCGCCCGGGTCAGTTCCAGGACCTGCGAGATGTAGAAGCCGCTCTTCACCCGAACGGTCCGGCCCTGCCGCATGTCTCCAAGCGCCGGTTCCGCCTCGATGGCGCTGCGGACCGAGGACTCCCAGACCGGCTCGATCGCCGGAGACCGGTCGCCGCGCGGGAACAGCCGACCGACCGCATGCATCGCGGCGAGCGTCGGGGTCTTGGGCGCGAAGGTGAACAGCAACGAACGATCGGCGCGGCGGGCGAGCGACGCCAGGGTCGCGGTCGCCTGAGGCAACGAATAGTGTATAAGCACGTCCATTGCGACGACATGGTCGAAGCGGCCGATCGCGGGATCGGCGAGGTCGCCGACCCGGAAGTCGAGCCGACCGGCCAGCGACTCCGGCGCCCGCTGCGACGCGATCGCGACGAGCTTCGGCGAGATGTCGACGGCGACCACATCGGCGCCCCGCGCGGCCGCCTCGACGCTGAGCGCGCCGGTACCGCAGCCGGCGTCGAGCAGCCGCAGCCCGGTCATGTCGACGGGGAGCATCGCGAGGATCTCGGCCCGCATCTGGTCGCGGCCGGCCCGCACTGTGGCGCGGATGCGCCCGAGCGGCGCGTCCGAGGTCATCTGCTCCCAGGCGCGCACGGCGGTGCGGTCGAAATAGGTCTCGATCCTGGAGACCCGGTCGCGATACGCGGCGTCGGTCATCGCATCGCCCTCAATCGAATCCCAGGAGATCGAAGATGTCGCGATCCTTCAGCGACTTCGCCGTGCAGGGCTCGACCCCCGCCCAGAGCTGCGCTGCAAGCCGCAGATATTCGGCCTGCACCGCGGCGACGCCCTCCCCCTCCATCTCGAACAGGGTCGCCTTCTTGAGCCGGGAGCGGCGGATCACGTCGAGGTCCGGCAGCCGCCCGAGCGTCCTCATTCCGGTCGCGGCGTTGAACCGCTCGATCTGGTCGGTGTCTGCGGAACGGTTCGCGATGCAGCCCGCGAGCCGGACGTCGTAGTTCTTCGACTTGGCGCCGATCGCCTGGACGATGCGGTTCATCGCGAAGATCGAGTCGAAGTCGTTGGCGGTCACCACCACGGCCCGGTCGGCGTGCTGCAGCGGCGCCGCGAAGCCCCCGCACACCACGTCCCCCAGAACGTCGAAGATCACCACGTCGGTGTCCTCGAGGAGGTGAAACTCCTTCAGAAGCTTGACGGTCTGTCCGACGACGTAACCGCCGCATCCGGTGCCGGCCGGCGGCCCGCCCGCCTCGACGCACATCACTCCCGCGTAGCCTTCGTAGACGAAGTCCTCGACGCGCAATTCCTCTGAATGGAAGTTCACCGTCTCCAGCACGTCGATGACGGTCGGCATCAGCTGCTTGGTGAGCGTGAACGTGGAGTCGTGCTTCGGGTCGCAGCCGATCTGCAGCACCCGCTTGCCGAGCTTCGCGAACGCGACCGAGAGATTGGACGAGGTGGTCGACTTGCCGATGCCGCCCTTGCCGTAGATCGCGAACACCTTCGCGCCGCCGATCCTCAGCGTCGGATCGAGCGCGACCTGGACCGAGCCCTCGCCGTCGAGCTTGCAGGGGCCGGCCGCCGAGGTGGTGATCTTGGTGTGAGCGTTCATCCCGATCTTCTCCTCAGGCGGCCGCGGGGGCGCTGACGACGCCCTCGAGCCTGTCTTCGAGCTCTTCGCCCGCCTCGCGCAGCGCCTTCAGCATCGCGTCGTCAGGCGTCCAGTATTTGCGGTCGTGCGCCTCGATTAGCCGGTCGGCGACGCGCGCCGCGGAGGTCTTGTTGAGGCTCGCCAGCCGGTCCCGCATAACGGGGTCGAGCAGGTAGGTGTCGGTGATTTGCTTGTAGACCCACGGGTCGACTTGGCCCGTCGTGGCCGACCAGCCGAGCGTGTTGGTGACGTGCGCCTCGATGTGGCGCACCCCCTCGTAACCATGAGCCAGCATGCCCTCGAACCACTTGGGGTTGAGGAGCCGCGTGCGGGTCTCGAGCGCGACCTGTTCGGTCAGCGTCCGCACTGCGCCCTCGCCGCGCGTCTGGTCGCCGATATAGACCGGCGTGGCCTTGCCCTTGGCCCGGCCAGCGAAGCGGGTGAGGCCGCCGAGGGTGTCGACGTATTGGTCGAGGGTGGTGACGCCGGTCTCGACGCTTTCCAGGTTCTGATAGGCGAGGTCCACGCCCGAGAGCGCGCTCTTCAGAAGGTCGGGCTGGGACTGCGGCCGGCCGTCGACCCCGTAGGCGAAGCATTTGCGGCGTCCGTAGGTCTCGGCGAGTTCGTCCTCGTCCGACCACAGGCCGTTTTCGATCATGTGGTTGACGTTGGCGCCGTAAGCCCCTTCGGCGTTCGAGAACACCCTGAGCGCCGCCGTCTCGAGGGAACAGCCGTGGCTCGCCTGATAGGCCAGCGCGTTCTTGCGGACGAAGTTGCGCTCGGTCGGCTCGTCGGCGGACGCCGCCATCAGGCAAGCTTCCGCCAGCATCCGCACCTGCAGCGGAAGCAGGTCGCGGAAGATGCCCGACAGCGTCATGACGACGTCGATGCGGGGGCCCGAAAGCTCCTCCAGCGGGACCAGCCTCGCGCCCGCGACGCGACCGTAGCCGTCGAAACGGGGCGTGGCTCCGAGCAGCGCGAGCGCCTGGCCGATCGGCCCGCCCTCGGTCTTGAGCGTGTCGGTGCCCCAGAGCACGAGCGCGATCGACTCCGGAAACGGATTGCCATCGGCGACATACCGGGCGAGAAGCCGCGCCGCCTGCCGGGCGCCGTCCTGCATCGCGAAGGCGGAAGGAATGCGGAACGGGTCGAAGCCGTGGAGGTTGCGGCCGGTTGGGAGGATCGCGGGGCTGCGCAGCAGGTCGCCCGCCGGCGCCGGACGGGTGAACCTGCCGTCGAGCGCATGGAGGATGGCGGGAATTTCGTGGTCGAGGCGCAGCAGGTCGGCGACGCCCTCGGGCGCGGCGCCGCCGGCGGCCTCCGTCAGGGCCGCCAGCGTCTCGGCGATCTGGGCCTCGGGGGGCGTCTCGCCGACGACGTGGAGCCCATGCGGAATCAGCGCATATTCGACTTCGAGCACCTGAGCGCCAATGCGCGAAACCTTCGCCGCGGCGTCGGCCCAATCTCTGTCCGCATCTTCGAGATCGACCGCCACCGCCTGCGCGCGGATCACGGTCGCGAGCACCTCGCGCTCGGCAGCGCCGACGTCGGGCTCAAGCGCCCGCCACCGGTCGATCGAAGCCTTGAGGTCGATCAGGCCGCGATAGAGCCCGGCCTGCGCGAGCGAGGGGGTGAGGTAGGAGATCAGCGTCGCGGCGGCGCGGCGCTTGGCGAGCGCGCCTTCCGAGGGGTTGTTCGCGGCATAGAGATAGAGGTTCGGCATATCGCCGATCAGCCGATCGGGCCAGCAGGTCGCTCCGAGGCCGACCTGCTTGCCCGGCATGAATTCGAGCGCGCCGTGGGTGCCGAAATGCAGCACCGCGTCGGCGCGAAAATCCTCACGGAGGTAGCGGTAGAACGCCGAGAAGGCGTGGGTCGGGGCGAACGATTTCTCGAACAGCAGCCGCATGGGATCGCCCTCGATCCCGAACGCCGGCTGGACGCCGACGAAGACGTTGCCGAAGTGATGGCCGAGCACGAACAACGATTGGCCGTCCGAGAGCTGCCGGCCGGGCGCCGGGCCCCAGACCTTTTCGATCTCGCCAAGATGCGGATCGCGGCGGACATGATCGTCGGTTGCGATCCGCGCCGCGACGTTGGCCTGCGCGCCGTAGCGGGCGGCGTTGCCGTCCAGGAGCTGGCAGCGGAGCGAGTCGACGCTCTCGGGGACATCGACCGTGTAGCCGTCCGCCTTCAACGCCTTCAGCGTGTTGAACAGCGACGGGAACACCGCGAGATAGGCGGCGGAGCCGACCGCGCCCGCGTTGGGCGGGAAGTTGAAGATGACCGTCGCGATCCGGCGGTCGGCCTTCGGCTTGGCGCGCAGCCGGACGAGGCGGTCGACGCGGGCGGCCAGCATCGCGGCGCGCTCGGGGTCGGCGGTCATGTCGCCGGCCTCGCATTCGCGGCCGCCGAACGTCATCGGGCCGGTGGCGCCGTCGAGCTCGGGGATCGCGACCATGATGGTGGCCTCGACCGCCGACAGACCGCGCTCGGAGGCGCGCCAGCCCGCAAGGCTTTGGAACTCGACCGGATGCGCCGCGAGGTAGGGCACGTCGAGCTTGGCGAGCAGCTCCTCGGCCGCGCGGGCGTCGTTGTAGGCGGGGCCGCCGACGAGCGAGAAGCCGGTGAGCGAGACCATAGCGTCGATGACCGGCCTGCCGTCCGGGCCGGTGAAGAAGCGGTCGACCGCAGGCCGCGCGTCGAGCCCGCTCGAAAAGGCGGGAACGACGTGAAGACCCCGCGCCTCGAGCGCCTCGATCACGCCGTCATAGTGGCGGGCGTTGCCGGCGAGCAGGTAGGAGCGCATCACCAGCACGCCGACCGTGGCGTGGGCGCCTGGCCTGCGCGGCAAGCGCCCCGCGTCCTCGCCGATCCGGCCCTTGAGGCGCGGGTGATAGACGCCGACCTCCGGATATTCGACCGGCTCGCCCTGCCGCACCGTCCCGCGGAGGGATTTGCGCGGTCCGTCGGCGTAGCGGTCGATCAAGAGCCGCACGAGGTTCGCGATGTTCTCCTCCGAGCCCGCGAGCCAGTATTGCAGGGTGAGGAGGAACACGCGCAGGTCCTGCGCCGTGCCGGGAACGAACCGCAGGATCTTGGGCAACCGGCGCAGCATCTTCATCTGCTCGGAGCCGGCGCTCGCGGCGCCTCCTTTGCCGCGCAGCCGCTTCAGGAACGCCATCGGTCCGGAGGTCGGCTTGTCCATCGACAGCCGGCCGAGCCGCGTCAGCTTGGTGACTTCGGCGGCCGACATGACGCAGACCATCGCGTCGCAGGCGTCGCGCCGCGCCCGAAGCGCCGGCAGGATCGCCCGGATGTGGTCGTCCATGAACAGCATCGTGCCGATCACGATGTCGGCCGCGAGCACGTCGGCCTTGGCGCGCTCCAGCGAGGCCGGGTCGTCCTCCCAACGGGAGGCGGCGTGGAGGTCGAAGACGAGGCCCGGATAGTCCTTCCGCAGCCGGGCAGCGGCGCGGTCCGACATGCTGCCGAGATGATGGTCGAGCGTGACCACCACGACGCGGATCGCGACGGCGGGGGCGCCCCCCGCCTCAGCGGCCGAAATGGGCTTTGGCGTCATAGAGCGTCTCCACCGTGATAGCGGCAAGTCCGGCCTGGCGGGCGTATGTCTCCGTGTTCCGGCGCGCCTTCCCGCGCACGAAGAACGGGATCTTCCTGAGCTCCTTTTCAGCGTCCCCCTCCCAGACGATCGAAGCGTCATGGGCTGGTTCGGCAGGAGCCGGCTCGGCGGCGCTCGCGGTCGCGAGGTGCGAAGGCTGCGCGTTGTCCGCGAACTCGAAATCGTCGCGGAACATCGCGACGAGATGCTCTTCGAGGCCCATCATCAGCGGATGCACGAGGGTGTCGAACAGCACGTTCGCGCCTTCGAACCCCATGACGGGCGAGGTGCGCGCGGGGAAATCTTGGACATGAACCGGAGCTGAGATCACCGCGCACGGGACCCCGAGCCGCTTGGCGATATGCCGCTCCATCTGGGTGCCCAGAACCAGTTCCGGATTGAGGTCCGCGATCCGCTTCTCGACCTCGAGATGGTCGTCGCTGATCAGCGCCTCGAGCCCGAGCGCCCCGGCCGCCGCGCGCACCTCCCGGGCGAACTCGCGCGTGTAGGTTCCGAGGCCGACGACCTTGAAGCCGAGCTCTTTCGACGCGACGCGGGCGAGCGCTATGGCGTGGGTGGAGTCGCCGAAGATGAAGACGCGCTTGTCCGTCAGATAATTCGAGTCGACCGAACGGCTGTACCAGGGGAGCCGCGAGCTGTCCTTCGCCAGCACCTCAGTCGGATCGACCCCTGCGAGCCCGGCGACCTCTTCGATGAAGTCGCGGGTGGCGCCGACGCCGATCGGCGTGACGGTGGTGAAGGGCTGTGCGAATTCCCGCTTCAACCAGCCGGCGGCGGTGGCGGCGATTTCAGGGTAGAGGACGACGTTGAAGTCGGCCTCGCCAAGCCGGGCGAGATCGGCCGGCGACGCCCCGAGCGGGGCGACGACGCGCACCTCGATCCCGAGTGTTTCGAGCAGACGGCGGATTTCCTGGACATCGTCGCGATGCCGGAAGCCGAGCGCCGTCGGGCCGAGGATGTTGCAGCTCGGGCGACCTTTCCTTCCGCCCTCACCGGAGACGGCGCCGCTTGCGCGCCTCGCTTGCGCGGCTGGTCCAGCCAGCGTGCGCACGAGCCGGTAGAACGTTTCGGCCGCGCCCCAGTTTTCTTTCTTCTGGTAGGCGGGCAGCTCCAGCGGCACGACCGGGATGGGGAGGCCGACGGCGGCCGCGAGGCCGCCCGGATCGTCCTGGATCAGCTCCGCGGTGCAGCTCGCGCCGACCAACATCGCCTGAGGGCGGAAGCGCTCATAGGCATCGCGGATCGCGCTTTGCAGCTTCTGCGCCGTGTCGGACCCGAGGTCGCGCGCCTGGAACGTCGTGTAGGTTACCGGCGGGCGCTCCTTGCGCCGCTCGATCATCGTAAACAGCAGGTCGGCGTAGGTGTCGCCCTGCGGCGCATGCAGCACGTAGTGGACGCCCGTCATGGCGGTCGCGACCCGTATCGCGCCGATGTGGGGAGGTCCTTCATAGGTCCACATGGCGAGCTGCATGGTCTTCAGACCTCCAGCGCTTCGCGCCGGGCCAGCGGCCGGGCGAAGAGCTCGGCGAGGTCGCCGGCCTGCTCGTAGCCGTGGGTCGGCGTGAACAGCAGCTCGATGGACCATTTGGTCGCGAGGCCCTCGGCCTCGAGCGGGTTGGCGATTCCGAGGCCGCAGACCGTGAGGTCGGGGCGGGCCGCGCGGCAGCGGTCGAGCTGACGGTCGACGTCGGCGCCCTCGACCAGTTCGGTCCCGGCCGGCAGCAGGTCGAGCTCGGGCGCGAGCCAGCGTCCGTGGATATAGGGGCTGCCGACTTCGATCAGCTCGGCGCCGAGCTCAGTCGACAGAAACCGCGCGAGCGAGGGCTCGAGCTGGCTGTCGGGGAAGAACATCACGCGCTTACCCGCGAGCCGGGCGCGATGCCGGCTGATCGCGACGCGGGCGCGGTTCTCCTTGAGAGCCGTAACCTCGCGAACCTTCGTCGCCGGGACGCCGAACGCTTTCGCTGCGGCGGTGAGCCAAGCCGTGGTGCCGTCCGCGCCGAACGGGAAAGGGCCGACGACGCCGGAGCACCCGAGGGCGTCCAGCGTCGCCGCAGTGCCGCCGAGGAACGGCTGGGCGAGGAGATACCGCGTGTTCGGTCCGAGCGCCGGAAGCTCGGTCGAACGTCGCCCGGGCAGGAACCGGACGGGCGATATCCCCAATTCCGCGAACAGGCGCGCGAACTGATCCTCGACGATGTCGGGGAGCGCCCCCACGATGACGAGTTGCGGCTCGGCCCCCGGCGCCTCCCTGGGCGCCTCGCGGGCGAGCGCTGAGAGACAGGCGTCCTCGCCTTCCGTGAACGTGGTTTCGATGCCGCTGCCCGAATAGGACAGCACGCGCACGTCCGGCGTCAGCTTCGCCGACAGCCGCGAGGCCGCCTTCGCAAGGTCGAGCTTGATGACCTCGGACGGGCACGAGCCGACCAGAAACAGCGTCTTCGCGTCCGGCCGGCGCTCGAGCACCTGGGCGACGACGCGGTCGAGCTCGTCGTGCATGTCGGCCATGCCGGCGAGGTCGCGCTCCTCCATGATGGCGGTCGCGAAGCGCGGCTCGGCGAAAATCATGACGCCGGCCGCCGACTGAATGAGATGCGCGCAGGTGCGCGAGCCGACGACGAGGAAGAACGCGTCCTGGATCTTGCGATGGAGCCAGACGATCCCGGTGAGGCCGCAGAACACGGCCCGCTGGCCACGTTCCGAGCGCACCTGCGGCCGGGCGGTTTCGCAGCCGCCGATCGGAGCGGCGGCGCTCATCGAAAAACCTCCGCGGCGATCTCGTCCGCCGCCTGCAGCCGCGCGGCGCGCAGCTTCAGGAGGAATTGCGACGCGTTCAGCGCGTAGGACGCGTAGGCGGCGAGCGCGACCGCCATCTGGACGTTGGGTTCGGTGCCGATCAGCAGCGCGGCCACGTAGGCGCAATGAAGCGCGATCACTCCCATGCTCACCACGTCTTCCCAGTAGAAGGCGGGGGCGAACAGGTAGCGGCCGAACACGGCCTTCTCCCAGATCGATCCTGTCACCATGATCGCGAACAGCATGAACGTCTTGACGAGCACCGAGGCGGTGGCCGCCGCGTAGCCTTCGCCGGTGATCAGGAAGCGCGCGACGAGAAAAAGGCTGATCGCGAAGACCAGGAACTGCAGCGGAGCGAGCACGCCCTGGACCAACGTCCAGACGGTTTCGTCGCGCCGGACGCGCTCCTCCCGCGTATAGAGAGGCGGCCGTTCCTCCACCTGGGCGCGCCTTTGCAGCATCTTGCCCGTCTCCTGCCACGTCACTTCGAAAACGGAGCGTGGAACGACGACGGCCGAGTGTCAAGAAAGTTAGACGTACAAAATTATTTACACATTTGATCGCCCGATCAGGCCTGGCGGCAATCCATTGCCGCTTCAATAGGATCAGGATCGAAGCGGTACCCTGATAGGCTCAAAAACTCCAATGGGCCGATAGATGCCGTCAATCAGGGATTGACAGACTTAATCGTACGGAGCGACGTTCGGCCGGCGAAGGCGATCTCAAGAGCGCCGCGCATAGGGGGCGAACCCGTGGTGAACCTCGACGATTCAAGCGTCTGTTTTCGACACGACGCTATGGTGCTTGCAGGCAAAGAGGCGAACCGGGTCGCTGGCGCGGCGCCGCCTGACAGGAGCGCGACCCTCGCTAGGATCATTGAGGCCGACGTCATTCCTCGTCTGCTCCTCGCAAGCGGCCGAGCTGGCGAAGGGCTGCCGACGAAGCATCTGCAAGTCGAACCGCAGGACATTGACGATTTCGCCAAGATGATGATCGCTATCGACCTTACACGGGCAGGCGTCGTCGTCTCGAGTGCGATGGCGCGCGGGGTCGCGCTCGAATCCATCCTGCTGGAAATCTTCTCGCCGACGGCCAAGCGGCTCGGACAGATGTGGGTCGATGACGAATGCAGTTTTATGGATGTGACGGTTGGCCTGTGCGCGCTTCAGAGCCTGCTGCGATCTCTTTCGTCGGGGGACATCGTGGAGCCGCGTGCGCTTATAGACGCGCGGGTGGCGCTCGCAGCCATGCCGGGGGAGCAGCACACTTTCGGGATCTTGGTGCTCGAAACGTTCTTCCGCCGCGCCGGTTGGGACGTTGTCGGGATGCCGCTTTCGCCGCGTGACGAAATTATCGCGAGCGTCGCCCGCAAGTCGTTCGATGTCATCGGATTTTCTTTAGCGCGAGAAGAGGCTTTGTGCGCGCTTCGCGACCTGATAACAGACGTCCGATCCGCCTCGGCTAATAGGGGATTGATCGTGCTGGTCGGCGGCCGCGTCTTCAATGAATCGCCTGAACTCGTCAGGACCGTCGGCGCCGATACGACCGCCAGCGACGCCGATGAAGCTCTTGTTGCGTCGCAAAACCTTATGTGCTCAAGAGTTCGGAAGCATTGACCTTGAATCGCACGATCAACGGATTTCGGCTTCGATGGAGCCTCTGGCCGCAGCGGACGTCATCTCGGGTTTCGGAGGCGCCGAAAGGTGGTTCGCGAGCCTTGGCGCACGAACGACCGCGAACTTGATCGCCGCGGCGGCTGACGTGGCTCTGGTTCTCGACGCTTCGGGCGTCGTGCGTGACGTCGCCTATTCGGCCCCGGAACTCCCGCCTGAGGGCATCGAAGATTGGGTCGGCGCCCTCTGGCTGGACCTCGTCACCATCGAGAGCCGCTCAAAGGTCGAGGCGCTGCTGCGCGATGCGGTCGCCGAGGGTCCCACGCGTCCGCGCGAGGTCAATCATATCGTCGCCAACGGACGCGACATGCCGATCCGTTACTCCACCATCCGGATGGACGACGACGGCCGCATCCTGGCGCTTGGCCGCGACTTGCGCTCCGTCGCCACGCTGCAGCAGCGCTTGGTCGAGACCCAACTGTTGCTGGAGCGCGAGTACTCCAAGATTCGCAATGCGGAAACGCGCTACCGCCTGCTGTTCCAGCTCTCGACGGAAGCGGTTCTGATCGTCGACGAAGCCTCCGAGCGGGTCGTCGAGGCGAACGCCGCAGCCAGCAAGCTGATCGGCGAGACCGCGCAGCGGACGATCGGACGGGGACTGGCCGATCTGTTCGACGAGCGCTCCGCCCAGAATGTCCGCCGCGTGATCGCGACAGCGCGGACGCTCGGACATTCGGGGCTCGCGCGCGTCCATCTCACAGGCGGCGGCCACAGCGACCTCATGATGTCTGTCTCCGCCTTCCGGCAGGACTCGCGCGCGCATTTCCTGGTGCGGCTCGTGCCTTCGACCGGCGCGCTCGCCGAAGGCGGCCACCAGCCCTCCAAGGCGCTCGACGCCGTGATGGCGATGCCCGACGGCTTCGTGGTGGTGGACGAGCGTCAGCGCGTTCTCGACGCGAATCCCGCCTTCCTCGCCTTGATCGAGGTCGTGACGGTCGACGGCCTGCGAGGCGCGCCGCTCGACAAGTGGCTGGGGCGGCCGGGCGTCGAGGCGACTCTGCTGGTATCGAACCTGCGCGAGCACGGCTCGCTGCGGAATTTCTCGACGATCCTTCGCGGCGAGTTCGGCGGGCTCGAGCAAGTCGAGGTCTCGGGCGTCGCGGTGAACAGCGGCGGCGAAACCTGCTTCGGTCTCGTCATACGTCCCGTGCGCAACGCCGGCGCCCTGCGCGACCGAGAGCCCAGCGACGGCTTCCGGTCGGTCGAGCAACTCACCCAACTGGTCGGCCGTGTCAGCCTGAAGGACCTTGTCCGCGAGTCGACCGATCTCGTCGAAAAGCTCTGTATCGAAGCAGCGCTCAAGCGCACCGAGGACAACCGCGCCTCCGCCGCGCAAATCCTAGGCCTCAGCCGGCAGAGCCTCTACTCGAAACTTCGCCGGCACGGGCTGCTGGACGACGACAGCGAGCCGTTCGGCGGCGACTGAACGAACGCTACAGGGCTACCCCGCCCGGCTTGCGCCGAAAGCAACGTTCGACCTTCGGCCTGCGGCTTCTGTGTCAAATAAATTGGACATTCATCGGTGTCGAGCATAGCTTACACCCATGTCCACGCCGCACCCGAGCGCCGTCATCGAACTGCTGAAACCGATCACCTGGTTCGCGCCGATGTGGGCGTTCGGGTGTGGGTTGATCTCGTCCGGCGCGCCGCTCTCCGAGCAATGGCAGCTCGCGATCGCGGGCGTGTTGCTTGCGGGGCCCTTGGTCTGCGCCACTAGCCAGGCCGTGAACGACTGGTTCGACCGCCATGTCGACGCCATCAACGAACCGAACCGGCCGATCCCCTCAGGCCGTATACCTGGTCGGTGGGGCCTCTATATCGCGGTCGCCTGGACCATGCTGTCGGCGCTGGTGGCGCTCACGCTCGGGCCTTGGGTGTTTTGCGCAGCCATTACCGGCCTTGCGCTCGCCTGGGCTTACAGCGCGCCGCCGTTGCGCCTGAAGACGGACGGCTGGTGGGGCAATCTCGCGGTCGGGCTTTGTTACGAGGGCCTGCCCTGGTTCACAGGCGCTGCGGTCGTGAGCGCCGTCGCGCCCGACGCGCGCATCGTGCTCGTCGCGCTGCTCTACAGCCTCGGCGCGCACGGCATCATGACGCTGAACGACTTCAAGGCCGTCGAGGGCGACACGGAAATGGGCGTGCGCTCGCTCCCCGTGCAACTCGGACCGGAGCGCGCTGCCCGGCTCGCCTGCATGGTGATGGCGCTGGCGCAGGTCGGCGTCGTCATCGCTCTCGTGCTCTGGGACCGGCACTGGCACGCGCTCGCCGTCGGGATGCTGCTGGTCGCGCAGCTCGGCCTGATGGCGCGCTTCCTGTCCGATCCGCGAGGACGCGCCGCCTGGTACAACGCGACCGGCACCACGCTCTACGTGCTCGGCATGCTGGTCACCGCCTTCGCGGTGTCGGGGAGCGCGGGGTGAGCCCCGCCTTCACATGGGCGCAGATCCTGCGCGTCGGGCTGGCCCAGGCGGCGCTCGGCACCGTCGTCGTTCTGACGACCTCGACGCTCAACCGCGTCATGGCGATCGAGCTCGCCCTGCCCGCTTTGTTGCCGGGCCTTCTGGTTGCGCTCCATCATGCGGTTCAACTGGCGCGTCCCCGCTGGGGTTTCGGATCGGACCGCGGCGGACGTCGCACGCCATGGATCATCGGCGGCATGGCGATCCTTTCGCTCGGGGGCGTCGGATCTGCTGTCGCGACCGCCGCGATGGCCGAACATATCGTCTTCGGCGCTGCGCTCGGCGTCGCAGCGTTCACGGCGATCGGCGTCGGAGTCGGCGCCTGCGGCACCAACCTGCTCGCGATGCTCGCGACCCATGTGGGCGAAGGCCGGCGCGCGGCCGCCGCGACAATCGTCTGGGTGATGATGATCGCGGGCTTCGTCGTGACCACTGCGGCCGCTGGCCAACTCCTCGATCCGTTCTCCCTCGAGCGCCTGGTCATGGTTTGCGCCGGCGTCTCGGGGATCGCTTTTGTGGTCTGCGTGGGAGCCATGTGGCGGCTTGAGCCGCCCTCCGGCGCCCGCCAGCCGGCCGCGCACGCGACCGGCTGCTTCTCCGCAGCGCTCGCCGACATCTGGTCCGATCGCTCGGTGCGCCGGTTCACGTTGTTCGTGTTCGCTTCGATGCTCGCTTATTCAACGCAGGACCTGATCCTCGAGCCGTTCGCAGGCGTCGTATTCGTCATGACGCCGGGCGAGACCACCTCGCTGTCAGGTTTGCAGAACGGAGGCGTGCTGGCCGGCATGGTCACGGTCGCGCTCGCCACCGGCCTGTTCGGCGAGACGCCCGGCGGGCTGCTGAAGTCGTGGATCGTGGCCGGCTGCCTCGCCTCGTCGGCGGCACTCGCGGTCATCGCGTTCGGCGGCGCGGCGGGCGACGGGTTTCCGATCCGCGCCGCCTGTTTCGCGCTCGGGTTCGCCAACGGCGCCTTCGCGACAGCCGCGATCGGGTCGATGATGGGCCTAGCGGGACAGGGCGACCCGCGAACCCGCGGCGTCCGCATGGGGCTCTGGGGCGCGGCGCAGGCGATCGGCTTCGCGCTCGGCGGCCTGATGGGCGCCCTGCTCGCCGACATCCTGCGAACCGCCCTCGGCTCCCCGGGCGACGCCTATGCGATCGTCTTCGGGATCGACGCCGCGCTGTTTCTCGCCTGCGCGCTGGTCGCGCTTCGGCTCGACGGCCGGCGCGCAGATGCGCCTGCAGAGACCCTCATCACCGACCCGGCCCTGTCCTCCATCTGAAGGAGACGTTCGTCATGAACGACGAAATGAGCGCCTACGACGTCGTGGTGGTCGGGGGCGGCCCGTCGGGCGCGACCGCGGCGGCCGACCTCGCGCGGGGCGGCAAGAAGGTCCTGCTGCTCGACAAAGCGGGCCGCATCAAACCGTGCGGCGGCGCGATCCCGCCGCGCACGCTGAAGGATTTCGACGTCCCCGAAAGCCTGCTGGTGGCGCGCGCCCGCTCGGCGCGCATCGTCGCGCCGTCCGATCGCAGCGTCGACATGCCGATCGAAGACAACTTCGTCGGTATGGTGGACCGGGAAATCTTCGACGAATGGCTGCGCGAGCGCGCGGTCCGCGTCGGCGCTGACCGGCGCGATGGGACGTATCTGAGGATCGAGCGTGATCCGGATGGCATGGCCGTGGTCGCGTTCCGACCGAAGGGCGCCGACGAGACGGAGCGGGTGCGCGCCAGATGCGTGATCGGCGCAGATGGCGCGAACAGCCAGGTGGCGCGGCAGGAGATCCCCGCCCCGCCCGCGCCTTACGTGTTCGCCTATCACGAGATCGTCGAGGCGCCGGCCGGCATGGCGGGCGAAACCTACGATGGACGGCGCTGCGACATCTACTATCAGGGCGCGTTCTCGCCGGATTTCTACGCCTGGGTGTTTCCGCACGGCTCGACCGCGAGCGTTGGGACCGGCAGCGCGCAAAAGGGCTTCGGCTTGCGCGAGGCGGTCGCGGGCCTGCGCATGAAGACCGGCCTCGCCGGCTGCCGCACGCTCCGCAGCGAGGGCGCGCCGCTTCCCCTGAAACCACTGAGGCGATGGGAGAACGGCCGCGACGTCATCGTGACGGGTGACGCAGCCGGCGTCGTCGCGCCAGCGTCCGGCGAAGGCATCTATTACGCGATGGCGTGCGGGCGGATGACCGCGGCGGCGGTCGACAGCTTTCTCGAGACCGGCGACGCGCGCGCGCTCAAACTCGCCCGCAAGCGGTTCCTGAAAGCGCACGGCCGGGTGTTCTTCATCCTGCGGATCATGCAACGCTTCTGGTACTCGACCGACCGGCGGCGGGAGCGCTTCGTGAGCCTGTGCGCGGACCCCGACATCCAGCGGCTCACCTGGCAGTCCTACCTCGAGAAGGAACTGGTCCGAAGCGATCCGATGGCGCATGTCCGAATCTTCTTCAAGGATCTTGCGCAGCTGTTCGGCGTCGTTTCGCCATGGGGCCGAAGAGCGTGACCATGCCAGCGAGGCCGCAGACAGAACCGTGACGCTCGCTCTCGAAATAGCCTCGGCCGTCGGGTGGGGCCTCGTGGTGGCGGGCGTCGGCGGCGCGTTGACCCGGCTCGACAGCTGGTATGATGGGCTGAAGCGCCCGAAGCTGCAGCCGCCCGACTGGGCGTTTGGACCGGCCTGGACCGTAATCCTCGCGCTCGCCGCCACATCGGCTCTGCTCGCATGGCGCAATGCGCCCGACGATGCCGCGCGCATGCTGGTGGTTGCGCTGTTCGGGGTGAACGGCGCGCTCAACATCCTCTGGAACCTGTTGTTCTTCACACGCAAACGGCCTGACCACGCGCTTGTCGAGGTCGTTTTCCTATGGCTGTCGATCCTTGCGGCGGTCGTTACGTTCCGGACGTTCTCGCCCGTCTCGTCGTGGCTGCTTGCTCCCTATCTGGTCTGGGTGGGTTTCGCATCCTACCTCAACCTGGAGATCGTCCGCCTCAATGGTCCGTTCGGCGCGCGCGCTGACAAGACGATCCCACGCGTCTGATAAGGTCAGCGTCCGAGGCGCCTACCAAGATCGATCGCGTGGAAAACGCCTGACGCCGCGAGCGCCGCCGCTGCGCACCACCACGGAGCGTCGACAAGCGCGGCGCGAAGCGCGAGGATCAACGCCACGCCCGCGCCGAGGAACGGCCAGACGTCAGCGATCCGCGAACGGCCGTTTGGCCCTTTCATGCGCCATAGGACGAAGGCCTCGATCGCTATCAGCGCCAGCGCGATATCTGCTGCACGTCCGCTCGAGAATAATTCCGACATTACGATGCATCGCCTTGGCGCAATGGCAGGGCCGCAGTCGCCTCATAACCTGAACCTTGACTTTCATCCACCTGCCGTAATCACGGAGCGGATCAAGACGCGACGTCCATTAGCAGAGTTTGTACTCTACAGCATCCAGCGCAAATTGGAGTGCACGGCGGTAGCTTGTCCTGTGAGCGCGCGCGCCCCGTGAACTCTCTCGGGACCGTCGATGACGCCAGACGGGCGCCGGAGTTCCACAGCGCGTGTCGGAATCGCGAGCGCTCGGCCCGGGACGAACCATCCAAATGGCGAATCCGCAGTTCTGCCATCCAAACGATGTGCGCTCGCCCAAGCGACAGCTTCCAAATGACAAATCCGGCGATTTCATTGGTGATGTTTCGTGCCCCTGTCCCAAGACCAACGCCCATTGCCCTGAAGCGGCCCGTGGCGGCGGTTCATCCCTTCCCGCTGCCGCGAGGCCCCAGCCCAGTCACACCAGTCCTCAGGCGCTTCCGGAGCGCTCTGACGAATAAGACTGGAATGTCTGTAGGGACGCTCTGCGCCGACCTCGGGCTTTAGAGCCGTTTGTCGCCCTGCCCTCTCACTGAGAGCGGCTCGGCTGACGCGCCGGTGAAGCCTCTAACCGTCGATTTCGCAGAGCATGGAGGCTGGAGCGGGTGAAGGGAATCGAACCCTCGTCATCAGCTTGGAAGGCTGTTGCTCTACCATTGAGCTACACCCGCAGATCGGATCGGACGGTGGTGGAGGGGGTTGGATTCGAACCAACGTAGGCTGAGCCAACGGATTTACAGTCCGTCCCCTTTAACCACTCGGGCACCCCTCCACGGTCTGATCCGTCCAGGCTGACGCCAGACGATCAGCGAACGCATGAGCCTTGCGACCTGCCTTCGCGGGGGGTGCTTTAGGGGGCCGCGCGGGGTCATGTCAACCGCTAAACGCGAAGGCTATGATCCAGACTGGGGATCACGCCGCATCGACCGCGACCACCCCCGGCACCGTGCGCAGGGCGCCCGCGATCTGGGGCGACACCCTGTACCGTCCCGGCAGGCGAATTTCGACCTCCGTCGCGCCCTCCTCCAGCACCAGAACCACGTTGACTTCGCCGTCTCCGCCCGGCTGCAGCCGCCGCGCGACCGCCTCAAGCGGCTCGGGCTCCCGCAGGAAAATTCGCACCGATCGCGACAGTTTCTCGGCGGCTTGGTCGAGAGGCTCGACGCCCTCGAGACGCAGGCGCACGTCGTCGCCCTCGACCGCCGCGCTGACTGAAACGATCACCGGAGTGTTCGGCTCCAGCAGGTCGCGGTGCAGCGCGAGGCCCTCGGAGAAAATCACCGCCTCGTAATGCCCGCTCGGATCGGAGAGCGTGACGATTCCCATGCGGTTTCCGGTCTTGGTCTTGCGCTCCTGGCGCGTCAGCACCGTCGCCGCCAGCCGGCCTCCGGTCGCGCCCCGCTTCGCCGCCGCGACGAAGTCCGCATAGCGCTGGACCCTCAGCTTCTCGAGCAAGGGCCGATAGTCGTCGAGCGGGTGGCCCGACAGGAAAAAGCCGATCGCCTCGTACTCTCGCTTCAACCGTTCGCCGGTCGACCAGCTCTCGTGGTCGGCGGGCCGAATCGGATCGGCCGCCGCGCCGAACATGTCGGACTGCCCGACCTCGGCCGAATCGCGCGTGCGCGCGGCGATCGCCATGATCGGCTCGACGCAGGCGAGCGCGCGCGCGCGATCCGGCTCCAGCGCGTCGAGCGCGCCCGCCTGGATCATCTGCTCCAGCGCGCGCTTGGGCAGGGCTCTCGGGTCCAGACGGCGCGCGAAATCGGCGACATCGGCGAAACGCCGCTCCCGACGCTCCGCGACAAGCCCCGTGACGGCCTGCCCGCCGACGCCTTTCAGCGCCGCGAGCGCATAGAGAATCGCGCCGTCCTCGACGTCGAAGGCGACCGACGAGCGGTTCACGCAAGGCGGCTTGACCGCGATGCCGAGCCTCAGCGCCTCCTGCCGGAACTCCGCCAGCTTGTCGGTCGAGCCCATGTCGAGGGTCATCGACGCCGCCAGAAACTCGACGGGGTAGTTCGCCTTCAGATAGGCCGTCTGGTAGGCGACCAGCGCGTAGGCCGCCGCATGGCTCTTGTTGAAGCCGTAGTCCGCGAACTTCGCCAGCAGGTCGAAGATGGTCGAGGCGTCCGCCTTGCCGATGCCGTGCTCCACCGCGCCGGATACGAAACGTTCGCGCTGGGCGTCCATCTCGGAGCGGATCTTCTTGCCCATGGCGCGCCGGAGCAGGTCCGCCTCGCCGAGCGAATAGCCCGCGAGCGACTGCGCCGTCTGCATCACCTGCTCCTGGTAGATGATGACGCCGAAGGTCTCGCCCAGAATCGGGGCGAGCTTCGGATGCGGATACTCGGGCTTCTCCAGCCCGTGCTTGCGGGCGCAGTAGACCGGGATGTTGGCCATCGGCCCCGGGCGGTACAGCGCGACGAGGGCGATGATGTCCTCGAAGCGGTCCGGCTTCATGTCGGCGAGCGCGCGCCGCATGCCGGCGCTTTCCAGCTGGAACACGCCGACCGTCTCACCGCGCGACAGCATGGCGTAGGTGGCCTCGTCGTCGAGCGGGATCTTCTCGAGATCGACCGACACGCCGCGCCGCTTGAGCAGGCTCACTGCGGTCGTCAGCGTGGTCAGCGTCTTCAGCCCGAGGAAGTCGAACTTCACGAGGCCGGCCGGCTCGACCCATTTCATGTTGAACTGGGTCACCGGCATGTCGGAGCGCGGGTCGCGGTAGAGCGGCACCAGTTCCGACAGCGGCCTGTCGCCGATCACGATCCCGGCCGCGTGGGTCGAGGCGTGCCGGTACAACCCCTCGAGCTTCAGCGCGATGTCGAGCATGCGCCCGACCTTCTCGTCCTCCGTCCGCGCCTCGGCGAGCTTGGGCTCGTCGACGACCGCCTGCTTCAGCGTGACCGGATTCGCCGGGTTCTGGGGCACGAGCTTGCAGAGCTTGTCCACCTGCCCGTAGGGCATCTCCAGCACGCGGCCGACGTCGCGCATCACGCCGCGCGCCTGCAGCGTGCCGAAAGTGATGATCTGCGCGACGCGGTCGTGGCCGTAGCGATCCTGGACGTAGCGGATCACTTCCTCGCGCCTGTCCTGGCAGAAGTCGATGTCGAAGTCCGGCATCGAGACGCGCTCGGGGTTCAGGAAGCGCTCGAACAGCAAGCCGAACCGCAGCGGGTCGAGGTCGGTGATGGTGAGCGAATAGGCCACCAGCGAGCCCGCGCCCGAGCCGCGGCCGGGCCCGACCGGAATGCCCTGATCCTTCGCCCACTTGATGAAGTCCGCCACGATCAGGAAGTAGCCGGGGAACTTCATCCGTTCGATGACGCCGAGCTCGAAGGCGAGACGCTTCTCGTAGTCGTCGACCGCCAGACCGGGAGCCGGCCCGTGGGCGGCGAGGCGCGCGGCGAGCCCCGCCTCCGCCTGCCGGCGAAGCTCAACCGCCTCGTCGGCCGCCTCCCCGTCCCCGACGGTGAAGCGCGGCAGGATCGGCTTCATCGTGCGCGGTCGGTGCGCGCAGCGCCGCGCGATCTCGACCGTGTTCGCCGTCGCCTCAGGCAGGTCGGCGAACAAGGCCACCATCTCGGCGCGGCTCTTAAGGCCGTGCTCAGGCGTCAGGTGCCGGCGCTGCTCCTCCGCCAGGAAGCGGCCTTCGGCGAGGCAGATCAGGGCGTCGTGCGCCTCGTGATCACTTCGTTCCGCGAAACGGGCGCCGTTCGTCGCCACGAGCGGCAGGCCGCGGGCGTAGGCGAGATTGACGAGCGCGCTTTCGACCGCCCGTTCGCTCGCAAGCCCATGGCGCTGCAGCTCGACATAGAGCGCGTCGCCGTAGAGCCCCGCGAGCCGGTCAAGACGCGCGGCCGCGATATCCTCGACCCCGTCCGACAAGGCCCGGTCGACCGGGCCTTCTGGACCTCCGGTCAGCGCGATCAGCCCGTCGCGATGCGCCTCGAGCATCGCAAGCGTGGCGTGCGGCCCTTCGTTGACGTCGCTTTCCAGGAAGGCGCGGCTGCCGAGGGCCATCAGATTGCGATAGCCCGTCTCGGACCGCGCCAGCAGAATTATGAGCGGTCGGCGCGTGTCACGACCGGGACGGCCGGGTCGCTCCTCGCGGTCGGCGAACTCGACGTCGAGCGCCATGCCGACTATCGGCTGGACGCCCGCCCCCGCCAGCTTCTCGGAAAATTCGAGCGCGCCGAACAGGTTGTTGTCCGTGAGCGCGACGGCCGGCATCCGGTCGGCCTTGGCGACGGCGGCGAGCTTCGCGATCGTCAGCGCGCCTTCGAGCAGCGAGAACGACGACCGCACATGCAAATGGACGAAACCGGGTTCGTTCTTCAGTCCGCTCGCGCTCATCACCGCCTCCCGACCGCGGCCATCCTACTCCCGGCCGCCGCGGGCCGAGGCGCGGAGTTCACGTCGGTCCACAGACTTCCGCTCCGTTAGACCGCACTGAGCACGTCCGCCCACACCAGCAGCGCTCCCATGAACAACGCCACGGAGCCGAGTTCGAGCGCCCCTCCGACGATCGCGCGGGCGGTGGTCCAGACCATGACGAACTCCTTTTAAACTGGTTATGTTCTTTTTTTGTTCCTTATTTCGCCGATGTCAAATGGAAACCGCGCTCTTGTCGGCAGGAGGGTTAACGAATGTCAGGCGTCGACGAGCACGCCGTCCCGGAGGGTGATCCGCCGGTCGAGCGTCGCGGCAAGCTCGAGATTGTGCGTGGCCACCACGGCGGCGAGGCCGGACGCGCGGGCGAGCGCGGTCATGGTCTCGAACACATGCGCGGAGGTGCCCGGGTCGAGGTTCCCGGTGGGCTCGTCGGCGAACAGCAACCGCGGAGCGTTCGCGACCGCGCGCGCGATCGCCACCCGCTGCTGCTCGCCGCCGGACAGCTCCGCCGGGCGATGCGACAGGCGCGCGCCGAGGCCGAGATAGCCGAGCAGTTCGGAGGCGCGCCTCTTCGCCTCCCCGGCGGCGAGCCCACGGATGAGCTGCGGCAGCACCACGTTCTCGAGCGCGGAAAACTCGGGCAGCAGGTGGTGGAACTGGTAGACGAAGCCGACGTGGTTGCGGCGGAGCGTGGTGCGGGCGGCATCGTCGAGCGCCACGGTCGGGCGGCCGTCGAGATAGACTTCGCCCTCGTCGGGGCGCTCCAGCAGCCCGGCGACGTGCAGCAGCGTCGACTTGCCGGTCCCGGACGGCGCGACCAGCGCCACCACTTCGCCCGCGTGGAGCGTCAGGGAAGCTCCGGAGAGCACCTCCAGCGCCTCGGCGCCCTGCCGGTAACGCCTGACGACGCGGTCGAGCTCTAAGAGCGGCGCAGGCGCCGCCTCGGCGTAATCCTCGTTCTCGACGCCGCCATGCTCGGTCATTCGTAACGCAGCGCCTCGACGGGATCGAGCCGGGCCGCCCGCCAGGACGGATAGAGCGTGGCGATGACGGACAGCGCCATCGCCATGAGCACCACCGTCGCCGTCTCGCCGACGTTCGGGTCGGCCGGAAGCCTGCTCAGAAAATAGATCTCCGGAGAGAACAGCTCGGTGTTGGTGACATAGGCCATGAAGGCCCGGATCGCCTCGATGTTCCAGCACACGATCATGCCGAGCGCGAAGCCCGCAAGCGTGCCGACGACGCCGATGCTGGCGCCGGTGATCAGGAACACCCGCATCACCGCGCCCGACGTCGCGCCCATGGTGCGCAGGATCGCGATGTCGCGGCCCTTGTCCTTCACCAGCATGATCAGGCCGGAGACGATGTTCAGCGCCGCCACCAGCACGATGAGGGTGAGGATCAGGAACATGACGTTGCGCTCGACCTCGAGCGCGGAGAAGAACGTCCGGTTGCGGTCGCGCCAGTCGAGCAGGTAGACGGACCGGCCGGCCGCCTGTTGCAGCAGCGGCTTCGCGTCCGCGACCTGATCGGGATGCTCGAGATAGACCTCGATCGCGGAGGCGTCGTCCTCGCGGTTGAAATAGGCCTGAGCTTCGGCGAACGGCAGGAACACGAAGGCGGCGTCGTATTCCGACATGCCGATCTCGAAGATCGCGGCCACCCGGTAGCTCTTGATCTGCGGCGTGACGCCCATGGGAGTCACCGCGCCTTTCGGCGTGACCAGCTGGAGCGTGTCGCCGGCGCGCAGGCCGAGCTGGTCGGCGAGGCGGCGGCCGATCAGGACGCCCTCGCCGTCGTCGAAGCCTTCGAGCGTCCCGTCGCGGATCGTGCGCGAGACGAGCTGGAGCTTGCCGAGATCCTGCGCCCGCAAGCCCCGGACCAGCACGCCGCCCGACGCCGACGGCGAGGAGGCCAGCGCCTGCCCTTCCACCAGCGGGATGACGAACTTGACGTCGTTCACTTTGGCGAGGCGTTCGGCGACCTGGGCGAAGTCCGTCAGCGGCCCGTCGATCGGCTGCACCACCACATGGCCGTTGATCCCCAGGATCTTGGTCAGCAGCTCGGTCCGGAAGCCGTTCATCACCGCCATGACGATAATCAGGGTCGCGACGCCGAGGGTGATGCCGAGAAACGAGAAGCCGGCGATGACCGAGATGAATCCTTCCTTGCGGCGCGCCCGAAGGTAGCGGCCGGCGATCATCCATTCGAACAGCGCGAACGGACGCGTCGAGCCGACTGGGTCCACGGACGTCGCCATTCCGGCGGTCAGCGCGACAGCGCGGCGAGCGCCGATTCAGCGCTCAACTGCTCGGGCGCGGAGGAGCCGCGGCGCTTCAGCTCGACCACGCCGGAGGCGAGCCCCTTCGGCCCCACGACGAGCCGCCACGGCAGGCCGATGAGGTCCATGGTCGCGAACTTCGCGCCGGCGCGGTCGTCGGTGTCGTCGTACAGCACGTCGAGCCCCAGACCCTTGAGTTTCGCGTAGAGATCCTCGCACGCCGCGTCGCAGGCCGAATCGCCGGGCTTGAGATTAACAAGCCCGACCCTGAACGGGGCGACCGCATCCGGCCAGATGATTCCGGCGTCGTCGTGGCCGGCTTCGATGATCGCCGCCGCGAGGCGCGACGGGCCGATGCCGTAGGATCCCATATGCACCGGAACGTCCTTGCCGTCCGGGCCGGTCACATAGGCCTTCATCGGCTCGGAATACTTGGTTCCGAAGTAGAAGATGTGGCCGACCTCGATGCCGCGCGCGGCGAAGCGACGATCCTCCGGCAGCGCCTCGAAGGCGGCGACGTCGTGCTTCTCCTCGGTCGCGGCGTAGAGGCTGGTCCAGCGGTCGACGATCGCCTGCAGGCCGGCGGCGTCGTCGAAATCGACGTCCGCGTCGGGGGTCTCGAAGTCGAGATAGTCGTTGTGGCCAAACACCTCGCTCTCGCCGGTCTTCGCCAGAATGATGAACTCGTGGCTGAGGTCGCCGCCGATCGGGCCGGTGTCGGCCTGCATCGGGATCGCCTTCAGGCCGAGCCGCGCGAAGGTCCGCAGGTAGGCCACGAACATCCGGTTGTACGAGGTCTTCGCCGACGCCTGGTCGATGTCGAAGGAGTAGGCGTCCTTCATCAGGAACTCGCGCGAGCGCATCACGCCGAATCGCGGCCGCACCTCGTCCCGAAACTTCCACTGGATGTGGTAGAGATTCTTCGGCAGATCTTTGTGGGATCGGACGTTCGCGCGGAAGATCTCGGTGATCATTTCCTCGTTGGTCGGTCCGTACAGCATCTCCCGGTCGCGCCGGTCCTTGATGCGCAGCATCTCCTTGCCGTAGGCGTCGTAGCGGCCGCTCTCGCGCCACAGGTCGGCGAGCTGGATCGTCGGCATCAGCAGCTCGATCGCGCCGGCGCGATCCTGCTCTTCCCGCACGATTTTCGTGATATTGTTCAGGACTTTGAGGCCGAGAGGCAGCCATGCGTAGATGCCCGCCGCCTCCTGGCGGATCATGCCCGCCCGCAGCATCAGCCGGTGCGAGACGATCTCGGCCTCCTTCGGCGCGTCGCGCAGGATCGGCATGAAGTAGCGGCTGAGGCGCATCGGTCGGGAGGCTCCGGAGAACGGCGGCGCAGGGCTTCGAGCCGAGGCCGCGCGAGGCCGGAACGAAACCCGATGCCCCCCCAAAACACAAGCCCCGATGGGCGCTTCCGACAGAGGCTTCGCGCGCTGGGCAAGCCGGCGGCGACGAGTTGCGTTTCTCACGCACTTTTTTTCGGCGCCGGATGCTCAGGATGATGACAAGCACGCGACGGCAGGGTAACGTGACCACATAAAGAGGGCCTTCCGGTTCCGTTGCCAGACCGGAATAAACATCGGTCCAAGTCTTGGGAGGAAGTCCGTTTGGCGGTCCGCACGGTCGGAACGCCATGACGAAGCGCCGAAGTCCCGCACCGCTCGCGGCGCTTTCGCAAAATGGACACGAACGAGGAACTCGAAAGAGGCAGAGCTTAGGCTCTGCTTTTTTTTGCTCTTTTTTTGGGCGCCACGCGGCTTGAGCGCCCCCTCGCCATCGCGCCTGCGAAGCGGGGCGCCGGCGGGTTAATCCGGCTCGTCCGGGTGAACGCCGGGTTCATTCCGATGAAACGTTCACCCGTGCCGCGCTCGACACAGCGCATCCGAGTGGCGGGCGTCCCCAGCCCGGCGCCGCAGAGCAGCGTAACGGCTTGCTTCCTTTTGCGCTCCGCCTTCAGGCGTCGAGCGCGCGCAGGCTGGCGAAGCGGCGGCGCAGGCCCTCGACGCGGCCGGGCTCGATCCGGACCACGACCTCGGTGGCGCCGTCGTCGGCCGGGCGGCGCTCCAGCACGTCGCAGTGCCGGAACAGCCAATTGACGCCGGCGCCGTCCTCCGGCGCGACCCGCACCTCGACCGTCTCGCGCTTCGCCGACAGCCGCCGCTCGACGGCGGCGAGCAGGACGTCCTCGCCCTCGCCCGTGAGCGCGGAAACCGGCACGGGCCGCGCGTCCGGGTCGCGCCGGGCCGCGGTCGCGGCCAGGGTCTCGCGCGCCTCCGGCTCCAGCCGGTCGATCTTGTTCCAGACCTCGATCACGCGGGCGCTGTCGGCCGGGTCGATCTCGAGCTCCTTCAGCACCGCGGCGACGTCCGCCCCCTGCGCCTCGGCGTCCTCGTGGCTGATGTCGCGCACATGCAGGATGACGTCGGCCTCGATCACCTCCTCCAGCGTGGCGCGGAAGGCGGCGACGAGCTGGGTCGGCAGTTCGGAGATGAAGCCGACCGTGTCGGACAGGATGGCGTGGGCGCCGTGCGGCAGCGTGATCGAGCGCAGCGTCGGGTCGAGCGTCGCGAACAGCATGTCGGCCGCGACGACGTCCGCGCGGGTCAGCCGGTTGAACAGCGTCGACTTTCCGGCGTTGGTGTAACCGACCAGCGCAACCACCGGATAGGGCACGCGTTTCCGCCCGGCCCGGTGAAGCCCGCGCGTGCGCTTCACCTGTTCGAGCTCGCGCTCGATCTTGAGGATCCGCTCGGTGATCATCCGGCGGTCGGCCTCGATCTGGGTCTCGCCGGGGCCGCCGAGGAAGCCGAAGCCGCCGCGCTGGCGCTCAAGGTGGGTCCAGGACCGGACGAGCCGGCTCTTCTGCCAGGTGAGATGGGCGTGCTCGACCTGGAGCGTGCCCTCCTTCGTGCGGGCGCGGCGGCCGAAGATCTCGAGGATCAGGCCGGTCCGGTCCAGCACCTTGGCGCCGAGCGCCTTTTCGAGGTTGCGCTGCTGCACCGGCGTCAGCGCCGTGTCCATGACGACGAGCTCGATCTCCTCGGCCTTCACCAGGCCCGCGAACTCCTCGACCTTGCCTTTGCCGATGAAGGTGGAGGGCCGCACCGCCTGAAGCTGGACCAGCTTCCGCTCGCGCACGTCGAGATCGATCGCGAGCGCGAGGCCGACCGCCTCTTCCAGCCGCGCCTCGGGCGCGCGCACGGCCTCGTCCGCGGAGCGGCGGCCGACCACGGGCGTGATCACCATCGCCCGCGTCAGGTCCGCGCGCCGGGTCACGAAGCCCCGTTCGCGCTCCTGCGCGTCGCCGTCATGCGAATCGTCGAAGTCTTCCGTCGCCATGCGTCTCGCTTTCCGGCCGGACCGCCCGGCCGGGGCGGCGTCAGCGTCCGCCGCGAACCGGCGGCTCGGCGTCGTCCTCGGGCTCGAACAACTGGATCGGGTGGCCCGGCATCACGGTGGATATGGCGTGCTTGTAGACGAGTTGCGAGTGGCCGTCCCGCCGAAGCAGCACGCAGAAGTTGTCGAACCACGTCACGACGCCCTGAAGCTTGACGCCATTGACGAGGAAGATCGTCAGCGGGACCTTGTTCTTGCGGACGTTGTTGAGAAACGTGTCCTGAAGATTCTGAGCGCGCTCGGCCGCCATGTTGTTTTTCTTCCTTGTAAAGGCTCAACCGACAGCAAAGGCCAGGGCTTCCGCCGGCTGTCCCATTCTGGAGCGACCCGCGTTCTCTTTTTTTGAACCGCCCCGATGCTGCGTCCGCGGGCGCTTCACGCCCACGTCTCTTTATTAAGGCCGCCCCGCCGCCGTTTCGCAAGAGCGTGATCGTCGCAAGAGCCCGCCTCTCGCTTTGCGCCTCGGAGCCCGCCTGAAAAGTTCGGTTCGGGCGAACGCCGAACGCCCGTCATCCCCAGGGAAGCCTGGCGTCCACGACGTCCTTGGGCATGGAGCCGTACGGACCCAAGTCGTGATGCCCGCGAAGACGCGGGCATGACGGTCTCGGCGGCGCCGGGCCTCCTTGATCCGGGCGAAGAGCTTCACCCCGCGGCGCGGGCGGCGAACTCGTGGAACCGGCGGCGCAGCTCCAGCGCGACCGGGCCGGGCCGGCCGTCGCCCACGGGCGACCCGTCGATCGCGACCACCGGCGTGACGATCGCGGTCGCGGCGGTGTTGAAGGCCTCCTTCGCGGCCTTCGCCTCCTCGACCGTGAAGGCGCGCTCCTCGACCCGCATCTGCAGCTTCTGCGCGGCCTCCAGCACGGTGGCGCGGGTGACGCCGCGCAGGATGCCGCTTTCGGCGGGGCGGGTAACGATGACGCCCTCCCCCGTCACGATCCAGGCGTTGGTGGAGCCGCCCTCGGTGACGCGGCCGTCGGCGTCCACGTACCAGGCCTCGCGCGCGCCGGCCTCCTTCGCCTGCTGCTTGACCAGCACGTTCGGCAGCAGGCCGATGGTCTTGATGTCGACCCGCGGCCAGCGGTTCTCGGGCACGGTGATGACCTTGACGCCGGCCTCCGCCGCCGCGTTGACCTTGGCCCGGTCGGCCGAGCGGGCGGTGACGACCAGCGCCGGCGCGGTGTCCGGGGCCGGGAAGTAATGGTCGCGCCGCGCCACGCCGCGGGTGACCTGCAGGTAGACGATGCCGTCGCGGACGCGGTTGCGCCGGATGGTCTCGCGCAGCACGAGCTTCAGCGCGCCCTCGCCCATGGGCGCCCGGATCGCCAGCTCCCGGAGCGAACGCCACAGCCGCGCGAGATGGCGCTCTTCATCGATCAGCGCGCCGTCGCGCACCTCGCAGACCTCGTAGACGCCGTCGGCGAACTGGTAGCCGCGGTCCTCGATGTGGACGGCGGCGCCGGCGTGGGGGAGGTAGCGGCCGTTGACATAGGCGATGCGGGACATCGGTTTCCTCGAACGTCATCCCGGCCGGAGCGGCAGCGCAGAGCCGGGATCGTGCGCCGACGCGGCGCTTGAGATGAACAACGGTCCCGGCTCTGCGCGGCTGCGCCGCTTCGGCCGGGAGGACGGGAGGACGGGAGCGGTCACCCGATCCCGAGCGCCTTGAGTTTGCGGTGCAGCGCCGAGCGCTCCATGCCGATGAACTCGGCCGTGCGGGAGATGTTGCCGCCGAAGCGGCTGATCTGGGCCAGCAGGTACTGCCGCTCGAAGATCTCGCGCGCCTCGCGCAGCGCGAGGCCCATGAGCTGCTCGCCGCCCTCGCCCCGCGGCATCGGCGGCACCATGGCGCCGATCTCCGACGGCAGCATGTCGGCTGTGACGACCGCGTCGGGCGCGCCGCCGGCGAGGATCATCAGCCGCTCGACGTTGTTGCGGAGCTGGCGGACGTTGCCCGGCCAGTCGTGGCTCTGCAGCACCGCCATGGCGTCCTCGCCGATGGCGCGCTTCGGCAGGCCGGTGGTGGAGGAGATCTGCTCCAGGAAGAAGTCGATCAGCTCCGGGATGTCGTCGCGCCGCTCGGCGAGGCCGGGCACGCGCACCGGCACCACCGCGAGCCGGTGGAACAGGTCCTCGCGGAAATTACCCTCGGCGATCTCGTTCTCGAGGTTGCGGGACGACGACGAGATGATGCGCACGTCGACCGAGACGCGGGTCGTGCCGCCGACGCGGGTGAAGGTCTGCTCCACCAGCACCCGGAGGATGCGGTTCTGGGTCTCGCGCGGGAAGTCCGCGACTTCGTCGATGAACAGCGTGCCGCCGTGGGCCTCCTCAAGCGCGCCGATCTTGCGGCTGCCGTTGACGCCCTCGACGCCGAACAGCTCCTCCTCCATCCGCTCCGGCGTGATGGCGGCGGCGTTGATCAGCACGAACGGGCCGCCGGCGCGGGCGGAGGCGTTGTGGATGGTGCGGGCCGCGAGCTCCTTGCCGGAGCCGGAAGGACCGGCGATCAGGATGCGGCTGTTGGTGGGCGCCACGCGCTCGATCGCGCCGCGGAGCTGATTCATCACCGTGGACCGGCCGACGAAGCGGGTCGGGTGCGCGGAGCCGCGCTTGAGGTCCCTGAGCTCGCGCTTCAGCCGGTAGGCCTCGAGCGCGCGCTGGGCGATCAGCACCAGCCGGTCGGCCTTGAACGGCTTCTCGATGAAGTCGTAGGCGCCGTTCTTGATGGCGGCGACGGCGGTCTCGATGTTGCCGTGGCCCGAGATCATCACGATCGGCAGATCGGGGTGCTGGGCGTGGATGATGTCGAGCATCTCGAGGCCGTCGAGCTTGGAGCCCTGCAGCCAGATGTCGAGGAAGATGAGCTGCGGCCGGCGCTTCTCGATCTCGGCCAACGCCTCGTCCGAGTTGCGCGCGGTGCGCGTGCCGTGCCCCTCGTCCTGAAGGATGCCGGCGACGAGTTCGCGGATGTCGGCTTCGTCGTCGACGATGAGGATGTCGGTCGCCATGGTTGGGCTCAAGCTCTCCGGTCGATTGGGGGTTCAGGCGCCGCCGGCGCCGCGAGGGGACGCGACCACGGCCGCTTCGGCGCCGGCGCGGGCCGGGAACCACAGCCGCACCATCGCGCCGCGGCCGCCGGAGGCGACGCCCGGCGCGTCCTGCAGCTCAACGCCGCCGCCGTGCTCCTCCATGATCTTGCCGACGATGGCGAGGCCGAGCCCCGTGCCTTTTTCACGCGTGGTCATATAGGGCTCCAGCAGACGCTGTCTGTTCTCGACCGGCAGTCCGGTCCCGTTGTCGACCACCTCGATCACCGCGATGTCGCCGTCGCGGCGCACGGAGACGTCGATGCGGCCTTCGCCGCGCACGTCCTCCGGCACGGCGTGCACGGACTCGGTGGCGTTCTTCACGATGTTGGTGACGGCCTGGCTGATCAGCCGGCGGTCGAAGCGCGCGATCGCCGGCTCGTCGGCGCCGGAGAGCTCGATGCGGATGTCGGGATAGCCGACGCGCATCATGAACACGCCCTGCTTCACGACCTTGGCGAGGTCCTCCTCCTCGATCGTCGGCTTCGGCATGCGCGCGAAGGAGGAGAACTCGTCGACCATGCGCTTGATGTCGTCGACCTGGCGGATGATCGTGTCGGTGCACTGGTCGAAGACCTCGCGCTCCTCGACGATGACCTTGCCGTACTTGCGGCGGATGCGTTCGGCCGAGAGCTGGATCGGCGTCAGCGGGTTCTTGATCTCGTGGGCGATGCGGCGGGCGACGTCGGCCCAGGCCGAGGTGCGCTGGGCCGCGACCAGCTCGGTGATGTCGTCGAGCGTCACGACGTAGCCGTGCTCTTCCGCCGAGGAAGTCTCGGTCGTGAAGCGCACGTTGACGGTGCGCTCGCGGCCCCCGCGCATGATCGTGACCTGGCCCTGGACCAGCCGCTGCGCGCCGCCGACGGCCGCCTCCACCAGCGGGCTCAGCTCCGGCGCGGCCTCGCCGAGCGGCAGGCCGAGCAGCCCGGCCTCGCGCGCCCCGAGCAGTTTCTCGGCGGTGCGGTTCATCAGCGTGACGCGGCCCGACGGATCGATGCCGATCACGCCCGCGCTCACCCCCGCGAGCATCGCCTCGGTGAAGCGGCGGCGGCTGTCGATCTGTTCGGCGGCGTCGACCAGCTCGTTGCGCTGCGAGCGCAGCTCGGAGGTCATCTTGTTGAAGGTCTCGGCGAGGCCGCCGAGATCGCCGCCCTGCTTCCGCTTGACCGGCACCTGGACGTAGAGGTTGCCCTGGCTCACCTGATCGGCCGCCGTGATCAGCCGCCTGATCGGCGACACCAGCCGGTTGGCGAAGGCGAGCCCGAACCAGATCGCGGCCAGGAGCAGAGACAGCGCCACCACGAGATAGAGCAGCGCGAAGGTCGCCTGGATGCGCGGCCGGCGCAGCGTCAGCGCGGAATATTCCTCCGCGCCCTGCTCTACGAGCCGCAGGTAGCTGTTCGCCCGCGGGTCCACCGGCCGGGCCACGAACAGGATCAGATCGTCATAGGCCGAGAGCTTCAGCACCGCGCCGATGGCGTTCTGGCGGCCGGGCGCGAGCAGGGTCGGCTCGTCGGCGGCGGCGCCCTGCACGTCGACCAGCGGCGGACGCGGGAACTCTCGGCCGATCTTGATGGCGGCGCGCTCGACCACCGTCCCGTCGGGCCGCATGAGCTGCGCCTCCGGCAGGCCGCGGATCGTGGCCTGCGCCGTGAAGAACTCCACGAAGCGGGCGCGGTCGTTGTCGAACAGCGGGCGCGCGCGGTTGACGTCGTTCGCCATGGCGAGGATCTCGCCGCGGATCGAGCGGGCGTGCTCGTTGAGATAGGCCCGCGCGACCACCAGCGAGTTGTCGACGATCTCGCGCACGCGGGTGGAGAACCAGCTGTCGAAGCCGCGGTCGAGCGTCACCACCGCGAAGATCGCGAGCAGCGCCGCGGGCGTCACCGCGACGATCGAGAACAGCCCGACGAGCCGGCCGTGGATCTGCGACCCCGCCTGCCCTCGCCGCCGCGCGATCCAGAAGGCGCGCGCCTCCCACAGGATGATCAGCAGCAGCAGGCCGACGAAGGAGGCGTTGACGTAGACCGCGATCTGCGTCGCCTCCTCGGTCGGCTCGATGTCGAACCGGCCGGTGAGCACCACGAAGGTGACGAGCGCGGAGATGAGCGCGGCCACCACGCAGACCGGACCGAGCACGCCCGGCCCGCGCCGTTCGGGCGCGACGATCGGCAGGTCATGTGCTGCGGCGGGCGTGTCGCTCGGCATTGCCACTCGTTCAGGCGGAGGCGGAGGTGATGGCGGCCATCGGCCGGGCGGCGCCCTCCCCCGATCGCGAGTCGCCGTCTTGCGCATGATGCAACGGGACCACACTGTTGTCTAAATGCGACAACTTCGCGGCGCGGCCGGCTGTGGACAGAGGCGCGAAGGGACCCTCCCCCGCCCGACCGCGAGGACCTCCGGGTTCAAGGCGTGCTGGCGAGGGGAACTCCGAGGTCTCTCCTCCGGATGCCGGTTCGAGACTGAAATTCAAGTCTTATCGCCGCGGTATCGCCCCTATCGCCGAGACTAAGACCTAGTATCAGAAGTCTACTACGCCCGGACCTACAAAACTGTGATCACCCACCGATCGACAGTTCGTGACTTGTGAACTATATTCTTTGGGCATGGTCACGAACGACTGACTCGCCACCGAAACTGTAGCCCCCGTTGCGGCGGGCGCGCGTTCGTCATGCTTTCACGAACATCGCCCCGAATTCAAACGCGCCATCCGGCGCAACGACGACGCGCGCGTCGTCGTCCTCTGACGCGGAGAACGAAAGAGATGGAATCCCAGGACCGCCAGGCGATCGACGGGCTGTTCAACCGCCTCGACGACGTCGACCGGCGCAGCCCGCCGAAGGATGCGGAGGCGGACGCCTTGATCCGCGAGCGCGTCACGGCCAACCCCAACGCGCCCTACCTGATGGCGCAGACCATCGTGATGCAGGATCACGCGCTCAACCAGGCGCAGCAGCGTATCGAGGAGCTGGAGCGTCAGGCCTCGGAGCGCCCCGCCGGCGGCGGCGGCTTCCTGTCCGGCCTGTTCGGCGGCGGCTCCCAGGCGTCGCGGCCGGAGCCCACGCCCTACAACGCGCCGGGCCGTTCGGCTCTGGGCTCGCCGATGGGCGCCCCCATGGGCGCTCCGACGGGCGCTCCGACCGGCGGCGCGGCCGGGTCGCCCTGGCAGGGCGCGGCCGGTCAGGCCGCGGCCGCGCAGCCCGGCCGCGGCGGCGGCTTCCTCGCCGGCGCGGCGCAGACCGCGATGGGCGTCGCGGGCGGCGTGCTGATCGGCAGCGCCATCGGCTCCATGTTCGGCGGCGGCGGACAGGCGCAGGCCGCCGAGACCCCGGCCGCGGCGCCCGCCGAGACGCCGGCGGCCGAGCCCGCAGCCGAACCCGCAGCGGACGACAGCGGCGGCGGCGTCTTCGACTCGTTCTTCGGCGGCGACGACGAAGCCATCTGACGAAAACGTTATCGCCCGGCGGCGCGGCTCGCCCGCATGCGCCGCCGGGCGTGCTACCGTCTCGGCCTTGTCGTCGCGCCCAACGGGACCTGATGCCTTCGTCTGATCCTTCGAGTATCGCGGCCGCCGCGCTCAGCCGTGACGGCGGGCCGCGGGGGCCAAAGCTTTCCGAAATCCTTTTCAGCATCGCGAACGACACCAGCCGGGACCGCATCTCGGTCGCCGACCTTCTGGCCGTCATGCAGGACCGCGCCGTCGGCGCGCTGATGTTCGTGTTCGCGCTGCCGAACGTGCTGCCCACCCCGCCCGGCACCTCGACCGTGCTCGGCGCGCCGCTGATATTCCTGACCGCGCAGCTCGCGCTCGGAATGAAGCCCTGGCTGCCCCGCCTGATCGCTGAACGCTCCATGGCGCGCTCCGACTTCGCGGCGGTCGTCAACAAGGCGGCGCCCTGGCTCGCGAAGGCCGAGAGCCTGCTGCGGCCCCGGCTTGGCCGGCTGGTCGAGCCGCCGGCCGAATACGCGATCGGCCTGATCTGCTTCCTGCTCGCCGTGATCCTGTTCCTGCCGATTCCGCTCGGCAACATGCTGCCGGCGCTCGCGATCTGCCTGTTCTCACTCGGCGTGGTGGAGCGCGACGGCGTCTGGATCGCGGCGGGGCTCGCGACCGCGGCGGCCTCTCTCGTCGTGATCTGGGGCGTGCTCTACGCCATCATCACCGCCGCGCTCTATTTCATCGCCAACGTCTTCAACTGACCTCTCATTGAGAAGGACGGAGCGGCCCTGCGCGGCCGCGCCGACGCGCCATGCTGTTCGAATGGATCGCCGACCCCGCCG
Organism: Methylopila turkensis; assembly: GCF_027922325.1. Taxonomy (GTDB): domain Bacteria; phylum Pseudomonadota; class Alphaproteobacteria; order Rhizobiales; family Methylopilaceae; genus Methylopila; species Methylopila turkensis. Next base: position 63,340 of record NZ_BSFL01000001.1, read on the forward strand.
CCTGGGCGGGCCTCGCCACCCTCATCGTGCTCGAGGTGGTGCTCGGCATCGACAACCTCGTCTTCATCGCCATCCTCGCGGACAAGCTGCCGGAGCATCAGCGCGACAAGGCGCGGCTGCTCGGCCTGTCGCTGGCGCTGATCATGCGCCTGATCCTGCTGGCCTCGATCTCATGGATCGTGACTCTGACCGAGACGCTGTTCACGGTGCTCGGCTCGGAGATCTCGTGGCGCGACATCATCCTGATCGGCGGCGGCCTGTTCCTGCTGTTCAAGGGCACGATGGAGCTGCACGAGCGGCTCGAAGGCGCGACCCACGACAAGCAGCGCGGCGCGGCCGACGCGGTGTTCTGGCAGGTGATCCTGCAGATCATCGTGCTCGACGCGGTGTTCTCGCTCGACAGCGTCATCACCGCGGTCGGCATGGTGCAGCACCTCTCCATCATGGTGATCGCGGTGGTGATCGCGATGGGCGTGATGATGGTGGCCTCGAAGCCGCTGATGGCTTTCGTCGGCCGCCATCCGACGGTGGTCATCCTGTGCCTCGGCCTGCTGCTGATGATCGGCTTCAGCCTCGTGGTCGAAGGCCTCGGCTTCCACATCCCGAAGGGCTACCTCTACGCCGCGATCGGCTTCTCGATCCTGATCGAGGCCTTCAACCAGATCGGCCGGCGCAACGCCCGCAAGCGGATCACCACCTCGGACCTGCGCGACCGCACCGCCGACGCGGTGCTGCGCCTGCTGCGCGGCGGACGGCAGGAGGACTCGGGCGACTCCCACGCCGAGGCGGCGCGCTCGGAAGCCGGCGGCGCGGCGTTCTCGCCCGCCGAAAGCTCGATGATTGAGCGCGTGATGACGCTCGGCGACCGCGCCGTCCGCTCGATCATGACGCCGCGGCGCGACGTGATCTGGCTCGACGTGGAGGCCGACCTCGCGACATCGCTGCATGCGATTCGCAGGAGCGGCCGCTCGCGCTTTCCCGCCTGCCGCGGGGACGTGGAGCAGGTGGTCGGCGTGGTGCACGCCAAGGACCTGATCGGCGTGGAGGCCGGCGGCCTCGGCGCCGCGGCCCGGGAGCCGCTGTTCGTGATCGAGACGATGCCGATCCTGAGCCTGCTCGAGCGCTTCCGGGAGTCGACGATCCACATGGCGATCGTGGTCGACGAGCATGGCGTGCTGCAGGGCCTCGTCACGCCGACTGACATCCTGACCGCGATCGCCGGCGCTCTTCCCGAGCGCGACGGCGACGAGACGCCCGACGCGGTGCGGCGTGCGGACGGCTCGTGGCGGCTCGACGGCGGCATGCCGGTCGACGACGCCGAGCGCGCGCTCGGACTGCGCGGCATGCGCGACGCCGGCGACCACGAGACGGTGGCGGGGTTCGCGCTCAGCGTGCTCGGGCGGCTGCCGGAGAACGGCGAGAGCTTCGACTGGGGCGGCTTCCGCTTCACGGCGCGGGACGTCGACGGCCGGCGGATCGGCGGCCTCGAGGTCGCGGCGATCTCCTGACCGCAGCGGCCCTCAGCGCGTCAGGCGCACCACCTGGACGTCGAGGTCGCGGATCTTCTTGCGCAGCGTGTTGCGGTTCACGCCGAGCAGCTCCGCCGCCTTGATCTGGTTGCCGCGGGTGGCGGCAAGCGCGGCCGAGATCAGCGGGTACTCCACCTCGCGCAGGACGCGGTGGTAGAGGCCCGGCGGCGGCAGGCCCTCGCCGAACTCCGAGAAGTAGGCCGTGAGGTGGCGTTCGACCGATCCGGTCAGCGTCTCGGCGCCGGCGGCCTCGTCGCCGATGCTGCTGGCCGGCGGCTGCGACAGCTCGGAGTCGATGATCGAGGCGCCGATCGTCTCCTGCGGGTAGAGCGCGGCGAGCCGGCGGATCAGGTTCTCGAGCTCGCGGATGTTGCCCGGCCAGCGGTAGCGCTTCAGGCGATCGAGCGCGGCGCTGTCGATCTGCTTCGGCGGCAGGCCCTCGCGGGCCGCCAGCGTGAAGAAGTGGCGCACGAGGTCCGGCACGTCCTCGGCGCGCTCGCGCAAGGGGGGCAGCCGCAGCGGCACCACGTTGAGGCGGAAGAACAGGTCCTCGCGGAACAGGCCCTGCTGGATCAGCAGCCTGAGGTCCTTGTTGGTGGCCGCGACGATGCGCACGTCGGTCTTGATCGCGGTGCGGCCGCCGACGGTGGTGTACTCGCCCTGCTGCAGCACGCGCAGCAGCCGGGTCTGCGCCTCCATCGGCATGTCGCCGATCTCGTCCAGGAACAGCGTGCCGCCCTCGGCCTGCTCGAACCGGCCGGAGGAGCGCGCCTGCGCGCCGGTGAAGGCGCCCTTCTCGTGGCCGAACAGCTCGGCCTCGATCAGGTCGCGCGGGATCGCCGCCATGTTGATCGCGACGAACGGGCCGGAGCGGCGCTTGCCGTAGTCGTGCAGCGCGCGGGCGACCAGCTCCTTGCCGGTGCCGCTCTCGCCCGAGATCATCACGGTGAGGTCGGTCTGCATCAGGCGCGCGAGCACCCGGTAGATGTCCTGCATCGCGGGCGAGCGGCCGACGAGCGGGATCTCGTCGTTCTCCGGCTCGTCGTTGCGGCGCGGGCCCCGGCCCTTGGGCTCGGTCAGCGCGCGCCCGACGATGCCGATCAGCTCCTTCAGGTCGAACGGCTTCGGCAGGTACTCGTAGGCGCCCTTCTCCGACGCGCGGATCGCGGTCATGAAGGTGTTCTGCGCGCTCATGACGACGACCGGCAGCTCCGGCCGGGCCTTCTTGATGCGCGGCAGCATGTCGAAGGCGTTTTCGTCGGGCATGACGACGTCGGTGATGACGAGGTCGCCGTCGCCCTGGCTGACCCAGCGCCAGAGGGTCGCGGCGTTGCCCGTCGAGCGGACCTCGTAGCCGGCGCGGCTCAGCGCTTGGCTGAGAACGGTCCGGATCGCGGCGTCGTCGTCGGCGACGAGGATGCTGCCCTGCGGCATGGACGTGTCAGCTCCTTGCGCGACGGCTCTCGCCGCCGGTGAACATCGGCATCAGCACGCGGAACGACGTCCGGCGCGGTTGGGATTCGCATTCGATGATGCCGCCGTGGGCGCCCACGATCTTGGCGACGAGCGCGAGGCCCAGGCCCGATCCCGTGGGCTTGGTGGTCACGAACGGGTCGAACAGGTGCGGCAGCAGGTCTTCCGGCACGCCGGGGCCGTTGTCGCGCACGGTGAACTGCAGCGGCAGGCTCACGCGGGTGGAGGAGCCGGGAACTGACAGGCGCACGCCGGGCCGGAAGGCGGTCGACAGCATGATCTCGCCGTCGGAGGCGTCGCCGATCGCCTCGGCCGCGTTCTTCACGAGGTTGAGGAACACCTGCACGAGCTGGTCGCGGTTCGCGAACACCGGCGGCAGCGACGGGTCGTAGTCCTCGACGATCCTGAGGCCGCGCGCGAACCCGGTCTGGGCGATGCGCTTCACGTGCTCCAGCACGGCGTGGATGTTGACCGCCTCGCGCTCGATCGGCCGCTCGTCGGAGAACACCTCCATGCGGTCGACCAGCTTCACGATCCGGTCGGCCTCGTCGCAGATCAGGCGGGTGAGAGCGCGGTCGTCGTCGCTCGCGGACTGCTCCAGCAGCTGGGCCGCGCCGCGGATGCCGGAGAGCGGGTTCTTGATCTCGTGCGCCAGCATGGCGGCGAGCGCCGTGACCGACCGGGCGGCGCTGCGGTGGGTGAGCTGGCGGTCCATCTTGTCGGCGATGGTGCGCTCCTGCAGCACCAGCACCAGGATCTCCGGCTTGTCGTGCAGCGGCGCGACGTGGATGTCGACGATGCGCTCGCCGCCGTTGCGCGGGGTGCCGAGGTCGACCCGGTACTCGTTGACCGGCGCGCCGCGCTCGCGCGCCTGGTCGATGAGCTGGATCAGCGGCGAGCCGAACGGCACGAACTCGCGGATGTGGTGACGCCGGAGCGTGTTGGCGCTCGTCTCGAAGAACGCCTCCGCCGAGACGTTGACGTCGACGATGCGGCCCTCCTCGTCGACGCAGACGACCGGGTGCGGCAGCGCGTTGAGCACGGCCTCGGCCGCGCCGGCCCCGGTCCGCGGACGGTTGGCGGGCGCGCTCACGCGGCGGCCCTCCACGCGAGCTCGTCATAGGCGCGGTCGAGGGCCGCAAGCGCGGCCTCCGCCGTCGGCGCCGTCAGGGTCGCGGCCTTGGCCGCGGCCGGCGCCGGCGCGCCGGCGGTCTCGGCCGCCGCGTCCAGGCTCCAGCCGAGATGCTTGCGGGCGTGGCGCACGCCGGTCTCGCGGCCGTAGAGATGCAGAAGGCCTTCGTAATGCTCGCGGGCGAGCGCGCGCTGGACGTCGAGCGAGGGCGCCGGCCGGACGACGCCATCGGCCAGGAACGCCGCGACCGCGCCCGGGAACCACGGGCGTCCCTGCGCGCCGCGGCCGATCATCACCGCGTCGGCGCCGGAGGCTTCGAGCATGGCGGGGGCGTGCTCCTCGCGGGTCAGGTCGCCGTTCGCGACCAGCGGGATCGCGATCCGCTCGCGCACGGCGCGGATCGCCGCCCAGTCGGCGCGGCCGTCGTAAAGCTGGGCGCGGGTGCGGCCGTGCACCGTGACCATGGCCGCGCCCTCGGCCTCCGCGCGTGCGGCGAGCTCCGGGGCGACGATCGATCCGGCGTCCCAGCCCAGCCGCATCTTCACCGTGACCGGAACCTCGACCGCGGCCACCGTCGCCGCAATCAGCCGGACCGCGAGGTCGAGGTCCTTCAGCAGCGCCGAACCGCCATGCCCGCCGACCACCTTCTTGGCGGGGCAGCCCATGTTGATGTCGATCACCGAGGCCCCCGCCCCGACCGCGACCTTCGCGGCCTCCGCCATCCAGGCGGGGTCGCGGCCGGCGAGCTGGACCACGTGGGTCGCGATGCCGTCGCCCTCGGCGCGCAGGCGGGCCTCGTCGTCGGCGGTGGCGAGTTCGCGCGAGGCGACCATCTCGGACACCACGAGCCCGGCGCCGAGCCGCGCGGCGATGCGCCGGAACACGACGTCGGTGACGCCGGACATGGGCGCCAAAAGGACTGCGTTGGCCGGCAGCACGGCGCCGATGGCGAAGGTTGGGGCGGGCCGCACGAGACGCTTCTGCTCACAATTTAATCTGGAGGGTGTGTGCACACATATTAGACAGTTTTCCATCCGACACAACGTCGCAAACGCATTCGTCCCCGAGGGCGCACGACAGGCGGCGCCGGCTCGGCTAGAACGGCGCGTCAGCGAAGCCGCGGCGCCCCGCCGCGCGCCGGGTTTTTGAACGATGGCCCCACAGAATGACGGCGCGCCGCGCGTCGCCGCGGTGATCTGCGCCGCGGGCGGCGGAACCCGGGCCGGCGCGGGCCTGCCGAAGCAGTTCCGCCCGATCGGCCGCGACAGCCTGCTCGCCGCCTCCGCCCGGCTGTTCCTTGACCATCCCGCCGTGTCCGACGTGCGGATCGTGATCGGCGCGGAGCACGCCGCGCTCCACGACGCCGCGATCGCGACGCTCGGAGAGCCTGCGCCCAAGCTCGGCGCGCCGGTTCTCGGCGGCGCCAGCCGGCAGGCCTCCGTGCGCGCCGGCCTCGAATCGCTCGCGGACCGAGCGCCCGACATCGTGCTGGTGCACGACGCCGCCCGGCCGTTCGCGAGCCCCGCGCTGATCGACCGCGCCATCGCCGCCGCCGCCGAGCGGGGCGGCGCGGTTCCAGGCGTCGCCGTGGTCGACACGATCTGCGCCGTGGGCGACGACGGCGGCCGGGGCGCGACCATCGACCGCGCCGCCCATCGCGCGCTGCAGACGCCGCAGGCGTTCCGCTACGCCGAACTCGCCGACGCCCACGCCCGCGCCGCCGCCGCCGGCCGCGACGACTTCACCGACGACGGCGCGCTGTTCGCCTGGGCGGGCCACGCCGTCGCCGTGTTCGAGGGAGAAAGCCGCAACGTGAAGCTGACCACGCCCGACCAGTTCGACGACGCCCTGCTGCGGCGCGCCGGCGCCGAATTCCTCGCCCGCGGCGACGTGCGCACGGGAACAGGCTTCGACGTCCACGCCTTCGGGCCGGGCGACCATGTGGTCATCGGCGGCGTGAAGGTGCCGCACGGCTTCGGCCTCTCCGGCCATTCCGACGCCGACGTGGTCCTGCACGCCCTGACCGACGCCGTGCTCGGCGCGCTCGGCGACGGCGACATCGGCGCGCATTTCCCGCCGTCGGACCCGGAATGGAAGGGCGCCGATTCGGCCCGCTTCCTCGCGGACGCCGTCGCGCGGGTGCGGGCCGCGGGGGGCGTCGTCGCCCATCTCGACGTCACCGTGATCGGCGAGGCGCCGAAGGTCGGCCCGCACCGCGAGGCCATGCGCGCGCGGATCGCCGAGATCGCCGGGATCGCGGTCTCCCGCGTCGGCGTGAAGGCCACGACAACGGAGCGGCTCGGCTTCGCCGGCCGCCGCGAGGGCCTGGCGGCGCTCGCCTCCGCCACCATCCGCCTGCCCTTCACGGACGATTTCGCATGAGCGCGACGCCCTACGATCTGGCGGAGGAGGTTCTCCGCCTCGCGCGCGGCGCAGGCCTCACCCTAGCCACCGTCGAATCCTGCACCGGCGGCCTCGTCGCCGGCGCCCTGACCGAGGTGCCGGGCTCCTCCGACGTGGTCGACCGCGGCTTCGTCACCTATTCGAACGCGGCCAAGACCGCGCTCGTCGGCGTGGCCGCCGAGCTGATCGCGGCCCGCGGCGCGGTGAGCGAGGAGGTGGCGCGCGCCATGGCGGAAGGCGGGCTCTCCCGCGCCGGCGTCGGCCTGACCGTCGCCGTCACCGGCGTCGCGGGTCCCGGCGGCGGCTCGGCGGAGAAGCCGGTCGGCCTGGTCCATTTCGCGGCCGCCCGCGCGGGCCGCCCCACGCTCCACCGCGAGCGCCGCTTCGGCGACCTTACGCGCTCCGAAATCCGCCGCCTCGCGGTGCTCGAGGCCCTCGACCTGCTGCGCGAAGCCGCCGGCGCGACTGCGGTCGGCTGAACCGTCAGAACCGGGCGATCGTCGTCAGCCCGAAGACGAGCGCGTCCGGAATGCGGCGGCGGCCGTCGCCCTTGGGGTGCGCGACCGAGCCGCCGGGGTGGACGACGTATTGCGCGGTCGGCTGCACGGTGAGGCCGGGGACGATCTCGGCGCGGTAGTTCGCCTCGAACGTCATCTCGAAGTCGCGCACAGGTCCGCGGACGCCCGCCTCCACGTTCGCCGCCCGGTCGGCGTGCGCGAGCGCCGGCGAGAAATCGGCGTAGGCCACTGCCACGCCGAAGACGTCGGCGGGGCGGCTCGGAACCATGCCGCGCACGACCACGCCGCCGTCCACATAGGCGCTGACGGCGTTGCGGTCTGACGGGCCGAGGATGACGCGCGCGAAAACGCCGAAGCCCGCCTCGTCGTCCTCGCCCTCGGGACGGAAGACCTGCTGGTCCCAGACGGCGTAGACATTGAAATTGCGGTCCCGCGTCCGCTCCGCGTCTTCGCCGTCGCGCAGGCGGGCGAAGTCGCCGAAATGCAGGTAGCCGCCGAGCTTCACCGCGCCGGAGAGCCCCTCCTCCCCGCCGCCGTAGCGATATTCGCCCTCGGCGATCACCAGCGGCGGGTCCTTCAGGCGGAAGTTCGACCCGCGCCGATTCGCCTCCTCCGGCTCCTCGGCGTCGAGCGGGGCGGCGGCGCCGTTATAGATCGCGGCCCGGACGGTGAGATCGTCGGTCGCCTCGAAGGTCGCCTGCGCGCCGAGCGCCGCCAGCGGATAGGCCGGCCCCTCCTGCGGCAGGTTTTCCGACGGCGACGCCGCCCAGCCGAAGGTCGCGCCGATGAACAGCTCCGCATAGCCGCTCTTGAGAAAAACCTCATCGGCCGCGAGCTGGCCCACGCGCACGGCGAGGCGGTCGTCGAAACGCTGCTCGTAATAGAGCTCGAACAGACGCGTCGTCGGCATGGCGCCGATGTCGTTGCCGGCCAGAATATTGCCGACGCGGCGCTCGGCCAGGTCGCGGCCATGGATCTGCAGCGCGTTGACGTGCAGCGAGCCGCCCTCGATCCCGAGCGTCTTTTCCGCGTCGACGTCGAGCGACAGGCTCGCGAGCCCCATATAGGCCCCGCCGCGGCTGATCCCGCCGCGCGCGACCGCGCGCATGTCGGAGAAGTAGAAGCCGGAGAACCGGAAGCCGCGCTCGGCGAGAGCGTCGCGTCCGGCCTTCAGCTCCGACAATGTGGGCACGGAGTCGAGCACGGACCCGCCGTCGTCGTCATCCGCGAGCGCCGGCGCCGCGGGGCAGAGGCCGAACAGGACGAGCCCGGCCGCGCCCGCGGCGGCCGATCGAAAACGCCTCACCTGATGTTCCCCCGCGATCGCGTTCCGAGCGTCTTATGTTTCGCTCAGGGTCGCACGCGGCTCCGTGAGGCTCAACCTGCCGCGCCGCCTGCGGCGATCCGCCAAGGCGGTCCAATCGTCGAAGCCGGGGCCGCGCGCTATATCCGAGCCATGGACCTTTCCCGGCTCTTCATGCGCATGGCGATGATCGTGCGGCGGCCGCCGTCACGACCGCAGCTCATTGCGATCGCCGTGGTCGCGGCGGTCGTCGCCGTCTGCGTCGCGGTCGAATGGGCGGGGCTGTGGCCGGAGGCGCTGACGGCCGACCGGGTGCGTACGCCGCGGCTGTGATGCGCCGGCGTCGCGCCGTCAGGTGCTGAAGCCGAGGATGATGCCCGCGACGCCGCCCGCCAGCAGGAAGGTCACTCCGAGCGAGTAGATCGTCGCCAGATTGCTCTTGTCCCGCAAAACGCCCGCGGTGCGCCCGCCCTCCCGCCGCGCGATCACGATCAGAAGAATCGCCGCGGCGAACAACGCCACGCCGACGATTTCGTACATGAGATGCTGCAGCATCGAATTCTCCCAACCGGGCCGCGTCATTGGGCGCGCGACCGCGAATGGAACCTTCTCGCCTCTCGTGCGTTGTGGCAACCAAGGCTATCGCATCAAACGAAATGTGACGGCTGTCGCTGCGCCACAACCGGCGCTGGCGGCCCCGCAGCCACCGTCAGCCCCGCGCCCACGTCGCTGTGAGAAACCATATTTCGCATACGATTACTTCGATATCGAGAAATAAATCGCCTATATGGAACCATTTTTCCTTACAATGCGTTCAATTATTATTCTCGTTACAGTAAAAGGGGGGAATATGTTGTGCTCCATGTCGTTTCAAGCCCAAATGACGACGTCCTTACGGTCTATTCGCACCGTGTGGCGATCGGAGGCGTGACCGTCGAGGCGGACGAGTCGTCCTATTGGGCGCTGTTCGCGCTGAAGCAGGCTGACGTCCAGGATGGTCCGAGGCCGGCTGCGCTCGGCGGCCGGGAGGCTACCAAGGAAGGCGCGCTGCAGGCGCTCCTGGACGTGTGGCAATCCTGGCTGACGGCCGCGGGACTTACCTACGCGACCCAGAAACGATGCTGACTCTCGCCGGGTCGCGGCGTCAGCATCACGCGCGCGCCGGGTGGAACGGTCGCTAGGCGTTTTTGCGAACGCCCGCCGCCTGCACGCGCGTCGACGCCGACGGCGATCCAGCGCGGCTCCGAGCCCTTGCAGTCTGGCCGGTTCCCTTTTCGCGCTCCGACGGCGGCTGCGCAGGCCCGTACGTCCAGAACACCGGCTTCCAACGCCTGACGTTTCCGCGTGCAAAACTAGAATAAATCTAGATTGAACACTATCTAGAATAGAAATAATACAATTCGGATTGCGTCACGATATATTTGGATGACCATCACCCTTTCTGCCCATAGCACCCGTTGACGTAAGCGCCGCCAATTCTTTGGCGAATGCGCGGAGTTGCTGCCGGAGATCGGGCGTTTCGCCCAGTCGCGGGACGAGATCGGCGCGATGCGCGGGTTTCCGGCACGGACAATGGGGATGGGACGATGAGGGGGCGGGGATTGCGGTGGTTCGGTCGCGGCTTGTCCGGACCGGCCGCCATGGGGATGTCGCTGCTCGCGATCGGGCCGGCTTTGGCGCAGAGCGAGGCCGCACGGCCGGACGCCGGGGCCGCCGGCGCGACCGTGCTTGACGAACTCAGGGTCGAAGGAACGCGTTGGGGCGATGTGAAGCCCGCCACCGCCACGGTCGGCCAGCCGCCGGCCCCTTACGCCGGCGGCCAGGTCGCCACCGGCGCCCGGCTCGGCATGCTGGGCAACCGCTCGATCCTCGAAACGCCGTTCAGCATCTCCGGCTACACCGAGAAGCTGATCCGAGACCAGCAGGCCCAGTCGATCGCCGACGTCACGCTGAACGACCCGTCGGTGCGGGCCGACGCGCCGCCCTTCAGCGAGCGCGACGCCTTCTTCATCCGCGGCTTCTCGGTCACCAATCTCGACGTCTTCTTCGACGGCCTGCCCTACATCGCCAACGCCCGTCGCAGTTTCCTCGACGGCATCGAGCGGGTCGAGATCATCAAGGGCCCGACCCAACTGGTGAACGGCGGCGTCGGCCGCGTCGGCGGCACGGTCAACCTCGTGCCCAAGCGCGCCGGCGACGAACCGCTGACGCGCGTCACCACCAGCTTCCGCAGCGACTTCCAGCTCGGAACGCATGTGGACGTGAGCCGCCGCTTCGGCCCCGACAACGCATGGGGCATCCGCTTCAACGGCTCCTACCGCAACGGCGACACCGCGCTCGACCGGAACGAGAGCGAAGTCAGCGTCGCGGCGCTTGCCCTCGACTACCGCAGCGACCGCTTCCGCGCCTCGCTCGACCTCAACCACTCCAAGCAGAACATCGAGGCGCCCACGTCGCTGTTCAACTCGGCGGCGCCGGGTTTCGACATACCGCGCGCGCCCAACGGCCGGAAGAACACGGCGAACGCGTTCGAATACATCGACAGCGACTACAAGATGGCCGCGAGCCGCGTCGAGTTCGATTTGCTGCCGGAAACGACGATCTACGCCGCCGCCGGCGCCAGCCGCTACCGCGAGGATTTTCTCACCTCGTCCTATCGCATCCTCAACGCCGACGGCGACGCGCTGGCGACGCTCGCCATCCAGCCGCAGCAGATCCAGGGCTTCACGGGCGAAGTCGGCGTGCGCTCGAAGTTCGAGACCGGCTTCATCGGGCATCAGGTCAACGTCGCCGCCTCGCGCGCGCTCAACGAGAACTACCGCGGCGGCTTCGTGCCCCCGGCCCTCCCGAGCTTCCCGACCAACATCTACAATCCGGGCGGCCTGCCGGGCGGCTCGCCGAGCACGGGCGGCTTCGCGCGCTCCGACGACCTGCCGCTGTTCGCGGACCTGCGGGCCTCCAGCATCGCCGTGTCCGACACGCTGTCCTTCGCCGAAGGCCGGCTCCAGCTCACGCTCGGCGGACGCTACCAGCACATTCGGTCGCGCGGCTTCAACACCCGGCCCGATCGCGGCCCGATCGGCCTGAACACCTACTACTACGACGACGAGCGATTCAGCCCGGCCATCGCCGCGACGGTGCGGGTCACCGAGAGCCTGTCGGTCTACGCAAACTACGTCGAGGCGCTGACCGAAGGCCCGACGGCGCCGGGCACGCCCGCGACGGTGGCCAACGCCGGCGAGGCGTTCGCTCCCGTCGTGAACAAGCAGCGAGAAGTGGGCGTCAAGTACGACTTCGGCTCGTTCCTGTTCACCGCCGCCCTGTTCGAGATTCGGCAGCCGAACGGCTTCCTCGCGCCAGTCCCTCCGGGATCGCCTCAAGGAACGCTGCCATCGTTCGGCGTCGATGGCCGGCAGGTCAATCGCGGCGTGGAGCTGAGCGTAGCCGGCGAGCCGATCGAGGGGCTTCGGCTGCTCGGCGGCGTCACCTTCCTCGACGCCGAGCTGGAGAAGACCGCCAGCGGGGCGTTTGACGGCAACGACGCTCCCGGCGTGCCGAAAACGGCGATCAATCTCTATGGCGAGTACGACCTGCCCTGGGTCGCCGGCCTGACCGCCACCGGACGGGTGCTCTACACCGGCGCCACGAAATTCGATCAGGCGAACGACCAGAAGGTGGCGAGCTGGACGCGGTTCGACCTCGGCGCCCGCTACGCCTTCACCGGCCCGCTGGACAAGCCGGTGGTCATCCGCGCCGACGTCCAGAACGTGTTCGACAAGGCCTACTGGTCCTCGTCCGCCCGCGGCTTCCTCGCCGTCGGCGCGCCGCGCACCTTCCTGCTCTCCGCCTCGGTCGACTTCTGAAGTCCGGCTCCGGCGCCCTCCCCGCCCGACGGCGCGCAGGGAACGCCGGGCCGTCCCTCGCCGTTTCTCCGCCAACAGGAGGAGCGCATGGACCGCACGCAGGACGTCCGCGAACGGGCGTATCAGATCTGGATCGAGGAAGGCCGTCCGGAGGGACGCGAACACGAGCACTGGGAGCGCGCACGCCAGGAGCTGGGCGTCGACCCCACAAGCGCGCCGCAAGCGCCGACCGAGGTCGGCGGCGGCGAGGAGGCCGCAAGCGCAGAGCCCGCCGTCGCTGCAAAGCCCCCTCGGCGCAAGGCCGCTCGCCCGTCCTGACTCTTAGCCTGATGAGAAAGCCGCCCGCGATCCGTCGCCGGGCGGCTTTCCTTTTCGTTACGTCAGTGGCGCCGGGGAACTGGCGATGGCTGGCGCCGGACGACCAGCTGGGACGAAATCGGCCTCCTGGGGGTCTGATCGGGCGGAGCCTTACGGCCTTGGCGCCGCGGAGACGCCCTCCTCCCGCGCGGGTCAGCCGCGTTCGGGCCCCGGTTCGTTCAGGTCCGTCCGTCCGATTCCGGCGCGAAGGGCGCGAGCATCCCGGCATAGGCCTTAGGAGAGGGCGTCGCGTAGGCCCCGGTCTTGGCGGTCGCGAGGCCGAGCGAGACCAGCGCCTCGGCCTGCTTGACCGCCGCCGCGACCCCGTCCACCACCGGCAGGCCGAAGCGCGCGGACAGGGCCTTGGCGAGATCGGCCATCCCGGCGCAGCCGAGCACGACGGCCTCGGCGCCGCCGGCGACCGCGCGGGCGATCTCGGCCTCGAGCTTGGAGCGCGCGCCCGATCCCGGCTCCTCCAGCGCGAGCACGGCCACATCGCAGGCGCTGACCCGGACGCGCTCGGCGTAGCCGTAGCGGCGGACGAGCTCCTCCACCGGGACGACCGAGCGGGCGAGCGTGGTCACCACCGCGATCCGCTTCGCGATCTGCCCGGCGGTGACGAGCGCCGCCTCGCAGATGCCGACCACGGGGATATTTCCGAAGCTGCGCGCCGCGTCGAGCCCGGTGTCGTCGAAACAGGCGACGATCGCCGCGTCGGCGCCGGCGCGCTGGCCGTCGGCGATCGCCGCGATCAGCCCGGGAACCGCGAAGGCCTCGTCGTAGAAGCCCTCGATCGAGGCCGGCCCCATCGGCGAGGTCACGGCGACGATCTCCACGCCGGCGCCCGCGACCGAGCGCGCGGCCTCGCCGATCTTCGCGGTCATCGATGCGGTCGTGTTCGGATTGACGACGAGCAGCTTCACGCGCGCCGTCTCATGACGGCCCGAGCTTCTTGCGCTGCTTGCCGATCAGCGTGATCGCGGCCAGCGCCGCGAGGATCGCCGCGGCCGACACCAGCGTCGTCACCGCGCCGAGGGCGTAGAGCACCGGGGTCGTCACGTTGGTGGTCATGCCGTAGATCTCGAGCGGCAGCGTGTTGAACGAGCCGGACGTCATGAGCGTGCGGGCGAACTCGTCGTAGGACAGCGTGAAGCCGAACAGTCCGACGCCCACGAGGCTCGGCAGGATCATCGGCAGCACCACGTGGGCGAAGGTCTGCCAGTCCGAGGCGCCGAGGTCGCGCGCCGCCTCCTCATAGGCCGGGGAGAAGCGGTTGAACACCGCGAACATGATCAGCACCCCGAAGGGCAGCGTCCAGGTGAGATGCGCGCCGAAGCCCGAGCTCCACCAGGCCGGCTGCCAGCCCACGATCTGGAAGGCGAGGCCGATGCCGAGGCTGACGAGGATCGACGGCACCACCAGGCTCGAGATCGTCAGATAGAACAGCACGGTGGAGCCGAGGAAGCGGCGCCGGAAGGCGAGGCCTGCGAGCAGCGACACCAGCACGGTGGTGACCATCACCATCAGGCCGAGGATCAGCGAGCGCGTGAAGGCGCCGCCGAAATCGCCCACCGCCTGCTGCTCGAACAGGTTCTGGAACCAGCGCAGCGACACCCCGTTCATCGGGAAGGTGAGGCCGCCGTTCGGGCCCTGGAAGGCGAGGATAAGGATCGTCGACATCGGCCCGTACAGGAACAGCACGAACAGGCCGAAGAACGCCGCGAGCACATAGAAGGAGAACGGGCGCTTCTCGCCGGACATCACAGCTCCTTCCGGATGTCGACGATCCTGAGGATGGCGGCCACCATCATCAGCACCACCGCCAGCAGCACCACCGCGTTGGCGGCGGCCGCCGGGTACTGCAGCAGCGAGATCTGGTTCGCGATCATCAGGCCGACCGAGGCCGACTGGCCGCCCGACATGAAGCGCACGGTGATGAAGTCGCCCATCACCAGCGTGACCACGAAGATCGAGCCGATCGCGATGCCGGGCTTGGCGAGCGGGATGATGATGTTGGTGAGGATCTGCGTCGCCGAGGCGCCGGCGTCGCGCGCCGCCTCCACCAGCGAGCGGTCGATGCGCACCAGCGTGTTGAAGATCGGCGTCACCATGAACAGCGCGTAGAGGTGCACCATGGCGAGCACCACCGCGAACTCCGAGAACAGCAGGAACTCCAGCGGCGCCGGCACGATGCCGAGATCGACCAGGGCGGAGTTGAGCAACCCGTTGCGGCCGAGGAAAGGCACCCACGAGATCATGCGGATGATGTTCGAGGTGAGGAACGGGATGGTGCAGAGCAGGAACAGCGCCGTCTGCATCTTCACGGTGCGGACGTGGAAGGCGAGGAAGTAGGCCACCCAGAAGCCGACGAACAGCGAGATCGCCCACACCAGCACGACGAATTTCACGGTGTTGAAGAAGGTCCGCCACGTCACCCAGGAGCCGAGCGTTTCGGCGTAGTTGAGGGTGACGAAGTCGGGGTAGATCTGGACGCTGTCGTAGTCCCAGAAGCTGACGATCACGATCGCCGCGATCGGCAGCAGCAGGAACGCGCCGAGGATCAGCGCGAGCGGCGCGGCCTGCAGGTAGGAGGCGAGCCTGCGGCTCGCCCGCCTCCGCATGGTCGGGGCGGGCGTCTCCAGGATGTCGGACGGCGCTTCGATGGCGGTCATGCTGCGGCGGGCCTCCTCCACCATGCTCCGCATGGTCCCCCTCCTCCGCGAGCGGAGGAGGTTCGACCCAGCGCACTCCTATCCTCCCCCGCACGGCGGGGGAGGCGGACCGCGAAGCGGCGGAGGGGGCGACGCATGGCCATCGCTGCGATCCGGGCAGCCGTCACGCGGCGATGAACTCGTTCCACTTGCGGACCATGTAGCGGTCCTTGTCCATGACCGCGTTCCAGCACGCGACGCGGCCCATGCGCTCCTCGAACGAGCCGCCGTCGCGCACCGCGCCGGCCTTCTCGATCTCCTTGCCGTCGGGCGACTTGATGTCGATGGCGGCCGGCTTGCCCTCCATCCAGAACGCCCACTCCTCCGGCGACATGTGCTCCTTCGCGGTGGTGAGGCAGGCGGAGTAGTAGCCCTGGCGGTTCAGGTAGGCGCCGCACCAGCCGGACAGGTACCAGTTGATGTACTCGTAGGCCGCGTCGAGCTGCAGGCCCTTGACGTTCTTGCCGATGCCGAGCCCGCCGCCCCAGGCGCGGTAGCCTTCGGCGAGCGGCTGGTAGACGCAAGGAATGCCCTTCGACTTCACGGCGGTCACCGCCGGCGACCACATCGACTGGATGATGACCTCGCCCGAGGCCATCAGGTTCACGCTCTCGTCGAAGGTCTTCCAGAAGGCCCGGAACTGGCCGTTGCGCTTGGCCTCGATCAGGACGGCGATCGTCTTGTCGATCTCGTCCTCGGTCATGTTGCCCTTGTCGCCATAGCTGACGAGGCCGGCGCTCTCGCAGATCATCGCCGCGTCCATGATGCCGATCGACGGGATGTTCAGGATCGAGGTCTTGCCCTTGAACTTGGGGTCGAGGATGTCCTTCCAGTTGCCGATCGGGCGCCCGACGAGATCGGGGCGGATGCCGAGCGTGTCGGCGTTGTAGATCGTCGGGATCAGCGTCATCCAGCCGGTCTGCCCCTTCGCGAAGGTCTTCGCGCCGGGGCCCTCGACGAAGCTGACGGTGTGGGGCGCCGTGCCTTGCGCGATCTTGCTCTCGGGCGTCAGCTTGCCGGTTGTGAAGATCGGGACGATCTGGTCGTAATACTTGATCTTCTTGACGTCCATCGGCTGCAGCGCGCCGGTCGGATAGACCTTCTTGCAGATCCAGTACTCGATGTCGGCGATGTCGTAACTGTCGGGCTGGGTCACGGTGCGCTGGGTGACGCTGTCGCTGTCGAGCGCGGTCATCTGCAGCGTGAAGCCGAGGTCCTGCTTCACCTTGTCGGCGATGGCGTTGAGGTTCGAGACGCCCGTGCCGAACTGGCGCAGCGTGACGTTCTTGATGTTCTGGGCCCAGATCGTGGGGAAGCCGGTGACGGCGCCCGAGCCGGCCGCGACGCCGGCGGCGGCCGCGCCGGTCTTCAGCAGCGTGCGGCGCGAGACGCCTTCCGCGGCGGCGTTGGTCGTCGTGTCGGGGGTCTTCTCGGTCATGGCGTCTCTCTCGCGTCTCAGGTTCTTGGCGCTTGGGTCTTTGGCGCTTTCAGGCGTCGTCGGAAGCGGATCAGTGCGTGGGCGGCGCCAGCACGTGGACGTCGGCGAGCGCCCATGCGAGCGGCACGGCGTCGCCGACCGCGTGCGGCTTGCCGTCGAACACGTCCTCGTCGGCGTAGACCGTGAACTCCTCGACGCCGGGGGCGTCGAGCGTCACCTTCATCGAGCCGCCGCGGTATTCGATGTTCTTCACGAGGCCGGTCACGCCGAAGCCCGGCGCGGTGGCCTCGCCGATGGCGATGCGGTCGCGGCGGATGGCGATCTCGGCCGGCTCGCCCAGCGTCAGCCGCGGGTCCTTCGGCGTGCGGAACGACACGCCGTCGGGCAGGGCCAGCGTCGCGCCGTCGTCGTCGATCGCCGCCACGCGGCCCGAGAGCACGTTGTGGTCGCCCATGAAGCGCGCGACGAAGGCGGTCGCGGGTCGGCGGAAGATCTCGCGCGGCGGCGCGGCCTGCTCGATGCGGCCGTCCGACATCACCACCACGAGGTCGGCGAGCGCCATCGCCTCCTCCTGGGAGTGCGTCACATGCACGAAGGTGATGCCGAGGTCGCGCTGCAGCCGCTTCAGCTCCTGCCGCATGCGCACCTTCAGGAACGGGTCGAGCGCGGACAGCGGCTCGTCGAGCAGCAGCGCCTGCGGGTTGGTGATCAGCGCGCGGGCGAGCGCGACGCGCTGCTGCTGACCGCCGGAGAGCTGCGCCGGGCGCCGCTCGGCGTAGGGCTCGAGTCCCATCAGCGTCAGCATCTCGAGCGCCTTGGCGCGCCGCTCCGCCTTCGGGACGCCCTTCACCTTCAGCGAGAAGGCGACGTTGTCGACAAGGTCGAGATGCGGGAACAGCGCGTAGGACTGGAACATCATCGAGGTCGGCCGCCGCGCCGGCGGCAGGTCGGTCACCACCACGTCGCCGATGCGGATGTCGCCGGACGAGATGCTCTCGTGGCCCGCGATCATCCGGAGCGTGGACGTCTTGCCGCAGCCGGAGGGCCCGAGCAGGCAGCAGTAGGAGCCGGCCTTGATCTTGAGGCTGACGGAATCGACCGCGACGGCCTCCGGTCCGTAGCGCTTGGTCACGGACGCGATGTCGATCTCGGCTGCCTGGGCCATGCGGTCTCCCCGTCGAACGCGGAAAAACGCTCAGCAACGCCCGTGCCAGCCGCGCAGGCCGGGCAGGACCATGCGGCGGGGCCCGCGCGGCTGGCGCATGGCAGGCCATCATGTGCCTAAAACTTAGGCGAAGCTGGCGCCGAAAGCGTGAGCGGACGGCTTCCCACAGGCGGGTCGACCAACGCGCCGGGAGCGCTTGACAGGGCGCCCGCCGTCCCGTACCAACCGCCGCACTTGAGCGGGGCGCATGCTTCGCTTTTGGGGGTGTAGCTCAGTCGGTTAGAGCGCCGGCCTGTCACGCCGGAGGCCGCGGGTTCGAGTCCCGTCACTCCCGCCATTCTTCTCCAGAGGTCGTGACAGGACCCTGGACGCCGGTCGATCCCCGATCCCGGCCATCCGCCGCTTATCGTCAGCCGATCAAGCCAACGCGCCGCTTCTGCGCGCGATGTCGCGGGCGCTGACGAGCGATGATGTCCGCCCGAGACAACGCGTCACGCCCGCCGGAGGCGGACATTCATCACCTACTGAGGCCGTAGAGCTCCGCGCCCAAGTCGTGGACGCCCGCGACGTCACGGGCATGACGAGGCGATGGACGTCGGCTCTCGCAAACGGGCGCTCGAAACGACCATGCCCCGGTCGAGCCGGGGCATGGAAGCGCGTTTCGCCTGTCGGCGGCGGCCCGAAGGCCGCCGCCGTCTCGTCGGTCCGCGCGGGACGCGTCGATCAGAGACCGATGTCCTTGCCGTCCTCGCGGCGCACGGCGATCACGGCCGGGCGCGGTAGCTCCCGGCGGTCCGGCCAGGTGCTGACCGTGTTCGGGATGCCGCCGCCCTCGCCCGGATGCTGGATCGCGCAGAACAGCGTGCGCTCGTCGTCCGAGAACTCCGGCCCGCAGACCTCCGAGCCCTTCGGGCCGCTGAGGAACTGCCGGAGGTAGCCGCGGTCGCGGCCGACCGTCGGCACCACGTGCAGCGCATCGTTCGGGTTGCCGATGTCGGCGCTGTTGGGCTGCCCGTCGGTGGCGATCCAGAGATGGCCCTTGCTGCAGAAGGCGATGTTGTCCGGCGAGGCGATCTTGCCGAGCTTGGTCGCGTCGGCGTAGCCGGCGAAGAAGGTCGCGCTGGACGGGAGGCCGGGCGTCAGCGAGTCCGGATCGGTCTTGAGGTCGATCTCCGGATTGCCGCAGAGCAGGAAGATCTCCCACTTGAACGCCGTCGCCGCGTGGTCGTTCTTCTGCTCGGTCAGCTCGATGATGTGGCCGTTGAGGTTGGGCACGCGCGGATTGGCGAGGGCCGAGCCGGAGTCCGCGACGATGTTCGAACGGGCGCTGTTGTTGGTCATCGTTAGGTAGACGCGGCCGTTGACGGGGTTCGGCTGGCAGTCCTCCGGCCGGTCCATGGCGGTCGCGCCGACCGCGTCGGCGGCGAGGCGGGTCTTGATCAGGATCTCGCCCTGGCTGGAGAACTTGTCCTTCAGCAGCGGGTTGTCGATCGTGAGCGGGATCCACTCGCCGGTGTTGTCGTCATGGAGCTTGGCGACGTAGAGCACGCCTTCGTCGAGCAGGTCGAAGTTCGCGGCGCGGTTGGCGGGGTCGTACTTGTTCTTCGACACGAACTTGTAGACGTAGTCGAACTGCTGGTCGTCGCCGGTGTAGACCGCGACGCGGCCGTCCTTGGCGATCGCGGTGGTCGCGGCCTCGTGCTTGGCGCGGCCGAGCGCGGTGCGCTTGCGCGGGACGAAGGTCGGGTCGTAGGGGTCGATCTCGACCACCCAACCGAAGCGGAACGGCTCGTTCGGCTCCTTCACCACGTCGAAGCGATCGTAGAACGCCTCCCACCGGCGGCCGGTGGGGCCGCTCGACACGCCGTAGCGCGCATGCGCCGCCTTGATCGCGGGGTCCGCGGCCAGACCGTTGTTGGCGAAGTACTGATTGAAGTTCTCTTCGCAGGTCAGCCACGTGCCCCACGGCGTCTTGCCGCCGGCGCAGTTGTTCAGCATGCCGAGCACGCGCGTTCCCGTCGGGTCCGCGGAGGTCTTCATCAGCGGCTCGCCGGCGGCGGGACCGGTGATGACCATCGGCGTGTCGCCGGTGATGCGGCGGTTGTAGCGGTCGCTCTTCACGACGCTCCAGATCGAGCCGGCGCGCTGGATCTCCACGACCGAGCCGCCATGGGCCGCGATCTCGACCTCGGCCTGCTTGCGGTTCACGCCGGGGCTGTAGTTCTTGAACATGTCCTCGCCGGACGTGTACTCGTGATTCACGCACAGCAGGGCGCGGCGGTCGCTGTCGAGCGGGAAGTAGCCGACGAAGTCGCAGTTGTAGCCGAACTGCTGCTCCTGGGCCTCGGGCGTCTGCCGGTTGGGCTGGAACGTCGGAGCGGTCGGCAGCACCGGGTCGCCCCAGCGGATCAGCACGCGGCTCTCGTAGTTCTCCGGAACGATGATGTCGTCGAGCTGCGAGGGCTCGATCGGCGTGAACGACAGGCGGCGGGCGCCGGCCTCGGCCTCGGTCGGCAGCAGCGCCGCGGAGCCCGCCATCAGCACCGGCACCGTCGCCGCCGCGCCGAGCAGGAACGAGCGGCGCTCGATGTTGCGGGCGAGCACGGAGCGGAACGGCTCGTTGTGGGGCCGCGCGTCGCCTGTCGCGTGCAGGCCCGGACGATCGATGCCGGCCGCCTCTTCGTCCTCATGCGCGCGAATGTCGGCGGCGCCCCGGCCCTTGGCCGACGTGTCGTCAGTGGTCATCGGTTTTCCCCGTCACGTTCTTTGAAGACGACGGGCCGGTTCGCCCGCCGCGGAACTGGAACGGGTCCAATCTGCGGCGCCGTCCATGTCAGGCGTTTGACGGCCGCGACATGTGGCGCGCCAGCCGTCGCGACCGTGGACAACGCCGTTCGCAGGCGCCACAAGCAGGCTGTCATGATCCAGATCGAAGACCTCACCTGCCGCGTCGCGGGACGCGTGCTGCTCGACCGCGCGAGCGCCTTCCTTCCCGAGGGCGCGCGCGTCGGCGTCGTCGGCCGCAACGGCACCGGCAAGACCACCCTGTTCAAGCTGCTCGCGGGCGACATCGGTCCCGACGACGGCTCGGTGAACATGCCGAAGGGCCTGCGCCTCGGCCGCGTGGCGCAGGAGGCGCCGTCGGGGCCGGAGCCGCTGATCGAGGTCGTGCTCGCCGCCGACAAGGAGCGCGCGGCGCTGATGGCGGAATCGGAGACCTGCGTCGATCCGGACCGCATCTCCGACATCGTGACGCGGCTGATCGACATCGACGCCTACGAAGCGCCGTCGCGGGCGGCCCGCATCCTGTCGGGCCTCGGCTTCGACGACGAGGCGCAGCAGCGCCCGTGCTCCGACTTCTCCGGCGGCTGGCGCATGCGCGTCGCGCTCGCGGCGGTGCTGTTCTCGGAGCCGGACCTGCTGCTGCTCGACGAGCCGACCAACCACCTCGACCTCGAAGGCACGCTCTGGCTGCAGGACTACCTCGCGAAGTACCCGCGCACGACGCTGGTCATCAGCCACGACCGCGACCTGCTCAACGCCTCCGTCGACCACATCCTGCACTTCGACCAGGGCAAGCTGACGGTCTGGAAGGGCAACTACGACGCCTTCGACCGGATGCGCCGCGAGAAGCTGGCGCTCGACCAGAAGGCGGCCAAGGCGCAGGCCGAGGAGCGCGCCCGGCTCGAGGCCTTCATCGCCCGCTTCAAGGCCAAGGCCTCCAAGGCGACGCAGGCCCAGTCCCGCGTCAAGCGGCTCGCCAAGATGCAGCCGATCAACGCAGTGGTCGAAAGCAGCGTGGTGCCGTTCCGCATTCCGGAGCCGGAGCGGGAGCTGGCGCCGCCGCTGGTCGCGCTCGACGGCGTCTCGGCGGGCTACGGCGACCGCACCATCCTGCACAAGCTCAACATCCGCATCGATCCGGACGACCGCATCGCGCTGCTCGGCTCCAACGGCAACGGCAAGTCCACCTTCGCCAAGCTGCTGGCGAACCGCCTCCAGGCGAGCGTGGGCCGCGTCAACAAATCCGACAAGATGCTGGTCGGCTTCTTCGCCCAGCACCATGTCGAGGACCTCGACGTCGAGGGCACGCCCTACGACCACATCCGCCGCCTGATGCCGACCGCCGGCGACGCGCAGGTGCGCGGCAAGGTCGCGCAGATCGGCTTCCCCGGCGACAAGGCCAACACCAAGGTCGGCAAGATGTCCGGCGGCGAGAAGGCGCGCCTCGCCTTCGGCCTCGCGGTCTGGCACGCGCCGCACCTGCTCATCCTCGACGAGCCGACCAACCATCTCGACATCGACAGCCGCGAAAGCCTCGCGCAGGCGCTGAACGAATACGCCGGCGCGGTCATCCTGATCAGCCATGACCGGCACCTGCTCGACGCCACGGCGGACCGGCTGTGGGTGGTCGGCGGCGGCGGGGTCGAGCCGTTCGACGGCGATCTCGACGACTACCGCAAATACATCCTGTCGGCCGAAGGTTCGGGGAAGTCGAAGAAGGTCGGCAAGGGCACGGGCATGTCGTCCGAGCCCGCGCCGAAGCGGATCGACGTCGGCGCGCTCAAGAAGAAGATCGCCTCGCTCGAGGAGTTGATGGCGACCTGCGACCGCGAGCTCGCCCGCATCGACGCGGAGCTCGCGGCCGGCGGCGGCTTCGCGGACAAGCCCCAGAAGGCCGCCGCGCTGGGCGTCAAGCGCGCCGAGGTCGAGCGCGCCAAAGCCGAAGCCGAGGAGACCTGGCTGGAGGCGAGCGCCAGCGTGGAAGAGGCCGCCGCCGCGTGACGCGGCGGCCCCTCGTCCTCAAGCATCTCGCGGTCCCGCGGCCCGGGCTCGCGGTCGCGATCATCGCCCTCGCCCTCGCCGGCTCGTTCGCCTTCGCGGCGCTCGACGGCGGGTTCGGCCTGCGCAGCTTCGCGCTGGTCGCGGGCGTGGCCTTCGGGGTCGCGCTGCAGCGGGGCGAGCTGTCGCTGGTGCGCGCCTGGCGCGACCTGATGATGCTGCGGGACAGCGGCCAGCTGCTGGGCTTCCTCGCCGCCCTCGCGGTCGCCGCCCTGCTGACGCTCGGCACGCTCGCAGGCTTCGGCCTCGCGCCGCCCGCCAACGCGCGCATCGGGCCGGTGGACTGGCTGCTGCCGATCGCGGGCTTCGTGTTCGGGGTCGGCTCGGTGATCTCGCGCGGCGGCGTCATGGTGCATCTCCGGCGCATCAGCGAGGGCTCGCTGGTGGCGGCGCCCGCGCTGCTCGCGGTGTTCGCCGGCTTCGTGCTGGCGCTAACGCACTGGCGCTGGACCTTCGAGGCCGCGATCGAGCACGCGCCGACGCCCTGGCTGCCGGACGCTCTCGGCCTCGCCGGCGCCCTCGCGGCCCAGCTCGCGGCGATCGCCGTCCTCGTCGCCGCGCTCTGGCGCTGGCGCCCGAAGCTGCCTGCGTCCGACGCGGGGCTCATGCGGCGGGTGCTGATCGAGCCGTGGCCGGCGACCGCGGCCGGCGCGCTGCTGGGCGTCCTCGTCGCGGCGAGCTACGCCGCCGGCGAGCCGCTCGGCCTGATCGCGGAATGCGCGACGGTCGCGCGCTGGCTCGCGACCGCGCTCGGCCTCGCGCCGGACCATCTGCCCGGCCTCGACGCCGGGATCGCGGGGCTGGTGGTGCCTCGGATCGAGGGCTTCGCCCTCACCCACCACGTGGTGATCATCGCCGGCTTCGTACTGGGCGCCTTCGCCTGCGCGGTCGGCTCCGGCCGCTTCAGCCTGACCGGCGTCACCGCCCGCGAATGCGTGGAGATGCTCCTCGGCGGGACCATGCTCGGCTGGGGCGCGATGACGGCGCTAGGCGCGGTCACCGGCGAGGCGATCGCGGGCGTCGCGGTGGGCGCGGTCTCCGGCTGGGTGTTCCTGGCCTCGACCTCGCTCGGCATCGTCGTGACGCTGAAGCTCATGGGCGATCCGAGCGCGGCCTCGCAGGCCGCCGCATGATCCGCCCGCGGAAGGACAGGGACGCGCCATGACCCGCTCGACCGACAGCATCCTCGAGGCGATCCGGCGGCTCGTCGCAGAACGCGGGCCGGGCAAGACCATCTGCCCGACCGAGGCGGCGAAGGCCTCCGCGAAAGCCGACGGGCTCGAGGGCGACGCCTGGCAGGGCCGGATCAAGGCGGTGCGGGCCGCGGCCGTCGGCCTCGCCCGCGCCGGCGAGGTCGCGATCTACCGCAAGGGCAAGCCGGTCGACCCGGACGACTTCAAGGGCGTCTACCGGATCGGCCTGCCGGCGGAGGATACGATCGATCCGTCATCCCGGCCGGAGCCACAGGCGGAGAGCCGGGATCGCGATCCGGACGAGGCGCCCTAGCCTACGCCCGATACCGGCTCTCGCTTCGCTCGGCCGGGATGACGCTTCCGCCCCTCACACCACCATCTGGTTGCCGAGCTCGACCACGCGTCCGGCGGGAATGCGGAAGTATTCGGTCACGTCGAAGGACTGGCGCACCAGGCCGATGAAGACGTGGTCCTGCCACAGCGGCATGCCGACGCTGGCGGAGGCCCGGAACGAGCGGCGCCCGACGAAGAACGACGTCTTCATCATGTCGAACGGCAGGCCGTAGGCCTTGGCCTGCGCCAGCGCGCGCGGGAGGTTCGGGTCCTCCATGAAGCCGTAGCGCACGATCAGGGTCGAGAACTCGTCCGAGACCTTCCCGAACTCGATGCGCTCGTCCTCGGGCACGATCGGCTGCCGCTCGGTGCGGACCGACAGGATGACGTTGCGCTCGTGCAGCACCTTGTTGTGCTTCAGGTTATGCAGCAGCGCGGGCGGCGCGATCTCGGGCGACGAAGTCAGGTACATCGCCGTGCCCTTCACCCGCGTCGCCGAGCTCGTGGACATGGACTTCGCGAATTCCGCGATCGGGATGCTCTCGCGCCGGATGCGGCCCTCGACGAAGCGCACGCCGCGGATCCAGGTCCACATCAGCACCACGATCGCGGCGCCGAGGATCAGCGGGATGTAGCCGCCGTCCGGCAGCTTCAGCAGGTTCGCGCTGAGGAAGGCGACGTCGACGATCAGGAACGGCGTCATGCAGACGATCGCGGCCAGCCAGCCGAACTTCCAGAACTTGGCGATGACGACGATCGCGAGCAGCGTGGTCACGATCATCGTGCCCGTCACCGCGATGCCGTAGGCGGCGGCGAGCGAGCTCGAGCTCTGGAACACGATGACGAGCGCCAGCACGCCCGCGAGCATCAGCCAGTTGACCTTGGGCATGTAGATCTGCCCGGCCTGGGTCTGGGACGTGTGCTGCACCTCGAGATGCGGCAGCATGCCGAGCTGCATCGCCTGGCGGGTCAGCGAATAGGCGCCGGAGATCACGGCCTGGCTCGCCACCACGGTCGCGAGGCAGGCGAGCAGCACGAGCGGCAGCCGGAACCACTCCGGCGCGGTCAGGAAGAACAGGTCCTTGATCGCCGCGGGGTTGGAGATCGCGAGACCGCCCTGGCCGAGATAGTTCAGAACGAGCGACGGCAGCACGAGGCCGAGCCAGGCGGTGCGGATCGGCCCGCGGCCGAAATGGCCCATGTCGGCGTAGAGCGCCTCGGCGCCCGTCACCGCGAGGAAGGTCGCGCCCAGCACGATGAAGGCGAGCCAGCCATGGTCCACGAGAAACAGGGCGGCGTGGTAGGGGTTCAGCGCGTGGAGCACCACCGGCGCGTCGAAGATGTGCAGCACGCCGAGCGCCGCGATCACCACGAACCAGACCACGGTGACGGGGCCGAACAGCGCGGCGACCTTGCCGGTGCCGGACGACTGGACGACGTAGAGCGCGACGATGATCGCGATGGTGATCGGCAGCACGTAGGGCTCGAACACCGGCGTCGCGACCTTGAGGCCCTCGACCGCCGACAGCACCGAGATCGCCGGCGTCAGGATGGCGTCGCCGTAGAACAGCGCCGCGCCGACGGCGCCGAGCGCCAGAAGCACCGTGCTGTTGCGCCCGATCGCGGTCTGCGCCAGCGCCATCAGCGACAGGGTGCCGCCCTCGCCGTGGTTGTCGGCCCGGAGCAGGATGAAGACGTATTTGAACGTCACCACCACCACCAGCGCCCAGGTCAGCAGCGAGACGATGCCGATCACCTCCTCCGTGCTCGGCTGGTGGCCGAGATGGAGCAGCGATTCGCGCATCGCGTAGAGGGGACTGGTGCCGATGTCGCCGTAGACGACGCCGACGCTGCCGATGGTGAGCGTCCAGAAGCTATGTCGCTCGCCATGGGTGGCCGCCGCTTCGGCGGCGCTGGCGCCATGGGTGCCGGTCGCGCCGGAGAGGCTCGCCTCGGAGGACGGCGCAGGGCGCTCGGATGAGCTGTCGGTCATGTTCGCCTTGAGCCGCGTTGCTCCGGAGATCGATCGGTCGCGGCGACGATCCTCCCGCACTATGTGTGCCCCGTCAGGGCCGGGGCAACGGGGCGGTCACATATCCCAGCAGCCAGTAGGCGACAAGGCCGACCCATTCGCGGGCGGCCATGTCGATTCGGCGGAGCCCGGCGCTGAACGAGGCCGACGGCGCCCAGGCGTCCTGCGGCCCGCGGGTGCGGTAGTCCACCGGCCACGCCTCCACGGGAAAGCCCGCCGCGCGGAAGCAGCCGACCGCACGCGGCATGTGATAGGCGGAGGTCACCAGCAGCCAGCGCCCGGCCGCGGCCCTGCCGGCCGCCTCGCGGCTGAAGCGCGCGTTCTCCACGGTGTTGCGCGAACGGGCGTCGAAGATCAGGCGGCTCTCCGCGACGCCGAAGCTGACGAACAGACGGCGCGCCAGTTCCGCCTCGGTCACGCCGTCGTCCCCCGCCAGCGCGTTCGAGCCGCCGCTGAACAGGATGCGCGCCTCGGGCCAGCGCCTTGCGAGCTCCGCCACCGCGGTGAGCCGCTCCGCCGCGGCGGCTAGCGCGACCTCTTGCCGCGCGCCGGCGATCGCAGTGTCGAAAGAGCCGCCCAGCACCACGAGGCCGGCCGGCGCGGGATCGGCGGAGGCGCGCGGAAACCGCTGCTCCAGCGGCAGCAGCAACCAGGCGCCGAGCGGGGAGAATCCGGCGACGGCGAGGCCGAGAATCGCCGCGGCCATGGCCGCCGCGCCCGCTCCCGGCCAGCCGGCCGCCGCGAGCGCGACGCCCGCGAGCCCGACCATCGCGAGCGCGTTAGAGGGCGCGGTCAGGAAGCCGAGGACTTTGGAGGCGACGAAGAACATGCAAGGCCTTTCAAGCGGAGCGCGCGGGACCACGCGTCGCGCCGACGCGCCGTCGTCGGAAGCAGCGACGACTCTTTCTTCACATCCGACGGTTTAGCGTACCGCCGCGCGGGTCCCAGTCCGCCGGCGCCTCATCGGAGGAGAGCGTGACCCCGACCCTCGCCGACTGTCTCGACCGGCGCTCGAACGACCTCGCGGCCGTGCGCATCATCGCGGCCGCCGCGGTGCTCTGGGCCCACGCCTGGGTGGTGACGACGCCCGGGCTGAAGACCGCCGACTTCATGCATGTGTTCGGCTTCTCGCTCGATTTCCATGGCGTGCATGCGTTTTTCATCCTGTCGGGCATGCTGCTCGCGCGGAGCTACATGACCCGCCCGGACGCGCTGCGCTTCGTCGTGGCGCGGCTGATGCGCTATCTGCCGGGCATCTTCGTCTCGACCGCGATCGCGGCCCTCGTCATCGGGCCGCTCGTGACGCGGCTGCCGCTCGAGGCTTACTTCGCCGACGGCGCGCCGTTCCGCTTCATCGCCGCCGTCACCTCGCTGGTCGACATCAACGCGACGCTTCCCGCCACGCTCGACCGGGGCGCGGAGCCGAACACCCTCTACATCCCGCTCTGGACGGTCCGCTACGAGCTGGTGTTCGCGATCTGCCTCGCGGTCGCGGGCGCGCTCGGGCTGATCGGGCGCCGTATGCTGACGCTCGCCGCCCTTGTCGCCACCCTCGCCGTCAACGTCGTCTGGTTTTGGAACGGCGAGGCCGCCCATCTCGACCTCGGGACGCCGCACCACCTCGTGCGCTTCGCCTCCGCCTTCGGCATCGGGATCGCGCTCGCAACTTTCGCCGACCGAATTCCGGTCTCGAAGCGGCTGTTCGCGCTGGTCGCGGCCGTCGCGGCCCCGCTCGCCTTCACCCAGCTCGCGGCGCTCGCCGGCATGGCGCTGATCGCCTACGCGATCGTCGTGATCGGCTTCGCCCGCCCGCCGCTCGCCGGCGCGCTGGCGCGGCTCGGCACGTGGTCCTACGGCTTCTATGTGTCCGGCTTCCTGATCGAGCAGTGCCTGGTCCACGCGGCGCCGTCGCTGAGCGCCGTCGGCGTGTTCCTGCTGGCCTTCCCGCTGGCGCTCGTCGCCGGCTGGCTGTCGTGGCGCTATGTCGAGGCGCCGTCGATCGGGCTGGTCAACCCGATCACGGGGGCGATCGCCCGCCGTCTGCCTTGGCGCGACGGAGCCGCCGACCCGCTGCCCGCCCGCTCCTCCGACCGCTGACGCGGTCGAAGCTCACCGCCCAGTGGCGGCGTAACGGCGGAAGCTTTCGGCGTCGCCCATGAACACGTTGCGGTCGACGTTGCCGGTCACGCCGCCGATGCGGCCGGTGGCGGTGTGCTGCCAGAACGAGAAGCGCCGCGAGACGTGATACTTCAGGCTCGGATGGCCGGCGACGCTGCGCAGCCAGAAATGATGGCCCGGGAACGCGCCGACCAGGATATCGCGGTGGAAGTCGACGCTGGTGTAGATCGTCGGCCGCTTGCCGAAATGCCGTTCCACCATCGACAGGAACACGCCCATCTCGCGCAGCACCTCCTCGCGCGGCGGGCGGCGCTTGCAGGACGGCGACAGGTGGTTCCACTCCATGTCGAGCACGGGCGGCAGCGCGCCGGGGTCGTTCGGCACGTTGCGGATGAACCAGGCGGCCTGCTCGGCGCCGGTGCGGCAGAAATAATAGAAGTGGTAGGCGCCGCGGGGGACGCCGGCGGCGCGGGCGTTGGCCCAGTTTTGCTCGAAGCGCTGGTCGACCCGGTCGCCGCCCTCGGTCGCCTTGATAAAGGCGAAGGAGACGCCGGACGCGCGCACGCCGGTCCAGTCGATCTCGCCCTGGTACTTCGCGACGTCGATGCCGTGGATCGGATGGTCGTCCGGCGTGGTGACGCGGCCCGCGAGCGCGGCGCCGATGCCGGTGGACGGGTCAATCTCCGTGGTCAGCGCGGTGCGCTCGACGTCCGGCCCGACGGTGGAGCAGCCCGCGAGCGCCGCCGCGGCGAAAGCGACGCCTAGAAAGGCGCGCAGCGCCTTCTTCCCCCTCGCCTTCGCCATGCGCCGGTCCCCCGAATGCTTCTGCGACAGTCTAGGCCGCGTCGACGCGGCGGATTTTCACGGCTGCGTGAACGTTCAGCGGTCGGCGGCGTCGCGAATCATCGCGACGACCTCCTCGGCGGCCTTGACCGGCTGCGCGGCCCGCTCGCCCTCGAACGCCAGCGCCACGAGAAGCGTCGAGAACACCACGGCTCCGGCGACGCGCGCCACTGCGGGATCTTTCATCGACGGCCTCCTGTCACGCGAACTCATGCGCGCCAGCAAAGCGGAGGAACGTGGCGAAATCGTTAATCACTCGCTCACCATGTCGGCGGCGGGCGAGACGTCAGCGCAGGCTGAGGCCAAACCACCAGCTTGCGAGGCCAAGGAAGGAGAAGAAGCCCACGACGTCCGTGATCGTCGTCACGAACACGCCCGAGGCGACGGCCGGGTCAGCCTTCAGCTTGTCTAGCCCGATCGGGATCAGAATCCCGAACAGGCCGGCGCAGACGAAGTTCACCACCATCGCCGCGCCGATGATCACGCCGAGCTGCGGATTCACGAACCACGCCCCCGCGGCGAGGCCTACCAGCGCCGCGAGCGCGACGCCGTTGGCGAGTCCGACCAGCGTCTCGCGCCCGATCAGGCGCCGGGCGTTGTGGCCGCCGAGGTCGCGGGTCGCGAGCGCGCGCACCGCGACCGTCATGGTCTGGGTGCCGGCGTTGCCGCCCATGGAGGCCACGATCGGCATCAGCACCGCGAGCGCCACCATCTGCTCGATCGGGGCTTCGAACAGGCCGATCACGCTCGCCGAGAAGAAGGCGGTGCAGAGGTTCACCAGCAGCCACGGAATGCGGCTCCTGGCGGTGTAGAGCACCGTGTCCGAGATCTCCTCGTCGCCGGTCACGCCGCCGAGCGCGCGCAGGTCCTCGTCGGCCTCCTGCTCGATGACGTCGAGGATGTCGTCGACCATCAGCACGCCGACGAGCCGGTCGGCGTCGTCGACCACGGCGGCCGAAACGAGGTTGTAGCGCTCGAACAGCCGCGCCGCCGCCTCCTGGTCGTCGGTGGCGCGGACGGTGCGCGGGTCCTCCTCGAGGATGTCCTGCATCAGGACGGAGCGCCGGGTCCGCAGCAGCCGGTCGAGCGGCACCGAGCCCAGCAGCTTGTGCGCGGGATCGACGACGAAGACCTCGTAGAACGTCTCCGGCAGGCCGGGCGTGTCGGCGATGTGGTCGATCACGTGGCCGACCGTCCAGAACGGCGGCGTGGCCACGAACTCGTTCTGCATGCGCCGGCCGGCGGACTCTTCCGGAAAGTCGAGGCTGCGCGTGAGCGCGACCCGCTCCGGCCCCGGAAGCTGGTCGAGAATGCGGGCGCGGTCGACCTCGTCGAGGTCCTCGAGGATGTAGACCGCGTCGTCGGAATCGATGTCGCGGACGCCTTCCGCCACCGTCTCCGGCGGCAGCTCCTCCAGCAGACGGACGCGGACGGTCTCGTCGACCTCCGTCAGCGCCGTGAAGTCGAACTCCTTGCCCAGCAGTTCGATCAGCTTGGGGCGGTCGTCCGGCTCCAGCGTCTCGATCAGGTCGCCGACGTCGGACTCGTGCAGGTCGCCGGCGAGCTCGCAGACGCGCGGACCGTCGTTCGCCGCGATCGCCGCGACGACGGCCTCGACGAAGCTCGACCGCAGCCGGCCGTCCTCGTCGCGGATCGCGTCCACGACGTCCGGTCCCGGCGTTCCGGCGCGCGTCTCGGCGTCAGCGGTCATGCGCCCTCGCTGGCCATGGGGTGAACTCGTGGGCGGGGTGTATGGCGTCTTGTGCGGCGCGGCAACCTGAGGCGGATAACTCGCGCCCCGCGCGCCCGCGAAACGCCGCTTGCGACACACGCATGACGAGTGCAGTCTTCGCCCTGAAGGCCAAAAAGGGCCGAAGCGCGGGGGCGGAACATGGCGGACGTGGTGGTGTGCTGCGACGGGACGTGGAACACGCCCGACGACCTCGACGGCGGCCTCCCGGCGCCGACCAATGTGGTCAAGATCTACAATGCGCTCGCGGAGATCGGGGCCGACAAGACGCCGATCCGGCGCTACTACCATCCCGGCGTCGGCACGGACGGCGGCTGGTGGGACCGCGCGCTCGGCGGCGGCGTCGGCGCGGGGCTCGGCCAGAACGTCAAGAGCGCCTATCGCTGGCTGGCCGGAGCCTATCGGCCGAAAGACCGCATCTGGCTGTTCGGCTTCAGCCGCGGCGCCTTCACCGCGCGTTCGCTCAGCGGGATGATCTCCCGCTGCGGCCTCATCGACACGGCCGGGATGACCGACGCCGAGATCTGGGCGGCGGTCGACGCGACCTATGACGCCTACCGCGCAAGGGCGAAGGACGTGGAGGCGACCGACGCGCGACCCGTCCTCGGCTTCTCCAAGGGCCAGAAGGTCACGGGCAAGACGCCGATCCACTTCATCGGCGTCTGGGACACGGTCGGCGCCCTCGGCATTCCCGACGACATGGCCCTTCTCAACCTGATCGACGATCCGACGGCCTACGAGTTCCACGACACCGCGCTCAGCGACAATGTCGGCTACGCCCGGCACGCCGTCGCGCTCGACGAGCGCCGGCAGAGCTTCACGCCGACGCTGTGGGTCGACACGCCGCCGGAGCAGAACGTGGCGCAGGTCTGGTTCCCCGGCGTCCATTCCGACGTGGGCGGGGGCTATGTGCAGGCGGGTCTCGCGAACGGCGCGCTGAAGTGGATGATGGACGAGGCGGCGGACGCCTCGTCTCCCGTGAAAGCGAAAGACGGCGCGCCCGAGCCCGCGACGCTTGGGGGCCTCGTGTTCCGCAAGGGCGCGGCCGCGCAGGTTGTCCCGAACGCGCGCGACGTGCTGCACGATTCTCTGACCGGCGTGTTCAAGAAACTGAAGACCCGACCGCGCGAGGCCCCCTGCTTCGCGCCCGAAGCCGCACGGGCGGGCAAGCTCGACGGCTCGATCCACGCCTCCGCCTACGACCGCTACGACGATCCGCCGCTCAGCCAGTTCGCCTACTGGCCGACGCGCGCGCTCGCGTCCGGCGAGGAGAAAACGGTCGACGTGTTCGCGCGCGACCACTGGAACGCGTCAGGGATCTATCTCGAGAAGGGAGCGGCCTACTCCTTCGCGGCGACCGGCGAATGGCTCGACAAGTCGATCGCCTGCGGCCCGGACGGGGCGCGGGACGGCACGTTCAAGCCGGCAGAGATCGTCCATGTGCTCTCGTCCGCCTGGGGCGGAGCGGAAAGCCTCTACAAGCGGCTGACCGGCAACGCGCAGGCCGACTTCTGGTGGACCAAGCGCGAGGAAGGAATCGACTGGTTCGCGCTCGTCGGCATGATCGCAAGCGGCGAATGGTTCGAGAAGGACGGCTCACTCGCCAAAAAGCCGCTGACGAGCGAGGACCATGCCCGGCTCACGCACAACGAAACCTTCCGGATCGGCTCGAAGGCGACGATCACGCCGAAGGCCTCGGGCTATCTCTACTGCTTCGCGAACGACGCCTGGCAGACCTACGACAACAACCGCGGCAGCGTGAAGCTGACGGTGCGCCGGGCCTGAAAACGAAGAAGCCCCGGAGCCTGGGCTCCGGGGCTTCTTCCGCCGCATGAGGTATGCAGCCAAGTCTATGGTGCGGTCGAGAAGACTCGAACTTCCACGGGTTGCCCCACAGCGACCTCAACGCTGCGCGTCTACCAGTTCCGCCACGACCGCGACGGCGGTGCTGATAACAAATCGACGACGGCTCCACAAGGGCGGAACGGCGCCACGCGCAGCGCGGTGGAAAGCCCCGGGGAAACCACGGGCCAGGCGTGCGTCCAGAGGTGTCGGCCTGGGGCGGCCGCGGGTCAGGAAGGGATGGCGGACGAAGAATCGTCAGGGCAGGAAACCGGGGCACGAGGCGCAGGCGTCTAATTCCCGCGGGCGGCCGGACGTGGCCGGCGCTCCGTTCAGGCCGCGTCGGCCTCGGCGCCGCCGACCAGGCGCTCGGTGCGGCCTTTTTCCTCGCGCTGGATCATCGAGGTGATCTCGACGCCGATGCGGTCGCCGTTGACGAACACCGCGCCGCGGGCGATCGGATGGTCGTTGGCGAGGATGGTGACGGCGTCGTCCTCGGTGGCGGCCAGCTCGATCACCGCGCCGCGGCCCATGCGCAGCAACTGATGGATCGGCATCCGCGCGGCGCCGAGCACGATCGAGAGCTCGAGATTGACCTTGTCGATACGCGGCACGAAACGACATCTCCGGAATGCGCGGCTCCCGTCCGGGGGCCGCGAGCCCAGTGCAGCACGGTTATGGTTAAGGCATGGTTGAGCCCGTTCGCCCCTCGTCTCCGGCCGGCGCCCGCGGCGCGCTCGCGCGGCTGCCCGCCCCCGCCGGCGCGCCGGTCGAATGGCTCGTCGGCGAAGGCCTGACCGACTACGCCGCCGCCGTGCGGGTGATGGAGGCGCGCGCCGCCGCGATCGCCGACGGCGCCGCGGACGAACTGGTCTGGCTGGTGGAGCATCCGCCGCTCTACACCGCCGGCACCAGCGCCCAGCCCGCCGATCTGGTGCGGCCGGACCTGTTCCCGGTTTACGCCACCGGGCGCGGCGGGCAGTACACCTATCACGGGCCCGGCCAGCGGGTGGCCTATGTGATGCTGGACCTGAAGCGGCGCGGGCCGGATCTGAGGCGCTTCGTGGCCGGCCTCGAGGACTGGCTGATCGCGACGCTCGACCGCTTCGGCGTCGCCGGCGAACGCCGCGAGGACCGCGTCGGCGTCTGGGTGCGCCGGCCGGAGCGGGCCCGCGACGCCGAGGACAAGATCGCCGCCATCGGCATCAGGGTGCGGCGCTGGGCGACGTTCCACGGCGTCAGCCTCAACGTCGAGCCGGAGCTGTCGCACTACGCCGGCATCGTGCCCTGCGGCGTCAGCGACCACGGCGTGACGAGCCTCGCCGATCTCGGGCGGATCGTGACCATGCCCGAGGTCGACATGGCGCTGCGCGAGACCTTCGAGGAGGTGTTCGGACCCACGCGGACCGTGGAGAAGATCACCCTGGGCGCCGCCTAGAGCGTTCTATTCGTCCGCACCAAAACGCGTCGTCATGGTCCGGCTTGACCGGACCATCCATGCCCACGTCGCGCTCGACGCCGCAGATGGGTCCTCCGGTCGAGCCGGAGGACGACGCGCGAAACGCGCGTCGCTCATGGACCGCCGACGACCGCGTCGCATCGGACTTCTGTCTGGACATCGTTGTGGGCTCGTTCGGCGCATCCGTCACGCTCGCGCGCGCTCAGGCCGATTGGTCTCGACTGGGCGAGCCCCGCGACGCCACGAGCTCGGTCAGCAGCCGGATCTGCTCCTGCTGCTGGGCGAGCATGTTCGCGAGATGGTCGTCGCGCAGGCGGTCGAGCTTTTCGTGCAGCGCCATGATCTCGATCTCGGCCTTGAGATTGACCTCGTAGTCGAGCGCGGCGTCCTGCCGGTCCTTCGCGGCCTGCCGGTTCTGGCTCATCATGATGATCGGCGCCTGCACCGCCGCGATCATCGACAGCATCAGGTTGAGGAAGATGAAGGGGTAGGCGTCGAACGGCCGCGCCAGCAGGCCGACATTGGCGACGACCCAGACCACCAGGAACGCGCCGAAGGCCATGATGAAGGTCCACGAGCCGCCGAAGCTCGCGACGCGGTCGGCGAGCCGTTCGCCGAAGCTCATGCTCTGGTCGAAGGCCTCGTTCGGCGGGCGCGAGACGGTGCGTCGGGCGGCCGCGCTCTTCAGAACGCGCGTCTCCGCCTCGTCCAGCGCCTCGGCCGGACGTCCCAGCCAGCGCGCCGCGGAATGGGCGATGTCGTTCATGCCGTTCGCTCCTGACGTCGATGGCGTCAGGATGCGGCGCCGGGGACCGGCGCGCCAGCCGGCCGGACCTCAGGCTCTCAGGGCCGTCCGGGCGTCGCGACCGAGAGCGGCGAGCGCGGCTCCGGCGATCGCCGAGGCGTCGAGGCCGGCCTCCGCGATCTGCCGCTCCGGCCGATCGTGGTCCTGGAAGCGGTCCGGCAGCGTCAGCGTGCGGATCTTCAGCCCGCGGTCAAGCAGGCCTTCGCCCGCCAGAAGCTGCAGCACCAGCGCGCCGAAGCCGCAGGACGAGCCCTCCTCGACGGTCAGCAGCACCTCGTGCTCGCGGGCGAGCCGCGCGATCAGGTCGCGGTCGAGCGGCTTCGCGAAGCGGGCGTCCGCGACCGTAGTCGAGACGCCGCGCAAGCCGAGCTCCTCCGCGGCCTCGGTCGCGGCCTTCAGCCGCGTGCCGAGCGAGAGCAGCGCGACCGTCGATCCTTCCCGGACGATCCGGCCGCGGCCGATCGGCAGGATCGCGCCCCTTGCCGGCAGCTCGACCCCGACGCCCTCGCCGCGGGGATAGCGGAACGCGATCGGGCCATCGTCGAAGGCGGCGGCGGTCGCGACCATGTGGACGAGCTCGGCCTCGTCGGCCGGCGCCATCAGGGTCATCTCCGGCAGGCAGCCGAGATAGGCGATGTCGTAGGCGCCGGCGTGCGTCGCCCCGTCCGCGCCCACGAGGCCGGCGCGGTCGAGCGCGAAGCGCACGGGCAGCTTCTGGATCGCCACGTCGTGCACGACCTGGTCGTAGGCGCGCTGCAGGAAGGTGGAGTAGATCGCGCAGAACGGCTTCAGCCCTTCCGCCGCCAGCCCCGCCGCGAAGGTGACGGCGTGCTGCTCGGCGATGCCGACGTCGAAAGTCCGCGTCGGAAACGCCTCGCCGAACAGGTCGAGCCCGGTGCCGCCCGGCATCGCGGCGGTGATCGCGACGACGCGTTCGTCCTCGCGCGCCTCCGCGATCAGGCTCTGGGCGAACACCTTGGTGTAGCTCGGCGCGTTGGCCTTCGGCTTCGACTGCGCGCCGGACACCACGTCGAAGGCCGAGACGCCGTGATACTTGTCGGCGGAGGCCTCCGCCGGCGCGTAGCCCTTGCCCTTCTGCGTCACCACGTGGATCAGCACCGGCCCCTGGTCGGCGTCGCGCACGTTCTTCAGGACGGGCAGCAGGTGCTCCAGATTGTGGCCGTCGATCGGGCCGACGTAGTAGAAGCCGAGCTCCTCGAACAGCGTGCCGCCCATGGCGAGGCCGCGGGCGTATTCCTCGGCCCGCGCCGCGCCGCGCTCGACGAATTTCGGCAGGCGCTTCGCCAGCCCCCGGCCGATCTCGCGCAGCGACAGATAGGTGCGGCCCGAGACGAGGCGCGCGAGATAGGCCGACATCGCGCCGGTCGGCGGCGCGATCGACATGTCGTTGTCGTTCAGGATGACGATCAGCCGCGAGCCCAGCGCGCCGGCGTTGTTCATCGCCTCGTAGGCCATGCCGGCCGACATGGCGCCGTCGCCGATCACGCAGACGACGTGGCCGCCCTCGCCCGTCAGCTCGCGCGCCACCGCCATGCCGAGGCCGGCGGAGATCGACGTCGACGAATGGCCGGCGCCGAACGGGTCGTATTCGCTCTCGGCGCGCTTGGTGAAGCCCGACAGGCCGCCGCCCTTGCGCAGGGTGCGGATGCGGTCGCGGCGGCCGGTGATGATCTTGTGCGGATAGACCTGGTGGCCGACGTCCCAGACGAGCCGGTCGCGCGGCGTGTCGAACACATGATGCAGCGCGACCGTCAGCTCCACCACGCCGAGGCCGGCGCCGAGATGCCCCCCGGTCACGGAGACGGCGTCGATGGTCTCGCGCCGGAGCTCGTCGGCGAACTGGGGCAGCTGGTCTTCGGAGAGACGCCGCAGATCCGCGGGAACGGCGACGGCGTCCAGCAGCGGCGTGGGCGAAGCTTCAGTCACGGTGACGGCGTCGATCCTTCGAAACGGAAGGGCCGAGGGTTACACCACCGCCGGGACGCCCGCAAACGACGACGTTCGTCGGGCCGAAACACGCGCGGCGGCCCGCGCGGTTGCCGCGACGCCGCGACGCGCTAGTTCATCCAGCGATGACAAGGCTGAAGCGCCGCTGTCTCTTGGCCGTCTGCGCGCTGCTGGCGGCGCCGGCCGGAGGATGGCTCCCGGTCCCCGCGGACGCCCGCGAAAGCCGCTCCGCGTTTCCCTTCCGCCTTCCCTGGTCCGAGCCGGCCCGCCCCAATCGCCGCCCGCGCAAGGCGAAACCTGCGCCCGTCCGGCAGGCGCCGATCCCGATTCCGCCGTCCGCGCCCGATCGCGGGACGGTCGAAACGCGGGCGGAGCCTCAGCCGGAAGCCCCGCCCACCCCCGCCCCGCCAGAGGAGGCCGCCCCGCCCGATGAGACCGCGCGCGCCGACGCCGTCGCGCCGGCCGCCCCCGCGGCCGAGCCGGAGGCGTCTCCGCCGCTAGCGCTCGATTTCGCGATGCTGCGGCCGTCGGCGCCGGCCGAACCGCTCCGGCCGCTGCCTTCGGCGCGCGACGAGGTCGGGCTCGAGGCAGAACCTGCGGGGCCTCCCGCGCCCGGCGTTCCGCTGCCGCCGTCGCGGAGCGGTTCGGCCGAGGCGGCTCCCGTCGTGGCCGCCGCCCTGCCCCGCGCGCCGCTCGGGTCGCCGCCGCTGCCGGGACCCCCCGACGCCGACACGCCGCCGCCCGTGGTCGCGCCCGACCCGCAGGCGCGCGAGCGCGATCCGGAATGCCGCACGCTGGCGCGCAACGCCGCCGCGGTCGCGAAGCCGCTGCCGGCGCTGATCGGCGCCGGCTCCTGCGGAGCGCCGCTGCCGGTCGAATTGTCGGGCGTCCGGCTGCGCGACGGCTCCACCGTCGCGATCGAGCCGCCGGCGATCCTGCGCTGCGGCGCGGCGTCCGCCTTGGTCGCGCTCGTCCGCGACGACTGGGCGCCCGCCGCCGCCCGCGACGGCGCGACGCTGACCGAGGTGCGGACCGCGGCGTCCTACATCTGCCGCGGCCGCAACAACCGCGCCAACGCCAAAATGAGCGAGCACGGACTGGCCAATGCGGTCGATGTCTCAGGCGTCGGATTCAAGGACGGGCGCGAGCTCGGAATCTACCACAAGCAGATGCCGCAAACCCTTGCACAGACGATAAAACCTTCGGCCTGCGCCAGGTTCATGACCGTGCTGGGGCCGGGGTCAGACGGCTATCACGAGGATCATCTCCACCTGGACCTGCGCAAGCGGCGGAGCGCGGCGTCGAAGGTGTGCCGGTGGAGCGAGGACTAAGGCGCGGCGTTCAGCGCAGCGTGTCAGCGGTGGGCCGCGCCATGGCCTCGGTCCGCAGCGGCGTCAGCACCACCTCGGTCACCCTGCGGCTCTCGATGGTGTCGCGGGCGAGGTTCGCCCAGTGCCGGACGAGCGGCACCCGCTCACAGGTGATGCCGTGGTCCGCGCCGAGGGTGCGCTCGGCCCGCGCGACCACGTCGCCGCAGCTCTGAGACGACACGACTTCGATCCGGCGATGTTCGGGGAGCTCCGCGGCGTAGCCGCCGCTGCGCAGATAGGTGACGTCCTCGAGCGACGCGTAGGCCGCGAACGCAAGGGTAGCGACGACGAAAACGAGCCGCATGGCGAGACCGGGGAGACGGAGGACTGTCGAGCGATTTAACGACCGACTTCGACTAAGGTTCCACTTAATTTCACGGCGCGCGAGCAATTTTTTTGCGCCTCCGCCAAAGCCCTGACGGCTTCCCCGCACCCGCCCGATCGCCTATGCCTCGGGCGACAGACGCACCGATGGAACAAGGCGTTCGAGATGCTGACGAACCTTCAGGCCCGCGACGTCGCGACCGTGCTTCACCCCTACTCCAACCTCGCGACGCTGCCGAGACAGGGCTCGCTGATCCTTGAGCGCGGCGAGGGCGTGTTCGTCTACGACGTCGACGGCAAGCCCTATCTCGAGGGCATGGCGGGGCTGTGGTGCAACGCCCTCGGCCATGGCCGCGAGGAGCTGGTGGAGGTCGCCGCCGAGCAGATGCGCAAGCTGCCGTTCGCGCATCTCTTCACCGGCAAGAGCCACGATCCGGCGATCGCGCTGGCGGAGAAGCTCAAGGAGCTCTCCCCCATGCCGGCGGCCAAGGTGTTCTTCTGCAATTCGGGCTCCGAGGCCAACGACACCCAGGTCAAGCTGGTCTGGTACGTCAACAACGCGCTTGGCCGGCCGGCCAAGAAGAAGATCATCTCGCGGATCAAGGGCTACCACGGGGTGACCGTCGCAAGCGCGAGCCTCACCGGCCTGCCGAACAACCACATCGACTTCGACCTGCCGATCGCGGGCGTGCGCCACGCCGCCTGCCCCCACCACTACCGCTTCGGGCGGCCGGACGAGAGCGAGGAGGAGTTCGCGACCCGGCTCGCCGCCGAGCTCGACGCCCAGATCGAGGCCGAGGGGCCTGAGACGGTCGCGGCCTTCATCGCGGAGCCGGTCATGGGCGCGGGCGGCGTGATCGTGCCGCCGGAGACCTATTACCCGAAGATCCAGGCGGTGCTGGAGAAGCACGACGTCATTCTGATCGCCGACGAGGTCATCACGGGCTTCGGGCGGCTCGGCGAGTGGTTCGGCTCCACCGCCATGAAGATGAAGCCCGACACCGTCTCGATCGCCAAGGCGCTGTCGTCGTCCTACGTCCCGATCGCGGGCGTCATCATTCCGGACTGGATCGACGACGCGCTGTCCTGCCAGAGCGAGAAGATCGGCGTCTTCGGCCACGGCTTCACCTATTCCGGCCACCCCGTCGCGGCCGCGGTCGCGCTGCGGACGCTCGAAATCTACGAGCGGGAGAACGTGCTCGGCCACGTCAACGGCCTGATCCCGCAGTTCCAGCGCCGGCTGAAGGCGCTCGGCGGCCACCCGCTCGTCGGCGAGGCCCGCGGCGTCGGCCTGGTCGGCGCGGTGGAGGCGGTCGCCGACAAGGCGACCAGGCGCGGCTTCGACCCGAAGGCGGGCGTCGCCGCGAAGATCGTCGCCTTCGCGCAGGAGGAGGGCCTGATCGTGCGCGCGATCGGCGACGCCGTCGCGATCTGCCCGCCGCTGGTCATCACCGCGGCGGAGCTCGACCTGCTGTTCGACCGGCTGGAGACGGCCCTCGACCGCGCCGACCACTGGGCGGGCGCGCAGAACCTGCGGGCGGCGTAAAGGCCATGCGCCTGTCTTGAACCGCTCCAACAGGTTGTCGAACGATCGTCTCGCATCTCTGACGGTCGCGTGATCTAACCGGTCCGGAGGCTGGGGGCGCCTCAGCCGCAGATACGGGGGAGACGAATTGGATCAAACGACGACGGACGGCGCCGTGCGGCCGCGGTTTCACGGCACGGCCCGCGCCATGTTTCCGCTGGTGCTGAAGGGCCTGTTCCTCACCGTGGTGACGCTCGGGCTCTACCGCTTCTGGTATCAGACCGAGGTGCGGCGGTTCCTCTGGAACAACACCGAGGTCGACGGCGACCTGCTCGAATACACCGGGCGCGGCGTCGAGCTGTTCATCGGCTTCCTGATCGCGCTCGCGGTGCTGATTCCGGCCTATGGCGCGATCTTCCTGATCGCGACGCTCGCGGGCCCGATCGCGGGGCTCGTAGTTCAGTTCGTCGCCACCCTCGGCATCGTGGTGCTGGCGCAATACGCGCTCTACCGCGCCCGCCGCTACCGGCTGACGCGCACGATCTGGCGCGGGGTGCGCTTCCAGCAGACCGGCTCGGGCTGGACCTACGCCTGGCGCTCGATCGCCTGGGCGCTGCTCACACTGCTCACGCTCGGCCTCGCCTTGCCCTTCATGCGCGCGAGCCTGGAGCGCTACAAGCTGTCGCACACCTGGTACGGCGATCAGCAGGGCGCCTTCAGCGCGACCGGCGGCCAGCTGTTCAAGCGCGGCATCCTGCTCTGGCTCGTCGCCGTGGCGCTGATCTTCGGCCCCATCGCCATCATCGTCGTCTACGGCACGCTGGACCCCGACCCGACGGGCCCCGGCTTCTCCGCGGCGCACTGGATCATCAACCTGACGATTTTCGGCGTCGCCGTCCTCGTGCCGCTCTATCTCGCGATCGAGTTCCGATGGTGGGCGAACGGCTGCAGCGTCGGCCCCGCGACGGCGCGCTGCGACCTCGGCCTGTTCGCCTTCCTGAAGGTCTATCTGGCCTATGCCGGCATCGCGCTGCTGTTCTTCATCGTCGCGGGCCTCGTGGCGGCCGTCGTCGGCTACGCGTTCTACGCCGCTGGCTTGCTCGGCGACGGAGCCGAGCCGCCGCTCGCCGCCATCATCCTCGCCGTGATGGCCTATTTCATCGCGGCGCTGATCTTCGCGGCGCTGTGGCAGCTGTTCGGCGTGCGGCCGATCTGGCGGAAATCGTTCGAGAGCGTCGCGATCGCCGGTCTCGGCGCCCTGACCGCGGCGCAGTCCGGCGAGCCCCCCGCCAACGCCTTCGGCGAAGGCGTCGCCGACGCGCTCGATTTCGGCGGCTTCTGACGGCGCCCCGCGCGCGGGCGATGGCGGCCGCGCGCTGGGTCCGGCTATGATCGGGCGAAGCGGTGATGGAGACACGCGCAGCGTGAGCATGGAAGCGAGGGGCGTCTATTTCGACGGTCTCACCAGCCGGCGGCATGAGGTCGACCTCGTGCTGGGCGACATGCTCGCGCTCGTCGGACCGGACGGCCGCCGGCTCGCGATCTGGCCCTACGCCGACATCCGCGCGCTCGCGAGCCCGCCCGATCTGCTGCGGCTCACCCGCGAGGGCGGGCCGCCGCTCGCCCGCCTCGAGCTGCGCGACGCCGGCCTGATCGACGCGGTGCGCCGCCGCTCCGTCCGGATCGCCGAAACCCAGGCGGAAGAGCGCGGCGGCGCGCGCCGGGTCGTACTCTGGAGCTTCGCGGCGGTGCTCTCGCTCGCGCTGTTCGCGGTGTTCGGCGTGCCCGCGCTCGCCGAACGGGTGACGCCGCTGCTGCCCTGGAGCGTGGACCAGCGCATGGGCGCGGCCGCGGACGCTCAGATCCGCCTGATCCTTCCGACCCGCGGCGGCTCCTTCGGCTGCGGCGAGGGGGCGGAGGAGGCCCCGGGCCGCGCCGCGCTCGACACGCTGGTCCGCCGCCTCTCGGACGCGGCGGCCCTTCCCGTGCCGATCGAGGTCACGGCGGTGCGCAGCGGCATCCCCAACGCCATCGCCCTGCCCGGCGGCCGCATCTACCTGTTCGACGGACTGATCCGCGAGGCCGAGAACGCCGACGAGATCGCCGGCGTGCTGGCTCATGAGATCGCTCATGTGGCGCACCGCGACGGCGCCCGCCGCACGCTGCAGGCCGGCGGCACCTCGTTCCTGCTCGGCTTCGTGCTCGGCGACGTGACCGGAGGCGGCGCGGCGGTGTTCGTGGCGCGCACCCTGATCGACGCCTCCTACTCCCGAGACGCGGAGACCGCGGCGGACGCTTACGCCGTCGACCTCATGCGCCGGATCGGCGGCGACCCGCGCGGCCTCGGGACCCTGCTGACGCGGCTCACCGAGGAGGAGACGGAGGAAGACGCAAAGGACGAGACGAAGGGCGAGCCGGACGCGCGCGGCCGCCGCTCCGCGCTCGATTATCTGGCGTCGCATCCCGCGACCGCCGAGCGGCGCGCGGCGATCGACGCCGCGGCGGGGCGTAAGCCCGCGACGCCGCTGCTGGACGACGCCGCGTTCGCCGCGCTGAAGACGATCTGCGGCAAGGCTGCCCCGGCGGACGACGAATGAACCTGATGCTCGACCTGAAGCCGCCGGTCCGTCCGCGCTCGCGCGTCGCGCGCGCGGCGCTGACGCTGGCGCTGTTCGCCCTGACGGCCACCGCCTTCGCGGCGGTCGCGCTGCGCGCCGGCGCGGTCGAGCCGTTCGCGGGCTTCGTCGCGGCGCTCGCCGGGCTCGGCCTCGCGGCGTTTGCGGCGCTCGTCGGCGTGATCGGCGCGGTCATCGTCTGGCGCACCGGCGCGCGCGGCGGCGTGCGCGCGCTGTTCGCCATCGCGATCGCCGCCGCGCTGCTCGCCGGACCCGCCTATGTGGCCGGCCGCGCGTTCCAGAAACCCCGGCTTCCGGACGTCTCGACCGACCTCGCCGATCCCCCCGCCTTTACGCGCGCGCGCCTCGACCGCAAACCCGGCGACGCGGCGCCGCCCGGCGCGATCGCGCACGCGCAGGCCGAGGCGCAGAAGGCCGCCTATCCCGAGATCGCGCCGCTGCGCCTCGCCGTTTCTCCTGAGGAGGCCGCGGGCCTCGTGATCGGCCTGATCGAGCAGCGCGGCTGGCGGCTGCTGGGGCCGACCTCCTACCCCCGAGGCGGGCCGCCGCGGACGTCGTTCGAGGCGACGGCGCGCACGCCAGTCCTC
This sequence comes from Methylopila turkensis, assembly GCF_027922325.1. Lineage (GTDB taxonomy): Bacteria > Pseudomonadota > Alphaproteobacteria > Rhizobiales > Methylopilaceae > Methylopila > Methylopila turkensis. The sequence continues at coordinate 106,859 of NZ_BSFL01000001.1, forward strand.
GGGCTCTCCGACGACGTCGCGATCCGCATCCGTCCGGACGGCGAGAACGGCTCGCGCGTCGACATGCGCTCCGCCGCGCGGATCGGCGCGGCCGATTTCGGAGCCGCCGCCGAACGCGTCCGCAGCTTCCTCGCCGACCTCGCGGCCGCCGCCGCGCCTTAAGCGGTAGCAGGGCGAGCGTAGTCGTCCGGATACCGTGGGACTGACGGACGACGTACATTGAGCCCGTCTACCCACGAGTGGCTCATTCCATGCAGGAACATCTGAAGCGGCTCCTTACACCTGAAGTATATCGCGATGTGATCGACTGCCTGCGAAATCAGGTCGCCCCCTTTTCCTGGGAGCGTGAGAAGAAAGCCATCTCGAATTACATAGACCTTCCAAAGCGCTGGACAGTATCTGGCGCAGCTCTCGCCGCTCTAACTTATTTCTCCGGAAGTTACGACGTCGTTGGCGAATCGATTAATTTGATAAATTTGAAGGCCGGACTTAAGGCCGATTTTCGGCCTGAAACAGTAATTCAAATGTTTCATTCTCTTGGTCATTCTGATCGATTATCGCAAATTGTCGCCGGCATCGAAATACAGGGTCGAAATGACGAGATTATACTAGGAAATATTTTAATAAAATTTGCAAGGAAGCAATACATATCAGATGATGAAGTTGACTTCCTTTTAGCGGATCGCTGGCTTGACGACCCGGTTGTCAGTTTGCGTTGCCGAAATTTGGCAAGCCAAGCGCTCAATCGGCGCGGGCATGTTCATCTTGCTGCGGCCATGACGCAAGATGATATTCCTGTCGCGTTCAAAGGCAGTGACTTCGTCCGTAATATGCCGGCTTTAGAAGCTGCTCGTTTAACCGAGCAGATGGAGTATGAGCGCTTTGTGTCACGTCAAAACTTATTTTTTTCGTTGGCCACCCACCAAAGCGTTTTGAACCCGAGCTGGTGTGACCTCGAATCAGCCCAGTATTTTATCGATAAGCACGGAGATAGCCTCGGCGCTACATTTTCGCCGACACACTTCTCCTTCCATATCAACACAACAAAATTACAGGAGCTAGGTGCACTTTATGTACATGCGATTGATTTTTTGGCAAACATCGTATTATTCAACGGCCAAACCGCTCCTGAGGTAAGGGAAAATTTGCTTTCAGCGTTGTTCAGATTCTACAAGATCTTGATAAAAGAAGACTCGCTAGCTCGACCGATGTGGCAACAGTCTATCGTGTTGGCCATCAATTTGGACCGCATGCGCTTGTATGATTGGCGTAACGAGTTCATCGGCATAGCAACGGGCAGCAACCGCTCGTTCTGGGGAGATAGCGATTTCGCTGCTCGCGAAATAAACGCCAGGCTTATAAGCAAAGATGCCCAAATACTCTATCTAACCACCTTGCTCCAGCAGCTCAGAATGGTTGGACGTTCTCGGCCAGCGCCGAAATGGGCTCTAAACGACGGCCTTACGGATACAACCCCCGCGCCTCCGGCGCTAATGTCGCGCCGCTCAGTAATCATAGCCGAGCATGGCTACGCGGCTACAGACGGAATGAACCTGAGGGCGTTTCTGCTAAACCGTGACAGCCACGAGTGCTACCTGTCGCCTCTAGAGTAATTTCCACGCCCGCGATATCTCGATCATCGGGAACGACGCCTGGGCAATACACAACGCGCCTAGACCGCGCGGTAAAGCCCCGAAAGCCGGGGCGGCCCCTCGGTGGCGGCGAGCCCGCGCCCGACCAGATCCTCGAGATGGGCGAACACCGACAGGCCGGCGGCGCCGACGAGGCCGGGATCGAGCCCGCGATAGAGATCGGCGACGAGATCGGGAATGCGGCGCGGCCCCTCCTCCAGCCGGGCCCGGATCGCGGTCTCGCGCATCAGGCGGTGGCCGAGCAGATGGCGGGCGAAGGCGCGCGCCTGCCGCAGCGCCGGCCCGTGGCCGGGAAGGTAGAGCTCCTCCGGCCGGTCGATCAGCCTGCGGAGCGAGGCGACGTAGGGTCCCATCGCGCCGTCGGGCGGCGCCACGATCGAAGTCGACCACGCCATCACGTGGTCGCCGGAAAACAGCAGGTCGGCCTCCGGCAGCGCGAAGGCCAGGTGGTTCGCGGTGTGGCCTGGCGTCGCGACCGCCGTCAGCGTCCAGCCCGGCCCCGACACGGCCTTGCCGTCGGCGAGCTCCCGGTCCGGGCGGTAGTCGGCGTCGGAGGAGGCGTCGAGCCGGGCGGCCTCGCCGTCGAGCGGCGCGCGGAACGGCCGGTGTGGCCCGGCGCCCACGACCTGCGCGCCGGTCGCGGCCTTCAGCGCCGCGAGCGCGCCGACGTGGTCGAGGTGGCTGTGGGTGACGACGATGGCCTCGACCGTCTCCCCGGCGGTCGCCGCCAGCAGCGCGGCCACATGCGCCTCCGACGCCGGGCCCGGATCGACGATCGCGACCCGGCCCTCGCCGACGACGTAGGAGTTGGTGCCGGTGAAGGTGAAGGGCGACGGGTTCGGCGCCAGCACGCGGCGCACCAGCGGCGCGACGCGCTGCGCCTCGCCCGCGACCGCGTCGCGCGCCCGGTCGAAGACCAGCTCCTCCGCCATCGCGTTCCTTTCGGATAAGCCCCTCACCGGAGTTGCGGCCCCCCGCCCCTCCGGCTATCCATCCCGCTCGCGTCGAGCGCTTAAGCGATCGTTGGGGCGTAGCCAAGCGGTAAGGCAGGGGATTTTGATTCCCCCATGCGGAGGTTCGAATCCTCCCGCCCCAGCCAGTCGCCGACCGTTGCCTGAGTTTTCAAGGTTTTTTGATCTGGCTGAGTAGCCGGCTTCCCGCACATTCATTTTTTTATCGTCCCGCAGTTGATCGACGGACGGCTCTCGCACGAGACAGCGCATGCCGGCCGGAGGGCTCAGAGCGAGAGCACGAAGAACAGCGGCGCCGGAACGAAGGCCGTCGAACGCTCGTCATACTGCGACGCGATGCGCGATCTTCTTGATCGCTATCAGGCGATGGTCGGCGCCGATTTCGGACACGAGCGGCACGGTCCAGGTCGCGCCCGTTGGGCGCGCTCGGTGAAGCTCCAGATCGACCGCGAAACCGAAGCGCTCAAGCGACGGCAGGCTGAAGAGGCCGCGGCCACCGAGGCGCGGCGCGCTGCCGAAGCGAAGAATGCGTTCGCCATTTACCGCGCCGAACTCGGAGCCGAGCACGAGCGCGCCATGACTGTGGAACGGGCGCGGCTTTCGGAGGTGGCCAAAGCTCACGTCGCCGCGTACCGCGCGAGAATCGATCGCGAACATCAGATCGCAGAAGCCCGCCGTGACGAGCTCGTCTACGAAACGCTTTTGAGCGGAGAGAAATCGAACCGGCGCTTGAAGCAGTTAGAGCGTGAGACGACAGCGTTTCGCAACGAGCTTGCCAGCGCGCTCGCACTGATCGAAGCGCACGGCCTTCGACCGCCATCACTTTCAATCTGACGACCTCCAGGTGCGTAACGCGCTCGCGACGTAGCTCTCGCTGCCCAAAGCCGACGTCGTTCAAGCCCGACCGGGGGCGCCAGCTTCGGCATAGCGCCAGAAGCGGACGTTGCCTGCTCAGCCGAAAACTGACATCGCCGTCGCGCTTTTCAAGCAACGAGTTCCGTTGTTCGAACTTTCCGGAAATTCGTTTCACGACTGAGCGATCACGAGACAGGCGTCCCGGATCGCTGCTATTCCGGCGCATGGCGATCGAGACAATCCACATCGTGCTGACTTGGAGCGCTGACAAGCGCGGCAAGTTGCGGGCCGAAACCCCAATGAAATTCAACACCGCCGCGGAGGCCAAGAGCCGCGCCGAACGAGCGGAAAGCCGCTTCGCCGGCGTCGTCGCGCTTAGCCAAGGCTATGACGTCGATACGGAGCAGGCGGACGAAAATCCGGTGGTGCTGTTTCGCGCGGGACGGACGCCGGCGGAGTTCGACGATTGAAGCCGACGCCCGATCTCGTCGACGTGCTTCGCGCAGCGGCCGTCATGACGGACGACCTGACGCCGGACGAGACCGCGCGATTGCTGCAGGACGCCGCCAGAATGATCGAGACGCTGCGAAAGCTCGTGAGCGTCCAGAACGAACTTCTCGCCGACGACCCGCGAGCTGGAAACGCCTGAGCCGGACATCGCATGCCGATCGATCGCAGGCGTGCGTTCCGCGGCGCAAGCGCAGGAGACCGCATTGGACGAGATCACGATCCGCCACAGCACGATCTATCGTTACCGCAGCCCGGTGTGGCTCAACCCCCACAGGATGGTTATCCGCCCCCGCGAAAGCCGCGAACTCCGGCTCCTTTCGATCGACGTCTCGATCGCGCCAGCGGCGTCGCTGTCCTGGAGCTACGACGTGTTCGGCAACGCCGTGGCGATCGCGACCTTCGTGGACGCGACCGATCTCCTGACGATCGAGAGCGTCGCCAAGATCGAACTCGACGCGTCGGCATGGCCGGTCTTCGACGTCGCGGCGTCCGCGATCCAGTATCCGTTTCCCTATTCGGACGACGAGCGGACGGACCTCGGTTCGCTGACGCTCAACCAGTATCTCGATCCCGCGGGCCGGCTGCGCGCCTGGGCGCGCGGCTTCGTGTACGGCCAGCCGACCGACACGCTGTCGCTGCTGAAGGACGTCAACGCCGGCGTGGCGGCCGAGGTCGCATACGAGATCCGCGAAGACGAAGGCGTCCAGTCGCCGCTCGAGACGCTCGATCGCCGGCGCGGCTCGTGCCGCGACTTCGCGACCTTGTTCGCCGAGACCGCGCGCAGCTTGGGCTTTGGAGCGCGGGTCGTCTCGGGCTATCTCCATGATCCAGGCGTGGGGCTTATCGGCTCGAACGGGCTTGGCTCGACCCACGCCTGGGCGGAGGTCTATGTGCCGGGCGCAGGCTGGATCACCTTCGATCCGACCAACCGAAGCGTCGGAAGCGCCAACCTCATCCCGGTCGCGGTCGCACGAGACATCAGGCAAATCATGCCGCTTTCCGGCAGCTATCTCGGCTCCGCTGACGCGTTCTCAGGCATGTCCGTCGAGGTCTCGACTGTCGCGGCGGGCCCGCCGTCCGCGGCGGACTGAGCTCCGTCGGACTCGCGGCGGCAGACGCCTCTGGTGTGCGTCTCGATCATCGCGAGCGCTTCGTCGAGCGAGGCGAACGGACCGCAGCGCATCCCGGTCATGGTCGCGGTCGCCTTTCCGTCGGGCTCGACATGGACCTGTCCGCTGTCGGTCGTTCGGATCACCCCCATTGAACGTCCCAGAAGGTCGATCAGCAGCCACTCTTTCTCGCCGGGGACCGCTTTTACAACCACGTCCAAAAAGAGCTCCTAAAGCGACTGGGTTAACCGCGGTGGCCCACGGCTGCGAGATTTGTACCAGAAAAATAAAAAAAACGCACACGTCATTGCAATCGGCGACATGCACATCATTTCAAGATTGCCGTTCGACAGAATTAATATTTCTTTTCTGACGCTCGACTCCACTCCGCCGGATTTTATTTGCGCGAAAGCGTGTTGAAGGCGCGTCTCGGAGGCCTGCTTCGTGGTGGGCAGGACCACTGATTTTCGGGAGCGGTGAATGGTTCAACGCCCAGAAGGGCTTCGGCGTCATTGCGCCGGACAATGGCGGCGCTGACAGGTCACCCACATCACTCTCGTTCCGATCGCTCGAGACGGAACAGCGAAGCGAGCCGGGAGCGACATCGATCACGGATGGACCGGCGAATCTCGCTTGTAGCGGAGCCGAAGCCTCCAGAGAGGCGCTCGAGAGCGCCTTCGATCCCGCCGCCTTTCGAAGCGGCGGGTCTTCCTTTGTCTCCCGGTCCTGAGGGGCCCAACCGGAGTACGGCGCATGGCCAAGGCACAGAAACGCGGAAATAAGGAAGCCAAGAAGCCGAAGAAGATTAGGGAAGCACAGCCCGCTCCGACCACGGCTTTGAAGATCGGCGCCGCGCCGCCCAGCGGGCCAAAGTCAAAAAAAATCTGACGGCGACCGCCATGACGCGCCGGACGCAAGAATCGACCGTGACGTTTCACCAGCCCTTCACGTTGAAGGCTCTCGATGGTCCTCAGCCCGCAGGGACCTACAGACTTCTCGTCGACGAAGACGAGATCATGGGCGTCTCCATCCTCGCCTATCACCGTGTCGCCACGCTGCTCGAGACGCCAGCGGTCGGCGTGCGAAGCGGCAAGGTCCAGTCCCATCTCGTTGACCACGCGGATCTGACGGCGGCTCTCGACAAAGACCGCGCGGCCACGGCCAAACCCTGACGCGCCTTCCGATCCGCTCCCCCCAAATTGGGGAGCCCGCGCGTCGCATTGGATGACGAATGAGTCCGCTTTCGGTCTCCGCCGCGGTCGAAGCGCTTTTGCGTTTGGCGGGACGGATCAACGCGGCCGGGCATTGAGCGATGAGGCGCCGCCGTGTCGCCGGCGCATAGAACGGATCGCCCTGCCGACAGGTCGTGGCTGAAAGGGCGGACATGCTTGAGATCGCGCGCAATATCCTCGCTCGCCGGGCTTCGGCGGAGCCTTGGGACGACGTTTCCCCGGTCCGCGAGGAACTTTTCGGGATCGAGCGGCTCGAGCAGCACGCCGAATCGCTCGCGGCCGCCCAGCCCGTCGCCGAACGGCCGCCTTTCGTGCGGTCGCTTCGCGTGCGGCTCGGCGAGAACGCCGTCACGCTGCTCGCCGCCTACAAGGCGAGCGCAGCCGAGCTCGAGAGCGGACGCGGCGTGACGCCAGCGGCCGAATGGCTGCTCGACAACTACCACCTCGTCGAAGACCAGATCCGCGAGATCCGGGAAGACCTGCCGCCAGGCTACTACCGCCAGCTGCCGAAACTTTCGGACGGTCCGTTCAAGGGCTACCCGCGTGTGTTCGGCATCGCATGGGCCTATGTCGCCCACACCGACAGCCACTTCGATCCGGAAGTCCTCAAGCGGTTCGTCGCCGCCTATCAGAGGGTCGAGCCGCTTACGATCGGCGAGCTTTGGGCGGTGGCGATCACGATCCGCATCGTCCTGATCGAGAACCTGCGTAGGCTCGCCGACCAGATCAGCGTCGCGCGCGCGGCTCGCGCCGACGCCGAAGCGCTCGCCAACCGGCTTCTCGCATCGGGCGGAGCGCGGTCCGCGCTCGACGCCGACATCGCCACGCGCGCCGCCGGGCCGGTCTCCGAGCTGTTCGCCGCGCAGCTCGCCAAGCGCCTGCGCGATCAGGACCCGCGCACCAATCCGGCGCTGGAGTGGCTCGAGCAGCGCCTGACGCTGCAAGGCTCGTCGATCGAGGAGGCTGTGCGGCACGCGCAGATGCGCCAGGGCGCTTCGAACCTCACGATCCGCAACGTCATCACGAGCATGCGGCTGATCTCGGACATCGACTGGGCGGAGCTGTTCGAGAGTGTCAGCCTCGTGGACGAAAGGCTGATGGCCGCAAGCGATTTCGCGGCGATGGATTTCCCGACCCGCAATCTCTACCGCAGCGCGATCGAGCAGCTTGCCCGCGGTTCGTCGGCAAGCGAGCTCCAGGTCGCCGACGCGGCTCTTGCGGCGGCGCGATCTGACGCGGCGGAGACTGCGGCCGGTGCGGAGCGGGTCCGCGATCCGGGATATCATCTGATCGCGGAAGGCCGGCCCGCCCTCGAACGCGCCATCGGCTTCCGTCCATCGCCGAAGCTCTGGTTCAATCAATGGAGCATCAGGCTCGGCATCGGCGGCTATGTCGGCGCGATCCTCGCGCTCACGGCCGCGCTCCTCGGCGGCGTCGTCTGGGCGCTGGCCGCGGCGGGCGGCGGATCGGTCTGGCCGTGGGTGATCGCGCTGCTCGGCTTCATCCCGGCCACCGACGTCGCCACAGCGCTCGTCAACCGCGTGATCGGCTGGAGCTTCGGCGCCAACGCGCTTCCGGGTCTCGACCTGTCGACAGGCGTGCCGTCGGAGCTCAGGACGCTCGTCGCGATGCCGACGCTGTTGACCGGCGAAGCCGATCTCGCCGAGCAGATCGCGCGGCTCGAGGTGCATCATCTGGCAGGCGCCGGCGGCGACATCTCGTTCGCGCTCGTGGTCGACGGCCTCGACGCCGACCGCGAGATCCTCGACGGCGACGACCCGCTTCTCACGCTGGCCGCTTCCGCGATCGCGCGGCTGAACACGACGCACGGCCCCGGCCCGAGCGGCGACCGCTTCCTGCTGCTGCATCGCCGCCGCGTCTTCAACGCCGTCGACGGCGTGTGGATGGGCTGGGAGCGCAAGCGCGGCAAGCTGCACGAGCTGAACCGGCTGCTGCGCGGCGCGACCGACACGAGCTTCACGTCGCTTAACGGAACCACGCCTAAGGTTCCTGCGGACGTTCGCTACGTCATCACGCTCGACGCCGACACGCGCCTGCCGCGCGACGCGGCGAGCCGGCTCATCGGCAAGATGGCCCATCCGCTGAACCGGCCGGGTTTCGACGCGGCCGGACGGCGCGTCGTCCGGGGCTACGGCATCCTCCAGCCGCGGGTGACGCCCTCATTGCCGATCGGCCGGGAGGGCTCGGCCTATCAGCGGGCGTTCTCGGCCCCGGGCGGCGTCGATCCTTACGCGGCCGCGATCTCGGACGTCTACCAGGACCTGTTCGGCGAAGGCTCGTACACGGGCAAGGGCATTTACGACGTCGACGCCTTCGAGGCCGCGCTTGCCGGTCGGATGCCCGACAACGCCATGCTGAGCCACGACCTGTTCGAGGGGATATTCGCGCGAGCGGGTCTGGCGTCCGACGTCGAGGTCATCGAGGATTTCCCGTCCCGCTACGACGTGGCGGCGCGCCGACAGCACCGCTGGACGCGCGGCGACTGGCAGCTGCTGCCGTGGGTGCTGGGCGTGGGAGAGGGCCGCGCCGGCCTGCCTGCGGTCGGGCGCGGTAAGATGCTCGACAACCTCCGCCGCTCCCTCGTCGCGCCCGCCGCGATGGCGATGCTCGCGGCCAGTTGGCTGGCGCCGGCTCCGGCCGCCGCATTGGGCGTGCTGTTCACCGTTCTCGCCATCGCCATTCCGGGCGCGCTCCACCTGTTCTTCTGCGTGGTGCCGCGGCGCTCGGGAATCCATCTTGGGGCGCACAACCGCGCGCTGCTCGGCGATCTCAGGCTCGCCGCGACGCAGATCGGTTTGTCGCTCGCCTTCCTGCCCGACCAGGCATGGCGAGGGATCGACGCCATCGCGCGCACGCTCGACCGGGTGTTCCGGACCCGGCGCCGGCTGCTCGAATGGACGACCGCCGCCCAGTCGAGCGCGGCGCCGCGGCTGACGCTCGGCGGGTTCTACAGGATGATGGCGGGAGGCACGGGCCTCGGGCTCGGGCTCGCCGCTCTCTGTCTCGCGATCGCGCCCGCGGCATGGGCCCTGATCCTCCCATTCGCAGTCGCGTGGGGCCTTGCGCCTGCGATCGCGCTTTGGGCCAGCCGCTCGCCGACAGCAGCGTCCAATCTCGCCGTCTCACCCGACGACGCGCGCGAGCTGCGCTTGATCGCCCGCAGGACGTGGCGGTTCTTCGAGACCTTCGTGACGCCGGCCGACACCATGCTGCCGCCGGACAACTTTCAGGAAGACCCTAACCCGGTCATCGCACGGCGCACCTCGCCGACCAATATCGGGCTCTACTTGTTGTCGGCGGTCGCGGCGCGCGACTTCGGCTGGGCCGGAACGGCCGAGACCGTCGAGCGGCTGGAGGCGACCTTCGCGTCGCTTCGAAAGCTGCAGCGCCATCGCGGGCATTTTCTAAACTGGTACGGCACGGAGGACGGCGCTCCCCTCATTCCGGCCTATGTGTCGACCGTCGACAGCGGCAATCTCGCAGGCCACCTCATCGCGCTCGCCAACGCCTGCGAGGAATGGGCCGCCGAGCCTGTAGCGCCGGCCGTGCGGCAGGGGCTCGCGGACAACCTGACGCTCGCCCGAAGCGCGCTGGCCACGCTCGTGTCGCGCGAGGACGATCACGGCCGCCAGATCGTCGCAATCCTCGACGAGATCGACGGTCAGCTGAATGGCGGCGTCGCGATCTCCTCGCTCGCGCCGGTGCTCGCTCGGTTGGCCGAAAAGACATTGAAGGTCGCGCGCGACGTGCTGCCGTCGACGGCGTCCGACGACAGGGCTGATTTCCAATTCTGGATCAGGGCGTTCGCGCAGGGCGTCGCCGAGCACGCGCGCGACGAAGCCGAACGCCCGAGTTTCGCGCTCGCCGAGCGGGCGGGCGCCATCGCCGCGGAGGCGCGCGCGACCGCGCTTGCGATGGACTTCGCGTTCCTGCTTGATCCTGAGCGCAAACTGTTCTCAATCGGCTATTCGCTGCCCGACAACCGGCTCGATCCGAGTTGCTACGACCTGCTCGCCTCGGAAGCCCGGCTCGCAAGCCTGTTCGCCATCGCGAAGGGCGACGCTCCGACCCGGCACTGGTTCCGCCTCGGCCGGACCGCGACCCCGATCGGCGGCGCCTCGGCGCTGATCTCCTGGTCGGGCTCGATGTTCGAATACCTGATGCCGTCGCTCGTCATGCGCGCGCCGGCCGGAAGCCTGCTGGAGCAGACCAACCGCCTGATGGTTCGCCGCCAGCAGGACTACGGGAAGTCGCTTGGGGTTCCATGGGGCGTCTCGGAATCCGCCTACAACGCCCGTGATCTCGAATTCACCTACCAGTATTCCAACTTCGGCGTGCCTGGCCTCGGGCTGAAGCGCGGCCTTGCCGAGAACGCGGTGTTCGCCCCTTACGCGACCGCGCTCGCCGCCATGGTGGACCCGCAGGGCGCGCTGGCGAATTTCGAGCGCATGGCGGATATGGGCGCGCGCGGCCGCTATGGCTTCTACGAGGCGCTCGACTTCACCCGCTCGCGCCTGCCGGAGGGGGAGAGCGTCGCGATCGTTCGCAACTTCATGGCCCACCATCAGGGCATGACGATCGTGGCGCTTTCGAACGTCCTGCAGAACGGTCGCATGCGCGCGCGGTTCCACGGCGAGCCGATCATCCAGGCCTGCGATCTCCTGATGCAGGAGCGCATGCCGCGCGACGTAGCGGTGCTTCAGGCTCGCGCGGAAGAGGTCAAGGCATCCGCCGGCGAGGTCAGCGAAGCCTCGGTCATGCGGCATGTGACGCCGTCGACAGGCGGCGCTCCGGTCACCCATGTCCTCTCGAACGGCCGCTACGCCGTCATGCTGACGGCGGAAGGCGCCGGCTACAGCCGCTGGCGCGACCTCGCGGTCACCCGCTGGCGCGGCGACGCCACCCGCGACGATCTCGGGTCTTTCGTCACGCTGCGCGACGTCGCGAGCGGCCGGACGTGGTCGGCCGCGGCCCAACCAATCGGCGCGCCGGCGGACCACCAGGAGGTCGTGTTCGGCGAGGACCAGGCGAGCTTCATCCGCCGCGACGGACCGCTGACCACCACCATGGAGGTCATCGTCTCGGGCGAGGTCGACGCCGAGGTCCGGCGCGTCACGCTGACCAACGCCGGCAGAACCGCCCTCGAGATCGAGCTGACGTCCTATTCCGAGATCGTGCTCGCCCCGCCCGCCGCCGACGCCGCCCATCCGGCCTTCGCCAAGCTCTTCGTCGTGACCGAGCACCTGCCGGAATTCGGCGCGTTGGTCGCCACTCGCCGCCCGCGCGCGAACGGCGAGGCCGCGCCTTGCGCGGCGCATTTCGCGGTGGTCGAGGGCGGCGAGACCGCCGCTCCGGAATACGAGACCGATCGCGCGAGATTCCTCGGGCGCAGTCTGGCGCCCGCTGCGGCTTTCGCAGGCAATGCGGCCCGGCCGCTGTCGAACACGGTCGGGACGGTGCTTGACCCGGTGTTTTCGATCCGCCGCCGCGTGACGGTCCCGGCCGGCGGCCGCGTGCGCGTCGCGTTCTGGACCGTGGTCGCGACCTCGCGCGAGGACCTGCTCTACCTCGTCGACGCCCATCACGACCGCAACGCCTTCGACCGCGCCAAGACGCTCGCCTGGACGCAGGCGCAGGTGCAGCTCCGCCATCTCGACGTGACCGCGGAAGAGGCCGCCGACTTCCAGCGGCTCGCGGCCCCGCTGCTCTATCCGGACGCGCGCTTCCGGGCGGCCTCGGACGCCATCGTCCGCGGAGCGGGTCCGCAATCGGCGCTCTGGCCCTATTCGATTTCCGGCGACCTGCCCATCGTGCTGCTGCGGATCGACGACGTCGAGGACATGGACCAGGTCCGCCAGTTGCTGCGGGCCCACGAATATTGGCGGATGAAGCGGATCTCGGTCGATCTCGTCATCGTCAACGAGCACGCCTCGTCCTACCTGCAGGACCTGCAGATCGCGATCGACACCGCCGTGCGTTCGAGCCAATCCCGGCCACGCCTCGGCGACGCGCCGGCGCAAGGCGGGGTCTATACGCTCCGCGCCGACCTGCTGCCGATCGAAGCCCGCAACCTGCTGCTGTCGGTCGCGCGCGTCGTGCTCGTCGCTCGCCGCGGCCCGATCACGGCCCAGATGGCGCGCCTCGTCGCGCTCGCGCCCCTCGCAACGCCTGCGCGGCGCATGACGCCAAAGGCGAAGAGCACCGAGGCGCAGCGCGCCGCGGCGACGGCGGGGCTCGAATTCTTCAATGGGCTCGGCGGCTTCGGCGACGACGGCCGTGAATATGTCGTCGCGCTCGACAGCGGCGCGACGACGCCCGCGCCTTGGATCAACGTCATCGCCAATCCCGGCTTCGGCTTCCAGGTTTCGGCCGGCGGCGGCGGCTCGACATGGTCGGAGAACAGCCGCGAGAACCAGCTGACGCCGTGGTCGAACGATCCGGTGATGGATCCGGTCGGCGAGGCGATCTACGTCCGGGACGATGAGACCGACGACGTCTGGACCCCGACCGCGCAGCCGATCTGCGACGGCGGGCTCTATGTCGCCCGCCACCGCTTCGGCTCCAGCCGCTTCGAGCACGAGGCGAACGGCGTCGCGCTCGAGCTGACGCAATTCGTGCCCGTGGCCGATCCGGTCAAGATTTCGCGGCTGACGCTGCGCAACACCTCCGGCCGCCCGCGCAAGCTCTCCGTCACGGCCTTCGCCGAATGGGTTTTGGGGACCGCGCGCGGCGCCTCCGCGCCGTTCGTGACGACGGCGGTCGATGCCGACACCGGAGCCCTGTTCGCCCGCAACCCATGGGGCTCGGCGTTCCCCGGCCGGGTCGCGTTCTCCGACCTTTGCGGACGCCAGACCGGCTGGACGGCCGACCGTACCGAATTCCTCGGCCGCAACGGCGGCCCGGAGGCGCCGGCCGCCTTGTTCCGGCAAACGCCGCTCTGCGGCGCGACCGGAGCCGGGCTGGACCCGTGCGCGGCGCTTTCGACCGAGGTCGCGCTCGGCGTTGGAGAGAGCGCCGAGATCGTCTGGCTCATCGGCCAATGCCGTTCCGAGGAGGACGCGCGCGCGCTAGTCGTTCGCACGCGCGCGGCCGATATCGACGCCGTGCTGGCGGAGGTTTCCGACAGCTGGAAAGCGCGGCTTGGCGCCGTTCAGGTTCGCACGCCGGACCGCGCGATGGACATCATGCTCAACGGCTGGCTGCTTTATCAGGCGCTCGGCTGCCGCATCTGGGCGCGTTCGGGCTTCTATCAGGCGAGCGGCGCCTACGGGTTCCGCGATCAGATGCAGGACGGCATGGCGCTGTCGCTGATCGATCCGGCCGAAACGCGCAGCCACCTGATGCGCGCCGCGAGCCGCCAGTTCCCGGAAGGCGACGTCCAGCATTGGTGGCTGCCGCATTCCGGCCAGGGGGTGCGCACCCGCATCTCCGACGATCGCGTGTGGCTGGCCTATGCGACCGCCACCTACGTCGCGACATCGGGCGACGCCGCCGTGCTCGACGAGGAGACCGGCTTTCTCGACGGCCCGCCGCTGAAGCCCGGCGAGCACGACGCCTTCTTCCAGCCGATGGAGGCGGCCGAGCGCGCTTCGCTGTTCGAGCACTGCGCCCGCGGCCTCGACCAGTGCGTGGAGCTCACCGGCCCGCACGGCCTGCCGCTGATGGGCACGGGCGACTGGAACGACGGCATGAACCGCGTCGGCGAAGGCGGCCGGGGCGAGAGCGTCTGGCTCGGCTGGCTGTTCATCCGAACCGTCGCGCTGTTCGCCCCGCTCGCCGAGCCGCGCGACCCGGAGCGCGCCGCGCGCTGGCGAGCGCACGCCGAAAGCGTCCGCGCCGCGATCGAGCGCGAGGCCTGGGACGGCGCATGGTATCGCCGCGCGACCTTCGACGACGGGACGTGGCTCGGGTCTGAAGACAGCGACGAATGCCGCATCGACCAGATCGCACAGTCCTGGGCCGTGCTGTCGGGCGCGGCGGACCCGGAGCGCGCCGCCCGCGCCATGGCCTCGGTCGACGAACGCCTCATCCGGCGCGACGACGGGATCGCGGTCCTGTTCACGCCGCCCTTCATCTCGACCCCGCACGACCCCGGCTACATCAAGGGTTATCCGGCGGGCCTGCGAGAGAACGGCGGGCAGTATTCGCACGCCGCGATGTGGTCGATCCTCGCCTTCGCCAAGCTCGGCGACGGGGCCAGGGCGCACGACCTGTTCGCCTTGCTGAACCCCATCAACCACGCGCTCGATGGCGCCGCGGCCGAGCGCTACAAGGTCGAGCCCTATGTGGTGGCGGCCGACGTCTATTCGGTCGCTCCCCATGTCGGGCGCGGCGGCTGGACCTGGTACACGGGCTCCGCCGCCTGGATGCACCGCGCCGGTCTCGAAGGCATTCTGGGCGGCACCCGCGGGGGCGCGCACCTGCGCGTCGCGCCCGTGATTCCGCCGTCATGGCCGGGCTTCGAGGCGACGCTTACGGTCGAGGGTACGGTCTGCCGGATCCGGGTTGAGCGTCGTTTAGCGGACGACGACGAGGCCCCGCTGTACGCCCTCGATGGCGCACCGCTCGATCCGGCGGCTGAAGGCGCGCGGATCCCGCTGGACGGGCGAGAGCACGAGCTGACCATCACCCTGGCCGGGTCTGGATCCAAATCGCCTCACCTCCGAGGCGCCTTTTCGGCACGGATCGTTCCGACCCGCCCCTATTCCGACGCCTCGTTCTGACAGGCTGCATCGATGACCAAGTCCAACTTGTCCCCCGCGGCCTCCAGCGTCGCCAACCTCACGATATCGGCGGCCCCCGAGCTTCTCGCCAAGCTCGACGGCTGGATCGCGGCCCATGTCGACCCGATGTCGCGCGAAGAGGCGGCGCGGGCGTTGCTCGCCGCGGCTCTGTCGGGAGTCAAAACGACCAAACGTCGACGGCCCGTATCTGGTCCCGTCGACGCCCCGATGGTTCGGGCCGCACGAAAGATGAAGGCGGCGGGCGCCCGGGCCGGCACCTCGAAGAGCGTCAAGCGCTGACGAAGCGGATCAGCGGGCCAATGAGCGACCCCTTACAACGTCCGCTTTGGGTCAGCCCGGGACGAGGCGATCCGGCTCAGATGCGCGAAATATCGGAAGTTGGATCTGCTCTGGAAAGCGGACGTTTAATTTCGCAGACAGGCCAGTGATATCCGTCGGCGGACACAATGCAGAGCGCTTCCGGATTGAAAAGCTTCGACACAAGTCCCCGTGAACGAGACGAAAGCGTCTTTTCGAGCGCTCCCGTAAAATGTCGGCGCTGACAAGGCGGACGAGCGGGAACGGGCCGCGTACGCCGGACGCTCCAAAAGTCGACGCAGTCGCGCGACGCGCAGGATCGTTCTCGATCTCCGCCGCCGGGTTCCGGAGGCTGCTCACCTGCGCCGCGCTCGAGCATCGGCGGCGACTAAGGACGCGCGGCGTGGTTCGTGCGCGGCGGAGACGATGTCCGCCGCGCAACTCAGGACGGCCGCTTCCGCGCGCCGACCGCTCCCGCTCAGGCGCCCGACAGCTTGGTGTTCGCCATCGGCAGGCTGCGCACGCGCTGGCCGCTGAGCGCCGCGAGCGCGTTGGCGACGGCCGGCGGCACGCCTGGCAGGCCCGGCTCGCCGATGCCGCCCATGGGCTCGCCGCTCTCGATGATCGTGACGTGCACCTCCGGCATGTGGTCGCGCGAGAGGATCTTGTAGGCGTCGTAGTTCTTCGCCTGCCGCTCGCCGTTCTTGTAGACGACTTGCTCGAACAGCGCGGACGACAGCCCCAGCGCGGCGGCCGACTCGACCTGCGCCTTCACGATCGCCGGATTGACGATCGAGCCCGGATCGATCGCGATCCACAGCTGGTGGACCTTGGCCTCGCCGCCCGCGATGGAGACCTCCGCGATGGTCGCGGTCTCCGAACCGAAGGGCGAGGCCATCGCCACGCCGCGGGCGCGCTTGCCGCCCTCGGCGTCATACGGCCCCCGCTTCCAGCCGCCGGAAAGCTCCGCCGCCGCCTTCAGCAGGTTCAGGTGGCGCGGCTTGTCCTTCAGCAGCGCCAGCCGCAGCTCGAACGGGTCTTTGCCGCCCGCTTCGGCGATCTCGTCGAAGAAGCTCTCGTAGAAAAAGTCGTTCATCGAGTGCCCGACCGACCGCCAGAAGGCGATGTTCACGGGATGCGCGATCTTCAGGAACTCCATCTTCCGGTTCGGGATGGCGTAGGGCTTCTCGACGATGCCCTCGACCGCGGAGGAATCCACCGGGTTCTTGAAGATCGCCCCGAACCAGCGCGCGATCGGGCCTTCGCCGACGGTCTTGACCTCGATCGCGGTCGGCTGCCCGGAGGCGTCGAGCGCGGCGCGGAAGCGGCTGAAGCTCAAGGGCCGCACCGCGTCGTTCAGGAACTCCTCCTCGCGCGACCACAGCACCTTGACCGGCTTGCCCGTCGCCTTGGCGAGCACAATCGCCTGCGGGAACGGGTTCGAGGGCCCGTACATGAAATGCCGGCCGAAGAAGCCGCCGAGCAGAGGCGAATGGATCTTCACCTGTTCCGGCGACAAGCCCGCCGTCTTGGCCGCGACCGCCTGGAACAGCTCGGGCATCTGGTTCGGAACCCAGAGGTCGAGCGTCCCGTCGGGGTTGAATCGGGCGATGCTCGACGGCGGCTCGAGCTGCGCGTGGGCGAGATAGGGCGCGTCGTACTCCGCCTCGATCACCTTGGCGGCCTTGGCGAATGCGGCGTCGGCGTCGCCTTCCGTCTCGGACGGCAAGCCCTTCTCCTTCGCGCCCTTCAGCGTCGCGAGCAGGCTCTCGGATGAGAAGCTCGACGACATGGCGTCGAGCCCGTCCTTCGGCGGCTCGGACCAGCGCACCTTGAGCGCCTCGACCGCCTGGCGGGCGCGCCACCAGCTGTCGGCCGCGACCGCGACCGCGCTCGGCAGCCTGTGCACCGAATGCACGCCCGGCATCGCCTTCACCTCGGCCTCGTTGTCGAGCGCTTCAGGTTCCGTGCCGAACACCGGCGCGTGGGTGACGGCGGCGTAGAGCATGCCGTCGACCTTCTGGTCGATGGCGTAGACCGCCTTTCCGGTCGACTTGTCGCGCACGTCGAGCCGGGCGACCGGCTTGCGGATGTAGCGGAAGGTCGCCGGATCGCGGAGCGGGACCTCCTCCTTCGGCTGCAGCAGCAGCGCCTCGCCGGCGAGCTCGCCGTAGCTCAGCGAGCGGCCGGAGGCGGCGTGCACGACCTTGCCGTCCTCCGTCGAAAGCTCGCCGTCCTGAACCTTGAGCCGTCCGGCGGCGGCGCGGATCAGCATCTCGCGCGCGGTGGCGCCGAGGCGGCGCATGGCGGCGTAGCTCGACCGCGTCGAGAAGCTGCCGCCCGTCATCCGGAGGCCGTTGACCAGCGCGTAGTCCGGGCCGGGCGGCGCGCATTCCACCTCGAAGCGCGCGGGATCGACGTCGAGCTCCTCGCCGACGATCTGAGCCATGGCGGTGTTGATGCCCTGCCCGCCCTCGATGAAGGCGCTGAGCAGCTTCACCGAGCCGTCGGGGCGAAGTTCGAGGAAGGCGGGCACCCGCGTGCCGGGCTTGGGCGCGATCGCCCCCGCCCCTTCGGCCTGCGCCAGGGCACGGCGATGGGGCAGCGCGACGGCCAGCACCAGCGCGCCGGAGGCGACGCCGAGGAAACGGCGGCGAGAGAGGTTCGCGACGCCCTCGTCCGGCACCAGGGGCGTGGCGGACGAGACGTCGAGCGGCGAGAGATCGTTCATCGAAGCCTCCCGATCAGGCCGCGGCGCGCCGGACGGCGCTCGCGATGTGATTGTAGGTGCCGCAGCGGCAGAGGTTCGTCATCGCGTCGGCGATGTCCTGGTCGGAGGGCTTGGGCGTCTCCTTCAGCAGCGCGGTCGCGGCCATCACCTGTCCGGACTGGCAGTAGCCGCATTGCGGAACCTGCGCCTCGACCCAGGCCTCCACCACCTTGCGGCCGACCTCGTCCTGCTCGATCGCCTCGATGGTCGTGACCTTGGAGTCGCCGACGGCCTCGACCGGGAACTGGCAGGAGCGCATCGCGGCGCCGTCCACGATGACCGTGCAGGCGCCGCATTGGGCGATGCCGCAGCCATACTTGGTGCCGGTCATGCCGAGCGTGTCGCGCAGCACCCAGAGCAGCGGCGTGCCGGCCTCGACATCCGCCTGACGCTTCTCACCGTTGACGTCGATCTCGTACATGGCTCCCTCCACCTGAGGATCAGATCGAAGGCGGAGGCGACGCCGGGAGGGACGGCCCTGATTGAGCCCGCGCCCATGCCGACGTCCGCCGTGGCGCGCGCCTTCGCCGCTTTGGTTGACCGGCTCAGCTTAGAAGCGTAGCAAAATGACCCAAATGTCATTTTTCCGGCTTTTCGAGACATGACCCGCAGGATCGGCGTCGCCATTTTTCCGGGCTTTCAGGCCCTCGACCTCGCGGTCGGGACCGTGTTCGAGCTCGCCAACGAGGTCATGGGGGCGCCGGTCTACGCCATCGAAATCGTCTCGGAGCGCGGCGGCCTGGTCCGGAGCTCGTTCGGAGCGAAGGTGGACAGCCGGCCGTTCGGCGCGGCGGATTTCGACACCCTGTTCGTCTGCGGGACGAGCGCCGTGTTCGAGGACTCGCCCGGCCTCGTCGCCTTCGTGCGGCGCGCGGCGAAGGTCAGCCGCCGGGTGGCGGCGATCTGCACCGGGGCCTTCGTGGCGGCCGAAGCCGGCCTGCTGGACGGCCGGCGCGCGACCACGCACTGGGCCAAGGCGCGCGAGCTGCAGCGCCTCTTCCCCGCCGTACGGGTGGAGGAGGACCGCATCTTCATCGAGGACCACGGCGTCTGGACGTCCGCCGGCATGACCGCCTGCATCGATCTCGCGCTCGCGATCGTCGAGACGGACCTCGGCGCGGAGGTGGCGCGCGACATCGCCCGGCGCATGGTGATGTACCACCTGCGCACCGGCGGGCAGTCGCAGTATTCGGCGATGCTGGAGATGCGGCCGTCGTCCGACCGCATCCAGCGCGCGCTGGCCTTCGCGCGCGAAAACCTGCGGCTGGAGCTCTCCGTCGAGCGGCTGGCGGAGGCGGCGAATCTCAGCCCGCGTCAGTTCAGCCGGGCGTTCCGCGCGGAGACCGGTCAGTCCCCGGCCAAGGCGATCGAGACGCTGCGGGTGGAGGCGGCGCGACGCCTGATCGAGGAAGGCCGCCTGCCCAACGACGCGATCGCGCGCGAAACCGGCTTCGCCGACCCGGACCGCATGCGGCGCGCCTTCCTGCGAACGCTCGGCCAGCCTCCCCAGGCCGTCCGTCGCACCGCGCGCCTGGCGGCGGCGTAAGCGGTCGCAACGGGGACGCCTCGGCGCTCCGTCGTCGGCCGGCGGTGGAAAAACGCCCCTTCAAAACGCAAGAAGCCCGCCTCCAGAGGCGGGCTTCGCGAGTTCGGGCGGTCGCGGTCAGCCGATCATCTCGATGATGATGTCGCGCATTTCCGCGCGTGAGATCGCGCTCGGTTCGGGCTTCCAGGCGCTGGTCGTGCTCGGGGTCGGCGACCTGCGGATCGGGTGGGGCGCCGGCCGCGCTTCCGCGGGCCGGGCTGTGGCGTGATGCTTCATGATGTCCTTGCGGCCTCGCGGGTCTTCGCCGTCGCAGAGACAGCGGCGCGTGAGCCGTCGATGTAAAAAAGTGTCGGGAGCCGGAGACCCGCGGCGCGCTCCATGCAGGCGCCGCCGCGACCATCCGGTGATGCTGATATAGGCGATCATCAAGGCCGTGTGAAGGCCCGGCGCGAGGCGGCGACGCCGCGCCGCCTATCGCCGACAGGTCGACGACGCGGCCGGTCGCCTTCATCGCCGCGATCCTGACGCACATCGCGACGTCGACCGGCGGAGAGCATGGCAGTCCGACCGAGGGATGATGCGCGACCGCTCCCGCTCACGAGCACGTGACCTTGAGTATCCGCATGATCGTCATCGTTCTCGCGTGTCAGTGGTCGAACATCAGGATCGATGATCAAAGCAAATCATGAATGATCGTTCATATCGAGGCCCCCGAACTTTCGTCTTTGATCGCCCCCGCAAATCAACGCGAACTTCGAGCGTCTTTCCAGGAGTATTCGAATTGCGCAAAACTGCTCTCGCTATCGCATTCGTCACCGCGTCGGCCGCCGCAACCAGCGTGTTCGCGCTGAACACGGCGTCGCAGGCGCAGCCCGCGCCGGCGCAAAGCGCCCAGGTCCAGCCGCCGGCGCCGCATCAGGCGGAACGGGACGGCAGGGGCGAGCGCCACGCCCATGGTCCTCGTCACGGCCACGGACCCATGCACAAGGCGCATAAGAAGGCGGACCGCCTCGCCCTCAAGCTCGCCGGCCGGCTCGCCGCCGCGGAGGTCGCGATCGGAGTCCGCGGCGACCAGCTCGACACCTGGCGCGCCTTCACGGCGGCTGCGGTCGACTTCGTCAAGCCGCCGCGTCCCGCCAGCCCGCGTCCCGGCCCGGACGGCGGCGAGCGGGGTCCCGACCGTCCCCGCGGCGTGCTCGACTTCGCCGACCGCATGGCCGACCGGACCATCGAACGCGCCGAGAAGGCCAGGACGCTGAAGGCGGCCACCGAGGCCCTGCGCCAGAAGCTGACCCCGGAGCAGATCGCCCAGCTCGACAGCATGCCGCTCGGCCCGCGCCATGGCGGCGAGCGCGGCCGGCACGGTCCCGATCGTCATGGCCCCCATGGCGGCCCGCACGGCGATCGCCACGGCCCGCGCTGACGGAGAAGCGCAGGGAGGCGACCGATCGCCTCCCTGCGCGCTTCGACAGAGGTTAAGATCCCGATCCCAACGAGGCGCCGCCGCGGATGATCGCAGTTCGCGCCGGCGTGACTTCGAACGCGGCGCTTGCCGGCCGCTCTCGGGTGAGGATCAGGACATGGCTGAGATCACGTTGAACCGCAGAAAGATCATCCTGACGGCCGCGACGGCGGCGACGGGACTGGTTTTCCCGACCGGCGTCGCTCTTGCGCAGCAGGCTCCCGCCGCCTCGCCACCCGCCGAGGCCGGGAACGCCGGTCATTACCGCTTTCGCGTCGGCGACATGACGGCGACGGTGCTGAGCGACGGACTGATCGGCGGGCCGCCGCGGGTCTACGCCAGTGACGCGCCGGAGGCGGAGCTTCAGGAGGTTTTGCGGCGCGCCTTCCTGCCGACCGACCGGCTGACGCTCAACCTGAACACGCTGCTCCTCGAGACCAACGGACGGCGGATCCTGCTCGAAGCCGGGGCCGGGCAGACCATGGGGCCTCAGGGCGGCCGCGTCTTCCGGAACCTGGCCGCCCTCGGCCTGTCGCCCGACGACATCGACATCGTGGTCGTCTCGCACACCCATCCCGACCATGTCGGGAACCTCCGCGCCGCGGACGGCGGCAGAATGTTCCCGCGGGCCACGGTGTTCGCGCCTCGGGCCGACTGGGACTTCTTCGTCCGCACCGACCCCGACCTCTCCTACATGCCGGTCCCCGCGGAGTTCCGCCGCAATTTCGCGGCCGCCATCAAGCGGAGCGTCGAGCCGGTCGCCGACGGGATCGAACTGTATGAGCCCGGCGCGGAGATCGTCCCGGGACTGTCCACCCTGCCGGCCGCCGGCCACACCCCCGGCATGGCGAACTTCCTCGTTCAGTCCGGGAGCGATCAGCTCCTGCTGACGGCCGATCTCGCCTATCACCCAATCGTCAATGTCGACCGGCCGTGGAAGCCTGGGCCGGATCGCGACAAGGACGCCGCGCTCGTCTCCCGCCGCCGCATCTTCGACATGGCCGCGGCGGACCGGCTGCTTGTCCTCGGCTTCCACTATCCGTTCCCAGGCCTCGGGCGCATGCTGAAGACGGATGTCGGCTACACCTGGGTCCCGCTCGGCTGGCAGTTCTGATCCGTTCGAGCACGTAAGCCGGCAGAGGCCGCCGCGATCAGGCGTCGGCGGCCGACGCGCATTGTGAGGATCCGCGACCGATGGCGACGCGACAGTTGAAGCTCGGGGCCTTCATGCGTCCGGTGAGCCTGCACACCGGCGCGTGGCGCTATCCCGGCTCCTGGCCCGACGCGAACTTCAACTTCGGCCACATGAAGCGCTTCGCGCAGCGGCTCGAGGAGGCGACGTTCGACGCCTTCTTCATGGCCGACCATCTCGCGGTGCTGAACATGCCGCCGGACGCGCTCAAGCGCAGCCACACGGTGACCTCGTTCGAGCCCTTCACGCTGCTGTCGGCGCTCGCCGCGGTGACCGAGCGCATCGGCCTCGTCGCGACCGGCTCCACCACCTTCGACCTGCCCTACCACGTCGCCCGGCGCTTCGCCTCGCTCGACCACATCTCGGACGGCCGGGCGGGCTGGAACGTGGTGACCACCTCCAATCCGGACGCGGCGCTCAACTTCGGGCTCGAGGAGCACATGGAGCACGACGCCCGCTACGTCCGGGCGCGGGAGTTCTACGACGTCGTCGTCGGGCTCTGGGATTCCTTCGCCGACGACGCCTTCGTGCGCGACGTCGAGGCCGGCGTCTATGTGAACCCCGACCGGATGCGCCGGCTCGACCACAAGGGCCCGCACTTCTCGGTGCGCGGCCCGCTCAACATCGCGCGCTCGCCGCAGGGACGTCCGGTCGTGGTGCAGGCGGGCGCGTCGGAGCCCGGACGCCAGCTCGCCGCCGAGACCGCCGACGCCGTGTTCTGCGCGCCGACGAAGCTCGGCGAGGCGCAGGCGTTCTACGCCGACGTCAAGCGCCGGGCGGCCGTCGCGGGACGCGATCCGGACCACGTCAAGATTCTGCCCGGCGCCTTCATCGTCGTCGGCGACAGCGTCGACGAGGCGCGGGCGAAACGCGCGACGCTCGACTCCCTGGTTCATGTGGACAGCGGCTTCGGCTCGCTCTCCACCATGCTCGGCCACGACGTCTCCGGCTTCGACCCCGACGCGCCGCTTCCTGAACTGCCGCCGACCAACGCCAGCCGCAGCAGCCAGGACAAGATCATGGGCTTCGCGCGCCGGGAGAACCTGACGGTGCGGCAGCTCGCGCAGCGCGTCGGCGGCTATTCCGGGCTCGCCTTCGTGGGCACGCCCGAAACGGTCGCCGACCAGATGCAGGAATGGCTGGAAGCCGAAGGCTGCGACGGCTTCAACGTCATGTTCCCCTACCTGCCGCAGGGGCTCGACGACGTCGTCGATCGCGTGGTCCCGGAACTCAGGCGGCGTGGAATCTTCCGCACGGCCTACGAGGGCCGCACCCTGCGGGAGCATCTCGGCCTGCCGCGGCCGGAGAACCGCTTCTTCCCGGACTGAGCCGCCTCACGTGCCGCAGAAAGTGCGGTAGGGCCCGGCGTCCTTCGGCGGCGGCGCGGCGTAGACGCTGTCGTCGGCCGAGCGCGCGTAGGGGGCGGCGAGGGCCGCCGCGAGGGCCTCGAACGGCGCGAAGTCGTCGTCCTCGACCGCGGCCTGCAGCGCGGCCTCCACATTGTGGTTGCGCGGGATGATCGCGGGATTGACCCGCTCCATGCTCTCCCGCCGGGCGGCCCCGTCGCCCGGCTCCTGGCCGAGCCGCGCCACGTAGCGGACCGCCCACTCGTCGAAGAGCGCCGGCTCGTCGAACAGGTCGCGCGGGCCCGCCTGCGCGTCGCCGCCCGCGACGGCCGCGAGCCGGCGGAAGGTCAGCGTGTGGTCGGCCCGGCCCTCGGCCATGCGGTCGAGCAGCTCCTGCACGAGCCCGCCGTCGTCCTCGCGGTCGCCGGTCAGGCCGAGCTTGCGGCGGTAGCCGTCGAGCCGCGCCGTTTCGAAGGCGGGCGCGAAGGCGCTGAGCGCCAGGGTGACCTGAGCGATGGCGGCGTCCTGGTCCTCCGACAGCAGCGGCAGCAGGCACTCCGCCAGCCGCGCCAGGTTCCACTGCGCGATGCCGGGCTGGTTCGCGAAAGCGTAGCGCCCGTGCTGGTCGATCGAGCTGAACACGGCGCGCGGATCGTAGGCGTCGAGGAACGCGCAGGGGCCGTAGTCGATCGTCTCGCCGGCGATCGAGCAGTTGTCGGTGTTCATGACGCCGTGGACGAAGCCCACATGCATCCACTGCGCGACCAGCGACGCCTGCCGCGCGACCACCCGCTCGTACATGGCGAGCGCGCGGTCGGGACGATCGGCGGCCTCCGGATAATGGCGCGCGATCACATGGTCGACGAGGTCCTTCAGCGCGGCGACGTTCCCGCGCGCGGCGAAGAACTGGAAGGTGCCGACCCGGATGTGGCTCGAGGCTACGCGCGTCAGCACCGCGCCGGGCAGCGGTCGCTCGCGCAGCACCGCCTCGCCCGTCGTGGCGGCGGCGAGCGCGCGCGTGGTCGGCACGCCGAGCGCGGCCATCGCCTCGCTGACGAGATATTCGCGCAGCACCGGACCGAGCGCGGCGCGACCGTCGCCGCGCCGGGAGAACGGCGTCAGCCCGGCGCCCTTGAGCTGGATGTCGCGGCGGGCTCCGGCGTGGTCCACCACCTCGCCCAGCAGGATGGCGCGCCCGTCGCCGAGCTGCGGAACGAACTGGCCGAACTGATGCCCGGCATAGGCGGTCGCGATCGGCTCGGAGCCGGGGGCGACCACGTTGCCGGCGAAGACCGCCGCCCCCTCGGCCGCCGCCAGCGCCGCGGCGTCGAGCCCGAGCTCGGCCGCGAGCGGCCGGTTGAACGCCACCAGACGGGGCGAGGCCACCGGCGTCGGCGGCGTGGGGCGGTGGAACGCCTCGGGCAGACGGGCGTAGCTGTTGTCGAAGGGTATGAGCATCGTCACGTCGCCGGATCGCTCCTCAACCGCTGCGGCGTCGCCGCCGCCTCCCCCCGCTATATGGGCGCGAGGCGCGCCGACGGAAGCGCCCCCTCCCCGGCCTTGACGCCGCGACGGGGCGCGGGCGACGGTCCGGCCCCCTCCGAAGCGCGCCGCCGCCGCGCGTCCTGCCGCCCCTCATGGAACGACCGATGTCCGTGCTGCACGATGGCTACTTCACGCAGGGTCTCGACGCGGACCCCGACCTAGCGGCCGCGCTGCGCGGCGAACTGGAGCGTCAGCGGGACGGGATCGAGCTGATCGCCTCGGAGAACATCGTCTCCCGGCTGGTGCTGGAGGCGCAGGGCTCCGTGCTCACCAACAAGACCGTCGAGGGCCCGGCCTATGCGCGCTACTACGGCGGCGCGGAGTTCGCCGACGCCGTCGAGGCGCTCGCGATCGAGCGGGCGACCAAGCTGTTCGGCTGCCGCTTCGCCAACGTGCAGGCCCATTCCGGCTCCAACGCCAACAACGGCGTGTTTCTGGGGCTGCTCGCCCCCGGCGACACGATCCTGTCGATGAACACCGCCGCCGGCGGGCACATCAGCCACGGCCACCCCGCGACCCTCACCGGGCGCGACTATCGCGTGGCCCATTACGGCGTCAGCCGCCTGACCGAGCGGGTCGATCTCGACGAGGTGCGCGCGCTCGCGCTCGCGAGCCGCCCGCGGATCATCGTGGCCGGCGGCTCGGCCTACGCCTGGACGCTCGACTTCGCCGGCTTTCGGGCGATCGCCGACGAGGTCGGTGCCTGGCTGATGGTGGACATGGCGCATTTCGCGGGCCTCGTGGCCGCCGGCGTCTATCCGCACCCGTTTCCCCACGCCCATGTGGTGACGACCACGACCAACAAGTCGCTGCGCGGCGCCCGCGGCGCGATCGTGCTCTGGAACGACAAAACGCTGTCGGACCGGATCAACCACGGCGTGTTTCCTGGCGTGCAGGGCTCGGTGATGCTCCATGAGGTGGCGGCGAAGGCCGCCTGCTTCGGCGAGGCGCTGCGGCCCGAGTTCCGCGCCTACAACGAGGCGGCGGTCGCGAACGCCCGCGCGCTGGCGGAGACGCTCGCCGCCGCGAACATGAGGCTCGTGGGCGGCGGCACGGACACCAGCATGGCGCTGGTCGATCTGGTGAACCAGGGCGTCGACGGCGACGTCGCCGCGAAGGCGCTGGAGAAGGCCGGCCTCGCCGCCAACAAGAACCTGATCCCGTTCGACAAGCGTCCGGCCGAGGCGCCGTCCGGTCTGCGCCTGTCCAGCAACGCCGGCACGACGCGCGGCTTCGGCGTCGACGAGTTCCGCCGCATCGGCGGCTGGATCGCCCGCATCGCGCACGCGCCCTCGGACGCGGCCCTGATCGCCGGCGTGCGCGAGGAGGTGCGCGCGCTGTGCCGCGCCCATCCGATCTATCCCGATATGTGATGCCCGCCCGCGGGAACCGTTCTTCCCCGTCCTGCGTATCGGTACGGCGCGCCGGGGGACGGCCGCGATCGGCGCTCCGACATGCGCTGTTCGCGAAAACATTTCGTGGCCCGCCGACCGAAAGAGGCTACCTTTCGAACGCGCGCGAACCCGCGCCTGACGCCTTTCAGCACCGTTCCGGAAACCGCATGCCCACCGTCCTCGCCTCCTTCGGCTCTCCGACCCGGCCGGGGCGCCGGCCGTGAGCACGGACGACATCGAGAAGCTTCTGGACCGCACGCGCGCGCTCGAAGCCGAGAACGCGCGGCTGCGCGAGCAGGTGGGCGCGGAACGGCTCCGGGGGGAGACCGCCGTCAACGTGCAGGAGCATCGCTACCGCGCGCTGTTCGACGCGATGGACGAGGGCTTCTGCGTCATCGAGTTCTTCGACGGCCCCCACGGGCCGTTGAGCGACTACATCCATGTGGAGGCCAACGCCGCCTACGCCGCCCATGCGGGCATTCCGAACGTCGTCGGGCAGAAGCTGCGCGAGATGGTCGCGGAGGAGGCCGACGGCTGGGTCGAGCTCTATGGCGGCGTGCTGCGGACCGGGAAGCCGATCCGCTTCCAGCGCGAGCTGGTCGCGACCGGCCGGCACCTGGAGCTCGCCGCGTTCCGTCTGGAGCCGCCGAGCCTCCGCCAGGTCGCCGTGCTGTTCCAGGACATCACCGCCCGCAAGCGCGCCGAACAGGCGCTCCAAAGCCTCAACGAGACGCTGGAGACGCGCATCGCGGAGGCGATCGCCGAGCGCAAGCTGCTCGCCGACGTCTTCGAGGCCACCACCGCCTATATCCACGTCCTCGACAAGGACTTCGTGTGGCTCGCGATCAACCGCTCCGGCGCGCAGGAGTTCGAGCGCGTGTTCGGCGTGCGCCCGAAGGTCGGCGACCACATGCTCGAGATTCTGGAGGGGCGGCCGCAGCAGCGCGAAGCCGTCCGCGCGATCTGGACCAGGGCGCTCGCCGGCGAGGAGTTCGTGGAGATCGCCGCGTTCAGCGATCCGGGCGGCGAGGTCCGGCATTACGAGATGCGCTTCAGCACGCTGCGCGACGCTGACGGCGCGCCGATCGGCGCGTACCAGTTCGTCTACGACGTCACCGAACGGCTCGCCGAGCAGGACCGGCTGCGCGAGACCGAGGCCGCGCTGCGGCAGGCGCAGAAGATGGAGGCGATCGGCCAGCTCACCGGCGGCATCGCGCACGACTTCAACAACCTGCTCGCGGGCGTCTCCGGCAGCCTGGAGCTGATGCAGACGCGCCTCAGTCAGGGCCGAATCCACGACGTGGAGCGCTACATCAACGTCGCGCAGGGCGCGGCCCGGCGCGCCGCCGCGCTGACCCATCGCCTGCTCGCGTTCTCGCGCCGCCAGACGCTGGCGCCGAAGCCCACCGACGTGAACCGGCTGATCCACGGCATGGAGGATCTGATCCGGCGCACGGTCGGCCCGTCCGTGAACTTCGAGGTCATCGGCGCGTCGGGGCTTTGGCCCGCGCTGGTCGACCCCTCCCAGCTCGAGAACGCGCTGCTGAACCTCTGCATAAACGCCCGCGACGCCATGCCCGACGGCGGCCGGATGGTCGTCGAGACCGCGAACCGATGGCTCGACGAGCGCGCCGCGCGCATGCACGACGTGCCCATCGGGCAGTACCTCTCCCTCTGCGTCTCCGACACCGGGTCCGGCATGACGCCGGAGGTGATGGCGAAGGCGTTCGATCCGTTCTTCACCACCAAGCCGATCGGCGCGGGCACCGGCCTCGGGCTCAGCATGATCTACGGCTTCGCAAAGCAGTCCGGCGGCCAGGTGCGGATCTATTCCGAGGTCGGGCAAGGCACGACGGTGTGCCTCTATCTACCGCGCTACATCGGCGAGTTGGAGGAGGCCGACCCCCTCGGCGGCGCGATCATCGCCTCCCGCGCGGAGCAGGGCGAGACGGTGCTGGTGGTGGACGACGAGCCCACCGTGCGGATGCTCGTGACCGAGGTTCTCGAGGACCTCGGCTACGCCGCGATCGAGGCGGCGGACAGCGTCGCCGGGCTGCGGGTGCTGCAGTCGGACGTGCGGATCGACCTGCTGGTGACGGACGTCGGCCTGCCCGGCGGCATGAACGGCCGCCAGATGGCGGACGCGGGGCGCGCCGCGCGGCCCGGCCTCAAGGTGCTGTTCATCACCGGCTACGCCGAGAACGCGGCCCTGAACTCCGGCCATCTGGAGCCGGGCATGGCGGTGCTGACCAAGCCGTTCGTGGTCGACGCTCTCGGCGCCCGCATCCGCGAGATGATCACCTCCGGCTGACGCGCCGCCTTATTCGGCGGGCGCAGGCGCCGCCCCATGCGGGGCCGCCGCCGGCTTCGGCGCGCGCGAGAGCGACCGGCACACGACGTAGAACACGGGAGTGAAGATCAGCCCGAAGATCGTGACGCCGATCATGCCGTAGAACACCGAGGTCCCGAGCGACTGCCGCATCTCGGCGCCGGCGCCGGTCGCGAGCGCCAGCGGCAGCACGCCGAGGATGAAGGCGAGCGACGTCATCAGGATCGGCCGGAGGCGGGTCTTGGCGGCGGCGATCGCGGCCTTGGCGCGGCTCTGGCCGGCCTCCTCGTTCTGCTTGGCGAACTCGACGATCAGGATGGCGTTCTTCGCCGCGAGCCCGATCAGCACCACGAATCCCGCCTGCGCCAGAATGTCGACCGGCATGCCGCGGATGTTGAGCCCCGTCACCGCCGCGAGCAGGCACATCGGCACGATCAGAACGATCGCGAGCGGCAGCGTCCAGCTCTCGTACTGGGCGGCGAGCAGCAGGAACACCAGCGCCACGGAGGCGAGGAAGATCAGCATCCCGGAGTTGCCGGCGAGCTTCTCCTGCAGCGACAGCTCGGTCCACTGAAAGCTGAAGCCCGGCGGCAGCGTCGCCGCCGCGACCCGCTCCATGGTCGCCATGGCGTCGCCGGACGAAAAGCCCGGCGCGGCGGAGCCCTGGATCTCGGCCGCCTGGTAGAGGTTGTAGCGCGGCACGCGGTAGGCGCCGGTCATCTCGCTGAACGAGGCGACGGAGCTCAACGGCACCATCTCGCCGCTGTCGCTGCGGGTGCGGTAGCGGCCGATGGCCTCCACGTCCTGCCGGAAGGAACTGTCGGCCTGCGCGGCCACGCGGTAGGTGCGGCCGAGCAGGTTGAAGTCGTTGACATAGGCGGAGCCGAGATAAACCTCGAGCGCCTCGAACACGCGGTCGGCGGGCACGCCGATCATCTCGGACTTCACGCGGTCGATGTCGGCGAAGATCTTCGGCGTTCCGGTGTCGAAGGGCGTGAAGACACGCGACAGCGAGGGCTCGCGGTTGGCGGCGGCGACGACGTCGTTCGCGACCTTCGCGATCTCCTCCGCGGACGCGCCCATCTGGCTCGTCACCATCAGCTTGAAGCCGCCGGTCGAGCCGATGCCGCGCACCGAAGGCGGCAGCACGGTCACGATCTGCGCGTCCTGGATGCCGGCGAGCGCGGCGTTCACCCTCGCCTGCATCGTCCGGAGATCGAGGCCCTGCCCGCGTTCGTTGTGCGGCTTCAGAATGGTGAAGACGCGCCCGACATTCGACGCGTTGACGCCGGTGGCGCCGTCGATGCCGCTGCTCGACACCGCGACCTGCACGCCCTCGATCGCCTTCAGCCGCTCGGCGATCTGGACCACCGTGGCGTCCGTCCGTTCGAGCGACGAACCGGGCGGCAGCTTGACGATGGTGACGAGCTGGGACTGGTCCTGTTCCGGGATAAACCCGGTCGGGGCGCGCATGAGCTGCCAGCCGGCGAGGCCGACGAAGCCGACATAGACCACGAGCGCGAGGGTGGAGATGCGCAGGAGCCGGGCGGTGAGCCGGCCGTAGCGCTCCGACATCCAGTCGAAGCCGCGGTTGAACCATCCGAAGAACCAGTGGAGCGCGCGCGTTCCCCAGAAGCGCGGCCGGGCCTGGGTCCCGTGCGTGTGGGGCTTCAGCAGCACCGCGCACAAGGCGGGACTGAGCGTCAGCGAGACGAACACCGAGATCAGCGTCGCGACCGAGATGGTGATGGCGAACTGCTCGAAGAACCGGCCAGGAATGCCGGGCAGGAACGCCGCCGGCGCGAACACCGCCATCAGGATGAGGCCGATCGCGATCAGAGCGACGCCGACCTCGTCCATGGTGACGTGGGCCGCCTCCTTGGGCGTCATCCCCTTCTCGAGGTTTCGCTCGACGTTCTCGACCACGATGATGGCGTCGTCGACCACGATGCCGATCGCGAGCACGAGCCCGAGCAGCGAGATGGTGTTCAGCGAGTAGCCGAAGGCCGCGAGCGCGGCGAAGGTCCCGACCAGCGACACCGGGATCGCGGCGATCGGCACGATCGCGGCGCGCCAGCGCTGAAGGAACAGGATCACCACCAGCGCCACGAGGATCACGGCCTCGATGATGGTGGTGTAGACGGCGTAGACGGAGGCCGAAACGAAGCGCGTCGGGTCGAAGTTGATCTGGTACTCGACGCCGGAGGGAAAGTTCTTCGCCAGCTCCGTCATGGTGGCGCGCACCTCGTCCGCCGTGGCGAGCGCGTTGCCGCCGGGCAGCTGGAACACGCCGATGCCGACGCCGGGCGACTCGTTGATGTAGGTGCGGTCGGTCACCGTCTGGCTCGCGACCTCGACCCGGGCGACGTCGCGGACGCGCGTGACCCTGCCGTCCTCGCTCTTGATGACGATGTTCGCGAACTGCTCCGGCTGCGTCAGCCGGCCAAGCGCCTCGACGTTGAGCTGGTAGGCGCGCGACGTCGCGGTCGGCGGCTGGTTCACGACGCCCGCCGAGATCTGCACGTTCTGGGACCTGAGCGCAGCCACGATCTCGCCGGCCGTGAGGTTGCGCGCCGCCGCCTTGTCGGGGTCGAGCCAGACCACCATCGACAGGTCCTGCGCGCCGAGCATGCGCACGTCGCCGACGCCCTCGATGCGCGCCAGCACGTCGCGGATCGTCAGGTTCACGTAGTTCGAGATGTAGAGCTGGTCGCGGCTGTTGTCGGGCGAGCGCATATGCACCGCGAGCAACAGGTCCGGCGAGGATTTTCGGACCGTCAGCCCCTGGCGGCTCACCGATTCCGGCAGCCGCGGCAGCGCAAGCGACAGCCGATTCTGGACGAGCACCTGCGCCTTGTCGAGGTCGGTGCCGAGCTGGAACGTGATCGTGGTGGTGAGCTGCCCGTCGCCGGTCGCCTGGCTGGACATGTAGAGCATGTCCTCGACGCCGTTGATCTGCTGCTCGATCGGCGTCGCAACCGTGTCGCTGACCACCTGCGCCGAGGCGCCGGGATAATTCGCGCGGATCACGACCGTCGGCGGCACGATCTCCGGATACTGGGACAGCGGCAGCGAGAAGAAGCTCGCCGCGCCCAGCATGGTGATCAGGATCGAGATCACCGCAGCGAAGATCGGCCGGTCGATGCAGAAATGAGCGAGCCGCATGGGACGGTCCTCGAATGTTTGAGCGCCTGCGCGGCGCCGGCGTCAGCTCTGCGGCGCGGCGGCGGCTTCGATCGCCGCGGGCTGCGGGCGCACCGGCGCGCCGACGCGCGCCTGCATCAGCCCGTTGACGATCACGCGGTCGTCCCTGTTCAGGCCCGAACGCACGATCATCAGGCCGCCGGGCTGGACCGGCCCAGGCCGGACCTTACGCTGGCGGACCACGTTTCCGCCGTCGACCACGCGCACGACCTTCTCGATCTGATCGGAGAGGATCGCGGACTCGGGCACCAGCAGCGCGTCGTAGGGCTCGCCCCGGGGCACGCGGATGCGGCCGAACTGGCCGGGGGTCAGCGCGGCGTCGGCGTTGTCGAAGGTCGCCCGGGCGCGGATGGTGCCGGAACCGGCCTGAAGGCGGTTGTCAAGGAAGTCGAGCACGCCTTCGCGTGGCCAGCCCCCCTCGCCGTCGCGCCGCGCCTGCACTTTGACGCCCTGCGCGGCGCGCGCGGTCCCGCCGACCTGCTGCTGTCGGGCGAGCAGATCGCCTTCCGAGATGTCGAACACGAAATAGAGCTGGTCCTCGGCGAGGACGGTCGTCAGCACGGTCGAGGCGCCGTCGCCGACGACGAGGTTGCCGATGTCGACGCGGCGGTTCGAGGCGCGGCCGCGCACCGGCGAACGCACCTCGGTGAACTCGAGGTCGAGCCGCGCGCGCGCGACCGCCGCCTCGGCGGTCTTCAGCGCGGCGTCGGCGGCCTGGCGCTGCTGGATGCGCTGCTCGTGGGTCGCGACCGCGATGTTGGAGCTCTTCACCAGCTCCTGGCTGCGCTTGGCGTCGGCCTCTGCGAAGGCGAGCTGCGCCCTCGCGCCGGCGAGCTGCGCTTCGGCCTGGGCGAGCGCGGTCTGGTAGGGCCGCTTGTCGATGACGAACAGAAGCTGGCCGGCCTCGACGACCTGACCGTCTCTGAAATTGATCTCGGTGAGGTAGCCGGACACGCGCGGGCGCACCTCGACGGTCGCCGTCGGCTCGAACCGGCCGGTGAACTCGTCATAGTCCGTGACCTGCCGCACGAGCGGGCTTGCGACCGTCACGGCGGGCGGCGGCGGCGCGGCGGTCTGCGCGGTCGATGGCGTGACCCGACCCCATGCGTAGAAGCCGGCCCCTGCGGCGATCGCGAGGACGCATGTGAGGCCGATGACGCGGACGACCCGCATGTTGTGCTCTCCGAACCGACATGGCGTTTGCTGCGACGCAACGAAGATAGAGCGCCGGCCGCCGACGAGGCATCACGATGTCGTCGGCGGCCGGTTGAGCGCAAGAGGATCCGCGTCTTGCGGGGGACGCTGCTGAAGACGCAGGCCCTCTCGGCGCTACAGGCGGGGACGCGGCGCGAGGGGAACCCCGCGCCCCCGCCGATCCGCCCGCGGCCCGCCCCGGGGGGAAGGCCGCGCGGGGGCGAGGCGGATCATCCCTCGTTGTCGTTGCCGGTCCACTCGACCGAAGCGCGGTAGGCGTCGTCGGACGGCTGGCGGGACGGCTCGTCGTAGGTCCGCTCGAGCGAGACGGGCATGCGCTCGCCGTAGCGGGCGTCGAGGTCGCGCTGCTGGGACGTGACGGCGGCGGGCCGATCCGCGCCACGCTCGTCGGCCTGGACGGCCGCGGTGGCGAGAAGCGTCGCGGCGATGGCGGTCATGATGGTCTTCATCGGAGTTCTCCCGTGACTTGCGTCAGGAACCTCATGGAGACGCTCAGTTCGTCTCCGGCGATGAGGACGTTCTACCGGCCGTCTGTCGCAGAGTTCTGCCGGTCGACAGGCGTTTTGGTCGCGAGATGTCGCGGTTCGTGAGAACGTTACATTCCGATACATTTTTCTCCGCCGCGCGATCGGCGGCGTCGGTATGATGAGGTTGTCATAGAGAGCTGAAGACGAATGGACTGCCAGCCACACATCGCCGTGGTCGACGACCATCGCGACATTCGCGACCTGGTCGGGAAGTACCTCGCGAAACATGGATTTCGCGTCAGTCAGGCCGAGAGCGCGTCCGCGTTCCGCCGGCTGATGGAGAAGAACGGCCTGGACCTCGTGGTGCTCGACGTGATGATGCCGGGCGAGGACGGGCTGTCGCTGTGCCGCGAGCTGCGCTCGACCACGGACCTCCCGGTCATCCTGCTGACCGCCATGGCGGAGGAGACCGACCGCATCGTCGGCCTCGAGATCGGCGCCGACGACTATCTGACCAAGCCGTTCAACCCGCGCGAACTGCTGGCCCGGATCAAGGCCGTGCTCCGTCGGGTGCAGAGCCTGCCGCCACAGCGCGCCACGCCGAAGGCGCGGGAGATCCGCTTCGACCGCTGGCAGCTGCATGTCGGCCGCCGCGAGCTCGTGGACGACAACGGCCTCGCCGTCCCGCTCAGCACCGCGGAGTTTCGGCTGCTGTCGGTGTTCCTCGACCATTCGGGCCTCGTGCTCAGCCGCGACCAGCTGCTCGACCTGACCGTCGGGCGCGCGGCGGACCCGTTCGACCGCAGCATCGACAACCAGGTCAGCCGCCTGCGGAAGAAGATCGAGACCGACCCGAAATCGCCGTCGCTGATCAAGACGCACTGGGGCGGCGGCTACAGCTTCGTCGCGGAGGTGCAGGCGCCATGACGCGGCTCTGGACCCGAAGCCTGACGATCCAGTTCATCGGCCTGATGCTGCTCGCCCTCGCCGTGTCGCAGGGCCTCGGCGCGGTCCTGTTCCTCGGCGAGCGCAGCGAGGCGCTCCACAAGGCGGCGAAGGCCGAGTTCTTGAGCCGCTGCGCCTCGATCGCCCAGGTGGTGGAGAGCACGCCGCCAAACCTCCGCGACGACATCCTGAAGGCGAGCGGCACCACCTATTCGCGCTTCTGGTACACCCCCGACGCTCCCGGCGACGCGGTCGCCTGGCGCGGCGAGGCCTTCGCCCAGCTCGGCCGGCCGCTCCCGAGCTTCGCCAGTCTCGGAAGCCCCGCGAAGCTTTCGTCCGGGAGCAGCTTCACGCCCTCCACCGAACCGCCGCCGGAATCGAGCTGGCGCGATCTGCCGCCCCAGGCCTGGCCGCTGTCCCGGCCGGCCAAGTTCCAGTACATCAACAGTTCCAACGGCATGGGCCTCGCCGTCCGGCTCAAGGACGGCGGCTGGCTGAACACGGCGCTCGCCAAGCCCGCGCCCGCCGGCTTCTGGACCACGCAGTCCATGGTTTCGATGGGGCTCGCGGCCGTCCTGCTCTGCGGCATCGCCGCCTTCATCGCGCGCGGCATCACCCGGCCGATGCGCCAGATGGCGCTCGCCTCCGAGGCGGTCGGCCGCGGCGAGCAGCGCACCCTGCCCGAGACCGGCCCCGACGACATCCGCCGGACGGCGGAGGCGTTCAACCTGATGCAGGCGAGGCTGCAGCGCTTCATCGGCGACCGCACGCGCATGCTGGCCGCGATCGGCCATGACCTGCGCACGCCGATCACCTCGCTCCGGCTGCGGGCCGAATTCGTGCAGGACGAGGAGACCCGCGAAAAAATGCTCGCGACGATCGACGAGCTGCGCGCCATGACCGAGGCCGGACTGGCCTTCGCGCGCGAGGAGTCGGTGGTCGAGGAGACGCGCGCCGTCGACGTAAGGTCGCTGGTCGAGAGCATGTGCGACGACCTCGCCGAGATCGGCCATGACGTCAGCTTCCTGGAGGGTTCGCGCGTCAAGCTGCGCTGTCGCCCGGACTCGCTGCGCCGCGCCGCGCGCAACCTTGTGGAGAACGCGGTGCGCTATGGCGGCCGCGCGCGGGTCAGCGTCGTCCAGACGCCGCAGACGGTCGAGATCGTGGTCGACGACGACGGTCCGGGCATTCCGGCCGAGGCGATGGAGAAGGTGTTCGCGCCGTTCTTCCGGCTCGAGGAATCCCGCAACCGCGAGACCGGCGGCATGGGTCTCGGGCTCGCGATCTCGCGCACGATCGTCCGCCGCCACGGCGGCGACGTCACGCTGACGAACCGGAGCGGCGGCCTGCGCGCCGTCATCACGCTGCCGGCCGTCGAGGCCGCCGCCGAGGCCGAGGCGCGGTCGCGCCGACGGCTGTTCCGCGCGCCCGCCCTGCCCTACGGCCCGCCCAAGCCGACGACCTCGGCGTAGGCGCCGTCGAGCGCAAGTTCGAGAGCCGCGACCGTGGGCAGGGCGTCGAACACGCCTGGAGCGGCCGCGGTGAGCGCGCCGTTCGCGGCCGCGCGGCGCATGGCCTCGGGCCAGTCGCGGCCTTCCGCCAGCGCGACGGCGAGCGCGGCGCCGAAGGCGTCGCCGCAGCCGAGCGTGTCGACCGCGCGCACAGGGAAGGCCGGCTCCACATGCGCCGGCCCGTCCGCCCGATGCACGGTCGCGCCCTCCCCGCCCCGGGTGACGACGAGCGCCTCCAGCCCCAGATCGAACAGCCGGCGCGCGAGGCCCGCGGCGCCGTCCGCGCCCGGCGCGGCCGTCTCGCCGAGGGACTCCGCGAGCTCCTCCGCCTCGACCGCGTTGACGCACAGGATCGAGGTCGCGGCGAGCACGCCGTCGCTCAGCGGGCGAAAGGGCGACGGGTTCAGCAGCGTCGGACGTCCGGTCGCGCGGGCGATCGCGAAGGCTTCGGCGATCGGTCCGTCGGCGATCTCGAACTGGGCGAGGCACAGATCGGCCGCGCCGATCGCGTTCTCCAGCGGCCGCACGTCCTCCGCGCCGAGCGCCTCGTTCGCGCCGGGCGCGACCGCGAGGCAGTTCTCGCCGTTCGCGGCGATGAAGCCGACGCCGCCGCCGGTCGGGGCGGATTTCCGCCGCAACATGGCGAGATCCAGTCCTGCGCGACGAAAGGCCGGCTCGGCGAGGTCCCCCAACAGGTCGGCGCCGACCGCGAACAGACCGTCGACCTCGGCGCCGAGCCGGTGGGCGGCGAGCGCGAGATTGAACCCCTTGCCGCCGGGCTCCATCAGGAACGCGCCGGCGCGCAGGGATTCGCCCGGCAGGGGCAGTTCCTCGACCGTCACCGTGCAGGCGGCGACGAAGCTGCCCAGCACGAAAATCCTGGGCCGGCCCCTGGCCGGCGAACCCGCAATCGCATCCATCGTCCCGCCCCCGCGGCGCGGACGATAGACCACCCATCGGGCGCGGCCAATCGCGCGAGGACAGGCGGCGGCGGTTCAGACCGCCGCCTCGCCGATCATTCCGGCCCGGCCGGCTCGGCGTCGCGGGCGCCCTGGAGGAAGCCCTCGTCCCAGAGCCTGTGCTCTTCGCTTCCGGCTTCGTAGGGATTGTCGTTCAGCGAGCCGCCATTGGCCGCGGCGATGAGGCCTTGTTCAAACGGGTCGATATCCATCGGGCGTCTCCCTCTTGCTTTGAGGGACGAAGCTAGGGCGCGGGCCGCCGAAAGCGCGCGCCTCGTTCAGATCATCGGCAGGTGACGCGGCTTCGGGCCACGCGGGAACGCCGCGTCGATGCGCGCGAGCTGCCCGTCGGTGAGTTCGAGATCGCCCGCGGCGGCGTTGTCGAGCGCGTGCGCCTTCCGCGCGGCCTTCGGGATCGCGATGACCGAGGGGCGACGCGTCAGCGCCGCGAGCGCCGCTTGGCGCGGTGACGCGCCGGCCTCAGCGGCGACCTCCGCGAGCACGGCGCCGGACCTCGAGCGCGGATCGGGAAAGGCGCCGCTGCCGAACGGGCTGTAGGCCACGACCGTCACGTCATGCGCCTCGCACCAGGGAAGGACGGCGTGCTCGATCGCCCGCTCCTCGAGGTGGTAGAGCACCTGATTGCAGGCGATCGCGCCCGCGTCGGCGATTCCGAGCGCCTCCTCCAGATCGTCGACGTCGAAGTTGCTGACGCCCCAGGACACGATCTTGCCCTGCCGCTTCAGGGTCTCGAACGCGTCGATGGTGTCCTCGAGCGGGGTCGCGCCGCGCCAGTGCAGGAGATAGCAGTCGAGGCGGTCGGTCTTCAGCCGCCGCAGGCTGCGCTCGCAGGCTTCGAGCACCCGCGCCTTGGCCGCGTTCTGCGGCAGGACCTTCGACACCAGAAAGACCTCGTCGCGCCGGCCGGCGATGGCTTCGGCCGCAAGCGGCTCGGCTTCGCCGTACATCTCCGCCGTGTCAACATGGGTCATGCCGGCGTCGAGGCCCGCGCGCAGCGCCTCGAGCACCATCGCCCGCGCGTCGTCGTCCAGCCGCCATGTGCCCTGCCCGATGACCGGGACCGGACGTCGGTCGGGGCCGAATGTGGAGTGGCGCATGGGAACCTCCTGCCTGGCCGCAGCCTTCGCGGCGCGTCGGCCAAGCTTACCCGTCGCGCGAGGTTTGCGCGCTTGCGACGAAGCGACGGACGCGGCCGCAATCACATCATCCTTTCGGCCCGTATCGACGCCATGCCCGCCAATAATGGCCGTTAAGGTCCGTTAACAGGTCTTGAAGAAAACAGATTCGTCGGCCAGGAAAGCGATAGAAGCTGCAGATCAGGAAATTCAGGCCGGCGTTCGGCGCCGCATCGGAGCTGTCAGGTGATCAGGATGTCCTTACGACCCCGCTCGATCGCTATCGCCGTCTTGGCGGCAGCTTTGTCCGCGCCAACCTTCGCCAGCGCGCAGCTTGTCAACCCCACGCAGCGCGCCCAAGCCGCTCCGACCGCGCCGCGGCAGGCGCAACCGGCGCAGCGCCCGGCGGCGACCCAGCCGAGGCGACAGGCGGCCCCACGCGTGGCGGCGACCGCGGCGGCCCCGGCGCCCGCCGCCTCCCCCGGCCAGACATCAAATTGGTGGCGCACCGCCGCTGATCAGGCGCTGTCGCGAAACCGGACCGCGCAGCCTGCGCCGGCGCAGAACGCGCGGCGCGTTGTCGCTGCGCAAACCGCCCCCGCCGAGCGCCGAAGCCTCCGGCGCTCCTCCGCCCGGCGCGCGGCCGCGTCCCGCCGGGAGGTAGCGCGCGCCGCGCCGCTGCCGCCGGAGCGCAGCGGCCTCGCGATCGCGGTCAGCGCGGCCGGCGCGGCCGCCGGTCCCGGCGCCGAGGTCGTCGAGGCGCTTGGCGACGACGCCAGGCTGATCGACGCGCCGCTCGGCGGCGGGACGGCCGACCTCGCCGTGTCTCCGAGCCTCGACGGCGCGGCCGAACCGGACGTCCAGCGCGTGGCGCGCCTGTTCGACGCCGTCGTCGTGATCGTCGCCCGCCACGACGTGGCCGGGGCGGGCGACCTCGCCGGCAAGCCGATCGAGATCGGCGCTGCGGAGGACGACGCCGCCGTCGCGCGCAAGGCGCTGGCGCTGCTGCGGCTCGAAGCGGACGAGCGCCGTTCGGGCCGCGAGGAGGCGCTTGACGCCGTCTCCCGCGGCGAGGCCGCCGGCGCAGTACTGATCGCGGTCAAGGGCGACGCCGACCTCGGCGCCTTGATCGCCGCCCATGGCGACCTGCATGTCGTCTCGGTCGCGCCGGACGTCGATCCCGACCGTTCGCGCCGGCTCACGCCCGCGGACCTGCCCTCGGCGCCGCTGGCCGCGGACGCGCGCGCCCTCAAGGCGGAGATCTCGCTGTTCGCCAAACGCGGCGCGGACCTCGACAAGGAGGCCGCCGAGGCCGTCCAGACTCTCTACGCGCGCATTCCTGACATGCTCGCGGGCGGCGCCGGGCCGTGGTGGCGCGATGTGCCGCTGGCGGCGGAGATCAGCGAAGCGGCGCTGTGGACGCCGGTCCGTCCCGACCTCGCCTCCGCCGAGCGTGGCCATCTGGCTGAAGGCCTCGAGCGCGCCGGCGCCGAACGCGCCCGCGAGGTCGCCGCGCGACCGGGCGCTCGGCGCTGGATCGTGGCTCCTTAAGCGCGGTTCAGCCGACGTCGACGAAACCGGCGAGCGGCCCGAGGCCGCCGCCCTCCACCAGCGCGCTTACCCGCGACCGGCCCAGCGCCGCGAGCTCGCCGGGCAACCGGCCGAGCTCCTGGGCGTAGGCGACGAGCGTCAGCCGCCGCGTCAGGCGCGGGCCCGGCAGGGCGGCGTAGGTCAACGCTCCCGCCGGCGGCGCGGCCTCCGCCACGCAGAGGGGCGTCACGATCGCGAAGCGCCCGCCTTCCGCGACCGCCGCGGCCACGCCCTGCGGCGTGTCGAACGACAGCCGCCGCGGCAGGTCCAGTCCGATGCGCCGGAGATGGCGTTCGATCTCGACGCCGGTCGAGGACCGCGCGCTGAACCGCACGAGATCGTGCGTCTCCGCGAGCCGCGCGAGATCGGCGAGATCGGACACCGCCGGCGCGTCCGCCGGCAGCATCAGCACATGCGTTTCCGCGACGATCGGCCAGCGTTCGAGCCCGGCGACGTCGCCGAGATCGTCCACGCCGATCATGACGTCGAGGTTGCGCGACAGCAGCGCGCTGGCGTGCGCGGCCGTCAGGCCCGACAGGATCGCGACCTCGTCGGCCCGCGCCGCGATCGCGTCGGCGAGCGCGGGCCCGAGCGTCCGCGACAGCGAGTCGACGAGCCCGAGCCGCACCAGCGGAAACCGCGCCCGCCCCGCCTCCCGCAGCATCGGCGCGATCTGGCGCGCTTCGGAGACCAGCGCCGAGGCGCGCTGGCGCAGCAGCACGCCCGCAGGCGTCGGCGCGATCGGCCGGATCGCCCGGTCGAACAGCCCGGCGCCGACGCGGGCTTCGAGCTCCGCCACCGCGAGCGACACCGCCGGCTGCGTCAGCCCGAGCCGCCGCGCCGCCGCCGCCATCGAGCCGGCGTCGCAGACCGCGAGGAAGATCGTGAGCTGGCGGAGATCGAAGGGAAGGTCGTCGGCGCGGGGCTGCATCGCGGGGCTCGCACTATAAGTCCGATTTATATCTCATAGCGCCTTTCCGTTCGCCATACTCCGGCGTGTCCTTGCTTCGCGATCACCCAGGCGCGCTCATGTCGACCGACCGGTACTCGATCTTTTCCGTGCTGCGCGAGGCGCTTCGCGGCCACACCGGCTGGAAGCCGGCCTGGCGCGAGCCCGAGCCGAAGGCGGAGTACGACATCGTCATCGTCGGCGGCGGCGGCCACGGGCTCGCGACCGCGCACTACCTCGCCAGGGTCCACGGCATCACCAACGTCGCCGTGGTGGAGAAGGGCTGGATCGGCGGCGGCAACGTCGGCCGCAACACCACGATCGTGCGTTCAAACTACCTGCTGCCGGGCAACACGCCGTTCTACGAACACTCGATGAAGCTCTGGGAGGAGCTGGAGCAGGACCTGAACTACAACGCCATGGTGAGCCAGCGCGGCGTGGTCAACCTGTTCCATTCCGACGGCCAGCGCGACGCCTACGCCCGCCGCGGCAACGCTATGCGCCTGCACGGCGTCGACGCGGAGTTGCTCGACGTGCCCGAGCTCAAGCGCATCCTGCCGATGCTCGACTTCGACAACGCGCGCTTTCCCATCAAGGGCGCCCTGCGCCAGCGCCGCGGCGGCACGGTGCGGCACGACGCGGTCGCCTGGGGCTACGCCCGCGCCGCCGACGGCCGCGGCGTCGACATCATCCAGAACTGCGAAGTCACCGGCTTCCGGATCGAGGCCGGCCGCATTCTTGGCGTCGAGACCACCCGCGGCTTCATCGGCGCGAAGAAGGTCGGCCTCGCCTGCGCCGGCAACTCGTCGCGGGTCGCCGCCATGGCGGGCCTCAGACTGCCGATCGAGAGCCACGCGCTGCAGGCCTTCGTGTCGGAGGGGATCAAGCCCTTCATCGACACCGTCTGCACATTCGGCGCCGGCCACTTCTACATCTCGCAGTCCGACAAGGGCGGCCTCGTCTTCGGCGGCGACATCGACGGCTACAACTCCTACGCCCAGCGCGGGAACTTGCCGACGATCGAGGACGTGGCGGAGGGCGGCATGGCGCTGATGCCCGCGATCGGCCGCGTCAAGCTTTTGCGGCACTGGGGCGGGATCATGGACATGTCGATGGACGGCTCGCCGATCATCGACCGCACGCCGGTCGCGGGCCTCTACCTCAACGCCGGCTGGTGCTACGGCGGCTTCAAGGCGACGCCGGCGTCGGGCTGGTGCTTCGCCCACCTGCTCGCGACCGACGCGCCGCACGAGGTCGCGGCCGCCTACCGGCTCGACCGCTTCGCCACCGGCCGCCTGATCGACGAAAAGGGCGTCGGCGCCCAGCCGAACCTGCACTGAGGCTCGACCCATGCGCATTCCCTGCCCCTATTGCGGCGTCCGCGGCCTGGACGAGTTCGCCTATCTCGGCGACGCCACGTTGATCCGTCCCGACCCGGCCGCTCCCGGCGCGGAGGCCGCGTTCCACGACTACGTCTACCTCCGCGACAACCCGGCCGGCTTGCACCGCGAGCTGTGGCAGCACGCCAGCGGCTGCCAGTCCTGGCTGGTGGTGACCCGCGACACCCGCACCCACGCCATCGGCCGCGTCGAAGTAGCCCGCGACGTGGCGGCGGCGCGTGGCTCCGGAGCCGAATGATGTCCCAGCCGAACCGCCTCGCCTCCGGCGGCCTGATCGACCGGACGCGCCCGCTCGCCTTCACCTTCGACGGCCGGACCTATTCCGGCCACCCCGGCGACACCCTCGCCTCGGCGCTGCTCGCGAACGGCGTCACGCTCGTCGGCCGCTCGTTCAAGTACCACCGCCCCCGCGGCGTGCTGACGGCGGGCTCCGAGGAGCCGAACGCGCTCGTGGAGCTCCGGACCGGCGCGCGGCGGGAGCCGAACGTGAAGGCGACGGTGGCCGAGCTCTACGCCGGGCTCGAAGCCAGCAGCCAGAACCGCTTTCCGTCGCTCGCCTTCGACCTGCTGGCGGTGAACCAGCTCGCCTCGCCGGTGTTCGTGGCGGGCTTCTACTACAAGACCTTCATGTGGCCGGCGAAGCTGTGGGAGAAGCTCTACGAGCCTCTCATCCGCCGCGCCGCGGGTCTCGGCCGCGCGGCGGAGGCCGCCGATCCCGATCCTTACGAGAAGACCACCGCCCATTGCGACGTGCTGGTGATCGGCGGCGGCCCGGCCGGCCTCGCTGCGGCGCTCGCCGCCGGCCGCACGGGCGCGCGGGTGATCCTCGCCGACGAGGACTTCGCGCTCGGCGGACGGCTGATCGCCGAGCGGCGCGAGCTCGGCGGCCAAAGCGCGGCGCGCTGGGCCGACGAAGCCGAGGCGGAGCTCGCGAACCTGCCCGAGGTGACCGTGCTTCGGCGCACCTCCGTGCTCGGGGCCTATGACGGCGGCGTCTACGGCGCGGTCGAGCGGGTCTCCGACCACCTGCGCGAGCCGGCGCCGCATCAGCCGCGCCAGCGCTTCTGGCGCATCGTCGCGAAGCGCGCCGTGCTCGCCGCCGGCGCGCTGGAGCGGCCGATCGCCTTCGGCGGCAACGACACGCCGGGCGTGATGTTCGCGGGCGCCGTCCGCGCCTATCTCAACCGCTACGGCGTCGCGCCGGGCCGGCGCGCGGTGGTCTACGCCAACAAC
The DNA here is from genome assembly GCF_027922325.1 of Methylopila turkensis. Classification (GTDB taxonomy): domain Bacteria; phylum Pseudomonadota; class Alphaproteobacteria; order Rhizobiales; family Methylopilaceae; genus Methylopila; species Methylopila turkensis. The sequence continues at coordinate 150,443 of NZ_BSFL01000001.1, forward strand.
GACGACGCCGCCCGCACCGTGGCGGACCTGAACGCCGCCGGCTGCGAGCTCGTGGCCGTGGTCGACGCGCGGGGCGACAGCCCCGCGCTGCATGCGGCGGCGCGGACCGCCGGGGCGCTCCTCGTCTTCGGCGGCGCGGTGGCGCGCGCCTATGGCGGCCAGAGCGTCAAGGGCTGCGAGATCGTCGACGCCCGCGGCGGAAGCTTCAACGTCGCCTGCGATCTCGTCGCGGTTTCGGGCGGCTGGAACCCCACGATCCACCTCACCACCCATCTCGGCGGACGGCCGCAGTGGCGGGACGACCTCGCCGCCTTCGCGCCGGGCGGGACGCCTCCGGGCATGACGGTCGTCGGCGCGGCGGCAGGCGCCTTCGGCCTGGGCGAGGCGCTCGCCGCCGGGGCCCAAGCCGGCGCGGAGGCCGCGAACGACTGCGGCTTCTCGGGCGGGACCTTCGATCCGCCGCGCGCCGACGACGATTCCGGCGAGACCCGGGGGCTCGGGCCCTGGCGCGTTCCGGCGAAGCGCGGCAAGGCGTTCGTCGACTTCCAGAACGACGTCACGGTCAAGGACGTCGAGCTCGCGGCCCGCGAAGGCTTCCGCTCGGTCGAACACCTGAAGCGCTACACCACGCTCGGCATGGCGACCGACCAGGGCAAGACCGCGAACGTCCTCGGCCTCGCGCTGATGGCGGAGATCACCGGCAGGTCGATCCCCGCGACGGGCCTGACGCTGACGCGGCCGCCGTTCACGCCGGTCGCACTCGGGGCGCTCGGCGGCGCGCACCGGGCTAAGGAGTTCAAGCCGACCCGCCTGCCGCCCTCGCATTTCTGGGCCGAGGAGCAGGGCGCCGTGTTCGTCGAGACCGGGCTCTGGATGCGCGCGGCCTATTTCCCGCGGGCCGGCGAGACCGACTGGCTCGAGACGACCATCCGGGAGGTGGAGACCGTCCGCACCAAGGTCGGCGTCTATGACGCCTCGACGCTCGGCAAGATCGACGTGCAGGGGGCGGACGCCGGCGCGTTCCTCGACCATGTGTATATCAACACCTTCTCCACGATGCCGATCGGCAAGGCGCGCTACGGGCTGATGCTGCGCGAGGACGGGATCGCGATGGACGACGGCACCGTCGCCCGTCTCGGCGAGACGCATTACTACGTCACCACCTCGACGGCGCACGCCGCGAGCGTGATGCGGCATCTCGAATATTGCCGGCAGTGGCTGTTCCCGCATCTCGACGTCCACCTGTCGTCGATCACCGACCAGTGGGCGAAATACGCGATCGCGGGGCCGCGCTCGCGCGACGTGGTGGCGGCGCTGGCGGACGACGGCTTCGACGTTTCCGACGCCGGCCTGCCCTATCTCGGCGTCAAGGAGCTGACCGTGTGCGGCGGGACCAGGGCCCGGCTGTTCCGGCTCTCCTTCTCCGGCGAGATGGCGTTCGAGCTCGCGGTCCCCGCCCGCTACGGCGACGCGCTGATCCGGGCGATCATGGCGGCGGGCGAGCCCTTCGGCATCTGCCCCTACGGCGCGGAGGCGCTGTCGGTCATGCGCATCGAGAAGGGCCACGCCGCGGCGGCTGAACTCAACGGCCAGACCACGGCGGCCGATCTCGGCCTCGGCGGCATGATGTCGAAGAAGAAGGACTGCATCGGCAAGGTGCTGAGCCAGCGCGAGGGCCTCGCCGATCCGGCGCGGCCGCGGCTCGTCGGCTTCAAGCCGGTCGACCGTTCCCAGCGGCTCCGCGGCGGCGCGCACTTCGTCCCACGCGGCGCGGCCGTCACCGCCGCCAACGACGAGGGCTACATGACCTCCGTCGCCTATTCCCCCTCGAACGGCTGCTGGGTCGGCCTCGGTTTCCTCGCGCGCGGCCAGGAGCGGATCGGCGAGATCGTCCGCGCCGTCGACCCGGTGCGCGACGGCGACGTCGAGGTCGAGGTGGTCGCTCCCGTCTTCGTCGATCCGGAAGGAGTCCGCGTCCGTGGCTGAGCCCCTCGTCGCCCGTTCGGCGCTCCGGCCGCACGTAGCTCCTCACGCCTCCGCCGCCGGAGCGCACGGCGTCACGCTGCGGGAGGTCGAGAACCTGACCCTCGCCTCCGTCGCGGCCCTGAGGGGGCGCGAGGCGGAGCTCGTCCAGGCGGTCCGCGCCGCCTACGGCCTCGATCTCCCGACCGGACCGGCGCGGGTGGCTTCGGGCAAGGTCGCCTTCGTCGGCGCAGGACCCGGCAAATGGCTGGCCGTGTCGTCCGCTCCGACCGAATTCTCCACGCTGCCGGCGGCGGTCGCTGACCAGTCGGACGGCCGAACGGTGCTGCGCGTCTCCGGCCCGAAGGCGCGGGAGACGCTCGCCACGCTGATCCAGCTCGACCTGCATCCGAGGACGTTCGGGCCCGGCGACGCCGCCATGACCCACGCCGCCTCGATCGCGGTCCACCTCTGGCAGGTCGACGACGCGCCGACCTACGAGATCGCGACGTTCCGCACCTTCGCAGCCACGCTTTGGCGCTGGATCGTCGAGGCGGGGCAGGCCCGCGGGCTCGACGCCCGAGCGGAGGACTGAGCGCGCAGGCTCAGCCCGCGATCTTCAGCCCGACGACGCCGGCCAGGATCAGCCCGATGCAGCCGATCCGCGCCGCCGTCGCGGGCTCGCCGAACACCGCCATGCCGAAGATGGTCGTGCCCACCACGCCGATTCCGGTCCACGCCGCATAGCCGATCCCGATCGGCAGCGTCCTCAGCGCCAGCCCGAGCAGCGTGAGGCTGCAGGCGATGGAGATCACAGTGACGACGGTCGGGACGAGCTTCGTGAAGCCTTCGGAATACTTCAGCCCCGTCGCCCAGACGATCTCCATGAGGCCCGCCGCCAGCAGGTAGACCCACCCCATCACGCTACTCCTCATGCTCAGAACCGCCCTCCCGCGCGCGGAGGTTGCGGCGTCGGCGCGCTTGTGGAAGCCAGGCGCCTTTCGCTAGCCTTGCGGAAAGTTTCCTGAGAGGAAAGCGCCATGGTTCGCAAGTCCACATCCGCGGCGGCGGCGGTTCCCGCGGAGGAGGCCGCGCCGGGCGCGGAGGACGCCTACGTCACGGGCTCCGGCGCGCCGGCGGCGATGGAGCGCCGCACGCTGGAGCAGGCGATCGGCCTGCAGATCCGGCACCACCGCAAGCTGATGGGGCTGACGGTCGCGGAGCTCGCCGCGGCGGCGAGCGTCTCCACCGGCATGCTGTCGAAGATCGAGAACGGCCAGATCTCGCCGTCGCTCGGCACGCTCCAGACGCTGGCCTCGGCGCTCAACATGCCGATAAGCCTGCTGTTTTCGGAGTTCGAGGAGCGGCGGGACTGCTCTTACGTGCCAGCGGGCCAGGGCGTCGTAATCCAGCGGCGCGGCACCAAGGTCGGCCACCAGTACGAGCTGCTGGGCCACATGCTGGGCGGGGCGATCGCCTGCGAGCCCTATCTGATCACCCTGACCGAGGACGCCGCGCCCTACACCGCCTTCCAGCACGAAGGCACGGAGCTGATCTACATGCTGAGCGGCGAGGTGATCTACGCCCACGCCGGCAACAGCTACCACCTCAAGCCCGGCGATTCGCTGCTGTTCGACTCCGGCGCGCCGCACGGGCCGGAGCGGCTGCTGGTGAAGCCGATGACCTATCTGTCGGTCATCATGTACGAAAAGGACTGACGCGCCGAGGCCTTCAGCGCCACGGTCGAGTTTCCTCACAAGAATTATTTTTTCATATCGATTGACGCGCCTGCGGCGCCCGGATAGCGTCCGTTTTCGAAAGGCACGTAAGCCTCGAGCAAACGGAGCGCGCCGAAATCATGTGCGGCATCGTCGGACTTTTTCTGAAGGACAAGGCGCTTGAGCCGAAGCTCGGCGAACTGCTGAGCGGCATGCTCGAGATCATGACCGACCGCGGTCCGGACTCGGCCGGCTTCGCGGTCTACGGCGCCGGCGCGCCGGACGAGGTGAAACTGACCCTGCGCGCGCCCGAGGGCTATGATTTCGCAGGCCTCGCGGCGAAGCTCGGCGACGGCGTCGGCCTCAGCGAGCGCGCCACCCACGCCATCCTGACGCTGCCGGCCGGACGCGAGGCCGAAGTCCGCGACACGCTCGCCAAGGTCGCGCCCGACGTGACGGTCGTCGGCGCCGGGTCGCGCATGGAGCTCTACAAGGAGGTCGGCCTGCCGAGCGACGTCGCCGTCCGGTTCAAGCTCGCGGAGATGTCGGGCACCCACGGCATCGGCCACACCCGCATGGCGACCGAGAGCGCCGTGACCACCAACGGCGCGCATCCGTTCTCGACCGGCGCGGACCAGTGCCTTGTGCACAACGGCTCGCTGTCGAACCATCGCACCGTGCGCCGCAATCTCGAGCGCGCGGGCGTCGCGATCCAGACCGACAACGACAGCGAAGTCGCCGCTGGCTACCTGTCCTGGCGCATGCGCGAAGGCCGCTCGCTCGGCGAGGCGCTGGAGGACAGCCTCGGCGATCTCGACGGCTTCTACACCTTCGTGGTCGGCACCGAGTCCGGCTTCGGCGTGCTGCGCGACCCGATCGCCTGCAAGCCCGCGGTGATGGCCGAGACCGACCAGTACGTCGCCTTCGGCTCGGAGTACCGCGCGCTCGCCGGCCTGCCTGGGATCGAGAACGCCAAGGTCTGGGAGCCCGAGCCCGCCAAGGTCTATTTCTGGGATCGCGCCGCGGCCTGAGCCAAAGTCAGAACAGGGGGAAGCCGCGCATGAACGCGAGCACCAAGAGTCACAGCTTCGATCTGGCGACGGCGAGCGTCCGCGAGCTCAACGCGGCGCTGCACGCGCTGAAGGACGGGACCAACGCCTCGCTGTGGCAGGTCGCCAATCCGCGCGGCCTGCACGCCATCGCCGCTGGCCTCGACGCGCCGGTGACGGTCGAGGTCGACGGTCCCGTCGGCTACTACTGCGGCGGCATGAACAAGCAGGCGACGATCATCGTCCGCGGCGCCGCCGGCGTCGGCGTCGCCGAGAACATGATGTCGGGTCGGGTCGAGGTCGCGGGCGACGTCAGCCAGGCGGCCGGCGCCACCGCCCACGGCGGCGCGCTGATCATCGGCGGCGACGCCGGCGCGCGCTGCGGCATCTCGATGAAGGGCGTCGACATCGTCGTGAAGGGCTCGGTCGGCCACATGTCCGCCTTCATGGCGCAGGCCGGCACCCTGACCGTGTTCGGCGACGCCGGCGAGGCGCTCGGCGACTCGATCTACGAGGCCCGGCTCTACGTCCGCGGCGGCGTGAAGAGCCTCGGCGCCGACTGCGTCGAGAAGGAGATGCGCGACGAGCACCGCCAGGAGCTCTACGAGCGCTTCAAGCTCGCGGGCGTGGAGGGCGAACTCGATCCGTCCGACTTCAAGCGCTACGGCTCGGCCCGCACGCTCTACCACTTCCACGTCGACAACGCGTCCGCGTACTGAGGGGACAGACGACGATGAACGAGCACGTCAAGGCGCCAGCCGCGCCCCGCACCCTCCCCCGCGAGAGCGCGACCTTCGACGCCTACACCCTGTCGGAGATCCGCCGCGCGGCGGCGACCGGCATCTACGACATCCGTGGCGCCGGCGCGAAGCGCAAGCTGCCCCATTTCGACGACCTGCTGTTCCTCGGCGCCTCGATGTCGCGCTATCCGCTCGAGGGCTACCGCGAGCGCTGCGGCACGGACGTCGTGCTCGGCACGCGCTTCGCCAAGAAGCCGATCGAGCTGAAAATCCCGATCACCATCGCCGGCATGAGCTTCGGCTCGCTGTCGGGTCCGGCGAAGGAGGCGCTCGGCCGCGGCGCCTCGGCCATGGGCACGTCCACGACGACCGGCGACGGCGGCATGACGCAAGAGGAGCGCGGGCATTCGACCAAGCTCGTCTACCAGTACCTGCCGTCGCGCTACGGCATGAACCCGGACGACATCCGCAAGGCGGACGCGATCGAGGTGGTGGTCGGCCAGGGCGCCAAGCCCGGCGGCGGCGGCATGCTGCTTGGCCAGAAGATCAGCCCCCGCGTCGCGAAAATGCGGACGCTGCCCGAAGGCATCGACCAGCGGTCGGCCTGCCGCCATCCCGACTGGACCGGCCCGGACGACCTCGAGATCAAGATCGAGGAGCTTCGCGAGATCACCGACTGGGAGAAGCCGATCTACGTCAAGGTCGGCGCCGCCCGGCCCTATTACGACACGGCGCTTTCGGTGAAGGCCGGCGCGGACGTGGTCGTGGTGGACGGCATGCAGGGCGGCACCGCCGCCACGCAGGAGGTCTTCATCGAGAACGTCGGCATTCCGACGCTCGCGGCGGTGCGCCAGGCGGTCAAGGCGCTGCAGGACCTCGGCATGCACCGCAAGGTGCAGCTCATCGTCTCCGGCGGCATCCGCAACGGCGCGGACGTCGCCAAGGCGCTGGCGCTCGGCGCCGACGCGGTCGCGATCGGCACCGCGGCGCTGGTCGCGCTCGGCGACAACGATCCGAAGTGGGAGGCCGAGTACCAGGCCCTCGGAACGACCGCCGGCGCCTATGACGACTGGCACGAGGGCCGCGACCCCGCCGGCATCACCACCCAGGACGCGGAGCTGATGAAGCGCCTCGACCCGGAGATCGCCGGCCGCCGCCTCGCCAACTACCTCTCCGTCATGACGCTGGAGGCCCAGACCATCGCGCGCGCCTGCGGCAAGAGCCACGTCCACAATCTCGAGCCGGAGGACCTCGTCGCGCTGACGATCGAGGCGGCGGCGATGGCGAACGTGCCGCTCGCCGGCACCACCTGGATCCCCGGCCAGTCCGGAGGGTTCTGACAAAAACGAAAAGGAAGGCCCGCCGACGTCCCCCGGAGGCCTTCCTCCGGCTCTTCGGCAGGCGCCTCCTGCAGGCGGGGAACCCCGCAAGCAAAGCCGAACTGTTTCAGGTTAGACCCCAAAAGGGGCGATCGAGGGGACTTCAGTGGCGATTGATCTTTCGGAGGCCGCGCGAGATCGCGGCATCAAATACTTCCTCATTTCCTACACGGACCTGTTCGGCGCGCAGCGCGCCAAACTGGTTCCCGCCGCCGCGATCGGCGACATGCAGAAGGCGGGCGCCGGTTTCGCCGGCTTCGCCACCTGGCTCGACATGAGCCCGTCGGATTCCGACCTCTTCGCGAAGCCCGACCCGGACAGCCTGATCCAGCTGCCGTGGAAGCCGGAGGTGGGCTGGCTCGCGGCCGACCTCTGGATGGACGGCAAGGAGGTCGAGCAGGCGCCGCGCAACCTGCTCAAGCGCCTGATCGCCCGGTCCGGCCACCAGATGAAATCGGGCATCGAGCCCGAGATGTTCCTGGTGAACGCCGACGGCACCCAGATCTCGGACCCGTCCGACACCGCCGAAAAGCCCTGCTACGACCAGCAGGCCCTGATGCGGCGCTACGACGTGATCACCGAAATCTGCGACGCGATGATCCAGCTCGGCTGGGGCCCCTACCAGAACGACCACGAGGACGCGAACGGCCAGTTCGAGATGAACTGGAACTACGGCCCGGCGCTGCAGACCGCCGACCAGCACGCGTTCTACAAGTTCATGGCGAAGTCGATCGCCGAGAAGCATGGCCTGCGCGCCACCTTCATGCCCAAGCCGTTCTTGAACCTCACCGGCTCGGGCTGCCACGCCCACGTGTCGCTGTGGGACGGGGGTAAGAACCTGTTCGCAGACCCCAACGGGGAGCTCGGCGTCAGCGAGCTCGGCTACCACTTCATCGGCGGCCTGATGCACAACACCGACGCGATCTGCGCGCTGACCAACCCGACCGTGAACTCCTACAAGCGCATCAACGCGCCCCGGACGACCTCCGGCGCGACCTGGGCCCCGAACTCGATCACCTACACGGGCAACAACCGCACCCACATGATCCGGATCCCGGACGCGGGCCGGTTCGAGTTCCGTCTCGGCGACGGCGCGGCCAACCCCTACCTGCTTCAGGCCGCCATCCTCGCCGCCGGCCTCGACGGCGTCGAGAACAAGCGCGATCCCGGCAAGCGTCTCGACATCAACATGTACACGGACGGCCACACGGTCACGGACTGCAAGAAGCTGCCGCTCAATCTGCTCGACGCGATCCGCGCGTTCGAGTCCTCGCCCGCCACAAGGACGATGTTCGGCGAGGAGTTCGTCACGGCCTACGCCAAGCTCAAGAACCAGGAGTGGAACAACTACACGCGCCACCTGACCCAATGGGAGCGCGACAACACGCTCGACTGCTGAGCGGGAGGCGGCGTCGGGGCGCGCAAGGCGCTCCGGATTTGTCAGCGAAGGATGTGGATTGGCCCCGCCGGCTCGCTGTGCGGGGCCTATTTGTTTCTTCATGAGAAAAAGTTTTGACTTCAATTTCAGGACCTGCATGATCGGTCCGGAGGTCGCGCGACGTCGCGCGAAGGTCGTCCGCAACGACGGATGGGGACCCTCGATGCCCGCAGTCACCCCTGCCGAACGCAGGACGTCGGAGGCCGGAGCGCTGAGCTCCGGGCTCCAGCGCGCGACCTCATCGGCCCGCTCCAACACAGAACCAAACGCCGCTCCGGGCTCGTCCCCGGCGACGGCCGGCACGGAGCGCGCCTGAACGCCCGGCCGACCGGCCGCGCGGTTTCTGGAACGGGGAACAACGATGACGATCGCTCTCACGGATACCGCGGCCTCGGCCGACGGCTCGCATCAGCTAAAACGAAGCATCTCGTGGACAGGCGCCTTCTGGGTCGCGAGCGGCGTGCCGCCGCTGGTCCTGTTCTCGATTGGCGGCATCGCCGGCACCACCGGCACGCCCGCCTTCGCCATCTGGGCGGCGTCCATGATGATGGGCTTCCTGCAGTCTTTCGTTTACGCCGAGATCGCAGGTCTGTTCCCCAACAAGTCCGGCGGCGCCTCGATCTATGGCGCGGCCGCCTGGGTGCGCTACGCCAAGCCGATCGCGCCGCTCTCGGTGTGGTGCAACTGGTTCGCCTGGTCGCCGGTGCTGTCGCTCGGCTGCTCGATCGCGGCCGGCTACATCCTGACCGCGATCGCGCCGGACGCGACCTCCGCGATCCGCACCTTCACGCTCTTCTCCGGCTCGCTCGGGCCGGTGTCGTTCTCGCTGAACTCCGCCTTCTTCATCGGCGCGGCGCTGATGCTCGGCACCTTCGCGGTCCAGCACCGCGGCATCCTCGGCACCGCCCGGGTGCAGAAGGTCGTCGGCGTTCTGGTGATCGTGCCGCTCGTCATCGTCGGCGTCGCGCCGCTGCTGCAGCACGGCGTGAACTGGTCGAACTTCCAGCCGTTCGTGCCGCTCGCGGAAGCCTACAAGCCCGAGCCCGGCGCGTGGAACATCCCCGGCTGGACGCTGGTGCTCGGCGGCATGTTCATCGCCGCCTGGTCGACCTACGGCTTCGAGACCGCGATCTGCTACACGAGCGAGTTCAAGGATCCCGCCCGCGACACGTTCAAGGCGATCTTCTTCTCGGGGCTGCTCTGCATCGCGATCTTCGTGATCGTGCCCTTCACCTTCCAGAGCGAGCTCGGCCTCGCCGGCATGCTCGAAACCCCGATCGTCGACGGCTCCGGCGTGGCGGCGGCGCTCGCGCACATGGTCGGCGGCGGCCCGATCATCGAGAACGCGCTGGTCATGCTCATGATCCTCGCGCTGATGCTGTGCCTGATGACCGCGATGGCGGGCTCGTCGCGCACGCTCTACCAGGGCTCGGTCGACGGCTGGCTGCCGAAGTACCTATCCTACGTCAACCACCACGGCGCGCCGACCAACGCCATGTGGACCGACCTCGGCGTCAATCTGGTCCTGCTCGCGATCGCCTGCGCCGACGCGACGTCGTTCTTCTTCATCCTCGCGGTGTCGAACTGCGGCTACATCATCTTCAACTTCCTGAACCTGAACGCGGGCTGGATCCACCGCATCGACAGCGGCCACATCCCGCGGCCCTACAAGGCGCCGACCTTCATCATCGCGCTCGGCGCCGTGTTCGCCTTCGTCAACGCCGTCTTCATGGGTGCGGGCGCGAAGGTCTGGAACCCGAACGCGCTCTGGGCCGGGCTGATCACCGCGGCGCTCATCATCCCGGTGTTCTTCTTCCGGCACTACGTGCAGGACAAGGGCAAGTTCCCGGCGCAGATGCTGGAGGATCTCCAGATCGGCGACGCCGGCGGAGCCATGCCGAAGAAGGCCGGCGCGCTGCCTTATCTCACGCTCGCGGCCGGCGTCGCGGTGGTGCTGATCGCCAACGCCGTGTTCCAGTTCTGACGCTCCTCCCGCCGGCGCCTAAGCCGCGCCGGCGGGGCTTCCTTCGAACGCCGGAGAGTTCCGCCTGATGCCAGCCGCCACGATCAAGAGCAGACCCATCTATCCGGGCCTGTCCCTCGACGGGAAAGCCCGCCGCCACCTCATCGCCGCCGAGGGCGAAGGCGCGCTCGCCGTGCTCGACGTCTTCGCGGACCAGCCCGACGCGGTCGCCCGCGCCACCCTGCTCTACACGCCCGGCGGCTCGGCGGCACAAGAGCACGGCGCGAAGCTCTCGGCGCTCGACTTCGACGGCCTTCACCTCATGCCGACGCAGCCGACGCTGCTGACCCGTCTGGGGGTCATCCTGCAGACCGCGACCATGGGAACCCGCATCTATGTCGCCGGCGTCGAGGGCTTCATCGGAAAGGTGATCGCTTCGGCGCAAACCCATGGCGTCGATCCACAATCCGTCCGCGCCGAGCACCGCGGCTCGCTCGCGCGGCGCGTCCAGTGCGTCCATTGCAAGGGGATGACCGAGAACGTGACCGCAACCCCCTTCGTCTGCTCCCATTGCGGGCTGAACCTGTTCGTGCGCGACCACTTCTCCCGCCGGCTCGGCGCCTTCCAGGGCGTCTGCGTCGACGCCGAGGCTCCCGGCGAGTTGCCGGCGCGCGAGGAGCTCTACCTGTGAGCGGCGGCGTCGAAATTCCCGTCCGCGTCGTCGAGATCGAGCAGGCGACCCCGACCGTCCGGCGCTTCCGGCTGGCCCCGATCGACGGCGCGCCGCTGCCGCCGTTCTCGGCCGGCGCGCATGTGGTGACGCTTATGCCGGCGCGCGACCGCGTCATCCGCAACGCCTATTCGCTGATCGACCGCGCCGCGGACGGCTCCAGCTATCGCATCGGCGTGCTGCGCGTCGCGCAGTCGCGCGGCGGCTCCGCCTTCATGCATGACGAGGTCACGGTCGGGACCGAACTCCGGATCACCATGCCGGTGAACCTGTTCCCGCTGGCGCATGCCGGCCGCAAGCACCTGCTGATCGCGGGCGGCATCGGAATCACGCCGATCTTCGCCATGGCCGAGGAGCTGAGGCGCACCGATGCGCACTACGAGATCCACTACGCCATGCGCAACGCCGCGAGCGGCGCCTTCGTCGACGAGTTGCGCGCCCGCCACGGCGACAAGCTCAAGCTCTACCGCGACGACTGTCAGGAGATTCTGGCGGTGGACGCGATCCTGCCGAACCAGCCGCTCGGCACGCATCTCTACGTCTGCGGCCCGGAGGGCATGATCGAGGCGGTCCTCGAGGGCGCCCGGGAGGCCGGCTGGCCCGAGGAGAACCTGCACTCCGAGCGCTTCCAGGCGCCGCCGACCGGCGAGCCGTTCTCGGTCAGGCTCGCGAAGGCCGGCATCACCTGCGAGGTGCGCGGCGACCAGAGCCTGCTGGAGGCGCTGGAGGCAGCCGGCGTCGACGCGCCGTTCCTGTGCCGGGGCGGCGCCTGCGGCCAGTGCGAGGCGACCGTCGTCGAGGCGGACGGCGAGCTCGTCCACAACGACCATTACCTGACCGACGCCGACAAGGCCTCGGGCTCCAAGATCATGCTCTGCGTCTCGCGCCTCAAGGGCCGCGAACTGGTGCTGGACCTGTGAGCGCGCGGACGGACGCCCCGATCGTCATCCTCGGGCTTGACCCGAGGATCCATCCGCGCGCGGACGCGCGCCTGAAGGTGGATGCCCGGGTCGAGCCCGGGCATGACGGTCCTTGTTTCTCGCCCAATCCTTCGAACGCCGGAGCGGTCCGATGACGATCCAGTTCAAGCAGGAAACCTTCCGCGACGACTTCACCTTCTCGAACAGCCCGGAGGCGATCCGCCGCTTTCCGTTCCCGTTCGACAGGGACGAGTACATGTACGCGGTCAACATCGAGCAGCACATGCCGGGGCCGGCGAAGTCGGCGTTCGAGTTCCCGATCGACATCGACGAGCATTACGTCGCCGAGATGCAGGATCGGGCGCTGGTCCTGAAGGAAGACCCGCTGCGCTGCCAGTCCCTGCCGCACATGATCACCGCGGAATGGGACCTGCTCGAGCTCCTGATGGAGTCGATGGCGAAGAACTATCCCGAGCACTTCACCTTGACGAAGGACGGCGACCGCTGGCGCTGGGTCAACCGCCCGCTCGGCATCGATCAGAGCTTCACCTTCGGCGACGTCTCGACCCTGCCCTACCCCCCGATGGAGTACGTCACCCGCCAGTGCCAGGGCGACTTCTGCCTGCTCGACCAGCGGCTCGACAATCTCTGGATGGATTCCGGCATCGTCACGACTCAGGCGGACTGGTCGCTCGATTTCGACATCGGCATGAACTTCATGGAATGGCACGCGCCGGTGCCGCTCGCGCATGATCTCGGCGTGTTCGAGCGGGCGCTGAAGTTCCTGCTCAACCTGCAGCAGGGCCGCCCCGTGCGCCGGCTGAACTGGACCATGACCATCAATCCGCGGCTCGACACCAGCCCGGAGAACTACCACAAGTGGGGCAAGGACCGGACGACGGTGACGCCCGAGAACGTGGGCGACAAGGTGCATCTGCGCGTGGAGCTTCAGGCGCTGTGGCGGCTGCCGCGCTCCAACGCCATCGTGTTCTCGATCCGCGCCTACATGATCAAGATGGAGGAGCTGGTCACGGTCCCGAAATGGGGACGGCGGCTCCACCGCGTGCTGCGCGGCCTCAAGCCCGAACTCGTCGAATACAAGGGCCTGTCGCGCTACCACGGCATGACCGTGGACTGGCTGTCGCGACACGACGACGGCGCCCCGACCTCGCCGGGCTTCTTCCCGGACTGAAGGCCGGCGCCGCGCCTCCTTGATCCCCTTCGCCTCCCGCGCCGGACGCTCGCGTCCGGCGCCCAAAGGGCCGTTCGAGCCCCATCGCCACACGCCCAACCTCGTCCCTGGAAGGAACGCCACGATGGCCACCACCGCCGAAGACTTTCCGCGCAAGAACGCCCTGTTCGCCAAGCATCGGGCGCTGGGTTCGCCGCTCGACAGCGACTGGAACGGCATGCCGATCCCGCAGAACTACGCCACCGACCCCTACGAGGAGACGACGATCGTCCGCTCGAAGGCCGGCCTGTTCGACGTGTCGGGCCTGCGCATGATCGACGTGTCGGGCCCCGAGGTCGTGAAGGTCTTGAACCTCATGCTGACGTCGGACGTGGACAAGCTGACGCCCGGCCAGTCCGCCATCTCCAACATCGTCGACGAGAACGGCGCGCTGATCGACGACGTGCTGGTCTATCGCGACGGCCCGACCGCGTTCCGCCTCAGCCATGGCGGCGGCGGCCTCGAGGACGTGATCGACGGCTTCTTCCAGGGCGCGGACGCGACCTGGGCCAAGGACGACGACGTGCATATCCTGTCTCTGCAGGGGCCGCTCGCGCTCGATATTCTTGCGCCGCATACGCCGTTCGATCTCAAGACGCTGAAATACTTCGAGCACGCCCGCACGGAACTGTTCGGCAAGCCGGTCTCGCTCGCCCGCGGCGGCTACTCGGCGGAACGCGGCTACGAGGTGTTCTGCACGGCCGAGGACGCCCCGTTCCTGTGGGACGCCATCCTCGAGGCCGGCAAGCCCTACGGCGCGGTTCCCGCCTCGTGGTCCTGCCTCGACATCGTCCGCGTCGAGGGCGCGCTGCTGTTCTTTCCCTTCGACATGCCGCAGGGCGACACGACCCCTTGGGAGGTCGGCGCCGACTGGACGGTGGACATGGGCAAGCCCGACTTTCACGGAAAAGCCGCACTTGCCTCAAAAAAGGGCAAGGAGCGCGTGGCGCAGGTCGGAATCGAGATCGACGCCCATGAGGCGATCGAACCCGGCGCCAAAATCTACAAAGACGGCAAAGATGTGGGGCTCGTGAACAGCACGACCTACAGCCGTCATCTCATGAAGTCGATCGCGCTCGCGCATGTTGAGCCGGCGTTGAAAGCGATCGGGACGCCGCTTGAGGTGCAATCCGCGGCCGGAACATTTTCCGCTCATGTGGTGCGGACGCCGTTTTACGATCCGCACCGGCTGCGAACGCATCCGCTGGACGAGCGCTGAGCGCTAAACAACAAGCGCGACGCAAAACTGTTGCGAAAAAGCATCTAACCTCGACAACGGGTGCGCCGCACAAAAATCAGGCTAGACTTAACAGGGTCATTCCGTGATTTTGACTAGCAACCGCCTGACGTTTCACGGGATTCGGGGAATTAAGAGATGATTAAAGCAACGGGGTTTGCATTCGGGACGCTGGTTTCCGCCGCGGCCATCGTGTCGGCGGCTGGCGTCGCGTCCGCGGCGGACCTGGCTGCGCCTGAGGCCGCCATCATTGAGGCGGCTCCTTCGCCGATCGACGTCGCCTTCGGCGTGAAGTTCACGACCGATTACGTGTTCCGTGGCGTGACGCAGAGCAAGGGCGATCCGGCGGTTCAGGGCTACGCCGAGCTGCAGGCCTACAACTGGGTCTACGCCGGCATCTGGGCGTCGAGCGTCAACGGCTTCGCCACCGACCCGGCTTCCGAGGTCGACCTCTACGCCGGCATCCGCCACACCTGGGACGCCTTCACGATCGACGTCGGCGGCCTGTACTACTACTACCCGGGCGAGGACGGCCCGAGCCGCTTCGAGCTCGACTACTGGGAGATCTACGCCAAGCCGAGCTACGCGTTCGGCGACCTCGGCTCGATCACCGGTAACGTCTACTGGACCAGCGACTTCGTGAACACGGGCGCTGACGCGACCTACCTGTCCGCGATCGCCAAGGTCAACATCCCGGTCGACGTCCTGCAGGACACCTCCTTCTACGTGTCGGGCGAGCTCGGCAAGCAGTGGATCGGCAAGACCTCCGCCAAGTACGGCCGCGTCCAGCTCGAGGACTACCTGACCTGGAACGTCGGCATCGGCGCCACCTACAAGGCCGCGACCGTCGAGTTCCGCTACTCCGACAGCGACCTGTCGAAGACCGAGTGCGCCGTCAACAACGGCGCCCGCTGGGTCTGCGGCGACCGCTACATGCTCAGCCTTTCGTTCGACACCGCCTTCAGCAAGCTGAAGTAAGTCCGAACGTCCGGCCAAACCGCCGAACTGCTTGAACCCCGCGCCGCAAGGCGCGGGGTTTTCGCTGCGTGAACGACGCCGACGTTCGGTGTCGCCAGGCCGCGAGGGCGTCGATGACGCAGCCGTCATGACGGACGTGCGGTTTGGCCCTATAGTGATCGCGAAAAGCGCGCGCGGCGCGCCTTCCACCTCCCTCCGGAAGCTTCATGCCCATCTTCGAAATCGCCGTTCTCGTGGGACTCGTCCTCCTGAACGGCTTCTTCGCCATGTCCGAGCTCGCGATCGTGTCGTCGCGGCGCCCCCGCCTCAAGATGCTCGCCGACGGCGGCAGCAAGGGCGCCGCGCGGGCGATCGTGCTCTCCGACGACCCCGGCAGCTTCCTGTCCTCGGTCCAGATCGGCATCACGCTGATCGCGATCCTGACCGGCGTGGTCGGCGAGGCGGCGCTCGCCGAACCGCTCGCGCAACTGCTCGCGGCCACGACGCCGCTCGACGACTACGCCCGCCCGGTCGCGAGCGGCGTCGTGGTCTTCGGCATCGGCTACCTCTCGCTGATCCTGGGCGAGCTCGTGCCGAAGCGGATCGCGCTCGCCGACCCGGAGGCGATCGCCTCGTTTGTGTCCGGCCCGCTCTCTCTGCTCGCCATCGTCGGAAAGCCCTTCGTCGTCGTTCTGGGCGCGTCCTCGACGCTGATCCTCAGGCTGCTGCGCATCAAGGAGCAGGACGGCAGCAACGTCACCGAGGAGGAGGTCCGCAGCGTGATCGCCGAAGGCGTCGCGGCGGGCTCGATCGAGCCTGTCGAGCGCAAGATGATCGAAGGCGTGCTCGGCCTCGCCGACCGGCCGGTGCGCTCGATCATGACGCCCCGCCGCGACGTGTTCTGGGTCGACATCACCGACGATCTCGAGACCATCAAGACCGAGCTTGCGGAAAGCCCGTTCTCCCGCGTCGTCGTCGGCAAGGACGGCTCGATCGACGATCCCGTCGGCATCCTGCACAAGAAGGACGTGCTTTCGACGCTGATCTCCGGCGCGACGTTCGAGGTGGCCTCGGCGATCCGGGATCCGCTCTACGTGCCGGAAGGCGCCTCGGCGCTCAGCCTGCTCGAGCTGTTCAAGAGCCAGCCGTCCTCGACCGCGTTCGTGGTCGACGAGTTCGGCGGCTTCGAAGGCATCGTCACCTCGCACGACGTGCTCGGCGCGATCGCCGGCGTCCTGCCGGAGGAGCACGAGACCGCCGAGGACCAGGACATCCGCCGCCGCGAGGACGGCAGCTACATGGTCGACGGCCGGGCGCCGCTCGACGCGGTCACCGACACCTTCGCCTTCACCATACCGGCCGAGGATCAGGGCGAGTTCCACACCGCGGCCGGTCTGGTGATCGCCGAACTCGGCCGCATCCCGGTCGAGGGCGACACCGTCGAGATCGGCGGCTGGATCATCGAAGTCATCGACATGGACGGCCCGCGCGTGGACAAGCTGATGTTCAGGCCGCGCGGCGACGCCGAGGCGGGCTCGTCGCCCGCCGGCGTCGGCGTCTGAGCCCGACGATCCGCGAAGCGCCGTGTTCGACCGGCCTGAGCGTCCGGTGCTGTCGCCCGCGGCGCTCGACGAGGCTCTGGCCCTCGTCGCGAGCGAAATGCGGCGGCGGGCGGCCGGGCGGTCGGACGAACCCGTCCAGCGGGAGAGGTCGCAGGGTCTGATCGCGCGGCTCGCCGGCGGCGGCCTGCCCGCCACGGGACAGCCGCTCGGCGAGGTTGCCGCCGACCTCGTCGCCCTGCTCGACCAGCGGGCCCGCACCGACCATCCGCGCTTCTTCGCCTTCATCCCGAGCCCGGTGTCGCCGGCCTCCTGGATCGGCGAGGCCTTGACCGCGATCGCGAACCCGCATGCCGGCGCCTGGCCGCAGGCCGAGGGCCCGGCGGCCGTCGAGGCGGCTCTCGTGCGCTGGTTCGCGGACGCCGCCGGCCTGCCGGATACGGCCGGCGGGCTGTTCGTCTCCGGCGGCTCCATGGCCAACCTCACCGCGCTGGTCGCCGCGCGCGACGCCGCGCTCGGCGACGACGACCGCCATCTCGGCGCCGCCTACATCTCCTCCGAGACCCATTCCTCCGTCGCCAAGGCGCTGCGGATCATCGGCGTCGCGGCCTCGCGCATCCGGCGCGCGCCGGTCGACGCGGACCTGCGCATGGACGCCGGCGCGCTCGCCGGCATGATCGCGGCCGACCGGCGGGCGGGCCTGAAGCCGTTCGCCGTAGTCGCGACGGCGGGCTCGACAAACTGCGGCGCGATCGACCCGCTGCACGACATCGCCGACGTCTGCGCCGCGGAGCGGCTGTGGCTGCATGTGGACGGCGCCTATGGCGCGTCGATCGCGCTTTGCCCCGAGCATCGCGCATTGCTCGCGGGGCTCGAGCGCGCGGACAGCCTGTCCTGGGACGCCCACAAATGGCTGTTCCAGACCTATGGCTGCGGCCTCGTGCTTGTGCGCGACCGCGCGCGCCTGTTCGACAGCTTCAGCGCCGGTCCGGACTACCTACGCGACGCCACGCCGGACGACGGCGCGACCAACTTCTGGGATCTCGGCCCCGAGCTGACGCGGCCGGCGCGGGCGCTGAAGCTCTGGATGACGCTGCGGGTCATGGGGCTCGACGCGGTCGCCGCCGCGATCGGCCATGGCTTCCGTCTCGCGGAGGCGGCCGAGCACGCCCTGCGCGCGACGCCGGACTGGGTGGTCGCGACGACGGCGCAGTGCGCCATCGTGACCTTCCGCTACGCTCCGGAGGGGCTGGACGACGCGGCGGCGGACGCCGTCACCGAGGCGGCGGCGCGACGGATTCTGGCCGAGGGCTACGCCGCCGTGGGAGCCACCCGGATCGGCGGCCGCGTCGCGCTCCGCATCTGCGCGATCCACCCCGAAACCACGATCGCCGACATCGAGGAGACGGTGCGGCGGCTCGACGCCTGCGCGCGTCAGGAGCTCGCCGCGCTCCGCCCATGAAAAAAGCCGGGGCGAGCCCGGCTTTCGTCAGTTCCAGCGTGTGAAGCTTTCGGCCGTCAGCCTTCGACCGCCTTGACCTGCAGCAGGTGCGACAGGCGAAGCTGCGCCTTCAGCGCCGCCTCGTCGGAGGTCGCCTCGGCGACATCCTCCTGGGCGTCCTTGATCAGGTCGTCGATGTGCGAGACGTCGAGCTGCTCCAGCGGGATCGCGTCGTCGGCGAGGATCGTCAGCCCCTTCGGGTTGACGTCCGCGAAGCCGCCGCGGACGAACAGCTTCTGCGGCTCGCCGCCCTCGGTCTTGTAGACCTTCACCACGCCCGGCTTCAGCACCGACATGAACGGCGCGTGATGGGCCAGCACGCCGAACTCGCCCTCGACGCCCGGCACCACCACATGCTGCACCTCCTCGGAGATGAGGAGCTTTTCCGGCGACACCAGTTCGAAGGGGAAGCTGTCCATCGTTCCGTTCTCTCAAACCTTTCGGCGGTCACCCGCGGCGGCGGTCGGCGACGAAGCCTATGCCGAAACCGAGCAGCGCGCCGATCACGGCGCTCACGCCCACATGCTGCGCCTGACCGGACGTCAGCGTCCGGTCGTCGGGCGCGGCCGCCTGATCGCCCTGCACCTCGACCTTGAGGCCGAGGAAGCTCACTTCCGCCGCCTGCGGCCGGGTGAGCCAGCCGGCGAGACCGCCGACCACGAGACCGATCAGAAGAAACACAACCTTGCCGTTCATGGAACCCTACCTCGCCTAAGCCGGCCCTTGGGGCCGCATTGCGCGATATAGGGCCCGCCCCTTCGCCGGGCAGGCCGGCGAAGGGAGAAGCCTGTGGGGATCAGCCCTCGGCGAGCTTCTTGGCCTTTTCGACCGCTTCCTCGATCGTGCCGACCATGTAGAAGGCGGCCTCGGGCAGGTCGTCGTACTTTCCTTCGACCAGGCCCTTGAAGCCCTTGATGGTGTCCGCGAGCTCGACGAACTTGCCGGGGAATCCGGTGAACACTTCGGCGACGTGGAACGGCTGGCTGAGGAAGCGCTCGATCTTGCGGGCGCGCGAGACCGTCAGCTTATCCTCTTCCGAGAGCTCGTCCATGCCCAGGATCGCGATGATGTCTTGCAGCGACTTGTAGCGCTGCAGCGTCTCCTGGACGCGACGGGCGGTGTTGTAGTGCTCCTCGCCGATGACCAGAGCCGACAGGATGCGCGAGGTCGAGTCGAGCGGGTCCACCGCCGGGTAAATGCCCTTCTCGGCGATCGAGCGGTTCAGCACCGTCGTGGCGTCGAGATGGGCGAAGGAGGCGGCCGGGGCCGGGTCGGTCAGGTCGTCCGCCGGCACGTAGATCGCCTGAACGGACGTGATCGAGCCCTTGGTGGTAGTGGTGATGCGCTCCTGCAGCGCGCCCATGTCGGTGGCGAGCGTCGGCTGATAGCCCACCGCCGAGGGGATGCGGCCGAGCAGCGCCGACACTTCCGAGCCCGCCTGCGTGAAGCGGAAGATGTTGTCGACGAAGAACAGCACGTCCTGGCCCTGGTCGCGGAAGTGCTCCGCGATGGTCAGCCCCGAGAGCGCGACGCGGGCGCGGGCGCCGGGCGGCTCGTTCATCTGGCCGAACACCAGGGCGCACTTGGAGCCCTCGCCGCCGCCCTGCTTGTTCACGCCGGACTCGATGAACTCGTGGTAGAGGTCGTTGCCCTCGCGGGTGCGCTCGCCGACGCCGGCGAACACCGAGTAGCCGCCGTGGGCCTTCGCGACGTTGTTGATCAGCTCCTGGATCAGCACGGTCTTGCCGACGCCCGCGCCGCCGAACAGGCCGACCTTGCCGCCCTTAGAATAAGGCGCAAGCAGGTCGACGACCTTGATGCCGGTGACGAGGATCTCGGTCTCGGTCGACTGCTCGGCGTAGGACGGAGCCGGCGCGTGGATCGGGCGGGTGCCCTCGTTGGCGACCGGTCCGGCCTCGTCGATCGGCTCGCCGATGACGTTCAGGATGCGGCCGAGCGTGCCGGCGCCGACGGGAACCGCGATCGGCTCGCCGGTGTCGGTCACCTGCTGCCCACGGACGAGACCTTCGGTCGAGTCCATCGCGATGGTGCGGACCGTCGACTCGCCGAGATGCTGGGCGACTTCGAGCACGAGACGGGCGTCGTTGTTCTTGGTCTCGAGCGCGTTCAGGATTTCAGGCAGATGGCCGTCGAAGCGGACGTCGACGACGGCGCCGATGACCTGGGTGATGCGGCCGACTTGAGCGGTCATGGTGTCAATCCTCGTCGGAAATTCTTCAGAGCGCTTCAGCGCCGGAGATGATCTCGATCAGCTCCTTCGTGATCTGCGCCTGGCGGGTCCGGTTGTAGTTCAGCGTCAGCTTCTTGATCATCTCGCCGGCGTTGCGGGTGGCCGAGTCCATGGCGGACATCCGGGCGCCCTGCTCCGAGGCGGCGTTCTCGAGGAGACCCTTGAAGATCTGGATCGCGACGTTCTTCGGGAGCAGCTCCTCGAGGATTTCCTCTTCGGACGGCTCGTACTCGTAGATCGCGCCGCCGGCCACCGCGACGGCCTCGTCGCTCGCCGGGATTTCGGCGGGAACGATCTGCTGCGCGGTCGGGATCTGGCTGATCACCGAGCGGAACTGCGAATAAAACAGCGTCGCGACGTCGAACTCGCCGGCCTGGTAAAGCTCCAGCACCTTCTTCGCGATCTCATCCGCGGACGCGAAGGACGGAGCCTTGTTCGCCGGGAACTCGATCCGCTCGCGGATCAGCCCGCCATAGTTGCGGCGGAGCAGCTCCGCGCCCTTCTTGCCGATGGTGAGGAACTGAACCTCTTTGCCTTCGGCCAGCAGCTTCTCGGCCTTGAGACGGGCCAGACGGACGATCGAGCCGTTGAAGCCGCCGCAGAGACCGCGCTCGGCGGTCGCCACCACGAACAGGTGCCGCTTGTCCGAGCCGGTGCCCGACAGCAGCAGCGGGGCCTCGGGAGAGTTCTTGAGGCTTTCGCCGAGGTTGGCGAGCACACGCTCCATGCGCTCGGCATAGGGGCGCGCCGCCTCGGCCGCGCTCTGGGCGCGGCGGAGCTTGGCCGCCGCGACCATCTGCATGGCCTTGGTGATCTTCTGCGTCGCCTTAACGGAAGCGATGCGGTTTCTTAGATCCTTTAGGCTCGCCATGACGTGGCCCGGACTCCTCTGGCGATCCGCTTACGAGTAGGAGGCCGCGAACGCGTCGAGCGCGCTCTTCAGCTTCTCGGTCGTCTCCTTGGAAAGCTCCCTGGAGGTGCGGATCGTCTCGAGGATGTCCTTGTGCTTGCCCTCGAACAGCTCGAGCACGCCGGTCTCGAAGCCGCGCACCTTGTCGATCGGGAGCTTGTCCAGATAGCCGTTGGTGCCGGCGTAGATCACCACCACCTGCTGCTCCACGCGCAGCGGCGAGAACTGCGGCTGCTTCAGGAGCTCGGTCAGGCGCGCGCCGCGGTTCAGCAGGCGCTGGGTCGAGGCGTCGAGGTCGGAGCCGAACTGCGCGAAGGCCGCCATCTCGCGGTACTGGGCGAGCTCGCCTTTGATCTTGCCGGCGACCTGCTTCATCGCCTTGATCTGGGCCGACGAGCCGACGCGCGACACCGAGATGCCGACGTTCACCGCCGGGCGCACGCCCTGGTAGAACAGGTCGGACTCGAGGAAGATCTGGCCGTCGGTGATCGAGATGACGTTGGTCGGAATGTAGGCCGACACGTCGTTCGCCTGGGTCTCGATCACGGGGAGCGCGGTCAGCGAGCCGGAGCCGTTGTCGTCGTTGAGCTTCGCGGCGCGCTCGAGCAGGCGGGAGTGCAGGTAGAACACGTCGCCCGGGTAGGCCTCGCGGCCGGGCGGACGACGCAGCAGCAGCGACATCTGGCGGTAGGCCACGGCCTGCTTGGACAGATCGTCATAGACGATCAGCGCGTGCATGCCGTTGTCGCGGAAGTACTCGCCCATGGCGCAGCCGGCGAAGGGGGCCAGGAACTGCATCGGGGCCGGGTCGGAGGCGGTCGCCGCGATGATGATCGAGTACTCGAGAGCGCCCTGCTCCTCGAGCACCTTCACGAACTGCGCGACGGTGGAGCGCTTCTGGCCGACTGCGACATAGACGCAGTAGAGCTTCTGCTTCTCGTCGCCCGAGGCGTTGATCGGCTTCTGGTTCAGGATGGTGTCGAGCGCGATCGCGGTCTTGCCGGTCTGGCGGTCGCCGATGATCAGCTCGCGCTGGCCGCGGCCGACTGGGATGAGCGCGTCGATCGACTTGATGCCGGTCTGCATCGGCTCGTGCACGGACTTGCGCGGGATGATGCCCGGCGCCTTCACGTCCACGCGGGAGCGCTGCTCGGAAACGATCGGGCCCTTGCCGTCGATCGGGTTGCCGAGCGCATCGACCACGCGGCCGAGCAGGCCCTTGCCGACCGGCACGTCCACGATCGCGCCGGTGCGCTTGACGGTGTCGCCCTCGGAGATGCCGCGGTCGGAGCCGAACACGACCACGCCGACGCTGTCGTTCTCGAGGTTGAGGGCCATGCCGCGGACGCCGCCCGGGAACTCGACCATCTCGCCGTACTGGACGTTGTCGAGGCCGTAGACGCGGGCGATGCCGTCGCCGATGGAGAGAACCTGGCCCACCTCGGAAACTTCAGCTTCCTGGCCGAAGTTCTGGATCTGATCCTTCAGGATCGCGGTGATTTCGGCGGCGCGAATGTCCATCAGCCGACCTCTTTCATGGCGAGTTTAATGGCGTTGAGCTTGGTCTTGAGCGACGCGTCGACCATGCGGCTGCCAAGCCGCACGATCAGACCGCCGAGAATTTTGGGGTCGACCTTGACGTCGAAATCGACCGTCTTGCCGGTCACGGCCGCGAGCGCCTCCGACAGCGAAGCCCGGCGCGAGTCGCTCAGCGGCTCGGCCACGGTGACTTCGGCGGTGACGGCGCCACGGGCGGCGGCGGCGAGGGCGTGGAAGCCCTTGATCATCGCCTCGATGGCGAACAGGCGGCGGTTGCGCGCCACGAGCCGGACGAAGTTGGCGACCACGCCGCCGACGCCGGCCCGCTCCAGCACCGCGGCGATCGCCTTCTCCTGCTCCTCGGCGGAGAACACCGGGCTGCGGACGAGGCGGCGCAGATCCTCGCTCTCGTCGAGCAGCGCGCTCACCGTCTTCAGATCGGACGCCACAGCGTCGATCTGGCCCGCCTCCTGGGCAAGGTCAAACAAGGCGGACGCGTAGCGCCCCGCCATTCCGGACACGATGGTGTCTTTACCTGCCACCGAGCGTTCTCTCGCTGGTTGGAGCCTAGGGCTGAAACCGGAGCGGACGCTCCGTACCTCCCGGAAAAGCCGATGTTTTTCTCGGCTCGACACGACACGTTCGCGAGGCGTTGACCCCGCGAAACGGCGGTTGACTAACACGGCTGCACTGACCGCGCAACATCGTGGCGCCCATGTGGCGACGCGTGGAAAGTCGTTTTATTTCAAAATCTTGGCGAGAAGCTTGGCGAGCCCGCTCGCGCCTTAAGCATAAGTCTCGGAGTCGACACGATGTCACACCGCCGGTCACGCGTCCGAGAGGTTGGCGCGGCCGGCGCATCAAACGAAGCTCTGGGGATCGATGTCCACGGCGACCCGGACCTGCCCTTTCGGCCTCGGGGCCGCTCCGAGCCAGCTCCGCACATAGGCGGGCACGTCCGCGGCGCGGTCGGCCTGGACGAGCAGGCGCATACGGTGACGCCCCCGCACCATGGCGAGCGGCGCCTCGGCGGGGCCCAGCACCCTCAGGCCGTCGGCCTTCGGCGCGGCGCGCGCCAGCGCGCGGGCGTGAGCGTCCGCCTCTTCCCGGGTCGGCGCGGAGACGATCAGGGCGGCGAGCCGGCCGAACGGCGGCATGCGGGCCGCCTTCCGCGCCTTGGTCTCCAGCGCGTAGAAGCCTTCGCGGTCGCCGGCGACCAGCGCGCGAATGACGGGATGTTCCGGCTCGTGCGTCTGGAGCAGCGCCCTCCCCGGCCGCTCGCCGCGGCCGGCGCGCCCCGCCACCTGCTCCAGCGTCTGGAAGGTGCGCTCCGCCGCGCGCGGGTCTGCCGCGCCGAGCGCGAAGTCGGCGTCGACGATTCCGACCAGCGTGAGCTTGGGAAAGTTGTGCCCCTTCGTGACCATCTGGGTGCCGACGACGATGTCGACCTCGCCCCGCTCGATCGCGTCGAGCTCCGCGCGCAGCGCCTCCGGTCCGCCGACGACGTCGCTCGACAACACGCTGACGCGGGCGCCGGGGAATCGGGCGACCGCCTCGTCGCGGATGCGCTCCACCCCCGGCCCGCAGGCGACCAGCGAATCCGAGGCGCCGCAGGACGGACAGGAGTCCGGCGTCGGTCCGGTGTGGCCGCAATGGTGGCAGACGAGCCGCGCGCGGAAGCGGTGCTCCACCATCCAGGCCGAACAGTTCGGGCATTTCAGGCGGTGGCCGCATTTGCGGCACAGCGTCAGCGGCGCGTAGCCCCGGCGGTTGAGGAACAGCAGCGCCTGGTCGCCGGCCCGGAGCGTCTCCGCCATCGCATGGACCAGCCTGGGACTCAGCCAGTCGCCGCGGTCTGGACCGGCGGAGCGCATGTCGATCGCGGACACGTCCGGCAGGGTCCGGCCGCCGAATCGGTCCGGCAGCGCCAGGCGGGCGTAGCGCCCACGCTCGGCGTTCACGCGGCTTTCGAGCGAGGGGGTGGCGGAGGCCAGAATCACCGGCGCCTGCTCGAACCGCCCGCGCAGCACCGCCATGTCGCGCGCGTTGTAGAGGACGCCGTCCTCCTGCTTGTAGGCGGCGTCGTGCTCCTCGTCGACGACGATCAGGCCGAGATCCGCGAACGGCAGGAACAGCCCGGAGCGCGCCGCCACCACGGCGGGAATCTCCCCGCTCGCGACTCCGCGGCGGATCGCGCCGCGCGCCTTCTCGCCGACGCTCGCGTGCCACACCGCCGGGCGCACGCCGAAACGCGCGCTGAAGCGGTCCATGAAGGCGCCCGTCAGCGCGATCTCCGGCGCCATCACGAGCGCCTGGCGGCCGGCCTTCAGCGCCGCGGCCACGGCTTCGAGATAGACCTCGGTCTTGCCGGAGCCGGTGACGCCGTCGAGCAGGGCGACGTGGAACCGGCGCGCAAGCGTCAGCGCCGCGAGCGCCTCGGCCGCCGACGCCTGTCCCGTCGAGAGCTTCGGCCCGGGGCGATACGGGTCCGGCCGCGGGGCTGAGGGCGGAGGCGGCAGCTCGGCCGCGACCAGCGCGCCGTCGGCGAGCAGGCCATCGATCACGCTGACTGAGACGCCCGCCTCCTCCGCCAGGGCGGACTTCGCGCGGGGAGCGCCGTCGGCCGCGACGTCGAGCACGCGCAGACGCGCCGGCGTCGGACGGGCCGGAGGGCGGCCGGCCGCGCGCACGCCCATCTTCGGAGCGGCTGCCGGCGCGTCGACGCCTAACCCCCGGAGCGCCATCCGCAGCACCTGGCCGCGGGGGCTGACGGTGTAGTCCGCGATCCAGTCCACGAAGCGGCGCATCGGCTCGCGCATCGGCGCGGCCGCGACCACGCCCTGCAGGCGCTTCAGCCGGGCGGGATCGAACGCCGCGGGCGCGCCGTCCCACACCACGCCGATCTCGATCCGGTTGCCGAGCGGGGCCAGCACCACGTCGCCCGGCGCGACGACGAGCCCCTCCGGCACGGCGTAAGTCAGCGCGCGGTCGAGAGCGACCGGCAGCAGCACCTCGACGGCGGAAGGCGGCGACATCGCGGAAGAGATCTCACGGAGCGTTACGGGTCAGCCCCCGCCTCTTCGGCGCTTAGACCCGCGGAGGTCAAGCCGCGCCCTCCCCCGCATGCGCGATACGCGCAGGCGTCTCCCTCGGTTGCGTCTTGCGTCTCCCCGCCGGCTGCTCCACTTGAGGAACGACAGTTTCGCGCCGCGCCCGGCGCGCCTTATTCGCCAGAGGGTTTTCACAATGAAGTTCTTCGTCGACACCGCGGACATCAACGAAATCCGCGATCTCGCCGCCACCGGCCTGCTCGACGGCGTCACCACCAATCCTTCGCTGGTGCTGAAGGCGAACCGCCCGTTCAAGGAGATCATCGCCGACATCTGCAAAGTGGTGGACGGCCCGGTCTCCGCCGAGGTGGCCTCGACCGATTACGAGGGCATGATGCGCGAGGGCCGCATTCTCGCGGAGATCGCCGAGAACGTCACGGTGAAGGTCCCGCTCACCTGGGACGGCCTGCGCGCCTGCAAGACGCTGAGCGACGAGGGCACGATGGTCAACGTCACGCTGTGCTTCAGCGCGGCGCAGGCGTTGCTGGCGGCGAAGGCCGGCGCGACCTTCATCTCGCCCTTCGTCGGCCGGCTCGACGACATTGGCCTCGACGGTATGGAGCTCATCCAGGAGATCCGCACGATCTACGACAACTTCCCGGAGCTCGGCACCGAGATCCTTGCGGCCTCGCTCCGCAACGGCAATCACGTGAAGCTCGCCGCCATGGCCGGCGCGGACGTCGCCACCATTCCGCCGGCGGTCATCAAGGGCCTCGTGAAGCACCCGCTGACCGACAAGGGGCTGGAGCAGTTCGTGGCGGACTGGAAGCAGACCGGCCAGACCATCGAGTGACGCAGTTCACCCCAATCGACGCCTGATCGGAAAGGGCGCGGCGGCTTCGGCCCCCGCGCCCGTTTTTTTAATAGGCTACCGCGTAGCAGGCCGCGGCGTTCTCCACCTGCGGGCCATGCGCGACCTCGACGATCCGACGCTCGCCGGAATAGGGATCGACCGCCGAGACGGCGACCTCGGCGTCGGCCACGCCAAGCGGAATCTCGATCGCGTCGACCCAGGTGCTGAGCACCAGGCGCTCCGGCTCGCGACGCACCAGCACGGGCGTCGTGCGGTAGAGAATCTCCTCCGGCCCGCCCGCGGCGTGGTTGAGCAGCGCCCACGAGGCTGAGCGGGAGAACGGCGCGGCCGTCTCCGGCTTTGGGGCCGCGGTGAGCGCCACGTCGAACGGCTTGCCGCCGGCCGTAACGCGCAGGACGCCGACCAGGGCGTCGCCGGCCGCGACCTGCAGGACGGCGTCGCCGTCGAGCCGGACCGTCTCCCCGACCTGCTCGACCTGCGGCGGCAGCGAGACGCCGATGTCCGTGTTGCCGAGCATGAACGACGACTTCGCGGTCGCGCTCGGCCGATGGATGATCTGGATCAGGTAGCGTCCGGCGCGTTCGGCCGAGAACACGACCGTGACGACCGCGCGGCGCTGCTCGTCGACCCGCACCGACGCGAGCGCCCGCACGCCGTCCTTCAGCGCTTCGGCCGAGTTCGACAGGTCGAGGTTGAGATCGCACTCCGCATAGACGTTGCGGTCGAGCTCCGAAACGATGCGCAGCCGGATGTCCGACCGGCCCTCGCCGGCGATGCGGAAGGCCCGCAAGGCCCGCTCGCCCGAGGCGAGGCCGACGTCGGCGATCTGGAAGCGGTGCAGGCCGTGGCCGCCGGACTCGAGCAGCAGGACGCCGCCGTCGGGCTCCGGCTGCGCCTCGAGATTTTCGAGGTTTTGGGCGGCGGCTCCCGACAGCGCGCTGGTCTCCGAGGGAGCCGCGCTTCCCTTTGGCTCGCCCGACGGCTGGACGATCGCGGCCGCCTTCCAGCGGCCGGCGGCGGCTCTGTCGTCGCCGAACAGGCCGACCACATGCGTGTTGTCCCGCACGTTGGCGCGGACGACCTCCTCGATGTGCTCGCGCCGCGGCCCGAGGAAATAGGCCGGCGGCGGCGCGACGAGCACGCAGGAGGTCAGCGTGCCGACCATGCGCGACACCGTGTCGAGCACCGTGGAGCCGAACGAGACCAGGATGCGGGGCGCGATCCTGTCGCGGGCGATCGCGGATTCGATGCCGTCGGTCTGGCGGATCTGGGCGCCGACGATGAAGCCCATCTTGCGGACCTTGACCGGGTCCTCGCGACGATGGGGCAGGTAGACGCAGCGCAGTTCGGGCGCGAGCTTCCGCGCGGCGATGCAGAGTTCGAGGTAGCGCTCCTCGCTCGTGATGTCGTTTTCGACATGGCTGCAGCCGGCGATCCACAGCTCGTCCAGCAGCGCCGGCTCGCCGCCCTCCAGGAAGCGGTCGTAGTGATCGTTCGGGACGATCGTGTCGCCGTCGGCGAGGCGGCCGCGATAGATGGTGAAATAGGTGAGCTGGGAGGGATCGGGATAGGACAGCGGGTCGGTCGCCCGAAGCGCCGTCCCCTTGAACGGAGACGCGCGGAACACTTCCTTCGCGTTCTTCTTGTTCTCGCGAAATCCCATGACGGCCTGCGAGACCGAGCCGTCGTCCAGCAGCACGCATTCGGCCTTGTTCAGGTCCACATGCGCCAGGAACTGCCGGTAGGACACGGGACGGTAGTCGCCGAGCACGACACGGTCGAACGCGACGTCCAGCCCGGCGAAATACTGGTTCACCCGCTCCCGGAAGGACCGGCGGCTGTCGTAGTCCGCGAACTCGCGGATCGCGAGCGCGTGCTCCTTGCCGTCCTTCGTGAAGGGCGGGATGCCAGCGCGCACCAGCGGCTCGAACTCGCGCACGCGCTCGAAGCCGATGCGCCGGAGGATGGCGCGGGTCCGGTCGTTATCGGACTCGAGCCGGCTCTTCACGAAAGCGACCCAGCAATGGTCGGGGTCGATCCGCGCGTGGGCGAGGTACTGCTCGGCGTGGGCGGCCTGCAGCGGCGACGTCAGGATGATCAGGGTCGCGGTCATCGCGCGGTCTCGCGCGCCGCGAGATAGAACCGTTCGTACTGCCGGGCGATGGCGAGCACGCTGTAGTCCTCGGCGCTCGCAAGCGCCTCCCGGCGCAGAGCCGCGTATCCGGCCGCGTCGACCTCGCTGCTGCGTCGCAGCGCGTCGGTGAGCGAGGGAACGGTCGGGTCGAACAGCCAGCCTGTCCGGCCCTCGCGGATGATCTCCGAGCCGCCGCCGCGGCTCGATCCGATCACCGGGACGCCGTGATGCAGGCTCTCGATGAAGATGCGCCCGAAGGGCTCGAACCAGATCGACGGCACGACGCAGTACCGCGTCTGCTCGAAGAACTCGGCCGGCGTCACGTAGCCGACGAAGCGGGTGTGTTCGTCCTCGTAGCGGTTCCGCAGCTTCCACTCGAAGCCCGGCTCGCCCGAGCCTGCGATAAGCGCGGGGTGCGGACGCCCGGTCTCGGCCCTGAGCGTCGCGAGCGCTTCGAGAAACAGCTCCACGCCCTTGGTGTGGTGCAGGCGGCCGATGTAGCCGAACTCGTAGGGCTTCGCGAAGCCGGCCTGCGACGCCGCGCCGCCGTCCGCCATCTCGTAGCTGTTGGCGATGACGTTGCGCTGGGGCGTGTCGCGGAACCAGCCGGAGCGCAGGTGGATCTTGAGGATGTGCGAGCTGATGCCGACGACGCCGTCGACCACGTTCGAGCGCTCGCGGCCGGCGACGCGGGTCGCCGCGCAGTCGCGGCACTGCCGCAGGCACGGCTGGTGCTCGATGATCATCCGCCGGTGGCAGAGCGCGGTGTAGCTGCGCAGCGTGTGGACGCAGGTGGCGCCGCTCTTCTTGATCACGCTCCACAGCGAGGTGACGCGGCCCATCACCGCCGTGTTCACCACGTCGGGACGGAACTGCTTAAGCGTCTCGGCGAGCTGCTTGTCGAGCGGATAGGCCTTCTGCGTCGTGGCGGCGAGCCGCTGATAGTGCGGCTCGGCGTAGACGTTGGGCTCGCTGCCGCGCTTGGTCTGGACGCGGATGACGTGGACGCCGTCCTTGTCCTCCACGATCGTCTCGTCGTGGACGTTCTGGCTGAAGACCCAGACCTCGTGCCCGAGCTGCTGCAGCCCGCGGGCGAGGTAATAGGTGGACTGTTCCGATCCGCCGATGCCGAGGTCGGGGAACAACGAATTGGCGAGGAGGATTCTCATTCGCCCCCGCGAACCCGGGTTCCGGCCGAAGACGAGTTACTCACGTCCGATCCGTCTCCCAAATCTTTGTCCACTGCGCCGATGCGGGCTGCGGACAGCAGATCCGATCATCGCGCAAGTAAGCCACAAACATCGATACAGCCGATGCGCGACGAAACCCGGTCTGGATGTCGTCCGATCACCTTCGGCGCCGGAACTCCCTGTTGATACACGGCGTCGCAAAGGTAGAGCAAGCGACGTGAGGACGCGTGAACCTGGCGCCGAGCCGCCCAGAGAATTTTGTCGCGACTTGGCCGTCCGGCCGGCGCGGCGTCGCCGGCTGAGCCGCAGCGGGTTCGGGCGCCTCAAAAGCGAGGCCGCCGCGCCACAGCGGGCCGCTGCGCGCCTGTCGCGGTTCACACCATCGCGCTTTGCAATTGTGCTTTCGGTCCGCAGCGCCTATCTCCCTGCACACATCAAACAATCCAGAAGGTCCTTTCGCCACATGCCGAACGACGACAGCCTCGAGACCCGCCGCAACAGCTCCCTCGAGGCGAAGAAGCAGCTCCTAGCCAAGTTCCGTTCGGCGGCGGACGATCCGGAGGCGGCCAAGCGCGCCGCCGAGCGCAAGGCGATCCTGGATGCCCGCAACGAGCGCGAGCGCATCAAGGAGGCCGCGCGGCAGAAGGTGCTTGAGGAAGAGCGTCGCATCGCAGCCGAGGAAGCCGCGAAGCGGGCCGAAGAGGAGCGCATTCGCGCCGTCAAGGCTGAGGAAGAAGCCGCGCGCTTCCGGAATTCGTCCACCGCCATGGCGGCCCGGGCGCTTGCGGACATGGCGCGGGGCGTCGGCTATCCCGCGCGCAAGAACGCGCGCCGCGCGTAGAGCCTACGCGTCACGGCCGAAACATGCGAAAGCCCGCCTCACGGCGGGCTTTCTTCGTTCTAAGACGTGATCTGCTGCCTCAGGCGGCCTTGCGGTTGATCTCGCCAAGCGCGACCGCGCTCAGCTTGTCGTCGGCCGCCTTCTCCTCGCGGAGAGTCTGTTCAAGCACGGCGGCGCAGTCCGCCCGGCCAAGCTCTTTCGCCCAGGCGATCAGGGTGCCGTAACGTGCGATCTCGTAATGCTCGACCGCCTGCGCGGCGGCGACGATCGCCGCGTCCAGCACCTGCTTGTCGTCGACGTCGCCGACGATGTCATCGGCCTCTTCGAGGATGCCGTTGATGGCCGGACACTTGATCGCCTTCGCCTCCGCGCCGTGCATCTCGAACACCTGCTCCAGGCGTTTGACGTGCGTTTCGGTTTCGAGACGATGGCTTTCGAGCCCCTGCTTCAATGTCGGGCTGGTCGCCTTATCGATCATCTTCGGCAGCGAAGCCAGAATTTGCCGCTCGGCGTAATAGACGTCGCGAAGCTGATGGACGAAAAGGTCGTCCATGGTTTTGATGTCCTTCGAGAACAGGCCCATCTCGCGCCTCCTTCTTTGTTGTCCATGAGCTCAGACCGCCGAGGCGGCTGAACCTCACAGTGTCAACACGCCAGCCGCGGAGACGTTCCGAACTTTCGGACGACGAGGACTGCATCAGCCCTGGCGCCGCGGCGGCGCCGCAATCGACGGCATGGATGAGACGCGCGTGAATCGCGGGCGCGCGCGTCCGATCATGATCCGCGGTCAGGAGTTCGCCATGCGCGCCGCCAGCCTTTTCGCCGCCGCCGTCGCAGCCGCCGTCGCAGCCGGAGCCGCCCGCGCCGAACCGGCGCCTGGCCCGCACGCCCGGCCCGCGACGATCAGCGTGACGGGCGAAGGCTCGGTCTCCGTCGCCCCCGATCTCGCCGTCGTGACGAGCGGCGTAGTCACCCGCGCCCCGACGGCGGCGGCGGCCCTGAAGGCCAACGCCGCCGCGATGACGAAAGTGATCGGAGCCCTGAAGGCCGCCAAGATCGAGGACCGCGACGTCGGAACGTCCGGCGTGTCCGTGCAGCCCCAGTACGACTACGGGGAGAACCGCGCGCCGAAGCTGTCGGGCTACGAGGTGCGCAACACCGTGACGATCCGCGCCCGCGATCTCGACGCGCTCGGCGGGCTGCTCGATTCGCTGGTGGAGTCCGGCTCGAACCAGATCGAGGGGCTTGTCTTCGACGTCAGCGATCGCGACAAGCGCCTCGACGAGGCCCGCCGGGCCGCCGTCAAGGACGCCCGCCGCAAGGCGGAGCTCTACGCGGAAGGGCTGCAGGTGACGCTGGGCGAGCCGCTCACGGTCGAAGAGCGTCGGTCGCCCGAAGCCAGCCCCCCGACGCCCGTGTTCATGCGCGCCAAGGCGATGGACGCCGCGCCCAGCACCCCGATCGCTCGTGGCGAGCAGGAGCTTCGCGCCGAGGTCAGCGTGCGGTGGGCGATCGCGCGCTGACGGCGTCCGAGTGACGACGCGTTAACGAGGTCCGGAGCATTCTTGCGCATGGCGCGGCCGCGAGGCGAGCGCCCAACGACAAGTCGCGAGGATCCTGTTCGATGTCGTTCGGTTTTGGTCGGTTCGTCACGTCCGCGAAACCTGCGCCCGACCTCACGCCGGCGGCCTCCGCCGGGGTGATCGATCATTCGGCGCTCGTGTCCGCGCTCGATTCGATGAAGCGCGGCGCGCCGGTGTCGGAATGGCCGGACGGCGAGCTGGGCGCCGCGCTGCAGGCCTTCGCCGCCGAGCTGACGCGGCGGGGCCGCGGCGATCTCGACGCCATCGTCGGCTTCGCCGCAAACGCCGCCGACAGCGGCGGCTTCGTCGGCTGGGTCACCCACGACATCCGCCAGGTCGCCGAAAGCACCTCCACCATCGCCGGCGCGGTCGAGGAGCTCGCAAGCTCCATCGCCGAGCTGTCATCCACCAGCCGGACCGGCGCCGACGACGCGCTCGCCGTGCGCGACGAGACCCGCCTCTGCGTCGACGAGATGCGCGAAGCCGCCGGCTCGATGGAGACGATCCACGATCGGGTTGCTGGCATCGCCATGCGCATGAGCGTGCTCGAGGACGCCGTGCGCCAGATCGCCGAGATGGCCGGCACGATCGAAGCCATCTCCAGCCAGACCAACCTGCTGGCGCTGAACGCCACCATCGAGGCGGCGCGCGCGGGCGAAGCCGGCCGCGGCTTCGCCGTGGTCGCGAACGAGGTGAAGTCGCTGTCCGGCCAGACCGCGAAGGCGACCGAGCAGATCCGGGCCCGCATCGCGACGCTGATGGAGGAGACCGAGGCGATCAAGCTCGCGACCACCGAGAGCGCCGATGCGGTCTCCGCCGGCGACGCGCGCATCCGCGCTACCGGCGGCAAGGTGGAGCTGGTCGGCGACCGGGTCGCGATCATCACAAATCACATGAACGCCCTCGCCGAAGTCCTTGGTCAGCAACGCGCCGCGACCAACGAGATCTCCGAGAACGTCACCCGCATCGCCGAAACGGCCCGTAAGACGCGCGGCGAGATCGACGAGGCGCTGAACCGCCTCGTCGCCTCGGAGGCGGCCGCGCTCGCGAGCGTCGACGCCGCAGCGGCGAAGGGCATTCCGGACTACGAGATCATCCGCATCCCCGCCGACGCCGCGACGCTGCGCCGGCAGCTCGCCGCCACCCTGGTCGGCCTCGCGCCTGCGACCGTCGACGCGACGGGCTTCGGCGCCCGTCTCGATCTAGCGAAGGACGACGGCTCGCTCGCCGAGCTCCGTCGTCTCCGCGACGCCGTGCGGCGCGACGCCGAGCGCATGATGACGTCGATCCGCGCGCAGAACTGGGACGCGGCGACCGACGCCTTCCAGAAGTGCGACGCGGCGCTTGGCGCCATCGCCAAGGCCGCGGGAGCGCGCGCCTCCTGAAGCCCAGCAAGCCGCGCGCGGCTTCGGCGTCCGCGCGCGGCTTCCGACCTACTTCTCGAACGCGGCGACGATCGTCACGGTGACCTCGTCCGACACGGCCGGGACATAGGCGCCGAGGCCGAAATCGCTGCGCTTGATCTTGGTGGTCGCGGAGAAGCCGACCGTCTCCGCCTTGTTCATCGGATTGACGCCCGCGCCGTGGAACGACGCGTCGAGCCGCACCGGCTTCGTCACGCCGCGCACGGTCAGGTCGCCCTCGATCACGGCTTTTTCGCCCGAGACCGTCACGCTGCGCGACTTGAACCTCGCCGAAGGAAACTTCTCGGCGTCGAAGAAATCGCCGCCCGCGAGATGCGACGCGAACTTGTCGGACGTGACCGACAGGCCGGAGATCGGGAACGTCACCTCGACGGTCGCCTTGGCGGGCTCCTTGGGGTCGATCGTGAGCGAACCCGTCGGCTGGCCGAACAGGCCGAACAGCGTCGAGAAGCCGAAATGATCCACGGACCAGGCGACCTGGGTGTGGTTCGGATCGACCTTGTAGGTCCCCGCCGTCACGCGCGCGACGTCGGCTTTGCCGGGGACCTCCTGCGCGAAGGTGGGCGCGGCGGCGAACGCCAGCGCGGCGGCGAGCAGGGCGGATGAGAGGAGCTTCATGGGCGGCTTCCTTTGTGAGGTCGGCCCCGTTCTGATCCATCCGCCCGTCAAGATGAAGGCGCAAGGGTTCACGCCTTCGTTTGCACGGACGCCAGAGGCGGGATCGTCACCTTGCCTGCCGGCTGTGGCGGACGCGAAGGATGGTGACGGTCCCCTGCCCCCGCTCCACCCGGTAGTCGAGCAGATAAGCGGCGCGGCCGAACGGAATGGCTAGGCGGCGGTCACCGCGGCGATTTACGACCACGCCTCGGTCGGACAGCTCTCGAAGTCGAACGAACGCATCCGCGATCAGCTCCGCGGCCCGCAGCGCCAGTACGTCGTCTTCATGTCGCAGAAAACCGACGACGCGTTCGATGTCGGCGCGGGCGACGCGCGAGACGACGACCCTCAATATTTGCGAAGCTTCGGGAACGGAGCGTCACGTCCCGCAACGCTGGCTCTCAGCCAGTCGGCGACGTCATCGGCGTCGTAGCCCAGCCGATCCCGCTCCCACTCGCGGGCTCGCTCTTCAAGCTCAGCGAGGTCTTCGGGTGAAACGTCGATGTCGGGGGCCAGATAGTCGGCGGCGAGCATATCGCTGACCGACATCGCCCCTTCGGCCGCGCGCTTCTCCAGCGCGACGGCCACGTCCTCGTCCACCTCGATCGTGCGCCTGCGGCCTTCCATGGTCTCAGCCTAGCGCAACCTCAGTTGTCGAGGAAGCTCCGGAGCTTCCGCGAGCGGCTCGGGTGCTTGAGCTTCCTGAGCGCCTTCGCCTCGATCTGGCGGATGCGCTCGCGCGTCACCGAGAACTGCTGGCCGACCTCTTCGAGGGTGTGGTCGGTGTTCATGCCGATGCCGAAGCGCATGCGCAGCACGCGCTCCTCGCGCGGCGTGAGCGAGGCGAGCACGCGCGTCGTCGTCTCGCGCAGATTGCTCTGGATCGCGGCGTCGATCGGCAGGATTGCGTTCTTGTCCTCGATGAAGTCGCCGAGGTGAGAATCCTCCTCGTCGCCGATCGGCGTTTCGAGCGAGATCGGCTCCTTGGCGATCTTGAGGACCTTGCGGACCTTCTCGAGCGGCATGGCCAGCTTCTCGGCCAGCTCCTCCGGGGTCGGCTCGCGGCCGATCTCGTGCAGCATCTGCCGCGAGGTGCGGACGATCTTGTTGATCGTCTCGATCATATGCACCGGGATGCGGATGGTGCGGGCCTGGTCGGCGATCGAACGGGTGATCGCCTGCCGGATCCACCAGGTGGCGTAGGTCGAGAACTTGTAGCCGCGGCGGTACTCGAACTTGTCGACCGCCTTCATGAGGCCGATGTTGCCCTCCTGGATCAGGTCCAGGAACTGCAGGCCGCGGTTGGTGTACTTCTTGGCGATGGAGATCACGAGGCGCAGGTTCGCCTCGACCATCTCCTTCTTGGCCTGACGGGCCTCCCGCTCACCCTTCTGCACCATCTGGACGATGCGGCGGAACTCCTGGATCTCCAGGCCGGTCTCGGTCGCGAGATTGTGGATGTCGCCGCGGATGTCCTTGACGAGGTCCTTCTCGGCCGCGACGAAGCCCTTCCAGCCCTTCGTGCCGAGCATGGCGACGCGGCGGATCCAGTTCGGGTCGAGCTCGTAGCCCTGGTACTGCTTCAGGAAGTCCATGCGATCGACGCCGAAGCTCTCGGCGAGCCGCATCAGCCGGCCCTCGAGCGCGACGAGCCGCTTGTTGATGTCGTAGAGCTGCTCGACCAGCGCGTCGATGCGGTGCTGGTTCAGCGACAGCGACTTCACGTTCAGGACGATGTCGTCCTTCAGCTTCTTGTACTTGCGGTCCTGAGCCGGCGACAGCGTCTTGTTCTGGAGACGGTTCTCGACGTTCTGGTCCTGCAGGCGACGCAGCTTCTTGTAGTCGTCGGCGACGGCGTCGAACGTCTCGAGCACGCGCGGCTTGAGCTCGGCCTCCATGGCGGAGAGCGAGACGTTGTTCTCCATGTCGTCGTCGTCGAGATCGCCCTCGGGCGCCGGCGTCTCGGACTCGCCGTCCTCGGCCTCTTCGGCCTCCTGCTCCCCCGCCGCGGCGCCGTTCTTGGCGTCCGGCCCGGCGTAGGTCGCCTCGAGGTCGATGACCTCGCGGAGCAGGATCTTCCCCTCGTTCAGTTCGTCGCGCCAGATGATGATGGCCTGGAAGGTCAGCGGGCTCTCGCAGAGCCCCGCGATCATCGCCTCGCGGCCGGCCTCGATGCGCTTGGCGATGGCGATCTCGCCCTCGCGCGACAGCAGCTCGACCGAACCCATCTCGCGCAGATACATGCGCACGGGATCGTCGGTGCGATCGGTCGGCTCGGCCTTCTGGACCACGGCGACGGGCGCGGGCCGCGAGGTTTCAACCAGATCGCCGCCCTCGACCTCGTCGTCCTCGGCGGCGGCGCCCTCTTCGCGCTCGGTCTTGTCCTCGGCGTCCTCGGACTCGACCACGTTGATGCCCATGTCGTTGAGCATCGACATGATGTCTTCGATCTGGTCGGTCGTGTTCTGATCCGAGGGCAGGACCTCGTTCAGCTCGTCATAGGTCACATAGCCGCGCTTCTTCGCCGCCTTGATCATGCGGCGCACGGCCTGATCGCTGAGATCGAGCAGGGGACCGGCTTCGGTCTCCGGCGCGCTCGCCTCGGCTTCGTCTTTCGCCTGCAATTTCGTCGCCATATCTTTCCAGTCTCCGCGCCGGCGCGTCCGCCGGCAACGCAACCGATCTCGGGCCGCGGCCCACGCCGTCAACCCGCCGACCGCAGCGAATCACCTGACATGTAGGTAAAGCCGCGACGCTTTACGTCCATGTTAACCCTACGCGAGCCCTTGCGGATCAAGGGCCGCGCCCCGCTGTCATCCCAGCCTTCGAAAATCGCGTCACATCGCCCTGACCGACCGGCCGGACGCGCCGCCAAAATTCTCAATCGAAGCCTCGGAGCCCTCGGCCGCGGACAGTTGCCTCTGAATTTCCACGATCCGACGGAAGTTGTCGTCCGTGAAATCACGACCAAAGTCCTGCTCCGCCGAGCGGAGCTCCTTATGTAACGCGCGCACCTTGTTGTGCAAGGCAGCCGCATGGCGCCAAGCGACCGCCGCGTCAACAGGATCGGCTCCCTCGCCGACCCACCAGTTGCTCGAAAGCAACGCCGCGTCCGCCCGGTCCAGCAGCGCCCCGCAGTCCGCCGCCCGCAGCGCTTCCCGCATCTCGTCGCGGTCGGACGCGCCATGGGCGTAGGCGTCGAGCGCCGCGCGCCGCAGCCGGTCCAGGTCGCGGGTCGACAGATCGAGCTCCGCGAACGCCTCCGCGAGGCTTTCGAGCAGGCTCGGATGGTTGATCGGCGCGAGCAGCAGCGCGACCTCGCGGGCCGGAAGGCGGCCTGAAGCCGCGCCGAGAAGGGGGCTCTGCCGGAGCGTCGCCGAGGCGGCGATCTGGACCGGCTCGGGCGAGGCCCCGGCGCGCGAACGGCCCCCGCCGCCCGGACGACGGGCCGCCGCCGGGCCGCGGCGCGAGGTCTGCGCCGGCCGCCCGAACGCCTGCAGCCGGGACTGGATCGCCGTCTGGTAATGGCGCTTCACCGTCTCGTCGCGGATCGCCGCGAGCGCCGCCCTCAGCCGATGCTCGAAGGCGGCCGCGCGCTCCGGCGTGTCGGTCGGGCCGGCCTCGAGCTCTTTGGCCCAGAGCACGTCGATCATCGGGCTCGCGCGGGCCAGCACCGCCTCCATCGCCGCGCGGCCCTCGGCCCGCACGAGATCGTCCGGGTCCCGCCCCTCGGGCAGGAAGGCGAAGCGCAGCGACCGGCCGGGCTGAAGCAGCGGAAGCGCAGTCTCGATCGCCCGGAAGCCGGCGCGCCGCCCCGCCTTGTCGCCGTCGAAGCACAGGATCGGCTCCGGGGCCATGCGCCAGGTGAGTTCGAGCTGCTCGGGCGTGAACGCCGTGCCGTTGGTCGCGACCACGTGGGCGATGCCCGCGCCCGACAGCGCGATGACGTCCACATAGCCTTCGACCGCGATCACCGTTCCGGCGGGATGCGCGGCCGCACGGGCGCGGTGGTGGTTGAAGAGCGTCGCGCCCTTGTGAAACAGCGGCGTCTCGGGCGAGTTCAGGTACTTCGCCGGCGCGTCGGCGCTCATGGCGCGGCCGCCGAACGCGATCACCTTGCCGCGCGCGTCCTGGATCGGGAACATGACGCGGTCGCGGAACCTGTCGAACGGCTCCGCGATGTCCGGCCCGGAGACGAGAAGCCCCGCCTCGACCATGTCGGCGACGGGCACGTTCTTCGCGCGCAGATGGTTGCGCAGCGCGAAACGGTCGTTCGGCGCGTAGCCCATGCGGAACGCCGCCTGAAGCTGAGGCGACAGCGCCCGGCCGGCGAGGTAGCCGCGCGCCGCCGCGCCGCCGCGATCCTGAAGCTGCGCCTCGAAGAACAGCGCGGCCATCTCCATGATCTCGACGAGGCCGGCCCGCGTCTCGGCCCGCCGCGCCTCCTCCGGGCTTTCCTTCGGCAGCGGCACGCCCGCGAGCTCCGCGACCCGCTCCACCGCTTCGGGGAACGAGACCCCGTCGGTCTCCATCAGAAACTTGAACACGTCGCCGTGCCGGCCCGACGAGAAGCAGTGGTAGAAGCCCTTCTGATCGTTGACGAAGAAGGACGGCGTCTTCTCGGCGTTGAACGGCGAGAGCCCGGCGTACTCCCGACCCT
Source organism: Methylopila turkensis (assembly GCF_027922325.1). GTDB lineage: Bacteria > Pseudomonadota > Alphaproteobacteria > Rhizobiales > Methylopilaceae > Methylopila > Methylopila turkensis. The sequence continues at coordinate 189,940 of NZ_BSFL01000001.1, forward strand.
GCCGCTTCAGCTTCACGCGCTGGCCGACGATCTCCGACACCGGCACCCGGTCGCGAAGCTCGTCGAGAAAAGCGGGCGTGAAGCGCATGGGGGCGGGCGACTCAGATGGGCGACGGGTCCGGCCGGAACGATCGACCTTTATATAATAGCCCGGAACGCGCGCCGCCGTGGCGCCCGCTATTCACAAGGCGCAGGCCGTGTTTTCCGACGAGGCGGCGGTCCGGCTCTCACACCTCGGGCAGGTCGTCCAGCCTCAGCGCGAAAGCCTCCGGCGCGCGTTCCGGAAGCAGCCGCTCGGTCGCCGCGGAGCGGCAGCGCCGGCCGTAGCCGTCCGGCCCGGGCTCCGCGAAGCGGTGGATCTCGCGTCGCGCGGCGTCGATCACCCAGAGCTCCGCCACGCCGAACGCGGCGTAAATCAGCGGCTTTCGGTTTAGATCGTAGTCGAGCGAGAAATCCGACACCTCGACCGCGAGCAATACGTCGGGGCCCTTCAGGTCCGCTTTGCGCACCGATCGCGGGAACACGACGAAATCCGGCTCGAGATAGGTCCGGTCGGAGAGATAGAGGCCGGTTTCGGGCGCGACGGTGTGGCTCTCGGGGCAGGCGCGTGCCCACGCCATGTTGAGCGCGACCTTGATCCCCTCGTGCCGGTTCCCCTTGGGCGACATCGGCACGATCTCCCCGTCGAGAATCTCCAGCCGCTCGTCGGGATCGATCAGCCCGACCTCCACCATGCGCACGACGTCGGCCACCGTGAAGCGGCGACGCGGCAGGCCTTCGGCGAGGCTTCGGACGGGCGCGTTCATGGATATCATGCTACCGCAAGGCGGCGTCCCCGGCGAGTTCGTTGACACGCAGGCGGTCTTTCTCTACAGAGCCGCGACGTCGCGCGGGGCCGATGAGGCTCCGCGTCGGCGTTTTGCGCACCCGTGGTCCGGCGTACTCGCGACGACCGGACCTGTCGTCCCCGCACCGGGGAAGCAGGAGGGCGCGTTCCTCAACTCAGTCCAAGGAGGACGCGATGTCGAAGCGACACGCTTCTAAGTACAAGATCGACCGCCGTCTCGGCGAGAACATCTGGGGCCGCCCGAAGAGCCCAGTCAACCGCCGCGACTACGGCCCGGGCCAGCACGGCCAGCGCCGCAAGGGCAAGCTGTCCGACTTCGGCGTGCAGCTCCGCGCCAAGCAGAAGCTCAAGGGCTATTACGGCTCGATCTCCGAGAAGCAGTTCCGCCGCGTCTACGCGGAGGCGACCCGCCTCAAGGGCGACACCTCGGCCAACCTGATCGGCCTGCTGGAGCGCCGCCTCGACGCGGTCGTCTACCGCGCCAAGTTCGTGCCGACCGTGTTCGCCGCGCGCCAGTTCGTGAACCACGGCCACGTCAAGGTGAACGGCCGCCGCGTCAACATTCCGAGCTACCTCGTGAAGGTCGGCGACGTGATCGAGGTTAAGGAGAGCTCCAAGCAGCTCGCCATTGTGATCGAGGCCGCGGCCTCCGGCGAGCGCGACGTGCCGGACTACCTCGAGGTCGACCACAACAAGATGACGGCGAGCTACGTGCGCGTGCCGTCCCTGACCGAGGTGCCCTACCCGGTCCACATGGAGCCGAACCTGGTCGTCGAGTACTACTCGCGCTGATCAGGTCCTCCGGACCCACGGAATTACAAAAGGCCGCCCTTTGGGGCGGCCTTTTTCGTTGAGGGACCAGTGCGCCGTCAGGCCGCAGCTGCAGCGCGTCGGCTCACCGAGCGCCCGTCATGCCCGGCCATTCCCGAGCAATGCCTCGAACTCAGTTTGGAAATTGCGGACGCTGCGCGCGAAAGCGCGGGCATGACGACCGCGTTCGGGAATGCGCTGGCGACCCCGGCAGGATTTGAACCTGCGACCATCGGCTTAGAAGGCCGGTGCTCTATCCAGCTGAGCTACGGGGCCTGACGCGGCGCGCGGGCGTCGTCAGTGCGTCCAGGGCTCGGGCAGGCCGGCCCGGAAGTTGTCGGAATAGGCGGCCGTCCGGGGCGTCGCGGGCTTCGGCTCCTGCACGCGATAGGCGAGCCCCTCGCGCTCGGCGTAGGCCACCGCCTCCTCCCGCGTCGCGAAATACAGCCGAACCTGCTGGCGGGTGTCGCCAGAGGACGTCCAGCCCATCAGCGGCTCGACGCGGCGCGCCTCGGCGGGCTCATGCTCAAGCACCCAGCGCCGGGTTCTGGCCGCGCCGGACTGCATGGCGTTGCGCGCAGGCTTGAAGATGCGTGCGGTCATGCGCTGGTCCCCAAGATGTGAAGGCGCTGGTCGGGGCGACACGATTCGAACATGCGACCCCCTGCTCCCAAAGCAGGCGCTCTACCAGGCTGAGCTACGCCCCGAACACTGCCATTCACAGGGCTTTTAGCCTTTTCATGCGCGCCCCGGCAACCGGTACGAAGCATGGAAAAGCATGCCGTCCCGCCTCCCCGTCTCAGACGGGTTCTCGATCCGCCTCCAGCCGGCCCGGGTCAGGGCGCTCCGACGACGGAGCGTGTGACGAGGACGCCGACGGTCGCGGAGACGCCCGTCAGGAACGTCCCCCAGGCGATGTCGACGAAGGTCATCGCCACCGGCCAGCCCTTCAGGGTCGCGAAGTTCGTCAGGTCGTAGGTCGCGTAGCAGAAGGCGCCGAACAGCGCGCCCCAGAGGAACGCGCCCGCCCAGGTCCCGCCGAGCGACGGCAGGACCGCGAAGATGACGACGCCGACCACATACATCGCGTAGAAGGCGCCCGCGGCGGCGAGGTTGGGCCGCTCCAGCATCAGCGGACCGAGTTGGTCGCGGTAGAAATCGCGCGCGATCACCCCGAGCCACAGCAGATCGAGCGCGAAAAACACAACCGCAGTCGCGACATAGGCGACGATCCAGGTCTTCATCGGGAGGCCCTCTGTTGAATGACCGGGTGAATCGCCCGGTCGCCCGGCTTCAACCCGATGCGGTCGGCCTCGCCGGCTGCGATCTCGACCACGAAACGCACCGGCCCCCCGGATTCGATCACCTCGAGCGACAGCGGCTCCGTGCCCTTCGCGATCCGCTGCACCGCCCCGTCGGCGCGCACGAACACCATATCGAGCGAGACGTAGGTGTTCTTCATCCACATCGCGACCGGCTCGACCTTGCCGAAGTCGAACAGCATGCCGTGCTCGGGCGCGAGGGAGCGCCGGTACATCAGCCCGGTCTGGCGCTGCTCGGGGGTCGCGGCCACCTCGACGGTGAAGGCGTGCGAGCCGCTCGCGGTCTCGAAGGTCAGCCGTTCAGCCGCCGCGCGGACGGTCCCGCCCGCCGCCACGACGAAAAGCGCAGCGATGAGGGCGACGGCGCGGAAAACGCGGATCGGGAGCGGCATGGTCCGGTTGTCGGGCGGCGCCCCCCGGACGTCAATGGGCCGGAATCAATGGGAGGCGGGACCGCCTCCGACCTCGTCGGCGCGCACTTCGGCCGCCATCAGGCCTTTGGGCCCGGGGCCATAGCGGACATAGACCGTCTGGCCGGGCTTCAACTCCATGATGCCGTAGCGGCGCAGCGTCTCCATGTGGACGAAGATGTCCGGAGAACCGTCACCGCGGGTCAGGAAGCCGAACCCGCGCAGCCGGTTGAACCACTTGACCTCGACCGCCTCGAGCCCGCTCGTCGGGGTCACGTTCACGTGCGTCCGCGCCGGCGGCATCTCGCCGGGGTGGCGTGCGGTGCTGTCGTCGATCGACAGCACGCGGAAGGCCTGGGCGCCCTTCGGCCGGCGCTGCGCCTCGCAGACGATGCGCGCGCCCTCATTCGCGGTGTTGAACCCGTCGCGGCGCATGCAGGTGACGTGAAGCAGGATGTCCGCGCCGCCGCCGTCCGGCACGATGAAGCCGTACCCCTTGGCGACGTCGAACCACTTGATGACGCCGGACACCTCGAAAAGGTCGAGCGGCGCTTCGTCCGCCAGAACGCCCGGCCCCTCGTGATCGTCCGGGGCGACGCCCCGCGGCCTGTCAGCACTCATACGAACCGCCCGCCCAAACACCCGGAACGCCGCCGAAGCCTCGACTCGACAGCGGACACGATAGCATCAGGTTCGGCCGGGGAAAGCAGAAAATGGCTCAATCAAGGCGATCCTCGCGCAAAGCTGAGGCGGAGGCGGTCGAAACCTCGGGATCGAACGGCTGGAGCAGATCAACCAGATCGCAGCGCAAGACCAGATCGGCCCACGGATCGAGGTCGGTCGGCTCGCGATTGGCGATCGCCAGCGTCGCGCCTGCGCGCTTGGCGACCAGCGGGAGGCCGGCGGCCGGATAGACCACGAGCGACGAGCCGAATGCGAGAAACAGGTCCGCCTCCGCCGCGGCCCGTTCGGCGGCGCGCATCGCCGCTTGCGGCATCGCCTGGCCGAACGATACGGTCGCGCTCTTCAGCAGCCCGCCGCAGGTCCGGCACGGCGGCGGATCGCCCGTCGCCTCGAAGGTCCGGCGAATGTCGTCGAGCTCGTGCCGCAAGCCGCACGACAGACATGTGGCGTAGGTCCCGTTGCCGTGAAGCTCGACCAGCCGGTCCTCGGGAATGCCGGATCGGCGGTGCAGATCGTCTATGTTCTGCGTGACGACCAGCGCGATCACGCCGTCGGCCACGAGGCGCGCGATCGCCCGGTGGGCGGCGTTCGGCTCCGCGCCGCGTGTGGCGTCGTCCATCACGAACTTGCGGCGCCAGGCCTCGCGACGCATCTCGGCCGAGCCGACGAAGGCGTCGAAGGCGATCGGCCGGTTGCGCGACCAGAGCCCGCCGGGCGACCGGAAGTCGGGGATGCCGGAGGCGGTCGACAGGCCCGCGCCGGTGAAAGCGACCGCCTGACGCGAGGTCGCGATCAGCGCGCGCAGCTCTTCGGCCTTGAGGATGTCGTTCCGGTCCATAGCTACCCCGCGGAACCGAACGGCTGGAGAACGCCCATGCGATATCTGCACACCATGGTCCGCGTGACCGACATCGACGCCTCGCTCGACTTCTATTGCGGCAAGCTCGGCCTTGAGGAGGTGCGGCGCGCGGAGAACGAACAGGGACGCTACACCCTCGTCTTCCTCGCGCCGCCCGGCCAGCCCGACGCCCAGGTCGAGCTCACCTACAACTGGGATCCCGAGGCCTACGGGGAAGGCCGCAACTTCGGTCACCTCGCCTACGAGGTCGACGACATCTATGCACTGTGCGAGCGGCTCCAGAAGGCGGGCGTCACCATCAACCGGCCGCCGCGCGACGGGCGCATGGCTTTCGTCCGCTCACCGGACAACATCTCGATCGAATTGCTGCAGAAGGGCGCGGCCAAGCCGAAGGCGGAGCCTTGGGCGTCGATGCCGAACACCGGAGCCTGGTGACGGAGCCGCCGTGGCGCGGCAGGGAAAAGCGGTGAGGCCCGCGGCGGATCGCGGATCAGGATCCGGTCGCGGGCCTCGCCTTATCGCCGCTGGACTGCGCCGCGGTAGCCCCCGCTCCCCGGCGCCTCGACAGTGGCGATTTTCCGGGCCTCGCGAAACGTTACGAAGCCCTGAGCTGTTTTTCGACGCCGAAGCGTCAGCCTTGGGAAATTACGGCGGAGACGGGGCGGAAAGCAAGCGTGACCGTGGCGAGGCCCGCTCACGGCCACGTTATCAATGCGCTTTGCGCACCGGGCTCGCCGCGGTGATACGCCCCGCCTTGCGCCATGGGCTGCGGCCGAGACCGAGCTTTTCGAGCCCGTCCAGCAGGCGCCAGAAGATCGGCGCCTGCCGGCCGCGGAGCGGCGCCAGCGACCAGGGATCGAGGCCGACCCAGGGCAGGAAAGGGTTGCGGCGGGAATAGGCCCAGATCTCGACGCGGACCGAGGGCCGCGCGCTCGCGCCGCGCGCGTGGAAACCGCTGGTATCGGCGGCGACCAGCGTGTTCGCGGGAACCGCGAATTTCTTGGGCTCCGGCAGGCGCATGCGCTTTAGATCGCCCGGCCGCACGCGGAACGAGCCGCGCGCCGATAGGCGGTCGAGCGACGACGCTAGCACGCTCATGCGCTTTTCCCAGGCGAGACGGCGCGGGGTCTGCCGCTGCGAGCCCGGCACGTACACGAACGGCCCGGCGTCCTCCTCCACGTCGTGCAGGAACAGCCACGCCTTCAGGCTCGGATGGAAGCAGTCGGCGTGCAGCGCGGTCTGCGGATCGGTTTTGGACGAATCCACCTGCGCGAACACCGTCTGCACATAGATGATCGGCTCCGCGTCGAAACTCGCGATGTAGCGCATCAGGTTTTGAAACGCCGGCAGCCGGACCATGGCGGCGCAGGCCGGCAGCGCTTTCAGCGCATCGGGATCGAGCGCGATCCGGCGCGTGACGGCGTCGCCCTGCTTCATCTCGCGCGCAGGCGCCGTGAAGCTATCGAGCTCCGCGACGACGGAGCGGAACAGCTCCGGCGGCAGGAAGTCGCGCTTGAGCACGAAGCCGTCGCGGAAGAACGCGGCGCGGTCCTCCTCCGGCACGAGATGTTCGAGCTTGCGGCGGCGGGCGTCGGCCATGCGCTGCGCCAGCGCGACGCGCCAGGCGTGCAGCCCGCGCCGGTTCAGCCGCTCGCTGCCGAGGACGCCGTTGTCCGTGAACGATTTGGCGCCGGAGAAGATCTGCGCCGCCCACAACGGCGCCAGCAGCCATCTCAATCCCTTCGCCGCCATGCGCCGTCTCCTCGTCACGTCCGCGCGAACAAACCCGGTTCGGCCTCGCTGCGCAAGGCGGGCCCGAGGGTCGCTTCGAGACCGGCGCCATGCGGCGAGGCGACGCGCCCCGGCGCGCTGCGCCGGCGGGGTGCGAAGTATGCCGGCCAAGAGTGTCAAATGTGTGCTTGCACAGCGATGTAATGGCGATGCGCAGTCGCCGCTTTTCGTCATCCGAGGTCTCACGTCCCCAAACGAAAGCGGACGAAAGCGGCCATAGCTGCCTCCAGTCGCGCCCGCACGCTCGGGACCGGCCCTGATGATCTAGTGGCTCTCGAGAACTTGAACGTCTCTTATAGTTCAATCCCGGAATGACACACTTAAGCATCGATTCTCGGAGCGAGGCGGGAAGCACGTGCGCCGACGACGACAAAAGATCCACGTTGTCGACCGATCGCCGAGGACCTATCAATTAGTAAATAATCAGTTAATCTCTTCGTTGTCCGGTGGCGCAGCCTTTAGTTGTAGGCCTGAGATGGCAATTCCAATCAGTTTGTCCGGGTATCGGCCTTTTTTTGGATTGGAGCGCGCCCGCGCCCGCTTAGCCGCGGCGCGTGAGGCGCGCGGGCTTTCGGATCATCGAAGCGCGCCGGCGCGCGCCGGAGCCGCCGAACCTTCGACGCCGACGCCCTCGACTTACGAGGAGATCGACTTCAGCTTCGATGCGGCCGACGGAGCCTATTGGTGCTGGATGAACCCGAAGGGCGCCCCGAGCTTCACGCCGGGCATGCTCACGGAGCTCGCCTCCTACACTGCGACCATCCGCGCTCATTGCGCGCGCGCCGAAACGGACGCCGGCGTCAGCCCGCCGAAGCAGGCGGTGCTCGCGTCGCGGATTCCCGGCGTCTACAATCTCGGCGGAGACCTCGAGCGTTTCTCGCGCTGGATCGTCGCGCGGGACAGGGAGGCGCTCACCGAATATGCCTATTCCTGCATTCACGTGCTGCATGACAACGCGATCGGGTTCGGCAATCCCATCCTAACGATCGCGCTGGTGCAGGGCGACGCGCTTGGAGGCGGCTTCGAGACCGCGCTGTCCTGCCATATGATCGTGGCCGAGCGGGGCGTGAAGTTCGGGTTCCCGGAGATTCTGTTCAACCTGTTCCCCGGCATGGGCGCGTCGAGCCTGCTCACGCGCCGCGTTGGCCTCGCCCGGGCCGAAAACATGATCGCGAGCGGGCGGATCTTCACCGCCGAGGAGCTCTACGAGATGGGGCTGGTCCAGGTGCTGGCGGAGCCCGGCGACGGAGTGGACGCCACGCGCCGGCTCATCCGTCAGAACCAGAAGCGCCACAACGGGCTGACCGCCATGCTCCGCGCGAGCGCGCGCGTGTCCCCGATGCCGTACGAGGAGCTGCGCGACGTCACCGACATCTGGGTGGAGGCCGCGCTCGAGCTGCACCCGGCCGATCTCCGGAAGATGCAGCGGCTCGTCACGGCGCAGGATCGGCGGATGACCGCAGCCGGGGTCCGGAGCCCCGCCTCCGAGGCGGAGATCGCCTGAACGGCCGCGTTTCGCCGTTTGGCGAAGTCAGCGGGGCGTGTCGCCCGAACGGGCGGCGCGTTCGTGCTGGAGCGTCTTGCGGACACGCTCGAACTCGGCCTCGAGGCGCCTCACGTGCTCGGCCCCGGACGCGGCGAGCGTCTGGGCGTCCAGATTGCGGTAGGAGAGGCAAAGCTCGTACATGCCGCGCGCGCCGATGTTCGCGGCTCCGCTGCGCAGGGCGTGAGCGTGCTCCCGAAAATCGCCAGCCTGCCGCTGCGCGACGGCCTCGCGCAGCCCCGTCAGGACCGCGGCGGCGTCTCCGATGAACTCGTCGATGAGGTCGGCGACGAATTCGCGGCCGCCAAGCTCCTCGAGTTCGTCGAGGGCGACACGGTCGATCACCGCCCGACGCGTCGCCCGGTATCTCGGATGGCTCGCGATGTTCGCGACGATCTCGTCGTCGACCTCGGCCGCCGCCAGCGACGTCTCGGTCTGCCCTTCGGCCGTCTCCGTGGCCGCCCCGCGGCCGCTCGACGCCAGCTCGTCGATGGTGGCGAGCAGATGCGCCGGCTCGATCGGTTTGGTGAGGCAGGCGTCCATGCCGGCGTCGAGGCAACGCACGCGCGAGTCGGACGTGGCGTCCGCCGTCAGGGCGACGATCGGAATCCGGGGCTTCCCCAAGGACGCGAAACGATAGAGCTTCGTGCATTCGAGCCCGTCGAGCACGGGCATGTTGACGTCCATCAGCACGAGATCGAACGATCGCTCGGTCAGGGCGTCCAGCGCGAGTTCGCCGTTGTCGGCGATCCGGACCTCATGCCCGGCCCGCTCCAGCACCTTACGGATCACCTTCTGGTTGGTGCGATTGTCTTCGGCGACGAGGATTGACAGGCGGCGAAGGCCGGCGACCGCGGCCGGCGCGGGACGCATGAGAAGGTCCGCCGGCGCGCCGGCGGTCGCGCCCCTGAGCATCGCGCGAAGCTGGTCGGGGTCGGGCGACGCCCCGGTCGCCGAGGCGCAGGCCATGCGGATCTCGAAAGCCGGCAGGCCCGCGCCCAAGCCTGGATCGATCAGCGCGACCGCCGCATCGTCGTTGTGGCCGGCGCGGAGGGCCTCGATCAGCGCCTGACCGTCGACCTCCGAACCCTCGGCGTCGAGAACGATCACGGATGGGCCGCGCTCGCCGTTCGGGCGCGCGCGAAGCAGGCGAAGCGCCTCGCGCAGACCGACCGCGGGCGTCGAGGGCCATCCCGCGGCGACGACCGAAGCGGCGAGAGCCTGCGCGCGGGAGTCGGTGACCGCCATCGCGATGACGGGTTGCGAGCGCGGACGCTCGTCCATCTCGGGGATAGGCGCGCCATGTTCGAGATCCAGCTCGAACCAGAACGTGCTGCCGAACCCGACCTCGCTCTCGACGTTGATTTCGCCGCCGTTCAGTTCGACGAGCTGCTTGCAGATCGCGAGCCCCAGCCCCGTGCCGCCATGGGTGTTGATCACCGTCTCGTCGGCCTGGGCGAAGGTCTCGAAAATGCGTTGCCGCGCGGCCTCCGCGATGCCGATGCCGGTGTCGGTCACCTCGAAACGAAGGCGCAGACGCTGATCGGTCGCGACCACGGCGTCGACCGCGACCACGACGCCGCCGGTTTCCGTGAACTTGACCGCGTTGCCCACGAGATTGACGAGGATGTCCTTGATCTGCCGGGCTTCGCCCTTCAGCCAGTAGGGCGTGCGCGGCGTGACGTGGACGTTGAGCCGGAGGCCCTTGGCGCGCGCCTGAGCGGAAAGCAGCCCGCGCGCTTCCGCAAGCAGCGCGTGCAGATCGAAGTCGACTTGGCGGACCGGCATCCGCCCCGCCTCGATGCGGCTGAAGTTCAGCAACTCGTCGATCTGGCCCAGGAGCTCGCGGCCGCTGTCGCGGGCGGTCCGCGCCATGTCGCGCTGGTCGTCGTCGAGATCGGTCCCCACCAGCAGCTCGGTCATGCCGATGACGGAGTTCAGCGGGGTCCGGAGCTCATGGCTCATGCTCGCCAGGAAGAGGCTCTTGGCCCGGCTCGCCTCCTCGGCGGCGACCTTGGCGTGCGACAGCTTTCGGATCAGGGTCGCCGCATAGGCCGGCAGCACCACGAGAGCGAGCAGGAGCCCGAGCGACAGGCTGTAGTTCTCCCGCCAGTACGGGGTGAAGGCGACGGCGAGGGCGAAGCCGACCACCGCGATCGCGGCGGAGATCCGCAGCGCAGGTAGCCCGAAACGGAAGCCGTTGCCGAAGACGATCCAGAGGTACAGCGGATAGAGCACCGCCGTGGTCTGGCCGCCCACATGCATGGCGTAGGACAGGAGACCGAGGTCGAAGAAGCGCGCGAGCTTCTGGCGCAGCGCGGCGTTCCGCGGCTGCGCGACCAAATGGCCGAAGAACAGCACGCCGCCGACGCCGTAGGTCGCGGCGAGCAGGAACACCTCCCCCGACGGGTCCGCGAACGTGAAGTAGCTGAGCAGCAGCAGGCCCGCCGCGAGGCGGTTCAGCGCCATCTCGTGCTCGCCGTTCGGGCTTTCGCGCAGCCGGAGGCGCAGGGCGGCCGCGATTTCGGACGCTCGCCGGAGCCGCGACGCGGCCGTGGCGAGCCGTCTCATGCCGTCTGCGCGAGCAGGGACTCGCGTCTGACAAGGTCGACGAAGTCCGGCGCCGGCATCGGCAGGCCGAAGTAGAAGCCTTGGACTTCGTCGCACCCTTCGGCCCTGAGATGCGCCACCTGGGCGGCGTTCTCGACGCCCTCGGCGATGACGTCGAGGTCGAGGCTGTGGCCGAGGTTGACGATGGCGCGCACGATCGCGGCGTCGTTCGCGTCGGTCTTGAGGTTGTGGATGAACGACTTGTCGATCTTCAGCCGGTCGACGGGGAAGCTTTTCACATAGGCGAGCGAGGAGTAACCGGTGCCGAAATCGTCGATCGAGAAGGTCACCCCGCGGCTCTGCAACGCCTTCAGCGTCGCGACCACGCGCTCGGTGTCCTGCAGCAGGATGGTCTCGGTCAGCTCCAGTTCGAGCCGCGCCGGATCGAGGCCGGAGGCGGCCAGAGCCGCGAGCACGACCTCCTCGACGTTCTGGCGCCGGAACTGGCTCGCCGACAGGTTGACCGCGATGCGCAGCGGCGGCAGCCCGGACTGCGGCCAGGACGCCGCCTGCGCGCAGGCCTCGTTGAGCACCCATTCGCTGATCGGCGCGATCAGGCCGCACTCCTCGGCGAGCGGCAGGAAATCGCCCGGCGAAACGAGGTCGCCGTTCTCCCGGCGCCACCGCACCAGCGCCTCGGCGCCGACGATGCTGCCCGACGCGAGCGCCACCTGCGGCTGGTAGTGCAGCACGAGCTCCTCGCGCGCCAGCGCCTTGCGGAGATCGCTTTCGAGCACCGTGACGGCGCGCGCGCTGGTGTCCATGTCGGACGCGAAGGCCCGGTATCCGTCCCGCCCGCTCGCCTTGGCGCGGTACATGGCGAGGTCGGCGTTCTTCAGCAGCTCGTCGAAATCGAACCCGTGGTCCGGGAACATCGCGATGCCGATGCTGGCGGAGGTGGTGATCTCCTCGCCGTCGAGACGGAACGGCTCGGTCAGCGCCTCCCGGACCCGCCGCGCGAGATCGATCGTGTCCTCGAGCGTCGTCACGTCGGACTGCAGGATCGCGAACTCGTCGCCGCCAAGCCGCGACGCGGTGTCCGTGTCCCGCAACGTGACGCGCAAGCGGTCCGCCACGGCCTTCAGCAGGCGGTCGCCGATGTGGTGGCCGAGAACGTCGTTGATGCCCTTGAAGCGGTCGAGATCGAACAGCAGCAGCGCGAACTTGCGGCCGTTGCGGCGTGCATGGGCGATCTCGTGGCGCACGCGCTCGTGCAGCAGCGCGCGGTTCGGCAGGTCCGTCAGCGCGTCGTGATGGGCGAGATGCCGCAGATGGCCTTCCGCCCGCTTGCGGTCGCTGATGTCGAGCGATGTGGTCAGCACCGCCACGATCTCGCCGGCGCCGTCCCGGAGCGGGGCCTTGGTCGTCAGGAAATGCCGCCGCTCGCCCGCCCGGGTGAAAATCTCCTCCTCGAAGCTCGGCAGCGCCGCGCCGCTTTCGAAGATCAGCCGGTCGAGCGCCGCGCTGCGGCCCCCGTGCTCGGGGCCGAACATCTCGACCGCCGTGCGGCCGAGCAGCGCCTGCGGTTCGACGCCCTTGATGCGCGCCTGATAGGCGTTGACGAAGATGCAGCGGCCGGAACGATCGATCGCGCTGATCATCGCCGGCACGGTGTCGATGACCTGCCCGAGGCGTTCGGAGCTGTCGCGCAGCGCCTCCTCGCGGGACCGTTCGCTCGACTGGAGCTTGCGTTCGAGCTGCACGGCGCGGCTCGCGATCAGCACCTGCTGCCGACGCATCTTCAGCAGATTGCGCGCCCGGGTCAGAAATTCGTGATGGTCGACCGGGCTCTGCAGGAAATCGGTGGCCCCGGCTTCGAGCGCGCTCAGACGGAAGCTGCGCTCCTCATAGACCGTGAGCACGACGACCGGCACGTCGGCGCAGTTCGGCAGTTCGCGGAAGCGGCGGGTGAACTCCGCGCCGTCCATCTCCGGCATCTTGTAATCGGTGACGACGAGGTCCGGCGTGCGCTCCGACAGCCAGTCGAGCGCTTCGTGAGGGCCGCCGAACGTCCGCACCTCCACGTCCGGCTCGATCGACGCGGCGAGCTTCGCGAAGATGTTCCGGTTCGTGACCCGGTCGTCCAGGATGACAACGAGCGTCATATTTCGCCGCTACCGCCTCCGCCGACCGCTGTTCCGGTTTCAGGCCGCTTAGTGCTGGGCCGGCTGATGGCTTCCCTCTATCAAGAGCGGCTTAAGGAAAAGAGAATCAGGTCGCCCGCAGCCGGTTAACGGCTCGCGGCCAAGGACGTCGATGACCAACCGATCCGCCTCCGGAGACGGCCTCTCCAAACCACCCGTCGTCTGCGTCATCGGCGGCGGGCCTGCCGGACTGATGGCGGCGGAGCGGCTCGCGAGCCTCGGATTCCGGCCGACGCTGTTCGAGCGCATGCCCTCCGTCGCGCGCAAATTCCTGCTGGCCGGCCGCGGCGGCCTGAACCTCACCCATTCCGAGCCGACCGAGGCCTTCCTCGACCGCTACGGCGCGGCCCGGGCCGCGCTCGAGCCGGCGCTCGCCCGGTTCTCCGCCGCCGACCTGATCGCCTGGTGCGAGGGCCTCGGCGTCGAGACCTTCGTGGGCTCCAGCGGGCGCGTGTTTCCGCGTTCCTTCAAGGCGTCGCCGTTGCTTCGCGCCTGGCTGCACCGGCTGGATAGCCTGGGCGTTGAGCTCCAGGCGGGCCGGCGCTGGACCGGATGGACGCCCGAGGGCGCGCTCGTCTTCGAGGGACCGGACGGCGTCGAGACGGTCCACGCCGACGCGGTCGTGTTCGCGCTCGGCGGCGCGAGTTGGCCGCGGCTCGGCGGCGACGGCTCCTGGGTCGCGCCCTTCGCGCAGGCCGGCGTTCCCGCCGCCCCGCTCCGCCCGTCGAACTGCGGCTTCCTGGCGCGCTGGTCACCCGTCCTCGTCGAGCGCTTCGAGGGCCAGCCGCTGAAGCGCATCGCCTTGAGCTTCGAGGGCGCCACGGTCCGCGGCGAAGCCATGCTGACGGTCGACGGGATCGAGGGCGGCGCGGTCTACGCGCTCTCCGCCCGTCTGCGCGACGCGATCGACCGCGACGGCGCGGCGCGGCCCACGCTCGATCTCAGGCCGGACCTCACCGAGGAGGAGCTGGCCCGGCGCCTTTCCGCGCCGCGCGGGGGGCGCTCGCTCTCCACCCACCTCCGCAAGACCGCAGGCCTCGCGCCGGTCGCCGCCGCCCTGCTGCGCGAGGGCCTGCCGTCGCTCCCGTCGGAGCCGCCGGCGCTCGCGCGGCGGATCAAGGCTCTGCCGCTCGAACTCGTCGGGACGAAGGGCCTCGAACGCGCCATCTCCACCGCCGGCGGCGTGCCCTTCGGTGAGATCGACGACCGCTTCATGCTGACGCGCCGGCCGGGATGCTTCGTCGCCGGCGAGATGCTGGACTGGGAGGCCCCAACCGGCGGCTACCTGCTGCAGGCGACCTTCGCCACCGCCGTCGCCGCGGCGGACGGCGCCGCGGACTGGCTCGCCGGCAGTTCGACGCGGGTCGAGACTTAAATGCTCAGAGTTCGACCGTAACGACCAAACAGCCTGATCACGCCGTTGAACTGGTACGCCCTGATAAATCGCCACAGCGCGCGCCGGCGTGCGTCATCGAGCCCGGCCACCTCTCCTGCCGTAGGCTCGATCTCCCCCATAGCTTCAAGCCAGTATGAAAACTGGTCGCCAAATAGGTCCTGCGGGATCACGCCGACCCTGATCAGCATCTCCACGCGCTCGAGTCGGCCAAGAAAGGCGTCGAACACATCTCGGATCGCTTGCTGTTCTATCGAAAACCCATCAGCGCGCGATGGTTCGACGACGGCTTCGCCACCGACCTCTTTGATAAGTGCGTCAGGAGCGGCGCTCTCCTGTCCGAGCATCGCCCGCGGGGAACCGTGATGGCGTAAGGCGTCACAAAACTCAGCCGGACCAACCAAAACTGGCTTGCGCACTCCATCGACAACGAGATCGACGTAAGTAGGACACCAATCGATGAGCCGGAACGCGACAACGACGGCGGGGTCCTTGTTCAGAAGCTCGATCTCGTCGGCGACGCGCAGTCCGTCATTTCTACGTCGCTGTTCGGCCTGTTCCTCGCTGTTTTTCCAATAGCGCCAAAGGCCGCCGATAACGCCGATAACAGCGATGGCAGTTGTTACCCCCTCAGACAGATCCACCGCGGCAGCCCTCCTTAAGAAAAGAACCGACACATCAGGCGAACTTCGACGGGAATTCAATTAGGGGTTGTGACTATCTCGACAGCCGCTCCAGCGCCCGCGCCCTACCGATGAACGGCAGCAGCTTCGCGAGCTCCGGGCCGTGCGGCTCGCCGGTCAGCGCGATTCTCAGCGGCGCGAACAGTGCGCGGCCCTTGGCGCCCGTGGCGGCGGAGACCGCGGAGGTCCACGCCTTCCAAGTGGTCTCGTCCCACGGCTCGGTCGGCAGCAGCGCCAAGGCTTCGGCCACGAGCCTTGCGTCCTCCGGCGCCGGCCGCGCGGCCTCGGGCTTAAGCGGACGGGTCGCGATGCGCCACCAGTCGGCCGCCTCCCCGAGCGTCGCGAGGTTGCCGCGCACCGCCTCCCAGAACGCCGGCCCGCCTTCGACGCCGAGGGCGCCAAGACGATCGGCCACGGCGTCGTGCGGCAAGGCGTGCAGCGTCTTGGCGGACAGCGCCGCAAGCTCCTCCATGTCGACGCGGGCCGGAGCGCGCGACAGCCGCGAAAGCTCGACCAGGCCCGCCAGTTCGTCGAGCGAGGAGACCGGCCGCACCGCCTCCGCCGAGCCGATCAGCACGGCGTAGGCCGCGACCGCGAGCGGCTCGATCCCCTGCTCCCGCAGCGTGCGGAGCGACAGGCTGCCCTCGCGCTTCGACAGCCCGGCCCCGTCGGCGGAGGTCAGCAGGTTGTGATGGGCGAAGGCCGGCGGCGGCGCGCCGAGCGCCGCGAACATGTCGATCTGCGCCGCGGTGTTGGTCACATGGTCCTCGCCGCGGACCACGGCGGTCACGCCAATGCCGGCGTCGTCGACGACGCTCGTGAAGACGTAGAGGAACGAGCCGTCGTCGCGACGGACCACCGGGTCCGACAGGCTGGACAGGTCGAAGCCCTGCGCTCCCCGCACGCCGTCCGGCCATTCGACGCGGCCGCCCGACAGCCGGAAGCGCCAGTGCGGGCGCCGGCCCTCGGCCTCGAGCGCGGCGCGGCGCTCGGCGGTCAGGCGGAGCGCGGCGCGGTCGTAGACCGGCGGTCGGCCTGACGCGCGGGCGAGCTTGCGGGCGAGTTCGAGCTCCGGCTCGCTCTCGTAGGCCGGATAGACCCTGCCCTCCGCGACCAGCCGGTCGAACGCCGCGGCATAGGCGTCGTCGCGATCGGACTGCCGCACCTCGGCGTCCGGCGTCAGGCCGAGCCAGGCCAAATCCTGTCGGATGCCATCGACATACTCCTCGCTCACGCGGGCGCGGTCGGTGTCGTCGAGCCGGAGCACGAAGCGCGCGGCCTGCTTGCGCGCCATCAGCGCGTTCAGCAGCAGCGTGCGGGCGTTGCCGAGATGGAGGAAGCCGGTAGGCGACGGCGCGAAGCGGTAGACGGCCATGCCGGCGCTCACCGGCCGCAGTCGCGGAGCCACATGCCGCCGGTCGGCGTCAGCTCCGGATCGGGATTGCCGCTCCAGTAGGCGAAGGCGCGCTGCAGTTCGGGCAGGAACACCGCCGCCGGCGCGGGGGCGTCTAGCCCGGCGGGCTCCGCGCGGCGGAAGCGCTCGTCGAAGAAGTGGATCGGCGAGGCCGGGGCGTCGTCGTCCTGCGCCTCGGCCTCGGACCGGGCGCCGATGCGCCCGCCGGGCGTCGTCGGCGTCTTCGAGGCCCGACGCGGATCGAGCACCAGCTCGGCGTAGCTCTCGCCCGTGCCGGTCGCGGCGGCGAGCCGGAATCGGTACTGCGCGCCGGAGCCGAGCGACATGGCGAAGCCGAACGGGCTTTCGGCGCTGGCGCGGCTGATCGGCGCGAAGCGGAGCGCCCCCGTCTCGCCTTCCGCCGGCCGGTAGGTCGCGGCGCCCAGCGTGCAGCCGGCGGCGTCGGCCTGTCCCGACAGCGCCGCGAGCATGGCGAGGGCCGCGGCCGCCTTCACCTCGCCGCTCCGGGATCGCGGAAGCGGTTGACGATGGGATAGCGGCGATCGCGCCCGAAGTTGCGCGCCGTCACCTTCACGCCAGGCGCGGCCTGCCGGCGCTTGTACTCGGCGAGGTAGAGCAGCCGCTCGACCTTGCGCACGGTCTCCTCGTCGAAGCCGTCCGCCACCAGGTCGCCGACGCGCCGCTCATCCTCGACGAGCCCGTTCAGGATCGCGTCGAGCACGTCGTAGGGCGGCAGGCTGTCGGCGTCCTTCTGGTTCTCGCGCAGCTCGGCGGTCGGCGGCTTGTCGATGATCGCGACCGGGATGACGTCGCCGTCCGGCCCGAGCGCGTCCTCCGGCTTCCAGCCGTTGCGGAGCGCCGAAAGGCGGAACACCTGCGTCTTGTAGAGGTCCTTGATCGGGTTGAAGCCGCCGTTCATGTCGCCGTAGAGCGTGGCGTAGCCGACGGACATCTCGGACTTGTTGCCGGTGGTCACGACCATCGGCCCGAACTTGTTGGAGATCGACATCAGCAGCATGCCGCGGGCGCGGCTCTGCAGGTTCTCCTCGGTGACGTCGCGGTCGCGGCCTTCGAACAGCGGCGCGAGCACGGCCTCGAAGCCTTCGACCGCGGGCGCGATCGGCAGAGTGTCGTAACGGACGCCGAGCGCGCGGGCGCAAGCGTCCGCGTCCCGCAGGCTGTCGCCGGAGGTGAAGCGATAGGGCAGCATCACGCAGCGCACGCGCTCGGGCCCGAGCGCGTCGACCGCCATCGCGGCGCAGAGCGCCGAGTCGATGCCCCCGGACAGGCCGAGCACCACGCCGGGAAAGCCCGACTTGTTCACATAGTCGCGCAGGCCCAGCACGCAGGCGCGGTAGTCGGCCCGGTCGCCCTCCTCCAGCGTCGCCTTCGGCCCGCCCTCGCAACGCCAGCGGCCGTCCGCGCCCTTGCGCCAGACCGTGGTGACGACCTCGTCCACGAAGCCGCGCATCTGGAAGGCGAGCGAGCGGTCGGCGTTGAGCGCGAAGGAGCCGCCGTCGAAGACAAGCTCGTCCTGCCCGCCGATCTGGTTGAGGTAGACCAGCGGCAGCCCGCTTTCGACCACGCGGGCGGCGACCACGTTGACGCGCGTCTCCGCCTTGCCGCGCCAGTAGGGCGAGCCGTTCGGCACGAGCAGGATCTCGGCGCCGGTCTCGGCGAGGCAGTCGACCACCTCGTCGCCCCAGATGTCCTCGCAGACGGGCACGCCGACGCGCACGCCCCGGACCGCGATCGGCCCCGGCAGGGGACCGGCCGCGAACACGCGCTTCTCGTCGAACACGCCGTAATTGGGCAGGTCGACCTTGTAGCGCAGGCCCGCCACCGCGCCGCCCGCGAGGTGGGCGTAGGCGTTGTAGAGCCCGCTTTCGTCCTTCCACGGCAGGCCGATCAGCGCGTCCGGCCCGCCGTCGGCGGTGTCGGCGGCGAGCTCGTCCAGCGCGGCGCGGCAGGCCTCCTGGAAGGCCGGCTTCAGCACCAGGTCCTCCGGCGGATAGCCGGCGAGGAACAGCTCCGAGAACATCACCACGTCCGCGCCCTGCCCCGTGGCCTCCGCCCGGAGCCGGCGGGCGAGCGCGAGGTTGCCGCGCACGTCGCCCATGACCGGATTCGCCTGGGCGAGCGCGATGCGGAGCGTGTCGGGCGTGTGGGCTGCGGCCATGCCGCCCGTCTAGCGCCAAGCCGCTCCCGCCGCAATCGCGGCGAGGACGGTGACGCGCACCATCCTCAGTTCAGGCGGATTTCGGTGCGCACCGGCCGGAAATCTGCCGGGCCGATCAGCGCCTTGTGCCCGACGCGCACGGAATGAAGCATCCCCTCGATCTCGCGCCGCCACCAGTCGAGGAAGGAGCGCAGGACCGGATAGTCCGGCGCACGGTCGTACTCCTGCCAGACATAGGTCTGAAGCAGCGCCGGATGGTCCGGCAACCGATAGAGAATCTCGGCGGTCGTCAGGCCGAAACCGTCGAGCTGGCGGGCGAACTCGCCCGTCGGCCGCGTCAGCGCGGGCTTCGTCGCTTCGTGGGGGGTTGAGGAGATTTCGCGTCCGCTCATTTCAAGCTCCCTCGCTGGCGGGCGCGGTCGCCAGCGCGCCCTGACCTCATGTTGAGACGTCGACACCCATCATGACAATTCTCTGAAGTTAAAAATCTATTGATATCATGTTGTTAGCAGCATTTTCCGGCGAGTGCCAGCAGGCGGCTAAGCATCCGGCGATCCGGGAGCAAGCCGCCGCCGTATGTCGACTTGGCTTCCGCGCCGACAACAACAACAAGAGACGGTCCCGATGCGCTCCGCCGCCCTCGCCTTCGCCGTCATGGCCGCCGTCCTCGTTCTGGCCGCGCCCGAAGCGCGCGCCGGCTGCTTCGACGACTGCTTCGGCTCGAAAATGCAGAGCGACACCGACGACATCGTCGCGAAGGACTTCGCCCGCGAATGCCGCGCGACCTGCGACGCGCAGTCCGCCGAGCGGATGGAGCGCGCCGGCCTGGACCCCGCCCGCCTGAAGGCGTGCAAGGCCGAGCGCCTCAGCCTCGCGCAGTTCCGCGACGTGCGCGCCGCAAGCCCGTCTTATAGGGTGCAGTCGAACATCTTCCTGTGGGATGTGGTGAACCCCTACCCCGACAAGGCGCTGACCCGGATCGAGGTCTCGACCCAGACCCTGGAGCTGCAGGAGCTGACCCTGACCGGCACGGGCCTCGCGCCGCCGTCCTCGACCGCGACCTTCGTGATCCCGGAGTTCTATGAGGGCTATCCCGCCGTCCGCTTCACCGCCAAGATCCGCGCGATCTGGGCGTGCGAGGTGAAATGAGCGAACTGTTCACGATCGGCTACGAGGGCGCGACGCCGTCGGCGCTCGCCGACGCGCTGGTGGAGGCCGGCGTCGAGGTGCTGGTGGACGTGCGCGCGGTGGCGAACTCGCGCCGGCCCGGCTTCTCCAAACGGGCGCTCGCGGCCGGGCTCGACGAGCGCGGCGTCGGCTATCTGCACCTGCGCGCCCTCGGCACGCCGGCGGACGGCCGCGCCGCGGCCCGCGCCGGACGTCACGCCGAGATGCGGACGATCTTCGAGGAGCACCTGCGCACCGAAGGCGCCCAAGACGAGTTGCGCGATCTGAAGGAGCTCGTCCGCACCGGTCGCCGGCTGTGCCTCCTCTGCTTCGAGCGCGAGCCGGAGCACTGCCACCGGCAGATGATCGCCGAACGCGTCGACGCCGCGCTCGACGACGTCACGATCGCGCATCTGCACCCGTTGCCGGCCGGCTTCGTTCCGGACTGAAGCCGCGCGCGGCGCTTCTTGCGAACCCGCCGTCATGCCCGGCGCAGCCGGGCATCCACGACTTGGGCGTCGAACGCTGCGGCGGAGGAAAGTCCTGGATGCCCGCGAAGGCGCGGGCATGACGGCGAGCGTGGACCAGCCCCAGTCGACCCTCAAGCCGGCCCTTATGCGGCCGAGCGCGCGGTTCCGGCGGAGATCGCGGCAATGGCGGAGGCGGAATCGGACACCCAGCCGAAGATGCCGCCCTGCGCCTTGATCATCTTCAGCCCGTATTCGTGGAACTCCGAGAAGTAGGAGGCGCAGCAGTCGCCGAGCACCACGCAGCGGTAGCCGCGGTCGTTCGCCTCGCGCACCGTGGTGTTGACGCAGACCTCGGTGGTGACGCCGCAGACGAGCAGCGTGTCGATCCCGCGGTTCCGCAGCATCAGCTCCAGATCGGTCTGGTAGAAGGCGCCCTTGCCCGGCTTGTCGATCACCGGCTCTCCGGGCGCCGGCGCGAGGTCGGCGATGATCTCGTGGCCGGCCTCGCCGCGGATCAGGATGCGGCCCATCGGGCCGGGCGCGCCGATGCGCAGCGACGGGTCCCCGCGCTCGACCTTGGCCTTCGGCGCGTCGGAGAGGTCCGGCCGGTGGCCTTCGCGGGTGTGCACCACGAGCAGGCCCGCCCCGCGCGCCGCCGCCAGAATCGCCTGGCACGGCCCGACCGCTGCGGCGAGGCGGCCGACGTCGTTGCCGAGCGTCTCGCCGAAGCCGCCCGGCTCCAGGAAGTCGCGCTGCATGTCGATGATGATGAGCCCGGTCCTCGCGAGGTCGACGAGGATGGGCTGCGGCTCTGCTGCGATTTCGATCACGGCGCACTCCTCGTCCGGGAATGAGGCGTCAAGCCTCGTCGATCACGCTCACATGGGCCGCGACGACCTTCCATCCGTCGGGAAAGCGGACCCAGGTCTGGCTCTGCCGGCCGATGCGGCCCGGCGCGCCGTCGCGGCGGAACAGCGTGTTGGCGACCGCGAAATCGCGGCCGTAGGTGGTGATCAGCGTGCGTTCGAGCGTGCGCGCGAGGCCCTGCGGCGAGCGCGCCCGCCGGAACGCGCGGATCGCGTCCATGCCGTAGAGGTTCTCCCCGCCGCCGTAGCGCAGCGTCAGCGGATCGTCGCGGAACAGCGCCTCGAGCGTCGGCACGTCGTTGCCGACGAGCGCGGCCTCGTAGGTCGCAAAGGCGGCCTCTACCTCGGCCTTCACCTCGGGAATGTCGATCTCCAACGTCGCCTCCTAAAACGCCGGGACGCGAACGCCAGCGACGCCGTCGCGCTCCAGCGCGCGGGCGACCCGCAGAGCGTCCGCCTCCCGCCACGGCGGCGCGATGATCTGCACGCCGAGCGGCAATCCGTCGTCGAGCCAAACGGGCACGGCCGCGACCGGCAGGCCGATGAACGAGATCGGCTGGGTGAACAGGCCGAGGTTCGGCCGCACCGGCAGCGTCTCGCCGCCGAGCGTGAATGTGGTCTGGCCGAGCTTCGGCGCGCGGCAGGGCGTCGCCGGCGCGATCAGGATGTCGACCTCTTCGAACGCCTTCGCGACGGCGCCGGCGAACCAGCGGCGGAAGCGCTGCGCCTGCGCGACGAAGGCGGCCGGCACCGTCGCGCCCGCGATCAGGCGGTCGCGGACGGCGGGGTCGAAGTCGTCCGGCCGCGTCCTTAGCCGGTCGAGATGCAGCGCCGCTCCCTCGGTCGCGGAGATCACATAGGCCGCCGCGCGTGCGCGCGCCGCTTCGGGCAAGGTGACGGCCCGGTCCGCGCCGAGGCTGTTCGCGACGCGCGCCACCGCCTCGAAGCAGTCGGGCTCGCCCTTCTCGGCGAAATAGCCGCCGAGCGTCGCGATCCGGAGGCCGGCGACGCCGTCCTCCAGCGACGCGGTCGCGGGCTCCGGATCGCGCGTGGTCGTCGCGGCGTCGGCCGCGTCCGGCCCCTGCATCGCGTCATAGGCGAGCGACAGCAGCCGCACGGAGCGCGCCAGCGGCCCGACATGGTCGAAGCTGTGGACGAAGGGAAAGGTCCCGGCGCGGGTCAGCCGGCCGTAGGTCGGCTTCAGGCCGAAGCACCCGCACAGCGCCGACGGCACGCGGATCGAGCCGTTGGTGTCCGAGCCCAGCGCCACGTCGACGAAGCCGGCCGCCACCGCGGCGCCCGAGCCGCCGGAGGAGCCGCCGGTCATGCGGGTCAGGTCGTGCGGGTTGCGCGACGGGCCGTCATGGACGTTCTCGCCGGTGAAGTCATAGGCGTACTCGCCCATGTTCAGCCCGCCGAGCAGGACCGCGCCCGCCGCCTCCATGCGGCGGACGAGCTCCGCGTCGCGCTCCGCCGGGGCGCGTTCGCGGTTGATCTTCGATCCGGCGCGGGTCGGCAGGCCGGCGATGTCGAACAGGTTCTTGGCCGCGAAGGTGACGCCCGCGAGCGGGCCGCCGGCGCCGGAGGCGTCCTGCGCGCGCGCCGCCGCCACCGCACGGTCGGCGGTGACGTCGGTGAAGGCGCCGACACGGCCGTCATGCGTCGCGATCCTGGCGAGCGCCGCTGAAACCGTCTGCTCCATGGCGCCGGACGATTGGGATTTGACGGATGCGGACGCGGTCATGGACGGAACACCGGGGCAGGCTCCAGCTCGTCGTCGAACGCGAAGCCGGACACGAGACGCGCCGCGGCCATCGTCGCGGCGAGATGGGCGAGGGTCGAGGCGCGGGCCTCCGGCGCGACGGTCAGGCCGAGCAGCGCGGTCGCCGCGTCGAGATGCGCCTCGAGTTCGGCCGGCGAGAGCGGCGGGACGGCGCTCATGCCGCGGCCCTCTCGCGCATGTAGGCGCGCCAGCCGCCGAAGCGGGTGATGTCGTCCGCGCCCTCCACGCCCTTGGGCTCGACCAGGAAGCCGAGCGCAGTCGAGCCGTCGGCGAGGACGAGCGTGCCGAAGCCGAGCGGCGACGGGACGCCGGCGATGAACGGCCCGACCGCGGAGGCCGGGAGGGCCCAGACCTCGGTCGCGATCGCGGAGCCGCCCTCCCCGACCCGCAGCAATCCTGGCCGGGCGACCTTGCCGGGCAGCGCGAACAGGCGATAGAGCGGCGCGGTGTCGACCGCCCGCAGGAAGCGGCCGCCATGCCGGGTCAGTTCGCCGTTGAGCGCCATGCCCGAGAGATGCGCGCCGACGACCACCATCTCGATCTCGTCCGGCGCCGGCGTCGGCGCGCGCTCCGGGGCGGCGGGCGCCGGCAGGCCGAGCGCGCCGATCGACGTGCCGCCCAGCTCGTGCAGCCGCTCGCCGACCGCGGCGATCCGTGCGTCCGCGCCGGCCGCGGCGATCAGGGTCACGCCCGCCGGCAGCCCGTCCGGCCGCGGGCGGCCGGGCACCGCCAGCGCGCAGAGATCGAGCAGGTTGACGAAGTTGGTGTAGGTGCCGAACTCGCTGTTTAGGCCGACCGGATGCTCGGTCACCTCGGCGACGGTGCGCGGGCGCGGGAAGGTCGGCACCAGCAGCATGTCGACCGCGCCGAGGCTTGGCGCGAGCGTCCTCCGCATGGCGGCGAGCTCGTAGAGCCCGCCGAAGGCGCTCGCGGCGTCGAAGCGGCGCGCGCTCTCGATGATCTTGCGCGTCACTGGATGGACCGCTTCCCCGCGGCTCTCGATGAAGCTGCGGATAGCCTCGTAGCGCTCGGCCACGAACGGGCCGTTGTAGAGCAGGCTCGCCACCGCGAAGAACGGCTCGAAGTCGAGCTCGACGACCTCGCCGCCGAGCGCGCGGACGTCCTCGAGCGTGGCGGCGAAGGCGGCCTCGGCGCCGACGTCGCCCCCGAAGCTGCGGCTCGCGGGCGTCGGCACGCCGACGCGGAAGCGCGACGGCGCCGGGCCGATCGGCGTCGTCCTGACGGAGCGCGAGAACGGATCGGACGGCTCCAGCCCCGCCATGGCCGCGAACGCCCGGTAGGCGTCGTCGACCGACTGCGCGAACACGGACACGCAGTCGAGCGTCCGGCAGGCCGGCAGCACGCCCTTGGTCGGCACGGCCCCGACCGTGGGCTTGAGGCCCACGATGTTGTTGAGGCCCGCGGGAACGCGGCCGGAGCCGGCGGTGTCGGTGCCGAGCGCGAAGCTGACGAGCCCGCGGGCCACCGCGACCGCGGAGCCGGAGCTCGACCCGCCCGGCACGAGCGCGGGGTCGACCGCGTTCAGCGGCGGCTGGTAGGGCGAGCGCAGGCCGACGAGGCCGGTCGCGAACTGGTCGAGATTGGTCTTGCCGACCGGGATCGCCCCCGCCGCCTTCAGCCGCGCCACCGCGACCGCGTCCTCCGTCGCCTCGTGGGCGAAATCCGGGCAGGCGGCGGTGGTCGGCGCGCCGGCGACGTCGATGTTGTCCTTCACCGCGAAGGGCGCGCCCCAGAGCGGGCGCCCGTCCGGCGCGCTCCCAAGCGCCGCCGCCGCGGCGCGCGCGGTCGCGCGGTCGAACGTCGAGATGAAGATGCCTGCGTCGCCGCAGGCCTCGATGCGCGCGAACACCTCGTCGACCACGTCGACCGGCGACAGGCCGCCGGCGTAGGCGGCCGCCAGCGAGGCGAGATCGAACCGGAGTTCCGCAAGCGGCGTCGTCATTTCAATGCCCTGCCATGTGTTCGCCGATGACGTGCACGTCGGCCTGCGCGATCGGCGTTTCGTAGACGAGCGCGCCGTCCGACATCACGAAGATGCGGTCCGACAGCTCGAGAAGTTCGTCGAGGTCCTCGGACATCAGCAGCACCGCGGCGCCGCCGTTCCGGGCCTTCATGATGCGCGCGCGGATTTCCGCGACCGCTGCGAAATCGAGCCCGAAGCACGGGTTCGAGACGACCAGCAGGTCGACCTGCCCAGTGAGCTCGCGGGCGAGCACGGCGCGCTGCACGTTGCCGCCGGAGAGCGACTGGATCGGAGACGAGAGCGAGGCGGTCTTGACCTTGAACTGCTCGATCAGCCGCGTCGCGTAGGCGCGGATCGCGCGCGCGCTGATCCAGGCGACCGGCTTGCCGTCGGCGTTGAGGTCGAAGGTGCGGAAGGCGATGTTCTCGGCCACCGTCATCCGGGGGGCGCAGGCGTTGCGGAGCGGCTCCTCCGGGATGAAGCGGACGTTGAGCGCGCGCGACTGGGCCCGGCTCGCGTCGTAGACCGTGTCCTTGACCACCACGGCGCCGCCCTCGCGCGCCCGCTGCCCGGCGATGGTCTCGAGGAACTCCTTCTGGCCGTTGCCGGAGATGCCGGCGATCCCGACAATCTCGCCGGCCCGCACCTCGAGCCCGTCGATCGCGATCGACTTCAGCCCGGTGCGGTCCTTGGCCTTCAGCTGCTTCACGGTCAGCACGGGCGTCGCGTCCGCCGGCGTCTCGGACCGGCTGTCGAGGGCGACGATCGGCTGGTCGCCGATCATCATCGCGGCCATCTGCTTGCGGTCGAGATCGGCGATGCGCCCGCCGCCGGTGCGGCGGCCCTTGCGCAGCACCGTGACGTCGTCGCAGAACGACGTCACCTCGTGGAACTTGTGGCTGATCATCAGCACGGTCAGCGCGCCGGCTCGGGTCATGCCGCGCACGAGGCCCAGCATCTCCTCCGCCTCGTTCGGCGTCAGCACCGAGGTCGGCTCGTCCAGCACGATGAAGCGGCGGCCGAGATAGAGCTGCTTGACGATTTCGAGCTTCTGCTTCTCGCCGGCCGCGAGCGCCGAGACCGGCTGGTCCAGCGGGATCTTGAACGGCATCGTCTCCATGAAGGCGGCGAGCGCCTTGCGCTCCTTGCGCCAGTCGATCACCCGCGGCGCGTCCTCGCGGGAGATGACGAGGTTCTCGGCGCCGGTCAGCGACGGCACCAGCGTGAAGTGCTGATAGACCATGCCGAGCCCGAAACCGGCGGCGTCCTTAGGGTTGCGGATCACCGCCTCCTTGGAGTCCACCAGCATCTGCCCGGAGGTCGGCGTGTAGAAGCCCATCATGCATTTGACGAGCGTCGACTTGCCGGCGCCGTTCTCGCCGAGAAGCGCGTGGAACGAGCCGGCCGGGACCTTGATCGAGACGTCGTCCAGCGCCGTGAAGGCGCCGAACCGCATCGTCATGCCGACCGCTTCGACGGCGACAGCGTCGCTCATGAACCGCTCCTGTCGAGGATGATGGCGACCGGGCCGCCGCCGGGCGGCCCCTGATGCTCGGCGCCGCCGGAGACGTAGATCTCGGTCTCGCCGAAGAGCCCCGCGAGCGCGCCGCCGACGAAGGCGCGGGCGTGGCGGGTCGAGGCGATGTCGGAATCGTCCAGCATGGTGTGCCGGCGCCCGCGGACCAGCCCCGAGGGATCGGCCTCCGCCTTCGCCAGCGCCGCGACCAGCGCGCCCGGACCCATCCGCTCGCGGACGGCGGCCACCGAGCGGACGTCGATCGCGTCGCGCATCACGGCATGGTCGATCGCGAGCGGCCCGGACCACGCCGCGCTCATGCCGAGCACCACGATCTCGTTGTCCAGCAGCTCCACCCCGGAAGACGCCGACGCGCAGGAGGAGAACAGGCCGTAGTCGCCGCAGACGTCGTCGTCGGCCAGCCGGTCGAACTCGATCTCGCCGAGCGCGACCGCGACGCCGAGCGCCGACGCCCCGCGCGAAAGCCCCATGGACTTGAGCGTGTCCCGCGTCGCGGTCGTCGCGCCGCGCGCTTCCGCCGCTTCCGTGCGCGCCATGGTCAGCAGCGGGCACTTCACCTGCACGAAATGGACGTCGGCCGCGTCCGTCACGCCGGCGTCGGCCATGGCGCGGCGGACGCCGTCTGCGACCATCTCGGCGTGTTCCCGGCGGCCGAGCGCTTCGGCGGCGACCGCCGCGGTGCGGGCGACGCCGATCGCGAGCGCGCCCTCGGGCTCGTCGTCCACCTCCTCGCGCGCGAACACGGTCCAGTGCGGCGACAGCGCGCCTTCGGTGCCGCCGGACATCACGATCGCCGCGCCGCCCGCGCCGTGGCGGGCGAACAGGTCCTCGAAGCGGCGCGTGGCGTAGCCCCGCGTGAAGTCGTTGACGCAGCCGTTGCCTTCCGTCTTGCCGAGCACCGCCACGACGGAGGCCGGATCGAGCCCCTCCTCGAACAGCGCCTCGACGCCGGAGACGTCGTCCGGCCCGGACGCCGGCACGCGACGCACGACGGCGCGCCTCGACGCCATCAGGAGATCGCCTCGATCAGGCTCGCCGACGTCGCGACCGCGCCGAACACGCCGCCCTGCATCTTGATCATCCTGAGCGCGGCCTCGTGATTGGCCGGGTCGGTCGCGGCGCAGCAGTCCTCCAGCATCACGCATTCGAAGCCGCGGTCGTTGGCCTCGCGCATGGTGGTGTGGACGCAGACGTCGGTGGTCACGCCGGTCAGCACGATGTTGTCGATGCGGCGCTGCTTCAGGATGAGCTCGAGGTCGGTGGCGCAGAACGAGCCCTTGCCGGGCTTGTCGATGATCGGCTCGCCTTCGATCGGATAGAGTTCGGGGATGATGTCCCAGCCCGGCTCGCCGCGCACGAGGATGCGCCCGCAGGGCCCTGCGTCGCCGATGCCGGCGCCGAACTGGCGCGACCGCCAGCGCTTGTTCTCGGGCAGATCGGCGAGGTCCGGCCGATGCCCCTCGCGGGTGTGAAAGATGTGGTAGCCGCCGGCCCGCATCGCCGCGAGCAGACGCTTGATCGGCTCGATCGGCGCGCGGGTGAGGCTGAGGTCGTAGCCCATGCCGTCGACATAGCCGCCGGGCGCGCAGAAGTCGGTCTGCATGTCGATGACGATGAGCGCGGTGTTTTCGGGCCTGAGATCGCCGTTGTAGGGCCACCGATAGGGTTCGGCCTCCACGAAGCGCTGCTGGTCGAGGCGAGCGTGCATGTTCATGGCGCTGGCTCCGGCTTTCACTTGGTGATCGACAGTTCGCCCGGCGCGCCGGCGAGCTGCCGGCCCGGCGAGGAGGTGGCGATCATGATGACGAGGGTGAGGATGTAAGGCGCGGCGTAGAACAGGTAGTAGCCTTGGGTGACGCCGACCGACTGCAGCGCCGGCCCGAGCGCGCCGGCGCCGCCGAACAGCAGCGCCGCCGCGAAGCAGCCGAGCGGGTTCCAGCGCGCGAAGATGACGAGCGCGACCGCCATCAGGCCCTGGCCCGACGAGATGCGCTCGTTCCAGCTTCCGGGGTAGTAGAGCGAGAGGTAGGCGCCGCCGACCGCCGCGAGCGCGCTGCCGGCCGCCGTCGCGAACAGCCGGACCGTCGTCGGCGACAGGCCCATGGCGCGGGCCGAGTCGGCGCTGTCGCCGACCACCCGCACGATCAGGCCGAGCTTCGTGTTCTTGAACGCCCACCACAGGAACAGCGCGAGCGCGGCGCCGATGACGAACAGCGCGTTGACGTTGAGCGCCGCGCGCACCTGCGGGATCGACGACCAGTCGCCGAGCGGGATCGCCGGCAGGTTCGGGGCGGAGGGCTGGATGTACGGCTTGCCGAAGAAGAAGGCGAGGCCCATGCCGAACAGCATCAGGGCGATGCCGACCGCGATGTCGTTGACGCGCGGGAACGAGCAGATCCAGCCGTGCAGCAGCCCGAAGCCCGACCCCGCGACCATCGCCGCGAGCACGCCGAGCCAGGGCGAGCCGGTCTCGACCGCGACGGCGTAGGCCGCCATGGCGCCGAACACCAGCGTGCCTTCCAGGCCGAGGTTGATGCGGCCCGAGCGCTCGGTGATCGCTTCGCCGAGGCTCACGAAGATGAACGGGGTCGAGACCCGGATCGCGCCGCCGAGCACGGCGAGGGGCACGCCCCAGAGGCCGATGTCGTTCTCCATCACGCCCTCGCCCAGCGGTCGGGGTTGAAGATCTTGAAGCGGCCGTAGAGCGTGTCGCTCATCAGCACGACGATGAAGAGCATGCCCTGCAGCACCAGGATGGTCGCGTCGGGCAGGCCCATGCGGCGCTGGATCAGCCCGCCAGCCGCGGCGATGCCGCCGAGCAGGAACGCGACCGGAATGCAGCCGAGCGGGCTCTGCCGGGCGAGGAAGGCGACCAGGATGCCGGCGTAGCCGTAGCCGGCGGCGAGCGAGGCGTTGGCGGAGCCCTGCACCGCCGCGACCTCGAACATGCCGGCGAGGCCGGCGAGCGCGCCGGCGAGCGCGCAGAAGCCGACGATCAGCGGGCCGACCGCCAGGCCCTGGATCTGCGCGGCGCGGACGTTGCCGCCCGCCACCCGCGCGGCGAAGCCCCAGCGCGTCTTGTCGATCAGCACCCAACAGGCGACGCAGGCGACGATCCCGACCGCGAGCCCCCAATGCACGTCCATGCCCGGCATCGGCCCGATGCGGTAGGCGGCGTCGAGCGGATGGGTCGACGGCTTGTTGAGCGACGCCGGGTCGCGCAGCGGGCCCTCGACGAGCTGGTTCATCAGCGCGATGGCGATGTAGGCCATCAGCAGGCTGGAGATGGTCTCGTTGACCGCGCGGTAGTGGCGCAGCGCGCCCACGGCGCCGATCCACAGGCCGCCGGCCGCCATGGCGGCGAGACCCATCGCGAGAATGACGACCGGGTACGGCAGGCCCGAGAGCGCGTGGCCAAAGGCCGCCGCCGCGACGCCGCCCAGCACGATCGCGCCCTCGCCGCCGATGACGGTGAGGCCGAGCCGCGCCGGCAGCGCGACGCACAGCGCCGCGAGCAGAAGCGGCGTCGCCCGGAGCAGCGCGTTCTGGATCGAGAACCAGCTTCCGAAGCCGCCGCGCCACATCAGCTCGAAGAACTGGGCGGGGGACTTGCCGAGCAGCAGCAGAAACACGCTGAACGCGGCCATGCCGGCGACGAGCGCGCCGAGCGGGATCACGATCCCCTCGGCGCGGCGCGCCGTGAAGGCGAGCGCCGCCGCGAGGCGGGGCGGCGCCAGCGGCGCCGGGACGTCAGAGGCGGTCACGTCGGCCATCCCCGCTCCCCCGGCTCAGGACGTGGAGCCCTGCACGCCCTCGACGAGAAAGCCCGTGCTCTCGAGCTCGATCGCGGTCTCCGGGAAGGCCTTGCCCGCGGCCGCGATCTCCTTGCCCTTGTTGTCCTTGAGCGGCCCCTTGATGACGGCGTAGCCGCCCTTCTTGATCTCGGCGAGCGTCGCCTCGAACTGCTTGCGGCCGGCGTCGGAGACGCCCGGCCCGAGCGGGCTCATCTTGACGAAGCCGTCGGCGAGCCCGCCGCGGGTGAAGTTCGGCAGCGGCTCGCCGGCCAGCAGATGCTTGGCGTACATCTCGTAGACCGTCGCCCAGTTCCACTCGGCGCCGGTCAGGTACTTCTCCGGCGCGAGCGGCGCCTGGCTAGCGTGGTAGCCGCAGACGAAGGCGCCGCGGTTGGCGGCGGTCTGCACCACCACCTTCGGGCCGTCGACGTGGCAGGTGATCACGTCGGCGCCCTGATCCACCAGCGCGTTGGTGGCCTCGGCCTCCTTGACCGCGAGCGACCACTCGCCGGTGAAGATCACTTGGCAGGTGATCGACGGGTCGACGGAGCGCGCGCCGAGCAGGAACGAGTTGACGTTGTTGAGCACCTGCGGGATCGGCTTGGCGGCGACGAAGCCGATCTTCTTCGACTTGGTCGCGTGGCCCGCGACGACGCCGTTCAGGTACTGGCCCATCGCGATGTAGCCGAAGTAGGAGCCGGCGTTGGCGGGATGCTTGTCCTTGTGCCACAGGCCGCCGCAGTGGCGGAACTGCACGTCGGGGAACTTCTTGCACATGGCCAGCATGTGCGGGTCGAAGTAGCCGAACGAGGTGGGGAACACGAGCGTCGCGTCGTCGAGGTTGATCATCGACTCCATGGTCTTCTGGACGTCGACCGACTCCGGAACGTTCTCCTCCTCGACGACCGTGACGCCCGACATGCCCTTCAGCACCTTAGCGCCCTCGGCGTGGGCCTGGTTGTAGCCGTAGTCGTCCTTCGGCCCGACATAGATGAAGCCGATGGTCGCCGAGGCCGCGCGCGCGGGGCGGAGCGAGAACGGCAGGCCCGCAGCGCCGAACGCCGCGCCGGCGGCCGAGGTCTTGAGCAGGGTGCGGCGGGAAATCAGCGAATGGGACATGGAGCGACGCCTCTCGGTGCGGAACGCGCGGACCCTCGGCCCACGCCAGCGGTATGCACGAGCTCGCGCGCCGGAGCGCGGCGCGGATCATTCAGCGGGAATGCAATGTCGGGGCCGGTTTCAGGGCGCGGGTTTCGCAGCGCCCAAGCCGGCGTGAAGCCATGCGCAACACGATCTGATGACCCCAAACTTGCATGCAATCATGTTGTTTTGCATGCGCAAATGGCTGTCATGAATGCACAAAGATTCACGCCTGGACGCGCGGGCGGCGAATGCCGGCTTGGCGCGCGAAGCCCGTTCGGAATTGAGGCGCGTGTCGGCGGCGACGCGCCGCGCGCCGCGCGCATCGCGAGGGCGCCGGAGCCGGATGTGCCCGCGGCTTAGGCGCCCGCCCCGCGCCGGCGCGTTCGGACGGCGGGCGCGCGCTGGATTTTGCGGGCGGCATCGGCCATTTCATTCGGAAGCGGGGCGCACGCGTTTCGAATCGCGCGGCCGCGCCGACCCGACAGCCTGCGAGACGAGATGAGCCTCGTTGAGTCCCCCACCCGCACCGACCAGCTCATAAGCGACCTGTCGGACGCGATCATCGCCGGCGAGTTCACCCCCGGCGAGCGGCTCGACGAGCATTCGCTGGCGGAGCGCTTTGGCGTGTCGCGGACGCCGGTGCGGGAGGCGCTGCGGCAGCTCGCGACGACCGGCCTCGTCGACGTCCGGCCCCGGCGCGGCGCCGTGGTGGCGAGCCTGACGCCGGAGCGGCTCGGCGAACTGTTCGGCGCGATGGCGGAGCTCGAGGCGACCTGTTCGCGGCTCGCGGCCATCGGCATGTCGCCGGTGGAGCGGCGCAGGCTGGAGGCGCGCCACGACTCGATGGCTGCGCTGGTGGAGGCGAACGACGCCGAAGGCTTCGCCGCCGCGAACGTCGACTTCCATTCGCTGATCTACGCCGGCGCGCACAACGCGCCGCTCGCCGACATCGCGCGCGGTCTGCGCGAGCGGCTGTCGCCCTACCGCCGCGCGCAGTTCCACACCCCCGGGCGGCTGCCGCGCTCGCACGCCGAGCACGGCGCCGTGGTGACGGCGATCCTGAACGCGGACGCGGCCTCAGCCCACGCCGCGATGCTGCGCCATGTCAGCCTGGTCGAGGACTCGTTCGAACGCCTCGCAGCGACCTACGCCGCCTCCCCCCGCCGCGCCAGAAACAAGGGCTGAAAGCCCCGGGAGTTGCCCGGTCAGCGCAGGCTGTCAAGCCAGGCGCGCAGCGTGTCGCGCTCGTCTTGGGTCATCTCCGTGATGTTGCCGGGCGGCATGGAATGGGTCAGCACGGCGACCGTGCGCAGGCCCGAGGCGTGGGTCTCGATCTCCGCGAAGGTCTCGAGTTTGACGCCCTTCGGCGCGACGCCGACGCCGGGCCATGCGGGCTGCTCCGCGTGGCACATGGCGCAGCGGCTCTGGATCACGATCTCGGCGTTCTCGGCGAGCTCGGTCGTCGGGCCGGCGGAGGCCGCGGCGGCGCGGACCGGCTTGGGGCCGAAGCTCGACAGCGCCATGATCGCGAGGCCGCAGAGCGCGGTCACGCCCCAGGTCCACCACGGCGCCGGGCCGCCCTTGTGCTGGGTGTTGAAGAAGTGGCGGATCGCGACGCCCATCACGATCACCAGCGCGAGAATGATCCACGAGTAGCGGGTGGCGAAAGCGAGCGGGTAGTGGTTGCCGATCATCACGAACACGACCGGCAGCGTCAGGTAGTTGTTGTGCAGCGAGCGCTGCTTGCCCTTGGCGCCGAGCGTTGGGTCCGGCGTCTCGCCGGCCTTCAGCGCGGCGACCACCTTCCGCTGGTTCGGGATGATCACCATGAAGACGTTCGCGGCCATGATCGTGCCCATGATCGCGCCGACCTGCATGAAGGCGCCGCGGCCGGAGAACACGAACGAGTAGATCAGCGCGAAGGCGACGATCATCGCGAAGCCGGCGAGCGCGAGCTTGAGGTCGCTGCGGGCGAGGTCGGATTCGCAGAAGACGTTGTAGATGAACCAGCCGAGGAACAGTCCGCCGAGGCTCGCGGCCACCGCCGTGGCCGGATCGATGTCGAGCACGGCCGGATCGATCATGTAGAGCCGCGCGCCGAGGTAATAGACGATCACGAGCAGCGCGAAGCCCGACAGCCAGGTGGCGTAGGCCTCCCATTTGAACCAGGTGACGTGCTCAGGAAGCTGGGGCGGCGCCACGAGATACTTGACCATGTGGTAGAAGCCGCCGCCGTGCACCTGCCACTCGTCGCCATAGGCCTGCGGCGGCAGGCTCGCCCTCCGCTTCAGGCTGAGGTCGAGATGCACGAAGTAGAACGAGCTTCCGATCCACGCGACGCCGGCCATCACATGCGTCCAGCGCACGAAGAAGCTCAGCCATTCCCAGAAGATCACGTCCATGGGCTCAGGCTCCGGGAGACGGACGGTGGGTTGGATCAGCGCTCGGCACTGGACTGATCCCGATCGTAGAGCTTCTCGCCCGCGACATAGGTCGCGCGCACCGCGCGGTCGTCGGCGAGGATCATCTGCACGAACAGCGCGTCGGACAGGGTCTCGACCGTGCGCATGCGCCGGCGGATCAGCGGCGTCGATTCAAGGTCGAGCACCACCACGTCCGCCTCGTAGCCGGCGGCGAGGTTGCCGATCCTGTGGTCCATCCGCAGCGCGCCGGCGCTGCCGAGCGTCGCAAGCCAGAACGCCTTGACCGGATGCAGGCTGTAGCCGCGGAGCTGCGCGATCTCGTAGGCCGCCTTCATGGTGTCGAACATCGACAGCGAGGAGCCGCCGCCGATGTCGGTCGCGAGCCCGACCCGGATCGGGGCCGCGCCGTCGCGCAGGCCCTTCATGTCGAACAGCCCGGACCCGATGAAGGCGTTGGAGGTCGGGCAGTGCGAGACGGCCGAGCCGCTCTCCCTCAGCCGCGCGATCTCCCGCTCGGTCAGATGGATGCAGTGCCCGAAGTTCGTCCCCTCCCCGATCAGCCCGAAGCTCTCGTAGACGCCGAGATAGTCCGGCGCGTCCGGATAGAGCTCGCGGACCCACGCGATCTCGGCGAGGTTCTCCGACATGTGGGTCTGCATCAGCGTGGTCGGATGCTCGCGCCACAGCGCGCCCGCGGCCTCGAGCTGCTCCGGCGTGGAGGTGATGGCGAAGCGCGGCGTCACGGCGTAGACGAGCCGGCCACGGCCGTGCCAGGCCTCGATCAGCGCCTTCGACTGGTCGTAGCCGCTCGCGGCGGTGTCGCAGAGCGCGGCCGGCGCGTGCCGGTCCATCATGTTCTTGCCCGTCGCTATCCGCATGCCGCGGGCGAGCGCGGCCTCGAACAGCGCATCGACGGAGCCCGGATAGGTCGCGGCGAACACGCAGGCCGAGGTGATCCCGTTCGACAGGCAGCCGTCGAGATAGGCTTCGGCGCCGGCGCGGGCGTACTGGTAGTCGGCGTACTTGGTCTCGGTCGGAAAGGTGTACTTCTCCAGCCACTCCAGCAGTTGCTCGCCGTAGGAACCGATGATCTCCATCTGCGGGTAGTGGGCGTGGCTGTCGACGAAGCCCGCCATGATCAGCGCGTCGTCATAGGCCTCGACCGCGACGCCGGGATGGCGGGCGAGCACCTGCGCCGCCGGCCCGACCTCGACGATCCTGCCGGCGGCGATCACCACCGCGCCATCCTCCTCCGTCGCGATCGCCTGATCCGGCGGGACGCGGAATGGATCGTCCCGGAACGCGAGCGTGCGGCCGCGGAGGGCGAAGGTCGCAGAAGTGTTCATCAGCCGACGTCCGGCTCCGCCGTTTCCGTCGCGCCACGCGCCAGCCGCGGCGCGACGACCGTTCTTGAAGGAAGCGTCACTTCGGCAGCGAGCCTTCGACGCCCTGGACGAAGAAGTTCATTGAGAGCAGGTCCTTGTCGGAGGCCTTCTCGCCCGCCTTCAGCCAGGGCGAGCCGTCCTGCTTGTTGATCGGGCCGGTGAAGGGGTGCAGCTCGCCCGAGATGATCTTCGCCTTGGTGGCGTCCGCGAGCGTCCGGACGTCCTCGGGCACGGCCGGGCCGTAGGGCGCGAGCTCGACCATCTTCTCCTTGAGGCCGTCCCAGGTGTCCTTGGTCGCCCAGGTCCCGTCCATCACCGCCTTCACGCGGTCGATGTAGTAGTAGTTCCAGTCGTCGAGGATCGAGGTGAGCTGCGCCTTCGGCCCGAAAGCCGCCATGTCGGAAGCCTGGCCGAAAGCGTGGATGCCGCGCTCCTCGGCGAACTTCATCGCGGCAGGGCTGTCGGTGTGCTGCATCAGCACGTCCGCGCCCTGGTCGGCGAGCGCCTTGGCGGCGTCGCTCTCTTTGCCCGGATCGAACCAGCTCGACACCCAGATCGTCTT
The DNA here is from genome assembly GCF_027922325.1 of Methylopila turkensis. Classification (GTDB taxonomy): domain Bacteria; phylum Pseudomonadota; class Alphaproteobacteria; order Rhizobiales; family Methylopilaceae; genus Methylopila; species Methylopila turkensis. The sequence continues at coordinate 225,743 of NZ_BSFL01000001.1, forward strand.
GATCTTGATGTCCGGATTGACGGTCTTGGCGCCGAGATAGGCCGCGTTGATGCCCATCACCACTTCCGGGATCGGGAAGGAGGCGATGTAGCCGATCGTCCCGGTCTTGCTCAGCTTCGCGGAGATGATGCCGGCGATGTAGCGGCCCTCGTAGAACCGCGCGTTGTAGATCGAGACGTTCTTCGCGGTCTTGAAGCCGGTGGCGTGCTCGAACTTCACCTTGGGGAAGCGCGAGGCGACCTTGATGGTCGGGTTCATGAAGCCGAACGAAGTGGTGAAGATCAGGTCGGCGCCGCCCTGAGCGAGCTGGGCGATCACGCGCTCGGCGTCCGGCCCCTCGGAGACGTTCTCCACGTAGGAGACCTTCACCTTGTCGCCGAACTCCCTCTCCACCGCCTTGCGGCCGACGTCGTGCTGGTAGGACCAGCCGTGGTCGCCGATCGGGCCGACATAGACGAAGGCGACCTTCAGCGGGTCCGCGGCCTGCGCCGCGGCGGTCGCCCCGAGCGCCAGCGTCAGCGCCGCGCCGAGAGCGGCGAACATGCGGAAAGCGCGTTTCATCTCATGTCTCCTCAGAAAAAAGGATACGCAGGGGCGTCGCTGCGGCGGCCTCAGCTCGTGGCGTAGAACACCTTGCCGAGGCAGGACGGCGCGTTGAGCTTCATCTTCACGCGGTCGCGCGAGATCACGACCAGAACCACGATCGTCGCGATGTAAGGCAGCATCGACAGGATCTGGGCGTCGATCTTCAGGCCGAGCGCCTGGCTGTGGAGCTGCATGATGGTGATGCCGCCGAAGAGGTAGGCGCCGCCCAGCACGCGCAGCGGCCGCCACGAGGCGAACACCACCAGCGCCAGCGCGATCCAGCCGCGGCCGGCGGTCATCTTCTCGACCCAGAGCGGGGTCTGCACCAGCGAGAGATAGGCCCCGCCGAGCCCCGCGCAGGCGCCGCCGAACATCACCGCGAGGTAGCGGATCGCGATCACGGGGTAGCCGATGCCGTGGGCGGCGTCGTGGTTCTCGCCGACCGCGCGCAGCACGAGGCCGGCGCGGGTCCTGGTCAGGAACCACGCCACGGCCGCGACGAGCGCGAAGGACAGGTAGACCAGCGCGTCCTGCCCGAAGATCAGCGGGCCGACGAAGGGGATCTCGCTCAGGACGGGGATGTCGAGCCGCGGGAACTGCGGCAGCGAGACGCCGGAATAGGCCTGCCCGATCAGCGCCGAAAGGCCGAGGCCGAACAGCGTCAGCGCGAGGCCGCAGGCGACCTGGTTCGACATCAGCGTCAGCGTCAGCACGCCGAACAGCGCGGCCATGGCGGCCCCGGCGAGCGCGCCGGTCAGGATGCCGACGACGTAGCTGCCGGACGCGACCGTTCCCGCGAAGGCCGCGATCGCGCCGACGATCATCATGCCCTCGACGCCGAGGTTGAGCACGCCGGACTTCTCCGCCACCAGCTCGCCGATCGAGGCGAACACCAGCGGGGTGGCGGCGACGACGACGCCGAGCAGCACGTTGAGCAGCAGGTCCATCGGCTCCGTGTCCTACTCGGCGGGGGTCGGCGCCGCCGGCCGGACGGCCGCGGCTGCGGGTTTGCCTGCGCGGGCGAGGCGGAAGTTCACGAGCACGTCGGTCGCGAGCAGGAAGAACAGCAGCATTCCCTGGAAGACGCTGGTGGTCGCGCTCGGCAGGCTCATCTCGATCTGCGCGGTCTCGCCGCCGATGTAGGTGAGCGCCATCAGCAGGGCTGCGAACAGGATGCCGACCGGATGCAGACGGCCGAGGAAGGCCACGATGATCGCGGTGAAGCCGTAGCCGACGGGCAGCGACGGCACGAGCTGGCCGACCGGCCCCGCGGTCTCGAACAGCCCCGCGATACCCGCGAGCCCGCCCGAGATCATGAAGCAGGTCCAGACGATCTTCTTCTCGGAATAGCCGGCGAAGCGGGCGGCGCGCGGCGCCTGGCCCAGCACCTTGACCTGGAAGCCGAGCAGCATGCGCTCGAGGTAGACATAGGCCGCGACGACCGCGAACAGCCCGACGACGAAGCCCCAGTGGGCCCGCGTGTCGGGGATCAGCGCCGGCAGCAGCGCGTCCTCCTGGAACAGGCGGCTTTCGGGGAAGTTGAAGCCGTCGGGATCGCGCAAGGGGCCGTGGACCAGCAGGCTCAGCAGCAGCGTCGCGACATAGACCAGCATGAGCGAGACGAGGATCTCGCTGGCGTTGAAGCGGGTCCGGAGAAAGGCCGGGATCGCCGCCCAGGCCATGCCGCCGAGCGCGCCCGCGAGCGCCATCGCGGGCAGCAGCAGCGGCCCGCCCTCGGGATAGGCCGCGAGCGCGACGCTGCCTCCGGTGATGGCGCCGATCGTGAACTGGCCCTCCGCGCCGATGTTCCAGACGCCCGCCCGGAAGCCGATCGCGAGCCCGACGCCGATCAGCACCAGCGGCGTCGCCTTCACCAGCATCTCGGCGACGCTGTTGAAGTCGGTCAGCGGCTTGACGAAAATCAGGTACATCGCGTGCAGCGGGTCCTTGCCGAGCAGCGTGAACAGCAGGAAGCCCGCGACGAGCGTCATCAGGACCGCCAGGAACGGCGTGGCGTAGAGCATCGCCCGGTTGGGCTCCTTGCGCGGGACGAGCTTAAGCACCGGCCGTCTCCGCGTTCGCGGCGTGCTTCGCCGCGTCGACCTCCTTGGCGCGGCCGCCCATGGCGAGGCCGAGCTTCTCGACCGTCAGCTCTTCCGTCGGCTGCGACGGGAACAAATAGCCGCCGGCGATCACCGAGATGCGGGTCGAGATCGTGAACAGCTCGTCGAGGTCCTGGCTGATGATCACCACCGCCGTCCCGCCCTTGGCGAGGTCGATCAGGATGCCGTGGATCGCCGCCGCGGCGCCGGCGTCGACGCCCCATGTGGGCTGCGACGCGATCAGCACTTTCGGGTTCTGCATGATCTCGCGGCCCATGATGAACTTCTGGAGGTTGCCGCCGGAGAGCGAGCGGGCGGCCGACTTCACGCTCGCGGTCTTCACCTTCAGGTCGTCGACCACCTTGGTCGCGAAGCGGTTGGCGTTGAACAGGCTGATCAGGCCGCCGCGGGCGAGGTCGTTGGTCTTGCCGGCCGAGAGCAGCGTGTTCTCCCACAGCGCCATGCCCGGCACCGCGGCGTGGCCGAGCCGCTCCTCCGGCGCGAAGCACATGCCGCGGGCGCGTCGCTCGCGCGGGCCCTGGGTCCCGATGTCGACGCCGTCGAGCTGGATCTGGCGGCCGAACCGGCAGGCGCGCTCGCCGATCAGCGCCTCCATCAGCTCGGTCTGGCCATTGCCCGCGACGCCGGCGATCCCGAGGATTTCGCCGGCGCGCACCGCCATGGTGATGTTTTCGAGATCGACGCCGAACTGCTCCTCGCTCTCCATGAAGAGCTCCTGCACCTTCAGGCGGATCTCCCCCGGCGCCGGCAGCTGGCGCACCGGCTTGTTCAGCGTCGCGCCGATCATCATCTCGGCGAGCGACTTCGCGGTCTCCTGCCGCGGGTCGCAGGAGCCGACCAGCTTGCCGCCCCGCAGCACCGTGGCCTTGGAGCAGAGGGCGCGGATCTCCTCGAGCTTGTGGGAGATGTAGAGGATCGAACAGCCTTCGGAGGCCAGCCGCCGCAGCGTCTGGAACAGCACCGAGACCTCCTGCGGCGTCAGCACCGAGGTCGGCTCGTCCATGATCAGCAGCTTCGGCTCCGACAGCAGGCAGCGCACGATCTCGATGCGCTGCCGCTCGCCGACCGAAAGGGTGCCCACCAGCCGGTCGGGATCGACCTTCAGGCCGTAGGTGGTGGAGACGTCGATGATGCGCTGACGCAGGTCGCCGGTCTTCGCCTCCGCCGCGCTCAGGCCGAGCACGATGTTCTCGTAGACGGTGAGCGCCTCGAACAGCAGGAAGTGCTGGAACACCATGCCGATGCCCTTGGCGCGGGCCTCGGACGGCTTCGAGGGCGCGAACGGCTCGCCCATGAAGCTCATCTCGCCGGAGTCCGGCTTCTGGACGCCGTAGATCATCTTGACCAGCGTCGACTTGCCGGCGCCGTTCTCGCCGAGCAGCGCGTGGATTTCGCCCTGCCCGACCTCGAACGAGACGTTCTCGTTGGCGACGACGCCCGGAAAGGTCTTGGTGATGCGGTCGAGCTTCAGAATCGGGACGCCGCTCATGGCCTCAGCTTCCCCGATAGGTCGCGTAGCCGAAGCTCTGCAGCAGCAGCGGCACGTGGAAATGCTCCTCCGCCGCGGCGACCCCGAAGCGGATCACCACGACGTCGAGAAACGCCGGCGAGGCCGGCGTCCGGCCCGACGCCGCGAGATAGGTTCCGACGTGAAAACGCAGCTCGTAGACGCCGGCCGTGAAGGCCGCGCCCTCCAGCAGCGGGGCGTCGGTCCGCCCGTCCGCGTTGGTGACCGCTTCGGCCGCCTTCTCGGCGGCGTCGCCCGCGATCCGGAACGCCTCGATCGTGACGCCGGCCGCCGGGCGTCCGCGTTCGGTGTCGAGGATATGCGTGCTGAGGCGTCCCATCGTCAGGCCGCGACCCGCGCGACGACCATTTGAACGATCGGTAAAATCAGGACCCGAAAGCGGATGCGATTGAACACGCGGCCTCTCGTCGATTGTCTGGATGCGAGACGCCCCGGCCCGCAGGCGAAAGCTGCCACCAAACTGGGAAACTGCGCAATCCGTGCGCAGGAATAAAAGTTCGGCGCCGGGAGACGATCGGCGCCGTCGAAATCGGCGCCCGCCGCGCTGGCCCCGCCGCGGCTCCGGCGGGTACAACCTTATCTCCCGTCACCCGCAGCCGCGTGCGAAGCCATGGACAGCCCTGCCCTTACGCCGTCGTCCATGTCCGAAGCCGCCTTCGTCGCCGCTTATGGCGGGGTCTACGAGCACTCGCCCTGGGTCGCGGAGGCGATCGCGGCGCAAGGGCTCACCGCCGCCGACGACGACCCCGCGCATCTCGCCGCGCGCATGGCCGCCCTCGTCGAAGCCGCCGGCCGCGACCGCCAGCTCGCGCTGCTGCGGCTGCATCCGGAGCTCGTCGGCAAGCTCGGCGTCGGCGAGCGGCTGACGCCGGAATCGCAGCGCGAGCAGGCCTCCGCACGGCTCGGGGAATGCACTCCGGACGAGTTCGCGCGCTTCCACGCCCTCAACGACGCCTACAACGCCCGCTTCGGCTTCCCCTTCATCGTCGCGGTCACCGGGCTGACGCGGGGCGACATCCTCGCCGTGTTCGAGGCGCGCGTCGCCAACGCGCCGGAAGCCGAGTTCCGCACCGCGCTCGATCAGGTGCACCGCATCGCGCGCCTGCGGCTGGAGGCGCTCGCCAAGGCCTGACCGATCGGTCAAATCTGGCATGCGGTTTGCCACGCCGTCAGCGGGCGGCCGACACGCGCCGGGGGAGCTCAAGGTTTGGACATCAACACCATCACCGACGTGGTGACGCGCCCCGACCGAAGCGCGCTCGCCGGCTGGCGCGCCGGCGACGCCTGGCTCGGCGGCGGCACCTGGCTCTATTCGGAGCCGCAGCCCGGCCTCGACCGGCTGATCGATCTCGCCGGCTTCGGCTGGGCGCCGATCGAGCTGACGGACGACGCGCTGACGGTCGCGGCGACCTGCACGATCCGCGCGCTCCACGACTTCGCGGCGCCGGCGGACTGGACGTCGGCCCGGCTGATCCCGCAGTGCTGCGGCGCGCTGCTGGGCTCGTTCAAGATCTGGAACATGGCGACGGTCGGCGGCAACATGTGCCTCGCGCTTCCCGCGGGACCGATGACCTCGCTCGCCGCCGCAACCGACGCCACCTGCCTGATCTGGACGCCGGAGGGCGGCGAACGCCGAGTCAAGGCGGCCGACTTCGTCACCGGCGACCGCACGAACGCGCTCCGGCCGGGCGAGTTGCTGCGGGCCGTCGCCTTTCCCGTCGCAAGCTTCCGGGCGCGCTCGGCGTTCCGGCAGGCCTCGCTCACGCCCCGCGGGCGTTCGGCCGCGCTGCTGATCGGGATGCGCGACGGCCAAGGCGGGCTCGCGCTGACGATCACCGCCTCGACCCGGCGGCCGGTGCGGCTCGTCTTCGCGGAGACGCCGGACGCCGACGCCCTCGCAGGCGCGATCGAGAGCGCGGTTCCGTCGGCGCTCTGGCACGACGACGTCCACGGCCGCCCCGACTGGCGCCGGATGCTGACCTTTCACCTCGCCGAAGACATCAGGGCCGAACTCGCGGCATGAGCTTCACCGTCAACGGACGACACCTCGACGCGGCGCCCCGTCCGGGCCAGTGCCTGCGCACGTTCCTGCGCGAGCAGGGCTTTTTCGGCGTCAAGAAAGGCTGCGACGCCGGCGACTGCGGCGCCTGCACCGTGCATGTGGACGACGCGCCGGTGCACAGCTGCATCTTCCCGGCCCACCGGGCCGAAGGGCGCGCCGTCACCACGATCGAGGGCCTCGCCGCCCCGGACGGCGCGCTGTCGCCGACGCAGGAGCGCTTCGTCGCGGCGCAGGGCTTCCAGTGCGGCTTCTGCACCGCGGGCATGATCATGACCGCGTCGCGGCTGACCCCCGCGCAGCTCGACGATCTCCCCGGGGCGCTCAAGGGCAATCTCTGCCGCTGCACCGGCTACCGCGCGATCGAGGACGCGGTGCGCGGCGTCGCTCATGTGGAGGCCCCTCCCCCCGGCGCCGCGCCCGGCCGCAACGCTCCCGCGCCGGCGAGCCGGCGGATCGTGACCGGATCGGAGCCCTACACCTTCGACCTCGCGATGGAGGGCATGCTGCACATGAAGCTGCTGCGCTCCCCGCACCCGCACGCAAAGATCCTGTCGATCGACGTCTCCGGCGCCCTGGCCGTGCCCGGCGTGCGGCTGGTCCTGACCCACGAGGACGCGCCGGCGACGCTGATGTCGACCGGGCTGCACGAGCTTGACGCCGACGATCCGGCCGACATGCGCGTGCTCGACGACGTCGTGCGCTTCGTCGGCCAGCGGGTCGCGGCGGTGGTCGCGGACAGCGAGGCCGCGGCGGAGGCCGGCTGCCGCGCGATCCGCGTGAGCTACGAACCCCTGGCCCCGGTGTTCGACGCCGAGGCGGCGCTTCGCCCGGGCGCGCCGCTTGTCCACGACCGCCCCGGTCGAACGAGCAACGTGCTCGCCGATGTCCACGGAAACCTCGGCGACTCCGACGCCGGCTTCGCGGCGGCCGCTTCGATCTACGAGGGCGTGTTCGAGAGCCACCGCATCCAGCACGTCCATCTCGAGACCCACGGCTCGCTGGCCTGGATCGGCGCGGACGGACGGCTGAACGTGCGCACCAGCAGCCAGGTGCCGTTCCTCGCGCGCCGGCGCCTCGCATCTGTGCTCGGCCTGCCCGAGGCGCAGGTGCGGGTGATGTGCGCCCGCGTCGGCGGCGGTTTCGGCGGCAAGCAGGAGTTGCTGACCGAGGACGTCGTCGCGCTGGCGGCGCTGAAGCTCAACCGGCCGGTGAAGCTCGAATTCACGCGCGAGGAGCAGTTCACCGGGGCGACCGTCCGCCACCCCATGCGGGTGCGCGTGAAGCTCGGCGCCGCCGCCGACGGCGCGCTGACCGCGATGGAGATGGAGGTGCTGTCGAACACCGGCGCCTATGGCAACCACGGCGTCGGCGTGTTCTTCCACGGCTGCAACGAGAGCGTCGCGCTCTACCGCTGCGCCGCCAAGCGCGTCGAGGGCCATGTGGTCTACGCCAATGTCGTGCCCTCGGGGGCCTTCCGCGGCTACGGCCTGAGCCAGACCAACTTCGCGATCGAGTCCGCGATGGACGAGCTGGCGCGCACGCTCGGGATCAGCCCCTACGAGATGCGCCGCATCAACGCGATCCGGCCGGGCAACGCCATGGTCGCCTTCGACGACCACCCGCATGACGTCGAGTACGGCTCCTACGGCCTCGATCAGTGCCTCGACTTCGTCGAGGCGGCGATGGCGGAGGACCGCGGCGCGGCCGGCGCGCCGTCGCCCGACTGGCTGGTGGGCGAAGGCATGGCGATCGGCATGCTCGACACGATTCCGCCGCGCGGCCATTACGCCAACGCCGAAGCGCGGTTGACGCCGGCCGGCGCCTATGAACTTGCGGTCGGCACCGCCGAATTCGGCAACGGCTCGACCACCGTGCACGCGCAGCTCGCGGTCGCGGCGCTCAACACCACGCCCGACCGGATCGCGATCGTGCAGTCCGACACCGACGCCTCCGGATACGACACCGGCGCGTTCGGATCGACCGGAACGGTCGTCGCCGGCAAGGCCGCGCACATCGCCGCGACCGGGCTGCGCGCGGCGATCCTGAACGTCGCGGCGGAGCGTCTCGGCGTGACGCCGGAAGGATGTGAGCTTGCTGAGGACGGGGTGGCGGCCGGCAACGCCCAACTGTCGCTGTCCGAGATCGGGTCGCCGGGCGGGCTGTCAGCCACTGGCTTTTCAGATGGCAGCCCGCGATCCGTGGCCTTCAACGTCCAGGCGTTCCGCGTCGCGGTCCATCGCGTCACGGGGGCGATCCGCATTCTGAGGAGCGTCCACGGCGCGGACGCCGGCGTGGTGATCAATCCGCTGCAGTGCCGCGGACAGATCGAGGGCGGGGTCGCGCAGGCGGTCGGCGCCGCGCTCTACGAGCATGTGGACATCGGCCCTGGCGGAGAGGTCGTCACGCGCACATTGCGCAACTACCACATCCCCGCATTCGCCGACGCGCCGCACACCGAGGTGCTCTTCGCCGACACCAGCGACGCGCTCGGGCCGCTCGGCGCGAAGTCGATGAGCGAGAGCCCGTTCAACCCCGTCGCCGCGGCCCTCGCCAACGCGGTGCGGGACGCGACCGGCCGGCGCTTCTGCGCCCTGCCGCTGGCGGCCGACCGGATTTTCGATCGGCTGCCGCCGCGGGATGGTGAGACTTAGACGAGCGGTCGGCGAACCGCTTTGCCGTGGCGACGATGCGCCGACCTTGTCGCTCGTCGTCCTCCGGCTTGACCGGAGGACCCATCCCTGACGTCAAGCTCCACGCCTGAGATGGATGGTCCGGTCAAGCCGGACCATGACGCCGAGCTTATGCGCAGCTCAGCCCGCGCGGTGTTCCGCGGTGGTCTTCTGCTCGAAGCAGCGCTGAACGATGCCGCTGCGGGCGTAGCCGGTCACGCCGTAGGAATCGGCCAGCGCGTTGCAGGCCGCGATGTTGCGCTGCTGGGTCGAGAGGCTGTCGGTCGCGGCGAAAGCCGGGGCCGCGAAGGGCATCGCCGCGAGGGCGAGGATGAATGCTGTCTTGCGCATCGCGCTTCTCCAATCCGTCATGAGAGACGTTCGGCTGCAAAATGCGCGGAGGCGCGGGGGAGTTCCCCGCGAAGGCCGCAGAGGCGGCATGGAAGGCGCGCGTCCCGCGCATGGCGCGCGGGGCTTGCGGCTCAGCCCAAGGGCGCCGCGGGGAACACGCCGGACATGGTGACGAAGCCCGGCGTGCGGCGGAAGCGCTCCGACCAGCGACGGATGGCGGGATAGTCCCGGCGGTCGACGCCGCCCTCCTCCGACAGCATGACGGCGGGGAACGGCGCGAGATCGGCGAGCGTCGGATGCGGACCGTCGACCAGCCAGTCTTGGCCCGCCTGCTCCTGGAACCAGAGATGCTCGTCCATCTGGCGCATCAGCCGATGCGCGCGCTCCTGCGCCAGCGGCAGGTCGGCGTCGACGAACATCGCGAGATGGCGCCGGGCGAGGCCGGAACTGTCCTCCAGTTCGCGCCCCACGGCCATCCACTGCGCGATCGCGCCGGCCCGCGCCGGATCCTGCGGCAGCCAGCGACGGCTTTCGTCATAGGTCGCCGCGAGATGGATCAGGATCGCCTGCCAGTCCCAGAGCGCGAGGCCTCCGTCCTCCAGCACCGGCACGCGGCCGAGCGGGCTCAGCCGCCGGAACGCCGGCGCCTCGTTGGCCGCGCCGGGATAGACGTCGACGGGCCGCGACTCATGCGCGAGGCCGAGGAACCCCAGCATCAGCCGCGCCGCATAGGCCTCGGACGAGAGCTCGTAGTCGTGGAGGATCAGCACGGGAGGGTCCGCCAGTCAGGACGTCGCGTCGAATGAGCGAACATCTCAGAGGTCCAGCACGAGGCGCGGGGTGAGCGAGCGCGAGATGCAGGGCGTCATGCAGGCGTCGCTGGCGCGCTCGGCCTTGGAGAGGAACACGTCTTGATGATCCGGTTTGCCCTCGAGCACTGTGGTGATGCACGTGCCGCAGGCGCCCTGCTCGCAGGAGGTCGGAACCGAAACGCCGTGTTCGCGCAGGACGTCGGTGATGGTGCGCCCAGCGGGAATCGCGACCGTGATCGCGGACCGCGCCAACGCGACCTCGAAGGCCGTGCTGTCGTCGACCGCCTTGGCGTTGCCGAAATGCTCGAAATGCACCGCGGAATCCGGCCAGCCGGCCTGCTCGGCGCGCGCGACCGCGGCCTCGATCATCGGCGCCGGTCCGCAGACATAGACATACGCGTCGTCGGCGCGGTCGGCGAGGATGGCGGAGATGCAGTCGCCCGTCGCCGTCGGATCGAGCCCTGTGTGCATCTGCACGGATGCGCCTAGCCCGCCGAGATCGTCCGCGAACGGGGCATGCTCTTCGGACCGCGCGAACAGGTGCAGCTCGAACGATCGCCCCGTCGCCGCCAGCGCCTTCGCCATGGCGAGCAGCGGCGTGACGCCGATGCCGCCCGCGAGCAGCACGTGGCGGCCGCCGCCGCGCGCGAGGCGGAAATTGTCGTGCGGCGGGCTGACGGCGAGCAGGTCGCCCTCGCGCACCGCGTCATGGACCGCCGCCGAGCCGCCGCGGGATTGCGGCTCGCGCTTCACGGCGACGACATAGGCGTCGCGCTCGGCCGGGCCGTTGGTCAGCGAATACTGCCGCACCAGACCGTTCGGCAGATGCAGGTCCACATGCGCGCCGGGCGCAGGGGGCGGCAGCGCGCCGGAGATCGGCTCCAGCCGCAGCGCGACGACGTCGGCCGCCACCCGCCATTTGCGCGCGACCCGCACCCGGATCGCCTCGCCGCTTGCGGCGCGCTCGCCGCCTGCGACGGTCGTGACCCGGGGCGACAGCGGGATCTTGGCCTCCTCGACCGCGGCTGCGGCGTCCGGCTCCCGCGCGTCGGCGGCCTCCGCCTCCTCGCGCAACGCGGTCAGCGCGGCGTTGTGCGCCTTGAGCGTCGCGACGCGCTCCGCCTCTGCGACGTCGCCGAGCAGAAGGCCGCGGATCACGCAGGCGCGCGCGGCGGTCGGCTGCACGAAGAACGCCGCGGCCTCCACCTCGCCGTCCCGCCGCCAAGACGCGCGCAGCGCGAACGCGCCGGCGGGCGGAACCTCGGCCGCCGGCTCCACGGCCTCGGCGCCGAGACGCGCGGCGTAGCTCCGCAGCGCCTCGACGACGCGCGACGCCGGCGCCGCGACCGGCATCGGCCGCAGCGCGAGAGGCTCAGCCGTTTCGAGCTCCGGGATGACCGGCGGTTCGGCCAGCGGCTCGATCGCGGACCAGATCAGCCCGTAGCGCTCGACCGAGCGGTAGACCCGGTTGCGGATCGTCCGCGCCGGGGCGTTGGCAGGATGCGCCGGGATGTAGAGGCAGCTTGCGTCGCCATTGGCGTAGCGCCAGCCGTGGTACTGGCACTTGAGCTCGGAGCCGAGATTGAGCCCGATCGACAGCCGCACCCCGCGATGCAGGCAGCGGTTCTCCCAAACGTTGACCGCGCCGTCGTCGGCGCGCCAGACCGCGAATTCGAGCCCGAGAAGCTGTCCCTGGTAGACGTGGCGGAGGGGAAGATCGCCGCTCGAGGCGACCGGGAACCAGAGCGCGCGAAGATCCTGCTGCATGATCGGCCCGCTCAGCCGCGCGCCGGGATGACGCCGTAGCCGACGCCCTTGGCCGAAAGCCAGCGTCGGTAGGCGATCGCGGACTTGTCGGCGCGGATCGGCGTCTCGGCCCGCGGGTCCAGCGGCAGCCGCTTCGGCACCTGGTTCTCAAGGATCGGCTTGTCCTGCGCGAAGATGGTCTGCTGGAAATTGCGGAGATGGGCGTCCGTGCTGACATCGTCGATCAGCGACAGCAGCATGTGCGCCCTCACCTGCTCCTCGCCCACCGGCTGAAGGAACAGCGCGATCACGTCCCGCCGCCCCGGAGCGCCGGGGCTCGACTTGTAAAGCACCGAGCAGAACGGATGCGGCACCCGGTAGACATACTCGACCTCGATGCCGGCCTTGGCGCTTGCGGCCGCCATCGGCTGGTAGAACAGGCAGCCGGTCGCCAGCACCTCGTCGCGCTCGGCCGAGACCTCGACGTCGTAGTCCTTCACCTCGGTGTGCGGCTCCTCGCCGAGGATGCCGGTGTGCACGAAGGGGAAGTGGCCCATGTCGAGGAAGTTCTCGATCGCGCGCGGCGCCGAGACCCTGACGCCGATGGTCGCGCCGTGCAGGTTGCGGCGGTCGGGCTCGGCGAATTCCGGCAGCGGGAACAGGTCGCCCTCGGGCGCGCCGACGCTGGTCCAGACATAGCCGTAGCGCTCGATCGTAGGCATCGCCGCCCCGTCCGCGCGCCGCGCGACCGCGGAGCCGCCCTCGCGCGCGACGGTGACCGGCTCGCCGAACAGGACCGTGGCGACCTCGCGGCCCGCGGCGATCTCGTCGAGCGGGGAGACCACCTGCCAGGCGTCCCGTTCGGCGGCGGACAGTGAAGCGGGTTCGGTCATTGCGATCTTAATCCGGATGCGTCGCGAAAGCCGGCTCAGGCCGGGATCGCGCCATAGGTGACGCCGAGCTCGCTCAGCCAGCGGCGGTAGGCGATCGAGGACTTGTCGGCGCGGATCGGCGTCTCGGCCCGCGGGTCGAGCGGCAGCCGCTTCGGGACATGGTTCTCGAGGATCGGCTTGTCCTGCGCGAAGATGAGCTGCATGAACGCCCGCACTCCGGCGGCCGTCAGCCCGTCCTCGACATAGGCGAGCAGCGAGTGCGCGACGCAGCGCTCCTCGTCCACCGGCTGCACGAACAGCGCGATGAAGTCGCGCCGGTCGGGCTGCTTCGGGTTGGTCTTGTAGAGCCCGACCGTGAACGGCCGGAACACGCGGTAGGCGTAATCCGCCATGATGCCGCCGGACGCGCTCGGCGAGGCGACCGGCTGGAAGAAGCGGCAGTTCGTGACGAGGATGCCGCCGTCCTCGGCGCGCGCGACGTCGTAGTCCTCGACCTCGGTGTGGGCTTCGTCGCCGAGAATGTCGGCATGCACGAAGGGCAGATGGCCGAGATCGAGAAAGTTCTCGACCGCCCGAAGCCCGGAGACGCCGACGCCGATCGAGCCGCCGGTCACGATCAGCCGATCGCTTTCCCGCGCCTCGGGGATGTCGAGCACGTCCCGCGCCGGACGGCCGACGGAGGCGAACACCAGCCCGTAGCGTTCCACTGAGGGCAACACCGCCCCAGTCGCGGAGAGGCTGACCCTCGCCCGTCCGTCGACGTCGGGGGAGATCTGCAGCGCTGCGCCGAAGAGCTTCGTTCGATACAGTTGGCCGAACGTCAGCCAGGACCGATCCACAACGACGTGCCAATCATCGACCAGCGCCCTGTCGGGAGCGCGTCCGGTCATTTGAAAGCTCGCGTTCTTGTACTGTCGAGGACTTAGCCGGCGCGCGCGAATTTTGCCAAGCACATAATTGCGGCCAGCTCTGCATTTATTTTAATCGTGACGAGAGATTGATCGAAAGCCGCGGCGTCCGCTAGCGTGACGAACGCGCATGTCCGCGAGGAAGCGCAGCCGCCCGCCGCGGCGGCTTCAACTCCTGTCATCGGACACCCGAGATGCGCCCCTTCGATCCGAACGTCCTCGACCGCCGCCAGATGCTCGCCGGCCTCGGCGCCACGGGCGCAGGCCTCGCCGCCGCGTCGCTCGCAGGCTCCCCCGCCCGCGCGGCGGCCCCGCTCAAGATCGCCGTCGCCTACGTGTCTCCGATCTCCGACATCGGCTGGACCAAGCAGCATTCGCTCGGCGTCGAAGCGATCAAATCGACCTTCGGCGACAAGGTTGCGATGACGGTGCTCGAGAACATCGCGAACCCGCAGGACGCGGACCGCACCTTCCGCGACCTCGCGGCCGGCGGCCACCAGCTCATCTTCGGCACCAGCTTCTCGCACGGCACGCCGCTGCAGAAGGTCGCGCGCCAGTTCCCGAAGGTGAAGTTCGAGCACTGCTCCGGCATCGTGCACCTGCCGAACCTCGGCACCTTCGAGGCCAAGTATTACGAGGGCACCTATCTCGCCGGCGTCGCCGCGGGCAAGATGTCGAAGACCGGCAAGATCGGCTTCGTCGGCGGCTTCCCGATCCCGGACATCGTCGGCCCCGCCAACGCGCTGCTGCTCGGCGCCCAGAGCGTCAATCCGGCGGCGACCTGCTCGACGATCTTCCTCAATTCCTGGTTCGACCCGGGCAAGGAGAAGGACGCCGCGGCGGCGCTGATCGCGCAGGGCTGCGACGTGATCTGCGGCATGACCGACACGCCTTCGAGCGTGCAGGCGGCGGAGACCGCCGGCGTCTGGGGCATCGGCTACGCCAGCGACATGTCGAAATTCGCGCCGACCAAGCACCTCACCGCCTTCACGCTCGACTGGACGAGCGAATATGTCGGCGCGACCCGCAAGGTGCTGGAGGGGACCTGGATCTCGGAGGAGCGCTGGGACGGGCTGAAGGAGGGCGTCGTGAAGATGTCGCCCTACAACGCCGCGATCCCCGACGACGTGAAGGCCATGCTCGCCGCCAAGGAGGAGGCGATCAAGGCCGGGACGCTCCAACCCTTCGCCGGCGAGATCAAGGACCAAAAGGGCGCGACCCGCGTCGCCGCGGGCGGCGTGCTCGACGCCAAGGGCATCCGCAGCATCAACTGGTTCGTGAAGGGCATGACCGGCAACCTCGGCTGAGGTTTTCGGGCGGCCAAGTGGCGGCTGAGGCCGCGTCTCCGTCATGCCCGCGAAGGCGGGCATGACGGTCGATCTGATCCGCAGTCCTGAGCAGTCCTGAGCAGCCCCCCGCCCGCGAGCGCTCAGTCGCGCGGCAGGGCGCCGCCAAGGGCGACGGCGGTGATGGTGTCGAGCGCGCCGTCGTAGTCGGCGGGCTCCAGCTTGGTCTTGCCGAGCAGGATCTGCATCTGCGCCGCGAAATCGGCGTAGGCCTGGGTCGAGGCCCACAGCATGAAGATCAGGAAGGTCGGGTTCACCGCCGGGCTGATCCGGCCTTCCTCGATCCAGCGCGCGATGAGGGCCGCCTTCTCCTCGAGCAGCGGGCGCGTGGCCGCGGCGATCTGGTCGCCGATGTGCGGCGCGCCGCTGATGATCTCGTTCGCGAAGATGCGCGACAGCTGCGGCCGCGCGCGCGAAAACTCCATCTTCCGGCGGAGATAGAGCCGGATGCAGTCCTCCGGCGACTTATCCTCGTCGATCAGCCGCAGCGTGTCGGCCCAGACCTTCAGGATGCCGTTGAGCAGCGCCCGGTAGAGCGCCTCTTTGCTGCGGTGATAATAGTAGATGTTGGACTTCGTCACGCCCGCCCGCTCGGCGATCATCGCCGTGGTGGCGCCGCGGAAGCCGTATTGCGCGAAGACCTGTTCGGCGGCGTCGAGGATCTTGGCCTCGGCGTTGGTCGTCTTTTCGCGCGCGCCCGCCTCGGCCGGTTCATCGCCGTGATCGCGTCCGGGCCTCGCCTGATCCAACTGCGCCTCGACCTCTGGCGACGGCGGCGTCGCCGTCGAGGGCCTTCCTACCCCATGCCGCCGGCCCGGCGCCAGTGCGTCCGCCCGCCCACGAAAAAACGGCCGGCGCGTGGAACGCGCCGGCCGCCAGTTCGGGAGGAAGCGATAAGGGTCAGGACGTCCGGATCAGAAGCGCACCACCGCGAGCGCCTGGAACGCGCTCTCGTCGATGTCCTTGTTGCCGAGCTTGTTGATCCAGAACTGGTATTCGGTGCCGAGGAAGAGCACGTCTTTCTTGCCGGTGAAGGCGTAGCCCGCGTCCCAGCGCAGCTGCGGCTGGCCGAGGATCCAGTCGCTCTGCTTGGTGCCGAAGCTCTTGTTGCGCGAGTTGGCCGTGTATTCGACGTGGCCTTCGAAGCTGAAGAACTGGCCGGCCAGCTCGAACGGCGCGACGAACGACCAGTCCGCCTGCCAGCCGTCCTTCTGCTCGGCGGGGAAGTCGCTGTCGTCGATGAGGGCGGTGAACTGGGTGCGGAAGTGGACGAAGCCCGGCACCTTCCAATCGACATAGACGCCCGGCAGGTAGCCCAGATAGTTCGCGTCCGCGCCCGCGTTCACGCCGGCGACCACGCCGACGTCCTTGATCGGGCCGGGATAGGTCATGCCGAGCAGCTTGGCCGAGCTGAAATAGGCGTAGAACTCGCCGTAGAAGTCCTTGTCGTTGAAGTTGGTGACGTCGGTTCGGCGGTCGTCGAGATAGTCGATGAAGAAGAACACGTCGCCGAACACCCAGCTCGAGGCGTGCTGAAGCGTCACGATCGGCGTCCAGCTCTTGGTGTCGTTGAACGGGTTGTCGAGCCTGCCGTACTGGAACTGGATCTCGGTGACGCTGAATGAGAACGGCGCAGGCGCCGCGGGCGCGGCCGGGTCAGCGAGATCGGCGGCGGAGGCGGCCGTGGCGCCGAACGCAAGCGCCGCCGCGGTCACAAGGCCAGCGCTCCAGTTCCGGCATGTATTCAAAGCAGACGTCATTGTTAAGCGCCCCCGATATGGTCGCAGATTCATGATGTCGCGCAGCATTCATGCGCGAATCTGTGTTTCGGATACATCAATCCCCGATGCGAAACGAAAGGTCACACGACCTGACCGAACGGTCAATAAGACTGGATTGCCGGTCCGCCCGTAATCGACAAGTGTAACCGGACAAACACAATGCCCATATGCAAGGCTGATCGCACGGTTACTGGTCACAAAATAGTCATGGGCGGCCCGCCGGCTCTCTTTGACGGGCTTAGGCGCCTCAAAGCGCGGCGCCGATCAGCGCTGTGGCCAGGTCCGCGTGCCGCCGGAGGGCGCGGTCGCGGTCGACCGTGACGCAGCGACCGCCTTCGACCACCACCCGCCCGTTGACGACGGTGAGGTCCGCGCGCGCCGGTCCGCAGAACACCAGCGCCGCGACCGGGTCCCATTGCGCGCCCGCGAAGGCGACCGCGCCCATGTCGAAGGCGGCGAGGTCCGCCGCCATGCCGGGCGCGAGCGCGCCGATGTCCGGGCGGCCGAGCGTCTTCGCGCCGCCGAGCGTCGCGAGCTCCAGCGCCTCCCGCGCCGACAGCGCCGAGCCGCCGCGCGCGACCCGCTGCAGCAGCAGCGCCTGACGGGCCTCGTTCAGCATGTGGGCGGAGTCGTTCGAGGCCGAACCGTCCACGCCGAGGCCAACCGTGACGCCGGCGTCGAGCATCGCCCGGACCGGCGCGACGCCGCTGCCGAGCCGCATGTTCGAGCACGGGCAATGCGCGACGCCGGTCCCGCTGCGGGCGAACAGGGAGATCTCGCCGGGATCGAGCTGCACGCAGTGGGCGTGCCAGACGTCATGCCCGCACCAGCCGAGCTCCTCCGCATAGGCGCCCGGTCGAACGCCGAACTGGTCGAGCGAATAGGCCACGTCTTCGACGTTCTCGGCGAGATGGGTGTGCAGCCCGACGCCGTAGCTCCGGGCGAGCTCGGCCGACGCCCGCATCAGGTCGCGGCTGACCGAGAACGGCGAGCACGGCGCGACGCCGACGCGCACCATCGCGAACGGCGCGGGGTCGTGGAACGTCTCGATGACGCGGCGGCAGTCGGCGAGGATGGCGTCCTCCCGCTCCACCAGCGCGTCCGGCGGCAGGCCGCCCTGGGATTCGCCGATGCTCATGGAGCCGCGGGTGGGATGGAACCGCACGCCGCTCTCGACCGCGGCCTCGATCGAGTCGTCGAGGCGCGCGCCGTTCGGATACATGTAGAGGTGGTCGGAGCTGGTGGTGCAGCCGGTCTCCGCGAGCTCCATTAGCCCGACCAGCGTCGACACGCGGATGTGCTCCGGCCCCATCCGCGCCCAGATCGGGTAGAGCGTCCTGAGCCAGCCGAACAGCAGCGCGTCCTGCGCCGCGGGCACCACGCGGGTCAGGTTCTGGTAGAGGTGGTGGTGGGTGTTGACGAGGCCGGGCGTCACCACGCGGCCCCTCATGTCGATCACCCGGTCCGCCTCCGCCGGCAGCTCCGCGGTCGGCCCCACCTGCTCGATGACGCCGTCGCGGGCGAACAGGCCGCCGTCGGCGATCTCGCGGCGCGCGGCGTCCATGGTCACGAGCACGTCGGCGTGGCGGATCAGAAGCGTGGGCACGGGCGGGTCACCTGTGTCGGGAGGCCTGAGGCGGCGGGCCGCGACGATCCGGCCCGCGCGCCGCCAATTCAAGCGCCGTGCCAGCGGGCGCCCCGCCACCCAAGCCGAACCCGCGCGGAAAATGGGGCCGCCCGGCTATGTCCCCGCGCGTCGCCGGCCTATGACGGGTGCGCGGCGCGCCGTTCGCGGGGCGCCGGCGCGGACGACATTAAGGAGGCGGCGTGAGCGCGGAAGACAGACTGAACGAGCTCGGACTGGAGCTCCCGGCGACCTACACCCCGGTCGCGACCTATGTTCCGGCGAAGCGCGTCGGCGATCTGCTGTTCCTCTCGGGCCAGGGCCCCCGCCTCGCCGACGGCTCGCACCATGTCGGCAAGGTCGGCGCCGAGGTCACGGTCGCGGAGGCCTACGAGCACGCGAAGCTGGTCGGGCTCGGCCTGCTCGCCGCCATCAAGGCCGCGGCCGGCGACCTCGACAAGGTCGAGATCGTGAAGCTGCTCGGCATGGTCAACGCGACGCCGGACTTCACGCAGCAGCCGGAGGTGATCAACGGCTGCTCGGACCTGCTGGTCGCGGTGCTGGGCGAGCGCGGCCGCCACGCCCGCTCGGCGGTCGGCATGGGC
This sequence comes from Methylopila turkensis, assembly GCF_027922325.1. Lineage (GTDB taxonomy): Bacteria > Pseudomonadota > Alphaproteobacteria > Rhizobiales > Methylopilaceae > Methylopila > Methylopila turkensis. The sequence goes on from NZ_BSFL01000001.1 coordinate 244,776, forward strand.
TCGCTGCCGAACGGCATGACGGTCGAGATCGAGGCGATCGTCCGGATCCTGCCATGACGACGCCGCTGGGCGCCAAGATCGCCCGCACGCTCGGCACGCCCGCGGTCGTGGTCGATCTCGACGTCGTCGAGGCCAACGTCGCGCGCGTGCAAGGCTTGTGCGACGCCGCCGGCGTCGCGAACCGCCCGCACGTGAAGACCCACAAGTCGCCGGAGCTTGCGAGGCTGCAGGTCGCGGCGGGCGCGAAGGGCGTCACCTGCCAGAAGCTCGGCGAGGCCGAGGCGATGGCCGACGGCGGGCTCGACGACATCCTGATCAGCTACAACCTGCTGGGCGAGCGCAACGTCGGCCGGCTCGGCGCGCTTCTGAAGCGGGCGCGGGTGACGGTCGCCGCCGACAGCCCCGTCACCGTGGACGGCCTCGCACCCGCGGCGGAGATCGCGGGCCGGCCGCTCGACGTCGTCGTGGAATGCGACACCGGCCTGAAGCGCGCGGGCGTCGAGACGCCGGCGGAGGCCGTCGCGCTCGCGAAGCGGATCGCGGCGACGCCGGGGCTCCGCTTCGCCGGCCTGCTGCTCTATCCGCCGCCGGACCGCTGGCCGGAGACGCAAGGCTTCCTCGACACGGCCCGCGCGGGCCTCGCCGCGGAGGGGCTGAAGCCCGGCATCGTGTCGACCGGCGGCTCGCCGAACCTGAAGAACCTCGGCGCGCTGAAAGGCGCGACCGAGCACCGTCCCGGCACTTATATCTTCAACGACCGAATGCAGATGGCGGCTGGGGTGGCGACGCTTCGGGACTGCGCCGCCCATGTCTACGCCACGGTCGTGAGCCGCGCGGGACCTGAGCGCGGCATCGTCGACGCCGGCTCCAAGACGCTGACCAGCGACCCCGGCGGCCTCGACGGCCACGGCCTCATCCTCGAACACCCCGACGCCCGCATCGGCGCGCTCTCGGAGGAGCACGGGTTCCTCGACCTCCGGGCCTGCGCGGCGAAGCCCGCCGTCGGCGACGTGGTGCGGATCGTGCCGAACCATGTCTGCGTGGTGGTGAACATGGTCGACCGCCTCGTCGCCGTGCGCGGGGCTACGATCGTCGGCGAGATCCCGGTCGTCGCCCGCGGCCTGAGCGTGTGAGGCGCGGCGGTTCGCGCCGCCGTCAAACGCACGTCTTGCCCGCGCTTCGCCCCCTACCCCGCCAGCACGCTCCGCGCGGCCTCGAACAGCACCTCGACGCCGAGCGCGAGGTCCTCTTCCTTGGTGTCCTCCGACCAGTGGTGGCTGATGCCGCCGATCGAGGGCGTGAACAGCATCGCGGCCGGCATGATGCGCGCGAGGTTCTGGGCGTCGTGGCCCGCGCCGCTCGGCATGCGCCGCCACGCGCCCGGCGCCAGGCGCTCGGCGGCGGCCGACAGCGCGTCCATCAGGCCGGGATCGCAGACGGCGGGGACGGCGCGGCTCAGGACCTCGATTGTGGTGTGGCAGCGCTCGCGACGGTTGCTCTCCTGAACGAGGCGGCGAAGGCAGTCCTCCATCCGCTCGAGAACCGCGATCTCGACGTCGCGGAACTGGAACAGCACGTCGGCGGTCCCCGGAATGATGCTGGGCGCGCCGGGGTCGAGCGCGATGCGGCCCGTGGTCCAGGTGCTGCGCTCGCCGCAGACGCGCGGGAACTCCGCGTCGATCGCGGCCAGCAGGCGCACGGCGGTGAGCCCGGCGTCCCGGCGCTCGGCCATGGTGGTGCCGCCGGCGTGGTCCTGCGCGCCCTCGACGATCAGCCGGAACTGCCAGATCGCGACGATGCCGGTGACGACGCCGACGCGCTCGCCGGCGTTCTCCAGCGTCGTGCCCTGCTCGATGTGCATTTCGAGATAGCCGCGGTAGCGGGCGGGATCGAGCGTCAGGCGCGGGCGGCCTTCGAGCCCGGCCGCCTTCAGCGCGGCGCGCAGCGGCGTGCCGTCGGTGCGGTTGCGGGAGCCGTCGATCTCGGCTTCCGTCAGGTCGCCGATCGCCGAGCGGCTGCCGAGGAAGCCGACGTCGAAATGCCCCTCCTCGTCCGCGAAGGCGATCGGATCGACCGCGAGCCCCGAGCGGGCGAGCGCGAGCGCCGCGACCACGCCGAGCGCCCCGTCGAGCCAGCCGGCCTCGTTCTGGCTCTCGATATGGCTGCCGGCGAGCAGGCGGCGGCCGGCGCCCTCCCCGCGGCCGATCACCGTGCCGACGCCGTCCATCTCGGGGGCGAGGCCGATCTCCGCCATCTTCCGCATCAGCCATTCGCGGGACTCCATGTCCTGCGGCGAATAGGTCGGACGATGGACGCCGGTCTTGAACCGGCCGATCTGGCGCAGTTCGTGGAGGTCGGCGAGGAAGCGGGCCGTGTCGACGGTCGGGGCGGTCATTGCGTGTCCTCGAGGATCAGGCGGCAGGCGGGTTGAGCGCGGCGCGCGGCCGCTCGAAGCTCCGCCGCCCGCGCTTCAGGCCCCAGAGCGGGGCCGCGATGTCGGCGAAGGCCTCTCCGGCGTCCGCCGCGTCGAGCACGACGAGATCGGCCGCGGCGCCGACGCGCAGGCCGTAGTCGTCGAGGTTCATCAGCCGCGCCGGCCCGTCGGTGACGAGGTCGAGGCAGGCGTCGAAACCGTCGGGGCCGACCTGCGCCACGTTGGCGTAGAGGTTCGCCATCCGCATCAGCGACAGGTCGCCGAACGGCGTGAACGGGTTCTGCACGTTGTTGGTGGCGATCGAGGCGGTGACGCCGCGGCGCGCGAGCTCGTGCGCGGGCGTCACGCCGCGGGGCCGGTCGGCGAAGCGGTCGCGCCCCATCAGGTAGAGGTCGGTGGCGGGCAGCGCCGTCAGCGCGACGCCGGCGCCCGCGAGCCGGGCGGCGGCGCGCTCGAAGGCGCTCGGCGTCATGGCGGAGAGTTTGGTCACATGGCCGACCGCGACCCGGCCGCCGCGGCCGAACGCCTCCGTCCGCCGGCAGACGTCCTCCAGATGGCCGGTGGAGGCGTCGAGATCGAAGTCGAGATGGAGATCGAGCGCGACGTCATAATCCGCGGCGAGCTCGAACAGGCGGTCGAGCTGGGCGATCGGGTCCGTGTCGGTGTAAGGGCAGCCGCCGAGAACATCGGCGCCCTCCTCCAGCGCCGCGACCAGCAGCTCCTCGCAGCCGGGATCGTTGGTCAGCCCCTCCTGCGGGAACACGCAGAGCTCGAGGTCGATACCCCAGGCGTAATCGCGCTTCGCCTGGGCCAGCGCGCGGAAGCTGCGAAGGCCGGCGCGCGGGTCCACCTCCACATGGGTCCGCATCCGCGTCGTGCCGTGGGCGATCGCGCGGTCGAGGCAGCGGCCGGCGCGGGCGAGCACGTCCTCTTCGGTGAAGTCCGCCTTCAGCCGCGCGACGGTCGCGATCGCGGCCTTCAGGTCGCCATGGGCGTGGCCGCAGCGCCCGAGCAGGCAGGCCTTGTCGAGATGGACGTGGGTGTCGACGAAGCCCGGCAGGCCAAACCGCCCGCCGGCGTCGATCACAGGCGCGTCGCAGACGATCTCGCGCTCGATCGCCGCGATCCGTCCTCCGGCGATCCCGATTGCGACCGGCGCCGGGGCGTCGCGCGTGTTGAGATTGGTGACGACGAGATCGAGGGTCATGCGCAGCGTCCGCGGAACATGCCCATAAAACTAGCGCCGGGGGCGCAAAATGCATGAACTAATTGCATGCACTTTGCCTCGCATTCTGCTTAAAGCTTGGACGTCCCGCAGCCGTGAGGATGAATCCGATGTCCGACGCCCTGTCCCCTGACGCCGCGCTGGTGCGCGATTTCCTCGAGGCCTCGATGGTCCCGGATCCCGAGCGGGCCGCGAGCTACATGGCCGACGACGTGCGGATCACCTTCACCGGCGGCCGCCCCTTCACGCATCCGAGCGGTCCCACCGCCTTCAACGCCATGCGCTACGCCTGGGTGAAGAAGCGGATGGAGCGGTTCGACGTGGCGCCGGGCGACGGCGAGACCGTGGTCTACAGCGTCGGCACGCTCTATGGCGCATGGCCCGACGGCGAGCCGTTCGAAGGCAACCGCTACGTCGACCGCTTCCTGGTGCGCGGCGGCAAGATCGTCACCATGGACGTCTGGAATGACAGCGCCGAACGCATTCTTACGCGCCTCGGCGTCGAGGCCTGAGCGGCCTTTCAGGAGTCCGCCGTCATGCCCGCCTTCGCGGACATCCACGACTTGCCTTCACTCGCAGCGCCCGACGCCCAAGTCGTGGATACCCGGCTTCGCCGGGCATGACCGGCGCTTGATCGCGCCTCTAATTTGCACGCGCTGTCACCGCCCTCCGCGCCCGCCCTTCGACGGCGCGGCGTCGAGCGCGTAAGGCGCGAGCACGTCCATGATGTTGCGCGGCTTCGCCGTCGCCTCCGACAGCAGCGCGCGGCCTGCGACCGCGTCGAGATGGTGGTCCATCAAGGCCGTCGCCCGGTCCGCGTCGCCGCCGGCGAGGGCGGCCACGATCTCGAGGTGCTCGCTGACCGCGCAGTCCGAGGAATGCGGCCGGGAGAACAGCGCGAGCGTCAGGCAGCAGCGGTAGGCGATCTCGCTGACGTAGCGGATGAGCACCGGGCTGCCGGTCATCTCGGCGAGGCGGATGTGGAACTCGGTCGCGAGCCGGATCGAGATCGGCTCCGGGCCGCCCTTCGCCTGCCGCTCGCGCTCGATGCCCTCCTCCAGCTCCGCGACCTGCGCGCGGGTCAGCCGGCCCGCGAGCCGCTTCACCACCAGCCGTTCGAGCCCGGCGCGCACGTCGAACAGGTCGCGCGCCTCGTCCCAGCTCGGGGTCGCGACCACGGCGATGCGGTTGCGGCGAAGCTCCACCAGCCCCTCGGAGCCGAGCTGGCCAAGCGCGTGGCGGGCGATGGTGCGACTGACGCCGAAGCGCTCGCCGAGCGCGTCCTCGGGCAGCCGGTCGCCCGGCGCCAGCGCCCGCTCGATGATCGCGCGCCGCAGCGCCTGGCAGATGACGCCGACCCGGTCCGGCGCGGTCCGGCGCGCTGCGTCCACGTCCGCCTTCATGCCGCGCCGACCTCCCGACTCCATCCGACCCAAGCGTGATAGCGCCGGGCGGACCGCTCGCGCAAGACGATCTGGCGCCACGTTTGCATGCACTTTCGCCATGGAGGCGCATGCATGACGTCCGGAACTTACCCTAACGATCTCGGCGCGGAGCGCGTTGCGATCGCCTTGTCCGGCGCAGCCGTCACCTTCGGCCGCGGCGCGCGGAAGACCGCGGCGCTCAGCCCGACGACGCTGAAGATCGCCGAGGGCGAGTTCGTGGCGCTGGTCGGCCCGTCCGGCTGCGGCAAGTCCACCATTCTCAAGCTCGCGAGCGGCCTGCTGCAGCCGAGCGAGGGCGCCGTCATCGTGGGCGGCCGCGAGACCGCCGCCAAGGCGATGCGCATCGGCATGGCGTTCCAGAACCCGACGATGCTGCCCTGGCTCACCGTCGAGCGGAACATCATGCTGCCGCTCAAGATCGTGCGGCCGTTCCGCGGCGAGTACCGCGCCAAGCGGCGGACGGAGTTCCGCGACCGCGCCCATGCGCTGCTCGATCAGGTCGGGCTGAAGGGCTTCGCGGACAAGTATCCGTGGCAGCTCTCGGGCGGCATGCAGCAGCGGGCGAACCTCTGCCGCGCGCTGATCCACGAGCCCCGACTGCTGCTGCTCGACGAGCCGTTCGGCGCGCTCGACCAGTTCACCCGCGAGGAGCTCTGGGGCGTGCTGCAGGAGCTGTGGCTCGCGCGCAAGCCGACCGTGCTGCTCGTCACCCACGACCTCAAGGAGGCCGGGTACCTCGCCAGCCGCATCTGCGTGATGAGCGCCCGCCCCGGCCGCATCCTCGACGACAGCCCGGTGGATTTCCCGCGCCCGCGCACCGTCGCCATGACGTTCGACCCGGATTTCGTCGCCCTCAACCAGCGCCTCAGGGCGCGCATCGTGGAGGCCCGCGGCGGCGCGGAGCAGAGCTGATGACCGATTTCGCCGCCGTCCGCCGCAAGCTCTGGGCCGTCGCCCTGATCGTCGGCTTCTTCCTGCTGTGGGAGGCGCTCTGCCTCGCCCTCGACGTCTCGGACCTGGTGCTGCCGCGCCCGAGCCAGGTGTTCGCCACCCTGTTCGCGCGGCTGCCGATCCTGTGGCCGCACATCCTGCAGACGCTGATGACGACCATGATCGGCTTCGTCGGCGGCGTGGTGATCGGCGTCGCCATCGGCGCGCTGATCGGCGTCTCGAAGGTGGCCTACGACACCGCCTATCCGCTGCTGATCGGCTTCTCGTCGATCCCGAAGGTCGCCGTGGTGCCGATCTTCGTGCTGTGGTTTGGCTCCGGCACGGTTCCGGCCGTCCTGACCTCGCTCGTGATCTGCTTCTTCCCGATCGTGGTGAACGTCGCGACGGGCCTCGCCACCACCGAGCCCGAGCTCGAGGACGTGCTGAAGGCGCTCGGCGCCTCGAAGGCCGACATCCTCTGGAACGTCGGCCTGCCGCGCGTGATGCCGTTCTTCTTCGCGGCGCTGAAGGTTTCGATCACCTACGCCTTCGTCGGCACCGTGCTGGCCGAGACCGTCGCGTCGAACCGCGGCGTCGGCAACGTGATGATGAGCGCGTCGTCGAACTTCGACGTGCCGCTGGTCTTCGCCGGGCTGTTCGTGCTCGCGGGCCTCGGCGTCGCCCTCTACGTCGCCTTCTCCCTCATCGAGCGCCGCGTCACCGGCTGGGCCTCCCGCCGCGACGACTTCGCGGCCGCATGACGATTCCCAAACAGGAAGGACCCCTCCAGATGCTGAAGCCGCTCCTCGCCGCGCTCGCGCTCGGCGCCCTCGTCTCCGCGCCCGCCGCCGCGGCCGACACCAAGATCAAGTTCACGCTCGGCTGGAAGACCCAAGGCTCCGACGCCGCCTTCATGCTCGCCAAGGACAAGGGCTACTTCAAGGAGGAAGGGCTCGACGTCCAGATCGACCAGGGCGAGGGCTCGGGCGCGACCGTCACGCGCATCATGTCGGGCGCATGGGACGCGGGCTTCGGCGACGTCAACGCCATCATCCAGAACGCCGCCCAGCGCCCGGACGCCGCGCCGGTGATGGTCTACCAGATGTGGAACCGCCCGCCCTTCGCGGTCGTGACCAAGGCGGAGGCCGGCGTCAAGTCGCCGAAGGACCTCGAGGGCAAGACGCTCGGCGGCGCGCAGGGCACGCCGACCACGCGCCTGATCTCGGTCTTCGCCAAGACCAACGGCGTCGACATGGAGAAGGTGAAGCTCTCCAACATGGCCCCGAACCTTCAGGAGCCGATGCTGATCCGCGGCGACATCGACGGCGCGATGGTGTTCACCCTCACGAGCTATTTCAACCTCGTGCTGAACCGGCAGGACCCGGACAAGGACTACCGCTGGCTGAACTTCGGCGACTATGGCCTCGACCTCTACTCGAACGGCATGATGGTCTCGCGCAAGCTGCTGAAGGAGAATCCGAAGGCGGTGGCGGGGCTGGTCAAGGCCGTCAACCGCGCGGCGATCGAGATCGGCAAGGACCAGGAGGCGGGCATGAAGGCGATCGAGGCCTACGACAATCTCGTCAATCTCGCGGTCGAGAAGCGCCGCCTGCAGTTCGCCTACGAGAAGCTGATGGTCTCGCCCGAAGCCGCCGAGATCGGGCTCGGCGACATCAAGGACGACCGCATGAAGAAGGCGATCGACATCGTGGTCCAGGGCTACGGCCTGCCGCGCGCGCCGGAGCCGTCCGAGATCTTCTCGCGCGAGTTCCTGCCGGCTCGCGCCGAGCGCGAGCTCGTCTACACGGCGAACTGACCATGGCCGGAGCCGTCGCCGCCGCGGCGCTGTTCGACGGCGAACGCCTTCGCTGCGACGTCGCCCTCGCGCATGAGGGCGGCGTCGTCGCCGCGATCGAGCGGGTTGCGGAACCGCATAGCGGGCCGCGGCGGCTGGTGACGCCGGCGCTCGTCAACGCGCACGACCATGCGCGACCGCTGTCGACGACCTCGTTCGGCTCGGCCTTCCTGCCGCTCGAAACCTGGCTGCCGCGCAACGTCTTCGTGACGCCGCCGGACCCCTATCTCGCGGCGGTCGCGCCGCTCGCCCGCGCCGCGCGCGCCGGCTGCGGCGCGGTGATGGTCCACTACACCCGGCCGAGCGGGACGCTGTCTCCGGTCGACGAGGCGCGCGCCATCGCCCGCGCCGCGAACGACGTCGGCGTGCGCATCGCCTTCGCGCCAGCCGTCCGCGACATGAACCCGCTGGTCTATGGCGACGAGACCGAGATGCTGGCGCGCCTTTCCCCGGCGGCCGAGGCGCTGTTCCGCGACGCCTTCGTCCGCGAGCCGGCGACGCCGCAGGCCTATCTCGACCTCGTCGACGAGATCGCGGAGGCGATCGCGGGGCCGCTCGTCGACGTGCAGTACGGGCCGGCGGGCCCGCAATGGTGCTCGCGCCCGCTGCTGGAGGCGATCGCGGACGCTTCCGCCCGCACCGAGCGGCGCGTGCACATGCATCTGCTGGAGACCGAGCGCCAGCGCGCCTGGGCGGACCGGGCCTTCCCCGACGGCGTCGTCCGGCATCTGGAGGAGATCGGCCTGCTGTCGGCGCGGCTGACGCTCGCCCATTGCGTCCATGCGCGGCCCGACGAGCTCGACCGGATCGCGGCCTCCGGCGCGCGGATCGTCACCAATTTCAGCTCGAACATGTATCTGCGCTCAGGCCTCGGCCCCATCCGCGAGGCGCACGCCCGCGGCTGCCGGGTCGCGGTCGGCGTCGACGGGCAGGCGCTCGACGAGGACGACGACCTGCTGCGCGAGATGCGGCTGGTGCACGGCGTCCACGCCGGCGCGAAGCTCGATCCCGCATGGACGCGCGCTGGCTTCCTGTCGGCCGTGATCGCCGCCGGCCGCGCCGCCGTCGGCGCGCCCGGAGACGGAGCGCTGGCGCCCGGCGCGGCGGCGGATTTCATCGCGTTCGACCTCGACGCGCTCGACCGCGACCGGATCGCGCCGGTCGATCCGCTCGACCTGCTGTTCACCCGCGGCGCCGCGGCCCATGTGCGCGAGGTCGTGGTGGCGGGCCGCACGATCGTCGCCGACGGCCGCGTCGCGGGCGTCGATCTCGACGCGGTCGAGGCCGAGCTCCGGACGCTGTTCCGGGCGAACGCCGGCCGCCATCGCGCGCTCGAAGCCGCATGGGGTCCGTTCGACGCCGGCTTGCGCGACTGGTTCCGGGGCTGCCTCGGCTGCGGCTGAAGCCGAGGCCCGTCGACGAAGCGTGACTTGCCGCCCTCGCCCCGCGAGGATGAACTGAACGACCAGAAGCCGAACAACGACAGAGAGGACGAGACGCCATGCCGAAGGAGATTTTCGTGTCCTACGGGATCGACGTCGACGCCGTGGCCGGCTGGCTCGGCTCCTACGGCGGCGAGGACAGCCCCTGCGACATCTCCCGCGGCGTGTTCGCCGGCCGCGTCGGCTCGCCCCGCCTGCTGCGCCTGTTCGACAAGTGGGGGATCAAGACCACCTGGTTCATCCCCGGCCACTCGATCGAGACCTTTCCGGAGGAGATGAAGGCGGTCGCCTCCGCCGGCCACGAGATCGGCATGCACGGCTACAGCCACGAGAACCCGATCGCGATGACGCCGGAGCAGGAGGAGGCGATCTTCGACAAATGCGTCGAGGTGATCGCCGAGCTGTCCGGCCAGGGCCCCCGCGGCTATGTCGCGCCGTGGTGGGAGTTCGGCGCCAAGACCAACGAGCTGCTGCAGAAGAAGGGCGTCCGCTACGACCACTCGCTGATGCACAACGACCATCACCCCTATTACGTGACGGTCGGCGACCAGTGGACCAAGATCGACTACTCGCAGCACCCCTCGACCTGGATGAAGCCGTTCACCTCGGGCGAGGAGACCGACCTGATCGAGATTCCGGCCTCGTGGCATCTCGACGACCTGCCGCCGATGATGTTCATCAAAGCGGCGCCCAACAGCCACGGCTTCGTCGATCCGCACGTCATCGAACGGATGTGGCGCGACCAGTTCGACTGGGTCTACGAGAACTACGACTACGCCGTGTTCCCGATCACCATCCACCCGGACGTCTCCGGCCGCCCGCACGTGCTGCAGATGCACCAGCGGCTCTACGACCACATGCGAGCCCATGCCGGCGTGAAGTTCGTCGCGATGGAGGAGATCGCGGAGGACTTCGCCAAGCGCTATCCGCGCTCCGGGACCGCCCGGCCGCAGTCCTGACGCGCCGGGTTCAGACGCAGCCGTCATCCCCCGGCTCGTCCGGGGGATCCACGGCGACGTTCGCGCAGCGGACCGGCGGATGCCCCGGACAAGCCGGGGCATGACGCAGCCATTCAGTTGCAGGAGACGGCCATGTGCGGGCTCTGCGGGTCGTTCGGATCGGAAGCGCACTGGAGCGACGGCGTCGCGGACCCGGCGCGCACGCCGACCGCCGACCGCATCCGCCGCGCGGCGGTGGCGAACGAGACGCTAGCGCTCTACGGCCTCAGCGTCCGCGAATGGGGCGGGCGCTTCACGCTGTCGTCCCGCACCGGCAAGGTCGCGGTGGTCGACACGCTGGGCGCGGTCTGGCCCGCGGCGGAAAAGCTGACCCGCCGCGACTGCGACCCGCTCGACGAGGTGGTGCTGGCCAGACTTAAAAGCCAATGCCTAGAATAGGCCTATACCGAAAGCACTTCCACCAGCATGGCCAATCATGCGAAACTTGCGCACATCGTTTTTCCATAGCGCATGCTCCGCGACGGAAAAATCAAATACAGCTGCAAGGAATTTTTGTTATCATAGCGTGCACACTCCCCTGAAATTCGAAATTTGGCGTCAGGAGATAGACGTGTACGAATTGAAAATCTTGTATAGCACATTTTTTGTTAAGAAAGCTTCGGAGGAAGGCCATTATATCGCCACCGATAAGCAATTTGATGACCTTATCGCGATAGTTGAAAGTAAATCTTCTCAATTTGGTGGAGAGAATATTGATTCAAACTCCCTAGGTGAGCATACGAATACGATCGGCATCCATGATAAGCACAGGCTAAACTACCCTCAAGAAGTACAAGAATTCATTAACAATTATGGCTATATTTTTGCTGGATCTGCAGCGTTCGCCGTATTTCTTAGAAATGCATCTGGAGCACTAAAGGACATAATCGAAATATTGAGAAAAAACGGCGGTCACTCTTCGGTGGTTGTTAGTTTCAAAGGCGAGAAAATCACCATAAGAAATGGAGATGATCTAGAAAAAATCATTTCAAAGCTACCTGCAGACTGACAATGCGCAAATCCATGGTTGAGATTTCTGCGTCGCCTACCCGTGCTCTCCCCTCAAGACAGAGGGAGCGGAGATGCCTCGCTCCGTCGGCAAACTCCGGATGACGGGGACGCGCCTCCCTGTCAACATCCTGACCGGCTTCCTCGGCTCGGGGAAAACGACGCTGCTGAAGCGCCTGCTGGCGCGGCCCGAGCTCGCGAACACCGCCGTGCTGGTCAACGAGTTCGGCGAGATCGGGCTCGACCACCTGCTGCTGGAGCGGATCGCCGACGACGTGGTGCTGCTGAAGAGCGGCTGCCTCTGCTGCACCGTGCGCGGCGATCTGCGCGACGCGCTGATGGCCCTGATCGGGCGGCGCGCTCGCGGCGAGATCGCCGGCTTCGACCGGATCGTGATCGAGACCACAGGCCTCGCCGACCCCGGCCCGGTGATCGCGACCCTGAGCGCCGACCCTGCGCTGCGCCACCAGCTCCGCGCCGGCGCGATCGTGACCGTGGTGGACGCCATGCTGGGCGAGGCGACGCTCGACGCCCACGAGGAATCCGTGCGTCAGGCCGCCGTCGCCGACCGCCTGATCCTCACCAAGACCGATCTCGCGCCGGAGGACGCGGCCGCCCGCGTCAGGACACGGCTCGCGAACCTCAATCCGGCCGCGCCGGTGATCGAACTCCGCCCCGACGACGCGCCCTCGCCCGGCCTGCTGCTCGCCGACGTCCATGACGACGCGACCCGCGCCGGCGAGGTCCGGCGCTGGCTCGCCGCGGGCCCCGGCCGGCACGGCGCGGTCCGCGCCTTCGCGCTCGCCGCGGAGCAGCCGCTGGATTGGGCGCGCTTCGGCCTCTGGCTGTCGATGCTGCTGAACCGGCACGGCGACCGCATCCTGCGGCTGAAGGGGCTGGTCGCGGTCGAAGGCGTCGACACGCCCGTCGTGATCCAGGGCGTGCAGCATCTGATGCACGCCCCCGTCCATCTCGACGCATGGCCGGACGGGCGCCCGGCCACCAAGCTGGTGGTGATCGCGCACGGGCTGGACCCGGCGCTGGTGGAGCGCTCGTTTCGGGCGTTCTGCCGGGTCGCGCCGCCCGCCGCCCACGCCGCGGCCTGATGACGGAACACGGCGCCGACCGTTGACACCGCCGGCCGCCGACCCCATCGTCTCGGCACCCGAGGGGCGCCCGCGAGGGCTGAGACGGCGAGAGCCGAACCCTTTGAACCTGATCCGGGTCATGCCGGCGAAGGAACGGGGGCGCCAGACCGACGCTTTCCGCATTTCGCCGGCCGGATCCGCCACACGCGGAAGCGAGCACCCGCGCCCATGCGCGTCACCGTTCTCGGCGCCGGCGTCGCCGGCCTGACATCAGCACTGGAGCTCGTCCGCCGCGGCGCGACGGTGACGATCGTCGACCGCGCGGCGGCGCTCGGCGCAGGCGCCTGCTCCTGGTCCGCCGGCGGCATGCTGGCGCCGTGGTGCGAGCGGGAGAGCGCGGAGCCGGTCGTCGCCACGCGCGGCGCGGTCGCGCTCGACTGGTGGGACGAGGCGACTGGCGCCGTGACGCGCCACGGCACGCTGGTGGTCGCGCCGCCGCGGGACTCGGCCGAGTTCACGCGCTTCGCCCGCCGCACCGAGCGCTACGAGACCATCGACGGCGACCGGGTGGCGGAGCTGGAGCCCGACCTCGCCGGCCGCTTCCGCGCAGGCCTGTTCTTCCCCGACGAGGGGCATCTCGAGCCGCGCGGCGCGCTCGCCGCGCTGGAGCGCTCCCTGCGCGAGCGTGGCGTCATGTTCCGCTACGGCGTCGAGGCCGACCCGGCGGAGGTCGGGGACGACGCCGTGGTGGACTGCCGGGGCTTCGCCGCCCGCGACGCCCTGCCGGACCTGCGCGGCGTTCGCGGCGAAATGCTGGTGGTGCGGACCGACGAGATCCGCCTGTCGCGGCCGGTGCGGCTGCTGCACCCGCGCATTCCGTTCTACGTGGTGCCGCGGGCCGGCGGCGTGTTCATGCTGGGCGCGACCATGATCGAGAGCGCCGAGCGCCGCGGCGCGACCGCCCGCTCGGTCGTCGACCTGCTGAACGCGGCCTACGCGTTGCACCCGGCTTTCGGCGAAGCCGAGATTCTCGAAGTGCGGGCCGACGTCCGTCCCGCCTTCCCCGACAACCTGCCGCGCGTTGAAAGACGCGGCCGAACAACCTACGTCAACGGTCTCTACCGTCACGGATTTCTGTTGTCGCCCACATGCGCTCAGCAGGCCGCGGAGATCGCGACGCGACCGGAGGACACGTCCCATGAAGCTGACCGTGAACGGCGACGAGCATGATCTCGCCGCGGCCGACCTCGCCGAGGCGCTGCGCCTGCTCGAGCTCGACAGCGCGGTGGTGGCGACGGCGCTGAACGGCGCCTTCGTGCCCGCCGCCTCCCGCGCCGCCACCGCGCTCGAGGACGGCGACCGCATCGAAATCGTCTCGCCCCGGCAAGGAGGCTGACATGCTGAACTTCTACGGCGTCGAGATCGCGTCCCGCCTGCTGCTCGGCACGGCGCAGTACCCCTCGCCCGCCATCCTCGCCGACGCTGCGCGGGCCTCCGGGACCGAGATCCTGACCGTGTCGCTGCGCCGCGAATCCGGCCGGCTGCGTGAGGGCCAGGACTTCTGGGGGCTGATCGCCGACCTTGGCGTGCGCGTGCTGCCGAACACGGCCGGCTGTCACTCCGTGAAGGAGGCCGTGACCACCGCGCAGATGGCGCGCGAGGTGTTCGGGACCTCCTGGATCAAGCTCGAGGTGATCGGCGAGGCCGACACCCTGCAGCCGGACGTCTTCGGCCTGGTCGAGGCGGCGCGCATCCTCACCTCCGAGGGCTTCGAGGTGTTCCCCTACACCACCGAGGATCTGGTCGTGGCCGAGCGCCTGCTCGACGCCGGCTGCAAGCTGCTGATGCCCTGGGGCGCGCCGATCGGCACCGGCATGGGGCTCAACAACGTCTATGGGCTGCGGTCGCTCCGAGCGCATTTCCCGGACGTGCCGCTGGTGATCGACGCCGGCATCGGCAGGCCGAGCCACGCGGCGGCCGCGATGGAGCTCGGCTACGACGCCGTGCTGCTCAACACCGCCGTCGCCAAGGCCGGCGATCCGGTCGCCATGGCCGGCGCCTTCGCCCGCGCCATCGAGGCGGGCCGCGCGGGCTTCCTCGCCGACCCGATCGAGCCCCGCGACATGGCGGCGCCCTCGACGCCGGTCTTCGGCCGCGCGAGCCTCGCATGACGGCGCGGCTCGATCCGTTCTACCCCGTCGTCGACAGCGCCGACTGGGTGGCGCGTCTTGTGGGCGCCGGCGCGCGGCTGATCCAGCTTCGGGTTAAGAACAAGCCGCAAGACATTATTAACCATGAAATTAACCGCGCGTTGCAGCTTTGCGCGGCGGCCGGCGCAACTCTCGTCGTCAACGACTACTGGCAGGCCGCCATCGATCTCGGCGCGCCCTTCCTCCACCTCGGCCAGGAGGATCTCGAGGAGGCCGACCTCAAGGCGATCCGAGCCGCGGGCATTCGCCTCGGCGTCTCGACCCACACGCCGGAAGAGCTCGACCGGGCGCTGTCGGTCGATCCGCACCATGTGGCGCTCGGTCCGATCTGGCCGACGATCCTGAAGCAGATGCCCTTTGCGCCTCAAGGGCTTGAGCGCATCGGCGAATGGAAGCGCCGGATCGGCGGCCGCCCGCTGGTCGCGATCGGCGGGCTCACGCCCGAGCGCGCCGTGCAATGCCTCGCCGCCGGCGCGGACGTCGTAGCCGTCGTCAACGACGTGGTCGGCGCCGCCGATCCGGAAGCGCGCGCCCGCGAATGGATCGAGATCACGCGCGTTCAGGCCTGAACGTCGAGAGGATGTAGGCGATCCGCGGGGGCTCTACCCCGCGCCGTCGTCGGATTCGCTGTCGAGCTTCGCCGGATCGATCGCGCCCGGCGCGCTCTTCGGCGTCTTTTGCGCGTCGCCGTCCCGGCGCTTCACGCCGGCCGTCTCGGCGGCGTCCGGAGGGCCGTCGGGAGCGGGTCCCTTGCCGGGACCTGCGTCCGGCCGCCGTTCGAACGGCACGGGCCGCACGGCGTCCGCCTCGGACGCGCCCGTCGCGGCGCTGCGGTCCTTCTCAGGTTTCGGCGAACCCGCCATGCGTCATCTCCCTTGTTCGAGGGAGAAACCCGTCGGGCCGCGGTCGGTTCCCCTGAGCCCCCTGCCCGCCTGCGCGATCAGTGCAGGATCTGGCTGAGGAACAGCTTGGTGCGCTCGTGCTGCGGGTTGGCGAAGAAGGCGTTCGGCTCGTTCGACTCCACGATCTGGCCGGCGTCCATGAAGATGACCCGATCGGCGACCTGACGGGCGAAGCCCATCTCGTGCGTCACGCACAGCATGGTCATGCCGTCATTGGCGAGGCCGACCATGGTGTCGAGCACCTCCTTGACCATCTCGGGGTCGAGCGCCGAGGTCGGCTCGTCGAACAGCATGATCTTCGGCTTCATGCAGAGCGCGCGGGCGATGGCGACGCGCTGCTGCTGGCCGCCCGAAAGCTGGCCCGGGTACTTGTGGGCCTGATCGGGAATGCGCACCCGCTTGAGGAAGTGCATCGCGATCTCTTCGGCGTCCTTCTTGGGCATCTTGCGCACCCAGATCGGAGCCAGCGTGCAGTTCTCGAGGATCGTCAGGTGCGGGAACAGGTTGAAGTGCTGGAAGCACATCCCGACCTCGCGCCGGATCTCGTCGATCTTCTTGAGATCGTTGGTCAGCTCGGTGCCTTCGACGATGATCTGGCCCTTCTGGAACTCCTCGAGCCGGTTGATGCAGCGGATCATGGTCGACTTGCCGGAGCCGGACGGCCCGCAGATGACGATGCGCTCGCCGCGCTTCACCTTGAGGTTGATGTCTTTCAGGACGTTGAACTCGCCGTACCACTTGTGCATGCCGATGATCTCGACCGCGATCTCCTTGGAGGGCGGCGCCTTGTCGACGGGCGGCAGTTCGGAGGCTTCGACGACGGATTCGGCCATGACGGCGGCTCCCTGTGCTTAGCGCTTGTGGCCGGTGTCGAGCCGCTCTTCGACGAACCTCGAATAGCGGGACATACCGTAGCAGAAGACGAAGTAGACGATGCCGGCGAAGGCGAAGCCGGTGTAGACGGTCATCGGCGTCGCCCAGTTCGGGTCCGCGAAGGCGGCGCGGATGATGCCGAGGAAGTCGAAGATCGAGACGATCGCGACCAGCGTCGTGTCCTTGAACAGGCCGATGAAGGTGTTGACGATGCCGGGGATGACCAGCTTCAGCGCTTGCGGCAGCACGATCAGCAGCATCATCGGCCAGTAGCGCAGGCCCATCGCCATCGCGCCCTCGTACTGGCCTTTCGGGATCGCCTGCAGGCCGCCGCGCACCACCTCGGCCATGTAGGCGGCGGAGAACAGCGCGACGCCCACGAGCGCCCTCAGCAGACCGTCGATCGTCCAGCCGGACGGCAGGAACAGCGGCAGCATGTAAGTGGCGAAGAACAGCACGGTGATCAGCGGCACGCCGCGCCAGAACTCGATGAAGGCGATCGAGACAAACTTGATCAGCGGCAGCTTCGACCGGCGGCCGAGCGCGAGCAGGATGCCGAGCGGCAGCGAGGCGACGATGCCGGTCGTCGCGACGACGAGCGTGACGAGCAGGCCGCCCCAGGCCCGGGTCTCGACCGTGCGGAGGCCGAAGTAGCCGCCGTGCAGCATGACGAAGGCGAAGATCGGGAACGCCACGAAGAACAGGAGCGCGTTCGCCTTCTTGTAGGGCGCGCTCGGGGTCAACAGCGGGACGATGAGCGCGACGGCCACGAAGAACACCGTGGCCGGACGCCAGTGCTCGTCCGCCGGATAGAAGCCGTAGAGCAACTGCCCGAAGCGGTTGGTGATGAACGGCCAGCATGCCCCGACGCCCGGCGCGATGCAGGCTTCGCGGTTCGTGCCGGTCCACACCGCGCGCAAGAGCAGGAAGTCGATGAAGACCCAGAGGAGATAGACGGCGAGCGCGGCGCAGACGAGCGTCAGCAGCGCGTTCATCGGCCCGGAGAACAGGTTCTGCCGCGCCCAGCCGGCGAAACCCGACACCGCCGTCGGCGGCGGCTGCGGCGTCAGCATCTCGGTGCGGATGAAGGGGCGGTCGGGTCCCGCGATGGTCGTGTCGGTCATGCCGCCGCCCTCACCGTTCGATCAGCGCGACGCGCTGGTTGTACCAGTTCATGAAGGCCGACGTGACGAGGCTGATCACGAGGTATATGCCCATCGTGATCGCGATGATCTCGATCGCCTGGCCGGTCTGGTTCAGCGTGGTGCCCGCGAAGACCTGGACCAACTCGGGATAGCCGACGAAAGCGGCGAGCGACGAGTTCTTGGTGAGGTTGAGGTACTGGCTCGTCAGCGGCGGGATCATGACCCGAAGCGCCTGCGGGATCACCACCAGCCGGGTGGCGAGGCCGGACTTCAGGCCGAGCGAAGCGGCGGCCTCCGACTGCCCGTAGTTCACGGCCTTGATGCCGGCGCGGACGATCTCGGCGATGAAGCCGCCGGTGTAGATCGACAGCGCGATCACGAGCGCCGCGAATTCCGGCAGCAGTCGCGAGCCGCCGCTGAAATTGAAGCCCTTCAGGACCGGATGGTCGATCGTCACGGGGAAGCCGACGGCGAGCAGCGCGATCAGCGGCAGCCCGATCAGCAAGCCGACCGACGTCCAGAACACCGGAAACTGCTGGCCGGTGGCGTTCCGCCGGGCGGTCGCCCATTTCTTCAGGACGATGACGCCTACGACCGCGATGGCGAAGGCGATCAGCCCGACGCCGCTGCCCTCGCCGAAGACGAACCTCGGAATGTAGATTCCGCGATTGTTGATGTAGATCTCGCCGAATAGCGAATAGCTGTTGCGCGCCGCCGGCATCGCCGCAAGCACCGCAAGATACCAGAACAGAATGTGGAACAGCAGCGGCAGGTTGCGCGTCACCTCGACATAAGCGGTGCAGACCTGCCGGACCATCCAGTTCTTCGAAAGCCGGCCGACGCCGACGAGGAAACCGAGGATTGTCGCGAAGACGATGCCCACGCCGGCGACCATCAGCGTGTTGATGACGGCGACGAGGAGAGCGCGACCGTAGGTCGAGGTCTCGTTGTACTCCACCATCGTCTGGTTGATGCCGAAGCCGGCCGTCTGGTTCAGGAACCCGAAGCCCGAGGCGATGCGTTGATTGGCGAGGTTGGTCTGGGCGTTCCAGACCATCATGCCGATCGCGAAGACCACGATCGCGGCCACGACCGCCTGCGCGACCAGCCCCCGGAAGCGCGCGTCGTTCAGGATGGACGAGCGCGAGCGGACCGGCTCAGCGGGGGCTGGACCTTCGTGAGTGATCGCCATTCGGGGCTCCACGAATGAGACGGGCGGGCCGCTGCGGCTCCGGGCCGACTGATGCCGTGACGGGACGAGCGCCCGCCGACGTCCAAGCCGGCCCCCGCGCCGTGGCGGAGACCGGGCGGCCGGAGCGGGACGTGGGACGCCCGCGCTCCGGCCGAACCGTCTTCAGCGGATCGGCGGACCGTACTGCAGGCCGCCCTTGGTCCAGAGCGCGTTCTTGCCGCGCTCGATCTGGAGAGGCGAGCCGGCGCCGACATTGCGATCGAAGGCCTCGCCGTAATTGCCGACCTTACCGACGATGCGGACTACCCAGTCCTTGGTCAGGCCCAGCTGCTCGCCGAAATTGCCTTCGACGCCGAGCATGCGGCGGATGTCGGGGTTCGGGGAGCTCAGCATCTCCTGGACGTTCTTCGACGTGACGCCCGCCTCTTCAGCGTTCAGCATCGCAAAGTGGACCCACTTCACGATGTCGAACCACTGGTCGTCGCCCTGACGGACGGCGGTGGCGAGCGGCTCCTTCGAGATCAGCTCCGGCAGCACCATGTGCTCGTCCTTGTTGGCGAGCTTCAGGCGCAGCGCGTAAAGCTGCGAGGAATCGGAGGTGAACACTTCGCAGCGGCCGGACTCATAGGCCTTCAGCGTCTCTTCCTGGCCCTGGAAGGCCACGACTTCGTACTGGAGGTTGTTGGTGCGGAAGAAGTCCGCGACGTTGAGCTCGGTCGTGGTGCCGGACTGGGTGCAGACTGAGGCGCCGTTGAGCTCCATCGCCGACTTGACGCCGAGCGCCTTGCGCACGAGGAAGCCCTGGCCGTCGTAATAGTTGGCGGCGGTGAAGTTCAGGCCCTGGGTCGCGTCGCGCGACGACGTCCAGGTGGAGTTGCGCGACAGGACGTCGACTTCGCCGGACTGGAGCGCCGTGAAGCGGTCCTTCGCGGTCAGCGGCGTGAAGCGGACCTTGGTGGGATCGTCGAGGATCGCCGCGGCGACGGCGCGGCACAGGTCGACGTCGAGCCCGGTCCACTCTCCCTTTTCGTTCGGATTCGAGAAGCCCGGAAGGCCGGTGCTGACGCCGCATTTCAGCACGCCGTCCTTCTTGACCTGGTCCAGCGTGGCGGCGCCCGCCGCGCCGGACGCGAAGACCGCCGAAGCGCCGAGCGCCAGAGCGGTAAGGATTTTTTTCATAAGTCTTCTCGCCTTGTTCGCCGCCTGCTCAATCGCGACCAAAGTCGCAACAGCGGGGGCTTCCTGCCTTGGCCTTTGAACGCCCGCCAGCCCCGCGCTCGAAAGCCGCCGATGACCGACGCCTTATCGTTGCGCGAACCTCCGACGGCTGCGAGATGAATTTCGCGCCAGTTGCAATTCTTGGTCAAGCTTGACGGCGCCCCGTACCGGCACGCATGAACAAAGGTCGTTCACGACCACGCGAGAGGTTCGCCGATGGCGCGCAAGAGCGGTCGCTCCTACGGGCCGATGACCAACCTTGTCCTCGGCGGCCGCGACGTCGTCGACCAGCACGGCTTCGTCAACCCGCCGATCGTGCGCGGATCGACCGTGCTCGCGCCGACGGTCGCCGACCTCGCCAGCGGCTCGGGCCGCTACACCTACGGCCGCCGCGGCAGCCCGACCTACGACTCGCTGACCGAAGCGTTGCAGGAGCTTGAGGGCGGCGCCCACGTCGCGCTGACGCCGTCGGGCCTCTCGGCGGTGACCACGGCGCTGCTGTCCGTGCTCGGCTCCGGAGACCATCTGCTGATGGTCGACACCACCTATCAGCCGACCCGGCATCTCTGCGACACGCTGCTCCGCCGGCTCGGGATCGAAACCACCTATTACGACCCCCTGATCGGGGCGCAGATCGCGGACCTGATCCGGCCGGAAACCAGGGCGGTCTTCGTCGAAAGCCCTGGGTCCCTGACGTTTGAAGTTCAGGACGTCC
The DNA here is from genome assembly GCF_027922325.1 of Methylopila turkensis. Classification (GTDB taxonomy): domain Bacteria; phylum Pseudomonadota; class Alphaproteobacteria; order Rhizobiales; family Methylopilaceae; genus Methylopila; species Methylopila turkensis. The sequence continues at coordinate 265,456 of NZ_BSFL01000001.1, forward strand.
CGGCCATCGCCGGCGCGGCCCATGCGCGCGGCGCGGCCGTCGTCATGGACAACACTTGGGCGACGCCGCTGCTTTTTAAGGCGCATGATCACGGCGTCGACCTGTCGCTGACGGCCGGCACCAAGTATCTCGGTGGGCATGCCGATCTGCTGATCGGCACCATCTCGGCGAACGAGTCTTACGCTCCGGCGGTAAAGGCGACCCATGGCGCGATGGGAATGCACGTCGGACCGGAGGATATTTTCCTGGCGCTTCGTGGCCTGCGCACTCTGGGCGTCCGGCTCGCGCATCAGCAGGAGGCGGGGCTGCGGGTCGCGCGCTGGCTGAACAGCCGGCCGGAGGTGGCGCGGGTTATGCACCCCGCGCTCGAGACCGATCCCAGCCATGCGCTCTGGAAACGCGATTTCGAGGGGGCGTCGAGCCTGTTCGGGGTCGAGCTCGCGCCCGGATCGCGGGCCGCGGTGGCCGCGTTCCTGGACGGGCTGGAGTTGTTCGGGCTCGGCTATTCCTGGGGAGGCTTCGAAAGCCTCGCGATTCCGTACGACGCCGGCCGCATCCGCACGGCGAGCCGCTGGGCGCCGGAAGGGCCGACGATCCGCATCCATATCGGGCTGGAAGAGGTCGAGGACCTGCTCGCGGACCTCGAGGCGGGCCTCGCGCGCTATACGTCGACGCCCTGAAGCAGCCCTTGCAGGGATCACGGGGTCACCATCGACGGCGAGAATGCGAGCGACCCAGTCGAAAACGAAGAAGCCCCGCGCGGCGGGGCCGCGCGGGGCTTCAAAACTGATCGTCAGAGCTTAGAAGCTCAGAGCTCAGCCGGGCTGTACGAGGTGACCTCGAGGCCAACCGGGGTCTCTTCGACGATCGGAGCGGTCCAAACGGCCATTGTAGCCTCCTGTGTTTGCCCGCGGCGGCGTCGCCGCGCGTTCGATGATTGAGATATAGGAAGCCGGCGCTTCCACCGCCAATTAATTCTCTGTCATGTTTCGGACGCCTTCCCGCGCCTACGTCAGGACACGATGCGGACTCTGGGCGGCCCGCGCCCTATAACGCCGGTCGCCCGTCACTGCGCCGCGAGACCCGATGCTGACCCCATCTCCGCCGCCCGCCGCCCTGCTCGCGCCCGGCGACACCTGCTGGCGGATCGAGCGCGCAGACCGCTTCGCGCTGATCGTCGACGCCGCGGACTACTACCGCGCCGCCAAGCGGGCGATCCTCAAGGCGCGGCGCTCCGTCATGCTGATCGGCTGGGACTTCGACAGCCGGATCGAACTGGAGCCTCATGGCGCGACGATCGAGGGACCCAACCGGCTCGGGCCCTTCCTGAGCTTCGTCGCGGACCGGAGGCCAGAAATCAGCATCCACTTGCTGAAATGGAACCTCGGCGTCCTGGAGACGCTCGGTCGCGGCGAGACGCCGTTCTATCTCGTGCAGTGGATGCTGAAGAAGAATATCCGGCTCAAGCTGGACGCCAGCCATCCGCCGCTCGCCGCCCATCACCAGAAGATCGTGGTCGTGGACGACGCGCTCGCCTTCTGCGGCGGCATCGACATGACGCTTGGCCGCTGGGACACGCGCGAGCACCGCGCCGACGACAGGGGCCGGCGCTCCCCTTGGGGCCGGCAGCTGCAGCCGTGGCACGACGCCACCACCTGCGTGGACGGCGCGGCGGCGCAGGCCTTCGGCGAGCTCGCCCGCGCGCGCTGGAGGATCGCCACCGGCGAGGAGCTGGAGCCGCCGCCCGGCGACAGCGACCCTTGGCCGGACGACTTGCCGACCACGATGACCGAGGTCGACGTCGGGATCGCGCGCACCTTCGCGGAGTATGGCGGCCAACCGCAGATCACCGAGATCGAACGGCTCTACCTCGCGGCGATCGCCCGCGCGGAAAGGTTCCTCTACATCGAAAGCCAGTACTTCGCCTCCCGCACGATCGCAGAGGCGATCGCCCGACGGCTCGCCGAACCGGACGGACCTGAAATCGTGGTGATCAATCCAGAAGCCCAAGACGGCTGGCTGGAGGAAAGCACCATGGGCGCGGCGCGCGCCAAGCTGATCCGCTTCGTGCGCAGGGCCGACGCGCATGGGCGGTTCCGGATCTACTGGCCGGCGACGCCGGAAGGCGATCCGATCTATGTCCACGCCAAGGTGATGATCGTGGACGACCGGTTGCTGAAGGTGGGCTCGTCCAACCTCAACAACCGCTCCATGGGCTTCGACACGGAAAGCGACGTGGCGGTCGAGGCCGGAGCTCAGGACGAGGAGCGCCGCGCCACGATAGCGCGCATCCGCGACGATCTGCTGGCGGAACATCTCGGCGTAACGCCCGCGGAGATCGCGGCCGAGCTCCAACGGACCAGCTCGCTGATCGCGACGATCGAATCGTTCCGCGGCTCCGGACGTCGCCTCGAACCGCTGGAAGCCCGCGAGGTCGGCGAGATCGAGGAGGCCTTGTCCGAAACCGATCTCGTCGATCCCGAACGCCCCCCGAGCCTGTGGCGGCGGGCGCGGAGGCGGATCGGGCTCCGGTAGAGGCGCTCCAGCCGCTTCGCCCAGCGCTTTGCGCCGAAGGCGCGCGCCTCTATCGTCGCGCACCCGCAACGGCGCGAGGCTGCGTTGGAACCCGCATACGGCCTGCTTCTGCTGGCGCTGATCGTCGTCCCTGTCCTCGGCGTCGTCGGCTTCGCGCTCGGTCTCGCGTCTCGGTCGCGCATCGCCGCGCTCGAACGGCGGATCGCGACGCTGGAGGCCGAAATCGGCCGACGCGCCGCGGACGTGGTCGCAGCCGACGCCCGCCCGTCCGCAGCGCCGCAACCGCAGCCAAAGCCCGCGCCGCAGGTCGCGAACCGACCGGCGAGCCCTGTTCCCCCGACGCCGAAACCCGCCGCCGCGCCGGCGCCTCCGAAGCGCTCGCTCGAGGAGCGGCTCGGGGCGCGCTGGTCGGTGATCGTCGGCGGACTGGCGCTCGCGCTCGGCGGCGTGTTCCTGGTGCGCTACTCCATCGAGCAGGGTCTGCTCGGCCCCGCGGCGCGCACCCTGCTCGGCGCGGCTTTCGCCGCCGGTCTGCTCGCGCTCGGTGAACGCATGCGGCGCGCCGAGGCGCGCGCCGGCCGCCCGCGCCGCGCGATCGACATCCCCGCCGTCGTGACCTCCGCCGGCGCCGTCAGCGCGTTCGCGACCGTCTACGCGGCCTATGCGCTCTACGGCTTCATCGGCCCGGCGCCGGCCTTCCTGCTGCTTGGCGCAGTCGCGGTGGCGACGGTGCTCGCGGCCGCGCTGCACGGGCCGATGCTTGGCGCTGTCGGGCTCGTCGGCGCCCATGCGGCGCCGCTGCTGGTCTCGTCCACCGAACCCAATCTCTACGCCCTCCTGACCTATCTGCTCGCGCCGACGGCCGCGGCCTTCGCGGTGGCCCGCATCCGCAACTGGCCGGCGCTCGCGCTCGCCGCGGGCCTCGCAGCCGCCGCCTGGGGCGCGCTCGCCGCGACCGGCGTCGCCGAACGGGGGGACGGTTTCGCACTCGTGGCCTACGCCGCGGCGCTCGTGGCGCTCGCCGCCGCGCTGCGGGCGGGCGAGGCCGCCCCGCTCCGGCCTCCTGTCGTTCCGAACGCGCTGGTCGCATTGTTCGGGCTCGTCGCGCTCGCCGGCCCGGTGATCGACCGCTTCGCCACGCTGTCGCTCACAGGGCTCGCCCTACTGCTCGTAGGCACGCTTGGGCTCGCCGCGCGGATCCAGGCCTTCGCGCCGGCCGCGGTCGCGAGCGCAGCCCTCGCCGGCCTCGCCGCGCTGTCGTTCGACGACGCCGCGCTTGCGCTGCTCGCCGAGACGACCGCCTATCCCCTGCCTGGCGATCCCGGCACCACGCCGGTCGGCGTCGGGCGCTTCCTTGTCTTCGCGGCCATCCTAGGCGGTGTCCATCTGGCAGGCGGCGCCTCCGCGGCCCGCAGCGCGCCGGCGAGCCCGCTCTGGCGGGCGGGCTGCCTCGCGGCGGCCGCGGTCGCGGCGCCGCTGGCGTTGCTCGGCGTCGCCTACTGGCGCGTCGCGGGCTTCGCGACCGATTTCGGCTTCGCCGCGTGCGCCGCCCTGCTCGCCGCGGCCTATGTCGCGCTGAGCGAGGACGCCGTCCGTCGCGAAGCCTCGACGTCCGGGGGACCCGCCGCCACGGCGGCTTATGTCGCCGGCGCCGCCGCCGCCCTCGGCCTCGCGCTCGCCATGGCGATGCGCGACGGATCGCTGACCGTCGCGCTCGCCTTCCTGACGGCGGCGCTCGGCTACGCCGCGACCGCGCGGCCGATCCGGACGCTCGGCTTCGTCGCGGTCGCAGCGGCGGGCCTCGTGGCCGCGCGGGTCGCGATCGACCCCCGGATCGTCGGCGAGGCGTTGTCGTCGACGCCGGTGTTCAACGCCCTGCTGTGGGGGTATGGCGCGCCGGCGGCCGCGTTCTGGTTCGCCTCCCGCCGGTTCGACCGCGCGGGGCAGCCGTGGCCGGCGCAGGTTCTGGAGGGCGCGGCGCTGCTGTTCACGCTGTTGCTCGGCTTCGCGCAGGCGCGCCATCTCGCCCATGGCGATCTCGTCGGCGACGGCGTGCGGCTGCTCGAGGCCGGGCTCGACGCCACCGTCGCCTTCGGGCTCGCGGCGCTGGTCGGGCGGCTGCGGCTGAAGCGGGCGAGCCCGGTGCTGGCCTATGGCGCGCTCGCCGCCGGCGGGCTAGGCGTCGTGGTGGCGCTGCTTGGGCTGTTCTTGGCCGCGAACCCGCTCTTCACCGGGGAGCCGGTCGGCGACGGCGTCCTGCTCAACGCGCTGCTGCCGGGCTATCTTGTTCCGGCGCTCGCCGCCGCGTCCGCCGCCCGTTTCGCCGCTCCGGAAGCGCCGGCGTGGGTCGCCCGCATCTTCGGCGGCGTCGCGCTGGCGCTCGGCCTCGCCTGGGCGAGCCTCGTCGTGCGGCGCGCTTTCGCTGGCCCCACACTGGACGGCCCGGTCACTGGCGACGCCGAATGGTACGCCTATTCCGCGGTGTGGCTCGTCTTCGGGCTCGCGACCCTCGCGGCGGGCGTGGCGCGCCGGTCGAAGGCGCTGCGGCTCGCGTCCGCCGCCGTCGTCACCGCCGTGACGCTGAAGGTGTTCCTGTTCGACATGGCGGGCCTCGGCGGCGCGCTGCGGGCGCTGTCCTTCATGGGGCTCGGCGCGGTGCTGGTCGGCATCGGCCTGGTCTACCAGCGCCTGCTGGCGCCACGTGGGGGCGCATGACAATCTTGGAACGATGCGCTAAGCGCATTGCATCGGCGCAAAGGATTGCGGGGCTGCGACGACCACATGCTCGCCTGGGATGATTTTCGCCTGGTCAAGTCGATCGCGGACAGGCGTTCGCTGGCGGGCGCGGCGACCGTGCTCGGCGTCAACGCCTCCACGGTGTTCCGCCGGCTGGGCGCGCTGGAGCAGTCCCTCGGCGCCAGGCTGTTCGAGCGCGGCCGGGCCGGCTATGCGCTCACCCCGGCCGGCGAGGAGATGGTCGGCATCGCCGCGCGCATGGGCGATGAGATCGTCGCCTTCGAGCGGCGGGTGTCGGGCCAGGACCTTGCGCCTGCGGGCGAACTGCGCGTCACCACCAACGATTCTCTGCTGATACACCTGCTCACCGGCATCTTCGCGGATTTCCGCCGCGCCTATCCCGACATCACGCTCGACATCGTCGTCGGGAACGCCGCGCTCAATCTGTCGAAGCGCGACGCGGACGTCGCGATCCGCGCCACCGCGAGCCCGCCTGAGACGCTGGTCGGCCGCCGTATCGCCAGCATCGGCTGGGCAATCTACGGCGCCGCGCCGCTGGAGCCGGTCGAAGACATCGCCGCGCTCGACGCGCTGCCGTGGATCGGGCCGGGCGAAATGCTGGGGCCGCTGCAGAAGTGGCTGCGCGACGCGGTCGGCGAGCACCGTGTGGTCTATCGGCTCTCCACCGTGCTCGGCATGGCGGAAGCGATCGCCGCCGGCATCGGCGTCGGCCCGCTGCCCTGCTTCATCGCGAGCAGCGTGCCCAACCTCGTCCGCCTCTACGACCCGCCGGCGCAGGTGCCCGCCGCGCTGTGGCTGCTGACACACCCGGACCTGCGCTCGAGCGCGAGGGTGCGGGCGTTCATGGACCATGTCGGCCAGGAGCTCGCCCGACGGCGCCACGCCTTCGAAGGCACCCGCGAACCCGCCTGATTCAGGCCCCGATTCCCACGCGACGACAACACGTCCAAGGAGCTCCCATGTCCCTGTCCGACGGTCCGACTGGCCTCGCCTCCGCCCTTAGCGCGCTGGGCGAGGCGCGCGCGAGCGGCCGGCGCCTGACCGCCCCGCCGGAAGGCGCCGTCCTTGCCGACGAACGGGAAGCCTATGCGGCGCATTTCGCGGCGGTCGCGCTCGTCGGCCCCATCCGAGGCTGGAAGGTGGGCGCGCCGTCGCCGGACGCGGCGCCCGGCTACGGCGCGCTGACGGCGGACACCATCTTCGACGGCCCCGCCACGCTGCCGGCCTTCGCGCTTGGCGCGGTCGAGGCCGAGATCGCGATCCGCTTCGCGCGCGACCTGCCGGCGCGCGAAGAGCCCTATGGCGAGGACGAGGTCTTCGCCGCGATCGGGAGCTGGCACGCGGCGATCGAGATTCTTGAAAGCGCTTTCGCGGACTGGAAGGCGGCGCCCAAGCTCTGGAAGATCGCCGACCGCCAGAGCCACGGCGCGCTGGTGCTGGGGCCCGCGGTCGACGCGCCGCCTTCGGTTCCGCTCGCCGAGATGCCGGTGAAGCTGATCGTCGACGGCGAGACCGTGTTCGACCATGTGGGCGGCAACACCGCGGGCGATCCGGTGCGGCCGCTGCTGTGGCTCGTCAACGAGCTCCGCGGCGGACCGAACCACATCAAGGCGGGCGACGTCATCACCACCGGCTCGGCGACGCCGTTCCACGTCGCCGGCGCCGGCCAGACGGTGCGGGCCGAGTTCCCCGAGCTCGGGGCCGCGGAGCTGACGCTGTCCTGAGGCGGCCGCCCTCAGCCGCGCCGGAAGAACTGGAACCAGACGAGATAGATGATGACCGGCACGCCGACGATCAGGAACGGGACGAACGCGTCGTCCCGCCAGTGATTTGGCCCATCCATGCGGGTCAGAAGTTTGACCGTGGCAGTTCCGCCACCGTCAGTAGCGCGTCCATCGTTATCCGCCCTCGCGGTTACCGCAGGGAATCGAACGTTCCGCCAACATTTCCGCGGACATCGTTCAGACGGTCGCCATAGGTGCGCCGGCTGGCGGGATCGACGATCGCGATCGGGGCGGTGACGATCGCGCCGGCGGCTGAGCCCGCCGTCGCCGCGGCGCCCGCCGCCGCCTGCCCGACACGCTCGCCGAGGCTGAGCTCGTTGGCGGAGATTTCCTGCCCGGCCACAAGTCGACCGCCGATCGCCTTCACCACCTGCGGGCTCGCCGCGAACTTGCCGTGGGCGAGCGGATCGGCGGTGCGTAGATCCGTCAGGTCGAAGGCGTCGATCTTCTGGCTCGCGAACTCGGAGCGGTAGGGCTCAGCCTTTGGGTCGATCGCGCCGAGCCGCGGCACCTGCCCCGCGATCCGGCTCGACACCCTCAGCGCGGTGTCGTCGCGCGAGACGAACACCGTGAAACGCGGCCTTTGAGCCGGGGCGCCCATTTCGCCGAGCTGCTGCTTGAACACGTCCACGTCCACGTCCGGCGCGGCGAGGATGACGTTGCGGATCTTCGGCGCGATGCGGCCATCGCGGATCGCCATCTGGCGCAGGGACTCCATCGCGAGGAAGCTGCCCATGGAGTGCGCGAGCACCGAGACGTCCTTCACTTCGGGCGCTGCGGCGAGGTTCTGAAGCACCTCCTCCAGCGCGTCGCGCGAGTAGTTGGTGCTCTCGCGGTCGTAGTTGTAGGCGAACAGGCTGCCGCGGGAGGGCCAGGTGAACAGCACCGGCACGGCGTCGGTCCCGCTGTCGTGGACGATCTGCGCGAAACGGTAGACCGCGTCCTCGTAGCCGTTGTTGAAGCCGTGCACGAATAGGAGCACGTGCTTCTTGCGGCCGGTGGTCTCGCTGCGGAACCACGCCCGCGCCTGCTCGCGGTCCATCTGACGGGCCGCCACCGTCGAGAACTCCTTCGCGGGGTCGGCGGGAAGACGGCGGGGCCATTGGACCTCGCCGGCCTTGCGAGACGTGTCCGGAGGAATCGACACCGAGATCTGCGTGAGAGCCAGCCGGGTGCCGCGTTCGCCCGAGAACAGCACGCCTGGCTGCACGGTGCTTCTGCGCGTCGTCGCGGCCATCAGGTCGACGCGCGACGCGCCGGGCGCTTCGGCGGACGATGGGACCAACACGCCCTGCGCGCGGCCCGCGCAGCCGGCAAGTCCCAGCGCGAGCGCCAACGCTGCCCATTTCGCCCACATGGCGCCCGCCATCGTCTTCGACCCCGTTCGGCCGCGCCGGCGCGCGGTTCATGCTGCGTTCAGATCGTCTAGCTCAAATCTGAGCCCATGAGCAAAACCGGCAGCATTTCGACCGCCGCCCTTAAATCGTGAGGGAACGTTTTGGTGAGTTGAGGCGTTCGGTGGAGCTAACGTCTGCATTCGACTTTGGTCAACGGCAGTCAGATACCGTTTAATCAAGCCAGAAACTAAGTCGAATAGCTCACAAGCGACACAAAATTGCCATTCGGACGGCACGTCCGCCGGAAGCTGACTGCACTGACTGGGGCGAACAAGGTGCGCTGCGCGCTGTGCGGCGACGCCAGAGGACACACAAGGCTGGTGATGAAAACGACCCGACTTCTTCTGCTTGCGGGCGCTGCGCTGCCCGTTCTGGCGCTGTCTGCGCCGACGATCGCTTTTGCCGACATGCGCGGAGCGACGGATCGTCCGATCGTTCTGGCGCAGTCCGATGAAGAGGGCCCGCGCCGTGGCGGCGGGCGTGAAGAGCGTGGCGGCGGTCGCGAAGAGCGCGGCGGTGGACGTGAGGAACGTAGCGGCGGGCGTGAACGTCCCGAGCGCGCCGAGCGTCCCGAACGGGCCGAGCGCGCTGAGAAGCCTGCACGCGCAGAACGGCCGGAACGGGCCGAGCGGCCTGAGCGCGCGGAACGTCCCGAGCGTGCGGAGCGACCGGAGCGTCCCGAGCGCGCTGAACGACCGGAGCGCCCTGAGCGTCCGGATCGCGACCAGCGCCAGCAGCAGCGTGAGCAGGCTCAGGAGCAGCGCAAGCAGGAGCGTGAGCAGGCGCAGGACAAGCGTCAGCAGGAGCGTGAGCAGAAGCGCGAGCAGGCGCAGGACAAGCGCGAAGAGCGGCCCGCGCGGGAGGCCGAGAAGCCTGGCCTCAACCGCGAGGAGCGCCTGAAGGACGCCCAGCAGGAGCAGCGCGAGAAGCGGCAGGAGCGCCAGCAGGAGCGTGGCGAGACCGCCGGCGACAAGCGGGACGACCGGCGCGACAACGCGCAGGAGCGCCGTGAGGACCGCCCCGAGCGTCGCGAGGACGCCCGCGACGATCGCCAGGACCGTCTGCGCGAGCTTCGCGAGGAGCGGCGCGACAACGCCCAGGATCGCCGCGACGAGCCGCGCGATCGCCGCGACAACGCCCGGGACAACCGTGACGATCGCTTGCGCGAGCTGCGCGAGGACCGCCGCGACCAGGCGCAGGACGATCGCCGCGATGGCCGCCGCGACCGCCGCGAGGAAGGCCGCACGGCCGATCAGGAGCGTCGGATCGAGCGGCTGGAGCAGCGCATTCGCGAGGAGCGTCGCGGCGACCGCGCCGACCGTCGCGACGAGCGGATCGACCGGCTGCGCGACCAGCGCCGCGAGCGCCGCGACGGCGACCGGATCATTATCACCGAGGGCGACCGCACGATCATTCGTGAGGGCAACCGCACGTACATCCGCCGCGACGAGGGCCTGCGCTTCCGCGACGGCTCCCGCGACTGGCGAGAGGAGCGCCGCGGCTCGGAGACGGTGCGCATTTCGGTCCGTCCGGACGGGTCGGAGATCTACACCTACGTGGACGACGACGGCCGCCTGCTGCGCCGTAGCCGCCGCTTCCGCGGCGAGGAGATCGTGCTGATCGACAACCGGCCGCGCGGCGGCTTCCGCGGCGGCGCCTTCGTGCCGCTCGACCTGCCGCCGCCGGTGATCGACATCCCTCGCGAGGAGTACATCGTCGACGCTGACGAGGCCTCCTACGGCCAGATCGAACAAGCGTTCACCGCGCCGCCGGTGCGCAAGCTCGAGCGCAAGTACACGCTCGACGAGGTGCGCTACAACCCGCCGCTACGCGAGAGCGTGCGCAGCGTCGATCTCGACTCGATCACCTTCGACACGGGCTCGTGGGAGCTCCGCGACGACCAGATCACGAAGCTCGAGAACATCGGCCTCGCGATGGAGGACGCGGTCAAGAAGGACCCGAAGACCATCTTCATGATCGAGGGCCACACCGACGCCGTGGGTTCGGACGACGACAACCTGTCGCTCTCCGACCGGCGCGCAGAGTCGGTGGCCTCGGTGCTGACGAAGTACTTCAGCGTGCCTGCCGAGAACCTGACGACGCAGGGCTACGGCGAGCAGTATCTGAAGGTGAAGACGGACGGGGCGGAGGAGCGCAACCGCCGCGTCTCGATCCGCAACATCACGCCGCTGCTGCAGACCAGCTCGGCGGAGTAAGACGACGCGGGGACCACGATCCCCGATAGCTAAACGAGGCGCGCCGGCTTCACCGCCGGCGCGCCTTTTTTTTGCGCATGCCCGCCGTGAAGGCGAAATTGCGGCGGGATAACGTCCGCGGCGCTGGTTGCGTCCAAGCAGCGCCCTAAGCTCCTTTGATGACGCAGCCGACGCAAATGTGAACGGCCCGCAAAAGGGGAGCTTCGAGCACGATGACCGCAAGCGACGTCGCCGCAACGAAGGGTTCGGACGGAGAACCGACCCTCGATCGTTCCGTCACTCTCTGGCAGATCACGCTCTACGGCCTGGGCTCGATGCTCGGCGCCGGCATCTACGGCCTGATCGGGCAGGCCGCCGGCCAGCTTGGCTCGGCCGTGTGGATGGCGTTCATCGTCTCGATGATCGCCGCGATGCTCACCGGCCTCTCCTACGCCAACATCGTGTCGCGCTATCCGAAGGCCGGCGGCGCCGCCTACGTCACCCAGCGCGCCTACATGATTCCGCTGCTGTCCTACGTGGTCGGGCTCACCGTCGTGTGCTCGGGCCTGACCTCGATCGCGACCCAGTCCAACGTCGTGGCGGAAAGCCTCGCCAAACTGTTCAGCCTCACCATACCGATTTGGGTTCTGGCGATCGGCTTCCTGATGGTCATCGGCGGCATCCTGCTGCGCGGCATCAAGGAGTGCATGTGGTTCAACGCGGTCTGCACGGTGATCGAGGCGACAGGCCTGCTGATCGTGATCGCGTCCGGCGTGAGCTACTGGGGCGATCAAAATCTGCTGACCTTCCCGCCCGAGGCGAGCCACAACGGCGAATTCGGCGCGATCGCGATCCTGATCATGCAGGGCGCGGTGCTGACCTTCTTCTCGTTCATCGGCTTCGAAGACATGCTGAACGTCGCCGAAGAGGTGAAGGACGCCCGGCGCAATATGCCGGTCGCGATCATCATGGCGATGGTGGCCGCCACGCTGATCTACATGGCGGTCGCGATCACGGCGGTGTCCGTGATCCCCTGGAACGAGCTTCCGAAGGCGCTCGCGCTCGTCGCGGTGGTGGAGAAGGCCTGGCCGTGGTTCCCGCCGATCATCCTGTCCGTGATCACCATCTTCGCGGTCGCGAACACGGCGCTGGTCAACTGGGTGATGGGCTCCCGGCTGCTCTACGGCATGTCGCGGCAGGGCCTGATGCCGCAGGCGTTCGGGAAGGTGAATGCGTCCCGCCGCACGCCCCATGTGGCGATCATGGCGATCTTCGCGATCGTGGTGGTGCTGTCGCTGATCGGCGACATCAAGGCGCTCGCGTCGTCGACCGTGCTGCTGCTGCTGACCGTGTTCACGGTCGTGAACGTCGCGCTGGTGATCCTGAAGCAGCGCGAGCCCGCCCCGGAAGGCTCGTTCGAGGTGCCGGTGATCGTGCCGGCGCTCGGCGCGCTGGTGTGCTCCAGCCTGATCGTGGTGCGGCTGTTCCAGACCGGCGACTTCACGGCGCCGGCGATCGCGATCGGCCTCATCGCGGCCATCACGGCGTTGTACTTCCTGACCGGAGCCGGCAAGGACCAGGAGCGCCTGCAGCGCTTCATCGCCCAGGAAGAAGCGGCGGAGGCGTGAGCGGCCGAGGTTGAGGAGTTCGCGTGAAGGTCGCTCTCGTCGTCAATCGCTCTGCGGGCGCGCTCCTCGGCCGCCCCGACCCGGCCGAGGAGATCGCCGAAAAGCTCGCCGCGGCGGGCTTCGAGGTGGGCGCCGTTTCCGACGGCGACGCCTCGGACATCGTGGAGCGAATGGAGCGCGCGCGCGACCTGCCGGTCGACGCGCTCGTCACCGCCGGCGGCGACGGAACGGTCGCCGCCGCCGCCCAGCTTCTCGCCGGTACGGACAAGGCGCTCGCCGCCCTGCCCTTCGGCACCATGAACCTGCTCGCCAAGGACCTCGGGCTGCCGCTTGAGCTCGACGCCGCGATCGCCGCCATGGCCGCCGGCGAGACGCGGGCGATCGACATCGGGGAGGTCAACGGCCACGTCTTCCTGTGCAACTCCATGCTCGGGCTGCCCTCGCGCCTCGCCGAGCGGCGGGAGAGGAGCCGCGAGCACATGGGCGCGCTCGGCTGGTGGCGGCTGTTCGCGGCCGGTCTCAAGGGGCTCTACCGCTACCCGCCGATGCGGATCGGTCTCGACCTCGGCGAGGGGCCGACGGCGCTCCGCTCCAAGGCAATCGTGGTCGCCAACAACGCCTATGACGAAGGCTTTGGCCACGTGCTCACGCGATCGCATCTCGACCGTGGCGAACTCGTCCTTTACGCCACGAGGCGTCTCAGCGTCTGGCCGCTCGTGCGCCTGTCGGTGCGCATGGCGCTCGGGACATGGACGAAGGACGTCGACCTCGAAACCCACCACGTCCGCGCGCTCCAGGTCACGAGCCGACGCCGGCTGCTGCGGGTGATGAACGACGGGGAGACCATGCTGCTCAAGCCGCCGCTCCATTACGCGATCCGCCCGCTGGCGCTGAAAGTGCTCGCGCCCCGCCTCGCCTCCGCCGCCGCGCCGGGCGGCGCAGCGCCGGCCGTGCGGGAGCCGGCCGAGGGCGCGGCGTGACCCGCCTCGTACACATGTCCGACATCCACTTCGACCGGGTCGATCCGGTCGTGGTGGACGCGCTCAGGGCCGAGATCAACGCCGATCCGCCGGACCTGATCATCGTCTCGGGCGACCTGACCCAGCACGCCTACCGCCACGAGTACCGCGCCGCCGGCGCCTTTCTGCGCAGCCTGAACGCGCCGGTGCTCGCGGTGCCCGGCAACCACGACATCACCTACATCCACCTCGCCCAGCGCTTTCTCGACCCCTACGCCCGCTGGCGTCGCTTCATCTCGCGCGAGATCGAGCCGACCTGGACCGACGACACCGTGGCGGTGGTCGGCCTCAACACCGCGCGCCGCATGGCCTGGGGCTTCGACTGGTCCAAGGGCCGGTTCGGGCTCCGCCAGCTCCACCGGCTGAACAAGAGGCTCGAGGCTCTGCCGAAGGAGCTGTTCCGGATCGTGGTGGCGCACCATCCGCTGCACGCGCCGGAACACGCCCCCGATCTCGACATCGTGGGCCGCGCGGACGAGGCGCTCGCCTGCTTCCAGAGGAACGGCGTCGGGCTGGTGCTCGCCGGCCACCTGCACCGCGGCTACGTCCACGCCCATGAGATCGCGCAGGAGGGGCTGCCGCCCCTCTTGGTGATCCAGGCCTCCACCGCCACCTCGACGCGGCTGCGCGGCGAGCCCAACGCCTATCACCGGCTGGAGATCGACAAGTCCGGCACGGTCGCGCTCGAGGTGCGCGCCTGGGACGGGCGGGAATGGCGCCAGGTCGCCACCCGCGAACAGGGCGCGCGCCGGCCGAAGGACGAGCCGGGCGACTTGGCGGGGCTGGGGTGACGCGGCGACGGCGGCCGCGGAGGCGGAAGCTCTACACCGCGCCTGCCAGATGAACGTCAGGCTTTTCGCGCTTGCCGCCGCCCTGCTGACGATCCTTCTGGCGGCGATGTGGATCGCTCCATCCGTCATCGATGTCATCGAGCGGGATCGCTGCCTCGACGCCGGAGGCGCCTGGCGGGACGGCCGCTGCGAGCATTGAACTTGCCCCGCGGCGTCTTTTCGCTCACACCGCCCGCCATGACCGACGCCGCTCTCGCCACGCCCCAAACGCCGCTCGCCCGAGAAGTCGCCCGCCGGCGCACCTTCGCCATCATCTCCCATCCGGACGCGGGCAAGACCACGCTGACGGAGAAGCTGCTGATGTTCGGCGGCGCGATCCAGCTCGCCGGTCAGGTCAAGGCCAAGGGCGAGCGGCGGCGCACCAAGTCCGACTGGATGGGCATCGAGCGTGAGCGCGGCATCTCGGTCGTGACCTCGGTCATGACCTTCGAATACCGTAACTGCGTGTTCAACCTGCTGGACACGCCGGGCCACGAGGACTTTTCGGAGGACACCTACCGCACGCTGACCGCAGTCGACAGCGCCGTGATGGTGATCGACGCCGCCAAGGGCATCGAGGCGCGGACGCGGAAGCTGTTCGAGGTCTGCCGGCTGCGCGACATCCCGATCGTCACCTTCATCAACAAGATGGACCGCGAAAGCCGCGACCCGTTCGAGATCCTCGACGAGATCGAGAAGACGCTCGCGCTCGACGCCACCCCGCTGACCTGGCCGATCGGCCGCGGCCGCGACTTCGCCGGCACCTACGAACTCGCGACCGGCCGCATCCGCCTCGTGGACGGTTCGGGCGAGGTCGCGGGCGAAGGCATGGACGCGCTGGCCGGACTCGTCGACGCGAACCGGCTGGCGGAGGTCACCGAGGAGATGGAGCTCGCGGCCGGCGCGCTGAAGCCGTTCGACCTCGCCTCGTTTCGCGAAGGCCACCTGACGCCGGTGTTCTTCGGCTCCGCGCTCCGGAACTTCGGCGTGCGCGATCTGCTCGACGGCCTCGCCGATCTCGCGCCCTCGCCGCAGGGCCTCGACAGCGACAAGCGCGCGGTCGCCCCCGACGAGGACCGCATGACCGCCTTCGTCTTCAAGGTGCAGGCGAACATGGACCCGAACCATCGGGATCGCATTGCGTTCGTAAGGCTTTGTTCAGGAAAGCTGTCACGCGGCATGAAGGTGCGTCAGACGCGCACGGCGAAGACGATCGGACTGCACGCGCCGCAGTTTTTCTTCGCCCAGGACAGGGCCTTGGCGGAAGAAGCTTATGCGGGCGACGTGGTCGGCATCCCCAACCACGGCCTGCTCCGCATCGGCGACACCCTGACCGAGGGCGAGGACATCTCCTTCGTCGGCGTGCCGAGCTTCGCCCCGGAAATCCTGCGCCGCGTCCGGCTCGAGGACGCCATGAAGGCGAAGAAGTTGAAGCAGGCGCTGCAGGAGATGGCCGAGGAAGGCGTGGTGCAGGTGTTCCGCCCGTTCGACGGCTCGCCGTCGCTGATCGGCGTGGTCGGACCTCTGCAGATCGACGTGCTGGCCGACCGGTTGAAGGGCGAGTACGGGCTCGAGGTCGGCTTCGAGCAGAGCCAGTACGCCCTCGCCCGCTGGGTTTCGGCGGCGAACAAGGCCGATCTCAACGAGTTCCTGAACGCCAACCGCTCGAGCCTCGCCGAGGACCTCGACGGCGATCCCGTGCTGCTGACCGGCTCCGCCTTCCAGATGACCCGCGCGCAGGAGCGCTGGTCCAAGATCGCCTTCACCGACATCAAGGACGTGCGCAAGCAGGCGGCGTAAGGGAGCGTCTCTTGTCGCGGCTCAAGGCCGGGACAGGTGAGGCTGCGCGACCGCGTCCAGCAGCGCCGAAACCTCGTCCGCGCCGGCGGGAAAGCCGGCTGCGATCCACGCCTCCTCCGCGGCCTTGAGCGCCTGTCCGAGCGCCGGACCGGCGGAGACGCCGCGTGCCAGGAAGTCCTTCGCCGCGAACGGCGGCGCCGGCGGCGGCCAGCGCTCGGGCAGCGCGAGAAGCTCGGCCCAACCCGCATCGCCCTCCCCGGCCCCAGCCTCGGCGCGGGCGAGCGTCGCGCGGTCGCGGAACGCCGGCGCCCCGAGCCGATAGAGCGCGACCCTCGCGGCGGCCTCCCCCATGGCCGGCGCGAGCGGGGGGCGGGCGTCGCCGATCGCCGCGAGCCGACGCGCCTCCGCCTTGGAAAGTCGTAGCCGCTCCTGCAGCCGCTCCGCGTCCTCGGCCACGAACAGCCCGAGCGCGGCCAGCCGCAGAAGAGCGTCGCCGCCAGCGTCGAGGGCCGCCAGCCTTTCGAAACGCACGAGACGCGCCACGCCGCCCAGCACGAGGCCGAGCAGTCCCGCCTCCGCCATCACCCGCACGGTCGCCGGCGCGTCGGGGGCGACTAGCAGCTTCAGCAATTCGGCCCGGACGCGTTCGCGCGAGAGCCGGCGCAGCCCGGCGCGGTTCGCGATCGCCGCATGAAACCCGGCGGCGTCGATCGGTCCACGGGCGAAACGGGCGTGGAAGCGGAAGAAGCGCAGGATGCGCAGATAATCCTCGCGGATGCGCTCGTCCGGATCCCCGATGAACCGCGCGCGGCCGGCTCGGAGATCGTCGAGACCGCCGACATGGTCGTGCACATGGCCGGCGCGGTCGAGGTAGAGGCCGTTCATGGTGAGGTCGCGCCGGGCCGCGTCCTCCGCCCAGTCGCGGGTGAAGGCGACCGTGGCGCGACGGCCGTCGGTCGCGACGTCGCGGCGCAGCGTCGTGACCTCGAACGGGTGGCCGCGCGCGATCACGGTCACGGTGCCATGGTCGAGCCCGGTCGGCGCGGTCTTCCAGCCGGCGGCGGACGCGCGGCGGACGACCTCATCCGGCGTGGCGGTGGTGGCGATGTCGACGTCGCCGCGCGGCAGGCCAAGCGCGGCGTCCCGCACCGCGCCGCCCGCGATCCGGGCCTCCTCGCCGTCCGAGTCGAGAACGGCGAGTAGGTCGGAGAGCGGCCGCTTGGCGAGCCAGGGCGCATCGATCCGCGCCGTCGCAGTCATTCTCGGCCCGGCTCCGTGATCCGGCCCGGCACGAACACGCCGTCCTTCATGTGCGCGGGAACGTACGACGCCTTGGTCGAGCCGCCGCTGGTGAGGCCGAGCGCGAACAGGCTGCCGACCGTCAGCGCGACGCCGGCCGCGACCAGCCAGGCGAGCGGCACGCCGCGCCAGCGCTCCGGAGCGCGCCAGCCGTGGCCGGCGAAATGCAGCCAGATCCCATAGGCGATGAACGGGGCCAGAAACAGCAGCGCCTGGAAGAGGATGCGGGACATCAGCCGTAGAGCCTTTCGTAGAGGTTCCGCAGCAGGCCCGCGGTCACCCCCCAGATATGGCGTTCGCGCCACGGCATGTGGTGAACTTTTCGCAAGCCGCCGGCCCATTCGCGCATCTCGACGCTGTGGTTCTCCTCCCGCATCAGAAAGCCGAGCGGAACTTCGAAGGCGTCGTCGACCTCGTCCGGCGACAGCCGCAGCACGTAGCGCGGATCGATCTCCGCGACGCAGCCGACGATCGCGAAGCCGGAATTGGTGACGTAGAGGTCGAGATAGCCGAGCGGTCGAACGAGCCGGGCGTCGAGCCCGATCTCCTCCTCCGCCTCTCTGAGAGCCGCCGCGAGCGACGAGGCGTCGGACGGCTCGCGCTTGCCGCCGGGAAACGAGATTTGGCCGGCGTGCACCGGCAGATGCTTCGCGCGCTGGGTGAAGAGCAGTTGCGGTTCATCGCGGGCGACCAGGCCGACCAGCACCGCCGCCGCGCGCGGGACCCGGTCCGGCGCGAGCAGCGCGTGCTCGCCGATCGGCACGGTCTCGGGGTCGTCCGGGTCCGGCGCATGGGCGAGGAGGCGCGACGCGGCGCGGTCGCGAAAGTCGGCGAGCGAGAACGGCGCGGCGGCGGCGCGGACGTCGTTCACGCCGACGCCTCGGGCAGCGCGAAGAACCGCCCGCCGCCCCAGACGCCGAGCACGCCGTCGCGCTCCTCGGCAAGCTCGACGAGGTCGTAGACGGCCGAGCGCGCGACCAGCGCCCAGAGATCGGAGCGGATATGGACGTAGGGCTTGAAGCCGCCGTCTGCCGCCGTCTCGAACCTAAGCGCATGGCCCTCGCCCACGTCGACCACCTCGTCCACGTTGGTGCGGAAGCGGATGCGGCGCCTCTCGCCCTCGCCTTCGCTCGCCATCTCCACGGCGAGGAAGGGCGCGTCCTCGACCGTGATGTCGAGCTTCTCCGCGGGGGTGACCAGTACATAGCCGTCCGGATCACGCCGCAGCACGGTCGAGAACAGCTTCACCAGCGCCGGACGGCGGATGGGCGAGCCCTCGTAGATCCAGGACCCGTCGGCGCGGATGACAAGATCGAGCGCGCCGCAGCGCTCCGGGCTCCACTTGTGCACAGGCGCGACGCCGCGGGAACAGGCCTCGCGGGCGGCGTCGGCGAGCGCCTGCATACGATCGGGCGCGGCGGCTGCGGCGGCGTGGTCTTCGGCCATCACGTTCGGTTTACGCTCCTCATGGGCGGAAATGGGCCTTGGTCTCGCCCCTTTCCTGCTCTCTGCCTAACGTTAAGGCGGCGACCGCGCGCGGTCAGCCTCCGCGCAACGCCCGGCCCTCGACCTTTAGCCCAAAGGGCGCAAGGCTTGCATTGTGGGCCATACGGTCGTCCGATGCGTAACAGTCCGGCGACACAGCATGCGAGGAAAGCTCCATGATCCAGGCGGCAAGCGACGGCGCGACCGATCTCGACGCGGCCATCGTCAAGGGCGCGGAAGCGATCGGCGGCCATGTCGCGGCGGCCCGCGCCGCCATCGGACAGGTGATCTACGGCCAGGACCAGGTGGTCGACCGCGCGCTGCTCACCGTGCTCTGCGGCGGCCACGCGCTGCTCGTCGGCGTGCCGGGCCTCGCCAAGACGAAGCTCGTGGAGGCGCTCGGCACCGTGCTCGGCCTCGATGCGCGCCGCGTACAGTTCACGCCGGACCTGATGCCCTCCGACATTCTCGGCTCCGAGGTGCTGGAGGAGGACGATCATGGCCGCCGCTCGTTCCGCTTCGTCTCCGGCCCGATCTTCGCCCAGCTCCTGATGGCGGACGAGATCAACCGCGCGAGCCCGCGCACCCAGTCCGCGCTGCTGCAGGCGATGCAGGAGTACCACGTCACCGTCGCCGGCCACCGTTACGACCTGCCGCGCCCGTTTCACGTGCTCGCGACCCAGAACCCGCTGGAGCAAGAGGGCACCTACCCGCTGCCGGAGGCGCAGCTCGACCGCTTTCTGATGCAGATCGACGTCGGCTATCCCGACCGCGACGCCGAACGCCGCATCCTGCTCGCGACCACCGGCGCCGAGGAGGCGAAGCCGAGAGCCGCCATGTCCGCCGACGACCTGCTGTCGGCCCAGCGGCTGGTGCGGCGCCTGCCAGTCGGCGAATCGGTCGTCGAGGCGATCCTCGACCTGGTCCGCTCCGCCCGGCCCGAGACCGCCGAAAAGGGCTTCGCCGACAAGATCGCCTGGGGCCCTGGCCCGCGCGCGAGCCAGTCGCTGATGCTGGCGGTGCGCGCCCGCGCCCTGCTCGACGGCCGCTTCGCGCCCTCGATCGACGACGTCGCGGCGCTCGCCGATCCCGTCCTCAAGCACCGCATGGCGCTCACCTTCTCCGCCCGGGCCGACGGAGACACGCTCGACGGCTTGATCGGCAAGCTCGTCGAGCGGCTCGGCTGACGCCGATGGCGGTGAGGACCGGGCTGGTCGATCCGTCCGAGACGCGCGTCGCGCCCCGGCATGAGGAAGCGGCGCTTCGCCTCGCCGGAAGCCTTCCGCGCCTTGTGGTCGCCGCCCGTCGCGCCTCCGCGACCGTGGTCCATGGCCTGCACGGCCGCCGCCGCTCCGGAACGGGCGAGAATTTCTGGCAGTTCCGGCGCTTCTCCGCCGGCGAGCCCGTCGGCCGGATCGACTGGCGCCGCTCGGCCCGCGACGACCATCTCTACGTGCGCGAGCAGGAGTGGGAGGCCGCCCACACCGTCTGGATTTGGATCGACCGCTCCCGCAGCATGGCGTTCCGCTCGAGCCTCTCGCCGGTTCCGAAGATCGAGCGCGCCGCGGTGCTGGGGCTCGCGCTCGCGGACGTGCTGGTGCGCGGCGGCGAGCGCGTCGGGCTGCTCGGCCTGACGCGGCCGACCGCGAGCCGAAACGCGGTCGAGACGCTGGCGCAGTCGCTCGGGGGCGCCGGCTCGGATGACTCTGGCCTGCCGCCCGCCGCGACGCCGATCGCGCGCCTGTCCGAGGCGATCCTGATCGGCGACCTGCTGGCGCCCGAGGCCGAGATCGCGGCCTCCGTCGGCAATCTCGCCGCGCGCGGCGGACGGGGCCACATGGTCATGATCGTCGATCCGGTCGAGGAGACCTTTCCCTTCACCGGGCGCACCGAATTCCACGATCCCGACGCGTCCGGCGTCCGGCTGGTCGCCGGCCGCGCCGAGGAATGGCGCCAGGGCTACGCGGAGCGGCTCGCCCGCCACCGCGCGGCGCTGGCCGAGATCGCGCGCCGCCACGGCTGGAGCTTCACCATCCACCGCACAGACCGCCCGGCGACCGAGCCGCTGCTCGCGCTGCACGGCCGCCTCGCCGAGGCCGCGGCATGAGCGCCCTTCCCCTCGCCTTCCTGAGCCCCTGGCTGCTGCTCGGCCTGCTCGCGCTGCCGGCGCTGTGGCTGCTGCTCCGGCTGACGCCCCCGAAGCCCCGAAGGGTCGACTTTCCGCCGCTCCGTCTGCTGCTCGAGGTCGCCGCCAAGCGCGAGACGCCGGTGACGACGCCCTGGTGGCTGCTGCTGCTCAGGCTCGGCCTCGCCGCGCTGATCGTGCTGGCGCTGGCGAAGCCGGTGTGGAACCCCTCCGCTGCGGCGCCGGCCGGCTCCGGCCCGCTGCTGGTGGTGCTCGACAACGGCTGGGCGGCGGCGCCCGACTGGGACGAGCGGGTGCGGTCGGCCGAGGGCGCGATCTCGGCCGCGGGCGACGCCGGCCGCGGCGTGGCGCTGGTCGCGACCGCCGAAGCGCCGCGCGACGTCGGCCTCGCCACCGCGGACGAGGCGCGCGAGCGCCTGCGCGTTCTTCAGCCGGAGCCCTATTCGGCCGACCGGCGCGCGCATCTGCCGTCGATCGAGCGCTTCCTCGCCGCGAACCAGGAGGCGGAGGCGATCTGGATCGCGGACGGGCTCGGCGCGGGCGAAGCGCGTCCCTTCGCCGAGGCGCTGAAGACCGCGCTCGGAAGCCGGGCGCTGACGGTGCGGGTCGACCCGACGGGCTCCGCCCGCGGCCTCGCCGGCGCCGACAACACGCCGGCCGCAATGACCGTGAAGGCGCTGCGCGCCGAAGCGGCCGGGCCGGAGACGCTGCGCGTGCGCGCGCTCGACCTGCGCGGCCGGGCCCTCGGCGAGGCGGACGCCGCCTTCGGCGTCGGCGCGCGCGAGGCGACCGCGAGCTTTGAGATGCCAGTCGAACTCCGCAACGACGTCGCCCGGCTGGAGATCGTCGGCGCGGGCTCCGCGGGCGCGGTCCAGCTTCTCGACCGGCGCTCCAAGCGGCGCGCCGTCGGCGTCGTCACCGGCGCGACCGCCGACACCGCCCAGCCGCTGCTGTCGCCGACCTATTACGTCACCCGCGCGCTGAAGCCGTTCGCCGACGTGCGCGAGGCGCGCGGCCAGGGCGCGAGCGCCGCGGTCGAGAGCTTCATCGAGCAGAAGCTGCCGGTCATCATGCTCGCCGACGTCGGCGCGCTGACGGAGACCGCGCGCGAACGCCTGCGGGGCTGGATCGACGCCGGCGGCGTGCTCGTGCGCTTCGCCGGCCCCCGCCTCGCCGGCGCGCCGGAAGACGGCCTGAGCCCGGTGCGCCTGCGTCAAGGCGGCCGCACGCTCGGCGGCGCGCTCGCCTGGGAGACGCCGCAGCCGCTCGCGAGCTTCGCCGCCGACGGCCCGTTCGCGCCGCTCGCCGTGCCCGGCGACGTGACGGTGAACCGGCAGGTGCTGGCCGAGCCCGACGCCGACCTGCCAGACCGGGTGTGGGCGACGCTCGGCGACGGGACTCCGCTCGTCACCGGCGCACGCCAGAACAAGGGCATGACCGTGCTGTTCCACGTCACCGCCGACACCCGCTGGTCAAACCTCCCGCTTTCCGGCGCCTTCGTCGACATGCTGCGGCGCGTGGTCGATCTCGCAGGCTCCGGCCCCGCCCCGGCCGAGGCCGCTCCTGCGCAGGGCGCGGCCGCGGCGGGCCAGCCGGCGCAGCCCGCGCCGCAGGGTCCGCGCGCCACGCTGCCGCCGACGCGCACGCTCGACGGCTTCGGCGCGTTCCGCAACCCGCCGGCGACCGCGAAACCCGCGCCCGCCGAAGGCCGCGCCTTCGCCACCTTCGACAATCCGCCCGGCCTGTACGGTCCGGTGGACGCCGGCGTCGCGATCAACGCGATGCCGGCGAACGCGGCGCTTGCCCGGCTCGATCTGTCCGGCCTCGACGTCGGCGTGAGCGCCGTCGTCGTCGCCGAGCCTACTCCGGTCGCGCCTTGGCTGTTCACGGCGGCGGCGATCGTTGCGATCGTCGACGGGCTAATCGTGTTCCTGCTCGGCGGCGGCGCCGCGCTGCTGGCCCGGCGTCGGCCGCAGGCGGCCGCTTTGGCGCTGATCGCGGCGACGCTGGCGCTCGCGCTCAGCGGGCAGCCCGGCTTCGCGCAGCAGACCGCGCAGGCGCCCGCGAAGGCCGCCGACGCTTTCGACGAACGCTTCGCGCTCGAAGCGACGCTCGCCACCCGCTTCGCGTATGTGGCGACCGGCGATTTCGAGGTGGACCGCATCGCCAAGGCCGGCCTCGAAGGCCTGACCCAGTCGCTCGCCGCGCGCACCGCGCTCGAGCCCGGCGCGCCGATCGCGATCGACCCCGCCAAGGACGAGCTCGCCTTTTTCCCGCTGATCTATTGGCCGGTGACCGCCGACGCGGCCCAGCCCTCGCCGGAGGCGCTGGCCCGCATCGACGCCTACATGAAGCAGGGCGGCACCATCCTGTTCGACACCCGCGACGGCTTCACCGCCGGCGGCGGCGGGCCTGAGGGCGCGGCGCTGAAGCGGCTGCTGGAAGGGCTCGACGTGCCGGCGCTGGAGCCGGTGCCGCGCGACCACGTGCTGACCAAGGCGTTCTATCTGCTCGACGAGTTCCCCGGCCGCTACGCCGACAGCCCGCTCTGGGTCGAGACGCTGCCCGCGGCCGACGAGCGCGAGGAGCGCCCGGCGCGCGCGGGCGACGGCGTCTCGCCGGTGCTGATCACCGGCGCGGACCTCGCGGGCGCCTGGGCGATCGGCGCCGACGGCCAGCCGCTGTTTCCGACCTCGAGCGACGAGCGGCAGCGCGAGATCGCCTATCGCGTCGGGGTCAACATCGTGATGTACACGCTGACAGGGAACTACAAGGCCGACCAGGTCCACGTCCCCGCTCTGCTCGAAAGGCTCGGCCAGTGAGGGGTGCGCGATGAACCTCGATGTCGCCTTCGCGCCGCTGATCCCGCTGATCCCGCTGATCGCGCTCGGCGTCGCCGGCGCCGTCGTGGCGGCGCTGTGCGTGCTGGGGCGCACGCGCGGCGCGTGGCTCCGGGCGGGCGCGATCGCCTGCCTGCTGCTCGCGCTCGCCAACCCGTCCTTCACGCGCGAGGACCGGGAGACGCTGACCAACATCCTGCCCGTGGTGGTCGACCGCTCCGGCAGCCAGACGCTCGACGGCCGCGGCGCCCAGACCGACGAGGTGCGCCGGCAGGTCGAGGCCCGCCTTCAGGGCCTGCCCAACACGGAGGTGCGCTGGATCGAGGCCGGTCAGGACGGGACGTCCGCCGACGGCACCGAGCTGTTCGCGGCGCTGCGCAACGCGCTCGCCGACGTGCCGCCGGAGCGCGTGGCCGGCGCGCTGTTCGTCACCGACGGCGTGGTGCACGACGCGCCCGCCGACGCCCGCGACCTCGGCTTCGCCGCGCCCGTCCACACCCTCGTCACCGGCCGGCCGGACGAGCGCGACCGCCGCGTCGCGCTGACGCTTTCGCCACGCTTCGGCATCGTCGGCCAGACCCAGCGGGTCGGCTTCCGCGTGCATGAGACCGGGTTCCAGGGCGGCCGTCCGGTGCCGGTGGTGGTGCGGCGCGACGGCGAGGAGATCGAGCGTTTCGAGGCCTTTCCCGGCGAGGAGACGACCTTCGACGCGCCGATCAGCCACGCTGGCGTCAACTTCATCGAGATCGAGGCCGAGACCGCGCCCGGCGAGATCACCGCGGTCAACAACCGCGCGGTGCTGCCGATCGACGGCGTGCGCGAGAAGCTGCGCGTGCTGCTGGTCTCGGGCGAGCCCCACGCGGGCGAACGCACCTGGCGCAACCTGCTCAAGGCCGACGCCTCGGTCGATCTCGTGCACTTCACCATTCTGCGCCCGCCGGACAAGCAGGACGGCACGCCGATCAACGAGCTGTCGCTGATCGCCTTCCCGACGCGCGAGCTGTTCGCCCAGAAGATCGACGAGTTCGACCTCATCATCTTCGACCGCTACGCGCGCCAGGGCATCCTGCCAATCATCTATTTCGAGAACATCGCCCGCTACGTGCGGAACGGCGGCGCCGTGCTGGTCGCCTCCGGGCCGGACTACGCCGAGCCGGGCTCGCTGTTCGAAACGCCGCTTGCGCAGGTGCTGCCGGCCGAACCCATGGGCGGCGTTCTGGAGCGGGCCTTCAAGGCCGAGCTGTCGCCCGTCGGCCGCAAGCACCCGGTCACCCGCGGCCTGCCGGGATCGGAGACGACGCCGCCGAGCTGGGCGCCGTGGTTCCGGATGGTCGACAGCCGCATGCACGAGGGCGAGTCCGTGCTGAACGGCCCTGACGAACGGCCCCTGCTCGTGCTCGCCCGCGAGGAGAAGGGCCGCGTCGCGCTGCTGCTGTCGGACCACGCCTGGCTGTGGGCGCGCGGCTTCGATGGCGGCGGGCCGCATGTGGACCTGCTGCGGCGCCTGTCGCACTGGCTGATGCAGGAGCCGGACCTCGAGGAGGAGGCCCTGCGCGCCAAGGCGACCGGCAGGACCATCGTGTTCGAGCGCCAGACGCTGAAGGACGAGGCCGCGCCGGTCGAGGTGACGCTGCCGAGCGGCGCGACCCGCCGGATCGAGCTGACGGAGGCCGAGCCCGGCCTGTGGCGCGGCGAACTGGAGACGCCGGAGCTCGGACTGCACCGCGCGGTCGACGGCACCTTCTCGACGCTCGTCAATGTCGGCCCGCCCAACCCGCGCGAGTTCACCGAGGTGACGAGCACGGCGGCCCGCATGACCGCGATCGCCAACGCCACCGGCGGCTCGGTCCGCCGCGTGGTGGCGGACGCCGGCGACGACGTCTCGGTCCCGCGCGTCGTGCAGGTGGCGGCCGGCGCGCGCGCCTTCGGCTCGGACTGGATCGGCGTCCGGCAGGCCGACGCCTCGGTCGTGCGCGGCATCGGCATCCTGCCGGTGTTCGCGGGCGTGCTTGGCCTGCTGCTGCTGCTCGGCGCCTTCGCCGCGGCCTGGGCGCGGGAGGGCCGGTGATCTCGTCGCCCGCCCGCGGCGGCCCCTGCTTCGCTTCGCGGTAGTCGGCGCCCATGAGCTGGTGGATCGACCTGCTGCAGCAGTTCCTGCTGGTGTTCTCGGCGCTGTTCTCGATCGTGAACCCGATGGGCGGCGCGCTGATCTTCAGCCAGGTCACCGCCGCCCGCACGCATGCGCAGCGCGCCGATCTCGCCCGCCGCATCGGGATTTACGCCGCCATGGTGATGCTCGGCGCGCTGTGGATCGGCGTCTATGTGCTGAACTTCTTCGGCGTCACGGTCGACGCCCTGCGGGTCGCCGGCGGCCTCGTGGTCGCGGTCAACGCCTGGCAGTTGCTGTCGGCCCCGGAGGTGCACGAGGACCGCAAGCAGTCCCATGCCGACGAGGCGCGCACCGCCCCGCCGGACGTGGCGTTCTTTCCGCTCACCATGCCGCTGACCACGGGTCCGGGCACGATCTCGGTCGCGATCGCGCTCGGGGCCAACCGGCCTTCGGAGCCGTCCGCCTTCCTCGCCTTCACGCTCGCCTCGACCGCGGCCGCCGTGGCGCTCGCGCTCGCGATCTGGATCGCCTATCGCTGGGCGGACACGATCGTGAACCTGCTCGGCACGGCGCGGGTGCAAATCGTCGCACGGCTCGCGGCGTTCCTGCTCCTGTGCATCGGCGTACAGATCACCATAAACGGGTTCACGGACGCGCTGCGCCACGCCGGCATCGGCGCGTCCTGACATCGTCCCCGGAGATCTTTCCGTGATCCGCCTGTTCGCCTCCGCCGCGCGCGTCGCGGCCCTGCTCTGCCTCATCGTCGCGGCGCCTCACGCCGCCGCCGCGCGCGCGCCGGTCGTCCAGGCGATCTCGGCGGCGGAGAGCGACAAACCGAAGGAAGACAAGAGCTGCCGGCAGGGCGCGCGCACCAAAGCCTTCGGCTGGATGCTGGTGGACTACGGCGTCGCGACGCTGAAATACGTCGTCGGCCTGTTCCTGATCCCGGTCGGGCTGCTGCTGGTCTGCGTCGGCGTCGTGGTGGAGGTGGTCGAGGCGGTGGCCTGCTGAGGCGCAGGATGGCTCAGACCGCCCGGCGCGCCTCGCCGGCGACGCCTTCGGTCGCGCCCTCGACCAACGGACGCCACAGCACCCGCCGCGGATCGACCGGGCCCGGCAGCGTCACCCGGCCCGCGGGGATGCGCTCGAACCCGACACGGGCGTAATAGGGCTCGTCTCCGACCAGCATCACCAATCGGTGTCCGGCCTTCTCCGCCGCCTCGAGTGAGGCGTTGAGCAGCGCATGCCCGATGCCCTTGCTCCGGAACGCGGGATCGACCACCAGCGGCCCGAGCAGCAGAGCGGGCGACGACCCGATGCGGATCGGGGTCAGCCGGTTCGAGCCCACGAGGAAGGTGCCGACCCGCGCCACATAGGACAGGTCGCCCGCCGGCGGCACGCCCTCCCGCAGCCGGTAGGCGGAGCGCGCGAACCGGCCGGGACCGAAGGCCCGTTCGTGCAGGTAGTCGACGGCGGGATCGTCGCCCGGCTGCTCGTGGAGAATGGCGAGAGGAAGGGAGGTCATGGACGCGCTCGGGCGAAAAGGATCGTCGGGGCCGGCCGAGCGGAGGCGTTCCGTCAGCCGCGCGCGGGCGTCGCGCCAGAGGCGCGGAGCGGACGACGTCGTCGCGATGAGGAGCGGAGAGCGCGGATCATGACGGCGGAGCGCGTAGCACGTCGCGCTTGCGCACGCAAAGCGCGGCGCGCGCGCACGGACGCGCCGCGCTATGCTTCGGACGCGCAGCGGAGGAGAAGAACGAATGGGATTGCTCGTCGACGGCGTCTGGCGGGACCAGTGGTACGACACCTCGAAGACCGGGGGACGCTTCGAGCGCCAGGCCTCGCAGTTCCGCAACTGGGTGACCCCGGACGGCGAGCCCGGGCCGAGCGGCGAAGGCGGCTTCGCAGCCGAGGCCGGCCGCTACCATCTCTATGTTTCCTACGCCTGCCCTTGGGCGCACCGCACGCTGATTTTCCGGAAGCTGAAGCGGCTCGAAGACCTGATCTCCGTCTCCGTCGTCGATCCCCGCATGGGCGACGAGGGCTGGACTTTCGGCGATTTTCCCGGCGCGACCCCCGACGAGGTCAATGGCGCCCGCCGGCTCTACGAAATCTACGTCAAGGCCGCGCCGAAGGCGACGACCCGCGTGACCGTGCCGGTGCTGTGGGACAAGGCGCGCGGGACCATCGTCTCGAACGAAAGCGCCGACATCATCCGCATGTTCAACTCGGCCTTCGACGACCTGACCGGCGACACGGGCGACTTCTACCCTCCCCGGCTGCGCGCCGACATCGACGCGCTCAACGCGCGGATCTACGAACGCGTCAACAACGGCGTCTACCGCGCCGGCTTCGCGACCACGCAGGCCGCCTATGAGGAGGCGTTCGAGGCGCTGTTCGACGAACTCGACGCTCTCGACGACCGGCTCTCGGACCAGCGCTTCCTGACCGGCGGCCAGGCGACCGAGGCGGACTGGCGGCTGTTCACCACGCTCGTCCGCTTCGACGCGGTCTATGTCGGCCACTTCAAGTGCAACCGCCGCCGGATCGCCGACTATCCCTCGCTCTCGGGCTACCTGCGCGATCTCCACCAATGGCCCGGCGTGCGGGAGACGGTGCGGCTCGACCACATCAAGACGCACTATTACTGGTCGCACACCACCATAAACCCGACCCGCGTGATCCCGCTCGGACCGGCGCTCGACCTCGACGCCCCGCACGGACGCGAGGCGCTCGGCTGAGGCTGCGGCCTCGACGCCGCATCACCACCTCGTCGCCGGTGGCGCGGAGGCGGCGATCTCATCGAGCCGCCGCCGCGTGGCGGCCGTGACGTCTGCCGGCAGGGCGTCGAGCGGAAACCAGCCGCGCTCGGCGATCTCCCGGTTCGGCGCGGGCTCCGGTCCGGCGCGGAACGCCGTCAGGCGGAAGGTCGCCACATGGTCGCGACCGCCGAAGGCCGGATTGTAAAGCAGGCCGAGCAGGCGAAGATCCGCTTCGTCGCCGATGACGCCGGTCTCCTCGCGCAACTCGCGCAGCGCGGCTTCCGCCGCCGTCTCGCCGGGATCGACCGCGCCGCCCGGCAGGTGCCAGCCGGGGGCGTAGCCGTGGCGCACCAGCAGGACGCGGCCATCGCCGTCGATGACGGCGATCCGAACGCCCAGCGTCATGCCGCGGGTCGCCCGGCCCCAGCGGGCAAGAAGCCAGAGGACGAGCCGTCGTTTTCGGGTCATCGTCGCCCTCGATGCCCGCTCACAGCATAGGTCGCAACGAGATCGACCACGGACGCATACCCGTCATTCATTTGTCCGACTGGTCAAAATGCGGGCGTCCTGCCCATATGCGCGTCAGGAGATCGCTGAAGCGCCCTATGTCGATGGGCGTGGCTCTCCCTCTGGTGATGTTATGTTCTGGCTGTTTTCGTTCCGCTCGCGCAACCCGCAGGCGGAGTATTCCTGGCGTCCGAGCCTGCGCGCCCCCAACGGCCGCGCGATCGCCGCGCTGATGACCTTTTCGGGCAACTGAGCTTCAGGTTTCGCTTTCTCGGTTTTGCCGCCTGACGCCGGCCGCGCTTCCCGCGCGCCGGCGTTTTGCTTTTTTGAGCCACGGCCCGGTGCGCAGACGGCGCCGAAGCGGCTATAACGCCGTCCGTGACCGTGCTCGCCCATCTTTCCGACCCTCACCTCGGCCCCCTGCCCCGTTTCACCGCCTTCGAGCTGATGTCGAAGCGGGGGCTCGGCGCCATCAACTGGTTCCGCCGCCGCAGGCGCTGGCACGACATGGTCGTGCTGGAGAAGCTCGTCGCCGACGTGCTGGACGAGCTGCCGGACGCGGTGGCCGTCACCGGCGACCTCACCAATCTCGGGCTCGAGGCCGAGTTCCTGCCGGCCGCGGCTTTCCTTGGGCGGCTCGGGCCGGCGGATAAGGTCGCGGCGATCCCCGGCAATCACGACGCCTATGTGCGGCGCGTGGCGAGCGCGCCGGCGCGGGTCTGGGGCGCGCACATGTCCGGCGACGACGGCGCGGCCGGCTTCCCCTATGTGCGCCGGCACGGGCGGATCGCGCTCGTCGGCCTGTCGTCGGCGGTCGCGACATGGCCGCTGGCCGCGACGGGCGAGCTCGGCCCCGGCCAGCGCGACCGGCTCGCGCCGCTGCTGCGCGCGCTCAAGGAAGAAGGCCTTTTCCGAGTGGTGATGGTGCACCATCCCGTCGCCGAGGACGGCACGCCCTGGCTGCGCCGCCTGCGCGACGCGCCCGAACTGCGCGCGCTGCTCGCCGCCGAAGGCGCGGAGCTCGTGCTGCACGGCCACAATCACGAGCCCGCCCGCCACGCCGTCCAGGGGCCCGAAGGTCCGATCCCGGTGATCGCGGTGCCGTCCTGCTCCACGGGCCTCGTCAGCCACGAACCTCTCGCGGCCTACAATCTCTATGCCGTGGACGGCGAACCCGGCGCTTGGACCTGCGAGGCGGTGACCCGCGGCCTGAAGCCCGACGGGACCATCGGAGAGACCGACCGCTTCCGCGTGGCGTGAGGCTGGAGCGTTCAGACCTCGGCTCAGCCGATCCCCGGCAGCATGCCCTTGGCGGCGGCGACCATGAGCGCGACCACCACGATCGCGCCGACCGTTCCCCCGATGACGAAGGCGCCGAGCACCGCAAGCGCGCGCACCCAGCGGCTGCGCGCCGGACGCTCCGCGACGAACGCCGGCGCGACGTCGGCTGGAGGCGCGTGAGGCTGCGGCGCAGGATCGGCGACGGGCGTCGCCGCGACCGGCGCGGGGTCCGGCGACGAGCGATGCTCGCGGTCGTCCTGCGCCAGCAGGCGCTCGCGCTCCACGAGCCGGCGCGCCACATAGTCGGTGACGGCGGCGACGATCGGCTCGACCCGCTCGCTTTCGGCTGCGACCGAGCGACCGTGGCGGCCGTCGCGCAGGAAGCGGTAGACCTTCCGGTCACGCCCCATCTCGACGAACGACACCATGTCGACGAACAGTCGCGGCCGGTCGCCGGGCACGAGGCCGACGTCGAACAGGTCGACCTCCGGGGGCACGTCGGCGAACACCGGCGCCAGCGCGTCGCGCAGGATCTCGAGCCGGGCGATTTCGGCCTGCCGCAAGTCGATCACCACGTCGCTGCGCTCGGCCGCCTCGATCCGCGCGCGCCGCAACGCCTCGCGCAGCGGCCTGCTTGAAGCGGGGCGCGCGGATGCGGGTGCGCTCGGAACGTCGTCGGCCATGCGCGGCACGATAGCGGCTCCCGCGCCGCGGCGGGAGGGCTTCGCCTCATTCCTCCACGACGACGAGCAGATCCTTGGCGTCTACCGGCGATCCCGGCGACACCAGCACCTCCTTCACCACGCCTCCGCGCTCGGCGTGGATCGAGGTCTCCATCTTCATGGCCTCGATCGAGAGCACCACGTCGCCGGCCTCGATCTTCTGGCCGAGCTTCACCGACACGGTGGAGATGACGCCCGGCATGGGCGCAGCCACATGTCCGGGGTCGCCGGCGTCCGCCTTGCGGCGCGCCTCCCGCGCGGCGGCGGAGCGGTTCGGCACCTTGATGATGCGCGGCTGGCCGTTCAGCTCGAAGAAGACCTTCACCTGGCCTTCCTCGTCGGTCTCGCCGACGCCCAAGTTGCGGATCACCAGCGTCTTTCCGCGCTCGATCTCGACCGGAATTTCGCCGCCGGCGCCGAGGCCGTAAAAGTAGATCGGGGTCGGCAGCGCCGAGACCGGGCCGTACTTCTTCTCGGCCTGGGCGAAGTCCGCGAAGACCTTCGGATACATGAGGTAGGAGGCGAGATCGAAGTCGCTCGGCTCGCGCTCGATCTTCTTGGCGAGTTCGGCCCGCGCGGCGTCGAAATCCACCGGCGGCATCAGCGCGCCGGCACGGCCCTCGATCGGCTGCTCGCCCTTCAGCACCTTGGACTGGATGCCCTTGGGGAAGCCGCCCGGCGGCTGGCTGAGCTCGCCCTTCATGAGCTGGACCACGCTTTCGGGGAAGGACACGTCCACCGCCGGGTCCTCGACGTCCGCTCGGGTGAGCCCGGCCGAGACCATGGAAAGCGCCATGTCGCCCACCACCTTGGAGGTCGGCGTCACCTTCACGATGTCGCCGAACATGTCGTTCACGTCGCGATAGGTGCGCGCGACGTCGTTCCAGCGGGTCTCCAGCCCCATGGAGCGGGCCTGCTCCTTGAGGTTGGTGAACTGGCCGCCCGGCATCTCGTGCAGATAGACTTCCGAGGCCGGCGCCAGCAGGTCGTTCTCGAACGCGGCGTACTGGGCGCGCGCCTGCTCCCAGTAGAGCGAGATCGCCCGGATGGCGTCGAGGTCGAGGCCGGTGTCCCGCTCGGAGCCTTTGAGCGCCGCCACGATGGAGCCGAGGCAAGGCTGGGACGTCATGCCGGAGAAGGCGTCCATGGCGGCGTCCACGGCGTCCACGCCGGCGTCGATGGCGGCGAGCACGGTCGCGCCGGCGATGCCCGAGGTGTCGTGGGTGTGGAGGTGCAGCGGGAGGCCGGTCTCCTCCCGGAGCGTCTTCACCAGCAGCCGCGCGGCGGCGGGCTTCAGCAGGCCCGCCATGTCCTTCAGGCACAGCACATGGGCGCCGGCCTTCTCGAGCTGCTTCGCCAGATCGACATAGTATTTCAGGTCGTATTTGGCCCGCGACGGGTCGAGCACGTCGCCGGTGTAGCAGATCGCCGCCTCGCAGATTTTTCCGGCGTCGATGATCGCCTCCATGCTGACGCGCATGTTGTCGATCCAGTTCAGGCAGTCGAACACCCGGAACAGGTCCACCCCGCCCTTCGCCGCCTGCGCGATGAAGAACGCCACCGCGTTGTCCGGATAGTTGGCGTAGCCGACGCCGTTCGAGCCGCGCACGAGGCACTGCAGCAGCAGGTTCGGCGCGCTCTCGCGGATCTTGGCGAGGCGCTCCCACGGGTCCTCGGTCAGGAAGCGCATGGCGACGTCGAAGGTCGCGCCTCCCCAGCACTCGAGGCTGAGAAGCTGCGGGAGGCCCGACGCGTAGGACGGCGCGGAGGCCGCGATGTCGAAGCTCCGAACCCGGGTCGCCAACAGCGACTGGTGCGCGTCGCGCATCGTGGTGTCGGTGACCAGCACCCGGGACTGGGCGCGCATCCATTCGCCGAACGCCTTGGGCCCCAGGCTCTCCAGAAGCTGCCGTGAGCCGTCTGCCGGCTCGCCGAACCGGGGCGCGGAGGGCATGGGGATGCCGTCCTTCGGCTTCGCGCGGCCCTTTGCCTCCGGGTGGCCGTTGACGGTGACGTCGGCGATGTAGGTGAGCAGCCGCGTGGCGCGGTCCTGCCGCTTCTCGAACGCGAACAGCTCCGGCGTCTCGTCGATGAAGCGGGTGATGGTCTCGCCCGCCAGGAAGGTCGGGTGACGCACCACGTTCTCGAGAAAGGCGAGGTTGGTCGCGACGCCGCGGATGCGGTACTCGCTGATGGCGCGCTGCATGCGCAGGCACGCCTCCTCCGCCGTCGGCGCCCAGGCCGTCACCTTCTCCAGCATGGGATCGTAGAACCGGGTGATGACCGCGCCCGAATAGGCGGTGCCGCCGTCCACCCGGATGCCGAAACCCATGGCCCCGCGATAGGCGGTGATGCGGCCGTAGTCCGGAATGAAGTTGTCTTCCGGATTTTCGGTCGTGATGCGGCACTGCAGGGCGTTGCCGTTGAGGCGGATGTCGCCCTGCGCCGGCACGCCCGACTCCGGCGCCCCGATCGCCGCGCCCTCGATCACCCGGATCTGCGCTTTCACGATGTCGACGCCGGTGACCACCTCGGTCACCGTGTGCTCCACCTGGATGCGCGGATTGACCTCGATGAAGTAAAATTGGCCGCTGTCGGCGTCCACCAGGAACTCGACCGTGCCGGCGCCGAGATAGTCCGTCGCGCGGGCGATCTTCAGCCCGCTTTCGCACAGGGCGGCGCGGCCCTCATCGTCGAGGTACGGCGCAGGGGCGCGCTCCACCACCTTCTGGTTGCGGCGCTGCACCGAACAGTCGCGCTCGAACAGGTGCACGGTGTTGCCGTAGCGGTCGCCGAGAACCTGCACCTCCACATGCCGGGCGCGCTCGACGAGCTTCTCCAGATAGACCTCATCCTTGCCGAAGGCGGCCTTGGCCTCGCGCTTGGCGTTGGTCACCTCCCCGATCAGCTTGCCCATGTCGCGGATGACGCGCATGCCGCGACCGCCGCCGCCCCAGGAGGCCTTGAGC
This sequence comes from Methylopila turkensis, assembly GCF_027922325.1. Lineage (GTDB taxonomy): Bacteria > Pseudomonadota > Alphaproteobacteria > Rhizobiales > Methylopilaceae > Methylopila > Methylopila turkensis. Next base: position 299,522 of record NZ_BSFL01000001.1, read on the forward strand.
ATCACCGGCAGGCCGATCTCCTCGGCCGCCTTGCGGATGGCGTCCGGATCGTCGGGCAGCGGCGGGGTGGCCGGCATCACCGGCACCCCGACGCTTTCGGCGAGGTTGCGCGCCGCGACCTTGTTGCCGAGCTTGCGCATGGTCTCGGGCGACGGCCCGATGAACAGGATGCCGGCTTCGGCGCAGGCTTCGGCGAACTCCGGGCTTTCCGACAGGAAGCCGTAGCCGGGATGGATCGCGTCGACGCCCGCGTCGGTCGCGACCCGGATCACCTCAGGGATCGAGAGATAAGCCTCAAGCGGCCCCATGCCCCGGCCGACCTGGTAGGCCTCGTCGGACTTGAAGCGGTGGAGCGAGAGCTTGTCCTCCTCCGCGTAGATCGCGACCGTGCGGATGCCGAGCTCCGCCGCGGCCCGGAACACGCGGATGGCGATCTCCGAGCGGTTGGCGACCAGCAGCTTCTCGATCTTGCGGGGCGGGACGACGGTCTGGGCGGCGTTCATGCGCGCAGGCTCCTTCTTGCCGTCGGCCGCGTGCTGCGACCGCGAAGGCGGCATTCTCGCAATTGCGGCATGGCATGCAAGGGGCGGCGAGCCTCGCGACCGATCAGCGGGCCGCGACGGCGGCGATCCGCTTGGCGAGGCGCTCCGGCGGATCGGAGAACGGCGCGCGGTCGGCCACCACGCCGTTCGCGTCGACCAGAAACAGCGCCGCGGTGTGCTCGATCGTGTAGCCGCCGTCCGCGAACGTCCGTTTGCGAGCGACGGCGCCGAAGGCGGCGGCCGCTTCCGCGAGCTGCCGCGGCGTTCCGGTCAGCCCCACGATGCGCGGATCGAAGCTCGACAGGAAGACCCCGACCGCCTGCGGCGTGTCCCGCTCGGCGTCGAGGGCGACGAAATAGACGCGGAAGCCGGCCGCCTTCTCGCCGAGGCCGCGCAGCGCCAGCGTCACGTCGGCGAGCGTGCTCGGACATATGTCCGGGCAGTGTGTGAAGCCGAAGAACACGCCATAGGCCGCTCCGTCGAGATCGAGCCCGTCGACCGTCCTGCCGTCGACCGCCGTCAGCGTGAACGGCCCCGGCGTCATCACCAGAGCGGCGGGCGGTGGCGGCGGCGACTGTGGAGCGGCCTCGGCCGCGACCGCGAACGCGGCCATCGCCAGCAGGACCGCGGCGGCCCAGCGTCTCACTGGACGCGGACGATCTTGGCGATGCTCGGCACGCCGGCCTTCGTCATCGCGAACAGCATCCAGTCGCCCGGCAGCAGCACCCCGCGGTCGCTCGGCAGCCGGAGCGTATAGGTCGTTCCCCGCGTCGCCTCGATCGGAATCGAGATGCGGCGCTGGTCGTTGTTGACCGAGTGCGTCACCGCATTGAGACGGATCATGGCGAAGGACGCCACCTCGCGGTCCGTCGTCACCGATACTCTCGCGCCGTACCCGGCCGTCGCGGGCGTCGTGGTGATCGCCGGCCGGACGGCGGGGGAGCCGTCGGCGTTCAGTAGGTAGGGCGGCGTCAGGATCTGGGCGTCGGGATGGTTGGTCGGGCAATCGCCGCACAGGCCGCCGCCGCCGACCCAAACACGGCCGTCGAGCATCAGCGTCGCCACGCTGTGGTAGTTGCGCGGGATCGTCATCGCCGCGAGGCGCTCGAAGGTCCCGGTCCGCATGCGCCAGATCTCGGGGATGTAGACGCCGCGGTAGTCGCTGAAGAGCTGAGCGTAGTTCTGCCCGCCGATCACGACCACGTCGCCGGTCGGCAGCACGACCGAGTTGACGAAGGCGCGGGCGAACGCCATCGGCCGCTGCTTGGCGACCTTCACCCGGGCGAAGGGCCCTTCCGCGAAATCGATGCTGTAGACGCCGTCCACGGCGCGGACGAGCTCGTAGGCCGGCGCGCCGCCGAGCTTCAGCAGCTTGCCGGCGTCGTACATCACCACGTTGCCGTTCATGGAGTAGACGTCGTCGCCGCGCGGCCCCGCGGACTTGATCGCGCCGCCGCCGGTGGTGCGGATCCAGTTCATGTCGACGCCCGGACCGGCGTGGAACGCGTAGCCGAAGCTCGACCCGAACAGCCACATGTGGTTGTCGGAGCGATAGATGCCGCCGGGGTCGTTCTTCGCCGCCAGCGCCTCGGCCGGCACGCCTGGCAGGGTGCGCCAGCCGCGCGCGGGCGACCAGATCTCCCCGAGCTTGCCGCCCTCGCCGCCGCTCCACGAGCCGCCGATCGTCAGCACTTCGCCGGTGCCCAGAACGGTGTCGCCCTGATAGCCACGCGGCACGTTCATCGGCGCGCCCGTGGTCCAGACGTCGGTCGCCGGATCGTAGATGGACGTCTTGGCGCTGGACGAGCCGCCGTTCACGAGGATGCGGCCGTCCGGCAGCGTCGCCGTGCCGGGACAGAACATGTCGTGCCCCGTCGACGACACCAGCCGCTCGGTCGAGCGGTTGGTCGCGGGGTCGTAGAGCGCGCTGTAGGTCTTGCCCTGGTCGCCGCCATAGGCGAAGCGATCATAGGCCGACCAGACCAGGATCTTACCGTTGCGCAGCGTCGCAGCCGCGACCGGCACGAGCGGCAGCGAGATCTTGGACGACCAGGCCGAGGGCTGCGCGCGGCCGTAAAGGGTCCATTTTTGGCTGCTGGCGCCGCCGCAGGGGCGTTGGATCAGCAGCCCGCCGTCGTCGATCGAGGCGTCGCGCAGGTCGACGCATAGACCGCCGACCGTGACGAGGCGCACCCAGCTCTCGATCGGCTCGGCCCGGAACACCTGCTTCCGCGAACCGTCGCACACCGCCTGGTTGACCGAATGGCCGTCCTGCGTCGAGGCGTCGATGATCTCTAGGCAGCGGCCGCTCGCGGCGTTGCGGATGACGTAGTCGCTCTTTGCGCGCGTCAGCGTCCAGCGCTGCTCGCGCAGGTCCTTGCAGGGGTACTGGACCGCCCAGATCCCCGGTTCGGCGTTCCCGCGCGGGATCTCGACGCACATGCCGCTGTTGCGGTTGACGAGCAACGTGTCGGGCTGAGTCTGCGCGCGCGCCGACGGGGCCGCGCAGAGGACGATGAGCGTCAGCAGAGCGCTGCCGAGTGCGCGGAGCATGGGCGTTTCCCGAGACACGCCCAATGGCGCGACCCGAACGCGATACCACCGCCAACCGTAAAGAACCATGAAAGCGGAACGCCGAAACTCGGCCTCCCGCTGTCCTCCGTGGCGGCTACCGGGCCTCCGGCACCGCGCTCGGCGCGGTGGCCGTCGGAGTCTGGGGCTTGGCCGCCGCAGGTTCCGGACGCGGCGCCGAAGGCCGCGGCGGAGACACGCGCTTGGTCGTGCGCAGCTCCTCGGTGGCGAAAGCGAGCGCGATCAGAATCGCCGCGCCGCCGAGCGAGAACGCGATCTGCACGGCCGCGCCGTGGCCGAACCAGTCGAACACGCCGTGGCTCGCGGCGGCGAACACCGTCGACAGCACGAACAGCGGCAGGCTTTGGCGGCCGATCAGCACCATCGAGCGGCCGAGGAAGGTGGAGCCTAGCCGGCTTTCGCGCCGCACGAACAGCGACGCCAGATGCGCCATGGCGAGGAAGTGCGCGAGCCGCACCGGCGAGGCGTTCGCCTTGTCCGCGATGTCGGTGATGATGCGCAGCGGTCGCCACTCGTAGAGCCCGAGGGTCGCCCAGGGGGCCGCCGCAATGAAGGCCACGATCACGATGGTGATCGACAGCGCGATGGTCGCCGGCGCCGCCATCAGATCTCGAAACCACGCCTCGCCGCGGGCGAGGAAAGCCGCGAAACCTGAGAGGAACACCGCCTGCCAGGCGAAGGGATTGAACGTCCAGAGCCGCGTGTCGGGATAGGACGACAGCGTCGCGCCCGAGATCTGCGCCCAGCTCCAGACAACCACCGCGAAGCCGACATAGAACGCCCAGCGGTCGCGGAACGCGGCGAAAAGCACGCCGATCATCAGGGTCAGGATGATGTAGAGCGGTAGGATGTCGAGCAACGGAGGCAGATAGCCGAGGGTCGCGAGCTTCGGCAGCACGGTCTCGGTCGCCACCAGGAACGGGCGCACGAACAGGTCGCGCTCCATCACGCTGGAGCCCGCATATTCCCGGTAGAGCACGGCGAGCGTCGCGATCACCACGAAGGCGGTGATGTGGTGCAGGTAGAGCGAGAAGGCGCGCTGGACGCCGTAAGGAATCGCCATGATGGGGCGATCGAGGAACTTGCCGGTGAACATGCTCGCCATGGCGAAGCCGGACAGGAACACGAACAGCTCGGCCGAATCCGACACGCCGAAGTTCTTCGTCGTGAGCCAGCTCATGACGTTGTCGACGGTGTGATTCCAGAAGATGAACACGATCGCGAGACCGCGCCAGAAATCGAGCCGCCAGTCTCGGGCCGAGACAGGCGCGGCGCCGCTGGGGTGCTTGGCCGGCGCGGCCCCTGCGCTGGACGATGCGGCCCGTTCGGACTGCGGAACGCCTGCCGCCTGTTCAGCCATGGGGTCTCCTCGCCGTCGGCGACCGACGCGCTTCGGACATGGGTGTACGTCGCGCCGAATCAGCCGGCCCGCGCGCAAACGGCTAACGCCGCACTGTGGCGAAGGTTGCTTCGGCCGGCCTGATCGCGCAAGGCGCAGCGACCAACGGCCGCTAACCGACCCTCGAGATCGGAGCGGCGACGTCCTCGAGCGAGCGCCCTTCCGCGTCGACGCCGTAGCGAAGCGCCGCGAGCCCCGCTCCGATCATCATCGCGGCGGCGAAGGCGTAGCCGCCGAAGATCGGCCAGCGGTCGGCGCCGCCGATCAGGACGCCGAACACGTAGGGCGCGACGACGCCGCCGAGCGCGGTTCCGATCGCGTAGAACGCCGCGATCGCGAGCGCGCGCACCTCGAGCGGAAAGACCTCGCTCGCGGTGAGGTAAGCGGAGCTGGCGGCGGCGGAGGCGAAGAAGAAGATCGCCGACCAGGCGAGAGTCTGCGTCACGGAGGTCAGCGCCTCGGCCGCGAACAGCCAGCCGGTCGCAAGCAGCAGCGTCCCGGAAATCGCGTAGGTGAGAAAGATCATCTTTCGCCGGCCGACGGTGTCGAACAGCGGCCCAAGCACGATCGGCCCGACCACGTTCCCGAGCGCGAACGGGATGAGGTAGAGACCGACATGGCCGGCGGCGACGCCGTAGAATTTCGTCAGCACCAGCCCGTAGGTGAAGAAGATCGCGTTGTAGAGGAACGCCTGCGCGGTCATGAGCGCGAGCACCAGCGCCGAACGGCCGCGGTAGTCGGCCAGCATCGCGCGGAACACGACGCCCAACCCGAACACGCGCTGCGGCCGGATCAGAATCGATCCCGTCGCCGTCGGCAGCGGCGCGTTCCGCTCGGCCTCGACCTCGCGCTCAATCTCGGCGGTGACCGCATCGGCCTCGGGGATGCGGTCGTGGGCGGCGAGCCAGCGAGGGCTCTCCGGGACATGGCGGCGGGCGAACAGGATCAGCAGGCCCAACGCCGCGCCGATGCCGAAGCCGAGCCGCCAGCCGAGATCCGCGTCGAACAGGGCTTCGTCCAGCAGCGCGACGCTGCCCATGGCGCCGAGCGCAGCGCCTGCCCAGAAGGTGCCGTTGACGATGAGCGCGATCCGTCCGCGCAGGCGCGCCGGCATCAGTTCGTCGATCGCCGAATTGATCGCCGCGTACTCGCCGCCGATGCCGACGCCGGTGATCAGGCGGAAGACCGCGAGGCTCCAGACGTCCCAAGCGAAGGCCGAGAGCGCGACCCCGACGATGTAGACGCCGAGCGTCGTGAAGAACATCAGCTTGCGGCCGAGCCTGTCGGTCAACCAGCCGAAGCCGAGCGCGCCGGCCACCGCGCCGACGAGGTAGAACGAGGCCAGCATGCCGACGTCGGCGTCGGTCAGCCCGAGAGCGTCCGGGCTCTGGAGGCGCGGGGCGAGCGCGCCGACGATCGTGACCTCGAGACCGTCGAGCGCCCAGGTGACGCCGAGCGCCACGACGACGAGCATATGGAACCGCGACCACGGCAGCCGGTCCATCCGCGCCGGAATGTCGATCGCGACGGCCTTTCGGCCTGCGAGCGACGGCTCGCTCACGCGGCGGCGCGCCGCGCGCCCGCGAGGCTCGCCTCCCATGCGAGTGCGCTCGCCACGATCGCGTCGAGGTCGTCATGCTCGGCGCGCCAGCCGAGCGTGGCGCGGATGCGCGAGGGATCGGCGACGAGCGAAGCTGGGTCGCCGTCGCGGCGCGGCGCCTTCCGCACCGGGAAATCGACGCCGGACGCCCGTTTCACCGCCGCTATGACCTCCTTCACCGAGGCGCCGCGCCCGTAGCCGCAGTTCGCTACGAAGCTGTCGGCCCCATCCGCGAGGTGGTCTAGCGCCAGGACATGGGCCCGCGCCAGATCGGAGACGTGGATGTAATCGCGCACGCAGGTGCCGTCGCGCGTGGGGTAATCCTCGCCGAAGCAGTCGAGATGACCGCGCTGCCCGAGCGCCGTCTGCGCGGCGACTTTGATGAGGTGGGTCGCCCGCGCGCCGGACTGCCCCGCCCGTCCATGCGGATCGGCGCCCGCGACGTTGAAATACCGCAGCACGCCATAGGACAGGCCGTAGGCCACGCCAGCGTCCGCCAGCATCCGCTCGGTCATGAGCTTGGAGGCGCCGTAGGGGGACACCGGGTCGAGAGGCGCGTCCTCCGACAGCGGCTCGGACGAGGCCTCGCCATAGACCGCGGCGGTGGACGAGAACAGGAAGCGTTTTACGCCGCCTGCGACGGCGGCGGCGATGAGCGCGCGCGAGCGCACGGTGTTGTTGAGATAGTAGTCGATCGGGTCCGCCACCGACTCCGGCACCACGATCGAGCCTGCGAAATGGGCGATCGCCTCGACGTGGTAGTCCTTGATGACCTGTCCCATCAGGGTCTCGTCGCCGACGCAGCCCACCACCAGCGGCACGGCCGCCGGCACGGCGGTCCTGAGCCCCGTCGACAGGTCGTCGACGACGACCACGTCGCGCCCCGCATCCTGCAGCGCGAGGACCATATGACTGCCGATGTAGCCGGCTCCGCCGGTGACGAGAACGGTCATGACGATCTCCCAAAGAGTTGAGCGATCGAAAATCGGCGTCTGTCGCCACACTTCAAGCCGGGCGCGACGAAATTCACGCAGTCCCGATCAGATGATCGGACGCGGCGCGATGTCTTTCTCGAAATGCTGGGCCAGCCGCCCCACCGCACGGGGATTGTCGAGGGTCAGGCGGCCGTCGGCGATGCTGAACAGTCCGCTGGACTTCAATTTCGCCAGCGTTTTGTTGGTGTGCACGAGCGACAGGCCGAGCGCGTCCGCGATGTGCTGCTGCGTCAGCGGAAACGGCATCGAGTTGTCGCGCACGGCGCCGAGCGTCTCCATGCGCTTGTAGAGCGAGGCCACCAGGGCCGCGATGCGCTCGGCGGCGTTTCTCCGGCCAGCGCTCAGCAGGTTCTCGTCGACGAGCGCGACCGTTTGCGCCCCGAGCCAGGTCACGTCGTAGGCGACCTCAGGCATTTTTTCATAGAGCTGCCAAAGCTTGCGCCGCGGGATGACGCACAGCTCCACATCGGTGAGCGCGACCGCGCCGTGAAGCGCCTTTTCGAACAACGAGGCCTGCAGCCCGATCAGGTCGCCCGGCAGCGCGAAGTTGAGGATTTGGCGACGGCCGTCGCTGAGCTCCTTGTAGCGGAAGACCCAGCCCGAAAAGACCGTGAAAAGCTCCGCGTCGTCCTGCTCCGGCAGAATGATGTCCGCGCCTTCGGGCAGCCGCAGATGTTCGGTCTTGAGCGTCTCGATGAAGCGCACCTCTTCGTCGCTCTTTTGCCGAAACGCGGGGCGACGGCGCAGCGGGCACGAGGCGCAGCGGATGAACATGACGGCGAAAACTCACAGCGCGGAAGCCGCGAACCGGCGGCCACGGATCATCGGGTCCATAGAACGTCGCCACTACGTCAAAACACATAGGTCGGCCGCGCGATAGGCGATAAATCCCAATGCATGATCCGTGATCCCGCATTATCCACCCATGACGACAGCGCGGCCACCGGCGCGGATGCGACGGCGCGCCTGGTGCTCTTGGCGGACGCGACGGGGCCGGATTTCGTCGTGCTGGCGGCGAGCGCCGACACGTCGCCGGCCGTCGCCGGCGCGCCCCTGCAGGTGGCGCTGCGAGGGAGGCTGACCTCCGAAGAGGAGGTTCTGCTCGCCGCCGGGCTCGCGGCCGGCGGCGCCTTCAGCCTGGAGACGTTCGGCTCCAAAGCCGGCGCCATGACTCTGACGGCCGCGCCGGTATCGGGTTCCGGCCGCGCGATGGTGGTCGTGACCATCGAACCCACGCTGGCGGGGAGCCTTTGGCATCGGTTCCGCAATCAGGTCCAGAGCATGACGAGCCTCGCCGCTCTTCAGGCGCGCAGGCTGCCTCCCGGCCACGGCCAGAACGCGCTGATCGACCTGCGGGCGCGCTTCGAGGCGCTGACGGCCGAGATGCCACCGGAGGCCGACGCCGTCGCCCGCGTCATCGAACGGGTCGTCCAGCTGTTCGATCCGCTCCGCAGGCGGGAGACGGTCGTCACATTGTCGCCTTTGCCGGCCATGTCGCCGCGCCGCGCCGCGCTTCACGCGCAGGTCGCCACCGAGCTTGCGATCGACCTGTTCCGCTGCGGCCTCGGCGAACGGCCGGGTCGGGGCGCACTGTCGGTCACGGCGACGCCGGACGGCGGCGTGAGCCTGCGCGGGGAGACGGGCGCGCCGGCGGCGGCCGCCGCGACCGGTTCGGTCGAACTGGGTCTCGCGCTCGCCCGCAACCTCGTTGAAAGCGCAGGCGGCAGCTTGGTGCGCCAGACCGAGCCGACCTTCCGGGTCGAGGCGCTGATCCCCCCGGAAACGGCTACCGGTTGACAAGCTTCGCAGGGGCTTGCTCACTCCGCGTCCCGCCATATTTCGACCCCCGGGCGTGCCGCCCGATCGGAACAGTAAACGACGTCTGGAATCGCGCGTCATGGCTCTCGCCGACACCATCGCTCCCCATCTGCCTTTTCTTCGCCGCTACGCCCGCGCCCTCACCGGACGGCAGGACAGCGGCGACGCGTATGTCGCCGCCGTGCTGAAGGCGCTGATCGCCGATCCGTCGATCTTCCCGGCGGACCTGGAGCCGCGCGTCGGCCTTTACGCCATCTTTTCGCGCATCTGGTCCTCGGTCGCTTTGAACGTCGAGACCGGCGCGGAAGCCGCCCACTCCGAGCGCAACATCGAGGCGCTGACCCCGCGCTCGCGACAGGTGTTCCTGCTGGTGTCGGTCGAGGGCTTCACCCCCTCGGAGGCGAGCCAGATCCTGAACCTGTCCCAGGCCGAGATCGCGCGGGCGATCGACGACGCCGGCCGCGAGATCGCCGAGCAGGTCGCGACCGACGTGCTCGTGATCGAGGACGAGCCGATCATAGCGATGGATCTTGCGAAACTGGTCGAGGGCCTCGGCCACCGGGTGGTCGGCACCGCCCGCACCCATACCGAGGCGGTCGCAATGGCCGCGAAGACCCGGCCGGGCCTTGTCCTCGCCGATATCCAGCTCGCCGACGGCAGCTCGGGGCTTGACGCCGTGCGCGAGATGCTGCCGCAGCTCGAGGTCCCGGTCATCTTCATCACCGCCTATCCCGAGCGCCTGCTGAGCGGCACGCGGCCGGAGCCGGTGTTCCTCGTGACCAAGCCGTTCCAGGCCTCGACCGTGAAGGCGATCGTTAGTCAGGCGCTGTTCTTCGGCGCTCGCGCCCGCAATCCGGATCGCGCCGCGGTCTGAACGCCCAGGCGAGGGACCGGTTGTCAGCGGCCCCTCGCATTTTCGATCGCAGCCGGCGGTCCGCTGAAACCTTCCCCGTGATTCTGCGTTGTCGTGTTGAAAAATCCGCCGAACGGCGGCCGTCGGGCGAAGCCGGACGAGAACGACACGACAGGGCAGACCATGGCGAAGGCGAGCAACGTCCTCAACGTAAGACCGAAGGCGGCGAACGTTTCGACCGGCATCGCGGATGACGACCGGAAGGCCGTCGCCGACGTTCTGAGCGAGATCGTGGGCCAGACCTACCGGGTGCTTCTGCGATCGCAGGTGGTGCACTGGAACGTCGTGGGCCCGCTGTTCCAGCCCGTCCACGTCCTGACCGAGCAGCACTATTCCGAGATGTTCACAGCGATCGACACGCTGGCGGAGCGCATCCGTGCGCTTGGCGCGCCGGCGCCGAGCGCACGCGTGACCGCGGGTCTCGACAAGGCGCTCTCGCTCGAAGGTCGTCCCACCGTCAAGGGGATGGTCGAGGAGCTCGTCGAGGATCACGAAGGTCTCGCCCGGCTGATCCGCGAGGGCGCGGAGCACGCCGAAGAAGCGAAGGACTTCGTCACCCACGATCTCCTCGCCGCGCGGCTCGCGTTCCATGAGAAGGCGGTGTGGATGCTGCGGGCGACGATCGCAGACTGAACTTAGAGCAAAAAAGAGCACGCGGAGGCGCGACATGGCCTATGTTTCGCATGGTGCGTATCGTTCGTATTCCCTCGATCGCCGCTTCGTTGCGCGTCCGGCGGTCACGTCGTGGACGGCGGCTGGAGCGTTCGTCGCCGTGATCGGCGCGATCGCGCTCCTGACGCTCTCGGCAGGCGCGCAGCATGCGTCAACCGGCAAGGGCGACCGGCTCGCGTCCCCGGTCGTCGCGACGACCCAGGCGACCTCCGCCGCCATCCCCAACGGAGTCGTGACGAACGTTTCGTCCCGGACCACGACGGTCGCCAAGGGCGCGGCGTCGTCGTTCCATCCCGCGTCGCCCTACGCGCAGGACTTCAAATGAACATTCGCCCTGGAGCATGCGGTGTAGCGCTCTAGGTGTGTATTGTGCTGACCACGCAAGCGCGCGGCGATTTGGCTTATGGAATATTGACGTTTATGCGCCATTTCGGCTGATGGCGCCTACCGATCTAGATCCGGCGGCCGGCGGGCTCCGCCGAGGGACCATGAAATGAGTGAACGAAAGACCGCAGAGACGGAGGTGGATCAAGATGTGCAGGCGCATATCGGCCGCCAGCTTCGTGCGGGATATGTCGACATTTTGAATCAGCCTGTGCCGGACCGATTTCTCGAATTGCTGGCCGAGCTCGACAAGGCGCAGGGCGCTGCGGAGCGGCCGGACGACGACGACATTCGTCAGAATGGCTCTCGATGACTGCGGCGCCTCCGCGGCCGCCGCGCGACGAGCTTGTCACCCATATCCCAAGCCTTCGCGCTTTCGCAGTGTCGCTGTCCGGCCAGGTCGACCGGGCTGACGATCTCGTCCAGGAGACCTTGGTCAAGGCGTGGCGAAACCTCTCGAGCTTCACCGAGGGGACCAACATGCGGGCGTGGCTCTTCACGATCCTGCGCAACGTCTACATCTCGGACATCCGCCGCCGCCGTCGGGAGGTTCAGGACACAGACGGCGTTTTCGCCGAGAGCGTGTCCGTGCCCCCGCAGCAGAACGGCCACATGGATCTCGCGGACTTCAAGGCCGCGCTGGCCGATCTGCCCGAAGAGCAGCGCGAGGCGTTGATCCTGATCGGCGCAGCCGAATTCTCTTACGAGGAGGCGGCGGAAATCTCGAACTGCGCCGTCGGCACGGTGAAGAGCCGCGTCAACCGCGCACGCAACGCGCTGGCGAAGAAGCTCAACATCGATACGTCCGAAATCGGGCTGGAGCCGACCCTGCGCGCAGCGTTGGGGTCTTCCGTAGGGTAGTTGACGGCCGGCGCACCCTCTCCTGCGCCGTCGCGGTGATGTCGTGTTGAAGACGCTGCGCGCGAACATCGCGCTTCTCCTGATCGCAGCCAATTTGCCCGTGATCGCGCTCGCGGTCTGGATCGGCGTGCGCGATTTCAGGGCTGCCGACCTTGCCGATCGCGACCGGCTTGTGCAGGCCGCCGAGCTGGTCGCGGCGCGCGCCACCGCGTTTCCCGTCGCCCGCGAGCCGTTGTCGGAACAGGCGCGTCGGGTCATCTTCCAGGACCGCGGCTCGCGGGCGATGATCTCGGTCGCGATCCTAGACGCCGACGGCCGGGTGATCGCGGAGGACGCCGAGGCCCCGCTTGGCGGCCGATGGCTGCCGGCCGGCGCCCTTCCGGACAAGCGCCTCCCCTCCGACGAACGCATCCTGAAAGGCCGCGGCGCGGATGGCCGCGCTTACCGCTACGCCGTGGCGCCGATCGAAAGCGCGGCCGCGCGGGTCGTCGTCGCGACGCCCTTCGATTTCACGGGCCGCAGCCAGACCCAGTGGCTTCTGCTCGCGCTCGGCCTTCCAGCTTTGATGAGCCTGCTCTGCGTCGGTTTGGTCCTGTTCGGGATCGAGCGCTTCGTGCTGCGCTGGATTCGCGCGCTCCGGGTCACCGCCGAGGCCTATCAGGGCGGCCGGCTCGATGTGAAGGCCACCAAGCTCGACGGCGCCCCGGCCGAGCTGGCGCGACTCGGAGACGCGCTCGACGCCATGTCGGCCCGCGTCGACGAGCGCTCCAACGCGCTGCAGGCCGCCGTCGCCGACCGCGACACGCTTCTGCGCGAGCTCCATCACCGGGTGAAGAACAACTTCCAGATGATCGCGAGCCTGCTCGCGCTCCAGCGCCAGGAGGCGCCTCAGTCGCTGTCCGCCGTGCTGCGCGCTCCGGAAGACCGCGTCCGCGCCATGGCCGCCGCCTACAAGGCGTCCTACGCCCGCGGCGAGATCGGTCATGTGGACGTCGCCACGCTGGTGCGCGACGTGGCGCTGCAGGCGCGCGATGTGGGCTCCGAACGCGCGTTCGACGTGTCCGTCACGGTCGCGAACGACATCGGCGAGATCGACCTCGACCGGGCGGTGTCCGTCGCGCTGCTGTCGATGGAGCTGCTCACCGCGGCCGGCGCCGCCGGCTCCACCGCCGCCGTCAGCGTGTCGCCGTGCGAGGACGGCCGCATGATGCTGAGGATCGCTGCCGACGCGCCGGGATGGCTGCCGGCGACCGGCCTGTCGATGCGCCTGATCCGCGCCTACGCCGACCAGCTCTCGAGCGCCATCGAGGACGACGGCGCGGGCGTCGTGGCCTTCGCTTTCGCGCCGGCGTCCGACAAGCCCTCCATCGGCATGAAGCCCCGTCAGGCGACCGGCTGAGGCCGCGGCGCCGGCCCGCCCGCTTGCGGGGCCGCGGCGCCTCGGCGTAAGCAGCGCGGATGGCTCCTCCTCCCCTGCTTCTCCTCAAGGACATCCGCCTCACCTTCGGCGGCTCCCCGCTGCTCGACGGCGCAGAGATCTCGGTCTCGGCCGGCGAACGCCTCGGCCTCGTCGGCCGAAACGGCTCGGGCAAGTCGACGCTGCTGAAGATCGCGGCCGGCCTCGTCGAGGCCGACGACGGTGCGCGCTTCGTGCAGCCCGGCGCGACCATCCGCTACCTGCCGCAGGAGCCCGACCTCTCCGGCTTCGCCACCACCCGCGCCTATGTGGAGGCGGGGCTCGCGCCCGGCGACGACGAGCATCGCGCGTCCTACCTGCTGATGGCGCTCGGCCTCACCGGCGATGAAGCGCCCGCCACCCTGTCGGGAGGCGAGGCGCGGCGCGCCGCGCTCGCCCGCACGCTCGCGCCCGAGCCGGACATCCTGCTGCTGGACGAGCCCACCAATCATCTCGACCTGCCCGCGATCGAATGGCTCGAAGCCGAGCTGAAATCGTCGCGCTCCGCGCTGGTGTTGATCAGCCATGACCGACGCTTCCTCGAGAACCTGACCCGCGCCACGCTCTGGCTCGACCGCGGCCGAACCCGCAAGCTCGAGAAGGGGTTCGGCGCCTTCGAGGCCTGGCGCGACGAACAGCTCGCGCAGGAGGAGCTCGAGCGTCACAAGCTCGACCGCCAGATCGAGCGCGAGAAGGACTGGCTGCGCTACGGCGTCACCGCCCGGCGCAAGCGCAACATGGGCCGGCTGCGGGCGCTCGACGATCTGCGCGAAAAGCGGCGGACGCAGCGCAAGGCGCAAGGGTCCGTCCAGCTCACCGTGACGGAGGGCGCGACCTCCGGCGCGCTGGTCGTGGAGGCGAAGCGCGTCTCGAAGGCCTATGACGGCCGTCCCATCGTGGCGGATTTCTCGACCCGCATCGCCCGCGGCGACCGCATCGGGCTCGTCGGAGCCAACGGCGCCGGCAAGACCACTCTGCTCAATCTGCTCACCGGAGCGCTCGCGCCCGACGACGGCGTGATCCGGGTGGGCGCCAATGTCGAGATCGCGACCCTCGACCAGAAGCGCGCCAGCCTCGACCCCTCGACCACGCTGCGCGACGCGCTGACCCATGGCCGCGGCGACACGGTCGAGGTCGGCGGCCAGACCAAGCACGTCGTGTCCTACATGAAGGACTTCCTGTTCGACCCCGAGCAGGCGGGCTCGCCGCTCTCCGCCCTCTCCGGCGGCGAGCGCGGCCGGCTGCTGCTCGCCCGCGCGCTGGCGCAGCGGTCCAACCTGCTGGTGCTGGACGAGCCGACCAACGACCTTGATCTGGAGACGCTGGATCTGCTCCAGGAGATGATCGGCGAGTACCCCGGAACGGTGATCCTCGTCAGCCACGACCGGGATTTCCTCGACCGCACCGTCGACGCCGTCATCGCCTCCGAAGGCGGCGGCCGCTGGCAGGAATACGCCGGCGGCTACGCCGACATGATCGCCCAGCGCGGCCGCGGGGTGGACGCGCGCGGGCCGGCCGCGGCGACGGCGTCCGAGAAGCCGAAGCCCGCGGCCTCCGCCGCCCCGCCGACGGCGCGAAAGAAACTGTCATTCAAGGACCAGCACGCGCTCGACACGCTGCCGAAGCGCATCGAGGAGCTGGAGGCGGAAATCGCCCGGCTCGCCGCGAAGCTCGCCGATCCGCAGCTTTACGCCAGGGACCCGAAGGCCTCCGCGAAGACGAGCGACGACCTCGCGAAGGTTGAGACGGAGAAGGCCGCGGCGGAGGAGCGCTGGCTGGAGCTTGAGATGATGCGCGAGGAGTTGGCGGCGGGGTGAGGCCCGCTTCCGGAACGCTGAGATGATCGCCATTCACGATCCCGACGATCCGCGCATCGCGCCCTATCGCGCCGTGCGCGAGCGCGACGTGACGGGGCGCGGCGAGCGCTTCGTCGCCGAAGGCGAGGTGGTGCTGCGTCTGCTGATCGAGGGCGGCCGCGGCGCGCCCCGCCGGCACGTCGCCGAAAGCCTGCTGATCGCGGAGAATCGGCTCGACGCGCTGGGCGAGCTTCTCGCGAAGCTGCCTCCGGAGGTCCCGGTCTACGCGGCGGGCCAGAGCGTGATGGACGCGGTGGTCGGCTTCCACATCCACCGCGGCGTGCTGGCGATCGCCCGCCGCGCCGCGCCCGAGACCGCCGCCGCCCTGCTGGCCCGCCTGCCGGAACGGGCGCTGGTCGTCGTCCTTGTCGGCGTAGCCAACCACGACAATGTGGGCGGAATTTTCCGCAACTCGGCCGCCTTCGGCGCCGACGTCGTGCTGCTGGACGAGACGAGCTGCGACCCGCTCTATCGCAAGGCGATCCGCGTGTCGGTCGGAGCCAGCTTGATCCTGCCCTTCGCTCGCGGCGGATCGGGCGGCGACCTGCTCGACGCGCTGGACGCGGAAGGGTTCTCGACCGTCGCCCTCAGCCCCGCGGGAACGCGTGACATCGCGGAGATCGCCCCCTCCCCGCGCACGGCGCTGCTGCTGGGCGCCGAAGGCCCCGGCCTTCCCACGGCGCTCATGGCGCGGACGACGACGGCGCGCGTGCCGATGGCGGCCGGCTTCGACAGCCTAAACGTCGCGACGACGAGCGGCATCGCGCTCTACGCGCTGAGCAGGCGCATGCAGTCATAAGCACAGCTACGGATTGCGCAAACGCGTCGCCGCGCGACAGTGTCGACCTGGATCTCCGGGGGAGGGTGTCATGCGCATGAGGACGCCAGGATCGCGGCGGGCGCTGGCCGTCGCCATCGCTCTGCTCGCGGGCGCGACGATGGCCGAGGCGGGCCACACTAAGATCAAGCGAAAGGACGGCTCCAGGGTGGACATCGTGACGACCGGAAACGGCACGATCGCCAAGACCTACGATCCGTCAGGCAAGCTTACGGGCAAGAATACGCACTCCGATCTCAGCCTGCAGGCCGGCCATCAGGAGGCGATCCGGCTCTACTCCAAGCCCGGCGACGCGGTGTCGACCGACTGGAGCCAATAATCGCCGGTCATCCGCCGTTCAGCGCCTTGAGGAACACGTCCCCGAACGCGTCGAGCTTGGCCGCGCCGACGCCCTTGACCTTGGCGAGCGCCTGCGGCGTCCGCGGCTTGACGGCCGCCATCTCCACCAGCGTGCGGTCGGCGAAGATCACGTAGGCCGGCACGGCGCGGGCGATCGCGAGCTCGCGGCGGAGCGCCTTGAGGCGGCCGAGCAATTCGCCGTCCACGCCGTCGAAGCCCACGCTCTCAGCCGTCATGCGGCGGCGCTCGCGCTTTTTTTCCTTGGGCTTGGCGATCATCACGCCCTCGGCGCCGTCGAGGATGCGCCCGCCCTTCGGCGTGAGCTGGAGCCCGCCATAGGCGCCGGCCTCGACCTTCAGCGCGCCGAGCGCCACCAGTTGCCGCACGACGCCCCGCCACTCGGCCGCCGGCCGGTCGGCGCCCTTGCCGAAGCCCGGCAGCCGGTCATGGCCGCGCGCCGTCACGGTCTCGGACAGGTGGCCGACCGCCAGCGCCACGATGTGGGCCGCGCCGAAGCGCTCGCCGGTCGCGGCGACGAGGCCGAGCAGCAGCCGCGCCTCGCGCGCGCCGTCGATCACGTCGGGCGGGTCGAGGCAGGTGTCGCAGTTGCCGCAAGGGCCGGTGGTCTCGCCGAAATAGGCGAGCAGCGTCTGGCGCCGGCAGGAGGTCGTCTCGCAGAAGCCCACGAGCGCGTCGAGGCGGCGCGCCTCGACCCGTTTGCGCTCGTCGTCGCTGTCCTGCTCGTCGATGAAGCGGCGTCGGGTGCGCACGTCTTCGAGGCCATAGAACATCAGGGCCTCTGCGGGCGCGCCGTCGCGGCCGGCGCGGCCGATCTCCTGGTAGTAGGCCTCGAGCGACCCCGGAATGTCGCCGTGGACGACGTAGCGGACGTCCGACTTGTCGATGCCCATGCCGAAGGCGACGGTCGCGACCATGACGACGCCAGGCTCGGCCAGGAACGCCTCCTGCGCAGCCGAGCGTTCGGAGGCCTCCATGCCGGCGTGATAGGCGAGCGCGTTGACGCCTGCGTCACGGAGCCTGGCCGCGGTCTCCTCGACCTTCTTGCGCGACAGCCGATAGACGACGCCGCTCAAGCCCGGCCGCGACGTGACGTAGCGCTCGATCGCCGTGCCGACGTCCCGCTTCTCGGCGACCGAGATCGCGATGTTGGGCCGGTCGAAGCCCGCCACGAAGCTCTCGGCGCGGCCGGCGAACAGCTTGTCCAGAATGTCGGCGCGGGTGCCGTCGTCCGCGGTCGCGGTCAGCGCCACCAGCCGCGCCTCGGGCAGCGCCTCGCGCAGCCGGCCGAGCGTCAGGTATTCCGCGCGGAAGCTGTGGCCCCATTGCGAGATGCAGTGCGCCTCGTCGATCGCGACCAGCGACACCGGCAGACGGCCGAGAGCGCCGAGCATGCGGTCGGTCATCAGCCGCTCCGGCGCCATGTAGACGATCTTCGCCTCGCCCGAGGCGACCCGCCGCCATGAGGCGACGTTTTCGTCACGCGATTTCGCGGAGTGGATCGCCTCGGCGCAGACGCCGTCGAGCCGGAGGCCCGCCACCTGGTCGTCCATCAGCGCGATCAGCGGCGAGACCACGACCGCGAGCCCGCCCTTCACCAGCGCCGGCACCTGATAGCACAGCGACTTGCCGGCGCCGGTCGGCATCACGGCGAGCACATCGCGGCCGGCGAGCAGCGCGTCGATCACCCGTTCCTGACCGGGGCGAAACTCGTCGAAGCCGAAAGCGGTCTTCAGCACGCGCCGCTTCTCCGCCTCAAGGGCGGGCGGCAGGGCGGGCGGGCGCAGCTCGATCGTGTCGGACACCCCCTGTGGTTACGCGATTCGCCGCCGCTGCGGGACGCCGGGCACGGCCGTCGTCCCCAACTCCCGGCCTGCGCTCATGCGATCGGCCCGCCGGGCCGGGCCGTCAGCCGCGGCGGTAATCGTCGTCGACGCGGATGATGTCGTCCTCGCCGAGATAGCTGCCGGACTGCACCTCGATCAGCTCAAGCGGGATGACGCCGGGGTTCTCGAGCCGGTGCGTCACGCCGAGCGGCACGTAGACGGACTCGTTTTCGCGCAGCAGGCGGGTCTCGTCGCCGATCGTCACCTTCGCGGTGCCCCGCACCACGATCCAGTGCTCGGCGCGGTGCACGTGGCTCTGCAGCGACAGCCGGCGCTTGGGCTTGACCGTGATGCGCTTGACCTGGAAGCGCGCCCCGTCGTCGAGGATCTGATACGAGCCCCACGGCCGATGCACCAGCGAGGCCGAGGTCGCGGTCGGCTCGCCGCGCGCGGTCAGCGCCGCCACCATCGCCTTCACCTCGTCGGTGCGCTCGCGCGTGGTGACGAGCACCGCGTCCTGCGTCGCCACCACCACGACGTCGTCGACGCCGACCACGGCGGTGAGATGCTTGTCGGAACGAACGTAGCAGTTGGTGCTGCCGATCGCGGCGGTCGGTCCGATCAGCGCGTTGCCGTCGGCGTCGCGCGACGCGATCTCCCAGAGCGCCGACCAGCTGCCGACGTCGGACCAGCCGAAGGCGCCCGGCGTCACCGCCATCAGCGGCGTCTTCTCCATCACGGCGAAGTCGATCGACTTCGCCTCGGCCAGCGCGAAGCTGTCCGGGTCGAGCCGCAGGAAATCGAGGTCCTGCCTGGCGCCATCGGCCGCGGCGACCGCCGGCCCCGCGATTCCCGGCGCGAGCCGTTCAAGCTCGTCCAGCAGCGTCTGCGCGCGCGTCAGGAAGTTGCCGGAGTTCCACAGGCAGCCCTCGGCGATCAGCCGCTCGGCGACCTCCCGGGCCGGCTTCTCCACGAAGGCCGCGACCGCGCTGACGCCGAACGCGCCCTCGAGCGGAGCGCCCGGTCGTATGTAGCCGTATTTCGAGGTCGGCTCGGTCGGCTCGATGCCGAAGGCGACGATGCGGCCGGCCTCGGCCGCCGGCAGGCCGCGGGCGAGCGCCTCGAGAAAGCCCGGCTCGTCCAGCACCACATGGTCGGAGGCGAGCGCGAGCACGGCGGCCTCCGGATCGCGCAGCGCCGCCAGCCGGACCGCGGCGCCCAGCGCCGCTCCGGAATCCCGGCGCGCCGGCTCCAGCGCGATCGTCGCGCGCGAGCCGATCTGCGCGAGCTGCTCGGCTACGATGAAACGGTGCTCGGCGTTGGTGACGACGATCGGCGCGTCGAACCGCGCCGGGTCCGCGACCCGCAGGGCCGTCGCCTGCAGCATGGTGCGATCGCCGGCAAGCGGCAGGAACTGCTTGGGGTAGCTCTCGCGCGAGGCCGGCCACAGCCGCGAGCCCGTCCCGCCGCACAGGATGATGGGTATGACCTTCGTCATGCTCGCGCTGCCCCCGTCCGCGCCCGCCGTCCGGCGGCCCCGACCCCACCATCCACGAACACTTTAAAATCGCGGTCAATCGTCCGAGAGATGCGACGGCAACGCCAGGATCAGCGCCGAGAGGTCAGGCTCGACGACGGCGGCCGCGGCCTCGGGAACAGAAAACCAGCGCCGCTCGCGCTCGTCCTTCTCCGGCCAGTCCGTCAGCTCCTCCGTCACCCGTAGCGGAAACACGCCGACGCGACAGGGACGGTCGGCGCCGAACGCCATCCTCTTCACATACTCGAACTGGCCAACCTCCGGCAGCGCGTCGCCGTGGAGCCCGGCTTCTTCGAACGCCTCACGCCTCGCGGCGTAGACCGGCGTGCGGCCCTTCATCGGCCACCCCTTCGGGATGATCCAGCGCCGGGTCTCGCGCGTGGTCACCAGCAGCACCTCGACGCCGCCCGCGGCTTCCCTGAACGGGAGCGCCCCGTATTGCTGCCGGACCTTCTTCGCGAGCTTAGCGCGCTTAGCCATTCCCGGGGAGATCCCTTCCCAATCCGCGGTCCCCGCAAGAGAACGCGGAACCCGAGACATAGGGTCCCACAGGCGTTCGGCCTCCTCATGACGACGGATGGCGGTCGGCCCGCCGTCGCCATGGTTCCGAACGCCGGTCGTCGCCCCCTCGACCATCCCGCTGACGATATGGGGATTCGCGCTCCGGGTCAGGTCGCGATCGACGCCTTCGCGCCGCCGATCCCCCGCGGTATCGCGCCGGTCGGCCGCGACCGCGACGCCTAGGTTTCGACCCGCCGCCATGCTAGGCCTCGCGCCATGGCGGCGCAGGCGGCGGGCGGACATCGGAGCGGGTTCTGGCGGCGCGTCGGCGTCGTGCTGGCGGCCTATGCGCTCGTCGTCCAGTCCGCGCTCGCGGGCCTCGCGCATCATCCCGCTCCTGAGCGCCTCGCCCTCGCGCTGACCCTGTGCTCGGGCGACGACGCGAGCGCGCCGGCCCAGAACCGCGACCGGTTCGCCTGCTGCGGCGTCGGCTGCCTCGGCGCGCCGCAACCGGCGCCATCGCCTGCGGGCGGCGCTGCGCTTCTCGCCCGCCCCGCCGCCCTCGCTTTCGCAGCCTCGCCAGGCGCGGCCGTCGAGCGCTTGGCCCAGCGGAGCGACGGCCCCGCGTTCGCGCGCGGCCCGCCGGCCTGACGGCGCCGACGACATCGCACATCCCACAAGCCGACGTCGGGTCGAGGCCGCGCCTCCCCGCATTCGCAAGGACTGACGCCATGCTGAAACTGACGCTTCGCGCGGCCGCCGCCGCCGCGTGCGCCGCCTTCGCCCTCCCCGCGCCGGCGCACGAGTTCAAATCCGGGTCGATCGAGATCGACCATCCGTGGTCGCGCGCGACCCCGAGCGGCGCCAGGGTCGCCGGCGGCTACCTCGTCATAAGGAACGGCGGCGATGCGCCCGACCGCCTGACCGGCGCGAAAGCCGACGTCGCCGGACGCGTGGAGATCCACGAAATGACCGTCAAGGACGGCGTGATGACCATGCGGCCGCTGCCGGACGGCGTGGAGGCCCCCGCGCGCGGCGAGGTGGCGCTGAAGCCCGGCGGCCTGCACCTCATGCTGCACGAGCTGAAGCGCCCGCTCGCGCAAGGCGAAAAGTTCGCCGGCGCGCTGACCTTCGAGAAGGCGGGCGAGATCAAGGTGGAGTTCGTCGTCGAGGCGCTCGGCGCGCGGGGGCCCGAGGCCAAGGCCGGCGAGCACGCGCACTGACAGCCAGGCTCACGGGCGGGGAGCGCCCCGCCCGTAGCGCCGGCGAATGTCAGAGAGACTCGAGCAGGCGTTCCGCGCTCGACAGGTCGGCCTTGCCGGGCGAATCCTCGACCGCGAGCGAGGTGACCACCATGTCGTCGAGCAGCATGACGTAGCGCTTCGAGCGGACGCCGAGGCCGCCGCCGGAGGCGTCGAGCTCGAGCCCGACCGCCTTGGCGAAATCGGCGTTGCCGTCCGAGAGGAACTCGATCTTGCCCTTGGCCCCGGTGGCCTCGGCCCAGACGTCCATCACGAACACATCGTTGACCGAGGTCACGGCCACCACGTCGACGCCCTTGGCCTGAAGCGCGTCCAGGTTCTTCAGGTAGCCCGGCAGGTGGTTCCTGTGGCAGGTCGGCGTGAAGGCGCCGGGCACGGCGAACAGCACCGCCTTCTTCCCCGCGAACAGCTCGTCGGCCATCACGGTGGCGGGACCGTCGGGACCCATGGTGCGGAAGGTGGTGTTGGGCAGGCGGGAACCGACCTCGATGGCCATCGCGGACTCCTGACGCAGTGAAGCCGGGAAGTCGGCGACGCCCCGGCGGGCGAAACGATTTCGTCTTAGAGCCTGCCGGGACACATGGATAGGGGTCTACGGCGTCCGGAGAATGGCGCCGAGAGGCACCGAGGTCTCGATCGCCCGCTCGGGCGCCGCAAGCGTCAGGCGGAGACCGGAGGCCGGTAGCTCCCGGTCGAAGGGAATCCGGAACCGCGCCTTGCCGCCCTCGCTCTCTCCAAGAGGTTCGGGCGCCCTCACGAAGCCGCCCTCCCCGGTCTCGGCGAACAGCGTCACCGGGCCGGGGGCGGCGGCGACCACCTCCACGGCCGGCTTGCCGTCCGGCCCGTCGCGGCGGCTGACGGAGGCGATCGACAGTCCCTCCGCAGCCGCGCCGAACGGGGTGCGCTTCGGCGTCTTCGCCAGCGCGCGGCGCACGGCGGCGGCGGCCGGGCCGGGATAGGCGCCGTCCGGCGCGAGGTCGAGCGCGGTCTCCGCGCGCACCGGCACGCAGACCTTGTCGCAGACGCCGTAATCCGCCACCAGCGCCAGCCGCACCGGCTGCGACGGGTCCTTCGCCCGCACGGTCGCCGGCAGCACCACCTCGCCATGATAGACGTTGGCGATTCCGCTCTCGTCGGTCATGCGCTCCGGCGCGGGATAGGCGATGTCGACGCCCGCCAGATTGGTCGAGGCGGCGAAATCGAACTGGGGCGGCACGCCGCTGTCGCCGGGCTGGCGCCAGTAGGTCTTCCAGCCGGCGTCGAGCCGGATCGCGACGCCGACCAGCCGGCCGCCGTCCGGCGCCGCGCCGGCGTCGATCAGGCGGAGCTCGGAGGAGCCGTCGCGGGCCCATGGGCTCGCCGGCTCGCCGGACGCGGGGGCGGCGAAGAGCGCGGCGGCGGCCGCGGCGAAGGCGAGGCGTGCGATCATACCCGTTAGGTAGCGCCGCCGCGGCCACACGCCAAACGCAACTCGTCGTGACGCGGCCGGCCGCGAAAGCGGCGCGGCGACGCAGACGCGTGCGGCGTCCCTTTCAAAACCGACGGCCCGGCCCTACTCTTCCCCGCATGCCGCAGATCCTTCGCCAATCGAAGCTCGGACGCAACGCCAGATCGGGCTATCTCGACGGGCAGGTGCTGGTCGCGATGCCCGGAATGTCGGACGACCGGTTCGCCCGTACGGTGATCTACGTCTGCGCGCATTCCTCCGAAGGCGCGATGGGCATTGTCGTCAACAAACCGGCGCCCCACATCAGCTTCCCCGACCTTCTGGTGCAGCTCGGCGTGATCGCCGAAGGCGACGAGATCCGGCTTCCGGACGCGGCGGGAGGCATCCCCGTCCTGCGCGGCGGCCCCGTGGAATCCGGCCGGGGCTTCGTGCTGCACTCCGCTGACTTCATGATCGAGGATTCGACGCTCTCCATCGACGACGGCATCTGCCTCACCGCGACGCTCGACATCCTGAAGGCGATCGCCAAGGGCGGCGGCCCGAAGAACGCGGTGCTCGCGCTCGGCTACGCCGGCTGGGCGCCGGGCCAGCTCGAGACCGAGATTCAGGCCAACGGCTGGCTGAACTGCCCGGCCGATCGCGACCTCGTGTTCGGCGACAGCGTCGACACCAAATACGACCGCGCGCTGGCGAAGATCGGCATCGACCTCGGCAAGCTCTCGCCCGAGGCCGGCCACGCGTGACGCGTGGTACCTCTAGCGGCATTCGTATTAATCCCACCTTTTCACGATCGCACCAGCTGTCAGCCTAGGGTTCCGCAATCTACGCTTGTGGAGGGACCTGGATGTCAGTGTTCACGGACGAACTCATCGCATTTTGCCTTGAGGAATGGGCGTTCTTTAGAAAGGGCGAGATCAAGCTCAACGGAACAACGGTGGCCGGTCGCAAGGAATACGAGGACGGCGCCTACGAGCGCGTGGCCGATTATTGGAAGGAAATTGGCGGGCCATATAAGAATTTGACGGGAAAAGACCGCGGATATGCATGGTCGGCGGCATTTATTTCGTATGCATTCAAAATTGTAGGTGCTGGTGATAAATTTCCATATTCAGCAGGGCATTCGAAGTACATTAATAAAGCGATTTCGAATGCCGCCAATGGCGCCCTGGATGCGCCGATTGTCGGCCACAAGCTGAACTCATACAGCCTCAAGCCCGGAGACCTGATCGGTTACTGGCGCGGAGGTGAGGTGATCAGCTACGAGAACGCTCGAAGGATCGGTTGGTACGAAAGCCATACCGACATCGTCGTCGCGATTGACGATAAGTTTGCGTACGCGATTGGTGGGAACGTCAATCATAGCGTCACGCGGCGACAGGTCCGGACAAACGCGCGGGGCCAACTGACGGACAGGTCGCAGAACTGGTTCGTCGTGATTCAGAACAATCTGTAGCGCCCGTCACCTCCGCCGCAGCGCGCCCTGCATCACCCGACGGGCGACGCCCTCCGGCGCGAGGCCGAGCAGGCGGTCGCAGTCCTCGGCGCTCATCGCCTCGCCGAAGGCGTAGCCCTGCGCGAACACGCAGCCGAGGTGGTAGAGCTCGACCGCGTCGCTGTCGGTCTCGACTCCTTCGGCGACCACCTGCATGCCGAGGTCGTGCGCGAGCCGCACGATCGAGCGCAGGATCACCGGCCGCTCGCCGCGGCCGGTCGGACGCACGAAGGACTTGTCGATCTTCAGCACGTCGAAGGGGAAGCGCTGCAGATAGGCGAGGCTGGAATGGCCGGTGCCGAAATCGTCGAGCGAGAGCCCGGCTCCAAGCTCCCTGAGCCGCGTCAGCATCTGCGCCGCGTGCTCCGGGTTCTCCATGACGAGGCTTTCGGTCAGCTCGATCTTGAGCGTGCCGTGCGGCAGGGCGTAGCGGCCGAGCACGTTCTGGATGTCCTGCACCAGATCCTGCCGCAGGAACTGGCGGCTCGACACGTTGACCGACATGAACAGCGGCGGCTCGCCCGGCACCCGCGCCTGCCAGGTCGCGAGCTGGCGGGCGGCCTCGTCGAGCGCGAACAGCCCGAGGTCGACGATCAGGCCGGTCTCCTCGGCGATCGCGATGAACTCCGACGGCGACCGCCGGCCGTAGCGCGGATGCTCCCAGCGCAGCAGCGCCTCGAAGCCGGCGATGGTGCGGTCTTCGAGCCGCACGATCGGCTGGAAATGCACCTTGATCTCGTTGCGCTCCAGCGCGCGGTTGAGTTCGCCCGCGATCAGCACCCGGTCGGTGGTCGCGACGCGCATGGTCGGCTTGAACACCTCGATGTGGTCTCCGCCGAACCGCTTGGCGTGGTACATGGCCACCTCGGCGTTCTTCAGCATCTCATCGCCCGAGGCGCCGGAGCGGCCGTCGGTCAGCGCCAGCCCGATCGAGGCGGTCAGGAACAGCTCACGGCCACCAAAGGTGATCGGCGAGCGCAGCGTCCGCTTCAGCGTGTCGGCGAAGGCCGTGATGCTCTCGCCGTCGCGTTCGGAGAGCAGCAGCACGCCGAACTGGTCGCCGCCGAGCCGCGCCAGCGTGTCCTGCGGCTTCAGCAGCCGCGAAAGGCGGCGCACCACCGTGATCAGGATGGTATCGCCGGTGGTGACGCCGACGCTCTCGTTGATCTTCTTGTAGCGGTCGATGTCGAGCACCATCACCGTCGGCCGCAGCGACGGCTCGCTCTGCGCATAGGCGAGCGCGGCGTCGAGCCGGTCGACGAACAGCTCGCGGTTCGGCAGCCCGGTCAGGTTGTCGTGCACCGCGTTCTGGAGCAGGCGCTCCTCGGTGGTCTTGGAGTCGGTGACGTCGAGCAGCGTCCCGACGCAGCGCACCACCTCGCCGTCCGCGCCCACCACCGGCCGCGCGCGCAGCAGGTACCAGAGATAGTGGCCGTCGGGGCCGCGCAGGCGGAAGGTCTCGACCAGCCGGCCCTGCCGCTCCTCCACCAGCGCGTCGAGCGCGGCCCGGAAGCGGTCGCGGTCCGCGGAATGGACGACGTCGAGCCAGCGCGCCGCGGGCCCCTCCAGCGCGCCACGGCGCAGGCCGAGCGCCTGCTCGAGCTCGTGTCCGGCGTTGACGCGATCGGCCTCCACGTCCCAGTCCCACACGATGTCGCCGGAGCCGGTGACCGCCAGCGCCCGGCGCTCGACGTCCGAGACCTGCCCCGGCGCGACCGCGCCGCCGGAAAAAGCGTGCTGCATCACGGTGAAGCCGATCAACAGCACGATCAGCACGAGCCCGCCCACCAGCGCGGGCGCGACGATGTCGTTCGACAGCGCGCCGCCGATGGTCGCGGCGCCGGCGGCCGACCACGCCACCAGCAGCGCCCAGGTCGGCGCCAGCATCACCGCGCGGTCGTAGCCTTTGGCCGCGAACCACACCACGATGACGAAGCCGATGACCGCGACCGCGCCCAGCGACATGCGCGCGATGCCGGCCGCGACCGGCGCGTCGTAGGCCGCGAGCCAAACCAGCGCGAGCAGGAAAACGAGCCACGCGCCCATGACGTGGCTGTAGCGCACGTGCCAGCGGTTAAGGTTGAGATAGGCGAACAGGAACACCAGCATGGTGGCGGCGAGCGCCGCCTCGCTGCCGGCCCTTAAGATGCGTTCGAACTCCGGCGTCAGTTCGAAGATCTTGCGCCAGAAGCCGAAATCGACGCCGAGATAGACCAGCACGGCCCAGGCGAGCGCGGCCGCCGCAGGGAACATCACGCTGCCCTTCACCACGAACAGGATCGTCAGGATCAGCGCCAGCAGGCCGCCGATGCCCAGCATGATGCCGCGGTAGAGCGTGAAGGAGTTGACCTTGTCCTTGAAGACGCCTGGCTCCCACAGCGTGAGCTGCAGCAGCTTCGGCGAGGCGAGCTCGACCACGTAGGTGACGGTGGCGCCGGGATCGATCGTCAGCACGAACACGTCGGCGTCGTCGGAGCTTTGCCGTTCGGGCCGGACGCCCTGGCTCGCGGTGACGTTGCGGATGCGGTCGTCGCCGAGATCGGGCCACAGCGCGCCGGAGCCGACGAGCCGGAAGTGCGGCGACACCAGCAGCCGGTCGATCTGCTCGTCGCCGTCGTTCCGCAGCGCGAACACCGCCCATTGCCGCCCGTCGCCGGTCTGTTCGGAACGCACCTCGATGCGGCGCACGATGCCGTCTGCGCCGGGAAAGGTGGCGACCTGGATGCGGTCGGCCTGCCCCATCGGGCGCTCGATGGCGCCGAGCAGGTCGATCGCTGTGTCGTCCGGTCCGATGGAAAGCGGTTGCAGCGCCGCCGCGGGAACGGTCCCGGCCAGCGTCAGGATGGCGAGCAGCAGCGCCGGAAGCAGGGCGCGGACGATACGCAACGCGGGGCGTCTCCCAGAACTCCGGCGACGGCCGGCTCGACGGCCTCGCGCGGCGAACGGCCGGACGAAGCCTTGGCATGGCGTTCCGCCGGTCGGCGAAGCGCCGGTACGTTAGCCCAGCGCGGGCTCGCGCAGAAGCGCGTAGAGCAGGTGATCCTGCCAAACCCCGTCGATGCACAGGTATTGCCGCGCGTAGCCCTCGCGCTCGAAGCCGGTCTTCTCCAGCAGGCGGATCGAGGCGGCGTTGCGCGGCAGGCAGGCGGCCTCGAGACGGCGCAGCTTCAGGCCCTCGAACACGAACGGCTTCAGCGCGGTCACCGCCGCCGTCATCAGGCCGCGCCCGGCGTAAGGGCGGCCCATCCAGTAGCCGACCGAGCAGGTCTGGGCCACCCCGCGCCGCACCTGGCTCAGGGTCACCCCGCCCACGAGCTCGCCGCCAGCGCCGAACACGAAGAACGGATAGGCCTGGTCCTGTTCGAGCTCGCGCATGTAGCGCTTGATCCGGCGGCGGAAGGCGAGCCGCGACAGGTCGTCCGCGGGCCAGATCGGCTCCCAGGGCTTGAGGAACTCACGGCTCGCCGCGCGAAGCTCTGCCCAGGCCTGATGGTCCGCCATCTGCGGCACGCGAAGCGACACGCCCTCCCCGATGATGACCGGGATCGTCTCGGATGCGGCGAGCGTCCGGAAGAACGCCATGGCGCGGTCCGTCAGGCCGCAGGCCGGCGGGCGCCGAGGCGCTCGGCGATGCGTTCGGCGGCCATCAGCCGGCGGGTCGGACCGATCGCCGCGAGCGTCGGCGGCGTCGCCAGCATCCGGCGCCCGGCCGCGCGGGCGGCCTCCGCCGTGACCGCCTCGATCTTCGCCACGGTCTCTTCCGCGTCGAGCGGTCGGCCGTAGGCGAGCTGGTGGCGGGCGTGATGGTCGGCGCGCGCGGACGGCTGCTCCAGCGCCATCAGCAGGCCCGCCTTCATCTGCGCCTTGGCGCGGGCGGTCTCGCGCTCGTCGGCGCTGTCCGCCGCGGCCTGCAGCACGTCGATCATGACCGGCAGGATCTCGGCGGCGTCCTCCGGCCCGAGCGCGGCGTAGGCGCCGAACATGCCGACGTCGGCGTAGGACCAGTGGAAGGCGTGGACCGAATAGGCGAGCCCGCGGCGCTCGCGCACCTCCTGGAACAGGCGGGACGACATGCCGCCGCCCGCCAGATTGGCGAAGACCTGCGCGGCATAGGCGTCGTCCGCGTCGAAAGGCCGGCCCTCGAAGGCGAGCGTGACGTGAAGCTGCTCGAGATCGCGCTTCTCGCGCCGCACGTCGCCGCCGACATAGGACGCGGGAGCGGGCTGAGGCGCCTCCCCGCCCGGCAGCGCCGCGAAGCGACGCTCCGCCTCCGCGACCACGGCCTCGTGCTCCACGGCGCCTGCCGCCACAACGACCGCGTTCGAGGCGCGGTAGCCGCGCTCGAGGAAGCCCGACAGCGCGGCGCGGTCGAGCGCGCGCACGGTCTTCGGCGTGCCGAGGATCGAGCGGCCGAGCGGCTGGCCGGGGAAGGCCGCGTCCTGCGCCATGTCGAAGACGAGATCGTCGGGCGTGTCCTCGACCGAGCCGATCTCCTGGACGATCACGTTCTTCTCGCGCTTCAGCTCCTCGGCGTCGAAGGACGGCTCGGTGACGATGTCGGCGAGGATGTCGAGCGCGAGGGCGACGTCGTCCTTCAGCACGCGCGCGGAGTAGCCGGTCTGCTCGACGCCGGTTGCGGCGTTGAGGTCACCGCCGACCTGCTCGATCTCCTCGGCGATCGCGATCGCCGAGCGCCGGGCCGTGCCCTTGAACGCCATGTGTTCGAGCAGATGGGCGAGGCCGTGCTCGTTCTCGGCCTCGGAGCGCGCGCCGGCGCCGAACGAGACCCCGACGGCGGCCGTTCCGAGCCCCGGCATCGCGTCAGTGACGACCGCGAGGCCCGAAGGCAGCACCGTGAGGCGGGCGCTCACGCGGCGGCGTCCCGCGCGACGCGCGCGTTCGCAGCGACGTAGGCCTCGATCGCGGCGACGTCGTTCGGCAGGCGCGTCAGGCGCTCCGGCAGGTCAAGCAGGTCGGCGAGATGCGGCGGCAGCGCCGGGCGGATGCCGGACGCGGCCTCGACCGCGTCGGGGAACTTGGCGGGATGGGCGGTCGAGAGCACCACGGTCGGCGTCGCCGGATCGAGCGCCGCGGCGTCGGCGACCGCGTAGGCCACCGCCGTGTGGGTGTCGAGCAGATAGCCCGTGTCGCGCTTCACGCGCGCGATCGTCTCGCCGACCGCCGTCTCATCGGCGCGGCCGGCGTCGAAATCCCGGCGGATGGCGGCGAGCGCATCGTCGGCGATCGTGAACGACCGCGCCTGCGCGAGCGACGCCATCGCGGAGCGCACCGTCGCGGGGTCGCGGCCGACCGCGTCGAACAGCAGGCGCTCGAAGTTCGACGACACCTGGATGTCCATCGAGGGCGAGGTCGTCGCGGTGACGCCCGTCACCTCGTAACGCCCGGTTTCGAGCGTGCGGGCCAGGATGTCGTTGACGTTGGTCGCGATCACCAGACGGCCGATCGGCAGCCCCATGCGCTTCGCCACATAGCCCGCGAACACGTCGCCGAAATTGCCGGTAGGCACCACGAAGTCGGCCTCGCGGTGCGGCGCGCCGAGCGCGACGGCGGCGGTGAAGTAGTAGACCGCCTGGGCCAGCACGCGCGCCCAGTTGATCGAGTTCACGCCCGCGAGCGCCAGCCGGTCGCGGAAGGCGTGATGGTTGAACATCGCCTTCACATGCGCCTGCGCGTCGTCGAACGAGCCGTCGATCGCGATCGCGTGCACGTTCGCGTCCGGCACGGTCGTCATCTGGCGGCGCTGGACGTCCGAGACCTTGCCGTGCGGCATCAGGATGAAGACGTCGACGCGCGAACGGCCGCGGAAGGCCTCGATCGCGGCGCCGCCGGTGTCGCCGGAGGTGGCGCCGACGATGGTGGCGCGCAGGCCCCGCTCGGCCAGCACGTGGTCCATCAGCCGCGCGAGCAGCTGCATCGCCACGTCCTTGAAGGCGAGCGTCGGCCCGTGGAACAGCTCGAGCACGAAGCGGTTGTCGCCGGTCTGCACGAGCGGCGTCACGGCCGGATGCCGGAAGCTCGCATAGGCCTCCGCGATCATCGCCTTCAGCGTCGGCCGCGCGATGGCGTCGCCGACGAAGGGCGCGATCACCGCCTCGGCGACCTCGGCGTAAGGCCGGCCGGCGAAGCCCGCGATGGTCTCGCGCGACAGCGTCGGCCAGGTCTCCGGCACATAGAGGCCGCCGTCGCGCGCGAGCCCCGCCAGCATGGCGTCGGCGAAGCCGAGCCTGGGCGCGTCGCCGCGGGTCGAGACATAGGCGATCGCCATGCCGAACATGCTCCGTCAGAACCGAAAAGAGTGCGCCAAACTAGGCCCGAGGGGACCGCGTCGCAAGCGCGGGGACCGGCTAGCGGCCCCGCCGCTCACGCAGGATCCGCCAAGCGAAGGCGGCGAACACGCCGACCAGCGCGGCGGCGAGGCCGAACCAGGTGAGCGCGTATTCAAGATGGCGGTTGGGAAAGCTGACCCGCGTCTCGCCGCCCTGGGGGAAGCCGCCGGGGTTCGGCGTCGCGTCGGCGTCGATGGTGAAGGGGGCCGTGCGGTCGAGGCCGAGGCCGGCGGCGATCGCGACCGGATCGCGCGCGAAGAACAGCCGCTTCGCCGGCTGGTCGGCGGGCGTGAAGGGGTTGCGGTCCTCGGGCGTCCGCAGCACGCCCGTCACGGTGACGGGCCCGGCGGGCTGCCCCTCCGCGCGGGTCGCGGGATCGGCCTTCGGCTCGGGCGCGAAGCCGCGGTTGACGATGACGCGGGAGCCGTCGGCGAGGACGAGCGGCGTCAGGATGAAGTAGCCCGGGCCGCCGGCCGGTCCCCGCGGCTCCGACAGCGCGACATAGACCCGCGCCTCGCGGGCGTGGTCGAAGGTCCCCTCCGCCCGGACGCGGCGATAGGCCCATCGGTCGACGTCGAGGCCGGGCCACTCGGCCTCCGCCGGCGGCGCGGTCGGCTCCGCCGCCATCCGGCTTTCGATGCGGGCGACCAGCGCCTCCTTCCAGGCGAGCCGCTGGAGCTGCCATAGGCCGAGCCCGACCAGCAGCGCGAAGGCCGCGAGCGCGGCCGCGCCGACCACCGCGAGCTTGACGGGCGGCTTCACGCCGTCACCGGTCGAGCCGCGCTTCGGCGGCGGCGTTGCGGTGCTGGAGCACGATCAGCACGCCCTTCATCAACCGGAGCAGCACGAGGCAGACCAGCACGACCGCGGGCAGCGACACGACGAGATGGACCCACATCGGCGGCGCGAACGCAAATTCGAGCCAAAGCGCGAAGGCAAGCGTGACGAAGCCGCCGATCAGCGTGACGAACACCGCCGGCCCGTCGCCGCTGTCGGCGAAGCCGTAGTCGAGGCCGCAGACGTCGCAGCTGGGCTTCAGCGCGATGTAGCCGTCAAACAACGGGCCTCGGCCGCAGGCGGGGCAGCGGCCGAGCAGCCCCGCGGCGGCGGTCGCCCCGGCGGAGGGCCGTGCGGGATTGGTCATGGCGTCGGCTCCTCGTGACGTTCCCGGCGGTATGGCGCGCCGACGCGCCAGAACGCAAGAGGCCGCCGGCGTGGCGCCGGCGGCCTCTTGTTCATCGGTCGTCGCTTAGCCGTCAGTGCGGCGTGCCGGCGCCCCAGACGTAGATCGCGGCGAACAGGAACAGCCAGACCACGTCGACGAAGTGCCAGTACCAGGCCGCCGCCTCGAAGCCGAAATGGTGCTCCGGCGTGAAGTGGCCCTTGTAGACCCGCGCCAGACAGACGGCGAGGAAGATGGTGCCGACGAGCACGTGGAAGCCGTGGAAGCCGGTCGCCATGAAGAAGGTCGCGCCGTAGATGTTCTGCGAGAAGCCGAACGCGGCGTGGCTGTACTCGACCGCCTGCACGAAGCTGAAGATGACGCCGAGCACGATCGTCAGCCACAGGCCCTGCTTCAGGCCCTTGCGGTCGCCGTGCAGCAGCGCGTGATGCGCCCAAGTGATGGTGGTGCCCGAGGTCAGCAGGATCATCGTGTTCAGCAGCGGCAGGTGCCAGGGGTCGAAGGTCTCGACGCCCTTCGGCGGCCACACGCCGCCGACGAACTCGGTGCGCTGGAACTGGTGCGCCTCGTTCGGGAACAGCGCGACGTCGAAATAGGCCCAGAACCACGCCACGAAGAACATCACCTCGGAGGCGATGAACAGGATCATGCCGTAGCGGTGGTGAAGCTGGACGACGCGGGTGTGGAAACCGGTGTTGGCCTCCTTGATGACGTCCGCCCACCACGAGATCGCGCAATAGAGCAGGCCCGCGAAGCCGATCGAGAAGATCCACGGCTGCGAGCCGTGCATCCAAAGCACCGCGCCGATCGCGGTGACGAAGGCCGCCATCGACGCCAGGAACGGCCATGGGCTCGGATCGACGAGATGATAGTCGTGGTGCTTGGCGTGGGCGTCGGCCATCGAGGTCTCCCCTTGAATTCTTCTCGTTCTCGCCCGCGCAGGCGGCGGCAACGTCGCGGCGCCGCGCGGTCTAGAGTCTGGGTCGGTCGGTCCCGGCGGAGGCGAGCGGCTTCGGCTTCACCGGGAAGAAAGTGTAGGACAGCGTGATGTGGTTCAGGCGGTCGAGCTCGCGGTTGTCCGCGATCGACGGGTCGACGAAGAAGGCGACCGGCATGTCGATCTCCTCGCCCGGCTTCAACGTCTGCTCGGTGAAGCAGAAGCACTGCAGCTTGGCGAAATAGCCGCCGGTGGTCTCGGGCGTGACGTTGTAGGTCGCGGTCCCGGTCAGCTCGCGGTCGGAGCGGTTGCGGACCTTGAAGACCACCAGATTGCTCTGGCCGACCTTGACCTTCATCTGCGTCGTCTCGGGCCGGAACGACCAGTCGAGCCCCTGCCCGACATTGCTGTCGAAGCGCACGACGATCTCGCGGTCGAGCGCCGCGGCGGGGGCTGCGGCCGCGACCTGCGTCGTGCCGCCGAAGCCGGTGGCGCGGCAGAACATGTCGTAGAGCGGAACGGCGGCGTAGGCCGCGCCGACCATGACGGCCACGAAGGCGACGCAGCCGACCGCGATGCGGGCGTTGCGGCGGTTCATGTCGGCCGGGATCGGGGTCTCGCTCATGCTCTCCTCACAGCGGCCGGTTCAGCACGGCGCCGCCGAGCTTGAACACGGTCACCAGCCAGAAGATCACGACCAGCGACCCGAGCGCCAGGGCAAGCGCCACGTTGCGCCGGTTGCGCTGGCGCTTCTGCTCGGGCGTCAGCACGACGCCGCCGTCTTCGGGCTCGGTCATCGCGCTCACGCCCAGCTCACGGCGGGCAGGCCCGCGAGCTTCTCGAACAGCAGGGCGGTGAGCAGCGCGAACAGGTAGATCAGCGAGAAGCCGAACAGGCGGCCAGCGGCCTTGCGGGCGGGCTCGCCCTCCCGGCGGCGGTAGACGGCGACGGCGTGCGCGACGAAGGCGAGGCCGCCCGCCGTCGAGATGGCGAGGTAGGCCCAGCCGCCAAGCCCGATGAAGGCCGGCGCCACGCCGAGCGGCGCGAGCGCAAGCGCGTAAAGCAGGATCTGCCTGCGCGTCTCGTCCGGCCCCGCGACCACCGTCAGCATCGGCACGCCGGCGCGGGCGTAGTCGTCCGACTTGATGAGGCAGAGCGCCCAGAAGTGCGGCGGCGTCCACATGAAGATGATCGCGACCAGCAGCGCGCTCTCGAGGCTGACCGCGTTCGCCATGGCGGCCCAGCCGACCATCGGCGGCATCGCGCCGGCGAGCCCGCCGATGACGATGTTCTGCGGCGTCCAGCGCTTCAGCCACATCGTGTAGACCACGACGTAGAAAAAGATCGTGAAGGCGAGCAGGCCGGCCGCGAGCCAGTTGGCGACGAGACCGAGCGTGAGCACCGAACCGACCGAGAGCGTCATGCCGAAGGCGAGCGCCTCGCCGGGCTGGACGCGGCCGGCGGGCACGGGTCGCGTCGCGGTGCGCGCCATCACGGCGTCGATGTCGGCGTCCCACCACATGTTCAGCGCGCCGGAGGCGCCGGCGCCGATGGCGATGCAAAGCAGCGAGATCGCGCCCAGCACGGGATGCAGGCCCTCGGGCGCCGCCACCATGCCGACGAGCGCGCTGAGCACGACGAGCGACATAACCCGCGGCTTCAGCAGCGCGAGATAGTCCTCGACGCCGGCGAGGCTCGGCCCGGGCAGAGCCGGCAGCGCGCCGGTCTCGATCGGTTCGTCGTGAGCGAAAGACATGAACGCGGCAGGCCTCTTTCTACGGCCGGGACGGGACGGTCGTCCCGGTCAGGCCTCATGCGATGCGTCACGCCCGGCCCTCGCGGGACCGGATCGCCCCGTCCTGCGCGATGACGCGGGACGGGGCGCGATGCGTGACGACGGCGCCAGATCGGAGGGCGCCGCCCGATGTGGTCCGGGCGGCGCGAACGCCGCCCGGAGGGAGGTCACTTGACGCGCGGCAGCGTCTCGAACTGGTGGAACGGCGGAGGCGAAGACAGCGTCCACTCCAACGTCGTCGCGCCCTCGCCCCACGGGTTGTCGCCCGCGACGCGCTTCTTCGAGAAGGCCTCGAACACGCCGTAGAGGAAGATGAAAACGCCCGCGGCCGAGATGTAGGAGCCGATCGACGACACGAAGTTCCAGCCGGCGAACGCGTCCGGATAGTCGACGTAGCGGCGCGGCATGCCGGCGAGGCCGAGGAAGTGCTGCGGGAAGAACACGAGGTTCACGCCGACGAAGGTGACCCAGAAGTGCAGCTTGCCGATGCTCTCGTTGTACATGTAGCCGAACATCTTCGGGAACCAGTAGTACCAGCCCGCGAAGATGGCGAACACGGCGCCGAGCGACAGCACGTAGTGGAAGTGCGCCACGACGTAATAGGTGTCGTGCAGCGAACGGTCGATGCCGGCGTTGGCGAGCACCACGCCCGTCACGCCGCCGAGCGTGAACAGGAAGATGAAGCCGATCGCCCAGATCATCGGGGTGCGGAGCGAGATCGAGCCGCCCCACATGGTCGCGATCCAGGAGAAGATCTTCACGCCGGTCGGAACCGCGATGACCATGGTGGCGAACACGAAATAGGCCTGCGTGTTCACCGAAACGCCGGTTGTGTACATGTGATGGGCCCACACCACGAAGCCGACCACGCCGATCGCAACCATGGCGTAGGCCATGCCGAGATAGCCGAACACCGGCTTGCGCGAGAAGGTCGAGATGATGTGGCTGATGATGCCGAAGCCCGGCAGGATCAGGATGTACACCTCGGGGTGGCCGAAGAACCAGAACAGGTGCTGGTAGAGGATCGGATCGCCGCCGCCGGCCGGCGCGAAGAAGGTCGTGCCGAAGTTGCGGTCGGTGAGCAGCATGGTGATGGCGCCCGCGAGGACCGGGAGCGACAGCAGCAGCAGGAAGGCGGTCACCAGCACCGACCAGGCGAACAGCGGCATCTTGTGCAGCGTCATGCCCGGGGCGCGCATGTTGAAGATGGTGGTGATGAAATTGATCGCGCCGAGGATCGACGAGGCGCCGGCGATGTGCAGGCCGAGGATCGCGAAGTCCATGGCCGGGCCGGGCTGGCCGCTGGTCGAGTACGGGGGATAGATCGTCCAGCCGCCGGAGACGCCGTTCGAGCCGGGCGCGCCGGGCACGAACAGCGAGATCAGCAGCAGGCCGAGCGCCGGGATCAGCAGCCAGAACGAGATGTTGTTCATGCGCGGGAACGCCATGTCCGGCGCGCCGATCATGAGCGGCACGAACCAGTTGGCGAAGCCGCCGATCACCGCGGGCATCACCATGAAGAAGATCATGATGAGGCCGTGCGCCGTGGTGAAGGCGTTGAACGTGTTCGGGTTGCTGAAGATCTGCATGCCCGGCTCCTGGAGCTCGAGCCGCATCCCGATCGACAGCGCGCCGCCGATGATCCCCGCGATGATCGCGAAGATCAGGTACATCGTGCCGATGTCCTTGTGGTTCGTCGAATAGACGTACCGCCGCCATCCCGTGGGGTGCGCGTGCGCGTCGTGGGTCGTCCCGTGGGCGTGAGCCGCAGTGGCCATAGCCTCGTCTCCCTAGATACTCGTTCCGACCGACGCGCTCAGCGCTGAGCCACGGTCGCGGCGGAGCCGCCGACCGAAGCCTCAAGCAGTTTCTTCGCTTCCTCGGTGCTGTTCTTCGCGGCTTCGAGCCACCGCTTGTAGAGATCGTCGTTCACGACGCGGATCACGATCGGCATGAAGGCGTGGTCCTGGCCGCAGAGCTCGGAGCACTGGCCGTGATAGACGCCTTCCTTGTCGGCGCGGAACCAGGTCGAGTTCAGCCGGCCCGGCACCGCGTCCACCTTCACGCCGAAGGCCGGCATGGCGAAGGAGTGCAGCACGTCCTCGGCGGTCACGTCGACATGGACGACCTTGCCGACCGGCACCACCGCCTCGTTGTCGACCGCGAGCAGGCGCGGCTTGCCGTTGAGCTCGCTCTCCTGGAGCATCACGGCGGTCAGCGTCAGCTCGTTGGCGTCGGGATAGACGATGTCCCAGTTCCACTGGCGGCCGACCACCTTGATCGTCACGTCGGCCGGGGGCGGCGAGTACTGCGCGTAGAGCAGCCGGAACGACGGGATCGCGATGACCACGAGGATCAGCACGGGCGCGATCGTCCACACCACCTCGAGCATGGTGTGGTGGGTGGTGCGCGACGGGGTCGGGTTGTTCTTCTCGCTGAAGCGCACGACGCAGTAGACCAGCAGCGCCAGCACGAACAGCGTGATCACGGTGATGATCACGAGGATGAAGTTATGGAAGGAGTGGATCTGCTCGAAGATCGGCGACGCGGCGTTCTGGAAGCCGAGCTGCCACGGCGAAGGCTGACCGTCTCCAGCGAGCGCGGGGCCGGCGGCGAGACACGCGGCGGCCGCCGTCAGCATGAGCGTCGTCAGACGTCCGGTTCCGAACATGAGCCAGCCTCTCGTCGCATCCCTAAGGGCCGGTGTCGCCCTTGTTGTTGTCATCACGCACCGGGACGGCGCGGCAAATGCGCCATTCGTCGAAGGTTTTGGGGGCGTGTCGGTTCGAGCCGAATCCTGCGCCGCGCGTTGGCCGCGCGCCGCCCCCGCACCTTTGAAATCATAAAGAGTACGAAAGCTCAATGTGGTCGGACCGGCCTCCATGCGGCATAAGGGCGCGAAAAACTAAGTCTTGACCGGCCGCCCGGAACCGGGCTGGTCGCCTTGACAGGACGCCCCGCTCTGCTACCCCCAGCGTCCGCGCGCACCAGGAGATGTCGCCGCCGTGCCACGCCTTTTCTCCGCAGCCGCCGCAGCGGCGGCCGTTCTCGCCGCGCTGGCCCAGCCGGCCTTCGCCCAGGGCGCGGTCAAAGCCACCCATGGCGACTGGCAGATGCGTTGCGACACGCCCGCAGGCGCGCAGGGCGAGCAGTGCGCCCTGGTCCAGAGCGTCACCGCCGACGACATGCCGAATGTCGGGCTGACCGTGATCGCGCTGAAGACCGCGGACAAGAAGAGCCGCCTGCTGCGGGTGTTGGCGCCTCTTGGGGTGCTGCTCCCGTCGGGGCTCGGCTTGCGCATCGACCAGACCGAGGTCGGACGCGCGGGCTTCGTGCGCTGCATGACGAACGGCTGCGTGGCCGAAGTCGTGCTCGAGGACCAGCTCGTCAATCAGCTCAAGAGCGGCCAGAGCGCCACCTTCATCATCTTCCAGACGCCCGAGAAGGGCATCGGCGTGCCGGTGTCGCTGAAGGGCTTCGGGCCGGGGTTCGACGCGCTGCCGTAAGCATACGGAGCGTATGCTGGCCGCACTTGACCTCAGATCAAGCCGGCACGGTTCGCGCATCTGTCGACGAGGACGGCGCCAGTGTGGATCGACATTCCGGCCGCTCCCGGCTTCAGTCAAACCGTGGGCCTGCCAGGCACGCGAATTGAACTGCCGATCGTCGCATTCCCCGTCCGCTGGAGGTTGGCGCTCATCGCGGCGCTCTATGGCTTTGGCGCGTGGATGTCCTCTTTCCTGGTCTGGGTGCTAGCCAACGGCCTGGCCCCAACTTCGACAACGTACGCCGATAAGGCTGGCATCGCATTCCTTTATGTATTTTTCCTGCCTGCAAGCGCGGTCCTCGCTCTTTTCCAAGCGGGAAGCGCTCTGACTTTCCTTGTTGATGCCTGTCGGAGAGGGCCCGCGCTCATCATTGCGACGGACGCCGTACACGACAGGCGAACCGGCCTATTTCTTCCCTTCAAATCAATTCACAAAATGCATGTCGGCTGGCACTCGAGCTACCTGATCCTTGAGACCAATCATTGTATCAAATCTTATTCGACAAATATTTTTCGGACTTTTAAAATTTATTCCAATGTATTTTCCGATTATCGATCTTTGGTGTCTATAAGCCATCTCTCCGTCGACAGCAGGTCGCTTGTGCATGCTGTCGCGAGCCTGACTGAGGCGAACGGCGGTTTCACCGGCGTTAGCCCGCGCGCAACGATTGTTGACGACGAGGGACATTAGCCTGTGACCAAAAAGAGGCTCCCCTATGCAGAGGAGCTATGCTCGAACGTCCCACGCCAACAAATCTAAGTTGCGCCGACGACGATCGCCGCAACCCCCACAAGGATCATCGCCGCACAGAAAATTTGGCTCGCAGTCGAGGCGCCGCTTCGCCGTCGCCGCGGGGCGACGTCGGGAATAACCGTGCGGCGCCCGAACGGTTGACGCTCCGACGCCTGCGGCGCGTCGATCTTCGGTTTGAAGTGCCTGTAGGTGTGAGCCATGGGCGATGAGGCGGCTTGTAACGCGGAGAGGGATACCGAGGCTGTCGTCTCTTCCACTTACGCCGGACGCTGCGCCGCTCAAGACCCTCGACGGCGGAATTTGATCAACTGACGATAAAAAATTGGATGCAGCCGTCCGGTTCAGGCCGGCGCGCCGCAGGCTTCCGCCACCGCGGCCCGGAGGCGGCCGACCGCGTCGCTGGCGCCGCCCAGCGCGCGTCCGTCGAGCGCGGTCGCCGGCATGACGAGGCGCACGCTGTTGGTGGCGAAGACGGCGTCGGCCCGGAACAGGTCGTCCGCCGCGAGCGGACGCTCCTCCGCCTTGAGGCCCAAGCCGGCGCAGACCTCCAGCACAAGCGCGCGGATCACTCCCGGCAGCACGCCCTCCGAGACCGGCGGCGTGACGACCGTCCGGCCGAACACGGCGAACAGGTTGGCCATGGCGGTGGAGGCGACGCGGCCCGCGACGTTCAGCATCAGCGCGTCGTCGGCGCCGGCGCGCCTCGCTGCGTCGAAGGCGAGCACGCTGTCGAGATAAGACAGCGTCTTGGCGCGGGAGGCGAACGAGGTCGGGTTGCGGCGAACGGCGACGGTCGCGAGCCGGATCGGCGCGTTCAGCGCCCCCTTCGGATAGGGGCTCGCCGCGGCGATGACCGTCGGCTCCCCGCCGTCCGGGATCGCGAGCCCGCGCGCGCCGGCGCCGCGCGTGACGGTCAGCCGGATCACGCAATCGCTCTCGACAGCGGCCGCAAGCGCCAGCGCCTCCGCCTCGCAGAACGCGCGATCCACGGGCAGCCGGATCTCCGCCGCCGCCGCCTTCAGCCGGTCGAGATGGCGGGTAAGCAGCGCCGGACGCCCACCGAACGCTGGAATCGTCTCAAACAGGCCGTCGCCGAGGGTGAGCCCGCGGTCGGCGAGATCAAAGCCCGCGCGCCCGCCGTCGACCGGCGCGCCGTTCAGGCGAAGCACGCCTGCCGCCGCTTCGCCGCGTCGAAGAAGTTCCGCAGCAGGCCGTGGCCCGATTCGGTCAGGATCGATTCCGGATGGAACTGCACGCCGTAGGTCGGGTGCTCGGCATGCTCCAGCGCCATCACCTCGCCCTCCTCCGAACGCGCGGTGACGCGCAAGGGGCCGGCGTAGCCCTCGTCGAACTCGACGATCAGCGAGTGGTAGCGCCCGACCGTGAGCGGGCTGGCGAGCCCCTCGAACAGGCCGGTTCCGTCATGGGCGACGCGCGAGGCGCGGCCGTGCAACGGACGGCGGGCGCGGACCACGCGGCCGCCGAAGGCCTCGCCGATCGCCTGATGGCCGAGGCAGATCCCGAGGATCGGCAGCCGTCCGGACAGCGCCCGCACCAGCGGCAGCGACACGCCGGCCTCGGTCGGCGTGCAGGGGCCGGGCGAGACCACCACCGCCTCTGGATCCAACCGCACGATCTCCTCGACGGTGATCGCGTCGTTTCGCGCCACCCGGACCTCTCGTCCGAGCTCCTCGATGTAGCGCGCCACGTTGAAGACGAAGCTGTCGTAGTTGTCGACGACGAGAATCATCGCAGGCCTCCCGCCGCGGCGGTCCGCGGTCGGTCGGCGGCCCCCGCCTCCTCGAGCGCGCCGCCGAAGGCCTCGAACACAGCGCGCGCCTTGGTCAGGGTCTCGTCGTACTCGGCCGCAGGGTCGGACAGCGCGGTGATGCCGCCGCCGGCCTGGAACAGCGCCTTGCCGCGGGCGATGGTCGCGGTGCGGATCGCGATGTTGAAGTCGGCGTCGCCGGAAAAGCCGATCCAGCCGATCGAGCCGCAATAGACGCCGCGGGCGTGGCCCTCGAGCTCCGCGATGATCTCCATGGCGCGGAGCTTCGGCGCGCCGGTGATCGAGCCGCCGGGGAAGCTCGCGCGCAGCAGGTCGGCGACGCCGAGGCCTTCGCGCAGTCGGCCCGTGACGACCGAGACGAGATGATGGACCGAGGCGTAGGTCTCGAGCCCGCAGAGCGTCGGCACCTCGACGCTGCCCGGACGGCAGACGCGGCTCAGGTCGTTGCGCAGCAGGTCGACGATCATGACGTTCTCAGCGCGGTCCTTCTCGGACGCGAGCAGCGCGCGCGAGGAGGAGCCGTCGGCGATCGGGTCGGCCCAGCGCTTGGCGGTGCCCTTGATCGGACGGGCCTCGACGCGGTCGCCCTCGACCGCCACGAACCGCTCCGGCGAGGACGAGGCCACCACGACGTCGCCGAAGGCGAGATAGGCCGCGAACGGCGCGGCGTTGCGCACCCTGAGCCGCCGGTAGAACGACCAGGGGTCGAAGCCCGCGGGCAGATCGGCGAGGAACCGCTGGGCCACGTTCGCCTGGAAGATGTCGCCGGCGAGCACGTATTCGACGCAGGCCGCAATCGCCGCCTCATAGGCCGGGCGGTCGAAGTTCGAGCGGAAGCTCACCGGCGGCTGGACCACCGGCGCGCGCAGGACCGCCGGCTCCGAGAGCCGCGCCAGCGCCGCCTCCGCGCGGGCCTTGGCGCGGGCGGCCTTCGCGGCGGGCTCTGTCTCCGGGGCGCCGGTCGAGATCAGCCAGGCCCGGCCCTTCCGGTGGTCGCAGGCGACGACCCAGTCGTAGAGCGGCAGCACCGCGTCCGGCAGTTCGAGATCGTCGACCGCGGGCGCCGGCAGGCGCTCAAGACGGCGGCCGTAGTCGTAGGAGATGAAGCCCGCGGCCCCGCCCTGGAACGGCGGCAGGTCGGGCAGCGCCGCGGTCCGCGAGGCCTTGAGCGCGGCGTCGAGCGCGGCGAGCGGATCGCCCTCGACCGGCCGGTCGCCGAGGCGCGCGCCGTCCTGGCCGACCTCCAGCACCGCGTAAGGGTCGGCCGCGAGATACGAATAGCGGCCGAGCCGGGCGTGCGGCATCGCGCTGTCGAGCAGCACGAGATGCGGCAGGCCGGCGAGCCGCTCGGCCAGTCCGGCCATATCGATGGTGGGTAGTTCGGTGATGTGCATCGCGCGCCCGCTCGGACAGGGCGTTCGCCCGACCGGCTTCCTTAGCCCCTATGATAAGCGCCTGCCGCGGCTTCGTCATGTGCGCCAGCGCGCCGCGCCCGCTTGCTCCGCGAGCGGCCTGAGGCGCAGATGGCTCCCCGCCTCGCGTCCGGAGACCGCCGATGCACCACGCCGCCGCATCGAGCCCGCTGATTGGAGCGCTCATCCTCCTGATCGCGGCCGTGATCGCCGCGCCGGTCGCGCGCAGGCTCGGGCTCGGCGGCGCGGTCGGCTATCTGTTCGCGGGCGCCGCGATCGGACCGTCAGCGGCGGGGCTGATCTCCCATCCGGACGCGGTGCTGCAGGTGGCGGAGCTCGGCGTCGTCATGCTGCTGTTCCTGATCGGCCTCGACCTCAAGATCGAGCGGCTGGTCGCGCTGCGGTTGCAGGTCGTCGGCTTCGGCGGCGGGCAGATCGCTGTCACGACGCTCGCGCTCGCAGGCGTCGCCATGGCCTTCGGCTACGATCCGAAGCCCGCGCTCGCGCTCGGGCTGGCGCTCGCCTTCTCCGGCACCGCGATGGCGCTGCAGATTCTCGACGAGCGCGGCCACCTCAACCGGCCTTACGGCGAGCAGACCTTCGCCGCCTTGCTGGCGCAGGACATCGCCGTTGTGCCGGCGCTCGCGCTGGTGCCCTTTCTCGGGTCGGCGGCCAGCGGCGACGCGGCCGACAGCTGGACCGAAACCCTGCTCGCGGCCGGAGAGGCGATCGCCGTCCTCGCCGGCATCGTGGTCGCCGGCCGCTACCTGCTCGATCCCATGTTCCGCCTGCTCGCCCGCACCGGCGCGCGCGAGGTGATGACGGCGGCCGCGCTGCTGGTGGTGCTGGGCGCGGCGGAGGCGGCCCACGCGGTCGGGCTGTCGATGGCGCTCGGCGCCTTCCTCGCCGGCGCGCTGCTCGCCGGCTCCTCCTACCGCCACGAGCTTGAGGCCGACATCGAGCCGTTCCGCGGGCTGCTGATCGCGCTGTTCTTCATGGGCATCGGGATGACGATCAAGCTTGGCGAGGTCGCGACGCACTGGGCGCCCCTGATCGCGACGACGCTCGGCTACCTCGCGCTCAAGATCGCGATCGCGGCCGCCCTCGCCCGCTCGTTCGGCGCGTCGTTCGCGGACGCGCTCCGGATCGGCGCGCTGCTCGGCGCCGCCGGCGAGTTCGCCTTCGTCCTGATCCCGCTGACGCTCGCGAACGGGCTGATCGACGCCGACACGGCGACGTTGCTGTCGGCGACCGCCGCTCTCAGCCTCGTGGCGGCGCCGCCGCTGATCGCGCTCGCCGAACGGCTCGCCGACCGCGCGGAGCCATCGTCCGGCGCGCCAGGCGCGGACGAGGACTATTCGGGCGCGAAGGGCGAGGTGATGGTGATCGGCTTCGGCCGGGTCGGGCAGATCGCCGCCCAGCTTCTGCTCGCCGAAGGGGTCGAGACCACGCTGATCGACGCCAATCCCGAGCGCGTCGCCCAGGCCGCCCGGTTCGGGTTCAAGGTCTATTACGGAGACGGCTCGCGGCTCGACGTGCTTCGCGCCGCAGGCGCCGCACGCGCGCGGGCGATCGTGGTCTGCGTCGACGACCGCGAGGTCGCGAAGCGCGTGGTCGAAATCGTGCAGACGAGCTTTCCCCTCACGAAGCTCGTCGTGAAGGCCTACGACCGCGGCCATGCGCTGGAGCTCTACGCCCTCGGCGTCGCCGACGTGGCGCGTGAGACCTTCGAGAGCGCGCTGGTGATCGGGCGCATGGCGCTGGAGGCCATGGGCGTGGACGCCGAGCGCGCCGCCGAGATCGAGGAGGACGTGCGCCGCCGCGACGCCGCCCGGCTCGAGATCCAGCGCGTGGAGGGCATCTACGCCGGGCGCGAATTCTCCTACACCAACAAGCCGACCCCGCAGCCGCTGTCGCAGCCGAAGCGGAAGGGCGCGATGCTCGACGGCAGGACGACGGGCGAGTCCCCGACATGAGCGCGCGGTCGGCGGATTTGTCGCCGCGCCGCCCGGCGCGCTAGGCTGTCGCCAAACCACGGCGACGGCGCCGGAAACAAGACGCGGCGAGGCCATGATCAACTTTTACGAGCTGATGCGGCAGGCGCAGGGCGGCGCGGCGTTCGACAACATCGCGCGCGCCTACGGGCTTGATCCCGCGCAGATGCGGGCCGCGACCGCGGCGCTGACGCCGGCCTTCGCGCAGAGCTTCCAGCGCCAGGCCCGCAACGACCACGCGGCGCACCGGCTGAACGAGCTGTTCGGCGCCGACGTCTACGCCCGCGCCTTCGAGGCGCATGCCGCCGCCCTCGACCCGACAGCCCGGGCGGCGGGCGACGACGCGCTCGGCGCGCTGTTCGGCTCCAAGGAGGTGTCGCGGGCGGTCGCGGCGCAGGCGGCGGCCGCCTCCGGCGTCCAGGCCGAGATCATCCGCAAGGTGCTGCCGGTGCTGACCAGCATCCTGATCGGCGGCTTCATGAAGGCGTCGCAGGGCGCTTCCGCGCCGTCGCCCTCCTCCGGCGGCGCGGCCGGGCCGTTCGGCCCGTTCTGGGACCAGATGTTCGGGCAGACGGCCGCCGAGGGCCGCAAGGGCGGCTCGGAAAATCCGCAGAACCCGTTCCAGGACTGGATGGGCGGCTTCGGCAAGACTGCGGAGGAGCCG
This sequence comes from Methylopila turkensis, assembly GCF_027922325.1. Taxonomy (GTDB): domain Bacteria; phylum Pseudomonadota; class Alphaproteobacteria; order Rhizobiales; family Methylopilaceae; genus Methylopila; species Methylopila turkensis. Next base: position 344,292 of record NZ_BSFL01000001.1, read on the forward strand.
GAGCCGCGCGATCCGCCGGCGAATCCCATGGGCGACGTCATGGCCGACATCCTGAACGGCATGTTCGGCGCCCCGCGCCGCGACGAGACGTCGCCGCCCGACGCTCCCCCGGCGGAGGCGCCGCCCGCAGGCGCGCCGGAGGGCGAGCAGTCCGACGCCTTCGCGGCCTCGTTCGACCAGATGGTGCAGACCGGCCGCGAACTTCAGGCGCAGAACGCCCGCGCCATGGAGCAGATCTTCGAGGCCTTTCTCGGCGCCGGCAAGAAGCCGGGCTGAGCCTCCAGGCGTCCGTCCCGGGCCGATTGACGCCCGCCGCGGCTGCATGCTTACCCTTTTCCGCAGGGGTTTTCCGCGACGTCCCCTTCAGGCGAAAGCCCAAAGCTCGCGTCCACGATCTCCTTCCCGAGGAGGCGGACGCCGCATGCTGTCTACACCCCATAACTCCGAACTGACCGACTCTCCCGCGTCGGAAGCCGTTCCGACCCTCGGCGAAGCGCTCGGCGTGTGGGCGCGGATCGGGCTGCTGAGCTTCGGCGGTCCCGCCGGCCAGATCGCGCTGATGCACCGCGAGCTCGTCGAGCGACGGCGCTGGATCGGCGAGGAGCGGTTCCTGCACGCCCTCAACTACTGCATGCTGCTGCCCGGCCCCGAGGCGCAGCAGCTCGCCACCTATATCGGCTGGCTCATGCACCGCACGGCGGGCGGCGTGATCGCCGGGCTGCTGTTCATCGTTCCCGGCGCCCTGGTGATGCTGGCTCTCAGCGTCGTCTACACCGTGTGGCGCGAGGCGCCGCTGGTCGAGGCGGCGTTCTTCGGCGTCAAGGCCGCAGTGCTCGCGGTCGTGATCGAGGCGGTGCTCCGGATTGGCCGGCGCGCGCTGCGGAACCGCGTCATGGTCGGCGTCGCCGCCGCGGCCTTCGCGGCGCTCTTCCTGTTCAAGGTCCCGTTCCCGATCGTGATCCTGGCCGCCGGCCTGTTCGGATGGTTCGGCGCGCGCCGGGCGCCCCATCTGTTCGCAGCCGCCGGCCATGGCGCGGGAGCCGGGCCGCAGACCGTCGGCGTAATCGACGCCATGTTCGACCGTGGCGAGCTCGCGCATGCGACGCCGTCGCGGCGGCGCGCGGCCGGCGCGCTGGCGGTCTGGCTGCCGATCTGGCTCGGCCCCGTTCTGCTGCTGTGGACGTTCGCGGGCGCGGACAGCGTGTGGACCCAGATCGCCGGGTTCTTCAGCTCCATGGCCGCGGTCACCTTCGGCGGCGCCTATGCGGTGCTGGCCTATGTGGCGCAGGCGGCCGTGGAGACGTTCGGCTGGCTCCGCCCGGGCGAGATGGCGGACGGGCTGGGCCTCGCGGAGACCACGCCCGGCCCGCTGATTCTCGTCACACAGTTCGTGGGCTTCCTCGCCGCGAGCCGGGCTCCGGGCGCGCTCGACCCGCTCGTCGCCGGCGCGCTGGGCGGGTTGCTCACCACCTGGGTGACCTTCGCGCCGAGCTTTCTGTGGATCTTCCTCGGCGGCCCCTACATGGAGCGGCTGCGCTCAAACCGCCGGCTCGCCGCTGCGCTGTCGGCGATCACCGCGGCGGTGGTCGGCGTCATCCTCAACCTTGCGGTCTGGTTCGCGCTTCACGTGGTGTTTCGCGAGACATGGTCGCCGGGCTTCGGGCCTGACCTGCCCGTGCTCGCCTCGATCGATCCCTGGGCGGCGTTGCTCGCCGCGGGCGCCATGGTGGCGATGCTGCGCTTCCGCGCAGGGATGGGCCCGACTCTCGCCGTCTGCGCACTGGCTGGCGTCGCGCTCAGAAGCTTCGGCTGACCCCGCGCGCAAAGAGCCCGGCGCCAGGGCGCCGGGCTTGCGTCGTCAGGTCACCAGCAGCGGCGGACGTAGCCGTAGGGCGTCCAGCGGGTGCGGCACCGGCGACCCCAATAGCCATAGGGCCGGCGGCGGTAGTAGCGGCGACGTCCGTAATAGCGGCGACGACCGTAATAGCCGTAGCGGCCGGGATGGCGGCGGTACCGGCGCCTGTGGCCCCGCCGGCGTCCACGACCGCGATGATCGCGCGCCTGCTCGATCTCCGTGCCGTCCGGCGCGCGGCCCGCCGTCTCGGCTTCGGCGTCCTCCGGCGCGCCCGGGACGGCGCGTTTCAGATCGTCCAGCGGCAGCGCCCTCGCGGCTGGCGCGGCGAGGCTCGTCACGATTGCCGCTCCGCCTATTCCGAGCAGGCCCGTAAGGAAGGATCGTCGATCCATTCGGCTTCTCCCTGTCGTCTCCGCCCCGCGTCAGTGTCCCATCGAGCCAGGCGTTCCGTCTATGCGCGCCGCAGCATGCGCGGGAGACATGGCGGCGGAGGGCCGCCGGCCCTATCTCCATGACGAAAGCCGCGCGTCGCGCGGGTATCGCGGAAGGACATGGAGCGCATGACCGTCTCGTCCATATCGCGCCTCGTCGCCGCTTGCGGCGCGGCCGTGACGCTTGCGGCGGGCGCCGCCTCGGCCGACCCGCGGCCCTTCGCGCCCGCCCTCTCCTGCGGCGCGCTGCAGGACCTTGTGGCGGCGCGCGGCGCGGCGGTGATCAGCACCAGCCGCACCACGTACGATCGCTTCGTCAGCGACTCCCGCGGCTGCTACCGCACGCAGGTGACGGAGCCGGCCTGGATCCGCTCCGCCGACGACCGCAGCTGCTTCATCGGCTACACCTGCCGCGAGTACGCCCGCGACGATCTCTAAGCCCGCGAGCAAGCGCTCTGGTCGGCCGAGGAGCGGCAGGCTTCTTGGCCCCCGAGCGTCCGCCTTGGCCCCCAAGCGTCGGCTCGGGCCGCGGCGACGGCCCTCTCAGGGCTTGATCGATCCGACCACCTCGAACCCTGCGCCGGTCAGCTTCGCCACCACGATCTCGGCCGAGGCCGGATAGACGTCGGTCAGCGCAGTGACGTTGACCTGATGGGTGACGAACACCGTAATCGGTCCGCTCCGGGGCGCGTCCAGCACCGCCTGCCGCGAGGCCGCGATGGCGGCCCTCCGATCGCCGATCTCGAAGAAGGAGTTCAGCCTCGGGTCCTCGATGACCGGACCGAGCGCCATCGCTTCCGCGGTCTCGCGAGCGCGGCACCACTGGCTGCTCACGACCCTGCCCACCGCGACGCCCGCGGCGCGGAACCGTTCGCCGACCGCCTTCGCTTCGCGCCTGCCGGCGTCGCTCAGATTGCGCTGCGTCGAGCAATCGCCGATTCGGAAGTTCGTGGGATCGCCCACGCCCGGCGCCGTCGCATGGCGCATCAACGCCACGTGGCCGCCCTCGCGCAGCGCGCGCCACAGCGCCTCGTCGTCGGCCATCGCCGGAGACCAGATCAGAGCGAAGGCCGCCAGAAGAAAAACTCGCGTCATGTCCCGATCATGGCGCTGCGTCGGGGGGCGCGCCAGCGGCGGCTCCGATCACGAGGCCGTCACCGCGACGAGCGCGCCGTTAACCACCCGCTAACCATGCGCCCGGCAGTTTCTGCCGGGCGCATGGTCGCAGAGTGCGAGGGTGGACGATGTCGGACGTGACAGTGACGGGACGCGGACCGACCCCCGTCCCCACGACGGCGTCCTCGTCCGGCGGCGTCGCGCTGCCCGCCCCGCTCGCCAAAGCCTGGAACATCCTGCGCCGCGGCGATCTCGGCCTCGCGCTCGGCGTGCTCGTCATCCTGTGCGTGCTGATCGTGCCGCTGCCGCCGCTGCTGCTCGACCTGCTGCTCGCGATTTCGATCACGCTGTCGGTGCTGATCCTGATGACGGCGCTGTTCATCGAGAAGCCGCTGGAGTTCTCGGCCTTCCCGACCGTGCTGCTGGTCGCGACCATGCTGCGGCTCGCGCTGAACCTCGCCTCGACGCGCCTCATCCTCGGCCATGGCCACGAGGGGCCCGACGCCGCCGGCCACGTGATCGAGGCTTTCGGCTCGTTCGTGATGGGCGGCAACTTCGTGATCGGCGTGATCGTGTTCTCGATCCTCGTCATCGTGAACTTCATCGTCATCACCAAGGGCTCCGGCCGCATCGCCGAAGTCGCGGCGCGCTTCACCCTCGACGCCATGCCCGGCAAGCAGATGGCGATCGACGCCGATCTCTCCGCCGGCCTCATCGACGAGGCCACCGCCAAGACCCGCCGCAAGGAGCTCGAGGACGAGAGCACCTTCTTCGGCGCCATGGACGGCGCCTCGAAGTTCGTGCGGGGCGACGCGATCGCCGGCATCCTGATCCTGTTCATCACGATCATCGGCGGCATGATCGTCGGCATCGCGCAGAACGGCCTCGGCTTCGCGGAGGCCGCCCGTTCCTACACGCTGCTGTCGATCGGCGACGGCCTCGTCAGCCAGATCCCGGCGCTGATCGTTTCCACCGCCGCCGGCCTGCTGGTCTCCAAGGCCGGCGTCTCCGGCTCGGCCGACCGCGCGCTGGTTCGCCAGCTCTCGGGATACCCGAAGGCGCTCGGCCTCGCCGCCGCGGTCATCGGCGTGATGGCCTTGCTGCCGGGCATTCCCTTTATCCCGTTCATGGGGCTCGCGGCCGGGGCGGGCTACATGGCCTACCGCTCCTCGAGGACGAGGGACGTGGCCGAAGCCGAACGGGTCGCGCAGATCGTCGGGGCCGGTCCCGCCGCGGCGGCGGAGGCGGCGGCGGCCGCCGCCGCCGAAGATCCGGCCTCCGCCCTCAGGATGGACGACGTCAAGATCGAGCTCGGCTACGCGCTGCTGCCGCTCGTCGACTCGAAGGACGGCCCCGACAAGCTGACCGAGCAAATCAAGGCGTTGCGCCGCACGATGGCGGGCGAGGTAGGCTTCCTGCTGCCGCAGGTGCGTCTGCTCGACAACCTGCAGCTCGCGCCGAACGCCTATGTGGTGAAGGTGAAGGAGGTCGAGGCCGGCGGCGGCTCGGTCTACCCGAACCAGTTCATGGTGATGGACCCGAGCGGCCAGCAGGTGAGGCTGCCGGGCGTCCACACCGTCGAGCCCACCTTCGGCCTGCCCGCGACCTGGATCGACGCCTCGCTGCGGGAAGAAGCCAACATTCTCGGCTACACCGTGGTGGACGCCACCACCGTGCTCTCGACCCACCTCAACGAGATCGTGCGCGCCAACATGCCGGACCTGCTGTCCTACGGCGAGGTGACGAAGCTGCTGAAGGAGCTGCCCAAGGAGCAGCAGAAGCTGGTGGAGGACATCACGCCCGCGCAGATCTCGACCACCGGCATCCAGCGCGTGCTCCAGCTCCTGCTCACCGAGCGGGTCTCGATCCGCGACCTCGGGACCATCCTCGAAGGCGTCGCCGAGGCGGTCTCCTTCACCCGCGCCCCGGCGCAGATCGTCGAGCACGTCCGCACCCGGCTCGGACGCCAGCTCTGCGCCCAGCATCAGGCGATGGGCGGCTACGTTCCGCTCGTCACGCTGTCCCCGCAGTGGGAGCAGGCCTTCGCGGAATCGATCGTCGGAACCGGCGAGGACAAGACGCTCGCCATGGCGCCGTCCAAGCTGCACGAGTTCATCGCCGCGGTCCGGGACCGTTTCGAGGAGGCCGCCCGCCAGGGCGAAACGCCGGTGCTGCTGACCTCCGCCGCCGCGCGGCCCTTCGTGCGCTCGATCGTCGAGCGCTTCCGCAACCAGACGCCGGTGATGTCGCAGAACGAGATCCATCCGCGCGCGAGGCTCAAGACGGTCGCGAGCGTCTGACGCGAAAACGGCGGCGCGTCCGGGACGCGCCGCCGTCGCTCAGTCCGGTCGGGAAACCGGTGGGGCCGTTACGAGCCGGACTTCGCGACCGAGGCGTCGGCCTGGACCACCGGCTGGGCGGCGAGCCAGATGCCGTTGGCCGCGGTCAGGAGGTAGCGGCTTTCGCGCTGGACCTCGGCGAGGCTGGTGGCGCGGCCGGCGACCGCGACATGCATCGCGCCGACAGTGCCGGCCGACTGGGTCGAGGCCGCGTCGGCCGCGCTGACGCGGAACGGAGCCTTCGGCGCGTCGACGTTGGAGGTAAGGTCGCCGGCGAACGCCGGGGCGGAGATGAGGGTCGCCAGGGCGGCGGCGAGCGAAGCGGTGCGGATCATGGTCCAAGTCCTCGAAGGTTCGCGGCGGGGCCAACCCGCCGTCTCTTGGACCGTGATGTGCCCCCTCCCCTCGCATGAATCAAACCGATCGGTTCGATATTGGTTATCGATCGTATCGATGATTTCTACGACCTAAGTCTAAGTCACTGCCGCTTCACGCAATTCAGCCGGGCTCGGTGGCCTTCCGGCCCGCCACGGCGAAGGTCAGCAGCGACACCACCGGCGCCGGCGCGAAGCACCACAGCGGCACGGCCACGAAAACCAGCGCTCCCGCGCCGCAGCCCAGCGCGAAAGCGGCGACGCTGAGCCCCGTCGGCCCCAGCCGCTTCTTCGCCGCCGCCCGCGCCTCCGGCCGGATCGGCCGCATCAGGTCGCCGAGGTCGACCATCATCTGCGTGGTGGGGCCGGTCATCACGGTCGAGGGCGGCAGGCTCGGCAGCCGGACGCGATGCACCGCGTTCTGGATCGCCATGGCGGCGACCAGCGCGCCGCCGGTCGCGAGCGCCGGCCAGGCGTCGCCGTCCGGGAACGGGCCGAGCCGGACCGAGAGCGCAGCCGCCGCGGCGAGAAGGGCGGCCTGCAGCACGAACATGATCCGCGTCACCGGCCAGTCCCGGCGCTCCATGCCGACGCCGACGAGCCGGGCCGCCAGTACGACGACGCAGAAAAGCGGCAGCGCGAGCAGCTTGGCGAGCACGCCGGTCGCGCCCATGGCGACCGCCGCGCCGAGCGTGACGAAGTTGCCGGTGACATGCGTCGTGAAAAGGCCGTGCAGCGCGAGGAAGCCCGCCGCGTCCACGTAGCCGGCGTTGAAGCTGAGCAACACGAGGAGGAGGAGCCTCATGCCTGAAGTGGACGGCGCGCCGGGCGCGTCGTCAATCCCGATCCGTCACTCCGCGAACTGATAGGTGACGGGCAGCCAACGATAGGCGCTTCCCGTCCGCTCCACGAAGCCGAGCGAGGGGAACGACGTGTGATAGCCCAGCACCGGCAGCCGTTCCGCCGCCGCCATCTCGTAGACCCGCCGACGCGTCGCCGCGCCTTCCGCCTTGTCCATGTCAAACAGCGCGCTCCATTCGGGATGCGCGAGCGACGCCACCTCGTGATGGGCGCAGTCGCCCCAGACGAGCAGCCGCTGTCCCGCGCTCTCGAGATGGTAGGCGAGATGCCCCGGCGTGTGGCCGTGCGCCGCGACCGCGACGATCCCCGGCGCGACCTCGTCGCCGGGTTTGAGGAAGGTGGTCTGCGCGGCGAGCGGCGGCATGAATTTGCGGAACAGCAGCGCGGAACTGCGCTCGACCGCGCCCTCGGGCGCGCCGAGGCGGGCGTCGTCGGCCCAGAAGGCGTGCTCCCGCGCGCCCACGGCGTAGCGGGCGTTCGGGAACGCCGGCGCGCCGGCCTCCATCAGCCCGCCGATGTGGTCGACGTGGCAATGGGTCAGCGCGACGACGTCGATGTCTTCGGGCGCGATGCCCGCCGCCTTGAGACTGTCGAGCAGCCGGCCCCCGGCCGGGCGCGGAACGAAGCCTTCCGCGCCGTTGCCGGCGTCGATCAGCACGAGCTCCCGGCCGGTGTTGACCACGACCGGGCTGAACCCCGGACGGAACCGCGCCGGCGGCAGCCGATTAGCGCGCATCAGCGCCTCCACCTCCTCCTTCGGACGGTTTTCGCCGACGATCGGCCACGGGCCGTCGATCATCGCCTCGGCGTCGCTGAGGACCGTGATCTCGAACGCGCCGAGCGTCAGACGGCGGAACGCGGGCTCCGCCGGCCCGAGCCGCGGCGCCGCGGCGGCGGAAGGTCCCGCCCGCAGCAGGGCCGGCGCGGCCAGAAGGCCGATCGCGGCGGCGCGGCGGGTGACGCCCTCAGTGGTCTTGCGCATGGTCGGCCTCGGCTCGATGGTGGTCGGACAAGGCCGAGCCATACGGCCGTCGGGAGGATCGCGCTTGAACGAAGCCGCTGCGGCCGCGCCCCAGCCGCCGGCGCTCGGGCCGCTGTGGCGGCTCGGCGCCGGGCGCACGCTGTTCGTCGGCCCGCTGGTCTACAACGCGCCGCACCAGCACGGCGCGCCGGTGTTTCTGTCGAGCCTCGGAGGGCCGTTCGGCCTGAGGCTGCCGGGCGGCGGCTGGCTCGCCTGCGAGGCCGCGATGATCCCGGCCGGCGTGGTCCACGAGCTCCGCCTCGACGGCGAGCCGGTGTTCGTCCTCTACGCGGAGCCGGACGCCGGCGGGCCGGCGGCGCTGGCGAGCCTCGTCGCGACGCCGTGCGAGCGCGACGGCGTCCTCGTCGGCCGCTCCATGGTCAGGACGCTCGCCCGCGAGCTGCACGAGCGCCAGGACGCGCTCGACTTCGTGGACGACGGCCTCGACGACGCGCTGGCCTTCGGGCGGGCCCGCGCGCGCCGGGCGATCGATCCGCGGGTCGCGGCGACCGCGCGCGCGCTCGACCACGCCGGGGCGCCGCTCGATCGGCTGGCGCGCTCGGCGGGCCTGTCGGCGTCACGGCTGCAGCATCTGTTCACGCAGGAGGTCGGCGTCCCGTTCCGGCGCTACCGCGCCTGGGCGCGCATGCGCCGCGCCATCGCCGAGATCGTGGAGGGCGCGAACTTCACCACCGCGGCCCATGCGGCCGGATTCGCGGACCAGGCCCACTTCGCGCGCCAATTCCGCGCGACCTTCGGCGCGGCGGCCTCCGTCAGCCTGACGAAGCCGCGGCTTCCGGCCGCGCGTTGAAACCGATCCGGCCGTCCGGCGCGTACAGGTTTTGGCGGCAAGGGCCCGACCCCTGTCGCGATCCAAGACCTCCATGCCCCCCGGAGGTCGCGGCGGCGGGCGCTCCTCAACCTGGAGCGCCCGCTTGCGTCCGGCTCAGTTGGTCGCCGGCGCGCCGATGAAGACGCGGTCGCCGTCGCGGAAGATCTCGACCGAGGTGGCGGGCTGCCCGAGCTCCTGCGGAGCGGAGACGAGAACCCGCTGGCCTGCGGCGAGGGTCGTTTCGAAGCGCAGCGAGGGGGAGTCGGCCTTGCGGGCGATACCGGTCACGACGCGGTAGCCGGCGGGCGACACCGTGTAGTAGGCGATGCCGGCGCGGGCGCCGAGCTCGATCCGGCTCGCCGTGCCCGGCTGCAGCTCGATGGCCGAGGCCGAGGCGGTCAGACCGACGAGGACTGCGGCGGCGGTTGCGATACGGGTGAACATGATGGTCATCTTCCGGATGGGGCGCGGCGGGGACGATCCCGGAGCCGCTGTCTGAGGCCGAAGATGCCTATCCTTTCGTCATGAATCCAACCGATTGGATCAATGCGTTCTATTGACCACATCGATCTCAGCCGCTTCGACCTGAACCTGCTCGTCGCCTTCGACGCGCTGATGACGGAGCGCAGCGTCACGCGCGCCGCGGTGCGGCTGGGGCTGGGACAGTCCGCCACCAGCCACGCGCTGGCGCGACTGCGGGCGCTGTTCGGCGACGAGCTTCTGATCCGCGGCCCGAACGGCATGCAGCCGACCCCGCGGGCGATGGATCTGATGGAGCCGGTCCGCTCGGCACTGGCGCAGGTCACGTCGATCGTGGCGCGGGACGACGCGTTCGATCCCGCGACCTCCGACCGCACCTTCGTCATCGGCATGCCGGACAGTACCGAGGTGCTGCTGATCCCCTCGCTGCTCGCGCATCTGCGCGAGACCGCGCCCGGCGTGCGGCTGCTGATCAGGAGCATCGACCGCATCCGCATCCTGCAGGATCTCGACGCCGACCGGGTCGAGCTCGGCATCGGCCTGTTCGACGATGGCGGGCTGCAGCACAAACGCCGGCTGCTGCACCGCGACAGCTACGTCTGCATCTTCAACGCCGGGCTGGTCGGGGTCGAGCCGCCGATCACGATCGAGGACTATGTCCGTTTGCCGCATGTGCTGACGAGCCTTGTCGAGAGCGCGCACGGCGTGGTGGACGACGCGCTGGCCAAGATCGGGCTCAGCCGCACCATCGCGCTGACCTCGCCGCGCTTCACCGCCGTGCCCTTCGTGGTGAAGCAGGCGCCGGTCATCGCCACGATGCATGCGCGGGTGGCGCGTTTTTTCGCCGAGGCGCTCGACCTGACGGTGAGCCCGGCCCCAATCCTGCTGCCGGACGTCTCGGTGTCGATGATATGGCACGCCTCCTACGACGGCGACGCCGGCCACCGCTGGCTGCGCGACACCATCCGCAGGTTAAGCGACTCCCGGCCGCCCAGCCTCAATCTCTGGCTCAGCAAGGCCGACGAGGAGTGAGGCCGGGACGTCGCCCTAGCCGCCCGCCGCGCCCCCGCCACGCAATGGACTCAATTGCGGCCGATCAAGAGCGCTCGTGCGACGGCGTGGGGACGCGAAGCGTGAAGGCAGGGCTGTTCGGGATCGCCGTGGCGGTCGCATGCGCGCATGGCGCCTCGGCGCAGAGCGCGCCCGCGGACGCCGCGAAGTTCGACGCCATCGTCGCGAAGCATTCCTCTGCGAACGGCGTGCCCGAGCGCCTCGTGCGCCGTGTGATCATGCGCGAGAGCCGTTACAATCCGCGCGCCTACAACCGCGGCCACTACGGCATGATGCAGATCAAGCACGCGACCGCGAAGTCCATGGGCTATCAGGGCGCGCCCTCCGGCCTGTTCGACGCCGACACCAATCTCGCCTACGCCGTGCGCTACCTCGCCGGCGCCTACAAGGTGGCGGGCGGCGACGAGGACAGGGCGGTCCGCTTCTACGCCAGCGGCTATTACTACGACGCCAAGCGCAAGGGCATGCTGGCCGCGATCGGCCTCGGCCGGAACGGCAAGTTCGGACCTCCACCCGTCCAAGTCGCCGCGGCGACGCCTGCCGTGGCCGGCCCGGCCCCCGCGGCGCGGGTCGAGACGCGCATCGCGTCGACGACCCCGGCCGCGCCGTCGGCGCCGCGCGTGATCGGCGCCGACGCGCGGCCGGTTCTGGCCTCCGTGGCCCCGGTCGCTCCCGCTCCCGCCGCCGTTCCAGTTCCGCCCGTCTCGGCGCAACGGTCGGCCGCCTTGACCTCGCCCGCCGCCAACGCCCGCGTGGCGGGCGCGGCCGACGCGATCGGCGGCCTGTCGCGGGTCGCGGCGGTCCAGACGGCCTCGCCCGTACGCGAGGCGCAAGCCTACGCCGGCCCGCGCGCTCTGGCCGCGCCGGCCGAACTTGTCGACATGGCGCCGCCCGCACGCGCGGGCGCCGTCGCGGTTCCGCTTCCGCCGGTCGCCCCGCGCCAGACCGCCGCCGCGACGCCCGCCGCTCCGACGCCCGCGACCGTCCGGGTGTCGACGCAGACCGCGGCCGTCGTCGCGCCGCTGCCGCCGGAGCGTGAGCCCCAGATCGTCACCGGCGCGATCGAACCGGCGTCGGTCGCGCCGCGGGCGAAACCCCGCCGCTTCGGCCCGCCGAAGTAGCGGTCGCTCAGACGGCCACCGTCAGCTTCACGTCGAGATTGCCGCGCGTCGCCTCCGAGTAGGGGCAGACCACATGCGCGCGCGCCACGAGGTCTTCGGCCGTCGCCCGGTCGAGGCCGGGCAGCGAGACTTCGAGCGCCACGTCGATGCCGAAGCCCTTGCCGTCGTCGCGCGGGCCGAAGCCGACGGTCGAGGTCACGTCAGCGTCCGCCGGAACCGCGATCTTGTCGCGCCCGCCGACGAAGCGCACCGCGCCGAGGAAGCACGCGGCGTAGCCGACCGCGAAAAGCTGCTCGGGGTTGGTTCCCTCCCCCCCTGCGCCGCCCATCTGCTTCGGAACCGACAGCGAGACGGCGAGATTGCCGTCGAGGGTCGCGGACTTGCCGTCGCGCCCGCCGCCGGTCGCGCGCGCCTGGGTGGAATAGATGATCTTCATCGGACGTCTCCTGTTCGAACGAGGCTTTGGAGCGACCGTGACCCGGCCGCGACCCAATTCTTATCCCACACGATTTAATCGCACACGATATATATCTGCGCATGGCTGAACGGCCTTATCGCATGGGATTAAATCGCACGCGATCTATTACCTGTGGCATAGTGCCCTGATGTCCGCGCCCTCCCTCAGCCTCGACGAGTTCGTCTGCTTCGCGATCTACACCGCGAATGGCGCCTTCAACCGCGCCTACAAGCCGGCGCTCAACGCGATCGGCCTGACCTATCCGCAATACCTGGCGATGGTGGCGCTGTGGGCGAAGGACGGCGTGACCGTCGGCGCGCTCGGCGAGCAGCTTTTTCTGGAATCGAACACGCTGACGCCGCTGCTGAAGCGGCTGGAGGCGGCGGGGCTCGTCACCCGCCAGCGCGACGCCGAAGACGAGCGGCAGGTCCGCGTGCACCTCACGGACGAAGGCCGGGCGTTGCGCCTGAAGGCCGCGAGCGTGCCCGAGAGCATCGTCGGCGCGCTCGGCTCGGCCGCAGCCCCAGAGGACATCGGACGCCTGCGCGACGAGATCGCCCGGCTCAGGGACGCCCTGAACGCACGCTGATCGAATCGGAAGGGATGGCCGCTGAGCGCCGGCCTCAGCTCGCGCGCAGCTCGACCGGCGTCAGCCCGATGCGGTCCATCTCGGCCTGATCGCGGGCGGCTTCGGCGAGCTTTTCGCGCGCGGTGTCGCGCTCTTCGAGGATCTCGATCTTCTTGAGCTCTTCGAACGCTTCGGCGAGCGCCGCTTGGGCGTCGGCGAGCTGGCCGCGCAGCTCGTCGGCGGAGCGCATCAGATTGTCGCGCCGGACCTTCGCCGCCTTGGCGTAGGTCGGATAGGCGTAGTGGGCGACGTCATGGATGCCGGCCCGCTCCTGCTCCTGCGCGATCTCGCGATCGAGGTCGCCGGCCATGCGCTCGAATTCGGCGATCATGGATTCGATCTGCGCCGCCTGCCGACGCTTCTCGTCGACCTGGAAACGCTTGAGCTTGAGCAGGGTGTCTCTGGATTTCATGTCGGACATGGAAGCACACGCGGGTTAGCGTCAGGTTTCCGAAACGCCTAAGATGGAAGCGAGCTGGGCATACCCTTCGCCGAGACGCGTTGCTTCTTCCTTACCCTGCGCGAGAAAGCGCTCCATCGGCCCGCTCAGCGCGATGGCGTCGTCGACTTCCGCGCTCGATCCCGGACGGTAGGCGCCGAGACGGATCAGTTCCTCCATGTCGGTGAAGGTCGCCATGGCGCGGCGCGCCTGGGCGATCAGCGGCCGCCGCTCTTCCGGCGTCGAGCGCGGCATGGTGCGCGACACCGATTTGAGGATGTTGATCGCAGGGTAGCGGCCCCGCTCCGCGATCGCGCGCTCCATCACGATGTGGCCGTCGAGGATGCCGCGTACGGCGTCGGCGACCGGCTCGTTGTGGTCGTCGCCGTCCACGAGCACGGTGAAGACGCCGGTCACCGTACCCTCCGCCGTGCCGGGCCCCGCGCGCTCGAGCAGTCGGGGCAGTTCGGCGAACACGGTCGGCGTGTAGCCCTTGGTGGTCGGCGGCTCACCGGTGGCGAGGCCGATCTCGCGCTGCGCCATGGCGAAGCGGGTGACGCTGTCCATCATGCACAGCACGTCCAGCCCCTCGTCGCGAAAGGCCTCCGCCAGCGTGAGCGTGAGATAGGCCGCCTGGCGGCGCTTGAGCGCGGGCTCGTCGGAGGTCGCGACCACCACGATCGAGCGGGACAGGCCGGCCTCGCCGAGGTCGTCCTGCAGGAACTCCTGGACCTCGCGGCCGCGCTCGCCGATCAGTCCGATCACGGCGGCGTCGCAGGCGGTGTTGCGGGCGAGCATCGCGAGCAGCACCGATTTGCCGACGCCGGAGCCGGCGAAGATGCCCATGCGCTGCCCGGCGCAGCAGGTGACGAAGGTGTTGAGCGCCCTCACCCCGAGGTCGAGCGGCTGACCGACGCGCTTGCGGGCGTGCGCCGGCGGCGGCGGCGCGCGGTAGGGATAGAGCAGCGGGCCTTCCTTGAGCGGGCCCTTGCCGTCGATCGGCGCGCCCATGCCGTCGATCACGCGGCCGAGCCAGGAGCGCGCGGGGCGGACGCCGGGCTGGGCGGAGCCGACTACCGCCCGGCACCCGCGGCGCACGCCCTCGAGCGGGGCGAACGGCATCAGCAGCGCCTTGTCGCCTTGGAACCCCACCACCTCGCAGTCGGTGCCGCGGCCGTTCGCGGCCTCGATCGTCACCCGGCCCCCGATCGCCATCGCGCCAAGCGGCCCCGCGACCTCGACCAGGAGGCCGCGCACGCCGACCACGCGCCCGTAGATCTCACGCTCCGGCGTAGCCTCGATCGCCTCGATCAGCCCCTGCATCGCGGCTTTTCCCCAATCCCTAGCGAATCATTGCCGAGACTGCGGCCAGCGTAACGCTTCGTTTACCGCCACGCCCAATCATGGCCCCAACGCTTAAGGCTGCGGAAACCGTAACGCCGACTCGGAAGTTTGAGTCGGAAGAGTCGGTTAGGCGCTTTTCTTAAGGTTTGAAGTGAGTTTGCATTTCTTCGTAACGTGTTGATTTTCATCACATTATGACGAAATGCACCCCAAATGAGATCAAGCTTGCGGCGCAGAATCACCTTCTGTTAACTAATGGTCGTTAAGCTTGAATCGGACTTTAAACGATCGGTTCACCGTGCCGGGCTCGGCGTCGCCGAGGCAGGCGACGCGGGCATCGGTGGAGGATTCGCATGCGCGTTCTTCTGATTGAGGACGATAGCGCCACGGCGCAGAGCATCGAGTTGATGCTCAAGTCCGAAAGCTTCAACGTCTATACGACGGAGCTCGGGGAAGAGGGCATCGACCTCGGCAAGCTCTATGACTACGACATCATTCTGCTCGACCTGAACCTGCCCGACATGTCGGGCTACGAAGTGCTCCGCGCGCTTCGGGTCGCGAAGATCAAGACGCCGATCCTGATCCTTTCCGGCCTCGCCGGCATCGAGGACAAGGTCCGCGGCCTCGGCGTCGGCGCAGACGACTACATGACCAAGCCGTTCCACAAGGACGAGATGGTCGCCCGCATCCACGCCATCGTGCGCCGGTCGAAGGGCCACGCTCAGTCGGTCATCACCACCGGCGACCTGATCGTGAACCTCGACACCAAGACCGTTGAGGTCGGCGGCGCCCGGGTGCACCTGACGGGCAAGGAATACCAGATGCTGGAGCTGCTGAGCCTCAGGAAGGGCTCGACGCTCACCAAGGAGATGTTCCTCAACCATCTCTACGGCGGCATGGACGAGCCGGAGCTGAAGATCATCGACGTCTTCATCTGCAAGCTCCGCAAGAAGCTCGCCAACGCCACCAACGGCAAGAACTACATCGAGACCGTCTGGGGCCGAGGCTATGTGCTGCGCGAGCCCAACGAGGACGAGACCCGCGCCATCGCCTGAGGCGCGGCTCCCGACACGTCGCTTCGCGAAGCCCCGGACCCTCGGTCCGGGGCCTCGTCGTTTCAGGGCCTGCCGCGGCAAGCGAACCGGCCCGATGCGGGCTCGGAGCCATCTTCAACGGCGATGCAGGAGTGCCCCAGATCGCCCTTCGGCCGGGGCACGCCGGGTGCGAGCGAGAAGCCGACCGAATGCGCGCCGGCGAGCCCGGCCGGAAAGCGCGGGATCGGCTTTACGATCCGGAAGGTTCCGCCGACGCGTTCGATCGCGCCCTCGCCCACGAGCTTGGCGAGCCCGATCTGCTGCGGCAGCACCTCGTACACGACGACCGGCGCGCCCGACACGACCGTGGAAGGGTCGATCTCCACCACCCCGCCCGGCGCGAACCGCAGCGCGTCGCGCCAGGTCCGCGGATCGAAGCCCGCCGGCGTATCCTTCGGATCACGCGATGCCTGGATCTTCACCGCGGCCATCGCAGGCAGCGTGAGGGCCGAGGCGTTGTAGGCGCCGCCAAACGCATCGGGCGCCCGGCCCAGAGCGCGCTGGAGAGCCGACCGGGCGGCGTTCGCTTCCGGCGATTCGGTTTTGCTAAAGGAGCCGAAGCAGCCCCGAGCGGCGATCGTCACCTTCTCCGCCGGCAGGCCGACCGCGCCCGCGGCCGAGAGGCCGGACGGCCCCGCCTTGGCGGAGGCGAGCACCAGCCGGGCCACGCGGTCCTTCGCGCCCGTCACCCGCCAGATCATGGCGTCATAGGACGTTAAGACGACATAAAGCGGCTGGTCGCCCTCCTCGATCACGAGCTCCGCAGTCGTGCTTTCCTCGTTCTGTCCCACCACGGTCGCGGTCGGCACGGCGTCGCCTTCGTACACCCCGAACGCGATGATCTGCTGGCCCTCCCCGGCGCGCGGAACCTCGCAGGATGGCGCGTTCGCCTCGATCGCGGCGATCCGGAGCGGAGCCTGAGCCGCCTGAAACTCCTCGGTCGCGATCAAGCCGTCGCCGTTCCGGTCGACAATGGAGAAGGTCCGGCGCATGGCCTACTCGGCCTCGGCCGCCGTGACGCGGCCGTCGCCGTCGCTGTCGAAGGCCATGAACGGCTCGGCCGAGCCTTCGCCGGGACCGCGAAAAGCCGAGCTCGGACCGGGAGCCGACACGGCCTCCTGCAGCGTGACGCGGCCGTCGCCGTCGCCATCGAGCCGGTCGAACCGCTCGTCCTTCGCTCCCGGCGCTCTCGCGCCCGGAGGCGCCTGCCGCGCAAGCTCACGCTCCTCCGGCGACAGCACGCCGTCGCCGTCGAGGTCGGCGCCGACGAAGAAGGCTGCGTTCTGCGCCCGGCCGAGGGCGTCGAGCCGGCGGCGCGCCAGGGCGACGTCGGCGGCGTCGAGACCGTCATTGCCTATATCGGCCACCCGGAACGGCCGCAGCGCCTCGGCGACGAACTGCTCGACATAGAGGCCTGGCCGCAGGTAGCGGGCGAACTCGGGCGGCAGTCGCGATCCGGAGTCCCGGGCCACCGCGCCGCCCGGCGCGAGCGTCGTCAGAACGGCGAGCGCGGCGAGCCGCGAAGGACGGACAATCACAGGACGCGTCTCCGTTCGTGGACAACGGAGACGTAGCAGGGAGCCGGGCGACGTCGCCAGCGGCGTCCGCCAACAGGGTTTACGCCGCCTAGGACGTCCGCCGTCAGCGGACCGCGGAGGCGAGGCGGAACGCGGAGGGCGCGGCGCCGGCGGCCGCAGGCACGAACAGGCCGCGGTGACTCGGATGCGGGCGGAAGGCGGCGTTGAGGCCGAGCACGGTCTCGGCCGAGCCCAGCAGCAGCGCCCCGTCCGGAGCGAGCTGCTTGCCGATGCGGCCGAGGATGTCGGCCTTGGTCGGCTCGTCGAAATAGATCAGCACGTTGCGGCAGAACACGACGTCGAACTGACCGAGCGGGGAGAAGTCGCGCAGCAGGTTGAGCGTGCGGAACTGCACCCGCTCCCTGAGCTTCGCAGCGATCCGCCAACGGTCGCCCTCCTGCGTGAAGTGCTTCAGGAGAAGCTTGATCGGCAGCCCGCGCTGGACCTCGAACTGGCTGAACAGGCCGGTGCGGGCGCGGTCGACCACCTCGCTCGCGAGATCGGTCGCGACGATCTCGAACCGCCAGCCGGGGAACTGCGCCGCCTTCTCGTCGAGCAGCATGGCGAGCGAGTACGGCTCCTGGCCCGTGGAGCAAGCCGCGCACCAGATCCGCACGCGCTTCTGGGCGGCGCGGGTCTTCGCGAACTCCGGCAGAAGCACGTCGGAGAACTGGGTGAACGGCGCGCCGTCGCGGAAGAAGAAAGTCTCGTTGGTGGTCATCGCCTCGATGACCGACTGGGCGAGCGCGGTGTCGCCGCCGCGCATCAGCCGCTGCGTGAGCTCCGACAGCGAGGCGAAACCGGCCTTGCGCGCGATCGGACCAAGACGGCTCTCGACAAGGTAGCGCTTGTCCTCGCCGATCACGATGCCGGACCGCTCCTTGAGGAAGCGCGCGAGGAAGGCGAATTCCGTCGGCGTCATGCGCGCTCTCCGGCGATCAGGCGAACGATCCGAGACCCGATGGCGGGCAGCGGCAGGACGGCGGCGCAGCAGCCGGTCGCGACGGCGGCGCCGGGCATGCCCCAGACGACGCTGGTGGCTTCGTCCTGCGCGATGACGGAGCCGCCGGCGGAGGCGACGGCGCGCACGCCCGCCGCGCCATCCGAGCCCATGCCGGTCAGCATCACGGCGAGCAGGCCCGAGCCGTAGGCTGCGGCGGCGGTGCGGAAGGTCGGGTCGACCGAGGGCTTGCAGAAATTCTCGGGCGGACCGTCGTCGATCGACGCGAAGGCCGCTCCGCCCTTCAGCGCGACGGTCAGGTGCTTTCCGCCCGGCGCGACGTGGATGACGCCCGGCTCAAGCGGCTGGCCGTGCGCGGCCTCGCGGCCGGGCCGCCCGCTCGCGGCCCCGAGATGCTCGGCGAGCGTCGGGGTGAAGGCGGCCGGCATGTGCTGCGTCACGAGCACCGGCACGCGGCCGATCGACGGCCCGATGGCGTTGAGCAGCGCCGCCAGCGCCTGCGGACCGCCGGTCGAGGCGCCGATCGCGATGGCGCGCACCGGGGCGACGGAAAACGCACGATGCTTCGCGGCGGGGGCGGCGGCGGCGAAGCTCGATCCCGCGGACGCGGGCGCCGCCGACGCCGGGGCGCGGCCGAACGCAGGCGCCGCGGGCCGCGGCTCCGGGGCCGCGCCGGGCGTCCGCATGCGCGCGCGCCGCCGGGCGTGCTCGCCGACGGCGCGGATCTTGGCGACGAGATCGCGCCGGTAGTCGGACTGCGCGACCTCGGCCGTGGGCTTCGCGATGAAATCGGCCGCGCCAAGCGCGAGGCATCTCAGCGAAATGTCGGCGTTGCGGCGCGTCAGCGACGACGCCATCAGCACGGCAAGGTCCGGCTGCGCTTTCAGCAAAAGCGGCAGCGCCGACACGCCGTCCATGTCCGGCATCTCGACGTCGAGGACCGCAACGTGCGGGCGAAGGCGGACGACGTCGGCGACCGCCGCGAGCCCGGTTCGGCTGGTTCCGGCGACGAAGAGGCCCGGCTCCTCCCCGAGCCACTTCGCGACGACGCCGCGCACCACCGCGCTGTCGTCGACGATCAGGATGCGGAGAGGCTCCGCGGACATGCTATGCGCTGCGAATGTCATGACGCGTCGCTCTTCGAGGGGGACGTCGTCAGATCAGGCCGACCTCGGCGAACTTGGAGCCGATGATCTCCTTGTCGAACGGCTTCATGACGTATTCGTCCGCGCCGGCGCGCATCGCGCGGGTGATGAAGGAGACGTCGTTCTCGGTGGTGCAGAACACGACCTTCGGCGTGTCGCCGCCCGGCAGCGAGCGCAGCTCCGACAGGAACTCGTAGCCGTCCATCACCGGCATGTTCCAGTCGAGCAGGATGCCGTCGGGCATCGCCTGCTTGCAGAGCGCGAGCGCGCTCTGGCCGTTCTCGGCCTCGGAGATCTTGAAGCTGTAGCCTTCGAGAATGCGCCTCGCGACCTTGCGGATGACGCTCGAGTCGTCGACGACGAGACAGTGTTTCATGGTCCGGCTCCTGAGGGGGCTCTGGTCAGGCGGCTTGCGCGAGGGTGGCGGAATCGACGGCGCGTTCGACGTCGAGGATCAGCATCAGCTGGCCGTCGAGGCGGTGGACCCCTTCGGCGACGGCGGCCCAGCGCGGGTCGAGCGTCGCGGGCTTGGCCTCGCGGTCGGAGGCGGTCAGCGCCAGCACGTCGCCGACGCGGTCGACGATGAGCGCGAGCGCCTCGCCCTTGTGGTCGACCCCGACCGCCATCGTGTGCTCGTCGATCGTCTTGGGCGACAGGCCGAGGCGCACCCGCATGTCGATGGCGGTGACGATCCGGCCGCGCAGGTTGAGCACGCCCGCGATCTCCGCCGGCGACAACGGCACGCGCGTGAGGCGTTCGAGCGCGAACACCTCGCGCACGCGGCCGATGTTGATGCCGAAGAGCTGGCCCGCCACTTCGACCGTGACGTAGGTGATCGGATCGTCGGCGCTCACGCGGCGCTCCTCCAGCGGGGGGCGAGGGTTTCGAGCGAGGCGACGAGGCGGGGCCGGTCGAACTTCGCGACATAGTCGCTGAAGCCCTCTTCGCGGGCCCGCTCCACCACGCTCTCCGCCGTCAGCGAGGACAGCGCGAGGATCGGGCGATGCGCCGCGAGGCCTTCCGCGCGCACCGCGGCGGCGAAGGCGAAGCCGTCCATCTCGGGCATCTCGATGTCGGTGACGATCACGTCGAAGCCGCGGCCGTCGCGCAGCAGCCGAAGCGCCTCGCCGCCGCTCGCCGCCGCCGTGACGCGGAAGCCGGCCGCGGTCAGCACCGGCGTCAGCATGTTGCGGAAGAACGAGCTGTCGTCGACCAGCAGCACGGCCGGCTGGTCGTTGCGCTCGGACGGGCGGTCGGTGCGGCGCAGCCAGTCCTCGAAGGCGAGCGTGAGATAGTAGGCGACGTCGACGATCTCGGTCGCATGGCCCGCCACCACCGAGGTGCCGAGCACGCCGGCCGAGATCGAGCCGATCGTGATCTCCATGCGGTGGTCGACGATGTCGATGATCTCGTCGACCACGAGGCCGACCGAACGGCCCTCGTCGGAGAACACCAGCAGCGGCTGCGCCCCGGCGCTCTTCAGCGCGACGCCTTCGCCCGCCGGCACCAGCGGCATGAGCCCGCCGCGGTACTGCACCAGCATGCGGCCGCCGGTCGCCTCGATCGTGTCCACCTCGATCATCTCGAGGCGGGTGACGAGCGCGAGCGGCACCGCCTTGGGCGCGGCCGAGCCGGCGCGGAACAGCAGCAGCGGGACGATGTCGGCCCGGTCGTCGAAGCCGGAGCCGGCCTCCTCCGCCGCCGCCTCGCGGTGGGTGGCGGGACCCGCCGCCGCCGCGACGCCGTTCGGGTCGAGGATCAGGATGACGGAGCCGTCGCCCAGAATAGTGGTTCCGGAGAACAGCGCGATGTGGTTGAGCCGCGAAGCCATCGGCTTGACGACGATCTCCTCGGTGTGGAGCACGTCGTCGACGACGATGCCGAAGATGTCGTCGCCGACCTGGCTGATCACCACGAAGACGTCCTCGGCGGCGTCGGCGTCCTGGGTCGCGAGGCCCAGAAGGTCGCGCAGGCGCACCAGCGGCAGCAGCCGGTCGCGCAGGCGCAGCAGCGAGGTGTCGCCGATCCGCTCGATCACGTGGTCGCCGCCGCGGCGGGTGCGGACGAGCTCCAGCACCGATAGCTGCGGGATGGCGAAGGTCTCGCCGTCGGCCGTCACCATCAGCGCGGACACGATCGCGAGCGTGAGCGGGATGCGGATCACCACCGCCGAGCCCTTGCCGGCGGTCGAGCGCAGGTCGACGGCGCCGCCGATCAGCTCGATGTTGGCGCGCACCACGTCCATGCCGACGCCGCGTCCGGAGACGCTGGTGACGGCGGCCGCGGTGGAGAAGCCCGGCGCGAAGATAAAGCGGTGGACCTGCGCGTCCGACATCTTCTCGACGTCGGCTTCGGTCGCGAGCCCGTTCGCGACCGCCTTCTTCTTGATGCGTTCGACGTCGAGGCCGCGGCCGTCGTCGGCGATCTCGACGATGATGCAGCCGCCCTGGTGATAGGCCGAGAGCCGGATCACGCCGGTCTCGGACTTGCCGGCCGCGACGCGTTCGGCGGGCGTCTCAAGGCCGTGGTCCGCGCAGTTCCGCACCATGTGCGTCAGCGGGTCCTTGATCAGGTCGAGGACCTGACGGTCGAGTTCAGTGTCGGCGCCCTCGGTGACGAGCTCGATCTTCTTGCCCAGGTCGGAGGAGAGGTCGCGCACGAGCCGCGGCAGCGCCCGCCAGGCGGCGCCGATCGGCTGCATGCGGGTCTTCATGACCCCTTCCTGCAGCTCGGCCGTGACGTGGTTGAGCCGTTGGAGCGAGGGGCCGAACTCGCTCTCGCCCCGCCGGCGCACGGTGTCGAGGAGCTGGTTGCGGGTCAGCACCAGCTCGGAGACCATGTTCATCAGCCGGTCGAGCGTGTCGACGCCGACGCGGATCGTCTGGCCCGCGAGCGTGACTTCGCCGCCGCGCGGCTCGTCGGCGAGCGCCGGGGCCGCCGCCGCGGGCTTGGCGGCTTCGGGCTCCACCAACTTCAGCGCGGGCGCCTCGGCGACCGCCGCCGGGCGGGGCGCCGCGATCGCAATGTCCGGACCAGGCGTCTCGCGGAAGGCGCGCTCCAACTCGTCGAGCGGCACTTCGCCCGGACGGAGCTCGCGCCCGAGCGTCGGATCGACGGCGGTCTTGGGCTTCGACACCTCGATCGCCACGCGCTCCAGCTCGGCGATCAGGTCGAGGTCGTCGCCGGCGGGCTCCGTCCCCGCCTTCTCCAGGTCGGCGAGGATCTCCTTGATGCGGTCGATCGCGGCGAGGATGAGCGTCACTGCGTCCGGCGTCGCCATGGCGCCGGAGCGGAACTCGCCCATCAGCGTCTCGGCGGCGTGGGCGAGCGCCTCGAGGCGGCCGAGCCCGAGGAAGCCGCAGGTGCCCTTCACCGTGTGGACGAGGCGGAAGATGTTGCCGAGAATCTTGTCGTTCGCCGGCTCCTGCTCGAACCGGACCAGTTCGACGTCGACCTGATCCAGGTTCTCGGCGGTCTCTGTCAGAAAATCGCGAAGCAGCTCGTCCATTCCGTCCCCCCGGAAGCGCCCCGGAGGCGGCTTCGCACGACGGCGGAAGAGTGCGGCAAAATGAATAACGGAGTGTTGCGCGGCGGCGCGCGCGATCCCGGTTTGGTCGTGGATTCTAGGGCCTGCGGCCGACGAGGCCGAGCGCGAGCGCGTTGCCCGCCGCGACCAGCAGCGCGCCGGCTATGGCGCTTAGACCCCAATGGTAGTCCTCGAACACGCTCGATATCGCGAGCGCGACGACCGGGAACAGCACGGTCGCGAAACCCGCGCGGCCGGCGCCGACGCGCTTCAGCAGCGCGAGATAGGCGAGCAGCGCCGCGACCGACGATCCGATCGAGAGCCATCCCAATGACAGCAAGTAGGGCGCCGTCAGTTCGAACGTGAAGCGCGCGCCGCTCGCAACGGCGAGAATCGTCAGCCAGATCGTGCCGTAGGCCATGCCCCAGGCGGTGGCGGCGACGTCGGGGATCGAGCGCTGGATCACGCTCGACACCATGTTGCCGGAGCAGAACAGCAGCGTGCCGGCGACGCAGAGGCCCAGCCCGCCGAGCGCCGCGAGGTCGAAGCCGGCCGAGGCGATCTCCGGCGCGTAGAGCAGCGCGACGCCGGCGATGCCGAGCGCGGCGCCGGCCAGCGTGCGCCGCTCGGCGCGGCGGCCGAACAGCAGCGCGCCGAGCGCGATGTTGATCGGCGAGGCGAGCGCGAACACGACCGCGAGCAACCCGGACGCCACATGGGCGCCCGCGAGGTAGAACATCAGGAAGTTGGTCGAATACATCAGCACGCCCGCGAGCGCGAAGCCCGCATGCGCCTTCAGGCCGTACGCCAGCCGCTCGCGCCGCGCCGCGGCGAGCGCGAAGCAGACGAGCGCCGCGAGGCCGAACCGCCAGACGAGCGACACCGTCGGCGAGACCACGCCGAGCTGGTGATGGATCGCGATCCAGCTCGTGCCCCAGCCAAGCACCAGCACAGCGTAGAGGCCGAGATCGGACTTGCCGACGGCGGCTTCGCGGGACGTCTGCGGGGCGACATAAGCGGCGGCGGGCATGGCGCGACGATCGGGACTGCGACGGGAAGCGGCGTTATCGCCCGCGCGCCGCACGAAGAGAAACGCAGATCGCTTATGCCGGCCATCGCCATATGTGATGGCCTTGACCGCAGGACGGGACGGATCCACCCCCGTCTGCAGGGTTTCGGCGAGGAGACGCGCGATGCACATCGCGGACGACGGGCGCGTGGCGCCCGAGCTTACGCACCATCACGCGTTTCTCGGCGCGGACCACGCCCGGAACGAGCGCCGCACGCTGATCGTCGTCGGCGTCACGCTCGTCACCATGGTGGTGGAGATCGTCGCCGGCTGGGCTTACGGCTCGATGGCCCTGACCGCCGACGGTTGGCACATGGCGACCCATGCCGGCGCGATCGGCCTCGCGGCGCTCGCCTATCGCTTCGCCGCCCGCCACGCCGCGGACCCCGCTTACGCCTTCGGCGCCGGCAAGGTCGGCGACCTCGCCGGCTTCGCAAGCGCGATCGTGCTGGGCCTCGTCGCGCTCGCGATCGGCTGGGAGTCGTTCGCGCGCCTGGCTGACCCCCAGCCGGTCGCCTACGCCGAGGCGACGGTGGTCGCGGTCATCGGCCTCGCCGTCAACGTGGGCTGCGCCCTGCTGCTCGGGCACGGCGCCGGCCATAGCCATCACGGTCATGGCCACGACCACGGCCATCGCCACGCCCACGACCACGACCACGATCACCATGGCCATGACCATGACCATCACGACCACAATCTGCGCGGCGCCTATCTCCACGTGCTGGCCGACGCCCTGACCTCGGCGCTCGCGATCGGCGGGCTGCTCGTCGGCTGGCGCTCAGGCTGGAGCTGGATCGATCCGGCGATCGGCGTCGTCGGCGCGGCCGTGATCGGCTGGTGGTCGGTCTCGCTCGCCCGCGACACCGCCCGCGTGCTGGTCGACGCCACGCCCGACGCCGAGCTCGGGGGCCGCATCCGCGGGCGGCTGGAGATCGGCGACGCGCGCGTGACGGACCTGCATCTGTGGCGCGTGGGGCCGGGGCACATGGCCGTGATCGCGTCGGTCGCGACGCATGAGCCGCTGGAGCCGGCGACCTGCAAGGCGCGCCTCGCCGGCCTCGCCGGCCTGAGCCACGTCACGATCGAGGTGAACCGCTGCGCCGGCGAAACTTGACACAGCCACGACGGGCCTCGGCGCGTCGCCTGAGCCGCGCCTTCAATTCTCCCAGAACTCCGGCCGCGCCTCGCTGAGCGCGCCGCCGATGCGCACGGGCGCGATGCGGGCCGCGAGCCCGTTGGCGTCGACCTCGACGGCGAGCCCGGACAGCGTGCCCACGCCCTCCGCCGGCTCGAAGCGACCGGACGGCAGCTTGCGCAGGAAGCGCTGGATCGGCTCGTCCTTCTTCATGCCGAGCACGCTGTCGTAGTCGCCGCACATGCCGGCGTCGGACATGTAGGCCGTGCCGCCGGGCAGGATGCGATGGTCGGACGTCGGGGTGTGGGTGTGGGTGCCGATCACGAGCGTGGCGCGGCCGTCCACGAAGTGGCCGAAGGCCTGCTTCTCGCTGGTGGCCTCGGCGTGGAAGTCGACCACCGCCGCGTCGGCGGCGGCGCCCAGCGGACAGGCCTCGAGCTCGGCGTCGGCGGTGCGGAACGGATCGTCGAGCGCCGCGCCCATGAACACGTTGCCCATGACGTTGACCACCAGGACGCGCGCGCCGTTGCGCGCCTCGACAAGCTGGGCGCCGCGGCCGGGCGTGCCTTTGGGGAAATTGACGGGGCGCACCAGCCGGTCGGCGCGCTCCGAGAACACCAGCGCCTCGCGCTGGTCGAACGCGTGGTTGCCGAGCGTGACGGCGTCGCAGCCGGCGTCGAGCAGCTCTTGGTAGATCGCCTCGGTTATGCCGAAGCCGCCGGCGGAATTCTCGCCGTTGATGACGACCATGTCGAGCGCCCAGCGCTCCCTGAGGCCCGGCAGGCGCTCGGTGACGGCGGCGCGGCCGGCGCGGCCGACGACGTCGCCCAGAAACAGCAGTCGCATCATGGCTCCCGGATCATGACGAGGCGCGCCGGCCGCTTTCCGGCCGACGCGCCTCACTATCCGAGCCTGACGGCGCCGTCACCGTCGGAAAACGGCGGCGCCTGAGATCAGCGGGCGATCGCCTGCCCCGTGGCGGTGACGTCGCGCTTCGCGCCGCGCACGGTGTTGGCGCAACCGGCCATCGTCACGGTGAAGGCGAGAACGGATGCGAGGGCGATGAGACGACGCGCCATGGCGGACACTCCAGAATAACGACACCGGGCCCGTTGCCGCGGCGCGGGGTCAACGCGCGACAAGCCGACAAGGTTTCGCCACGCCGTCGTCAGACGAACGCCGCGTAGCCGGACTCGGTCAGCATGCCGTCGAGCTTCTGGTCGTAAGGGTCAGTCGGAACGCGCCCGATCTCTTGGCCCGCGAACGCGAGGCCGATCGCTGTGGTCGGGCGCTGCGCGCGCAGGTTCTCGAGCGTGCGGTCGTAGAAGCCGCCGCCGTAGCCGAGCCGGAAGCCGCGGGCGTCGAAGGCGGCGAGGGGCGCGAACAGCAGGTCGGGCTCGACCTCCGCCGCGCCCTCCCCCGGCTCCAGCAGGCCGAAGCGCTTCGTCTCCAGCGGCTCGCCGGGCGACCAGGCGCGGAAGACGAGCGGCGCCTCCTTGCGCGCGATGACCGGCAGGCAGAGCGGGACGCCCATGGCGTGGAGCCGGTCCATCAGCGGCGCGGTCGCGATCTCGCCGCGGATCGCGACGAAGACCGAGACGCGGGACGGCTTCAGCCGCGTCACGAGGTCGGCGCCGGCCGCGGCGACCGCCGCGCCTGCATGGATGCGGTCGGCCTCGGAGATCGCCGACCGGCGCTCCAGAACCTCGCGCCGCAGCGCCGCCTTGAGGGCGGCGGCGTCGTGCGGCGGAACGGTCGTTTCGGTCATGCGGGATAGAAGCGCGGAGCCACGATGGCCGTTGGAGGTAAGATCCCGGGACACCTACTATGTAGGTGGGCCCCGTGCCGCCAAGTCCACGGACGAGGCGGGGAACAGGTCCCGTTCGAGATCGTAAGGGCCCGGGGATTCAAGTTTCCTGACGCACCCCGCAGCACCGCGAGAGGGAAGATAGGGGATGGCCGGGCGGAGCGCTAGTGGCGCGAAGGCGGCTCATGCGCGGAAACGATCCTGATCTTTCCCAGCTGGCTCCGAGACAGCTTCATTCCAGAGAAGTCCGACGTCAGCGACAGCGTGCGCGCCTCGGGCCAAGCCATGTCGATAGGAGCGGACGTGGTCAGCGCGAGAGCCCAATCACGGCGTTCGTCGCCCTCGACCTCCATGGATGGCTCTAAGATCTCGCTCTCGGAGCGGATCCGCACGATGCGAAGAGCCTCGAGCGTCGGGCAGCGCCGCTCCATCTGCTGGGCGATATAGACGCCGTCCGGCGACGCGGCCTCCGACAGGACGACGTCCTCGCAGAGCGAGTCCTGGATCGGCGGCCATACTGTCCCCTTGAACAGCCCGACGGCGCCGCCGATGACGGCGACCGCGACAAGCCGCCTTGGAACGTCCGGAGCGCGCCGCCCCGCTCCTCACTCCCGCCGGACGCCGTCGCTGAGCTCGTCGGCGAGGCGCTCCAGTCGCTCGGCGGCGGCGGCGATGTCGTTGGCGACGTCGGCGTGGCGGCCGTCCCAGGCGGCGCCGGCGTCGGCGCGCTCGGCCTTGAGCGCCGCGATCTCGGCCTCAAGCTCGGCATGGCGCTTGCCGGCCGCGTCGAGCTCGTCGGCGATCATGATCGCGGTCATCACCGACAGGCGCACGTCGCCGACCTCGCCGAACGAGCGCTTGAGCCCGGAATGGCGCTCGTCGACCAGCCGGCCGAGCGCCAGCAGGTGCTCCTCCTCGCCCTCGCCGCAGGCCATCTTGTAGTCGCGGCCGCCGATCGTGACAGTGACCTGGGGCATCGCTCAGCCCTCCGCTTCGGCGAGCACCGCGGAGACGGCCGCGATCGCCGCGTCGACGCGGGCGGCGAGCTCGCGGTCGCCTTCGTTCGCGGCCTCGGCGCGGGCTGCGGCCTCGTCGAGCAGCCCGGCGAGCCGGAGGCGGTCGTCCGCGAAGGCGTTCAGCTCCTCCTCGCGGGCGCGGGCGGCGTCGGCGGCGTCGAGCGCGCGGCCGACCGCGGCCTCCGCCGCGTCGAGGGCCGCGTCCAGTCGCTTCAGCGCCACGTCGAGATCGCTCACCCGGAACGCCCCCATCTTCCGAGCCTCGCCCGCCGTGACGCCGGCGACGGAAACCGACGTCGTGGCAAGGCGTTGCAGGCCCGACTTTAAGAGACCCGTCGAAAACGCGTCAATCGTGCGGAGCGCGCCGTCCACCGCGCTCTGCCCGCGGACTGCGGAACGGCTCCGCTCGGCGCGCGTATTGACATGACCGGGCGCCCCTTTAAACGTCCCGGCGACCCTGCGGCCGGCCGCAGCGCTCTTGGAGCTTCAGCGCTCCTGCCCCGACGCCGCCGGCCGCCCCGAACTTCGCGCGCGGCCCCGGCCGCGCAGACAGGACTGGACGTCTCCATGACCGACGCGAACGCCACCCGCCGGCTCGCCAACGCCATCCGCGCGCTCGCGATGGACGCGGTGGAGAAGGCCAATTCCGGCCATCCCGGCATGCCGATGGGCATGGCCGACGTCGCGACCGTGCTGTTCACCAAGGTGCTGAAGTACGACGCCTCGGCGCCGTTCTGGCCGGACCGCGACCGCTTCATCCTCTCCGCCGGCCACGGCTCGATGCTGCTCTACGCGCTGCTGCATCTGACCGGCTCGAAGGAGATGACGATCGACGAGCTGAAGCGCTTCCGGCAGGTCGGCTCGCGCACGCCGGGCCACCCGGAGCGCGGCCACACCGAGAGCGTGGAGACGACCACCGGCCCGCTCGGCGCCGGCATCTCCAACGCCGTCGGCCTCGCGCTCGCGGAGCGCATCCTTGCGGCGCAGTACCCCACCATCACCGACCATCGCACCTTCGCCATCTGCTCCGACGGCGACCTGATGGAGGGCGTCAGCCAGGAGGCGATCGCGATCGCCGGCCACTACAAGCTGTCGCGGCTGGTGTTCCTCTATGACGACAACTCGATCTCGATCGACGGCGACACCTCGCTGTCGGACTCGGTCGACCAGATCAAGCGCTTCGAGGCCTGCGGCTGGAACGCGGTCCGCATCGACGGACACGACCCGGAGGCGATCGAGGCGGCGCTGAAGGCGACCGAAAACGCCGACAAGCCGACGCTGATCGCCTGTAAGACCGTGATTGGCTTCGGCGCGCCGAAGAAGGCCGGCACCGAGAAGGCGCACGGCTCGCCGCTCGGCGCGGAGGAGATCGCGGGCGCTCGCAAGGCGCTCGGCTGGGACTACCCGCCGTTCGAGATCCCCGAGGACGTGCGCTCCGCCTGGGCGGAGGCCGGCCTGCGCGGCCGCGCCGCGCGCAAGGAGTGGGAGAGCCGGTTCGAGGCGATCGAGCCCGCGGTGCGCGACGACTACGAGCGCCGCCTGCACGGCGATCTGCCGGCGGACTTCGCCGCGACCATGACGGCGTACCGCGCCAAGCTCTACGCCGCCCCAAAGGAGGTCGCGACCCGCAAGGCCGGCGAAGCCGCGCTCGAGGTGGTGTCCACCGCCCTGCCCGAACTGGTCTCGGGCTCGGCCGACCTGACGCCCTCCAACAACACGCTCACCAAGAACATGACCGTCATCCGCCCCGGCGCGTACGGCGGCACGTTCATGCACTGGGGCATCCGCGAGCACGGCATGGCCGGCGCCATCAACGGCCTCGCCATCCATGGCGGGCTGCTGCCGGTCGGCTCGACCTTCCTCGTATTCTCGGACTACTGCCGCCCGCCGCTCCGGCTCGCGGCGCTGATGGGCCTGCGCGTGGTGCAGGTGTTCACCCACGACTCCATCGGCGTCGGCGAGGACGGCCCGACCCATCAGCCGGTCGAGCACCTCGCGTCGCTCCGCGCGATCCCGAACCTCAACGTGTTCCGCCCCTGCGACCAGATCGAGACGGCGGAGGCCTGGGAGCTCGCGGTCTCGTCCAAGACGCGGCCGAGCGTCCTGGCGCTGACCCGCCAGAACCTGCCGCAGCTCCGGCTTGAAGAGACGGCCGAGAACCTGTCGGCGAAGGGCGCCTACGAACTCGCGGCCGCGGACGGCCCGGCCAAGGTCAGCCTGTTCGCGACCGGCTCCGAGGTCAGCCTCGCGATCGAGGCCAAGGCGAAGCTCGACGCCGCGGGCCTGCCGACCCGCGTGGTCTCGGCCCCCTGCCTTGACCTGTTCTTCGACCAGCCCGGCTCCTATCGCGCCGAAGTGATCGGCACGGCTCCGGTGAAGATCGCGATCGAGGCCGCCATCCGGCAGGGCTGGGACGCGATCATCGGCTCGGACGGCGGGTTCGTCGGCATGTCGAGCTTCGGCGAGAGCGGCCCCTACAAGGAGGTCTACGCCAAGTTCGGGATCACGGTCGACGGCGTCACCGAACTCGCGACCCGGCTCGCGGCTTCAGCCGCGTGAATGGGCGGCTTCACCAAATCTCAGGCGCTTTTTCCGGCGAAAAGCCCCATATAGAGCGCCCTTGCGCCCGCCGGGCCGTGACGGCCGACGGCGGACGCGCAAGGGACGAGGAACGGAACGCTCCGCGCTCAAGCGGGGACGACAGGCGAGGGAAGACGAGAAAATGGCGGTGAAGGTCGCGATCAACGGCTTCGGGCGCATCGGACGGCTGGTGCTCCGGGCGATCGTCGAGTCCGGGCGCAAGGACATTCAGGTGGTTGCGATCAACGACCTCGGACCGGTCGAAACCAACGCGCACCTGCTGCGCTACGACTCGGTCCACGGCCGTTTCCCGGCCGAGGTGACCGTCAACGGCGACGTCATTTCCGTCGCCGGCCACGGCGACATCAAGGCGACCGCGATCCGCAACCCGGCCGAGCTGCCGCACGCCGCGCTCGGCGTCGACATCGCGCTCGAGTGCACCGGCATCTTCACCAGCAAGGAGAAGGCCTCCGCCCATCTCCAGGCGGGCGCCAAGCGCGTCATCATCTCGGCGCCCGGCGACGGCGTCGATCTGACGGTGGTGTTCGGCGTCAACGACGACAAGCTGACGAAGGACCACGTCATCGTCTCGAACGCGTCATGCACCACGAACTGCCTCGCCCCGGTCGCGAAGGTGCTGAACGACGCCATCGGCATCGAGCACGGCTTCATGACAACGATCCATTCCTACACGGGCGACCAGCCGACGCTCGACACCATGCACAAGGACCTCTACCGCGCCCGCGCGGCGGCCCTCAGCATGATCCCGACCTCGACCGGCGCCGCCAAGGCCGTCGGCCTCGTGCTGCCGGAGCTGAAGGGCAAGCTCGACGGCGTGTCGATCCGCGTGCCGACCCCCAACGTCTCGGTGATCGACTTCAAGTTCGTCGCCAAGCGCGCGACCTCGGTGCAGGAGGTCAACGACGCGGTGAAGGCCGCAGCCGCCGGCAAGCTCAAGGGCATCCTCGACGTGGTGGACGCCCCGCTGGTGTCGTCGGACTTCAACCATAACCCGCACTCGTCGAGCTTCGCGCTCGACCAGACCAAGGTGCTTGAAGGCAGCTTCGTGCGCGTGCTGAGCTGGTACGACAACGAGTGGGGATTCTCGTCCCGCATGTCGGACACGGCGGTGGCGATCGCCAAGCTGCTCTGAGCGGCGATCGAGCCTGAACGGCGCGGCTGCAGCAGACGCGCCGTCATGCCCGGGCGTGACCCGGGCATCCATCACGTCAGGCGCGTCCGCGCCCGATGGATCCTCGGGGCAAGCCCGAGGATGACGACGGCGCGAGAGGACAACGAAGCGATCCTCGCCATGACCGCCTTCCCTCCTCCCCGCCCCGTCACCGCCCGCTGGCGCAGCCTTGAGGGCGACGGCCTCGATCACGTGGTCGTCGCGCCCAAGGACGGGCGGATCGTGTTCCGCGGCGCCGTGATCGGCTCGCGCGGCGGCGCGCCCTACGGCGTCTACTACCGCATCGATTGCGACGCCGGCTGGCGCGTGCGCGAGCTCGCTCTGGGCTCGGTCGACGGGCGCGGGCTGCACCTCGTCTCGGACGGCCGCGGCCACTGGGCGAACGGCGTCGGCGAGGCGCTCCCCCAGTTCGACGGCTGCCTCGACGTCGACCTCGCCGGCACGCCGCTGACCAACACGCTGCCGATCCGCCGCCGGGCGTGGACGCCGGGCGAGACCGCAGAACTGCGGATGGTCTACGTGCCTTTCGACAGCTACGTTCCAGCCGTCGACGGGCAGATCTACACCTGCCTTGAGCCCGGCCGCCGCTTCCACTACCAAGCGGCGGACCGCAGCTTCGAAGCCGTCCTCGCGATCGATTCCGACGGCTTCGTGACCGACTATCCAGGCCTTTTCACTCGGGTGATCTGATGACCGCGTTCAAGACCCTCGACGACGTGGACGTCGCCGGCAAGCGCGTGCTGGTGCGCGTGGACTTGAACGTGCCGATGGACGGAGACCGGGTCACCGACGACACCCGGCTTCGCGCCATCCAGCCGACGCTGAACGAGCTGTCGCAGAAGGGCGCGAAGACGATCCTGCTCGCCCATTTCGGCCGTCCGAAGGGCAAGCGCGACGAGAGCCAGTCGCTCCGGCCGGTGGTCGCGGCGCTTGAGAAGACGCTGATCCAAGACGTCGGCTTCGCCGAGGACTGCGTCGGCGAAGCCGCCGCCGCAGCGGTCGCGCGCATGACGCCGGGCGACGTCTTGCTGCTGGAGAACGTGCGCTTCCACGCCGGCGAGGAGACGAACGATCCGGCCTTCGCGGCCGAACTCGCGAAGCTCGGCGACATCTACGTCAACGACGCCTTCTCGGCCGCGCATCGCGCCCACGCCTCGACCGAAGGGCTCGCCCGGCTGCTGCCGGCCTACGCCGGCCGCTCCATGCAGGCGGAGCTCGACGCGCTGTCGAAGGCGCTCGGCAGCCCCGAACGCCCGGTGGTCGCAGTCGTCGGCGGCGCCAAGGTCTCGACCAAGCTCGACCTGCTCGGCAACCTCGTGGCCAAGGTCGACTACCTTGTAATCGGCGGCGGCATGGCGAACACCTTCCTTGCGGCGCAGGGGATCGACGTCGGAAAGTCGCTTTGCGAGCGTGACCTCCTCGACACTGCGCGCGAGATCGAGGCCAAGGCCAAGGCCGCGGGCTGCACCATCGTGCTGCCCGCCGACGGACGCCTGGCGAGGGAGTTCAAGGCCGAGGCCGCGAACCGCGTCGCCGCCGTCACGGAGGTCGCCGCCGACGAGATGATCCTCGACATCGGGCCCGCGGGGGCGGAGGGTGTCGCGAAGGTGCTTGAGCAGGCGAAGACGCTGGTGTGGAACGGCCCGTTCGGCGCGTTCGAGCTGACGCCGTTCGACGAGGGCACGGTCGCCGTAGCGCAGAAGGCCGCGGCGCTGACGGTCGAGGGGCGTCTTCTCTCCGTCGCGGGCGGAGGCGATACTGTCGCCGCGCTCAACCATGCCGGCGTCGCCGGCGATTTCACCTATGTCTCGACCGCCGGCGGCGCGTTCCTCGAATGGCTCGAGGGCAAGGAGCTGCCGGGGGTCGCCGCGCTCAGCGCGACAAACTGAGCGTTTCGCCTTATATAAACGCCACCAGCGAACCGGACTTCGAGAGGCCTATGAACGCTCAGACCAAGATCACCCCCGCGACCCATTCGCTCATCACGCCGCGGGTCAAGGAAATCCTGTCCTGGTACGAGAGCGACAACCCCGGCACCAAGGCCAACCTCTACCGCCTGCTGATGACGGGCCGCCTCGCCGGCACCGGCAAGCTGGTGATCCTGCCCGTCGACCAGGGCTTCGAGCACGGCCCGGCGCGCTCCTTCGCGCCGAACCCGGCGGGCTATGACCCGCACTACCACTACCAGCTCGCGATCGACGCCGGCCTCAACGCCTACGCCGCGCCGCTCGGCATGCTGGAGGCGGGCGCCTCCACCTTCGCCGGCCAGATCCCGACCATCCTCAAGATGAACAGCGCGAACTCGCTGTCGCGCCTCAACGAGGACGCCGACCAGGCGGTGACCGCCTCGGTCGCGGACGCCGTCCGTCTCGGCTGCTCGGCGATCGGCTTCACGATCTATCCGGGCTCGGACGCGGCCTACGACCAGTTCGAGGAGATCCGCGAGCTGTCGGCCGAAGCCAAGTCGGTCGGCCTCGCGGTCGTGGTGTGGTCCTACGCCCGCGGCGGCACGCTGACGAAGAAGGGCGAGACCGCCGCCGACGTCATCGCCTACGCCGCCCACATGGCGGCGCTGCTCGGCGCCCACATCATCAAGGTGAAGCCGCCGTCCGACCACCTCGAGCTCGACGCCGCGAAGAAGGCCTACGAGAAGGCCAAGATCCCGGTCTCGACGCTGTCCGAGCGCATCCAGGACGTGGTGAAGAGCTGCTTCGGCGGCCGCCGCATCGTGATCTTCTCGGGCGGCGAGACCAAGAACGACACCAACGCGCTGCTCTCCGAGATAAGCCAGATCGCGGCCGGCGGCGGCTTCGGCTCGATCATGGGCCGCAACGCGTTCCAGCGTCCGCGCGACGAGGCGATCGACCTGCTCGGCAAGATCATCGACATCTACGCCAAGGCGTAAACACCGGAGGGGCCGGCGCGACGGAGACGTCGGCCGGCCCTGACCACAGCCGAAACCGCCGCGCCGCTTCTGTCGCGCGGCGGTTTTGCGTTGCGCCTCGGAGCGGCGGGTCGCCGCCCCGTTTTCGCCAAAGCCCGGCGCCACAAGCGCACGCTCCCTCCCCCGTGAGCCCACGCCCGATGACCGACGACGCCTCCGCCCCACGCCTGATGCTCGTGACGCCGGAGCTCGCCGAGACCGAGGCCTTCCTGCCGGCGCTCGAGGCCGCGCTCGCGGCCGGCGACGTCGCGGCCGTCGCGATCCGGCTGGCCCCAGCCGACGACCGCGCCCGCATCGCGCGGGCCAAGCCCCTGATCGCGGCCGCGCAAGGCGCCGGCGCCGCCGCGCTGATCGCCGGCGAGGGCGTCGAGGACATCGTGGGCAAGTCCGGCGCGGACGGCGTCCATGTGGTCGGCGAGGCCGCGGCGGCCGAAGCCGTCGAGCGCTTCCAGCCCGAGAAGATCGTCGGCGCCGCGGTGTCCCGCTCGCGCGACGACGCGATGACCGCCGGCGAGCGCGGCGTCGATTACGTGCTGTTCGGCATGGCCGAGAACGGCGCGGCCTGGTCGGCGGAGCAGACGCTGGAGCGCGTCGCGTGGTGGGTTCCGATCTTCGAGACCCCCTGCGTCGGCTTCGCCGGCTCGCTCGACGACGTCGCGGCGCTCGCCACGACCGGCGTGGAGTTCGTCGGGCTCGGCGACGCGGTGTGGCGCCACGAATCCGGACCGGCCGCGGCGGTCGCCGCCGCCCACGCCGCGATCTCGCTCGCGCGGGCGCCGACTCCGTGAAACGGCTCGCCGCAGCGCTGGCCGCGGCGGCTGTCGCCTGCGGCGCCGCGCAGGGACAGACGCGGCCGAACGAGCGCGATCCGAAGCTGCCGGTGCCGAGCTTCAGGGACATGATGATCCTGACGCCGGACGGCGCCGGCGATCCCGCGCGCAGCGTCGCGCCAGCGCAGCCGAAGGCGCCCGAGCCCGCGGCGGCCGTCGACCCCAACGCCGATCTGCCCTACGGCGCCTATCAGCGCGGCCATTACATCGAGGCCCGGTCGCAGGCGCTGAAGCTCGCGGAAGGCGCCCGGCTCAACAGCGCCGCCATGACCCTGCTGGGCGAGCTCTACGCCAAGGGCCAGGGCGTGCGCCGCGACGTGCCCCAGGCGATGGCGTGGTACGAGCGCGCCGCCGATCTTGGCGACCCGCAGGCGATGCTCGCGCTCGGCCTGATCCATGTGAACGGCGACGGCGCCCCGAAAAACGTCGCGCGCGCGATCGAGGAGTTCGAGCGCGCTGGCGAGCTCGGCCAGCCGGCCGCGCTCTACAATCTCGGGCTTCTGCGCCTGCAGGCCGGCGACGCGCGGGCCGCCGCCAAGGCGTTCGCGAAGGCCGCCGAGATCGGCGAGCCGGACGCGCAATACGCCTACGCCGTGCTGCTGAAAGAAGGCCGCGGCGTCCCCGCCGATCCGGCGGCGGCGGGGAACTGGCTCGCCAAGGCGGCGGCGCAGGACCAGATCGCCGCCATGGTCGAATACGCGATCGCGCTGTTCCGGGGCGTCGACGTCGAGAAGAACGAACTGGAGGCCGCGCGTCTGTTCCGCCGCGCCGCCGAACGCGGCAACGCCATCGGCCAAAACCGGCTCGCCCGGCTCTACGCCTATGGCCGCGGCGTCGGGCGCGATCCGGTGCGCGCTGCGGCCTGGCACCGGCTCGCGAGCGATCAGGGGCTGGTCGACACCTGGCTCGAGGGCTTCGTGCAGACCCTGCCCGAGGCCCAGCGGACCGAGGCCGCGGCGCTGGCGCGGTCCTGGGCCACGCCGTTCGGACCGATCCCGGAGGCGGAAGCCGCCGGCGCGCGCACGATGGCCGCCCCGAAACCTTGACGCCGCGCCCGGCCGGGGGCAAACGAGCGCGACCATTTTTCAAGCCGCGCCGCGAAGCGCCGGCCTTCGCGCGAAAGACCGACCTATGAAGATCAACGGAAACCAGATCACCCCCGGCATGGTCCTCGAGCATCAGGGCGGGCTCTGGGCCGCGGTCAAGACCAACGCCGTGAAGCCCGGCAAGGGCGGCGCCTTCAACCAGGTCGAGATGAAGAACCTGATCGACGGCCGTAAGCTTAACGAGCGCTTCCGCGCCGACGAGACGGTCGAACGCGTCCGGCTTGAGCAGAAGGACTTCCAGTTCCTCTACGCCGAGGGCGACGATCTGGTGTTCATGGACACCGGCACCTACGAGCAGATCACGCTCGCGACCGACTTCATCGGCGAGCGCGCCGCCTTCCTGCAGGACGGCATGACGGTGACCGTGGAGATGCACGAGGAGCGCCCGATCGGCGTGAAGCTGCCGGATCAGGTGACGCTCGAGATCGTCGAGGCCGATCCGGTGGTGAAAGGCCAGACCGCCGCCTCCTCCTACAAGCCCGCCAAGCTCGAGAACGGCCTGCGCGTGATGGTGCCGCCTTTCATCGCGTCCGGCGAGCGCATCGTGGTCGACACCAACGAGGTCACCTACCTCCGCCGCGCGGACTGAGACGACCGAGCGACGGTTCGCTCGGAGCCACTGCGTCATGCCCAGCCTTTCGGCCGGGCATCCACGACTTCGCCGACGTCACGCCCGAGGTCGCAAGTCGTGGATGCCCGCGAAGACGCGGGCATGACGGCTGCGTTCGCGGACTGCCCGAGGAGCCATCATGCCCCTGACGCTTCCCGTCCTTTACGGCTCCGTCCGCACCGAGCGGCAGGGGATCGCGCTCGCGCGATGGATCGCGGAGACGCTGCGCGCCCGCGGGCATGACGCCCCGCTGATCGATCCGATGGAGCGGCGCCTGCCGCTGCTCGACCGGATGTACAAGGAATACGAGCCCGACGAAGCGCCGCCCGTGCTTCGGGAGCTCGCCGAGCTCTACGGGCAGGCCGACGGCTTCGTTCTCGTCACGGGCGAGTACAACCACGGCGTTCCGCCGGCGCTGAAGAACCTGCTCGACCACTTCCTCGAGGAGTATTTCTGGCGGCCGTCCGCGATCGTCAGCTACTCGGCGGGCGGCTTCGGCGGCGTTCGCGCCGCGATGCAGCTGCGGGCGATCGTCGGCGAGCTCGGCATGCCGTCGATCCCCTCGATCTACGCCGTGCCGAAGATCGGCCAGGCCTTCGACGATGCCGGCCGGCCGACGGACGAGAAAGTCGCGACGCGGTTCGACCGCTTCGCCCGAGAACTCGAATGGTACGCCGAGGCGCTCAAGACCAAGCGCGCGGACGGCGTGCCGTACTGACCTGACCTCCCAGCGCCTCCCCCGGGGGCGGCGCAGACCCTGAAAGCGAACTTGTCCATGGCCCGCTCGCCCGTCCTCAACGTCATGGTCCAGGCCGTCATGAAGGCCGGCCGCGCCATGCGCCGCGACTTCGGCGAGGTCGAGCAGCTTCAGGTCTCGGCCAAGGGCCCGGGCGACTTCGTCACCGCCGCCGACCGCAAGGCCGAGGAGACGCTGTTCGCGGAGCTCTCCCGCGTGCGGCCGGGCTACGGCTTCGTGATGGAGGAGCGCGGCGAGGTCGCCGGCACCGATCCGGACCACCGCTGGATCGTCGATCCGCTCGACGGCACCACGAACTTTCTGCACGGCATCCCGATGTTCGCCATCTCGGTCGGGCTGGAGCGCGCGGGCCAGCTCGTCGCCGGCGTGGTCTTCAACCCGATCACCGACGAGCTCTACACCGCGGAGCGCGGCGGCGGCGCCTATCTCAACGACCGCCGTCTGCGGGTCGCGGCGCGGCGCGACCTCGTCGACGCGGTGATCGCCTGCGGCGTGCCGCATCTCGGCCGCCCGGCCCACGACCTGTTCCGCGAGGAGCTCGGCCGCATCCAGGGCCGCGTCTCCGGCATCCGGCGTTTCGGCGCGGCCTCGCTCGACCTCGCCTATGTCGCCTCCGGCCGGCTCGACGGCTTCTGGGAGCGGGACCTGAAGAGCTGGGATCTCGCCGCGGGCCTGCTGCTGGTGCGCGAGGCGGGCGGCTTCGTCACCGACGCGGCCGGCGGCGACGCCATGCTCGCGCGCGGCTCGGTCGTCTGCGGCAACGAGGCGATCCACGGCCAGCTTCTGAAGCTCGTGAAGGGCTGACGAACGCTGCTCGACCGTGGTTCCTACGCACTTTTTTAGCAGCGGGAACCGTGGTCTATGGATGCGCAACAAAGCGCAACCGCCGGGCGGCCCGTCGATGTCCCTGTCCGAACTCGACCCCTACAAGCTGTCCTCGCCGCGGGTCTTCCTGCTCCGGATGGTGATCTTCCTCGCGCTTGCGGGCTTCGTTGGACTGATCCTGCACGACCAGATCGGGAAGGCGTTCTTGGCGAACGCCGGGCTCAACGGCCTGATCTTCGCGGTGCTGATAATCGGCATCCTGCTCGCGTTCCGGCAGGTCATCCGGCTGTTCCCCGAGGTGCGCTGGGTCAACGGCTTCCGCATGTCGGAGCCCGGCCTCGCGCTGCGCGACCAGCCGAAGCTGCTCGCGCCCATGGCGAGCCTGCTCGGCGACCGGGTCGGCAACGCGCCGATCGGCACCAACCTGATGCGCTCGATCCTTGATTCGATCGCGACCCGCCTCGACGAGGCGCGCGAGATCGGGCGCTACCTCACCGGCCTGCTGGTGTTCCTCGGCCTGCTCGGCACCTTCTGGGGCCTGCTGGAGACCGTCGGCTCGATCTCCGGCGTGATCTCGTCGCTCGGCGGGAGCGGCACGCAGGACACCGGCGTGCTGTTCGAGGAGCTGAAGACCGGCCTCGCCGGCCCGCTCGCCGGCATGGGCACCTCGTTCTCCGCGTCGCTGTTCGGCCTCGCCGGCTCGCTGATCCTCGGCTTCCTCGACCTTCAGGCCGGGCAGGCCCAGAACCGCTTCCACAACGAGCTCGAGGACTGGCTCGCGGCCGCGGTGGCGGTGGCGGACGCGGACGCCCGCGACGGCGTCTTCGGCCCGCCCGCCCCGGTCGCGGCCGCCGACCAGGCCGGGCGCGGCGAGGTCGCGGCCGCCCTCGACCGGCTCGCCAAGACCATGGCCGAGCAGGGCGGCGGCGGCTCCGGCAAGGCCGCGGCGCAGGCGACCGCCCACCTCGCCGAAGGCATCCAGGGCCTCGTCAAGCACATGCGCTCCGAGCAGCAGATGATCCGCGACTGGGTCGAGACCCAGTCCAACCAGCAGGAGGCGATCCGCGACCTGCTGGAGAAGCTGCTGTCCGAGCGCGCCCGCGGCGAAAGCGAGCGGGCGCAGCCGTGAACAGCGTCAGCCCGCTCCACCTTCCACTTCTCCCCGGCGGGGAGAGGTCGCGAGGCGCAGCCGAGCGGGTGAGGGGGACGAGAGCTTTCCGGATGGGACGAGGCCCCCTCACCCGGCCCTTCGGGCCGACCTCTCCCCGCCGGGGAGAGGTGAAGACGAGCGCCCGTCTCCGCAACCGCGCAGCGAGATGGCTCCCATGGCTCTGAGCGCGCGGCGGCGCTACCGGCCGGTCGACTACTGGCCGGGCTTCGTCGACGCGCTGTCGACGCTGCTGCTCGTCATCATCTTCCTGCTGACCGTGTTCATGGTCGCGCAGTTCCTGCTGGGCCGGGAAGTGTCGGGCAAGGACACCGCGCTGCAGCGGCTGAACGCGCAGATCGCGGAGCTCACCGAACTGCTGGCGCTGGAGCGCTCCACCGGGCTCGCGTCGAAGGACGAGGCCGCCTCGCTGATGGCGAGCCT
Organism: Methylopila turkensis; assembly: GCF_027922325.1. GTDB lineage: Bacteria > Pseudomonadota > Alphaproteobacteria > Rhizobiales > Methylopilaceae > Methylopila > Methylopila turkensis. The sequence goes on from NZ_BSFL01000001.1 coordinate 384,426, forward strand.
CCAGGCCGTCGAGAGCGAGCGCGACCGCCTCCGCGCCGAGGCGCAGTCCGGCGCGAGCCGGGCGGACGCCGCCGGCGGCCAGGTCGCGGAGCTGCAGGGCTCGCTCGATCGCGAGCGCGACCTCTCCGCCCGCGCCCGCAGCCAGGTCGAGCTGCTGAACCAGCAGATCTCGGCGCTGCGCCGCCAGATCGCCGCGCTCGAGGACGCGCTCAACGCCTCCGAGAACCGGGACCGCGAGAGCCAGGCCAAGATCGCCGATCTCGGCTCGCGGCTGAACGTGGCGCTGGCCCAGCGCGTGCAGGAGTTGGCGCGCTACCGTTCCGACTTCTTCGGACGGCTGCGGCAGATCCTCGCCGACCGGCCCGACGTGCGCGTCGTCGGCGACCGGTTCGTGTTCCAGTCCGAGGTGCTATTCGACGTCGGCCAGGCGCAGCTGAGCGAGGCGGCCCGTCCCGAACTCGACAAGCTCGCGCAGGCGTTGGTTCAGCTGAACGGCGAAATCCCCTCCGACATCAACTGGGTGATGCGCGTCGACGGCCACACCGACATCCGCCCGACGCGGGGCGCCTTCCCCTCGAACTGGCTGCTGTCCTCGGCGCGGGCGATCGCGGTGGTCGAGTATCTCGTCTCGAAGGGCGTGCCGCCGCAGCGCCTGCTCGCCGCTGGCTTCGGCGAGTTCCAGCCGCTCGACACGGCCACGACCGAAGACGCCTACCGCCGCAACCGCCGCATCGAGCTCAAACTGACGGAGCGCTGAGCGCATCCCCCTTGCGCTCCAGCTCCGCTCTCGGCGCAAACCTAAGCGCGCGTCTTAAAACGTCTTACTGAGGAAGAACCGCTCGCGGCCGCGGGGGTGGCCGGGTATGGAGCCGAAGACCTCGAAGCCGAGCTTCTCGTAGAAGCCGCGCGCCTGGAAATCGAAGGTGTCGAGCCAGATCCCGGCGCAGCCGCGAGCGCGAGCCTCCCTCTCCGCAGTGCCGAGAAGCGCGCGCCCGAAGCCCGCCCCGCGCAGTCGTTCCGGCACCACCAGCAGCTCCACATAGAGCCAGTCGAAGCTCGTGCGCCCCCACAGGCCGCCGACCGTCCGGGCGGTCGCGGGATCGCGCAGCAGCACGGCGAGTGGTCTGGCGCCGGAAGGCCCGACCGACGCCTCGTTGAAGGCGATCAGCTCGCGCAGGATAGCGTCGCGGTCGTCCGAGCCGGCCGCGTCGGTGAGCACCAGGTCGGGCGTCACGCCTCAGCCCGCCGCGACGCGCAGCGCCTCGTCGACGCGGCCGAACTGCAGCTCGGCGAGCCGGGCGTAGAGGCCGCGGCGGGCGACGAGCTCCGCATGGGTTCCCTCCTCCACGACCGCGCCATCCTCGATCACAACGATTCGGTCGGCGGCGAGCACGGTCGCGAGGCGGTGCGCGATGACGAGGGTGGCTCGGCGTGCGCCGCGCGCCGCGATGGCCTGCTGCACCAGCGTCTCGCTCTCGGCGTCGAGCGCGGAGGTCGCCTCGTCGAGCAGCAGCACGGGGGCGTCGCGCAGCAGCGCGCGGGCGAGCGCGATGCGCTGGCGCTGGCCGCCCGACAGCGTCACGCCGCGTTCGCCGAGCAGCGTGTCGTAGCCCTGCGGCAGCGCGCCGATGAAGCCGTGCGCGCCGGCCTCGCGCGCCGCCGCCTCGACCTCGGCGTCGGTCGCGGCGAGACGGCCGAGGCGGACGTTCTCGCGCGCGCTCGCGGCGAACACCACCGGGTCCTGCGGCACCAAGGCGAGCCGCGCCCGCACGTCCTCGAGCGCCGCGGCGCGGATGTCGACGCCGTCGAGCGTCACCCGGCCCGCGGTCGGGTCGTAGAAGCGCAGCGCCAGGTTGATCAGCGTGCTCTTGCCGGCGCCGGAGGGGCCGACGATCGCCACCGTCTCGCCGGGGCGCACCTGGAACGACACGTCCCGCAGCACGACCCGCTCCGGCGCGCCGGGATAGGCGAAGCCGACGCTCTCGAAGGCCAGTTCGCCCCGCGGCGGCTCGGGGAAGCGCACGGGCGAGGCCGGGTCGGCCACGCCGGGCCGGACCTCAAGCAGCTCGTTCAGCCGCTCGGCGGAGCCCGCGGCCTGGGACAGCTCGCCCCAGACGTTGGACAGCTCGCCGATCGCGCCCGCCGCGAACACGGCGTAGAGCACGAACTGGCCGAGCGTGCCGGGCGACATCGTTCCCGCGAGCACCCCGGTCGCGCCGTACCACAGCACCGCGACCACGCTCGCGAAGATCAGGAAGATCGCGATCGCGGTCAGCACCGCGCGCGCGCCGATCGAGCGCTCGGCGGCCGCGTAGGCGTCCTCGACCGCGGCGCGGAAGCGCCCGGCGACCCGCGTCTCGGCGTTGAAGGCCTGCACGCTGCGCATCGCGCCGATGGTCTCGCCGGCGAGCGCGGAGGCCTCCGCCAGCGTGTCCTGGGCGGCGCGCGAACGGCGGCGCACCGAGCGTCCGAAGCCGACCAGCGGCAGCACGATGACCGGGATCGCGAGCAGCACCATCGCGGAGAGCTTGGGGCTCGTCACGACCATCATCGCCGCGGCGCCGAGGAACAAAAACAGGTTGCGCAGCGCCTGGCTCGCCGTCGCGCCGAACGCCGCCTTGATCTGGGTCGTGTCGGCGGTGAGCCGGGAGACCAGCTCGCCCGAACGGGCGCTGTCATAGAACGCGGCCGACAGCGTGGTGAGCCGCGTGAACACCGCGTCGCGGAGGTCGGCGACGACCCGCTCGCCGAGCGTGGTCACAAACCAGTAGCGGGCGGCGCTCGCGACTGCGAGCACGGCGACGACCGCGAGCATAGTCCCGAAATACCAGTCGACCATGCCGGGGTGCTCGGCCGAGAAGCCGAAGTCGATCACCCGGCGCACCGCGACGGGAATCGCAAGCGTCGCCGCGGCGGACGCAACCAGCGCCACGAAGGCGCCGAGCATGCGGCCCTTGTGGCGGAGCGCGAACGGGCTGAGCGCTGCGAGCGGGCGGAGCGAACGCGAACTCCGGTCCCCCTCCCGCTCAATGGATCGGCGGCGGGCCATCACTGGGCGTCTTTGTTGTTGTTCTAAACGTCATGCGCGCGCTTTATGCCGCGCGGACCGCGCATCCGACAACCCCGACCTCCGCGGCCCAACCGCACGGCCCTGTTGTTCCGGCCTGCGCTTTGGGTTATAGGCTGCGCCCTCACGCGCATTCAGACCGTTAGACGCCGCCTTCCGGCCGAGCGTCAGCCGAAGACGATAGGCCTCGCCATGAAGACCGACATCCATCCGGACTACCACACGATCAAGGTCGTCATGACCGACGGCACCGAGTACCTGACCAAGTCGACCTACGGCAAGGAAGGCGACTCGCTGCAGCTCGACATCGACCCGAACACCCATCCGGCCTGGACGGGCGGCTCGACCCAGCTGACCGACCGCGGCGGCCGCCTCTCGCGCTTCAACAAGAAGTTCGCGAACTTCGGCATCTCGACCAAGAACTGATCGGCGCAACGCTGGTCCGCATGCTTTGGAAGCCTCGACCGCGCGGTCGGGGCTTCCGTCGTTTCAGCCCCTCGACAGAGGCCGCCGCTTGCCGAGAACGCTGACGCTCTCCCTCGCCGCGCTCGCCGCCGTCGCGCTTGTGATGTTCGGCTGGTCGTATCTCGACCGCCCGGCCGCTCCCGCCGCCCGGTCGGGCCTTTCCGGCGAGGCGCGCGCGGCCTTCATCCGCGCCGCCAACGACGCCTGCGTCACCGCCCAGACCGGGGCGCCGGAGAACGTGTCGCTGAAGCCCGAGGCGATCGCCCGCTTCTGCCGCTGCTACGGCGAGACGCTGGCCGACGCCATGTCGCCGGCCGACATCGAGCGCTTGGCGAAACTCAGTCGCGAGGAGATCGTCGCGGCGCAGGAGGAGAACGCGGGCGAGGCGTTCCAGTCGTGCTCCGAGCAGGTCGAACGCGACGCCGGCCGTCCGACCGAGGCTCGCTAACTCTTCCTTGACCATCTCCACGTTATGTCTTGGCGATGGCCAGCGAACCCACCACAGCGGCGTCCGAGCCGATCGGTTCGCGCGCCGAGGGCTGGCGCGGCGCGCTGACCGTGCGTTTCGCGGCGCTCATCGGCGTGTTCGCGCTCGGTCTCGCCGGCGTCCTGATCGCGACCTCGGCCTATGGCGTGCGCGCCTCCGCGCAGGAGCGGGCCGAGCGCGCGGCGATCGTCGCCTCGCTCGCCTTCCAGAACGCGATCGCGCGGGGCGACGCGCCTGACGCGGCCCTGACCACCCTGCGCGGTGAGCACGGCGCGGCCTACGCGACCTTGCAGAATCGGCCGGCGACGCCGTCCACGGAGGGCGCGGTCGCCGCGATCACGCTCGACGACGACGTGATCCGGCTCGCGCGACCGGTCGACCTGCCCGATGGTTCGAAGGCTGAGCTCCGGATCGGCGTCTCGCTGGCGCCCGCCGGCCAGGAGGTCGCGCGCATCGTCGCCGCGGGCATGATGGGCACCCTTGGCTTTCTTATGCTGACGATGCCGGCCGTCGTGTTGCTGTTCAACCGCACGACCCGGCCGCTCCGCGTGCTCGCCCGCGCCGTCACCCGCACGGGCGCCTCGGACGCCGATCTGACGGCCGCCGCCGACCGTGCCGACGAGATCGGCGCGCTCGCGCGCGCGCATCTCGCCGTGACGCGGCAGCTGCTGGCCACCAACGATGTCGTCCGCCGCCTCACCTTCGCCGACACGCTGACGCGGCTCCCGAACCGCGAGGCGCTTCGGGAGCGCATCGCGACGGGCCTGCAGATCGGCGAAACCGCGGCGCTGCTGAAAATCGGCGTGTTCGGGCTCGACCGGGTCGGCGCGGGCCTCGGCCAGTCGGCCGCCGACGCCGCGGTGCTGGGCGTCGCGGAGCGGCTGCGCGAGGTCTTGGCCGCCTGGGCGCGCAACGGACCACCGAGCCAGGCGCTGTGGGGCGACCGGACCGCCACGCTGGCGCGCACTGGCGAGACGGAGTTCGCCATTCTGGTCGAACGCGCGGCTCCGGACGCCGGCGACGACCTGGCTCAGCGGGCGCTCGCGGCGTTCGACACGCCGCTGGCGGTCGACGAGCATCAGATCACGCTCGGACTGGCGATCGGCGTGGCCTTCGCGCCCGCGAACGGCGACGAGGCGCGCGAGCTCTTGCGCAGCGCCTCGACCGCGCTCGCGAGCGCCCGCGCCGGCGGCCCGCAGACGGTCCGTCGCGCCGGCGTCGCCCTCAGCGACGACGCCTATGGGCGGCTGAGGATCGAGCAGGAGCTTTCCCGGGCGATTTCGAACGGGGAGCTGGAGCTGCACTACCAGCCGCAAATCGAGCTGCGCGGCGGCCGCGTCGTCGGCGCGGAAGCGCTGGTGCGCTGGCGCCATCCGACCCGCGGGCTGGTGCCGCCGGACAAGTTTGTGCCGGTCGCCGAGGAATGCGGCCTGATGGAGAGCCTTGGCCGCTTCGTCATCGAGCAGGCGAGCCGCCAGGCCGCCGCTTGGCGCGAGCTCGGGCTCGATATGCGCGTCGCCGTCAACGTGTCGGCGCTGCAATTCCGCAACCCGCGCTTCGCCGAGCAGACGCTCGCGCTGGTGCGCGGCGTGGGCTGCGATCCCGCCCTGATCGAGCTCGAAATCACCGAGAGCGTCGCGATGTCCGACAGCCTGCACGCCGCGCGCGAGCTCGCGCCGCTGCGGGCGGCGGGCGTCCGAATCGCGATCGACGATTTCGGCACCGGCTATTCGAATCTCGCCTCGCTGACCGCGCTGCCGTTCGACGTGCTGAAGATCGACCGGGCCTTCGTGCGCGACGCGATCGAGAAGCGGAACGCGCAGGTGGTGGTCGCGGCGGTGCTCGGCCTCGCCGCGAGCCTCGGCGTCGAGACGGTGGCGGAAGGCGTCGAAACCGACGACCAGCGCGCCCTTGTGGCGAGCCACGGCTGCACCTACGGCCAGGGCTACCTGTTCTCTCCCCCGCTTCCCGCCCCCGCCTTCGAAGCCTGGCGCCAGAAGCGCCTGATCGAGGAGCTGCGGGAGCTCAGCCGGCGCGCCGGCGTTTCGACCGAAGAAGCCGCGGCCAGAACGGCGACTTAAGCCGCCGACGGCCTCACGCAGCGCGCGTCGCGCTGGGCGATCCGCGGTGCGCGCGAGAACGACGGCTTCTGACGGCTTTTCCTGAGCTCGCGCCGCGACATCGTGCTGCGTCGACAAGCGCCGCACGCTGGCCTTCTGTCACTGAGCCGTGATATTGCGGCGCAGCATGTCATCATGCGCGGCGGCAACGAGAGCGGAGTGGCATCGCGTGACCTTACTCTCCGGCGACGCCGGACCTGTTCCGGCTTCTCCGGATCCGTCGGACCGACCTGAGCATAGGGAAATCGACGCCTCGGCGCTTGAGCGGATCGACGCCGGCGTGCGATGGTCGCTGCGGCCCGGGCCCCGCACGCGCTCTCTGGTGATCGTGTTCTCCGCCAAGCGGAAATTCGAGATGGGCGGTCAGGATTTCGGGGCGACGACCCTCGACCTGTCCGATCGCCGCGACGCTTATTACGCCGTCCGCACCTTGGCGCTGACCCGCGCGCTTCGCGACTTCATCACCGACAACGACATCCAGTCCGTTTGCTGCCTCGGCTACAGCAAGGGCGGCTTCGGATCGCTGGCGGTCAGCCGCGCGCTTGCGCAGGCCATGCCGGAGCGCGCCTTTTCGGCCTTCGCCTTCAGCCCGCAGACGCAGCTCTGGCCGGCGAACGGACGGCTGCGCTACCCGACCTACAAGGCGTTTCTGGAAGGCCTCAGGTCGCTGGACGCGACCGAGCGCCGCCGCACGGAGACGCTTGGCGACCAGACCAAACCCGCCAATCTGCCGAACCTCCGCTGGCTCGTGACCTACGGCGCGCGCAACCCGGTCGACGCCGGCGAGGCGCTCGCCCTGCGGGGCTCCAGCGTGGTGCTCGATCCGCTTCCGGTCAGCTTCCATGTCAGCCTGCTGTTCTACCTCGTCCAGGGCCTCGACCGGGAAGGCGTCACGGCCTACTTCCAGTCCATCCGCCGCGCGGCGCCGTCGTCCGACGCGGACGCCGCCTTCACCCAGCTTTCCGAGAAGGCCGAGCGGACGATCGACGAGATCATGGCCATTCCACCGCGCCGCACGCTGCCGGAGATCGTCGGCTGGCTGCTGAGGGGCGAATGGCGCGGCGCGGCGGACCGGGCGCAGGCCGCCTGAGCGCGGGCGGGGCGCGATCCGTCATTGAGCCGTCACATCGAAGCGTCTAGAACGCGCCGGCCCGATCCCGCGTTCGCGAGGCCGCTTCCATGACTGTTCCCGGCGCTCCCCACGACACCGCCCGCATCCTCGTCGAGGCGCTGCCCTACATGCAGCGCTACGACGCGGCTACGGTCGTCGTGAAATATGGCGGCCACGCCATGGGCGACGCCGAGGCCTCGCGCTGGTTCGCGCAGGACGTGGCGATCCTCAAGGAAGTCGGCATCAACCCGATCGTCGTGCACGGCGGCGGGCCGCAGATCGGCAAGATGCTCGACCGCCTCGGCATCAAGAGCGAGTTCAAGGCCGGCCTGCGCGTCACCGACCAGGCCACCGTCGAGGTGGTCGAGATGATCCTCGCCGGCCTGATCAACAAGAACATCGTCGCCTCGATCAACGCCGAGGGCGGCCGCGCCATCGGCCTGTCCGGCAAGGACGGCGGCATGGTCTCGGCCCGCAAGGCGACCCGCACCATCATCGACCCCGAGACCCGCCTCGAGCAGACCGTCGATCTCGGCTTCGTGGGCGAGCCGGACCGCGTCGACCGCACCGTGCTCGACTGGGTGCTGAACTCCGACCTCATCCCGGTGGTCGCGCCGGTCGCCGCGGGCGCCGACGGCGCCGCGACCTACAACGTCAACGCCGACACCTTCGCCGGCGCGATCGCGGGCTCGGTCGACGCCAAGCGCCTGCTGCTGCTGACCGACGTGCCCGGCGTGCTCGACAAGTCCGGCAAGCTGATCGAGCAGCTCTCGATCGAGGAGGCGCGCGGCCTGATCGCGGACGGCACCATCTCCGGCGGCATGATCCCGAAGGTCGAGACCTGCATCTACGCCGTCGAGAAGGGCGTCGAGGGCGTGGTCATCCTGGACGGCAAGACGCCGCACGCCGTGCTGATCGAACTTCTGACCGACGGCGGCGCCGGAACGCTCATCACGCGGTGAGCGAAAACATCGTCCAGTTCCGCCGCCGGCCGGAGAAGAAGCCTCCGCCGGGCCCCGCCCGCCGCGGCCTCGGCGAATTCGCCGTCGCCATGACGGTGATGGGGCTGATCTTCTACCTGCTGCCGTCGCTGTGGTCTGGCGTGCCGCGCGACCTGCTGGCCGTGATCAACCTGCTGGTCGCGGTGGTCTATGTCAGCCAGGGGCCGCGGCTCGTCGCGATCGGCTGGATCGTGCTGTCGTTCGCGCTGCTCGCGCTCACGGGCGCGCCGTCGCCGGTCTCCTACGCGCTGTCGCGGGCCTCGGACTACGCTCAGGCGCTTTAGGCCCCGCTCCCGACATCGAAACGCCGCATCGCAGCACGATCATGGGTCGTTCATGAAAGCTGTGGCACTCTCGGTCGCTCGACGTCGCGTCCGGCGACAGGCCGCCCCAAGCAGCAGGCGCACATGAACGACATGCCGAAGCCCGCCTCCGTCGCCCGTCTGGCGCAGCACGCCATCGAGGCGCAGGCGAAGGGCTTCGACCATGTCGACACCTGGGTCTTCGACCTCGACAACACGCTTTACCCCGCCTCGTCGCGGCTGTTTGACCAGATCGACGACCGCATCACCTCCTACATCGCCAACCGCTACGGCATCGACGGGATTTCGGCGCGCGCCCTGCAGAAGTACTACTACCGCACCCACGGCACGACGCTGCGCGGCCTGATGGCGGAGGACGGGCTCGACCCCGCGAACTTCCTCGCCTTCGTGCACGACATCGACCATTCGGTGCTGGAGCCGGCGCCCGACCTCGCGGCGGCGATCGCGCGGCTGCCCGGACGCCGCTTCGTGCTGACCAACGGCTCCCGCCGCCACGCGGAGAGCGTCGCGGGGCGGCTCGGCGTGCTCGACCTGTTCGAGGACGTCTACGACATCGCCGCCTCGAACTACGTGCCGAAGCCGGCGCAAGAAGCCTATGACGGCTTCTTGAAGCTGCACGGCATCGCGCCGGAACGGGCGGCGATGTTCGAGGATCTGTCGAAGAACCTCGTGGTGCCGCACGCGCTCGGCATGCGCACGGTGCTCATCGCGCCCCGCGATGGCGAGCCGGACGCGCTGGAGCGCGCGACCTCACCGGAGGATTTCACCGGCGCGCCCCATGTGGACCACGTCACCGACGACCTCGCGGGCTTCCTGACCGCGCTGTCGATCGTCGCCGCGCGCTGACGGGCCGCTGCCTTAGCGCTTCGCCTTTTTGCGCAGTCGCCGCCGCTTGCCGCGGCGAAGCGCGGTCGTCATCTTCGCGGCCGCGGTCGGTTCTTGTATGCCAGCCGCCGTCCACGGAGACCGACGATGGAAACGACCCTGGCGGGGCCGCCGGCCGACCATGCGCCGGCCGCGCCTCCGGGCGACGCCGAGGCGATGGTGCGCGCGGCGTGGCTCTACTTCGTCGGCGAGATGAACCAGAGCGAGATCGCCGACCGGCTCGGCCTTTCGCGGGTGAAGGTGAACCGCCTCATCGCCGCCGCGCGGGCCGAAGGCGTCGTCCATATCCGCATCACGCACCCGTCCGTCGAGATGATCGCGCTCGAAAACGAGCTCTGCTGCGCCTTCGGGCTCGACGCCTGCAGCGTGACGCCCGCCTCCGGACAGGAGGAGCGCGGCGAGTCCGAGATCGACAAGCGCTTCGTCGCGATCGCCGCCGCCGAAACCCTCGCCCGGGCCGTGGCCGCGAAGCCGGACGGCGTGTTCGCGCTGTCCTGGGGCACCACCATGGCCGCCGTCGCCCAGGCCTACCGCGGGCCGCGGGCTCCCCGCGCGCGCTTCGTCTCGGTGATGGGCTCGCTCACCCGCAAGGCGGCGTCGAATCCGTTCGAAGTGGTGCACCGCGTCGCCGAGCGCACCGGCGGCGAAGGCTATTTCCTCCCCGCGCCCTATCTCGCCGACACGATCGCGGACCGAGATGTGCTCGTGGCTCAACGCACGGTGCGCACCGCCCTCGATCTCGCGAACGCCGCCGACGTCGCCATGTCCGGCGTGACCGAGGCGACGCTGGAAAGCTTCCTTGTGACGCAGAAGCTGATCACGGAGGGTGAGCTGCGCGACGCCCGCGCGGCGGGCTCGGTCGGCTCCTTCGCCGGCCTGTTCTTTGACGCCGAGGGAGCCTTCGTCGACTGCGACGTCAACCGGCGCCGGGTCGGCGTGCCGGGCGACACCTTCCGCAGCCGCTGCACCATCGGCGTCGCGTCAGGCCGCCTCAAGACCGAGAGCGTGCGGGCGGCGCTGAAGGGCCGCATCTTCCGCCATCTCATCACCGACGAGACCATCGCCCGCGGCCTGCTGCACCGCTGACGCCTCACCAGCCTCCGTAATAGGGACCGAAACGGCCGTAGCGCGGCTCGAGGTCGTCCAGACGGCGGCTACGCTCGCGGCGCCGTTCGACGTCGAGCGTCATGCGGCAGTTGGCGAAGGCCTCGGTGCCGGGCTTCATGCCGTAACCGCGGCAGCGGGCCATGTCCTCCGCGGCGAGCTGCGCCGGGTCGGTCGCGCAGCCGGCAAGCCCGACGCAGGCGGCGAGAAGCGCGGCGGCGCCCAGAGGCCTTGGCCAGAGGCGGCGCGTATCGTGAGTCTTGGCCATGCCCGTTCTCCATCGCGACCGTGGCTTCGTCCGCCACGGTCGCGTCGCCGAAAGATGTGGCGTCGGAGCGTCGATGGGAGACGCGATCCGTCCCCCATGAAGGATAGGCCGCAGGCGCCTCAGAGGGCATGATCCGGCCGCCGGCCCGTTGCGCCGGCCCACGAAAAGACATCCGGGAGAACGCCCATGGCCTCACTCTACTTCAACGACCATCGCCGCCTGCAGGAGGAGTTCGGCTCCGTCAAGCTCGCGACCCTGCTCGACGAGAAGCACGCCCATGACGAGCTCACCGAGGACGAACGCGCCTTCATCGAGCAGCGCGACTTCTTCTTCCTGTCGACCGTCGATCCGGACGGCATGCCGACGGTGTCCTACAAGGGCGGCCCCGTCGGCCTGGTGCGGGCGCTCGACGGTCGCACGCTGGCCTTTCCCGGCTTCGACGGCAACGGCATGTTTCTTTCGATGGGCAACATCGAGGGCCAGGGCAAGGTCGGCCTGCTGTTCATGGACTTCGAGACCCCACACCGCCTGCGCGTGCAGGGCGTCGCGCGCATGCTGCGGGACGACCCGCTGATGGCGGGCTGGACGGAGGCGAAATACGTGGTGCGGATCGACGTGACGAAGGCGTGGGTGAACTGTCCGCGCTACATCCACACCTACGAGCGCAAGGCGCCGTCGCGCTACGTGCCGCGGCCGGACCGGCCGACGCCGCTCGCGGTCTGGAAGCGGCTCGACATGGTTCAGGACGTGATCTCGGACGACGACCGCGCCCGCGCCGAGCGGGAGGGCGTCATCGATCCGCAGACCTACGGCGGCAAGCTGATGCGCGGCGAGGCCTGAGCGGCTCGAAGCAAGGGCGCCGCGCAACCAAACGCAAAGGGTTCCGCGCGTAAGCTCGCGCCAGGAAACGCGTTCCGAACGCGAAAGGGTCGTCTCATGACGGTGCTGATCACCGGCGGCGCAGGATACATCGGCGCGCACATGGTGCTCGCGATGCGCGAGCAGGGCCGGAGCGTCGTCGTGCTGGACGATCTCTCGACTGGCGCGCGCGACGCGCTGCCCTCGGACGTTCCGCTCGTGGTGGGCGACGTCGGCGACGAGGCGCTCGTGCTGCGGACCATCGCCCAGCACGGCGTGACCGCGGTCGCCCATTTCGCCGCGAAGATCGTGGTGCCGGACTCGGTCCGGGATCCGCTCGGAACCTACCTCGCCAACACGGGCAAGACCCGCAACCTGCTGTCCGCGGTGGTCGCGGCCGGCGTGAAGCGCTTCATCTTCTCGTCGACCGCCGCCGTCTACGGCCTGCTGCCGCCGACGCCGACGCCGGAGCACGCGCCGGTCGCCCCGGCCTCGCCGTACGGAACCTCTAAGCTCATGTCGGAGTGGATCCTGCGCGACGCCGCCGCCGCGCACGGGCTGTCCTACGTCGTGCTGCGCTACTTCAACGTGGCGGGCGCCGATCCCGCGATGCGCACGGGCCAGCGCGCCGCGGGCGCCAGCAACCTGATCACGCTCGCCACCCGCGCCGCGCTCGGCCTTCGGGCGGGTCTCGACATTCTAGGGACCGACCTGCCGACGCCCGACGGCACCGGCGTCCGGGACTACATCCACGTGGCCGACCTCGCGGCGGCGCATGTGGCCGCGCTCGACTATCTCGCGGACGGCGGCCCGAGCGTGACGCTAAACTGCGGCTACGGCCGCGGCTTCTCGGTGCGCGAGGTGGTGGCCGCGGTGAACCGCGCGGCGGGCATCGAGATCGCCACTCGGGAGGCGCCCCGGCGGCCCGGCGATCCGTTCGTGTCCGTGGCGGACGCCCGGCATATCCGCGACCGGCTCGACTGGACGCCGAAGCTGGACGATCTCGACCTCATCGTCCGCCACGCGCTGGAATGGGAACGGCGCTACTGGATCGGATCGGCCGAACGGCAGGCCGAGATCAGACGCCTAGCGAGCTGATCCCTCTCTACGCCGCTCAAATCTGCAGGATCGGCGCCGGCGTCGTGCCCGAAGGCCCGATTAGCGTTGTCGCCGACCGCGCTCCGCCTGCTTGCGCGTCGCCATTCAGCCTACCGAAACGACGCATCCCCGGCGTCTGGCCAGACGCCGGGGATGGATGGTCCGTTCAAGCCGGACCGATACGCCGCATTGATTGGTGCGAAGCGCCTTCGCTCAAAACACCGCGAGATACTTCAGCAGCGAGATGATGCCGATGATGATGACGATGATGCGGATGATCTGCTTGGCCCGACCGTCGATCGGCAGCATGCCGACCAGATAAAGCACCAGGAAGATCACCAGAACGGTGATCAGAATACCGATCAGTGGGGACATGTCTCGTCATCCTTGTGCGGCGAGAAAGAAACGCGGCCGACGGTCACGCTCCGGCCCGCTCCGCGTTTTACGCGCCGTCGCGATGTGAAAACGCACGTGCGCGTGATCGGTTCCGGGGAAATGCGTTCAGCCCGGCTTCCGCGCCGTCAGCAAAAGGGAGGCCCCCTCGTCGTCCGCGGCGCGCGGCGCGCCCCTGAGCGTCCACATCGCGTAGCCCGCGAGAAAGCCGACCGCGCTCGCCGCGTGCCACGACCAGGCGTGCCGGTAGCGGCGGTCCGCGCATTTGATCGGCGAGCAGCGCGCGATCCAGTAGACGATCGCGTCCACGTCCGACCACGGCGCCTGCTCGACGCGAGCGTCGACGAGGCCAGCGCGCTCCGCCGCCGCGCGCAGCGCAGCCTCCGTCCACCAGCTCAGATGGTGGGGCGTGGCGTTAATCAGGTAGTTCGGGATGCGGGCGCCGGCGGAGGGCACGTGCGGCACGCCGACGATGACCCGCCCGCCTGGCCGGACCGCCGCCGCCATGCCCCGCAGCATCGCGAGCGGGCGCTCCACATGCTCGAGCACCTGGAACGCGCAGGCGACGTCATAGGCCCCGGCGTTCGCCGCGAGATGGCCGTCGAGGGTCTCGGCGAGGACGTAAGGCGGCCGGTCCGCGCCGCCATAGGGCTCCAGTCCCACATAGTCCGCGTGCGGGACCGAGGCGCGGAAGGCGCCGAAGCCGCAGCCGACGTCGAGCACCCGGTCTCCCGACGCGACGCTCTGCGCCGCCATGGCGAACTCGGCCTTCGGGCCCTTGCCGCGATGGCGGTCGAGCCGCATGCGGGCGTAGACGCGGTCGTAGAAGGCGGCGTCGCCCGCGGTCATCGGATCGAAGAAGTGCAGCCCGGTCGGCGATTCCCAGAGCCCGAAGCGGGTCGCGCCGCGGAAGCTCGGCCGCACGTCGACCCGGAACTCGTAGCGCCAGAGATCGGCGAGCAGCTCCGCGCTCACCCATTGCACGAGCCGCGACGCGGGCTCGCCGGTGACCGGACAGGGCGGACGGCGCGTTCGGCTCACGATCGGCGGCTCTGCTTTCGCCTCAGGCGTCGGGCGGATGACCTGTGATCGCCCGCCGCGACCGCCGGATCAAGCGCGCGGCCGCCACTGGACGCCGGCGCGGGGCGCGCCAGAACCACGCAGGACCTTCCCCGACGCCCTCAAGGAGCCGCGGCATGAACCTGCCCACGCTGTCGACGCCCACCCGCCGCCAGGCCGAGACCTTCGCCACCGCGCTCGGCTGGGTCTCGCTCGGGCTCGCCGCGGTGGAGCTCGCAGCGCCGGGCGCGCTGGCGCGTCGGTTGGGGCTGTCGAAGAACCACCAGTTCCTGAAAGGGTTCGGCGCGCGGGAGCTCGCGACCGGCGCGGGCCTCTTCGGCTGGCGGCGCGGCCGCGGCAAGCGCGTTTGGATCTGGGCGCGCGTCGCCGGGGACGCCATGGACGTCGCCGCCCTCGCCCCGGCGCTCAGCCGCGACAACCCCAAGCGCGCCGCGGCCTTCGCGGCGCTTGGCGTGATCGCGGCCGTCACCGTGATCGACGTGCTCTGCGCCAAAGCGCTCGACGACGAGCTGTAGCCCCTCGTTCATCCCGGAACGAGAATACGCGGACGCCCCCTCACCCGGATGACTTTGTCATCCGACCTCTCCCCCCCGGGGAGAGGTAAGGAAGGGGGCGCGGGTCTTCACCTCTCCCCGCCGGGGAGAGGTCGGCCCGAAGGGCCAGGTGAGGGAGCGCCCCGCCTCAGAGGCCGAGATCGCTCAGCGACGGGTGGTCGTCCGGCCGGCGGCCCAGCGGCCAGTGGTACTTGCGCTCGCTCTCGGCGATCGGGTGGTCGTTGATGCTCGCAATCCGCCGGCGCATCAGCCCGTGCTCGTCGAACTCCCAGTTCTCGTTGCCGTAGCTGCGGAACCAGTGGCCGCTGTCGTCGCGCCACTCATAGGCGAAGCGCACCGCGATGCGGTTCTCATGCCAGGCCCAAACCTCCTTGATCAGTCGGTAGTCGAGCTCGCGCGCCCACTTGCGGGCGAGGAACGCCTCGATCGCGTCGCGGCCTGTTAGAAACTCCGCCCGGTTCCGCCACGTGCTGTCGACCGTGTAGGCCTGCGCCACCCGGGCGGGTTCGCGCGTGTTCCAGGCGTCTTCCGCCATCCGCGCCTTCTGCGCGGCGGTCTCGGCGGTGAAAGGCGGCAGCGGCGGACGGCTCATCGGGGTCTCCCGTTTGCGAGGACAGAAAAACCATACATTATTGACATTGTATGGCAACATGAATACATGCGCAGGGACGTCATGAGAGGGAGACCGTCGTGACCACCCAAACCGGACCGAACCTCGCGCCCTACGCCGTCGGCATCCGCGGTCGCTGCCCCCGCTGCGGCGAGGGCCACATGTTCGAGGGCTTCCTCAAGCTGCGCCCGAACTGCGAGGTCTGCGGCCTCGACTATTCCTACGCCGACCCCGCGGACGGGCCCGCCTTCTTCGTCATCACCTTCGGGTGTCTGCCTGCCGCCTTCTGCGCGGTCTGGATCGAGGCGGCCTACAGCGCGCCCTACTGGGTGCATCTCTTCACCACCCTGCCGCTGCTGCTCGCGACCTGCATTCCCCCGCTGCGCCCGCTGAAGGGCTGGCTGGTGGCGAGCCAGTTCCACCACAAGGCCGCCGAGGCCCGGCTGGTCCGGCCGGGCGAGGACGAGGACGACCGCGGCGGCTGGTGAGCCCGCGGGCCCGAGGCCTCACACCACGTCATGCACGCGGCGCCGTTCGCCCTGAACGAGCGCCGCAAGCGTTTTGAGGGCGGCGGCGAGCCGCGCCCGGTCGGCGACGCCGCCGAGCGAAACCCGCACCGCCTCAGGCGCCGCGCCGTCGGCCCGGAACTCGTCCGAAGGCGTGACGCCCAGCCCCTGCGCGCGCGCGGCCTCGATCAGCCCGTAGCGGTCCCAGTGCGTCGGCAACGGCAGCCACAGATGCAGCCCGTTCCGCGCGCCGCGGGCGCCCGGCAGGATGTCGCGCGCGAGCGCCTGCCGCGCCGCCGCCTCCTCCCGCACGCCGCGCAGCAGCGTCTCGGCGTCGCCGCGGCGGATCCAGAACGTCGCGAGCGCGGTCATCAGCGGCGCCGGCATCAGCGCGAAGGCCCGCATGGCGGCGGCGAAGCGGCGCGCGCCCTCCTCGTCCGGCGCGACCACATAGGCCGTGCGCAGGCCCGGCGTCAGGCATTTCGACAGCGTCGCCACATGCCAGGTCGCGGCCGGCGCGACCGTCGCGAAGGCGGGCGGCGCATCCTCCGCCAGCCGCGCGCAAGGGTCGTCCTCGATGATCGTCAGGCCGTGGCGCGCCGCGGCGGCGGCGATGTCCCGCCGGCGCGCCTCGGGCATGGTGGCGGCTGTCGGGTTGGCGATCGTCGGGTTGAGGTAGACCACGCGGGCCCCGCCCCGCGCCGCGCGCTCCAGCGCGTCGGGGCGCATGCCGTCGGCGTCGCTCTCGACCGCGACGGTCTTCAGCCCGAGCCGGGAGACCGCCAGCAGCAGGCCCGGATAGCACAGCGGCTCGGCCAGCACGGCGTCGCCGGCCTGAGCGTGCAGCGACAGCAGCGCCGCGAGCGCGGTCTGCGCGCCGGGGCTGACCGCGATCCGCGCGTCGTCGATCCGGCCGAGCGCGGGCTTCAGCCACACCGCCGCCGCCGCCCGGTCCTGCGGCGCGCCGGGACCGGAATGATAGGACATCAGCGTATCGACGTTCGCCCGCGCCGCGATGTCGGCCACGCCGCGCGCGATCGCGTCGGCGAGCGAGACGCCTCGGGGCGCCGGCGGGATGTTCATGCTGAGGTCGATCGCCGGCGCGCTGAGATCCGGCCGCGCCGCGATGAAGGAGCCGCGGCCGGTGACCGCGTCCAGCAGGCCGCGGCGGCGCGCCTCGGCATAGGCGCGGGTGACGGTCGTCAGGTCGACGTCGAGTTCCTGCGCCAGCGCGCGCTGCGGCGGCAGCCGGTCGCCCGGCCGCAGCCGCCCCGCGTCCGCCGCCGCCTCGATCGCGTCGGCGATCTGCAGGTAGTACGGGCTTGAATCGGACAGGACGATCCGGCCTGGCCAGGACATAGAGCTCGAACCTCGCGCATCCATACAAACCGATGCATTGTATGCGCACGTTTCTTCGAACGCCAGAGCCGCTTTTCCGGCCCCGCATCGTCCCGGACGACGCCGCGGAGGCCTGCAACAGGCGTGAACCGCCAGGTGAATTCTCTGAAATTTCCTGCAACGGCGGGGCAAAATCCGCCAACATTCCGGCGAACGGTCCGGGCCGCCCCCTTCCTTGAGCCGGGACCCAGAACCTTCCACGGTCCCGAAACGCCTGCCCGACCGCGCCCTGCGTCCGAAGCGCGTCGGCGTTGATGGGTCCCGGCTCAAGGCCGGGACAAGAGAGCGACGCGCTTCCGGGAAGCGACGCGGCGACGCCCCTTTCCTTGTCCCGGCCTTGAGCCGGGACCCAGAGCCTCCACGGTCCCGAAAATCCCGCCCGACCGTGGCCTGCTTCCGAAGCGCGTCGGCGTTGTGGGGCCCGGCTCAGGACCGGGACAAGAGAGCGACGCGCTTCCGGGAAGCGACGGCGCCGCTGCGCCACCTCTCCCCGGCGGGGAGAGGTCGGATGACGACGTCATCCGGGTGAGGGAGCCGGGGCGTCCGCATAGTCACGGTGCAACAGAGACACGGCGTCATGGTCCGGCTTGACCGGACCATCCATACCCGGCGTAAAGCTCGACGCCGAAGATGGGTCCTCGGGTCGAGCCGCAGGACGAGGGAGAGCGCGGGGCTGCGGGAGCGCAGGTACAGCGCCGCTGAGAACGACGACGCGCCTGACGCCTCACGCCGGGCGGATCGCCGCCACCACGTCGCCGGACCGAACGGTGCGGCCGGGCTTCGCCCGGAGTGACACGATCTCGCCGGCGGCCGGCGCGGTGATCTCCATCTCCATCTTCATGGCCTCGACCACGACGATCGGCTGGCCGACGGCGACATGGTCGCCCTCCTCCACCAGCAGCTTCCAGACGTTGCCGGTCATGTGGCTCGCGGCGGCGACGCAGCCGTCGGGGACCGCGCTCTCGTCCTCCGGCGCGGAGCCCGCGTCGCTGACGAAGCTGTCGAGCCCCCTCGCCTTCCAGTCCGCCCGCTCGGCCTCGAAGGCGGCCTGCCGGCGCGCTTGGAAGGCGGCGATGCCGTCCGCGTTGTCGGTCAGGAACCGCGCATAGGCCCGGTAGGAGAACGAGCTGTCCTCGATCCGCACGTCGTAGCGACCGTGCGGAAACGCGGCGCGCATCTCGCGCAGCTCCTGGCTTTCGACGGGGAAGAAGCGGACGCGGTCGAAGAAGCGCAGCAGATAGGGGTGGCCGGGCTTGAAGGCCTCGGTCGTGCGCCACGAGTTCCACATCTGGATCGTGCGGCCGAAGAGCTGGTAGCCGCCCGGTCCCTCCATGCCGTAGACGCAGAGATAGGCGCCGCCGATGCCGACGGCGTTCTCCGGCGTCCAGGTGCGGGCGGGGTTGTACTTGGTCGTCACCAGCCTGTGGCGCGGATCGACCGGCGTCGCGACCGGAGCGCCGAGATAGACGTCGCCGAGGCCCATCACGAGATACTCGGCGTCGAACACGATCTTCGCCACGTCCTCGACCGTGTCGAGGCCGTTGATGCGGCGGATGAACTCGATGTTGTCGGGGCACCAGGGCGCGTCGGGGCGGACGAGCTCCTGATATTTGCGCATGGCGAGCCGTATCTCGGGATCGTTCCACGACAGCGGCAGCCACACCGTGCTGCTCGGCACGGTCACGTCCTCCGGCGCCGGCAGCCCGGCCTCGATCTCCGCCAGCGCGTCCAGCACCCGCGCCTGCGGGATCACGGCGCTGTCGAAATGCACCTGCATTGAGCGGATGCCCGGCGTCATGTCGATCACGCCCGGCAGCTTCGCCTGGGCCAGCGCCTCGGCCAGCACGTGCACCCGCATGCGCAGGGCGACGTCGAGGGTCATGTCGCCGTATTCGACCAGGATGTTGTCGTCGCCCTGCCGGCGGTAGACGACCCGCGCCGGCCCGTCCTCGCGCACGCCGAGGATCGGGCTTTCGACGTCGCGCGCGCGCTTGACCGCCGGCGCGGCGAGCCCGTGGGGCGCGAAGCGCACCGTGTCGCCGGGACGAAGCTGGCCCGCCTTCCACAGCTCGTCGCGCGCGATCGTCACCGGGCAGACGAAGCCGCCGAGGCTCGGCCCGTCCGGCCCGAGGATGATCGGCATGTCGCCGGTGAAGTCGAGCGCGCCGACGGCGTAGGCGTTGTCGTGCAGGTTCGAGGGATGCAGCCCGGCCTCGCCGCCGTCGCTGCGGGCCCAGCGCGGCTGCGGGCCGATCAGCCGCACGCCAGTGCGGGCGCTGTTGAAGTGCACCTCGTAACGCGCGTTGAACAGGTCGACGATGTCAGCGTCGTCGAAGAAGTCCGGCGCGCCGTGCGGACCGGAGCGCACGCCGATGGTCCACTCCCGCGTCAACGCCGGGCGCTCGTCGGCGCGCACCGCGCGCGGCTCGGAAACCGTCGCGGCGCCGTCGACCTTGAGGATGTCGCCCGCCCGGAGCGCGCCGGTGGCGTGGCCGCCGAAGCCGCCGAGCATGAAGGTCGCCTTCGAGCCGAAGGCCTCCGCCGCCTCGATCCCGCCGCGGATGGCGAGATAGGTCCGCTGCCCCGGCCCTTCGATCGCGCCGAGCGCGAGCGTCGCGCCGGCGGGAACCTCGACCGGCTCGAAGTAAGTGATCGGCGCGCCGTCGAGCGTCGCCCGCATCGCCGCGCCCGTGAGCGCGATCGTCGCCGCGCAGTGGAACTTCAGCGTCGGGCCGGTCGCCGTGCATTCGAGCGCGGGCGCGCCCTCGGCGTTGCCGGCGATGCGATTCGCGAGCCGGAACGAGCGCTCGTCCATCGGGCCGGAGGGCGGCACGCCCACATGCCAGAGGCCGAGCCGGCCCGGCCAGTCCTGCACGCTGGTCTGCGCGCCGGGGCTCACCACCTCGATCGCGCGCGGGGCGAAGGCGAAGGACTTGAGCGCGCCGGTCGAGACGTCCCCGGCGGCGAAGGCGTCCCAGCCGGCGATCGCGCGGAGATAGTCGAGATTGGTCTCGATGCCGAGCAGCGTGGTCTCGGCCAGCGCGGCGTTCAGCTTGGCGAGCGCGTCGGCGCGGGTTTCGCCGTGGACGATCACCTTGGCGAGCATCGGGTCGTACCAGGGCGTGACCTCCGCGCCGCTCTCGATCCAGCCGTCGACGCGGGCGGAGGCCGGGAACTGCGCCTTGGTGATCCTGCCCGTCGAGGGCCGGAAATCCGCCTGCGGGACCTCGGCGTAGACGCGCGCCTCCATCGCGGCGCCGACGGCGACAAGGCTCGCCTGCGAAGGCAGCGTGAAGTCGCCCGCGGCCTGCGCGACCATCCACTCCACGAGATCGACGCCGAACACCGCCTCGGTGACGGGATGCTCCACCTGCAGGCGGGTGTTGACCTCGAGGAACGACACGTCGCCGCGGCCGACGTCGTAGATGAACTCGACCGTGCCGGCGGATTCGTAAGCCACCTCGCGGCCAAGCGCCACGGCGGCGTCCCGCAGCCGGGCGCGCACCGCCTCGGGCAGGTTCGGCGCCGGCGTCTCCTCGATGACCTTCTGGTTCCGCCGCTGCAGCGAGCAGTCGCGCTCGCCGAGCGCCACCACGCCGCCCTTGCCGTCGCCGAAGATCTGCACCTCCACGTGGCGCGCGACCGCGACGAAGCGCTCGAGATAGACGCGGGCGTCGCCGAAGCTCGCCCCCGCCATGCGCTGCACGGCGGCGAAGCGCTCGCGCAGCTCGCCCGCGTCGTGGCAGAGCTGCATGCCGATGCCGCCGCCGCCCGCGGTCGACTTCAGCATCACAGGGAAACCCACGCTCTCCGCCGCGGCCACCGCCTCGTCGGCGGTCGCGAGCAGGTCGGAGCCCGCGAGCAGCGGCACGCCCGCCGCGCGGGCGATCTCGCGCGCGGTGTGCTTCAGCCCGAAGCCGCGCAGGTGCTCCGGCCGCGGGCCGATGAAGCGGACGCCGTTCTCCGCCAGCCGCTCGGCGAAGCCGGCGTTCTCCGACAGGAAGCCGTAGCCGGGATGGACCGCCTCGGCGCCGGTCGCGCGGCAGGCCGCGACGATGGCGTCGACGTTGAGGTAGCTGTCCTTGGCGGCGTCGCCGCCGACGCAGACCGCCTCGTCGGCGTCGAGCACGGGCCGTGTGAAGCGGTCGGCCTCGGAATGGACCGCGACCGAGGCGACGCCGAGCCGGCGCAACGTGCGGACGATGCGGCCCGCGATCTCGCCGCGGTTCGCGATCAGAACCTTCTTGAACATCGTCGCGTCGCCGCTCAGGCGTTCGACGGGTCGAAGATCAGCACCCTGACGGGCGACGGGTCGAAGCCGTTGCAGGGGTTGTTGATCTGCGGGCAGTTCGAGATCACGCAGAGCAGGTCGACGGCCGCCAGCACGTCGACGTAGTCGCCGGGCGACGACACGCCGTCGACGATCGCGAGCGCGCCGGAGGGCTCGATCGGCACGTTCATGAAGAAGTTGATGTTGGGCACGATGTCCCGCTTCGTCATGCCGTGCTTCGCCACCTCGATCACGAAGTTCTCGCGGCAGGCGTGCATGTGCCGCGTGTGGTGGCCGAAGCGCACGGTGTTCGCCTCGCAGGAGCACGCGCCGGCCGAGGTGTCGTGCCGGCCGCAACTGTCGGCGATCACGGTCCCCATCAGCCGGCCCTCGTTCGAGATCAGCCGCGTGCCGGTGGAGACGTAGGGCGCGCCCTGCGCCAGGATCGTGTCCTGCGCGCTGTAGCGCTCGGAATGGTCGTGCGCGGCGTAGAACAGGGTGTCGACCGCTTGGCAGCCCTCGAGGTCGACAATGCGCAGGATCTGGCCCTTCTCGACGATCCCGGACCAGGGCCGGTTCGCCGGGATGGTGAAGTCGTAGATCGCGTCCTTCGGATCGAGCGGCGCGGGGCTCGCGAAGAACGAGGAGGCGGGCCGCTCGGCGGCGCGGAGATCGGTCATCGGCTCTCTCCCTCAGACGGCGCGCAGATAACGGGCGTTGTTCTCGAAGCCGCGGACCGCCTCGGCGGTCGCGGTGCGGCAGATGTCGTCGGCCTCGGGCGGCGCCGAGCGATGGACGATCAGCTCCACCTCGCCGGGGTCGAACACCCGGTCGGGCGCCAACGGATGCGGGCAGTTCGAGACCGCGACCAGCAGATCCATCTCGGCGCGCAGGTCGACGAAATCGCCGGGCTGCACCACGCCGTCGCGGAAGGCGAAGCGCCCGTCGGCGCCGTGGCGCACCGGCGCGAACAGCGTCAGCAATGGCGCGAGATCGCGGGCCCCGAGCCCGAACTTGGAGGCCGCGAGGATCATGTTCTCGCGGGTGGAGCGCAGCGCGGAGTCGCCGTACTTGGCGAGGTTCGAGCCCGGCGTCGAGCCGCCGACGACGGTGTCGTGCGCGCCGCAGGTGTCCTCGACGATCGACAGCATCACCCGGCCCATGTCCGAGAACAGCACCCGGCCCTTCCGGAGGTCGGAGGTCCACTGCACCTTGATGGTGTCGGCGCTGTTGTAGCGCTCGGAGGTGTCGGCAGCGTTCCAGAAGAACAGCGAGACCCCGGACGCGCCGGAGGCGTTCAGCACCCTGAGCGCCTCGCCGCGGGCGATCCGGCCGGTCCAGTACCAGCCGCCGGGCAGGGTCTCGCGCTCGCGCACCGCGGCTGGGTCGATCGGCGCGCCGTCGCGGGCGGTCGCGGGCGGAAGCGTCTTCGGCGCGTCTCCGGCGGCCTTCAGCCGCGCGTATTGCGCGCTGCGCTCGGCGATGATTTTGGCTTTCAGGGGATCGGTCGACGTCATGATGAGCCTCGTTCCAAGAACTTCAAGGAAGCCTGGAACGTGCGAAGACCAGCGTCGCCAGTTCCTGGCTGCTGAGGTCTCCCGGGATTTTCGCCCGCCGTGTCCGGTCCGGATGTCTCCCGGTCCGGCGGCGGCTCTCGGACCAGCCGCCGCTTCACGCGACGCGGAACCCTAGCCGCCAACTCATGCGCAAACCTATAGCCGCGCGCCCGACATCACGACAGCGCGAAATATAGACAGAAATTGCCGCAAGATTAGGCGCGCGCCTGCGGCGTCGGGCGGCGCGGGGCGCGCGGATCGAAAGGCGCGACCTTCGACCGCGCCTGCGCCGCCCGCGCGGCGCGCTTCAGCAGCTCGAGCCCGCCCATCGGCCGATCCGTCTCGGCCACGGACGGCGCCTCGCGCTCCAGCAGTTCGTCGATCCGGCCGCAGGCGTAGGCCGAGCGGAGCTCGCTGCGCAGGCTCATCGGGCGGCCTCCGCGCGGGCGGCGCGGCCGATCCGACCGGCGAAGCGGTCGGCCCGCG
This sequence comes from Methylopila turkensis, assembly GCF_027922325.1. Classification (GTDB taxonomy): domain Bacteria; phylum Pseudomonadota; class Alphaproteobacteria; order Rhizobiales; family Methylopilaceae; genus Methylopila; species Methylopila turkensis. The sequence continues at coordinate 408,066 of NZ_BSFL01000001.1, forward strand.
CCAGCAGCTTCTCTTCGTCGGCCTGCCCGACCAGGGTGTAGGCGACGTCCGCCACCTGCCAGTAGGCGGCGACGACGCCGTCGTCGATCCTCCTGGCGACCGCCGGCTCCATCCCGAACGCTCCCGGACGCACCGCATAGAACGACAGCAGGCCGAGGTCCGGCGTCTCCATCGCCATCTGGACGCTCGGCCCGTACTTGGACGGGAAGACCTGGACGTCGGTCACCTTCCAGTCCTTGGGCAGCTTGGGAAGCACGATCGCGGTCGCGGCGCGGATCTCGGTGCGGTCGTAGTCCGGCGTCTCGACCTGAGACACCATCTCGCCGCGCAGCAGCGCCGTGCGATGGGCCATGACGGCGTCGACCACATAGGCGGGCGGCTGGGGGGACGCGAACACCGCCCCGACCAGCAGAGGTCCGACGGAGGCGTTCGCGATCCAGCCGGCGCCGACGAGCAGCATGACCACCGCCGCGCGCCTGAGGTTCACGAACAGGCGCTGCCGCGAGCGCGCGCCTTCAAGCCGTCGCGCGAGCTTCAGGGTCTGCGCGCGCCTATCCGCCGGGGCTTCCGGTTCGCCGAAGGCGCAGCGCAGTTCGTCGCGCAGGCGCATATCGGCCATCACCCGGCTCGCCAGCGGCGGATGAGCGGCGAGATAGGCCTCGATCTCGATGCGGCGGCGCAGGTCGACCTGACCGTCCACATAGGCGTCGAGCTCGCCCTCCAGAATGGGATCAGGAGTCGATGCCATCGGTTCCTCTCACGATGCGAAGATGCTGGGGTCGCCTCTCCGGCTCCTCGGCCTCGATCCGCCGCAGCGCCTCGCGGGCGCGGGCGAGCCGCGACATCAGCGTGCCGACCGGCGCGCCGAGCACGTTCGCGGCGTCGGCGTAGGACAGGCCCTCGACGGCGACGAGATGGAGCGCGGCGCGCTGCTCTTCCGGCAGGGCGGCGAACCGCTCGCGGATCTGCGCGAGCCGAACGACGTGGTCCTGCGCGGGCGCGTGGTGGTCGTCCGACGTCTCGCCGGCGCGGGCGATGCGCAGCAGCTCGGCCCGGCGGCTGCGCACGCCGTCGATGAAGACCGCGTGCAGGATCGCGAGCAGCCAGGGCCGCAGCTCCCGCTCGTCGTCGTAGCTCGCCCGCTTGGCGTAGGCGCGGACCAGCGCGTCCTGCACCAGGTCCTCGGCGTCGGCGAGATCGCGCGTCAATGTGAGCGCGTAGCGGCGCATGGCCGGCAATTGCGCGATCACGTCGAAGCGGGAGGAGCTGCTCGTCATGACAGGCGTACGGAGCCGCGGAGCCGTTTCATCCGCAGCATCGCGCATTTTTTTGCGCGCCGCCGCCCGGCATCAGGCCTGCGCGTCGATCGCCTGCTCGAGGCCCCGGATCAGGGCCTGCGCGTCATAGGGTTTACGGACGACCGGAATGTCCGAGAAAACCTCGGGGATCATCGAGCGGTCGCCGTAGCCGGTGGCGAAAACGAACGGGATGTTGCGCCGAACCAGCTCCTCCGCCACGGCGATCGAGGTGCCGTCGCCCAGATTGACGTCGAGCACGGCCGCGTCCGGCGCGAACTGCATGAGGTGGCGCAGCGCGTCGGCGGCCGATCCGCTGGTCGAGACGTTCGTCATGCCGCTGGCCGCGAGCATCGCCTCGACATCCATCGCGATCAGCATCTGATCCTCGACCAGGAGCAGGCGAATGTCACCAAGGGGCGCGGCCGGCTGCGGCTCCGCGACCGGTTCGGCGATGTCGGCGCCACGCACGCGGGAATCCACCAGCGCGACATGCTTCGCGGGGATCAGCAGCCGAGCTTCAACCCCGCTCGGCGGATACTCGACGGCGCTCTCTCCGCCGAGATCGTAGGGAATGCTGCGGTCGACCAGAACGGTGCCGAAGCCCTGCCGCGTCGGCGGCGACACGCGCGGCCCTCCGCTCTCGCGCCACAGAATCTCGCAGTCGCCGGCGGATGTCGCGGTCCACGTCACGCCCAGCCGGCCGCCCCGCGCGGACAGCGCGCCGTATTTCGCCGCATTGGTCGAAAGCTCGTGCAGCACCAGCGCGATCACCGAAAACGCGCGCGCGTCCAGCCAGAACTCCGGGCCGCTGGTCTCCACCGTCGCCCCCGGATCGCGATAGGGCGTCAGTTCGGCCGCCACCAGATCGGACAACCGACCGCCGCCGTCTCCCCGAACGATCTGGTCGTGCGCGTAGGCGAGCGCCTGGATCCGGCCCTTGAGCGAGGCGACATAGTCCGCGATCGAACGACCGTCCTTGGCCGGATGGCCGACAAGCGACTTGATGATGGCCAGGATGTTCTTGACGCGGTGGTTTAGCTCCTCGTTCAGCATGCGCTGGCGCAGATCCGCCTTACTGCGTTCGTCGGCGAGGAGCTCGTTGTGCCGGAGAGCGATCTCCACCAGCGCGCTGCGGGCGGCCTCCGCGATCTGGCGATCGTCGTCGGACCACGGCCGCGACTGGCCGCGCACGGTCTCCTTCCAGATCGCGAAGCTCTTGCGCGGCGTAAGGCGGTCGCCGAGAGGGCCTGTGGCGTAGACCTTCTCCGGATTGCCGGCCCAGTCGAGCGTCTGCACGATCTCTTTGCGGAAGAAGAACAGATAGTCGCGCGGGCGCTGGGACAGCGGCACGGCGAGCATGCCCGCGACCGACGGACAGTCTTCCTCCGCCTCCGGCAGCAACTGCCCAAGGGCGTGCGTGGCGAAAACCCGCCCCTCGGCGACCCCGCCGACGAACTGCGCGAGCGGCGGCGCGAAGGTCGCGGGCGGCGCCGCGCCGATCGACAGCCAGGCGCCGCCGAACCAGAGTCCGACGCCGTCGCAGGGCATGAGCTGCCGGATGTCGTCGAGGCTCTCGCGCAGCGCTTCGCCCAGATCGGCGTGGTGCGAGGCGAGACGCAGCACGCCGTCCAGCGCCTGGCGCGCCTTGGTCGCGGCGTCGAGCTTGCCGCGCTGCTTCAGGGCTTCGAGATGCAGCGAGAAGAACTCGCCGAACATCTCCGCCGCCGACCGCTCGGCCATCGGCAGCACGCGCGGGGTGTAGTGATGGCAGGCGATCAGGCCCCACAGCTCTCCGCCCACCACGACCGAGATCGACATCGAGGCCGCCACGCCCATGTTGCGAAGGTACTCGCAGTGGATCGGCGACACGCTGCGCAGATGCGCGAACGACAGGTCGAGCGGCTCGCCCGAGGCGTCGATCGCCGGCGCCAGCGGCACGCGCTCTCCGGAGGCGTCGGAGATCACGCGGATGGTGTTGCGCAGATAGAGGGCGCGGGCCTGCTGGGGAATGTCGCTCGCCGGAAAGTACTGTCCGAAGAAGCTCTCGAGGTCCGGCCGCTTCGCTTCCGCGACCACCCGCCCGGAGCCGTCGCGCTCGAGGTGATAGACCATGACGCGGTCATAGCCTGTGACCGCCTTGACGAGGCGTGCCGAGTCCTGGACCAGCCTGCCGACCTCGTCCAGGCCACGGATGCGGCCGATCAGCATCCGCGCGAGCTCGAGCGGCTGCCGCGCCTCGACGCTCGACGGCTCGAACTCGATGATGGCGTTCGCGGCGTGGGTGTGGACCGCCATGTCGAACAAGCGCCCGCCGACCTCGACCGCGAACGACAGCGCCGGCCGCGACGCGTCGCCGGTCAGCGTCAGCGAGTTCCGTACGAGATGGGCGGCCGACGCGCCGATCACGTCCGCAAGCTCGCGGCCGTTGACATCGCCAGGCGCGCTCAGCATCTCCGGCGCGTTCGCCGAATGGCGCAGCACCCGTGACGCGCTGGGATTGCAAACGATCATGCAGCCGTGCGGCTGTATGCTCCCGGGAATATGGATCGGCTCCCGGTCGCAGTTGGTCAGATCGACCGTGGATGCGGCGGGCATCCGATCTCCTTCTCGATTGCGCGCCGCCCCCGCGACACCCGAACGCGACCAGATCGCGTCACCGGGCTCACCGGATATACAGTTACGTCTCTCTCCGGGAAAGGGCGCCGGTTGCATCGGCGCCGCCTCGAAATCCTGCGGCCGAAACGGCTTTGGGTTCATCGTTGCGGGCGGATTAACCCAAATCAACCCGTCGCCGGGCGGGCGTTAACCGCGACATTAACGATTTGATAACCGGCCGCGGGTCCATTAACCCCTCAGTAAGGACGCCGGCTAACCGAAGGCGGCGTCTGGAAGCTGAAGGGGGAACGCCAGCCGCATGACGAAATCCGTCGTCCGTGTCGTCGCGTCCGCGACCGTCGCTCTCGCCGCCGCGGCCTGCGCGCAAGCGCCGAAGCCCGCCGCGATCGTCAAGGTCAGCTACTCCGCGCAAGACCGCGACTGCCTCGCCCGGGCGATGTATTTCGAGTCCCACCGCGGCAGCGACGAGGGCATGCGCGCCGTCGGCACAGTGGTGACGAACCGCGTGAAGTCAGGGACTTACGGCTCCACGGTGTGCGATGTTGTGGCCCAGAAAGGCCAGTTCGCGCCCGGCGTGATGACGAAGGCCATGGACGACGGCGGCGCCGAGCGCGCCCGCCGCGTGGCCGACGAGGTGCTGCAGGGCAAGCGCCATCCGGGCGTTCGGAACGCGATGTTCTTCCACACCGCCGGCCTGCGCTTCCCCTACCCCAACATGCATTACGTGCTGCTCGCCGGGGGCAACGCCTTCTACGAGAAGCGTAGCGTCGAGACCCCGGCGGACCTGCGCGAGAACGCCCGCTCCCGGGCGCTCGCGCTCGCCTTCGCCAAGACCGACCCGACCGCCGAGGCGAAGCCGATCGTCGTGGCGTCTCTCGCCCCGCGCGAGGCTCCGCAGCCGTGGGCGCCTCCGGCGCAGGCCTCGGAGACGCCGGCGGCCGTCACGGTGACGACCACCGAGACGCCGTCCGCGACGCCCGCCTTCGCGCCGATCCCCTTGCCGCCTCAGGCTTTTCCGACGCCCGCGGCGGAGCTCCCGACGCACCAGCCGACCATGGCCCTGACGGCCGAACCGCGCTGACGCCAAAACTTTTAGCGTGACCAGCGCAGGCGCTGTCGGCCCGGGGCATACTCGTCCGTCCTTGTGACGAAACGGGACCGCTCCGATGCTCTACGCGCTGCTCTGCTACCACTACGAGGACGTCGTCACCTCCTGGACCAAGGAGGAGGACGACGCCTGCATGGCCCGGCTCGACGTCGTGCACGAGAAGATCGCCCGCCAGGGCAAGCTCGGGCCCGCCGCGCGGCTGATGCCGACCACCGCGGCGACCACGCTGCGCAAGGACAGCGATCCGCCGCTCGTCATCGACGGACCGTTTGCGGAGACCAAGGAGCAGCTGCTCGGCTTCTACGTGGTCGACTGCGCCTCGCTCGACGAGGCGCTTGAGATCGCGCGCGATCTCGGCCGCGCCAACCCCGGCGGCTCCTACGAGATCCGGCCCGTCTCGCTCTTTAAGCCCGGCGCGCTCCCGACATGACGACCGACCTCGCCTGGATCGACAAGGCGCTCATCGCGGCGCGCCCGCAGGCGGTCGCGGCGCTGCTGCGCTACTTCCGGGACCTGGAGCTGGCGGAGGAAGCCTTTCAGGAGGCCTGCCTCAAGGCGCTCGCCGCCTGGCCCCGCAACGGCCCGCCGCGCGATCCGGCGGCCTGGCTCATCTTCGTCGGCCGCAACGCCGCGCTCGACGCCAAGCGACGCGACCGTCGCCTCGCCGCGCTGCCCGACGAGGACGCGATCTCCGATCTCGACGACGTCGAGGGCGATCTGGTCGAACGGCTCGATCAAGCCGGGTACCGGGACGACATCCTCCGGCTGCTGTTCGTCTGCTGCCATCCCGACCTGCCGTCGACGCAACAGATCGCGCTCGCGCTTCGGGTGGTGTCGGGCCTCGCCGTGCGCCAAATCGCGAGGGCGTTCCTTGTCAGCGAAAGCGCCATGGAGCAGCGCATCACACGCGCGAAAGCCCGCGTCGCGAAGGCCGGGACCCCGTTCGAGACGCCGTCAGCGATCGAGCGCGCGGAGCGGCTCACGGCCGTCTCCGCCATGATCTATCTCGTCTTCAACGAGGGTTATTCGGCCGGCGAAGCGACGAACGAGGCCCGCACCGCGCTCTGCGACGAGGCGATCCGGCTCGCGCGCCTGCTGATGAAGCTGTTCCCCGCCGAACCCGAGTTGATGGGGCTCTCGGCGCTGATGCTGCTGCAGCATTCCCGCGCGGCCGCGCGGTTCGACGCCGAGGGCGGCGTCGTGCTGCTGGAAGAGCAGGACCGCGCCCTGTGGGACCGGCGCATGATCGCCGAGGGCCTCGCCCTGATCGAGAAGGCGATGCGGCGTCGGGCGCCCGGCCCCTATCAGATCCAGTCCGCGATCGCCGCGCTCCATGCCCAGGCCGCGTCCGGCTCCGACACCGACTGGCGCGGAATCGACCAACTCTACGCCACGCTCGAACGGATGCAGCCCTCGCCCGTCGTCACGCTGAACCGCGCCGTCGCGGCCGCCAAGCTCGCCGGCCCCGAAGCCGGGCTCGCGCTGATCGAGCCGCTCGCGGACAAGCTCTCAGGCTACTTCTACTATTTTGGCGTGCGCGGCGTTTTCCTGAAGCAGGCCAATCGCTTCGCCGAAGCCCGCGTGGCCTTCGACCGAGCGATCGCGCTTGCGAATTCGCCGGCCGAGGCCGCCCATATCCGGATGCACCTCGATCAGCTGACGTCCGAGGCGGCGCCTCAGTAGGCGAGTTCGCCGAAGGCCGGATCGACGCTTTTCTCCCACGGGCCGTCGTACTTCGCGAGCAGCTGCTCGGCGAGCGTGGCGTTCTGCTCGACCACGCGATGCAGCGGCGCGAGATGGATGCGCTCGTCCTCGCCGTAGAGGTTGAGCCGCGCGCGTCTGGCGAGGCCGTCGTCGGCGAGCGCCAGCACGTCGCGGGCCACTTCGAGCACCGACCGGTTGCGGATGCGGGCGGACAGACCCTCGCGGGGGACGTCGTCGCGAAGCTTCTGACGCTCTTCGGCGGTCCAGTGCTTCACGATCTCCCATGCGGCGTCGAGGCTTGCGTCGTCATAGAGCACGCCGACCCACAGGGACGGCAGCGCGCAGATGCGTCCCGTCGGTCCGGAGTCCGCGCCGCGCATCTCGAGGTAGCGCTTCAGCCGCACCTCGGGGAAAATCGTGCTGAGGTGGTTCGCCCAGTCCGCGACGGTCGCGCGCTCGCCCGGAAGCTGCGGCAGCCGTCCCGCCAACAGATCGCGGAAGGAGGCGCCCGCCACATCGTGGTAATGGTCGCCGCGCTTCACGAAATACATTGGCACATCAAGCGCGTAGTCGACGTAGCGCTCGAAACCCATGCCGTCTTCGAACGCCCAGGGCAGCATCCCGGCGCGGGCGTTGTCGGTGTCGCGCCAGATCTCGGAGCGCGCGGACAGGAAACCGTTCGGCCGCCCTTCCGTGAACGGGGAATTGGCGAACAGCGCGGTCGCGATCGGCTGCAGGGCCAGGCTCACCCGCAGCTTGCGGACCATGTCCGCCTCGCTGGAGAAGTCCAGGTTCACCTGCACCGTGGACGTCCGGTACATCATGTCGAGGCCGCGCGAGCCGACCTTCGGCATGTAGCGGGTCATGATGCCATAGCGGCCCTTGGGCATCACCGGGGTCTCCGCCAAGGTCCATTTCGGGCTCATGCCGAGCCCGAGGAAGCCGAGGCCGAGCGGCTCCGCCACCTGCCGCACCTGAGCGAGATGGGCGTGCAGTTCGGAGCAGGTCTGGTGGATCGTCTCAAGCGGCGCGCCGGAGAGTTCGAACTGGCCGCCCGGCTCAAGACTGATGGCGCCGCCGCCGGTCACGTCGAACAGGCCGATGATGCGGCCGTCCTCCATGATCGGCTCCCAGCCGAGCAGCATCTGCATCCCTTCGAGCAGGGCGCGGATGCCGTTCGGCCCCTCATAGGCGACCGGCGACAGGTCGGCCCGGCGGAACGGGAACTTCTCGTGCTCGGTCCCGATCCGGAAGCTTTCGACCGGCTTGCAGCCGACCTCGAACCAGGAGACCAGCTCCTCGCGCGAGGTGATGAAGGTGGGATCGAGTTGGTCGCGGGCCATGCAGGCTCCTGATCAGGCGAAGCCGCAGACAGTTAGGCGGTCGGATCGCAGGCGTAAAGCCGGTCTGCCCGACGAACCTCAGGTCACGCCGAGGGTGCGGCTCGCAGGCAGCACCACGACCTGCGCGCCGGTCGAGACGCGCTCGTAGAGGTCGATGATGTCCTGGTTGAGCATGCGGACGCAGCCCGACGACATGGCGCGGCCGATGGAGCGCGGCGCGTTGGTGCCGTGGATGCGGTACATCGTGTCGCGTCCGCCCTGGTAGAGGTAGAGCGCGCGCGCGCCGAGCGGATTGTCGAGCCCGCCGGGCATGCCGCCGGCCCATTTCGCGTTCAGCGCAGGATCGCGCGAGATCATGTCGCGGGTGGGCGTCCAGGTCGGCCAGGCGGCCTTGCGCTGGATGGTGGCGCGGCCGTTCCACTCCATGCCCTGCTTGCCGACGCCGACGCCGTAGCGCATGGCGCGGCCGTTCTCGAGCACGAGGTAGAGCAGGCGCGCGTCGGGATCGACGACGATCGTGCCGGGCCTCTCGCCGGTCGGGTCCGTCATGCTGCGACGGAGCACGGCGGGGTGCAGGTTGCGCCAGTTGATGCCCGGCACGGGGAACTTCTCGTCGGGCCGCGGCCCGTAGATGTCGTCGTAATTCGCGCCGTCGGGATCGATGAACGCCCTGACGTCGCGCAGCGAACCGCCGGCGCAGGCCGCGAGGCCCAGCGGCAGCAGCGAGACGAGCGCGCGCCGGGTGAGCTGGCGGGAGGCGGGAGCGTCGTTACGCGACATGGGCGGGCCGTCCGTTCGTGTATGCGCTATCAGCGGCGGCCGCAGGCGCGGCCGCACTGACGTCGTCAGCTGAAAAAGCGGAAGGGCGCGGCGCGCGCCGTCAAGGGCTGCGCGCCGGCCGAAATCACGCGCGGACGACCACGCGGGTGCCGAGCGGCACGCGGCTGTACAGGTCGATGACGTCCTGGTTCAGCATGCGGATGCAGCCGGACGAAACCGCCTTGCCGATCGAGTAGGGCTCGATGGTGCCGTGGATGCGGAACAGCGTGTCCTTGTCGCCCTGCCACAGCGCCATGGAGCGGGCGCCGAGCGGGTTGCTGGGACCGCCGGGCATGCCGTTGGCGTAGGGACGGGCGTGCGGGTCGCGCGCAACCATCTCCGCCGGCGGGTGCCAGTCCGGCCATTCGAGCTTGCGGCGGATGTAGGCCTCGCCGTTCCACGAGAAGCCCTGCCGGCCGACGCCGACGCCGTAACGGATCGCGGTGCCGTCGTCCTGGACGAGGTAGAGATGCCGCTCGTGCGGGTCGATCACGATCGTTCCGGCCGGCTCGCCGGTGGTGTTCGGGACCGTCTGCTTGAGGAACTTCTGGTCAATCCGCTGAAGGTTGACCGCCTTGATCGGGAAGGGCTCGTCGGCGCCGGCGGCGGCGCCGTAGCGCGCGTCGTCGGACAGTCCCGAGCCGAAGGACGGCGCCGGCGGCAGGACCGGCGTCACCGTCACCGGAGCGGCCGCGTAAGGCATCGGGTTCGCCGTCGGCAAAGCCCGCGACTGCGAGCAGGCGGCTAGAGCGAGCGGCAACGCCGCCAGAATCAACCGGCGCGACCAGAGCGCGACGGAGGCTGCGAAAGCGTTCGAAACTGATGACATGGGAGGTATTCTTCGCATGACCCGCACACGCCGCCACGAGCCGGCGGCTTCTCTAACGGCTATACGCCTCTCGACGTTCCGGCGGCATGCCAAGATCGCGAGCGGGCGGTCGATCCCGCCGCTGTGCGCTATTTCGGCAACTCCGCCGCGACGCGAACCACGCAATTCGAGGTTAAGCGACCTGCAACCTCGGGTTAACAATTGGCCGAACAGGGTTAACAAGGGGTTGACGGCGCGACCGCCGTTAACCCGGCGACGCTGGGTGAATTAACCTCAGCTGCGCGGGGCGGGTTAACCCGCCCCGCTCTGTGTTCAAAATGAGGCGTCGCCGTCCCGCGCCGCCTGCACGAGCGCCAGCGCCGCGACCGCGGCGGTGTCCGCGCGCAGGATTCGCGGACCGAGCGACAGCCGGACCACCGACGGCAGCCGCAGCAGCGCGGCGCGCTCGGCGGGGTCGAACCCGCCCTCCGGACCGATCAGCAGGCCGATCGCGCCGGAGACCCGTCCGCGGAGCGCCGCCATCGGATCGGCGACGTCGGCGGCCTCGTCGCAGAAGGCGAGCGGGACCTCCGTCGGCCAGGCGCCCAGCGCCTTCTCCAGCGGCTCGGGCTCGAGCACTTCGGGCGCGGAGATCACGCCGCACTGCTCCGCCGCCTCGACGACGTTGGCGCGCATGCGATCGAGATTGACGCGGGCGGCCTGGGTCCGCCGCGTCAGCACCGGGCGCAGCCGGCCCGCGCCCATCTCCACCGCCTTCTGGACCATGTAGTCGAGCCGGGCGTGCTTCAGCGGCGCGAACAGGTAGTCGACGCCGGTCGGCGGCGTCTGCGGCCGGGTCATCTCCTCGACGACGACTGTCACCCGCTTCTTCGCGACCTCTGCGGTCCGCGCCCGCCATTCGCCGTCGCGGCCGTTGAACAGCAGCAGGCCGTCGCCGGGCGCGAAGCGCAGCACGTTGCGGAGGTAGTTCGCCTGCGCGTCGCCAAGGTCGACGCTCGCCCCGGCCGCGAGGTCGGCCTCGACGAACAGGCGCGTGGACGTGAAGTCGTAACGGGCGGACATGGAGCCGTTCTTAGTCGACGCCGCTCACCGGCGCCACGCCCGCGCGACGAGATGGTCGAGCGACAGCGCGCCCGGCCCGCGCGCGATCACGAGCAGGAAGCAGGCGGCCCAGACGCCGTGGGTCGGCCAGGCGTCGGGATAGACGAAGATCTGGATGACGAGCGTCATGGCGAGCAGCGCGAGCGCCGCGAACCGGCTGGCGAAGCCGATCACCAGCAGCAGCGGGAACAGATGCTCGGCGGCCGCCGCCGCATAGGCCGCGACCGTCGGATCGACCAGCGGAAGGCGGTACTCCTCCTCAAACAGGAACACCGCGCTGTCGGACAGGCCGAAGCCGCTGACCTTGGTCTGGCCGGACTGCCAGAACACCGCGGCGGGGAAGACGCGGGCCGCGAGCGCCAGCGCCGAATAGGGAATGCGCTCGAACAGCGCGATCGCGGCCTCGACGGCGCGGGCGATCCCGGAGGCTGGGGCGGCGGTCGGAGCATGGGTCATGGGGCGCGCCCTCCCCGGCGCGGTCGGGCCGCCGTCATGGCGACCACGAGGCCGGCCCCGATCAGGCCGGCGAGGTTGAGGGTGAGGTCGAAGCCGGCGTCGTTTCCGGCCGCGAGCCGCGCCGCGGTCCCGAGCGTCATGCCGGCGGCGAGCGCGCCGAGGAAGGCCGCGCCTCCCGCCGGCAGCCGGCGCACGACGACGTCGAGCGCGGGCCGGACGACCAGGGCGTCCTCGGGCGACCAGTCGACGATCGGGGCAAGGTCGCGCTCTCCGGCGTTCATCGCCCAGATCGTCAGCGCGGGATAAGCGGAGCGCACGATCTCGAGCGAGGGGTGAAGCGTGATGCGGAGCCGCTGCAACTCCTCCGGGCGCATGGCCGCGAACCGTTCGGGCCCCAGCGGCTCGGCGTCGGCGGCGTGATAGGCGCGGGTGCGCGCCGCCTCGATTCGCATGACGTCCGCGACGTAAGCCGCGCTCGCGAGCGCAGGGACCGCGGCGGCGAAATCCGCCAGGCCGTCTCCATAGGCCATCATCAGGGCTGAGCGCGGCGGATGCGCGCGCGCATAGGCGCCAGCGAGCTCGGCGAAGAAGGCCTCGCCGACGATGCGCCGGCTGGCCGGAAAGCGCGTCTCCAGCGCGGCGCGGAGCGACGCGGCGACGTTGTTCCGATAGACCACGAAGCGTCGCTCCGGGACCCGGCCGCGCGAAAGCGCGAGGTCGGGAGGAAGCGCGGCCGCCGGATCGCGCAGCGCCGCGGCGAAGCGGGACTGGACGGCCGCGCTCATGTCACGCCGCCTCGTCATGGGCGGCGGCGACGAGAAGGCCGCGCGCGCGCTCGGCCTCGGCGCGCAGCGCGGGCCACGCCGGCACGTCGTTGTCCCACTCGATCAGGGTCGGCAGCGGCCCGGCGCGGCGGAGGACGCGGCGATAGAGCGCCCAGACCGGGTCCGGCACGACGGCGCCATGGGCGTCGATCAGCAGCGGCGCGCCGGCGTCGTCCGTGGTCTCGGCATGGCCCGCGAGATGAATCTCGCCCACGTCGGCGAGAGGAAAGGCGTCGAGCCAGGCTTCGGGCGAGGTTCCGTGATTGGTCGCGGAGACCAGCACGTTGTCGAGGTCGAGCAGCAGCCCGCAGCCGGCGCGGCGCGCGACGGCGGCGAGGAACGCCGTCTCCGGAATGTCGCTTTCGGCGAAGGCGACGTAGGTCGCCGGGTTCTCCAGCAGCATGCGCCGGCCGAGCGCGTCCTGCGTCTGCGCCACATGGGCGACGACCCGGTCCAGCGTTTCGGCGGTGTAGGGCAGCGGCAGCAGGTCGTTCAGGAACGCGCCCGCGTGGGTCGACCAGGCGAGATGCTCGGAGAAGCTCTCCGGCTCGTAGCGGTCGCACAGCGCCTTCAGCCGGGCGAGGTGCTCGCGGTCGAGCGGATCGGCGCCGCCGATGGACAGACCGACGCCGTGGAGGGACAGCGCGTGGTTGCGGCGCAGCCGGCCGAGCCGGGCGTGCGGCGGCCCGCCGGCGCCCATGTAGTTCTCGGCGTGGACCTCGAAGAAGCCGTCGAACGGCCGGTCGGCGAGGATGTCGTCGAAATGCTCCGGCTTGAAGCCGACGCCGGGCAGCGCCGGCAGCCGGACGGGGAGCGGCGAACGCAGGACCATGGCGGTGCCTCCTTGGCGGCCGGGCCCTTGTCCCCGCGCCCTCGCGCGGGCGGCGGGGACAAGGAGCGCGACGCTTTACGACTTGAGCGGGGTGAGCGAGCCCATGCCGGACGGCGTCTTCATCGTGACGCAGGTGCCGGCGGGAACGGCCTTCCAGGCGTTGCCCTGATAGTCGACCTTGGAGGTCCCGGCGCAGGTCGTGCCCGCGCCCGCGGCGCAGTCGTTCTGGCCCTTGAGGGCGACGCCGTAGCACTTCTCCTTGCCGGCCATCTTCTCCTCGGCGAAGGCCGGGCTGGCGACGGCGGCGAGGGCGGCGGCGAAGGAGCCGGCGAGCGCGACGTTGACGGTGCGGCGATTCATGATCTTGTCCTCCTGAGGATCGGCGAGCCCCATCGGCCCGCGTTGAGGAGTTCGCGTGAAGCTGCCGGCCTGTTACGCTTCCGCGCCAAAAAATCGTTGGAAAATGAGGTGCGGGACGCGTGTAACGCTTCGCCGCCCGGCTGCGTAAAGGGCCCGAGGGAGGCTGCGTGAACGAAAGGGAGGGCGACTGGGCGGCATGGCTCGCGGCGGCGGAGGCCGGCGACGCCTCGTCCTATCGGCGGCTGCTCGAAGAACTCGCCGGCTTCCTGCGCGGCGTGCTCCGGCGGCGGGCCTCGGCCTACCGGCTCGGCGCGGACGACGTGGAGGACGCGCTGCAGGAGGCGCTGCTCGCGATCCACCTGAAGCGCGGCACATGGGACCCCGCGCAACCGGTCGGCCCGTGGGCCGCGACGATCGCGCGGAACAAGCTGATCGACTCGCTGAGGCGCCGCGGCCGGCGCGTCGACGTGCCGATCGACGAACTGGCGGAGGTCCTGCCCGCGCCGGCGGAGGACGACGGACTGACGCCGCGCGAGACCGAGAAGCTGATCGGCGTGCTGAAGGGCCGCCAGCACGACGTGGTGAAGGCGATCTCTCTCGACGGCGACGACATCCGCTCGACCGCCGCGAGATACGGAATGAGCGAGGGGGCCGTGCGCGTCGCCCTGCATCGCGGGCTCAGCGCGCTGTCCGCCGCTTACAGGAGTTTTAGGGAATGAGGACCGACCAGCTCATCGGAGCGCTTGCGCAGGACGCGGCCACGCCGCCGGTCCGGCTGACGCGCGCCCTCGCGCTGGCGACCCTCGCCTCCGTGGTCGTCGCAGGCGTCGTCTTCATGATTGAACTCGGGCCCCGGCCCGACGTCATCGCCTCGCTCGGCACGCTGCGTTTCCCGTTCAAGTTCGTCGTGACGACGGCCTTCGCCGCCGCCGCCGCCGCGCTCGTCCTCAGGCTGTCGCGGCCTGCGGCCGCCACCGGGCCGGCGAAGGCGGCGCTGGGCGCGGCGCTGACCCTGCTGGCGCTCGGCGTCGCCGCCGAGCTCAACATGACGCCGGAAGCGAGTTGGGCGACCCGCCTGATCGGCCGCAACGCGATGACGTGCCTGACCTATGTGCCGCTGATCGCGGCGGCGCCGCTCGGCCTGCTGCTCGTCGCGCTCAGGCGCGGCGCGCCCTCCTCGCCCGCCGCCGCCGGCGCCGCCGCCGGCCTGCTCGCCGGCGCCATCGCCGCGACCTTCTACGCCGCGCATTGCCCGGACGACTCGCCGCTGTTCGTGGCCGTCTGGTATTCGATCGCGATCGCGATCGTGGCGGGCGTCGGGGCGGTTCTGGGCAGGAGACTTTTGCGGTGGTGAAGGCCGCGCGGCGTCACGGTTAACGCTAAGTGAACAAATCGCGCGGACTCAGCGGGATGCACTATTCCAGAGCCCAGGTCTTGGCTTTATCGCTGTCCTGCGGCGGCGGTCGAAACCGGGGGCGGATGCGATGGATCGGAGCTTGTGGGCCACGGCGCTGGTCGGTTTCCTGACGCCGATCGTGCTGCTGGCGCCGTTCAATCCCGCCAAGGCCGGCTTCCTGGACTGGCTGTTCGGCCGTCGTCCCGCGGCGACGCAGCAGGCGGCGCATCCCGACGTGACGATCGCGCCGCGCCAGAAGGTCCGCACGGCGGCGAAGCCGGTTCCGCAGCTGAGCCCCGCGGAGATCCTGGCCCGGACGATCGACCCGAAGGCCAATCCGGACTGGCATCTGATCGACCCCACCCTGCGCAACGGGGACATCCTGTTCCTCGCCGACCGCGTGCTGGTGTTCAAGGGCGGCGCGACCGGCGTGCTCGCGAACTATGTTCCGGTCGGGCAGAGCCGGCTGGTCTCGGCCAAGGACCGCCGCCTGATCCAGGCGATGGCGGGAGGACGGATCGCGCCGACCCGCGCCGCGACACGCCTCGCCTCAACGACCGCGACGAAGGCCGGACGTCAGGTCGCCGCGGCGCGCTGAGGCTTCGAACCGCTCCGGCGGGCGGCCGTTTCGCAGAGCCCGCCTCCACGGACGTCGACGGGAGAGGCGTCCGGTTTCGGTTGGCCGGCGCCGCGACGGACGATAAATCTGAGGCCGCCCGCCCTTCCGACCCTGAGTCCCGCCGCACCGATGACGTCTCGCGCCCCGCGCCTGCTTCTCCTCGCTGGGGGCGTCCTCGCCGCCGCGCTCTCCGCGCCCTCCCCCGCGTTCGCCGCGGCCTCGGGCCATGTGGACGGCGCCGGGCTGTCGCTGGTCTGGACGCTGCCGCTCGTCGGCATGCTGCTGTCGATCGCGATCCTGCCGCTCGCGGCCCCGCATCTCTGGCACCACCATTACGGCAAGATCGCCGCCGGCTGGGCGCTGGCGCTGCTCGCGCCCTTCGCGCTCGTCGAAGGCCCCGGGCCAGTCGGGACCGAACTCGTCCACGCGGCGGTCGGCGAGTACGTCCCGTTCGTGATCTTGCTGTTCTCGCTGTTCACGATCTCGGGCGGCATCCTCGTCGCCGGCAACCTCCACGGCACGCCCGCGCTCAACACGACGCTGCTCGCGATCGGCACGCTGCTCGCGAGCGTGATCGGCACCACCGGCGCCTCGATGGTGCTGATCCGGCCGCTGCTCCGGGCCAACGACCACCGCCAGCGCAACGCCCATGTGGTGATCTTCTTCATCTTCCTGGTCTCGAACATCGGCGGCTCGCTGACGCCGCTCGGCGACCCGCCGTTGTTCCTCGGCTTCCTGCAGGGCGTCGACTTCTTCTGGACCACGACCCACATGGCCAAGGAGACCGCGGTTCTGGTCGCGATCCTGCTGCCGGGCTTCTACCTGCTCGACCGCTGGTTCTTCTCGCGCGAGCCGGCGGTCCCGAAACCCGATCCGACGCCCGACAGCCGGCTCGCGCTCAAGGGCCTCCAGAACCTTCCGCTGCTCGCGGGCGTCGTCGCCGCGATCCTGATGAGTGGGCTCTGGGATTCCGGCGTCGTCTTCGACGTGTTCGGGACCAAGGTCACGCTGCAGGCGCTCGCCCGCGACGTGATCCTCGTCGGCCTCGCGCTGGTCTCGCTGAAGATCACGCCGGCGGAGCTGCGCGAGCGCAACGGCTTCGACTGGGAGCCGATCCGCGAGGTCGCCAAGCTGTTCTTGGCGATTTTCACCACGCTGATCCCGGCGCTGCTGATCCTGAAGGCGGGAACCGAGGGCGCGGCGGCACCGCTGATCGCGCTGGTCTCGCGGCCCGACGGCGCCCCGAGCGACGCCACCTATTTCTGGCTCACCGGCCTGCTGTCGAGCGTGCTCGACAACGCCCCGACCTACCTCGTGTTCTTCAACATCGCCGGCGGCGACGCGCAAGAGCTGATGGGGCCGCTCGCCTCGACGCTCGTCGCGATCTCCGGCGGCGCGGTGTTCATGGGCGCGCTCACCTATGTGGGCAACGCGCCCAACTTCATGGTGCTCGCGATCGCGAAGAGCCGCGGCGTCGCGATGCCGAGCTTCTTCGGCTACATGCTCTGGTCGTGGGGCATTCTCGGCCCGTGCTTCGTGCTGCTGACGCTGCTGTTCTTCGACTGGTGAGCGGCCGGCCGGTCGCCGGAATCACGCCTGCGCGAACGCGCCGCGTCGCCGGAAGCGGTTTACCGGACGTTATCGGAATCCGGCGAAGTTAGCGGACGATCCTTTTTTCGACGGTTGTGTGTCGAAAGGGTCGCCGCGGGCGGCGCGTGTTTGCCGGCCGCGATGGCCTGAGCCGCGTTCGGCGCCCCCGCGCCGAGGCCGGGCCGCGGAGCAGACGAGATGCGTTCAAGGTCGCCGGGCCTCACCCTCGCCGTCGCAGCGGCGCTCGCCCTCATCCTCGCCGGCTGCTCGTCCAGCCCCCGCGTCAAGAAGGTCAAGACCGGGGCGGTCTCGTATCAGACGGTCAGCCTGATGCGAGAGAACGACATGCCGCGCCAGGCGCCGATCCTGATCCGGGTCTACAAGCAGGAAGCGGTGCTGGAGGTCTGGAAGCAGGAGCGCAACGGCCGCTACGGCCTGCTGCGCTCCTACGAGATCTGCCGCTTCTCCGGCAAGCTTGGCCCAAAGCTGCGCGAGGGCGACCGGCAGGCGCCGGAAGGCTTCTACGCCATCACCGCGGGCGGGCTGAACCCGTACTCGCGCAACCACCTCGCCTTCAACATCGGCTTTCCCAACGCCTTCGACCGCTCGCTCGGCCGCACCGGCAGCCATCTGATGGTGCATGGCGGCTGCAAGTCGATCGGCTGCTACGCCATGACCCACAAGAACATGCACGAAATCTACGCGCTGGTGCGCGAGGCGCTGCTGAGCGGCCAGAGCGCGGTGCCGTTCCAGGCGTTCCCCTTCCGCATGACCGACGCGAACATGGCGCGGCACGCCGACAACCCGAACATGCCGTTCTGGGCCATGCTGAGGGAAGGCCACGACATCTTCGACGCGACCGCCCGTCCGCCGCAGGTTGCGGCCTGCGGCGGACGCTACGGCTTCGCGCGTCCGCCCCGTCCGGGCGAGCCGCCGGCGTCGAGCGAGGAGATCTGCGCCAACGCCTCCTACGCCCGCGGCGGCGACGTCGGCGGCGCGCGCATGGACGCCGCCTACGCCCCGCCCCTCGACGCGGGCATGATGGCCGTGCGCTGACGCCATAGGGCGCAAGGTGGCGCCGCGGCGCAAAACGCGGTATCAGGGCGGCCACACGCAAGATCGGGCCAAATCCGGCGAAGAGACGCCGCGGACGACAACCGTCCGCGGCGTCTCTTCGCATTGTTCGCCCGCCGTTCGAAAAGCGATCCGCCCTTGTCCATGACCGACCTCGCCGCCCCGCTCGCACGCGCGCTCGACGCCCGCGGCTATGCGGAGCTCACGCCCGTCCAGAACGCGGTTCTGGCCGAGGGCCTCGAGGCGCGCGACCTGCTGGTCTCGGCCCAGACCGGCTCCGGCAAGACGGTGGCCTACGGCCTCGCCATGGGCGGCACGCTGCTCGACGGCGCCGAGTTCCTCGGCGAGGCCGGCCGCCCGGTCGCGCTGGTGGTGGCGCCGACCCGCGAGCTCGCCATGCAGGTGGAACGCGAGCTGCGCTGGCTGTTCGCCGAGGCGCGCGGCCGGGTGACCGCCTGCGTCGGCGGCATGGACCCGCGCGCCGAGCGCCGCCGGCTGGAGCTCGGAACCCACATCGTCGTCGGCACGCCGGGCCGGCTGCGCGACCACATCGAGCGCGGCGCGCTCGACCTCTCGGGCCTCAAGGCCGCGGTGCTGGACGAGGCCGACGAGATGCTCGACCTCGGCTTCCGCGAAGACCTCGAGTTCATCCTCGAGGCCGCGGCGGCGGAGCGGCGGACGCTGCTGTTCTCCGCCACGCTGCCGAAGGACATCATCGCGATCACCCGCCGCTTCCAGCGCGACGCCGCCCGCATTGAGATCGCGGGCGCGACCCGCGCCCACGCCGACATCGAACACCGCGCCGTGCGCGTGCATCCGCGCGAGTCCGGCCATGTGGTGGTGAACCTGCTGCGGCAGTTCGATTCCGAGGCCGCGATCGTGTTCTGCGCCACCCGCGAGAGCGTGCGCCGGCTGCACGCCACACTCGCCGAGCGCGGCTTCGACGCGGTGTCGCTGTCGGGCGAGCTCAGCCAGAACGAGCGCAACCGCGCACTGCAGGCCCTGCGCGACGGCCGCGCCAAGGTCTGCGTCGCGACCGACGTCGCCGCCCGCGGCATCGACCTGCCGAAGCTCGGCCTCGTCATCCACGCCGAGCTGCCGCACGACGCCGAGATCTTCCAGCACCGCAGCGGCCGCACCGGCCGCGCGGGGCGGAAGGGCGTCAGCGTCCTGCTGGTACCGACCTCGCGGCGGCGCAAGGCCGAGACCCTGATGGTCGACGCCGGCGTGACCCCGATCTGGAGCGGCCCGCCCACCGCGGAGGAGATTCGCGTGCTCGATCAGGAGCGGCTGCTGGCCTCGCCCACGCTCACCGATCCGGCGACCGACGAGGACCAGGCGCTGGCGCAGGCCTTCGCCGCACGGCTCACGCCCGAGCAGATGGCGGTCGCGCTGGCGCGGCTGCACCGCGCCCACCTGCCGGCGCCGGAAGAGGTCAGCGATCCCGGCGAGCGTCCCGCGGTGGTCCGCAAGGGCGCCGGCTCCGACCGCTTCGAGCGCGCCGGCTCCGAGCCCCGCGCGCCGCGCGGGCCGTTCGGCGAGGGCGTGTGGTTCCGGCTCGCCGTCGGCCGCAAGCAGAACGCCGATCCCAAATGGCTGCTGCCGCTGATCTGCCGCCGCGGCGGCGTGACCCGCGACGACATCGGCGCGATCCGCATCTTCGACGGCGAGACCAAGGTCGAGATCGCCGCCGCCGCCGCGGAGAGCTTCGCCGCGATGGCGCTCGGCGCCGAGAAGGGCGACGTCGCGATCTCCCGCGCCGAGGCGCCCGGCGCGCGCGAGCCCAGCGCCCGCAAGGCCCCGCGTCCGCGCTTCGACGATCAGAAATCCGACCGGCCCCGGCAGGACAGGCCGGGCTACGGCTCCAAGCCGGGCTACGACCCGATGAACGCGGCGCCCGCGCGCGAGCCCGGAGCGCGTGCGCCCGCGCCTTACGTGAAGCGCCCCCGCCCTGACGCGCCAAGCGAGGCGCAGGGGGCGCGGACTTTCCGCGACAAGCCCGCCCACGGCCACCACGCCGCCGCGACGCGCGACCGTCCGCGGCCGGAGCGGCCGTCCGGTCCGCGCAAGCCGACCGACGGCCCGGCCAAGAAGCCGCATCGCGGCCGCCGCTTCGCCGACGGCTGACACGCGCTTTCTCTGGGGACGACGGCGCGGCGGCGTGGACTTGTGCGCCGCGATCGCGGACCGTCCCCTCCCCTGACACGGCGACGGGAGCGGGAATCAGGCCGGCATGACGGTGAGCGTGGACATCGGCGCGCGGGGCAACGGCCAGCGCGCCGTCCTCGACCTCGAGGAGCTGCTGGCGACCCGCCTGCTCGTGCAGGGCAATTCGGGCTCGGGCAAGTCGCACCTGCTGCGCCGGCTGATGGAGCAGAGCGCGCCCTGGGTGCAGCAGTGCATCGTCGACCCGGAGGGCGACTTCGTCACCCTCGCCGACGGCTTCGGCCATGTGGTGGTGGACGCGGCGGGCTGCGAGCGTGATCTCGGCCTGATCGCGGACCGCGTGCGCCGCCATCGCGTGTCCGTGGTGCTGAACCTCGAGGGGCTCGACGTCGACCGCCAGATGCGCGCCGCGGCCGTGTTCCTGAACGGCCTGTTCGAGGCCGACCGCGACGTCTGGTATCCCATGCTGGTGGTGGTGGACGAGGCGCAGCTGTTCGCGCCCGCGGCCTCGGGCGACGCCGACGAGGAGAGCCGCCGCCAGTCGCTCGCCGCCATGACCAACCTGATGTGCCGCGGCCGCAAGCGCGGGCTCGCCGGCGTGATCGCGACCCAGCGGCTGGCGAAGCTCGCCAAGAACGTGGCGGCGGAAGCCTCGAACTTCCTGATGGGCCGCACCTTCCTCGACATCGACATGGCGCGGGCCGCCGACCTGCTCGGCATGGAGCGGCGGCAGGCTGAGGCGTTCCGCAACCTCGACCGCGGCGCCTTCGTGGGGCTTGGCCCGGCGATCGGCCGCAAGCCGGAGGCGATCCGCATCGGCGCGGTGCAGTCCGAGGGCAGGGGCAGCAGCCCGAAGCTCACGCCGCTGCCGGAGCAGCCGGCGGCGGAGGACGCGGCCGGGCTGATCTTCCGCCCTTCGCTCGGCGAGGCCGCCCCGCGCGCGCAGGCGGCGACGGCCTCCACCGCCGACGTTCTGGCGCAGCTCGCCCGCTCGCGCGAGGCCGCCGCCGCAGCGGCGCCCGAAGCCCGCGTCGATCTGTTCGCCGACGCCGAGCGCGAAAAGGCCATCGCCGAGATCATGGCCGCGATCGTGGCGGAGCCGGACGCGAGCTTCCAGCCGGTCTCGGCGCTCTATCAGGATTTTCTCGTCCGCTGCCGCATCGCCCGGCTGCCGGGCGAGGCGCCCGACCTGCCGCGCTTCCGCCGCGAGCTCGCGATCGCCAAGGCCGGCGTCGACGACGCGTCGGTCGAGGCCTCCGACTGGGAGCAGGCGACGCTGGTCGCCGCCTCGCTGCCGGAGGACGTGCGCGGCGTGTTCCTGCTGGTGGCGAAGGCGGCGCTCACCAAGGCGCCCTGCCCCTCCGACGGCGAGATCGCCCGCGCCTACGGCACCCGCTCGCCCGGCCGGGCGCGGCGGCTGCTGGCCTATATGGAGGAGCGCGGCTTCCTCACCTGCGCCGCCGACATGCGCGGCGCGCGCATCGTGATGCTGCCGGACCTCGGCTGGCAGACCGCGCCGGGCTTCCCCGACGCGCTCGCGAAGACGGGCTGAAGCTACCGCGCCAGCACACGGGCGGCGTCGCGGGTGGTGGTGACGGCGCTCGAGACCTGCCCGACCGCGCGCGAAATCTGGTCGATGGCGCCGGAGATGTCGGCGACCGAGCGCGCCGCGCCCTGCATGTTGGCGGACATGTCGCGCGTGACCGTGCTCTGCTCCTCGACCGCGGCGGCGGTCGCGACCACCGAGCCGCGCATGATCTCGACCGAGCCGCGGATCGCCTCCAGCGTCTGGACGACGTCGTTCGACAGGGTCTGGACGCCGGCGATCTCGGCGCCGATGCGATCGGTGGCGCGGGCGGCCTGCGCCGCGAGGTTCTTCACCTCCTGCGCCACCACCGCGAAGCCGCGGCCCGCCTCGCCCGCGCGGGCCGATTCGATCGTGGCGTTGAGGGCGAGCAGGTTGATCTGCGCCGCGATGTTCTGGATCAGCGCGACGATGCCGCCCATGGCGGAGGCCGCCTCCGATAGGCGACGCGTGAAGTCGGTCGCCACGCTGGTCTGCTCGAAGGCGTCGTCGGTCGCGCCGCGCGAGCGCGACATGCTCTCCGACACTTCGGCGACGGAGACGGCGAGCTGCTCGGCCGCCGCCGCCATGGTCTGGACGTCGCCGGTCGCCGCAGCCGCGGCGTGAAGCGCGCCGCCGGCCTCGTCGGCCGAGCGCGCCACCGCCTCGTCGATCTCAGAGAAGTTGCGGTCGATCATCCGCTGGAGGTTGGCGAGCAGGCGCACCTGCTCGGTGATGTCGGTCGCAAACTTCACCACCTTGTAAGGCCGGCCGGAGGCGTCGAGGATCGGGTTGTAGGAGGCCTGGATCCAGATCTCGCGGCCGTCCTTGCCGATGCGGCGGTACTGGGCCGCCTGATGCTCGCCGCGCTTCAGCCGGGCCCAGAACGCGGCGTATTCAGCGCTGTCGCGCTCGGCCGGCTCGACGAACATCGCGTGATGACGGCCAGCGATCTCGTCCAGCCGGTAGCCGAGCACGGCGAGGAAGTTGTCGTTCGCCGTGAGCACCTCGCCGTCGAGCGTGAACTCGATCACCGCCTGCGACTTGCCGATCGCCGCGATCTGGCCGGCGCGGTCGGCGTCCTCCGCCTTCTGGCGGGTGATGTCGGTCGCGAACTTGATGACCTTGTAAGGCTTGCCGTCGCGCCCGAGCACGGGGTTGTACGAGGCCTCGATCCAGATCTCATCCCCGGTCTTTGAGATCCGCTTGAACTGCGAGGCTTCGAACGCGCCCGAGCGCAGGCGGCTCCAGAACGCGGCGTAGTCGGGCGACGCGGCGTAGGCCGGCTCGACGAACATCGCGTGATGCCGACCGACGACCTCGCTCCTGGCGTAGCCGACGACCGCGAGAAACGCGTCGTTAGCGGAGAGCACATTCCCGGCGAGATCGAACTCGATCACGCCCTGGACGCGGTCGAGCGCCGCGAGGCGCGCCTCCCGGTCCGCCGCCTGTCGTGTCTGGAACATCGTCGCAGCCCCCGCCGCTCGCACGGGAGAAGGCGCCGCCCGGCCCAACGCCGGACGCTCGATCGCCCGCCCCCAACCCGAGAGTGCGCAAGCCCTGATTAAGACGGCCGCCTCAATTGGCTGTGATCGGTCACAGTGGCGGCGAAACGTCAGGCGCGCGCCATCGCCGCGCGACATCGGCGGCGCGAGAACGTCCCTCGCGTCTACTGCGTCTTCGTCGGCGTTCCCGGCGTCGGCGCGACCGTGCCGTCCTCCAGGATGATGTCGCCCGGCTTCTGGCCGGGCTGGCAGTCGCCGACGCGGCGGTTCTCGATCACCGTCTTGCGGGTGAGCGGCGTCGACTGTTCGGGAAGCCCCGTCAGCACCGTGACGGTCTCGATCCGGACCGTGGTGCGGAAGTCGCCGGTGATGGCACCCCTGCCCTCGGCGGTGACCGCGCCGACCTTGCACACCGTCTCCGTCGCGTAGCCGTCGCCCGTCCGGGTCACGACGTTCTTCGAACAGGAGTTCGCGCCGCCGACCGCCTGCTTGGCCAGCCGGTCGGTGTCCTCGCCGACGCACTGCCGCGCCTTGGTGACGCCGTCGTCGGACGTGCTGACCGATTCCCACAGGCCCGGCGTCCGGGGCGGCACCTCGTCCGCGACCGCCGCGCCCGCCGGCGCGGCGATGAGGGCCGCAAGGATGATCGCTCTCATGGGTTCGCCTTTCGTCGATCGTCAGGCGACGTCACATAGGGCGACGGGGCGGCGAACCTATGCCGGGCCCCTCATTCGGCCGCGGCGCGGAAAGACGGCGAGGCGTCGCGAACCTCGGCGTCGACCGCCTCGTCGAAGCGCTCGAAGTTCTTGCGGAACATCTCCACCAGGCGGCGGGCGGCGGCGTCGTAGGCCGCCTTGTCGGCCCAGCCTTCGCGCGGCCTGAGCAGCGCCGGGTCGACGCCGGGCGCCTCGGTCGGGACCGCGAAGCCGAAATTCGGGTCGACATAGGTCTCGGCCTGCTTCAGCTCGCCGCTGAGCGCGGCCGAGAGCAGCGCGCGGGTGGCCGCGATCGGCATGCGCTCGCCGACGCCGTAGCCGCCGCCGGCCCAGCCGGTGTTCACCAGCCAGCAGTCGACGTCGTGCTCGGCGATCAGGCTCTTCAGCAGCTCGCCATAGACCTGCGGCGGACGCGGCATGAACGGCGCGCCGAAGCAGGTGGAGAAGGTCGCCTGCGGCTCGTTCACGCCGGTCTCGGTGCCGGCCACCTTGGCGGTGTAGCCTGACAGGAAGTGGTACATCGCCTGCGCTGCGGTGAGCCGCGCGATCGGCGGCATCACGCCGAAGGCGTCCGCGGTCAGCATCACGATGTTCTTCGGCTGGCCGGCGCGGCCCGTCGGGCTCGCGCCCTTCACGAAGCGCAGCGGGTAGGCGCCGCGGGTGTTCTCGGTGCGCGAGCCGTCGTCGTAGTCCGGCAGCCGCGTGACGGGATCGAGCGGCACGTTCTCGAGCACCGCGCCGAAGCGGCGCAGCGCCGCCGCGATCTGGGGCTCGGCCTTTGGACGCAGGCGGATGGTCTTGGCGTAGCAGCCGCCCTCGAAGTTGAACACGCCGTCCGGACCCCAGCCGTGCTCGTCGTCGCCGAGAAGCTGGCGCTGGCCATCGGCCGACAGCGTGGTCTTGCCCGTGCCAGACAGGCCGAAGAACACCGCGACGTCGCCCTGCTCGCCCACGTTGGCGGAGCAGTGCATCGGCATCACGCCGCGCTCGGGCAGCAGGTGGTTGAGCACCGAGAACACCGACTTCTTCATCTCGCCGGCATAGGCCGTGCCGCCGATCAGCACGATCCCGCGGGCGAGATCGAGCGCGATCACGGTCGGCGAGCGCACGCCGTGGCGCTCGGGATCGGCCCGGAACGACGGCAGGTCGACGATGGTGAGCTCAGGCGCGAAGCGCGGCAGCTCCGCCCGCTCCGGCGGGATCAGCATGGTGCGGATGAACAGCGAGTGCCACGCGTATTCGGTGTAGACGCGGGTCGCGAGCCGGTGCGCGGGGTCCGCGCCGCCGTAGAGGTCCTGCACGAACAGCTCGCGGCCGCGGACATGCGCGATGAAGTCCTGCCGCAGGGTCTCGAACTGCTCGGGGGTGAGGCTCACGGCGTTGTCCCACCAGATCGTGTTCTCGGTGGTCTCGTCGCGGACGATGAACTTGTCCTTCGGGGAACGGCCGGTGTGGGCGCCGGTCTCGGCCGCGAGCGCGCCGGTTGCCGAGAGCTGGGCTTCGCCGCGGCGAAGCGAGCGCTCGATCAGCACCGGGGTCTCGAGGTTCCAGTTGAGCCCCGCGAGATCCACGAAGCCGAAGGTTTCGGCCCCGTGATCCTCGTTCCACTCGCCGATCTGTCGCAACATCGTCTCCATGGTCATTTCCGCGCTGCTCGCGCGCTCCTTGGCTCCCCAGAGATCAGCCAATCGGGGCGCGAACATGACAGTCCTGTCAAGATTGCGGCGCCGCTCTTACGACCAGGTTTGCGTAGAAAATCCTACCCCTTTAGTCGACAGCTCAGCAGTCGAGCGGCGATAACTTGGCCGAAAACATACGAATTCATCTCCCCCACCATGAAGACAAACTGAAAACTGAACTGTCACGATGCAGCGGCGCTGAATGCGCTCACGCCGCGGCGGCGCGGGCTCTGGCGACCAGATCGACCAGCCGTCGGCGCACGTCGCCCGCATTCTCAGCCCGCCCGTCGAACGGCAGGTAGAGCGCGCGGCCGTCCAGCCCGAGTTCGCAGCCGAGCGGGTCGACGCCCTCGAAGCGCCACGCGCCGTCCTCCGCGCCGAGCAGCGCGGTGGCGTAGAGCCTCGTCGCGTCGGCGTGATCCTCGTTCATATGCTCGACGACGCCCGCCTCCGCCTCGACCAGCGCCTCGGCGCCGGCGAGATCGGTCGCGAGCGCGTCCCAGACGAGGTCGACGATGCGGCCGAAGCCGGCGACGAGGTGGGCGCCCTCGGGCGCGAGCCGCAGCATGCGGAAGTCGGCGAAGTCGAAATAGCCCGCGGATTCCGGCTGCCGCGCGAGCCAGCGCCCACGGCCCGCCTGCTTGTCGATCCGCTCGACCGCGCCGAACAGCGTGACGCGCGGATGCGCCAGCGGGTCGCCGCCGCCGACCTCGGCGAACAGCAGGCTCGCGCGCGGATCGCGCTTCAGGTTGGCGGTGTGGCGGGCGAGATCGGAGACGAGCAGCAGCGGCGCGCCGTCCGGCGCGGTCGCGACCGCGACCAGCGACACGTAAGGGGAGCCCGAGGCGTCGAGCGTCGCGAGCCCCGCGCGGCGGGCGGCGCGGACCAGACGGCGGGTCTCGGCGACAGGGTCGAAAACGGCTGCGGCGGGGCCGGACATCTCTCAACTCCTCGTCGTCTCGCGCGGCGCGCCGTCGAAGTCGGCGCTTGACATCTGCGGCGTTCGGGCGCGCCGTCACAATTCAGCCACGCCATGCCGCTTCATGCGGCGGGGGACTTCATCTAGCAGACGGCGCCATGCCCACGATCGCTTTGGTCGACGACGACCGCAACATCCTCACTTCGGTCTCCATCGCCCTCGAGGCGGAAGGCTACCGGATCCAGACCTACAACGACGGGGCCTCGGCGCTCGAAGGGCTGAAGGCGGCTCCGCCGGACCTCGCCATCTTCGACATCAAGATGCCGCGCATGGACGGGATGGAGCTGCTCCGCCGCCTCCGGCAGAAGTCCGAGCTGCCGGTGATCTTCCTGACGTCGAAGGACGAGGAGATCGACGAGCTGTTCGGCCTCAAGATGGGCGCCGACGACTTCATCCGGAAGCCGTTCTCGCAGCGGCTGCTGGTGGAGCGGGTCAAGGCGGTGCTGCGCCGCTCCGCCGCCAAGGACGCGGCCGCCCTGCCCGGCGCCTCCACGAAGGACGCCGACAGCAAGGCGCTCGAGCGCGGACTGCTGATGATGGACCCCGAGCGGCACACCTGCACCTGGAAGGGTGAGCCGGTGACGCTGACGGTGACCGAGTTCCTGATCCTGCAGGCGCTCGCCATGCGTCCCGGCGTGGTCAAGAGCCGCAACGCCCTGATGGACGCGGCCTATGACGACCAGGTCTATGTGGACGACCGCACCATCGACAGCCACATCAAGCGGCTGCGCAAGAAGTTCAAGGCGGTCGACGACGACTTCGACATGATCGAGACGCTCTACGGCGTCGGCTACCGCTTCAAGGAAATCTGAGCGCGGCCGACGCCCGGGCGGCGGGCTTAATCCCATGAGCGTGGACGCCGAGCGGACGGACGATCTCGCCTCGCCCGAGGCGGAGGACGAAGGCGCCGTCCGCCGCCCGCTGCGCGCGCGGGCTCGCGACGCGCTGCACGCGCTGCGCCTGCTCGGCTTCTCCAGCCTGACGCGCCGGATCGTGGTGCTGAACCTCGCGGGGCTGCTCGCCCTCGCCTCAGGCATCCTCTACCTCAACCAGTTCCGCGCCGGTCTGATCGACGCCCGCGTCCAGAGCCTGCTGATCCAGGGCGAGATCATCGCCGGCGCGATCGCCTCCTCGGCGACGGTCGAGACCAACCAGCTCTACGTCGACCCGGACAAGCTGCTGGAGCTGCAGCTCGGCGAGAGCGCCTCCCCCGGCGAGGAGGGGCTGCAGAGCCTCGAATTCCCGATCAATCCGGAGCGGGTGGCCCCGGTGCTGCGGCGCCTGGTGACGCCGACCCGCACCCGCGCGCGCATCTACGACCGCGACGGCGGCCTGCTGCTGGACTCGCGTTCGCTCTACGCCCGCGGGGACATCCTGCGCTTCGACCTGCCGGCGCCGAAGACCCGCGACCCGAACCTGTTCGAGAAGGCGTGGTCGTCGGTGAAGTCCTGGTTCCGGCGCTCCGACCTGCCGCTCTACGCGGAGCTCGGCGCCGCAAACGGGCGCGGCTACCCCGAGGTGAACCGCGCGCTGTCGGGCGCGCCGCAGAGCGTCGTGCGCGTGAACGACAGCGGCGAGATCATCGTGTCCGTGGCGGTGCCGATCCAACGCTTCCGCGCCGTCACCGGCGCGCTGCTGCTCTCGACGCAAGGCGGCGACATCGATTCGATCGTGCGCGCCGAGCGCTACGCCATCGTGCGCTACTTCCTGGTCGCGGCCGCGGTGATGCTGGTGCTGTCGCTCTTGCTCGCGAGCACCATCGCCGGCCCCGTCCGCAAGCTCGCCGACGGCGCCGAACGGGTGCGCCACCGCATCCGCCACCGCGCCGAGATCCCCGACTTCACCAACCGCTCGGACGAGATCGGCCATCTGTCCGGCGCGCTGCGCGACATGACCAACGCGCTCTACGCCCGGATCGAGGCGATCGAGAGCTTCGCGGCCGACGTGGCGCATGAGCTGAAGAACCCGCTGACCTCGCTGCGCTCGGCGGTCGAGACGCTGCCGCTCGCCAAGTCCGACGAGGCGCGCGGCCGGCTGCTCGACGTGATCGGGCACGACGTGCGCCGGCTCGACCGGCTGATCAGCGACATCTCCGACGCGAGCCGGCTCGACGCCGAGCTGCAGCGCCAGGACGCCGAACCGGTCGACATCGTCAAGCTGCTCTCGACCGTCATCGACATGCAGAACAGCGTCCGGCGCGACGACGACATCAAGGTCGCGCTCAAGGTCGCCGAGGCGGCGCAGGGCCGCGACGCCTATCTCGTGCTCGGCCACGATTCGCGGCTCGCCCAGGTCGTCACCAACCTGATCGACAACGCGCGCTCGTTCTCGCCGAAGGGCGCGACGGTGCGGGTCAGCTGCCGGCGGGTGAAGAGCGCGGTCGAGATCATCGTCGACGACGTCGGGCCGGGCATCCGTCCGGACGCGATCGAGCGGATCTTCGAGCGCTTCTACACCGACCGGCCCGAGCACGGCTTCGGCCAGAACTCCGGCCTCGGGCTGTCGATCTCGAAGCAGATCGTCGAGGCGCACAGCGGAACGATCCGCGCCGAGAACCGGCAGGCCAAGGGCGCGCCGGACGGCGAGGAGCCGAAGGTCGCCGGCGCCCGCTTCGTGGTGCGGCTGCCGGCGGCGCTGACGTGACGGAGCACGCGACCTGCGTCGTGGTCGGGGACGCCGGCGTGCTGATCCGCGGCCCCTCGGGCGCGGGCAAGTCGTCGCTCGCGCTGGAACTGCTCGACCGAGCGGAGCGCGACGGCCGCTTCGGCCGCCTGGTCGCGGACGACCGCGTGACGCTGTCGGTCCATGGCGGGCGGCTCGTCGCCGCGCCTCCGGCCGCGCTTGCAGGCCTTATCGAGATCCGCGGCGTCGGGATCGTCCGCCGCGCCTGGCTGCCGGGCGCCGTGGTGCGGCTGGTCGTCGACCTCGTCGAGGCGCCCGAGCGGCTGCCTCCCGATGAGGCGCTGAGCGCCTCGATCTCAGGCGTCTCGCTGCCGCGACTCCCCGTCGCAGCCCGTTCCGCAGCCGGCGGCGCCTTGGTATCGCAGGCGTTAACACCCATGTTCACGCGACCGCATTGTGACGTCTACGCACTTGCGTTCGCGCCGCAACATGAAAAACTGGGCTTTCCGGCGCCGCAAGCGTCGGCATCCTGATCCGACCGCGCTGGGTGCGCGCGGCGGTCGCGACGTGGAGCGCAAGCGATTTGCGCGGAGACTGCATGATAGGCCTCGTTCTGGTCACTCACGGGCGTCTCGCCTGTGAGTTTCGCGCCGCGCTCGAACATGTGGTCGGGCCCCAGGGGCAGATTGCGACCATCACGATCGAGCCCGACGACGACATGGAGCTGCGGCGCGGCGACATCATCGCGGCGGTGCGCGAGGTCGACAGCGGCGACGGCGTCGCCGTTTTGACCGACATGTTCGGCGGCACGCCCTCGAACCTCGCCATCTCCTGCATGGACGGCCGCAAGGTTGAGGTCATCGCCGGCATCAACCTGCCGATGCTGATCAAGCTCGCCAGCGTGCGCTCCGACCTGCCGCTTGACGCGGCGGTCGTGCAGGCGCAAGAGGCGGGTCGCAAGTACATCAACGTCGCGAGCCGCGTGCTCTCGGGCAAGTGACCTGCAGGGCGTGAGGGCGTTCGACAGATGAGCGACGGCGGCGTTTCCCGCGAGCTGCCCATCGTCAACCGGCGCGGCCTGCACGCCCGGGCCTCCGCGAAATTCGTCCAGACCGTCGAGCGTTTCCAGGCCGACGTGTTCGTCAGCCGGGCCGGCGAGACCGTCGGCGGCACCTCGATCATGGGCCTGATGATGCTCGCCGCCGCCCCCGGCACCACCATCCTCGTCGAGGCGCGCGGCGCCGAGGCGCAGGAGGCGCTGGAGGCCATCACCGCCCTCGTCGCGAACCGCTTCGGCGAAGACGAGTAGGCCGCCGGACCAACGCCCCTTTCCCCCTCACCCGGATGACTACGTCATCCGACCTCTCCCCGCTGGGGAGAGGTAAAGAACGGCGCCGCATCGCACCTCTCCCCGGTGGGGAGAGGTCGGCCCGCAGGGCCGGGTGAGGGGGAGTGACATTCCCTCAGAGACGCCTCCTTTCCCTCCCCCAAACGAAAACGGCGCCCGCGAGGGGCGCCGTCGTCAGGTCGCGGGATTAAAACGCTGCGGTTCAGGCGGCCTGCTGGATCGCGGACAGCCGCCAGTCGCCGCCGCGCGGGCGGACGAAGGTCCAGAGCTCGGTCGCCTCGACCGGACGGTTCGGGTCGCCCTCGACCAGCCGGCCGGTTTCCCGGTCTTCGACCACGTCCACGAGGCCGTAGCGCATCGCGACCGTGGCGTAGTCGCGCTCGCCCTCGTTCCAGGCCTCCGACAGGTCGCCCTGCAGCAGCTTCACGTCGCGGATCCGGTTGACCACGCCGCGGCTGCGGTCGTCCTCGATGTCGGCCGAGAAGCCGTCGGCGACCTCGGCGGTGGCGAGACGGTTCAGACGCGCGAGGTCCTGGTCGGAATAGGCCGCCTGCACGTCGGAGAGCAGGCGTTCGAACGCGTCGAAGTCCTGGCCGTCGAGCGTAACCGGCGTCGCAGCCGGGGCGGCGCGGCCGAAACCGCCAAAGCCGCCAAGGCCGCCGGAGGCCGGACCGCCGTTCGCGGCCTGCGGCGCGTCGAAGCGGTAGCCGCCGCCCGGGGGCGGGGACGCCGGGTTCGGCGCGCTCTGGTAGGCCGGCGCCTGCTGGCTCTTGCGGTTGCGGAACCAGCTCATGGCGAGCCGCACCACGAAGAAGATGATCACGCCCTGCAGCACGAGGCCCAGGATCGAGGCGAGCGAGCCCAGTCCGCCGAAGAAGCCGGAGCCCGACAGCAGGCCGAACAGGCCCGCGCCGAGAAGGCCGCCCATCAGCATGCCGCCGAAGCCGCCGCCGAACATGCCGGGACGGCGCTGGGCCGCGGCCGCCGCGCCGGCGCCCTGACCGGGCTGCATGGCGTTCGGCTGCGTCTGCGAGCGCTGGATCGGCGCCGCGCCCGGAGAGGTCGCTGTGGGAGGCGGCGCCTGGAAGGTCTTCGATCCGCGGCTGCCGAATCCGCCGCTGCGGCCGGCGCGGGCGTCGGCGTCGAGAGGCGCGAGCGTCACGCCCATCACCAGCGCCGCAAGCGCGGTCGCGGCTATACGGCGGACGAGGGTCGGTCGGGACATTGGCGTTTCGTTTCCCCAGGTTGCGTTGCCCGCAATGTGGGGATGGGCGCCTGCGATGTCATCACACGGCCACGTCACTCGCGACGCTGTGATCGGACATGCCACCGCCGCGCGTCGGCCATAGTGCGGCCAAAATGCAACGCCCGCGCGCAATGGATAATGATCACAAGATCGTCTGAAACCATGGGGGCGCCCCTAGCGTAGCGTGGTTGCACAGCAAAGTGTCGCCTAGGGGACTAAACCATGATCAGCATGCTCCGCGCATCGGCCGCCGCCGCCGCGCTTCTCGTCACCGCCGCGTCGGCCGTCGCGGCCGACCTTCCGGCCTATGAGGAGCCGGCTCTGGTCGCCGTGCCGTCCTTCACCTGGACCGGCTTCTACGTCGGCGCCAACGCCGGCTACATCTGGGGCGACCACGACGTCCGCACGCGCGGCAAGGACGCGGCGACCCGCCTGAACGTCCAGAACCGCCTGCGTCCCCCGAGCCTCGGCATCGACGGCGACGGTTGGACCGTCGGCGGCCAGCTCGGCTACAACGTCCAGCTCGACAACTCGCCGATCGTGTTCGGCATCGAGGCGGACTTCAACTACACCGACATCGACGAGACCGCGCGCTACGCGATCCCGCCGCTCGCCCCCGCTCTCGGCACCATCCGCTCCAGCTTCTCGCAGGAGCTTGAGTACCTCGGCACCGTGCGCGGCCGCCTCGGCTACGCGTTCGACCGCGTGCTGGTGTACGGCACCGGCGGCCTCGCCTACGGCAAGGTCAAGACCTCGGCCCGCTTCAACAACAACCTGACGCCCGCGGGCGTCGGCGGCGCGGTCGGGTTCCAGGACAGCAAGAGCGACTGGGAAGTCGGCTACGCCGTCGGCGGCGGCGTGGAGTACGCCGTGACCGACAACATCTCGGTCAAGGGCGAGTACCTCTACTACGACCTCGGCGACACCACGCTGAACGTGAACCGCACCGCGGTCGCGCCGGTCGGCCAGTCGGGCTACAAGTCCAAGTTCGAGAACGACGGCCACATCGCGCGCGTCGGCGTGAACTACAAGTTCTGATCTCGCCCGACGCGAGGCGGAAGGGGCGGTCTTCGGGCCGCCCTTTTTTTGTCGTTCGCTTCCGACATAAAGACTTCTTTATGTCTTTATTGATCGCCGGCGAAAGGCGTGGTACGAGGCGGGCGACATGCACGTCCCGCCCGCGGCGCCCCCGCATGGCCGGGTCAAACGGAAGGATCGCTTTCTCATGAGCCAGACCGCCGCCGCCCTTAAGGACGCCCCGCTTCCCGACTACGTCGTCAAGGACATCTCGCTCGCCGACTGGGGCCGCAAGGAGCTCGCGATCGCCGAGACCGAGATGCCGGGCCTGATGGCCTGCCGCAAGGAGTTCGGCCCGTCGCAGCCGCTCGCGGGCGCGCGCATCGCCGGCTCGCTGCACATGACGATCCAGACCGCGATGCTGATCGAGACGCTGAAGGCGCTCGGCGCCGACGTCCGCTGGGCCTCGTGCAACATCTATTCGACCCAGGACCACGCCGCCGCCGCCATCGCCGCGAACGGCACGCCCGTCTTCGCCGTGAAGGGCGAGACGCTGACGGAGTACTGGGAGTACACGCACCGCATCTTCGAGTGGGCCGACGGCGGCACCCCGAACATGATCCTGGACGACGGCGGCGACGCCACCCTGCTGCTCCACCTCGGCAAGCGTGCGGAAGCCGGCGACGTCGCCTTCCTCGAAGGCGCGACCAATGAGGAAGAAGAGATCCTGTTCGCGGCGATCAAGTCTCGCCTCAAGACCCATCCGGGCTGGTACACGAAGAACGCCGACGCCATTAAGGGCGTGACCGAAGAGACCACGACGGGCGTGCATCGCCTCTACGAGTTCGCCAAGAAGGGCGAGCTGCTGTTCCCGGCGATCAACGTCAACGACAGCGTCACCAAGTCGAAGTTCGACAACCTCTACGGCTGCCGCGAGAGCCTCGTCGACGCGATCCGCCGCGGCACCGACGTCATGATGTCCGGCAAGGTCGCGATGGTCGCGGGCTTCGGCGACGTCGGCAAAGGTTCGGCCGCCTCGCTGCGCCAAGCCGGCTGCCGCGTGCTCGTCTCCGAGGTCGACCCGATCTGCGCGCTGCAGGCGGCGATGGAGGGCTACGAGGTCGTGACCATGGAGGAGGCTACCAAGCGCGCCGACATCTTCGTGACCGCGACCGGCAACGTCGACGTCATCACGGTCGACCACATGCGCGACATGAAGGACCGGGCGATCGTCTGCAACATCGGCCACTTCGACAGCGAGATCCAGATCGGCGCGCTGAAGAACTTCAAGTGGGACAACATCAAGCCGCAGGTCGACGAGGTCGAGTTCCCGGACGGCAAGAAGATCATCGTGCTGTCCGAAGGCCGCCTGGTGAACCTCGGCAACGCCACCGGCCACCCCTCCTTCGTGATGTCCGCCTCGTTCACCAACCAGACGCTCGCGCAGATCGAACTCTGGGCGAACAACAAGGACGGCAAGTACAAGAACCAGGTCTACGTGCTGCCCAAGACCCTCGACGAGAAGGTCGCGGCGCTGCACCTCGACAAGATCGGCGTGAAGCTGTCGAAGCTTTCCGACAAGCAGGCCGGCTACATCGGCGTGCCGCAGCAGGGCCCGTTCAAGCCCGAGACCTACCGCTACTGAGCCTCGACCGCTCATCCGCACGACCGACGGGGAGGCCATCGCGCCTCCCCGTTTTCGTTTCGGAGGCTCGTCAGTAGCCCACGGTGAAGCGCCTGCGGGAATGCGCCGGGCGCTCCAGTTCGTCGACGAAGGCGATGGCGAAGTCCTCGTACGAGATGCTGCTGCCGTCCGCGTTGGTCAGCAGCGCGTCGCCGCCGATCCGAAACGCGCCGGTGCGCTCGCCGGGGACGAACAGCGCCGAGGGCGACAGGAACGTCCAGTCGAGATCGCCCTCGCGCCGCAGCAGGTCGAGATAGGCCGCGCCGGCCGCAGCCTCCGCCTTGTACTCCTCGGGGAACTCCGGCGTGTCGATCAGCCTGACGCCGGGCGCGACCTCCAGGCTGCCCGCGCCCCCGACGACGAGATAGCGCGGAACGCCCGCCTGCTTCACCGCCGCCAGAAGGTTCGCGGGATCGCCCGCCGAGAAATGGACCGAGCTGATGACGGCGTCGTGGCCGCGCAGAACCTGCGCGAGGCCGGCGACGTCGGCCGCGTCCGCGGCGACCGCCGTCACGCCTTCGCTCTTCGCGATGCGGTCGGGGTTGCGGGCGATCGCGGTGACGGCGTGGCCGCGGCGGACGAGTTCGGCGAGGACGCGGGAGCCGACGGCGCCGGAGGCGCCGATCAATGCGACGTTCATGGTCGAGATCCTTTATAAGTTTCCGATGGAAACCTACATATCGATCTGACAGCAGGGCTCAAGAAGGCACCATGACGACACCAGGTCACCCGCGGGGCACCGCCTCCCCATCCGCCGCTTCGGGCGCGGCCAACGCCTACGCCGCCTCCTGCCCGACCCGGATGGTGCTCGACACAATCGCGGACAAATGGGCCGCGCTGATCCTCGGCCTGCTCATGAAAGGGCCGCGGCGCTTCAACCAGCTCCGCCGCGAGGTCGAGGGGCTGTCGCAGAAGGTGCTGTCGCAGACGCTCAAGGGTCTGGAGCGCGACGGGCTGGTGACGCGCACCGCTTTCCCCACCGTGCCGGTGACGGTCGAGTACGCCCTGACCCCGCTCGGGCGCACGCTCGCCCGGGTGGTGGACGGCCTCCGGATCTGGGCGGAAACCCACATCGCGGACGTGTTGGAGGCGCAATCCCTTTACGACGTGCGGGTGGGCAAAGGCGCCGCAGTCGGGGCGAAAAAGTGACCAAACGCACATTCGTACTCTTTATGGACTCTTGGGGGCGATTCCCCCGGTCAGTAGACTGACCTCTGATTCGTGACGGGCCGCGTGGGGCGGCGCGCACGTTTCCCGCAGCCGGAGCGAGTTGTCGCCCCGGTCC
The DNA here is from genome assembly GCF_027922325.1 of Methylopila turkensis. Taxonomy (GTDB): domain Bacteria; phylum Pseudomonadota; class Alphaproteobacteria; order Rhizobiales; family Methylopilaceae; genus Methylopila; species Methylopila turkensis. The sequence goes on from NZ_BSFL01000001.1 coordinate 443,846, forward strand.
GCCGGTGGGGGTTGCAGCATATGTTCGAACGGCCGCGACTGGGACCCGCTCGCCTGGCGATCGCAGGCGCGGCGACCGTCCTGCCCGCCGCCTCCGCCCACGCCGCGCCCTTCGGGGCCTCCGAAACCGCTGCGCTCGCGCTGTTCCTCGGCGCGCTGTTCGTGGCCGTGACCTGCGCCATCATGCTGCTGCGCGCGCGCCAGCGCCTTGTCGACGCCGGCGTCGAAAGCGCCCGCGAGATCGCCGACCTCCGAAGCAGGCTCGACCGCGCCGAGGCGCTCGTCGCCTCCGAGACGCAGGTCATCGTCACCTGGCGCGGGGACGGCGCGCCCGAGATCGTCGGCGAACCGTCGCGCCTCGCCGGCCTGCCAGTGGGACGGCGGCTGCTCGCTTTCGGCGCTTGGCTCGAGCCCGAAGCCGCCCGCGGCCTTGACGCTCGCATCGACGCGCTGCGCCAGCGCGGCGAGCCGTTCCGCCTGGTGCTCCGGACGCCGCAAGGCGGCCATATCGAGGCCGACGGCCGGCCGGTCGGCGGCGCGGTCGTGATGCGGCTTCGCGACGTCACCGGCGAGCGCCTCGCGCGCGCCGAGATCGAGGACCGCAACGCCGAGCTTCAGGGCGCGCTCGGCCGCACGCTCGCGCTGATCGAGGCGCTGACCCAGCCGGTGTGGCTGCGCGACGAGGACGGCCGGCTCGCCTACGCCAACGAGGCCTACGCCCGCGGCGTCGAAGCGAAGGACGGCGTCGCGGCCGTCGAGCAGAACGCGGAGTTCCTCGACCAGACGATCCGCGCCGCGGCCCGCCGCGCCAACGAGGCGGGCCAGGTGTTCCGCAAGCGGGCCCCGGCCGTGTTCGCCAGCCAGCGCCGCATCTTCGACGTGGTCGAGGCCCCCTCGCCTTCCGGCGCGGCGGCGATCGCGATCGACGTCTCAGAGCTCGAGGACGTCCGCGCCGACCTCTCCCGCCAGATGGAGGCCCACCGCCGCACGCTCGACGAGCTCGCGACCGCGGTAGCGATCTTCCGCAAGGACGGCGCGCTCTCGTTCCACAACCAGGCCTACGCCCGGCTGTGGTCGCTCGACCCCGGCTTCCTCGAAGGCGGCCCGAGCGACGCCGCCATTCTGGACCGGCTGCGCGCCGACCGGCGGCTGCCGGAGGAGGCTGACTTCCGCAAATGGAAGGCCGAGCTGCACGAGGCCTACCGCGCGATCGAGCCGCGCGAGCACTGGTGGCATCTGCCGGACGGCCGCACGCTGCGCGTGGTGGCCGCGCCGAATCCGGAAGGCGGCGTCACCTATCTGTTCGACGACGTCACCGAGCGGCTGGAGCTCGAAAGCCGCTTCAACGCGCTCACCAAGGTGCAGCGCGAGACCATCGACCACCTTCAGGAGGCGGTCGCCGTGTTCGGCTCCGACGGCCGGCTGAAGCTGCACAACCCCGCCTTCGCCGCGCTCTGGCGGCTCGGCGAGGCCGACCTCGCGAACCGGCCGCACGCCGACGAGATCCTGAAGGCCTGCGGCGCCCGCGCCGCCGACGTCGACCTCTGGGCCCGGCTCAAGATGGCCCTGACCGCCATGCCGGACGAGCGCCAGCCGCTCGCGCTCCGCATCGACCGCGACGGCGGCGGCATCATCGACGTGGTGACGCTGCCCTTGCCGGACGGCGGCGCCTTGGCCACCTTCACCGACGTCACCGCGAGCGTGAACGTGGAGCGCGCGCTCCGCGAACGCGCCGAAGCGCTGGAGGCGGCCGACCGGCTGAAGAACGACTTCGTGAACCACGTCTCCTACGAGCTGCGCTCGCCGCTCACCAACATCATCGGCTTCGGCCAGCTGCTCGGCGACGCGCGGCTCGGCACGCTCTCGACCAAGCAGCGCGAATATGTCGAGCACATCCTGTCGTCATCGGCGGCCCTGCTCGCGATCATCAACGACATCCTCGACCTGACCACCATCGACGCCGGCGCCATGGAGCTGGAGCTCGGGCCTGTCGACATCCGCGAGGCGATCGACGGCGCGGTCGAAGGCGTGCGCGACCGGCTCGCGGAGGCCGGCCTCGGGCTCGAGATCGAGGCGGCCGACGACGTCGGGGTGTTCGTCGCGGACGCCAAGCGCGTCCGACAGGTGCTGTTCAACCTGCTCGCCAACGCGATCGGCTTCTCGCAGCCGGGCCTGTCGATCCGGGTCAGCGCGGAGCGCTCGAAGGACAAGGTGATCTTCCGCGTCGCCGACCGCGGGGCCGGCATTTCGCCCGAGCTGATCGAGAAGGTGTTCGACCGGTTCGAGAGCCGCACCGCCGGCGCCCGCCACCGCGGCGTGGGCCTCGGCCTCTCGATCGTGCGCTCGCTGGTGGAGCTGCATGGCGGGCAGGTCGCGATCGAGAGCAAGCCCGGCGTCGGCACCGTGGTCACCTGCGCCTTCCCCGTGCGCGCCATCGCCGCGGCCGCCGAATGAGGGGCCCTGCGAGCCTGATCGGCGCGGCGCGGACGACGGCGCAGAAGCCCGGCGTCGAGACCTGGGACCTGACGCTGCCCGACGAGGCGGCGACCGCGGCGCTCGCGGCCGACGTCGCCCGCGCGCTGAAGCCCGGCGACCTCGTGACCCTGTCCGGCGACCTCGGCGTCGGCAAGTCCACCTTCGCCCGCGCGCTGGTGCGCGCCCGCGCCAACGACCCCGAACTCGAGGCGCCGAGCCCGACCTTCACGCTGCTGCAGACCTACGACCTGCCGCGCGGCCCGATCGTGCACGCCGACCTCTACCGTCTGACCGGCCCGGAGGAGCTCGAGGAGCTCGGCTGGGACGAGGCCGGCGAGGACGCGATCGTGCTGGTGGAGTGGCCGGACCGGCTGGGCGCCGAACTGCCGCCGGACCGTCTCGACCTCGCGCTCGACATCGCGCCGGGGGGCGCCGGGCGGCGCGCCCGCTTCTCCGGCTACGGCGCCTTCGCGCGCCGGCTCGCGAGGCTGCGCGACGGAAAACGCTTCGTCGACGCCGCCGGCTGGGGCGAGGCGAGCCGCGAGCACGTGCAGGGCGACGCGTCGAGCCGGCTCTACGAGCGCCTGACGCTCGGAAGCCGCACCGCGATCCTGATGGACGCGCCGGCCCGCGCGCACGGCCCCGCGATCTTCGACGGCAAGAGCTACCTGACGCTGGCGCGGCTCGCGGTGGACGTGAAGCCCTTCGTCGCGGTCGCCGACGCGCTGCGCGGCCTCGGCTACGCCGCGCCGCAGATCTACGCCCAGGACCTCGTCAACGGCTTCCTGCTGGTGGAGGACATGGGCTTCGAGCCGGTGGCCGCCGGCGGCCAGCCGATCGCGAGCCGCTACGAGCTCGCCGCCGACCTGCTCGCCGACCTGCACGGCCGCGAGCTTCCCGTCGACCTGCCGGTCGGCCGCGAGCTCTACCGCGTGCCGCCCTACGACGTCGCCGCCATGCTGGTCGAATGCGAGCTGCTGAACGACTGGTACCTGCCCCACGCCACCGGCGTCTCGCCGGACCCGGAGGCGCGCGAGGCGTTCCACGCGCTCTGGCGCGCGGCGCTGGAGCCGGTGCTGGCCGAGGAGCCGACCTGGACGCTGCGCGACTACCATTCGCCGAACCTCACCTGGCGCGACGACCGCGAGGGGCTCGCCAAGCTCGGCCTGCTGGACTTCCAGGACATGGTCATGGGCCCGCCGGCCTATGACGTGGTCTCGCTGATGCAGGACGCCCGCGTCGACATGCCAGACGGGCTCGAAATGGCGCTCGCCGCCCGATATTTGGAGCGCCGCCGCCGGACTGACCCGAGCTTCGAGCCGCGCGCCTTCGCCCGCGCCTACGCCACCATCGGCGCGCAGCGGGCGACCAAGATCCTCGGCATCTTCGTCCGCCTCGCCAAGCGCGACGGCAAGCCCGGCTACCTCGCCAACCTGCCGCGCGTGCTGAAGACGCTCGCGGCGAACCTCGCCCATCCCGACCTCGCCGATCTCGCCGCCTGGTACGAGGCGCGGCTCGGGGCCATGGAGCAGCCGGCGTGAGCGCGCGCATCACCGACGCCATGGTGCTGGCCGCGGGTCTCGGCACCCGCATGAAGCCGATCACCGAGACGCGGCCGAAGCCGCTGGTGACGGTCGGCGACCGCACGCTGCTCGACCATGTGCTTGATCGCCTGGCCGAGGCCGGAGTCGAGCGCGCGGTGGTCAACGTGCATCACCACGCCGACCAGATGGAGGCCCATCTTGGCCGTCGGACCTCGCCGGAGATCATCATCTCCGACGAGCGCGGCCGGCTGATGGATTCCGGCGGCGGCGTGGTCAAGGCGCTGCCCCACCTGCGCGGCGACGCGATCTTCATCCTCAACGCCGACACGTTCTGGATCGACGGCGCGCGGCCGAACCTCGCCCGCATGGCGGAGATGTGGGACCCGAAGCGCATGGACGCGCTGCTGCTGGTGGCGGCGCTCACCGCGAGCGTCGGCTTCGAGGGCGCCGGCGACTTCCAGTTCTTCACCGACGGCCGCTTGCGCCGCCGCGCCGAGCGGCAGGTCACGCCCTTCGCCTACGCCGGCGTCGCGATCATGCCGCGCGCGGCGTTCGAGAACCGCGGCGACGAGCCGTTCTCGATCAACCGGCTCTGGAACGAGGCGATCGAGCGCGACCGCCTGCACGGTCTGCGGCTGGACGGCGTGTGGCTGCACGTCGGCACGCCCGAGGCGATCGTCGAGGCCGAGCGGGCGATCGACCTGTCGGTGGTGTGACGGCGACCGGCCTTCGCCGGCAGGGCGCCGATCGCGAAGCGCCGCCTGCGCATCTCTGACGGCGGGCAAGCTCCGCGCTATCCTCGCCCGCGATGAGCGATTCCCCGCGCGTTCCCAACGTCGTCACCATTCCCGCGGGCGCGCCGTTCCTGCGGACGCTGGTCGACGGCCTGCTGGACGGCGCGCTGATCCCCGGCTTCGCGCCGCGCGGCGACCCGCTGGCGCTCGCGGACGCCACCATCTTCCTGCCCACACGCCGCGCCTCGCGCGCACTTCGGGACGCCTTTCTCGAAGCGCTCGACGGCCGCGCCACCCTGCTGCCGCGCATCGCCCCGCTCGGCGACGTGGACGCGGACATGGAGGCGGCCGATCCGCTCGACGACGCGGACGCCGACCTGCCGCCCGCGGTCGCGCCGCTGGAGCGCCGGCTGACGCTGGCCAAGCTCGTCTCCCGCTTCGCGGAGACGCTCGACCGGTCCGCGCTCGCGCTCGGCGACGACGACGGGCCGCTGATCCCCGCGACCGCGGCGGAGGCGATCCACCTCGCCGGCGACCTCGAGGCGCTGATCGACGCGATCGAGACCGAGGAGGTCGACATCGCCGCGCTTGACCGGCTCGCCCCCGGCGAGCACGACCAGTATTGGGCGATCACGCAGTCCTTCCTGCAGGTCGCGCTGCGCCTCTGGCCCGAGCATCTCGACGAGATCCGGCGGCTGGACCCCAGCCGGCGGCGTCGGCTGCAGATAGACGCCGCCATCGCCCGCGTGCAGGCCGGCGGCGGGCCCGTGGTCGCGGCGGGCTCCACCGGCTCGGCGCCGGCGACCCGCCGGCTGATCGCGGCGATCGCCAACGCGCCCCAGGGCGCCGTCGCGCTGCCGGGGCTCGACCGCGACGGGCTCGACGACGCCTCCTGGGCGACGCTGATCGAGGGCGACGAGCCGGCGCTCGCCGGCCACCCCCAGCGCGGCCTCTCCCATCTCCTGCGCGCGCTCGGCCTCGCGCGCGCCGAGGTTAGGGAGCTCGCGCCCGCGCCTCGGCCGCTCGCCGCGCGCGGAAAACTGGTCGCGGACGCGCTGCGCCCGGCCGACACCACCGACCTGTGGAGCCGCGCGCCGCTTGCCCCGGCCGAGAGCGCCGCGGCGCTCGGCGAGGTCGCGATCGTCGCCACGGCCCACCCGCGCGGCGAGGCGACGGCGGCCGCGCTCGCGCTGCGCGAGGCGCTGGAGACGCCGCGCAAGACCGCGGCGCTCGTCACGCCCGACCGGGGCCTCGCCGCGCGGGTCGCGGTCGAGCTCGAACGCTGGGGCGTCGCGATCGACGACAGCGCGGGGCAGCCGCTCGGCGCCGCCCGCGCCGGCGCGCTGCTGCGGCTCGCCGCCGACGCCGCGCTTGATCCAACCCCCGCCAACCTGCTCGCGCTGCTGCGCGCCCCCGCCTGCCGGCTTGCGGCGGAGGCGGGACTGCCCGAGCGCGCGATCGACGCGCTCGATCTCGTCGCCTTCCGCACGCCGCTGGCGAAGCCCGGCTTCGCGGCGCTCCGGGCCGCGCTCGACGCGCGCGCCCGCGGCCCCGCCGCCCGTTTCGGCGGCGCGGACCGCGCTCAGGCCGCGCGCCTGCTCGACGCGCTGGAGGCGGCGCTCGCGCCGCTCGCGAGCCTCGCGGCGTCCGGCCCCACGCCGCTCGTCCAGCTCGCGACCGGCCTGCGCGCGGTCTATGACGCCGTCGCGGGCGCGCCCGAGGGCGACGACGCCGAGGAGCTCGGCCGCTTCCTCGACGAGCTCGCCGACGCTGCGGCGAGCGCCGATCCGATCTCGCCGCGCAGTTTTCCGGGCGTGGTCGAGGCGCTGATGGCGGGCCGCACGGTCCGCCCCCGGCGCGACCGGCATCCGCGGCTCCGCATCCTCGGGCCCCTGGAGGCGCGCCTGATCAGCGTCGACCGCATCGTGCTCGGCGGGCTGAACGACGGCGTCTGGCCGCCGGCGCCGCAGAGCGACGCCTGGATCAACCGCCCCTTGCGCGCGGAACTCGGCCTCGCCCAGCCGGAGCGGCGGATCGGGCTGTCCGCGCACGACTTCTGCCAGCTGCTCGGCGCGCGCGAGGCGGTGCTGACGCGCGCGGCCAAGGCCGGCGGCGCGCCGACCATCCCCTCGCGCTGGCTGCAGCGGCTGGCCGCCGTCGCGCCGGCGGACTACGCCGCGGCCGAGGCCCGCGGCGCCCGCTACGCCGCGCTTGGCGAGCGCCTCGACGACGCCGGGCGCGCCCCGCCCACCCGGCCGCCCGAGCCGCGCCCCGCGCTGGAGCTCAGGCCGACGCGGCTGAGCGTCACCGCGGTCGAGACCTGGCTGCGCGATCCGTATTCGATCTACGCCCGCCACGTGCTGCGCCTCGAGGAGCTTGGCCCCGTCGGCCCCGCTCCCGGCCCGGCCGAGCTCGGGGACGTGGTGCACGCGGCGCTGGAGGCGTTTCTCTCGTCTGGCGTCGCAATGGATGACATCGCAGCGCGGGAAAACCTGCTGCGGCTCGGGCGCGAGGCCTTCGGCGATCTCGCCGAGCGCGACGAGGTGCGGCTGATGTGGCTGCCGCGGTTCGAGCGCATCGCCGACTGGACGCTCGCCTTCGAGCGCGGGCGGAACGCGCAGGTGACGACCCGCCACGCCGAGCGGACCGGCGCCTTCGCCTTCCCCACCGTCGCGGGACGCGAATTCACGCTCAACGTCCGCGCCGACCGCATCGACCTGCTGGCCGACGGCTCGGCCGTGCTGATCGACTACAAGACCGGGCGCGCGGCGACCGCGCGGCAGGCGCTCGCGGGCTTCGCGCCGCAGCTTCCGCTCGAAGGCGCGATCTTGCGCGAAGGCGGGTTCGAAGGGATCGCGCCCAAGGCCGGGGCGCTCGGCGGCATGATGCTGCTGCGGCTCACAGGCCGCGACCCCGCCGGCGAGATCATAGACATCCGCCACAAGACCGAGCCGCTGGAGGCCGTCGCCGACGAGGCGCTGAAGCGCTTCCGGCAGGTGGTCGACCGGTTCGAGAACCCGGACGAGCCCTACCGCTCGCTGTCGCATCCGCAGTTCCTGTCGCGCCCCGAGGGGCCTTACGCCCATCTCGCCCGCGTCAAGGAATGGTCGGCGACCGGCGGCGCGGCCGAGGGCGACGGAGGCGAGGCGTGAGCGGCCCGAGCGAAAGGACCGTCGCGGATCAGGCGCGCGCCTCCGACCCCGCGAGCTCCGCCTGGGTGTCGGCCAACGCCGGCTCGGGCAAGACCTACGTGCTGGTGCAGCGGGTGGTGCGCCTGCTGCTCTCGGGCGCGGAGCCCTCGCGCATCCTGTGCCTGACCTTCACCAAGGCCGCCGCGGCCAACATGCAGAACCGGGTGGTGGAGCGGCTGCGCGGCTGGGCCACGCTGCCGGACGCTGAGCTCAGCCGCGAGATCGCGGGCCTCGACGGCGCGCCGCCCTCCCCGGCCCGGCTCGCCGGCGCCCGCCGCTTGTTCGCCCGCGCGCTGGAGACGCCGGGCGGGCTGAAGATCTATACGATCCACGCCTTCTGCGGCCGGCTGCTGCGCCAGTTCCCGTTCGAGGCCAACGTGCCCGCGGGCTTCGCCGAGCTCGACCCGCGCGATCAGGCCGAGATGCTGGCGCGCGCCCGCGCCGCCGTGCTGGCGCAGGCCGCGCGCGACCCCGGGGGCGCCGTCGGCCGCGCGCTCGCGCGCCTCGTGCCGACGGTCGCGGCCCAGACCATCGACGACGCGGTAACCGAGGCGCTTCACGGGCGGGCGGAGCTGAAGGCGCTGTTCGAGGACCCGGCGATCGGCGGACCGGACGGCGCCGCCACGGCGCTGGCGCGGACCTTCGGTCTCGGCCCGGACGACGCCCGCGAGGCGCTGGAGGCGCAGGTGCTCGGCGCCGGCGTGCCCGACGCCGAATGGCCGGCGATCGCGGCCTCGCTCGTCGAAGGCTCCGTCACGGACCAGAAGCTCGCCGGACATCTGCTCCGCGCGGTCGCGGCGCGCGACCCGGGCGAGCGCCGGGACGCCTATCTCAGCCTGTTCCTGACCGACGCCGGCAAGCCGCGCGCGCCGAAGACCTTCCTCACCAAGGCGACGCGCGCGGCCTATCCCGACATCGCCGCGCTGCTCGACGGCGAGATGGCGCGGCTCTCCGACCTGCTGCCGCGCCTCGCCGCGGCCGGAATCGTCGAGCGCACCCACGCGCTGCTGACGCTCGCGGAGGCGACCATCGCGGCCTACGCCCGCGCCAAGTCGGCGGAGGCGCTGCTCGACTACGACGACCTGATCGACAAGGCCCGCGCGCTGCTCGGCCGGGTCAGCTCGACCTGGGTGCGCTACAAGCTCGACGGCGGGCTCGACCACGTGCTGGTCGACGAGGCGCAGGACACCTCGCCCCAGCAGTGGGAGATCGTGCGCCGGCTCACCGAGGAGTTCTCCGCCGGCGAAGGCGCCCGCGGCCCCGACCGCCGCACCGTGTTCGCGGTCGGCGACGAGAAGCAGTCGATCTTCTCGTTCCAGGGCGCCGAGCCCGCCGCCTTCGGCGCCACGCGCCAGACCTACGGCCGCGAGCACGACGCCGCCGGGCGGCCGTTCCAGGACGTGCGGCTGCAGGAGAGCTTCCGCTCCGCATCCGTGGTGCTGCGGGCGGTGGATTTCGTGTTCGCCCGCGAGGAGGCCCATGCAGGCCTGAGCTCGGACGCCGCCGGCACCCACCACACCACGACGCGCCGCGACGCGCCCGGTTCGGTCGAGGTCTGGCCAATCGTGCCGGCGATCGAGGCCAAGGGCGCCGAGGAGGCCTGGGACGCGCCGTTCGACGAGGTCAAGCCGCAGAGCGCCGTGGTGCGGCTCGCGGAGGCGATCGCGCGCGAGATCGACCGCGCGATCGCCGCCCGCGAGGTTCCGGCCGGCGAGGTGCTGGTGCTGGTGCGGCAGCGCAAGGCGCTGTTCGAGGCGATCCTGCGCGCGCTCAAAAGCCGGGGCGTGCCGGTGGCGGGCGCGGACCGGCTGATCGTCGGCGAGCACATCGCGGTGATGGACCTGGTCGCGCTCGGCCATGCGCTGACGACGCCGGACGACGACCTCGCGCTCGCCTGCGCGCTCAAGAGCCCGCTGTTCGGGCTCGACGACGACGACCTGATGGCGGTCGCGGCCCAGCGCTCCGGACGACTCGCGGACGCGCTCGCAGGCGGCCCGCCGCGGGCGCAAGTTGCAGCGGCGAAGCTGGAGCGGCTCAAGCGCGAGGCCGCCCAGCGCACGCCGTTCGCCTTCTACGCCGGGCTGCTGGCGGAAGGCGGCGCGCGCCGCGCCTTCCGCGCGAGGCTCGGCCACGAGGCGGACGACCCGCTCGACGCCTTCCTCGACCTCGCGCAGGATTTCTCCGCGACCCACGCGCCGTCGCTCGCGGGCTTTCTCGTCTGGCTCGCCGCAGCCCCCGCCGAGATCAAGCGCGACCTCGACGTCTCCTCCGGCGAGGTGCGGGTGATGACCGTGCACGGCGCCAAGGGGCTCGAGGCCGGCTTCGTCGTGCTCGCCGACACCTGCGGCGGCGCGGCCTCCGGGCGAGGCTCCGCGCTGCTCGACGTGCCCCGGCCGGAGGCGGGCCACGGCGCGGCGCCGATCCCGGTCTGGGCCGGCCGAAAGGACGACGACCCGCCGGCCCTGGCCGCCGCACGCGCCGAGGCGCGCGCCGGCGCGGAGGCCGAGCACCGCCGCCTGCTCTACGTCGCCATGACCCGCGCCCGCGACCGTCTGCTGGTCTGCGGCCACGAGGGCGGCCGCCCCCGCCCCGAGGGCGCGTGGTACGACCTGGTCCGCGACGGGCTCGCCGGCGCGGAGGGCGTCGAAAGCGTCGACATCGGCATGGAGCAGCCGGCGCTGCGGCTGCGCGTCGGGGCTCTGTTCTCCGACGGCGAGCCCGAGCTGCCGCTCCCGGCGCCTCAGGCTCCCCCGCCGGACTGGCTCGGCCGCGCCGCCGCTCCGGAGGCCGCGCCCGGCCCGCCGCTGTCGCCCTCCGCGCTCGCGGTCGACGATCCCGACGCGCCGGCGCCGATCCCGGGGCCCGGCGCAGATGCGGCGCGGGCGCGCGGCGCGCTGCTGCACCGGCTGCTGAAGGCGCTGCCGGAGCTCGCGCCCGAGCGGCGGGCGGAGGCGGCGGCGCGGCTCGCCGCCGGCGCGGCGGAGGCGCTGCCGCCCGACGTGCTGGCGGAGGCGACGTCATCCGCGCTCGCGATCGTCGCCGATCCCGCCTTCGCCGCGGTGTTCGCCCCCGGCGGGCGCGGCGAGGTCCCGATCGTCGGGACGCTCGCGGACGGACGCCCCGTCTCCGGCCGCATCGATCGGCTCGCGGTGACGGAGCGCGAGGTGCTGGTGGTCGACTACAAGACCGACCGCCGGCCGCCGCCCGAAGGCGCGCCGGTCCCTCCGGGCTACGCCGCGCAGCTTTCGGCCTACGCCGAGCTGCTCGCCGCGATCTGGCCCGACCGCCCGGTGCGCGCCGCGATCCTGTGGACCGCCGCGCCGCGGCTCGACCGGCTGCCGTGACCGCCGACCCATGCGCGGCCAAAGGCCCTGATCCGCTTCGCTTGACGCTCCCCCGGGCGGTTCATACGTTCGCTCCGAACGAAGAGCAGGACCGCCCACGCCCGCGGGCCGTCCGCCGGACCAACACAAGGATGCTATCCATGGCGACCGCCAAGGTTTCCGACGCCACCTTCGACGACGACGTGCTCCGCTCGACGGAGCCGGTGGTGGTGGACTTCTGGGCCGAATGGTGCGGCCCCTGCCGCGCCATCGCGCCGGCGCTGGAGGAGATCTCCAACGAGATGGCCGGCAAGGTGAAGATCCTGAAGCTGAACGTCGACGAGAACCCCGAGGTCGCGACCCGCTTCGGCATCAGCGCGATCCCGATGCTGATGATGTTCAAGGGCGGCCAGCACGTCGCCACCCAGCGCGGCGCGGCTCCGAAGTCCAAGCTTGTCAACTGGATCGAGAGCGCGGTCTGAACCTCGCTACAGCTCGGCTCTGAACGACGAAAGCCCTCCGGCGGACCGCGCCGGAGGGCTTTTTCGTCGCCGAAGCCGCGCCGGGCTTTCGACTTTGGTCGCGGATGCGCTAGCCTTCATGCGACAGTCACAGTCACAGCGGAGCTGAACGATGACCGAAGGCGTCACCCGCCGTCAGGCGCTCGCCGCGACCGCGGGCCTCGCGCTCGCGGCCGGAGCGGGACCCGCCCGCGCCGCGTTCCCGGAGCGTCAGATCACGGTCGTCGTCCCGTTTCCGCCCGGCGGGCCGAACGACATCATCGGCCGCCTCGTCGGCCTCGCCTTCGAGCGGGCGTTCAAGGCGCCGGCGATCATCGAGAACCGGCCGGGCGCGGGCGGCGCGCTGGCGCTCGGCGTGAGCGCGCGGGCGACCCCGGACGGCTACACGGTCGTGCTGCCGTCCGGCGTCAGCTACGTCACCCAGCCCGCGCTGCTCCCCGACGCGCCGTTCAAGCTCGACGGCTTCCGCGCCATCGCCATCGCGGCGAGCGGGCCCTCCGTCCTCGCCGTCCGCAGCGGCTTCGAGGCGACCTCGGTCGAGAAGCTCGTGGCGCTCGCCAAGTCGCAGCCCGGCGTGCTCACCTACGGGTCGTCGGGCGTCGGCACGACGCTCCATCTCGGCGGCGAGCTGTTCAAGCGGCTGGCGGCGGTCGACATCATGCACGTGCCCTACAAGGGCACCAGCGAAGTGGTCCTCGACCTCGCGGGCGGACGCATCGACATGGCCTTCATCAGCCCGATGAACGCCCGCAAGCTCGCCGACGACGGCAAGATCCTGGCGCTCGCGACCACCGGCGCGGCCCGGCCCAAGGGTTGGGAGCAGACGCCGACCGTCGCCGAGGCGGGCGTCGCGGGCTATGCGCTCGACAGCTGGTATCCGCTGCTCGCGCCCGCCGCCACGCCCGACGAGGCGGTGCGCGCGCTGAACGCCGCGCTCGCCGAGGGGCTGAAGGCGCCCGAGGCGCAGTCGCGCCTCGCCGATCTCGGCTTCACGCCGCGCGGCGATTCCGTCGAGGCCTCGGAAGCGTTCATCGCCGCCGAAAGCCGCAAATGGACCGACCTGATCGCGCAGGCGAAGATCTCGGCCGAGTAGCGCGCGGGGCTCGCTACTGCGGCGGCGTGCCGTTGGCGGCGAGCGCCTCGCCGGCAAGGTAGAGCGAGCCGATGATCAGCACGCGCGGCGGCGTGGGGCCGGCGGCGCGGGCGGCGCGGGCGAGCGCCTCCTCGATCGAGGCGCAGCCTTCAGCCGCCAGTCCGGCGCGCTCGGCGGCCGCGAGCACCTCGTCCGGCGTGCGGGCCGCGGTCGAGGAGCCGATCGGCACGCAGTAGACGCGGCCGGCGAGGCCGGCGAAGGCCTCGAGGAAGCCGTCGGAATCCTTGGTGTTGAGCATGCCGACGACCATGACGATCGGCTTCGGCGAGCGCTCGTCGAGTTCGGCGAGCGTCGAGGCGACGGCGCGGCCGCCGTCCGGATTGTGGCCGCCGTCGAGCCAGAGCTCGGAGCCTTCCGGCAGCAGCGCCGGCAGCCGCCCGCCCGAAAGCCGCTGCATGCGCGCGGGCCAGTTGACCGAGCCGAGCCCGGCCTCGATCGCCTCCGCCCCGACGCCGAGCGCCTGCAGACCGCGCAGGGTGGCGATGGCGGCGCCGGCGTTCTCGATCTGGTGGCGGCCGACGAGCCGCGGCAGCGGCAGGTCGAGCAGGCCGTCGCCGTCCTCGAACACCAGCCGGCCGCGCTCCTCGCGCGCCTGCCAGTCCTGTCCGGCGATGGCGAGCGGCGCGCCGACGCGGGCCGCCTCGCGCTCGATCGCGGCGAGCGCGGCGTCGTCCTGCCGGGCAATCACGGCCGGGGTCAGGCTGCGCAGGATGCCGGCCTTCTCATGCGCGATCGCCTCGATGCTGTCGCCGAGGAACTTCTGGTGGTCGAGGCTCACCGGCGTGATCACGCTCGCGATCGCCGACGGCACGACGTTGGTGGCGTCGTAGCGCCCGCCGAGCCCGACCTCCAGCAGCAGCACGTCGGCCGGCTCGCGCGCGAACAGCAGCAGGGCCGCGGCGGTGGTGATCTCGAACAGCGTGATCGGCTGATCCGCGTTCGCCGCCTCGACCTCGCGAAAAATCTCGGTCAGGCGGCCTTCGTCGACATAGGCGCCGCCGCCGGGCGCGCCCAGCCGGATGCGCTCGTGGAAGCGCACGAGATGCGGCGAGGTGTAGACGTGCACGCTCTTGCCCGCCGCCTCCAGCATCGCGCGCAGGAAGGCGGTGGTCGACCCCTTGCCGTTGGTGCCGGCGATCTGGATCGTCGGCGGCAGCGCCCGCTCGGGATGCCCGATGTCGCCCAGAAGCCGCGCCACCCGCCCGAGCGAGAGGTCGATCTCCTTGGGATGCAGCGCCAGAAAGCGCGCGAGGATGGCCTCGCTCTGGTCCACGAGCGGCTCACTCCGGGCGGGCGACGCGCTCACGCGTGGGCGACCTCGGCCGCGGCCTCGTCCGAGGTCGGCTCCGCCGCGACCGCGGGGGCGGCCGGCTTGGCCGCGCCCGTCAGCAGACGGCACAGCCGCGCGAGCGTCCCGCGCAGATCCTTGCGGTGCACGACCATGTCCACCATGCCGTGCTCCTTGAGGTATTCGGAGCGCTGGAAGCCGTCGGGCAGCTTCTCGCGGATGGTCTGCTCGATCACGCGGGGGCCGGCGAAGCCGATCAGCGCGCCGGGCTCGGCGATGTGGACGTCGCCGAGCATGGCGTAGGAGGCGGTGACGCCGCCGGTGGTCGGGTTGGTCAGCACCACGATGTAGGGCTTGCGCGCCTCGCGCAGCATCTGCACCGCGACGGTGGTGCGCGGCATCTGCATCAGCGACAGGATGCCCTCCTGCATGCGCGCTCCGCCCGAGGCCGCGAACAGGATGCAGGGCGTGCCGCGCTCCACCGCGGTCTCGAGCCCGCGCACGATCGCCTCGCCGGCCGCCATGCCGAGCGAGCCGCCCATGAACTCAAAGTCCTGAACCACCACGGTGACGGGCGTTCCCTCGATCGCCCCGACCGCGACCTTCACGGCGTCGTTCATGCCGGTCTTGGTGCGGGCGTCCTTGAGGCGGTCGGCGTATTTCTTCTCATCGCGGAACTTCAGCGGATCGAGCGCGACCTCAGGCAGCGCGATCTCCTCGAAGCCGGGGTCGAGCGTCGCGGCAAGGCGCTGCTTGGCCCCCATGCGCATGTGGTAGCCCGAGCCGGGGATGACCCAGTCGTTGGCCTCCACGTCCTTGTGGAACACAAGCTGCCCGGTCTCCGGGCACTTGATCCACAGGTTCTCGGGCGTCGTCTCGCGACGGGTCCAGAGGCTGTTGATCTTCGGGCGAACGACGTTGACGAGCCAGTTCATTGGGGCCTTAGCCTCCAGCTTAAGCGTTCAGGCCGCGGCGCGGCCGGAGCGGGCGCCGGCCGCGAGCGCCGACACGAGGTCGGTGACCGCCGAAACCGTCTTTTCCGTGGCGCGGCCGTCGCCGTCGAGGCTGGTCCGCACCGCGTCCACCAGCGCCGAGCCGACCACCACGCCGTCCGCGCCCCGCGCGATCGCCGCCGCGTGCTCCGGCGTCTTCACGCCGAAGCCGACCACGACCGGCAGCGCGGTGTGGCGCTTGATGCGCGCGACCGCGGACGCCACCACGCCGAAATCGGGCGTCGCCGCCCCGGTGATCCCGGCGATCGACACGTAATAGACGAAACCGGAGGTGTTTTGGAGCACGGCGGGAAGCCGCACGTCGTTCGTCGTAGGGGTCGCGAGCCGGACGAAGGCGAGGCCCGCCTTCAGCGCAGGCAGGCAGAGCTCCTCGTCCTCCTCCGGCGGCAGGTCGACCACGATCAGGCCGTCGACGCCGGCCTCGCGCGCGTCGGCGAGGAAGCGGTCGACGCCGTAGACGTAGATCGGATTGTAGTAGCCCATCAGCACGATCGGCGTGGCGTCGTCGCCGGCCCGGAAGGCGCGCACCAGGTCAAGCGTGGTCGTGACGGACTCGCCGTGCTTGAGCGCGCGCAGGCCCGCCTGCTGGATCGCCGGGCCGTCCGCCATCGGATCGGTGAACGGCATGCCGAGCTCGATCACGTCCGCCCCCGCCCCCGGCAGCGCCTTCAGGATGGCGAGCGAGGTCTCATGGTCGGGATCGCCCGCCGTGATGAAGGTCACGAGGGCCGCGCGGTTTTCACCACGCGCGAGCGCAAAACGGGCTTCGATGCGGGCGGTCATGTCAACAGGACTCCAGGACGGACAGCGCCCTCGCCTGTCGCCGCTGGCCGGCGCATCATCGCGCCATGGCGGGACAGTACGCTGGCCTTCACCTCTCCCCAGCGGGGAGAGCTCGGCGAGGGGCGACGCCGGGTGAGGCCGCCTTCGGCCCTTCTGTTCACAGGCTCGTCCCCAGCAGCTCCGCCACCTGCGGCACGTCCTTGTCGCCGCGGCCGGAGAGGTTGACGACCATCAGGTGGTCTTTCGGCAACGTGGGCGCGAGCTCGACCACCTTGGCGATGGCGTGCGCGCTTTCGAGCGCGGGGATGATGCCCTCGAGCTTCGACAGCAGCTGGAACGCCTCGACCGCCTCGTCGTCGGTGCAGGAGAGGTACTTCACCCGGCCGATGTCGTTCAGCCAGGCGTGCTCCGGGCCGATGCCGGGATAGTCGAGGCCGGCGGAGATCGAATGGCCCTCCTCGATCTGGCCGTCCCTGTCCATCAGCAGGTAGGTGCGGTTGCCGTGCAGCACGCCCGGGCGGCCGCCCGCGATCGAGGCGGCGTTGAGGCCGGACAGGCCGAAGCCCGCCGCCTCGACGCCGTAGATCGCGACGTCCGGATCGTCGAGGAACGGGTGGAACAGTCCGATGGCGTTGGAGCCGCCGCCGACGCAGGCGATCAGGCTGTCCGGCAGGCGGCCCTCGAGCTCCTGCATCTGCGCCCTGGTCTCGTCGCCGATGACGGACTGGAAGTCGCGCACCATGCTGGGATAGGGGTGCGGGCCGGCGACGGTGCCGATGCAGTAGAACGTGTCCGCGACGTTGGTGACCCAGTCGCGCAGCGCCTCGTTCATGGCGTCCTTGAGCGTCTTCGCGCCGGACTGCACCGGCACCACCGTCGCGCCCAGCATCTTCATGCGGAACACGTTCGGCGCCTGCCGCGCGACGTCGACCGCGCCCATGAACACCACGCAGTCGAGCCCGAAGCGCGCGCAGAGCGTGGCGGTCGCGACGCCGTGCTGGCCGGCGCCGGTCTCGGCGATGACGCGCTTTTTGCCCATGCGCTTCGCGAGCAGGATCTGCCCGAGAACGTTGTTCACCTTGTGGGAGCCGGTGTGGTTCAGCTCCTCGCGCTTGAGGTACACCTTGGCGCCGCCGAGGTGGTCCGTCAGCCGCTCGGCGAAATAGAGCGGGCTCGGCCGGCCGATGTAATGGGTGCGGTAGGACGCCATCTCGGCGTGGAAGGCCGGGTCCTTCTTCGCCGCCTCATACTCCTTCTCGAGCTCGAGGATCAGCGGCATCAGCGTCTCGGCGACGAAGCGGCCGCCGTAGATCCCGAACCGGCCGCGGTCGTCGGGTCCGGTGCGGAACGAGTTCGGCTTCGGCTGCTCGGTCACGGGCGATGAACCTCCGTCAGGACGGCGTTGGGGCGCTTGCGCTTCAGCCATTGCGTACGGCGTCGACGAAAGCCCGGATGCGCTCCGGGTCCTTCGCCCCCGGCGCGCGTTCGACGCCCGACGAGACGTCGACGGCCGGCGCGCGCGTGATCGCGAGCGCCTCCGCGACGTTTTCGGGGTCGAGGCCCCCGGAAAGCACGAAGGCGCGACGGGGGTCAAGGCTCGCGAGCAGGCTCCAGTCGAAAGCGACGCCGTTGCCGCCGGGAAGCGGGGATTCCTTGGGCGGACGGGCGTCGAACAGCACGCGGTCGGCGACGCCGGCCCAGGCGTCCGCGGAGGCGACGTCGGCGGCGGTCGCGACCGGGACCGCCTTCCAGATCTCGGCGCCGTAAAGGCGCTTCAGCTCGGCCGCGCGCTCCGGCGTCTCCGCGCCGTGCAGTTGAAGAATGTCGGGCCGCACGGCCGCGGCGAGCTCGGCGAGCAGCGCGTCAGGGGCGTCGACCGTCAGCAGCGCGATTCTGGCCCGCCCGCGGGCGAGCGCCGCGAGTTCGCCGGCGCGCGCGAGCGTCACATGGCGCGGGCTCTTCGGGAACGAGACCAGCCCGACCACGTCCGCGCCGGCGTCGAGCGCCGCACGCAGCGTCTCCGGCTCAGACAGACCGCAGATCTTGATCTCGACCGACATCGCGCCTCGCCCGCCGGCGCGAAGGGGCGTCGGCGCCGACGCCTTCGCATGTCGGCGCCCGCCCGCGCAACGTCAATGCGCGTGCGGGCCGCTCAGGCGTGCGCGATAGCGGTCCAGGCGCCGATCAGCGCGCGACCTATCGGGCGGACCTGGCGCCCCGCGCACTGAAAATCAACAGCCAGCGAACGTATTAATATTTATATTCGACAGATGTAGTGGTGATTGCTATCTAACGCGCACGAGAGCGGTCCGCTTTCGACCACGTCCCACACCGGCGCGACGGACCGCGCCGCATTGGAGCCTTCCATGGCCGCCATCACCCGCCGCGCCGCGCTCGCCGTCGGCATCGCCTTCGCGGCCTTCGCCGCGCCCGCCTCCGCCGCCGAGCCGGACACCATCCTCAACGCCACCTACGACATCGGCCGCGAGCTTTACGCCGACCTGAACAAGGTCTTCGTCACGGAGTGGAAGGCGAAGACCGGCAAGGACGTCACCGTCAACCAGAGCCACGCCGGCACCTCCAAGCAGGCGCGCTCGATCGTCGAGGGCCTCGACGCCGACGTCGTGACCTTCAACCAGGAGCTCGACGTGCAGTTCCTGGCGGACAAGGGCTTCGTCGCGGCGGACTGGAAGACGAAGTTCCCGAACGGCGCCTCGCCCTACTACTCCCTGCCCTCCTTCGTGGTGCGCGCCGGCAACCCCAAGAACGTCAAGAACTGGGACGATCTCGTCCGCGACGACGTCAAGGTGGTGTTCCCGAACCCGAAGACCTCCGGCAACGCCCGCTACACTTATCTCGCGGCCTACGCCTTCGCGCTGAAGACCTATGACGGCGACGAGGCCAAGGCCGACGCCTTCGTGAAGAAGCTGCTCGCCAACGTGCCCGTGTTCGACACCGGCGGCCGCGGCGCGACCACGACCTTCATCGAGCGCGGCATCGGCGACGTGCTGGTGACCTTCGAGGCCGAGACCGCGGCGGTGAAGAAGGAGTACGGCTCCGACAAGGTCGATCTCGTCACGCCGGCGGTGAGCTTGCTCGCGGACTTCCCCGTCGCCGTGGTCGACAAGGTGGCGGCGAAGCGCGGCAGCGAGGCGATCGCCAAGGGCTATCTCGAGTGGCTGTACTCGCCGAAGGCCCAGGAGATCATCGCCGCGTTCAACAACCGCCCGCGCGACCCGAAGGTGCTGGAGGCGACCGCCGCCCAGTTCCCGAAGGTCGAGCTGCTGACGGTCGACGCCGCCTTCGGCGGCTGGAAGAAGGCGAACGAGGTCCACTTCGCCTCGGGCGGCAAGCTCGACCAGCTTTTCGTCGGGCGCTGACGCGCTTTTCAGCGAAGCTGCGTCGCCCTCCGGCTTGACCGGAGGGCCCATCTCGGCCGTAAAGCTCGACGCCAAGCATGGATCCTCCGGTCAGGCCGGAGGGATGACGCGTTTCATTCTGCGCCCTGTCGGCCGCCGCGGCCTTGGGGATGCGTTCAGCGAGCCCGCATGCACCGCTCCGTCCTTCCCGGTTTCCGGCTCGCGATGGGCTGCACGCTGCTCTATGTCGGCGTGATCGTGCTGCTGCCGCTGGCCGCGCTGCTGTGGCAGGCGGCGGATCTCGGCTGGGCGCGTTTCGTGGCCGTGGTGACGGGCGAGCGCGCGCTCGCGGCCTTCCGCGTCACCGTGCTGAGCGCGCTGGGCGCCACCGCCTTCAACGCCGTGTTCGGCCTCGCGCTGGCGTGGGTGCTCGCGCGCTACGCATTCCCCGGCAAGCGGCTGCTCGACGCGCTCGTCGACGTGCCGTTCGCGCTGCCGACGGCGGTCGCGGGCATCGCGCTGACCGCGCTGTTCGCGGCCAACGGCTGGTACGGCCAGGTTCTCGCCCCGCTCGGGATCACGGTCGCCTACGCCCCGCTCGGCATCATGGCGGCGATGGCCTTCACCTCCATTCCCTTCGTGGTGCGGTCGGTGCAGCCGGTGCTGGAGGACCTGACCTCAGAGGTGGAGGAGGCCGCGGAGACGCTCGGCGCCGGCCAGTGGCGCATCTTCGCGAGCGTCGTGTTCCCGGCGATTTTCCCCGCCTTCCTCGCCGGCTGCAGCCTGGCCTTCGCCCGCTCGCTCGGCGAGTTCGGCGCGGTGATCTTCATCGCCGGCAACCAGCCGTTCCGCACCGAGATCGTGGCGCTGCTCGTGTTCATCCGGCTGGAGGAATACGACTACGCCGCCGCCGCGGCGATCGCGAGCGTGCTGCTCGCGGCCGCCTTCGTGATGCTGCTGGTGGTGAACGCCATCCAGCTCTGGCACCTGCGCTACCTCAGGGGCGCGTCGTGAGCGCGGCCCGCCGCCCCCGCATCGGCGACGGCCCGCTGTTCCGCGCGGGCCTGCTGGCCGCCGTTCTGCTCGTGACCGCGCTCGTCATCGGCGGGCCGCTCGTCGTCATCTTCGTGGAGGCGCTGAAGCTCGGCTGGGGCGCCTACTTCGCCAATCTCACCACCCCCGACACGCGGCACGCGATCTGGCTCACGGTCGCGACCGCGCTGATCGCGGTGCCGATCAACGTCGCCTTCGGCATCGCCGCGGCCTGGGCGATCGCGAAGTTCGAGTTCCGCGGCAAGGGGCTCCTGACCGCGCTGGTGGAGTTGCCGTTCTCGATCTCGCCGATCGTCGCGGGCGTCGCCTATCTGTTCGTCTATGGCGCGCAGGGCTGGTTCGGGCCGACGCTGGACGCGCTCGGGATCAAGGTCATGTTCGCCTATCCCGCGATCGTGCTGGCGAGCCTGTTCGTCACCGCGCCGTTCGTGGCCCGCGAGATCCTGCCGCTGATGCAGGCGCAAGGGTCCAGCGAGGAGGAGGCCGCGCTGTCGCTTGGGGCCTCGGGCTGGCGCACGCTCTGGAGCGTCACGCTGCCGAACATCCGCTGGGCCCTGCTCTACGGCGCGGTGCTGACCAACGCACGCGTCATGGGCGAGTTCGGCGCGGTGTCGGTGGTGTCGGGCTCGATCCGCGGCGTGACCAACACGCTGCCGCTGCAGATCGAGCTGCTGTATCAGGACTACAACGCCGCCGGCGCCTTCGCCGCGGCGACGGTGCTCGCCGGCATCGCCCTGCTCACCATCCTCGCCAAACTGATCGTCGAACGCTTCAGTTCGCGCGACGCGTGACGGCGCTCAGCTCGCCGCCGCACGCGGGGCGAGAAAGAAGTCGACCGAGCGCGCCGCCACCTCCGGCCGCCACGCGTGCGGGCCGTCGTACTCCACATAGGTCACGTCGTAGCCCGCCTCCCTCAGCCGGGCGGAATGGGTGCGGCCGGCGCGGTCGATGGGGATCTGCTCGTCGCGCAGCCCGTGCGACAGGAACACGCGCGGCGCCCCGATCTGAAGGTGCACCGACATGAAGCCGGCTGAGGACACGATCATATGGCTGACGATGTCGCCGTTGGTCGGCCCGAGCGAGAGCACGTAGCTGCCGCCGTCGGAATGGCCGGCGAAGGCGAAGCGCGTCGGATTGAGCAGGAACCGCGACGCCACTTCGCCCAGCGCGACGTCGAGCCGCTCGCGGTCCGGGCCGTTGCCGGCGATGACGATGTCCCAGGTCGGATAGAGCGACTGCGGAGCCAGCAGCAGGAAGCCGCGCTCCAGCGCGTGGCGCTCCATCATCGGCAGGATTTTTTCCGCGCTGCCGCCGCCGCCGTGGAACAGCGTCATCAGCGGCGCCGGCCGGCGCGGATCGAGGCCTTCCGGCACCACCAGCATCGCGTCGCGGGTCTCGAACAGGCCGAGCGCATGGCGGCCCGGCGGCAGCGGCGGCCGGTCCGGCGGACGGTGGACGAAATCCAGCCGCCCCAGAAGATGGGGATCGAGCATTTCGACAGCCTCGGAGTCTGGAGCGCGGCGCCTATGGTCCCGCCGTCATGCCCGGCGAAGCCGGGTATCCACGACTAGCCCGTCGAGCGAGGCTCGAAGTCGTGGATGCCCGCAAGGGCGGGCATGACGGTGAAGTCGACGCGACGCCAGATTTCGACAGGGCGACGTCTCCCGCGGCCGAAACGGAAACGGCGCGCATCGCTGCGCGCCGCCCCGGTTCGTCACGAGGAGCGCGGGATCAGACCGCGCGCGCCTGGTGCAGCATCTCGATCTGCTGCTCGGTGTAGCCGAGATCCTTGAGCACCTCGTCGGTGTGCTCGCCGAGCAGCGGGGAGGCCTTCACGTCGACCTTCAGGTTCGAGAACTTGATCGGGCTTCCGACCGTCAGGTACTTGCCGAGCTTCGGATGGTCGACCTCGACCACCGTGCCGCTGGCGCGCAGGCTGGGATCCTCTGCGATCTCCTTCATCGACAGCACCGGCGAGCACGGGATGTCGAACTTGCGCAGGATGTCGACCGCCTCGAACTTGGTCTTGTCGGCGAGCCATTCCTCGATCGTGGCGAAGATGTCGAAGATCTTGTCCTGGCGGGCGCGGGCGGTGTTGTAGGCCGGATCGTCGATCCACTCCTCCTTGCCGAGCGCCTTGCAGATCGGGGCCCAGGCGTGGCCCTGGATGGTGAAGTAGATGTAGGCGTTGGGATCGGTCTCCCAACCCTTGCACTTCAGCACCCAGCCCGGCTGGCCGCCGCCGCCCGCGTTGCCGCCGCGCGGCACCACGTCCGAGAACTCGCCGTGCGGGTACTGCGGGTACTCTTCCAGATAGCCGAGCGCGTCGAGGCGCTGCTGGTCGCGCAGCTTGACGCGGCAGAGGTTCAGCACCGAGTCCTGCATGGACACGGCGACCTTCTGGCCCTGGCCGGTCTTGTTCTTGTGATGCAGCGCCGTGAGGATGCCGATCGCAAGGTGCATGCCGGTGTTGGAGTCGCCGAGGGCGGCGGCCGACACGGTGGGGGGGCCGTCCCAGAAGCCGGTGGTGGAGGCCGCGCCGCCGGCGCACTGCGCCACGTTCTCGTAGACCTTCAGGTCCTCGTAGTGGTGGCCGTCCGAGAAGCCCTTCACCGAGGCGAGGATCATGCCCGGGTTGAGCTCCTGGATGCGCGCCCAGGAGAAACCCATGCGGTCGAGCGCGCCGGGGCCGAAGTTCTCGACCATGACGTCGGATTCCTTGATCAGCTTCTCAAGGACTTCCTTGCCTTCCGGCGTCTTGGTGTCGAGCGTCAGCGAGCGCTTGTTCGAATTCAGCATCGTGAAGTACAGCGCGTCGGCGTCTTCGATGTGCCGGAGCTGAGAGCGGGTGACGTCGCCGGCGCCGGGGCGCTCGACCTTGATGACGTCGGCGCCGAACCACGCGAGCAGCTGCGTGCAGGCGGGACCGGCCTGGACGTGCGTGAAGTCGATGATCTTGATGCCTTCCAGCGGCTGGGTCATCTCAGTTTCACTCCCTCGTTTACGTCGCATCCGGCCCTCTTGGCCGAGATGGCGCGTTGATTGGACGCCGGGGCGCGAGCCCCGTCGCTCATGGGTTCGGCGCGGCCCGCACGTCCGCCTCGAGCTCCGCCAGCCGGCGGCGCATCTCGCGTTCGTCGTTCCATCGCCCTGTGTCGTCGCGGACGATCGCCGTAACCCCGCTGACCGCGCCCGCGTCGTCGAACAGGAGGCCGACGGAGAACGCGATCGACAGCGGCCGACCGTCCTTGTGCAGCGCCGGAACCCGCAGGATCTCGGTCCCGTAGCGGGTCTTTCCCGACGCCATGGTCTTGGCGTAACCGTCCCAGTGGCGCCGGCGGTGACGATCAGGCGTGATCAGGTCGAGCGACTGGCCGAGCGCCTCCTCGGCCGTGAAGCCGAAAATCCTCTCCGCGGCCGCGTTCCACGCCACGATCAAGCCGCGCGCGTCGCTGACGACGATGGCGTCGCCCGCAGTCTCCACCAGTTGCGCGTAATCGACCGGATCTGGCATGGCGCAATCCTGGGCCGGCGCCCGCTCGCTGAACTCCAGTAGAAACAACGCGCCGCCAAGACGAGATGCGCCATAGCGAACGCAACATACGGCGGGATCGAAGTTTTCACATGGATGCGCAGAGAACGCAGGGACGCCTAAGCCCGTCTTCTCCCTCTTTTCCTCCACCAAAGACGGGCTCGATCGGCCCGACCCGGCGCGTCTGATCGCGCTCTATTTGGTATGTGGAATTTGGTATGCCAAAAACAGGGAGGCGTCAAGCGCGAACAGGACAAGACGCCGCAGGGGGCGGCCCTCCGCGCCGATCGCGACGCGTGCGACGGCGGCTTGCGAGCGGCGCCGTCGCCGAGAGGCCTGCGGCGGGAAGACGGGCGCCGCTTCGACGCGCCGTCTCCCTCTTAGGCGCCCAGGCGCGAGCCGCGGTCGGCCGCCGCCCTGCGCCCGTGGCCGAGCGCGCTCACCAGCGGTACTTCACGCCGGCGTAGACCGCGCGGCCGACGCCGGGCTCGTAGAGCGGCGACGTGAGCGTCGCGCGGTCGGTGATGCTGGCGCTCGAGATGTACTTCTCGTTCGTCAGGTTGCGGCCCTCGACATAGGCCGAGAGCGAGCCGCCGGCGTCGTAGCCGACCTTGGCGCCCAGCAGCGCGTAGGCCTTCGTCTTCTGCTCGTTGACGTTGTCGACGTAGTAGGCCTCCGGAACCCACTCCACGTTCGGTCCGGCGTAGAAGCCCGCAGGGTGCTTGTAGAGCAGCTCGGCGCGAACGAAGTGGCGCGGCGCGCCGGGAAGTTCGTTGCCCTTGATCGACTGGCCGTCCACGCGCTGCGCGCCGTCGAAATAGAAGTCGTTGAACGTGTAGGCGACGTTCAGCCAGAGCTTGTCGACCTCAGCGGCGTCGCCGCGCTCGCCCTTGGTGATCAGGCCACCGTCGCCGCCGTTCACGAATAGGCCCTTGAGCACCGCGGCGCCGAAGCCGATCTCGACGCCCTGATGCACGGTCTTGTCGAGGTTGACGACCGTGCAGGAGCCGAGATTGGTCCCGTCCTGGCACTGCAGTTCGTCCTTGATCTCCATCCGGTAGACCGCGACGTCCCAGGTGAAGTCCTCACGGGCGCCGCGCGTGCCGATCTCGTAGGTCCAGGCCTTCTGCGGTTTGGCGAGCGTCGCGTTCGGGTTGGCGAAGCTGTTCTCGCCGTAGCTGGGGACCTCGACCGAGCGGGAGATGTTGGCGAAGGCGGTCATGCCGGGCGCAAAATTCCACAGCAGGCCAACCTTCGGGCTGAACTCGTCGAAGGACTTCGAGCCCGTTCCGGTCGCGACCCTGCCGTCCTGCTTGCGTTCCGCATGCAGGAACTGCAGCGCGGTGACGACGCCGACGGTCGGCGTCGCGTAGAAGGTGTTCTCCGCATAGGCCGAGAGATTTTCGGACTTCTGCTTGGCGTCCGAGAGAAGGTCGCCCTTTTCGCCTTGGCTGTTCCGATACTGCTTCGCGCGGGTCTCGCCGTTGTGCAGCGTCACGCCCGCGACCAGCCGGTTGACATGGCCGGCGATCTCGCGCTCGTCGGTCGCGCGGGCGAAGCCGCCGTAGTCGAAGTACTTGTAGTCGAGCCACTGGAAGATCGGGTGGCGCAGGTGGCGGTCGACAACGAAGGCTCCGACGTCGAGCGTCGTGGTGTCGGCGATGCGGAAGGTCGTCTTGTTGGCGAAGCGCAGCGTGTCGAGGTTGCGCTCATAGTCCTGCGCGAGATTGCCGGCGTTGGCCCGCTTCGGGTTCTTCAGCGCCTGCTCGCGGGTGACCGCGCCCGGAATGTTCTGATCCACGGTGTTGGCGTTGAGGTAGAACCGCGTCTCCACGTTCTCGGACAGCCGGTAGCCGACATTGGCGCTCACGCGGGCGGAATCGCCGCTGCTGTGATCCCGGAACCCGTCCGCGCGCTGCCACGAGCCGGTGATGAAGTAGTCCGCGTTGCCGTGGACGCCGCCTGAGCTCGCCTGAGTGCGGACATGGCCGAAGCTGCCCACGTCGATCCCGACCTGCGCGACGCTCGCGAGCGGGTCGCGCCCGGTCGCGGTGACGAAGTTGACGGCGCCGCCGATGGCGTTGGCGCCGAACCGCAGCGCGTTCGCGCCCTTGTAGACCTCGATCATGCGGTAGGCGGAGGGGTCGATCTCCTGGAAGTCGCCGTAGCCGTCGGCCGTGTTGATCGGGATTCCGTCCATGTAGAGCTGGACGCCGCGCAGGTGGAAGTTGCGCGACAGGCCGGAGCCGCGGATCGAGAGCCGGGTGTCGTCGCCCCACTTGGGCTGGGCGAAAACGCCGGGCGTGTAGTCGAGCGCGTCCTTGATGGTGAGCGCAGGCGTCGTGCGCTTGTAGGTCTCGGCGTCGATCACCTCGACGGCGCCGGGCGTGCGCTCGATCTCCGCGCGACGCAGGTCGAGCGAGGGCGAGGTGAGGCTGCCGCCGGCGTCGCCGCGGCCTTCGACGTCGATGCCGGGCAGCGCGATGGCGGCCTCGGCGTCGGCCTCCGGGGACTGGGCGTGGGCCGGGGTGAGGAGAGCGGCGCAGGACAGCGCGACGCCCGCAAGGCGTGCGGACCGGGACATGGGGAAACTCCGAGAACGATAAGGCGTGAGGACGATCGGGGCCGGAACGGTCAGCCGAACCGCGGCGGCGCCCTCGGCGTCCTCAGCCTCCTGTCCTGCGCCGGCCTCGGAGGCGGCGCAGCCGCCCGCATTCCGGCGCCTGCGAACCGCTCGACGTCGAGCTTAAGCGAGAGAATGGCTGGGTCGGGCGGTCCGAAGGCCGCGCCGGTCCAGCACCCGAGCGCGCAGCAGCCGGCGGGCGTGCCGGGCGTGTCGCCGCGGTCGGCCAAGCCGCCGTCGACCGAGGCTCCGGAGCACAGCACGTGGCCGCCGGCGTCAGGCGCCGGCGCTCCGACGCCCGCGGCGAACACCGCCTGCAGAATGAGCGCGTAGGCGAGCGCGACGGCCGCGACGAGACGGGGGAGCCGGGTCATCGGCGGATGTCCACTTCGCCCGAGACCCGCACCATCTTGAAGTCCGAGACGAGGATGTCGAGCCGCGCCTGCCAGCGCCCGGGCGCGGGGATCACGAGCCCGTCGACGCGCCACGTGCCGTCGCCGGGCTTCGTCGCCGCGCGCCGGATCGGCTCGATCCCCGCCGCGGGGTTCGACAGCGCGACGGTGAGCTCCTTGGCGTCGAGCGGGCCGAAGTCGCCGGTCATGATCACGACGGAGACCGTGACCGGACCGGCGCGGCCGGGCGCGATCGTTACGTCGGCCATGGCCTTATCGGTGTGGATGTGGAACGCCGCCGGTTCGGCCGCGGCGACCGCCAGCGCGCGCGGCGGCGGCGTGAAGCGCCAGAGCGCCGCGACGCCGAGGATCGCGGCGACGAGCCCGATCTCGACGGCGATCGCCCGCGCGAGGTTGCGCCGGCCCCGCCGGTCGCCGTTCTCGGCCGCGCCGGTCAGCCGCCAGCGGTTGAGCGCGGCGAGTGCGAACAGGCCCGCGAGCAGCGCGGCCTTGGCGAGCAGCACCCGCCCATACGCGGTCTCGACCAGCGCCGCCGGGCTTTCGAGCTGGATCGCGGCGAGCGTCAGTCCGCTGATCACGAGCGGAAGCAGCGCGAACGGGACGACGCGCGCGAAGCGCCGCAGCGTGGCGAGCGCGCCGGCGCCCTCGCGGGCGAGCGCCAGCCCGAGCGGCGCAAGCGCTCCGGCCCAGAACGCGACGCCGGCGCCGTGGAGGAAGACCATCGGCCGCGTCAGCGCCTGCGGCGACGCGGCGGCGGCGTGGCCGCTCGCGGCGAGCGCGAGGCCGACGCCTAAGAGCGCCGCGGCCGACAGCGCGCGAGCCGGGAGGCCGCAGACCCGGAGCGACGCCAGCCCCAGCGCGAGCGCCGCCGTCGCCGCCACGGCCGTGCGGGCGTAGCTGACGCCCCAGCCGGTCGTCCAGGCGAGCGGGTTCGTAACCGCGTCGAGCGACGCCCCGAGCGCGTCGACGCCCTGCAGGCCGAGCGACAGCGGCGCGACGACGACGCCCGCCGCCATCGCCGCGGCCGCGACGCGCGCGCCGGACCGCGAAGGCGCGCCGAGCCAGGCGACCGCGAAGGCTCCGCCCACGCCGAAGAACAGCGCCGCATAGAACGCGACCTTCGCGGCCCAGATCGCGGCGCGGACCGCGCCGTCCGCGGCCTCCGCCGCCGGCGCGCCGGAAGCGCTCGGCGCGCCGATGGAGAAGGCGACGGTTCCGCCGACCGGATGCCCGTCCTCGGACACCACCCGCCAGCTCAGCGCATAGGTGCCGGGCGTCAGCCCCGCCGGGGGCTGGATCTCGAGCGTCGTTCCCTTCACGGCGAAGCGCTCGAGCGTCTCGGCCCCGCCGTCCGGCGCGATCAGCCGGAGCGCGATCGGCGACACCGGCTCGCTGAAGACGAGCGCGACGCGCGCCGGCGCCGCGGCCGAGACGGAGCCGTCGGCGGGCTCGGCGCGGACGAGGCTCGCATGGGCGAAGGCGGCGGACGCCGAGACGAGCAGAAGCACGGCGGCGACAACGTAAGCCGCCGCGCGATCCCGCATGCCCGCGAGAACCCCCGCGCCTGTCCCGGCCATGCGCCGCATCCGCCCCGCCTCAGCGCGCCGGCAGCAGCTTCAGCGCCGGGGCCGGAGCCTCGAGCTCGCTCGCCGACGCGCCCGCGGCCGGGATCTCAATCCACCGCGCGGCGGCGCCGCCCGGGCATTCCTGCACCACGGGGAAGTAGAGCGGCGCCTCCGTGTTCAGGTCCTTGGTCAGGAAGCCCTGCAGCACGAACTCGTCGTAGAACGCGTCCGGCAGCTCGCCTCCGCTCCAGATCACCTCGGTCACGCCCTCGGTCAGGGTGACGCCGTGGTAGTAGGGATAGGCCCTGGCGTATTTGCCGGTCACGGTCTCCAGCTTCCAGCCGGGCTTCGGCATCGGCTTCACGCCGATGACGCCCTCCGGGATCTTCACGCGCACCACGTTGGTGGGCGCGCCCTTGCAGCCGTGCGGCGTCTTGAACACGGCCTTGTAGGACGCGCCGACCGGCGCCTCGCGGGTTTCGAGCGTGACATGGGCGGAGGCCGCGGTGGCGAAGGCGGCGAGCGCGGCGCCGAGGACGATGGTCTTCATGGATCTCGTTTTCCTGTTCGGGCGCGCCGGCGCGACCGCGCCAGTCGGGCGGCGGCAGCGTCGGAGCGGGCGCGACGCGGGCGGTCGCGGCCGGACGGGGCGTAAAGGCTCAGGGGATGCGCCGGCGCGCGCGAGGAATCGCGCGGGCGGGCGTCAAACACGGGGAAACGCCAGCAAGAAGCGCGCGCACGCGCGCGCCGGGCCGGCTCGATCAGGCCGCGGCGGGAGGCGCCCGCGCGGCGGCGGGCGAGCGTTCCGGCGCGCCGAAGGCCGCGGCGAAGGACGCCGCCGGCCGCGCGGCCTCGGAGAACGCAGGCTGCGGCCGGACGTAAGCCACCTCGGGCGCGGGCGCGGCGCCGCCGCCGAACATGGCGCAGCCGTTGACGCAGCAATTGGGAATCGCGTGACGCCCGGCGGGATCGGCCGGGCCGTCGGCGGCGGCTCCCGAGGGCGCGCACAGCACGCGCGGCAGGCCGCTTGCGGTCCACGGAGAAGCGGAGGCTCCGAGCGTGAGGCCGATCAGCGCCGCCTGGACGACGAGCAGGTAGGCGGCCACAACCGCCCCCCATGTCCGCCCTCGGCCGCGCCTGCCCGCCACGATCTTTCCCCGCATCCGCCCCGTTCCGGACCCATATCAGGCCGAGGCGCCGGTGCAAACGGCGAAAGCCCGCGACCTAAAGCCTATGGCCGGCCTCGTTCCGCCGCTTGGCCTCCGCTCTAGCTGGAGTTCGGCCTCGCGCCCGGGCCGCCTTCGACGGGGCTCGTCGTGTCGTCGTATGACGTTACGTCTGGAGCAACCGCTTCCTCCGCCAGCCTCGAGAGGCAGGACTGCTTGACCCGCATCGGAATCCTGGCTGCCCTCGCCGTCGTCGCGACGGCGAGCGCGGTCGGCCTCTGGCTTGCGCCGATCGATTGGGACGCGGCGCCCGCGGAGATCAGCGCAGGCCTCGCCTCGCGCGGCTTCTGGACCGCGGTGGCGGTCGGCCTGGTGGCGCAGATCGTCGACGGCGCGCTCGGCATGGCCTACGGCGTGACCTCCACCACCTTCCTGCTCTCCACGGGCGTGCCGCCGGCCGCGGCCTCCGCCTCGGTCCACATCGCCGAGATCTTCACCACCGGCTTCTCCGGCCTGTCGCACTGGAAGCTTGGCAACGTGAACGGCAGGCTGTTCCGCCGCCTGCTCATCCCCGGCGTGATCGGGGCGGTCGCCGGCGCCTATCTCGTCACGACGCTCGACGGCGACCTGCTGAAGCCCTGGATCTCGGCCTACCTGCTGCTGATCGGCCTCTACATCGTCAGCAAGGCGTTCCGGCCCATCCGCTTTCGCAGCGACCCGCCGACTTACGTCGCGCCGCTCGCCGTCGCCGGCGGCTTCGTGGACGCGGTCGGCGGCGGCGGCTGGGGCCCGGTCGTCACCACCTCGCTGCTCGGCTCAGGCCAGGACCCGCGCACCACGATCGGCTCGGTCAACGCCGCGGAGTTCTTCCTCGCGATCGCGAGCGGCGCGTCCTTCGCGCTGCTCGGCGGCTTCACGCACTGGACCACCATCGCGGGCCTCGTGGTCGGCGGCCTGTTCGCGGCCCCCTTCGCGGCCGTGCTCGTGCGCAAGCTGCCGGCGCGCGCGCTGCTGATCATCGTCGGCCTGCTCATCACCTCGCTCAGCCTTTGGAACCTCTGGGAAGCCATCGCCTGAGACCGGAAGTCCGTCCCGGCGTCCGGATCGTCCGGCGCCGGGGACGGCCGCGCGACGGCTGACGGGAGACCGATCTCCGGGCGTCGCGCCCGGGACGCGGCGTTTGACACCCGTTTCGGACGCAATAGTCTCGACGCGCACGTCACGGGACGTTCGGTCGGCCGGACGGGGGACGCATCCGAGCGCGTCGCCGCACGGCCTCCCGTGACGAAGCGGCGGCGTCGATCTCGACGATCGCCATCCGCGGAGGGCGGACGCCATGGCCATCGTCGCAGAACCCGCCGACCCTGAAGCCGCCGAGCTCCAGCGCGGGACCGCGGCGAGCGCCTCCTCCCGCGAGGCGGGCTCGATCGTCGCGATCGGCGCCACCGACCTCGTCCACGAGGAAGGCGACGCCGGTCCCAGTCCGACGTTCAGCTTCGAGGTGACCCGTACGGGGGACCTGAGCACGGACGCCAGCGTGTCCTGGACGGTCCTGCACATCGACACCGACGCGCGGGACTTCTTCGGCAACTGGACGCCGTACGGCACGGCAGCCTTCGTAGCCGGCCAGAGTTCGGTCACGGTCACGTTCCGGGTCTCGGGCGACACGGAGCTGGAGGCCGACGAACGCTTCACCGTCAACCTTGGCGCCCCGGTGAACGCGACGCTCGGCGCCTCGACCGCTCAGGGGGTGATCCTCTCCGATGACCTCCTCGCCACCATCCGGACCGGCGTGGGCGGCGAACTGCTCGAGGAAATCCACACCTTCGCCGAGCTCGCCGCCGCGACCCGGCAGCTCGAGACCGGCCAGCTCGTGACGCTCGTCCGGGCCGTGCCGATCTTCGAGCCGCTCACGATCGGCGGCGACGCCGTGACGTTCCACGCGTCATCGAGCACGACGGGCATGCTGCTGCTCGACGACGACGTGCGGTCGATAACGCTGTTCGGCGTTTCCCGCCTCTCCGTCACGGGGAACGCTCTGGACAATGTCATCACCGGCAGCGGCAACGAAAACACGCTCATCGGGCTCGGCGGAAACGACACGCTCTTTGGCCTCGGCGGCGACGACACGCTGCGCGGCGGGGACGGCGCCGACACGCTCGACGGAGGCGCCGGAGCCGACCGCATGGAAGGCGGGGCCGGCGACGACACCTATTATGTCGACCACTACGGCGACCGGGTGATCGAGGCGAACGTCGCGGGTTTCGACACGGTGTACAGCTCCGTCAGCTTCTCGCTCACCGGGCAGTTCATCGAAAAGCTGGTCCTGACCGGCACAGGCCACGGAACCGGCAACGCTTCGGCCAATCTCATTATCGGCAGCAACAGCGCAAACATCATCGACGGCGGCGGCGGCGCCGACCGGATGGAGGGGCGCGGCGGAGACGACACCTATCACGTCGACAACGCCGGCGACGTCGTGATCGAGGCGGACGGCGGCGGCGTCGACTCGGTTTACAGCTCGGTCAGCTTCTCGCTCGCAGGCCAGTTCATCGAGCGCCTGATCCTCACGGGCTCCGAGTCCATCAATGCGTTCGGCAACAGCCAGGCGAACGCCATCGCCGGCAACTCGGCGGCGAACGTCATCGACGGCCGCGGAGGCGCGGACCGGATGCAGGGCGGCGCCGGCGACGACACCTATTTCGTCGACGACGCCGGCGACGTCGTGATCGAGACGCAGGGCGCCGGCTTCGACACCGTCAACAGCTCGGTCAGCTTCTCGCTCGCGGGCCAGTTCATCGAGACGCTCGCGCTGACCGGGACCGCCGCGATCAACGGAACCGGCAACAGCCAGGCCAACACCCTCGTCGGCAACGCCGCCGCGAACACGCTGAACGGCCTCGGCGGCGCCGACCGGCTCGACGGCGGCCGAGGCGCGGATATCCTCACCGGCGGCGACGGCGCCGACACCTTTGTCTTCTCGAGCGTGCTCGGAAGCGGCAACGTCGACCGCATCACCGACTTCGTGGTCGCCGACGACACGATCGAACTCGATCGGCGGGTGTTCTCGCAGATCGCGCCCGGAACGCTGGCGGCCGGCGCGTTCAACACCGGGACCGCGGCGACCGAGGCCGACGACCGCGTCATCTACAATGCCGCCACCGGCCAGCTGTTCTTCGACAAGGACGGCTCGGGCGACGCGGGCGCGATCCATTTCGCGACGCTCTCGCCCAACCTCGCCACGCTGTCGCATCTCGACTTCGTCGTGGTGGGCTGACACATCGGGGCGACGCCGCCTCCGCGCGGGGCGGCTCCGCTGCGTCGAGGCCCGCGAATGCTCCAGATCACGCCGAACCTCGCGGTCGACGAGGACGAGATCGAACTCGCCTTCGTGCGCGCCTCGGGCCCCGGCGGGCAGAACGTCAACAAGGTCGCGACCGCGGTGCAGCTGCGGTTCGACATCCGCCGCTCGCGCTCGCTGCCGAACGACGTCGCGATCCGGGCGATGAAGCTCGCCGGCGCGCGGCTGACCAACGACGGCGTGCTGGTGCTGACGGCGCAGTCGCACCGCACGCAAGGCGACAACCGCGCGGAGGCGATCGAGCGGCTGACCGCCCTGCTGCGCGAGGCGGCGGAGAAGCCCAAGCCGCGCCGCGCCACCCGCCCGACGCTCGCCTCGAAGGAGCGCCGCCTGACGGGCAAGTCCAAACGCTCCGGCGTCAAGGCGATGCGTGGGCGCCCGGCGGCGGACTGACGGCGGTCCCGCCGACGGCCCTGCGCGTCGACGCTCCCGAAGGCTTGCCGAATGAGCCTCGTCGTCCTCCGGCTTGACCGGAGGACCCATCCCCGACATCGACCATGGATGGTCCGGTCAAGCCGGACCATGACGAAGGGTTCGGAGCGAAGGCCTTAGGCCTTACTGCACGGCGCTTTCGGGTTCGGCGGCCGTCGCCGCCGCGGTGCGGCTGTCGAGGGCGCGCAGCAGGACGTCGACGTAAGGCCGCGGCGCGAGCGTCAGGTCGAGCAGGCCGCCGGTGTTCACCGTCGTGCGGTCCTTCGGGACCGACAGCGCGGTCTCCCAGCCCCAGGTGTCGATCAGCGGGTACATGACGTGGCCGAGCATGGGCACGCCCTGCGCCATCGCCTGGGCCTGCTCCAGCAGCATCTGCGCGTGCCAGCGCGCGCCGTAGGCGTAGAACGGCGTTCCGGTCTCGCCGATGACGATCGGAAGCCGGTAGCGGTCGTAATAGGCCACGATCGCGCGGTAGAGCCCGGCGCGCTCGCCGGCCGCGACCTGCGCGGCGTAGAGCTGGGGCTCGGGCGAGAGCCAGTCGCCGCTCGTCCCGCGGTCCTCGTTGTGGGCGTAGTAGTCGACGCCGAACAGCGTGTCGGCGCGCATGGTCTTGGCGGTGACGCGCTTCAGCTCCGCATGCGCGTGCTGGAGCGTGGCGATCATCTCGGCCAGCCGGTCGCGGCGCTGAGCGCGTTCGCCCTCGCTTCCCCCGGCGCCGACATAGCGCGCGACCGCCCAGTCCAGCGAGGTCCGCTCGGCGGGCGGCGTCAGCGCCCAGCGCTTCGCGAGCGCGGCCGGCGGCGTGTTCGCGAGCGCGGCCGGATCGGCGTCGAACAGCCACGCCTTGCCGAGGATCAGATCGCTCGGGAAGAAGCGCAGGAAGCGGTTGAACTCCGGGCGGCCGGGTTTGAACACCGCCGCCTCGGTGTGCATGTAGAGCGGCCGCCGCCCCTGCTTCGCCGCCTCGATCTCGATCGCGAGCCGGGCCTTCACCGCAGCCGTCGCGATGGCGAAGGCGCGCTCCACATAGACCACGTGGTGGCGCGGATCGCCCCAGCCGGGATAGCCGCCGTGCCACATCTCGCTGTTGAAGCCGACGGTGGTCTCCGGCTCGTTGATCAGCGTCACCGCCTTCACGTCGCCGGCGTAGCGCCGGTAGGCCTCGCGTGCGAAGCGGGCGAAATAGCCCGGCCATTCCGGATGCAGGTAGTAGCTGCGGGCGTGGTCGGTCCGCCCGTCGGCGGTCAGCGTGCGGAAGCGGTCCTCGACCCCGAAATGATGCAGGTCGAGGCTGAGGTTGACGCCGGCGCCGGCAAAATCCCGGATCAGCGCGTCATGCTCCGCCCAGCTCGCGGCGTCGTCGAGGTCGATGCGGTGGCCGGACAGGCCGATGCGAAGATTGAACACGCCCAGCGCCTGGAGCTCGGCGATGGTTTTCGCGCGCCGGCCGGCGTCGAACAGGCCGGCGTCGTCGAGCGAGTCCCAGCGGTAGCTTTCGTCGCGGGTCAGCGGGTTGCCGGTCTCGATCCCGGCCCAGAGGTAGCTCGTGGCGGTGTTCGCGCCGATGGTCGCGTCGTAGAGCGCGATGGTCTCGTCGCTGACGCGCTTCTCCTCCGCGCTCGGGGTCCGCACGGGGCGCGGCTCGATCACGAGCTTCACGGGCGCGTCGAACGGCTCGGCCGCGGGGTCGGCGGCGTCGAGGGCGATCTGGGCGCGCGACGCCCAGTCCTCGAGCCAGGCGTTCCGGGCGGAGGCCGGCGACGGCAGGGCGAGCGCCGCCGCGAGGCCGCATGTCGCAAGCGCGACGGCTCCGGATCTGACCATCGGCCCCCGTCGAATTTTGGTTGATTCCCGCACGCCCGACTGTGGCCGCCGCCGATGCTGCGCCGCAACCCATAGCCGGCGCGGCTGGCGGTGATGTGATCGTCGGTTCATTCCCGCCCGTCAGGCCGGGACGCGCACGACGGCCCTGAGGCCGCCTAGAGGGCTCGACTCCAGCGTGACGTCGCCGCCGTGGCTGCGGGCGATGTCGCGGGTGATGGCGAGGCCGAGGCCGGTGCCGCCATGGTCCTGATTGCGGGCCTGGTCGAGCCGCAGGAACGGGCGGAACACCTCCTCGCGCTGCTCGGGCGGGATGCCGGGACCGTCGTCGTCGACCCGGATCTCGAGCATGCGGCCGTCGTGGATCGCCTGGATCGCGATGCGCCGTGCGAAGCGCGTCGCGTTGGAGACCAGGTTGCCGACGCAGCGGCGGAACGCGTCCGGCCGCAGCACCGCGATCGGCTCGCCGTGGCTCTCGACCGTGACGGAGGCGCCCGCCGTCTCGCCGGCGCGGCGGAGGTCGTCGAGCAGCGCCGGCACGTCGGTCGGCGCTGGCGCCTCGCCGGCGTCGCCCCGCACGAAGGCGAGATAGGCTTCCAGCATGCGCGACATCTCGTCGACGTCGCGAGCGAGATCCTCGACCTCCGGCCCCTCGTCGAGCAGCGCGAGCTGCAGCCGGAACCGCGTCAGCATGGTGCGGAGGTCGTGGCTGACGCCGGCGAGCATGGTGGTGCGCTGCTCGATCTGGCGCTCGATGCGGTCGCGCATGTCGAGGAAGGCGCGGCCCGCCTCGCGCACCTCGCGGGCGCCGCGCACCTTGAAGTCCGGGCTCGCGCGGCCCTTGCCGAAGCTCTCCGCCGCCTCGGCCAGCGCCAGGATCGGCTTGATCTGGTTGCGCAGGAACAGGATCGCGACGCCGATCAGCACCAGCGAGGCCCCGACCATCCAGACCAGGAAGATGTGGCTGTTGGAGGCGTAGGTCTGGCTGCGGCGGGCGAGCACCTTCATCACGCCGTCGTCGAGCGCGACGCGGATTTCGACATAGTTCGACCGCCCGACCGTATCGATCCAGAACGGCCGCTTGAGATCGTCCGCCAGCTCGTTCGACAGCTCCTCGTCGATGATCGAGAAGAACGGCCGCGGCCGCGGCGGCGGCAGAGCGCGGTCCGGTAGGAACTCGACCTGCAGCGACAGCTGCTCGCGGGCGATGCGGGCGATGACGGCGTCGTTCTCGGGCGTCGGGTTCGCCGCGTGCAGCGCGACCAGCGCCGCGACGTCGGCGCTCACCGCCGAGGACAGGCGCTGGGTCACCACCTCGTAGTGCCGCTCCATGAACACGAACACCAGCACGCCCTGCAGCAGCACCATCGGCGCCACGATGATCAGCAGCGAGCGGGTGTAGAGGCCCTTCGGCAGCAGCCGCCGCAGCCAGTGCTCCGTGGGCGCGGCCGGTTCGCTCATTCGTCCGTCAGCAGGCGGTAGCCGAAGCCGCGCACCGTCTGAAGTAGGATGGGCGCCGTCGGGTCGACCTCGATCTTGCGCCGGAGCCTTGTGACGACGACGTCGACCGCCCGGTCGCCGGGCGCGGCGTCGTCGCCGGCGAGCGCGGAGCGCGGCACGGTCTGGCCGGGGCGCTCGGCGAGGGCCGCGAGCAGGTCGCGCTCGCGGTCGGTGAGGCGGATGACCTCGTCGCCGCGCTTCAGCTCGCCGCGGCCGCGGTGGAAGGCGTAGCCGCCGAACCGCACCTCGGGCGCGGAGGCGGACGCCCCCGACGCGCCCGCGCGGCGCAGGATGCCGCCGACGCGCAGCAGCAGCTCGCGCGGGTCGAACGGCTTCGGCAGGTAGTCGTCGGCCCCGGTCTCGAGCCCCGCGATGCGGTCCTCGGCGTCGGAGCGCGCGGTCAGCATCAGGATCGGCACGCTGGAGCGGGCGCGGATGGCGCGGGCGAGATCGAGCCCGTTCTCGCCCGGCATCATCACGTCGAGGACCAGCAGGTCGAAGGCGAGCGCATCGAGCTTCTGGCGCGCCTCGGCCGCGTCGGAGGCGACCGTGACGCGATAGCCCTTGCCCGACAGGAACCGGTGCAGCAGCGTGCGGATGCGCGCGTCGTCGTCGACCACGAGCAGATGGGCGGCGTCGTCGCTCGGCGATTTCGCCGTCCCTGAATCAAGCGCCACGCGCGGTCAGCCCAGCCCGCCGCGCGGCCGCCCGAGGGCGACGAGCTGGCGAACCTGCTCGCGCTCCGACGGATCGACCATCGCGAACAGGAACCGCCGGGCCGCGTCGCCGGCCTCCGGGCCGCTCAGTTCGATCGCGCGCCCGATGCGCTCGCTCTGGATGTGGGCGAGCCTGAGCGCGAGGGCGTCGCCGCGCTCGGTCACGAACAGCAGCCGCTGGCGCCGGTCGGACGCGCCCTCGCGCTGAACCACGAAGCCTTGATCGACCAGCTCCCGCAGCACCCGCCCGAGGCTCTGCTTGGTGATCTTCAGGATATCGAGCAGGTCGGCGACCCGGAGCCCCGGATTGCGGTCCACGAAATGCAGCACGCGATGGTGCGCGCGGCCGAAGCCGAAACCCGCGAGCTCCTCGTCGACGTCGCGCACGAAGTCGCGATAGGCGAAGAACAGCAGCTCCATCAGGTCGTAGGGCGGCGCGTCGGGGTCCGGCTGGATCGGTGGGGCCTCGGAGCCGCCCCGCGATGCGGCGCGCCCGGCGATTACGTCAGCCATGTTGACTTATCCGTGCCTTTTCATTACACGAAGGCCGCTGCAGGCGACACGAACTTGCCGAGAGGCCCCGCCTGCCGCACAGATCATTGCGCGACCGCGCCGGAAGGTCGATCGCGCACGAAGATTACCCACTCCGGGCGCCGGACGCAAAACGCCGGTGGAGCGGAGAAGCGCTTGACCCCGTGCCTGTTTCAGGCGCACGCACGGGCGACGCGCGAGCGAGATCAGGACGCCGAGGCGACGCGGCCGCATCCGCCGGCCCGCCGCCGACCTTCGAGGAGCATCATCATGGCCGACGCCCAACCCTTCGACCAACGCGAAGGCGTCATCTGGTTCGACGGCGCCTTCGTGCCGTGGGCCGACGCCAAGGTGCATGTGCTGACGCACGCGCTGCATTACGCGAGCGCCGTGTTCGAGGGCGAGCGCGCCTATGGCGGCCGCATCTTCAAGATGCGCGAGCACAACCAGCGGCTGATCGAAAGCGCGCGGCTGCTCGACTTCGAGATCCCCTACTCCGTCGAGGAGATCGACCGGGCCTGCGAGGAGACGCTCGCGCGCCAGGGCTTCGTCGACGCCTATGTCCGCCCGATCGCGTGGCGCGGCAGCGAGATGATGGGCGTCGCCGCCCAGAACAACACCATCCATCTCGCGATCGCGGTGTGGCAGTGGCCGAGCTATTTCGACCCGGCGCAGCGACTCAAGGGCATCCGGCTCGACATGGCGCAGTGGCGCCGTCCGGACCCGAAGACCGCGCCGTCCAAGGCGAAGGCCACCGGCCTCTACATGATCTGCACCATGTCGAAGCACGCCGCGGAGCGGCGGGGCTACGCCGACGCGCTGATGCTCGACTGGCGCGGCCAGGTCGCGGAATGCACCGGCGCCAACATCTTCTTCGTGAAGGACGGCAAGCTGCACACGCCGACGCCGGACTGCTTCCTCGACGGCATCACCCGCCGCACCGTCATCGACCTCGCGCGCAAGCGCGGCGTCGACGTGGTCGAGCGCGCGATCCTGCCGGAGGAGCTGGCGGACTTCGAGCAGTGCTTCATCTGCGGCACGGCGGCCGAGGTCACCCCGGTCTCCGAGATCGCCGAGCACCGCTTCGTCGTCGGCGACCTGACGCAGGCGCTGATGAACGACTATCAGGCGGTGGTGCAGCCCGCCGAGGCCGCCGTCGCGGCGGCCTGAGGAGGTAGCGGTAGTTTCGCCGTCCGGCGCCATGAGGCCCGGACGGCGACGGACGCGAAGCGTCGCTCAGTGCGCGCGGGTGGCGTCGTAGGACGGCGTCTGGGCGCGGAAGGCGTCGAGCCACTCCACCAGCCGCGGATGGTCGGCGCGCCAGCGGCCCTCGAAGCGCAGGTCGAGATAGCCGAGCGCGCAGGCGACCGCGATCGAGCCCACGTCGACGCGGGCCGGCGGCGGCGCCTGCTCCAGCGCCGCCAGCGCGCGGGCGACCTTGCCCGCCTGGTTGTCCACCCACTTCTGGGAGCGCTCGCCCTCGGCGCGCAGGCGCATCTCGTAGATCTGCAGCAGCGCGGCGTCCATCAGCCCGTCGGCGAGCGCCTGCAGGCGCAGCGCCGCGAACCGCTCCGACGGATCGGCGGGAATGATCCTGCCGCCGCCCGCGAGATGGTCGAGATATTCGAGGATGACGCGGCTGTCGAACAGCGTGGCGCCGCTGTCGAACTCGAGCGTCGGAATCTTGCCGAGCGGGTTGATCTGCCGGATCGGATCGGCCGGGTCGGAGGTGTCGGTCGTCACGATCATCAGGCGATCGGACAGGCCGAGCACGGCGGCGGCGATCTTGACCTTGCGGCCGAACGGCGACGGCGGCGAGGAACGGAGTGTCAGCATGGCGGCTCCCGATGGCGCGCCGCGGCCCGCGACCGCGTCGGCGGCCGGACGCGCGGCGCCGACCGCCGCTGCTTAGCGTGGCCTTCGCCATCCGCCAACCTGCCGGCGGCGTAGCGCCGCCACGGTCGGCGGCCGTCCGCGCCCCGCCGCATGCAGGGCGCGGGGACGCGGTCAGCCCGGAATGAGGTTGACCGCTTTCGGACCCTTGCCCTTGCGGTCCGGCTCGACGTCGAACGACACGCGCTGGCCCTCGGCCAGGTTCGACAGGCCCGACCGGGTCACGGCCGACACATGCACGAAGATGTCATTGCCGCCGTCGTCCGGCTTGATGAAGCCGTAGCCTTTCTCCGCGTTGAAGAATTTGACCGTCCCGCTTTGCGCCATGTGGGCGCCCCCTTGCCATTTCCGTTGCACCCGACGCCAACCCCACGTGGCGCCCCCGCACGCTCTCCGGCCGCTGTTCCGGCGAGCGCGCATCGTGTCTGATTTGGTAACTTTTGGGTCGTGTCGCTGGCAAGGCGAAAAGATGGCGCGTTCCGCGGCCGCGCCGCGCCCAAGCGTCTCATGGGATTTCTACGGAGCGAGCGTCTCCACCGCGGCGCGCGCGCCCGCGCTTTGAGCGAGCGCCGCCGCGAGATCAGGCAGTCCGGAGCGCAGTTCGTCGGCGAGCGTCCAGGGCGGGTTCGCGATCACGAGGCCCGAGCCGGACAGAAGCCGGGGATCGGACGGCTCGCGCACCAAGAGCTCGACGCGCAGGAGCTTGCCGACGCCGGCCGCGATCAGCGGCTCCGTCAGCTCCCGGAGCGCGGCCGGATCCTTGACCGGATACCACAGCGCGTAGACGCCGGTCGGCCAGACCCGATGGGCGGCGAGAAAGCGCTCGGCCATGCGGGCGAGCTCGCCCGGCTGCTCGAAGGGCGGGTCGACCAGCACCAGCCCGCGACGCTCCCGCGGCGGCAGCCACGCGCCGAGCGCGGTCCAGCCGTCGATCTCGACCACCTTGGCCCGCTCGTCGCGGCCGAGCGCGGCGGCGAGCGACTGCCGATCCTTCGGGTGCAGCTCGCAGAGCCGCAGCCGGTCGTCCTTCCGCGCCAGCCGGCGGACGATCTCCGGCGAGCCGGGATAGCGCGCGAGCGCGCCATCCGGCGCCTGGAACTCCGCGAGCACGGCGCGCCAGGGCGCGAGCAGCGTCTCGGCCGCCGCCCCGAGGCGTCGGCCGACGAGGCGGCCGACGCCGTTGCGCCACTCGCCGGTCCGCTCCGCCTCGTCGCCGGCGAGGTCGTAGACCCCGACGCCGGCGTGGGTGTCGAGATAGCTCCAGGGCGCGGGCTTGGCGTTGAGATAGTCGACGATCCGCGCCAGCACGACGTGCTTCAGCACGTCGGCGAAATTACCGGCGTGGAACGCGTGCCGGTAGTTCACGCCTCGCCGTCGCCGGCGGGGGGCAGCATCACGACGAAGTCCTTCTCGCAGGGCTCCACGACGGCCCAGACGCCGGTGAAGCCGGGCTCGATCACGATCGCGGCGCCGGGGCCGTACTCCTGCGCCTCGCCGCCGTCCGGCGTCAGCACGCAGCGGCCGCTGCGCAGCCGGCACCACTCCCATTCGTCATAGGCCACGCGCCACGCGCCCGGCGTCGCCGCCCAGACGCCCGCGAACAGCCGGCCGTCCGGCGCTTCGTAATGCACCGTGGTGCGGAAACGCGGCTCGCCCTCCACCACGAGCTCCGGCGGCGGCGCGCTGTCCTCGAACGGCGCGGTCGGCCCGCCGAGCCGGTGCAGACGCATGGCGGGTTCGACGTCAGGCTCGGTCATTCTCGGGTCTCTCTCATGGGCGGCAGCACAAGCTCGCTCGCACGGCAGGCGCGGCGGTCGACTTCGGCGCAGGGGCGGAACGACAGGTCGCGCTTCATGCAGACACGGACCTCGCGCAGGTTTCGGCGGTTGCAGTCGACCGCGATCATGCTGGGCGCAAGGCCGGGATTGGCGGCGATGAAGGCGCGCTCGACATCGGCCGGCGACGTGACAAGCGGCCGGTCGAGCCCGCGATAGATCTCCGGCACGACCACGCGCTCATAGGCGCGGCGGGTGAGCGCGAAGAACGCCTCCGGCCCGAGCCCGGAGCAGGTCCCGTGCTTGCGCCACTGGTGCCGCACGAGGCCGGGGCTCGGCATGACGGCGAGCATGGAGTCCACCACGGCCCGGCTCGGGAAGCCGCCGGCGCGGCAGTCCGACGGGAAGCCGCGCTCGTATTGCGGCCACAGCCCGTGCGCCACGAAGCCGAACGGGCGCGGACCCGCGCACTGCATCCCCTCCGCGCGCCGGCCGGCGGAGGCGCAATAGGTCGGCGACCAGGACAGCGACAGCACGTAGAAATCGAAGTCGCCGGGCTGGCCCTGGGCGCGCGACGGCGATGGCGCGAAGGCGGCGAGCAGCAGCGTCCACGCCAAGACGGCGCGAAGGCCAGACCTCACGGGCGGGCCATCTTGCAGCCCGGGGCGTAGGCCAGATTGCGATCGAGGCCGGTGACGCACCAGTTCACGTCCCAGCCCGCGCCCGCGAAGGCGAAGCCCTCGCCGATCTCGTAATAGACGGACCGCTTGCGGCCGTCGGTGGTGACGACGCGCGCGGCGCAGAAGCGGCGCGGGATGAACTCGGCGCCCCAGCTGCGATAGCCGAGCTCGCGCGTCCGGCTGAACCCGGCGAGTTCGAGCGACGAGCCCCAGTAGCCCCGCTCGCGCGACGCGAAGCGCCCCGCGATATGGCCGAGCACGCGCTCGTCGCCGCAGGCCGGCAGCGCGCCGGTGTAGCCGCGGAACACCGTCTGGCGCGACTCGTAGCGCGCATAGTCGGCCGCCGAGGCGGCGGAGCCGGCCGCGACCACGGCCACGAAAGCACAAACGAACTGCAGCGCGCGCATGCGCACGATCTCCGGGAGGCGACGACAGCAGGACCATCGAGCGGCGGGGGCGTCAAATCAAGTGCTTGAGCGCCATATGGTTACGCGGACGCCCTCCGCGGCGGACCGCCGTCGCACGACCGTCGCGACGCCGCGCCACCTTCGGCCGCGGCGAGCCCGCCGATAGGAGAACCCGCCCCGGATGCAGCGCTTTCCTTCCGCACGGGACGCGGCCCTCGCGCTCCGGCCCGACCGTCCGGTCTACGCCTTCGACCGCCGCGCCCTCGTCGAAGACGCCCGCGCCTTCCTCGACGCCTTCCGCGGAAGCACGGCCTATGCGGTGAAGACCAACGGCGAGCCCTTCGTGCTGGAGGCGCTGGCCGAGGCGGGCGTGTCCGCTTTCGACGTGGCGAGCCCGGCCGAGTTCGCAGCGGCGCGCGCGGCCGCGCCGGAGGCCGCGCTCTATTACATGCACCCGGTCAAGGCGCAGTCGGACATCCGGCTGGCGCTCGAAGGCTATGGCGTGCGCGCGATCGCGATCGACCACGAGGACGAGGTCGCCAAGATCCTGCGCGTAGTGCGCGCGCTCGACCTCGCGCCCGAGGACTTCACCCTGTTCGTGCGGCTCGCCACCAAAGGCCACGCCGCCTACGAGCTGTCGAAGAAGTTCGGCGCGGCGCCCGCCCATGCGGTCGAGCTCGTCCGGCGGATCGACCGGATCGGCTTCCGCGTCGGGCTGACCTTCCATGTGGGCAGCCAGGTCGAGGACCTGGAATCCTACGAGCGCGCGATCGCGACCGCGGCCTGGGTGAAGGGCCGCGCCGGCGTCCCGATCGCGGCGCTCGACGTCGGCGGCGGCTTCCCGGCCCGCTACGGCCACGACCGCAAGCGCCCGGCGACCCCTGCCCCCGCGGTCGGCGCGCTGATCGCGCGGGTGCAGGACGAGGTCGACGCCTGGGGGCTCGGCGACCTGCCGCTGATCGCCGAACCCGGCCGGGTGATCGTGGCGCGCTGCCTGACGGTGGTGGTGCGGGTGCTGCTGAAGAAGGGCCAGCGGCTCTACATCAACGACGGCATATGGAGCTCGCTGTCCGACAGTTGGACCGGCAAGATCACCCTGCCCGCGCGGCTGATCCCCGACCCGGCCCGCCGAAGGTCGCGCCGCGCCGCAGCCCCGAAGCTGGCGCCGTTCCGGGTCTGCGGCGCGACCTGCGACTCGGTCGACATCCTGTCGCGGCCGTTCTGGCTGCCCGACGACGTCGACACCGGCGACTGGATCGAGATCGGGCATATCGGCGCCTACAGCCTCGCGCTGCGCACCCGCTTCAACGGCTTCTACCCCGACGATTTCGTCGCGGTCGACGCCGCCTTCGAGGAAGGCGAAGGCCAGGAGGGCTACGCCACGCTGGAGTCGCGCGCCGGCGGCTGACGCCCGGCGTCAGCGCTCGCCGCGGAACACGATCGGGAACCGTCCGGGCTCGCCGACGCCGTCGCACTCCTCCTTGGCGCGGTATTCGACCATGCGGAACGCGGCGCCGCCCCACTCCCAGGCGCCGACCGTGCCGCAATCGCCCGCGGCCCGGCCCTTCTCGAAGGCGGTGAGCTGCTTCTTCGCCGGGTCGTAGGCGACGTTCGACAGGCTGTCGACGCCGGTCCAGCCGAGCGACTCGACGAAGGAGGCGAACAGCAGCGGCTCGAACCGGTCCGCCGCCTGCGACGGGTCCTCGAGAAACAGCACGAACTCGACATTGTAGGCGCCCGAGGCGCAGACGATCGCCCACAGCGTACGCCCGGAGCCGAGATCGGCGGCGAAGCTCTCGTCGGCGAGGAAAGACGGGTCGTTCTCCGTGCGGTCCCACACCGGGCAGTCACGCTCCACCATGATCGTGCGCAGCCGCGCCGGGGTGGCCTCGCGGGTGACGTCGCGCACCTGGCCGGACAGCGCCGCGGGCGTGGAGCCCCCGATCAGAGCGCTCAGCGCCTCCGGCTTGTCGGCGCGCGCCTGGGCGCGGTCGACCTCGGCGAAGGCGCCCTGAAGCCCCGGCAGCGGAACCTCGGCCGCGATCTTGTCGTCGGCCTCGCCGGTGACCTCGACCGACAGCACCCGTCCGCGCCGCATGAAGGGAAGCAGCCGCCGGGTCGCGCCCTCGGACAGCCGGATC
Organism: Methylopila turkensis; assembly: GCF_027922325.1. Classification (GTDB taxonomy): domain Bacteria; phylum Pseudomonadota; class Alphaproteobacteria; order Rhizobiales; family Methylopilaceae; genus Methylopila; species Methylopila turkensis. Next base: position 488,838 of record NZ_BSFL01000001.1, read on the forward strand.
TCCACATTCGCGGCGTCCGCGCCGGGCGTGACGGCGAGATCGGCGCCCGGGACGAGCCGGACGGGTGTGCCGCCATCGACCGCGAGCGCCAGCCGCGGACGCGGCAGCGGCGTGGCCGGCCCTTCGAGCACGAGCCGCAAACGCGGCTGCGCCTCCTTCGCGCCGGCGCGCGTCACGATCAGACTCACATGCTTCGCCCCGGCCGCCGGCAGCGTCGCCGACGCCACGTTGCATTCGGGCGCCGCCCCCTCCCCGCAAGTCACCGTCCAGGCTTCGAACCGCACCGCGGCGACGCCGGCCACAACGGTCGCGACGAGGCAGAGGGCGGCGAGGACAAGACGCATGGGCGGGTCTCCTGAGGCGAACACTACGACCGGCGGAACAGCGGCGATCACGGACGCGTCACAGTGAGTTGAGCGTCCCGTGACCTCGATGCGGCAACGACCGCCCTCTGCGAGCGTTGTGCGTGGGGAGATGGGCGAAAGCAACGCACAGACGCGCCTTGTCGCGCGCGACAGCAAGGACACTAGCATGAGAAAGACGCTCACCTTGGCCATAGCGGCCGTGATCGGCATCACGGGCGTGCTCACCGGATCGGAAACCGCTTCGGCTCAGGCCGGAACGACCAAAAGCGCGCCGCCGCCGGTCTCGCTCGATCAGGTCCGAGGCCAGGCGCTGGCCGCGCTCGCGGCCGGCGACGTCGAGAACGTCCGCGACCGTCGCGGTTGGCGGGGCGGCCGAAGCTACCGCGGCGGCCGCAGCTATCGCGGCGGGCGCTATTATGGCGGCCGCAGGTACTATGGCGGCCGACGGTATTACGGTGGACGCCGATACTATGGCGGCCGGCGCTATTACGGCGGTCGACGCGACCGTGGCGGCTATCTGGCGGCCGGCGCGCTCGGCCTTGCGGCCGGCGCGATCATCGCCGGGTCGGCGGCAAATAACCGCGCCTACGCGCGTGGAGACAGCTATTGCGCGCGTCGGTTCCGCTCGTACAATCCGAACACTGGCACGTACACGGCCTACGACGGACGCCAGGTGGCTTGTCCGTAATTAGGCCGCTTCGTTTTTCGCCCCGCCCCCGGCGCGCGCCCCGCGCCGGGGGCTTTTTCATGGGCGGAACCAGCGCGCAGCCCAGGCGTTTCCCTCGCAGACAGAAACGGAACGGGAACGCCATGACCGAGCACAGCACGCCGCAGGACCGCACCGACCAACGCCGCGCCGCCGATCCGGACGCGCCGACGCCCGGCGAGCCCGTCCACGCGGTGGACGCCAATCCGAAGACCGCTCCCGATCCCGCGAGCAACGCCGAGAAGGACCCCGCCGACTGGGTGTCCGGCGACGAGCCCATGACCGGGGCGCAGGCCTCGTATCTCAAAACGTTGTCGGAGGAGACGGGCGCGGCGGCCTACAAGCCTGACCTCACCAAGGCCGAGGCGTCGACGCTGATCGACGAGCTCAAGGACGCGCGCAACGCCAAGCGCTGACCCGACGACGGCGGTCGTTCAGAACCGGTAGTTCAGACCGAGCCTGATCTGGCCGCCGTCAGGGCCGATCCCGACCGCCTGACCGATGTCGAACGAGCGGCGGTCGAGATCCACATAGATGAACTCGGCCCGGGCGGTCAGCGCGTCGAACAGGTGGGTCTCCACGCCGGCGCCGATGGTCCAGCCGGTGTGGACGTCGCGGTCGCGCGCGCCGTCCCGGGCGTAATCGGCGGAGACGAAGGCCGCGCCGGCCGCGCCATAGACGACGAAGCGGTCGAAGGCGTAGCCCACGCGGGCGCGGATTGTGCCGAACAGGTCGATGCCGTACCGACCGCCCTCGCGGCGGCCGTCTACGCCGCCGCCGGAGAGGTCGCCCTCCACGCCCACGACGACATCGTCGAAGCGCCAGTCGTAGCCGATCGACGCGCCGAGCAATGGGCCGGCCTCGCCGATGCGGCCGTAGCCGCCGATCACGCCGACGCGAAAACCGGTCCACGCGAAGGCGTCGTCCGTTCCGGCGACGTCAGCCGCTCGCGCCGGCGAAGCAAGTGCCGCGCCGAGGAAGAGCAGAAGCGTGCCGAGGAGACGATGCATACGTGGCGTCGATCCGGGGAGCGCGAAACGGGCGCGGACCTTACGGCCTGCGGGACTGTGAAACTAACGCCGGACACGCCGCGATCCGGTTAACGGAACGTAGCCGCGATCAGAAAAATACCGCGCAGTAAACAAACCCTTAATGCCGGATTCGGCCGCAACGAAAAACCCCGCGGCTCGCGCCGCGGGGTTTCGAGAAGGCTCGAGGTCGGGCCCGAAGGCGCCGACATGGAATCACCAGGCCGAGCCGAACTTGTAGGCGACGCCGCCCATCACGCGGTTCTCGGTGACGTCGGTCTTCTCGCGCGAGCCGCCGATCCGGTACTTGTCCGTGCCGTAGTCGGTGTAGCGATACTCGAGGCGGGCGGTGACGTTGTCGGTCACGGCGCCCTCGACGCCGGCGCCGACGGTGTAGCCGACGGCGGTCTTGTCGTCGCTGCCGCGATCCGCGCCGACCCGGCCCGAGACCTTCTGGCCGCTGTAGGCCACGCCGGCCGCGCCATAGGCGAGGTAGCGGTCATAGGCGTAGCCGACCTTGGCGCGGGTCGCGCCCGACCACTGCTGCTCGTTGCGGATGCGCGTGGCGGCGGTCACCTTGCGATCGGAACCGTCGTTGTAGTTGACGTCGGTCTCGACGCCGACGACGACCGGCGAGGCGTCGAACTGATGATTGTAGCCGGCGTAGCCGCCGACGATCGCGCCGCTCGGCTTGGTGTCGCGGCCCTGACGGTTGTTGGCCTTGGCCCAGCCGTAGCCGGCCTGGGCGCCGACATAGGCGCCGGACCAGGTGAACCCGGACGCCGGGGCGGCGTATTCGCCGGCCGGGGTTTCGTAGGGAAGGTCGGCGGCGAGCGCGGGCGCGGCGCCCAGCGCGGCGACGGACGCGGCGATGACGATAGAACGGATCATGGGGGCAGCCTCGATACTCGACATACGACCGGGCGAGGGGATCCGGCCGAAACGCGACAGGGAACACATGGTGGTGCGGACGCCGCTTCCTCGCCGGAAAGCGGGAGGGCGTTGGGTCGAAACTAGCCGCCAATCCTTAGCGAGTCGTGAAGGTTATCGGGACATGAAGCGAACGGACGAAACGTCGCGGCTTTTATTTGTAGAGCGTTGATCGGACAAGGCTTCCGCCGTTCAGGGCGGTTCGGCGATCGCACGAAAAAAGCCCCGCGGCGAGGCCGCGGGGCTCATCTCCAGACCTGTTCGGCGGGCGCGAGGCCCGCCGTCCGGGATCAGAACGGCGAGTTGAACTTGTAGGCGACGCCGCCCATGACGCGGTGCTCGGTGTACTCGGAACGGATGCCGTTGCCGATGCTGAACCGGTCCTTGCCGTAGTCGTTGTAGCGGTACTCGGCGCGGACCGAGACGTTCTCGGCTGCGGCGTACTCGAGGCCGCCGCCGACAGTCCAGCCGACCGCGGTCTTGGTGTCGCGGCCGAGGCCACGGACGCGGAGCTCACGATCCGCATAGGCCACGCCGGCCGCACCGTAGACCAGGAAGCGGTCGAATGCGTAACCGACGCGGGCGCGGGTGGCGCCGTTCCAGTCGCTGGCGGTGCGGGCGCGGCGGCGGCTGCCGTCGGCGTCGCTGTAGTTGAAGTCGGTCTCGATGCCGATCACGACCGGCGAGTTGTCGAACTGGTAGTTGTAGCCGGCGTAGCCGCCGACCGTGAAGCCGTCCTTGTCAGTGCGGGCGGCCGAACCCCAGCCGTAGCCGGCCTGAACGCCGATGTACGGGCCGGTCCAGGTGAAGGACGGCACCGGCGCGATCGCGACAGCCGGCTCTTCGTAAGCCGGAAGATCAGCCGCCATCGCGGCGGGAACCATGGCGGCGAAAGCTGCCGCGGAGGCGGCGCCGAGAAGGATACGACGGATCATGATGGTAACCTCAACTTACTGTGTTCGCTCCGGATCGTTCGGAGCATCTGCCCTCTATATAACGCAGGCCCAACTCAAACTGTGTAGCAACAATGCAACGCAACTGAGTCATTCGGCGCCAACGCCACGCAGTCCAGTCCGAAAACATTTCCGCGTTTACACCCCTTAGAACGGTAAATACCTTCCAAGAGGTTACCCACCATCGGCGAACTCAATCACCAGCCGCTGGAGAATTTGTATCCGACGCCGAGCATCACGCGATTTTCAGTCAAATCGGATTTAACCCGACTGCCTGCGACGCTGAAGCTGTCCGTCCCGAAATCCGAATAGCGGTACTCGACCCGCGCCGTGACGTTGTCGCTGAGCGCCGCCTCGACGCCGCCGCCGATCGTCCAACCGACCGCGACGGTGTCGTCCGAGCCGCTCGCGCCGCCTGGCGCCGTCGCCCGCGCCTTCACCTCATGGTCGGCGAAGGCGAGACCGCCCGCGCCATAGACCAAGAAGCGGTCGAACGCGTAGCCGACCCGGGCGCGCACGGCGCCGGTGAAGCCCACGTCGTTGCCGATCCTGGTGTCCGAGGCGCCGGTGAAGCCGCGCGTGCCGCGCCGGGCGTCGCCGTCGGTGTAGTTGATGTCGGCCTCGACGCCCAGCACCAGCGGGGAATTCTCGAGCTGGTGGTTGTAGCCGGCGTAGGCGCCGACGGTGAAGCCGTCCGGCGATGAGTCCGGCTTGAAGCCGTTCACGCGATTGTCAGCGTCGAACCAGCCGTAACCGGCCTGCAGGCCAAGATAGGGACCGGACCATGTGAAGGAGGGAACGGGCGCCGCGACTGCGGGCGCCGCCTCGTAGGCGGGAATGTCGGCGGCGAAAGCTGCGCCGCCCCAGAGGGCAAGCGCGGCAGCCCCCCCGAAGAGCGTCGCTCGCTTCATGTCGTTCGACTCCTACGCGTCTCACCGCCCATGGCGCTGAAGGACCCCCGCGTCGATAGCGCTCAAACGCGCCCGTCGCGATTTGGTTCCATCCGCTTTTCCCGAATGGCGCCCGCTATCGATATGATCGGGCTTTGGGGCCGTTTGCGTACGTGAATGTGGCGGGCCACTGACCGAAATAAGGTCGGCGGCTGCGTTGCAGTTGGGCAACTCTTGGCTGTCGTACCATGAAAATCATCGCTCGAACAACTTGGGTGAGGCCATATGCCGGCTGACGTTCGGCGACTGGGTGCCGCGCTTGTGACCGGAGGCGGCCGCAGAATCGGCGCCGAGATCGCGCGGGCGCTGGCGCGCCTTGGCCAGCCGGTCGCGGTTCACCATCTCCGCTCGGCGGCCGAGGCTGAGGAGGTGGCGGAAAACATCCGCAGGTCGGGCGGCGCGGCGCGCGCCGTCGCAGGCGACCTCGCGTCGCCCGACGGCCCCGCCGCGCTGGTCGACCGCGCCGCCGCCGCGCTCGGCCCGCTCACGACGCTGGTGAACAACGCGTCGATCTTCGAGCATGACGGGATCGGCGCGCTCGACGCCGACCTCTGGAACCGCCAGATGGCGGTGAACCTGCGCGCGCCCGTCTTCCTGATCGAGGCGTTCGCGGCCCAGCTGCCGCCGGGGGCGCAGGGCTGCGTCGTCAACATCATCGACCAGCGCGCGCTGCGGCCGACGGCCGACTTCCTGTCCTACACGCTCGCAAAATGCGCGCTGCTGACGGCGACGGAGACGCTGGCGAAGGCGCTCGCGCCGCGCATCCGGGTGGTCGCCGTCGGCCCCGGCCCGACCCTGCCGAACGGCTGGCAGGACGCCGAGGCCTTCGCCCGCCAGCAGACGTCGACCCCGCTTGCGCGCGGCCCCTCCCCGTTCGAGATCGCCGAGGCCGTGGTCTACCTGCTGGGCGCCGAAAACGTGACCGGCGTCATGATCCCGGTCGACGGCGGCCAGCATCTGGTCGGCCCAGCGGACGACGGCGGACCCGCCCTCGCGGAATCGGTCCGCGGCGCTTAAGTTGCCGGTCTCATGACCGACACGGACATCCCCCCGCGCGAGGACGACGGCCTCGCGGACGCAGGCGTCGAGGAGCGCGCGACGATCGAGGCCGAACTCGACGCCGCCCCCGAAAGCCTGCGCCGGGGCGTGGAGGTGATCCGCGAGCAGGTGAAGCGCCTGCCGAACGGCCCCGGCGTCTACCGCATGTTCGACGCCCGCGGCGAGGTGCTCTACGTCGGCAAGGCGCGGTCCCTGAAGAAGCGGGTGGCGAACTACGCCCGCGGCGTCGGGCACAACATCCGCATCGCCCGCATGATCGCCGAGACCGCGGCGATGGAGTTCGTCTCGACCGAGACGGAGACCGAGGCGCTCCTGCTCGAGGCGAACCTCATCAAGCGCCTGCGCCCGCGCTTCAACGTTCTGATGCGGGATGACAAGTCGTTCCCCTACATCCTGATCGCAACCGACCATCCCGCGCCGCAGATCGCCAAGCACCGCGGGGCGCGCACGCGGAAGGGAGACTATTACGGCCCCTTCGCCTCCGCCGGCGCGGTCGGCCGCACCATCGACGCGCTGGAGCGCGCCTTCCTGCTGCGCTCCTGCGCCGACAGCTACTACGAGCGCCGCACCCGTCCCTGCCTGCTGCATCAGATCAAGCGCTGCTCCGGCCCCTGCACCGGCGAGATCGCGCTCGACGACTACGCCGTGCTGGTGGAGGAAGCCCGCGATTTCCTCTCGGGCAAGAGCGACCGGGTGAAGACCGATCTCGCCCGCGCCATGGACGATGCGTCGGAGGCGCTCGATTTCGAACGCGCCGCGGTCTATCGCGACCGGCTCGCGGCGCTCGCCGCGATCCAGGCCAACCAGGGCGTCAACCCGCGCACGGTCGAGGAGGCCGACGTCTTCGCGATTCACGCCGAGGGCGGCCAGACCTGCGTCGAAGCGTTCTTCTTCCGCGCCTACCAGAATTGGGGCGCGCACGCGTACTTCCCGAAGGCCGACCGATCGCTCGAGACCGGCGAGGTGCTGGGCTCGTTCCTGTCGCAGTTCTACGACGCCGAGGAGCCGCCGCGGCTGGTGCTGCTGAGCGAGGAGATCGAGGACCGGGCTCTGCTCGGCGAGGCGCTCACGATCCGCTCCGGCCGCAGGGTCGAGGTGGCGGTTCCCGCACGCGGCGAGAAGAAGGAGCTGGTCGACCGCGCGCTGTCGAACGCGAAGGAGGCGCTCGGCCGTAGGCTGGCCGAAACCGCGACGCAGGGAAAGCTGCTCGCCGGCGTCCAGCAGGCGTTCGGCCTTTCCGCGCCGCCGCAGCGCATCGAGGTCTACGACAACAGCCACATCATGGGGACCGCGGCGGTCGGCGGCATGATCGTCGCGGGTCCCGAAGGCTTCCAGAAGAACCACTACCGCAAGTTCAACATCCGGCCCGAGGACCTCACCCCCGGCGACGACACCGGTATGATGCGGCAGGTGCTGCGCCGCCGTTTCGCGCGGCTGCAGAAGGAATCGCCCCGCGACGCCGAGGGCCGGACGGCCGAGGACGCCCCGCCCTGGCCGGACCTCGTGCTGATCGACGGCGGCCAGGGCCAGCTCGCCGCCGCCCGCGAGACCCTGACGGAGCTCGGGCTCACCGACGTGCCGCTGGTCGGCATCGCCAAGGGCGTCGACCGCGAGGCGGGCCGCGAGACCTTCTTCCTCGAGGGCAAGCAGCCGTTCCGCATGCCGCCGCGGGACCCGGTGCTCTATTACGTCCAGCGCCTGCGCGACGAGGCTCACCGCTTCGCGATCGGCACCCATCGCGCCCGGCGCTCGAAGGAGTTCGTGGCCAATCCGCTCGACGAGGTGCCGGGCGTCGGCCCCACCCGCAAGCGCGCGCTGCTGCGCCACTTCGGCACCGCCAAGGCGGTCGCCCGCGCCGGCCTCGCCGACCTGGAGAAAGCCCCCGGCGTCAGCCGCTCGATGGCGAAGGCGATCTACGATTTCTTCCACGAAAAGGGCGAGCGCTGAGCCGCCGGCCAGCGCCCGGATCGCCCGCGCGATTTGGAATGACGCGTTGACGGCCGTCGGCCTCCCGTGGTCGTGTCGCGCCGGTTAGACCTCGCATTCTCCGGCGGCGCGCTCCATGAGTCCCGAAAGCCAGCTCGACCCGGTCAGCTCAGCAGCGGTCCGCCAGAGGCGGAACGCCTCCCGGCTGCATGTCACGAGCCTCCCGAACCTGCTCACCTACGCCCGCATCGCCGCGGTGCCGGTGGTCGTCGGCTGCCTTTACGCCGAAGCCGACATCTACCGCTGGTGCGCCGTCGGGCTGTTCATGGTGGCCGCCATCACCGACTTCCTCGACGGCTATCTCGCCCGCGCCTGGGCGCAGCAGTCGCCGCTCGGCCGCATGCTGGACCCGATCGCCGACAAGCTGCTGGTCTCCGCCTGCCTGCTGATGCTCTGCGCCATCGGCACGATCGAGGACTGGTCGCTCTGGGCTGCGGTCGTCATCCTGTGCCGCGAGGTGCTGGTCTCCGGCCTGCGCGAGTTCCTGGCGGAGCTGCGCGTCAGCGTGCCGGTGACGCGGCTCGCGAAGTACAAGACCACGGCGCAACTGATCGCCGTCGGCTTCCTGCTGGCCGGGCCCGCCGGCGACAAGGTGCTGCCCGGCGTCACCGCCGTCGGCCTCGGTCTGCTGTGGTTCTCGGCGATCCTTACGCTTTACACCGGCTATGACTATTTCAGGGCTGGCCTGCGCCACGTTCTGGAGGAGCCGGTGGAATGAAGCTGCTCTACTTCGCCTGGGTGCGCGAACGCGTCGGGCGCGCCGAGGAGACGGCCGAGGCCCCCGCCGGCGTCTCCACGATCGGCGAGCTGATCGCCTGGCTGCGCTCGCGCGGGCCGGAATACGAGCACGCCTTCGAGTCGGACGCGATCCGCGCCGCCATCGACCGCCGCCACGCCAAGCCGGACGCCAAGATCGCCGGAGCGCGCGAGATCGCCTTCTTCCCGCCCATGACCGGCGGCTGAGCGCCGCCATGGCCGTGCGCGTGCAGACCGAGCTGTTCGACGCCGGGCGCGAGACCGCGGACCTCGGCGCGGGACACGTCGATGCGGGCGCCGTGGTGACCTTCACCGGGCTCTGCCGTCCCAACGCCGACTCCGGCGCGCCGCTCGAAGCGCTGACGCTCGAGTGCTACCCTGAGATGGCCAAGGAGGAGCTTTCCCGCATCGAAGCGGAGGCCCGCGCGCGCTGGCCGCTGCTCGACGCGCTGATCGTCCACCGCCACGGCCGCATCCGTCCGGGCGAGCCGATCGTGCTGGTGGCGACGCTCTCGCCGCACCGCGCCGCGGCCTTCGCGGCGGCCGAGTTCGTGATGGACTACCTCAAGACCTCCGCGCCGTTCTGGAAGCGTGAGGAGACCGCCGACGGCGGCGCCTGGGTCGCGGCGAAGGCCGCCGACGACGACGCTCTGGAGCGCTGGTCGCGCCGCTGATCCGCGCTCGTCGAGCGATCACCTGAAATCCGCCTCAAGCCCTCGCGCTGCTTGGCTTTTCGGCCTGCGCGCGATTTCGCTTGATTGCGTTAACTATCCTTAACTTTAATAAAATATGACCATCGCCGCCGGTCCGGCGCGGCTTTAGGATTCAGGCCATGTCGGGTCGCCTCTCCTTCCGCGTCAGCACAGCCATGATCGTCGGCGCCTACGCCGTCATCGCGGGCGTTCTGGTGCTGGCGCTCGGCGGAAACCTTCTGCAGGCGGCCTCGACCTATACGCCGCAGATGTCGTGGCTGATGCCCGAGGCGACCGGCGCGCGCATCGCGGCCCTGAAGGCCGCCGGGCGCGCCGACGTGGCCTCGCTCTACGCGCTCGTCGCGGCGCTGTCCTGGGGGCTTATCGGCGCGCTTGCCGCGGGCGGCTTCGCCTGGGGCGCGCTGAACAAGGGCGAGACGGTGATCGGCGTCGACAAGGCCCTCACCTATGTCGCCGTGCTGTCGGGGCTCTACGCGCTGTCGACCGGCATGACGATGGCGGTCCACGCCCTGCACGTGACGCTGCCGCCGGGAGGCCTGAGCGCGGTGCCGGCGCTGTGGTTCGCCACCATGATCCCGAGCGCGGCGATCCTCGCCCGCATCGCCGGCATGGTGATGCATGACCTCGGCGCGCTGATCGCGATCGCGATCGACGCCGAGCCGAAGCGGCTTTCCGAACTGGTCGCGACCGTCGAGGCGCGGCGGGGAGCGGAAAGCCTCGAGGCGCGCGTCGCCCGCCTCATCGCCCGGCGCGCGCCCCGCTCCTGATCGGGCAGCGAGCGCCGGCGCCACGCCCGCCCCCTAACCCGCGCCCTGCGGTGCCGGCCGGCTCCGCCTGAGCCCGAGTCCCGGCACGGCACAGCCGTGGCGCTACACAACCATGGATTGATATCCGCATTAGACCGTATATTTACGGGCGATGCGATTTGGCAGTCTTGGAGGACGATCGCCGCTCTCGCGCGGCGGACAGGGTGGTTCACGGCGTCGCGTAAGCAGCGAAAGTCCCGCAACCCTTTTCCCGGCGCTTCCCCATGAAACTGTTTACGATCGGCGACAGCATCTCGCAGGGCTTCATGTCGCTCGCCGCGGCGCGCACGGAGCTGTCCTACTCGACGCTGCTCGCGAAATGCCTCGGCCTCGCCACCAGCACGGACCAGTATCCCATTCCCTTCTGGGGCGAGGGCGGGCTGCCGATCAACATCGAGAAGCTGCTGCGCAGCCTGCAGCGCAAATACGGCAGCGACATCCGCGGCCCGATCGAGTGGCCGCTCGCCGTGGCCTCGGTCAATGGCATCCTGGACGACGTCGAAGACTACTACGAGCGTGGCCTCGGCAACATCGCCCTGCCCCAGGCCGGCCGGCGCCAGTTCTTCCCCAACGTTTCGGTGGCCGGCTTCACGGTCGCCGACGCATGGACGGTGACGCCGGGCCTGTGCCTCGAACGCATCGCCGCAGCGGAGACCAAGAACCCCGGCGACGGCTTCTTCGACCTACCGAACGCCGCCTTCGAGCGCACCGCCCACGCGGTGCTCAACCCGTCCCGCGACCCGCGCTTCAACGACTACAGCCAGTTGCGCTGGCTGAAGCATCACCATCACTCGGAGGGCGTCGAGAACGTCGTCGTCTGGCTCGGCGCCAACAACGCGCTCGGCACCGTCGTGCGCATGGGCGTGAAGAGCACCGCCGGCGCGCGCAAATCGCCGCTGAAAATGAGCCTCGACGAACGCAACGAATACAATCTCTGGACCGTGGAGCATTTCACGGAGGAGTACGACGTCCTGATGGACAAGCTCCATACGACGCTTTCAACGGGCAAGCGGGACTGCAAGGTCTTCGTCGCCACCGTGCCCGCCGTCACCATCGCGCCGCTCGCGCGCGGCGTCGGCGCCTCGCACGACATGAACGACCCGTTCGGGACGCTGCCGAGCGCGAAGTACTTCGACCGCTACACCTACTTCCTGTTCGACCACGACTACGCCCGGCGGTCCGGCAACTCGCTCACCCGCGACGAGGCGCACGGGATCGACACGACGATCGCCGGCTACAACGCCGCCATCGCGAAACTGGTGGCCGATTACAACGCCAAGGCCCCGCCCGCGGGCGGGCGCAAGGTCGACTACGTGCTGGTCGACATCTGCGCCCAGCTCCTGCGCCTCGCCTTCAAGCGCAACGACGGAAACCCGCCCTACGTGCTCCCGCCGGAGCTCGTAGCGCTGCGGGACAAGCTTGGACGCACGGTCGACACGGTCTATTACACCGTCGACCGCAAGGCGAAGATGAGCGCCGGCGGCGTGTTCAGCCTGGACGGCGTGCACCCGACCGCCATCGGCCACGGCCTGATCGCGCGCGAATTCCTGGAGGCCTTCGCGGCGGCCGGCGTCGCCACGCCGCGCAAGCTCGACTGGAACGGCATCGTCGCGAGCGACTCGCTGTTCTCGAACCCGATCGCGCTGATGCCCGAGCTCTACGACAACACCCGGTTCGCCGAGCTGCTGCTCGACCTGCTGCGGCTGCCCTGACGGCCGCAGCCGTCAGAACATCCGGCCGCCGTTCGGCGTGGGCAGCGTGGGCGCGAGCAGGACGACCTCGCCCTCGGAGTCGGGCACGCCTAGCGTCAGCACCTCGGACATGAACTTGCCGATCTGGCGCGGCGGGAAGTTCACCACCGCGACCACCTGCCGGCCGACAAGCTCCGACGGCGCGTAATGCCGCGTGATCTGGGCCGACGAGCGCTTGACCCCGATCTCCGGCCCGAAGTCGATCCTGAGCTTGAGCGCGGGCTTGCGCGCCTCCGGATAGGGCTCCGCCTCCACGATGGTGCCGACGCGGATGTCGACCTTCAGAAAGTCGTCGAACCCGATCGCGGGCGTCGCGGCGGCGCCGGATCCGTCGGCCATCAGGCGGCGGTCGCCACGTCGTCGGCCTCGTCGCGGCGGCGCTCCGACGCGCGGCCGAGGATGCGGCCGCAGGCGTCGCGCAACGGCGCCGTCAGCCGGCCGACGTCGTCGGCCCGGCGCGCCCAGCGCTCGGCCTTGCGCAACTGCTCGTCGAGCGCCTTCATGGTGCGGGCGAGGCCGGGATCGTCGTCGTCGTCGAGGAAGACGTCGAACACGCGCGCGTTCGCGAGCACCAGCGCCTGCGCGCGGGCGGCGCCGATCGGGCCGGACTCCTGCACGCCCGCCGCCGCCAGCATCCACTGCATCGACGACACCGCGACCTGATTCATCGCGCCGGCGCCGAGCGGATCGACGCTGAGCCCGCGCCGCACCGCCCTCAGCGCCGCGCGATGGGGCGCGAGCGCCTCGAACCGCCGCATCAGCACGTCGAACAGCCGCTCGCGCGCCGGCTCGTCCACGAGGTCGTCGGCGCGGCCCGCGAGCACCGCGAGATCGATCCGCCGCACGAAGCCGGCCAGGATCGCGCCCTTGGAGGGGAACAGCGCCCGAAGCTCGGCCAGCGAGACCGCGGCCCTTTCCGCGATGTCGTAGAGCCCGATGTCGCCCCAGCGCCGCTCGGCGAGCAGCGCCAGCAGCGCGTCGACGACCTTTTCGCGCGGGTCTTCGGCTTTCGGCGCGGCCGCAGCCGGCTCGGGCGAGGCCGCATCAGGCTTCGGGGCGTTCGGATCGGGTTTCGGCGCGGCCGCGGCCGGCTCGGACGAAGCCGCCTCCGGCGTCGGGGCGTTCGGATCGGGCTTGGCGTCGTTCGACGGTTTGCGGGCCATGGCGGAGCTCCTCCCTGGCGTTCGATCGGGTCGTCCGCTGAACATAGGACGCCGGAGGCGGCGCTTCCATGACGAAGCGCCCCGCGATCGCAGCCTCCGTCTCGGCAGGCGCGGCTACGCGCGCCGCGGCGGCGACCGCTGCGGGCGTGACGGAAGCGTGGACATGAGATCAACGCGCAGTCGTCAGGAGACAGGGGCGCCGGGCCACCGCTCGTTCCGCAGTCTTCGGAAAACCGGTCGCCCGGCGCCCCCGCACGGCGTTTTCGCGACGGTCGCATCGCCTGCTCTCCGGCGGCGGACGCGGGGAACTCCGAAAAGCTCCGAAGCGTCCGTCCGCCTTAAGGCGCCTCTGTCTAGGCGCGGCCCCGTCATAATGCAGGGCGGGCGGCTTTTCGCGAGGTTCGGACGACAAGCGGGCCAAAGCCCCCGAGCGTCCAAAACCCTGCGCTGCGACCGACGTCCCGGGACGCGGGCCGCCGGAAAGGCCCACGGCGCAGGCGCCGCCCTCCCCCCACGCGGACGACCGGTTCCGGCCACGCCTCCCGATGGGAGAAGGTCCTTTGACCTTGCAGGGAATTTAGGCGGATGTCAAGATAAAAATCCTACGACTGGAGGCAAAGTGGCGATGGGTGCTTTCTCCTACGAGCCAGGAGGAGACATGGGCAGTAGGCCCTCAAGCGGACGTTCAGCTCGTGGAATGATGGTTCGCAGACGTCTTCAGTCAGATCGGAGCGGCGTTTGCGTGATAGGCCTCCGACGGCTTGCGTCGCCGGAGGCCAGAGGCGGCCGCTGGGCGGCGGCCGCGTTTACGCGAGGATGCGGACGTTCGGCTCGCGGTCCCACTGACGGGTCCGCGCCGGCGCGAGGAACGCCTCCGCGCCGCCCGCGAGGTCGACCACACCCGCGTCGGGCTCGACGCCCGCCTTGTCGAGCAGCGGTTGCGCCTCCTTGGTGTGGCCGATCGCCTTCAGGTGCCCGAACGCGTCTTTGGCGAAATCGACCGCCGCGCCCTCCTTCAGGAGCTCGGCGCAGCCGTCTTCCGACGCCACGATCGCGACCGCGTCGAAGATGACGGACGGCGCGCCCTGGAGCTGCGCGTCGGCCTTTAGCTTCTCGCCGCCTTTGAGCGTCACGCCGCCGACCTTCAGCGCCACGGTCTTGACCTTGGCGCCCTCGGCCTCGGCCGCGGACTTCAGCGCCTCGACGATCTTTCCGTCGGCCCCGTCCGTCACGAGCAGCCCGATCGCCCGACCTTCGAGCGTTTCGGGATACTTGCCGACGATGCGGAGCGCAGGCGAAAGGTCGAGGTCGATCGGCTCGACCGCGGCCGGCGCCTTCTCTGGAAGGTCGATCGCGAGACCCGCCGCGACTCGGCTCGCGAGTTCCTCGTCGACGTTCCTGAGGTTCGCCAGCACCCGCAGCCGCACATGCTCGAGCGAGACCTTCGAAAGCTCGAACACAATGGCGCTCGCAATATGCGCCTGCTCCGGCGGGGTCTGCGACCGGAAGAACAGCCGCGCCTGGCTGTAGTGGTCCGCGAAGGTCTCGGACCTGATGCGGACCTTGGTCCCTTCGACCGGGATCGCGGCGGTGCGGAAGCCGCCCTTGGGGTCTGCGCGCGGTCCGCCGTCCTCGCCCGCCTCGCTGAGGCTGTTCGGCTCGTAGTTCGCCCGGCCCTTCGGCACGGCCGTCTGCATCTGGCCGTCACGCTGGAAGTTCTGGAACGGGCAGCCCTTGGCCTGGTTGATTGGGATTTGGTGGAAGTTCACCGTGCCGAGCCGCGACAGCTGGGTGTCCTGATAGGAGAACAGCCGGCCCTGCAGCAGGGGGTCCTCCGAGACGTCGATCCCGGGCGGGATGTTGGTCGGCAGGAACGCGACCTGCTCGGTCTCGGCGAAGAAGTTGTCGGGGTTGCGGTTCAGCACCATGCGGCCGACCACGCGGACCGGCGCGACCTCCTCAGGCACGATCTTGGTCGCGTCGAGGATGTCGAACGGCAGCGCGTCGGCCTCCTCCTGGGTGAAGAGCTGCACGCCGAACTCCCATTCGGGGAAGTCGCCGTCGGCGATCGCCTCGTAGAGGTCGCGGCGGTGGTAGTCCGGATCCGCGCCCGCGATCTTCACGGCCTCGTCCCAGCAGGTCGACTGGGCTCCGAGCTTCGGACGCCAGTGGAACTTGACCAGCGTCGCGACGCCCTCCTCGTTCAGCAGGCGGAAGGTGTTCACTCCGAACCCTTCGATCATCCGCAGCGAACGCGGGATGCCGCGGTCCGACATCGCCCACATGACCATGTGGGTCGATTCCGGCATCAGCGAGATGAAGTCCCAGAAGGTGTCGTGCGCGGACGCCGCTTGCGGATAGCCGCTGTCGGCCTCCATCTTCACCGAGTGGATCAGGTCGGGAAACTTGATGGCGTCCTGGATGAAGAACACCGGGATGTTGTTGCCGACGAGGTCCCAGTTGCCCTCGCGTGTGTAGAACTTGACCGCGAAGCCCCGCACGTCGCGCGGGGTGTCGACCGAGCCCGCGCCGCCCGCAACGGTCGAAAACCGCGTGAACACCTCGGTCTTCTTGCCGACCTCGGTCAGCACCTTCGCGGTGGTGACGTCGGCGAGCGACTCCGTCAGCTCGAAGAAGCCGTGCGCCGCCGAGCCGCGCGCATGGACGATGCGCTCCGGAATCCGCTCGTGGTCGAAATGCTGGATCTTCTCCCGCAGGACGAAGTCTTCGAGCAGCGTCGGGCCGCGGGCGCCGGCCTTGAGCGAGTTCTGGTTGTCGCTGATCGGCGCGCCGTGATTGCTGGTGATGCGGGCCTCGGGGGCCGACGCGGTCTGATGCAGTTCCCCGCCGGCGCCTCGGACATCGTCAGAGTGCTTTATATTGATGTCTCTTTTCGCCATGCGGCTCGTCCTTTTCATACAAGAGTTCGACGAAGCGCGCTTTTCGGCGTCTCGCAGTAACGACAAACCGGATCGCGCGCGTCGGTGATAGAACCGCTCGAAGGTCGCAATCGTTGCGTCGCATGGACACGTTCGGGTCGAAGTCGGCTCCTGCCGACCATTCGGTCCAACGCGTCATGCCCGGCGGAGCCGGGCATCCACGATTTTCTGGGGACGTAGCGCTCCACGCCGAAGTCGCGGGCGCCCGGCCTTCGCCGGGCATGACGATGGCGGCTGCGCGGGGAGACGCCCGGACGCTCAAACGCCGGAAACGCCGGACGCCCGAAACGGCGCCCGGCGTTCTTCGATCAGGCGCTTACTGGAACTTGTAGGTGACGCCCGCCATCACGGTGCGGCCGATGCCGAGCTTGGCGCCGTCGCTGCGATCCGTGATGTAGAACTTGTCCGTCAGGTTCTGGCCCGACACCCAGGCCGTCAGCTCCTGCGTGACCTTGTAGCTGGCGCGCGCCGACAGCAGCCAGGCGCCCTTGACCCGGCCTTCCTCCACGTCGAGCGGGTTCATCGGCAGGTTGAGGGCGTCGGTGTAGAAGCCGCCACGGTAGCTCCAGGTCATGCTGGCGTCGAGGCCGCTGTCATGCTGCACGCCGACCGTCAGATTGGCGTTGTGCCGCATGGATTCCGGGACCTCGTTGCCCGAGACGTCCGCGCCGCCCTCCTCCGTGCCCTTTACGATCTTGCTGTGGACGTAGGTGTAGGCGCCCTCGCCGTAGAGGTTCCAGGGGCTGCTGATAAAGGCGCGGCTGTCGAGGCGCGCCGAAAGCTCCACGCCGTCGAAGCGCACCTTGTCGAGCGAGCTGAACACCCGGTCGCCGAGGTCGGACTGGAAGGCCTCGCCGAACTGGTAGTTCCGGATGTCGCTGTGGAAGTAGGCGACGTCGAAGGTGAAGCCCTGGACGGCCTTGGTGCGGACGCCGATCTGGAAGTTGTCGCCGACTTCCTTGCGCGGGGCGATGTAGCCGTCGTCGGCTTCGAGCACGTCGCGCACGATGTGCGGCGACAGACCGCGATGGTAGCCGCCGTAGACCGTCGTGTCCGGCATGGCCTCCCACGCGAAGGACAGCATCGGCATGACCTGATGGTAGTTCGAGTTTCCGTTGTTGGAGGAGTCGTCGAGATCGCGGAACCCGATCCTGTAGCGCTCCAGCCGCACGCCGGGGACGAGCGTGAGCGTCGGCGTCGCCTTGATGGCCGTCTGGGCGAAGGCGGCGAAGGACTTGGCGGTGAGCTTCTGCGCGCCGTCGTCGTCGCCGCGGTTGCTGAAGTCCAGGCGCTCGTTCGTGTCGCCGATGCGGTTCTGGTTGTCGAAGAAGTGCTCTTCGTAGCGCACGCCGGCCTGAACCGTGTGCGTCATCCCGCCGAACAGCGGCAGATCGGCGCGTTCGATGCGGCTGTCCGCCCCCACGTTCCGGTAGAGCCGGTCGCGGCCCTCCATCACGAAGTCCGACGGCGGATCGTTCGACTCGTCGCTGACATAGAAGCGGGCGCGATCGTGATGATTGCCGTAGATCCGCGTCGTCAGCGTGGTCTTGGCGTCGATGTAGTAATTGTGCGCGACCTGGCCGCGGAAATAGTCGGCGTTGTAGGTGTTCCAGTCGTAGCAGCTGCCGCATGCGACCGGAAAATTGCCGTTGTCCGCGGCGCGCTTCTTGTTGCGCTTGAACCTCCTCAGCTCCGACAGCGTGCCTGAGAAGTTGTCTTCGTCGTAATGGTCGCGCTGGCGGTGGAACCCGCCCGAGAAGGTGATGTCCTGATTTTCGCCGCGAATGCCGATCGCGGCGTAAAAATCATTGTAGCCGAGCTTTTCGACGTCCCATGCGCCGCCGGCGTCGAGCCCCGAATAGGACAGAACGACGCCGATATTGTCGACGGACTGGCGCGTATGGACATGGCGCATGTTGTTCAGGTTCTTGTCGGCGCCCTTGGTGTCGCCGATCGCCGCGCTGAACACCGTCTCCTTCGGCCCGAACGGCGAAAGGTTGCGGAAGTTGATGACGCCATGATTGTTCAGCGGCCCGTAGTTCACCAGCGGGCCCTTGAGAACTTCGATGCTTTCGATGCGCTCCGGCGGCGGCGTGTAATGGGTGCCGGCGTCGAGATAGGGCGAGAAGTTGATAGGAACGCCGTCCTCCATGACGAGGACCTTGCGCGACCGGCGGAACGGCGAACCACGCAGGCTGATGCCGGAGTGCCGCCCGAAACCGTCGTCCGAGACGGTGGCGACGCCGGGAATGCTCCTCAGCGCGTCATGAGTCGTGAGCGGGCGCTGGCTTTCGAGATCCTGCAAGGAGACGCGGTTGGCCGAGCCGGCGAAACCCTGCAGATCGGCCGGCAGCATCTGACGCGGGTCGACCGGACCGACGGGGCCCGCCTGCGCCGACGCTCCCGCGGCCGGCGTCTGCGACGGAGCGCCGATTACGTCGATCTGATCGAGCCGCGTCGCGCCGCCCTCTTGCGCGCGAAGCTCTCCGGCGGCCAGCGCAGCCGCCACCCCGGTGGCCGCAAACAGCGCCACGCGTTGTTGTTTCTTCTTCATTGGTCCCCCGACAGGGGAAACACTCCCCCTCGGCGGAGGGAAACATTGCCTCACAGATTTGGGCTAGTGCTAGTCTGATCACGAAACGATTATGCGCTTCACATTAATGTAATAAACCGAATGTAAGCCGGTTCTTAGTTTTATTATTATAATGTACTGCTCAATGTAGTGGCATCAGAGGCGTCCGATCGACCGGACGAAGGCGAGCTAGTCGCGAAGCGGCGGCGTCGACCGACGTAAGACATCTCGGATCCTGGGGCGCCATGAGCCGGTTCGCGGCGCGACGGGGCCGCGGGAACGTCCGCCCCCGCCCCATGCGACCGCCCGCATCCGCTCCGACGTCAGCCCTTCAGCCCGCGAGCTCCCGCGCGCGCGCCGCTGCCGCACGGACGGCGCGCTCCATCAGAGGCCCGAGCCCGTCGTCAGCCATCAGCACGGCGAGCGCCGCGGCGGTGGTGCCGTTCGGCGAGGTGACGTTCGTGCGCAGCGTCTCCGGAGCGTCCGGCGACAGGCGCAGCAGCTCGCCGGAGCCTTCGACGGTCGCGCGCGCGAGCCGGGCGGCGAGATCGGCGGGCAGGCCCGCGGC
Organism: Methylopila turkensis; assembly: GCF_027922325.1. Lineage (GTDB taxonomy): Bacteria > Pseudomonadota > Alphaproteobacteria > Rhizobiales > Methylopilaceae > Methylopila > Methylopila turkensis. The sequence continues at coordinate 508,083 of NZ_BSFL01000001.1, forward strand.
GACGCCGGCCTTCGCAAGCGTCTCGACCAGCAGGAAGACATAGGCCGGGCCTGAGCCGGAGACGCCGGTGACGGCGTCGATCAGCGCCTCGTCCGCGACCCATTCGACCGCGCCGGCCGCGCTCAGCAGCGCGTCGGCCAGCGCCTTCTGGCCGGCGGAGACATGGGCGTTGGCGACGCAGGCGGTGATCCCGCGGCCGACGGCGGCCGGCGTGTTCGGCATGGCGCGCACGATCGCCGTCTCGGACGGGAGGCCTGCGCCGAGCGTCGCGAGCGTGGTTCCGGCGAGGATGGAGACGACCACCGTTTCGGGGCCTGCGAAAGCCGCGGCGGTCGGCAGCGCGGCGGCCGCGACCTGCGGCTTCACCGCGAACAGGATGGCGGAAGGGTGTTGGATCGCACCGGGCTCGGGCGCGACCGTCGCGCCGTTCGCGGCGAGCGCCGCGGCGGCGGCCTCGGGAAGTCCCGGATCGACGACGGCGACGAGGCGCGGGTCGAGCCCCCGCGCCAGCCATCCGTCGAGCAGGGCGCCGCCCATCTTGCCGGCGCCCACGAGAAGAACCGGGCCGCCCGGATCGAGCGGCCCGGCGGAATCCGTCGCCGTCACGAGGGCATGTGCGTGCTCACGCCTCCCCTGCCGTCTCGAAGGCCACCACCTCCATGGCCTCCTTCGCGCTCCTGCCGGCCCAGACCACGAACTGGAACGCCTGGTAGTGGCGTTCGCAAGCCTCGATGGCGGCTTGAAGCAGCGCCTCGCATTGCGGAATGCTCGCCTCCGCTCCGCCCGAGAGCAGCAGGGAATGGCGGTACATGACCACGCCCTCCTTGCTCCACAGGTCGAAATGCCCAAGCCACATCTGCTCGTTGACGAGCGTCAGAAGCTGGTGCACCTCCGCCTTCCGGCGATCGGGGACCTTGAGGTCGAAGGCGCAGGCGAGATGAAGGGACTCCAGATCGTCCATCCACGTGAGGGACACGTGGTAATCGGTCCATGAGCCGTCGACCGAGATCGTGATCTCGTCGTCGTCCGACCGGTCGAAGGACCAGTCGTTCGCCGTCGCGATGCGTTCGATCATGTCGACAGGATGGGCCTGGCGATCTTCGGCGTCCACGTCGATGAGAGCCATGAGCTCCTCCCGGGGTGGGGCCCTTGAAGGGCGTGGGAACGACGTCACGCGTGACCGGCGGACCGGCTGATCCGACCGCCGACCGCGACCCTGAAGCGCCCCGCCCGGAGGCGGCGACGATTCGAGCCGCCACGATCAGTATATGGCGTCGTTTTGCGCGCTGCACACAACTAATGCATAGCGGCGCGGCGATATCCTTGGGTTAGGAGACGACCGTGTCGTCGGCGCCGCTGCCTGCGGACGTCGCAGGCGCGGCCGACAGCTTCGCCTCAAGCACCTCCAGTCGCGCGGCCAGCCGCTCGTTCTCCTCGCGCGCCTTCTGCGCCATCGCCCGCACGGCCTCGAACTCGTCGCGACGGACAAGGTCGAGTTCGGACAGCACGCGGTTCGCCTGCGCGCGCACGACGGTCTCGATCTCGCGGCGCACGCCGGACGCCGCGCCGGCGGCGTCGGTCATCAGGCGACCGATCTCTTCGAACACGCGGCCCCTAGGTTCGGTCATTGCTGGGGAAAACCTTTCGAGGTGAAGCTTCCGCTTATCATGTGGCCCGCGCGTCGTCCGGGATCAAGCGGCCGCACGGCCACCGCCGCCCGGCCGCGCTGTCGGAACCCTCCGATTAAATCGCTTCTAATATACATTCGCAGTCTTGCAAGCACGTGTCTGTGATCGTCCAAACAGGCGTCATTGAAATACGACGATCTAAGGGTTACTCAGGATATATTCTTGTCTTTCACTCGCCTCGGCGCAAGCACGTCAAGGGTTCATGATGCCGTCGCTCTTCGCGCCATGCGCAGGACTTGTCCGATCTGGCGCGTGCAGGAGTCGCGGATGATCGGCAGGGCGCTCTCCGACAGCCCCGCCGGCTACGGCGCGGTCACGCGCGCGTTTCATGGCGCGATCGCCGCGCTCGTGCTGTGGCAGTTCGCGATGGTCCTGGCCTATCGGCTGCTGGGCGAGCACAACGCCACGCTGAACGCGATCTACGGCGTCGCGCCGCACGGCCCCGTCGGGCTGCTGGTTCTCCTGTTGGTGATCCCGCGCGCGGTCTGGGCGTTCGCGAACCGGAAGCGCCGCCCGTCCTACAGCGCCGGGCTCGCGGGACGGCTGGCGCGGGCGGCGCACGTGCTGATCTACGCGCTGCTGGTCCTGGTCCCCACGGTCGCCGTCGTCCGGCAGTACGGCAAGGGCAAGGGCTGGGACGTGTTCGGGATCCGGCTGTTCGAGCCGACCGGCGTGACGAACGACGCGCTCGTCGCGATCGCCGACGCGACCCATTCCCCGATGTCCTGGACGCTGCTGGCGCTGATCGGCGGCCACGCCGCGGCGGCGGCGCTGCACGGCCTCGTCTGGAAAGACCGCGTGGTCGGCCGCATGTTCGGCCGGCGGGCGCGGGCTCTCGACGCGGCCGCGCGCTAGCATACCCCCTTCCACGCCCGACATTTGCGGCCGCCGACGCGCTCGCCTATATGCTCAGGCGTTACGGAGCCAGACGCCGCCATGAACCGCTACGAACGTCCGCCGTCGTCCGGCGAGGCCGAAGTGCGCTACCTCGACGCCGATTTCCGGGTCATGCGGCCCGGCGCCTTCGTGCGCTGCGCGGTCACCGGCCAGCCGATCGCGATCGAAGAGCTGCGCTACTGGAGCGTCGAGCGGCAGGAGCCTTACGCGGGCCCCGAAGAGGCGCTGGCGCGCGCGCTCGGCAAGGCCTGACGTCGCGCCGCCGCCGCTCAGCCGCCGTCGAGCGCGGCGCGGACGAGAGCGAGCAGACGTTCGGCGTCCTCCACCTCGAGCGCGACCGGCACGACGATCGCGGCCTCGGCGAGCGGCACCAGCGCGCCGGTCCACTTCACAGCGTCCTTGGCCGTGGTCGCGATCGCCGCGCCCGCCGCTCGCGCTCCGGCCAGGATGGCCTCCGCCTCGCGCGGCGACGGCGCTGCGTGGTCGGCGAGCGCATGCAGCCTCACAACCTCCGCGCCGAGGCTTTGAAGCGTCTCCACGAACTTCGCCGGCCGGCCGAGCCCCGCGACCGCCACGACCCGCCGGCCCGCGAGCGCGGCGGCGGCTTCCGGCGCCGGCCGCAGCGCGCCGCGGAACACCGGCAGGCCCGCCTGCGCGATCCGGCCCGCGAGCGCGTCGCCGGGCGCGCCTGCGCCGACCACCAGCGCCGCATGCGCGTGCGCGAGCTGAGCCTCAAACGGCGCCCGCAGCGGCCCCGCAGGGATGCAGCGCCCGTTGCCGACGCCCTGCCCGCCGTCGATCACGACCAGCGAGAACGTCTTCGCCAGCGCCGGATTCTGGAAGCCGTCGTCGAGCACCACGACGTCCGCGCCCTGCGCTATGGCGAGCCGCGCTCCGGCCACGCGGTCGCGGGCGACGAACGTCGGCGCCGTCCGAGCCAGCAGCAGCGGCTCGTCGCCGACCTCCGCGGCGGTGTGGTCGTCGGGATCGACCGCGACCGGCCCTGCGAGCCCGCCGCCATAGCCGCGCGAGACGATGGCGGACCGCCTGCCCTCAGCGGCGAGACGGCCGGCGAGCCAGATCGCGGTCGGGGTCTTGCCGGCGCCGCCCGCGACCAGATTGCCGACGCAGAGCACGGGCGCGCCGACGGTCGCTCCCGGCTCGGCCATCCGCGCCGCGGTGATGGCCCCGACGCGGCGCCCGATCGGCCCGAGCAGCATGGCGGCGAGGCTTCGCTCCCGCCGCCAGAAGGCCGGCGTCCGCATCAGGCGACGCCGAGCCGGACCTGCATCAGATAGGGCTCGATCGCGCCGAGCGTGCGGTCCACGGCGCCGCCGAGCCGCTGGCACGCGGTCGTCGCGGCCGCGACCATCGCGCCGCGCGCTCCGCCGTCGAGCACGATGCGCGCCGCCGCCGCCCCGAGCGCGTCCGGATCGACCACGCGGACGGCGCCGCCGCTGCGGTCGAGCATGTCATAGACCTCGGCGAAGTTCGCCACATGCGGCCCGTGCACCACCGGCGCGCCGAGCTTGGCGGGTTCGATCGGGTTCTGGCCGCCGTGGCGGACCAGCGAGCCGCCGACGAACACCACGTCGGCGAGGCGGTAGAACAGGCCGAGTTCGCCGATCGTGTCGGCGACGTAGAACTCGACGTCACGGCCGGGCTCGGCGCCTTCGGAGCGGCGGACGGCCGCGAGGCCGTGCAGGCTCGCCGCTTCGGCCGCGGCGGCGCCGGCGCCCGGGTGGCGCGGCGCGATGATGGTGATGAGGTCCGGCGCATGCGCGCGCGCCACCACATGGGCGCGGGCGACGGCGGCGTCTTCGCCGGGATGGGTGCTGGCCGCCACGAACACCGGCCGCCCCCGCGTCATCGCGCGCAGCGCCGCGAGCGCCGAGGAGTCCGCGGCGGGTGGGGCGGCGTCGAACTTGAGGTTGCCGACGTTCTCCACCCGGCGCGCGCCGAGATCGACGAAACGCGACGCGTCGCCCTGCGACTGCACGAGGCAGAGGTCGAAATGGTCGATCAACGCGCTGATCGTGCGGCGGGCGCGCCGCCAGCGCGAGAAGGAGCGCTCGGACATGCGGCCGTTGACCAGCACCAGCGGCGCCCCGAGCGCCCGCGCCCGCCGCAGCAGGTTGGGCCAGATCTCGCTTTCGGCGATGAGCGCGAGGTCCGGGCGCCAGTGGGCGAGGAACCGCTCCACGTAAGCGGGGACGTCGAGCGGCACGAACTGGTGGATGGCGCCCTCCGGCAGGCGCTGCGCGGCGACCGCCGCCGACGTGACGGTGCCGGTCGTCACCAGCGCCCAGAAGCCGCGCGCCACGAGGCGCTCGACCAGGGGCGCCAGCGCGTTGAACTCGCCGACGCTCGCGCCGTGCAGCCACACCAGCGGGCCGTCCGGGCGCGCCATGCCGGCGACGCCGCGGCGCTCGGCGATGCGTTCCGGATTCTCCTTGCCGCGGCCGGCCCGCCGGCGCAGCAGCGCCCCCGCGAACGGACGGAAGGCGGCGAGGCTCTGCCGGTACAGCGTCAGGGGCGCGGTCGCGCGCGCCGTACGGCGGAAGTCGTCAGGCATGCGGAGACGCCTCGGCTGCGGCGCGGCTCGCGCCGCGTCTTGTCCATTGCATCCCCACCGCAAGGTAGGCGCGCTCATGGGCCGCGTCGAGCCCCGCCTCGATGGCGAGGCGGGCCCGTTCGAGCGCCTCCGGACCGGCGTCCCGCTCGACCCTGACCGGGTCTCCCAGCACGGCCGCGCCGCGTCCGAACGGCAAGTTGATCGCCGCGTGATCCCAGGTGTCGAGCGTCTTGATCCGGCTGGTCGCGACCGCGAACGGGAACACCGGGCGCCCCGACAGCTTGGCGAGCAGAGCGACGCCCTCGCCGGCCCGGCCCGAGACCTTCGGCACGTCGGCGGTGAACACCATGCTCTCGCCCTTCGCCAGCACGTCGAGCATGGCGCGGAGCGCCTGCGCGCCGCCGCGGCGGGCCGACTTGCGCGCCGAACCGCCGGAGCCGCGCACCGCGCCGATGCCGAACCGGGCGCAGGCGATCGCGTTGACGCCGCCGTCCGCGTGGCGTGAGGCGAGCGTGCGCGCCGGCATGTCGCCGCGCTTCATGGCCGGCACCATCAGATGCTGGCCATGCCAGAGCGCGACGATGACGGGCAGTTCGGGGACGAGGCGGTCGTGCAGGTCCGGCGGGTCGAACGTCCAGCGGTTGGTCGCGCGCACCAGCCGGATGTATCCCGCGAGCAGGCTGCCGGCGGCTTCCTGGACCACCGCGGACCGGCCGAGTCGCTTCAGCATGGCGGCAGGCCGGACGACCCTCAGCGCGCGGCCGAGGCGTCCGGCTCCAGCAGCCTGTGCAGATGCACGACAAAGTAGCGCATGTGGGCGTTGTCGACGGTCGCCTGCGCTTTCGCCTTCCAGGCCGCGCGCGCGCTCTCGTAGTCCGGGAAGACGCCGACGACGTCGAGCTCCGACAGGTCGCGGAACGAGACCCCCGAGACGTCCTCCAGTTCGCCGCCGAAAACGAGATGCAGGAGCTGCTTGGGCTTCACTTCGGTCATCGGGTCTTGTCCTTCGCGGCGGCGACCAGTTCGGGTTCGGCGGAAATGGCGGCGAGCAGCGCCGCATGACGGTGCGGCGCGGCGGCGACCAGCGCGCCCTGCCGCGTGCTCCTGCGGTTGTACGTGGGGGCCGCGCCGTCGAAATCGGTCAGCACGGCGCCGGCCTCCTCGAGAATGAGATGGGCGGCCGCGATGTCCCAGTCGTGCGCCGCGGGCCGCGCGAGCGCGGCCTCCAACGTGCCGTCCGCCACCTTCACGAGCCGGTTCGCGAGCGCGTAGATCCAGGCGCCCTCGACCACGCCGTGCGTCTTCAGCGGGGAGATCAGCGAGCGCGTGCCGCCGACCCGGGCGCCTTCGAGATCGTGGGAGTCGCTCACCGTCAGCGGCCGGCCGTTGAGGGTCGCCCCGCCGCCGCGCACCGCGGCGTGGGTCACGCCGCGCACGGGGTTGTGGACGATGCCGGCGATCGGGCGCCCGTCCTCGACCAGCGCGACCGAGACCACCCATTCCGGCACGCCGTCGACGAAGGCGCGGGTGCCGTCGATCGGGTCGACGATCCAGACCCGGCGCCGGTCGAGCCGCTCGGGCGTGTCCGCGGTCTCCTCCGACAGCCAGCCGGACCCTGGCGCGAGCGGCGGCAGGCGCTCGGCGAGGTAGCGGTCGACGGCGATGTCGGCCTCGGTCACGGGGCTGTCGTCGGCCTTGCTCCAGCGCTCGGCGCCGCCGCCCTTGAACAGACGCGCGGCGATCGCCCCGGCTTCGCCGACGACCTCGGCGAGGCGGTCTGCGAGGGGAACGAGGTCGAGCTCGGCGTCGATCGAGGTCACGGGCGCGGGACATCCTGTGTGCTGGTGGGAACGGTGCGGCGAGGGCGATGACCGCACCCGCAAAGTGTCGGGAACAAGGCCGATCCGCAAGCGCGCCACGGCGCCGGCGTTGTCGCACAGGCCCGCGCGCGGGTGAAGCGGTTCACTCAAAGCTTACCCTGCGCCGAAAGCACCTCTTCAGCATAGCGGCAGACAAACCGAGCAGAACGCCCGGACAAGAAAGGATTCACCAGCCTCGTTAAGCCGACGCGGCGAAGGCGTGAGGCATTGTCCGGCTTACAGCGAAGAGCCCGAACAACGGGGCCTTCAGGGAGACTGGACAGTGGGACGTCAAACCGAAACCGGCGCGCAGGCGTGCGCCGGAACGGGGTCGGCCAGCCGGCTCGATCCCTTCGCGTTGCCGATCCGCTTCGCGGCGCCCGACGCCGCGGCGGACGGCGGCGAGCGGCGCGTGACGCTCGATGCGGAGCGCGTGGTGGTGGACAGGAAGGTGCGTAGCATGTCGATGCGGATCGCGGTGCCTCTCAACGCCTTCTCCGGCGTCGCCGTCAGGGTGGCGCCCGGCGAGAAGCCGGAATGCGACCGGGTCGAGGTGGTGTTGGCCCATCGCGACCGCGCGCTCGACGTGCCGCTGCACGAAAGCGCGCCGGACGGCGACGGCCTCGCCGAATGGAAGAGCTGGGGCCGCGCGCTGAAGCTGCCGCTGCTGGTGGAGGAGCTCGACGGCCGCCGCTCGACGCCGTCAGCCATGCTCGGTCTGGTCGAGGTTCGCCGCCCGCGCCCGCGCCGTCGCCACAGCCTGCTTGCGGGCCGGCGGCCGCGCTTCCTCGCGAAGCGGCGCACGGGCGCGCTCTCTGGAGAGGCGCCCGTCCATCGCAGCGAGCGCGAAATCATCGCGCGGAACTGACAGCCGTTCGGCCCGCGCCTTCAGCCGGGCTCCCCCGACAGAACGAGGCCGCGCCCGTCGCCGGGCGCGGCCTCGTTCGTTGGGACACCCGAACCGATGGAGGCTCAGCCGAGCTTCTTCGAGCACGAGGTCTCGTGCCGCATCATCGAGGCGATCGAGGCGGCGCAGGCGACGATGGCGACGGCGCAGAAGAACATCAGCACGCCGGGCCGGTCGGCGAAGGTGAAGTAGGCCTTGGCGCCTTCCCAGGCGGTGATCGGTGCGGAATTCATCGGATCATCTCCAGCGGCGCCGCGGCGCCTGACGGGTTGCAGGGGCGGCCGGCCGAGAGGCCGGCCGCCAGGATCGCTTGAGGCTCACTCGGCCGGGCTCATGACCGAGGTCCCGTAGGCGGGAATGGTCGCTTCCGGATAGGCCTTGACCGGAACCTCGGCGATGTCGAGGCCGGCGATCTCGGCGGCGGGCGCGACGCGCAGCACGCCAAGAGCCTTCAGCGCGTAAGAGGCGAGGTAGCCCGGCACGAAGCCGAGGACCACGAACACGAGCATGCTCATGAACTGGCCGAGGAAGGAGACCGCCGGTCCCTCCACGTTCGGGTAGCCGGCGGCGAAGATGCCCGCGGCCACGAGGCCCCACACGCCGCCGAAGCCGTGGACGGCGACGGCGCCGACCGCGTCGTCGATCTTCAGACGCTCGAGGATGAAGTCCGCGATCTTCGGGATCGCGAGGCCGCCCACGAAGCTGATCAGGAAGGCCAGCGCCGGGTGGTAGACGTCGAGGCCGGGCGCCGACGAGATGACGCCGATCAGGGCGCCGGACATCATCCAGAACGGATCGCGGGTGACGACATAGGCGCCGATCATGCCGCCGGCCACGCCCATCAGCGTGTTGAAGGCGAAGGCGGAGAGCGTGGCCGGCGTGTTGTAGATCGTCATCCACGTGCCGCCGTTGTAGATGATGCAGCCGCCGAGGAAGCCGAAGAAGCCCATCACGATCAGCATCAGGCCGATGAGCGACATCGGCATGTTGTGGCCCGCGATGTGGACCACCTTGCCATCCGAGGTGAAGCGGCCGATGCGCGGCCCGAGATTGATCAGCACGCCGAGGGTGAAGAAGCCGGCGATCGTGTGGACGCAGCCGGCGGCGCCCACGTCATGCAGCCCCCACTGCGACGTCAGCCAGCCGTTCGGGTGCCATCCCCAGGAGGCGCCCAGGATCCAGACGAAGCCGCCCAGCAGAATGGCGAGGATCGTGAAGGCCGACATGCGGATGCGCTCGATGACGGCGCCCGACATGATCGAGGCGGTCGTCGCCGCGAACAGCGTGAACGCCGCCCAGAAGATGCCCGAGGCGTTGTCGCCCAGGTTGGGGCCCATGGACTCGCTCCAGGGCAGGCCGGCCGCCGCGGCGTCGGACACGGTGAAGCCGGTCGGGAACGCCAGATAGATCCACCACCCGAAGAAGTAGAACGTCGGCACCAGGAACGCGAAGGCGAGCAGGTTCTTGAGGCCGGAAGCCAGCGCGTTCTTGGCGCGCGAGGCGCCCATCTCGTAGGCAAGGAACCCGGCGTGGATGGCCACCATCAAGGCGGTGCACCACCAGTAGAACACTTCCGCGTTGATCGTCTTCGTCAGCGCGACCGCGGCCTCCAAGGCCTCGATCTTCGCCAGCAACGCCGCGTTATCCATGCGAACCCCCTTGTTCGTCGTCGACCGGCCGCCTCGCGAGGGCGGCGGCTTCGACGGGGTTCAAGCATTAAGCGTGCCAATTCTGCTCAAGAGGAATACGAATTTCGCGGGAGGAAACGTCAGCCGTAGATCAGCAGCAGGATCGCCGCGACGACCACGCCGACGGCGAGCCACAGCCGGAGCCCGGCCTGACGCAGCATGAAGCGCCGGTGCGGCGGGCTGACAGGGTCTTTGGGACCGTCGCTCATTGGGGCCTCACATCCGCAGAAGGGCGTCGAGCGCGAAGCCGGCGAAGACGAGCGCGCCGGCCTCGCGGTTCGACTTGAACAGGCGCAGGCAGAGCGCGGCGTCGGCGATGTCGAGCCGCATGACCTGCCATGCGCCATGCGCCGCGAAGGCCGCGACCCCGGCATAAGCCGCCGCGCCGCCGCCCGCGGCGAAGACCGCGAGCGCCAGCAGTGCGGCCGCTCCGGCGTAGAGGCCCCCCACGATTGGCCGGGTGCGCTCGCCGAACAGCAGGGCCGTGGAGCCGACGCCGACGAGGGCGTCGTCCTCCTTGTCCTGGTGGGCGTAGATCGTGTCGTAGCCGATGATCCACAGGAACGCCGCGGCGTGCAGCAACAGCGGCGCGGCGTCGAGCCGGCCGAAGGCGACCGCCCAGCCCATCAGCGCGCCCCAGCCGAAGCAGACGCCGAGCATGGCCTGCGGCCACCAGGTGACCCGCTTCATGAAGGGGTAGAGCGCGACCGGCAGCACGGAGCAGGCGCCGACGAGCACGGCGAACCAGGGCAGCGACAGCAGCACCGCGAGGCCAACCAGAAGCTGCGCCGCCAGAAACACAGCGGCGCCCTTCGCCGTGACTTGCCCGGACGGCAGCGGCCGCGAGCGGGTACGGGCGACCTTGGCGTCGATGTCGCGGTCGACGAGGTCGTTGTAGGTGCAGCCGGCTCCGCGCATGGCGACCGCGCCGACCGCGAACAGGGCGAGCGTCCAAAGGTCCGGCGCGGCGCCGCCGGCGACCGCCGCGAGGCCGACCGACCAAGCGCAGGGCCAGAACAGCAGCCAGGCCCCGATCGGGCGGTCGGCGCGGGCGAGCCTCAGGAACGGGCGCCACGAGGCCGGCGCGCGCCTGTCCACCCAGTTGCGGGGCTGCGCGTCGGCGACGGCGCCGGAGGGCGATGCGGTGTCGGTCATGGTCGCGACCGACGACGCGGCATGGCGCGCCAAACGTCAAGCCCGCGCGGGCGCCCTTGGGCGCCTTGACGCCCGCGCCGCCGCGCGCCATCCCTCCCCGGCCCGCGAAACCTCCTTCCCCGCGCGGCCGAAGAGCATCCCCGAGGGCGATGGCCGCTCAGCCCGAACATGCGCCGCTGATCGATCCCGCCACGCTGCCCGAGCGCTTCCGCGACGGCCATGTGGTCGTCGGCAATTTCGACGGCGTGCACCGCGGCCACGCCGCCGTCATCGCGCAGGCTGCGGAGAACGCCCACGCCGCGCGCCGCCCCGTGGTGGCGCTGACCTTCGAGCCGCATCCGCGCACCTTCTTCCAGCCGGACCGGCCGCTGTTCCGGCTGACCGACGCCCATGAGAAGGCGCGCCAGCTCGCCCGCGCCGGCGCCGACGCGACCGTGACGCTGAACTTCGACGAGGCGCTGTCGCGCATCGAGGCCGAGGACTTCGTCGCCGACGTGCTGGCGCGCCGGCTCGGCGCCCACACCGTGGTGGTCGGCTGGGATTTCCATTTCGGCCGCGGCCGGCTGGGCTCGCCAGCCTTCCTCGCGGAAGCGGGGCCCCGGCACGGCATGTTCGTCGAGATCGTGCCGCCTCATGGCGGCCTGACGCCGGTCTCCTCCAGCGCGATCCGCGACCTGCTGGCGGCCGGCGACCTGACCGCCGCCAACCGCCTGCTCGGCCGCCGCTGGATCGTCGAGGCCGAGGTGGTCCACGGCGACAAGCGCGGCCGCGAGCTTGGCTTCCCGACCGCGAACCTGATCCTGCCGCCGGAGACGCGGCTCGCGCACGGCATCTACGCCGTGCGCGCGCTGGTCGACGGCCGGATCGTCGACGGCGTCGCGAGCTTCGGCCGCCGCCCGCAGTTCGACGACGGAGCGCCGCGGCTCGAGGTGTTCCTGCTCGACTTCTCCGGCGACCTCTATGGCAAGCGCCTGCGCGTGGAGCTCGTCGCCTGGCAGCGGGCGGAGGCGAAGTTCGAGAGCGTCGACGCGCTGATCGAACAGATGGAGCGCGACAAGGCCGAGGCGCGGCGCCTGCTCGCGCAACCGGAAGATCCGCTCGCGCCGAGCGCGCTGGTGTGATCCCTCCTCAAGCGACGCTTGGGGAGGGTGGCCCTTCGCGGAGCGAAGGGTCGGGTGGGGCCGCCGACATCGCCCTTGCGACGTCGTTCCTTTTGACCGCGACGATCGGAACAGGACCTGGCGAAGCGCCTCGTCCGGCGCCGCACCCCACCCGACCTCGCTGACGCGAGGCCACCCTCCCCTGTCCCAGGGGAGGGATCGCTGGCGCCTTCCGCGCCCCTTCACTTGTCAGCAAGCCCGACCCTGCTACAAGGCGCGCAACGTCATTTCCGAGCTTCGGCCCATGCGCCTGCGTCCGTCCGCGATCTTCCGAATTATCGGCCCGGCCCGAGCCTGAGCCGCGGGTTCTCCGCGCGGTCCGGGCGACAGGCCGGGAGACGACACGCCGCCTGACCGACGCCTCGATCGAGATATCCGGACGCGCCCCATGCCCGCCGACGCCAAGCCCACCGACGCCCGCGACTACTCCGAAACCCTGTTCCTGCCTCAGACCGACTTCCCCATGCGCGCCGGCCTTCCCCAGAAGGAGCCGGAGCTGCTGAAGCGCTGGGAGCGGATCGGGCTTTACGAAAAGCTGCGCGCGTCGAGCGCGGGGCGGAGGAAGTACGTCCTCCACGACGGGCCGCCCTACGCCAACGGCCACCTGCACATCGGCCACGCCCTCAACAAGATCCTGAAGGACGTGGTGGTGCGCACCCGCCAGATGGCGGGCTTCGATTCGAACTACGTGCCGGGCTGGGACTGCCACGGCCTGCCGATCGAGTGGAAGGTCGAGGAGGGCTACCGCGCCAAGGGCCTGAACAAGGACGAGGTGCCGGTCATCGAGTTCCGCAAGGAGTGCCGGGAGTACGCGCAGAACTGGATCGGGATCCAGTCCGCGGAGTTCCAGCGCCTCGGCGTCACCGGCGACTGGAACGACCCCTACACCACCATGAAGTTCTCGGCCGAGGCGCAGATCGCCCGCGAGATCATGACCTTCGCGAAGACCGGCCAGCTCTACCGCGGCTCCAAGCCGGTGATGTGGTCGGTGGTGGAGAAGACCGCGCTCGCCGAGGCCGAGATCGAGTACCAGGAGTTCACCAGCGACACGGTGTTCGTGGCGTTTCCGCTCCTCGACCGTCATCCCGGCCGCCGCGAAGCGGAGAGCCGGGACCGCGTGCAGGATGAAGCGCTTCTTTCTGAGAACGATCCCGGCTCTGCGCCGTCGGCTTCGGCCGGGATGACGCTCGCTGGCACCTCCGTCGTCATCTGGACGACCACGCCGTGGACGCTGCCCGGTAACCGCGCCGTCGCCTACTCCCAGAAGATCGCTTACGGCCTCTATGAGGTGACCGAGGCCCCCGAGGATAACTGGGCGAAGGTCGGCGCGCGCTATCTGCTGGCGGACGCGCTCGCGGAAGGCGTGTTCAAGGCCGCGAAGGTCACCGGCTTTAAGAAGCTTCATAATGTGACGGCGGAGGATCTGGGCGACGTCGAGGCGCACCATCCGCTTCGCGATCTCGGCTACGACTTCGCCGTGCCGCTGCTCCCCGGCGACCATGTCACCGACGACGCCGGCACGGGCTTCGTGCACACCGCGCCCGGCCACGGTCGCGAGGACTTCGAGCTCTGGATGGACCACCGCTTCGATCTGGAGAAGCGCGGGATCAGCTCGAAGATCCCCTACACGGTCGACGCCGAGGGTTTCCTCACCAAGGACGCGCCGGGCTTCACCGGCCGCTCGGTCATCACCCACAAGGGCGACAAGGGCGACGCCAACCAGGCGGTCATCGACGCGCTGGTCGCGGCCGGCCGTCTGGTCGCGCGCGGAAAGCTGCGGCACCAGTACCCGCATTCCTGGCGTTCCAAGAAGCCGGTGATCTTCCGCAACACGCCGCAGTGGTTCATCCACATGGACCGCGACATCGCCGGCCCCGCGGACACGCTGCGTTCGCGCGCGCTCGCGGCGATCGAGGCGACCGCCTTCTACCCGCCGCAGGGAAAGAACCGCCTCCGCGGGATGATCGAGGGCCGGCCGGACTGGGTGGTCTCGCGCCAGCGCGCCTGGGGCGTGCCGATCACCGTGTTCACGCACAAGGAGACCGGCGAGATCCTGCAGGACCCGCGCGTCGACGCCCGCATCGCCGAGGCGTTCGAGGCGGAAGGCGCCGACGCCTGGTTCGCCGACGACGGCTCGCGCTTCCTCGGCAACGATTACGCCCTGTCCGACTACGACAAGGTGCCGGACATCCTCGATGTCTGGTTCGATTCCGGCTCCACCCACGCCTATGTGCTGGACCGCCGCCCAGACCTCTCGCCGAAGCGCGCCGTCGACGGCGGTGAGGACCAGGTGCTCTATCTCGAGGGCTCCGACCAGCACCGCGGCTGGTTCCACTCCTCGCTGCTCGAAAGCTGCGGCACGCGCGGCCGCGCGCCCTACGACGCGCTGCTGACGCATGGCTTCGTGCTCGACGAGCAGGGCCGCAAGATGTCGAAGTCGCTCGGCAACATCGTCGCCCCACAGAAGATCATCGAGCAGTCCGGCGCCGACATCCTGCGCCTCTGGGTCGTGCAGTCGGACTACGCCGACGACCTGCGCATCGGCCAGGAAATCCTGAAGACCGCGACCGACGCCTACCGCAAGCTGCGCAACACGCTGCGCTGGATGCTCGGGGCGCTGGCGCATTTCCACGACGGCGACGTCGTCGAGCACGCCGCCATGCCGGAGCTGGAGCGCTACGTGCTGCACCGGCTGGCGGAGGTCGATCTGGAGGTCGAGGCGGCCTATGAGGCCTTCGACTTCAAGCGCGGCTTCGCGAGCCTGTTCACCTTCCTGACGAACGACCTCTCGGCGTTCTACTTCGACGTCCGCAAGGACGCGCTCTACTGCGACCCGGCCTCCTCGGTGACGCGGCGCGCCGCGCTCACCGTGATCGACCGTGTGTTCCGCACGCTGGTCACGCGGCTCGCGCCGCTGCTGCCGTTCACGGCGGAGGAGACCTGGCTGTCGCGCTTCCCCGGCGAGGACGGCTCGGTCCATCTCGAGCTCTACGCCCTCGCCGATCCCGACTGGCGCGACGAGGCGCTGGCGGAGAAGTGGGAGAAGGTGCGCCGGGTCCGCCGCGTCGTCACCGGCGCGCTGGAGATCGAGCGCGCCGCGAAGCGCATCGGCTCGTCGCTCGAGGCCGCGCCGGTCGTCCACGTGACCGATCCGGAGTTGGCTGAGGCGCTGAAGCGGGTCGACCTCGCCGAGGTCGCGATCACCAGCGCGATCACGGTGGTCGCCGACGAAGCGCCGGCCGACGCCTTCCGCCTGCCCGACGTCGCCGGCGTCGCGGTGGCGTTCGCGCGCGCCGAGGGCCGGAAATGCGCCCGCTCGTGGAAGGTGACGCCCGACGTCGGCGCCGACCCGGACTATCCCGACGTCACACCGCGCGACGCCCAGGCGCTGCGCGAATGGGACGCCGCGCGGGAGAAGGCGGCGTGAGCGACCCGGCTCTTGTCCCGGCCTCGAGCCGGGACCCATATGCGCCGACGGTGCAGGACAAGCCTAGGCGGCGGTCGCGCTCTTTCCAGACGCTTGGCGTGTCTGGGTCCCGGCCCAAGGCCGGGATAAGCAAAGCCAGCGTTCTGCGGACGGTCCGCCCATGACGCTCGTGCCGCCCGCCCGCCGCGCCTATGCGCTCGCGCTCGTCGTGCTCGCGCTCGACCAGGCGCTGAAGCTCTGGGCGCTGTTCGTGTTCGACCTCGCGGAGAAGGGCCGGGTCGCGGTCGCTCCGATGTTCGACCTCGTGCTGGTCTGGAACACCGGCGTCTCCTACGGCCTGCTGCAGCAGGACAGCGAGTTCGGCCGCTGGGCGCTGGTCGCGCTCCATGTGGTCGCCTCGATCGCGATCACGATTTGGATCGCGCGCGAGAAGGACGCGTTCTCCGCGCTCGGCCTCGCGCTCATCCTCGGCGGCGCGATCGGCAACGGAATCGACCGGATCGCCTACGGCGCCGTGGTCGATTACGCGCTGCTGCACTGGGGCGACGCGACCTGGTACGTGTTCAACCTAGCCGACGCCGCCATCGTTGCGGGGGTCGGGCTGCTTCTGTATGGTGCGCTCCGCGGCCCGAAGAGCGCCGCGGGGGTATCTTCGTAGAGCGCGCGGTCGTCAGGCCTGGCGCTTCGAGGCCATCGCCTGAAGGACCAGTTGACCATGCGCCACGTCACCGTCCGCCTCGCCGCCGCGGCCATCGCCGCCGCCGGACTGGCCGTCGCCCACCCCGCGCACGCGCAGGACATGGGCTCGAACCCGATCACCGATCTGTTCGACGCCTTCGGCATGGGCGACAAGGAAAAGCCCGAGATCGAGTATCGCGAGCGGCCGGCGCTGGTGCCGCCGTCGTCGGTGAACCAGCTTCCGGCCCCGCAGGCCAAGGGCGCCGTGGGCCAGGCCACCGGCCAGTGGCCGTCCGATCCGGACGTCGAGCGCCGGGCGCGCCAGCGCGCCGAAGCCGACCTGCCGCGCACCGAGCAGCGCAGCTACCGCATGGGCGACCGCGAATCCCGCCTCGATCCGAGCGAGCTCAAGAGCCGGCGCGTCGCGACCGATCCGGGCGTCGGCGGCTACACCCCGACGCAGGGCGACAACGAGATCTCGCGGCTGTCGCCGAGCGAGCTCAAGAGCCGCCGGGCCGTGACCCGACGCGACACGGGCGGCTACGCCCCGACCCACGCCGACAATGAGATTACGCGGCTGTCGCCGAGCGAGGTGAGCGGTCGCAGGTCGACCGCGTCGGCCTCGGAGCCCCTTCCGCCTCCGGTCGCCCCGGTCGGCGAGCGCAAGCGCCTGACCGACCCGCCGACCGGCTATCTCCAGCCGGCGCAGACCGCGCCCTATTCCGGCCCGCAGACCGCCGCGGCGCAGGACAAGGCCTGGTACCAGAAGCTCAATCCGTTCTCGAACTGAGCGGCCTCCGGCGCCGCTGATGGGTTCGCCGACGTCGCGCCTCCGGCGCGGCGGGACGGTCGCGCACCTTGGCCGGCGCGCGCTCCGCGAAGGATGACGCAAACTTAATCCGCCGCGAGCCGATGTGAGGCGCGTCGCCGCTCGCGCGCCGGAACGCCCGCGCCTATATGTTGGGCGCTGCGCCGGGCGGTCGCCCGGCCGCCCTGCGGTCTGACCTACGTCCGCGGGCTTCGCTCGACAACGTCAACGCGATGGCTGCAGGATCGATGCTCAAACGTCTCACCGGAGGTTTCGCCAGAACCATGGCCGCCGTCACGCTCGCAGGCTCCCTCGCCGGCCTCTCGCCGTCCGCGACCGAGGCCGAGCCCGCCCGAGCGGCGGGCCCCCAGGTCTCCACCTTCACGCTGGACAACGGGCTTGAGGTGGTGGTCATCCCCGACCGGCGCGCCCCGGTCGTGACGCACATGGTCTGGTACAAGGTCGGCTCGGCCGACGAGCCGCGCGGCGTCTCCGGCATCGCCCACTTCCTCGAACACCTGATGTTCAAGGGCACCGCCAAGAACCCGGCCGGCGCGTTCTCGAAGCAGGTCGCCGAGCTCGGCGGGCAGGAGAACGCCTTCACCTCCTTCGACTACACCTCCTATTTCCAGCGGGTCGCCAAGGAGCATCTCGCGACGGTGATGGCCTTCGAGGCCGACCGGATGACCGGCCTCGTGCTGACCGACGAGGTGGTGAACCCCGAGCGCGACGTGGTGCTGGAGGAGCGCCGCTCGCGCGTCGACGGCGATCCGTCCTCGCAGCTTTCCGAGGCGGTGGCCGCGACGCTGTTCGTGAACCACCCCTACGGCACGCCGATCATCGGCTGGCAGCATGAGATCGAGAAACTGTCGCGCGAGGACGCCCTCGCCTTCTACAAGCGCTTCTATACCCCGAACAACGCGATCCTCGTGATCGCCGGCGACGTCGACGCCGACGAGGTCAAGAAGCTCGCCGCCGACACCTACGGCAAGGTGGAGCGCCGCGCCGATCCCGGCCCGCGCCTGCGCCCGACCGAGCCGGAGCCGCGCGCCGCGCGCCGCGTCTCGCTGTCCGACCCGCGGGTGACGCAGCCGTCGATCTCCAAGCAGTTCCTGGCCCCGTCCTACGAGACCGCGGCCGGCGACGAGGCCTACGCGCTCGATCTCGCGGCCCAGATCCTTGGCGGCGGCGTCACGAGCCGCGTCTACCGCTCGCTCGTGGTCGAGAAGGGCGTCGCCGCCAGCGCCGGCGCCTGGTACCAGGGCGACGCGCTCGACGACGGTCGCTTCGCGATCTACGGCAGCCCCCGCGGCGCGGCGACGCTGCGCGAGGTCGAGGCCGCGCTCGACGAGACCATCGCGCGCTTCCTCGAGGAAGGCCCGACGGACGGGGAGCTGGAGCGCGCCAAGACCCGGCTCGTCGCCGACACCATCTACGCGCAGGACAGCCAGGCGACGCTCGCCCGGATTTACGGCGCCTCGCTCGCGACCGGCGGCACGGTCGCCGACGTGCAGAACTGGCCGGCCAAGATCCGCGCCGTGACCGCTGAGGAGGTGCGCGCGGCTGTGCGCGCCGTGCTCGATCCGCGCCGCAGCGTCACCGGCGAGCTGGTCGGCGCCAAGGCGCCGGCCGCCCGTCCCGCCGCCGAGGCGCGCCCGTGACGGCGCGCGCCGCGTCGCCCCTGGTCTCCCGCGCCCTGAAAGGACTGTTCGCCGCCATCATGATCACCTCCGCCAGCCTCGCCGCGACCGCCTCCGCCCGCGCCACCGATATCCAGCGGGTGAAGACGCCCGGCGGGACCGAGGCCTGGCTGGTCGAGGAGACCGCCGTGCCGGTGATCGCGGTCGAGATCGCCTTCCGCAGCGGCGCCGCGCAGGACCCGGACGGCAAGGAAGGCCTCGCCGGCCTGATGGCGACGCTGTTCGACGAGGGCGCCGGCGACATGTCGGCCGAGGCGTTCCAGCAGACGCTCGAGGACAAGGCGATCGAGCTGTCGTTCTCCTCCAGCCGCGACGGCGTGACCGCGAGCCTGCGCGCGCTGCCGGAGACGGTCGACGAGGCGTTCCGCCTGCTCGGCCTCGCGCTGTCGAAGCCGCGCTTCGACCAGGACGCGCTCGACCGCATGCGCGGCCAGGTGTCCGCCCAGATCCGCCGCAACGCGCTCGATCCGGACGATCTCGCCGGACGCACTTTCTTCGCCACGGCGTTTCCGGGCCATCCCTACAGCCGGCCCACCCGCGGCACGCTGGCGAGCCTCGCGAGCCTGACCCGCGACGACCTCGTGGCGTTCCACAAGCGCCAGATCGCCCGCGACAACGTGGTGATCGGCGTCGTCGGCGCGATCGACGCCGAGCGGCTGAAGGGCCTCGTCGACGGCGCGCTGAGCGGCCTTCCGGCCAAGGCCGAGCTCACCCCCGTGCCGACCGTGACGCCCCAGGGCGCCGGCCGCACCGAGGTGTTGGAGCTCGACGTGCCGCAGAGCTCGATCATCTTCGGGCGCCCCGGTCCGCTCCGGAACGACGACGACTTCATCCCCGCCTATGTGGCGAACCACATCCTCGGCGGCGGCACGTTCTCGTCGCGCCTGTTCAACGAGGTGCGTGAGAAGCGCGGCCTCGCCTACTCCGTCTACAGCTATCTGCAGCCGTTCGACCACGGCGGCCTGCTGCTCGGCGGCGTCGCGACCCGCAACGACCGCGCCGGCCAGTCGGTCGACCTGATCCGCGCTGAGATCGCCCGCATGGCGAAGGACGGCCCGACGGCGGAGGAGCTCGCCAGCGCCAAGCGCTACCTCATCGGCTCCTTCGCGCTGCGCTTCGACACCTCGGCGAAGATCGCGAACCAGCTCGTGCAGCTCCAGCTCGACGATCTCGGCATCGACTACATCGACCGCCGCAACGCGATGGTCGAGGCGGTGACGCCAGAAGAGGTCAGGGCCGCGGCCGCCAAGCTGTTCGACGGCGGCAAGCTGCTGGTGGTCGCGGTCGGAAAGCCCGCCGGCCTCGCCGACGCCAACATCCGCAAGCCGCCGGCGCCGGACGCGGCCGGCGACGCCCTCGGCGCACCTGCGCCCGCCCCCGGCGGCGCGCCGCGCTGAGGCTTTTGCGGAGCCCGTCTGCTCCGCCCTCGTGTCCCGGCCTCGAGCCGGGACACGTAACCGCTGCGTCTTACGCCAGAACGCGACGCTGGCCTCAAGTTCGTCGAGGCCTAAGTCCCGGCCAAGGCCGGGAGCCTCGCGCCCTCTTACGCCAGCACGAAGATCAGCCCGGCGATCGCGAAGCCCATCACGCTGATCAGGGTCTCCAGCACCGTCCAGGTCTTGAGCGTGGTCTTCAGGTCCATCTCGAAGAACCGGCCGACCAGCCAGAATCCGCTGTCGTTGACGTGGCTCGCGATCACGGAGCCCGCGGCGAGCGCCAGCACGACCGCGGCGGACTCGACCGAATTGTAGCCGGCCGCTGCGACCGCCGGCTGCACTAGGCCGGCCGCGGTGATGAGCGCGACCGTCGCCGAGCCCTGCGCGATCCGCAGCGCTGCGGCGATGACGTAGCCCGCCACGAACACGTGCATGCCGAGATCGTTCAGCGTCTGCGACAGCGCGCCCCCGATGCCGCTTTCCCGCAGCACGCCGCCGAACATGCCGCCGGCGCCGGTGATCAGGGTGATGGCGCAGATCGGGCCAAGCGCGCCGTCGACCAGCTTCTCGAGTTCGCCGAGCCCCTTTCCGCGACGGACGCCCAGCACGTAGGTCGCGACCAGCACAGCCACCAGCAGCGCGATCGGCGTCTGGCCGAGCGTGCGGGCCGTGACGAACCACGTCGCCTTGCGGTCGAAGACGCCGGCGGCGGCGAGGAAGTCGAGCCCGGTGTTGACGAAGATGATCGCGAGCGGCAGCAGCAGCAGCCAGATCACGGTCGAGGACTTGGGCGGGTTCGGATCGTGCGCCGCCTGCGGACCGCCGGACAAAAGCTCCGGCACCTTCACCTCGATGCGCTTGCCGATCCAGAGGCCGAACAGGTAGCTCGTAACGTACCAGGTCGGCACCGCGACCACGAGGCCGAGCAGGGTTACGAGGCCGATGTCGGACTTCAGCAGCTCGGTCGCGGCCACAGGCCCCGGATGCGGCGGCACGAACACGTGCATGACCGAGAACGCGCCCGCGGCCGGGATGCCGTAGCGCAGCAGGCCGCCGCCGAGCCGCTTCGCGACCGAGAAGATGATCGGCAGCATCACCACGAGGCCGGCGTCGAAGAAGATCGGGAAGCCAAAGATCAGCGACGCGACGCCGAGCGCGAACGGCGCCCGCTTTTCGCCGAACAGCCGGATCAGGTCGTCGGCGAGCGCCTGCGCGCCGCCCGAGACCTCCACGAGCCGGCCGAGCATGGCGCCGAGGCCGACGAGCAGCGCCACGGTGCCGAGCGTCGTGCCGAAGCCTGCGATCAGGGTCGGCACCACCTTCTCCGGCGCGATGCCGGCCGCGAAGGCGGTGACGAGGCTGACCAGGATCAGCGCCAGGAAGGCGTGCATGCGGAAGCGCATGATCAGCACGAGCAGCGCCGCGATGGCGGCGGCGGCGATCAGCAGCAAGGGTGCGGCGCCCATGGCGGGCGCGGCGGCGGCAGGGGTCATCGGGTCTCTCCCTCGGGGAAGGTCAGCCGCGCGCGGCGACGGCGCGGGGCGCCGGATCGCCTAGCCCGAGCGCCGCGAGCGCCCGTGCGACGACCGTGTCCGGGTCCGCGTTGACGTCGACGAGAACGCCGTCCGTCTCGTCCGGCGCGAGCTTCTCCAGCGCCTCGAACTGGGAATCGAGCAGGGAGACCGGCATGTAGTGTCCGGTCCGCTTCGCCATCCGCTCCTTCACGAGCGCGAGCTCGCCGACGAGCTCGACGAAGCTGAGTTCGACGGTCGCGCCGCGCAGCACCTCGCGGTAGCGCCGCTTCAGCGCCGAACAGGTGACGACGCTGGACGATCCGGCCGCGCCGTGGTCCGAGATCCAGTCGCGGATGCTCGCGAGCCAAGGGGCGCGGTCGTCGTCGTCGAGCGGAATTCCGGCCGACATCTGCTCGATGTTCGCCGGCGGGTGGAACTCGTCGGCCTCCGCGAACAGCCAGCCGAGCCGGCCCGCCAACGCCTTGGCGACGGTGGTCTTTCCCACCCCGGACGGTCCCATCACCACGACGCATCGCGCGCCTCGCTGCGTTTCCGGCATCTGAGCCTCCCTCGGC
The DNA here is from genome assembly GCF_027922325.1 of Methylopila turkensis. Classification (GTDB taxonomy): domain Bacteria; phylum Pseudomonadota; class Alphaproteobacteria; order Rhizobiales; family Methylopilaceae; genus Methylopila; species Methylopila turkensis. The sequence continues at coordinate 530,150 of NZ_BSFL01000001.1, forward strand.
CTGCTCTTGTTGGGCCGACCTTCGCGCCGCCGGCGGGATGCGTCAAATAGCGCAGGTTGCACGCCCTCGGGCCCCTGCGTCGACGCAAACCTCTCCGGGCGCGAAAGCACGCAAGACCCCTCCCGTCGCAGCGGGGACGAACCATGTCCATGCCCGGCGGCAGGCTCTAGACTGGGCCTCGACTCGCACACATCGAGAAGCCGCGCCCGCCGATGCCTGTCCGCCTGCTCTCCGACGTCGTCGCGAACCGCATCGCCGCGGGCGAGGTGGTGGAGCGCCCGGCGTCCGTCGTGAAGGAGCTTGCCGAGAACGCGCTCGACGCCGGCGCGCGCCGGATCGAGGTGGCGTTGCAGGGCGGCGGCGCGCGGCTGATCCGCGTCGCCGACGACGGCTGCGGCATGGAGCGCGACGATCTCACGCTCGCGGTGGAGCGGTTCGCGACCTCGAAGATCGCCTCCGACGCCGATCTCGTCGGGATCGCCACCATGGGCTTCCGCGGCGAGGCGCTGCCCTCGATCGGCGCGGTGGCGCGGCTCGGGATCGAGACCCGGACCGCCGGCTCAGCCCACGGCTGGCGGCTGTCGGTCGAAGGCGGCGTCAAGTCCGAGCCCGAACCCGCGGCGCTTCCCCACGGCACGCGCATCACCGTGCGCGACCTGTTCTTCGCCACCCCGGCGCGCGCCAAGTTCCTGAAGACCGACCGCGCCGAGGGCCAGGCCGCGGCCGAGGTGGTGCGCCGGCTCGCGCTGGCCGCGCCGCAGGTCGACTGGACGCTCTCGCTCGAGGACCGGACGCTGCGCTTTCCCGCCGTCTCCGACGACGACGCCGGCCGCGCCGAGCGCATGGCGCAGGTTCTGGGCGCGGAGGTCGCCGAGGCGGTCGTCGCGATCGCGGGGACGCGCGAGGGCGCCGCGATCGCCGGCCATGTCGGCCTCAGCCACCTGCACCGCGCGACGGCCGCGGCGATCCACCTCTCCGTCAACGGCCGCCCGGTGCGCGACCGCCTGCTCGTCGGCGCGCTCAAGGCCGCCTATCAGGATGTGACGCCGCGCGACCGCTGGCCGGTCGCGGCCCTCGACATCCGCGTCGGCGCCGGCGAGGTCGACGTCAACGTGCACCCGGCCAAGGCCGAGGTGCGGTTCCGCGATCCCGGCCTGATCCGCGCTCTGCTGATCTCGACCGTGCGGGCGGCGCTCGCCGAGCGCGGCCCCGCGCCCTACGCCGCCGGCGGGGCGGAGCTGGCGCGCTTCGCCGCCGCGCCCTTCGGCCACCGGCCCGCGGCCCGGCCGGCGACCCCGACGCGCTGGCCGCAGCCGGCCCCGCGGCGCGGCTTCGGCGAGGCGGCGCAGGCGGCGTTCTCGGTCGATCTCGTCGACTTGGCCCCCGCGGCCGACCCGCAGGTCGCCGCGGCCGCGCCCGACGCCGCGCTCGACCGCCCGCTCGGCGCCGCCAAGGCCCATCTGCACGACACCTATGTGCTGGCCGAAACCCGCGACGGCGTCGTGCTGGTCGACGCGCATGCGGCGCATGAGCGCCTGAAATACGAGGAGCTGAAGCGACTGCGCGCCGCCTCCGGCGTGCCCCGCCAGGAGCTTCTGGTCCCGGACGTGGTCGACCTCGACCCGGCCGACGCCGAACGGGTGCTGGCCGCGGCCGACCTGCTGGCCGGGCTCGGCCTTGCGGTCGAGGGTTTTGGGCCCGGCGCCGTTCTGGTGCGCGCGACGCCCGCGCCGCTCGGCCCCTGTGACGGCGCCGCGCTGCTGCGCGACGTGGCCGAAGCGCTCGCCGAAGGCGACGCCGAAGCGGCGCCGGTGGCGCGCCGGCTCGACCACATCCTCGCGACGGTCGCCTGCCACGGCTCGGTGCGCGCCGGCCGCAAGCTCAAGCCCGACGAGATGAACGCGCTGCTGCGCGCGATCGAGGCCGAGCCCGCCGCCTCGACCTGCAACCACGGCCGCCCCACCTTCGTGCGGCTCTCTACCGCCGACCTCGAAAAGCTGTTCGGCCGGAGGTGACGCCCGCCAGGGTTGATCGGGCCGCCATGCTCCCGCACACAGAATTGACGCTCATCGAATCGCCGGGGAAGGCCGCCATGCTGGAACAGACCGCCGCCGATCTGCTGATCCGCCTCGCCGCCGTCTATGCGCTGCTCGGCCTGTTCGTCGCGCTGACGGTGATCGTCGCGCTCACCGCAGTGCGGCTCATCGCCGTGCCGAAGCTGCTGCGCACCGCGCTCTACGGCGTCTACGCGCTCGCCGGCGTCGGGCTTGTCGTCGGCTGGCTCGCGGGGGCGCTGCAGCCGCCGGACACGGCCGCCACGCAGGTCGCCGCCGCCGCCGAGAGCGCCAAGGCGTTCCAGGCCCGCAACAGCGCGATCGTGGCCTCGGACTCAGGCCAGATTCCGGTTGGGCAGGTGGGCACGGTCTACATCCAGGTCCCCGACATGGACGCCCGCTTCGCCGCTGAGAACCTGTGGCGCACGCTGAGGGCGGCCGGCTTCCAGTCGCCGGGCATCGAGGTCATCTCCGGCCGCTCTCCGGCCGAGCCCGAGGTGCGCTACTTCAACGACGCCGACAAGCCCCTCGCCGAGCAGGTCGCGGCGCTCGCGGCCCAGCACGGGCTGAAGGGCTCGGTGGTGAAGACGATCGCGAACTACACCGCGCCGCCCGGCCAGATGGAGTTCTGGTACCCGCGCTGACGGCGGCGGCGGGCGGCTCTGCGCATGGCGACGGACCCGACGCTCTCCGCGCGCGAACGGCGGCTGATCGAGGCGGTGGCGAGCCCGGTGCTCGTGATCGCGGCGGGGAACGACGCCGTGATCCTCGCCGCAAATCCCGCCGCGCGGCGGCTGCTCGGCGAGCGGGCGGCGGCGCGGCGCCGGCTCGCTGAGGCGCTGGGGCCGGACGCCGCGGCCGCGCTCGCCCGGGCGATCGGCGCGATGGCGCTGAACGGCGCCGGCGCGGGCGTGACGCTCGACTGCGGAGCGGCGGGCGCAATCCGGTTCGAGCTCGCGCGCGATCCGAAGGACCCCGGGCTCGTGGTCGCGACGCTCCGCCCCGAGGGGGCGCCCCCCACCGGCGCGGCCGACGAACGGGCGGAGCTGCGCGCCGTGCTGGAGTCGCTGCCCGTCGGGGTCGAGCTCTATGACCGCGACTTCAACGCCCTGTTCTACAACAGCGCCTCGGACGCGCTGTTCGATTACGCCGGCGTGGCGATCGCCCATCACGACCACTGGTGGCGGCTCGCCTTTCCCGACGCGGAGGCGCGCCGGAGCGCGCGGCAGGACTGGCGGCGCACGGTCGCCGCGGCGCGTGCCGACCCCTCCCGCGCCCACATGGCCGAATGGACCGTCCGCACGCGCGACGGCGGCGACCGCGTCATCCAGTTCTTCTACCGCTTCCTCGGCGAACGTTACGCCCTCGTCCTATGGGACGTGACGGAGCAGCGCCGGCTGGAGGCGGAGCTGCGCTCGGCGGCGCGGACGGACGCGCTCACCGGCGCGGCGAACCGTCGGCGCTTCGGCGAACGGCTCGCCCATGACGTCGCGGCCGCGCGCGCCGGCGGCGGTCCGCTCGCGCTGATCGTGCTCGACATCGACCACTTCAAGGCCATCAACGACCGCTTCGGCCACGCCGTGGGGGACGACGCGCTGAAGGCGGTGGCCGACCGCGCCGCCCGCGCCCTGCGGCGCGACGACATGCTGGCGCGGGTCGGCGGCGAGGAGTTCGCCGCGCTGCTGCCGCAGGCCGGCCGCGCGGAGGCCAAGACGGTCGCGGAGCGCCTGCACGCGGCGGTCGCGGGAACCCCGATCGTCGCCGGCGCCGTCACGCTCGGGGTGACCGTCAGCCTCGGCGTCGCGCTGCTGCGCGACAGCGACGGCGCGCCGGACGATCTGTTCGCCCGCGCGGACGCGGCGCTCTACGCCGCCAAGGCGTCCGGCCGCAACAGGGTCGTGTTCGAGGAACGCTAAGGATGGCCGCAGACAAGCGTTGACTCAGACCGGAGCCCAATACCAAAAAGAGCCTTAAACCACGCGCCGCCGTCGCGCGCCCCGGCCGCCGGTTCGGTCCGGTCAGGAGACCATCCGCCATGGGAATCGAGCGGCTCGTCCTGACGCAGGTGATCGTCTATTCGGTCGCCGTGCTGATCGTCGCGCTGACGCTCGCGATCGTGCTGGACCTGTTCAGCCTGCGGCGCCTGCCCGCCGAGATCCGCAGATACGTCTACCGCACCTTCCTGGTCGGCATCCTTGGGCTCGTGCTCGCCTTCGTCACCGGCGTGCTGAAGACGCCGGGCGAGATCGAGAACGCGGTCGGCCAGGTGGTGGCGCGCTCGACCGAGAACAACATCCGCCTCTCCAACGCCCGCTCCTCCGCCATCCTGCCGGAGGCGCTGGCGGGCGCCGCGCCGCGGCCGGCCGATCCGCAGTCCGCGCCTGTGGTCTACATGCAGGCCTCGACGCTCGCCCAGAAGAACGGCGCGGGGCCGTTCCTCGCCGCCCTGAGGCAGGCGGGGGTGAAGACGCCGGGCGTCGAGATCGTCGGCGTGCGAGCGCCACCCAAAGCCGAGCTGCGCTACTTCAACGAGGGCGACAAGGATCTCGCCGACAGGATCGCCGGCGTCGCCCGCGCAAACGGTTTCGACGACGTCGTGGTCAAGATCATCACCAGCTACAAGGCCCCGCCGGGCCAGCTCGAATTCTGGTACCCCCGCGCCGTGGCCGACCCCGCGCCCTGAGGCGCGAAGCCTCTCCTCAGTGGGCGAAGGCCTCGAGGATGTTGCTGAAATCGTCGGTCCACGGTCGGCGCGCGAGGTCCGGCGCGACGCGCGTCCAGCCACCTCCGGTCGCGATCGATCCGACGTCGGCGTCGTTCGCCGCCAGCATCACCGCCGTCACGCTGGTGCGCATCCGCGCCGAGATCGGCTCGTCCAGGTCGCCCTCGCGCCGGACCCATGCGGCGAACCCGAGATCGGCGCTGACGCGGGCGAGGATCGGCGCGAGCTCGAGATGCCGGTTCGAGACGTGCATCAGGATGGCGCCGCCGGGGGCGAGCTTCGAGCGGTAGAGCGCCAGCGCCTCGCGGGTCATCAGATGCGCCGGGATGGCGTCGGACGAGAAGGCGTCGACCACCACGAGGCCGAAGCCGCCGGGCTGATCGGCCATGGTGAGGCGGGCGTCGCCCAGCACCAGCGGCGCGTCGGGAGCGCAGGCGCCCACGAACGGGAACCGGCCGCCCGGCCGCGCGAGCCGGATCACGGTGTCGTCGATCTCGAGGAAGCGCCAGGTCTCGCCCGTGGCCCGATGGCAGGCGAGGCTGCCGCTGCCGAGCCCGATGACGGCGACCTCGCCGAGCGAGCCGCCGCGGGCCGCGCGGATCGCCGCGACGCCCTGCCCGAGCGCGCCTTCGCGGGTGTAGTAGGTGGTCGGCTCCGGCGCGCCCTCGTAAGGCGAGCCGTCGTCGTTCGCGACGCGCATGGCGCCGTGGATGGTGTTGCCGTGCACCAGCGTCAGGAAGCGACCGTCGGCGGTCGGCGAGACGCGGTGCACGCCGAAGAACGAACGCAGGCTCTCGCCGCGCTGCGCGCCGGGCGTCACCCCGCAGGCGACCAGGGCGGCGCCGAGCGCGAGCGGGACCACGCGGGCGGGCCGGCCCCAGAGCGCGACCATGCCGCCGGCGAAGGCGAGCGTCAGCGCGACATGCACGCCGAAGCCGGCCGACGGGTCGATCGCGGCGTAGAGCGCGCCGAGGGCGACGGCGCCGAACGCGATCACGCCGATCGCGACGAGGTCGCGGCGGGCCTCGCCCTTGAACGCGAGGCCCGGCAGGCAGAGCGCCGCCGCGGCGAGCAGCAGCGGGTATTCGGCGACGGTCGAGAACAGGCGCGGGGCCGCGAGCGCGGCGAATGAGCCGCCGAGCACGCCGCCGAGCGACATGAACAGATAGAAGCGCGTGAGGTCGCCGGCGGCCGGCCTCAGCGCGTAGAGCCGGCCGTGCGCGGTCAGCGCGACGGCGGTCAGCAGCGCGAGGTGGAGCGGCAGCGCCACCGCGATCGGCCAGTCCGACATCAGCGAGACGAAGGCGGCGGCGGTCAGCGCGACCTGCGCGAAGGCGAGCGGCTTCGACGCGATCAGCGGTTTTGCGCGGAACGCGGCGACGAATGTGAGCAGGAACAGCGCGAGCGGCGCGACCCACAGCAGCGGGGCCGCCGCGACGTCGGTGGTGATGTGCGCGGTGACGGCGACCAGCAGCGCCGAAGGCACGAAGGCGAGCCCGACCCAGGCCGGCCAGCGCCCGGACGAGGCCGGGTCGCGGACGGCCGGAGCCGCCGCCGCGCCCGCGCCGCCGCGCAGCGCGGCGAAGCCCGCGAGCGCGATCAGCCCGATCAGCACGGCGTAGCCGGCGGTCCACAGCCGGCTCTGGCCGGCGAGCGCCATCAGCGGTTCGGCGAGAAGCGGATAGGCGACCAGCGCGCCGACCGAGCCGAGGTTCGAGGCGGCGTAGAGGAAGTAGGGATCGGACGCGCCTTCGCGGCGCGAGGCCGCGAACCACGCCTGCAGCAGCGGGCCGTTGGCCGAAAGCGCGAAGAACGGCAGGCCGACCGAGGCCCCGAACAGTCCGAGCAGCCAGATCGCTTCGCCGTCGGCGGGCGGCCGTCCCCAGCCCGCGGCGACCGCGATCGGCAGGACGGCGAAGCCGACCCCGAGCACGGCGAGATGCGCGATCACGGCGTTCCTGAGCGTCAGCGTGCGGGTGATGAGGTGCGCATAGGCGTAGCCGCCGAGCAGCAGCGCCTGAAAGAACACCATGGCGACCGACCACACGCCCGGCGCGCCGCCAAGCGTCGGCAGCACCATCTTGGCGAACATGGGCTGCACGGCGAACAGCAGGAAGGCGGAGAGCCCGATCGCCGCGGTGAACGCCGTCGCCGCGCCCGCGACCGCGCGCCGCCCCGCCGCCGCGCCCTCGATATCCGCCGCCGTCATGTCGCCCGTCTCCCGCGTCCCGGCAAGACGCTAGACGGCCACCGCTTAACGACGCCCTTATGCGGGCGGCGACGCCCTCAGAATCATCACCTTGGTGTCGCCATAGGCGCGGGTTTCGAGCTCCTCGAAGCCGGCGGGCGTCGCGACGTCGGCGTCGGCCGCCTCCTCCCAGACGACGAGGGCGCCGGGCGTCAGCCAGCCGCCGTCGTGGGCGGAGGCGATCGCGCGCTCGCCGAGGCCGCGACCGTAGGGCGGATCGGCGAAGACGAGGTCGAAGGGCGCGACCGCGCCGATGGACCCAAGATGGGTCGCGTCGCGGCGGGCGATGCGGCTCACGCCGCCGAGACCGAAGGCCTCGACGTTGGCGCGCAGGCAGGCGCGCGCCTCCGCGCCCTCGTCCACGAACAGCGCGTAGCGCGCCCCGCGCGACAGCGCCTCGATGCCGAGAGCGCCGGTGCCGGCGAACAGGTCGAGCGTGCGCGCGCCGTCGGCCGGATCGCCATAGGCGTGGGCCAGCACGTTGAACAGCGCCTCGCGCAGCCGGTCGGTGGTGGGGCGGATCGCGCGCGAGTCCGCCGCCGGACCTTTGAGCGCGCGGCCCTTGAACTTACCGCCGACGATCCGCACCGCCCGGCCGTCCCTTGCCGCCGCCGGGCTTGCCCCCAGCAGGCCTGCCCCCGCCGCCAGGCTTTCCGCCCGGACCGCGCGGCTTGAACCCGCCGGGCTTGCCGCCTGGCTTGAAGCCGCCTGGCTTGCCGCCGCCGGGCTTCGCCTCGCGCGGGCGGCCGTCGCTGCGCGGCGCGGCGCCGTCGCTGCGCGGGCGACCCGCGAATTTCGGACGGTCGCCGGCGGGGCGGTCGCCCGCCGGACGATCGGCGCGCGGGCGGTCGCCGCGCGCAGGACCTGAGCGCCGCTCGCCCTGCGTCCGTTCCGGCCGCTCGCCGTCGGCGCGACGCGGCGCGCGCGCGCCCTCGGGACGCTCGCGGCGCTCCGACGTCGCGGCGTCGTCGCGCCAGCGCGGCGCGGAGGTCCGCGGCGCGGCAGGACGACGTTCGCCGCCGGGAGCCTCCGGGCGATCGGGGCGCGGGGCGCGCACGGGACGCTCGCCGCCTTCGCTACGCGCGAACGGGCGCGGCGCGCGGGCGGGACGATCGCCGCGATCGTCGCGCCGCGGGCCGCGATCGGGGCCGTCGGGACGCGGAGCCCGCACGGGACGCTCGCCGCCTTCGCTGCGCGCGAACGGGCGCGGGCCGCGGGCGGGACGATCGCCGCGATCGTCGCGGCGCGGGCCGCGATCCGGGCCGTCAGGACGCGGAGCTCGCACGGGACGCTCGCCCGCGGCGGACCGGGCGGGACGCTCGGACCGTTCGCCGCGCTCGGGTCGGGCGCGCGGGCGTTCGCCGCCTTCGTTGCGTGCGAACGGGCGCGGACCGAGGGCGGGACGGTCGCCGCCGTCGTCACGACGCGGACCGCGATCCGGACGATCGGAACGACCGCCGGGCTTGGCTCCGGCCTTGGGCGCGGCCTTCGCGTCGGCGCGCGGCGGGCGCGGGGCGCGGCCTGCGGCGCCGAAACGCTCGGCGGCGGCCGGATCGCTGCGGCGCACGCGCTTCGGCGCGGCATCCGCATCGCCGCGCTCGACGCGCTCCACCTTCACCGCGCGGCCCTTGCGGTCGGCGACGGAGCCCGCGCGCTTCTTCACCGGCGCGCGCTCCTCGCTCGGGCCGGCGGCGGCGGGCGCCGCCATGTCGCGGGGCCGGGCGACCGGCGCGCGCTTGCCGACGCGCTGCGACGGGTCCTTGAGCCGGTCGCGCTCGGCGGTCGCCCGCGCCTCCGGGCCGGTCTTGCGACCTGCGCCGCGGCCGCCGGTCACAAGCGGCGCGTCCTCGCCATGGTCGAACGCCGACGCCTCGAAGTCGCAGCCGGCCTCTTCCGCAAGGCGCTTGCCGAGCTGGTCGGCGAGGGTGCGGGTGCGCACCTCCTCGACCGCGCCCTCGCCAAGGTCGCCGAGCTGGAACGGCCCGAAGGAGATGCGGATCAGGCGGCTGACGGCGAGGCCGAGATGCTCGGCGACGCGCTTGACCTCGCGGTTCTTGCCCTCGCGCAGCCCGATCTGCAGCCAGCAATTGTCGTTGAGCTGCCGCTCCAGCGTCGCTTCGATGCCGCCGTAGTGGAAGCCGTCGATGGTCACGCCGTCCTTGAGCGCATCGAGCTTGTCCTGCGTCACCCGGCCGAAGCAGCGCACGCGGTAGCGGCGCAGCCAGCCGGTCTCGGGCAGCTCCAGCACGCGCGACAGGCCGCCGTCGTTGGTGAGCAGCAGCAGGCCCTCGGTGTTGATGTCGAGCCGGCCGACCGTCACCACCCGCGGCATCGCGGGCGGAAGGATCTCGAACACCGTCTCGCGGCCTTCGGGATCGTGCGTGGTGGTCACATAGCCGCGCGGCTTGTGGTAGAGCCAGAGCCGCGTGCGTTCGCGGGCGGGCAAGGCGCGGCCGTCGACCGTCACGCGATCCGCGGGCGTGACGTTGCGGGCGGCGGCGTCGATCACCGCGCCGTTGACCGCGACGCGGCCGGCGGCGATCCAGGCCTCGGCCTCGCGGCGCGAGCCGAGGCCGGCGCGGGCGATCACCTTGGCGACGCGCTCGCCGGGCGGCGAGGCGGTCCTGTCCTCGGCGCCCGGATGCGGGGCGTCGGTGCGGTCGGTTTCATCTGTCATGACGAGCGGGCGATAGCACGTGAGCGACGGGTTTACGAGGGCGAAGACGGCCGTGACGCCGATGGCGCGGGCGCTCGACGAGGCGCGGGCCGCCGCCGCGCGCGGCGAGACGCCGGTGGGCGCCGTCGTCATCCGCGACGGCGCCGTGATCGCCGCCGCCGGAAACCGCACCCGCGAGCTCAACGACCCGACCGCGCACGCCGAGATGCTGGCGATCCGCGCCGCCTGCGTCGCGACCGGAAGCGAGCGGCTCGTCGGCTGCGACCTGCACGTGACGCTGGAGCCCTGCCCGATGTGCGCGGGGGCGATCTCCTTCGCCCGCATCCGGCGGCTCTATTTCGGCGCCGAGGACCCGAAGGGCGGCGCCGTCACCTCGGGCGTGCGGCTCTACGGGCAGCCGACCTGCCACCATGCGCCCGAAGTCTATCCCGGCATCGGCGAAACCGAATCCGCCGAACTCCTCAGGGCCTTCTTCCGCGCCCGAAGAGACCCCATGTCGGGTGGGTGAACCGGAACGCGTCTGGCGCGTTGTCGGGCTGGGCATTCTTGAGAGGAAGTTTCATGGACGTCGTCCGCATCCTGATCGCCATTCTGCTGCCGCCGCTCGGCGTGTTCCTGCAGGTGGGCATCGGCCTGCACTTCTGGCTCAACATCCTGCTGACCATCCTCGGGTACATCCCGGGCATCATCCACGCCATCTGGGTCATCATCCGCAAATGAACGCGCGCGCCGCGACCGGCTTCGCCGGACGCATGCCCCAAACGCCCGGCCACGCCGAGACGCTCGACGAGCTCGACCGGCTCGCGCATCTGCTGGACTCGCGCTGGCGGATTCCCGGCACCAACTGGCGCTTCGGCGTCGACGCCCTCGTCGGCCTCGTGCCGGTCGCGGGCGACCTCTCGGCGGCGCTGGTGTCCGGCTACATGATCAAGCGCGCGCACGAGCTCGGCGCGCCGAGCCACGTGCTCGCCCGCATGGTCGGCAACGTGGCGCTCGACACCGTGGTCGGCAGCATTCCGATCCTCGGATCGGTGTTCGACGTCGCCTTCAAGGCCAACCGCCGCAACATCGCGCTGCTGCGCCGGCATTTCGGCGGGGTCTGAGCGCCGCGCCGCCGCCCTTCAGGAGGCCAGCGCCGCTTCGATCGCGCGCTTGGTCTCCTCGCGCGTGCGCTCGGTCGCGCGCAGCACGGCGGAGGTCTTCAGGAAGTCGAGCAGCGTGATCGCCTCCACATGGGGGCGGATCACAGCGTCCGGCGCGCGACGTTCGAGCTTAAGCGCCACGATCGCTGCCTGCATGATCTGAACCGAGCCGAGCCCGACCTCCAGCGCATTAGGCGGACGGGGTCCGTCGAGCACCGCCCCGCCGGTCACGTCGACTGCAATTACAGCGTCGACGTCGCCCAGCACGTCGAACGGGAGCGGGTTGGTCATGGCGCCGTCGATCAGGGTTCGGTCCCGGTGGACGACCGGTCGGAACAGGCCGGGGATCGCCATCGACGCCGCGACCGCCGGCCTGAGCGGTCCGTCGCGGAACACGATCTCGGCGCGGGCGAAGAAGTCGGTTGCGATCGCCGCGAACGGGATCGCAAGCTCCTCGAACGTCTCCGCCACGCCCTCCGGCAGGAACAGCTCCATCAGCGTCTCCGCGTCGAGCAGCACCGGGTTGCGCGAGCCCGCGCCGAACAGGTCCGGCAGCCGGCCGACCCTCGCCTTCCAGAGCTTGCCGACCACGTCGCCGCGCGTCCGGAGCATCGCCGCGGTGTGAGCGCGCAGCTCCGCCGCGCTCAGGCCGGAGGCGTAGGCCGCGCCGTAGATCGCGCCGATCGACGTGCCGGCGATCGCAGCGGGACGGACGCCGAGATCGTCGAACGCCTGCAGCGCATGGATATGGGCGAGGCCGCGCGCCCCTCCGCCGCCGAGCGCGAGGCCGATGCGGCGTGCGCTCACGCCGTCGACCCGCTGATCCGTGCCGACGTCAGGATTTGCCCTCTCCGGACGACGCCCAGTCCGGCAGCTCGCCGAGCGTAACGCCGAAAAAGGCGAGCATCAGGCCATAGGCGACCGTCGAGATCACGAGCAGCGCTCCGAGGTTTAGCCCCAAGCCGGTCCGCGCCATCTGGGGGATGGTGACGCGTCCGGAGCCGAAGACGATCGCGTTGGGCGGCGTGGCGACCGGAAGCATGAACGCCATCGACGCGGCCAACGCAGCCGGCACGGTCAGCAGCAGGGGGTTCTCGCCGAGATTGACCGCCAGCGCCGCAAGCAGCGGGATGAAGGCGGCGGCGGTGGCCGTGTTCGAGGTGAACTCGGTCAGGATCAGCACCACCGCGGCGACCACGATCACCACCCCGATCAGCGGGAGCGGCGAGGCGACGGCGCCGAGCAGCGACCCGATCCAGCTGTCGAGGCCCGTGGAGCTGACGGCGGCGGCGAGGCTCAGGCCCCCGCCGAACAGCACCAGCACGCCCCACGGCAGGCGCTTGGACGCCTCCCAGTCGATCAGCGCTCCGCCCTTGGCGTCGCCTGACGGGACCAGGAACAGCGCGAGCGCCGCCAGTATCGCGATCGAACTGTCGTTCAGGCCGGGAATGAAATCGTCCAGGACGGTCCGAAAGATCCAGGCGAAGGCTGTGACGACGAAGATGACGCCGACCCGAACCTCGGCGCGCGACCAGCCGCCCAGCCCGTCGATCTCGCGCCGGATCACCGCTCCGGCGTTCTCGACCTCGACCGCCTCCAGGCGGATCGCGATGCGCGTCAGCAGCAGCCAGGCGGCCACGAGCATGACGACCGCGACGGGCACGCCGATGATCATCCAGCGCGCGAAGCCGAGGTCGTAGCCGTAGGTCTGGTTCAGCGCCCCGGCCAGAAGCGCGTTTGGCGGCGTGCCGATGAGCGTGGCGACGCCGCCGATCGAGGCCGCGTAGGCGATCGCGAGCATCAGCGACAAGGCGAAACCGTCCGCCTTCGCGCGTCCGTCCATGAGGCCGACGACGGACATGGCGACGGGCAGCATCATGACCGCCGTCGCGGTGTTCGACACCCACATGGACACGAACGCCGTCGCGATCATGAAGCCGCCGACGATGCGGTCCTGCCGCGATCCGGTCCAGGCGACGATGTTGAGCGCGATCCGGCGGTGCAGGTTCCAGCGCTCCATCGCCAGCGCCAGCACGAAGCCGCCGAGAAAGAGGAAGATGATCGGATCGCCATAGGGGGCGCCCGCCTTGGTCACGCTGACGGCTCCCAGCACCGGCAGCAGGGCGACGGGGGCGAGCGCGGTCGCGGGAACCGGAATGGCCTCCGTGATCCACCACACGATCATCAGCGCCGCGACCGCCACGACCCGCCACCCTTCGGGCGAAAGGCCCTCGGGCGCCGGCAGCGCCAGCAGGAGGAGGAAGACCGCGCCGCCGATGAGAATAGGAACAGGCTTCATCGGAAACCGGGCGGAATTCTCGGCGTTCTCCATGCGCGGCGCGCTCCAATCGTACCCGTCAGCGGCGTCTGCGCGCCGGTCACCTCAGGCGAGGCGGTATCAGGCGCGGCCCCGGCGCGGATCAAGCGCCGAGCGGCTAGCCAGGGGGAATATTCTCGTGAAGAGCGCCGCGCGCCGGCGCGCGGGCCGCCCTCTGATCCGAGCCAGCGCGAAGTTCAACTGAACAGGTCCGGCTGCCCGGCGGGCCCGGGCTTCCGCGCCTTCGGCTCCCGCTTTGGCGCCGGCTCCCCGGGCAGGGTTGGTCCGGCGCCGGACGTCGTCGCGCCGACTTCGCCGTCGGCGAAGACGAGCCGCAGCGCGTCGCCGGGCTGGAGCTCGCTTGCGCGGCGCACGACCTCGCCGCTCCCCTCGCGCAGCGCGAGCGCGTAGCCGCGCTCCAGCACGCCCGCGTGGCTGTAGCTCCGGAGCAGCTTCCACGCCCCGGCGAGCCGGTCGCGCCGGCGCTGCTCCAGCGTGGCGAAGGCGCGGGAGAGCCGTCCCTTCAGCGCATCCGCGCGCTCGCGGCCGAGCGCGATGCGGTTCGAAAGCGTCGCGGGCTGCAGCCGGGCGCCGGCCGCCGCGAGCCGGGCGCGGTGGCGGCCGGCGTTGGCGGCGAGCGCGGGGGCGAGCCGCGCGGCGGCATGGTCGAGCCGCTGGCGCGGCGCCTGCAGCAGCGCGTCGAGCGCCGGCAGCGCCCGCGCCGCGGAGCGCAGCTCCGTGCGCCTGGCCTCGAGCCCGCGGAAGGTCGCGCCGCGGAGCCGGCTCCCGAGCTCGGCCACATAGGCGACGAGCTCCGCCCGGACCGGCGCGACCATCTCGGCGGCGGCGGTCGGCGTCGGCGCGCGCCGGTCGGCGGCGTGGTCGATCAGGGTCGTGTCGGTCTCGTGCCCGACCGCCGAGACCAGCGGGATTCCGCTCTCCGCCGCGGCGCGGACGACGATCTCCTCGTTGAAGCTCCAGAGGTCCTCGAGGCTGCCGCCGCCGCGCGCGACGATCAGCACGTCCGGCCGCGGGATCGGGCCGCCGGGCGCCAGCGCGTTGAAGCCGCGGATCGCCGCCGCGACCTCCGCCGCGGCCGTCTCCCCCTGCACCCTGACCGGCCAGACCAGCACGTGGGAGGGGCAGCGGTCCGCGAGGCGGTGCAGGATGTCGCGGATGACGGCGCCGGTCGGCGAGGTGACGACGCCGATGACCCGGGGCAGGTAAGGCAGCGGGCGCTTGCGGTCCGGGTCGAACAGCCCCTCGGCCCGAAGCTTGCGCTTGCGCTCCTCCAGCAGCGCCATCAGCGCGCCGACGCCGGCCGGCTCCAGATGGTCGATCACGATCTGGTAGGCGGACTTGCCGGGATAGGTGGTGAGCCGCCCGGAGGCGATCACCTCCATGCCCTCCTCCGGCTTGAAGCGCAGCTTGGCGAAGGCGCCGCGCCAGACCACCGCGTCGATCTTGGCGCCCTCGTCCTTCAGCGCGAAATAGGCGTGGCCCGAGGAATGCGGCCCGCGATAGCCCGAAATTTCCCCGCGCACCCGCACATGGCCGAAGGTCTCCTCCACCGTGCGCTTGAGCTGCTGAGACAGCTCCGAGACGGTGACGTCTCGGGCGTTGGTCGGCGCGGCTGGGGCGTCGCTCAGGGTCATGGGCCTCTCATCGGACTGCGCCGGTCTGTCATACCCAAAACCGGCAGCCGCCGCGAGATTGCTGCGTCGCAACAAACGCGAAAATGTCTAAGTCGAGGTTGATCACAATTTCGTCTGCGACCGCGCGGCGCATTGCAAGCATAGTGATTGTCTTATTTGACTGCACCCGCGCACGCGCTAGGTATGCTGGATGAAGGCATTGTCCTCGTCCGGCCTGATACTGCTTTTCACAGTTCCAGACTGCTTCGCCCGCTCGCGACTGCTGAACGAAAATGCCGGAGCGATCGACTCGTAAACGAGCGAGCGCCGAGAATAACGCAACCGAGGAGAACGTCATGCGTAACGCCCTGCTGGCCGCGCTCTGCGTCGCCCTGCCCGTGTCCTTCGCTTACGCCCAGGAGCCGATCGAGATCGTCGAAGGCGGCGCCGCGAGCGCCAACGCCGTCAGCATCGACAAAATGGCGTTCGGAACGCCCGAGATCAAAGTCAAGGTCGGCGACAGCGTGACCTGGACCAACAACGACGAGATCGCCCACAACGTCCACTTCCGCGGAGGTCCGGCCAAGGGCAACCCCAAGGCGCAGGGCAAGATGCTCAACAAGGGCGAAACCTACACCGTGAAGTTCGGCGCCGCCGGCGAGTACGGCTACATCTGCACCCCGCACCCGATGATGAAGGGCAAGGTCATCGTCGAATGATCTGACGGGCCGGACCCCCCGTTCCGAACTGCGGCCGGCGGCGCGCCCCGCCGTCGGCCGTGACCCGGAGCCCGGCCTCGTCTAGAACGGCGCGACACCGACCCCGTCGACGCCCGCGCGAGGCCCAATGATCGTTCTCCTTCTCGGCTCCGGCGGCCGCGAGCACGCGCTCGCCGCAAGCCTCGCGAAGAGCCCGCGGCTCACGCGCCTCATCGCCGCGCCCGGAAATCCGGGCATCGCCGAGCACGCCGAGCTGCGCGACGTCTCCGTCGACGACCTAGACGGGATCGTGGCGCTGGCCAAGGCCGAGGCCGTCGACCTCGTGGTGGTCGGCCCCGAGGCGCCGCTCGTGGCGGGCGTCGTCGACCGTCTCGCGGACGCCGGAATCAAGGCGTTCGGCCCGAGCGGGGCCGCGGCCCGGCTCGAGGGCTCAAAGGCCTTCACCAAGGCGCTCTGCGCCGAACACGGCATCCCGACCGCGGGCTTCCGCCACTGCCGCGACGCAGCCTCAGCCCACGCCGCCGTCGACGCCTTCGGCGCGCCGGTCGTGGTGAAGGCCGACGGCCTCGCCGCCGGCAAGGGCGTGGTGGTGGCCGAAACTCTGGCCGAGGCGCATGCGGCCGTAGACGCGCTGTTCGAAAGCGCCGGCGCCGAGGCCGTGGTCGAGGAGTTCATGGAGGGCGAAGAGGCCAGCCTGTTCGCCCTGTGCGACGGGACCACCGCGCTCCTGTTCGGCGACGCGCAGGACCACAAGCGCGCCTATGACGGCGACGAGGGGCCGAACACCGGCGGCATGGGCGCCTATTCGCCGGCGCCGGCGCTCAGCCCCGCGATCGCCGAGGACGCGATGGCGCGCATCGTGCGGCCGACGGTGAAGGCCATGGCGGAGGCGGGAACGCCGTTCGTCGGCTTCCTTTACGCCGGGCTGATGCTGACCTCGGACGGCCCGAAGCTCGTCGAATACAACGCCCGTTTCGGCGACCCGGAGGCTCAGGTGGTGCTGCCGCGCCTGAAGGACGACCTGCTCGACCTGCTCATCGCGGCGGTCGACGGCGATCTCGCCGCCCGCAAGCCTCGCTTCGCCCGCGAGACCGCGCTCGCCGTGGTGATGGCGGCGAAGGGCTATCCCGGACCCCATGAGAAGGGCTCGGAGATCCGCGGGATCGCGAAGGCCGCGGCCCGGCCGGGCGTCACGGTGTACCACGCCGGCACCGCGCTCGACGGCGATCGCCTGCTGGCGGTCGGGGGCCGCGTGCTCGCGGTCTCCGCGATCGGCGCCGACGCGGCCGAAGCCCAGATGAACGCCTACTCCGCGGTCGACCTGATCGACTGGCCCGAAGGCTTCTGCCGCCGCGACATCGGCTGGCGCGCCGCCGCCCAGGCCGAGGAGGGGTAAGGCGACCGCAAGGCCGGACGCCCCTCCCCGCTCACCACGTCAGCTGGGGCGTCACCGCGACGGGGTGATAGCCGTTGGCGGCGAACAGCGCGGCGAGCTTCTCGGGGTCGGGCGCGCCGCGGCCGAGCTCTTCGGCGTGGATGCCGTCCGCCACGAACAGGCAGTCGAGGCCCGCCGCCGTCGCGCCGGCGAGGTCGGTGCGCACCGCGTCGCCGATGGCGATGACCCGCTCGCGGTCGACGTTGCGCTCGAGGATGTCGGAGGCGAGGCCGAGCGCGGCGTCGTAGATCGGCGCATAGGGTTTGCCGGCGTAATGGGTCTCGCCGCCCATGTCGCGGTACATGTCGGCGATGGAGCCGGCGCACCACAGCAGCTGGTCGCCGATCTGCACCACGAGGTCGGGATTGGCGCAGATCAGCGGCGTGCCGCGCGCCTTCAGCGCCTCGAGCCTTGGGCGGTAGTCCTCGGGAATCTCGACGTCGTCATGGACGAGGCCGGTGACGACCGCGACCGGCGCCTCTTCGGCGGACACGCGCTCGATGCGCTCGTCGCCGAACAGCGGCACGTCGCGGTCCGGTCCGATGTGGTGGACCCGCGAGACGCCGCGCTCGGCCAGCATATGGCGCGTGACGTCGCCGGAGGTGATGACTGCGTCCCAGGCGCTGCGCGGCACGCCGTAGCCGTCGAGATGGGACACCACCCAGTCGGAGGGGCGCGGCGCGTTGGAGACCAACACCACGGCGCCGCCTCCGGCGCGGAAGCGGGTTAGGGCGTCGCTTGCGGCGGCGTGGGCGGCGAGGCCGTCGTGCAGCACGCCCCAGACGTCGCAGAGCGCGACGTCATAGGCCGAGGCGAGCGGCGCGAACCGGGCGAACACCGGGGATTCGGAAGAAACATCGGACATGAGGGCCCCGGCTAAGCCTGGGCCGCGGCCCCGTCAAGCGCGGCGCACGAACGGCCGCGGCTGGAACCGGCGCGGCTGGCTCTCCGCGCGCGCCGGCTCGGGCGTCGCCGGCGGGTCCTCGCGCACCGGGCGCGGCACGCCGAACAGATGCCCCTGCGCGGCCCGCACCTCGTGGTCGAGCAGCTCCGGCACCTCGCTCTCCTCCTCGACATGGGTCGCGATCAGGTCGACGCCGTGGCGAAGCAGCAGGCTGGCCAGGTCGGATGGGTGAATCGCGAGGCCGCGCGCGGCCTCCGGGTCGAGCAGCGCCGCGGCCGGAACCTTGACGAAGCGCACGCCGCGGCGCGCGAGATCGCGCGGCTCGATCCTGAGATCGGTCGCCTGGTCGATCGAGAACCGCCAGCCGCGCTCGCTCAACGCCTTGCGGGTCTCGCGTCCGGCCTGGTCCAGCCCCTCGAACGCCTCTTGCGTCAGCTCGAGCGTCAGCGCGCGCGCGACCTCCGGCGTCCGCTCCGCGATGTCGATGAGCTCGCTGACGGCGCCCTCGTCGCCGAGCGTGCTGGCGGCGATGTTGACGAACACGCCGACGGTCCGCCCGCTCTCGATCAGCCGCGCCGCGACCCGGGCGCCGCGGGCGATGGCGCGGCGGTCGATCTCGCCGAGCCGTCCCTCGGCGGCCGCGACGGCCAGGAACTCGTCCGGAAGCGCGATGCCGTCCGGCTCGCGCAGACGGGACAATCCCTCGTAATGCAGCGTGCGGCGGTTCGGCAGCGCGACCACCGGCTGGAGGTAAAAGTCGATCCGATCGTCGCGCAGCGCGAGCTCCACGCGGGCGGCGACGCCGCGGTCGACCGGCCCGCCCGGCTCGTCGGGGCCATGCTCGGCGTCGAGCGGATCGAACGCCTCGGGCGCCTGTGGCTTCGGGGCCGCGGGCGTCGCAGGCGCGGCGACGCGGCGGCCCGACGGCGCGCGGGAGACGGGCGGCTCGGGCGCGCGCTCGGGCTCCCGGGCGGCGGGCGGTTCGGACGCGACGGGAGGCGGAGGCGCCGGGACCGCGACGACGGGCTCTGGAATCGCGTCGAGGCGGAGATGGACGCGGTTGAGCGTGAGCTCGTGCGCCGCCACCTCCTTCGCGACCGACGTCACCAGTCCCCCGAGCGCCGCGATCTCCTCCATCAGCGGGCGGGCGGCGGCGCGCGCGCGCTCCTGCACCGCCGCGTCGAGGGTGGAAATCCGGACGTCGAGCGTCTCGACGCGGCTTTGGAGCTGCGTCGCCAGCCGGTCGAGATCCTCGAGCCGGCTCTCGTCCAGTCCGGGCGGCCGCACGAAGGCCATGTGCGCGAAGGCCATCAGCGCCAGCGCCGACAGCGCCGCGAGCGCGCTCTCCGCGCCGCCGAACCCGAGACCGTAGCTCGCGATCACGCCGACGCACGCCGCCGTCACCGCCATCGCGAAGGCGACGAAGAAAACGGCAGGCTTGGGCATCCGGGTGCTTCCGTGGGGCGCGCGAGACGGAATCATTTCAGATTCGCGAATCACAGGCCAATGTCCTCGCGCGCTGAACCGCGCCTTGCCATATGAAAATCCGCGACCGCGGCAAAAAACCAACGCGAGGAAATCGTAATGATCGTGCTCGACGTCGAAGGAATGACCTGCGACGGCTGCTCCAAGGCCGTCCAGAACGCGATCGCGGCCCGCGACGCCGACGCCGTGGTGGTGGTGAACCGCATCGCGGGTCGGGTTTCGGCCGACACGAAGCTTTCGGCCGAGGAGGCCGCGGCCGCGGTGCGCGACGCCGGCTACGACGCGGCGCCCGCCGTCACGGGCTGAGGATCGCGGCAGCGGTCGCGACAGTCGAACGCCCGCTCACCTTTCGTTTACCCTGTTCGGCGACCTTGGGCTCCGCGTCCGGCGCCGCCGGCCGCAAGCAGAGGTCTCCGAGAGGATCGATGGCGCAGGCGCACACGACGGAGGTTCGCCGCGCGGCTGACGCGCGGACGCACGTCCTGATCGTCGACGCGGACCCGGCCGCTCTGCGCGTCGCGACGGTCGCGGTCGCGACCGCCGGCGGCGAGGTGACCGCGGCTGTCGCGCCGGCGGAAGCGATCGGCGCCATCGCCCGTACGGCCGAACTCGCGATCGTGGACGCGCCGGACCGGGCGGCGCTCGCGTTGATCGAACGCTTCGTCGGGGAAGGCCTGACCGTGGTCGCCACCAGCGGCTCCGGCTCCGTCGGCCTCGCGGTCGAAGCGATGCGGCGGGGCGCGGTCGATTTCGTGCTGAAGCCCTATTCGCCGGATTCCCTAGCCCGCCGCCTGACGCCGCGCTTCTCCGAGCGCGCTGCGCGCGCTGCGCCCCCCGCGCCCGAGCCCGAGGATTTTTCTGGCTTCGTCGGCGCCTCCGAGCCGATGCGCCGGGTCTATGAGGAGATCGCCCGCATCGCGCCGTCGCGCGCGCCGGTGTTCATCACCGGCGAGAGCGGCTCCGGCAAGGAGCTCTGCGCCGAGGCGCTTCACGCCCGCTCGGGCCGCGGGGGCAAGCCGTTCCTTGCGCTCAACTGCGGCGCGATCCCGCGCGAGCTGATGGAGAGCGAAATTTTCGGCCACGTGCGCGGCGCCTTCACCGGCGCCGCCGAGGACCGCGTCGGCGCCGCCGAGGCCGCCGCGGGCGGCACGCTGTTCCTGGACGAGATCGGCGAGATGGAGCTCGCGCTGCAGGCCAAGCTGCTGCGTTTCCTGCAGACCGGCGAGTTCCGCCGCGTCGGCGACACGCAGGCCCGCCGCGCCGACATCCGCATCGTCTGCGCCACCCACCGCGACCCGCTCGCCGAGGTCGCCTCCGGACGCTTCCGGCAGGACCTGTTCTACCGCCTGCACGTGCTGCCGATCCGGCTGCCGGCGCTGCGCGAGCGCGGCGAGGATCTGGAGACGCTTGCGCTCGCCTTCCTCCGGCGCTTCGCCGCGGAGGAAGGCCGCCGCTTCACGCGCTTCGCGCCCGACGCGATGGCGCTGCTCAGGGCTCACGACTG
Source organism: Methylopila turkensis (assembly GCF_027922325.1). Lineage (GTDB taxonomy): Bacteria > Pseudomonadota > Alphaproteobacteria > Rhizobiales > Methylopilaceae > Methylopila > Methylopila turkensis. The sequence goes on from NZ_BSFL01000001.1 coordinate 550,991, forward strand.
GCCGGGCAACGTGCGCGAGCTGCAGAACGTGATCCGCCGCGCCATCGTCATGGACGACGGCGAGGAGGTGACGCTCGCCATGCTGCCGCGCGAGCTGCGCGCGAACGCCGGGCGGCACGTCGCCGCGGGGCCGGGAGCGCCGGACGCGATCGAGCCCTTCCACGTGCAGGAGCGCCGCATCATCGAGGCCGCGCTCGCGGCCTGCGGCGGCAACCTCGCCCGCGCCGCGGCCGCGCTTGAGATCAGCCCCTCCACGATCTACCGCAAGCGGGAACGCTGGGCGGACGGCGCGTCCGCCTGAGCGGGTCGCAGGGCCGGCCGAAGACGCGCCCGTATTGACTGGGCGGCCGGGATGGCGTCAGCGTCCCGCCGTTCAACGGGTTCCCGGATCATGTCCGAGCATTTCGATCTCGCCGTCGTCGGAGGCGGCGTTCTCGGCCTCGCGCACGCGCTCGCCGCCGCGCGCAGCGGCCGCCGCGTGGTGGTGTTCGACCGCGAGGCGCGGGCGAACGGCGCCTCCGCGCGCATGCCGGGCGTCGTCAGCGTCACCGGCCAGCCCGCGGGCGCCGCCTGGCGACGCGCCCGGCGCTCGCGCGACATCTGGGCCGAGGTCGCCGCCAAGGCCGCCGTGCGCGTCGAGCAGGAGGGCCTCGCGATCGTGGCCCGCCGGCCCGAATCCGCCGCCGTGCTGCAGTCCTTCCTCGCGACCGACATGGCGGAAGGCTGCCAGTTCTATCCGGCGGAACAGGCCCGCGCGCTGTTTCCCGAGTTCAAGGGCGAGATGACCGGCGTGTTCTGGAGCCCGCACGAGCTCCGGGTCGAGGCGCGGCCCGCCATGGCCAAGATCGCGGCGTGGCTTTCGGAGGCGCATGGCGTGGCCTTCCGCTGGGAGACCGCGGTCACGGCGATCGAGGGCGGGCGTCTCGTGACCTCGCGCGGGCCGGTCGTGGCGGAGGCGACCGTGGTCTGCGCCGGCGACGACTTCCGCACGCTCTACGCCGATCGGCTCGCGGGCCAGAGCCTGACGCGCGCCAAGGCGCACATGCTGCGCGTGCGCTACGACGACGGCTTCGAGGCGCCGGGCGTGGTCGCGTCCGACCTCAGCCTGCCGCGCCTTCCGGGCTTCGCCGACCTGCCGGAGACCGAAGCGCTCCTCGCCCGGCTCGAAGCCGAGCAGCCCGAGCATCTCGCCCACGGCGTCGCGCTGGTCGCGGCGCAGTCCGCGGACGGCTCGCTCGTGGTCGGCGCGAGCCGCGCCTTCGATGCGACGCCCGATCCGTTCCAGCCCCAGTCCGTCGACGACCTGATCCTCGACGAACTCGCCGCCGTGGTCGGCAAGCGGCCGAAGCAGGTCCTCTCGCGCTGGACCGGGACCTACGCCTTCTCGGCCGAACGGCCCGTGCTGCTCGACGCCCCGGCCCCGAACGTGCGCGTGGCGCTCGCCGCCTCCGGCGCCGGCGCAAGCGCGGCCTTCGCGCTAGGCGAGGAGACGATCGCCGATCTGTTCGGCTGAGGAGCGTCAGCCCACCAGCGCCGAGCCGTCGCAGCGCAGGCCGCGGACGGTGACGTCGGCCTCGCCGACCGCCAGTCCAAGCGTCTGGAGCAGCGTGTTCAGCACGGGGTCGATCAGCGCGCCGACCGGCGCGAGGGTGAGCTTCAGCAGCGACTCGAGCGCGTCGCCGGTGAGGCCGAGCCCGAGGAAGCCGAGCACGCTCACGTTGACCTTCAGCCCGCCGACCAGCGTGGCCAGCGTGGTTTGCGCCGCGTTCGTGGTCTTCACCGACTTCATGGCGCCGGCCGCGATGTCGTCATAGGAGAAGACCAGCGGCGTCGGCGCGACGTTGGTCGCCGCCGCATGCGCCTCGGCCGTCGCCCGGACCAGACCGAGCACGTTCAGCAGCGTCGCCGGATTCATCTGCGGATTGGCGGAAAAGCCCGACCAGCCGGAGGCGCTGGCCGGCTCGCCGACCCACATCTCGGTGAGAGCCGGGGTGGCCTGCACCGTGACCCGGCCGTCGAGCCGGGGCTGCCGCCCGCAGGAGATCGCCGAGATGCGCGCCTCCGCCGCCGCGAGATCGACCGCAATCGGCAGGTTGATCACCCGGCCCAGCAGCGCGCCGGAGCCGCCGACCTGGGCCGCGAGCCGCAGCCGGGTCTGCGCGGTGCGTACGACGGTTCCCGCGCTCCCGATGGCGAGCCAGGGCGAGTTCTGCGGCCGCTCGCCGATGTCGATCGTCGCGGTCAGGCCAAGGAGGCCCGGAATCTGCGCGCCGAGATCGAGCGCGATCTGGTTCGCGCCGTTCGCCGCCTGGGCGGCGACGTTGAGCAGGTCGAGCGCGGACACGCCCGCCGACAGGGCGGAGGTCGCGTCGCCGATGGCGAGCCGGGCGTAGTCGCCGAGGCTGATGAGCTTCGTCATGTCGACGAGCCTGGTGACGTCGGCGGCAGCCGCGACCCGTCGGAGCGCAGCCGAAACCGACGACGAGCCCTGCGCCACGTCCGCCATCGCCGAGATCAGGTCGGTCGCGCGGACCCGCGCCGACAGCACGTCGCCGTAGGTCCCCGCCGTGACGTTGACGCGGGCGCCGAGCGCGGTCAGCAGCGGCGTGACCTCGACTTTCGCGGAGGCGAGCGCGTTGTGGTCCATCACGCTGAGCGAGACCGAACCGCCGAGCAGCTTCGACAGCAGCGCGTTGACGACGCCGCCGTTGAGCGAGGCGAGACGCGAGCCGATCGAGAACGAGGCGAGCTGGGTGCTGGCGGCCACGCCCGCGGATCGCACCACGAGACTGTTCTGCGACAGGAACGCTTTGGCGAAGTAGAAGGACGCGTCGACGCCGATCTCCACCTTCGCCGCGTTGTAGGGCGTCGTCCCGGCCCTGAACCGGCCGCCGGACGCGGTGCGGGGGTCGGGCGTGTACTGGCCGAGCGTGAGGCGAAACTCTCGCGGCCCGGCGACCCCGTTGGCGGCGAGCGTCGCGCGGGCCGCGCGTTCGGCGTTGGCGAGATCGCTCGCGGCGGCGAGCGCCGCGAGGTCCACCGCGCTCTGCGCTTTCCTGCGGTCGAGATAGATGCTGGCGGCGTCGATGCTCACTGCGAGCAGGCCTGCGGCGCAGAGGCAGAGCGCCGCCACCAGCACGGCGACCGCCCCGCCCTCGTCGCGCCGGAACCGCCGCGCTAGGGCGCGCATCTCAATAGCCCCCGCGCTGGATCGAGGCGGAGCGCACGATCGTCTTCGTCGGCAGCGGCACCAGGCCGCCGAAACTCCAGATCGCAAGCGCCGAGGCGTCGTAGGCGACCTGCACCTCGAACAGGTCGGCGTTGGCCGGCGAAGGCCGCGCGGTGACCGTCGCCCGCGCCGGATCGAGCAGGACGTAACTGCCCGCGGAGGCTGCGACCCGGTCGCTCGCGAGCTGGGCGCGCTCGGCGTCGGAGAGCCCGGCGACGGAGGCGCGGGCGGCGTCCGCCGCGAGCTGCTGCACGCTGTTCGCGAGGCCGAAATAGAGCCCGTAGGCGACGACGCCCGCGATCATCATCAGAAGCACCGGCGCGAGCAGCGCGAACTCCACCGCCGCGGCGCCGCGGGCGTCGCGCAGCCGCGCTTTTAGGGAGCAGGCCTGGGCTCGGTTGGGACGTGCGGCGGGCGGCACGATGCGCATCCCCTGAGTTGCGCGCAGAAGCGCACGCACGCCTATTGCGCGCCCGCGGTCGCTAACGAGACAGGGGCGTCAACGTGGTAACGGAAACCGTTATCGATATTTTCGGGAGCCGCCCGCGGCGGCCGCCTTGCGCCCGAGATTGCCGCGCGGCGCCCGGTGCGGTAGGGAGCCCGCACTCCCGCAAGCCCGGACCGCCTGAACGCCCATGACCGCCCGCCGCACCGACCTCACAGCCCCCCGCACGCCGCGCGGCTTCGCCGACCGCGGCGCGGCCGAGCTCGCCGCGACCCGGTCCATGGTCGAGAAGATCCGCAAGGTCTACGAGCTCTGGGGCTTCGACGAGGTCGAGACGCCGTTCCTCGAATACACCGACGCGCTCGGCAAGTTCCTGCCCGATCAGGACCGCCCGAACGCCGGCGTGTTCTCGCTGAAGGACGACGACGACCAGTGGCTGTCGCTGCGCTACGACCTGACGGCGCCGCTCGCCCGCCATGTGGCGGAGAACTTCCAGAAGCTCGCGAAGCCCTACCGCAGCTACCGTTTCGGCCCGGTGTTCCGCAACGAGAAGCCCGGCCCCGGCCGTTTTCGCCAGTTCCTGCAGTTCGACGCCGACATCGTCGGCGCGGCGAGCGTCGCCGCCGACGCCGAGATGTGCATGATGATGGCGGACACGCTGGACGCGCTCGGCTTGCGCGGGAAGTACGTCATCAAGGTCAACAACCGCAAGATTCTCGACGGCGTGATGGAGGCGATCGGCCTCGGCGGCGAGGAGAACGCCGGCCGCCGGCTAACCGTGCTGCGCGCGATCGACAAGCTGGACCGGCTGGGCACTAAAGGCGTGAAGGCCCTTTTGGGCGAAGGCCGGGAAGATGAGAGTGGAGACTTTACGAAGGGTGCCGGGCTGGAAGCACCAGACATTGATAAGATACTTCAATTGCTAACTGCGGCTGAAGGCGGCGAGCTTATTTCGAGTGACAATCATTTTCAGACCTTGATGGGACGAACAAGCTCCTTAAACGACAATACAACATTTCATTCTGGAATCGTCGAGCTGATCGCTATCAGCGATATATGCAATAAAATTGGATATAATTCAGAACGCATACGCTTAGATTTCAGCGTCGTCCGCGGGCTCGAATACTACACCGGCCCGGTGTTCGAGGCCGAACTGACCTTCAAGATCGCGGGCGACGACGGAAAACCGATCCAGTTCGGCTCGGTCGGCGGCGGCGGGCGCTATGACGGGCTGGTCGGCCGCTTCATGGCCGAGGACGTTCCCGCCACCGGCTTCTCCATCGGCGTGTCGCGGCTGCAGGCGGCGCTCGCGGCGCTGAAAGGTCCGGACGAGGCGGCGAAGACCGCGGGGCCGGTGGTCGTGCTTGCGCTCGACCGCGACCGGATCGGCGACTCGATGGCGCTTGCGGCGCGACTGCGCGCGGAGGGCGTCGCGGCCGAAGTCTATCTCGGCTCGTCCGGCATGAAGGCGCAGATGAAATACGCCGACCGCCGCAAGGCGCCGGTCGTGGTGATCCAGGGCTCGGACGAACGCGAGAAGGGCGAAGTCACGCTCAAGGACCTGATCGAGGGCGCGAAAGCCGCCGCCGCGATCTCCGACCGCGCCGAGTGGACCGAAAGCCGCCCCGCGCAGGTCACCGTGCCGGAAGCCCGGCTGGTCGAGGAAGTGAAGGCGATCCTGAAGCGGCACGGGTGATCGACGTCCGACACCGATGACGCCGTCATGCCCGCGCCTTCGCGCGGGTATCCACGACTTGGGCGTCGAACTCAGCGCCACAGAAAGTCATGGATACCCGGCTTCGCCGGGCATGACGTTTCTCACGCGTCAACCCCGCCGCAGCGGCGCGGGCGACGTGCGGACGCCGCCGTCGGCCCAAACCACCTTGGCGCCGGCGAGCGTCGCGGCCCCGGCGGACTCGACCGTGATCCGCGTAAAGAGGCGCTCCAGCCGGTCGAGGCGGATCAGCCCGTCGCCCGCCGCCGCGATCGCGCGAGCGAGCAGGCGCAGGCGGATTTCGTCCGCGAGCCTCGCCCAGCCCGGCCCGAGGCGCGCACCGTCCCCCTCCCGTACGAAATGCTCCGCCGCCGCGGCGTCGACCGCGGCCTCCAGCGCGTCCTCGACCCGCGCCATCCGGGCCGCGAGCGCCCCGAGCCGCGCGGAGGTCAGGCCTTCCCGCTCCAGCACGTCGCGCGCCCCGCGAAGCCGCGCCCGCAGGTAGGCCGGGTCGGCGTTCATGGCGTCCTCGGCCCAGCCGATCCCACGCTCCTGCAGGCTCGCGACCAGCCGCGCCTTCGGGGCGTAGAGCAGCGGGCGCAGGTGCGCGATCCCGCCCCGGTCCGCGCGCGGGCGCATGGCCGCGAGGCCGGCCGGGCCGCTGCCGGCGGCGAGCCGCATCAGCACCGTCTCGGCCTGGTCGTCGCGGGTGTGGGCGGTGGCGATCGCGTCGGCCCTGACCTCGCGGGCGTGCGCGAGCAGCGCGGCGTAGCGGGCCTCGCGCGCCCGCGCCTCGACGCCCGGCCCGGGCAGGATCGCGCCGGCGAGCCGCGCATGGGGCAAGCCGCGTTCGGCGCAAAGCCGCGTCACAGCGGCGGCCTCGTCCACGGCCTCCGCGCGCAGGCCGTGCGCCACGGTCGCGACGGAAAGCTTCGGACCGCCCTCGCGACGCTCCCGCCACTCCGCGGCCAGAACCAGCATCGCGACCGAGTCCGCCCCGCCCGACACCGCGAGCACGACGTGACCGGCGCCGGCGAAGCCGGCGTCGAACAGCGCGTCGCATTCGGACGGCGTCAGGGATGAGGTCGCGTCGGTCATACGCCGCCGGTTACGGAGGAGCCTCGCGCCAGATGACCTGAGCGCGGGCGCCGCGTCAGCCCCCGTTCGTCATGGAGACGCGCGGCCAGGGCGGAAAGCGCGCCGTCATGCCCGCGTCTTCGCGGGCATCCACAACTTTATCGGCGGCTCGACGCGGAAGTCGTGGACAGCCGGCTTCGCCGGGCGTGACGCGAGCGCGACTGGCGGCGCGGCGATCGAGATGGGCGTCGGCAGGCGCGGAAGGTCAGCAGGCGATGCGCTTGAACTCGCGGTCGCTCTGGGAGCGGATGCGGCTGTACTTCTTGCCGGCCTCCGCGATGGTGGCGCAGGCCTCTTCCTTCTTGCCCATGCCGTTCAGCGACATGCCGAGCTTCAGCATGCTCTCCGGCGCCTTGGCCGACTGCGGCGCGTCCACATAAATCTTGTAGAAGCTGTCGGCGGCGTCGGTGTACTGCCGGCGCTGGTAGAGGCTCTCTCCCAGCCAATAGCGCGCTTCCGCGGCCTTCGGGTCGTTCGGGTTCGCGCGCAGGAACTCGCGGAAGGTCTGCTCGGCGAGTTCGTAGTCGCGGCGCTGCATGAAGCCGACGCCCATGTCGAACTGGTCGCGCGGGTCGCCGGTGCCGACCGACATGCCGCCCTGCCCCTGCGATGCGCCGCGCGGCGGCAGCGCGCCGGTGGGGCCGGTCGCGGTGCGGTCGGGAGCCGCCGCGCCGGGCGGGGTGATGCGCATCGGGCCGCTGGGGTCGTCGCCCGGGCCGTCGTCGATCAGGCCGCCGATCGAATCGCGCGGCGCGCCGAGATTGGAGGGGGCGGAGCCGAGGTTGGAAGGCGCCTGAGCCGGGCCGGCCGCGCCTGCGGTCGCGCCGCCGCCAGCGCCGGGAACCGCCGGGCCGGCGTCGCCGCGTCGGCCTGGCTTCGCCGCTCCGGCGCCGCCCTTGCCGCTCTCGAGGTCCTGGAAGCGGAACTCGGCGTCGCTCTGGAACCGCTTCTGGGTCTCTTCGCCGCGCTTGATCTGGAACCCCAGTTCCTCGATGCGGCCGTTGAGCTGGCGCATCTGGTTCTCCAGCCGGTCGAGCCGCACCGCGATGTCCGCCATCGACGACTGCGCCTGCTGCACGTTGGAGGACGGGCGCTCCTCGCGCCCGCCGCCGCCGAAGAAGGCGAGGCTGCGCTCGAGCCCGTCGACGCGACGTTCGATCCAGCCGCGCTCCTCGGCCGCCTCGGCGTCCAGGGCGAGCGCCGCGGTCATGGGCGCGCATGCGAGCGCGGCGCCAAGCGCGAAACGTCGGACGAGCGGGAAGCGCGGAGCGATGTGCATGGGGGCGGACGTTCCCAGCCGGATGTGAGCGATACGAGCCGCTTACGTCGTGAGTTCGGCTGAATTAGGGCTGTTTCCGCCGGCGGGCGCAAGACCCCCGCCGGCGGAGACACTTATGCGTCAGTAGCCGGCGGAACCCTGCAGCGCGGTGACGGCGCGGCGGTTCTGCGACCAGCAGGAGATGTCGTCGCACACCGCGACCGGACGCTCCTTGCCGTAGGACGTGGTGCGCACGCGGCCGGCCGAGACGCCGCGGGCCGCGAGGTAGTCGCGGGTGACCTGGCTGCGGCGGGCGCCGAGCGCGAAGTTGTACTCGCGCGTGCCGCGCTCGTCGGCGTGGCCCTCGATCAGGATGGAGTAGCGGGGATAGCGCGACAGCCACTGCGCCTGCTTGTCCAGCGTCGAGCGGGCGGTCGAGGTCAGCTCGGTCGAATCGGTCTCGAAGAACACGCGATCGCCGACGTTCACGACGAAGTCCTGCTGGCTGCCGGGAGGGCCGCCGCGGCCGCCCGCGCCATAGCCCCCGCCCGCGCCGTCCATCCCGTCGCCGGGCCCCTTCTTCGCGCAGGCCGCCAGAAGCAGCGTCGCGCAGATGGCGGCGGCGACCTTGCCGCTTCCGCCCAAACGCATGGTACGCAACATCCCCGATGACTCCTTGTGGCTTTCGGTTGAGCGATCCATAGCATCCTCCCGGTTAACCGAAGGTTCCGTTAGGCTTAAAGAGCCGTTACGCCTCCGGCGCCGCGCGCGGCCTCACGTCGATCAGTCGCGGCGAAACATGACGCGGGCGTGGCCCGTCGCGCCGGGCCTGTCGATTGGGCGCGGCCTGAGTCCGCCGCGCCACAGCAGAGGGCGTGGGGCGGCCCCGTCAGCCGCCTTCGAGCGCCGGCGATCCGGCAGCGGCGGCGAGCAGGTCGACGTCGTCCTTGAGCTTGACGCCGGTGAGGCCGAGGCGCAGCGCCTCGCGGGCGAGCCAGGCGAGCTTGTCGGCGGCGAGCGCGTAGGAGAGGCCGCCGAGCCGGTGGACGTTGGAGATGCAGTTGCGCTCGCTGTCGCGGCGCCCGCGGCGGGGATCGAAGGTGAGGTAGACGCCGAGGCTCTCCGCGACGCTGAGGCCCGGCCGCTCGCCGATCAGCACGGCAACGAGCTTCGCCTTGAGCCGCTCGCCGACCTCGTCGCCGAGCGCGACGCGGGCCTGCCGCGCCACGACGACCGGCCCGACCGACAACCCGCCGAGGCGTTCGACCGCGGCGTGCAGCAGCGCCGCGGCGTGGGTCTGCACGGCGGTCGCCGACAGGCCGTCGCCGATCACGAACACGACGTCGAAGCCCTTCTCCTCGGCGTCGAGCGCTTCGGCCGAGGCCTCGTCCAGCCGCCGGCCGAGATCGGGGCGGCGGAGATAGGTCGACCGATCGGCCGCCGCGCTCTCGACCTGAACGACCCTGTGGGGCCCGAGCTCAGCCGTCAGCGCGTCCACGTCGAGCGGCAGATGCACGGCGTCACGCGCCTTGGCGTGGGCCTGCTGGAATTCGAGCACGGCGCGCAGCGGCTGCGCGTCGCCGCTGCGGCCAAGGCCGACGCGGGCGGAGGTGGCGGCCCGGAGCGGGCTCCAGAGATCGGTCACGTTGCCGGGGGCGTCGGCCATGGGCTTGAGGTCTCCGGTCAGGCCACGCGGCGGGTCTGGTCGAGCAGCCGCGACATGCGCGGATCGGACAGCGTGAGCTCGTTGATGCGCCCCTCGGGCCCCACCATGCCCATGCGCTCCAGCCAAGCCTCGAACTCGGGCGCGGCCTTCACGCCCATGGTCGCGCGCAGGTACAGCAGGTCGTGGAACGACAGGCTCTGGTAGTTGAGCATCACGTCGTCGGCGCCCGGCACCGCGATCAGGAAGGTGCAGCCCGCCACCGTCAGCAGCGTCATCAGGCCGTCCATGTCGTCCTGGTCGGCCTCGGCGTGGTTGGTGTAGCAGACGTCGCAGCCCATCGGCAGGCCGAGCAGCTTGCCGCAGAAGTGGTCTTCCAGTCCGGCGCGGATGATCTGCTTGCCGTCGTAGAGATATTCCGGGCCGATGAAGCCGACCACGGTGTTGACGATCATCGGATCGAATGCGCGGGCGACCGCGTAGGCGCGCGCCTCCATGGTCTGCTGGTCGACGCCGTGATGGGCGTCGGCGGAAAGCGCGGCGCCCTGCCCGGTCTCGAAATACATCACGTTCTGGCCGACCGTGCCGCGCTGCAGCGCCAGCGCCGCCTCATGGGCCTCCTTCAGCACGGCGAGGTCGACGCCGAAGCCGCGGTTCGCGGCCTCCGAGCCCGCCACCGACTGGAACACGAGGTCGACCGGCGCGCGCCGGTTCATGATCTCGATGGCGTTGGTCACGTGGGTCAGCACGCAGGTCTGGGCCGGGATGTCGTAGGACTGGCGCAGCGCGTCGAGCATCTCCATCAGCGCGATCGCGTTCGGCACGTTGTCGGTCGCGGGGTTGATGCCGATCACGGCGTCGCCGACGCCGTAGAGCAGGCCGTCGAGCACCGAGACCGCGATGCCGCGCAGGTCGTCGGTCGGGTGGTTCGGCTGCAGCCGCGAGCCCAGCCGGCCAGGCAGCCCGAGCGTGGTGCGGAAGGCGGTGACCACGCGGCGCTTGCGCGCCACCGCGATCAGGTCCTGGTTGCGCATCAGCTTGGAGACCGCGGCGACCATCTCGGGCGTGAGGCCGGGCGAGACGGCCGCGAGGGCCTCGCCGTCGGCCTCGTGGCCGAGAAGCCAGTCGCGGAAGCCGCCGACGGTGAGATGGGCGATCGGGCGGAACGCGTCCGCGTCGCGGCCGTCGATGATGAGGCGGGTGACCTCGTCGTCCTCGTAAGGCACCAACGCCTCGTCGAGGAAGACCTTGAGCGGCAGGTCGGCCAGCACGTAGCGGGCGGCGATGCGCTCCGCGTCGGTTTCGGCGGCGAGGCCGGCGAGTTCGTCGCCCGAGCGCCGGGGCGAGGCCTTGGCCAGAACGGTCTTCAGATCGTCGAACGCGTAACGTTCGCCGCCGAGGTCGCATCGGTACGCCGTCACGGCCGCCTCCCGCAGTCCACATCTTGGGCGCCGGCAGTCTAGACCCGCGCCGCGGCCGGGCTAAGCCCATTCTGCAGGCGGCGGGGCGCCCGGCTGCACGTTTTCCGGCCCCGCAACGCAAAACGCCCCGGCGGGGGCCGAGGCGTTTCACAGGTTAGCGGATCCGCCGAAGAGGTCTCATCACGAACCGCTCCGCGGCGCTCGGCGCCGCAGTGCGAAGATCAGGCCGCGGCCTTGCGGCCGCGCTTGGCCGGAGCCGGGGCCGGAGCGGCGGCGGCCGCCTTGCTGCGCTGCTGGCCGAGGCCGGCCTTCTTTGCGAGCGCCGAGCGGGCGGCGGCATAGTTCGGGGCGACCATGGGATAGTCGGCCGGCAGACCCCACTTGGCGCGGTAATCGGCCGGGGTCATGTCGTAAGCGGTGCGCAGATGACGCTTCAACGACTTGAACTTCTTGCCGTCTTCCAGGCAGATGATGAAATCGGGGCCAACCGACTTCTTGATCGGCACCGCCGGCGTAAGCTCGACGACAGGCTCCTTGGTCGCGCCGGTCGCAGCGGCGGCGAGCGCGCCGTGCACCGTCTGGATCAGACCCGGGAGATCGGCCGCGGCGACCGAATTGTTGCTGACGTAGGCGCTCACGACATCGGCCGCCAGGGTGACGTAATCGATCTCTTCGCTCATTTCGATTGGAACTCCTCTTTCGCTAATCAGGGATTGAGCCCGTTCGCATAATTTTGCAAGTCGAAAACGAAGTCGCTCTCGATAAATCCCTCATGAGCGGGCTATAACGGGCCGGCGCGGCAGCAGAGGCCTATTAAAAGTAGCGGCCGAACCGCGCGTCCGTCCCGTCGCGGGCGCCGCGCAGCGGCTTCCAAGCGGCGCGACCTATGGTCTTTCCGGACAATCGCCAGGAGCGAATCTGGCCGGCAGGGTCTAGATGAAGCGATAACCGCCGCACGCCGCCGCGAAGGAGACGTGAATGCCGCATGAGACGCCGCTGATCTCGACGCTGGTCGCGGGCTTCGTGCTCGCCTTCGTGCTCGGGGCTCTCGCCAATCGGCTCAAGCTTCCTCCTCTCGTCGGCTATCTCGTCGCGGGCGTGCTCGTGGGACCCCACACGCCCGGCTACGTCGCGGACCAGCAGCTCGCGCCCGAACTCGCCGAGATCGGCGTCATCCTGCTGATGTTCGGCGTGGGGCTGCACTTCTCGCTGAAGGACCTGCTCTCGGTGCGCGGCATCGCGGTGCCCGGCGCGGTGGTCCAGATGGGTTTCGCCACGCTGCTCGGCTGGGGCCTCGGCATGGCGCTCGGCTGGAGCCACGGCGGCGGCCTGGTGTTCGGCCTCGCGCTCTCCGTCGCCTCCACCGTCGTCCTTCTGAAAGCGCTGCAGGAGCGCCGTCTGGTCGAGAGCGAGCGCGGCAAGATCGCGGTCGGCTGGCTCATCGTCGAAGATCTCGCGATGGTTCTGGCGCTGGTGCTCATCCCGGCCGTCGCCAGCATCGCAGGCGGGGATGGCGGCGGCCACGGCGGCGGCGATCCGCTCGCGACGCTGGTCAGCCGCGCGCTCGGCATGGATCTCGGCCTCGTGGGCGTGCTGGCCCTGACGCTCGTCAAGGTCGCGGCCTTCGTCGCCTTCATGCTGATCGTCGGCCGGCGCGTCATCCCGGCCGTGCTGCACCGGATCGCGCACACCGGCTCGCGCGAGCTGTTCCGTCTCGGCGTGCTCGCGATCGCGCTCGGCGTGGCGTTCGGCGCGGCCAAGCTGTTCGGCGTCTCGCTGGCGCTCGGCGCCTTCTTCGCCGGCATGATCCTGTCCGAGAGCGAGCTGTCGCACCGCGCCGCGCAGGAAAGCCTGCCGCTGCGCGACGCCTTCGCCGTGCTGTTCTTCGTCTCGGTCGGCATGCTGTTCGATCCGACGATCTTGCTGCGCGACCCTGGCCCGGTGGTCGCGACCTTCGCGATTATCGTCATCGGCAAGTCGCTCGCGGCCTTCCTGATCGTCATCGCCTTCAACCGCACGGTCGGAACGGCGTTGACGATCTCGGCGAGCCTCGCGCAGATCGGCGAGTTCTCCTTCATCCTGGCCGAGCTCGGCGTCGGCCTGAAGCTGCTGCCGGAGGAAGGCCGCGACCTGATCCTCGCCGGCGCGCTGCTGTCGATCGTGTTCAATCCGATCATGTTCGTGCTGGTCGAACGGCTGAAGCCGTGGCTCGAGGCGCGGATCGTCCGGGGATCGCCGAAGGTCGCCGTGGCGCAGCCCGACACGTCCGGCCCCGAGCTCGACGTCGACCGAACCAAGCCGCTGGTCTCGCCCGACGGCGGCCCGGCGCCGGCCGCGGCCGAACCGTCGGTCGCGACGGTTGAGGCCGAACGCGCCGCCGCGGTCGCGGACGAGGACGCGCCGCAGCAGGCGACGGCCCTGAGCGGGCACATCGTGCTCGTGGGCTACGGCCGCGTCGGCGCGCTGGTGGGCGAACAGCTCAAGGCCGCGGGCGTGCCGTTCCTCGTGGTGGAGGACGCCGAGAAGCCGATCGCCGCGCTCAAGGAGTCCGGCGCCGAGACCATCGTCGGCAACGCCGCGGCGTCCGACGTGCTGGCGCTCGCCGGGCTCGACAGGGCGTCCCGGCTTGTGGTCGCGATCCCCAATGCGTTCGAGGCCGGCCAGGTGGTGGAGCAGGCCCGCAAGCTCAACCCGAACCTCGTCATCCTCGCTCGCGCCCACGCCTACGCCGAGATCGAGCATCTGGAGAAGCTCGGGGCGAACGAGGTGATCATGGGCGAGCGCGAGATCGCCCGCGGCATGCTGGAGCGCCTCGGCCTCGGCCGCGGCCTCCCGTCTGGGCCGACGCCGGACCGGCCAGCCGCACCGCCGGACAGCCCAGGCGGAGACCCCGCTTCCGAGGTTCCGCCCACGGGCGGCGCGTCGCCGGGGCCCGCGCCTACGACCCCTGCGGCTGCGCCCCGCGCGGCCGAACCGGAGCCGGCGGCCGAGCCGCTCCGCCCCCTGCCCCCGGCCGCCACGCCCGCCTGATACGCAGGACGCCGATCAGCCCCGCCGAATGGCCGGCTCGACGCCGGCGGCAAGGCTCACTATATCGATCGGTACAAAACCTCTGGAAAGTTTGCGGAGATGGGCAGGCCCAAGGAATTCGACGTCGACGAGGCGCTGTGCGCGGCGCTGGAGGTGTTCTGGCGTCACGGCTACGAAGGCGCGTCGCTGAGCGACCTCACGGACGCGATGGGCATCACGCGCCCTAGCCTCTACGCCACCTACGGCAACAAGGAGGAGCTGTTCCGCAAGGTGCTGGACCGCTACGAGCAGAGCCATCTCTGCTTCGTCGCGGACGCCCTCGCCGAGCCGACCGCGCGGCGCGCGATCGAACGCCTCCTCAAGGGCTACGCGGACGTCCTGACCGACCCGATGCACCCGCCGGGCTGCCTCGGCGTCAACAGCGGCGTCGCCTGCGGCGAGGCCGGCTCCACCATCCGCGACGAACTCGTCGCCCGGCGCTCGCTCAGCGAACGCACGCTGCGGGAACGGCTCGACAAGGCCGCGGCGGACGGCGAGCTTCCGCCCGAGGAGGACCCGGCCGACTGGGCGCGCTACGTGATGGCGGTCGGCCTCGGCATGGCCGTGAAGGCCTCGTCCGGCGCCGACCGGGCCGAGCTCCACCGCGTCGCCGACCTCGCGCTGCGGGCGCTGCCGAGCACCTGCTCCGCGCTCTGACCAGCGCGCGGAGCCGTGGTCAGCGCTCTGTCGGGATCAGCCGCGCAGGCCTTCCGCGAGATTGCGGTTGATGTTGATCAGCGCCGACATTGGCTCGGCGGAGGGATTGATCTCGAGGCTGTGGCAGCGGTCGAGCACGAACATCGCGATCTTCTTGATGTTCATCTTGGTGGCGGCGTCGAGAGGGTTCTCTGCGCGCAGCACGGAGCTGAGGAAGACGGTCCAGAGCTTTCGGTTGAAGGTCGCCGCCTCGCGGGCGGCGGTGCGGTCGAAGGGTTCCGCGGTCTGCGCGGCGGCGAACCGAGCCGCCGCCCTCAGCAGCAGTTGGGCCTCGCGCTCGCGCGGGTTAGCCGTCGTTTGCGCCATCCGCGCGTACGCCTGCGCTCCGTTCTGCATGCTCGAAGATTCCCTTCTCGTGCGCCACGAGACTGCGCGCCTCACGCAAAGCTTTGTAAAGCGCGCCTGTTAAGACGTGGTTATTTATGCGGTCGATCAGGGGAAGCATGCTCGGAGCGGCCTTCACGGCGTCGCGCGTCAGCGCGCTGTAGATCTTGCTGACCTTCTCGATCGAGCCGGCCATGTACATCATCTGGACGGTGTAATAGATGCGCTTGGCCGGCGTGTCGGCGTCGCGCTCCTGCAGGATGTCGCGCTCGCGCAGCACCGGATCGCCGCCGTCGATCAGCAGCTGTGTCCGGGCGGCGCCGTTGGTGACCACGGAACGTCCGATGACGATCCGCTCCCCGGGCTTCAACTCCACCTTGAGGGTCATGCGCGTCCTCCGTGGCTTAAGGTCCTGAAACGGCGAGCGGCGGACGCCCGACCGGACGTCCGCCGCTCCGCCCGAGAAGGAAGCTAGGCGCCTTACTGCAGAAGCTGCAGCACCGCCGATTCCTGCTGGGTCGAGATCGAGAGCGAAGACACGATCAGCTGCTGGCGCGTCTGCAGCGTCGCGAGGTTCGCGGCCTCTTCGTTGGTGTCGGCGCCGACCAGCGACAGCGAGCCGTCCTGGAGGGTGCCGATCATGTCCTTCGTGAAGGTCTCGCGGGTCTGCACGATCGCAAGCTGCGAGCCGAACTTGGCGGACTGCGCCTCGATGGTCGCGAAGGCCGCCTCGAGCTTGTCGATGATCTTCTCGATCGAGTCCGAGTCGTAGAAGTCCTCGGCGGTGATCGCGGCGAGGCCAAGCCCTTCCGCGTCGAACTGCACGCCCTTGACCTCGAGCCGTGACGAGCCGTCCTCGTTGAAGATGACGTCGAGATCGTCGCCGTTCAGCAGGTTGACGCCGTTGTAGGTGGCGTCCTTGGCGAGCTTCGCGATCTCGCCCAGGAACTCGTTGTAGTCGGTGGCGAAGTTCGAGCGCTTGGTGGCGGCGTCCTGGTCGAGCACCGGCGCCGCGAAGCCGCCGCTGCCGAAGACCGCGCCGGCGCCCGTGGCGGTGCCGGTGGCCGCGATCGGCGTGTCGGCCGCGATCGCGTTCGTGGTCTGGAACGCAAGCGTGGCGCCGGCCTCGCCTTCCTTCGGGATCGACGCGGTCAGCTGCACGTCGTTGTTGAGCAGCCACGCGTTCAGCTCGTCGATCGTGTCGACGTTGTTGGCGCCGGGCGACGAGGCGAAGGTGACGGTCTTCAGCGCGCCGAACCTGTCGGTGAAGGTGAGCGTCTCGTCCTTCAGCAGGCTGTCGCCGCTCGCCGTGGTCGACAGCGTCCCGTTGGTGGAGCCGGCGCTGGTCGCGGTCCCGCCGTCGGCGATCAGGCCGAGCGAGTCGAGCAGGGCGGACGAGCCCTCGATGCTGAGGTCGGCGCCGCTTTCGAGCTCGAACTCGAGCGTGCCGGCGTTGTCGACGACGTTCAGCCCGGAGATGTTGAGCGAGTCGATCGCGGTCTTCACCTGCGCGGCGGTGGCGTTTGCGGCGATGTTGACCGTCGCGCCGTTGACCGTCAGCGCGCCGCCCGAATGGGTCGCGTCGACGTCCTCAAGTCCGTCGAACGTCGTCGGAACCGCGGGCGTCACCGTGTTCATCGACAGCAGGTTGTCGCCGCTGAGCCCGTTCATGGTCGCCGACGTCAGGCTCGCCTTGGTCGACACCGCAAGCGGCGACTGCTGGGCGGAGCGGGCCGTCGACTTCAGCGATTCCACGAGGTCCGTGATCGCCTTGATGCCGTTGTCGGCCGCTTCGAGCGTCTGGATCGAGTTCTTGACGTTGTCGAGCAACGTTCCGAGATCGCTCGCCCGCCGGTCCAACGACTGTGCGGTGAAGAAGCTCGCGGGATTGTCCAGCGCCGAGTTGACCTTCTTGCCGGTCGAAAGGCGCTCTTCGGTTCGGTTGAGCAGTTCGGTCGTCTGCTGCATCGAGCGCAGGTTCGACCGGACCGCGGAATTGAGCGTGATGTCGGCCATAAGAAAGGCTCCGATTCGGGACGTCGTTTAGGACGTTGATCGGAACATAGGCCGTTAACCTTAATCGGAAGTTAAGGTTAATGCCGGCTTAGCGACGGTCGCCGGACGGGAACGGACGACGTCCACTAACTCCTATCCTGCGCGAACGAAAACGGCGGGAGCCGTGGGGGCCCCCGCCGTCGTTCAGGCCGGTTCTTCGCTTGTTGCGTCGATCAGCGGAGGAGCTGAAGGACGTTCTGCTCCTGGCTGGTCGAGATCGACAGCGAGGAGA
Organism: Methylopila turkensis; assembly: GCF_027922325.1. Taxonomy (GTDB): domain Bacteria; phylum Pseudomonadota; class Alphaproteobacteria; order Rhizobiales; family Methylopilaceae; genus Methylopila; species Methylopila turkensis. Next base: position 568,255 of record NZ_BSFL01000001.1, read on the forward strand.
CGATCAGCGACTGACGGGTCTGCAGGGTCGCGAGATTCGCGGCCTCTTCGTTGGTGTCGGCGCCGGTCAGCGACAGCGCGCCGTCCTCGAGGGTGCCGACCATGTCCTTGGTGAAGGACTGGCGGGTCTCGACGACCGAGAGCTGCGAGCCGAGGCGCGAGGACAGGCTGTCCAGCGAGCCGAGGGCGTCGTTCAGCTTGGAGACCACTTCCTCGATCTTCGAGCTGTCGGCGAAGTCGTCGAAGGTGATGTCCGAAAGGCCGAGCACGTCCATGACGTCGACGCCGGCGACGTCGAGCTTGGAGGAGCCGTCCTCGTTGAACACGACCGAGAGGTCGTCGCCGTTCAGCAGGTTGACGCCGTTGTAGCTGGCGTCCTTCGCGAGTTCAGCGATCTGCTGACGCAGGTCGTTGTAGTCGTTCATGTAGTCGGTGCGGCGGTCCTGGCCGTCGCCGCCCATGACCGCCGACTTGCTCGCCGCCGAGGTGGAGGCGACGCCGAAGATCTCGCCGGCCGCCGGCGAACCGTCGGTGCTGACGGCGGTGCCGCCGATGGTGAGGTCGGACGAGCCGTACTCGTTGGTGGTCTCGATCGTCAGCTGGCCGGTCGAGGAGATCGAAGCCTTGGCGTTGTACTGCGCCAGAGCGTCGTTCAGGCCGGAGAGGGTCGACACCTGGCCGGAGCCCGTGCCGAAGGTGATCGTGCCGGTCTCGCCGTCGCCGACGGTGACCGTCAGGGTCTTGCCTTCGAGGTCGTTTGCAGCCGGCGTGCCGTTCGTCGAGGTGACGGTGACGTCGGTGCCGCCGGTGGCGCTGAGGCCGAGGTTGTCGGCGAGGCCGGCCGTGCTGGCCGTCAGCGTCAGGTCTTCGCCGCTCGCCAGCGAGAACTCCAGCGTGCCGGCGTTGTTGGTGACCGTCAGGCCTTCGATGTCGGCCGCGTCGATCGCCGCCTTGACCGCGTCGGCGTCGCTGTCGTCCGCGATGGTGACGTCGGTGCCGTTGATCGACAGCGTGCCGCCGGTGTAGGTGGCGGCGACGTCGGCGACGCCGGCGAGCGTCGTGGCGGTGGCGGCGGTGCCGGTGCCGAGCAGGTTGTCGGCGGTGGCGCCGGCCACGGCGGCGGAGGTGAAGCCGGCCTTGGTGTCGACGGCCGAGCTGGACTGCTGGGCGGAGCGCGCCACCGACTTCATCTGCGTGACGAGGTCGCTGATCGCCGAGATGCCGTTGTCGGCGGCTTCGATCGTCTTGACCGAGTTCGAAACGCTGTCGAGGAGGTTGGTGAGGTCGCTCGCGCGGCGATCAAGAGCCTGGGCGGTGAAGAAGCTCGACGGGTTGTCGAGCGCCGAGTTGACCTTCTTGCCGGTCGAGAGCCGCTCTTCCGTGCGGGCCATCAGGTCGGTGGTCGACTGAAGGGTGCGGAGGTTCGAGCGGACGGCCGAGTTGAGGGTGATGTCGGACATTTGAGGCTCCTGTTCTGGGAGACTGAGGGGCGCGCCTCGTCCTGAAGCGCACGCGGAGCCTCGGGCGGGCGGCCCTAAGCGGCGGTTAATTCCGCGGCGCGGTTCCATGAACGCCGCCGGCAATCGAACGGCATGGTTATCAATAGGTTATGGCCCCGCGGCGCAGGGTATCGGCGTAAGCCGGACCCTGAGCTTCAGGAGATCGCCCGGGCCGGATTGCGACGCCGCGGCCGGCGTCCTGCGCCTTCGGACCCGCACAGCGGTCGGGCCGATCCGGGCGGCTTCGGCGCTTTTCATACCGATCGATAGACTAAGGGTTGACAGAGGGCGCCCCCGATATCTACCTAGCGGTACGATACCGATCGGTACATTATTCCGATACCTTCTCGGGGATGCCGCCATGACGCGTTCCACGCTGTCCGTACGCCTGAGCGCCGGACTCACCGCAGCGGCGCTCGCCGCCGCTGCGGTCCTGAGCCTTTCCACCCTGCCCGCCGGCGACGCCGGCGCCTCCGACGCGCCGGCCGCGCCCGCCGCCACCGAAGTCGGCGTCGCCACCCTCGCCCGCCGCGACACCCCGACCTGGACGGTGTTTTCCGGCCGGCTCGAGGCGGTCGAACAGGTCGAGGTGCGCTCGCGCGTCGCGGGCCCGATCCAGCAGATCCATTTCCGCGAGGGCGCGCTGGTCAAGGCCGGCGACCGGCTCGTCACCATCGACCCCGCCCCTTACGCCGCCGAGGTCGAGCGGGCGCAGGCCGGCGTCGCGGCGGCCGAGGCCCGGCTGACGCTCGCGCGCGCCGATCTCGAGCGCGGCCGCCGCATGACGGCGCTCTCGACGATCTCCCAGCGCGACCTCGACACCCGCGTGAACGCGCTCGGCGAGGCGGAAGCGAACCTCGCCGGCGCCAAGGCGGCGCTCACCACCGCAAAGCTCAACCTGAGCTACACCGAGGTGCGCGCGCCGGTCGCCGGCCGCGTCGACCGGATCGAGATCACCGTCGGCAATCTGGTCGCGGCCGGCCCCGGCGCGCCGGTGCTGACCCGCCTCACCTCCGTCGACCCGATCTACGCCAGCTTCGACGCCGACGAACTCGCGGTCTCGCGGGCGCTCGACAGCCTCGACGACGGCGGCGACCGCCGCGAGCGCATCGGCGACATCCCGGTCGAGATGACGCTGCAGGCGCGCGAGGATCAGGTCCGCGGTCGGCTGCAGCTCGTGGGCTCCACCGTCGACGCCCGCACCGGCACCATCCGCGTACGCGCCACCTTCGCCAACGCCGACGGCCGGCTGATGCCGGGTCAGTTCGCGCGCATGAAGCTCGGCCAGGCCAAGACCCGGCCGGCCCTGCTGCTGAGCGAGCGGGCGGTCGGCGTCGACCAGGACAAGTCGTTCGTGTTCGTCGTCGACGGCGAGAACCGCGCGACCTACCGCGAGGTCACCCTCGGCGCCTCGGTCGGCGCCCTACGCGTGGTCGAAAGCGGTCTGGAGCCGGGCGAGCGCGTCGTGATCGACGGCGCCCAGAAGCTGCGCCCCGGCGCGCTGGTCGACCCCCGCCCCGCCGCCATGGATGCGGTCGCGAGCGTCGGCCGCCAGGCTTCGGCCAGCCAGTGAAGACCCCCGCGCCATGAACATCTCGAAGTTCTTCATCGACCGGCCCGTGTTCGCGGGCGTGCTGTCGATCGTCATCTTCCTCGCCGGCGTGCTGGCGCTGCGCGGCCTGCCGATCTCGGAATATCCGGACGTCGCGCCGCCGCAGGTGGTGGTGCGCGCGACCTATCCCGGCGCCAACCCGAAGGTCATCTCCGAAACGGTGGCGACGCCGATCGAGGAGCAGATCAACGGCGTCGAGGACATGCTCTACATGTCGAGCCAGGCCACCACCGACGGCGTGATGACGCTGACGGTGACCTTCGCGCTCGGCACCGATCCCGACAAGGCGCAGCAGCTCGTCCAGAACCGCGTTTCGCAGGCCGAGCCGCGGCTGCCGGAGGAGGTGCGCCAGCTCGGCGTCACCACCATCAAGTCCTCGCCCGACCTCACCCTCGTCGTGCATCTCGTGTCGCCGAACAAGCGCTACGACATGACCTACCTGCGCAACTACGCCGTCCTGAACGTCAGGGACCGGCTGGCGCGCATCCCGGGCGTGGGCCAGGTTCAGCTGTTCGGCTCCGGCGACTACTCCATGCGTGTCTGGCTGGACCCGCAGAAGGTCGCCGAGCACGGGCTCTCCGCCGCCGACGTGGTCGGCGAGATCCGGGCGCAGAACGTGCAGGCCGCGGCCGGCGTCGTCGGCTCCTCGCCCGCGCCGTCCGACGTCGAGCTCCAGCTCTCCGTCAACGCGCAGGGACGGCTCCAGTCCGAGGAGGAGTTCGGCGACATCGTCGTGAAGTCCGGCGCGAACGGCGAGATCGTGCGCCTGCGCGACGTCGCCCGCATCGAGATGGGCGCCGCCGACTACGCGCTGCGCTCGCTGCTCGACAACGGCGACGCCGTCGCCGTGCCGGTGTCGCAGGCGCCCGGCTCGAACGCGATCGAGATCGCCGACCAGGTCCGCGCGACCATGGCCGACATCAAGAAGAACATGCCCGAGGGCGTGGACTACGAGATCGTCTACGACACGACCCAGTTCGTGCGCGCCTCGATCGAGGCGGTGGTCCACACCCTGCTCGAGGCGGTCGCGCTCGTCGTGCTGGTGGTGATCGTGTTCCTGCAGACCTGGCGGGCCTCGATCATCCCGCTCGCCGCGGTGCCGGTGTCGATCATCGGCACGTTCGCGGTGATGCACCTGTTCGGCTTCTCGATCAACGCGCTCACCCTGTTCGGGCTGGTGCTCGCGATCGGCATCGTGGTCGACGACGCCATCGTCGTGGTCGAGAACGTCGAGCGTAACATCGAGGAAGGTCTGTCGCCCCGCGAGGCCAGCTACAAGGCCATGCAGGAGGTCTCTGGACCGATCATCGCGATCGCGCTGGTGCTGGTGGCGGTGTTCGTGCCGCTCGCCTTCATCTCCGGCCTCACCGGCCAGTTCTACAAGCAGTTCGCGCTGACGATCGCGATCTCGACCGTGATCTCGGCGTTCAACTCGCTGACGCTGTCGCCGGCGCTCGCCGCCCTGCTGCTGAAGGACCACCACGCGCCGAAGGACCGGTTCACGCGTTTCCTCGACGCGACGCTCGGCTGGTTCTTCCGCGGCTTCAACCGCGCCTTCGCCTGGGGCTCGGAGGCCTATGGCCGCGGCGTCTCTCGCGCCATCGCCCGCAAGGCGGTGATGCTCGTGGTCTACGTCGCGCTGGTGGGCCTTACCGGCCACCTGTTCCACGTCACGCCCGGCGGCTTCGTGCCGGCGCAGGACAAGCAGTATCTCGTGGGCTTCGCCCAGCTTCCGGACGCCGCCACGCTCGACCGCACCGAAGCCGTGATCCGGCGCATGAGCGAGATCGCGCTGAAGGAGCCGGGGGTGGAGCGCGCCATCGCCTTCCCGGGCCTCTCGATCAACGGCTTCACCAACTCGTCGAACGCCGGCATCGTCTTCACCTCGCTGAAGCCGTTCGAGGAACGGCGCGACCCGTCCTTAAGCGCCGCTGCGATCGCGGCGAGCCTCAACGCCAAGTTCGCCGGCATCAAGGAAGCGACGATCGCCATGTTCCCGCCGCCCCCGGTGCAGGGGCTCGGCACCATCGGCGGCTTCAAGCTGCAGATCGAGGACCGCGCCGGCCTCGGCTACCAGGCGCTCGACCGCGCGACCAAGGCGTTCCTCGCCCGCGCGCAGGCGGCGCCGGAGCTCGCCGGCCTGTTCTCCTCCTATCAGGTGAACGTGCCCCAGCTGTTCGCCGACGTGGACCGCGTCAAGGCGCGCCAGCTCGGCGTGCCGGTGTCGGAGATCTTCAACACGCTGCAGATCTATTTCGGCTCGCTTTACGTCAACGACTTCAACGCCTTCGGCCGCACCTACTCCGTCCGTGTCCAGGCCGACAGCGCCTTCCGCGCCCGCGCCGACGACGTCGGCTTCCTCAAGGTGCGCTCGACGTCGGGCGAAATGATCCCGCTGTCGGCTCTGCTGACGGTGAAGCCCAGCTCGGGTCCGGAGCGGGCCATGCGCTACAACGGCTTCCTCTCGGCCGACGTCAACGGCGGAGCGGCGCCCGGCTACTCCACCGGACAGGCGCAGGCCGCAGTCGAGAAGATCGCCGCCGAGACCCTGCCGCAGGGCTTCGCCTTCGAGTGGACCGAGCTGACCTACCAGGAGATCCTCGCCGGCAATTCCGGGCTGATCGTGTTCCCGGTGGCGCTGCTGCTGGTCTATCTCGTGCTCGCCGCGCAGTACGAGAGCCTGACGCTGCCGATCGCGATCATCCTCATCGTGCCGATGAGCCTGCTGGCCGCCATGATCGGCGTCTGGCTCACGGGCGGGGACAACAACGTCTTCACCCAGATCGGCCTGATCGTGCTGGTCGGACTGTCGGCGAAGAACGCCATCCTGATCGTGGAGTTCGCGCGCGAGCTCGAGCATCAGGGCCGCACGGTCCTGCAGGCCGCGATCGAGGCGAGCCGGCTGCGGCTCCGGCCGATCCTGATGACGTCGCTGGCCTTCATCATGGGCGTGCTGCCGCTTGCGGCCTCCACCGGCGCCGGCGCCGAGATGCGCTCGGCCATGGGCGTCGCGGTGTTCGCCGGCATGATCGGCGTGACGCTGTTCGGCCTGTTCCTGACGCCGGTGTTCTACGTCGTGATCCGCAACCTCGCAGGCGGCGGCGCGCCGGAGCCGACGCCAGGCCCCGCCCCGGCGGAGCCCGTCGCCCCGTCGGCCGCGACGCGGGTGTCGCTCGGCTGAACGAATGCGCGAGGCGCCGAAGGCGCGCCTCGCTCGAGGCAGGACGGCGGCGGGTTTCTGCGTCCCCACGCCCGAACCGTCGTCCTCGGAGGTCCGCGCGCCCGCCGCGCGGACCTCCAACTGGCCGACGGCCGCCGGTTTCCCCTCTCCCCGGCGGCCGTCGCGCCCTATCGGATTTTTGTCGCCTCCAGAACGGCGCTATCGCCGCCGGCGCGTCCACTCGTACCAGAGCAGGAACGCCAGGACGGGCACGCCGACCACGAGGAACGGCATCAGTCCGTCGCCCCAACCGACGTTCTCCCGCCTTCGCCCGGCGCCGGTGATCGGCGGCGGCGTCCCGTTCGCGGCCTGCAGGACAAGGTCGACGACGTCGATCACGCCGCGCCCTTGTCGAGCCACGCCCGAAGCGCGTCGTTGACGCGCGACTGCCAGCCGGGCCCGGTGGCGCGCAGCTTCGCCACGAGGTCCTGATCCAGACGGATCGAGACCGCCTCCTTGGTCCGGGCCGGTCCGCGCTTGCGGATGGCTTCGGTCAAGGCCGCATGAAGATCGGGCATCGCCTCGGACATGGGTCGGAACTGCGCAAGCTCCTCGTCGCTCAGCTCCGGATTGTCCGAGACCGCGTCCCAATCCGCCTTGGTGTAGCCCCTGCCGGGCCTGAATTCCTTACCCATCGATCGACCTCCGTTCCTTCACCGAAGCGGGCCGCATGCTGACGACCGAGATCGCCTCGGTCCCAAGCCGGGCGAAGATCACCGTGACGACGCCGTCCAGTTCGCCGATCGCATAAAGCCGGCCGCCTTTGGCCGGCCCGATCGCCGCGCGGGCGAAGAACTCCAGCGTCAGGTCGGCGAAGTCCATCGCGTGCTTCTCGATGTTCGCCAGCCGCTTCGGCTCGTCCCACGTGATGATCATAACCTGTATATACAGGTTGCAGGTTCAAGACGCAGCTCAAACAATGGCGCGAGGCGGGGCGGCGGAATCGGCCGGCCGAATGCGCGGTACCGAAATCGAGGAAGGTCGCGAATGATGGGCGCGAGCGGAGGCTGTCTGTGCGGGGGCGTGCGGTACCGGATCTCCGGCGCGCTGTCGCAGCCGATCGCGTGCCATTGCTCGCAATGCGCGCGCACGAGCGGCAGCCATGCGGTGATGTCGGCGTGCCGGGCCGCAGACCTCACGCTGCTCTCCGACGAGACGCTCGCCTGGCACCAGTCGTCGGAAGGCGTGCGGCGCGGCTTCTGCGGGCGCTGCGGCGGCAATCTGTTCTGGCAGGCGGAGCCGGGCGAGGAGATCTACGTCACCGCCGGCACGCTCGACGCGCCGACCGGGCTCAGGCTCGCCGAGCACATCTATGTCGGCTCGAAGTCGGACTATTACGACATCGCCGACGGCCTGCCGCAGAAGCAGGAGTGGTGACGTCGGCGCGAAGGCCCGCTCAGGCGGTGGCGACGAGCGTCGGTTCGGCGACCTTCGCGCCGAGCGTATCGATGTAGGCGCGCAGCCTCAGGCGGGCCTCGTCGGGGGTCTGCTGCACCGTCACGCCGGTCGCGATGTCGACCGTGCGGAAGATCAGGCTGTTGGTGGCCGCGTCGATATCGACCCGCCGCTCCGACGGCGTCGGGGCGGCGAACGCCGCCGGCTCTGGGTCGTTCGCGCGCTCAGGCAGCCGTTCCGGCGTCGGCTGCGCCGCGACGACGCGGATCGGCTGCGAGGCGGGCGCGAACGAACCGATGCCCGTATCCATGGCGTCCTCCCTCGGACCGCTCGCGGGACCCTTCGTCCGCAATACGCAGTCTGACGGAGGCCGCGTTAAGGCGGCGTTAGGAGGTTGGGTTAACGGCGGATCATTTCGATCCCGCGAATCATTTCGTATTCGAGCGATCAGCTCGTGCGCGACAGCGCCATCGGCGCGGCCGCCGGCCGGCCATAGGCGCCGCCGCGGGCGTCGTAGGTCTTCGGCGCGGCCCGGCCGCCGATCTCCTCCGAGACGCCGCGCAGCAGGCTTTCGGCCACGGAGCGCGCGGTGCCCAGCACGGCGAGGTTCTCGTCGAGCGCGGAGCGGAAGGCGGCGTGCATCCGCTCGATCTCCTCGAGCTGCTCGCGCGGCTGGGCGGCGATCGCGTCGCCCGCGCCCGACACCGCGCCGACGTCGAGCATGTAGCGGCTCGACAGCGCGCCCTTTTCGACCTCGAGCGCGCGGGCGGCCTGGTAGGCGCCGGAGCGGACGAGGCGCGTCTCCTCGACCACCACGCCGGTGAGCCGCTCGACGGTGTCGGCGAGCCGCGACAGCAGCGCCGCCGCCTCCTCAACCGAGAGCTCGGGGCGGGGCGCGGGGACATGACGGCCGGCGTGCATGGCGTCAGCTTCCTTTCTGGAGAGAGAGCAGTTCGGACCGAACATGATCCGCGAGGCCGACGCCTCCGGCGGACGCGACCGAACGGCCGTACTGGTCGGCGAGCATGGAGCGGTAGGCGTCGGTCCCGGGCCCGCCGCCGAGCGGGCCGTCGTCGCCGAGGCCGGAAAACATCGACTGCATCATCTGCGTCAGGAACACGGCCTCGAAGTCCACCGCGGCGGCGTCGAGGCGGGAGGCCGCCTTCGCCTGCGGATGGGCGTCGTAGGTCGTCAGCGCGCCGAGCGCGGCGGGGGTCGGCGAAGTCGCGGTCGCGGCCATCACATCACCTCGATCTCGGCCTGCAGCGCGCCCGCGGCCTTGATCGCCTGCAGGATCGCGATCAGGTCGCGCGGGCCGACGCCAATCGCGTTCAAGCCGTCCACGAGCTGGCGCAGGTTCACGCCCTCCCGCAGCACGGCGAGCCGGCGGTTCGCGTCGGTGTCGACCGAGACGCTGGTGCGCGGCACGACCGTCGTCTCACCGTCGCTGAACGGCTCCGGCTGGCTGACGATCGGGTCCTCGGTGATGGTGACGGTGAGGTTGCCCTGCGCCACGGCGACCGTGGAGACCCTTACGTCCTGGCCCATCACGATGATGCCGGAGCGCTCGTCGATGACGATCTTGGCGATCTGGTCGGGCTCGACCCGGAGCTGCTCGATCTCGGTCAGAAGCTGGACGATGTTGCCCTGGAAGTTCTTCGGGACCTGGATCGCGACCGTCGACGGATCGAGCGGTTCGGCGACGCCGGAGCCGATGAAGTCGTTGATCCCGGCCGCGATCCGCCGCGCGGTGGTGAGGTCCGGGTTGCGCAGGGCGAGCCGGACCGTCGTCAGGTTCGCGAGCGAGAACGGGATCTCGCGCTCGATCAGGCCGCCGTTCGAGATCCGCCCCGTGGTCGGCACGCCGCGCACGATCTGCGCCGCCTCGCCTTGCGCGTTGAAGCCGATCACGGCGACCGACCCCTGAGCGACCGAATAGACTTCGCCGTCGGCGCCCATCAGCGGCGTCACGATCAGCGTGCCGCCCTGCAGGCTGGTGGCGTCGCCGAGCGCGGAGACGGTGACGTCGAGCCGGGTGCCCTGCGTGCCGAAGGGCGGCAGGTTCGCCGTCACCATCACCGCCGCGACGTTCTTGGTGCGCAGCGTCGCGCCGCGGGTGTTGACGCCGAGCCGCTCCAGCATCGACTGCAGGGACTGCTTGGTGAAGGGCGCGGCGTTCAGGCTGTCGCCGGTGCCGTTGAGGCCGACCACGAGGCCGTAGCCCACGAGCTGGTTTTCGCGCACGCCCTCGATGTCGGTCAGGTCCTTGATACGCGAGGTCACGCCGCCGCGGGTCGGGCCGCCGTCGTCCTGGCCGGCGAAGGCGCGCTTGCGGGCGACGCTCTTGCGGATGTCGACGCGAACGCCGGACTCGTCGCGCGCGCTCGCGCCGGGAACCACGCCGACCGCCGGGTCCGCGGCCTGCGCGGGCGCCGCGGCGCCCAGCGCGACGGCGAGCGCCATCGCGAGGGCCGGGAGGCGGGACAGGGCGGGAAGGCGCATGGCGTGCGGTCCGGATACGCGGGAGACGAAGCTCGGGCTCCCCCTCCCCTTGCGAAAGCCGTGCCGGAGCCGCCGCGGCAAGACGATCTTGGCGAGGCGACGTCGCGGGCCTCAAGCGCGGCGAAAGCGCGCCGGCAGAATTAACCCTGGGGCCGGCAAATTCTGCCGAGGGTTAACGCCGGGTTAACCATACCGCCGCCATGGTCTCCGGACGCCGGAGGTCCGGCTCTGCGGGGACGCCAGCCACATGCGGATCGAAGGTCCTGGACGCCTGACGCCCGGCGGCGCAGCCGCGTCGCGCGCGCCCGCCGCGGGGTCGGGCTTTCGCCTGGGCGACGCGCCGACGTCCAGCCCGGCCGGCGCCCCGACCGCGGTGCGGCAGAGCCCCGGGATCGACGCGCTGCTGGCGCTGCAGGCCGTTCAGGAGCCGCCGGCCGAGCGCAGGCGGCGCGAGCTGAAGCGCGGCCGCGGCCTGCTCGACAGTCTCGACGAGCTCAAGATCGCGACGCTCGAAGGCCGCGCCGATCTGCCGACCCTGACCGCGCTGGCGGACCGCCTCGCCGCCCGGAGCGAACAGACCGGCGACCGCGGACTGGACGACGCGCTGGCCGCGATCGAACTCCGCGCCCGCGTCGAACTCGCCAAGCGCGGCGCCTGACGGCGCGCGTTTTCGGACCGGACCAGCGAACGGGATTTTATGTAACAAAAATTACGTACTGATATCAAAGGCTTCCCGAATAAATCCGCAATTGTGGAGAACGCCTGACGTGGCTATATTCCGGCCCGAACGGAACCAGCGAGCGGCGACGCCAAAGGCGGGACTATGAGCGTGGAGTTGGCGAGCGATTACCGGCCGTCTGAAGACGAGCCCTTCATGAACCAGCGGCAGCGCCGCTACTTCCGCGACAAGCTGATCGCATGGAAGGACGAGCTCCTCCGCGACAGCCGCGAGACTCTCGAGCACCTCCAGGACGAGAACCAGAACCATCCCGACCTGGTCGACCGCGCGTCGTCCGAGACCGACCGCGCCATCGAGCTCCGGGCGCGCGACCGCCAGCGCAAGCTGATCGCCAAGATCGACGCCGCGCTGGAGCGCATCGAGGACGGCTCCTACGGCTATTGCGAGGAGACCGGCGAGCCGATCTCGCTGCGCCGGCTCGAAGCCCGGCCGATCGCGACCCTGTCGATCGAGGCTCAGGAGCGCCACGAGCGCCGCGAGAAGGTCTACCGCGACGACTGAACCTGCTCGTCAGATCAACCCAACGACGCGACGCCCCGGCCGACTAAACCGGGGCGTTTGTGTTTCCGGCCGCAAGTATTTTGCAGTGCGGCAGACACTCTTAGAGACCGCTAACAAAACGAATTAATGCCGATTTTAAGCTAAGGGGAGATGACAACTAGGCGACGCAGGCTATCTGATAGCTTTACGCGTTATGGGAAAGGCTCCACGGCTCGGGAAGCGCAGTATGCAGCATCTGGCCGCAAACGTCGTCGAAAGTCTCGCGATGCGCATCTTCGCACGCGACCATCCCCGTCGCGCCTGGCGGCTGAGCGACGCCGCAGCGCCGCGCCACGATCACGAAGGCTTCGCTTCGCAGGAAGAGCGCGAGCTCTACAAAGCCTTCGCCTGGAACCGCCTGCACGAGAGCCAGAAGGCGCTCGACCGCCGGCGCCGCTGAGGCGCGCGCCCCACCGTCAGCCCGCGATGCGGTCGAAATCGGCGACGGCGCGGGTGGCGCGGCGCAGGCGCGCGAGCAGGCGAAGACGGTTCGCCCGCAGCGCCGGCTCCGGCGCGTTGACCATGATGCCGTCGAAGAAGGCGTCCACCTCCGGCCTGAGCTTCGCAAGCGCCGCGGTCGCGGCGGGGAAGTCTTCCGCCGCCAGCGCAGCGGCCGCCGCGGGCTCCGCCACGTCGAGCGCCGCCGACAGCGCGCCTTCGGCCGGCTCCACGAACAGCGCCGGATCGGGCGCGTCCTCGAACGCGCCGGCGCCGTCCTTTTTTTCCTCGGCCTTCAGAATGTTGGCGGCGCGGCGGTAGCCCGCCAGCAGGTTCTTGCCGTCCTCGGTCGACAGCAGCGTCTCCAGCGCCTCCACCCGGCGCACGATCAGCACAAGGTCGTCATGGGACGACCCGTCGCCCGCCGCGAACACGGCGTCGACCAGATCGGGCCGCTTGCCCTGCTCGCGAAGCTGGACTTTGAGGCGATCGGCGAGGAAGGCGAGGAGATCGTCGCCGATTGCCGCCTCCGACGCGCCACTGACCACGTCCAGAAGCCTCAGCCGCAACCCGTTCTCCAGAATGATCCGCACGACTCCGAGGGCCGCCCGCCGCAGCGCGTAGGGGTCCTTGCTGCCCGTGGGCTTCTCGTCGATCGCCCAGAAGCCGACCAGCGTGTCGATCTTGTCGGCCAAGGCCACCGCGATGGAGACGGGGGCGGTGGGGATGCGGTCCGACGGGCCCTGCGGCTTGTAGTGCTCCTCCAACGCGGCGGCGATCTCGGGGTCGAGACCCTCGGCGGCGGCGTAATAGCGGCCCATCAGGCCCTGAAGCTCGGGGAACTCGCCGACCATCTCGGTGACGAGGTCGGCCTTGGCGAGCCGGGCGGCGGCCTCCGCCTTCGCCGGATCGGCCCCCACCAGCGGGGCGAGCTCCTTCGCGAGCCTCGCGATGCGCTCCACCCGCTCGTACTGGGTGCCGAGCTTGGCGTGGAAGGTGATGCTTTTCAGCTTCTCAAGCCGAGCCTCAAGAGGCGTCTTCTTGTCCGTCTCCCAGAAGAAGCGGGCGTCGGAGAGCCTGGCGCGCACCACGCGCTCGTTGCCGTGGACGATGACCGCGCCGCCGTCGGTGGCGTCGAGGTTCGCGACCAGAATGAAGCGGTTGGTCAGCCGACCGGTCGCCGGGTCCTTCAGCACGAAGCACTTCTGGTTGGCGCGGATGGTGGCGCGGATCACCTCGTCCGGCACGTCGAGGAACTCGGCCTCGAACTGGCCCATGAGCACCACCGGCCATTCCACGAGACCGGCGACCTCCTCCACCAGCGCCTCGTCCTCGACCAGATCGAGGTTCTGGGCGTTGGCGAGGGTGCGGGCGTCGGCGCGGATGATGTCCCGCCGACGCTCGGCGTCGAGCACCACGCGGGCCTTTTCGAGGCTCGCGACGTAGTCGTCGAAGCGCTTCACGCGGATCTCGCCCGGCGCGTGCACCCGATGGCCGCGGGTGACGTCGCCGGAGGCGATCCCGTCGATCTCGAAGCGGACGATGTCGGGCTCCTCCTGCGGAACCCCGAAGGTCGCGACGATCGAATGCAGCGGCCGCACCCAGCGGAGCGTCCCCTCGCCCCAGCGCATGGACTTCGGCCAGGGGAAGGCGCGCACGATGGCGGGCACGATCTCGGCGATCACCTCGGTCGTGGCCGCGCCGTGCTTGTGGATGCGCGCGACGTAGAAGTCGCCCTTGGGGTCGGCCTGCACCGTCGCCTGATCGATCGAGGTCAGGCCCGCCGCCTTGAGGAAGCCCTCCAGCGCCTTTTCCGGCGCGCCGACGCGAGGGCCCTTGCGCTCCTCGTGCCGGTCCGGCTGGCGCGCCGGCAGGCCGCCGACCACCAGCGTCAGCCGGCGCGGCGTGACGAAGGCCTTGGCGCCCTCGTAGGTCAGGCCGCGCTCGACCAGCGCGTTGGTCACCAGCGCCTTCAGGTCGTCGGCGGCGCGGCCCTGCATGCGCGCGGGGATTTCTTCGCAGAACAGCTCAAGCAGAAGATCGGGCATGGAAAGGCGCTCTTGGCCCGCGGGCGACGAGGCGCGGGCGACAGGTCGGAGGTTCGGAGCCGTCGATAGTCGAAAGCGGACAGCGACGCCAGACCGCGGCTTGGGGCCGGCTAAGTCCGGGCTCAGCCCGGCAGCCGGTCGGGACCGGGGCCGAGCCGCTTGCCGCTCATGCGTTCGAGCTGGATCAGCAGCGCGGAATGGTCATAGGCCGCGCCGCCGTCGTCCCGAAGCGCCACGAACAGGTCGCGCACGGCCGCGAGCAGCGGCAGCGTCACGCCGCCGTCGGCCGCCGCGGCGAGCGCGGTGTCGAGGTCCTTCACGTGCACCCTCACCTGCCCGCCGGGGAGGAAGTCGCGCTCGATCATGCGCTGTCCGTGCTCGGCCAGGATGCGGCTTTCCGCGAAGCCGCCGCGGATCGCCTCGCGCACGGCGGCCGGGTCCGCCCCGCCGCTCGCGGCGAGCAGCAGCGCCTCGGAGACCGCGCCGATGGTGATTCCGACGATCGCCTGGTTGGCGAGCTTGGCGAGCTGGCCCGAGCCGCTCGGGCCCACGCGGAGCGCGCGGCCGAGCGGCGCGAACACCGGCGCGAGCTCCGCGATCGTGTCCTCGGCGCCGCCCGCCATGATCGCGAGCGCGCCTTCGGCCGCGCCGCGCGTGCCGCCCGACACCGGCGCGTCCACATGGCGGAGGCCGAGATCGGCCAGCCTGAGCGCATGGTCGCGCGCGGTCGGCGGCGGGATCGAGCTCATGTCGAGGACGATGGCGCCCGCCTTCATCGCCGCGGCGGCGCCGGCGGCGCCGAACAGCACCTCGCCGACGATCGGCCCGTTCTCCAGCATGGTGATGACGACGTCGGCGTTCCGGACCGCCTCGGCCGCAGTGTCTGCGACCGCGGCGCCGTCCGCGGCGAGCGGCTCGGCTTTCGACCGGGTCCGGTTCCAGACCGTGACGGGGAAGCCCGCGCCCAGCAGGCGGCGCGACATCGGCGCTCCCATCAAGCCGGTTCCGAGCAGGGCGATCCGTGGGGCGGTCATGGCGTCGTCCTCCGCAGCTTTTGTCCGGCGTTATGCGGGGCGGGAGCGTGGCCGCGCAAGCGCCGCCTGCGGCGGACCGTCGCCGGGGGCGGGGTTTTCATCGACGGCCGCTGCGGCGAGAGTGCCGCCCCCGCCACGTCGAACGGTGACCGCCTCCATGACAGCCTCCGTCCTCCGCCTGGCCGCGGCCGCATGTCTCGCCGCCGCGTTCGCCTCGTCCGCCACGGCCGCGCCCGAGGACCGGAACGCACGCGTGGAGGAGCTGCTGTCGCAAATGACGATCGAGGAGAAGGCGGGGCAGCTCAACTTCGTCTCGATCGTGCCGGTGCTGGAGCCGGCCTACGAGGACGTGACCCGCCGCATCGCGGAGGGCTCGGTCGGCGGCCTGTTCAACGTCTACGGCGCGGAGCAGACCCGCACGCTGCAGGAGATCGCGGTCACCAAGACGCGGCTGAAGATCCCGATGATCCTCGCCATGGACGTCATCCACGGCTACCGCACCGTGTTCCCCACCCCGCTCGCCCAGGCCGCGAGCTGGGATATGGCCGCGATCGAGAACGCGGAGCGGGTGGCGACGGTGGAGTCGACCGCCGCCGGCGTGAACATGATCTTCACCCCCATGCTCGACGTCAGCCGCGATCCGCGCTGGGGCCGCGTGGTCGAGGGCGCCGGCGAAAGCCCGTGGCTCGCCGCCCGCATCGGCGAGGCGCGGGTGCGCGGCATCCAGGGCGCCGATCTGAAGAAGCCGGACAACGCCGCCTCCTGCGTCAAGCATTTCGGCGCCAACGGCGCGGTCGAGGGCGGGCGCGACTACTCCGCCCTGGACCTCTCGCCCCGCGCGCTGAAGGCGACCTATCTGCCGCCGTTCGAGGCGGCGTCGCGGGCCGGCGTGCGCTGCTTCATGGGCGCCTTCAACGCCACCGACGGGCGTCCCACCATCACCAACCGCCATCTGCTGACCGACGTGCTGCGCGGCGAATGGGGCTTCACCGGCGTCGTGACCAGCGACTTCCAGGCCATCAAGGAGCTGCCCGACCACGGCACCGCGGCCGATCTGGCGGATTCCGCGCAGCAGGCGCTTGTGGCCGGCGCCGACCTCGACATGGAGTCCCGCGCCTATGTGAAGGAGATTCCGGAGCTAGTGCGGGCGGGCAAGCTCGACGTCGCGGTGGTGGACGAGGCCGTGCGGCGGGTGCTCAGGCTGAAGGACGACCTCGGCCTGTTCGAGGACCCGTATCGCGGGGCGACGCCCGACCGCGAGAAGCGCGAGATCTTCACCGACGCCCAGAAGGCGGCGGCGCAGGACATGGCGGAGAAGTCCTTCGTCCTGCTCAAGAACGACGGCGTGCTGCCGTTCGCGCCGGATGTGAAGCGGGTGGCGCTGATCGGCCCGCTCGGCGACTCGGCCGCCGACACGCTCGGCCCCTGGGCCGCCCGCGGCGAACCCAACGAGACCGAGACGCTGAAGCAGGGCCTCGAGCGCCGGCTCGGCGAGGGCGGCGAAGTGCTCGCCACCCATGGCGGCGCGGTGGAGGATTCCACCGACGAGGAGATCGCCGCGGCGGTCGAGACCGCGCGCCGGTCGCAGGCGGTGGTGCTGGCTGTGGGCGAGCGCTTCAACCAGTCCGGCGAGAGCGCCGCCCGCTCCGAGCTCGGCCTGCCCGGCCATCAGGAGAAGCTTGTGCGCGCCGTGTTGGCCGCCGGCAAGCCGACGGTGGTGGTGGTGTTCGCCGGCCGTCCGCTGGCGCTGAGCTCGCTCGCGGAGCGCGCGCCGGCCATCCTCTACGCCTGGCAGCCGGGCACCATGGGCGGCCCCGCGCTCGCCCGCCTGCTTATGGGCGACGTGGAGCCGAAGGGACGCCTGCCTATGACCTTCCCGCGCTCGGTCGGCCAGATCCCGATCCATCACGAAGCGCTTCCCACGGGGCGGCCGGCGGAGACGCCGATCAAGCCCTTCACCACCGGCTATGGCGACTCCACCTACGGCGCGCTCTACCCCTTCGGCTACGGCCTGACCTACACCTCCTTCGCGTTCGGCCCGCCGAAGCTCGACCGCGAGCGGCTGGCCAAGGGCGAAAGCGCCGTCGTCTCGGTCGCGGTGCGCAACCATGGCCGCCGCGACGGCGAGGCGGTGGTGCAGCTCTATCTCCGGCCTAAGGTCGCCGAGGTGTCGCAGCCCATGCGCACGCTGCGCGGCTTCGCCCGCGTGGCGCTGAAGGCCGGCGAGACGAAGACGGTGGAGCTGACGGTGGCGGAGAAGGACTTCGGCTACTGGAAGAGCGAGACCGATTTCGGCGCGACGCCCGGCCCGATCGAGGTCATGACCGGCCCCGACGCCGCCAACGTCCAGACCACGACGCTGACCTACGCGCCGTAAGGTCCGTCCGGAGACGGCGATCAGCGGGTTCCATCATGCCCGCGAAGACAAGCATGCCCTCTTGTCCCGGCCTTGAGCCGGGCCCCAGAACCTCACGGTTCTTAAACGCGACGCGACGGGCCAGCCGCGTTGGTCTTCACACGGCGGCGCGTCTGGGTCCCGGCTCAAGGCCCGGACAAGGAGCAGGCTCACTCATCCGACGCCTCGCGATCCTCGGGCGTCCAGCCGATCGAACTCGGCCAGCATGAGCGCCGCGAGATCGCCGGGCGTCTCATCCACGCGATAGGCGCGGCGCACGTCTTGAGGTGAGACCGCCATACGTCTCCGCCAAATCTGCACGAAGGAAGGCGGCGCGCCGAGCGCCGCGCCTTACGCCCGCCGGATCGGAGTTCTCACTCGGCGGCCGCGACATGCTTGCGGCCGCGGGCGACGCGCTCCTTCTTCAGCTCCTCGGCCACGAGGAACGCCGCCTCGATCGCCTGCTCGGCGTTGAGGCGCGGGTCGCAGTGGGTGTGGTAGCGGTCGTGCAGGTCCGCGTCCGAGATCGCGCGGGCGCCGCCCGTGCATTCGGTCACGTTCTTGCCGGTCATCTCCACATGGATGCCGCCGGCGTAGGAGCCCTCGGCGCGGTGGACGTCGAAGAACGCCTTCACCTCGGCGAGGATGCGCTCGAACGGCCGGGTCTTGTAGCCGGACGCCGCCTTGATGGTGTTGCCGTGCATCGGGTCGCACGACCACACCACGTTGCGGCCGCCAGTCTTGGTGGCGCGCACCAGCGCCGGAAGATGCGCGTCGACCTTGTCGGCGCCGAAGCGCGCGATCAGCGTCAGCCGGCCCGGCTCGTTGTCGGGATCGAGCGCCTCGATCAGCCGCATCAGCTCGTCCGGCTTCAGCGACGGGCCGCACTTCAGGCCGATCGGGTTCTTGATGCCGCGGAAGTACTCCACATGCGCATGGTCGAGCTGGCGCGTGCGGTCGCCGATCCAGAGCATGTGGCCCGAGGTCGCGTACCAGTCGCCGGTGGTCGAGTCGACGCGGGTCAGCGCCTGCTCGTAGCCGAGCAGCAGCGCCTCGTGGCTGGTGAAGAAGTCGGTCGTGCGCAGCTCCGTGTGCGTCTCCGGATCGACCCCGCAGGCGCGCATGAAGTCGAGCGCCTCCGCGATCCGGTCGGCCACCTCCTGGTAGCGGCCGGACTGCGGGCTCTCCTTGACGAAGCCGAGCATCCACTGGTGCACGAAGTCGAGATTGGCGTAGCCGCCGGTCGCGAAGGCGCGCAGCAGGTTCAGCGTCGCCGCCGACTGGCGGTACGCCTCGAGCTGGCGGCGCGGGTCCGGGATGCGGGCCTCGGGCGTCGCGTCGGTGCCGTTGACGATGTCGCCGCGGTAGATCGGCAGCTCGACGCCGTCCACGACCTCGGTCGGCGACGAGCGCGGCTTGGCGAACTGGCCGGCGATGCGGCCGACCTTCACCACCGGCGAGGCGGCGGCGTAGGTCATCACCACCGCCATCTGCAGCAGCACGCGGAAGAAGTCGCGGATGTTGTCGGCGGAATGCTCGGCGAAGGCCTCGGCGCAGTCCCCGCCCTGCAGCAGGAACGCCTCGCCCTTGGCGACTTTGGCGAGCTGGCGCTTCAGCTTGCGCGCCTCGCCGGCGAACACGAGCGGCGGAAACGACGCAAGCTGAGCCTCGACGGCCGAAAGCGCGGCCGCGTCCGGATAGACCGGGGCCTGCAGGATCGGCTTATCGCGCCAGCTGGACGGGCTCCAACGCTCGGACATCTCGGTTCTCCAAAAGCTCGCCGGGCGGCGCCGGCGCGGACGGCCGCAGCCGTCCACGCGTCATATGGCCGCTCGTGGCGCGCGCTTCTAGCACCTGCGCGCCGCCCGCGCCAACCCGCGGGAACCGCGAACCGGCTCAGCCTTCCGGAGGGAGCGGCTCGAAGCTGTCGCGCAGCGGACGGCGCGGCATGGCGGCGAGCGCCGCGATCGCGACCGCGGTCGCGACCGCCGCGATCAGGAACGCCATCCGGAAGGCGTCCGGGCTGATCGCCACGCGTGGGCCGGCTCCGCCGCCCTCCGCGCCGAGCCCCGCGCCCAGCACCACGGCCCCGAGCACCGCGACGCCGACCGCGGAGCCGAGCGAGCGCATGAAGGCGAGCAGAGCGGTCGCGGCCCCGAGGTCGTGGCGCGCGACGGCGTTCTGGACGCTGACGGTGGTGGTCGGGAAGATCGTGCCGACGCCGAAGCCGTAGACGAAGAACAGCGCCTCAGTGAGCCAGAACGAGCGCGCCTCGGTCGTCGCTGCGAGCACCGCGAGCGTCGCCAAGGCGACCGTGAGGCCTGCGAGCGCCGGGGTCTTGTACTTGTCCGACCGCACCAGCACGCGGGCCGCGGTCAGCGCGCCGCCGACGGCGCCGAGCGCGAGCGGCGTGAGGCCGAGCGCCGCGAGGTCCGGCCGGAGCCCGTGCATGGACTCGAAGTAGACCGGCGCCAGCGTCGACAGCCCAAGATGGCCGCCGACCGCGAAGAACAGCGAGGCCGTCGCGCGGGCGATGACGCGGTCCTTCAGCACGTGCAGCGGGATCAGCGGCTCGGCGAAAGTCCACAGCCGGCGCACGAACAGCGCGCCCGCCGCCGCCGCCGACGCGGCGAGCCCGAGCACCAGCGGCGAGGTCCAGTCGCCGCTGACGCGCCCGAAGGACAGCGCCAGCATGGCGAGCGACGTCGCGCCGACCACCAGCATTGCGCCCGGCACGTCCAGTCTGTGCGACTTCGGCTGGAACGTCAGGTCGCGCAGCGGCGCGTGCATGATCGCGAGCGCCAGCACGCCGATCGGCAGGTTGACCCAGAAGATCATCGACCAGTGCAGGTGCTCGGCCATCACGCCGCCGACGATCGGCCCCGCGATGCCCGACACCGCCCACATGCCCGAGATGTAGGCCGCGTAGTTGCCGCGCTGCTTCGGCGGCACGATGTCGCCGATGACAGTCTGCGCGAGGGCGATCAGGCCGCCGCCTCCGACGCCCTGCAGCGCGCGGCCGGCGACCAGAACGCCGAGATTGGGCGCCAGCGCGCACGCCACCGACCCCGCCAAGAAGATCGCGACCGCCGCGACGATCACCGGATAGCGGCCGTGGATGTCGGCGAGCTTGCCGTAGAGCGGCGTGACCGCCGTCGCGGTCACGAGATAGGCCGAGATCACCCAGGACAGGTACTCGGCGTGGCCGAGCGACTGGCCGATGGTGGTCATCGCCGGCGCGACGATGGTCTGGTCGAGCGCCGCTAGCAGCATCGCGGCCAGCACGCCGACGATGATCTGGCGCCGACGGACGTCGTCGATGACCGGGGCCGCGCGCGCGTCCATCAGGACGGCGCTCCTTCCCCTCTCCCCGCCGGGGAGAGGTCGATCGGCGAAGCCGAGCGGGTGAGGGGGAGGATCGCAAGCCGAAGAGGGGCAAGCCCCCTCACCCGGCCCTCCGGGCCGACCTCTCCCCGCCGGGGAGAGGCGGCAGAGAGCGATGCGCCGCCTCGGCGAACGCTCACGACGGCGACCACTTGGTCCTGAGCGTGACGAGTTCCTCCGCGGCGGTCGGGTGCAGCGCGACGGTCGCGTCGAACTGCGCCTTCGTCGCGCCCATCTTCACGGCGACGGCCGCGAGCTGGATCATCTCCGCCGCGGCCTCGCCGACGATGTGCACGCCGAGCACGCGGTCGGTCGCGGCGTCGACGACGATCTTCATCAGCACCTTCTCGTCCCGGCCGGAGAGCGTCGCCTTCATCGGCCGGAAGCGGGCCTTGTAGATGTCGACCTCGCCGCCCCGGTCGCGCGCCTCGGCCTCGGTCAGGCCCACGACGCCGACCTCGGGCGTCGCGAATACGGCGGTCGGGATGTCGGCGTAGTCCACGAGTGTCGGCGCGTTTCCGAACACGGTGTCGGCGAAGGCGTGGCCCTCGCGGATCGCGACCGGCGTCAGGTTCACGCGGTTGGTGACGTCGCCCACGGCGTAGATCGAGGGCACGTTGGTGCGGGCGGTCACGTCCACCATCACCGCGCCGGAGTGGTCGCGCATCACATGGGTGGCGTCGAGGCCGAGATTGTCGACCAGCGCGCCGCGCCCGATCGCGAGCATCACCTGCTCCGCCTCAATCGCGCGGCCGGCGCTCGTGAGCACGCGGCGGCCGCTTTCGACCGCCTCGATCCCCACGATTTCGTCCTCGAAGACCAGTTCCACGCCGCGCTTGGCGAGGCCCGCGGCGACCTCGTCGCGCACGTCCTCGTCGAAGCCGCGCAGCAGCTTCGCGCCGCGGTGGATCAGGGTGACGCGGGAGCCGAGCCCGGCGAACACGCCGGCGAACTCGATCGCGATGTAGCCTCCGCCGACGATGACGATGCTCGCCGGCAGCGCGGGCAGGTCGAACGCCTCGTTCGAGGAGATCGCGAGCTCCGCGCCGGGGAAGACGCCCTTCGCGGGCGCGCCGCCGGTCGCGATCAGGATGGTCCCCGCCGTCACGGTCGCGCCGTCGGCGAGCGCGACCGCGTTCTCACCTGCGATGGTGGCGCGCTGGCGGTGTATCGCGACGCCGGCCTTGACGAGATTCGCCTCGTAGATCGCGGACAGGCGCGCGATCTCGCGGTCCTTCGCCGCGATCAGCGCCGGCCAGGAGAAGGTCGGCTCCGGCACGGTCCAGCCGAAGCCGGCGGCGTCCTCGAACTCCTCGGCGAAGCGGCTGGCGTAGACCAGCAGCTTCTTCGGCACGCAGCCCCGGATGACGCAGGTGCCGCCGATGCGGTACTCCTCCGCGATCGCGACCTTGGCGCCGTGCTGGGCCGCGATCCGCGCCGCGCGCACGCCGCCGGAGCCCGCGCCGATGACGAACAGGTCGACGTCGTATTCCGCCATGCCACACGCTCCTCAGCTTTCGAGCCTCGCGCGCATAAGGCACAGGGGCCGCGAGGGCGCAACGTGGGAGGGGCGGCGGCCGTCGACAACGGCGCGCCCGGCATCGCAGGCCCGCGCCAGCGCTATCCCTTGGTCCGGAGCGTCGACCGCCCGCCGTCGACGCCCATGACCTGGCCGGTGATCCAGCCGGCCGCGTCCGACAGCAGGAAGGCGGCGAGCGCCGCCGCGTCCTCAGGCTCGCCGAGGCGCGGGATCGCATGCATGGCGGCGATCGCGGAGGCCACCTGCTCGGAGCCGGCCAAGGGCGCCGCGAGCGGAGTCTTCGTGAGCGACGGCGCGACGGCGTTGACGCGGACCTTCGGCGCGAGCTCGGCCGCAAGCGCCCGGACAAGGCCTTCCACGGCCCCCTTGGCCATCGCGACCGAGGCGTGGTTCGCAAAGCCCTGCGCCACCGCGACCGTCGAGAACAGCACCACCGACGCTCCGTCCGCCTGCTTCAACACCGGCAGCGCGGCGCGCGCCGCCCGCGCGGCCCCGAGCGCGTTGAGGACGAAGTCCGTCTCGAAATCCCCGTCGGTCAGCTTGGACAGCGGCTTCAGATTGATGGTGCCGACCGCATAGGCGAGCCCGACCAGATGACCGTCGGCGGCCGCGGCCTCGGTGGCGCGCGCGAACAGGTCGGGATCGGCGACGTCGCCGACGGTGTAGCCGCCGCCCGTCTCGTCGGCTGCGGCCCTGAGCCGCTCTTCGCTGCGGCCGACGAGATGCACTGCTCCGCCGCGCGCGACCACGGCGCGCGCCAGCGCCGATCCGATGCCGCCGCTTCCGCCGTAGATGAGCGTCGTATCCGCCATGCCGTCTCCTTCGGGCCCCTCGGTCCGCATACGGCCGCGCGCTTCACCCGGTTCAGACCGACCATGCCCAAGCGCAAAGCCAAGGCCGATCTGCCGCACAAGCTTTGCGCCGGCTGCGGCCGCCCGTTCGCCTGGCGCAAGCGCTGGGAGAAGGTCTGGGACGAGGTGCGCTACTGCTCGGAGCGCTGCCGACGGGAGCGGCGGCCGACAGGCAAGCGCGCGGACGAGCCGCCCGCTATTCGCCGGCCCTGAGCGCCCTCAGCGCTTCCGGCGTGTCGACGTCGAACAGCACGCCGGCGTCCGCCTCGACCTCGCGCACGAATTCGGCGTAGGCGCCGAGAACATGGCGTCCGCCGACGTCGCCTTCGACGGCCATGAGCTCGGCGAAGAAGCGGCGGCCCCAGAGCACGGGGTTGCCGCGCTTGCCGTCGCGCGTCGGCAGGACGGCGTGCGCGCCGGACGAGGGATCGAACGCCGCGACAAGCTTGCCGATCAGCCCCGGATCGATGCGCGGCATGTCGCCAAGCATCACCAGCGCGCCGTCGACGCTGCGGTCGAGGGCGACGAGGCCCGCCCTCAGCGAGGTCGAAAGGCCGTCGCCGAACGCGGGATTGGCGGCGAAGCGCACGGGAAGCCCGGCGAGCGCCGCCTCGACCCGATCGGCCTGATGGCCGACGACGACCACCACTTCGGAGAGCGCCTTGGAGGCGAGCGCGGCCTCGACGGCGTGCCGCACCAGCGGCCGGCCCTCGACGATCTCGAGCAGCTTGTTCGGCCCCTCCATGCGGCTCGAACGCCCGGCCGCGAGCACGACGCCCGCGACGCGGCCGCCGCCCTCCTCCGCTTCCGCGCGCAGTTGCGGACGCGAGACGATCTCCATCAGCAGCCCGCCCACGCCCATGCCGGCGATCTCGGCGCCCGAAACCGGCGTGCGGGCGAGCAGCCGGCCCAGCACCCAGTCGAAGCCGTTCTCCTTCGGCGAGCGCGCGCAGCCGGGCGCGCCGACGACCGGCACGTTCCCGATACGGCCAAGCAGCAGCAGGTTGCCGGGATCGACCGGCATGCCGAGCCGCTCGACCGAGCCCCCCACCGCCTCGATCGCCATCGGCACCACGTCGCGGCGGTCGGTGATGGCGGAGGCGCCGAACACCACGATCAGCTCCGGGTCCGCCGGCGCGAGCGAGACGAGCGCGCGGGCGAGCGCGTCGGCGTCGTGCGGCACGCGCAGCTCGCCCACCACCCTCGCGCCGGCCGGCGCGAGGCGGCGCTCGAGCGTGGCGATGGTCTTGTCGACCACCTTAGTCGCGAGGCCCGGCAGCAGGGTCGAGACCGCGGCCACCCGCGTCACCCGATAGGGCGCGATCCGCACCAGCGGGCCGGACGCGCGCGCCGCAGCCTCGGCGGCCGCGACCGTCGCCTCGGGCAGCGCGAACGGGATGATCTTCACCGTCGCCGCCATGGCGTCGCGGGCTACGGCGGCGTGCTCCGGCAGCGTGGCGAAGGTGACGTCCTCGGTGATCGCGTTCAGGGCGTCGACGCCGGCGCGGTCCACGAGCAGCAACCCGGCCTCGTCGGCGAACAGGTTGGCGCGGCCGGTGAAGGGGCGGTCGACGCGGACGCCCGAGCCGGCGAGCGCGGTCGCGATCCGGTGCGCGGCCTCGTTCTCGGGCACGTCGTCGGGCGCGAGCTCCGCGACCACCATCTCGGAGACGCCGGCCCGCGCAAGCGCCGCGGCGTCGGCGAGCGTCACCACCGCGCCCTTGCGGATCGTCACGCCGTCGGCGCGCACGGCGTGGGCCGCGACCGACCCGACCGCCCGCGCCACCGGGACCGAACCGAATCTCATGCCGTGGTCTCCTGCGGCCGCCGGAGCGCGGCGGTGATTTCGGCGAGCGTCGCGACCGCGATCTCCGCCGGGCTCACCGCGCCGATCGGCAGCCCGATGGGCGCGCGCACGCGATCGATCGCCGCCGGCGGCACGCCCGCCTCCTCCAGCCTCTGGCGGCGCGCGGCGTGCGTCTTCCGCGAGCCGAGCGCGCCGACATAGAAGCAGTTCGCCGCGAGCGCCGCGGCCAGCGCCGGATCGTCGATCTTGGGATCGTGGGTGACGGCGGCGACCGCCGTGAAGGGGTCGAGCCGCAGGTCGGCGCGGTCCGGCCATTCCGCGCGCAGGTCGACGCCGGGGAAGCGTTCGGCGCTCGCGAAGGCCGCGCGCGGATCGACCACCACGACGTCGTAGCCCGTCATCGCCGCCATGGGCGCCAGCGCCTGGCTGATGTGCACGGCCCCGACGATCACGAGCCGGGGCGACGGGCGGTGGACCGCGAGGAAGACGTCGCCCGCGACGCCGCTGCGGCCGGAGCGGATCGCCTCGCGGATGTCGGCCTCGGCCGGATCGCCCGCGGGGTCTGTCACAAGCCGCTGCTCGCCGTCGGCGAGGCGCGTGACGACGACCGCGAGCCGCCGCTCCGCCCGCGCGGCGTTGAGCGCCGCAAGCAGTTCGAGCTTCATGCGCGGAGCCGCCCGGTCACGCGACCTTCTCCACGAACACCTTGATCCGGCCGCCGCAGGACAGGCCGACGCGCCACGCGGTCTCGTCCGCGACGCCGAACTCCAGCAGGCGCGGCTCGCCGCTCGCGATGACCTCGGCGGCCTCGCCCACGACCGCGCCCTCGACGCAGCCGCCGGAGACCGAGCCCTCGAACGCGCCGTCGGCGTCGATCACGAGATGGCTGCCGGCCGGCCGCGGCGCGGATCCCCAGGTCTCGACCACGGTCGCAAGCGCGACCTGGCGGCCTTCGCGCGCCCACGCCTCGGCGATGGCGAGCGGGTCGGCCGCGGGACGGTCAGAGGTGGCGGACATGGGGCGCGTCCTCGTTCCCGGCCCGGAGGAAGTCCGGGCGTCGCGCCCGAACATAATCCTCCGCCGGCGTTTTGCGACGGCCTCATCGCTTCGGCGGCGGCGGCGTCAGCGACAGCTCGTTCAGCACGGCGCGCATCCGGCCGAGCGCGTCCGCGCCCGTGACCTCCGCGCCCTTCTCGACCGCCGAGTAGATCGTGCTGCGGCCGCCGCGGTCGACCCAGCCGATCGCCCAGGCGACCCTGTCGCCGCCGGCCGGACCGCATTCGCCGCTTTTCCAGGCGAACAGCCCCTCGGGTATGCGCTCGAACGGGATGATCTCCACCGCCCGCGCCTGCGATTCGGCGCTCGTCGGCAGTTCGCCGCGCTTCAGCCGGGCCAGGAAATCGACCTGCTCCACCGGGCTGATCCTGAGGCCGTCCGGGGATTCGCCCAGCCACATGCGCTCCACCGGCGAGGCGCTCGCGTCAGCGTTGCCGTAGCGCAGGGCGGCCAGCGCCTTGCCATAGGCCTCCGGCCCGATCCGGCGCGCGAGCTCTTCATAGACCCAGGGCTCGGGCTTCCGGAACGCGTCGCGGAGATTGACGCCGCGCTCCGCCGACTTCTGCTCGGGGTCGTCGCCCTGAAGCTCACGCCGGACCGGCGTGTCGGCGTCCGGCACGATTCCGCGATCGATCGCGACCACGTTGGCGGCGACTTCGAAGGCGGCGCAGGGCGGCAGGCGCTCGCCGCACGCCTGCAAGTCGCTCACCGCCGGCTGGGCGCCGGCCGCCACGTCGCGCAGCACGCCGCAGGCCGCGACGCCGTCGAACGCCCGTCCGAACGCGGCCGCGAAATCCTCGGTCGGCCCCTGGGCCCGCGCGGACGCCGGCGCTGACAGCGCGACGGCTACGGCGACCCGCACGGCGGCCGCAAGACGCGGCCCCCGGCGCTCCGAACGCACTTCCGGGGCGACGCCCCGCTCACATCCGTCCCTGTCCGCCAATGCGCCCTCGACGACGTCCCTCGCTCCTCGCCCCGACACATAGCACGCTCCAAGGCGTCTCGGCCTGCGCAGCTTTCGCGCGAACGCCGCATCATCGGCGGAGCCGCGTTGTCGGCGCCCGCCGCGCTTGCTAAGAGTCAGGGCCGGCCGATTTCGCACATTGCGGAGGCAGGCTCATTTTCCGGGCGGATGGCGGGAGCGCGAGGCTCCGTCAGACGGCGGACGAGGAAAGGGCGTAGCGCGCGGGCATGGAATATTTCCTCCAGCAGCTCATCAACGGCGTCACCCTCGGCTCGATCTACGGGCTCATCGCCATCGGCTACACGATGGTCTACGGCATCGTCGGCATGATCAACTTCGCCCATGGCGACGTGTTCATGGTCGGGGCGTTCATGGCGCTGATCGTCTATCTCGCCCTCGTCGCGATCGGAATCACCTTCGTGCCGCTCGCGCTGCTCGTGGTGCTGATCGTCGCCATGGCGCTGACCGCGCTCTACGGCTGGACGGTGGAGCGGATCGCCTATCGGCCCTTGCGCGGCTCGTTCCGCCTCGCGCCGCTGATCTCCGCGATCGGCATGTCGATCTTCCTGCAGAACTACGTCCAGCTCGCTCAGGGCGCGCGGGTGAAGCCGCTGCCTCCGGTGGTGCCCGGCGGGCACCAGTTCGGCGCGGCGGAAGGCTTCGTCGTCAACATCTCGAACGTGCAGATCCTGATCGTCGTCACCACCGTGGCGCTGATGGCGATCTTCACGGTGATCGTCGCCAAGACCTCGCTCGGCCGCGCCCAGCGCGCCTGCGAGCAGGACCGCAAGATGGCCTCCCTGCTCGGCGTCGACGTCGACCGCACGATCTCGCTGACCTTCGTGATGGGGGCCGCGCTCGCCTCGGTCGCAGGGCTGATGTACCTGCTCTATTACGGCGTGGTGGACTTCTACATCGGCTTCGTCGCCGGCGTGAAAGCCTTCACCGCCGCGGTGCTCGGCGGCATCGGATCGCTCCCCGGCGCCATGCTGGGCGGCCTGCTGATCGGTCTGATCGAGACCTTCTGGTCAGCCTATTTCTCGGTCGAATACAAGGACGTCGCGGCGTTCTCGATCCTCGCGATCGTGCTGATCTTCCTGCCGTCCGGCCTGCTCGGACGGCCCGAGGTCGAGAAGGTCTGATGCCGCAGACCCCCGCCGCGGACGCGCAGGCGTCGACGGAAGCGTCCTTCCCCGCCGCGGTCCGCGACGCCGCCGTCGCCGCCCTGATCGCGCTTGGCCTGTCGGCGCCGATGATGGGCCTCGTGCCGGTGCAGAGCCCGCAGGGCCTTGTGCTGGAGCAGCGCTGGGCGCCGGTCGCGATCGCGGTCGCGGTGGTGTTCGCCGGCCGGCTGCTGCTCAACCTCACGCTCTGGCGGCCCGGTCGCGTCAAGCGCGTCGGCTACGTGCCGCCCAAGCTCGAGGCGAAGCTCGCGGGGCTCGCGCGCTTCCTCGGCCCGCTCGCCATCGCCGGCGCGGTCGCGATGCCGCTGCTGCCCTTCACCGAACGCTACGCGATCGACCTCGGCATCCTGGTGCTGACCTATGTCATGCTGGGCTGGGGCCTGAACATCGTGGTCGGGCTCGCCGGCCTGCTCGACCTCGGCTACGTGGCGTTCTATGCGGTCGGGGCCTATTCCTACGCCCTGCTCGCGCAGTATTTCGGGCTGTCGTTCTGGATCTGCCTGCCGCTCGCCGGCATCCTCGCGGCGTTCTGGGGCGTGATCCTCGGCTTCCCCGTGCTCCGTCTCAGGGGCGACTATCTCGCGATCGTCACGCTCGCCTTCGGCGAGATCATCCGCATCGTGCTGCTGAACTGGTATTGGGTGACGGGCGGACCGAACGGCATTTCCGGCATCCCCCGGCCGAGCTTCTTCGGAATCGACTTCGACCGCGGGCCGGACGGCTTCGCGGCGACCTTCGGGCTCGACTACTCGCCGCTGCACCGCATCCTGTTCCTGTACTACCTGATCCTCGCGCTGGCGCTCCTCACCAACTTCGTCACGATCCGCCTGCGCCGGCTGCCGATCGGCCGCGCCTGGGAGGCGCTGAGGGAAGACGAGATCGCCTGCCGCTCGCTCGGCATCAACACCGTCACCACCAAGCTGACAGCCTTCGCGATCGGCGCCTCGTTCGCGGGCTTCGCCGGCTCGTTCTTCGCGACCCGGCAGGGCTTCATCAGCCCGGAGAGCTTCGTGTTCATGGAAAGCGCGATGATCCTCGCGATCGTCGTGCTCGGCGGCATGGGCTCCCAGTTCGGCGTCGCGATCGCGGCCGTGGTGATGATCGGCGGCTTCGAGCTGTTCCGCGAGTTCAGCGACTACCGCATGATCACCTTCGGGCTGGTCATGGTGCTGGTGATGATCTGGCGGCCGCGCGGCCTGGTCTCGTCCCGCTCGCCGTCCGTGTTCCTGAAGGAGAAGAAGGCGATCTCCGGCTCCCTCGTGCAGGAGGGCCACGGATGACCGAGGAGCTGCCGGCCCTCCCCGACGACGTGCTGCTGCGCGTGGAGCACCTGACCATGCGCTTCGGCGGCCTCACCGCCGTGAACGACGTCTCCTTCGACGTCCGCCGGGGCGAGATCACCGCTCTGATCGGCCCGAACGGCGCCGGCAAGACCACGGTGTTCAACTGCATCACCGGCTTCTACAAGCCGACCGCCGGCCGGCTCCCGCTGAAGAGCCATGAGGGCGTGCTGCTGCTGGAGCGGCTGCGCGACCACCAGATTTCGCGCAAGGCCAACGTCGCGCGCACCTTCCAGAACATCCGCCTGTTCGGCGGCATGACCGCGCTCGAGAATCTGCTCGTCGCCCAGCACGAGCCGCTGATGAAGGCGTCGGGCCTCACCGTGCTCGGCGTGCTCGGGATCGGCGGGTTCAACAGGGCGGAGCGCCAGGCGATCGAGAAGGCCAAGGTCTGGCTCGAGCGCATCGGCCTGATCGACCGCGCCGACGACCCCGCGGCCGACCTGCCCTACGGCGACCAGCGCCGGCTCGAGATCGCGCGCGCCATGTGCACCAACCCGGTGCTGCTGTGCCTCGACGAGCCCGCCGCCGGCCTCAACCCGCGCGAGTCGCTGGAGCTCAACGCGCTGCTGCGCTCGATCCGCGACGACGACGGCGCCGCGGTGCTGCTGATCGAGCACGACATGAGCGTCGTCATGGAGATCTCCGACCACGTCGTCGTGCTCGACTACGGCAAGAAGATCTCCGACGGCTCCCCGAAGGCGGTGCGCGACGACCCGAAGGTGATCGCCGCCTATCTCGGCGTCGAGGATGAGGAGGTCGCCGACGTCGAGCGCGAGGTCGAGGGCGCGGAGGCCGCGCGATGACCGAGCCGATGCTGACGATCCGCGGCGTCACCGCCTATTACGGCGCGATCGCGGCCTTGAAGGGCGTGGACATCGACGTCGCCAAGGGCGAGATCGTCACGCTGATCGGCGCGAACGGCGCCGGCAAGTCGACCCTGATGATGACGATCTTCGGCAGCCCGCAGGCGCGCGACGGCTCCATCGTCTATGACGGCCGCGACATCACCCGCATGCCGACGCACGAAATCGCGCGGCTCAGGATCGCCCAGTCGCCGGAAGGGCGCCGCATCTTCCCGCGCATGACCGTGCTGGAGAACCTCCAGATGGGCGCGGCGGTGACGCAGTTCGCCCATTTCGACGAAGACCTGCGGCGGATGTTCGATCTGTTTCCGCGGCTCAAGGAGCGCGTCTCCCAGCGCGGCGGCACGCTGTCCGGCGGCGAGCAGCAGATGCTCGCAATCGCCCGCGCGCTGATGAGCCGGCCGCAGTTCCTGCTGCTCGACGAGCCCTCGCTCGGCCTCGCGCCGCTGATCGCCAAGCAGATCTTCGCGGCGATCGGCGAGCTGAACCGCACCGAGGGCCTGACCGTGTTCCTGGTCGAGCAGAACGCCTACCACGCGCTGAAGCTCGCCCATCGCGGCTACGTCATGGTCAACGGCTCGATCACGCTGTCGGGCGCGGGCCGCGAGCTGCTGGAGCGCGAGGAGGTCCGCGCCGCCTATCTCGAGGGAGGGCGGCACTGATGGGGCTGATCTGGGAGATCTCGCTTCCCGAATTCCTGTTCGTCACCGTCATCCTCGGCGGCGGCGCCGCGTGGCTCGCCGGCCGCGCCATCGCGGGCGCGTGGGAGCCGGCGTGGAAGGCGGCGGTCTGGATGGTTCCGCTCGCCTGCGCCGTGCGCTTCATCCATTTCGCGCTGTTCAGCGGCAGCCTGCTGACCCTGCACTTTCTGCTCGTCGATCTCGCGATCCTCGTCGGGCTCGCGCTCCTCGGCCATCGCGTCACGACGGCGCGCAAGATGGTCCGGCAATATCCGTGGCTCTACGAGCCAAGCGGGCCGCTGTCGTGGCGCCCGCGGCGATGATCTCTGGCCGCCCCGACCCGCGTGACAGACGCGGCGCGGCGCGGCACATTGGACCAAAGGCGAACGGAAGAGTCGCCTTCGCGGAACAGCTTCGGGCATGCGACAGCAAGGGATTCCATCGATGAAGAAACATCTCGCGGCCGGCCTCGGGCTCGGCCTTGCGCTCGTCCTTTCGGCGCCCGCCTACGCCGACATCGTCATCGGCGTCGCGGGCCCGATGACCGGCGAGAACGCCGTGTTCGGGGCCCAGCTCAAGAACGGCGCCGAGCAGGCGGTGGCCGACATCAACGCCGCCGGCGGCGTCAACGGCGAGAAGCTGGTGCTGAAGGTCGGCGACGACGCCTGCGATCCGAAGCAGGCCGTCAACGTCGCGAACCAGCTCGTCAGCCAGGGCGTGAAGTTCGTGGTCGGGCACTACTGCTCGGGCTCGTCGATCCCGGCCTCCGCGGTCTACGCCGAGGAAGAGGTGATCCAGGTCTCGCCGGCCTCCACCAACCCGACCTACACCGACAAGCGCCCCGGCCCGACGATCTACCGCGTCTGCGGCCGCGACGACCAGCAGGGCGGCATCGCCGGCAAGTACATCCTCGAGAAGTACGCCGGCAAGAAGGTCGCGGTCGTCCACGACAAGTCGTCCTACGGCAAGGGCCTCGCCGACGAGACGCTGAAGACGTTCCAGGCCGGCGGCGGCAAGGAGACCCTCTACGAGGCGATCACCGCGGGCGAGAAGGACTATTCGGCGCTGGTGTCGAAGCTCAAGCAGGCCAACGTCGACGTCGTCTACTTCGGCGGATACTACCAGCAGGCCGGCCTGATCGTGCGCCAGATGCGCGACCAGGGCCTGAAGGCGGTGCTGATGGGCGGCGACGCGCTGCAGTCGAACGAGTTCCTCGGCATCACCGGCAAGGGCGGCGAAGGCACGCTCTTCACCTTCCCGCCGGACCAGACCAAGCTCGCGAGCGCGGCCGAGGTGGTGAAGAAGTTCAAGGAGAAGAAGATCTCGCCGGAGGGCTTCACGCTCTACAGCTACGCCGCCGTGCAGATCTTCGCCAAGGCCGCCACCGACGCCAAATCGACCGAGGCCGACGCCGTCACCGCCGAGATGAACAAGCAGGCCTTCCCGACGGTGGCCGGCGAGATCAAGTTCGACGACAAGGGCGACCCGACCGTCGCCGGCTTCACGTTCTACGAGTTCAAGGACGGCGGCTACAGCCAGCTCGGCATGTAAGCTCCGGCGTTCCGACAACGATCGAGCCCGTCCCGGCGATCCCGGGGCGGGCTTTTTTTTTTCGCCTCACCCCAGAGTCGCGAGCCCCGGAAAGGTCTCCAGCAGCCAGAACGAGGCGGTGGCGGTGAAGCCGGTCAGGAAGGCGATCCCGGTCAGCACGAGCAGCCCGCCCATCACCTTCTCCACCGTGCCGAGATGGGCGCGGAAGCGCTTCAGAAAGCCGACGAAGGGCTTCATCGCCAGCGCCGCGATGAGAAATGGCACGCCGAGGCCCGCCGCGTAGACCGCGAGCAGCCCGGCGCCATGGGCGACCGTCGCCTCCGAGGCCGCGACCGCGAGCACCGCCGCGAGCACCGGCCCGATGCACGGCGTCCAGCCGAAGGCGAAGGCGAGCCCCATGACATAGGCGCCCCACGGCCCGACCGGCTTCTCGACCTGCAGGCGCGTGTCCCGCATCAGGAAGGGGATGCGGAACAGGCCGAGGAAGTGCAGCCCCATGACGATGATCGCGACGCCCGCCACGGTGGCGAGCAGCGGCGCGTTGCGCAGCAGGAGCTGGCCCATCACCGAGGCGGTGGCGCCGAGCGCCACGAACACGGTGGCGAAGCCCGCCACGAACAGCGCGGCGGCGCCCAGCGTGCGCGCGGTCACCGCCCGCGGCGCGTCCTCCGCCGTCAGCTTGTCGAGCGTGGTGCCGGCGAGGAAGCAGAGATAGGGCGGCACCAGCGGCAGCACGCAGGGGCTGAGGAAGCTGATCGCGCCGGCCGCGAACACGGCGGGAAGGGTGACGTCCGAGATCATGCCATGCTCCGGAGGCCGCGACGGGCGGCCGTGAGGCGGACTGCCGTAGCGCGGCGCGCGGCGAAACGAAAGCCGGCGCGCCGACGCGCCGTCGAACGTGAAGCTCGCGGCGCCGCGCCGCCTTGCGACGCAGCGCGGCCCTCTCCTACCATCGCGCTTCGCCCCCTGCAGGATCGGAGGCCGACATAAGAGCCCTGCGCGCGCTGCGGCGACTTCTCGCCGGCCTCGTCGTCGCCATGGCGCTCGGCATGCCGGCGCAGGCGCTCACCGTCTACGACCGCGGCAACGCCGGCGAGCCGGAAACGCTCGATCCGCACCTCGTCTCGACCGTGCAGGAGGCGAACCTGATGCGCGACCTGTTCGAAGGCCTCACCGCCCACGACGCCCGCGCGGAGGTGACGCCCGGCGCGGCGGAGCGCTGGGAGGCCTCCGACGACGGTCGCACATGGACCTTCATGCTGCGGCCGGACGCGCGCTGGTCGAACGGCGATCCGGTGACGGCGGAGGACTTCGTCTATTCGCTCCGCCGCATCCTCGATCCGGCCTTCGCGGCGAAATACGCCAACCTGCTCTACCCGATCCTCAACGCCGAGAAGGTCAACAAAGGCGAGGCGCCGAAGGAGGCGCTTGGCATCGCGGCGCGCGACGCGCGCACGCTGGAGATCCGGCTCGAACGGCCGACGCCCTACTTCCTCGAGCTGCTGACCCACCAAACGACCTACCCCGTGCACCGCGCGAGCATCGAGCGCTTCGGCCGCGACTGGGTGAAGCCCGGCCGCATGGTGACGAACGGCGCCTATCGGCTCGCCGAGAACCTGCCGAACGACCACATCCGGCTGGAGAAGAACCCGTTCTTCCACGCCGCCTCCGAGGTCGCGATCGACGTGGTCAACTACGTGCCGCTGGAGGACCGAGGCGCGGCGCTCCGGCGCTTCCAGACGTCTGAGATCCAGTCCTACGACGACGTGCCGGCGGAGCAGATCGCCTTCATCCGCCGCACCCTCGGCGACCAGCTCCGCATCGCGCCCTATGTCGGCGTCTACTATTACGCCGTGAACGTACGGAAGGCGCCCTTCGCCGATCCGCGCGTCCGCCGCGCGCTCTCCATGGCGCTCGACCGAGAATTCATCGCCGAGAAGGTCTGGGCCGGCACCATGCTGCCGGCCTATGGCTGGGTGCCGCCGGGCTTCGACGGCTACGCCCCTGTCGAGGCGTCGTGGCGGGCGATGTCCCAGCTTGAGCGGGAGGACGCCGCGCTCGCGCTGCTGAAGGAGGCCGGCTTCGATCCCGACGGACAGCGGCTCGAGGTCGAGATCCGCTACAATTCGGGCGAGAACCACCAGAACACCGCGACCGCGATCGCGGACATGTGGAAGGCGATCGGGGTGGATGCGCGGCTGATCAACGCCGACGGCAAGACCCACTACGCCCACCTCCAGAACCGCGGCGACTTCGACGTCGCCCGCGCCGCCTGGATCGCCGACTACCGCGACCCGCAGAACTTCCTCTTCCTCGGCCTCAGCGACAATGTCGGCTTCAACTATCCCGGCTGGAACAGCCCGCCCTACGACGCGCTGGTGAAGGCCTCCGACGACATGGCCGACCCGGCCGAGCGCCTCGCGACGCTCCGGAAGGCGGAGGCGATCCTGGTCGACGAGCAGCCCATGATCCCGATCCTGTTCTACGCCTCCAAGGCGCTGGTCTCGCACCGGCTGAAGGGTTGGGAGGACAACGTCATGGACATTCATCCCACGCGCTATCTAAGGCTGGAGCCGTGAGGATTCCGCCTACTCCGGGACGTCGTTTCCGTCTGCGGCGCGCGCGATGATCGCCTTCGTCCTCCGCCGCCTGCTCTGGGCGATCCCGACGCTGTTCGCGGTGGTGACGCTGTCCTTCCTGCTGATGCGGTTCACGCCCGGCGGGCCGTTCAACGCCGATCAGGCGCTCGCGCCCGCGGTGCTCGAAAACCTCAAGCGCGCCTACCGGCTCGACCAGCCGCTGATCGTCCAGTACGGCGACTATCTCGCGCGGCTTCTCCAGGGCGACCTCGGCCCGAGCTACAGCTACCGCGACTTCACCGTCACCGAGCTGTTCGCCCGCGCCCTGCCCTATTCGCTCCAGATCGGCGGCGCGGCGCTCATTCTGGCGCTCGTCCTGGGCGTCGGGCTCGGCGCGCTCGCGGCGAAGCGCCAGGGCTCCGCGCTCGACGCGGCCGTGACCACGCTCTCGGGCCTCGGCCTCACCGTGCCGAGCTTCGTCATCGCGCCGCTGCTGTCGCTGGCGTTCGCGGTCTGGCTCGGCTGGCTGCCGGCGGCCGGCTGGGGACAGGGCGCGCTTAGCCACAAGGTCCTGCCCGTGGTCGCCCTCGCCCTGCCGCAGATCGCGGCCTTCGCGCGGCTGACGCGGGCCGCGACCATCGAGGCGCTGAAGGCCGACCACATCCGCACCGCGCGCGCCTACGGCCTGCCGGAATGGCGGGTGACGGCCCACGCCCTGCGCGCGGCGGGCGGCCCGGCGCTGTCCTATCTCGGTCCGGCGGCGGCGGCGCTGCTCACGGGATCCGTCGTCGTGGAGACCATCTTCGGCATCCCCGGCGTCGGGCGCTACTTCGTGCTGGGCGCGCTCAACCGCGACTACGCGCTGGTGATGGGCACGGTGGTGCTGGTCGGCGTCTTCGTCGTCCTGTTCAACCTGCTCGTCGACCTCGCCTACGCCGTGCTCGACCCGCGGATCCGGCATGACTGACGCCGTGCTCGCTCCTGCGCCCGCGCGGGGCGGGCTCACGCGTCGCGCGCTCGGGCGCCTGAAGCGCGATCCGGTCGGCCTCGCGGCGCTCGGCCTGCTGGCCGCGATCGCCCTCGTCTGTCTCGCCGGGCCATGGTTCTCGCCGCACGCGTACGACCGCGTCTACCGCTCCTACGTGCTGGTTCCGCCGAGCCTGCAGCCCTATCCCGAGCCGGCGACGCTGGAGGGCGCGCTGCGCTCGGCGCTGGCGCGCGGCCGCGTGGAGCTGACGCGGCTGACGATCGACGGCGACCGCTTCCGCGCCGATATCGCGGGCGCCGAGCCGATCGACCCACGGGTGCTGCGCTACGTCGAGCGCGCCGACGAGTTCCGCGACGCGCGGCTCGCGGAGACGCGCGACGGCGGGCGGAGCGCGGTGATCGAGGGCCACGTGAACCGCGTCCGCTTCCTGATGGGAACCGACGCCAACGGGCGCGACCTGCTGGCGCGCATCCTCGCAGGCGGCCGCGTCTCGCTCGCGGTCGGGCTGCTCGCCACGCTGACGAGCCTCGTCATCGGCGTCGCCTGGGGCGCGGTCGCGGGCTTCGTCGGCGGCCGGACCGACGACGTGATGATGCGGATCGTGGACGTGCTCTACGCCCTTCCCTTCGTGTTCCTCGTCATCCTGCTGGTGGTGACCTTCGGACGGAACTTCGCGCTGCTGTTCCTCGCGATCGGGGCGATCGAGTGGCTCGACATGGCCCGCATCGTCCGCGGCGAGACGCTGCGGCTGAAGCGGCGGGAGTTCGTGCAGGCCGCCCGCGCGCTGGGCGTCTCGGAACGCCGCATCCTGCTGCGCCACATCCTGCCGAACATGGTCGGGACGGTCGTGGTGTTCGCCACGCTGACGGCGCCCAAGGTGATCCTGCTCGAAAGCTTCCTGTCGTTCCTTGGGCTCGGCGTGCAGGCGCCGCTGACGAGCTGGGGCGCGCTGATCGCGCAGGGCGCCGGCAGCCTGCAGGGCGCGCCGCACTTGCTGCTGTTTCCCGCCGCCTTCTTCGTGGCGACGCTCTCCGCGCTCAACGTGCTCGGCGACCGCCTGCGCGACGCCTTCGATCCCCGGGAGAGGTGAGGCCCCCCTTCCGCGCCGGAGAGCGCCGCGCTAAAAGGCCGCCAACCCACGACATCCCCGCGCCGGCCGCGCCGCCGCGCGCGCCTTCCACGCGAGCTCGAAAGCCCCATGGCCCAGCGCGAATTCATCTATCACATGGCCGGCGTCTCGAAGGCCTTCGGGCCCAAGAAGACGCTCGACAACATCCACCTGTCCTTCTACCCGGACGCCAAGATCGGCATCCTCGGCCCGAACGGCGCCGGCAAGTCGACCCTGCTGAAGATCATGGCGGGGATCGACAAGGAGTTCACCGGCGAGGCCTGGGCCGCCAAGGGCGCGAGGATCGGCTACCTCGAGCAGGAGCCGCAGCTCGATCCGAACAAGACGGTGCGCGAGAACGTCATGGAGGGCGTCGCCGCCAAGACGGCGATCCTCGAGCGCTACAACGAGCTCGCCATGAACTACTCGGACGAGACCGCGGACGAGATGACGGAGCTTCAGGACCGCATCGAGGCGCTCGGCCTGTGGGATCTCGACAGCAAGGTCGAGCAGGCCATGGACGCGCTCGGCTGCCCGCCGGACGACTGGGACGTCTCCAAGCTCTCGGGCGGAGAGAAGCGCCGCGTGGCGCTGTGCAAGCTGCTGCTGGAGGAGCCGGAGCTGCTGCTGCTGGACGAGCCGACCAACCATCTCGACGCCGAGACGGTGAACTGGCTCGAGAACCACCTCCGGAACTACCCCGGCGCGATCCTGATCATCACCCACGACCGCTACTTCCTGGACAACGTGACCGGCTGGATCCTCGAGATCGACCGCGGCCGCGGCATCCCCTACGAGGGCAACTACTCCTCGTGGCTGGTGCAGAAGCAGAAGCGCATGATCCAGGAGAACCGGGTCGAGGAGGCGCTGCAGCGCACGCTCAAGCGCGAGCAGGAGTGGATGGGCAACAGCCCGAAGGCGCGCCAGGCCAAGAACAAGGCCCGCATCCAGCGCTACGACGACCTGGTGGCCAAGGCCTCCGAGGCGGGGCCGACCTCCGCGCAGATCGTCATCCCGATCGCAGAGCGCCTTGGCGCCAACGTGGTGGAGTTCGACGGCCTGTCCAAGGGCTTCGGCGACAAGCTGCTGATCGAGGACCTGTCCTTCAAGCTGCCGCCCGGCGGCATCGTCGGGATCATCGGCCCGAACGGCGCCGGCAAGACCACGCTGTTCCGCATGATCACCGGCCAGGACAAGCCGGACAAGGGCGAGATCAAGGTCGGCGACACCGTCCATC
Organism: Methylopila turkensis; assembly: GCF_027922325.1. Taxonomy (GTDB): domain Bacteria; phylum Pseudomonadota; class Alphaproteobacteria; order Rhizobiales; family Methylopilaceae; genus Methylopila; species Methylopila turkensis. The sequence continues at coordinate 606,811 of NZ_BSFL01000001.1, forward strand.
TCGGCTATGTCGACCAGTCCCGCGACTCGCTCGATCCCAATAAGAACGTCTGGGAGGAGATCTCGGGCGGCACCGACGTGATCCACCTCGGCAAGCGCGAGGTGAACTCCCGCGCCTATGTCGGCGCCTTCAACTTCAAGGGCGCGGCTCAGCAGAAGAAGGTCGGCGACCTCTCGGGCGGCGAGCGCAACCGCGTCCATCTCGCCAAGATGCTGAAGTCGGGCGCCAACGTCCTGCTGCTCGACGAGCCCACCAACGACCTCGACATGGAGACGCTGCGCGCGCTCGAGGAGGCGCTGGAGGACTACGCCGGCTGCGCGGTCATCATCAGCCATGACCGCATGTTCCTGGACCGCATCGCGACGCACATGCTGGCCTTCGAGGGCGACAGCCACGTCGAATGGTTCGAGGGCAACTTCCAGGACTACGAGGAAGACAAGAAGCGCCGCCTCGGTCCCGACGCGGTCGAGCCCAAGCGCATCAAGTACCGCCAGTTCGCGCGGTGAGATGGGCGTAAACCCGATGGCGAACGCGATGATGGTGATCTATCCCTATCGCGATCGCGACATGTGGGTGTTTGACGACGAGGCGACGGGGCTCGTGAAGGAGCCCTTCGTCTTCGGCGTGCCGGAGATGATCGACGCCGCCACGGCGACAATTCCCGATGCGGCTCAAGGCTTTCGGCTCATCTTCTCCGCCAAACCGTTTCCAGGTTATCAGCACGAGCTGCTGTGGGTGCGAGAGGAGTACGAAGGCAACTGGTACCGTTGGAGATCGACCGGGCAGGAAGGCTGGCTCTGCCCGGCCTTGTTCAAGTATTTCGACGCCGCGCCCGCCGCGATCTACTGCCGGATGGAGCCGTCCTCCTGAGGGAGGCGGAAGTCATATGACGTTGAAGGAAGACTGGTCCGCCGCGCGCTATCTGCGCTTTGCGGATGAGCGCACCCGGCCTGCGGCGGAGCTGCTGGCGCGCGTTCCGCTCGCCGCGGCCCGGCGCGTGGTCGACCTCGGCTGCGGTCCCGGAAACTCCACCGAGCTGCTCGCGCGCCGCTTTCCCGACGCGGAGGCGATCGGCGTCGACTCCTCGTCCGACATGCTGGCGGCGGCCCGCGCGCGCCTGCCCTCCGCCCGCTTCGTCGAAGCCGACATCGCCCATTGGACGCCGGACGAGGCGGAACGGCCGGACGTGATCTTCGCCAACGCCGCGCTGCAGTGGCTGCCGGACCACGAGACGCTGTTTCCGCGCCTGCTCCGCGCCCTGGCGCCCGGCGGCGTCCTCGCCGTGCAGATGCCGGACAACCTGCAGGAGCCGTCCCACGTCGCCATGCGCGAGACCGCGCTCGACGGCCGGTGGCGGGACAGGCTGAGCGCCGCCACGGCGTCGCGCGCGGTCCTTCTGCCCCTGGAGCGCTACTACGACCTGCTGACCGGCGCGGGCGCGACGGCGGACGTCTGGCGCACCACCTTCGCCCATCCGCTCGACGGGCTGGCGGCGATCGTCGACTGGCTGCGCGCGACCGGGCTCCGGCCGTTCGTCGCGCCGCTCGACGCCGCCGAGCGGGCCGCCTTCGAAGCCGACTACCAGCGGCGCCTCGCCTCGTTCTACACGCCCCGCGCCGACGGCAAGGTCCTGCTGCGCTTTCCGCGTCTGTTCATGGTGGCGAAAGCCCGTTGACCCCGCGCCGCCCTTCGCCGAGATCTTCCGCGACGCGATGCCGCCCGTCGCCGCCTGATGCCCTGAGAAGGCTCCGATGACCACCGACCTGTTCGGCGAGATCGCCATCCATCCGGGCCGCCGTATCGCCGGGCGGCTCGTGGACGTGCTCGCCACGCCGAGCCCCGACACGTTCGAGACGGCCCCTGTCGCGCGCCTCGCGCTCGGCTTCGAGGGCGTTCCGGGCGACCGCCACGCCGGCTTCATCCGGCCAGCGGGGGGCCGGGAGCCCTGGTACGCGCGGGGAACGGAGATCCGGTCCGGCCGGCAGCTGTCGATCGTGTCCGTCGAGGATCTGGCGGAGGTCGCCGCGGCGATGGGGCTCACCGAGGTGGCGCCGGCCTGGATCGGCGCCAACATCGTGATCCGCGATGTCCCCCGCCTGTCCTTCCTGCCGGCCGGAACGCGCCTGTTCTTCGACGGCGGCGCGGTCGTGGTGGTCGAGGGCCAGAACGCGCCCTGCCGCTTCGCCGGCGCCGCGATCGCCCGGCGCACCGGCGCGGCGAGCGCCGAGCTGGGCTTTCGCGCCGTGGCCCGCAGGCTGCGCGGGGTGGTGGCGAGCGTCGAGCGACCGGGCGCGATCGAAGCCGGCGGCGCCGTCGCGGTGAAGATTCCGGAGCAGTGGATCTACTGAGCCAAGTGCGGAGGGCCCCGCGCCTGAAAAGGCGCATTGCATCGGCGGCCAGACCGATATAAAGACATCTTTATGTCTTTTATCGACGCCTCGTCACGGATCGGCCTCGACGCCGCGCTCGCCGCCCTCCGGGCCGCGGCGGAGCCGACGCGGCTGCGGGTGCTCGCCCTGCTGGCCGAAGGCGAGCTGACGGTGTCCGACCTCACCGACATTCTTGGCCAGAGCCAGCCGCGCATCTCGCGGCACCTCAAGCTGCTGGTCGAGGCGGGACTGGTCGAGCGCCGGCGCGAAGGCGCCTGGGCGTTCTTCGGGCTCACGGAAATCGCGCCGATCAAGCAGGCGACCGTGGCCGCGCTCGACCGGCTCGATCCGGCCGACGCGGCGCTCGCGCGCGACCGCGAGCGGCTGGCCGAGGTCCGGGCCGCCCACCACGACGCCGCCGCCCGCTACTTCAGCGCGCAGGCCACGCGGTGGGACGGCGTGCGCAGCCTGCATGTGGCCGAGACCGCGGTGGAGCGGGCGATCCTCGACATCCTCGGCGACCGCCGCGTCGAGACCGCGCTCGACCTCGGCACCGGCACCGGCCGCGTGCTGGAGCTGCTCAGCCCGCAGGTCGGCCGCGCAATCGGCATCGACAGCAACCGCGACATGCTTTCTCTCGCGCGCGCCAATCTCGCCCGCGCCGGCGTCGCGAACGCGCAGGTGCGGCAGGGCGACATCTTCGCGCTTCCAGTTCCCGCGGACAGCTTCGACCTCGTGGTCGTGCACCAGGTGCTGCACTTCCTCGACGACGGCGCCCGCGCCGTCCGCGAGGCCGCGCGCGCGCTCAGCGCCGGCGGGCGGCTGCTGATCGTCGATTTCGCGCCCCACGGCATCGAGGAGTTGCGCGAAGCCCACGCCCACCGAAGGCTCGGCTTCTCCAACGACACGATGGCCGGCTGGCTTTCGGCGGCCGGCCTCGACGTCGTCGCCCATATCCAGCTGCCGCCGCCCGACGGCGCCGCGGACAAGCTCACCGTATCGCTGTGGCTCGCGCGCGATCCCAGGATCGTCGCCGACGCGCCGCTCTCTCCCTCGAAACTCGAGGTGGCATGATGCCCAACCAACGTCTCTCCCGCGCCGGGCGCCGGCCGATCCGCGTGTCGTTCGAATTCTTTCCGCCCAAGACGCCGGAGATGGAGGAGACGCTTTGGCGCTCGGTGGAGCGGCTCGCGCCGCTCGGGCCGACCTTCATGTCCGTCACCTACGGCGCCGGCGGCTCGACCCGCGAGCGCACCCACGCGACCGTCGCCCGGATGGTGAAGGAGACCGACATCCCGCCGGCCGCGCACCTGACCTGCGTGTCCGCGACCCGCGAGGAGGTCGACGCGGTCGTCGACGGCTACCGCGAGGCCGGCGTCCGCCACATCGTGGCGCTGCGCGGCGATCCCGCCGGCGGCGTCGGCTCGACCTTCGAGCCGCATCCCGGCGGCTACGCCTCCACCGCGGACCTGATCTCCGGCATCCGCCGGCGCGCGCCGGAGATCGAGATCTCCGTCTCGGCCTATCCCGAAAAGCACCCGGAGAGCCCGAGCGTCGAGGCCGATTTCGACGTGCTCAAGGCCAAGGTCGACGCCGGCGCGACGCGCGCCATCACCCAGTTCTTCTTCGACAACGGCCACTACCTCCGCTACGTCGACCAGGCGCGGGCGCGCGGCATCCACATCCCGATCGTGCCGGGGATCGTGGCGGTTTCGAACTTCCGGCAGACCGCGAACTTCGCGACCCGCGCCGGCGCCACCGTGCCGGACTGGTTCGCCGCGCGCTTCGACGGGCTTGAGAACGATCCGCAGACCCGCCAGCTCATCGCGGCCGCGGTCGCCGCGGAACAGGTTTTCGACCTGGTCGATCACGGCGTGAAGGACTTCCACTTCTACACCATGAACAAGGCCGACTTGGTCTACGCCGTCTGCCACCTGCTGGGCCTTCGGCCGGATTCGGCCGCGGCGGGGGCGGTCGCGGCGTGACGCCCCGTGCATTTGAATGGAATGGCGCCATCTTAAGGGAAGAATCACGGAGCTTCCAAAATGGCCGAGCCCGATAACCTGGTTCTGACGCTACTGCGCGAGCTACGGCGCGACATGAATACGCGGTTTGATGCGATCGACGCCAAATTCGAGTCGCGTTTCGACGGGGTCGACTCGCGGTTCGCCGGACAGGACAAGAAGCTCGACGCGATCCGCGAAGCGTTGAAGAGCGAAACAATTCTCGGCCGCTACGTCGTGAACGGCGTAGACGACCGGCTGGACGCGATTGAGAAGCGCCTTAAGGCGCTGGAGACCGCCAAGTAAGGCGGCCCTACCGGACTGAAAGGTGAGCGTGATAACCATGACCGACACCGAAACCACGATCCGCACGCTCGCCGCCGAGCGCATTCTCGTGCTCGACGGCGCCATGGGCACCATGATCCAGCAGCGCAAGTTCTCGGAAGAGGACTTCCGCGCCGAGCGCTTCAAGGACTGGGGCCATGACCTCAAGGGCAACAACGACCTTCTGATCCTGACCCAGCCCGACGCCATCCGCGACATCCATCTCGAATACTTCCGCGCCGGCGCCGACATCGTCGAGACCAACACCTTCTCGTCCACGACCATCGCCCAGGCCGACTACGGCATGGAGGCGCTCGCCTACGAGCTGAACGTCGAGGGCGCGAAGCTCGCGCGGCAGGCGGGCGACATCGCGGCCAAGGAGGACGGCCGCCCGCGCTTCGTCGCCGGCACGCTCGGGCCGACGAACCGCACGGCGTCGATCTCGCCGGACGTGAACAATCCGGGCTTCCGCGCCATCACCTTCGACCAGCTCGCCGAGGCCTATGGCGAGGCCGCGCGCGGCCTGCTCGACGGCGGGGCGGACCTGCTGCTCGTCGAGACCATCTTCGACACGCTGAACGCCAAGGCCGCGATCTTCGCGATCGAGGAGCTGTTCGCCGAGCGCGGAATCCGCGTGCCCGTGATGATCTCCGGCACGATCACCGACCTGTCCGGCCGCACGCTTTCGGGCCAGACGCCGACGGCGTTCTGGAACGCGCTGAACCACGCGCGGCCGATCTCGTTCGGGCTGAACTGCGCGCTCGGCGCCAAGGAGATGCGCGCCCACGTCGCCGAGCTGTCGAAGGTCGCGAACACGCTGATCTGCGCCTACCCGAACGCCGGCCTGCCGAACGAGTTCGGGCTCTACGACGAGAGCCCGGAGGCGATGGGCGAGCTCGTCGGCGAGTTCGCCTCGTCCGGCCTCGTCAACATCGTCGGCGGCTGCTGCGGCACCACCCCCGCCCACATCGCCGCGATCGCGCAGGCGGTGAAGGGCAAGGCGCCCCGCAAGGTCCCGGACGTCGCGCCCAAGATGCGCCTGTCCGGCCTCGAGCCGTTCGAACTGACCGCCGCCTGACGCCTGACCCTCACGACGGATCGCCCATGACCTCCGCCGCCTCCCGCTTCGTCAACGTCGGCGAGCGCACCAACGTCACCGGCTCCGCCAAATTCCGGAAGCTGATCACCAACGCCGACTACGCCGCGGCGCTGGACGTGGCGCGCGAGCAGGTGGAGAACGGCGCGCAGATCCTCGACGTGAACATGGACGAGGGCCTTCTCGACTCCGAGAAGGCGATGACGGAGTTCCTGAACCTCGTCGCCTCGGAGCCGGACATCGCCCGCGTGCCGGTGATGATCGACAGCTCCAAGTGGTCGGTGATCGAGGCCGGCCTGAAGTGCGTCCAGGGCAAGCCGATCGTGAACTCGATCTCGCTGAAGGAAGGCGAGGAGAGCTTCATCCATTACGCGCGCAAGGTGCGCGCCTACGGCGCCGCCGTGGTGGTGATGGCGTTCGACGAGCAAGGACAGGCCGATACCTTCGCGCGCAAGACCGAGATCTGCGCCCGCGCCTACAAGATCCTGACGAGCCAAGTCGGCTTCCCGCCGGAAGACATCGTGTTCGACCCGAACGTGTTCGCGGTCGCGACCGGCATCGAGGAGCACGCCAACTACGGCGTCGACTTCATCGAGGCGACCAAGTGGATCCGCGAGAACCTGCCCCACGCGCACATTTCGGGCGGCGTCTCGAACCTCTCCTTCGCCTTCCGGGGCAACGAGCCGGTGCGCGCGGCGATGCACTCGGTGTTCCTCTACCACGCCATCGCCGTCGGCATGGACATGGGCATCGTCAACGCCGGCGCGCTGCCGGTCTATGACGACATCGACCCGGAGCTGCGCGAGCTCGCCGAGGACGTCGTGCTCAACCGCCGGCCGGACGCGACCGACCGGCTGCTCGCCGCGGCCGACAAGTTCAAGGGCGGCAAGCAGGAAGCGCGCGTCGTCGACACCAAGTGGCGCGAACAGCCGGTGAAGAAGCGGCTGGAGCACGCCCTCGTCCACGGCATTACCGAGTTCATCGAGGCCGACACCGAGGAGGCCCGCGCCGCGTCCGAGCGTCCGCTGCACGTCATCGAAGGCCCGCTGATGGACGGCATGAACGTCGTCGGCGACCTGTTCGGCTCGGGCAAGATGTTCCTGCCGCAGGTGGTGAAGTCGGCCCGCGTCATGAAGCAGGCGGTGGCCTACCTGATGCCGTTCATGGAGGAGGAGAAGCGCCTCAACGGCGGGACCCAGCGCTCCAACGCCGGCAAGATCCTGATGGCGACGGTGAAGGGCGACGTCCACGACATCGGCAAGAACATCGTCGGCGTCGTGCTCCAGTGCAACAATTACGAGGTGATCGACCTCGGCGTCATGGTGCCGGTGCAGAAGATCATCGCCGCCGCGCGCGAGCACAACGTCGACGTCATCGGCCTGTCCGGCCTGATCACGCCCTCGCTAGACGAGATGGTGACGGTCGCCTCCGAGCTTGAGCGCGAGGGCTTCGACGTGCCGCTGCTGATCGGCGGCGCCACCACCTCCAAGATCCACACCGCGGTGAAGATCCATCCGGCCTATGAGCGGGGCCAGGCGGTCTATGTTCTGGACGCCAGCCGCGCGGTCGGCGTGGTGTCGCAGCTGCTGTCCAAGGAGGGCGGCGCCGCGGCTTACGTCTCCGACATCCAGGCCGACTACGCCCGCCTCGCCGAGCAGCACGCGCGGGCGCAGGAGGACAAGGTCCGCTCCCCGATCGCGGCCGCGCGCGAGAACCGCCTGGTGATCGACACCGCGCGCGTTCAGCCGAAGCCCAGCTTCCTCGGCACCAAGGTGCTGAAGAACATCCCGCTCGAGACGCTGATCCCCCACATCGACTGGACGCCGTTCTTCGCGACGTGGGAGCTGAAGGGCCGCTATCCGGACATCCTCACGGACGCGAAATACGGCGAGGCCGCGAAGAGCCTCTACGACGACGCCACGGCCATGCTGCGCCAGATGGCGCAGGAGAAGTGGCTGGAGGCGCGCGCCGTCATCGGCTTCTGGCCGGCCGCCGCCCGCGGCGACGACATCGTGCTGTTCAAGGACGAGACCCGGACCGAGGAGCTCGCCACGCTCCACACGCTGCGCCAGCAGATGGCGCGCGGCAAGGACCGGCCGAACCTCGCGCTCGCCGACTTCGTGGCTCCGGAAGATTCGGGCGTGCCGGACTATGTCGGCGGCTTCGCCGTCACCGCCGGCATCGGCGAGGAGGCGGTGACGCAGCGCTTCGCCCGCGCCAACGACGATTACGGCGGCATCCTCGCCAAGGCGCTCGCCGACCGTCTGGCGGAGGCCGCCGCGGAGTGGATGCACGCCGAGGTGCGCAAGGTGCACTGGGGCTACGCCCCCGACGAGGCGCTCTCGAACGAGGATCTGATCGCCGAGAAATACGACGGCGTCCGCCCCGCTCCCGGCTATCCGGCCCAGCCCGACCACACCGAGAAGGGCACGCTGTTCGAGCTTCTCGACGCGCCCGAGGCCATCGGCCTGACGCTGACCGAGAGCTACGCCATGTGGCCGGGCTCCGCCGTCTCCGGGCTCTATTTCAGCCACCCGGAAAGCCGGTACTTCGGCTTGGGCAAGATCGACCGCGACCAGGTCGCCGACTACGCCGCCCGCAAGGGCTACGCGCTCGCCGACATGGAGAAGTGGCTCGCCCCGGTGCTGAACTACGACCCCAACCGCGCGGCCAAGCTCGCCGCGGAGTGAGGACGCCGGGCGTCATCCCGGCCGCAGCGAAGCGGAGAGCCGGGACCGTCGTCCGCAGGGGCGCGCTCGCGGCCCGGGCCGCACTCCGCCGTCGTCCTCCGGCTTGACCGGAGGACCCATCGCCGACGTCGAGCGCCACGCCGGACGTGGATGGTGCGGTCGAGCCGGACCATGACGAGCTTCATTCTAAAAACGGTCCCGGATCCACCTTCGGCCGTCCGGGATGACGCCGCGGCGCTTCACGCCCCCGCGTGCATCGCCGCGGTCCGACGGTAGAGCGCGTGCGGCAGGCCGGCGTGCTCGAACGGCTTGTCATAGGCGAAGGCGAGCCGATCGATCACCGCGAGCGAGTGCGTGTTGGCGACGGTGGTGAAGGCGACGATCTCCGGCAGGCCCAGGTTCTCGAAGCCGAGCTGCAGCGCGGCCGCGCCGATGCGCGTGGCGTGGCCGCGGCAGCGCATGCGCGGCGTCAGCGCGTAGGCGAGCTCGACCGTGCGCTCGCCCGCGACCTCGCAGCGGCGGATGCCGGCCCAGCCGGAGAAGGAGCCGTCGCGCATGTCGCGCAGGAACCAGAGCCCGAAGCCGGCGTCCCGCCAGTGCGCCCTGGCCCGCGCGATGAAGCTCGACGCGGCGTCGCTGGAGCGGACGCCGCCGAGCGTCGTCATCACGGCGGGGTCGGCGAACACCGTCGTCAGGTCCGGCAGGTATCCGTCATGGGGCACGTCGCCCAGGACGCCCTCGATCTCGAGGATCGTCGGATAGCGCTGGCCCAGCATCGCGCGCTCCTGTCTCGCCGTCTCTGGCGGCGTCGTCGCGGGGCGGCTCCCCGCGTAGTCCTAGAAGGACATTGGCGGATCGTGGCGCCATCAAGACCGCGTGAGAACAGAACTTGAGTCTATTCAAGGCGTTTTTGGCCCTTGCGCTTCAGCGCGCCTCGCGCGCCGCGGCGCCGGCGCAAGCGGCCTCGCCGAGCCGAAGCCGGAACGCCGCCAGCATGCGCGCTTCGCGCTCCCGCGCATCGAGCATCACGCAGCTTCCGCAATAGCTCCCGCCCTCGACGGTGTAGTAGCGGCAGCACCCGCCGCGGACGCAGACGTTCTCGCTGGCGATCGGCCGGTCAGGCGCGGACGAATGAACCAGGTCGAAGCGGGCGAAACGCATCTGCGGGTTGTTCAGCGGCGAGCCCGGACGCTTCAGGACGCCAAGCGCGTCGCGCTTAGCGTCCTCCACCCGGCCGAGCGCCTCGCCCACGCCGAGGAAGGCCATCGCGACGGCGTCGCCCACGAGCCGCCATAGCGCGCCGCGGGACAGCCCGCCATAGCCGTGCAGCCATTCGACCAGCGGCGCGAGATGCGCTTCGAGCGCGATACCGACATGCCCGGCGAGCGCGGCGCGGTCCGGCAGGAGCACGGCGCCCGCGACGCCGGCATGGGCCGGATCGACGGTCGCGAAGCTCGGCGATGACAGCCGCAGATGCATGCGCTCGCCGGGCGCGTCGCGGCCGCCATACGCCATGACGTAGCGCTCGAGCCGGAAGCCGATGCGGTCGGCCGACAGGTCGAAGGCGACGCCGTGCGCCACCACGCCCAGGGCGAGCGGAACCGCCAGCGCATAGGCGTGTCCGCCGATGAGGTAGGCGGATTGGCCTTTCTCGTCGAGATCGGCGGCGTAGGACCGCTGATGGGCGAGCAGCCGCTCCATGGCGGACCGGTCCGGGCCCCAGAGCCGCGCCAGGGGCGCCCACTCCCCGGACATCGGCCCCACGCTCAGCGGCGCCGGGAGATCACGGCTCGCCAGAGCCGCCGCAAGGCGTTCGAGCGGGCTCGGCCCGGAGGTTTCTGCTGGCTGTAGCGACGACATCGAACTCCGGCGGAGCTGAACCACGCGCTTCTATAACGTCGCATGGGGGTCGCGTCACCGACGGCGTCGGCGCCGCCGCCGCGCCTTTGGGGCTCTTCTGGACTGCACGATTGCGTGGACGCCCATGCTCCTGCTCGCCTTTCGCCATCTTTCGTGCACCGTATAATGACGTATTGGTACGGCGCGCGTTTGCGCGCGACCGGCCTTTTCCATGTTCGCCTGTCCGGAAGCGCCTACGTTTTGAGCGACGCCCCTAACCTGTTCAACCTTCTCCGCCTGCGCGACGACACCGCGCGGCCCATGTATCAGCAGCTGGAGGAGCAGCTCGCGGCGCTGATCAGCGCGGGCGTCGTCGCGGTGGGCGCCACCCTGCCGGCCGAGCGTCGGCTCGCCGAGGACCTCGGCGTCAGCCGCACCACCGTGCAGCGCTGCTACGACGCGCTGCGCCGCCGCCGGATGCTGAGCGCGCACGGCCGGCTCGGCTACCGCGTCGAGGCGGTGGAAAGCCGGCTGAAGCCGGGCATGGAGCGGCTGAAGGGCTTCACCGAGGAGATGCGCGAGCTCGGCCGCACGCCGTCGTCCGAGGTGCTGGAGCAGGACGTCGCCACCGACCGCTCGATCGCCTCGATCTTCGGTTTGCCCTCGGCCGCCCCGCTGCTCAAGCTGGTGCGCGTGCGGCTTGGCGACGGCATGCCCTTGTCGGTGGAGAAGGCGTGGTACGACGTCTCCGCGGCGCCGGCGCTGGCCGAGGCCGACCTCAGCGGTTCGGTCTACGCGCGGCTGGCCGAGAACGGGCTGACCCTGACGCGCTGCGAGCAGACGATCGAGGCGGCGGCGCCGGACGAGCGCGAGAGCGCGATCTTCGGCTTCGAGGAGCCCCTGCCCTGCCTGCTGATCCGTCGCCGCTCCTATGACGGCGGCGGCCGGATGATCGAGTATGTGGAAGGCCTGTTCCGCGGCGACGCCTACGCCTATCGCCTGACGCTCAACGCCTGATTCGAGCCGGAACCGCCGCGGACGCCCTCGGGCGCGATCCGTTTGTCATCCGACAAACTTTTCCCGCGGTGTTTATGGCTCTGTTTTGGACGCTGCGACGATCGGCGGCGGCCTCTCAAACGACCGTAGGACGGCCGGGACATCGCCATCGGGCGAGGTCCCGGCCGCCCCGCGGCGGGTCATATGGGCGGGGCGTCAGTCGGCGCAGGCTTCCCGCGACCGGGCGCCTTCGACGCGGGTTTCGCGCGCCGCCGCGATCCGGCCGCGCCGCCACCGCACGTGATCGCGTTCGGCCGCCCGGCGCTCGATCGCGAGCGCCGACAGCCGGAGCGTGGGGTCCCGCCACATCGGCTCGGAGGCGGCCGAGGCGACGTCGCCGCGCGACAGGCCGAGATCCGCCAGCATGCGATCGTCGAAACGCGCGAGCTCGCGCAGGTCGTTGCGACGGCGCCAGGCCACGGCGACGGCGGCGGCGCGGCGCATGACGTCGCGGGCCACGAAGATGGCGACCTTGGCCGGAGTGATCCGGGCGGTCTTCAGGCTCTCGAGCGACATCAGCGACATTGCGACCTCCTCATCGTCCGGGCGGCGTGATCCATCCGTCGCGACGATTCGTGGTCCGGCTCATCCGCACCACCCGAAACCGCCGCAGCCTCCCGGGAACGACGCGACCATGCCCGAGGCCGATTGATCAGTGAAACGAATGTTTCTAATATGGGTCATCATATCCCGTGATGCTCAGAGGCGCCGATGACTGCCCTGCTGGATGTCGACCAACTGAAGACCTTCGTCGCGATCGTGGACACCGGCTCGTTCACCCGCGCTGCTGACGTGGTGCACAAGACCCAGTCGGCGGTGTCGATGCAGATGAAGCGGCTGGAGGAGCGGGTCGGCCGGCCGATCTTCGCGCGCGACGGCCGCGGCGCCAGGCTGACCGAGGACGGCGAGCGCCTGCTCGACTACGCCCGGCGCATCGTCCACATCTCGCGCGAGGCGGTGTCGGCCTTCGCCGACGACGCCCTGACCGGGCGGGTGCGGCTCGGCGTGCCGGACGACTACGCCGAGCGCTACCTGCCCGAGATCCTGGCGCGCTTCTCCCGCTCCAACCCGAGGGTGGAGGTGTCGGTGGTGTGCGAGCCGACGAGCCATCTCGTCGGCTTCATCGAGCGCGACGACCTCGACCTCGCCATCATCACCCACGCGTCGCGCAAGCCGGTCGGCGAGATCATCCGGCAGGAGCCGCTGCTGTGGGTGACCTCCCAGCGCGCCATGGTCCACGAGGAGGCGGTGATCCCGCTCGCGCTCGGCACCGCCGCTTGCGAGTGGCGGGAGACCGCGATGGCGCAGCTCGAGGCGGTCGGCCGCGCGAGCCGGGTGCTCTATTCGAGCTGCAACTTCACGGCCGTCGGCTCCGCCGTGCTGGCGGGCCTCGCGGTCTCCGTGCTGCCGGAGTCCGCGCTGCGGCCGGGCATGCGCATCCTGAACCAGGCCGACGGCTTCCCGCCGCTGCCGACCTGCAAGATCGCGCTGCTGAAGAACGCCGGCTCGCTGACGGAGACCGCGCAGGCGCTCGCCGACCACATCGTGGCGAGCCTCGACAACCTGTCGGCGTCCTACGAGAGCGCGGCGATCGCGGCGGAATAAGCGCGGACGATTAGCCGGCGAACAGCTCGGCGTAGCGCTCGGGTTTGAAGCCCACCACGGGCTCGCCCTTGCCGGTCAGCACGGGCCGCTTGATCAGGCTCGGATGCGCCGCCATCAGCCGGAGCGCCCTCGCTTCGTCGAGGCCTTCGCGATCGGCGTCGGGAAGCTTGCGGAAGGTCGTGCCGGCCCGGTTCAGCAGGGTCTCCCAGCCGACCTGCCGCGCCCAGTCCGCGAGCGTCTCCGGCTGGATTCCGGCGGCCTTGTAGTCATGGAACGCGTAAGGGACGCCGCGCGCGTCCAGCCAGGCGCGCGCCTTCTTCATCGTGTCGCAGTTCTTGATGCCGTAGACGGTCACCCCCATCGCGCCGCTCAGTTCAGCGGCGGCGACCAGGCCGGATCGGAGGCGAATCCCGGCGTCGGGATGCGCTGCTCGTTGCGGCCGGTGACGTCGACGGAATAGATGCGCGGGCCGCCGCCCTGGTCGCGGAAGAACATCAGCACGCGGCCGTTGGGCGCCCAGGTCGGGCCCTCGTTGTGGAAGCCCTCGGTGAGGATGCGCTCGCCCGAGCCGTCCGGCTTCATCACGCCGATCGCGAACTTGCCGCCGGACTGCTTGGTGAAGGCGATCAGGTCGCCGCGCGGCGACCACACCGGCGTGGAATAGCGGCCCTGCCCGAAGGAGATGCGCTGCGCGCCGCCGCCGCCGGCCGACATGACGTAGATCTGCTGGTTGCCGCCGCGGTCGCTCTCGAACACGATCTGGCTGCCGTCCGGCGAATAGGACGGCGAGGTGTCGATCGCGCCGGAATCCGTCAGCCGCGTGGTGGTGCGCGAGCGCAGGTCCATGGCGTAGAGGTTCGAGTCGCCGCCCTGCTGCAGGCTCATGATCACCTTCTGCCCGTCCGGCGAGAACCGCGGCGAGAAGGTCATGCCGGGGAAGTTGCCGACGACCTCGCGCTGGCCGGTCTCGATGTTGAGCAGGTAGACGCGCGGCTCGGCGCGCCCGAACGACATGTAGGTGATCTCCTGGCTCGTCGGGCTGAAGCGCGGGGTCAGCACCAGCTCTTCGCCGCCGGTGATGTAGCGGACGTTGAAGCCGTCCTGGTCCATGATGGCGAGGCGCTTGACGCGCTTGTCCTTCGGGCCGCTTTCGTCGACATAGACGACGCGGGTGTCGAAGTAGCCCTTCTCGCCGGTCAGGCGCTCGTAGATCATGTCGGCGATCAGATGCGCGACCCGGCGCCAGTTCTTGTCGGTGAAGAACTGCTGGCCGTCGAGCTGGTTGCCCGCGAACACGTCCCACAGCCGGAATTCGGTCCTGAGCCGCCCGTCGCCCTGGCGGACGACCCGGCCCGTGACCAGCGCCTGCGCGTTGATGATGCGCCAGTCGCCGAAGCGCGGGGCGGCGTCGGTGTTGGTGATCTTCTCGATGAAGGCCTTGTGGTCGATCGGCGCGAACAGGCCGGAGCGCTTCAGGTCCGCCTCGACGACGCTCGCGATGTTGCGCGCGAGCTCGGCGTCCGCGCCCTGGCCGAGGAAGGCCGGGATCGCGATCGGCAGCGGCTGCACGTTGCCCTGGTTGATGTCGATGTTGACCTGCGCGCGCGCGGCCGGAGCCAGCGCGGCGAGGCCGAAGAGCGCGACGATCAGGGCCGCGGCGCGGAGCAGTTGAGCAGGCGAGAGCGACATTCGTGGCTATCCGTTTGAGGCCGGCGGGCGAGCCGGCGGCGCGGAACGCGTCAGAGCGGGCGGGCGGTCCGGCGGAGCGGAACCGTGAGGGGCGGCATGCCGCGCGAGCGCGGCGAGGCCGTGGCGGAGACGCGGGTCATCCGCCCATCATCTCCTTGGGATCGAAGTTGATCGTCACCTGGCGCCAGTAGTCGTAGGCGTCGGCCGGCAGCTTCAGCGGCGCGCAGCGCTGGACCGCGCGCGTCGCGGCGCCCGCCGCGGCGCGGAAGGCCGGGTTGGACGAGTTGTTGACCACCGTCGGCCCGTCGCTGAGCGTGCCGTCGGCGTTCAACGTAAAGGTCACGCGCACGGCCAGGCTGTCGCCGTTCGCGGCCCCGAAAGGCGGGTTCCAGCACTGCATCACCTGCTCGCGCACGGCGTTGTCGATGCCGTTGCGCTGGGAGAGCGACAGCTTCGTCGCCGTGCCGCGGCTGGTGCCGGCGGTCGTCTCCGGCGCGGTCTCGCGCGCCGCCGTCTGGGTGCGGCCGGGCGCGCGCTTGTCCTCGAGCGCGGACTTGCTCGGCGCGTTCGAGGTCGACTGCGAATTCTTCAGCAGCGAGGCGATCTTGTTGGGATCGAACTTGCGCTCCTCGGCCTTGGCCTCGGCCGCTTTCCTCTCGGCCTCCGCCTTGGCGGCCTTTTCCGCCTCGGCCTTGGCCAGTTTCTCGGCCTTCTCCTTGGCGGCCTTTTCGGCCGCGAGCTTGGCGGCTTTGTCGGCTTCGGCCTTGGCGAGCTTCTCCGCCTTCTCCTGCGCCGCCTTCTCCGCCGCGAGCTTCGCCGCCTTCTCGGCTTCCGCCTTGTCCGCCGCGGCCTTTTCGGCGGCCGCCTTGTCCTGCGCGGCCTTCTCCTCGGCCGCGGCCTTGGCGCGCAGCTCGGCCTCGGCGGCCTGCGCCTGAGCGACCTTCTCGGCCTTCTCGGCGGCGGCCTTGGCGGCTTCCGCCTTCGCGGCCTTGTCCGCGGCGGCCTTCTGCTCGGCCGCGGCCTTGGCCACCTTCGCGGCCTCGGCCTTCTCGGCCTTCTCGGCTTCCACCTTGGCCGCCTTGGCGGCTTCCGCCTTCTCGGCCTTTTCAGCGGCGGCCTTGGCCTCGGCCTCGGCCTTCGCGAGGTTCGGCGCGGGCGGCGGAGGCGGCGCGGCGACGTCCTCCTTCGCCTCGGGCAGCGCGTCGTCGACAGGTTCGGGGTCGGCCTCGGCGACCTTGTCGGCCTTGATCTTCGGGGTGTCGACCGTCTTCGAGGTCTTCGAGCCCTTGGTCATGGCCTCGAATTCCTGCGGCGTCAGGATCTCGATCGGAAGCGACTCCGTCGGCGACACCTCGAACGGCTTGGCCGTGCCAAGATTGACCACGCCCCAGGCGAGGATCAGCACGTGAGCGGCCGCAGAGGTGACCAGGCCTGGGCGCATGGGCGTCCGCTCAGCTCCCCTGCTCGAGTTCCGTCACGAGCGCGACCCGGCGGAAACCCGCCGCGGACAGCGTGCCCATGACTTTCATCACCTGGCCGTAGACCACGTTCCTGTCGCCCCGCACGTATATGCGTTCGTCGTAGCCGGAATTCGTGATGGCAATGAGGCGCGGCGCGATCTCTTCGACCTGCACCTGCGTCTCCTGAAGAAAGACTTCGCCCTTGGTGTTCACCGTGATGGTGAGGGGCTCTTTCTCCTCGTTCAGCGGGTTCGCAGAGGTCTGCGGCAGGTCGATCGGCACGCCGACGGTCAGCAGCGGCGCCGACACCATGAAGATGATCAGCAGCACGAGCATGACGTCGACCATCGGCGTCATGTTGATTTCGGACATGACGGCGGTACGACGCCGGCGGCGCCCGCCGCCGCGCGATCCGCCTCCACCCGCCGAGCCCATGCCCATCGGATCAGGCCCTCTCGTCGATCTGGCGGGACAGGATCGCGGAGAACTCGTCGGCGAAGCCCTCCATCCGGCTCGCCTGGCGCGTCACCTGACTGGAGAACTTGTTGTAGAAAATGACCGCTGGGATGGCCGCGACGAGGCCGATCGCGGTGGCGAACAGCGCCTCCGCGATGCCGGGCGCGACCACTGCGAGCGAGGTGTTCTTCGACGCCGCGATCGACTGGAACGCGGTCATGATGCCCCAGACCGTGCCGAACAGGCCGATGAACGGCCCGGCCGAGCCCACGGTCGCGAGCACCAGAAGCTTCGCTTCAAGCCGCTCGGTCTCCCGCGCGATCGTCACGTCGAGCACCTTGTCGATGCGCTGCTGCAGGCCTGCGACGGACCGGCCGCCGCTCTCATAGGAGCGCTTCCATTCCCGCATCGCCGCCACGAACAGCGCCGCCATGCCGGTGTTCGGACGGTTCGACAGCGAGCGATACAGCTCCTCGAGGCTCTGACCCGACCAGAAGATCTTCTCGAAACGGTCCATGTTGCGGCCGTTGCGCGAGAACAGGAGTTGCTTGTCGATGACGATCGCCCAGCACCAGACAGACGCGGCGAGCAGCCCGATCATGACGAACTTCACGACGAAGTGCGCCTGCAGGAACAGGCCCAGCAAGGACATGTCGGGTGTTGGCATCGTCCGTTCGTCTCCACGCTCCGCGGCCGCGCCGCGACTTCCGGCCGCCGCCGCGCGGCGGCCTCAAGCCGCCCGCACGCCGCGCGCCTTCGACGCCAACAGGACCGGAACGACCGCGCTAGTCGCGCGTCAATGTGTTGAAACTGCGACCCGATCCCAAAGGCGCACGCTTCGTTAATGGCTCGTCAAGGTTAAGACGACGTTACCGGCTCCCGCTGTGGCGCCCGCGCCGCGGTCCGCCCGACCGCTCGCTTCGCGGCCCGCCGCCGGATAAGACGAACGCCATGCGCGCCCTCGCCCTCGCCGCCGCCCTCGCCCTGTTCGCCAGCGATCCCCTCGCCGCAGCGGGGCTGGAGGCCGCGACCGTCGCGGTCCAGACCGTGACGCCTGTCGGCGACGGCCGCGCCCGCATCTCGGACTGCGCCGGCGTGCTGATCGAGCCCGACGTGGTGCTGACCGCCGGCCATTGCCTCGACGCGGCGTCCGGGCCGGCGCAGGTCGCCGTCTTCGCCTATGACGGCCGCCGCGCGGTTCCGCCGCACCTCCCCGTGCTGCGGTTCGCCCGCCATCCCGGCCATGTGATCGGCTGGCGCGAGCGTCCCGGCGAGCCGGAGACGCGCCAGCGCGAGATCGCGGCCGACCTCGCGCTTCTGAAGCTCGCGCGGCCCGTGGCCGGCGCGACGCCGGCCTCCTTGAGCGGGAACGTGGAGGCCGCCGCCGCGGCGACGTCCGCGATGACGGGCGTCGGCCGGTCGGGTCCCGACGCCGGCGCGCGCTCCGGCGCGCTCAAGAGCTTCCGTCCTAGCGCCGTCCGGTTCTCGACCGGCTCCGGCGCCCGCGTCGCCTTCGCGTCCGTCGACCGCCCGGCCTGCGGCGGCGACAGCGGCGGGGCGGTCGCGGCCCGCGACGGCGCGGTCTGGGGCGTGGTCTCCGCCATCCTGCGCCCGCGCGGCGGCTGCGGCGGGCGGATCGCGATCGCGCCGGTCGATCCCGCGTCGGACGGCTTCCGCCGCATGCGCCGCGCGCTCGACTGAGATCAGCGGCCCTTCCCTCTGCTTCTTCGTCATGGTCCGGCTTGACCGGACCATCCATCCCTGAAACGGCGCGTCCGCGCCGGAGATGGGTCCTCCGGTCAAGCCGGAGGACGACGCCGAGGATCAAGACCCAAAGGCGTCCGGTCAGCCGGTTGTCGCTCGACGGACACATCTGCCTGCCGGCTGCCGAAATCACGGCGACTGGAACGGACGTTTGACCTTCCGCATGCCATGGTGCGGCTTGAAACCCGACCCTTTCCGCGCCGCGCCGGCGCCCGACCGGATCTCCTGCATGCGCCTTTTCGTGTTTTGCGTTCTCGCCGCTGCGGGCGCCGCCGTCCTCGCGCCGCAGCCGGCTCTGGCGCTGTCCGGCGGCTCCCCCGCCCCCGCGGGCGACCGGCTGACGCGGGCGACGGTGTTCATCACCAGCCTCACGCCCATGGGCCGCTCGCGGGCGCAGGTCGGCAACTGCACCGGCGTGCTGATCGAGCGCAATCTCGTGCTGACGGCGGGCCATTGCCTCGCCGACCTCGGCGGCCCGAGCGTGGTGGTGGCGCAGTTCTTCGAGGGCGACGGGCGACCGGGACCGATGGTGCAGGTCGCCGCGGGCGCGATGCACCCCGACTTCCAGGGCCGCGGCGACGCCGACAACCCGCGTCCCGAACTGCTGGGCGCCGACCTCGCGATCCTGAAGCTCGCCCGGCCCGCGCCGCGCGACCGCCGGCCGATCCGGATCGCGGCGCAGCCGCTGAAGGCCGCGAAGACCCGCTCGGTGCTGGCCGGCGCCGGGCTCAGCGATCCGTCGGACGAGGGCTCGAGCGGCGAGCTCCGCCTCGCCAACGTCTCCGCCGAGGTCGTCACCGACGGGCCGACGGCGGTCGCGTTCGGGGTCTCCGGCGGCGCGGTGTGCCGCGGCGACAGCGGCGGGCCGGTGATGGGCCAGGGCGGCGTCTGGGGCGTGGTGATCGCGATCGTACGGCGTCGCAACCTCTGCAACTCGACCATCTTCATGGCCGTGCTGGACCCGAAGTCGCGCGGCTTCCGCAACATGCTGTCGCGCGCCCGCAAGGGCTGACGCTACTCCGTGCGCGCCATCTGCTCGCGCATCGCGAGCGGCATCCGCACCGGGCGACCGTCGCGGACATAGGCGCAGACGGCGAGGCCGGTCACCAGCGTCTCGCCGTCGCGCGTGACCGACTGGCCGAGCGTCAGCGACGCCTGCTTGACCTCGTGCACCCAGGTGGTGACGGCGACGACGTCGTCCATGCGCGCAGGTCTGAGGTAATCGACCGTCATGCGGCGCACGACGAAGCCCTCGCGCTCCGTCTCCCACAGCACGCGGTGGTCGAAGCCGATCGCACGCAGGATCTCGGTGCGGCCGCGCTCCATGTAGCGCAGGTAGTTGGCGTGGTAGACGGCGCCCGAGAAGTCGGTGTCCTCGTAATAGATGCGCAGCGTGAGCACGTGGCGCACGCCGTCGAGGCGACCTCCGACGCCGTCTTCGAGATTTGCCGTCATCGCTCCTCGTCGAGATCGAACAGCGGCGCCTGGGCGGGCGCGGCCGGCGCGGCGAGCCCGAGATGCCGGAACGCGTTCGCGGTCAGCATGCGGCCCCGCGGCGTCCGCTGTATGAAGCCTTGCTGGATGAGATACGGCTCGATGATCTCCTCGACCGCGTCGCGCGGCTCCGACAGCGCCGCGGCGATCGTCTCCACGCCGACCGGGCCGCCGCCGTAGTTGGTCGCGATCGTGGAGAGGTAGCGGCGGTCCATGGCGTCGAGCCCGAGATCGTCGACGTCGAGCAAGCGGAGCGCGCGGTCGGCGCTCTCGCGCGACACTGTCGCCTCGCCGGACACGGAGGCGAAGTCGCGCACCCGCCGGAGCAGGCGGCCGGCGATGCGGGGCGTGCCGCGCGAGCGCCGCGCGATCTCGCGCGCGCCCTCCGGGCTCATGGCGACGCCGAGCACCCGCGCGCCGCGCCGCACGATCAGCTCCAGCTCGTCGATCTCGTAGAAGTTGAGCCGCAGCGGTATGCCGAACCGGTCGCGCAGGGGGGTGGTCAGCAGGCCCGCGCGGGTGGTCGCGCCGACCAGCGTGAACTTCGACAGGTCGATGCGCACCGAGCGCGCCGCCGGCCCCTCGCCGATGATCAGGTCGAGCTGAAAATCCTCCATCGCGGGGTAGAGGATCTCCTCCACCGCCGGATTGAGCCGGTGGATCTCGTCGATGAACAGCACGTCGCGTTCTTCGAGATTGGTCAGCAGCGCCGCGAGGTCGCCGGCCTTGGCGATCACCGGGCCGGAGGTGGCGCGGAAGCCGACGCCGAGCTCGCGCGCCACGATCTGCGCGAGCGTGGTCTTGCCGAGGCCGGGGGGCCCTGCGAACAGCACGTGGTCCAGCGCCTCGCCGCGCGCCTTGGCGGCCTGGATGAACACCGACAGGTTCTCGCGGGCCTGCCGCTGGCCGGTGAAGTCGGCGAGCGTCTGCGGACGGATCGACGCGTCGAGGGCGTCGTCGTCGCGAAGATGGGCGTCGCGGACGGGGCTTTGCGAGGTCATGCGGCCGATCGGTGCGAAACAGTCGCTTTCGTGATACGGCATCGGCCCGGTCCGCGAAACCGCCTGCCCACGCGGCGGCTCCGCGCGGGGGAGGACGGCTTGCGCATCTGCCATCTCCATGTCGGCACGCCGAAGACCGGCTCCACGACGATCCAGGGCTTCCTGCAGGAGCGGCGCGAGGTCATCGAGGCGCGCGGGCTCGGGCTGCCGACCTTCCCGCCGCGCACCGTCGCGATGACGGGCCGCCAGCTCGCCCGCCATCTGCCGCTGGAGCAGGACCCCGCCGCCCCCGTCACGAGTTCGTGGCGCTGGCTCGGACGGCATCTTGCGGCGGCGGACGGCGACCTGCTGATCACTCGCGAATCGCTCAGCACCGATTTCGCCAAGGCCGAGCGCTTCGCCTTCGCGCGCGCCTTCTTCGCGCGCCGCGGCGTCCGCCTGCACATCATCGGCTACGTTCGCGACACGCCCGACCGCATCAACGCCACCTACACCCAGCACGCCAAGCGCCTGCGGCTGACGCGCTCCTTCAACCGCTGGATCGCCTCGGCCTCGCCTGAGCAGAACCCGAACTTCTCGCCCTGGCGCGTGTTCCGCCACATGATCGAGGCCGACGACGTCGACCTGACGCTGAAGAGCTTCGAGGCGGTGAAGGGGCGGCTCGTCGAGGATTTTCTTGAAACCGTCGGCCGCGGCGACGTCGACGCGCGCGGGTTCGACGACCGGCCCTACCGCAACGCCTCGCCGGGGCCGAAGGCGATCGAGGCGGCGCTCACGATCCGCCGGCGGCTGAACGACCGCGGCTTCGATCCGAAGGCGCTGATGGGCTACTCCATGGCGTTCGAAGCCGCCCTCGCCGAACGCGGCTGGAACGAGGCTGCGTTCTTCGGACCGACGCCCGCGCTCGCGGCCCAGCTTTCCGCGCGCTACGCCGAGGAGAACGACCGTTTCGCGCTCGCCGTCTGGGGCCGCCCCTGGAGCGAACGCGTCGCCGCGATCGACCGGCGGCGCAACGTGTTCGACCCGAAGCGCGCCAGCGCGCGCGACCTCGCCGACATCGACGATCTCGCGCGCGACGCGATCGCCCGCGGCGCCGCCGCCCTGCGGCCGGTCAGCCGGGCGCTCGCGGTCTTCGCGCGCCTCCGCCGCCGACTCGCCGGCGTCAGCCCGCGAGCTGCCTGAGGCCCGCCCGGATCAACTGCTCGGTGGTGGCGCCTTCGCCCGCGGACTGCATGGCGGCGGCGACCGCGGCGCTCGCCTGCGGCGCGGCGTAGCCGAGATTGACCAGCGCCGAGACCGCGTCCCGCGCCGGCTGCGGACCGCGCTTCGCGTCCCCGCCATCGCCCGCCGCCAGCCGCCCGAGATTGGGGTCGACGTCGGCGAACAGCGGCGCGCGGTCCTTGAGCTCGGCCGCGATGCGCGCCGCGACCTTCGGGCCGACGCCCGGCGCGCGGGCGATCGCCGCCTTGTCCTGCAACGCGATCGCGGTCGCGAGCTCCGGCGCGTCGAGCACAGACAGCACGCCGAGCGCGACCTTGGTTCCGACCCCCTGCACGGTGTTCAACAGCCGGAACCACTCCCGCTCCAGGTCGGCCATGAAGCCGAAGAGCTGGATGCGATCCTCCCGCACATGGGTCTCGATCGACAGCCGGGCGATCTCGCCGGCCTTGGGCAGCCGCCCGAGCGTGCGGGCGGAGCAATGCACGACATAGCCGACGCCGCCGACGTCGATGATCGCCCAGTCGGTCCCGACCGAATCCACCTTGCCCGTCAGCTTGCCGATCATGCGGTCATCCTCGTCGCGGCGGCGATGCGGGCGCGCGCCCCGCGATGCTGGGCGTGGCAGATCGCGACCGCGAGCGCGTCGGCGGCGTCGGCGCTCTTGAACGTCGCCTTCGGCAGCAGCACGCCGATCATGGCCTGGATCTGGCGCTTCTCCGCGTGGCCGGCGCCGACCACCGTCTTCTTCACGAGGTTCGGCGCGTACTCCGCAACCGTAAGCCCCGCGAGCGCCGGCACGAGCATCGCCACGCCCCGAGCCTGGCCGAGCTTCAGCGTGGCGGACGGGTTGTTGTTGACGAAGGTTTCCTCGACCGCCGCCTCATGCGGCGCATGCCCCGCGAGCACCGCGCACAGGCCGGCGTGGATCGCCGCGAGCCGCTCCGCGAGGCTGAGCGCGTCGTCCGGGACGATGACGCCGGACGCCACGAAGGACAGCCGGCTGCCGTCAGCCTCGATGATCCCCCAGCCGGTGCGGCGGAGGCCCGGATCGACGCCGAGGATGCGAATCGCGGACAGGCTCATGCTTCCGATGTAGCGGGAGAAGGTTACCGGAACACAAGCGGAACGTCGCGGCGCGGCGCGGGCGGCCGCCGATCTTGTTCGGAAATCGCCTCGGCGCCGCGCGGCCTAGCGTCATGCCCGCCGAAGGCGGGTATCCACGACGTCCTTGTGCGTGAAGCCCCACGATCCAAGTCGTGGATGCCCGCGAAGGCGGGCCTGACGACCTCGCCTGCGGGCGACGCAAACTTTCCGGACCCAGCGCTCAGAAGGCCGACTTGCCCGCCGGCGGCTGCGCGTTGCGGTAGACCGAGCCCGGCGTCGGGGTCGGCCCGTTCGAGGCCGCGGTGGGGCCGGCGCCCAGCGTCTTCCGCGGCGGCGTCTTGGGGTCGAGCTCGATCTTGACCCGGCCCTTCTTCTCCGCCTCGGCGGCCTTGGTCGCCTTCGTCGATTTGGCGGCGGGCTTCTTCGCAGGCTTGTCGGCCTTGAGCGACTTCACCTTGGCGCTTCCGGGCTTGACCGCGGCGCCGGGCACCACCGACGACGAGGCGGCGGCGTTCGGGGCGTAGGCGGTCGGCGCGTCCTCGTCGACGCCGCTCGGCTTGGCGGCGGTCGCCGGCGCGTTCGGAGCCGGCGTGGCGTAGACCATCACAGGGTTCACCTGAGTCTTGGACATCAGGATCGGCCGCCACGGATGGCCGTTCGGATCGTACTTGCGCGCGGCGCGGAACTTGGCGGTCGACTTGCCGCACATCTCCTCGCGCAGGTCGATCGGGAAGGCCGGCGCGATCGTGGGCAGGGTCGCGAGCGTGCCGACGGCCGAGCGGGCGGCGAACCCGCGCTCGAAGGCGTCGATCGCGGTCTCGGAACGCTCCAGCGGCGTCGGCGAGCCCAGCACGACCGTCACCAGCCGGCGCCCGCCGCGGCTCGCGGTCGCCACCACGTTGAAGCCGGACGAGCAGACGTAGCCGGTCTTCATGCCGTCCGCGCCGGGATAGCGGCCGATCAGCCCGTTGTGGTTGCGCATGACGCGGCCGCCGATCTGGATCGCGTCGAGCGAGAACAGGTCGCCGCGGTCCGGGAAGTTGCGGTAGAGCGCGGTCGCGAGCACCGCCATGTCGCGCGCGGTCGTGCGCTGCAGGTCCGGGCCCGGCCGCACCGGCAGGCCGTTGGGATTGACGAAATTGGTGTTGGTCATGCCGATCTGGACGGCGGTGCGGTTCATCTCCGCGACGAAGGCCTCGACGCTGCCCGAAACGCCTTCGGCGAGCAGGAAGGCGATGTCGTTCGCGGACTGCACCATCAGCATTTTGAGCGCGTCGTCGACCGTCACGGTCTGGCCGACCTGAAAACCCATCTTGCTGGGCGGCTCGGCCTGCGCGCGGGCGGTGTAGACGAGCGGCGTCGAAGCTGAGAGCCGGCCGTTCTTGATCGCCTGCAGCACCACGAAGGTGGTCATCAGCTTGGTGAGCGACGCCGGATACCAGGGCGTGGTGGCGTCCTGCGCCTCGAGCACCTGGCCCGTCGCGATGTCGGCGACGAGCAGAGGCTTGGCGAAGGCCGGGGCGGCGGCGATCGAAAGGACCGCGGCGAAACAAACCAGCGCGCGGCGGCGGATCGAATGAAGCATGGGCGCCATCGTACTCGTGATGCGTCTGTGGGAGGCGGCCCCGACGGCGCCGTCCCCCGACGCGCACGGCGCATGACAGCCTGCCGATCTCACCTGACGTTGTACCTGCGTAGTGCCCGGATGCCAATCACGCAGGGGTCACGACGGCGTCGGAGCCGGGCTTCGCGCGCTCGGCGGCCTGCGCCAGCGCCTGCGCCGCGACGAGCTTCGCGAACGGGCCGCCGGCGCTGGCGAGCGCCTCGAACGAGCCGCGCTCGACGATGCGTCCGCGCTCGAACACCAGCACGAGGTCGGCGCTGCGCACGGTCGCGAGCCGGTGGGCGATCACCAGCGTGGTGCGCCCGGCACGCGCGGCGTCGAGCGCCGCCTGCACCTTCGCCTCGGTGCCGGCGTCGAGCGCGCTCGTCGCCTCGTCCAGCACGAGGATCGGCGGGTCCTTGAGCAGCGCGCGCGCGATCGCGAGCCGCTGGCGCTCGCCGCCCGAGAGCGATGCCCCGCGCTCTCCAAGCGGCGTGGCGAAGCCGTCCGGCAGGCGGCGCACCACGTCGAGCACCTGCGCCTTCTCGCAGGCCGCCTCGAGCTCGGCGTCGGAGGCGTCTACACGACCGACACGGAGGTTCTCCGCGATCGTGCGCGCGAACAGCATCGGCTCCTGGAACACCACGCCGACGTTGCGCCGCAGCCCGTCGAGCGTCATGGCGCGGATGTCGGTCCCGTCGATCGTCACCCGCCCCGCCTGCGGGTCGAAGGCGCGGTGCAGCAGCGCGAGCGTGGTCGACTTGCCCGAACCGGTGGCCCCGACCAGCGCGACGGTCATGCCCGGCCGGGCGCGGAAGGAGACGTCGGACAGCGTGGGCCGGCCGGCCTCGTAGGCGAAGGACACGTCCTCGAACGCCACGTCGCCCGAGAGCCGGCCGGGGTCGCGGGCGTCGGGCGCGTCGGCCACGTCCGGCGCCGTGTCCAGCAGCGCCAGCAGTTCGCCGATCTTGGGCGCGTTCATCAGCAGCATGTTGACGAGCGTCACCGCCTCGCCGAGCCGGCCGATGACGAGGGTCGCGAGCGCCGCGAAGGCCACGATGTCGCCGACGCTCGCGAGCCCCTGCGCGTTGAGGGCTGCGCCGGCGAGCACGACGCCGAGCACGGTGAGCGTGCCCGCGGCTGGCGTCGCCGCCGCCGCATAGGCCCACCAGGACAGCACCGGCATCTGCGCGTCGAGCAGCCGCTGCATCACGCCGCCGAGATAGGACATCTCGCCCCGGATGCGCGCGAAGCTCTGCACCACCGCGACGTTGCCGACGGCGTCCGCGGCGTGCTGGGCGAGGTCGGAATGGTAGGCCTCGACGTTCTCCTGCCGGCTCTGCGTCTTGCGCAGCAGCAGCGTGATCGCGATCCCGAACAGGATTACGAGCGCGATCAGGATGGCGCCGAGCCAGGGGTTGAGCATAAGGCTCGCCGGCAGCAGCGCGACGAGGCCGATCAGCGTCGCGCAGCCGGAGCGGAAGAACAGCAGCCAGACGTCGGCGAGCGCGTTCGCGCCTTGCGTGAGCGCTTTCACGATGCGGCCGGAATGGGTGCGGCGGTGGTAGCTGAGCGGCAGCGACAGCGCGTGGCCGAAGACCTCCGTCATCACCACGAGCCGGCGGCGGTGGGCGAGCCGGTCGGCGTTCAGCCCGACCACGACGCGCCCGGCGATGGCGGCGAGCGCGATCAGCGCCCAGGCCGCCGCGAGCGTCGGCAGTTCGCCGGCCCGGCCGCCGGCCAGGCTGTCGATGATGCGCCCGAACAGCACCGGCTCCGCGAAGGCCGCGAGCGCGAGCGCGGCGTTTCCGGCCGCAAGCGCGACGCCGAGCCGCCGCTCCTCGCCGAGCAGCGCGAACGCCCGCCGGTAGACGGCGAACACGCCCGTCGCGGAAGTCTTCACGCCGGCGTCCGCCGTTTGCGCGTTACGGGAGCCGCCGTCATCCGTTCAGCCTATGGTTTCGGCGTCAGCCGCGAGCGCGTTAACCGCGAAGTTAACGGGTTGTTTACCCTATCCGTTAACATTGCGTTAGGCGGCGCATTAACGCGTCGTCCACGAGCCTCCAGCACGCCGCGGCGCCGGACCGCGACGGGACGGGGGGCCGCCTCGGGGTGGTGCGATGAGCTTCAGCGACCAGAGACATGCCGCCGCGCCCGCCACGGACGAGGCTCCGGCCGGCTCCGCTCTGGACCGGCTCGCCAAGCGCCTGGCCGCCAGCCGCGGCGAGACCGGCAGCGCGCCGCGCCGCGACCTCGAGCAGCTCGTCGACATGCTCGCCCGCCGCAACATCCAGACCGAAGACCGGCTGACGGACGCGCTCGAAGGCCTCGCCCGCTGGGCCGGCCGCGCCGAAGGCGAACAGGCCCCGAGCGTCGCGCCCGCGCCGCCCCGCGCGGCGCAGCCCGCGGACGCTCCCCGGCCGGCGACGCTGCGGTCGGCGCTCGCGGAGATCGCCGCCCGCCAGAAGGACCTCGACGCTCGCGACGTCCGGCCGGCGGCGCAGCCGGAGCCGGCTCCCGTCGCGCTCGCCCCGTCGGCGAACGACGCCGTGATCGCCGACATGCGGCGCCAGATCGAGGCGCTCGCGGGCGCGGTCGATGGCCTGCCGACCCGCTCGGACGTCGACAGCCTGCTCCGCGAGATCGCCGCCGTCGCCGCGCGCTGCGACGCCGAGCGTCCGGCGCGGCTCGACCCGACCTCGCTCAAGGCGATCGAAGCGCTCGTCATCGAAGTCGACCGCATGCGCAACGACGCCGCGAGCCCGCAGATGCTCGCCCGCTTCGCCGAGGAGGTGACCGGGCTTTCGCGCCAGCTCGAGGCCATCGGCCCCTCCAACGCCGAGGCGATCGAAACGCTCGCGCGCCACATCGACGACATCCGCGGCGAGCTCGCGCATTTCACCAAGGTCGGGGCCGTCGATGGCCTCGCCTCCGACATCCAAGCTCTGGTCGCGCGGCTGGACGAGCAGGAGGCCGCGGCGGCGAGACGCAGCGAAGACTCCGCGCGGATGGAAAGCGTGCTTCGGGCCGAGATCGAGGCGCTGTCCCCGGCTCCCGCGCTCGACGCCTTCGCGCAGCGCCTCGACGCGCTGACCGCGCAGCTTGGCCAGCGCGCCGCCGTCTCCCCCAAGCTGCAGGCGCTGCCCGAGAAGGTCGAGGCGCTGAGCGGCAAGATCGACGCTCTCGCGGAAAACAGCGGCCTGGCGGACGTCGGGCGGAAGGTGGACGCCATCGCCGGCAAGCTGGCGGAGCCGCCTGCGGCGAACCCGGCGCTCGTCTCGCTGTCCGGCAAGATGGAATCCCTGCACGGCAAGATGGATACGCTGGCCGCCGCCGCGCTGACGCGCGCCGCGGACGTCGAGCGGATCGCCGACGTCGTCCGGAACGAACTCGCCGCGCTCGCGGAGCCGAACGCGATTGAGAGCGTCGAACGCCGCATCGAATCGCTCGCGCAGCAGCTCGCCGAGCGCCCGTCGGCCGCCCCGGCGGTGCTGGCCCTCTCCGAGCGGGTCTTCGACCTCTCCACCCAGATCGAGGACGTCGCCGTCGCCGCGCAGGCGCGCGGCTCTTCTTTCGAGCGGATCGAGGAGGCTGTCCGCGGCATCGCCGAGCATCTGGTCGCGACCGCCGCGGCCCCCGCCGCGCCTGACGCCCTGTTCGGGATCGAGCAGCGCATCGTCGACCTGATCAACAATCTCGACCGCACCGATGGTCGGATCGACGACCTCAACGCCGGGTTCTCGGCGCTCGCCGCGCGGGTAGAGCAGAGCTGCGCCGCCGCCGCGCGCGACGCCGGCCAGGCCGCCGCCGACGCGGTGCGCGAAAGCTTCGTCGAACGCGACAGCGACGAGCCCGCAGGCGGCCATGGCGTCGGCATGCTCGACCTCGCGGAGGCGCTCGGCGAACTCCGCGCCGCGGCCGTGCGCACCGACCGCCGCACCGCCGACACGCTCGACGCGGTGCGCATGACGCTCGACCGTCTGGCCGACCGCATGGACGCGCTCGCCGCCAGCGGATGGCCCGTGGAGCGTGCGGCTTATGACGACCGCCCGCTCACGGCTCCGGCGCCCACGGTCGACCCGATCGAAGCGGCCCGAGCCGCCGCCCGCCGCGCGATGGCGGAAGCCGTCGAAAGCGAGCCCGAGCCGGCGCGCGTCCGCGCGGCGGCGCCCGTGGCCGCGGCGGCGCCCGCCGCCCCCGCCATCACCGCGTCGCGCGCGCCGATCGAGGACGACGTCTTCGACCTGCCGATGGAGCCGGCCGCGCCGACGGTCCGCGCGCCCGAGCCGGCCCCCGACGCGCCGGCCGCCGCGCCGAGCGCCGCCTCCTTCATCGCCGCCGCCCGGCGCGCGGCGATCCAGCCATCGTCGGACCCGGACGAGGAGCCGTCGCATACGGTCGTTAAAGCGAAGGGGGCGAAGGCGTCGAGCGTTCGCTTGCCGGACGTCACCGGAGCCATGTCCACGCTCAAGGCGCGCCGGCGGCCGATCGTGATCGCCCTCGCCGCCGCGCTGATCGTGCTCGGCGTGGTCAAGCTCGCGAACTCCCTGCACGACAATCCGGTCGATCCGGCGCCGACGGCGCACTCGCCGCAGTCCGACCTCGCCGTCCCGACCGCGCCCCAGGCCGCGGCTCCCGCCCCTGCCGCCGCGCCCGAAATCGAAACCCCGCGGGCCGAGGCCCGGCGCCAGGAGGCGCCGGAGCCCGCGCCGCTCGCCGAACGTCCGGCCGACCCGATCCCCCCGTCGGCGACATCCGAGCCGGCCCCGGCGCCGAAACCTGGCGCGCAGCTTTCGCCGCCGCGCGCGCCGGCGAAGGACATGACCGACTTCGCGTTTTCGCAGACCCTCGGGCCGGCCCCCCAGAAGTTCACGACACCGTCGGCCTCCGTCGACGGCCTGACGACCGGCTCCATCAACCGATCCGCCAATCCGGACGCGCTCCCGGATTCGATCGGCGGCGCGACGCTGCGGATGCGCGCGGTCCAGGGCGACCCGTCGGCGCAGCTCGAGATCGCCGACCGGTTCCTCGACGGGCGCGGCGTCGCCGCGGACCCCGCCGCGGCCGCGCGCTGGCTGGAGAAGGCCGCGGCGCAGGGCCTCGCGCCCGCGCAGCACCGGCTCGGCAGCATGTATGAGAAGGGCCGCGGCGTGGCGCGCGACATCCTCTCCGCGCGGCGCTGGTACGAACAGGCCGCCGCCTCGGGCAATGTCCGCGCCATGCACAATCTCGGCGTGATCTACGCCGAGGGCGGGCTTGGAAAGCCTGATTTCGGCGCCGCCAGCGTGTGGTTCCGGATGGCGGCCGAGCGCGGCCTGGCCGACAGCCAGTACAATCTCGCGGTGCTGCAGGCCCGCGGCCTCGGCGGCAAGCGCGACCTCGCGGAAGCCTACAAGTGGTTCGCGCTCGCGAGCCGCCAGGGCGACCAGGACGCCGGACGAAAGCGCGACGAGGTCGCCAAGGCCCTTGGCGCCAACCTGACCGCGGCCCAGCAGGCGACCGACGCCTTCCGCCCCCGCGGGGTCGACGATTCGGCCAACGAAGCCCCGACGCCCCCCGGCGGATGGGACCAGGTCTCGAGCTCCTCCGCCCGCTCGGTGCGGACCACCCCGGTGTCGCTGCGCTAAGCCGCGCCGCAGCACGGACCGTTGACAAGGCGGGCCGGGGCGGGACCTAACGACGGAACCGCGCCCGTTCTCGCCCGCGCCGGGGCGTGAGCGTCGGCGCGCGCCCTTCGTCGATCACGGCCCATGCAGATCTATCTTCCGATCGCCGAGCTACCGGTCAACGTGCTGCTCGTGATCGGCATGGCGCTCGCGGTCGGCTTCATCTCCGGCCTGTTCGGCATCGGCGGCGGCTTCCTCATGACGCCGCTGCTGATCTTCATCGGCATTCCGACCGCCGTCGCCGTCGCCTCCGAAGCGCCGCAGATCGCCGCCTCCGCCTTCACCGGCGTGCTGTCCTACTGGCGAAAACGCGCGCTCGACGTGAAGCTCGGGGCGGTGCTGCTCGCCGGCGGCGTGGCGGGGACAGGACTTGGCGTCTGGTTCTTCAACGCCATGCGCGACGCCGGCCAGCTCGACGCGATCATCGCGGTATCCTACGTCGTGCTGCTCGGCGCGATCGGCGGACTGATGCTGGTGGAATCGCTGCGCACGCTCGCCCGACGCCCGTCGGCGACGCCCGCCCCCCGACGGTCGGGCCGGCTCTCGCTCGTCGACCGTCTGCCGCTCAAGATGCGGTTCCAGCGCTCGATGATCTACGTCAGCGTCCTGCCGCTGATCGGCCTCGGCGGCTTCGTGGGCTTCGTGGGCGCCGTGCTCGGCATCGGCGGCGGCTTCCTGCTGGTGCCGATCCTCGTCTACGTCTTCCGCGTGCCGACGGCCGTCGTGGTCGGAACCTCGCTGTTCCAGATCCTCATCACCATGCTCTCGGCGACCGTTCTGCACGCCGTGACCAACGCCTCGGTCGACGTCGTGCTCGCGATCCTGCTGATGCTCGGCGGCTCGATCGGCGCGCAGTTCGGCGTCCGCGCCGGCCAGAAACTGAGAGGCGAGCACCTCCGCCTGCTGCTCGCGCTGCTTCTGCTGACGGTCGGCGGGCGCTTCCTCATGGACCTGACCGTGGCGCCGCGAGACGCGTACTCGGTCACGCTCGGAGACAAGCCGCGATGAAGCGCGCGGCGCTCGTCATCGCCGCGCTCGCGCTCGGCGCCGCGCCGGCCCGCGCCGAGAAGCTGGTGCTTGCGCTGTCGTCCCAACAGGTCACGATCGCCTCCAACTACGCCGGCGCGGACCTGACGCTGTTCGGCGCCATCCGTGGCGCGCGGCCCGGCGCGCGTTGGGACGTCATCGTCCAGGCGGAAGGCCCGTCCGGGCCGGTGACCGTCCGCCGGAAGGAGCAGCTCGGCCCGCTGTGGCTGAACCGCGCCACCCGCGCCTTCACGCGCGCGCCGAGCTTCCTCGCGACGCTGTCGTCGCGGCCGCTGCAGGGGGTCGTCTCGCCCGAGGACATCTTCAGCGAACGGCTCGGCCTGCGCGCGGTGACGGAAGGCGCGCCCGCCGAAGGCACCCGCAAGCTCAGCCTGTCGGAGGACGCCGCCTTCGTGGACGCGCTGATACGGCTTCAGACGGAACGCGGGCACTGGCGCGAGGACGGCGACGGCGTGACGTTCCTGGACCGCGATCTTTTCCGAGCGACGATCCATCTGCCGCCGGACATCGCGTTCGGGCCGTATCAGGTGGACGTTCGGCTCTACGCCGCCGGCGTGCAGGCGGCCCGCGAGACCATCACCTTCCGGGTCGTCAAGGCCGGCTTCGAGGCGCGCGTCGCCGCGCTCGCGGACCAGCGCCGCGTAGCCTATGGTTTCGTGATGGCGCTGCTCGCGCTCGCCTTCGGCTGGACGGCGAGCGCCGTGTTCCGCCGCGAGTGAGGAGGTCGCGCCCGTGACGCTGATCGCATCCGAGCCTGTCGACCACGACCGCGAGATTCCGGAGCTTCCGCTGGCGCTGGGCCTGGCGGGGCTCGCCCCGTTTCTCGGGCTGTCGCTCGCTCTGGCGTTCGGGCACGCGCTTCCGCTCGGGGTCGACGCGACCGGCGCCCTGCTCGGCTACGGCGCCGCGATCCTGTCCTTCCTCGGCGGAGCGCACTGGGGGCTCGCGTTGCGTCACCCCTCCCCCTCGATCCGCAACGGCCTGTTCCTGCTCGCGATGGCGCCGCCGCTGTGGGCCTGGGGCGCTCTTATGGTCGGCGGCGCTGCGGGTCTCGCCATGCTGGCGGCGGGTCTCGCGGCTCATGGCGCGCTCGATGCGACGCGCGCCCCGCGCTTCGCCGCGCCACGGTGGTACGCCCGCCTGCGCCTGCTGCTCGCGGCGCTGGCGACCATCGCGACCACCGCCGCCGCCGTGGTCGTGGGCTACGCTTGACGGTCAACACAACGCGACGATACGGACGACGAATTGCCCGGACTTCCCGCCATGCTACCCTATAACGAGAGGCAGGCGGGGGGATCGGCAGGGTCGGCGAGTGAAAATTGTGCGCGTAAGTTCAAGGCCAGCCGCGGTTCTGGGGATAGCCACGGCCATTCTGGCCGGCGCTGCGGCGTCGCCGGACGCCTCTGCCAACGAGTTCAAGTTCACGTCGCCGTTCGCGCCGTGCGCCATGGACTGCGCTGTGACCGGCTTCGCCGGAGCGCTCGTCCAGAGTTCGATGACGTCGATCTACGTGTCGGGCACAAACATATCCCCCACCCGCTGGAACTTCGGCTCCTCCGGCATCGTCGGCGCGTCGTTCTCGCGCGAAGTGCTGACCTACGGCACGCTCTGGGCGTTCGAGACCGAAGCCGGCGTCGCGCAGCGCTTCGGAAGACTCGATGAGACCGAAGTCTGGAGCGCGCTCTATTTCCGCTGGAAGAGCTTTCCGTGGAGCGACCGCCTGCGCACCTCGGTTGCGGTTTCGACCGGTCTGAACTGGGCCTCGGACGTCCCGCGCTACGAACTCGAAAAGTCACGCGGCGGACGCTCCCAGGTCCTGCACTATCTCTCGCCCGAGGTGACCTTCGGGTCGATCGACCACCCGAACTTCGACCTGGTCTTCCGCTTCCACCACCGCTCGGGCGGCAAGCTCGCCGTGTTCGACAACGCGAGCGGCGGCGTGCAGTACGGCACCGTGGGCCTGCGCTACCGCTGGTGACGGACGATCGTCCTCAATCCGGTCGAAGGCCCCACGAGGGCATGGCGTAGACGCCGGCGTCGCCCAGCATCCAGGCGGTGAAGGCCTCGGCGGCGAACAATCCATGGAAGGCGCGGTCGCGCACGTTGAGGCCGCCGGCGTAAGCGCCGAAGGCGGGCAGCACGACGCGCGCGCCGTCGGTCGCGAAGCAGCGGCGGCGGAGCGAACGGCCGCGCACCGCCACCTTCGCCACGGGGTGGAGATGGCCAGCGAGCTCGCCGGGCGCCGCGCCCGCCGTCGGCTCGTGGCGCAGCATGAGGGCGCCGAGCGCGAGGACCTCGCGGGCCTCGCCGCCGAGGCCCGCCGGCGGCGCCGGGTCGTGATTGCCGGCGATCCAGATCCAGTCGCGCCCGCGCTGGAGCGCGGCGACCGCCGCGCGGTCCGCCTCGTGCATGCGGGCCGGGCCGCCGTCGTCGTGAAAACTGTCGCCCAGCGCGATCACCACCCGCGGCTGGTGCGTCGCGATCAGGCGCGCGAGGCGGCCGAGCGTCGTCGCGGTGTCGTAGGGCGGCAGCATCTGGCCGCGGCGGGCGAAGGACGAGCCCTTCTCCAGATGCAGGTCCGCCACGATCAGCGCGCCCGATCCCGGCTCGTACAGCGCGCCGAGCGGATCGGCGACCAGCGCGACGCCGGCGACCCCGAGCGTAGGCTCGATCGCGTCGTGCGTGAGGCGGGCGGAGCGAATCGTCATGGGTGGGAACGTAGCAGGAACTTCGGAGGCCGGTCCATGGCGCTCAGTTGAACAGAGAGGCCAGCCAAGGCGTCCGGTCACGGGCCTCGCACTCGGCCGTCCAGACAGAGTCGTAGATTCCTACCGCAGGACCCAGGTCACCCCACACGCCGTTCTCTAACCACTGTCTGCAGAAGGTGTATGCGCCGTCGGCGCGTTCGAGGATGACAACGCGCTGATCGCCAGCGTCATTCTCAAACGTTTTAACCTCACGAGCGGCAGAGGCGGCAGCGGTCATCACGACATCCTGACAGGTCGGGTCAGCCTTAATCCTCCGCCATCGCCTCCGCCACCAGATCGTCGGCGGCGAGCTTCAGCAGAGCGTCCTGGGAGGCGCCGTAGACCGGCTCGCGACCGACCTCCAGCAGCACCGGAACCGCCAGAGGCGAGACGCGCGACAGCGGCTTGTGGACCATGTGGCCCTTCACCCGCGCCAGCATCTCGACGATGCGTTCGAGGTCGATCAGGCCGCGGGCGGCGTCGGCGCGGGCGGCGCGGAGCAGGACATGGTCCGGCTCGTGCCGGCGCAGCACGTCGTAGATCAGGTCGGTGGACATGGTGACCTGCCGCCCGGTCTTCCGCTTCGCGCCGATCACGTCGCGCTCGATCAGCCCGGCGATGATGGCGCAGTTGCGGAAGGTGCGCTTCATCAGCGCGCTCTCCTCCAGCCAAGCCTCCAGATCGTCGCCCAGCATGTCCTGGTCGAACAGCGCGTCGAGCGAGAGCAGGTCGCCCGCGATCATCGCGCTCATGTCGCGCAGGGCCCAGACCGCGAGGCAGTAGTCGCTCGCCACGAAGCCGAGCGGGGCGGCGTGCGCGCGCTCCAGCCGGCGGGTCAGCAGCATGCCGAGCGTCTGGTTCGCGAGCCGGCCCTCGAAGGTGTAGGCCACGAGGAAATTCTTGCCCGCCCGAGGGAAGGTCTCGACCAGCAGCTGCTCCGGCTCCGGGATCAGCGAGCGGCGCTGCTGCAGGCCGAGCCATTCGCGGGTCTGCTCGGGCAGCTGCGGCCAGCTCGCGCGGTCGTCGATGATGCCGCGCACGCGGGCCGCGACGTCGGTCGTCAGCGGCATGCGGCCGCCTACGTAGGTCGGCACCTTCGGCGCGTCGGAGGTCGAGCGCGAGGCGTAGACGTCGGTGTCGACCAGCGCGTCGAACTTCAGGATCTCGCCTGCGAACATGAAGGTGTCGCCGGGGGTGAGGGTCTCGACGAAATACTCCTCGATCTCGCCCAGCACCCGCCCTCCGAAGCCGCCGGGAGCGACCGTGCCGGCCTTCGAGCGTCGCGCCTTGGCGAGGCGCACCTTGAGCGTCGTCGCCTCGATGATGGTGCCGACGTTGATGCGCCAGCTCTGCGCCACCTGCGGGTTCGAAACCCGCCACAGCCCGTCCTTGGTCTTGCGGATCTTGGCGAAGCGCTCGTAGGAGCGCAGCGCGTAGCCCCCGGTCGCGACGAAAGCGACGACGTCGTCGAAGGTCGCGCGGTCGACGTCGGCGTAGGGCGCGGCGGAGGTGACCTCCGCGAACAGCGCGTCGGCGTCGAACGGGCCGCCGCAGGCGACGCCCAGCACGTGCTGCGCCAGCACGTCGAGCGAACCGGGCTTCGCGGCCTCCGCGTCCTGCTCGCCCGCGAGCGCCGCGGCCCGCGCCGCCTCGCACTCGATCACCTCGAAGCGGTTGGCGGGCACCATAATGGCCTTCGAGGGCTCGTCCAGCCGGTGGTTGGCGCGCCCCGTCCGCTGCAGCAGGCGCGAGGCGCCCTTGGGCGATCCCATGTGGACCACGAGGTCGACGTCGCCCCAGTCGATGCCGAGATCGAGCGTGGAGGTCGCGACCACCGCCTTCAGCCGGCCCTCGCCCATGGCGGCCTCGACCTTCCGGCGCTGGCCGACGTCGAGCGAGC
The DNA here is from genome assembly GCF_027922325.1 of Methylopila turkensis. GTDB lineage: Bacteria > Pseudomonadota > Alphaproteobacteria > Rhizobiales > Methylopilaceae > Methylopila > Methylopila turkensis. The sequence goes on from NZ_BSFL01000001.1 coordinate 642,945, forward strand.
CGTGGTGGAGGGCGATCGGCAGCGTGTCCTCGTTGATCCGCCACAGCTCCTGGAACGTCAGCTCGGCCTGCGCCCGCGTGTTGGCGAACAGCAGCGTGGTCTTGTGCCGCTTGATCTCCTCGTAGATCGCGCCCAGCGCGTGGCGGCCGCCATGGCCGGCCCAGGGCAGGCGCTCGTCGGTCTGATGGATCGAGATGTCCGGCGCCGCGCCGCCGGCGATCTGCACGAGCTCCGCGAGCGGGCGGCCCCGGCGCGGGTCGACCAGCCAGCGGCGCAGCGCGTCGGGGTCGCTCACCGTGGCGGAGAGCCCGACCGTGACGACGTCCGGCGCGAGCGCCCGGATGCGGGCGAGCGCCAGCGCCAGCTGGTCGCCGCGCTTGGTGGGGCTGAGCGCATGCAGCTCGTCCACCACCACGCGCTTCACTGTCTCGAACAGCCGGCCTGCGCTCGGGTCGCCGATCAGCAGCGCGATCTGTTCGGGGGTCGTGAGCAGGATGTCCGGCGGGCGCTCCTTCTGCCGCTTGCGGCGCGCGGCGGGCGTATCGCCGGTGCGGCCCTCGACGCGGACGGGGAGGCCCATCTCCGCGATCGGCCGTTCCAGATTGCGCGCGACGTCGACCGCGAGCGCCTTCAGCGGCGAGACGTAGAGCGTGTGGATTCCCGGAACGCCGATGTTCGAACGCCCGCCGGTCTCGGCCAGCTCCACAAGCGTCGGCAGGAAGCCGGCAAGCGTCTTGCCGGCGCCGGTGGGCGCGATCAGCAGCGCGTCCCGGCCGGCCTGCGCATGCGCCATGAGTTCGAGCTGGTGGACGCGCGGCGTCCAGCCCCGCCCGGCGAACCAGCGCACGAAGCGGTCGGGCAGGACGGCGGCGTCGACGGGAGGCTGAAACGCGGTCACGCGCCTGAGATAAGCGCGCCGCGCGCGACGGGGAGTGGCGATGCGCGCTTCTCGCGGCGCGCGGCGCTTGTTACGACCGCGGCATGAACGATCCCCGCCGTCCGGCCCCCATTCCGCTCGTCCTGCTCACCGGCTTTCTCGGGGCCGGCAAGACGACGCTGCTCAACCGCATGCTGCGCGACCCGGCGCTTGCGGGCGCGGCGGTGGTGGTGAACGAACTGGGCGAGATCGGCGTCGACCACCTGCTGGTGGAGCATGCCGAGGAGGGCGTGGTGGCGCTGGCGGGCGGCTGCCTGTGCTGCTCGCTGCGCGGCGATCTGATCGTGACGCTCGAGGAGCTTCTGAAGGCGCGCGACAACGGCCGCATCCCGCCGTTCGACCGGCTGGTGCTGGAGACCACCGGTCTCGCCGATCCGGTTCCGACCCTGCAGACGCTGACGCTGCACCCCTATCTCGCGATGCGCTACCGGCTCGCCGCCGTCGTCGCGGTGGTGGACGCGGCGCGCGGCGCGGAGACGCTGGCCGAGCACCCGGAAGCCGCGCGTCAGGTCGCCATGGCGGATCGGGTGCTGCTGTCGAAGACCGACGTCGCCACGCCCGACGAGCGCGCCGCGACGGAAGGGCTGATCGCGAGGCTGGTGCCCATGGCCGAACTCCGGACGGCCGCGCACGCCCCGACCGCCGCGATCGTCGCCGCCGTCGAGGCGCCGGAGCGCGATCTGGACGCCGCGCCGCTCGGTCATGGCGCGATCCGCTCCGTGTCGCTGGAGAGCGAGGCGGCGCTCACCCGCGGAGCCTACGATCTTTTCGTGGAGCTGCTCCGCTCCGCCCACGCTCCGAAGCTGCTCCGCCTGAAGGGGCTGGTGCGGCTCGCGGATGAGCCAGACCGGCCGCTGGTGGTGCAGGGCGTGCGCCACGTCTTCGCCGAGCCCCGCTTCCTCGACGCCTGGCCGGACGACGATCGCCGCACCCGACTCGTCGCCATCGGCGAGAACCTGGAGCCGGACCTGCTCGCCCGCCTCTACGCCGCTTTCGCCGGACGCCCTGCCGCGGATACGGCCGACGCCGCCGCCCTGACGGCCAATCCGCTCGCGCCGCGAAGCGGCGGACTGCTCGGCTAGCCCTTCCGATCAAAACCGTGTCGCGGGCTGGACTCCGCGCGGCGACCGGGCTTCATTCGAGCCCAAAGCAGGACGCGCCGACACAGCCGCTCACGGTTTCGGACAACGGCGCGCGGGAGGATCGCATGAACGCTCCGTCACGCCTCACGCGCGAATGGAGATTTATCCGAGGCGCGATCAGGGCGCTGAAGGCGACCACGCATATCGGCCGCAACCGGACGCGGGTTTTCCCCCACGTCATCGCCGAACTCGCCGCGACCCACGGCGACCGGCCGGCGCTGATCTCGGACAAGGAGAACTTCAGCTACGCCGAGCTCGACGCCCGCGCCAACCGCTACGCGCGCTGGGCGCAGGACAACGGCGTCGGCAAGGGCGACGTGGTCGCGCTGATGATGGCGAACCGGCCCGACTATCTGGCGTTCTGGATCGGCGTCACCCGCGTCGGCGGCGCGGTCGCGTTGCTCAACACCAATCTCGGAGGCGCGCCGCTCGCCCACTGCGTCGCGATCGTGCGTCCGAAGCACGTAGTCGTGGGCGCGAGCCTCGCCCAGGCCTATGCGAGCGCGCACCCGCTGGTCGCGCTCGACCCGAAGCCTGCGGTCTGGGCCCATGGCGGCGACGCGGAGGGCTGGCCGCGCGTCGACGCCGCGGCCGAAGCGCTGTCCGGCGACCCGCTGCCGCCGCAGGAGCTGCCGGAGCTCTCGATCGACGACCGGGCGCTGTTCATCTACACGAGCGGCACCACCGGCATGCCCAAGGCCGCCAACATCAACCACTACCGGCTGATGGCGATCAGCCACGGCTTCATGGGCGCGATGGGCATCCGCCCGGACGACCGCATGTACGACTGCCTGCCGATGTACCACACGGTCGGCGGGGTGATCGCGGCGGGAAGCCCGCTGCTCGCGGGCGCCTCGGTGGTCATCCGCGAGAAGTTCCAGGCGAGCCGGTTCTGGCGGGACGTGGTCGAGACCGAATGCACGCTGATCGAATACATCGGCGAGCTTTGCCGCTACCTCGTGCACACGCCCAGCTGCCCCGACGAGACGCGGCACAAGGTCCGGCTCGCCTGCGGCAACGGCCTGCGGCCGGACGTGTGGCCGCAATTCGCCGAGCGGTTCAAAATCCCGACGATCCTCGAATGGTACGCCGCCACGGAAGGCAACGTCGCGCTGTTCAACTTCGACGGCATGCCGGGCGCGGTCGGCCGCATCGCGCCCTACCTCCGCTGGAAGTTTCCGACCAAGATCATCCGCTTCGACGTGGAGGCCGGCGAAGCGGTGCGCGGCCCGGACGGGCGCTGCATCGAGTGCGACGTCGGCGAGGTCGGCGAGATCGTCGGCAAGATCCTGAACGATCCTTCCAAGCCCTCGATGCGCTTCGAGGGTTACGCCGACGCGGAGGCGACCAGCAAGAAAGTGCTGACCGACGCGTTCGAACCCGGCGACCGCTGGTTCCGCACCGGCGACCTGATGCGGCAGGACGCGCAGGGCTATTTCTACTTCGTCGACCGCGTCGGCGACACCTTCCGGTGGCGCGGCGAGAACGTCGCGACGTCGGAGGTGTCGGAGACCATCTCGGTCTTCCCCGGCGTCGAGGAGGTGACGGTCTACGGCGTCGACCTGCCCGGCTATGACGGCCGGGCCGGCATGGCGCTGATCGTGCCCGCCGCCGGCGACAGCCTCGACCTCGAAGGCCTTCACGCGCATCTCGCGCAGAACCTGCCGGCCTACGCCCGGCCCGTCTTCCTGCGGATCGGCACCGGGCTCGAAATCACCGGCACGTTCAAACAGCGCAAGGTCGAGCTCGTGAAGGACGGCGCGAACCCGGCCACGGTGGCGGATCCGCTCTATCTCGCCCATCCGGTCGAACGCCGCTACGTCCCGCTCGACGCCGAACTCTACGACGCGCTCGCGAGCAAGCGCGTCCGCCTGTAGCTCAGGCCGGCCCGTAATCCGACGGCGCCTCGACCAGCGACGCCGGGCCGTCCTGAAGCACCACGACCGGCGTGTCGCGCGGCACGCGGGCGTAGAGATCGATGATGTCCTGATTGAACAGCCGGATGCAGCCGCTGGAGACGGCCTTGCCGATCGACCAGGGCTCGGAGGTGCCATGGATGCGGAACAGCGTGTCGCGGTCGCCCTGGAACAGGTAGAGCGCGCGCGGCCCGAGCGGATTGTCGAGCCCCGGCGCGACGCCGCCGGCGTAGGGGCCGTAGCGCTCCGGCTCGCGCGCGATCATGTCCCGGGTTGGCGTCCAGCGCGGCCATTCCGCCTTGCGGCCGACCCGCGCGCTGCCCTCGAACTCGAGCCCCGCCTTGCCGACGCCGATGCCGTAGCGCATCGCCATGCCGCCTTCCTGCACGAGGTAGAGGTGACGAGAGCGCGTGTCGACGACGAGCGTGCCGGGACGCTCATAGGTGTCGTAGGCCACCAGCTGCCGCAGCCACTTCGCGTCGACCCGCGAGATGTCGGTCGCGGGCAGCGGAAACGGCTCGTCGGGGATCGCGCCGTAGCGCGCCACCGTCGCCGGATCGTGTCGCGACGCGGAGACGGGCTGCTTGACGGTGGCGCAGGCCGCGAGGGCCATCGGCGTCAGCGCGAGCAGCGCGGCGCGGCGGGACAGGACGGGCAGGCGGGACATCGGAACTCTCACACAGGCTGCGCCGGCGCGGGCGGCGTCATTCGGGGGAACGCTTCAGTCGCGGCGGATTCGGGCGCCGCGCGGGCGCGATCGGAGCAGAACTAAGACGGACATCTTGAGGTTGCTTAAAAGGCACACTCATTTCTGGCTCAATGGGGAAATTGCAGCGGAATGAACCCCGAATTTTCATGACGATCTCGTGAGGAATACTTGATGCGAATCGCAGAGGCCGCGCCCCGTCGCCGCGGCGCGCCGCGGGAGGCGCTCGCGGTGGTGGCGTTCTGGCGCGCCGCGGGCCGGCCCCGCTGGTTCGCGAAGGACGTCGTGTTCGATCGGATGGTCCGCGCCCGGCTTGGCCGGCTGCGCGACGCCGCGGCGGCCGGGGCGCTCGACCATTGGGCGGACACCGCGCCGGGCGCGCTCGCGTTGCTCATCCTACTGGACCAGGCGCCGCGCAACCTGTTCCGCGGCCACGCCCGGGCGTTCGCCACCGACGCGCTCGCCGTCGAGGTGGCGCGGCGGGCTGTTGCGCGCGGGTTCGACCGCAGGACCGCCCGACCGATGCGCAGCTTTTTCTATCTGCCGTTCGAGCACGCCGAGGATCATGAGTTGCAGGCGCTCTGCGTCCGGCTGTTCTCTGCGGACGGAGATCGTGACGGCCTGGCCTGGGCGCAGCTGCACGCTGATATCATCGCCCGTTTCGGCCGTTTTCCGCACCGGAACGCCGCGCTCGGGCGCGACACGACCGACCACGAACGCGAATATCTCGAAAACGACGGCTTCGACGGCTAGTTTCGTTTACGCTCTTCCCGAACTTCTCTTTAAGCGCGCATAGGTTAGATCGCCGCATCCGACAGGATGGGACATGGCCGAGATGCCGAGCGACGCCAGCGCGCCCTTCGATCAGGCGCACCGCACTGAACACGCCGCCGACCGGAGCCGCTTCGCGGGGTTCGGCGGGCGGGTGCGACGACTGCTGGCCGATCGATCGGACACCGCCGTCGCCAAGAAGGTCGCCGGCGGCGCCTTTCTGTTCCGCGTCGGCAACGCCGGCATCGCCTTCGCGTCGCAGATCCTGCTCGCCCGCTGGATGGGCGAGGGCGAGTACGGCATCTACGTCTATGTCTGGACCTGGGTCCTGCTGCTGGGCGGCGTGACGAGCCTCGGCCTCGCGTCCTCCCCGCAGCGCTTCATCCCGGAATACGCCGACTCCGGCGAGCACGCCCTCCTGCGCGGCTTTCTGCTCGGCAGCCGCCTGCTGTCGATGCTGTTCGCGACCATCCTGACCGCCGTCGGGCTGCTCGGGCTCTGGCTGTTCGGCGAACACCTGTCGAGCTGGGCCGTCATTCCGCTCTATCTCGCGCTGATCTGCGTGCCGATGTACGTGCTGACCGACGTCCAGGACGGCATCGCGCGCTCCCACAACTGGATCGACGTCGCGCTGGCGCCCGCCTATCTGGTGCGCCCGCTGCTGATCCTCGGGCTTCTCGCCGTTCTGAGCTACGAGCACTACGCCCCGACCGCGGTCACGGCGATGGCGGCAACGATCGTGGCCACATGGCTGACCGCGCTCGCCCAGCTCGTGCTCTTGGAACGCCGCCTCGCGGCCAAGGTGCCCGCCGGCCCCCGCGCCTACGCCCCGCGGCTCTGGATGAAGGTGTCGCTGCCGATCTTCATGGTTGAGGGCTTCTACCTGCTGCTCGCCTACACCGACATCCTCGTGCTCTCGATGTTCGTCGAGCCGCATCAGGTCGGCGTCTACTACGCGTCGGTGAAGGTGATGTCGCTGGTCGCCTTCGTGTCGTTCTCGGTCTCGGCGGCGGTGGCCCATCGCTTCACCGAATATTCGGTCGCAGGCGACCGCGAGCGGCTGGAGACCATGGTGCGCGACGCCGCGCGCTGGACCTTCTGGCCGTCGCTCGCCGGCTGCGCGGTGCTGCTCGCCTTCGGATGGCCGATCCTATGGCTGTTCGGCGAGGCGTTCACAGCCGGCTATCCGCTCCTGTTCGTGATCGCGATCGGCCTGCTCGCTCGCGCCACCGTCGGTCCGCTCGAACGGCTGCTCAACATGCTCGGCCAGCAGAACATCTGCGCCGCGGTCTATGGCAGCGCCTTCGTGCTCAACCTGTCGCTGGCGCTCCTGCTGGTCCCCCGTTTCGGGACGATGGGCGCGGCAGCGGCCACCTCCATCACGCTGGTGATCGAGTCCGTGCTGCTGTTCGTGATCACCCGGCGTCGGCTCGGCCTCGGCGCGCTGCCCTGGGGACCGGGCCCCCGCACGCCGCGCGAACCCCATCTGTCGAGCGACGCGGTGACGGACGCCGTCGCCCTCCCCTTCCTCTCGGGCGCGGACCTCGGCGAAGCGGCGACGGATCGCCCCTCCAGCATGGTTCACGCCTACGAATTCCTGGACATCGAGGCGCTCGCCGCGCGGCGGGCGGACTGGGACGACCTCGTCGGCCGGTCGCTGGAGCCGAACGTGTTCTGCGAGCCGGAATTCGCGATCCCGGCGGCGCGCGGGCTGTCGGCGATGCGCGACGTCCGCTTCGCCACCGTATGGCGCGCCGCGCCTGGGGAGCCGCGCCGTCTGGTCGCGCTCGCGGCCGTCGTGCCGCTCCGGCTGTCCGGCATTCGCGCGGTCTTCTCCACGACGCACTGGGCGTATTTCGGAGCGCTCGGCCAGCCGCTCGTCGCGGACGAGCGTCCGGCGGCGGCGATTGAGGCGCTGTTCGACGGACTGGCCGCGGACGGGCACCGCGTGTTCCAGTTCCGCTTCCTGCCGGAGCACGGCGCGACCGCTGGCGCCATCCGCGCGGCGCTCTCCGCTTCGGGCCGCTCCTTCGCGCGGATCGACAGCCACGCGCGCGCCATGCTCGCGACATCGCTCGACGCCGAGGCCTACCTCACCCAGTCGCTGTCGTCGAAGAAGCTGAAGGAGTTGCGCCGCCAGCTCCGCCGCCTCGGCGACGACGGTCCCGTGGCCTTCGTCGAAAGCCGCAGCGAGAGCGACGTCGCCGCGGCGATCGAGCGCTTCATCGAAGTCGAAGCCAAGGGCTGGAAGGGCGCCGTCCGCAGCGCGCTGAGGGACAACCCTCGCCAGACCGCCATGGTGCGCTCTCTGTTCGCCGAACGCGCCGCTCGCGGCGAGGCCCGCGTGCTGGAGCTGACGCTCGACGGCAAGACCGTCGCCATTGGCCTCGTGCTGACCAGCGGCCGCCGCGCCTGGTTCTACAAGATCGCCTACGACGAGGCGTTCGCGCGCTGTTCGCCGGGCGTCCAGCTCACGATCGAACTGACCCGCCGCCTGATCGACGATCGCGGAATCGACGCGACGGACTCCACGGCGATCGCCAATCACCCCATGATCGACCACATCTGGCGGGAGCGTCTCGAACTCGCCGACTGGGTCGTCTCGACGAGACCAGGCCCGGCGCGCTTGCGGCTCGCGTACGCCGTCCGCGCCGAACTTGGTCGACGCCGCCTCCGCGCCGCCCTGCGCGACCTCTATCACCGCGTGAAGGAAAGAGCACAATGACCGCCATGCTCCGCGCCGCAGCCACCGACCTCGCCGAGCGTTACCCGCTGCGCCCGTTCCCGATCGAGCATCAGCTCGTGGGCCATCCGCTGTTGCAGCTTCCGCGCCTGATCGAGCTGACCAAGCAGCTCGAGAAGGACCGGATCGAGTACAACTCCGGCAAGCTCAATCCGAACCAGAAGGCCGAGGACACGCCGCTCGTCGACCTGCCGCCGGAGGAAGTCGTCGCGAAGATCGAGACCGCCGGCGCCTGGATGGTGCTGAAGCGCGTCGAAAGCGTGCCGGAGTATCGCGCCCTGCTCGAGGAGGCGCTCGGCTCCCTCGCCCGCGCCCTCGGCCATGCCAATCTCGACGCCGCCAACTTCCGTGACATCGAGGGCTACATCTTCGTGTCCTCCGCGAACTCGGTGACGCCGTTCCATTGCGACAACGAGGACAATTTCTTCGTGCAGGTGCACGGCCCTAAGTTCTTCCATCTGTTCGACAACGAGGACCGCTCGCTGGTCTCCGAGGAGGATCTGGAGAGCGCGCCGTCGAAGCACCGCAACCTGACCTACGATCCCAAGTTCGAGAGCCGGGCCACGGTCTACGACCTGAAGCCGGGCCAGGGCGTGTTCGTGCCCTACCAGGTGCCGCACTGGGTGCGCACCGGCGACAGCTACTCGATCTCGATGGCGATCACCTGGCGCTCCGCCGCGGTGGTGCGGCACAACAAGCTGATCTTCATGAACGCCTGGCTGCGCGAGAAGGGCTTTCCGCAGGCTGCGCCCGGCGCGAAGCCGGCGCTCGACGGGCTGAAGGTCGCGGCCTACACCGCCGCGCGGTCGGCGCTCGAGCCGCTGCGCAAGAGCGAGCGCATGCGCCGCCTGCTCCGCTCGGTCGTCTTCGGCAAGAAGGCCAACTACTTCTACGAGGCGCAGAAAGCCGCCGAGCAGAAGAAGGCGGCCTGACGTCGACACGTCGTCATCCCGGACGGGCGAAGCCCGATCCGGGATGCATCGCTGCGGCCGGGAACGTCATTCCCGCTCGCGGAGCAGCCGGCGGATCACCTTGCCCGTGGTGGTCAGCGGCAGTTCCGGCACGAACACGACCTCGCGCGGGTATTCGTGGCTCGACAGCCGCGCGCGGACGAAGGCTTTGATCTCGTCGACCAGCGCTGGGCCTCCTTCGACGCCGGGCTTGAGCTGCACAAAGGCCTTCACGATCGAGGTGCGCACGGCGTCCGGCTTGCCGACGACGGCGGCGAGCGCCACCGCTGGGTGCCGCGAGAGGCAGTCCTCGATCTCGCCCGGCCCGATGCGGTAGCCCGACGAGGTGATGACGTCGTCCTCGCGGCCGACGAAGCGGACATAGCCGTCCTCGTCCATCACCGCCTGGTCGCCCGTCAGCAGCCACTCGCCGTCGAACTTGTCGGCTGTCGCCTGCGGCTTGCCCCAATATTCCAGGAACGTGACGGGGTGCGGCTGGCGCACACGGATCTCGCCGGGCTCTCCGGGGCCGCAGCGGCGGCCGTCGGCGGCGAACAGCGCGACCTCGGCGCCCGGCGTGGCCTTGCCGATCGCCCCCGGCTTCGACACGCCGAGCGCGGCGGCCGACGACAGCACGTAATTGCACTCCGTCTGGCCGTAGACCTCGTTGACGGTCAGGCCGAGCGCTTCCTTCGCCCACAGGAACGTCGCCTCGCCGAGCTGCTCGCCGGCGGAGACGGCGGACCTCAGCGCGAAACGGTGGCGCTCGCGTGGGCGCTCCACCGCCGACATCAGCCTCAGCGCCGTGGGCGGCACGAACACGTTGCGCAGCTTCGCCTCGTCCATGAGCGCGAAGGCGGCCTCGGGATCGAACTTCGTCGTCGGCTGCGCGACCAGCGGCACCCCGTAGTGCAGCGCGGGCATCGCGAGGTTGAGCAGGCCGCCCGCCCAGGCCCAGTCCGCCGGCGTCCAGGCCCGGTCGTCCGGGCGCGGGAGGAAATCATGGGTCAGGCGGAAGCCTGGCAGATGGCCGATCAGCACCCGCCCGCCATGCAGCGCGCCCTTGGGCGGCCCCGTGGTGCCGGAGGTGTAGATCATCAGCGCCGGATCGTCGGGGCCGAGCGCGAGCTCCGGCGGGGACTCGCCGGTGGTGGTCAGCGCCGCATAGTCCAGCGCGTCGCCGTCCGCGCCGTCGACCGACACGACGACTTCGAGCGCGGGCAGCGGCTCCGCGATCTCGCGGAGCTTCGCAAGCCCGGCCGCGGTGGTGACGATCGCCCGCGTTCCCGAATCCGCCAGCCGGTAGGACAGCGCATCCGGCCCGAAGGCGAGCGCGAGCGGCATGGCGACGGCGCCGAGGCGCGAGGCCGCCACATGGGCGACGATCGCCTCCGGCCCCTGCGGCAGCAGCACGGCGATGCGGTCGCCGCGACCGACTCCCCGCTTCGCGAGCGCGGCGGCGAGCGCCAGCGATTGGCGTCTGAGTTCGCCGTAGGTTGTGACGTCGAGCGCCGCGCCTGGCCGTTTCAGCAGGATCGCGGGCCGGTCCGGCTCGAGCCGCGCGAAGCGGTCGCAGATCGCCTCGGCGATCGAGAACCGCTCCGGCAGACGCCAGCGAAAGTTCGCGCTCAACCGCGCATGGTCACGTATCTCAGGCAGCATGCTCATATCCGTCCTCGCCGCTGCGGGGTCTGCGCCCGGCGGCGGAAGATGGTATGAACCGGCGGAGAGCTCGCGAGAACCGGGACTAATGAGCGAACGCATATGCGGAGAATGCACCCTCTGCTGCAAGGTGATGGCGATCTCCGCTCTCGGCAAGCCGATGGGGCGCTGGTGTCCGCACTGCGCGCCGGGACGCGGCTGCGGAACCTATGAGACGCGGCCGGAGGAGTGCCGCACCTTCCACTGCCTTTGGCTGTCGCGGGAGACGCTCGGCCCGGAATGGCGGCCGGACCGCGCCAAGTTCGTGATCTACGGCTCGCCGGCGCGCGACGCCCTGATCGTTCAGGTCGATCCCGGCGCACCGTCGGCGTGGCGGCGCGATCCGTATCACACAACCTTCCGGGCATGGTCGCGGGCCGCGGCCGTCGAGCGCCAGCATCTCGTGGTGATGGTCGGGGAGCAGGCGACCGTCATCCTGCCGGATCGCGACGTTCCGCTCGGGCACGTGCGGCCGGGCGACCGCATCCTCTCGCGTCGGGTGGTCGTGAACGGCCGCGAAACGATCGAGCCACGGGTCGAAAGGGCCGTCGCTGGTTCTTAACGCGAGGGGCCCCGCTCGGCGAGATGGCCGAACGCCTTCACCACATTGACATAGACGCCGCGCTTGAACGGAACGATCAAGGTCGGCAGCTCCGACATGTCGGCCCAGCGCCACTCGGAGAATTCCGGCTTGTGGCCCGCCGGCGCCAGATCGATCTCATCGGGCGCGCCGGTGAACCGGAAGGCGAACCAGCGCTGGGTCTGACCGCCATACTTCCCGTTGCGGGTGCGCGCCATCACGTCCGGCGGGAAGTCGTAGTTGAACCAGTCGCGGGCTTCCTCGATGAGCTCCGCCGAGGTGACGCCTGTCTCCTCGCGCAGTTCGCGCAGCGCCGCTTGCAATGGAGCCTCGCCGCGGTCGATGCCGCCCTGCGGCATCTGCCACTCATAGGCCGGCTCCCGCGGCTCGACATCGCCGCCGCGACGGCGGCCGATGAACACCTTGCCCTCGTGATTGAGCAGCATGATGCCGACGCAGCGGCGATAAGGCAGCCGCGGCGCCATCACGATGGCCCCTGCGCGCCGGCCGCGGCGCTGACGGGCACGAGCGTCACGCCGCGCGCCGCAAGCCCTTCCCGCCACGCCGCGATCCGCTTCAGCGTGAGCGGCGAGGCGCCAAGCTGCCCCACCGAAACAAGGCCCGGTTTGGCCTTCGCCTCGTTCTCGAGTCGCGCCAGCGCCGCGTCGATGGCGGCGGCGTCCGGCGTGCGGTCGATCGCGATCGCTCCGCCGCCCGCATGCGGGAGCCCGGCCTGGGCGGCGGCGGCCTCGGACCGATCCCCGCGCCCGCCCGCCCCGACGAACATCAGGCCGCGGCGGGCGAGTTCGGCGAACATCGGCTGCAGGGCGTCCGCGTTCTCGAGGAAGCGTCCGCCCGCGAGCGGCGTGACGCCGACGTAACCGGCGGCGCGTCCGAGCGACCAGCGCAGCCGCTCCAGATTGGCGGAGGCCGGCAGGCTCGTCAGCAGCGTCTGGGGACCGGGATCATTCGCGGGGAAATCGAAGGGCTCCATCGGGGCCTGGACGAACACCTCGCGGCCATCTTGGCGCGCTCGGCCGATCTGCTCCGCGACATCGCCGGCGTAAGGCAGGAAGGCGGCGGACACCTCGGGCGGCAGCGCCCTCAGCGCCTCGTCGGTCGCGTCGCGGCTGACGCCGAGACCGGTCACCAGCAGAGCGACGCGCGCGCCTCCGCCGGGCGCGCTCGTCGCCGGTCGGGCATAGAGATCGAGCGGCCGCCGCCCGTCCGGGGCGATGCGCGGCAAGGCGCCGTATCGGCTGTCCTCGAGCAGCGCCTTGTCCACAGCGCCGGGCCCGAGCCGACCGGAGCTGGAACGCAGTCCGGCGCTGGACGCGGACGCGCCGGACGGACCGTCGCTCGCTCCGGGCACCGAGATGATCACCGGGCCCTTTTTCGGCATCGCGTCGCCGGGGCGGATGACCGGCACGCCGTCGCGCATGATGGGGGACGGCGCTCCCTCCGGGCCGGGCTTCGGCTCGGCCGGAGCCGCCGCAGCCGAACGCGGGATGCGGCGTTCGATCGAGGCGACGGCGGACGGCTCGCCGCCCATGGGATCGTCGACGAACAGAATCCAGCCTCCGACGAACAGGAGGATGGAGCCGACGACGACGGCGGCGACAGCGACCGGATCGGAGAAACGGCCGACGCGACGCGACGCGCGGCCGGCGGCGCGCGGCGTCATCGGGCTCTCGATATCGTCGTGCGTCATCGCTCCCGAGCCGGTTCGAATCGGCCGCGCCGAAGTTGGGAGCCAGCATAACGGATTCGTGCGAAGGCCGCCCGGAGCATGACGCGCCGGGCGGCCCCCAAGGCTTTGCGCTTTCGGTTTAGTTCGCGCTCGACGACTTGGCCGAGGGCGGGAAGTTCGCGTTGCTCTGAATGCCGCGCAGCAGATCGAGCGCGTAGTTGAGCTGCTTGTCGTCCTTCTTGTCGGTCGGGACATAGGCCGACGAGCCGGAGGCTTCGTCCTCGCCGTTCTTTAGGTGTCCCTTCAAGCCGGCCTCGCCCTTGGTCTCGTCCTTGCCCTTCACGTCCTCGGGGATCTCCTGGACGCTCTCGATGTCCGGAACGATGCCCTTGGCCTGGATCGACTTGCCCGACGGCGTGTAGTAGCGCGCGGTGGTGAGCCGGATGGCGCCGTTGCCGCCGAGCGGGATGATGGTCTGCACCGAGCCCTTGCCGAACGAGCGCGTGCCCAGCACCGTCGCGCGGCGGTGGTCCTGCAGCGCGCCGGCCACGATCTCGGACGCCGAGGCCGACCCGCCGTTCACCAGCACGATGATCGGCTTGCCCTTGGCGAGGTCGCCCGGCCGGGCGTTGAAGCGCTGCGACTCGTCGGGGTTGCGGCCGCGGGTGGAGACGATCTCGCCACGCTCCAGGAACGCGTCGGAGACCGCGATCGCCTGGTCGAGCAGACCGCCCGGATTGTTGCGAAGATCGAGGACGTAGCCCTTGAACTTGTCCTTGGCGATCTTGGAGTCCGTGTCGTCCAGCGCCTTCTTCAGGCCCTCGAAGGTCTGCTGGTTGAACTGGCTGACGCGGATGTAGCCGATGTCGTCGCCCTCGACGTTCGACTTCACCGAGCGAATGCGGATGATGTCGCGAACGATCTTGATCTTGACCGGCTCGGCCGCGCCCTCTCGGGTCACCGTCAGCTCGATCGGCGTGTTGACCGGCCCGCGCATCTTCTCGACCGCCTGGTTCAGGCTGAGGCCCTGGATCGCCTGCCCGTCGAGATGGGTGATGATGTCCTTGGCCCGCACGCCCGCGCGCGCCGCCGGCGTGTCGTCGATCGCGCCCTCGACGCGAACCTGATTCTCGAACATCTGGACTTCGATGCCGAGGCCGCCGAACTCGCCGTTGGTCTGGACCTGCATGTCCTTGAACGCCTTGGCGTCCATGAAGCTCGAATGCGGGTCGAGGCCGGAGAGCATGCCGTTGACGGCGCCCTCGATCAGCTTGGCGTCGTCGGGCTTTTCGACATAGTCGGAACGCACCCGCTCGAAGACGTCGCCGAACAGGTTGAGCTGCTTGTAGGTGTCGGCGGAGCCTGCGGCTTCCGCGGGGGTGCCGCCGAAGAACGCCTTCGGCTGCAGCGCCATGCCGGCCGCGGACGCTCCGAAGACGGCCCCGAGCAGGACCAGAGAAACTTTCCGCATCATCCGCCCACCTTCTCGCCTGGGACGCCCGCCCACCATGGTGACGGGTCGATCGCGCCGCCGTTCTTGCGGAATTCGACGTAGAGAACAGGCCGGGATTCGCCGGCGGCTCTCTCCGCCCCTGACGGATCGCCACGCATCGTCGCAACCGGTTCGCCTGCAAGAACGAACTGTTTCAGGCCGACCGTGATCCGCTCCATTCCCGCAAGGAGGACATGATAGCCGCCGCCGGCGTCAAGGATCAAGAGTTGCCCGTACGACCGGAACGGTCCGGCATAGACCACCCACCCGTCGCAGGGCGCGCTGACGGGCGCGCCGGCCCGCGCGGCGATCGACAGGCCCTGCGCATGACCGCCGGAAGCGTCGGCGCGTCCGAAGTCGCTCAACCGCCTGCCGGCGACCGGCAGAGGCAGTTTTCCACGCGTGCTTTCGAACGGAGCGGCGGGCGCGAGCCGCGCGGCCTGCCGCAGCGAATCGGCGTCGCCCTTGCGGCGCTCGGCCTTTGCGGCCAGTTCGGCGGCGGCGCGCGCCTCGGCCGCCTCGCGCTCCACGCGGCCGACCAGCGCTTCGAGGTCGAGCACCTGCCGGCCGAGCGTCTGCGAGGCCGAAGCCTCCGCCGCGAGATCGCTCTGGCGCTGGCCGAGCTGCCGCTGCCGCTCTTCGATCAGCGCTTCGAGCCGGGCGCGCTCGGCGCCGAGACCTTCGATCTCCCGCGCCAGACGATCGCGCTCGTCTGTCATCATGCCCTTGAGGCGGACCATCTCGCGCAGGTCCGAGCCCAGCGCTTCGGCCTCGGCGCGCATGTCGGGCACCACGGCCCCGAGCAGGATCGCGGAGCGCACGGCCTCCAGCGCGTCGCGCGGACGCACCAGCAGCGCCGGCGGCGGCTTGCGGCCCATGCGCTGCAGCGCGGCGATCACCTCCGCAAGCACGTCGCGGCGGGCAAGCAGCGACTGCCTGAGCTGGCGCTCCGATTCACTGAGCTCCGAAAGCTTGGATTCGCTCGCGGAGACCTGCGGCTCGCGTTCGCGTATGGAGGCCGCGGCCGCGATCAGCGCCTCCTGCAGCTTGCCGCTCTCGCCCCTCAGCGCCTCCACCTCGGCCGCGACCCGCTCGCGCCGCTCCTCGGCCCGCTTCAGCGTCTCGCGCGCCTCGTCGAGCGCGCGCCGCTGGTCGAAGGCCTGCGGAGGCTCCTGCGCGGGCGCGGCATGCGAAGCCGCAAGCGCGGCGCCGAGGGCGCAGGCGCGAAGAAGGCGATGACGGACCATGACGCTATTGGAGCCGGATCGAGGTTTACGTTTCGCTAACCACCTGACGGGTTTTGCGGCGCGTCGCAACGTCGTGAGCCGAGCGTCACGCGCGGTGATAGGGATGGCCCGCGAGGATGGTCGCGGCGCGGTAGAGCTGTTCGGCCAGCAGAACCCGGACGATCTGATGCGGCCAAGTCATCGCTCCGAAGGCGACGCGCGCGCTCGCCCGGGCCAGCAGGTCGGCGGCGAGCCCGTCGGCCCCGCCGATGACGAAGGCGACGCCCGCCGCCCCATCGTCCCGGCGACGGCCGAGATCGGCCGCAAAAGCCTCGCTGCCCGGCGACTTTCCGCCTTCGTCGAGGGCGTAGATCAGAAGCTTGGGATCGAGCGCCGCGGAGAGAGCCGCCGCCTCGTCGCGCTTGCGATCCTCAGGACGGCGCGCGCGGCTTTCGTCGAGCTCGACCACCTCGACCGGCCCGAGCGCCACGCCGCGGCCAACCTGACCCGCGCGCTCGAGATAGCGCGCCACGAGCTCGCGCTCAGGCCCGGCCTTCAGCCGGCCTATGGCCGCGACGACGACGCGCATCGGCGCTCAGACGATCAGGAGACCGCGCCTTCGACCGGGCGGCCGGACGACCACATCTTCTCGAGATTGTAGAACGTCCGGACCTCGGGCCTGAACAGGTGGACGATCACGTCGCCCGCATCGATCAGAACCCAGTCGCAATGCGGCAGGCCTTCGACCAGAGCCTTGCCGTGGCCCTGCGTCCTGAGCTCCTCGACCAGCTTGTCGGCGATGGCGCCTACATGGCGGTTCGAGCGACCCGTGGCGATCACCATCTCGTCGGCCAGCGCGGATTTCCCGCGCAGGTCGATGACCACGGTGTCTTCCGCCTTGTTGTCGTCGAGCACATCGAGGATGAGATGAAGCAGCGCCGGGTTCGCCATATCGGGCGAGCCGCCGCCGATATGAGACGTCGCGCGCGGCGTCTCCTTCAGCGCTGTGGTGGACAGAGGTCTGTTCCCTTCCGTCAGCTGTCCTCAAGCCGGAGTCATCTCCAGCTCAAAAAGATTAATGGCGAAACCGCCCGTTTTTCAACTCTCGCGACGCGGGTTTCGCTTTTCGGCCGTTCACTTCTTTCCGCGCGGCCCTCAGCGCGGTCGAAGACAGCGCGGAGCGTGGCCCGTGCAGGAAGACCCAGGCCGGCGGGGCAAGCCGCGGCACGACCGCCGCCAGCCGCTCCGGAACGCGGGCGCCGGCAAGCCTGAGCGCGGCCGGCGCCCGCTTGGACCCAAGCGTGGCCCCGGGCCGGTCGACGACCGCGATCGGGGCGAGATCGGCGATGGCGCGCCAGCGCTCCCAGCGGTGGAAGCCGCCGAGATTGTCGGCGCCCATGATCCAGACGAAGGCGACGCCCGGACACCGGCGCCGCAACCAACCGAGCACGTCGAAGGTGCGCCGCGTGCCGAGCGCGGCCTCGACGCCGGTGACGACGATGCGGGGATGGTTCGCGATCCGCCGCGCCGCCGCCATGCGTTCCGCGAGAGGGCGCAGTTCGGCGCCGTCCTTCAACGGGTTGCCGGGCGTGACGAGCCACCAGACCCTGTCGAGCCGCAGCCGCCGCATGGCGACCAACGCGGCGAGGCGATGGCCCTCGTGCGGCGGATTGAACGATCCGCCGAACAGGCCGATCCGCATGCCCGGAGCGTGCGGCGGCGGGACGACCCTCCCGCAGGCGGCGCCCGAGGCCCGTTTCACGGCCGCGTCTGGCCGGTCCCGCGCACGCGGTAATTGAAGATCGTGAGCTGCTCGACGCCGACAGGCCCGCGCGCGTGCAGCCGGCCGGTGGCGATGCCGATCTCCGCGCCGAAGCCGAACTCGCCGCCGTCGGCGAACTGGGTCGAGGCGTTGTGCAGCACGATCGCGCTGTCGACCTCGGCGAGAAAACGCTCGGCGAGGTTCTCGTCGGTGGTGACGATCGCGTCGGTGTGGCGCGAACCGTAGGCGTCGATGTGATCGAGGGCTTCGTCCATCCCGTCCACCACGCGTACGGCGATGATCGCGTCGAGAAACTCCGTGCCCCAGTCGCCCTCGGTCGCCGCCGTCACGCGAGGGTCGACGGCGCGCGCTTCGGCGTCGCCGCGGACCGCGCAGCCGGCGTCGAGCAGATCGGCGACAAGCGGCGCGAGATGCGTCGCCGCCACCGCCCGGTCGACCAGCAACGTCTCCGCCGCGCCGCAGACGCCGGTGCGGCGCATCTTGGCGTTGAGCACGATCGCGCGCGCCATGTCGAGATCGGCGCCGGCGGCGACATAGACATGGTTGTTGCCGTCGAGATGGGCGAACACCGGCACCCGCGCCTCGGCCTGCACGCGCGCCACGAGGCCCTTGCCGCCGCGCGGCACGATCACGTCGAGATTGCTCCCGAGACCGGCCAGCATCTCGCCGACCGCGGCGCGGTCCCTCGTGGGCACGAGTTGGATCGCGTCCTCCGGCAGGCCGGCCTCGCGCAGGCCGAAGGCGAGCGCGGCCTGGATCGCGGCCGAGGAGCGGAAGCTGTCCGTGCCGCCGCGCAGGATCGCGGCGTTGCCGGCCTTGAGACACAGCGCGCCCGCGTCCGCCGTCACGTTCGGCCGGCTCTCGTAGATCACGCCGACGACGCCGAGCGGCGTGCGGACGCGCTCGATCGCGAGCCCGTTCGGCCGCGTCCATGCAGCCGTCACCTCGCCGACGGGATCGGCGAGGCCCGCCACCGTCTCCAACCCTTCCGCCATGCCGCTGATGCGGGCCGGCGTCAGCGTCAGGCGATCGATGAAGGACGCGGCGACGCCGGACGCGCGCGCGGCGGCGAGGTCGGCGGCGTTCGCGGCGAGGATGTCCGCCTCGCTCTCGATGAGACGACGGGCGGCGGCGGCGAGCGCGGCGTCCTTCGCCGGTCGCGGCGCGAGCGCCAGGGCCTTCGACGCCGCGCGGGCGCGCCGGCCCACCTCCAGCATGAGCGTGTCGATCTCGATGAGCCGTTCGGCGGCGGCGGACATTGCGGAACCTCCAGCGGAGGCCGGGATGTAGCGCGTTTCGGCCTTGGCGTCATTATGACGGATCGCAGGGCCGGCCTGCGACGACGTCGGTTCCGATCACGCCCCGGTCAGCACCAGATCGTCGCGATGGATGATGGCCGGCCGTCCCTTGAAGCCGAGCACCTGCTCGATCTCGGCGGTCGGCTTGCCGCGCAGGCGGTTCGCGTCGCCGGAATCGTAGGACACCAGCCCGCGCGCCACCTCGACGCCGTCCGGCGCGCGCACGATCACCGCCTCGCCGCGCGAAAAATGGCCGTCCACTCGGACGACGCCCGCCGGCAGCAGCGAACGGCCCCGGTTGAGCGCGGAGGCCGCTCCGGCGTCGACATGGATTTCGCCGCGCGGCGCGAGCACGCCGGCGATCCAGCGCTTGCGGGACTGGGCCGGATTGTCGTGCGGCAGAAACCAGGTGCAGCGGCCGCCCTGCTCGACCACCGAAAGCGGGCTGTCGACCTTGCCGGAGGCGATCATCATGTGGATTCCGGCGCCGGTCGCGATGCGGGCCGCCTCGACCTTGGTGCGCATGCCGCCGCGCGAGAACTCGGACGCGGCGCCGCCGGCGATCGCCTCCACCGAGGCGTTCACGCGCTCGACGATCGGGATCAGGGTCGCCGTCGGGTCCTGCGCCGGGGGCGCGGTGTAGAGGCCGTCGATGTCGGACAGCAGCACGAGGCAGTCCGCGCTCGCCATGGACGCGACCCGGGCGGCCAGCCGGTCGTTGTCGCCGTAGCGGATCTCGGAGGTCGCAACGGTGTCGTTCTCGTTGACGACCGGGATCGCCTTCAGCGCCAGCAGCCGGGCGAGCGTGGCGCGCGCGTTGAGGTAGCGGCGACGCTCCTCGGTGTCGCCCAGCGTCAGGAGCAGTTGCCCGGCGGTGATGTCGTGGACGCCCAGCACCTCGGACCAGGCGCGGGCGAGCGCGATCTGGCCGACGGCGGCGGCCGCCTGGCTGTCCTCGAGCCGAAGCGGGCCGCGCGGCAGGCCGAGCACCGTGCGCCCGAGCGCGATCGCGCCGGACGAGACCACGATCACTTCCGCACCGCGAGCGGCGTGCCGAGCGAGATCGGAGGCCAGGCTCTCAAGCCAGCGGCGCTTGAGCGCGCCCGCCACCTGATCGACGAGCAGCGCGGAACCGATCTTGACGACGATGCGGTTGAAGGAGGCGAGCGAGGGTGCGGTCACGGGAGCCAGGCGGGACGGATGTCGGTGTGGGTGAAGTCGTCGCCTTTGAACAACAGCGGCGAGTCATGGAACTTCGCGACCGCATAAGTCATGCAGTCGCCGAAGTTCAGCTTGGCGGGGTGTCCGCGCCCGCGGCCGTATCGTTCGAAGGCGTCGGCGGCGATGTAATGCATCTGCATCCAGAACGCGACCGGCTTGAAGGTGGACCGAGCCATCAACGACTTGATGAACTCCTCGGCTGCGCCTTGCGACAGCATTTTGCTCAAGACCAAATGCGTCTCGAAAAGCGTCGGCGTGCCTACCAACGCCCTGTGCTGTGCGATGAGATCGGAAAAAGTCCGGCCTCCGGCTCGTCGTTCGCCATGGCGACGAGCGCGGACGTATCAAGCGCGATCATATCGGCAGGCCGAACTCGTCATACATGTCGTTCATAATCTCATCCAACGTCACGCCCGGCAGACGCTTCGAGGCGGCGCGGCGAGAGATCGCTCGGATGGCGTTCGATTCGGCTTTCTGAGTGGCCGTCAATTCCGTTTGATCGCTGAATTTCGAACCATACTCGCGCAGCGCTTCGAGAACGACGTCGCTCATCGGTCGGTCGACGATCTGAGAAACCCGGCGCGCGATATCATAAGCCTCATCGCTTCTGATATTGAGTTGGCGCCCCATTGCTAGCACTCCTTCGTCGGCTGCTAGCATATAGTCATCGGCTTAAGGCCGCCACGCCTCCTCGGCGATCTTCGGCATCGCCTCGGCGGCCTCAACGCCCTTGGCCTCATCGATCACGGCGAGAAGCTGGCGCAGCGTGACGTCGACCGCTTCGCGGGAGGCCGACGACAGCGCCACCGGCGTCTTCTTCGCCGCCCGCTTCAGCCGGGCGAGCTGCTGTTTCCGCAGTTCCGGCGACAGCGCGTCGACCTTCGACAGCGCGACGATCTCCGGCTTGTCCGTCAACCCCGCGCCATAGGCCTCGAGTTCGGCGCGCACGGTCTTGTAGGCCTCGCCGGCGTGCTCCGAAGTGCCGTCGACGAGGTGTAGCAGCACCCGGCAGCGCTCCACATGGCCGAGGAAGCGGTCGCCGAGCCCTACGCCCTCATGCGCGCCTTCGATCAGGCCGGGGATGTCAGCCATGACGAACTCACGTCCGTCGACCCCAACGACGCCCAGGTTGGGATGAAGCGTGGTGAAGGGATAGTCGGCGATCTTGGGCTTCGCCGCCGAGACCGCCGCTAGGAAGGTCGACTTGCCTGCGTTCGGCAGGCCGACGAGCCCGGCGTCCGCGATCAGCTTCAGCCGCAGCCAGACCCAGCGCTCCTCGCCTTCGAGACCGGGATTGGCCCGGCGCGGCGCGCGGTTGGTCGAGGTGGTGAAATAGGCGTTGCCGAAGCCGCCGTTTCCGCCCTTCGCGAGCACGATCGACTGCCCGACCTCGGTGAAGTCGGCGAGCAGCGTCTCCTCGTCCTCGTCCAGCACCTGCGTGCCGACCGGCACCTTCAGGACCACGTCGGCGCCCTTGGCGCCGGTGCGGTTCTTGCCCATGCCGTGCACGCCGGTCTTGGCCTTGAAGTGCTGCTTGAAGCGGTAGTCGATCAGCGTGTTCAGCCCTTGGACGCACTCGACGATCACGTCGCCGCCGCGCCCGCCGTCGCCGCCGTCCGGGCCGCCGAACTCGATGAATTTCTCACGCCGGAACGACACGCAGCCGGCCCCGCCGTCGCCGGAGCGGATGTAGACTTTGGCTTGATCAAGAAATTTCATGAACGTCGCTTCGTCGTCTGGCGTGTCAGGCGCGCGAGGCTCGCGACAAACGCGTCATGCCCGCTTTTGGCGGGCGTCCACGACTTGAGCGTCGCGTTCGACGTCAGAAGAGGCTCGTGGACGCCCGCCAAAAGCGGGCATGACGGCGCGCGGCCGTGCGCAGCAGTCGGCGACCGGCCAAACTGCTTTCGCGCAAGGCTCTAGCACATTTCTCGCGCAAGCGAACGTCTGAAGGTCAGCGGCGCGGGGCGGCCATGCGGATGGCGATGTCCACCGTGCCGATGGGCACGCCGAACTTGGACACGCGGGCCTTGTTCTCGACGACGCCGGGACCGCGAAGCACCAGCGTGTCCTCGAAATGCACCTGCGCCGTGCTTCCTCCGGTGTTGAGCTTCACGTCGTAGGACAGGCGCAGGGTGTTGCCGCTCTCCACGCCCGTCGCGACGCCCACCACGTCGTCGCGACGGCCTTCGTAGCGGCCTGGGCCGACGCGGCGGAAGCGCCAGACGTGGCGCTCGGTCTCGCCGTCGGCGTAGGCGATGTCCTCGGCGAGATCGAGCCCCTGCGCGGTGCGGCGGCCGTTGAAGACCACCTTGAACGGCCGGGTCGAGCCGGTGAGCGTGTTGCGGAACACGCCCTCCCCCGTCCCCCGGCCGGCGAAGGTCCGCTCGAGCGCGAAGGCCGGCCCCGGACCGTCTTCGCCGGCGACCTTCGGCGCGCCGGCGCAGGCGGTCAGAACCAACGGAAGGGCGAGAGCGGCAAGGAACGGGCGCATGGACGATGCCTCCGGCGGGCGGGACGGTCGACATGGATACGTCGTCCGTCCCGACGCGGATGCCGCGCCGTCAGCCCCCGAAGGCGCGGAAGGCCGCCGGGGTCCATTCCCGGAACGACTGGAACGTCTCCCGGTCGAGCCGGAAGCGGTCCGCCGCCACCGGACCGCCGGTCGCAGGCCGCACGAGGCCGGAGCCCTCCCACTGAAATCCGCACCGGATGATGACCTGCCGGGACGCCCAGTCCGCCGCCCGGCAGGTTGTGCGCACCGCCCGCACGCCTCCGGTCTGGAACGCGGCCTCGAGCGCGGCCCGCGCCGCTTCTGTCATCAGGCCACGGCCGCGGTGGTCGACGCCAAGCCAGAAGCCGAGATCGACCACGCCAGCCTCGCCCGCCCGCCATCCGACCGTGCCGACCAGCGCCCCGCTCTCCTTGAGCCGCATGAGCAGCCGAAGGTTCGCCGGCCGCGGATCGCGCGCCGCGCGCAGCACGAAGCCCCGGGCTTCGTCGAGCGCGCCGAGCGCGGGCGTCTGCGCGGTCGAGAGCCCGATCGGGCGATCGGCGGCCAGCCGCGCCGTCTCCTCGGCGTCCGCCATCGTCGGCGTGCGCAGCGTCAGCCGGTCGGTCTCGATGATCGGTAGGGTCTCCGCCCAGTCCGCGCGGCGCAGCCGGCACGTCACGTGCTCGACCGTCTCCCGGCGCGCGAGCGACCGCGCCCGCATCGCGCCGTACGGCCGAAACCCCGCCTTCGCCAGCACCCGGCCGGAGGCGGGATTGTCGACCATATGCGCCGCCTCGACGACCCCGATCCGGGTCGTGGCGAAGGCGAAATCCACGAAGGACCGGATCGCGAGCGTCCCGATCCCCCTGCCCGAGTACGGCGCGCCGAGCCAGTAGCCGAGGCCGAGCGCGCCTGCGGCTGGCGTCAGCGAGACAACGCCGGCGAGCGCTCCGTCGACCGAGATCGCCGCCCGCAGGCCCGAACGGTCGGCGACGAGGCCGGCGAGCCAGGCTTCGGCGTCGGCGAGCGTGTAGGGGTGGGGAACCCGGCCGAGATTGCGGGAGACCGCGATGTCTCCCAGCAACCCGGCGATCGCCGGGGCGTCGGCGGGGGTGAGGCGGCGGAGACGGACGGACGGCTCCGCCGTCATACAGTCTTCCGCGAACAGGCTTTCGTCGAAATCGGGCGTCGGGGACATCGGACCGGGCCTTCCGAAACGGAAACGGGGGAGTACGGTTCGCCCGTCTCCCCCGTCGCATCGGACCTCGCGGTCAGCGACCGCTCCGCCGGGGGTTTTGGGCCCGGCGGGAGCGTCGTGTCAGCCCGCCGTCATTCCGCAGCTTCGGCCGCCGCAGCGGTCGTGACGTTCACGTAGGTCCGGCCATTGGCCTTGGATACGAAGAGCACCTTGCCCTCCGCGGTCGCGAACAGGGTGTGGTCCTTGCCGATGCCGACATTCGCGCCGGGATGCCACTTCGTGCCGCGCTGGCGCACGAGGATGTTGCCCGGGATGACGGCTTCGCCGCCGAACTTCTTCACGCCGAGGCGCCGGCCTTCGGAGTCGCGGCCGTTGCGGGAGGAGCCGCCTGCCTTCTTGTGAGCCATCGGAGTTCTCCTTCTCTACAGCCGCTCAGTTCTTCGACGCGCCGGTCAGGCCGACGATCTTCACGATCGTGTGGTCCTGACGGTGGCCGCGCTTGCGCTTCGAGTTCTGGCGGCGACGCTTCTTGAAGGCGATGACCTTCGCACCGCGCGCATGCTCGACGATCTCGGCCGCGACCGAGGCGCCCGAGACGAACGGAGCGCCGAACGACACGTCGTCGCCCGCGCCGATCGCGAGGATCTCGCCGAACTTCACGGTGGCGCCGGCCTCGCCCTCGAGCTTGCCGACGGTTATCACGTCGCCCTCGGCGACCCGGTGCTGCTTGCCGCCGGTCTTGATGACTGCGAACATCGTTTCATAGTCCCGTGTTCATAACGCGCTCCCGAGGCGGGATGCCCTTGGCGCGGCTTTTTGTCAGTCTGGGTCTTGCGCCCAAACGAAGAAGGCGCGGGTGAGGGTCCCCACCGCGCCAGCGCGTGTCTCTATAGCGAAAACCGGCGCCGGGTCAATCGGAAGCCGAGATCCGTGGCTCCAAACCGGCGACGGGGCCGTGGACGGTTCCCCCGCGCCACGCCCCTCAGGCCTCCGCCCGCGCAAGCTCCACGATGACCGGCTCGTGGCCGGTCGCGCGCAGGAAGCGCAGCAGGTCGTCGGGCGCGAGCGCGGTCGTCGCGGTGTTCGTCAGCGGATGCACGTTCACGAGCTCATGGCGCAGCAGCGATGCGTCGAGCCCGACCGTCACCCGCCCCTCGGCGTCGTTGATCGCTCCGAACGGCGTGACGGAGCCGGGCTCCACGCCCCAGACGCTCACGAGCAGCTCCGGCGACCCGAACGAGAACCGGCCCGACGCGCCGAGCGCCGCCGCGAGCCATTTCAGGTCGATCGTCGCTTCGGCGTCGGCGGTGAAGAGGAACAGCCGCCCCTTCCTGTCCTTCAGAAACAGGTTCTTGGTGTGGCCGCCGGGCATCCCGGCCTTGAGCGCGCGCGATTCGGCGACCGTGAACACGGCCTCATGATCGTGCGTGGCCGAAGCGATCCCGAGCTCCGCAAGCCGGGCCAGAAGCTCGTCGCGCGTCGCCGGCATGTCTCTCGCCTCCTCCCTCCGCTTCAGGCTTTGGGAAGAGGCTTATGGCCGGCCGCGCCGCGCCCGTCCATGTCCGTCCAGGGCGCGCGCTTCGGCTGCAGGGCGTCTCGACCGGGCGCGCCATCGACGGGTCACCCTCTCTCCGTCTTCGCCGCCTCCATCACGCCGGACCGCAGCCACGGCGGCCAGCGCCTTGTCCGACGGCCAGGAAAAAGGCGCGCGAAACCGCCTTGCATTCCTCCAGCGGCTGCGGCATAGGAAGCGCCTCGCCGGCCGACGCTGGCGACGGACTGAAGCGGGCGGGCGTAGCTCAGGGGTAGAGCACAACCTTGCCAAGGTTGGGGTCGTGGGTTCGAATCCCATCGCCCGCTCCAAGTCCACCAAACGTCCTGCGCGCGCTGCGGCCGAGGACGGAAACGCACATCGGTTTCGCCCGACCCATCGACGCTGCATAGCGCGATCGACGGATGACCGCGCCGGAGCGGCGCGATCACCTCGTCCGGCGTCTCGCCGCCCTGACGCCTGCTCCCGTCGCTGATCGGCAGGAGGGGGGCGCGCTTCAGCCCCCAGGCGTCATGGCCCTCTATTCTTGGGTGGATCGCGCTCGCAGCCGTTTCCGGTTGGAGCCATGACCGGCGCCTGGCCAATCGGCGCGGCTCGCCTCCCTCCCGCGATCGAGCCGACACAGTTGATATCTGTGGGCGGCTCAGGCCCGGAACGTCACCTCGGCAGGACCCTCGCCCACGCGGCCGACGACGCTCGCCGCGGCGAAGCCGGCGGCGCGGCAGGTTTCGAGCACGCGCTCAACGGCGTCGGGGGCGACGGCGACCAGCAGGCCGCCACTCGTCTGCGGGTCGCACATCAGCGCGCGGCGCCAGAGCGGGCGGTCCTCCGGCCAGCGCACGGCGTCGCCGTAGCTCGTCCAGTTGCGGCCCGAGGCGCCGGTGACGTAGCCTGCCTCAGCCAGCGCCAGAGCCCCTTCAAGCAGCGGCACGGCCGCCTCGTCGATCTCGGTTGAGACGCCGGAGCCGCGGCACATCTCGAGCAGGTGGCCTAGCAGCCCGAAGCCGGTCACGTCCGTCATGGCGTGGACGCCGTCGAGCGCGGCGAGCGCGGGACCGACGCTGTTGAGCGTAGTGGTGGAGGCGATCATGGCGCGGTAGGCGGCGTCGCCGAGTTCGCCCTTCTTCATCGCCGCCGAGAAGATCCCGACGCCCAGGCCCTTGGTCAGGACCAGCACGTCGCCGGGCTTCGCGCTCGCGTTCGTCAGCACGCGATCGGGGCGGGTCAGACCGATCGCGACCAGCCCATAGATCGGTTCGGGCGAGTCGATGGAATGTCCGCCGACGATCGGAATTCCGGCCCGGCCGCAGGTCTCGGCGCCGCCGGCGAGAATGTCCTGCGCGGTCTCGACCGGGATGGTCGAGATCGGCATGCCGACGATCGCCAGCGCGAACAGCGGCGTTCCGCCCATGGCGTAGACGTCCGACAGCGCGTTGGTGGCGGCGATGCGGCCGAACTGGAACGGGTCGTCGACGATCGGGGTGAAGAAATCGGTGGTGGCGATGATCGCCTGGTCGTCGTTCAGGCGGTAGACCGCTGCGTCGTCGGAGGTCTCGGTCCCGACCAGCAGATCGGGGCAGGCCACCGGAACCGGCATCTTTTTGAGGATGTCCTGCAGCACGGCCGGCGCGAGCTTGCAGCCGCAGCCACCGCCATGAGCCATGGAGGTGAGACGGATGGCGGGCTTGTCGTCCATGAGGGATCCTCGCGCGTTTTGCGCGGAGCCTAACGCGCCGGGCTCCCGCAAGCGAGCCGCAGCTCCCGGCGAGCCTCCGCCGTCCCGGGCGCAGGAACAAAATCGCCGCCGGAGTCGTTTCCGCTCTATCGCCACCAAAAACTCTGTCCGCCGGACATAAGGAGCGGCTCGTGAACTCGATCATTTATCTCGTCGGCCTGATCGTGATCGTCCTCGCGATCCTGTCCTTCCTCGGACTTCGCTGACGAACTAGGGCCGCACATCGAGCGTGGAGCGGTAAAACCGCCTGCCGGTCTTTTGGTGTCTTGGACTGGCGTTTGTCGCCACACGCGGCCGGCTCGAACGCACCGGTTTATGACCGGCAGCCTCACGCCGACTCGCCGGCCGCTCCTCACATTCGTAAACGCCGCGAGGTTTTGCACGCTCATCCCATCGGGGCGCGCGCAGCCATGACGCCTGCCAGCGCGCGTGCGATCAGCGCGACCCAAAGCTAATAGGAGACTAACCGTGACGACAGCCACCGACGTCGACCGCGTTTATGATCTCGCCGAGGACATCGGCGTCTGCATGCTCACCTCGAAAGCAGGCGCAGCGCTACGGGCGCGGCCTATGCACGCGAAGATCGACCGCGACGCCGGCGCCGTGACCTTTCTGACCGACGTCCGTCATCACAAGGACGACGAGATCGCGGCCGATCCCGAAGTTTGCCTCGCCTTCGCGAAGCCGGGCTCCCAAAACTACGTCTCGATCTCCGGGGTCGCCGAGGTGCTGAACGACCGCGCCGCGATCAAGGCGCGGTTTAGCGAGATGGCCAAGCTGTGGTTCCCGGAAGGTCCTGAGGACCCGAACGTACGGCTGCTGGTCGTCCGCCCCACCGCGGCGGAGTTCTGGGACGGCAAGACCAACCCGATCGCCGTCGCGTTCCAGATGGCGAAGGCGCGGCTGTCCGACGAGCGACCCGACCTTGGCGACAACCGGAAAGTGGCGATGGGCGGCAGCTGACGACGAGGCCGGAAAAAGCCGACGGTCGCGACCGCGTCCGAATTGTCAGGAATGGCGCTCCCTAGGGGACTCGAACCCCTGTTTTCGCCGTGAGAGGGCGACGTCCTAGACCGCTAGACGAAGGGAGCCTCGCGGGAGGCGCACCCTATAGCCGGGACGCGGGCCGGCATCAAGCGGCGGCGTCGGATTATTTCGCCTCGCCGCCGCGCAATGGGGCCGCGGCCGGGCCGCCAGGAACGACGTCGAGCCGGCCGACCGGCTTCAGGGAGCCGGCGTCGAAGGCGTGCACGCTGACGCGCCCCTCGACCTCGACGGTGACCAGGATGCGGCCGCCGTCCGCCGCCGTCGCCAGCACGCGCGCGCCGGCGGGAAGCGGAAGCGTCGCTTCCGTGATCCCGGCCGCGGCATGGTTCGACTTGACGACGCGGTAGGCGATCGCCGACATCACGGCGAGGAAGCCGACGCCCATCGTCAGGCCGCCGATCAGGAACAGCCGCCTCAGCCGCTGGTAGACCTGCCGGATGCGGGGGTCGTCGTCGGCCGCGATCTCGTCGATGCCCGGCTCGTTCGAACCCTGTAGCGCCGTCATGCCAGAAGCCTCATCCTCGCCCGCGGGCGTCCAGGTCGCAGCGACCGAAACGGTCGAAACCGTCACGGCCGGGCCCGACGACGCCGGCGCGCGCGCAGACCGTTTCCTCGCCGCCCGGCTGCCGGCGTTTTCGCGCGCGCGCATCCAGGCGCTCATGCGCCAGGGCGCGGTCTCCACCGGCGGCCGGACGCTAGTCGACCCCTCCGCCAGGGTCAACGCGGGCGACGCCTTCGCGGTCGCGGTTCCGCCGCCCGCCGCGGCCGAGCCCGAAGGGCAGGACATCCCCCTCGCCGTCGTGTTCGAGGACGAGCACCTCATCGTAATCGACAAGCCTGCAGGCCTCGTGGTGCACCCCGCCGCCGGCCACGCCGACGGCACGCTCGTCAACGCGCTGATCAACCATTGCGGCGCGAGCCTGTCCGGCGTCGGCGGCGTCGCGCGCCCCGGCATCGTGCACCGGCTCGACAAGGACACGTCCGGCCTGCTGGTGGTGGCGAAGCACGACGCCGCCCACCGCGCCTTGAGCGCCCAGTTCGCCGACCATGGCCGCACCGGGCCGCTGGTCCGGTCCTATCTCGCGCTGGTCTGGGGCTTGCCCGCGCGCCCGAAGGGCGTCGTCGACCTGCCGCTCGGCCGCAGCGAGCGCAACCGCGAGAAGATCGCCGTGCGCAAGGACGGCCGCGAGGCCATCACCCACTGGGAGACGCTGAGGCGCTTCGAGCGGGCGGGCGCCGCCCTGCTCGCCTGCCGGCTGGAGACCGGCCGCACCCACCAGATCCGCGTGCACATGGCCGAGCTCGGCCACCCGCTGCTTGGCGACGGCGTCTACGGCGCCTCGCACCGCACCAAGGCGTCGCGGCTCGACGACGCCGGCCGCGCGGCGCTCGCCACGCTCGGCCGCCAGGCGCTGCACGCGGCCGAACTGGGCTTCGCCCACCCCGCGACAGGCGAGGAGCTCCACTTCGAGAGCCCGGCGCCGACCGACCTCCAGCGCATGATCGACGCCCTCGACGCGCAGTGAGGCATGCATAATCGCACAGCAGCGTGAAGCGGATTTGACACCATTCCGCCGCGCTCCCGCGTTATAACTTCGACCAAAGGCGATCGGCGCGAAGGCGCGGTCGCAACCGGGGCCCGCCGAAAGGGAGCCCTTTCCGAAGGAGACGCATATGGCATCCGCCGCACTCCCGATCCTCGTCAGCGACAATGGACTGTCGAAGTACCTCGACGAGATCCGCAAGTTCCCGATGCTGGAGCCGCAGGAAGAGTACATGCTCGCCAAACGCTGGCGCGAGCATGGCGACCGCGACGCCGCGCATCGGCTCGTCACCAGCCACCTCCGCCTCGTGGCCAAGATCGCCATGGGCTATCGCGGCTACGGCCTGCCGATCGGCGAGGTCGTGTCGGAGGGCAACGTCGGCCTCATGCAGGCCGTGAAGCGCTTCGAGCCCGAGAAGGGTTTTCGGCTCGCAACCTACGCCATGTGGTGGATCAGGGCTTCGATCCAGGAGTACATCCTGCGCTCGTGGTCGCTCGTGAAGATGGGCACCACCGCGAACCAGAAGAAGCTGTTCTTCAACCTGCGCAAGGCCAAGAGCCAGATCTCGGCGCTGGACGAGGGCGACCTCAGGCCCGACCAGGTCAAGCAGATCGCGACCAAGCTCGGCGTCACCGAGACGGACGTCATCGACATGAACCGCCGGCTCGGCGGCGACGCCTCGCTCAACTCCCCGCTCCGGGAGGACGAGGGCTCGTCGGAGTGGCAGGACTGGCTGGTCGACGAGACCGACAGCCAGGAGAGCCGCCTCGCCGAGAATCAGGAGCTGGACAACCGCCGCCAGGCGCTTTCGGGCGCGCTGATGGTGCTGAACGACCGCGAGCGCCGCATCTTCGAGGCGCGGCGCCTCGCCGACGACCCGCTCACCCTCGAGGAGCTGTCGAGCGAGTTCGGCGTCTCCCGCGAGCGCGTGCGCCAGATCGAGGTGCGCGCCTTCGAGAAGGTACAGGACGCGGTGCGCAAGAACGTGGCGCAGATGGAGGCGCGGGCCTGAGCCTGCGCCGCCCCTTCGTGAGCTGATCGAAAGCCGTCGCGGTTCGCCGCGGCGGCTTTTTTCGTTTCCGGCTTCCGCGGCGCGGCCGGTCGAGCCGCCCCGAACGCCGGCGCTCAGGCCACGCGGAATCGCGCGGTCGAGCCCCACGGGTCGGAGGCCTCGAGGCCGTCGCGCTCGCGCGTCGCGACGCCGGCGGCGCGGAGCCTTGCGGCGACCTCCTCCACAGCGCCTCCGTCCGGCAGCAGTATCTCGAACGACCGCAGCCCGGCCGAGCCCTCCGGCGCCGGGCCGCTTCCGCGGCTCGACCAGACGTTCGCCGCGAGATGGTGGTGGTAGCCGCCCGCGCTCATGAACAGCGCGCCGGGATAGGTCGTGGTGAGCGCGAAGCCGACGGCGTCGATCCAGAACGCGCGCGCCGCCGCAAGGTCGCCGACCTGCAGGTGCACATGGCCGAGCCGCGTTCCCGCCGGCTGGGGCGCGTCGAGATCGGCGCCGGCCCCGAGCAGCGCCAGAACGCCGTCCCGATCCATCGGCTCGGTCGCCATCTTCAGCGCGCCGTTCTCGCGCGGCCACTCCGCCTCCGGCCGGTCGCGGTAGATCTCGAGCCCGTTGCCGTCGGGATCGTCGAGATAGAGCGCCTCGCTGACGAGATGGTCGGACGCGCCGAGCCGGCGGACGCCCTCCCGCAGCAGCCGGGCGAGCGTCAGGCCAAGGTCGCGCCGCTCCGGCAGCAGGATCGCGATGTGGAACAGCCCGGCCGCCGCGCGCGGTTTCGGCGCTGCGCCGGGCGTCTCGACGAGCCGGATCACCCCCTCCCCGCCCGCGCCGCCGAGCGTCGCGACCCGGCCCTCGCGGTCGAGCGTTCTCAGCCCCACGACCCGCTCGTAGAACGCGACCGAGCGCCCGAGATCGGACACCGCGAGCTCCGCGACCCCGAGCCGAAGCGCGTCCGGCAGCGCGGCGGACGGTGTCTTGGGAGAGGCGCCGGCGGAAGCGGGATCGGTCATCGGTCAGGTCCTCATGGTTTCCGAGGATATCGGTTCGGGGCCCGGCGAACGCCACCGGGGTTTTCATGCGCGGACGCATGCTGAAGCGTGATACGGCGGCAGAGGAACGAGTGAGAATGCAAGGCTGACGGTCGCCATCCGCCGCTGAGAAGACCGTTGCGCGGATGCGTCGCTCCGGCGGCGGCCGCGCTACGCCGAAAACGATTATTCCGCTTGGATGCATCTCAACGTTGTGACTGAATTCAGAAGAGCTCCGGGGCTGTCGACCCCGGATGCCCATGATCCGTCGCGGGGGCGTCGATGTCTGGTCTCTGGTCATTCATCCAGCGCAAGGGCAACCGTGAGCTCCTCGCCTGGCTTGGAGGCGCGGCGGTCGTCGTCGTCTCCGGCATTTGGACGGCCTACGTCCATTTCTCCGCGCCGCCGACGGGACCGGGCGTCAGCATCGACGCCAGTCAGGGCGGGATCGGCGTGGGCGGCAACGTCTCCGGCTCGACGATCTCATCCGGGGCTCGCTCCGACAACGCGTCAGCGGCGCCCGAGCCTCAGAAGCGGCCCTGATGACGAGGACCGGCTCGCGCCTGCCGATCGCCGTCGCTCTGTCGGCTACGCTCACCGCCGCGAGCGCTCCGGCGGCGGCGAGGGGCGATTGCGAGATCAAGGCGGACGGAGCCGTCGGAATCTGCGGCGACGTGACGGACTCCCGGATCGTCATCGGAACGTCGCCCGAGGAATTGCAACGTCTGATCGGCGGGCTGACCAGCCAAATGACGCATGCGGCCAGCGCGGCGGGCGTGCAACGCGGCGCGATCATCGAACTCGCCCGGCGAATCAACGCGGACGTTCCGGATTACGACCGCGCGATCATCGAATTGCGTCGCGCCGTGGACGTCGCCGTGGACGTCGCCAGGGAAGGCCGCGCCGCCAATCGCGGCTCCTTCGTGGACGACGTTCTCGCGCGCATCGCCGACAAGTCGAAGACGGGCGCGTTCGACGAAGCGGCGAAGGTCGCCGACGACGCCTATGGGGAGTGGCGGAGGCGGGAGGACGAACGTCGTGAAGCGTCGCTGGCGGACGGCCTCAAGCTTCTGCAGGCCGGCCTCGATCAGGGCATCCTGCGCCGTGACGCGAGGTCGGCCGCGAAGCGCGTCGAGCGTATGGTCGCCTTACAGCAAGACGATCGGACGAAGCGCTTCGCCGCGCTGCGTGCCGCGCAGAACGAATGGTACGTCCGCGGCCGCGACAAAGGGCTGAACTTCGAACTTGAGGTCTCGATCGAGATCGCTCGTAACGCGCGCGCGCAGGCTGGCGATCCAGATGAGCACAGCTCGGCTCTGACGGATCTCGGGGTATCGCTCAAGACGCTCGGCGAGCGTGAGAGTGGTACCGGCCGGCTGGAGGAGGCTGTCGCGGCCTACCGCGCGGCGCTGGAGGAGCGAACCCGCGAGCGCGTTCCGCTCGACTGGGCGGGGACGCAGAACAATTTCGGCAATGCGCTTCTGGAGCTCGGTTGGCGCGAGGGCGGGACCGGCCGGCTGGAAGAGGCGGTCGTGGCCTACCGGGCGGCGCTGGAGGAACACACCCGCGAGCGCGCCCCGCTCCAATGGGCGACGACGCAGAACAATCTCGGCAATGCGCTCAAGACGCTCGGCGAGCGCGAGAGTGGGACCGGCCGCCTGGAAGAGGCTGTCGCGGCCTACCGCGCGGCGCTGGAGGAGCGAACCCGCGAGCGCGTTCCGCTCGACTGGGCGGGGACGCAGAACAATTTCGGCAATGCGCTCCTGGAGCTCGGTCGGCGCGAGGGCGGGACCGGCCGGCTGGAAGAGGCGGTCGCGGCCTACCGGGCGGCGCTGGAGGAACACACCCGCGAGCGCGCCCCGCTCCAATGGGCGATGACGCAGAACAATCTCGGCAATGCGCTCCAGACGCTCGGCGAGCGCGAGAGCGGGACCGGCCGGCTGGAGGAGGCGGTCGCGGCCTACCGCGCGGCGCTGGAGGAGCGAACTCGCGAGCGCGTCCCGCTCGACTGGGCGATGACGCAGAACAATCTCGGCAATGCGCTCCAGACGCTCGGCGGGCGCGAGGGCGGGACCGGCCGGCTGGAGGAGGCGGTCGCGGCCTACCGCGCGGCGCTGGAGGAATACACGCGCGAGCGCGTCCCGCTCCAATGGGCGATGACGCAGAACAATCTCGGCAATGCGCTCCAGACGCTCGGCGGGCGCGAGGGCGGGACCGGCCGGCTGGCGGAGGCGGTCGCGGCCTACCGGGCGGCGCTGGAGGAGCGAACCCGCGAGCGCGTCCCGCTCCAATGGGCGATGACGCAGAACAATCTCGGCGCCGTGCTCCGAGCCCTCGGCGGGCGCGAGAGCGGGACCGGCCGGCTGGAGGAGGCGGTCGCGGCCTACCGCGCGGCGCTGGAGGAATACACGCGCGAGCGCGTCCCGCTCCAATGGGCGATGACGCAGAACAATCTCGGCAATGCGCTCAGGGTGCTCGGCGAGCGTGAGGGCGACACGGCGCGGCTGGAGGAAGCCATCGCCGCCTACCACGCAGCGCTGGAGGAATTAACGGTCGCCAACGCACCGCACTACCACGCCATCGCGAGCAGGAATCTTCGGAGCGCGGAAGCTCTGCTCGCCGAGCGACGAAAGGGCTGACGCCTTTTCCGCGCTCCACGTCATGCCCGGCGCATGCCAGGCATCCACGACTTGGGGCCCGGAGCGCGTCAGCATGGAAGTCGTGGATGCCCGCGAAGGCGGGCATGACTGCGCGGGCGTCCGGCCGTTTGGCAAGGGGCGGTCGCCATCGGCGCATCGAGAGCCCAGCCTGCACAGACACGCGGCGGGCGCCGCGCTGGGGAACCGCGTCCCCCCCCCCCCCCCCCCCCCCCCCCCCCCCCCCCCCCCCCCCCCCCCCCCCNGCCGCGGGAGAACCCCGGCTCTCCCGAGCCGGGGTCTTTTTTTGTCCTGACGCAGGGACCGGAAGGAATTCAGCATGGCGAACGTCGTCGTGGTCGGCGCCCAGTGGGGCGACGAGGGCAAGGGCAAGATCGTCGACTGGCTGTCGGAGAAGGCGGACGTGGTCGTCCGCTTCCAGGGCGGCCACAACGCCGGCCACACCCTCGTGATCGACGGCGTCACCTACAAGCTCTCGCTGCTGCCGTCCGGCGTCGTGCGCAAGGGCAAGCTCTCGGTGATCGGCAACGGCGTGGTGGTGGACCCGCACGCGCTCGCCGACGAGATCGGCCGGCTCACGGGCCAGGGCGTCGAGCTGACGCCCGAAAACCTTAAGGTCGCCGACAACGCCACGCTGATCCTGTCCGTCCACCGCGAGCTCGACGCGCTGCGCGAGGGCTCGAACGAAGGCACCCGCATCGGCACCACCAAGCGCGGCATCGGCCCGGCCTATGAGGACAAGGTCGGCCGCCGCGCCATCCGCCTGCGCGACCTCGCCAACCTGCCGACGCTGCGCCCCAAGATCGAGCGTCTGCTCAGCCACCACAACGCGCTGCGTCGCGGCTTCAATCTGCCCGAGCTCACGGTGGACTCGATCTACGAGGAGCTCGCCTCCGCCGCGCCGAAGGTGCTGCCCTACATCGCCGCGACCTGGGAGCTGCTCGACGAGCGCGCCCGCGCCGGCGACCGCATCCTGTTCGAGGGCGCGCAAGGGGCGCTGCTCGACGTCGACCACGGCACCTATCCGTTCGTGACGTCGTCGAACACCACGGCGGGCCAGGCCGCCACCGGCTCCGGCCTCGGGCCGCGCTCGATCGGCTACGTGCTCGGCATCGCCAAGGCCTACACCACCCGCGTCGGCGAGGGCCCGTTCCCGACCGAGCTGACCGACGAGGTCGGCCGTAGGCTGGGCGAGCGCGGCCACGAGTTCGGCACCGTCACCGGGCGCCCGCGCCGCTGCGGCTGGTTCGACGCCGTCGCGCTCCGGCAGACCGCGCGCATCTCCGGCATCGACGGCATCGCGCTGACCAAGCTCGACGTGCTGGACGGCCTCGACGAGATCAAGGTCTGCGTCGGCTACGAGCTCGACGGCCAGGAGATCCACCGCCTGCCCGCGAGCCAGGGCTCGCAGGCGCGGGTGAAGCCGGTCTACGAGACCATCGAGGGCTGGAGCGGCACCACCGCCGGCGCGCGCTCCTGGGCCGATCTTCCGGCGCAGGCGATCAAGTACGTCCGCCGCGTCGAGGAGCTGATCGGCTGCCCGATCACGCTGGTCTCGACCTCGCCCGAACGCGCCGACACGATTCTCGTGGCCGACCCGTTCGAGGACTGAAAAAGCTTTCGGCGTCGTGTCTTCGGCGCCCTCGACGGGCGCGGACGGCTGACGTATGTCGTGAGTCATGGCGGACTATTTCCCAGTGCTCTCGCGCGCGGTCGCGGGACTTCCGGCGAACACGGGCGAGAACCGGCGCGCAGTCTATGAACGGGCGCGCGCCGCGATCATCCGCCAGCTTCGAAGCATCGATCCGCCGCTGTCGGAAGACGACATCTCGCGCGAGCGCATGCGCCTCGAGGAGGCGATCGCCCGCGTCGAGGAGGAGCACGGCGGCGGCGCCAGCGCCGCCCCGGCGCCCGCCGCGAAGGCGGCGGAACCCGCGCCGAAGGCGTCGCCTCCTCCGCCTCAGCGGCGGCCCGAGCCCGCGCCCGACGCCGCCCCGCCGCAGCCGCAGCGCTCCCCGGCCCCGCGCCGCGGCCCCGAAGTGCGCGCCGACGGCCGGCCGATCATCCGCGCCGCCGGCGAAGCCGGCGCAGAGCGCCCGAAGAAGAGCCGCGGCCCGCTGGTCGCCGTGGCCGCGCTCGCGTTGGTCGCGATCGTGGCCGGCGTCGCGGTCGGCCGCGACCAGATCGCCGCCCTGTTCGGCGGCGGCGCGACGCAGACCGCCGCGACCGACACGGCCGCCAATGGGGCGAAGGACGCCGCGACGCCCGAAGCCGCCACGCCGGCGAACGGCGGCAAGTCCGACGACCGTCTGCTCAGCGATCCCCCGCCGCAGGCCGAGCCCGGACGCCCGCCCGAGACCAACGTGGCGCGCGCGCCCGACGCCGGCCCGGGGACCGAGCCGCAGGCGCCGACCGCGCAGCCGCAGCCGCAGTCCCCCGCGACCCAGCCGTCGCAGCAGCCGAGCCAGCCGGCCGGCCCGCTCGTCGCCCAGCGCGCGATTCTCTACGAGGAAGGCTCCGACCAGAAGTCCGGCGAGCAGGTGGACGGCTCGGTGCTGTGGCGCACCGAATCCGTCAACGCCGCGCAGGGGCAGGCGCTCGAGACGGCGCTCCGCGGCGACGTCGAGGTGCCCGCGCGCGGCATCCGCGCCACGCTGACGATCCGCCGCAACACCGACGCCACGCTGCCTGCGAGCCACACCGTCGAGATCCAGTTCCGGCTGCCGGAGAACTTCGCCAACGCCGGCGTCGCCAACGTCCCCGGCATCCTGATGAAGACCGACGAGGCCGCGCGCGGCGCGCCGGTCTCGGGGCTTTCGGTGCGGGTGACGAGCGGGTTCTTCCTGATCGGGCTCTCGAACATCGAGAACGAGCGCATCGTCAACGAGCAGCTTCTGCGCGACCGCGGCTGGATCGACATCCCGATCCTCTACGACAACGGACGCCGCGCCGTGCTGACATTGGAGAAGGGCACCCCCGGCGGCCAGGCCTTCGCCGACGCCTTCGCCGCCTGGCAGAACGCCGCCGCGAGCGCGCCCGCCAGCCAGACGCAACCTTGACGCGCGTCGCCATTGCCGCTTCTGTCCGCCCCGGCTAGCATCGGAGCGGAGCCGTGTATGGCGCGCGGCGTTCGAGGGAGGCCGGCATGCCGCGCGTGATCACCGGAACCGAGGGCGACGACGAACTCAGGGACCGGCCCTATGGCGACCCTGTCATCATCTATGGCCTCGGCGGAAATGACACGATCGTTTCGCAGGAAGGCTCCGGCGACGAGGTCTATGGCGGCGACGGCGACGACCTGATCCGGGTCTACAGCCAGGGATTTTATGACGGCGGCGACGGCTACGACACGCTGTGGATCCCGGGGACGTTGTATGGACCGATACCATCTCTGGCCGGAGATTCGACTTACACGTCGTTTGAGCACCTGCGCCTGGGCGGCATCTATGACCCGGCTTCTTTTCTCGCAAATTCCAGCAAGTTCGGCGAAGGTCTCGTATCCCTGAACGCTAAAATCAGTGGCTACGCTTCCGTTCGGATCAATCTCGACACCGATAATTTCACTCCGTCGTTCGATCTTTCCGACTTCGATCTAGACCTCAGCTCCTTCACCATTTTCGGCAACGACCGGAACAACATCATTTCCGGAACGGACGCGCGAGACCTTATCCGCGGCTACGATGGAAACGACCGGATCACCTGGGCCGCCAACGCGCCGACGGTCGACATCGGCGACGAGATCAGCGGCGGCGAGGGAAATGACGTCGTCTTCGTCTACGCGTCCGGAGCCGCGCTTGGAGGCTCCGCCTCCGGCGACAACGGCGTGGACACGCTTCATGTCCGCACGTCGTCAACCTCCGGCTATGCCGATTTCACCGAAAGCGCCATCACAAATTTTGAGGTTCTCCGGCTCGACGGCCGCGGTCTGGCGGAGGGCGTCACCGCGCGCTTTCTCGACAGCCAATTCGACTTGTATGGCCAGATTGACGTCATCCGGGGCCAGAGCCCGAACTCGAAAGAGACGCTGATCATCGAGACCGTGGACGGCCGCGCCGATCTCAGGGACTTCGTGTTCGAGCGCTGGGATCAGTCCGGCCCCTACGCCGACGTGGTGCGCATCGAAGGCTCGGACGGCCGCGACATCATCAACGGCTCGGTGGTCAACGACGTCATCGACGGCGGAGCCGGCGGCGACATCATGCGCGGCGGTCATGGCGACGACACCTACATCGTCGACTCGGTCGCCGATCAGGTGATCGAGGGCGTCGGCCGCGGCCTCGACACCGTCGTCGCCAACGTCTCCTACACGCTGAGCGCCAATGTGGAGAACCTGGAGCTCACCGAGACCGCCGGGGCCGCGACCGGCGTCGGCAACGAACTCGCCAACCGCATCACCGGCAACGCCCACGCCAATACCCTGCACGGCGGCGACGGCGACGACGTCCTGATCGGCGGCGGTGGGGCGGACCGCCTGTATGGCGCCTCGGCAACGACACCCTGAACGGCGGCAAGGGCGCGGACGTCTTCGTGTTCGACACGGCGCTGGGGCCGACCAATGTGGACACGGTGCGCGGCTTCGCCCACGGCGGCGACAAGATCTGGCTCGACGACGCGATCTTCAGCGCGTTCACGCTGGGCGCGCTTTCCGCCGAGGCCTTCGCCACGCACCTCGTTTACGACCAGGCGTCTGGAAATCTGTCCTACGACGCCGACGGCGCGGGGTCCGGAGCCGCGGTGCTGTTCGCGCGGCTTTCGCCGGGCCTGAATGTCACGTTCGACCACACCGACGTCCTGATCGTATGAGCCGCGGGGCCTTAACGTCCCTCCACATTGCATGGTTTGGCCTAACCGGCCGCTCCGCGCCGGATGTCGAATTCGACGTCACGGATGGGGTCGTCCGGTCGAGCCGAAGGACGAACTAGGCTCTGGGCGACCATTTCCGAGAGCCGGCACTCAAGCCCTACGGCGAGGCGGCCCCTGAACCGAACGAAAGACGGCCGGCGAACAACCGGGCGTCTTTGCTTTTCGCGCCAGGAATTTTGGGTGTCACCGCGCGGACGCGGGCGATGCGGACGCTTTCAGGACGCCGCGGCGGAGATGGCCTGGGGGTTCTGCTCCACCAGCGCGCGGCGGAGCTTTTCGAGGGCGCGGTTCTCGATCTGCCGCACGCGCTCCTTGGAGATGCCGAGACGTTCGCCGAGCGCCTCCAGCGTCACGGCGTTCTCGGCGAGACGACGGGCGCGGACGATGTTCAGCTCGCGCTCGTTCAGAACGCCGAGCGCGGAGCGCAGCCAGCGGACGCGGCGCTCGCCGTCGATTGAGTCGCCCACGGTCTCGTCCGGCAGCGGGTTGTCGTCGACCAGGAAGTCCATGCGCTCGGACGAAGAGTTCGGGTCGCTGTCGAGGATCGGGGCGTTGAGGGACATGTCGGGGCCCGAGAGCCGGGAGTCCATCAGCGCGACGTCCTTGACCGACACGCCGACAGCCTCGGCGATCTTGTCGTGCAGCGCACCGGGCATCATCGTCTCGCCGGTGCGGCTGAGACGGGCGCGCAGGCGGCGCAGATTGAAGAACAGCGCTTTCTGAGCCGAGGAGGTGCCGCCGCGCACGATCGACCAATTGCGCAGGATGTGATCCTGGATCGCGGCGCGGATCCACCAGGTGGCGTAGGTCGAGAACCGCACCTCACGCTCCGGCTCGAAGCGGGCAGCGGCCTCCAGCAGGCCGACATGGCCCTCCTGGATCAGGTCGGGCATCGGCAGGCCATAGTGACGGAAACGCGCGGCGATGGCGATCACGAGCCGCATATGGGCGGCGGCGAGACGGTGCAGCGCGACCTCGTCCTTCTCTTCTTTCCACAGGACGGCCAGATCGTGCTCTTCCTCACGCTCCAGGAACGGCGCCTCCATGGCGGCGCGAACGAAGCGGCGGCGAACACCGGCCATCTGGGACATCGTGGAACTCCCCGTTGAACCGCCGACGACGGCTTTCACGGGGGGAAAACGCCCAAGACCGCAAAAAGGACATGGCCGGACTGGAGTTTTTTGTTCACGGTTCCGTGAACTGAGCGCCTTTCGCCCTTGCCGGGCCGCTCCGGCGCGCAACGCGCGAAGGGCGGAAACGACAAAGGGCCCGGCGCATATGCGCCGGGCCCTTTGCAAACGATTCCGCAGGCAACAAAAGCGCCTTAGGCGGCCTCTTCCTGCTCGGCGACGTCAGCTTCCGCCTCGATCTCCTCGGCCTTGCCGCCGCGGCGGGGGCCCTTTGCGAGCTGGCCTTCGATCTTCTTCTGGGCCTCGATGTCGGTCAGCCGCTCGGCGGCGGCGAGCTCGCGCATCATACGGTCGAGCGCCGATTCATAGAGCTGACGCTCGCTGTAGGACTGCTCGGGCTGGGTGTCGGCGCGGAAGAGGTCGCGCACAACTTCGGCGATGGCGACGAGATCGCCGGAATTGATCTTCGCCTCGTACTCCTGCGCGCGGCGGCTCCACATCGTCTTCTTGACGCGGGCGCGGCCGGTCAGGGTCTCGAGCGCCTTGGCGACCACCTGCGGCTCGGACAGCTTGCGCATGCCGGCGCTCGTAATCTTCGCCACCGGCACGCGGAGCGTCATCTTGTCCTTCTCGAAGGAAATGACGAACAGCTCGAGCGTGTGGCCGGCGATCTCCTGCTCCTCGATCGCCACGATCTGCCCGACGCCGTGCGACGGGTAGACCACGTGCTCCAGCGCCTTGAACCCGTGCTTGGCCTGCGAAGTCTTCTTGGTGGTCATGCTGTTCCGAACTCCGTGTCGTCCCGCGGCGGGACGGACCGCGACAAGTGGAACCCGGCGGGCCGGGTCGGCGGCGACGGCGAACGACGAGCCCGGCGCAAACGTCCGGGTCCTCCGCACTCCGCTCCCTCAGAGAAAAACGCCGCGTGTCCCGTCGCGCCGATACGACGCCCGGACAGTTTCAACCGCTTCAGCTTTCCTGGCGAAAACACCGTCGGCATGACGGCTTAGGCGGCGCGCGTCGTTTTTGACCGTTGCGTGATTGGTATCACGAACGGACTAAAAAATCAATGAAATAGACGCATGGGCGCCACACGCTTCCGCCGTGGCGGCGCCGCTCAGTCTCCCTGGCCGGGCTCCGGCGAGAACAACTCCGCCAGCTTGTTAGGCTTGCCGTCGAAGTCCTTGGCGTCCTCCGGCGGGTCGCGCCTGACCGTGATGTTCGGCCAGGTCTTGGCGTAGTCGCCGTTCAACTTGATCCAGCTCTCGAGCCCGGGCTCGGTGTCCGGCTTGATCGCCTCCGCCGGGCATTCCGGCTCGCACACCCCGCAATCGATGCACTCGTCGGGGTGGATGACGAGCATGTTCTCGCCTTCATAGAAGCAGTCGACCGGGCACACCTCCACGCAATCCATGTACTTGCAGCGGATGCAGTTGTCGGTGACCACGTAGGTCATGCCAGTCTCCCGGTTCTGTCCGCGTGACGTAGCGGACGCGCCTACGCTTCGCAAGGTCGCCCGCGACGCGTCCGCCTGTCGCGCCCACATGCGACGGGCTTAGGCGAGCCGCCCGTCGCCGTCGCCCAGTTCCTCAAACAACGCCTGCGCTTCCGCGGCCGGCCCGCGTCGTTCGCCGAACTCCGCGACGCGCAGCACGCGCACGGCCGCCGACAGCGCGATCGTCAGCACGTCGCCGCGCTTCAACCCATGGCCGGGGGCGCGCACGCGCTGGCCGTTGACGCGGACATGGCCGGACTGGACGAGCCCGACCGCCAGCGCGCGCGTCCGGGCGACACGAGCGCGCCAGAGCCAGACGTCGATGCGGAGGCGTTCCGGCGGGCTCTCCTCCGGCCTCCGCATGGTCCCGTCAGACGTCGCCGTTGGCGTCGGAGCCCTTTCGCGCGCCCTGCCCGCCCTTGGGGTCGCGACCGGGCTTCGGGCCCTGCTCGAGCTGGGCCTTGAGCGCGGCGAGCTTCGCGAAGGGCGAGTCCGGATCCGGCCCGCGCTCCGGGCGCTTCGGAGGCGCGGAGGTCATGACCGGCGCGCCGCCGCCCTGCCGCCGGCCACGATCCTCGCCGCTGCGCGGGCGGTCCCGATCGGGGCGGTCGCCGCCACGGCGGTCACGGCCGCCCTTGCGCCCGTCGCCGGGGCGTCCGCCCTCGCTTTGGGGTCGACCGCCGTCACCGTGCGGACGACCGCCGTCGCCGCGGGGGCGATCGCGGTCGGGACGCGGCCCCCTCTCGGGGCCGCCTCGCGGCTCGCGCGCCTCGCCCGGAGCGGCCTGCGCAGCCGCCGGCCGCTCGCCGCCCGCGGGGCGCCGGTCACGCCGGCCGCCGCGGTGGTCCGGGCGCTCGCGGCGGCCGAAGCCGGCCGGACGCCACACTTCGATCGTCTCAGGCTCGGCCGCGCCGGCGTCCGCCGCGGGAGCCTCGGGCGCGGCGTCGACGGCGACGTCGACGGCGGTCTCCGAAATGGTCTCGGCCGCCTCGGCGTCGATCCCGCCGGCCTCGACGTCCTCCTCGGCGAGCGCCGCGAGGACCGTCTCCGGCTCCGGCTCGTCGGGGGCGACCGGGTCGACGAGAGCGGGCTCGGAGGCCGCGGCGTCGAACACCGGCGTGTCGTGGGCGACAGGCTCGGGAGCGCCCTCCTCGGTCTCGTCCGCTTCGACGGCGTCGGGCGCCGCCTCGACGACGTCAGCCTCCGTGGAGAGATCGGCGTCCGCGATGTCGGGGGCCGCGGTTTCGACCGTCTCGGCGACGTCCGGCTCCACGGCGGCCTCGGCCGCCGGGGCCTCCGCCTCGACGGGCGCGGGCGGCGCGACCGGCTCCGCCGGCTTCGGACGCCGCTCCATGCGGTAGCCGAGCGAGCGCAGGATGGTGGCGAAGTCCTCGCCGGAGCAGCCCGCGAGCGAGGTCATCGCGACGGTGACGGTGAAGCCGTTGCCCTCGAAGGCGCCCGCCGGGGCCACGCCCGTCTGGCCGGGCTTCCAGGCGATGGCCGGGCGGATCAGATCGGCGAGCCGTTCGAGAATGTCGACGCGGATCGCCCGCTCGCCGCAGACGCGGTAGCCGAGCGCGCGGTAGACGCCCTTGTCGATCTCCTTGTCGACCGGGATCGAGGTCCGGCCGGAGGCGGCGAGATGAGCGACGTCGTCGACCTTGGCGTCGGCGTCCTTGCCATGGGCGAGCGCCCAGAGCTGGGCGGCCAGCGCGCGCGCCGCCGGCTTCATCAGAGCCGGCAGATAAATG
Source organism: Methylopila turkensis (assembly GCF_027922325.1). GTDB lineage: Bacteria > Pseudomonadota > Alphaproteobacteria > Rhizobiales > Methylopilaceae > Methylopila > Methylopila turkensis. The sequence continues at coordinate 686,604 of NZ_BSFL01000001.1, forward strand.
TGGTGCGCGCCGAAGCGCACGCCGTGCTTGCGCAGGCTCGAGCGCGAGTCCTGATCGAGCCCCTTGACCTCGTCGGCCACGCGGGCGCGGTCGAGCACGCCGAGCTCCTCGACGAGCTGGAACGCGACGCCGCGCGCGACGCCGGTGACGTCCTCGGCCTGCTCCAGCGCCGAAAGCGGCCCGAGCAGCTTCGCCACATGGCCGCGGATCCACTGGTCCATGCGCTTGTCGACCTGCTCGCGGGCGGCGCCGGCGAGCTGATCGTCGGCGAGCACGCGGATGCGCGGGCTGAGCGCTTTGTCGCCCTTGGCGAGCTTCCCGACCAGTTCGCCCTGCCAGCGCACGGCCCCGTCGGCCGCCAGCACGATGTCGCCGTCGCCGGCGTTGGCGAAGCGGTTGGCCCTGGCCTCGATCTCGCCGGTCAGCGCCTTGGCGGCCGCAGCTCTGAGCGCCTTGCCCTCGACGCTGTCGGCGGACGAATCCGGCGCGAACTGGAAGCCCGCGAGCCGCCCGACGTGGTGACCTTCGACGGTCACGCCGCCATCCTTCGTGATTTCAGCCTCGAGCATGTCCTTTTCCCTGAGGCGGCGCATGAGGACGCTGGTGCGACGATCGACGAAACGCTGGGCGAGCCGCTCGTGCAGCGCGTCCGACAGCTTGTCCTCGACGCCGCGCGTCACTCCTTGCCAGTGGACCGGGTCGTCCAGCCAATCCGCGCGATTGGCGACGAACGTCCAGGTCCTGATATGCGCGATGCGCGCGGATAGCGTGTCGATGTCCCCGTCGGCGCGGTCGGTCAAGGCGACGTGCCGCGCGAACCAGTCGGTCGGGACCTTACCCGGCCGGCTCAGAAAACCATAGAGCTCGGCGAGAAGTTCCGTGTGCTGGGCCGGGGCGATCCGGCGGTAGTCCGGAACCTGGCATACGTCCCACAGCAGCGACACCGCCTTCGCCCCGCGCGCGGCGTCGCGCACCAGCGGGTCGCGGGCGAGATGAGCGAGCGCGCGGACGTCGTCGGCGTCGGGCGCGCGGGTCAGGCCCGCCTCCGCCGGCGGACGCGACAGGCTGTCAAGCAGAGCGCCGACGGAGGCGAAGTCGAGCCGGGCGTTGCGCCACTGCAGCACCCTCACCGCGTCGAAGCTGTGGCCTTCCAGCCGCTCCACCAGCTCCGGCTCGAACGGCGGGCAGCGCCCGGTGGTGCCGAACGTGCCGTCGCGCAGGTGGCGGCCGGCGCGGCCGGCGATCTGGGCGATCTCGGAGGGGTTCAGTCGTCGGAACTGATGGCCGTCGAACTTGCGGTCGCCGGCGAAGGCGACATGGTCGACGTCGAGATTGAGGCCCATGCCGATGGCGTCGGTCGCGATCAGGTAGTCGACGTCGCCGGCCTGGTACATCGCGACCTGCGCGTTGCGCGTCCGCGGGCTGAGCGCGCCGAGCACCACCGCGGCGCCGCCGCGCTGCCGCCGGATCAGCTCGGCGATGGCGTAGACCTCCTCGGCGGAGAAGGCGACGATGGCGCTGCGCGGCGGCAGGCGGGTCAGCTTGCGTTCGCCGGCGAACATGAGCTGGCTGAGCCGCGGCCGCCCGACCACATGCGCGCCGGGCAGCAGCTTCTCCACCAGCGGCTTCATGGTGGCCGCGCCGAGCGCGAGCGTCTCGTAGCGGCCGCGCCGGTTCAGCAGCCGGTCGGTGAAGACGTGGCCTCGGTCGAGGTCGGCGCAGAGCTGGATCTCGTCGATCGCGACGAAATCCACGTCGAGGTCGCGCGGCATGGCCTCGACGGTCGAGACCCAGTAGCGCGCGCCGAGCGGCTTGATCTTCTCCTCGCCGGTGACGAGCGCGACCTTCTCCGCCCCGACCTTCTCCACAAGCCGCTGGTAGACCTCGCGCGCCAGCAGCCGGAGCGGCAGGCCGATCAGGCCGGAGCCGTGCGCCGCCATTCGCTCGATGGCGAGATGGGTCTTGCCGGTGTTGGTGGGGCCGAGCACCGCGGTGACGCCGCGGCCGCGCATGGGGGCCAGGATGTCGGAGGCGGGCGCCGGCGCGAGATCAGCGACGTCGGTCATTCACCCTTCCTTAGCATCCTGACCCGGTCGGATGCACGCGGCGCGAGTCTTTCGCGAACCCGCAAAACCGGAACGAGTCCGGAACGAAGGCGGGTCGAATCGGCGACTCGATTGCGATTCCCGATTCGTTCCAAACACTTGGCGCGACTCGCGAAATCCCGGGTCGGGGAAACGCCGCCACAACCCGAGAGGCAGTTCCGCAGCGGGACAAGAGCTCGGCGCCCGCGCAACGGGCGCGTCGGCGGGGGATCCGACGGTCAGAGGTCGGCGCCCACCTTCTTGTCCTTGTCGCCGGGCCGGACGACGACGAAGGAGCTGGCGGCGATCACGGCGACGCCGACCTCGGTCCGGACCGAGATCTTCCAAGGCAGCAGCGCGCGGGTACCGGCTACCGGAGCCAGCCAGACCTCCATGTCCTTGTTGCTTTCCATGAAGGCCACCTGCTTCCGGCCGGGCCGGTGGCCGGAGATCGCCTTGTAGCTCGCCTTGCAGACGATGGCTTGGCCTTCGTACTGGCCGGGAGCCGATGAGGCGCCCTTGACGGTCTCCGTGCGGTCGTAGCGCAGCGTGACATCGAAGCGCTGACGGCCGTCGAACACCGGCAGGGTGCGGTTGCAGGACGACGACGCCAGCGGATCGCCCGCGCCCGCCACCGGCATCATCAGGGCGCTCACGGGGTCCAGAACGCCGCGCTTGTCGCTGTCGGAGACGGGGACGATCCCCTCGGTCCGCGCCGGCGGCTCGACCAGCATTGAGCGGATGGCCCCGGCGGCGAGCGCGAAGCGGATCACCTGGCCCTTCTCGCCCGAGCGGGTGTTGATGGCGTAGGCGGCCGGCGCGACCGTGGCGTCGCGCACCGCGCCACGGGCAGTCGCCGCCCCGCGCCCGCCCGTCAGGAACCGCGCGAGCCCGGTCATGCGGGCGCTGACGTTGAGGTCGTAGCTCTGATCCTGAATGCCGGCCTGCATCGACGCGGTGCCGATGTTGAAGCCCGCGAGCGTGAGGTCGTAGCGGGCGCGCACCCGCGTCTCGGCGGCGGATACGGCCTGAGCGGACGCGACGAAAACGAGCGCGATCGCGCTGAGACGGACAAGGAATCGGACGGCCACGAGCAACCCTTGCGACGACGTCTGGACGGACGACGCGCGGCGCGCCGAAGAATCACGGCGATGCCGACACGCCAAGCGGCCCCAAGAGGCTAAATCATATTCGGCCTTTTGTGAGGCCTCGCGCGCGCCCTCCCGATGTCGCCGCCCTTCCCGCGCGCCCGCCCAGCCGGGCGGCCGGGCGCAATTCTTGACGGGCTGCCGCCCCGCCGTTATAGGACCGCCTTCTCTTTCAGGCACGCGGAGCGCGCGCCCGGACGGCCAGCCGTCCGAAGCGCCGCTCGAACGCGCGGGTCGAAACGTCACCTTCAGGAGCTGAGCCCATGTCGCGGCGCTGCGAACTGACCGGCAAGGCCGTACTTTCGGGCCACAAGGTCAGCCACTCGAACCACAAGACCAAGCGGACGTTCCGTCCGAACCTGCTGCGCGTGTCGCTGCTGTCCGAGGCGCTTGGCCAGTCGGTGCGGCTCCGGGTCTCGGCCCATGCGCTGCGCTCGGTGGAGCACCGCGGCGGCCTCGACGCTTTCCTCGCGAAGGCCTCCGAGCTCGAGCTGAGCCAGGGCGCGCGCGACCTTAAGCGCAAGATCGCCAAGGCCGGCCAGCAGGCCGAGCAGGCGCAGGCCTCCTGATTCTTTTCGTCCAAGACGACACGCCGTGACGCGCGAGCCGCTCACGGCGGGCGGACTGGCGTTCCCCGTCGCCGCGATGGCCCTGGTCGTCGCGGCGTCGAACGTTCTGGTGCAGCATCCGGTCGAAGCCCTCGGCCTCGGTGACAAGCTGACCTGGGGCGCCTTCACCTATCCGCTCGCCTTCCTCGTGACCGACCTGACCAACCGCCGCTTCGGCCCGGCCGCCGCGCGGCGCGTGGTGTATTGCGGCTTCGCGCTCGCCGTCGCGCTGTCGATCTGGCTCGCCACGCCGCGCATCGCGCTCGCCTCGGGCGCGGCGTTTCTCGTCGGGCAGTTGCTCGACGTGGCGGTGTTCTCGAAGCTGCGCCGTCTGGCCTGGTGGCGCGCTCCGCTCGCCGCGGGCCTGATCGGCTCCGCGGTCGACACCGCGCTGTTCTTCTCGCTCGCTTTTGCAGGCGACCCCGCGATGTCGGAGCCGGTCGCGCTGTTCGGCCTTGCGCAGACGCCGCTGTGGGCGAGCCTCGCGACCTACGACTTCGTGGTGAAGGTCGCCGGCGCGTTCCTGCTGCTCGCCCCTTACGGCGCGCTGATGAACGTGATTCACCCTTACGAGCGGACCGCCGCCGGCTGACCGACGGCGGCCCAGCTCCGCGTTCGGTCCCCTAGAGACCCCATCCTTTGAACGGCGTCTCCGCGACCGGCGTCAGCGGCGGCTCGCCGGCGGCGTAGGCCTCGAGATTGGCGACGACGAGATCGGCCATCGCGCGGCGCGTCGCGACGGAGGCCGAGCCCACATGCGGCAACAGCACCGCGTTGGGCAGCGCGATCAGCTCCTCCGGCACATGCGGCTCCTGCGCGAACACGTCGAGACCCGCGGCGAGAATCACGCCGTCGCGCAGCGCCGCAATCAGTGCGGGCTCATCCACCACCGAGCCGCGTGCGACGTTGATTAGAACCCCGTCGGGACCAAGCGCCCGAAACACCTCGGCGTTGATGACGCCCTTGGTCTCGGCGCCGCCCGGAAGAATCGCGATCAGCGTGTCGACCTCGCGCGCCATCGCCACGAGATCGGGGTAGTGGCGATAGGCGAGATCCGGCTGCGGCCGGCGGCTGTGGTAGACCACCGGCAGATCGAAGGCGTCGAGCCGACGCGCGATGGCGCGGCCAATGCGGCCCATGCCGATCACGCCGACGGTGCGGCCGCGCAGACTTGAGGTCAGCCGGTACGGCCCCTCCCCGCTCCAGCGGCCCTCGCGCAGCCAGCGCTCCGCGGCGGCGAACTCGCGCACGGTCGTGATGAGCAGCCCGAGCGCGGTGTCCGCGACCTCCTCGTTCAGGACGTCTGGCGTGTTGGTCACCACGATCCCACGCCGCGCGGCGAAGGCCGCGTCGACGCTGTCGTAGCCGACGCCGAAATGCGACACGATCCTGATCCGCGGCAGCCGCTCCAGCAGGTCGGCGTCGACGGGCCGCTTTCCGAACGAAGCGATCGCCTCCGCCTCGCCGGCGCCGTCCGCCAGCAGGGCGTCGAGCGAGGGCGCCTCCCACAGGCGGCGCACGTCGAAGACGCGTTCGAGCGCCTCCAGCGCCTCCTCGGGCGGGCGCCCTGTGGCGATCAGCACGGGACGGGACATTGGCGGCCTCCTTGCGGCGTGGGCGTCATGGCGCTTGTCGTAGCTCTGCGCCAATAAGCGCGTCGCCAGCCTCGATCCAGCCCCTTATCCTTGGGGCGAAAATGCAGGCGCATTCGTAGAAGCACGTAATGTGTCGTCATAAAATTGGAATAATCATTCGCTGAACGCTCCGTCCGGCGAGAGGTCGCGAGCAATCCGGCAGTGGTCGCCCGCAAGTTGATGTGTCGGATCGGGACGACGCATCACATCGGCGGTCGTTTCCAAAGCCGTTCTGGACTTGCATCGGGAGCGGGTTCTGGGCAGAGATTGGGCATGAACCTGTGATACTTCGCTGAGCGGCCGCCCTCGCCTTCCGAGCAGGCGATAAGGTGCGCTTACGGGCGTTCGCAGACGCGTCGGGGTGTGGATGGCAAATCAAGTCGAAACGATCAACGAGTCCGTCAAGATCGCCCACGCCCCCGGCGCGAAGGCCAATGTCGTCGTGTTCGGCGGACTGGTGAAGAGGTCCGGCTACAGCGTTCCGGACTTCGAACTCGTCGATGAGATCGCATCGCTGCCCTACAACGCGATCTTCCTGAAGGACAGCACGCGGCGCTGGTACAATCTCGGCGTCAAGGGCGTGTCCGACAGCTTCGAGGGCACGACCGCCTATATCGAGGAACTGATCGAGGACAAGTTCGGCGACGAGGACCTGCCGCTGGTGACGGTCGGCGCTTCGATGGGAGGATACGCCGCGGTCGGCATCGGCGAGCAGCTTGGAGCCCGGTTCGCGCTCTCAATCGCGCCGCAGACGGTGATTTCGCTTGAGGCCCGCACCCGGCTGCGGGACAACCGCTGGAAGGCCGACTTCGAGTTCTTCAAGCCGCGCTGCGCCGATCTCCGCTACATCCTCAAGGGCCGCATCGAGAAGCTGAAGATCGTGGTCGGAACAGAGAACGTGCCGGACATCATCCAGGCCGCGAATCTCGCCGGCGCGCGCGGCGTCTCGATCGACTTCGTGAAAGGCGCCGATCACGACGTGCTGCGCGCCTGGAGCGCCAACGGCGACCTCGCGCGCATCATCGCGGACTACATCGAGAACGGGCTGACGGGCGATCACGAGCTGGAGGCCCCGGAGACCGACGACGCGGGCCTCGTGGACGCGCAGCCGACCACCGAAGCCGAGGCCCTGGAGCCCGCGCGCAACTGAGCGGCGCGACGCCTGCGACCTGTTCCCTATAGCGGCGCGCCCCGCGGCTGCGCGAAGCTTCGCCCGCATCCCGCGCCGACGGGGGTCAGGACGGGAGTTTCGCACGATGTGGTTCATTCGCTTGCTGGGCGCGGCGACGCTCGCGATTCTGATCGCGGCGCCCGCGGGCGCGCAGCCGGTCGACGACGCCCGGATGCGCGCAGCGGACAGCGACCCCGCGAACTGGCTGCTCCACGGCCGCGACTACGGCGCGCGGCGGTTCTCCCCGCTCGCCGAGGTGAACGCCGGCACGGTGAAGCGGCTGGTCCCGAAGTGGATCTACCAGACCGGCTACGCCGCCACCTTCCAGACGACGCCGCTCGTCGCGGACGGCGTGATGTATCTGTCCGCGCCCTTCTCCCATGTCATCGCCATCGACGCCGCGACCGGGCGCGAGCGCTGGCGCTACGAGCACAAGGCCCGCGCGAAGAAGCTCTGCTGCGGCCCCGGCAACCGCGGCGTCGCGCTCGGCTACGGCAAGGTGTTCGTCGCGACCGTCGACGCGCGCCTCGTCGCGCTCGACCAGGCGTCCGGCAAGCCGCTCTGGGACGTCGCGCTGGTGGAGGACGCCGGCGCGCCGGCCCCGACCGAGGACGCGCTCGCGCTCAACGCCGCAGACGCCGCCAAGACCGTGTCCGGCTCGACCGGCGTCGGCGCCTCCGCGGCGCCGCTGGTCTATGACGGCAAGGTGGTCGTCGGCATCACCGGCGTCGGCTACGGCCTCCATCTCGACAGCGACCGCCCCGGCGCGCCGCTCGGCGCCGTGGTCGGCGTCGCCGGCCGCTACGGCCGCCCGGGCTTCCTCGCCGCCTTCGACGCCGCGACCGGCGCGCGCGTCTGGTCGTTCGACAGCACGGTGAAGGACTGGGAGGGCGCGTTCGTCGAGACCACCGCCTACGGCGCAAGGCTTCCCCGCGACGTCGCGGCGGAGAAGGCCTCGGCGCCCGACCATCGCGACGCGTGGCGCTACGGCGGCGGCTCGATCTGGCACGCCCCGGCCTACGACCCGGAGCGCGGCCTGCTGTTCCTGGGCATCGGCAACCCCTCCCCTCAGGCCGCGAGCGAAAGCCGGCCCGGCGACAACCTCCACACCTCGTCGCTGGTGGCGCTCGACGCGAAGACCGGCCGGCTGGTCTGGGCCTACCAGCAGGTTCCGCACGACCTCTGGGGCTACGACGTGGCGAGCCCGCCGTCGCTGTTCACCGTCGAGGTCGACGGGCGTCGGGTCGCGGCGGTCGGCCAGGCGAGCAAGCTCGGCTGGTACTTCGTCCACGACCGCGAGACCGGCCGGCTTCTGTTCAAGTCCGAGCCTTACATCCCGCAGTCCAACATGTTCCAGGCTCCGACGCCGGAGGGCGCGGTGATCGCGCCGGGCGTCGGCGGCGGGGTCAACTGGTCGCCGGCCTCCGTCGATCCGGCCCGCGGCGTCGGCTATGTCGCGGCGATGCACTGGCCGGCCCGCTACAGCGTCCGGACGCTGCCGGCGCAGGGCGACAAGCCGGAGCTGCGCTACTTTACGATCGAGCCGGAGAAGGAGGGCATGTATGGGCTGGTGAGCGCGATCGACCTCGCGCGCGGCGGCAAGCTCCTGTGGACCCGCAAGACCCCCGAGCCGCTGGTCGGCGGCGTGCTCGCGACCGCGGGCGGCCTCGTGTTCACCGGCGAGGGCGGCGGCGATCTGGTGGCGCTCGACGCCCGGACGGGCGACCCGCTCTGGCGCTTCAACTGCGGCGCAGGCGTCAACGCGCCGCCGATGACCTACGCCGTCGACGGACGGCAATATGTGGCCGTGGCGGCCGGCGGCAGCCAGATCTGGGGCTTCCGTCAGGGCGGCGCCGTGATCGGCTTCGGCCTGGCCGACGCGCCCTAGCGAAGCTCCGCGGCGAGGCGGCTCCTGAAGAGGTCGACCTCGTCCGCCCGACCACGCTCGACCTCGGCCGCGACCGCGACGACGTCCGCCTCGCCGAGCGCGCGGCCGACGATCTGGAGGCCGACCGGCATGCCGTCCGGGCAAAGCCCGGCGCGGACCGAAGCCGCCGGCTGGCCCGTCAGATTGAACGGGTAGGTGTAGAACACCCAGCTCACCAGCGTGCGGTCGGTCAGTCCCTCGGGAACATCGACGCCCGCCGGCACGCTCGCCTTCGGCAGCGTCGGCGACAGCAGGACGTCGTAGCGCTCGAAGAAGCGGCGCATCTGGTCGCGCAGCGCATAGCGACGGAAGACCTTGTCGTAGTAGTCGCGCATCTCCTGCGCGAGCGCGGCCTCGAGCACGACGGCGACGGCCGGATCGAGCAGCTCGCGCTTGGTCTCGACCACGCTCCGGAGCCGCGTGCCGACGCCGGCGTAGAACTCGGCCATCCACAGGTCCTCGGGGTCGGCGTCGAACACCCGATCGACCTCATCGACGATGGCGCCGGCCTCGGCCAGCCGCTTCGCCGCCGCCACCGCGATCGCGACCACCTCCGGGTCCGGCCGGGCGTAGCCCAGCGTGGGGCTCCACGCGATCCTCATCCCCTCGACGCCCCGGCCGACGGCGCCGAGCACGTCCGGGACGGGCCCGGCGACCGCGAACGGATCGCGCGGGTCGTAGCCGGCGACCGCCGAGAACAGCAGCGCCGCGTCCTCGATCGAGCGCGCCATCGGGCCGACATGGGCGAGCGTCGGCGTCGCCGAGGTCGGCCACACCGCGACCCGGCCGAACTGGCCCTTGATGCCGGCGAGCCCGGTGAGGCTGCAGGGAATGCGGATCGAGCCGCCGCCGTCGGTGCCGAGCGCGAACGGCGTGATCCCGGCCGCGACCGAGGCCGCGGCGCCGGCGCTTGAGCCGCCGGGCGTCTTCGACAGGTCCCACGGGTGGCGGGTGATCCCGGTGAGCGGGCTGTCGCCGACCGGCTTGCAGCCGAATTCGGATGTCGTGGACTTGCCGATCAGGATCGCGCCGGCGGCCTTCGCGCGTTCGACCGCGGGCGCGTCGACCTCCGCCACGTTGTCGGCGGTCGCGCGGGATCCTGAGGCGTAACGCTTCCCTTTCACCGCCATCAGGTCCTTGGCGGAGAACGGCAGCCCGTGCAGCGGGCCGAGTTCGTCGCCGCGCATCACCGCGGCCTCGGCGCCCTGCGCGGCCGCCATCGCCTCGTCCTCCATCAGCAGGAAGAAGGCGTTGAGGGTCCCTTGCGTCGCCGCCGCGCGATCGAGCGACCGCCGGGTGAGCTCCACCGGCGAGACGGCTCTGGTCGCCACGAGCCGCCGGAGTTCAGTCGCGCTCATGAAATCGAAGTCGGCGGACATGGGCGGCTCTCCGGATGAACCAGCGGGAGGTCGTCGGCGGGTGGGGCCGCCTCGGACGGCGTCCCCTAACGCCGGGCGTCCACGGCTTGACGGCGGCGCCCCCGCCGAAGCAAGCCGCGGACGCCCGGCAGGCGGCCGGCGAAGCCGGCGCGCAGGGGCGTCAGTTCACGATGGCGAAGGCGCGGACCGGCGAGCCAGAGCCGCCCTTGAACTTGATCGGCGCGCCGAAGAACTGGAATTCGCCGGCGCCGACCAGCTCCTGGAGGTTGACGAGCCACTCCCAGTGGCTGACGCCGAGATCGCGGCAGAGTCGGTGCTGGGCGAAGATGTCGTCGGTCGGCTTGTCGGTCGAGGGTCCTTCGACGCCGTGCATCTTGGAGCCGCGGTCATAGAGCCACTTCGTGGCTTCGACGGTGAGCAGCGGGTTCTTCCAGACCGAGTCGAGGCTCGGATAGTTGCGGGCGTGGAAGCCGGTGCAGAGCAGCACTATGTGGCCGTCGACCTTGACGCCGGCCTTCTCCTCGGCCGCCTCCATGTCGGCGACGGTGATGTCGCCGAGGTCGGGGATGTGGCGCAGGTCGAAGCAGAGCGCCTTGCCCATGAACATCTCAAGCGGCATCTCGTCGATCGGCTTGCCGTCGGGGTTCACGTGCTTGAACGCGTCCACATGGGTGCCGACGTGGTCGAGCATGGCGATGAAGTTCGTCTGGAAGGTCATCGCGTCGCCGGGCACGCCGAGGTTGAAGGACTTCGAACGCTCGTGGCTGAGATGGGTGGTGATGACCGGCCGCTGGAACAGCTTGTGGGCCGGCATGTTGTCTTCGACGGTCAGGCTGAGATCGACGACGCGGGACATGGATACGCTCCTTGGGGTGTTGTTCGATCGCGACGGCGCGGGCTAGTGCGCCTTGCCGAGGAAGGCGGCCATCACCTCCGGGTCGCGGGCGAGCTCCCGGGAGGGGCCCTCCTTCGCGACGATTCCGTTGGAGATGACGTAGGTGTGGTCGGCGATGGCGAGCGCGTGGGCGGCGAGCTGCTCGACCAGCAGGATGGTGAGCCCTTGGCGGTTCAGATCGCGCAGCACGCCGATGAGCTGGTCGACGATCTTCGGCGCGAGGCCGAGCGACAGCTCGTCGATCACGAACAGCTCGGGCTCCGCCATCAGGCCGCGGGCGATCGCGAGCATCTGCTGCTCGCCGCCCGACATGGAGCCGGCGAGCTGGCCGAGGCGCTCGCGAAGCCGCGGGAACATCTCCAGCACCCGCTCGCGGGTCTGGCGCGCGCGCTCGCCCTTGAGCCCGCCATGGACATAGGCGCCGAGCGTCAGGTTGTCGTCGACCGTCTGGTCGGGGAACAGTAGCCGCCCCTCTGGCGCCATGACGAGGCCGCGGCGGACCTTGGCGTCGGCGGTCAGGCGCGTGGTGTCCTCGCCCCGGAACCGCACCTCGCCCCGGCTCGGCCGCACGAGGCCGGTCGCGCCGCGCACCAGCGACGACTTACCGGCGCCGTTCGCGCCGATGACCGCCACGAGCTGGCCGCGCTTCACGGTCATGGACACGTCGCGCACGGCGACCGCCGCGCCATAGCGGATCTCGAGATTCCGGATCTCGAGCAGGGTCTCGTTCGGCGTCGCGGGGGCGCTCACGACGCGGCCTCCGCGAACTCGCCGTGGGCGACGGGCGTGCCGAAGTAAGCCTCGATCACGCGGGGATCGTTCTGGACGACGCCGGGGCGGTCGCTCGCGATCACCTGGCCGTAATCCAGCACCGTCACCGTGTCGGCGACCGCCATGATCAGGTCGACATGGTGCTCGATCAGCAGAACCGAGACGCCCGAGGCCGCGATCTTCCGGATCATCGCCGCAAGGTCGTCGATCTCTTGGGTGGTCAGGCCGGCGGCCGGCTCGTCCAGCAGCAGCAGGCGCGGCCGGGCGGCCAGCGCGCGGGCGATCTCGAGCCGGCGCTGCAGGCCGAACGGCAGGTAGCGGGCGGCCTCGTTGGCGTGCTCCGTCAGGCCGACGAAGGCGAGCAGGCCGACCGCCGCCGCGCGCAGGGCCCGCTCCTCGCGGCGCTGCCGCGGGGTGCGCAGCAGGGCGTCGGCGAGCCCGTAGCTGAGCCCGATCTGGCCGCCGACCATGACGTTCTCGATCACGGTGAGGTCGCCGAACAGTTCGGTGTTCTGGAAGGTGCGGGCGAGGCCGAGCTTCGCGATCTCGTGCTGGCGCTTGCCCGTGAGGTCCTCGCCGTCGATCCCGAACGAGCCAGACGTCGGCCGGTAGACGCCCGAGATCGCGTTGACGAAGGTGGACTTGCCGGCGCCGTTCGGCCCGATCAGCGCATGCACCTCGCCGCCTTTCACTCGGACATTCGCGGCCGAGAGCGCCGTAAGCCCGCCGAACCGGACCGTCAGCCCGTCCGTGACGAGCTCGGCGGTGGCCCCGCGGGCGGCGGGCGCGAGGTCCGCCTGGGCCGACGCGATCTCCGCCTCGGAAAGTCCGCGCGCCGGAGGCCTCAGCCGCTTCAGCACGAAGCCGGCCGTTCCGAGCACGCCGCGCGGCAGCACGAACATCACGATCAGCAGCAGCGCGCCGTAGGCGAATTTCTGCCAGAGCTGGAACTCCTGCAGGTACTCCGGCAGGTAGGTCAGCGTGAAGGCGCCCAGCACCGGGCCGAAGGTGGTCGCCGCGCCGCCGAGGATCACCATCAGTAGGAAGCGGACGCTGTCGGAGAAGGTGAAGATGTCCGGCGAGATGTACTGGTTCAGGAAGCTGTAGAACACCCCGGCGACGCCCGCCGTCACCGCCGCCGCCACGAAGGCGAGGATGCGCATCCCGGTGGCGTTGATCCCGAGCGAGCGCGCCGCGATCTCGCTCTGGGAGACGGCGAGCATGGCGCGGCCGTAGGCGGAGACCTTGAGGTTGTGCGCGGCGAGCGTGGCGAGCAGCAGCGTCACCGCAAGCACGCCGTAGAAGCCATAGCCGGAGAGCTCGTAGCCGAGCACGTTCGGCATGGGCACGCCGCTGAGGCCGGTCGTGCCGCCGGTGAGCGACGACCACTCGATCGCGACGTTCTCGACGATGATGCCGAAGGCGATGGTGACGACCGCGAGATAGACGCCGCGCACCCGGACCGTCGGATAGGCGAGCGCGACGCCGGCGACGCCGGCCACCACCGCGGCGCCGATCGAGGCCGTTATCAGGTCCGCGCCGAGACGGACCGCGAGAATCGCGCCCGTATAGGAGCCGAGCGCGAACAGGCCGGCCTGGCCGAGCGAGACGAGGCCGGTGAGGCCGACCAGCACGTTCAGGCCGACCGCGATCAGACCGTAGATCAGGAACAGCATGAACAGGCGGAGTTCGTACTCGTTCTCCGCGGTGAGCGGCACGGCGACGAGCAGACCCGCGAGGGCGATGAAGCCGAGGAGGTGCAGCCGGCTCATACCTTCACCGTCTCGCGCTTGCCGAACAGGCCCTGCGGAAAGGCGAGCAGCACCGCGATCATCACGCCGAAGGCGACGATCTCGCGCGCGGCGGTCGAGATGTAGCCCTCGACGAATTTCTCCAGCACGCCGAAGGCGAGGCCGGCGACGAGGACGCCGGGCGCGCTCGTGATGCCGCCGATGATCGCGACCGCGAAGCCCTTGAGGCCGATCAGCACGCCCATGGTGGCGGAGGCCTGGATGACGGGAGCGACGAGGACGCCGGCGCCGGCGCCGAGCACCGCAGCGATGCCGAAGGACAGCGCCACGATGCGGTTGACGTTGATCCCCATCAGCGCGGCCGCTCGCTTGTCGTGGGCGACGGCCCGCATGGCGCGGCCGACCAGCGTGCGCTTCTGGGCGAGGCCGAGGCCGAGCGTGAGCAGCACCGCGACAGCAGGGATCAGCAGCTCCTGCGGATAGACGCCCGCGCCGAAAACGCTGATCGGCCGATCGACGCCCGGCGAAGGCAGCGCCCGGGAGAAGCCGCCGAACTGCATGGTGGCGAGGCTCTCCGCCATGATGCCGATCGCGATCGTCGCAAGCATCCAGCCGATCGAGTTGGCCTCCGCCGTGAACGGCCGCACGGCGATCCGTTCGAGCGCGACGCCGAACACCGCGCCGGCGAGGATCGACAGCGAGCAGGCGAGCCAGACCGGCATTCCGGCGTCGACGCCGAGCACGGCGAGGACCGCGCCGATCATCAGCGTATCGCCATGGGCGAAGTTCACCGCCTTGGCGGTCGACCACATGATGTGGAAACCGAGCGCGACGAGCGCGTAGACGCCGCCGATGGCGAGGCCGGACAGCGTGTATTGCAGGACTGTGGTCATGGGCTGGGCTGCTCTGCGTCAGACGTCGCGGACGGCTCCGGGGTGGGAGCCGCCCGCGCCCGTTCGGGCCGAAGGTTGGGACGACGGTCCGAAGGGTTCGAGAACGGCGGCCGCGCGGACAGGCGGGCCGCCGTCCGGGGTCAGTTGGTCTTGCCGTAGGGCGTCTGCTCGATCGGCAGCAGCTTGCCATCCTGCCAGGCGGTGAGCTTGTAGTACTTGGGCAGGATGGCGTCCTGACGCTCCGGGTCGGAGGCGTCGAAGGCGGGATCGTAGTTCGCCACGAGGCCTTCGAGCTTCACCTGGTAGAGCGCCTCGCGCACCTTGGCCCAGTCGTAGGCGCCCGCCTTCTCGATCGCCTGCGCGATGATGTAGACGGCGTCGTAGGCGTTGCCCACGCCCGAGCTCATCTTGATGTCCTGCGGATTCTTGAGACCGTACTTCGCGGAGATCTTGTCCCAGAGCGCCTTCTTCTTCGGGTCCATCTCGCCCATGAAGGTGTAGGTCTGGACGACCTGGACGCCGTTGGCGAGCGGGCCTGCGAGTTCGCCGAGATTGCCGGCGATGCCCCAGGCGCCGATGATCGTCGGCTTGTAGCCGACCTTGTCCATCGAGCGCAGGATCTGGTTGCCCTCGCGGTCGAGCGCCCAGAACAGCACCACGTCGGCCCCGGCGTCGCGCGCGCGGATCGCCTGGGGCGTCATGTCCTGATCATTCCAGTTGAAGGTCTCGGTCGCGACGAGCTCCTTGCCGGCGGCCTTCATCGCCGCCTGCACGTCCGGCAGCGCGCCGTTGCCCCAGCCGGTGTTCTCGTAGAAGAACGCGACCTTGCCGGTCTTGGACTGCGCCATCGCCTTCTCGACAAGGAAGCGGGCGACCCATTTGTCCTTGGCGGAGACGCGGAACATATAGTTTGGCGACCGGCCGTTCTCGATCGCCTTGGTGTTGGCCGCAAGCACGCCGACGAAGGGAATGCCGATCGCGTTCACGGGCTCGGCCTGCGCCACCGACACGGTGGAGTGGTAGCCGCCGAGGATCGCGACGCATTTGTCGGCGAACGCGATGCGGCGGGTGTTGTCGACGCCGCGCGGCGGCGCGCCGGTGTCGTCGTACTGGATCAGCTTCAGCGGCTCGCCCAGCACGCCGCCCTTGGCGTTGATCTCCTCGATCGCGATCTCGGCGCCCATCTTGATGGCCGCCCCGCCGAAGGCCGCAGGCCCAGTCGTCGCGACCGAGTTTCCAATACAAGCCGCCTTCTGCGCCAGCGCAGCCGTTGGAGAGAGCGCGATCCCCACAAACGCCAGCCAGCGAAACGCATGCGATAATCTGGACGACGTCATGGTTTCTCTCTCCGAGATCATACCGCGCTGCGGCTTAATGGATGCGCATATCTTCGCGCCGTATCTGAGGCTGACGGAGACGCGCCTCACGATCAAAGACGGTTTTCCGATGACAGCTATCGGCTCCGCCTATGACTTAAAGTTTGCGCAGACAATAAAGCCACATCTAATCGTATATCGCATTGTTTTGAAATAATTTTTTCAACAGTGCGAGCCATAATCTATGCATATGATATAATTCTAGGCAGGCCTCAGAAACCGCCGTCATGCAGGCTTCTGACCTCAATCGCGAGGATCGTCTCCCATGGATTTGCGCCAGCTCCGCTACTTCGTGCAGATCGCCGAGAGCGGAAACTTCTCCCGCGCGGCGGAGGTGTTGCGCGTCGCCCAGCCCTCGCTCAGCCAGCAGATCCGCAATCTGGAGGAGGAGCTCGGCGTTGAGCTCCTGATCCGGCACGCGCGCGGAGTGACGACGACCGAGCTCGGCCAGCGGTTCTGCGAGCGAGCGCGTCGCATTCTCGAAGAGGCCGACGGCGCGAAGGCCGACCTGCGCTCGCTCGCGGAAAGCCCCGCCGGCCGCGTCTCGGTTGGCCTGCCCACCTCCGCCGCCCGCGGGCTGGCGCCCCATCTCTACCAGGCCTTCGCGAAGCGCCTGCCGAACGTCCGGCTGCATGTGGTCGAGGCGATGAGCGGCTATCTCGACGAGCTCATCCAGGCCGGCCGCCTCGACGTCGCGCTGCTTTACGACCACAAGGCGTTCGAGAACGTCGCTTGGACGGAGATGATGGTCGAGGAGCTGTTCCTGTTCGTGCCCACGGGGCATGCGCTGGCCGCCCGCGGCGAGATCGCGTTCGCCCGGCTGTTCGACCTGCCGCTGGTGCTGCCCGGCCGGCCCAATGTGCTGCGGACCGTGATCGAGCAGATCGCCGCGCGCAACGACCTGACGCCGCGCGCGGTCGACTGCGACAGCCTGCCTGCGATCGCCAGCATGGTGCGCTCCGGCGGCTTCGTCGGGGTCATGCCGCGCTTCGCCTTCGCCGACGAAATCGAGCGCGGCGAACTCGACACCGTGCGCATCGTCGATCCGACGCCGTCGTGGCGGTTGTCGGTCGTGGTGTCGAAGCGCACGCTCAACCTCCGCATCGCCGACCTGACGGCGCGGCTTATGGCGGACGTGATCGCCGAGCTCGTCCGCCAGGGACTTTGGCCCGCGAAGCTGACCACGCTCGACCGCCAGACCGCCGCGAAGCGAAGGACGGGGTGAATTCAGCCCCGACGACGCGCGTCTGACGCTTGTCGCGATTGTGCGGGAACGCCAACGACGGTAAGGCCATGCGCTTTCCGCCAAGCTCCGCCGAAAGCGCCGCCTCGTGACCACCTCCGCCGACGCCCCGAAGAACTCTCCCGCTCGCGTGCTGTTCGCCAGCCTCGTGGGCACGACCATCGAGTTCTTCGACTTCTACATCTACGCGACCGCCGCCGTGCTGGTGTTCCCGAAGCTGTTCTTCCCGTCGAGCGATCCGTCCTCGGCGATGCTCCAGTCGTTCGCGACCTTCGCGATCGCCTTCTTCGCGCGCCCGATCGGCGCGGCGGTGTTCGGGCATTTCGGCGACCGCGTCGGCCGCAAAGCGACGCTCGTCGCGGCCCTGATGTTGATGGGCTTCTCGACGGTCGCGATCGGGCTGCTGCCGACCTATGCGCAGATCGGCGTTGCGGCGCCGCTGCTGCTCGCCTTCTTCCGGCTCGGGCAGGGCCTCGGCCTCGGCGGCGAATGGGGCGGCGCGGTGCTGCTCGCGACCGAGAACGCGCCGAAGGGCAAGGAGGCCTGGTACGGCATGTTCCCGCAGCTCGGCGCGCCGATCGGCTTCATCTGCTCCGCGCTCAGCTTCCTCGTGCTGTCCTGGACGCTGACCGACGAGCAGTTCTTCGCCTGGGGCTGGCGCATCCCCTTCGTCGCGAGCGCGCTGCTCGTGATCGTCGGGCTCTATGTGCGGCTCAAGATCACCGAGACGCCGGCCTTCCGCGCCGCGCTGGAGCGGCATGAGCGCGTGCGGGTGCCGATGGCGGTGGTGCTGAAGGACCATGCCGGCCTGCTCGTGCTCGGCACGCTCGGCGCGACCGCGACCTTTACGGTGTTCTACCTGATGACCGTGTTCGCGCTCAGCTGGGGCACGGGCGTGCTGAACTACAGCCGCGGCGAGTTCCTGCCGCTGCAGATGCTGGGCATGGTGGCGTTCGGGCTGACGATCCCGTTCGCCGCCCGCATCGCCGACCGCGTCGGCCGCGAGCGGGCGCTGATCTGGGCGACGGTCGGCATCTTCCTGTTCGGCTTCCTGTTCGAGCCGCTGTTCGGCGCCGGCGACGTGGTCAGCGTCGCGCTGTTCCTGGTGCTCGGCCTCGGTCTGATGGGCTGCACCTACGGCCCGCTCAGCGCGGCCTTGGCGGAGCTGTTCCCGACCGCGGTGCGCTACACCGGCGCCTCGCTGACCTTCAATCTCGCCGGCATCCTCGGCGCCTCGCCCGCGCCCTATGTCGCGACCTACCTCGCCAAGGCCTACGGCCTCGCGGCCGTCGGCTGGTACCTGTCGGCGATGGCTCTGCTGACGGGAGTGGCGCTCATCGCCGTGGCGCGGCGTCGGGAGACGCCGGCGCTCGCGGTCTGAAGGCGCGGACCGGCGGCGGAGCTTACTCCGCCGCCTGCGCCATCTGGCGGCGCGGCAGGTCGAGCTTCTCCCACACCGCGTCGAGCGCGCGGGCGAGCTTCGCGATCAGCGCGTCGTCATGGAACGGCGTCGGCGTGATCCGGAGCCGCTCCGTGCCGCGGGGCACGGTCGGGTAGTTGATCGGCTGGATGTAGATGCCGTGGTCGGCCAGCAGCGCGTCGGAGGCGGCTTTCGCCATCTCCGGGCAGCCGACGAACACCGGCACGATGTGGGTCTCGGAATCCATCACCGGCAGGCCGCGGTCGGCGAGCGCGGCCTTGGTCCGGGCCGCCTGCGCCTGATGGCGCTCGCGCTCGGCTTGCGAGGCCTTGAGATGTGCGACCGAGGCGCGGGCGGCGGCCGCGATCGCCGGCGGCATGGCGGTCGTGAAGATGAAGCCCGGCGCGTAGGAGCGCACGGCGTCCACCAGCGAACGCGTGCCGGCGATGTAGCCGCCGATGACGCCGAAGGCCTTGGCGAGCGTGCCCTCGATCACGTCCACGCGGTGCATCACACCCTCGCGCTCGGCGATGCCGGCGCCGCGGGGGCCGTACATGCCCACCGCATGGACCTCGTCCAGATAGGTCATCGCGCCGTAGCGTTCGGCGAGGTCGCAGAACGCCTTGATCGGCGCCACGTCCCCGTCCATCGAGTAGACGCTCTCGAACGCGATCAGCTTCGGGCGCGCCGGGTCGGCCTCCTTGAGCATGCGCTCGAGGTCGGCGACGTCGTTGTGCCGGAAGATTTTCTTCTCGCAGCCCGAGCCGCGCACGCCCGCGATCATCGAGGCGTGGTTCAGCTCGTCGGAGAGGATGAGACAGTCCGGCAGCAGCCGGGCGATGGTCGAGATGCCGGCCTCGTTGGAGACGTAGCCGGAGGAGAACACCAGCGCCGCGTCCTTGCCGTGCAGATCCGCGAGCTCGCGCTCGAGCAGGACCAGCGGATGGTTGGTGCCGGCGATGTTGCGGGTGCCGCCTGCCCCCGCGCCGACGCGCTCGGCGGTCTCCGTCATCGCGCGGATGACGGACGGGTGCTGGCCCATGCCGAGGTAGTCGTTGGAGCACCACATGACCACGTCGCGCGCGCCGTCCGGCGCATGCCACGTCGCGTGCGGGAACGACCCCGCGCGGCGTTCGAGATCGGCGAAAACGCGGTAGCGCTTCTCGAGGTGAAGCTGCTCGACCGCGTTGCGGAAGACGTCGTCGTACTTCATCGGCCTCTCTTTTCGCCGACACGTCATAATCATTCTAGTGCGGAATGTCGCGGGTCGAACATCGCGAAGCGACAGAACGCCGCGTGATAATTCGTCAGGGGCGGATGATCGCGTCGACCGGCGCGTCGTCATCCGTTTGAGACGACGACCATCGCCGCGCGCTGGCGCGGGCGACCAGCACGACGGGGGCGAGGCCCGTGAGAACGATGGCGATCGCGGCCACCGCGCCGCTTTCGTAGCTGCCGCGCGAGGCTTCCGCGTAGACGTGGGTGGCGAGCGTTTCGAAGTTGAACGGCCTCAGCAGAAGGGTGGCCGACAGCTCCTTCATGCAGTCCACGAAGACCAGCAATGCGGCGGCGCCGAGGGCGGGTCCTGCGAGCGGAACGTGGATGCGGCGCGCCACGCCGCCCGGCCGCTCGCCGAGATTGCGCGCGGCGTGGTCGAGCGTCGTCGGGATCTTGGCGAGCCCCGCTTCGACGCCCCCGGCGGGGATGGCGAGGAACCGCACCACATAAGCGTAGATCAGCGCGGCTCCCGAGCCGGACAGCAGCAGCCCGGTCGAGAGGCCGAAGAACTCACGGGCCGCGCCGTCGATCATGTTGTCGAAGGCGGCGAGCGGCGTCAGCAGGCCGACCGCGAGCACGGTGCCCGGCATGGCGTAGCCGACGCTCGCGGCGCGCAGGGTGAAGCGCGCCGGGCCGCCGCGCCCGATTCGCACGGCGTAGGCCACGACGAAGCCGAGCGTCACCGCGATCACGGTCGCGACCGACGCGAACAGCACGGTGTTCAGGGTCTCCTGCAGGATTTGCGGCGGCAGGCCGAACTCCGCGATCCGGCGCCAGGCCTCGCGCAGCAGATAGGCGAAGGGGGCGACGAAGCCGGCGAGGATCGGCAGCGCGCAGCCGATCACGCAGGCGGCCTGCCCTAGCGCGCCGGGCGTGCGCCGCGCGGCGCCCCGGACCCCGCGCGCGCCGGAGGACACCGTCTGCCGGCGGCGCGCCCAGCGTTCGAGCGCGACCAGCAGCACCACGATCGCGAGCATCGCCAGCGCGATCTGCGCCGCGCCCTCGACGCTCGATCGGTTCACCCAGGTCGTGTAGATCGACACCGTCAGGGTGCGGACGCCGAGGAACTCGGCCGCGCCGATGTCGTTCAGCGCCTCCATCAGCGCCAGCGAGACGCCGACCGCGATCGCCGGCCGCGCGAGCGGCAGCGCGACCAGGAAGAACGTCCGCAGGCCTCCGGCGCCGAGCGTGCGCGCGACCTCCAGCACCGTCGCCGACTGCATCAAGAACATGGAGCGGGCGGTGAGGTAGACGTAGGGGTAGAGCACCGATCCCAGCAGGAAGACGCATCCGCCCATGGAGCGGATCTCCGGAAACCAGAGGTCGCGCGGGTTCTGGACCCCGAGCGCGCTCCGCAGCGCGGTCTGCACGGGGCCGATCGGGTGCAGGATGTCGAGATAGGCGAAAGCCGCGATGTATGTCGGGATCGCGAGCGGCAGCAGCAGCGCCCAGTCGAACATGGCGCGGCCGGGAAAACGGTAGGCCGAGACGATCCAGGCGGTGCCCACTCCGACCACGGCGACCACGGCGCCGACGCCGGCGAGCAGGGTCGCGGATTCGATCAGCGCACGCGGCAGAACGGTCGCGATCAGATGCGGCCAAAGATCGCCCGAGCCGCGCAGGGCGAGCCCGACGAGGCCCGCCACCGGCGCGAGCGTCAGGGCGGCGACGACGGCGCTGGCCGTGAGCCAGCGCCGCCCGTCCCGCGGGGCGGCGGCGACGCGGGCGTCGCCGCCGTGCGTCGCGACGGTCATCGCCGCGTCGGCTCCGGGATCAGTCGTTGAAGCCGACTTCGTCGACCAGCGCGGCCGCGGCCTTTCGGTTCTTGGCGATCTCGACCAGCGGGTGGTCGTCGGGCTCGAACGTCCCGAACGCCTCGACGATCGGGTCGGTCTTGGCGCCCGCCTTCACCGGGTACTCATAGTTCGTCTCGGCGAACAGCTTCTGGCCCTGGTCCGTCACCAGGAATTCCAGCAGCTTCACGGCCTCGTCGCGGTTCGGCGCGTTCTTGGCGACGACCGCGCCGGAGACGTTGGCGTGCGTGCCGCCGCTCTTGGCGAAGGTCGGCAGGATGACGTTGATCGAATCGGCCCAGGTCTTCTGATCGGCGCCGCCTTTGCCGGAGCGCATCAGGCCGACGTAGTAGGAGTTGCCAATCGCGAGGTCACAGGTTCCGGCGAGGATGTCCTTGGCGCCCTCGCGGTCGCCGCCGCTCGGCTTGCGGGCGAGATTGGCCTTGAGGCCGGTGAGCCAAGCCTTGGCCCCGTCCTTGCCGTCCTTGTCGATGACGGCCGCGATCAGCGACGTGTTGTAAGGGTGCTGGCCCGAGCGGATGCAGACCTTGCCCTTCCACTTCGGGTCGGCGAGCTCCTCGTAGGTCAGCGCCTTCAGATCCGGCAGCCGGTCCTTTGAGGCGTAGACGACGCGGGCGCGCATGCTGGTCGCGAACCAGCGGCCCTCGGGATCGCGGAACGCCGGCGGGATCGCGGCGTCGAGCGCCGCGGACTTGATCGGCTGAGCGAGCCCCTTGTCGACGAGGTCGATGAGGTTGCCGTAGTCGACGACCATCAGGATGTCGGCGGGCGATGCGGCGCCCTCGGCGGCCACGCGCTCCGCAAGGCCCTCCTTGATGAAGATGGCGTTGACCTTGGTCCCGGTCGCTTTGGTGTAGGCGTCGAGCATGGGCTGGATCAGCCCCGGCTCGCGCGTGGTGTAAATGTTCACTTCGGCGGCGAGCGCGGGCGTCGCGGCGCCGAACAGCGCGCAGGCGGCGGCGAGGCGGGAGATCAGACGAGCGGTCATCACGGCGTTCCCCGATATGCGGCGCTCGCCCTCCGGGGCGATGTCGTTTCGTCCGCCGCAACGCGCGTCGTACGTCCGGCGCCGGCGGCGGTCAATCGGCTTCCCCAAGCTGTCATAAGCATGGAATTAGAATAGTTTGAAGGAATGTCCGCGAAGCGGGAGCCACCGTTTCGCACGGGCGCTACCGACCTGCTATAGCAGCGCCCGTAGCCCAACCGCCGCATCACGTTTTCCGCATAAGGACGCCCGCCATGCGCCTCATCGTTGCAGGAACCTCCGGCCGCATGGGTCGCGCGCTGGTGCGGGCGATCGGCGAGACGGAGGGCGTCGAGCTGGCCGGCGCGCTCGAGCGCCCGGGCTCCGAGCATCTCGGTCGCGACGCCGGCGAACTCGCCGGTTTAGGGCCGCTCGGCATCGTCGTGACGGACGACGCGCTGCCGCTCGTCGCGGCGGCGGACGGCATCCTCGATTTCACGGCGCCCGAGGCGAGCGTCGCCCTGTCCGAACTCGCCGCGCAGGCGCGCATCGTGCACGTCATCGGCACGACGGGCTTCTCGACGGCGCAGATCGCGCGGCTCGACGCCGCGGCCCGCCACGGCGTCATCGTGCGTTCGGGCAACATGAGCCTAGGCGTCAACCTGCTTGCGGCGCTGGTGCGCCAGGCGGCGCGCGCGCTGGGGCCCGACTGGGACGTCGAGATCGTCGAGATGCACCACCGGCTGAAGGTCGACGCGCCGTCCGGCACCGCTCTGCTGCTCGGCCAGGCCGCCGCGGAAGGCCGCGAGATCGCCCTCGCCGAAAGCGCGGTTCGCGTCCGGGACGGCCACACCGGCGCCCGCGTCGAAGGGACGATCGGCTTCGCCACGCTGCGCGGCGGCACCGTCGTCGGCGACCATTCGGTGATCCTCGCGGGGCCCGGCGAGCGCGTCGAACTGGGGCACCGGGCCGAGGACCGCATGATCTTCGCCCGCGGCGCCGTGAAGGCCGCCCTCTGGGGTTTCCGGCGCAAGCCCGGCCATTACGGCATGGCCGACGTGCTGGGCCTTCAGCCCGCCTGAACGCCACGCAAAGCTTCGTGCAAAGGCCGTGCGGCTAGGCTAAGGATCGCGCGGCGTCGCCACAGCTCGCCGATCCGACCGCCCCTTCCGCCGGAGCAGCCGCATGCAACGTCGCCTCGTCCTCGTCCGCCATGGCCAGAGCGAGTGGAACCTCAAGAACCTCTTCACAGGTTGGAAGGATCCCGGACTGACGGAAAAGGGCGTCGAAGAGGCCAAGGCGGCCGGGGCGCGCCTCAAGGCGCAGGACATAAAGTTCGACGTCGCCTTCACCTCCAAGCTGCAGCGCGCCCAGCGCACCAACGACCTGATCCTGGCCGAGCTCGGCCAGCGCGTGCCCGTCATCGAGGACGCGGCGCTGAACGAGCGCGACTACGGCGAGCTCACCGGCCTGAACAAGGACGACGCCCGCAAGACCTGGGGCGAGCAGAAGGTGCTGATGTGGCGCCGGTCCTACGAGGTGCCGCCGCCCGGCGGCGAGTCGCTGCGCGACACCGTCGCCCGCGCGCTGCCGTACTTCGTGCGCGAAATCCTGCCGCGCGTGCTGAACGGGGAGCAGACGCTCGTGACCGCCCACGGCAATTCGCTGCGCGCGCTGATCATGGTGCTGGAGCGTCTGACGCCCGAGGCGCTGCTCCGTCGCGAGCTGTTCACCGGGGCGCCCATCATCTACGACGTCAACCCGGACTCGACGATCGCCGCGATCAAGGATCTCGCCGGCTGACAAGCCGGCTCTCTGGAAGTCGGCGCGGACGCGTCCAGTCATGAAGAAATGATTGGCCGCGCCGCCAAAGCGCGCCATCATTTCGGGTCATGGCGACATGGTCGATGCGGCACAGCGGTCGGGCGCAGCGTGGGTTTCGCGCGGCGCTGGTCGCGTTCGGCCTTGTCACGACCACGCTGTCGCCCGCGTCCGCCGCCGAGAACGCGCCGGCGATCCCCACGCCCTCTCCCTCCGATGACGCCAATGCGGTCCATGCGGCCGCTGAAATCCGCGCACAGGGCGGCCAGCTCGAGCCCTGCGCGGGCGTCGACCTGGTCAAGGCGCTGCAGGCGAGCGATCCGGCCGGCTTCGCGGCGTTCGAGGACGCCGCCCGCAACGTCGTGAACGGACAGGGCTTGCTCTGGCGCGTCGAGCGGCCGGGCGGCCGACCGTCCTACCTGTTCGGCACGATGCATTCGACCGACGCGGAGGCCAAGGATTTCGACGACCTGGTCATACGCGCGCTCGCACGCTCCAATGTGGTCGCGATCGAACTGCCGGGCGCGAGCACTCGTCGCGTCGCCGGCGAGCTTCGCCGCCTGGTCGCGAACCGGTCCTACCGCCCCACCGGCGGCGCGCTGCGGCTGCTCCCCGAGCATGTGAGACCCGACGTCGAGCGGCGTATCGCGCAAGCCGGCATCCCGCCGGGCGTCGCGGACCAACTGCAGCCTTGGTATCTCGCGCTTGCCCTGTCGCGCTCGACCTGCGCCGCGACGCCCAAGAGCACGGATACGGAAACCGCGGATGGACGCATCGAGCGTCTCGCCCACGAACAGGGATCGGACGTGGTCGCGCTCGAAACCCCGCTCGAGCAGGTCGAGGCTCTGGCCTCGGTGCCGGACGGCGTCGCCGTGCGCATGCTCAAGGACGCGGCCGAGCGCGGCATGAAGCCCGAGGACGTCGAGAGCACGATCACCGGGCTCTACCGGACGCGGCGGATCGGCTACCTGCTCGCGATGCGAGGCCCGACCTGGGCCGGCGTGTTCGACGTCGACGGCTACGCCGATTTTCTGTCGGCGTTCATCACCCGCCGCAACGCCTCGATGCTGGATCGCGCGCTGCCCATTCTGTCGCGCGGCGAAGCCTTCCTTGCGGTCGGCGCCCTGCACCTGCCGGGGCCGAGCGGCCTGGTCGAGATGATCCGCCGCTCCGGCTATCTGGTGACGCGCATCTGGTGAGGCTCAGGCGACGGCGCCGTCCTCCGCCGGACGGTCGCCGCGCCGCTTCGCGGTCTCCCAGCCCAGCATCGCGCGCTTGCGGGTCAGGCCCCAGTGGTAGCCGGTCAGCGCGCCGTCGCGGCCGATCACCCGGTGACAGGGCACCACGAAGGAGATCGGGTTCTTCCCCACCGCCGCTCCCACCGCGCGCGCGGCCTTCGGGCGGCCGATGGTCTGCGCGATGTCGCCATAGGTGGTGGCGCGGCCGAGCGGAACGCCGAGCAGCGTCCGCCACACGGTCACCTCGAAGTCTGTGCCGATCAAAACCACGCGCAGCGGCCGATCCGGGCTCCAGCAGGCGGGATCGAACGCCTGCGCCGCATAAGGTCCGATCGCGGCGTCGTCGCGCGCGAAGCCCGCCGCCGGCCAGCGCCGCGCCAGATCGCGATAGGCTTCCTGCACCCCGCCCGCCTGGTCGGCGAAGCCTATGCCGCACAGCCCGCGGTCGGTCGCGGTCAGCACCGCCACGCCGAACGGCGACGGCGCGACGCCCCAGCGGATGACGAGCCCGGCACCGCCGGTCTTGAAGTCGCCCGGCGACATCGCCTCGTGGGTGACGAACAGATCGTGCAGCCGCCCCGGCCCTGAAAGGCCGAGTTCGTAGGAGGCGTCGAGCAGGTTGACGTCGTCGCGGCGTAGCAGATCGCGGGCCCGGTCGAGCGTCACCGCCTGCAGGAAGGCTTTCGGCGACAGCCCGCACCAGCGGCGGAACACGTGATGCAGATGCGAGGGCGACAGCCCGACGACGTCCGCGACCTGCTCCACCGTCGGCTGCGAGCGGAAGCGGGTCGTCAGATGTTCGAGCGCGCGCCGGACCACGTCGTAGTCCGCGGCCGCCGCGGAGGGTTCGGGCGTCAGAGCCATGGAAGCGTCGCCGAGGGCCGGTGAGGGGGCGTCCAACATGTCCGGCCTCCGGTGAAGATGCGGTTCCTCGCCACCATGGCGGCCAGGCGGCCTGGCGGACACCCGAAACCGACGGCCGCGGTCACCGTTCGGCGGGCGAGAGCGCGCCGCGCCGGGCCTTGGCGAGCGCGGCTCCGAACGCGTCGGCGAACTCGGCGCGTTCGCCCGGCGACAGCGCGCGTGCGACGTCGAGCGACGCCTGCCGTTCCCAGATCGCGACGCGGGTCATGCCGAAATCCTCATCGGTCTCGGTCTCGAGCCGCACCCACAGCGGGTTGAACCGCCACACGCTCTCCACGCCGCGCGGGCTGATCCTGCGCACGACCAGCTCAACATAGGTGAGGACGACGCGCTCGCAGGCGCGCGCCTGCGCGAAGCTCGCCCGGAGCGCGAGCCAAAGCAGCAGCGCGTCGAGCCCGAAGAAGCCAACCACCGGCCAGGCGCCGACGAGGAAGAACGGCACGCTGACGATCGCCGAGAGGATGGCGAAGCCGCCGATCAGGATCGCCGCGCCGCGCGATCCGAGCGACCGGTGCGGGGTGATCACCGCGGCGAACACCTCGGCGTCGGCCGCGTCCGGGGATCTCGCGCTCGGCGCTCTGGCGTCTTCGCCCATGGGTTCAGTATAACCCGCCCATGCCGCCTCGCCAGACCTCCCCCCGCGCCGCCGCGCGGAAATCCGCCACCGCGCGCAAGGCCCCCGCGAAGGCGCCCGCGCATCGGAAAGCGGCCGCGCCCGAACGGCTGCCGCCAGCGGTGGTCGAGGAGATGTTCCGCCGCTTCCACGCCCGCGACCCGGAGCCGCGAGGGGAGCTGGAGCACGTCGATCCTTACACGCTGCTGGTGGCGGTCGTGCTTTCGGCGCAGGCGACCGACGTCGGCGTCAACAAGGCGACGCGCCGCCTTTACGCCGAAGCAGCGACGCCCGAGGCGATGGTCGCGCTCGGCGAGGAGCGGGTGCGCGAGCACATCCGGACGATCGGCCTCTACCGCGCCAAGGCGAAGAACGTCATCGCGCTGTCGGAGCGTCTGATCGCGGAGCATGGCGGCGCGGTGCCGCCCTCGCGCGCCGCGCTGGAGCTGCTGCCGGGCGTCGGCCGCAAGACTGCGAACGTGGTTCTGAACGTCGCCTTCGGCGAGCCGACGATCGCGGTCGACACCCATCTGTTCCGGGTCGGCAACCGCACCCGGCTCGCGCCCGGCAGGACGCCGCTCGAGGTCGAGCTCGGGCTTGAGGCCGTGGTGCCGGACGCCTATCGGCGTCACGCCCATCACTGGCTGATCCTGCACGGGCGGTACGTCTGCAAGGCCCGCAAGCCGGACTGCCCGTCCTGCCTGATCGCGGACCTCTGCCCGTTCGAGCCCAAGACGACGGCCTCGCCGGTCGCCTGAGCGGCCGGCCGCGCCGTCAGTGCTCGGCGGCCTTGGCTCCCGCCTCGGCGCCGGCCGCGGCTCCGCGCTTCTCGGCCGCTTCCTTCGCGCGATGCTCCTCGGTGTCCTCGCCTTCGGGGTTCGGGGCGTGGCTGTCGCCTGATTTGCCGTGCGCCTGGTCGGTCAGCCAGTCGGAGAGCGCGAGGAACACGCCAGAGAGCACGAACACCGCGTGCACCACCGTCATCCAGTAGATGTCGCGATCGCTGGTCGCGCCGAGATCCATGAACGACTTCAGCAGCTGGATCGCCGAGATCGCGACGATCGACGCGATCAGCTTCATCTTGAGGCCGGAGAAGTCGACCTTGCCCATCCATTCCGGACGTTCGCTCTGGTCGTGCAGGTCCATCCGCGAGACGAAGTTCTCATAGCCCGAGAAGATGACGAGCAGGATGAGGTTGGCGGTGAGCGACAGGTCGATCAGCGACAGCGCGCCGAGGATGACCTGGCTTTCGGTCGCGTGCAGCACGCCTTCTGCGAAATGCACCAGCTCCTGCAGGAACTTGACCAGAAGCACCACCAGCCCGACGACAAGCCCCACATAGAAGGGCGCCATCAGCCAGCGGCTTGCGAAAAGTCCACGCTCCAGCGTCCGTGCGATCATCGTCTTCCCACGCCCCGGCGGCCTGCGCGCCGCGTTCTCCGACCCTCAGCAGGCCATGGCATGGCCGTGGCGGACCGGCAAGCGTCCCGATCGAGGGACGGTCGTCAGGCCGCGTCGCGGGCGGTCACGGCTCGACGCCGACCCGCCGCCGCGGCCGCCGGCCGAGGAGCATCAGCAGCACGCCGATGACGATGAGCGGCGCGAAAGTCGGCGACGCGAGGATCGAGGACAGGACCGGATTCTCGAGCGCCGGGACGCCAAGATCCGCGACGAAGCGCTTCACGCTCTCGAGCGTGTCGGGCGAGAACTGCGCCCAGGACTGGGCCGTCGGCGTGAGCGACAGAACGCCGGCCGCGATCGAGCGCGCGCCGTCGACCACCAGGGCGACGAAACCCGCGGCGAGAACGAGGAAGCCGAGGAGGCGAAGAAGGAATCGAATCATAGGCGTCGTCGAGCTTCCTGTTGGCGCGACGCGGGGACGTCGCGATCGCGGGAGAAGATGGGCCGGGACGGGCTCCGGGACAATCCGGGTTGCGAGCTTTGTCTCGGGGCGCGATCTCGCTATCTGCAGAGCGCGACGCGACGGAAGCTCTCACCCGCTCTGTCGCGCTTGTCACCGCGCCGTCCGCTTGATAATCCCTCGCCCTCGTTGGAGGGGTGGCCGAGTGGTTGAAGGCGCACGCCTGGAAAGTGTGTATGCGGGCAACCGTATCGCGGGTTCGAATCCCGCCCCCTCCGCCACGCAGTTTTTTTGAAGCGCCTTAGACCCCTCCTTTGTAGGGTTTGCTCGCCTCAGAGAAATTTCGTGTGTCTCGAAACGTATCCTGTTTCCGGATCGACCCGCCCTACTCCGCCGCGTCCGGCTTCCGCCCTGCGCCGCCCTCTATCGCCTGCAACTTGCCCAGCGCCGGCGGCAAATTTGGCGGGGTATCGAGAACGCCGCTTGCTTTCCGGCCAGTCGCGCGTATGCGCCGTCGAACAACCGCCTTTTTTCGAAGCGATCGGCGCGGTGCGGCCGGAAGCGACCGTCTCGGTGCGGTTTCAATCGACGAGCAGGCCACCGCTTTCCGACGACGAAACGCTCTCTCCTGAAAATCCCTGTTGGTCCTTCAAAATATCTCAGCGGCGGCCTTGTCGCTTAGGCGTCGATCCAGCAAGCCGATGACGGCTACGGCTCGGCTCGACGGGAGAATCCAACTGGAGCGCGCGACATGTCATTGAACGACGGCAAGGCGATCGAGTTGTTCGCGCGCCCCGGATTTCTCGTGCGCCGCCTGCACCAAATCTACGTCGCGATCTATCTGCAGGAATGTGAGGCCTTCGGCACCACGCCGGTCCAGACCAGCGTCATGCAGGTCGCCCACCTCAATCCCGGGATCGACCAAGCGAAGCTCGCGGCCGAGATCGGCGTCGATCGCACCACAACATCCAACGTCCTGGCGCGGCTCGAACGACGCGCGCTTGTGCGGCGCGAGAGCGATCTGCGGGACAAACGGCTCCGTCGCGTGTTTCTGGAGGCCGCCGGCGAGACCTTGCTCGCTGAAATGCGCGGCGCCCTCGACCGGGCTCATGGCCGCCTGATCGCGCCCCTGCCGGCCGAAGAGCGCGAGGCGTTCACCCGGACTCTGCGTCGGCTCGTCGAAGCCAACAATCTGCACAGCCGCACGTCTTTGCGCATTCTCTGACCAGAGAGGCGCTAATTTCTGACGTTGCGCCCGATCCAATCGTCAGCATGCTGATGATGTGTCGGGGCGAGGTTTATCGATCGCTTCCGGCAGCGTGATCCCCCGGGGCAATCGACGTGGCTTTTCAAAACGCTGATCCGCAAAGCCTGCGCGGCTTCCTCGACATGGTTGAGACGCGTTTCCCCGAGGAGATGCTGCGGGTTCGCCAGCAGGTCTCGTCGCGCTTCGAGCCGACGTCGCTGATCTTTGAGCTTGAGAAGGCTGGCCGCAGCCCGGTCGTCCTATTCGAGGACATCGACGGCAAGCCGATCCCGCTCGTCACCAATGTCGCGGCCAACCGCAGGCTGCTCGCGGCCTGCCTCGACGTCGACCCTTCCGACCTGCCGATGGCGTTCCGCGAGCGGGCGCAGAGATATCTGCCCTGTGAGACGGTCGCGAGCGCGCCATGGGACGAGGTCGTGCTGGAGGGCGACGACATCGACCTTACGGCGCTGCCGATCCCGCTGCAGTTCTCGGTGGACGCCGCGCCGTACATCACGGCTGGCCAGATCACGGCGCGCGATCCGGAAACCGGCGTCGACACCACAGGCTTCCACCGCCTGATGTTGAAAGGCAAGGACCGCCTCGGCGTCTCGCTGCATTCGCGCCGGCGCATGTACGAGTTCCACCGGCGGGCGGAGGCGAAGGGCGACAACCTGCCGGCCGCGATCGTGCTCGGCGTGCACCCGCTCCATTACATGGGCTCGATGACCTACGCCTATCCGCCGCATGTGCGGAAGTTCGAGATCATCGGAGGCCTGTTCGGCGAGCCCTATCGCCTCGCGCGCTGCGGGGTGGCCGACCTTGAGGTTCCGGCGGGGGCCGAGATCGTCATCGAAGGCGAGATTCTCGCCGGCGTTCACGAGCCCGAGGGACCGTTCGGCGAGTTCACGGGCTACGCCTCCTACCGCTCGACCCAGAACGTTTTCGTGGCCAAGCGCGTGCGCATGCGGCGCGACGCCATGCTGCACAGCGTCACGGCCGGCATGGCCAAGGATCACATCCTGATCTCCTGCGTCACGCGCGAAGGCGAGATCCTCAACGCGCTCAAGCGCAACCTGCCCAACGTTCAGGCGGTGCACGTGCCGCACTCGACCTGCGGGGCCTTCATGGCGGTGGTCTCGCTCAAGAAGATCGCCGACGGCGAGCCGCAGATGGCCGCGATGGCGGCGCTCTCGACCGAACTTTACACGAAGTACGTCATCGTCGTGGACGACGACGTCGACATCTTCGACATGAACGACGTGTTCTGGGCGATCGCGACGCGGGTGCGCGCCGAGAAGGACATCTTCTTCGTGCCGGGCTGCAAGGGCGCGATCCTCGATCCGAGCTCGGACCCCGAGAACTTCACCCTCACCAAGATGGGCGTCGACGCGACCCGTCCCACGGGCCGGGACTTCGCCGAGCGCCTCGTCATCTCCGACGAGCAGCGCGCGCGCGCCCGTTCGATCCTCGCCGAGGCCGGCGTCGCGCTCTGAGGGCGCGGCGACCCTATCGGCTCACCAGCCGGGCGTCGCCCGGCGAGCATGGGAGCAAGGGCATGGCACGACTGACAACCTTCCGCGCGGGCCTTGCGGCCGCCATCCTCGCCGTCTCGCCGGCCGCGGCGGAGGCCCCGGTCAAGCTGCGGATGGCGACGGTCGGCGTCGGCTCGGCTTGGTACAATTACGGCGCCGGCATCGCCGACATGGTGCGGCCGAAGCTGCCTGCGGGCTCCAGCATCGACGTGCTGCCGATCGCCGGCGGCGTCGGCAACATCAAGCTCATTCAGAACGGCGAGGCTGAACTCGGCATCTCCTTCGCCGTGACCTCCGCAGAGGGATGCGGCGGGTTCGGAACCTTCAAGTCGAAGCAGGACAAGGTGCGCGGCCTCATCGGCGGGCTCGACGTCTACTATCTCGCGGCCTTCGTCACCAAGGCCTCGGGCGTGACGTCCTGGAGCGACATCGCCGAGGGGAAGAACAAGTTTCACCTGCTCACCACCAAGGCCGGCGGCACCGGCGAGCAGGGCGTGCGGCAGATCCTGTCGCTGCTCGGCTCCAGCAAGGAGGCGGTCGCGGGCAAGGGCGGCATGATCGAGGCGACCGAGCGTTCGGGCGCTGCGGAGTCGATCAAAGACGGGCAGGCGGACGGCTGGGCGCATGTCGTGACCAAGGGCCATCCCGCCGCGACCCAGATCACGACCGTCAACGACACGATCATGCTTCCGCTGCCCGAAGAGGTCATCAAAGGCATGGTCGAGAAGTACGGCTGGTCGACCGCGACCGTGCCGGCCGGAACCTTCAAGGGCCAGCCCGATCCGATCCCGACCGTGATGGCCGCCTCCAACATCCTCGTCAGCGCGGACGTGCCCGACGAGGTCGCCTACGCTTTCGTGAAGACGATCATCGAAGAGGCCCCGAAGCTCTCCAAGATCCACGCCGGTCTCGCCGACTTCGATCCCAAGAAGGCCGGCGAAGCTTCGCTCAACGGCAACTGCCCGATGCATCCGGGGGCCGCGAAATACTTCAAGGAAGCCGGACTGACCAACTGAGGTCCGGGACGTCGGGGCGCGGGTCTGCGGGAGAGACGCGATGATGCTGTCGGGGCGCCATGCGCGGGTTCTGGTGGGGGTGATCGCGGTCGCGCTGACCGTGACCCAATTCGCCCCGCTGGCGATCGGCCGCAACCTGTTCGAGATCTCGATGCTCGGGGTCCACGTCGGAGCGACCACCGCGATCGCCTATCTGATCTTCGGATGGCGGTCGCGGCGCGGGCCGGACGATCCGGTCTCGCCTCTCGATCTCATGTGCGCGGCGCTCGCGATCGCCTGCGCGGTCTATTTCTGGTTCCAGGGCGCCCGAGTGTCCGAGCGCATCGAGGGCGTCGACGAGGTCTTCACGGCCGACTACGTGTTCGGCCTGGGTCTGATCGCCCTGCTGCTGGAGGCCTGCCGCCGTGTCGCCGGCAACGTGCTGATGCTGCTGTCGGCCGCCTTCATCGCATATGTCTTCGTCGGCCCCTATTTGCCGGGGCCGCTCGGCCACAGCGGCATGTCCCTGATGCGCTTCGTCGATTTGCAGGTGCTTTCGACGCAAGGCGTCTTCGGCACGCCGATATCGGCCTCGGCCAACATGGTCTTCTACTTCGTGATCGTCGGCGCGTTCCTCGAGCGGAGCGGCGCAGGCCACCTGTTCGTCGACCTCGCCTATTGCGTCACCGGCCGCGCCTGGGGCGGGGCCGCCAAGGCCTCTGTGGTGTCCTCCGGCCTGTTCGGCACGGTGTCCGGCAGCGCGGTCGCGAACGTCCTCGTGGACGGCGTGATCACCATCCCACTTATGAAGCGCACGGGCTTCTCCAAGGACTTCGCCGGCGCGGTCGAAGCCACCGCCTCGACCGGCGGGCAGCTCGCCCCGCCCGTGATGGGAGCGGCCGCCTTCATTCTCGCCGACATCGTCGGGGTCAGCTACGGCAGCGTCGCCTATGCGGCGATCGTGCCGGCCGTTCTGTTCTATTTGTCGCTCTATGTGCTGATCGACGCCTATTCGCGCCGCCACGGCTTTGCTCCGAACGCCGAACTGCCGGTCTCGGCGGCGCTGCGGGGACTGCGCGAGCGCTGGCACATCCTCGTGCCGCTCGGCCTGATGATCTACCTGCTCACCGCGCAGTACTCGCTGATGCGCGTCGGCGCCGTCAGCCTCGCGGCGATCGTCGTGATCAGCTGGGTGCGGGCGTCGACCCGGATGGGCCTCAAGGACATCTACGAGGCGACGGTCGCGGGCGCGCGCGGCGCGGCCGAGGTCGCGATTCCGTCCGCGGTCGCGGGCATCATCGTCGGCGTGCTGGTCCACACCGGCATGGCGCTGCATCTCGAACGCTGGATCCTCGAAATCGCCGGCGGCTCCCTGCTGATCTCGCTCGTCGGCGCGATGCTCCTGACGCTGATCTTCGGCATGGGAATGCCGACCGCCGCCGCCTACATGGTCGCAGCGATCCTCGTCGGACCGGCGCTGCAGAATCTCGGCGTGCCGGGCCTCGCGGCGCACCTCTTCATTTTCTACTTCGCGGTGCTTTCGATGGTGACGCCGCCTGTCGCGCTCGCGGCCTATGCGGCCGCGGGCATCAGCGGCGGATCTCTCTGGAACACGGGCCTCATCGCTTTCGGCATCGCGGTGCCCGGCTTCATCATCCCGTTCGCCTTCGTTTTCGACCAGGGCATCCTGCTCGATGGCGAGGCGCTGCATGTCGTCCGCACCGTCGGCACGGCCATGGTCGGCGTCACGGCCACCGCCGCCGCCTCGGGAGGCTACCTGTTCGGCGCGCTCGCCCGTCCGCTCCGCTTCGTCCTGTTCGCAGCCGGCGTCATGCTGATCGCGCCGAACCCGACGACCGAGCTGCTCGGCGCGGGTCTCGGCGGCGCGATCCTTGTCTGGCAGCTCCGGTTCGCCAGCCGGGCCCGCCGCTCCATCGTCCAGCCGAGCTGAGGTCGAACGCAGATGCGCACCAAGATCGACGCCGGCTGGCTCGTCGCCCACGAGAAGGGCCGTCATGTGCTCATACGTGACGGCGAGCTCGTCTTCGAAGGCAATCGGATCGTGTTCGTCGGCCGCGGCTTCGAGGGCGAGATCGACCGCACGATCGACGCCGGCGGCCGGCTCGTTTGCCCGGGGTTCATCGACACCCATGTCCATTCCGGACATCGCGCCTCGCATCGGCTGATCTCGGACGCCGGTCGGCCGATGTATTTCGGCCAGCCCTTCCTCGAGATCAGCGTTCCGCGCGAGGGCGCGACCGTGAAGGGCGACCCGCGCTACCTGAAGCATGGCGACGCAGGCGCGGAGGCCGCCTTTCAGCTCAACGCCCGCTTCACGGTGGCCGAGCTGCTGAGGAACGGCGTCACCACCTTCGTGGAGTTCGGCAGCCAGCTGAAGGTGCAGGACGCGCTCCTGGCCGAGGTGACGCGGCTCGGGACCCGCGCCTATCTGGCGCCCGGCTTCGATTGCGGGCGCTGGGTCGGCGACGAGCGCGGCCGCCTGAAGCGCACCCGTGACGACCGGCTTGGCCTCGACGGGCTCAAGACCGCGCTCGATTGGATCGCAGCGCATGACGGCGACGCGGACGGCCGCGTCCGCGGCATTCTCGTCCCGCGCGAGGTCGAGACCGCGAGCGTCGAGCTTCTGCGCCGCACGCGCGAGGAAGCCGACCGAGCGCGCCTTCCGATGGCGACCCATGCGGCCTACAGCGTGCTCGAGTTCCATGACATCGTGCGCGAGCACATGATGACGCCGATCGAGCTGCTCGACAGTCTCGGCATGCTCCGTCCCACGCTGAACATCGGCCACGGCAACTTCATCGCCGACAATCCGAACCTCAATTACGCCCGGCCGCAGGACCTCAAGCTGATGGGCGACGCCGGGGTCTCGATCTCGCACTGCCCGATCAACATCGTGCGACGCGGCCGCACGCTCGACAGCTGGAAGCGCTACCGCGAGGCGGGCGTGAACATCTCGATCGGATCGGACACCTATCCGCGCGACATGATCATGAACATGCGCACGGCCTCCTATCTCGGGAAGCTCATGAGCCACAGCTATCTCGCCGCGACCGCCGGCGAGGCGTTCGAAGCGGCGACGCTCGGCGGCGCGATCTCGGTGGGGCGAGACGATCTGGGACGGCTCGAGCCCGGCGCGCTCGCCGACATCGTGATCATCGACCTCGCTGGCCGCAATTCGCTGCGCTACGGTCCTGTGCGCGACGCGGTGAAGAGCGTCGTGGAATGCGGCGTCGGCGACGACGTCGACACCGTGATCGTCGATGGCGTGGTGCGGATGGAGAACGGCGTCATACCGGGCGTCGACGTCAGCGCGCTGATGGCCGAGGCGCAGGCCGCGGGCGAGGCGGTCTGGGACTCGCTCCCCGACTGGGACCCGCTCGGCCGCTCGGCGGAGGAGGCCTGCCCCTGGTGCTATCCGGAGCGCCGTTTCGAATGCGCGCCGGCGTGATGGCGGCAAGCCAGCTCCCGATCGTCATCGGGATCAGCGGCGCGTCCGGCGCCATGCTCGGCGTGCGCGCGCTCGAAGTCTTGCGCGAGCTCGGCGTCGAGACGCATCTCGTGATGAGCCGCTCCGCGCAGGTGACGCTGGCGCAGGAGACCGACCTCCGCCTTGCGGACCTCAGGGCGCTGGCGAGCGAGTTCCACAGCATCGAGAACGTCGGCGCCTCTATCGCGAGCGGCTCCTTCCGCACGGCGGGAATGCTCGTCGCGCCCTGTTCGATCCGCACGCTCTCCGAGGTCGCGACCGGCGTCACCTCCACCCTGCTGACGCGCGCGGCCGACGTGGTGCTGAAGGAGCGCCGCCGCCTCGTGTTGCTCGTGCGCGAGACGCCGCTCCATCTCGGCCATATCCGCAGCATGGCGTCCGTCACGGAGATGGGCGCGATCGTGATGCCGCCTGTCCCGGCCTTCTACGCCCGCCCGCGGACGATCGACGATATGATCGACCACACGGTCGGCCGCGCGCTCGACCTGTTCGGCCTCGACGCGAAGCTGTCGAGAAGGTGGTCGGGTGTGACGAAAGCGAGGCGCGGGACGCCCGCGACGACGCCGCGCCTCGACGCGGAGGACGCGTGAACGACGCTCCGGCGAGCGAAGCGCGGGAGCCGGACGATCCGCATTGGCGTTTCGCGCTGGCGGTCTATTCGCGCCCGGGCGTCGCCCCGGCCTGCCTCGCCCTGCAAGATCGCTTCGGCGTGGACGTCAACGTCCTGCTGGTCGCGCTCTACGCTGCGACGCAACGCGGACTCGCGGTCGGCCAGGAGGAGATCGCCGCGTTGGATCGCGCCGTCGCGCCGTGGCGCGCGGTCGCGGTCGCGCCGCTTCGGTCCATCCGGCGCGCGTTGAAGTCGTTCTCCGACACGCCCCGTCCCGAGGACGTCCAAACGCTGCGCGGCCAATTGCAAAAGCTCGAAATCGAAAGCGAACGGCTGGCGCAGTCCATACTCGCGGCGGCGCTGCGCGAGTTCGGCGCCAAGAGCGGCGACCGCGGCGCAGCCGACGTTCTTACGGCAACGTTGGCGTACTACGCTCCGACCGCCGTCCCCGACCAGGAGACGTTGCGGGCGTCCTCGATCATCTGCAACGCGGCTGAGAACTACGTCGACATATCATCCAGCGCTAACGCGCCTGGAAGCTGTTCCTGATACTGCGACCGAGAGTTGTTCCGCGCCGGTCTCGACGGACGCGGCGATACTGTAAATTCGCGCCTCAGATCGCGGTCGGCGTTCGAACGCCCAGCCGAGCCGCGTGCGGCTCCAGCGAGGCGAGGATCCCGTCGTGGAGCGCGACGCCGTTCGCGAGCGCCTCGCGCTTGCGCTTCAGCGCCGCCTCTCCCGGCAGCCGCACCGCGTTGACGCCCGGCCGCGGCGGGTTGGAGCGGCAGGCGTCCGCAAGCCAACCGGTCTGGCGCAAGAACGCCTCACGACCGCCGAACGCCTCCGGATCGTAGACCTGCACGGTCACCGCGGCGTTGGTGCCCTTCAGCGCGTCGGCGCGGCCGTAGCCCGCCAACCCTTGCGTCACCGCCTCGACGTGCAGCGCCATGCCGTAGCCCTTTTGGCCGTGGTCGAGCCCGCCGGTCGGCAGCAGCGTGCCACCCTCGGACATCACTTTTGGGTCGCGCGATGGGACGCCGTCCTTGTCCATCAGCCAGTCGTGCGGGAACGCTTCGCCGGCCTTGAGCAGCCGCTGGCTCATGTTGACCGTCGTGATCGAGGCCGAGATGTCGATCAGGATCGGGTCGCCAGGCGTGGGGACGCCGTGGGCGACGGGATCTGGCGTGTACAGCCCCTTCAGTCCGCCGAACGGCGCGACCTGCGCGCCGGAGGGGCTCGAGCTCGCGATCGTGACCATAAGGCCCTGCTCCGTCGCGATCGGCAGATAGGCCGCAAGGCAGCCGATGTGGTGGCTGTCGCCGATGACGATCGTGGCCGCGCCATGGGTCTTGGCGCGCTCGCAGCCGAGCTTGACGGCCTCCGCGGTCAGCCATGCGCCCGGCAGGCGCCGCCCGCGCCAGCACACCGCCGCGCCACGATCGGAGACCACGTTCGGCGCGCCGGATTTGGTCATCACGCCGTCCGCGACCGCGTCGAGATACCAGGCGGCGAGCGCGAGGCCGTGGGTGGTGTGGCCCATCAGGTCCGCCTCGACCAGATAGGTCGCGACAGCCTGCGCCTTGTCGGTCTCAAGACCGGCGGCCGAGAACAACGCCTCGGCGTACGCGACCAGCTCCTCGGCGAGGAAGCGGGGCGCGGTCACGCCGGCGCTCCCGTGCGCTCGAACACCTGCGGGTTGAGCACGCGGGCCGGGCGACCGCCGGCGATCAGCGTCTCGATGTCCTCGATGTTCATCAGCCCTACGCGCTCGACCGACTCGACCGTGTCGGCGCCGGTGTGCGGCGTGAAGACGACGCGCGGCTGGCGGAAGATCGGGTGGGAGACGTCCGGCGGCTCGACCGCATAGGCGTCGATCCCGGCGCCCGCGAGTTTCCCCGCGGTGAGCGCCGCGTCGAGGGCGTCGAGGTCGACAACTTCGCCGCGTGCGAGATTGAGCAGGCAGGCTGTGGGCTTCATGAGCGCGAGGCGCTCGGCGTTGATCAGCGCGGCGTTGTCGGCCCCGCCGAAGACGTGGAGCGAGACGTAGTCGGAACGTTTCAGAAGTTCGTCGAGCTCCACGATCTCGACGCCGTGGCGGCTTCCGAAGTCGCGGTCCGGATAGAGGTCGGAGGCCACGACCGTCATGCCGAGACCTAAGGCTTTCAGCGCGAGCGACCGGCCGATCGCGCCCAGGCCGACGATCCCGAGCGTCTTGCCGCCGATCTCGCTGCCGACGACGCGGTTCCAGCCGCCGGTGACGACGCCCTGGTGGCCCGCCGGGATGTTGCGGGCGAACGCGAACATCATGCCGATCGCGAGCTCCGCGACCGCGGCCGCATTCGCGCCTGGCGTGTTCAGCACCGGAACGCCGTGCGCCGTGCAGGCCGCGACGTCGATGCTGTCGACCCCGACGCCATGCTTCAACACCGCCTTGAGCTTGGGCGCGGCGCCAAGCGTCTCCTCGGTCACCCTGACGAGGCCCGCGACCAGGAAATCGACGTCAGCGAGATGCTCCGAGAGGCCCCCGTCCGGCTTCGTCACGTCGACGCAGCGAACGAAGGTCCAGCCCTTCTGCGCGAGCTTGTCCGGCACGGCGCCGTAGCGGCCGAAGCCGGGCGAGGTGGTGGCGACGACGGTCATCGGGCGCTCCTCAGACGAGACCATGGGTCTTCAGCAGGGCGGCGATCTTCTCGTCCTGCTCGGGGCTCGGCGGCAGGGCCGGCTGGCGGCTCGCGCCGACGGAAGGGTCCATCAGGTAAAGCGAGCGCTTCACCAGCGCCGGCGGGTAGCCGAGCTTGTAGAGGTCGGTGCGGAAGGCGGTGAACTTCGCCTGCGCGGCCTCGGCTTTCGCTAGGTCGCCCGCGTTGTAGCCTTCGGCGATCTCCGCCAGCACCTTGGGCATGACGTTGCCAAGGCCGGAGATGCAGCCCTTGGCACCGTTCTGGAACGCCCAGAGCACGAGCGAGTCCGGGCCGGAATAGACGTCGAAGTCACCTTCCGCCTTCGAGACTTCGAGGTAGGCCTCGAGCGTCGCCTGCTGGCCGCCGCTGTCCTTGATGCCCGCGATGTTGCCGTGGCGGGCGAGGACGCGCGCGGTCTCGGGCTCGATGTGGTTCTGGGTGCGGGCCGGGATGTCGTAGAGATAGACAGGCGTCTTCACGGCGTCGGCGACCGTCGAGAAGTGCCGGATCAGTCCGTCCTGCGTGCATTCGATGAAGAACGGGGTGATGACCGCGATCCCGTCGACGCCGATGCGGTCGAACTCGCGCGCGAGCTTCACCGTCTCGTAGGTCGCGGGCATCCCCGCGTTGACGATGACGCGGGCCTTGCCGCCGGCCTCCGCCACGACCTCCTCGGTCAGCCGCACCTTCTCCTCGAAGGTGAGCGCGGTGAAGTCGCCGTTGGTGCCGGCGCACATGATGTGGTTGCCGGCCTCGACCTGCCGGCGCACCTGCGCGCGGGTGGCGCGGAAGTCGATCTCCTCGGCGTCGTCGAAGCAGGTCACGAGGGCGACGAAGGTTTCGCGGGCGGTCATGGGTCTCTCGGAAGGATCGCGGGACAGGGAGGCCGTCGTCCCGGCGCTTCGGCCGGGACGAAGGCGGTCGTTCAGCTCACTCGGGCTTCACGCCGGCGGTCTCGATGACCTTGCTCCACTGCCCGGCCTCCTCGCCGATCAGCTTCGCGAAGGCCTCCGGCGACGTGTGCATCGGCAGCACGCCAAGCTCCTCGAACCGCTTCTGCGTCTCGGGACGCTCCATGAAGGCGTTGATCTCTTTGGCGTAGGCCTCGATCAGCGGCTTCGGGGTCTTCACCGGCGCGAGAAAGCCGTGCCAGGCGACGGCCTGGAAGCCCGGAACCGTCTCGGCGACGGTCGGCAGATCCGGCGCGACCTTCAGGCGCTCGGCGGTCGCGGTTCCGAGCGCGATCAGCTTGCCCGACTTGATGTGCGGCCAGAGCAGCGGCGCGTTGTCGAAGGCGATGTCGATCTGTCCGGCGATCAGATCCGGCATCATCTGGCTTGAGCCCTTGTAGGCGACATGCGTCATCTTCGTGCCGGTGCGCTGCATGAACAGCTCGCCGGCGAGATGCTGCGTGGTGCCGACGCCCGACGAACCGAACGAGACCTTTTCAGGATTGGCCTTGAGGTGGTCGATGAGCTCCTGGACGGTGCGGGCCTTGATGCGGTCCGGGTTCACGACCAGCAGGTTCGGCACGAGCGAGATCTGGGTGATGGGCGCGAGGTCGCGCAGAGTCTGGTACTGGATCCGGTCCTTCAGCAGCGTCGGATGGATGGAGAGGTTCGAGGTCGAGGCGATCGCGATCACCGAGCCGTCGGCGTCGGAGCGCGCCAGCCGTCCGAGCGCGAGCGTGCCGCCCCCGCCGCCGACGTTCTCCGCCACGATCGGCTGGCCGGTGACCTTGTTCAGGTGGTCGCCGATCATACGGGCGAAGATGTCCGCGGTGCCGCCGGCGGTGAACGGCACCAGCAGCGTGATGGGCCTCTTCGGCCAGTCGCCTTCGGCCGCGTGCGCGGACGACGTCAGGGCGAGCGAAAGCGGCGTCGCGAGCGCGAGGCCCGCGACCAGCAGGGATTTCAACATTGGGCGTCCTCCAGGTTTGATCCGCGGCCGTCCGGCCGCGTCGTGACGACGGCCGCTTCTCAGGCGGCCTTGGCGTAGATCGCGAGGATGTCCCCGCGGCTCATGTCGCGTGGGTTGTTGTCGAGCAGCCGGCGGATGGCGTGGGCCTCCGTCGCCATGGTTTCGAAGTCGTTGTCCGGCACGCCGAGCGCGGACAGCCGCATCTCGACGCCAAGATCGGAGCAGAACCGGTAGGCGCCCGCGAATGCGGCCTCGGGATCGGTCGCGCCGTTCAGGCCGAGCGCCTCAAGCACCAGACCGGTCTTCTCCGGAACCGCCGGGGCGTTGAACGCGAGCGTGTGCGGGAAGATCAGCGCGCAGGCGAGGCCGTGAGCGACGTGGTGGCGCGTGCCCAGCGGATAGGCGACCGCATGGCCCGCGGTCGTGTTCACCGGCCCGAGGCAGAAGCCGCCGTAGAGCGAGGCGAGCGAAAGCCCGACGCGCGCCTCACGGTCCGCCCCGTCGGCGACCGCGCGGGCGAGGTAGCGGCCGACGAGCCGCGCGCCTTCGAGCGCATAAGCGTCGATGATCGGATGCGCCTTCTTGGAGGTGAAGGCTTCGACGCAATGCGCCATGGCGTCGACGCCGGTCGCCGCGGTGACGGCTGGCGGAACCGTCATGGTGAGGTCGGGATCGACGATCGCAAGATCCGCCAGCATGTGGCGGCTCTGGACCGCAAGCTTGTTCTTGGTCTCGGGGTCGGTGACGAGCGAGCGTGTCCCGCCCTCGGAGCCCGTGCCGGACGTCGTCGGGATCTGGATGAGCCCGACGGTGCGGCCCGAAACCTTCTCCGGCCCGACGACGTCCTTCAGTGTCTGGCCCGAGCCCGGCAGCACGGCCACGAGCTTGGCGAGGTCCATGGCGCTGCCGCCGCCGAAGCCGATCACGACGTCGGGGCGGGCTTCGGCGGCGAGCGCAAGCGCCTTGTCGAGGTTCGGCGCGTCGGGCTCGGGCTTCACCTCTCCGAAGACCGCGACGGCGCCGCACAAGCCGAGGAGGTCGACGCGGGCGGCGTTGAAGGGGTCGGCGACGACGAGCGGACGCGTGTAGCCGCGCTCGGCCACATAGGCCCTGAGCCCGGCGAGCAT
The DNA here is from genome assembly GCF_027922325.1 of Methylopila turkensis. Lineage (GTDB taxonomy): Bacteria > Pseudomonadota > Alphaproteobacteria > Rhizobiales > Methylopilaceae > Methylopila > Methylopila turkensis. The sequence continues at coordinate 729,039 of NZ_BSFL01000001.1, forward strand.
GCCGGGGCCGAAGTATATCCGCGCGGGGCGCAGGAGCTCGATCGGGGCGACGAGCGAGGTCATGACCATCCTCCGGCGGGCGGCACCGCGATCGCGCCCAGAGACAGGCGCGCGGCGTCCGAGAGCGCGCCTGCGATGCGGATCGCATGGGGCGCGGCGACATCGACGAAATCGTCGACGCTCATGCGCTCTGCGCGGATCGTGAGGCTGACGCCCGCGACCGCGAGGCCCTCGGCGTCGAAGACGGGGGCGGCGACGGTGCGTAGCCCGTAGGCGTTTTCGCCGTCCGAGACCGCGAAGCCGCGCGCCCGCACCTCGTCGAGGCGGGCCGTCAGCGCGTCGAGGTCGATCAGCGTCCGCTCCGACAATTTCACGCGCGGGGCGGCGTCGAGATGCGCGATCTGCGCATCCCGCGGCAGATGGGCGAGGATTGCGTGGCCGAGCGCCGCGGCGTAGGCGCCGGTGCGGCTGCCCGGGCGACGGCTGACCGGCTGCGGGCCGGACTGCTCGATCCGCGCGAGATAGACCACGTCGCCCTCGTGCAACGCGCCGAACGAGGCGCTGTCGGAGACCGACGGCACGACGTCCGCGAGCAGCGGGCGGGCGTGGAACGGCAGGTCGCGCTGGCTGAGGGCCGTGAAGCCGAGCTCCAGGCATTTGAGCGTCAGGCGAAACTTCCGCGTGCCCGCCACCGGCGCGAGATAGCCGAGCGCCGCCAGCGTGTGGGCGAAGCGGAACGCCGCTCCGCGGTCAAGCCCGGCGCGCTTCGCGATCTCGGCGCCTGTCAGCTCGGCGGCGTCGGGGCCGAAGGCGCTCAGGACCGCGAACGTCTTGGCGACGCTGCCGACGAAGTTCTTCGCATCGCCGGACGCCGCCGATCGTCCGGCCGCTGCGGGGCGGGCGTCGACGTCAACGCTTTCGCTCATCTCGTCCTCCCAATGGCCCGGCGCCTTGGCGGCGCTCGTATGTTCGGAATGCGAACTTATGCTCGCTATATTCATTAGGATGGCGGGGAGATCTTGCGCTGTCAAACCCTTCCTGCGCAAAACGCGCATAAGGATTGACGATCTGCGCATTTCGGGCGATCACGCAGTGAGACTGGGCCGTCCGTGCGCGTTCGGCCTGCAACGCCAGACAAAACATGCGCGAAACGCGCAGACAGGGAGGCTGACATGCAGGTGCCGATCAAGCGGGCGATCGAACGCGTGCCCGGCGGCATGATGGTGGTGCCGCTGCTCCTGGGCGCGTTGATCGCGACCTTCTTTCCAGGCACGCCCAAGTTCTTCGGGTCGTTCACAGGCGCGCTGTTCTCCGGCGCGCTCACGATCCTCGCGGTGTTCTACGTCTGCATGGGCGCCTCGATCGACTTCCGCGCCACCCCCTACATCGTGAAGAAGGGCGGCACGCTGCTCGTGACCAAGGTCGGCATCGCGGTGGTGCTCGGCGTGGTGTTCGGCCAGTTCCTCGGCGAGGCTCCGGTTTCGGCCGGCATGTTCGCCGGGCTTTCCACGCTCGCGATCGTCGCCGCCATGAACGACACGAACGGCGGCCTCTACATGGCGCTGATGGGCCAGTACGGCCGCCCGCGCGACGTCGGCGCCTACACCATCATGTCGCTCGAGAGCGGCCCGTTCTTCACCATGATCACGCTGGGCGTCGCGGGGCTTTCGGCCTTTCCCTGGCAGACCATGGTCGGCGCGATCCTGCCGCTCGTCGTCGGCATGATCATCGGCAATCTCGACCGCGAGATGCGCGCCTTCCTGTCGAAGGCGGTGCCGGTGATGATCCCGTTCTTCGCCTTCGCGCTCGGCGCGGGGCTTGATCTGTCGAAGGTCTGGCAGGCGGGCCTGCTCGGCCTCGCCATGGGCGTCGGCGTCGTGGTGGTGACGGGGGTTCCGCTGTTCTTCGCCGACCGCCTGACGGGCGGCACCGGCGTCGCGGGCGTCGCCGCGGCCTCGACCGCCGGCAACGCGGCCGCGGTGCCCGCGATCGTGGCGTCGGCCAACCCGGCCTACGCCGAGGCCGCGACGCATGCGACGGTGCTGGTCGCGGCCTGCGTGGTCGTGACCGCGATCCTCGTCCCCATCGCGACCGCCTGGACCGCGCGCGTCTTCGGCCGGCCCGAAGACCGCGACGAGGGCGAGGCGACGGAGGCCGCGGCCCCGGCCGACCCTGTTCCCACCGCCCCGACGCCCGGCCGCTGACATGGATGGGCGCTGGCTCATCCTCGCCGACGACCTGACGGGAGCGGCCGACTGCGCGATCGCCTTCGCCAAGCGCGGACGGGCGGCGGCCGTCGGCTGGGGCGCGGCGCCTGCCCCGGCCGAGCGCCCGGAGGCGTTCTCCTACGACGCCGACAGCCGCAACATGACGGCCGAGGCCGCCGCCGCACGCCACGCCGAAGCGCTCGAGACCCTGCTCGGGCCGGACCGCACGCTCTTCAAGAAGATCGATTCAACGCTGCGCGGCCAGCCGGCCGCCGAGACCGCGGCGGCGATCGCGCATCTCCGGAAGGCGGGCGCGGAGCCTTTCGGAGTGTTCGCGCCGGCCTTTCCGGGCGTCGGCCGCACCACGATCGAAGGCCGCGTGCTGGTGGCGGGCGAGGCGCTCGAGGCGACGGAGCTCTGGCGGCGGGACCACACCTATGAGAGCGCCGACCTCGTCGAGGTGCTGGCGAGCGCCGGGGTGATGGCCAAGACCGTCGGGCTCGCCGAAATCCGCGGTCCGCTCGACGGGCTGAGGGCCGCTTTCGCGCGCCTCGCGGCGACAGGCGCCGTCGCGGTCTGCGACGCCGAAATCGACGAGGACCTCGCGCGGATTGCCGAGGCGAGCCTGCCGGCCGCGCCTGGAACCTTCTTCATCGGCTCGGCCGGTCTCGCCCATGCGCTCGCCGCCGTCCAGGCGAGGCCCGGCGCCGAACCGCCGGCGGTGGACGCTTCGGCGGCGGGCGCGCTCATCGTCGTCGGCTCGCTCGCCGCGACTTCGCGCAGGGGCGCGGCGGCGCTGCGCGACGAAGGGCTTGTCGCCCATATCCCAGCCGATCCCGAGCTGCTGCTCGAAGACATGGAAGGCCGCGCAGCCCTCGGCCGCCGCGTTTCCGAAACACTCCGGGCGGGCGAGGACGTGCTGGTCGAGATCACGATCGGCGACGCGCTCGACATGCGGCTCGGACCGCGGCTCGCGTCCGGCCTCGCCGACGCGCTCCGGCCCGCCGCCGCCGTCATGAGCGGCTTCGCGGCGACCGGCGGCGAGACCGCCGCGGCGCTGCTCTCGCGCTTCGGCGTCCAGGGCATCCGGCTCGTCGACGAGGTCGAGCCAGGCGTCTCGCTCGGGCTCTCCATGGGCGCGCTGTCAGTGCCGGTCGCGACCAAGGCCGGGGCCTTCGGCGACGACCAGAGCCTCATCCGCATCGTGCGCGCGCTTCGCGCCGTCCGCCAGAAGGGATCCTTCGCATGAGCCGTCCGACGATCGCGATCACCATGGGCGATCCTTCCGGCATCGGGCCGGAGGTCATCATGAAGGCGCTGGCGCACGGGGACGTGCAGGCCATGTGCGCGCCGCTCGTCGTCGGCGACGCCGAACGGCTGCGGAAGGCCGGCGAGATCGTGGGCTCGTCGCTCACGGTGGAGGCCGTCGAGGACGCGGGCCACGTCCGCTTCGCGCCGGGATCCGTTCAGTGCGTCGACCTCAAGCTGGTGCCGAAGGACCATCCCTTCGGCGAGGTGTCGCCGGTCTCGGGCGAGGCCGCCTACCGGTACATCGAGAAGGCCGTGCGGGTGGTCGAGGCCGGCGCGGCCCAGGCGATCTGCACCGCGCCGCTCTCCAAGGAGGCGCTGCACGCCGCTGGCCACAAATATCCCGGCCACACCGAACTGCTCGCGCATCTCACCGGCACGCCGGAGGTCTCGATGATGCTGGTGTCGCCCAAGCTCCGGGTCATCCACGTCACGACCCACATCGGCCTGCTGGACGCGATCGCGAAGATCGAGCCGGGCCTCGTCGAGCGCGTCATCGCGCGCGGTCACGACGTGCTGGTGAAGGCCGGGATCGAAAACCCGAAGATCGGCGTCTGCGCCATCAACCCGCACGCCGGCGAGAACGGCCTGTTCGGCCGCGGCGAAGAGGCGAAGAAGATCACGCCTGCGGTCGAGGCGTGCAAGGCCAAGGGCTGGGACGTGCGCGGGCCGCTGCCGGCCGACACGCTGTTCTTCCTCGCGGGCCGAGGCGACTACGACATGGTGGTCGCCATGTATCACGACCAGGGCCACGGGCCGATCAAGGTGCTGGGACTCGAGGCGGGGGTGAACATCACCGTGGGGCTGCCTGTCATCCGCACGTCCGTCGACCACGGCACCGCCTTCGACATCGCCGGCAAGGGGATCGCGGACGAGGGTTCGATGGTCGAGGCGCTCCGCCAAGCGGTCGCCCTCGCGCCGAAGCGCGCGGCCTGAAGGGCCCGCGACGTTCGAGGCGATAGCCAAGACGGCGTGGAGCGGGCAATTTCTCCGGCCCACGCAATCCGGAGGCGCCCGAGGTGATCCGCAGCCGAGAACGCCGCGCGCAGCTCCTGGAGGCGCTGCGCGCCGGCGAGGCCGACGTCGAGGACCTCGCCGCTCGCTTCGGCGTCTCGGCCTCGACGGTGCGTCGGGACCTTCAGCGGCTGTCACGGGACAACGCGGTCCGGCGCACCTATGGCGGCGCGATCCTTGCGAACCATCAGCCCGAGACGACGCTCGGCGAGCGCTTCGCGATCAATAACGCCGCCAAGCGCGCTATCGCGAAGGCCGCGGCGGCTCTTGTCGAGGACGGCGACACTTTGATCCTCGACGCGGGCTCGACCGTCGTCGCCTTCGCGGAGCGGCTGCGCGGCCGAAAGCTGACGATCGTGACCAACAACCTGGCGGTGCTGCCGCTTCTCGCGGACGAGCCCGGCGTCACGCTCATCGCGCTCGGCGGCGCGTTGCGGCCGACCAGCATGGGGACCGTCGGTCCGCTCGCGATCGAGGCCATGCGGCGCATGACGGCCGACCGCGTGTTCATGAGCGCGGACGGCGTGGTGGCGGGCCGCGGCCTCTGCGAGGCGAGCCTAGAGCAGGTCGCGCTGAAGTCGCTGATGATGGCGCAGGCGCGCGAAACCGTCGTGCTCGCCGACGTGACGAAGATCGGTCGCGCCAATTGCTCGGCCTGGGCGCCTTTGCCGGCCCGATGGACGCTGGTGACCGATACCGTCGAGAAACGTGAGGAGTTTTTGGAACTCGAACGCTACGGGGCGCGCGTCGTATTCGCCGGCGGATGACACGCTGAGGCGCGTCGATTGGTCGAGGAGCCATCAGGGCTCCTCCGCGTTGCCGTCAGGGATCGAGCAAAGTCGCGACGAGGCTTTTCAGGTCGGCGATGTCGCTTGCGATGCGGTCGTCGCCGCGGCTCGACGACGCGTAGAAGATCCCGTCGAGCTGCAGGCTGATGGTTCGGGCCGTCCTCGCCACGTCCACCGTCCTGAAATGGGCGGCCGCGATCCCCCGGCGGATGCAGTCCTCCAGAAGGGCCTGCTCGAAGGCGTAGAACTGCGCGATGAGCGCGCCGGCGCCGGTCCGGTCGTCGTGCGAGGCCGAATGGTCCGACATCAGCTGCGTCATGCGCGTGACCGTCTGGGCGATCGACAGATGCATGTCGAGCCACGACATGATCTCCGCGCGGGGCGTCGTCGCGGTCTCGCGGACGGCCGCGAAGCCGGCGTAGAGCTGTTCGATCGCGTAGCCGAGAGCCCGACGGAACAGGTCCTCCTTGCTTTCGAAGTAGTGGTAGATCAACGCCGGATTGATGCCGCACGCGCCCGCGATGTCGCGCATCGTGACGTTGGAATAGTGCTTCTCGGCGAAGAGCTGCAGGGCCTGTTCGAGGATCGCCTCCGTCCGCTCTGCGGGCGCGAGCCGGCGTCGCGTAGCCGTCGCGCGCGATCCTGCGGCGCTGGTCGCCGAGCGCGCAGCCTGCGCCTTTCTCACAGGCGCCTCCCTCGAAAATGACCGGCTGACGTCACGTCACGGCGCCTCAACTTTGCGCTGCACAATAACCCGGTTCGGCGGCATATTAAACGGGCGTTTAATAGCGCCGCCATTGGGGGGCGCTGCGATCGGGGAGCCGACGATGAAGCGTTTTGCGCGGTGCGTTGCGGTGGCTGCGGCGGTCGTGCTGGCCGCCGCCGTTCAGGTCTCCCGGCCGGCCGAGGCCGCGGCCAAAAAGACCTTCAAGGTCGGCTACAACGTCTATGTCGGCTTCATGCCGCTCAATTTCATGCAGTCCTCCGGGATCATGAAGACGTGGTCCGACAAGTACGGCGTCGACGTCCAGCTCGTGCTGATCAACGACTATGTCGCGGGCGTCAACCAGTTCATGGCCGGCGATCTCGACGCGGTCGCCCTGACCAACATGGACCAGCTTGTGATGCCCGCCGCTGGCGGTGTCGACAGCTCGCTGTTCCTGATCACCGACTATTCCAACGGCAATGACGCGATCGTCTCGAAGACTGCGAAATCTGTGAAGGAGCTCGAGGGCAAGGACCTCCATTTGCTGCAGTTCAGCGTCTCGCATTACCTGCTGAACCGGGCGCTCGTGCTGAACGGCATGAAACTCTCCTCGGTCAAGACCACCAACATCTCCGACGCCGAGATCGCGGCGGCCTTCGTCACGCAGCCGGCGATGGAGCATGCGGTGGCGTGGAAGCCGATGGTGCCGGACATGGTCAGAGGCGCGAAAGGCTCCGGGGTCATCTTTGACAGCTCGCAGATCCCCGGCGAGATCATGGACGTCGTCATCGCCAAGACCCAGACGCTCAAGGATAGCCCGGAGTTCGCCAAGGCGCTGGTCGGCGCCTGGTACGAGACGCTCGGCAAGATGAAGGCCGGCGGCGCCGAGGCGGCGCCGCTCGAGACCGCGATGGCCGCCGCGCTCGGCACCGACGCGGCGGGGCTCAAGAGCCAGATCGACACCACCCATTTCTTCCTGACCGCGCAGGAGGCGGCCGACTTCCTGACCGCGCCGAAGACCAAGGACATCTGGGACTATGTCCGCACCTTCTGCTTCGAGCAGGGGCTCTACGGGCAGGGCGCCGACAGCGTGGACTCGATCGGCATCCAGCATCCCGACGGCTCCGTCATGGGATCGGCGAAGAACGTGAAGGTTCGCATCGACCCTAGCTTCACGAAGCTCGCCGCCGAAGGAAAGCTCTGAGCGGCCGGCGGCGGGGGCGGACCGCGATGCGCCGCATCATCAACTACGCGCCGTCGCCGGGCGTCGCCCTTCTGCTCGGCGCGGCGCCGTTCGTCGCCGTGGGGATGTTCTACCTCGCGGCGTCGGACGCACGGCTCGCGGTCGATGCCGCCGACAAGCTGATGCCGGGCTTGTCCGCCTTCTACGCGCAGATGAGCCGGCTGATGACGCGGGTCGATCCCGCCGTCGCCCAGCCGCTGTTCTGGTACGATACCTGGTGGAGCCTATCGCGGCTGCTGCAGGGGATTGGCTGGTCGGCGCTGATCGGGATCGTCGGCGGCATCTTGATCGGCTTCATCCCCTTCCTGCGGGCGACCTTCGAGCCGCTGATCTTCGCGCTCTCGCTGATCCCGCCGCTCGCAGTGCTGCCGATCCTGTTCATCGCCTTCGGCCTCGGCGAGACGTCGAAGCTGGTGCTCATCGTGTTCGGCATCGCGCCCTTCATCGTGCGCGACGTCGTTCTTCTGGTCGCGGCAATTCCCCGCGAGCAGATCATCAAGGCGCAGACGCTCGGCGCGTCGACCTGGCAGATGATCGTCGACGTGGTGCTGCCGCAGGCGCTGCCGCGGCTGATCGAGTCGGTCAGGCTGTCGCTCGGCTCCGCCTGGCTGTTCGTGATCGCGGCCGAGGCGATCACCGCGGAGGGCGGCCTCGGCTACCGCATCTTCCTCGTGCGCCGCTATCTCGCGATGGACGTGATCCTGCCTTACGTCGTTTGGATCACGCTGCTGGCCTTCCTGCTCGACTACGCGCTGAGGAAGCTCTCCGCCGCCGCCTTCCCCTGGGCGAAGCTCCGGGAGGCGTGAAGCGATGACCGAGATCCGGTTCGAGAAGGTCTGGAAGGAGTACGGCTCCGCCATCGTGCTCGAGAACGTCGACCTGACGCTCGCCGACCACGAGTTCCTCGTCGTCATCGGTCCAAGCGGCGTCGGCAAGACCACGCTGCTGCGCCTTCTGCTGGCCCAGGAGCGTCCGACCCGGGGCCGCATCCTGCTCGACGGCGCGGAGATCGCCGCCGAGCCGACCGCGGACCGCGGCGTCGTGTTCCAGCGCTATTCGGTGTTCCCGCACAAGACCGTGCTGGCCAACGTCATGCTTGGCCCGCAATGGGCCGGCTCCCCGCTACTCGGGCGGCTGTTCGGCGCGCGCAGGCGGGCGCTCCGGGAGCGGGCCATGGCGCTGCTCGACCGCGTCGGGCTGGCGGAACACGCAAAGAAGTATCCCGCGCAGCTCTCGGGCGGCATGCAGCAGCGCCTCGCGCTCGCGCAGTCGCTGATCAACAAACCGAAGGTGCTGCTGCTGGACGAACCCTTCGGCGCGCTCGACCCCGGGTCGCGGCGGGCGATGCATGTGCTCGTCCGCGAGCTCTGGGAAGAGCAGGCGATGACGATCGTGATGGTGACCCACGACCTGATGGAGGCGTTCCATCTCGGCACCCGGGTCGTCGCGATCGACAGACCCCGCCGCGACCCGCAGGCGCCGGAACGCTACGGCGCGACCATCACGTCCGACTTCTGCGCCAAACCCCGCATCGTGCGCGACAGCTTCCGCTTCGAGGCCGCGCGCTTGCGCGCCGCCGCGGAGCGCGAGGCGGACGCGCCGTTCCTGACCCGAGAGAGAGACTGACCCATGGCCGACAAGCGCTTCCACCTCGGTTGGTTCATGAACTTCACGCCGGACGAATGGCGCGAACCCTTCGGCCAGGGCGGCCGGCCGTGGGATGGCCAGTTCTACGTCGAGATGGCGCGGTCGCTGGAGCGCGCGTGCTTCGACTACATCATGATCGAGGACAAGCTGATGGTGCCGCAGACCTATGGCGGCTCCGCCAAGGCCTCGCTCAATCACGGCATGATGGTGCCGAAGCACGATCCGGCCCCGCTCGCGGTCGCGATGGGCATGGCGACGCAGCGCCTCGGCGTGATCGCCACCATGTCCACGATGGCCTATCCGCCGTTCCTGATGGCGCGCCTGTGCTCGACCATCGACAGCCTGACCAACGGCCGGTTTGGCTGGAACGTCGTCACCTCCGCCGAAGACCTGATGGCGAAGAACTTCGGCATGGATCGGCTGCCGCCGCGCGATCAGCGCTACGAGATGGCGGACGAGTACATGGATGTGATGGGCAAGCTGTTCGCAAGCTGGGATCCGGACGCGGTCGTGCTCGATCGCGACGCCGGCATCTACGCCGACGAGACCAAGGTCCGGCCGATCGATTTCGAGGGCAAGTACTACAAGGTCCGCGGCCCGCTCAACACCGTGCCCTCGCCGCAAGGTAGGCCGATCTACGTGCAGGCCGGCGCCTCGCCGAAGGGCCGCGACTTCGCCGCGACTCACGCCGACTCGATCGTCTCGGTCGCAAGCGGCGTCGAGGAGATGCGGAAGTTCCGTGCCGACATCCGCGAACGGGCCGCGAAGTTCGGGCGCGACCCGGACACGATCAAGGTGATGTTCTGCGTGACCCCGACGCTCGGCGAAACCGACGACGAAGCGCGGGCGAAGTACGAGCGCATGCTGAACTCGCCGCATTTCATCGTCGACACTCTGGCGTCGCTCGCCGCCATCACCGAGATCGACTTCGCGCAATATGATCTCGACAAGCCGCTGCCGGAAAAGCTCGTCACCAACGGCGAGTCCGGCACGCTCGACAAATTCCAGCAGTGGGGTAGCGGCAAGACGCTGAAGGAGCTGGTGGTCGCCGGCGGCGGCGGGCTGGTGTCCTCCGTGGAGCTGGTCGGGACGCCCGACACGGTCGCCGACCGCATGGGCGAGGTGATGGAGGAGGTCGGCGGCGACGGCTTCCTGATCACGACGCCTGTGCTGCGCGTCAGCCGCCGCTTCATCACGGAGGTGACCGACGGGCTCGTGCCGGCGCTCCAGAAGCGCGGGCTCGCGCGCACCGCCTACGCGCACGAGAAGCTGCGCGACAACCTGCTCGACTTCTGAGACGCGAGAGGCGACCCCGATGGACGACGCAGCCGATCTCGCCTGCGCGGCGCCGGTCACCAAGGAACGCTATCGCGACGCGATGGCGGCGCTCGCGGCGGCCGTCAACGTGGTGACGACCGACGGGCCGGCTGGCCGCGCCGGCTTCACCGCCACCGCGGTCTGCAGCGTGACCGACGCGCCGCCGACCCTGCTCGTCTGCGTCAAACGCGACAGCTCGGTCGGCGAGGCGTTCCAGGCGAACGGCGCGCTCTGCGTTAACACGCTGGCGCCCGAGCACAGGCCGTTGTCGAACCTGTTCGGCGGGCGGACGCCCGTCGAGGAGCGCTTCGCGGCGGCGACCTGGCGGCGCGGCCCGAGCGGCGCGCCGGTGCTCGAGGGCGCGCTCGCGCATTTCGACTGCCGGATCGACCGCGTCGTCGACGTCGGCACCCACTCCGTGCTGTTCTGCCAGGTGCTCGACATCGGGGTCGGCGAGCCCTGCGAGGGGCTGATTTACGTTGGCCGTCGCTACGACACCGTGCTGGCCTGCGTCGGGGCGGCCGGCTGAACCGTGACGCAGGACGCCCATCCGCTCGATCTTCCGGCGCGGGAGATCGCTTCGGGCGTCCGCGGCGGCCGCTTCTCGGCGGTCGAGATCATGCGGGAATCTTTGAAGCGCGCCCACGCGGCGCAGGACGCCTTCAACGCCTTCGCGCTGATCCGGGAGGAAGCGGCGATCGCCGCCGCCCGCAAGGCCGACGAGACGGTCAAGGCCGGCCGCCCGACCGGGTTCCTGCACGGCGTGCCGTTCGCGGCCAAGGACCTGACGCCGACGGCCGGCGACGTCACCACGCTCGGCTCCTGGAGCTCCGGCGACTTCGTCCCCGCCGAGACGGCCCTATGCGTGCGTCGCCTTCAGCAGGCCGGCGCGATCCTGATGGGGAAGACCACGACGCCGGAATTCGCGCATTCGAGCTTCACCTGGAGCCCGCGCTTCGGCGCGACGCTCAATCCAGTCGACCCGAGCCGGACCTCGGGCGGATCGTCCGGCGGCTCGGCCGTCGCGGTCGCGACCGGCGTCGTGCCCTTCGCCGAAGGCTCGGACATGGGCGGCTCGGTCCGCATCCCGGCCTCGTTCTGCGGCGTCGTCGGCCTCAAGCCCAGCCTCGGGCGCATCCCGATGACGATCCTGCCAAGCGTGTTCGACGACATCTCGCATTTCGGCCCGCTCGCCCGAACGGTGGATGACGCCGACGCGTTTCTCCAAGCGACCGCGGGCCCGAGCGACGAGGACATCCTGTCCCTCCCGCTGACGTTCGAGCCCGAGCGCGCCCGCGACAAGAACCTTAGGGACAAGCGCTTCGCGCTTTCGATCGATCTCGGCTTCTACGCCGTCGAGCCGCAGGTCGAGGCCGCGATCCGGCGCGCGATCGGCGCCATGAGAGATGCGGGCGCGATCGTCGAGGAGGTCGCGCTGCCTTGGACGCGCGCGGTCGTGGACGAGTGGTACGAGATCTGGTGCGTGTTCATGTCGGCCTATTTCGGCGACCGTCTTGACGCCTTCCGCGATCGCATGGACCCCGCCATGGTGGAGATCATGCGGCGCGGCTTCGCCAAGGACGCGACCAGCTACAAGCGGATCGAGCTGCTCCGCACCGCGATGTGGCGCGACATGGCCCGGCTGTTCGAGACCTATGACGCCCTGCTCTGCCCGACCTGCGCAGTCACGGCGCCGCCGGTCGCGAAGACGGACGGCGACTACTTCGGCGAGGACGCGGCCGGGCGCCTGCTCGGCCTCGACATGACGTGCCCGTTCAACCTCACGCCGCAGTGCCCGGCGATTTCGGTCCCGATCGGCCCGGCCGACGACGGACTTCCGGTCGGCTTGCAGATCGTCGGGCGGCGTTTCCAGGACGAAGCCGTTCTCGGCGTCGCCCGAGGCGTCGAACGATTGTTTCCACAACGAAGCTGAGAGGGCGGCCGCTCAGGCGACTTACGGCGGCGCCAGCGTTCTCGACGTGTGTCCCGCGGCGCCCTTCGCCGATCGTCTCCAGGCATGCTGCCGCGCAAGCCAGGCCCTCCGATTTCGTCGCCCAGCTGAATCAAACGTTCAAAACGCGATACAGGCGTTCAAGACGCGGCTGATCATCCCCGGCACGGTCCTCTCGACACAGCGACTGCGTTCGCGGCCGCGCGTTCAGGGGAACCCACATGTCCGTCATCGCCACGCCGACGCCCGGCTCGCTGCTCGTCTCGCCGACCGACCACGCGCTCGTCCTGATCGACTTCCAGTCGCAGATGTCGTTTGCGACTAAGTCGATCGACGCCGTCACGCTGCGCAACAACGCCGCCCTGATCAGCCATGCGGCGAAGGGGTTCGGCGTGCCGACGATCCTGACCACGGTCGCCGAGAAGAGCTTCTCGGGCCCGATGTTCTCCGAGATCACCGACGCCTTCCCGGGCCAGAAGCTGCTCGACCGCACCTCGATGAACACCTGGGAGGACGCGGCCGTCATCGACGAGGTCAACCGCATCGGCAAGCGGCGGCTGGTGTTCGCGGGCCTCTGGACGTCCGTCTGCATCGTCGGCCCGACGCTCTCGGCGATCGATCAAGGCTTCGAGGCCTATGTCATCGCCGACGCCTGCGGCGACGTCTCGGACGAGGCGCATGAACGCGCGATGGAGCGCATGATCCAGGCGGGCGTGCGCCCCATGACCTCGCTTCAGTACATCCTCGAGCTCCAGCGCGACTGGGCCCGCACCGAGACCTACGACTTCACCACCGGCGTCGCGAAGACGTACGGCGGCGCCTACGGGCTCGGAATCACCTACGCCAAGACGATGTTCGGCGCCTCCGAAGGCGGCCACTGACGGTCCCGTCGGGCGCGCGCCGATGAGGATGTATCTGCTCTCGGCCGGCGCCGGCCTGCTGGTCGGCGTCGTCTACAGCCTGCTGCACGTCCGCTCGCCCGCGCCGCCCCTGGTGGCGTTGGTCGGCCTACTCGGCATCCTTGTCGGCGAGCAGATCATGCCTGTCGGCCAGAAGCTCGTCGCGGGCCTCAGCCCGGCGGTCGCCTGGGCCGAGGCGAAATGCGGCGCGCATCTCTTCGGCGCGCTCCCCGGCCGCCATTCCGACGCTTCCCCGCCGCCGACAGACGGAGCCGGCTTATGAGCCCCACGCGCCGCGACACGACCTTAGGCGCGGCCGCCGCCGCGCTTGCGGCCGGCCTCACTTCGCCATCGCGGGCCGCGCCCGCCGAAGGGACGACAATGACCGATGCGACGACCGCCGATCTCATCGTCATCAAGGGCCGCGTCACGACGCTCGACCGGTCCGCGCCGGAAGCGGAAGCTTTTGCGATCAAGGACGGACGCTTCCTCGCGGTCGGGCGCGAGAGCGACGTGATGGCGCATCGCGGGCCGCAGACGAAGGTCGTCGATCTCAAGGGCCGGCGCGTGCTGCCGGGGCTGATCGACAACCACCTGCATCTCATCCGCGGCGGGCTCAACTTCAACATGGAGCTGCGCTGGGACGGCGTGCCGTCGCTGAAGGACGCGATGGACATACTGCGCGCGCAGGTCGCGATCACGCCGCCGCCGCAGTGGGTGCGGGTCGTGGGCGGATTCACCGAGACCCAGTTCGCGGAGAAGCGCCTGCCGACCATCGAGGAGTTGAACCAGGTCGCGCCCGAGACGCCGGTGTTCATCCTCCACCTCTACGACCGCGCGCTGCTGAACGGCGCGGCGCTGAGGGCGGTCGGCTACGGCAAGGACACGCCGAACCCGCCCGGCGGCGAGATCACCCGGGACGCAGGCGGAAACCCGACCGGCCTGCTCATCGCCAAACCCAACGCCACGATCCTCTACGCAACGCTGTCCAAGGGCCCGAAGCTGCCGTTCGAGTATCAGGTGAACTCGACGCGCCACTTCATGCGCGACCTGAACCGGCTCGGCCTCACCGGCGCGCTCGACGCCGGCGGCGGCTCCCAGAACTATCCGGACGATTACGCGGTGATCCAGAAGCTCGCCGACGACGGCCAGCTCACCGTGCGCCTCGCCTACAATCTGTTCACGCAGAAGCCGAAGCAGGAGAAGGAGGACTTCGTCCGCTGGACGCAGACCTCAAAGTACAAACAGGGCGACGACTACTTCCGCCACAACGGCGCGGGCGAGATGCTGGTCTTCTCCGCGGCCGACTTCGAGGATTTTCGCCAGCCGCGCCCTGACATGCCGGCCGAGATGGAGGGCGACCTCGAGGGCGTCGTCCGGGTGCTGGCCGAGAACCGCTGGCCGTGGCGGCTGCACGCGACCTATGACGAAACCATCTCGCGCGCGCTCGACGTGTTCGAGAAGGTCGATCGCGACATCCCGCTGAAAGGCCTCAACTGGTTCTTCGATCACGCCGAGACGATCTCGGAGCGCTCCATCGACCGGGTGGCGGCGCTCGGCGGCGGCGTCGCGGTGCAGCATCGCATGGCCTACCAGGGCGAGTTCTTCGTGGAGCGCTACGGCCCAGGCGCGGCCGAAGAGACGCCGCCCTTCGCGCGGATGCTGGACAAGGGCGTGAAGGTCTCGGCCGGCACCGACGCCACCCGCGTCGCCTCCTACAACCCTTGGGTCTCGCTGTCCTGGCTCGTCACCGGCCGGACGGTCGGGGGCCTGGCTCTCTACCCTTCCCGCGCCCGGCTCGACCGTGAGACCGCGCTCAGGATGTGGACCGAGAACGTGACCTGGTTCTCGAACGAGGAAGGCAAGAAGGGCCGTATCGCGCCCGGGATGCTCGCCGACTTCATCGTGCCGGACCGCGACTACTTCGCCTGCGCGCCCGACGAGATCTCCTCGATCACCTCGGACCTCACGGTGGTGGGCGGCAAGGTCGTCTACGCCAAGGCCGACTTCGAGAAACTCGACGAGACCGAGGTTCCGCCCGCTATGCCCGACTGGTCGCCGGTCCGCGCCTATGGCGGCTACGGCGCCTGGAAGGCGGAGGCGAAGAAGGACAATGCGCTGCGCCTCCAGGCGACGGCGTGCGGCTGCGCGAACGCCTGCGGGGTCCACGGCCACGACCACGCGAGAGCGGCGTCCGGCCGTTTGCCGGTCGCCGATCTCAAGACGTTCTGGGGCGCGCTCGGTTGCGCATGCTGGGCGGTGTGACGAGGGGGTCGTCCCACCTACCCCAGGCGTCGTTCTCCAGCTTGACCGGACCATGACGCTTTTCAGGAACCCGCTTCGAGATTCTCCCCATGACCACGCCCCCCGCCTCGAGCGCCTTCGCGCCGCTGCGCCGCCCGCTGTTCGCCGTGCTTTGGGGCGCGACCGTGGTCGGGAACGTCGGCTCCTTCATGCGCGACGTCGCGAGCGCATGGCTCGTCACGGACCTTGCGGCCTCGCCCGCCGCCGTGGCCCTGGTGCAGGCCGCCGCGACGCTGCCGATCTTCCTGCTCGCGATCCCGGCCGGCGTGCTCTCCGACATCCTCGATCGCCGCAAGCTCCTGATCGCCATCCAGGTGCTTCTCGGCCTGACGAGCCTTACGCTTGCGATCCTCGCGGCCTCCGGCGGGCTCAGCGTCTATTCGCTCGTGGCGCTCACCTTCGTCGGCGGCGTCGGCGCGGCCCTGATGGGGCCGACCTGGCAGTCGATCGTCCCCGAACTCGTGCCGCGGGGAGAGTTGCGGGACGCCGTCGCGCTGAACTCGCTCGGCATCAACATCGCGCGTTCGATCGGACCTGCCGCTGGCGGCATCCTGCTCGGCGCCGCGGGCGCGGCCGCGACCTACGGCGTCGACGTCGTCTCCTACCTCCTCGTCATCGCGGCGCTGGTCTGGTGGCCGCGGCCGAAGACGGCCGACGACGCGCTCGCCGAACGTTTCTCGGGCGCGTTCCGGGCGGGCCTCCGCTACGCCAAGGCGAGCCGCGAGCTTCACCGCGTGCTGTTCCACGCCGGCGTGTTCTTCGCCTGCGCCAGCGCCGTCTGGGCCTTGCTGCCGCTGGTCGCGCGCGGGCTGCTCGAAGGGACGGCGAGCTTCTATGGCCTGCTGCTCGGCGCGGTCGGCCTCGGCGCGATTCTCGGCGCGCTGGTCATGCCGAAGCTGCGCGCGCGGCTCGGGACCGACGGCCTCCTGCTGTTCGCCGCCATCGTCGCGGCGATCGTCATGGCCGGTCTTTCCTTCGCGCCTCCGAAGCCCGTCGCGCTGGTTGGCCTGCTGCTCCTCGGCGTCGCCTGGATCGTGGCGCTTACCACGCTGAACGGCGCCGCGCAGGCGATCCTGCCGAACTGGGTCCGCGGTCGCGGGCTGGCCGTCTATCTTACGGTCTTCAACGGCGCCATGACCGGCGGGAGCCTGCTCTGGGGCCTCGTCGCGCATCATCTCGGCGTGGCCGCGACGCTGCTCGTCGCGGCCGCCTGCCTCGCCGCCGCGGGACTGCTGCTGCGCCGCCGCGCGCTGCCGAAGGGCGAGACCGACCTGACGCCCTCAAACCACTGGCCGGAGCCGCTGACCGCCGAGCCGGTCGAGCACGACCGTGGGCCGGTGATGATCCAGATCGAGTACCGGGTCCTCCGCGAGGATCGCGAGCACTTCCTCAAGGCCATCGCCCGGCTCGCCGACGAGCGGCGGCGCGACGGCGCCTATGCCTGCGGCGTGACGGAGGACGCCGAGGATCCCGAGAAGATCGTCGAGTGGTTCATGGTCGAAAGCTGGGCCGAGCACCTTCGCCAGCACAAGCGCGTCTCCCATGCGGACGCGGACCTGCAGCAGGCGACCCGGCGCTTCCATGTCGGGCCGGAGGCTCCGGTCGTGCGCCACCTGCTTGGCCTGGACCTCAAGACCTCCACGGCAGGGTGACGGAGCCATGCTCCGCTCTCTCCGGACGGCGGCCGCCGCTGCTTCGATCGTCGGCGCGGTCATGGCCGTCCCGGCGGCCGCGAAGCCCCCGTCCTTCTCGAACAACCGGGCGGACGAGGACTGGGGCGTCCTCCGGGAGCCCGCCAACCGCACGGGCGCGGCGTGGGAGGCGTTCAAGTTCGCGCCGCTCGACGCCGCGGGCGACAGCTTCCTGACGATCGGCGCGGACCTTCGGCTGCGGTTCGAAAGCTACGCCGCCAACTTCGACGCCGCGAAGCCCGACGAGACCTACGGCTGGTCGCGCGTCATGCCCTACGCCGACCTCCATCTCGGACCGAACCTCCGCTTCTTCGGTCAGATGCTGGGCGCCTGGGCCGACCGCAGCGCGCTGACCGAGGGGCCGGTGGACCAGACCGGGGTCGAGCTGCTGCAAGGTTTTGCGGAGGCGAGCGCGCCGGTCGGCTCAGGTGAACTTTCGGTCCGCGGCGGCCGGCAGATGGTCGCCTATGGGTCGGAGCGCCTCATCGGCCTGCGCTTCGGGCCGAACGTGCCGCTCTCCTTCGACGGCGCGCGGGCGCGGCTGGAATTCGGCGGCTGGACCGCCGACGCGTTCGCCTACCGTCCCGTCGCGAACGCGCCCGGGGACTTCGACGACCGCACCGACCGCGGCCGCGAAATCTACGGCCTGTACGCCACCCGAGCCCTGCCGGAGATCGGGCCGAGGTCGGGCCTCGACCTCTACTGGATCGGCTACGGGCGTGAGGACGCGCGCTTCGACAGCGGCGTCGCCGACGAGCGCCGTCACACCTTCGGCGCCCGGTTCTTCGGCTCGTTCGCGGACTGGAGCTGGAACCACGAGGCGATGCTGCAGCTCGGCTCCTTCGGAGGAGAGAGAATCCTCGCCTGGTCGGCGGCGACCGAAACGCGCCACACCTTTTCCGAGCTCCCCCTTCGACCGTTCGTCGAGATCAAGGCCGCCGTCATCAGCGGCGACGGCGGGCCGGGCGGCCGCCTCGGCACGTTCAACGCGCTGTTCCCCAAAGGCAAATACTTCGGCGAGATCGGCCTGATCGGCCCCGCGAACCTTATGAACATCCATCCCGTCATCGGGGTGTCGCTCGGTTCCGGCTGGTCGCTTACGGGCGCGGCCGTCTTCTACTGGCGACAGTCGCTTGACGACGGCGTCTACGGCAATCCCGGGAACCTGATCCGCCCGTCCGCCGGAAGCAGGGCGCGCTACGTCGGGACGCAGGGCGAGGTCGTGCTGGGCTGGGAGGCGACGCCGAACGTCACGCTCGAAACATCCTACGCCCTTTTCGAACCCGGTCGCTTCCTGAGCGAAACCGGGCCCGGGAAGACCGTCCACTTCGTGGGCGGGGAGATCCAGCTCCGATACTGAGCCCGAGAAAGCGAGACCGGGGCGACCGCGGGCGCGCAGGCGCGCCTGACTGCGGCGAGCCGACTACCCGGCGGCCGTCTCGCCCGGCTCCGGGGTCGCCCACGGGGCCTTCGCTAGCCGACGCGCCAGGAACTCGATCAGCGCCGTCACCCGCGGCGGGCGCAGCGGCCCGGGCGGGGTTACGACGTTCAGCGCGATCGGGGGCGGACGCCAGTCGCACATCACCGCCTCCAGCCGTCCCGCCGCGATGTCCCGCCAGACGACGAACTCCGGCTGCACCGCGAGCCCGAGCCCGGCCATTAGGCTCGGCGTCAGCGCATCGGCGTTGTTGGCGCGCATGGGTCCGGACGGCGTGACGGCGGCCTCCTCGCCGTCCGCGCGCAGGAACCGCCAGCGGTCGCGCGAGGCGAGATAGGAGTAGCCGAGGCACGCATGATCGGCGAGGTCCCGCGGATGAGAGGGACGGCCCGCCCGCTCGAAGTAGGCGGGCGCGCCGACCAGCACCCGGTTCACCCGGCAGAGCCGGCGCACCTTCAGCCGCGAATCCGACAGGCTCGCGATCCGAAGCGCGAGGTCGAAGCCGCCTTCAATCAGATCGACCGTGTGGTCGCTGAGCTCCATGTCGACCGAAACGTCCGGGTAGGCGGCGAAGAACTCCGGCAACAGCGGCGCGACATGCGCGAGGCCGAACGACATCGGCGTCGCGAGCCGCACGGCGCCCCGGGGCGAGGCCGACTGGGCCAAAGCCTCGGCTTCCGCTTCCTCGCCCGCGCCAAGGATCCGTTCGGCGTTCGGAAGCGCGGCTCGGCCGGCTTCGGTGAGCGACAGGCGTCGCGTCGTCCGGTGGAAGAGCGGCGCCCCGATGCGGGTCTCCAGCCTCGCCACGGCCTTCGAGACCGTGGCCTTCGAGAGATTGAGGTCGGCCGCCGCCCGGCTAAGGGAGCCGCGGGCCGCGACGCGGGCGAAGATCGCCCAGGCCTCGAAGTCGGGAAGCGTCGCCATTGGTCATTTCCACGAAACAGTGATTTTCGATTGTTTCCATTTAATATCTCAGCGCAGCGCGTACTTTCGTTCAAGCGAAATCGGCGTCCCGATGTCGGGGCCTAACGAACGGAGTTCTCGCCATGAGCGGCGCAGCCCTTCACCACGTCACCGCGATCAGCGGGCCCGCACGCCGGAACCTCGGCTTCCACACCGGGGTCCTGGGCCTGCGCCTCGTCAAGAAGACCGTGAACTTCGACGATCCCGGCACCTACCATCTCTACTACGGCGACGCCGCAGGGCGGCCGGGTTCGGTGCTGACCTTCTTTCCGTGGGACCATGTCGCCCCGGGGCGGGTCGGCGTCGGCGAGACCTCGCAGACCGCGTTCCGCGTGCCCCGCGGCTCGATCGGATGGTGGACGCAACGCTTCGTGGAGGCCGGGGTCCCCCACGAGAACCCTGCCGTGCGCTTCGGCGAGACCGTGCTCGCCTTCAAGGATCCGGACGGCCTGTCGCTCGCCCTAGTCGGCGTCGAGGGCGCGGAGGCCGAAGAGGCCTGGGACGGCGGTTCGGTTCCGGCCGAGCACGCCATCCGCGGCTTCCACGGCGTGACGCTGCTGCTCGACAAGGCGGCGGCGACGGCGGCGGTGCTCACGGCCGTGTTCGGCCACCGCGAGGTCGGGCGTGAGGAGAACGTCGTCCGCTACAGCGCCGGCGACGAGGGCTACGGCCGCTTCGTCGACCTGCGCGAGGTCGGCGGCTTCCTGAGGGGGCGGCCGGGCGGCGGCAGCGTGCACCACATCGCGTTCCGCGCGGCCGACGACGCCGCGCAGGCGGAGATGGCCCGCAAGCTCGTGGAGGAGCATGGCCTCGGCGTGACGGAGCAGAAGGACCGCAACTACTTCCGGTCCGTCTACTTCCGCGAGCCCGGCGGCGTGCTGTTCGAGATCGCGACCGACGAGCCCGGCTTCGCCGCGGACGAGCCGGCCGAGCGTCTCGGCGAGGCGCTGAAGCTGCCCCCGTTCCTCGAGCCCCTGCGCCCGCGGATCGAGCAGCGGCTGCCCGCCCTCGTTTGAACGTCCGCCTGCGCCCCCGACGGACGCAGGCGGCTCCCTTCCCGAACCCAGACCTCATGGAGCTTCGCCATGACCGCGCGTGAGCTTTCCTTCGTCCATCTGTTCCGTCCCGCGACCATCGCGGGCCTGCCGCCCGTGCTGCTCCTTCACGGCACCGGCGGCGACGAGACCGACCTGCTCGGCCTCGGGGCGGCGGTCGCGCCGGGCGCGGCTCTGGTGTCCCCCCGCGGACAGGTTCTCGAGAACGGCATGCCGCGCTTCTTCCGGCGGCTCGCCGAGGGCGTGTTCGACGAGGCCGACCTCCGCCGCAGGGCGGGCGACCTCGCCCGCTTCGTGGACGAGGCGCGGGCCGCCTACGGGATCGACGCGCCGGTCGCTCTGGGCTTCTCGAACGGCGCGAACATTGCGGCCGCTGTGCGGCTGCTGCATCCGGGCCTCCTGTCCGGCGCGATCCTGCTGCGCGGGATGGTTCCGCTCGAGACGCCCGCCGCGGCGGCGCGCGTCCCGACGCCGGCGCTGCTGGTCTCGGGCGAGCGCGACCCGATCGTCCCCGCCGCCAACGCCGCCCGCCTCGCCACGATGCTCGAGGAGGCCGGCGGCCCGGTCGAGCATCGAGTCCTGCCGACCAGCCACGGCGTCACCAACGCGGACGTTGAGTTCGCGGCGGACTGGTACGCGCGCGTGGCGAGCCGACCCGGAGCGTCGGGCACCGCGTCATGAGTCGGCGGCCGAGCACGAGCGACTTCCGGCGCCCCGGCGGGCTCACGCCGGAACAGCGCCGAATCGCGCTGGAGGAGCTCGGCGCCGGCGGCGAGCCGAAACGGAGCGTCGCGGAGGTCGCGACGCTTTGCGGCCTCTCCCGTGGCCATTTCATCCGCGCTTTCCGGTTGTCGGTCGGGGAAACCCCGTATCGGTGGTCGCGACGGCTGCGGATCGAGGCCGCGCAGGCCGCGCTGCTGAATTCGGACGCCGCGATCGCGGACATCGCCGCCCAGTGCGGCTTCGCGGACCAGAGCCATCTCACGCGGGTCTTCTCCGCGGAGCTCGGGGTGAGCCCGGCCGCTCTCAGGAGAACGCTCGGACCGCCGTCGCCTGTCCGCAGGTCGTCCGTCCGGTCGCCGCAGGAGGCCCCGGCGCCGGCCTCGGCGCGGCCGGAGGAATGAGGTCAACCCGGCGCGCGACGTCTATGGACCGGGCGCTCGCGCCAGCGGCCCGAGCGATCTGAACGCCGTGCTGATGTTCGCGCCCGATGAATCCTTCCGGGTTTGGCGGGCCCTCGCTCCTCGCGCCCCGTTGATCGGCGGGGAGGAACGCCGGACGCTCTCGGCCGTTGCCCCCTGACATCCCCGGTCGAACGACAGCCGGGGACGCCTTCAGCGAGGAGCGTACAGGATGGCGCGCGACGGCCGTATCGAGACGTATGACGGGCCGGCCGGCGGCTGGGGCTCGGCCAAATCGGTCGGTCGGGCGCTGGTCTACGACGGAGCGCCGCTCAAGAGCGGCGCGGCGCTCTGGAAGCAGAACAAGCCCGGCGGCTTCGCCTGCGTCAGCTGCGCGTGGTCGAAGCCGCGAGAGCCGCACCTGTTCGAATTCTGCGAGAACGGCGCGAAGGCGACCGGCTGGGAGCTGACGTCGAAGACGATCGGGGCCGAATTCTTCGCCCGTCACACGCTGACCGAGCTCGAAGGCTGGTCGGACTTCGAGCTCGAGGATCAGGGCCGGCTGACAGAACCTCTGAAATACGATGCGGCGAGCGACACGTACCAGCCGATCGCCTGGGAGAGAGCGTTCGAAGAAATCGGCGGGGCGCTGAAGGCGACCGATCCGAAGCGGACGGCCTTCTACGCGTCGGGCCGGGCTTCGCTCGAGACCTCCTACATGTACCAGCTGTTGGCGCGCGCCTACGGCGCCAACAACCTGCCGGACAGCTCCAACATGTGCCACGAGAGCACATCGGTGGCCCTGCCCGAGAGCATCGGCGTGCCGGTCGGCACCGTTTTCCTCGACGATTTCGACCACGCCGACCTGATCTTCTTCTTCGGCCAGAACGTCGGGTCGAACGCGCCGCGCATGCTGCATCCGCTGCAGGAGGCGGCGAAGCGCGGCGTGCCGATCATCACGTTCAACCCGCTGAAGGAGCGCGGGCTGGAGCGCTTCACCAACCCGCAGGCCCCGACCGAGATGCTCTCCGGGGCCGAGACGAGGATCTCGACGCAGTACCATCAGGTGAAAGCGGGCGGCGACCTGGCCGCGCTGTTCGGCCTTTGCAAGGCGCTGATCGCGATCGACGACGCCGCGGCGCCCGGTGCGAAGGTGATCGACCACGCCTTCATCGCCGAGCACTGCCACGGCTACGACGCCTTCGCCGACGCCTGCCGCGCGCGGGACTGGCCGGAGCTTGAACGCTGCTCCGGGCTGACGCGCCATGCCATCGAGATCGCGGCGGAAGTGTATTCCAGGTCCAGCGCCGCCATCGGCGTTTACGGCATGGGGCTGACCCAGCACCGCTCGGGCGTCGACAACGTCCAGATGCTGATGAACCTGCTGTTGATGAAGGGCAATATCGGCCGTCCCGGCGCCGGCATATGCCCGGTGCGCGGCCACTCGAACGTGCAGGGCCAGCGCACCGTCGGGATCACCGAGAAGGCCAGCCTCGCGCCGCTCGACAGGCTGAAGGAGCTCTATGGCTTCGAGCCGCCCCGCGAGGACGGCATGGCGACCGTCGACGTCTGCGAGGGGATCATCGACGGCGAGGTCGAGGCGTTCGTGTCGCTCGGCGGCAATTTCCTGCGCGCGACGCCCGAAACCGGCCTGATGGAGGACGGCTGGCGCAAGCTGAAGCTGTCGGTCCAGATCGCCACCAAACTGAACCGCAGCCATGTGGTCCACGGTCGAGCGGCCTACCTGCTGCCGTGCCTCGGCCGCATCGAGATCGACCGGCAGGCGGGCCGGCCGCAGATCGTGTCCATCGAGGATTCGACCTCGCATTTCCACGCCTCGCACGGGTTCGCCGAGCCCTGCGCGCCGACGCTGCTGTCCGAGCCCGCGATCGTCGCCGGCATCGCCAAGGCGACGCTGCCGCCGAATCCGTCAATCGACTGGGACGGCTGGACGGCCGATTACGCACGCGTCCGCGACGCTATCGAGGCGACCTATCCCAAGGTGTTTCCGCGCTTCAACGAGCGCATCGAGACGCCCGGCGGGTTTCCGAAGCCGATCTCGGCGCGCGAGCGCGAGTGGAACACGTCGACGGGCAAGGCCAACTTCATCTTCCCCGAAAGCCTCGACGAAAATCCCGACATGCCGGCGCCGCAACCGGACGCGCTGCGGCTGATCACGTTGCGGTCGAACGATCAGTTCAACACCACCGTCTACGGTTATGACGACCGCTTCCGCGGCGTCGAAGGCACGCGGATGGTCGTCTTCATGCACGCGAACGACATCGCCCGGCTATCGCTCAGGGACGGCCAAACCGTGGCGATGCGCACCGTGGCCGACGATTTCGAACGCGAGGTCGAAGGCTTTCGGATCGTGGCGTACGACATCCCCGAAGGCTGCGTCGGCGCCTACTATCCGGAGTGCAACCCGTTGATCCCTCTGTGGCACCACGCGCGTGGGTCCAAAGTGCCGGCGGCCAAGTCGGTGCCGGTCCTGATACGGCCGTGCGGATAGACGACTAAAGGGCTCTCGCGACGCGGCGGAAGCCTCATCTTCGAACCGGCCGGGCGAACGAAAGCGGCGCCGCATCGTTGGGCTCCTGACATGAGGAGCTCTCGATGAAGCATTTTCCCTTCCCGCCCTTCCCGAAGCAGCCGCAGTCCTTCCCCGGCCTCACGGAGAAGATGGACCCCCGTCCCGACCACGGAGAGACGAGCTACAAGGGCTCTGGCAAGCTTCAAGGCAAGAAGGCGATCATCACCGGCGGGGACAGCGGCATCGGCCTTGCGGTGGCGATCGCGTACGCGCGCGAGGGCGCCGATCTGCTCGTGGTCCACCTGCCGAGCGAAGGCGACGACGGGGCGACCTGCCGCCGGCACATCGAGGAAGCCGGGCGCAAGGCGGTGATGGCGCCGGGCGATATCAGCGATCCGCGCTTCCGCGAAGAGGTGATCGAGCGCGCCGCATCGGAGCTCGGCGGCCTGGACATTCTGGTGAACAACGCCGCCTACCAGCGGCCATTCCAGTCGATCGACGAGGTGACGCTGGAGGAATGGACGAAGACCTTCGACGTCAACGTCCACGCCACGTTCCACCTGACGCAGCTCGCCATGCGCCGGATGAAGCCCGGCTCTGCAATCATCAACACGGCGTCGATCAACTCGAAGGATCCGTCGCCGCAGCTTCTGCCCTACGCCACCACAAAGGGCGCGATCGCGAACCTCACCGTCGGCCTCGCTCAACTGCTCGCCGAGAAGGGCGTCCGGGTGAACGCGGTGCTGCCCGGGCCGATCTGGACGCCGTTCATTCCGGCCGGCATGCCGCCCGAGGCGGTCGAAACCTTCGGCGCCAAGACGCCGTTCGGTCGTCCGGGCCAGCCGGCGGAGCTCGCCTCGGCTTACGTGATGCTGGCGTCCGACGAGGCGAGCTACACGTCCGGCGCTTTGCTGACGATCGCCGGCGGGCAGGCGGTCGTCTGACGGAGCGATCTCAGGCCCCGAGCCTTGGCCGTCGGCCGCCTCGCTGGAACGAAAAAGGCGCGCCGCCGGTTTTGGACTGATCGGGGAGGCGCGCGATGGCGTTGAAGGCGTTCTGGAAAGGCTATCTGAAGCTCTCGCTCGTCACCTGCCCCGTGGCGATGACGCCGGCGACGTCGGAGAGCGAGCGGATCCGCTTCCACACGCTCAACCGCACGACGGGAAACCGGATCGTCAGCGAATATGTCGACAGCGTCACCGGAAAGCCGGTCGACAGCGACGACGAGGTCAAGGGGTACGAGCGCGGCGAGGACGATCACGTCATGCTCGAGGACGACGAGCTCGACGCCGTGGCGCTCGAAACGACTCACACCATCGACATCGAGATGTTCTGCCCGCGCGATAGCGTCGGTTGGATCTGGTACGACAAGCCGCATTACCTCGTTCCGAACGATAAGGTGGGCGCGGAGGCTTTCGCCGTCATCCGGGAGGCGATGGCGGCGACAGACGTGGTCGGCATTTCGCGGCTGGTGCTCTATCGCCGCGAACGCGCCGTGCTGCTGGAGCCGCGCGACAACGGCATCGTGCTGTGGACGCTTCGCTACGGCGACGAGGTTCGCGACGCGGCCGACTATTTCGCTGGTCTCGAACCGGCCAAGCCGGACCCGAAGCTGATGCGGCTGATGGGGTCGCTGATCGAGGAACGGACGAAGAGTTGGTCGGCCGATTTCGTCGATGATCCCGTTCAGGCCCGCCTGCTCGAGCTCATCAACTCGAAGAAGAAGAAAGGCGCGAAGAAGGTCGCCAAGCCCAAGGCCGAGCCGCAGCCCGAAACCGGTAACGTCATCAACATCATGGACGCGCTGCGGAACAGCATCGCCTCTTCGAAGGCAAAGGCGAAGCCGCGCTAGCCGGCGCGCCGCCGCTTCGTCTTCGCGCCGTCCGGGATCGGCGCCGCGGCCTTCCGGAACCCGTCCCACGGGTCCGACGCCATCGCGGCGAGCCGCGCCGGCATGTTGTCGACCGTGAACTGCGCGGGGCCGACGCCTGGGCCGAGCTCGTCCCAGCTCAACGGAGCCGAGACGGCGGCGCCAGGTCTTGCGCGAGTCGAATAGGGCGCGACGGCGGTGGCGCCGCGGCCGTTGCGCAGGTAGTCGATCAGGATTTTTCCGCGGCGCTTCGCCTTGCTGACGGTCGCGACGTAGCGGGACGGAAGATCGGCGGCCATGGCGTCCGCGATCGCCTTAGCGAAGGCCTTGGCGTCGGGCCATTCAGCTTTCGGCTTCACCGGCGCGACGACGTGGAGCCCCTTGCCTCCGGACGTCTTGACGAAGGCGGTGAGCCCGGCGGCTTCCAGCCTTTTCTTCACCTCCAGCGCGGCGTCGATCACCGCCGACCATGCGACGCCCTCGCCGGGATCGAGGTCCATGATGATCATGTCGGGCTTTTCGAGCGCCTCCATCGAGGAGCCCCAGGGGTGGATCTCAAGGACGCCGCCCTGCACAAGCCCGAGCAGCCCCTCGCGACTGTCGATCGTCAGCACCGGCTCGTCGTCGGTCGGATCGGTCGCGAGCCCGATGTGCTTGTTCATGCCTTTCCAGCCGTGTTTCTGGAAAAAGCACTGCTCGGCGACGCCGCCCGGACACCGCAGCAGCGAAAGCGGTCGGCCGACGACGAACGGCGCGATTTTCGGCCAGACCTCCATGTAGTAATCGGCGAGCCCCTGCTTGGTCACGCCGGTCTCGGGCCAATAGAGGCGATCCGGGTGCGTGAGCTTCACGGACGGCGCCGCGACCGCCTCGGGCGCCCCGTCGCTTTGCGTCTCGCGCCGCACCTCGTCCGCCGGCTTGTCTTCGCGCAGGCCACGGAACGCCGCGTGCCTCAGGTGATGATCGCCGGTCCAGGCCCGGAATTCGATCTCGGCGACAAGCTCGGGCTTCACGAACCGGACGCCGCGCGCCTCGTCCGCCGTCAGCTTTTCGGCGAAGGGAGAACGCTTGGCCTCCAGCGGCTTGAGCTTGCCGAACAGGTCCGCCGCCACCTTCGCGGAGAAGCCCGTACCCACCCGCCCGACATAGGCGAGCCGTCCGTCTTCATAGGCGCCCAGCGCCAACGAGCCGATCGCGTTCGGCGCCGTGCTCGACGGCATGTAGCCGCCGATCACGAACTCCTGCCTGTGCGCGCATTTCGATTTCACCCAGCCTCGCCCCCGGCCCGAGACGTATTTGCCGTCGCGAGGCTTGGAGACGACGCCTTCGAGGCTGAGCCGGCAGGCGTGCTCCAGCACCAGCCCGCCGTTCTCGTCGAAGTGCTCGCTGAAACGGATGACTGGGTCGGCGCCGGCGATCAGCTTGGCCAAAGCCTGCTTGCGGTCGAGCAGCCCGCAGCCGGTCAGATCGTGACCGTCGAGGTGGAGCAGGTCGAAGGCGAAGAACACGAATCCGTCGGTCCGGCCCTCGCTCAACGCCTCCTGCAGCGCGGAGAAATCCGACGCGCCGGCCGCATTCTCGACGACGAGCTCGCCGTCGATCAGCGCATCCTTTGTCTGCAGAGCCTTCAGGGCGCCGACGATCGGCTTCCCGAACCGTTTCGTCCAGTCCAGTCCGCTGCGGGTCAGAAGCTTGACGCGACCCGCGTCGACGCGGGCGAGCAGCCGGTAACCGTCGAACTTGATCTCGTGAATCCACCTGGCGCCGGCCGGCGCCTTCGGCGCCAATGTCGCGAGCGCCGGCGGGACGAAGTCGGGCAGCGGAGCAGGCTTCGCCTTCGCCGGAAAAGCGGCGGCGCCCCCTGCGTCGCGCGCTTTCGGGGAGCGCGACGTCGCCCGTTTCGCCGCGGCCGCAGGCGGTCGCTTCTTGATCCGGCCGGTCTTCGACGACCATCCCGGCGCCTCGCCCGCGATCTCCTCGACGAGCCGACCCGTCTTCACGGACTCCGGACGCTCTTCGAGGATGTCGGGATCCGAGGCGCCGCGCGCGGCCTCGTCATCCCCCTTGATCAGCAGCCAGTTCTCGCGCGTCTCGCCGCGTCGGTCGGCGATCCGGACAAGATGCCAGCGACCTGACAGCTTCTCGCCATGCAGCTCGAACGCGATATGGCCCTTCTTGAAGCCGCGCGCCGCGTCGCCGATTGGCGACCATCGGCCGCGGTCCCACAGCGCGACCGCGCCGCCGCCGTACTCCCCCTTAGGGATCGTGCCCTCGAAAGTCCCGTACTCGATCGGGTGATCCTCGGTCCGAACCGCCAGGCGCTTCTCGCCGGGGACGAGGCTCGGTCCCTTGGTGACGGCCCAACTCTTCAGGACGCCGTCCATCTCGAGCCGCAGGTCGTAATGCAGCCGCCGGGCGGCGTGCTTCTGGATCAGGTAGCCGTCGCCGGACCCGAGTGCGTCGTCGGACCCAGCCGGCTCGGACGTCTTCTTGAAGTCGCGCTTGCGACGGTAGACGTCGAGCGCCATCGCTCAGCTCGCCTTCCGCCGCTCGGTGTCTCCGCCGCCCCGCGAGGCGGCCGCCGTCTTCTTCGCCTTGCCGGACCTCTTCGGAACCGACGAAGCCTTCTTCGAAGCGTCCCCGGACGCGCCGGCGCTCTGGCGCAGCGCCTCCATGAGATCGGTGACCTTCTCCGGCGCCTTCGGCTTCCGCGGCGTGATCTTGCGGCCCTCGATCTTCGCCTTCACGAGCTCGGCGAGAGCGGCCTCATAACGGTCATCAAACGCGGACGGATCGAACGCGCCGCGCTTGGTGTCGATGATGTGCCTGGCGAGATCGAGCATCTCGCCCTGGATCTTGGCTTTCGGCAGGTCGCTGAAGGCGTCGGCCGACGACCGGACCTCGTAGTCGAAGTTCAGCGTCGTGCCGACCAGGCCGACATCGTGCGGGCGGATGAGGACCATGCGCTCCCGGCGGAACAGCACCGTCCGCGCCAGCGCCGCGACCTTCTTCTTCCGCATCCCCTCGCGGATCAGCGCGAACGCTTCGTGGGCGGTTGGGTCCGCCGGCGCAAGATAATAGGGCTTGTCGAAATAGACGTCGTCGACGTCATCGCACGGGATAAAGGCGTCGATCTCGAACGTCTTGTCGCTCTCCGGCACCGCCGCAGCCACTTCGTCGGGTTCGAGGACGACGTGCTCGCCTGCCGACGTTTCGTAGCCTTTGACCTGATCCTCGCGTTCGACCGGCCGGCCGGTCTCCGCGTCGACATACTGCCGGCGCACGCGGTTGCCGGTCTTGCGGTTAAGGGTGTGGAACGCGATCCGGTCCGAGGTCGACGCCGCGGTGTAGAGCGCGACCGGACAGACGACCTCGCCGACCTTCAGGAAGCCCTTCCAGTTCGCTCGTGGCGCCACGTCTGCAACCTCCCGACGACGACTCGAAACGCCAGCCGCGCCTCCCGGTTCCGAGTCGCGCCCTGGCGTCGCGCGCAGGCGCGTGCTGCGAAAGTCGGGCGGTCGGCGAGCGCGCGCCGTCTATATGCCCTCCCCCCGCGTCCGCCGGACCGGTACTGGAGAAGTTCGCCATGCATGTCACGATTGAGAACGCCGACGCCGCCATCCGCGCGGCGATCGAAAAAGCCCGCGAGATCGACACCTTCATGTGCGTCGCGATCGTCGACTCGGGCGCGGACCTCAAGGCGTTCCACCGCATGGACGACGCATGGGTCGGTTCGATCGACATCGCGATCAAGAAGGCGAAGACGGCCGTGTTCTTCGGCATGCCGACCGGCGAGATCGGCAAGCTGTCGCAGCCGGGCGGCCCGCTCTACGGCATCGAGCATTCGAATGGCGGCCTGATCACCTTCCCCGGCGGCCTGCCGATCGTGGACAGCGAGGGCGTCATGGTCGGGGCCATTGGGGTCAGCGGCTCGTCGGTCGAGAACGACCACGCCGTCGCCACCGCGGGCGCGAAGGCGCTCGGGGCATGGGAGCTTCCCGCGCATCCCTGGCGCACCTGACCGGCGCCTCCTGGCGGTCAGAGCAGCCAGACCGCCAGGAGGCCGAGCGCGCCGGTCCAGATGACGATCACCGCCGCAAGCCCTGCGACGCTGGCCGGGCGTCTGGGCGCGGCCGCCGCGCGCGCGCGAAACTCGGCGAGCAGCTCGTCCGGGATGAGCCGGACCGCCAGCATGATCCCGAGCGGAACGATGACCAGATCATCGAGATAGCCAAGCACCGGGATGAAGTCGGGGATGAGGTCCACCGGCGACAGCGCGTAGGCCACGACGGCCAGCGCCGCGATCTTGGCGGCGAGCGGCGTGCGCGGGTCGCGGCCGGCGATCCACAGCGCCGCGACGTCGCGCTTGACGGCGCGCGCCCATTGTTTCGCCCGTTCGAGCGCGCGGCTCATGCCGATGTCGTCCCATGCGGCCTCGATCATGCGGACTGTCACAGAAGGCGGTTGAGAATGAATGGACGAGCCGGCGCGTCGTCGTCGGCAAGCGGCGCAGGGGGCCGGATCGAGGAACGATGAAACCGCGCGCAAGCCGCAGACCTTCGCCCGACGCCCGACTGCCTACGATTATCGTCTCATAGCCCTTGTATGCCAGATTGCTTTAAACACCGGGCGACATCCGGGAAAACATCGACATGGCGAACATTCTGATCCTCGGAGCCTCTTACGGCTCCCTGCTGGCGACCAAGTTTCTCATGGCGGGCCACGACGTCACGCTCGTCTGTCGCGAGAAGACGGCCGAGCTCATCAACCGCGCCGGCACCGAAGTCCGCATCAAGCTGCGCGACGAGGCGGAGCACCGCGCCATCCATTCGCGCGACCTGCCGGGCAAGCTCGACGCGGCGCCCCCGCAGACGATCGACGTCTCCAAGTACGATCTGGTCGGCCTCGCGATGCAGGAGCCGCAATACGCCAACCACACGATCCGCGTGCTGATGGTCAAGATCGCCGAGGCGAAGCTGCCCTGCCTGTCGATCATGAACATGCCGCCGCTGCCCTATCTCAAGCGCATTCCGGGGCTGGAGGGCGTGAACTTCGAGGAAGCCTTCACCAACGCGCAGGTGTGGGAGCGCTTCAAGCCCGGCCTGATCTCGCTGTGCTCGCCGGATCCGCAGGCGTTCCGCCCGCCGGAGGAGGAGGCGAACGTCCTGCACGTGGGCCTGCCGACGAACTTCAAGGCGGCGACCTTCGAGGACGAGGCCCACAACCGGCTGCTCCGGCAGCTCGAGGCGGACATCGACGCGGTGCGGCTCGACGGCAAGGACGTGCCGGTGAAGCTCAAGGTGTTCGACTCGCTGTTCGTGCCGCTGGCCAAGTGGTCGATGCTGCTGACCGGCAACTATCGCTGCATCACGCTCGGCGAGCCGCGTTCGATCCGGGACGCGGTGCACAGCGACATCGCGCTTTCGCAGTCGATCTACGACCATGTGGACGCGATCGCCCGCAAGCTCGGCGCCGATCCGGCGGACCAGGTGCCGTTCGAGAAATACGCCAAGGCGGCGGAAAGCCTGCTGAAGCCTTCGTCGGCCGCGCGCGCGGTCGCCGGCGGCGCGCCCTTCATCGAGCGCGTGGATCTGCTGGTGAAGCTGATCGCGCACCAGCTCGACTTCCCCAACGCCGCGATCGACGACACCGTCCAGATCGTCGACCGGCGCCTCAACGAGAACCTCGCGTAAGTCGCGGAGGGGCTCGCCCGTCGGCCGGCCCCTCCACGACGCCACGGCGATCGGCCTGCAGTCCAGGATAGGGATGCGCTTGAGAGATCGGTGACCTAATGTGCCGCGCGATGACCATCGCTGACGGCCGCCACCCCTACGACACGCTCCCCGACGACGCCTTCTGGCGGCTCGCGGTCGCGGCGAAGAGCCCATTCGAGCTGAACGCCATCTGGCGCCCGAAGGCGCCGCTCAGGCGCGACGCCATGGTCGCGACCGCGGGCTCGTGCTTCGCGCAGCACATCAGCCGCGCGCTGAAGCGCAGGGGCTTCGGCTGGCTCGACACGGAGCCAGCGCCGTTCGGCATGCCGCCGGACGTGGCGGAAAGCTTCGGCTACGGCGTGTTCAGCTTCCGCACCGGCAACATCTATTCGGCCGCCCTGCTGCGGCAGTGGCTGGACTGGGCGGCGGGAGACGCGGCCCCCTCGGACGAGCTCTGGCGCGACGACGACGGGCGCTGGTTCGATCCCTTCCGGCCCGCGATCCAGCCTGGCGGGTTTTCGGACGCCGACGATGTCCGCGCAGCGCGCGCGACCACGCTGCGCGCCATCCGCAGGGGCGTATCGTCGGCCGACGTGTTCCTGTTCACCCTCGGGCTGACCGAATGCTGGCAGGACGCCGGAACCGGCGAGGTCTTTCCGCTATGCCCCGGCGTCGCGGCCGGGCGCTACGATGCGCAGCGCCACATCCTTCGCAATTTCGGCTTCGAGCGCATCCGCGACGATCTGCAGGCGGCGATCGCCGTGCTCAAGCGCCTGAATCCGTCGATCCGCTTGATCCTGACGGTCTCGCCAGTGCCGCTGATCGCGACGGTCACGGGCGAACATGCGCTGGTCGCGAACACCTACACCAAGTCGACACTGCGCGCGGTCGCCGGAGAGCTCGCCGCCGGGGACCCGGCCGTCGACTACTTCCCGTCCTACGAGATGGTGGCGACCGCGCCGATGCGGGGCATGTTCTACAACCCGAACATGCGCACCATCACGCCCGCGGGCGTCGCCTTCGTGATGGAGGCGTTCTTCGCCGAGCAGGGCGCGGCGCCGGCGGAGCCGACGCCCTCCGCGCCGCCGCCTCCCGCTTCGCCGACCGCCAACGACCTCGCCTGTGAGGAAGAGCTGCTGGACGCGCCCCAATGACGGCCGACCTGTTCCTGTTCGGCTGCTCCCATGCGGGGCGGCTGCAGAAGGGCGCGGAGGTGATCGGGCTGCGCGTGGCCGGCGGCGCGCTGATGCGCGGCCGCCTCTGGGACGAGGACGCCTTCGCCTTTGACCCGTCCCGCGGGCTGAACTTCGCCGACCCGATGGCGCGCGCCCGGCTGAACGCCGCGCTCGCGGCGGCCGGCGCGAGCCGGCTCGAGGATGTGCGCCTTCCGATCGTGACCACGCTCGGCTTCCAGCTGGACCTCGTCCAGGACGAGATCAGCCGCCGCCACACGCTGGCGCGGGACCCGGACGACGCGCGCGACTTCATCACGATCGAAGCGCTCGGCGCCATTGTCGCGGCGCGGCGGGGGCCCCTGCTCGACCTGCTGGGCTGGCTCGCCGCCGGCGGGGCAACCGTCGTGCTCGTCGCGCCGCCCGCCCGCCATCCCGACGCGCCCCTCGCCGCGGCGCTGGAGGCGATCGTCGGGAGGGAAGCGGCGCGGCGCGGCGTCCGCGTGGTCTCGCCGCGGCCCTGGTCGACCGGGCCGGACGGCCGGCTGCGGCCCGAGTTCGAGGCGCGCAAGGACGGCGACACGGTCCACGGCAACGCCTATTTCGGCGCGCGCGCCATGGCGGAGGTCGCCGAGGCGCTCGGGCTTCCCGTGACGATCCCGGCGGAGAGCCTCGCCTCGGCGGACGCGTTCGACGCCTTCGCGCAGCGCAGCCGGAGGCTCGCGGCGCGCGCGTTCTCGGGCTGAGCGTAATGGGCGAACCGGATCGGCGTCAGATGATCCGCGCCCATTTCAGCACCGCGAAGGTGCCGGCGCCCGTCGCCGCCATCAGCGCCATGGTCCAGATGAAGCCGTGCGCCGACCCCACGCCCGGCAGCCCGCCCACATTCATGCCGAACACGCCGGTGACGAGCGTCATCGGCAGGAACATCGCGGTGAAGATCGAGAGCACGTAGAGGTTCCGGTTGGTGATCTCGGCCAGCCGCCCGGCGCGCTCGTCCTGAAGCTGGCGCGCGCGTTCCTGAGCCAGCTCCAGATCGTGGCCGACGGCGTCCAAACGCGTCACGGCGTCGCGAAGGTCGCTCGCGTCTTCGGCGCTCGCCCAGGCGGGAAGCCGCGCCAGCAGGCCGGCGAGCGCGATGCGCTGCGGCCCGAGATGACGCCGCAGGTGGGCGAACGTGCGCCGCGCTCGGCCGAGCGCGGCGCCGCCGTCCTTCACCCGATCGGCGAGCACGTCCGCCTCGACGTCGTCGAGCTCCTCGATCGTCTCCAACAGCGTACCCGAGAACGCGTCGGAGAGATGGTGCAGCAGCTCGACCAGCAGCGGCGCCGGGCGCCGCTCGCAGCGGTCGAGCTCGACCGAGCGGCGCAGGCGGTCGACCGCGCGGAGCGCGTTGCGGCGGGCGGTGACGAAGCGCCGATCGTCGAAGAACAGCCGCAGCGCGCCGATCCGGTTGGGATCGTCGGCGAAATCGTGGTGCAGGTCGCCCAGCACGCCCATGACGCCGTGCGGCCCGGCTTCGATGCGGATGTGGCGGTCGGAACCGAGCAGGATCTCCCGCGCGTCCTCCGGCAGGAGCTCGCAGGTCGCGAGCCACTGCTGCACGCGGGAATCGGAAGCGTCGAGATGCAGCCAGACGAAGCCGTCGGGGGCGGCGAGCGCGGCGTCCACGTCCTCCCACCGCAGGCGCGTCAGCGCGCCGTCGCCCGCGGTGCGGACGCCGTAGATCAGGCGCTTGTCGTCAATGACCAGCATGTCGGCCTCCGCTGCGGCGCCGGGCGTTCGCTCGATCGATACTTTCGGATCGTTACTCTTGATCCTGGACGTTGGGGCGAACGCCCCGGGATGCGTCAGCCGACGTCGAGCCGCAGCTCCCCGACGCCCTCGACCCGGCCCTCGAGCCGGTCGCCGCGCGCGACCGCGCCGACGCCGGACGGCGTGCCGGAGAAGATCAGGTCGCCCGGCGCAAGCTCGAAGTAGCGCGACAGATAGGCGATCATCTCCGGGACCTTCCAGATCATCTGGTCGAGGTCCCCGGTCTGCCGGCGGGCGCCGTTGACGTCGAGCGTGATCGCGCCGCGGTCGGGGTGGCCGATCTCGGCCGCGCGGGCGAGCGGACCGCAGGGCGCGGCGTGGTCGAACGCCTTGCCGATCTCCCACGGCCGCTGCAGCTTCTTGGCCTCGGCCTGCAGGTCGCGGCGGGTGAAGTCGACGCCCACGCCATAGCCGAAGACGAGCCCGAGCGCATCCGTCACCGCGACGTCGCGCCCTCCCCTCTCCAGCGCCACCACCATCTCGATCTCGTGGTGCACGTCGGAGGTCTCGGGCGGATAGGGGAACGTCGCGCCGTCCGGCAGCAGCGCGTCCGGGGTCTTGAGGAAGAAGAACGGCGGCTCGCGGTCCGGATCGTGGCCCATCTCGACGGCGTGGGCGGCGTAGTTGCGGCCGATGCAGTAGACGCGGCGGGCGGGAAACAGCTCCGAGCGGCCGAGCACGGCGACGGCCGGCTGCGGAGGCGGCGTGAAGACGTAGGCGGGCATGGCGGCTCCGGTCGCGGCGATGTGCTCAAGGCGCCCGGGCCCCGCCTCATGCGGCTGGACCGGCGCCCGTCGCCGGTTCTAGAACTGGCCCGACAAAAAAGCGAACAGGGTGCGGGACATCGTCATGGAGCTCACTGGATCCCATCGCATTCCGGCGCCCCGCGAGGTTGTGTGGGCCGGTCTGTGCGACCCCGAGGTCCTGCGCGCCAGCGTGCCCGGCTGCGAGGGCGTCGAGCGTTCGGCCGACGGGCTGAAGGGGAAGGTCGCGGCCAAGATCGGGCCGGTCAAGGCGCTGTTCGACGGCGAGGTGAAGGTCCACGAGCAGCTCCGGCCCGAGAGCTGCGTCCTGTCGGGCCAGGCGGCCGCGGGCGGAGCCGGCTTCGCCAAGGGCGGCGCCAAGATCGCGCTCACTGAAGACGGCGACGTCACGGTCGCGACCTACACGATCACGGCGGAGGTCGGCGGCAAGGTGGGCCAGCTCGGCTCGCGCCTCGTCGGCGGCGTGGCGCGGCAGCAGCTCGAAGCCTTCTTCGAAGCGTTCTCGCGCGAGATCGTCGCCCGTCCTCCAAGCGCGGAGACCGTGGTTCCGTCGGTGTCGGAAGCGCCGCCGATCGCCCACGAGGAGCCGGACGAGCGCGACGCCGCGCCCCAGACGCTGGAGGCTCCGCCGCTCGCCTCGGGCGTCGCGGCCTTCGCCCCGCCCCCGGCCCAACTCGCGCCCCAGCCTGCCGAGACGAAGCCGGAGACCGCGAAGGAGCCGCGCGAGCCGGTTTCGGCCGGCGCCTCGGTCGGCCGCATCCTGCTGGTCGCGGCCGTGGTCATCGCAATCGGGATCGCGGTCTATCATTTCGTGATCGCGGCGCCCCCGCCTCCGGTCTGAGCCCATATCGCGAGGCGCCGCCCCGCCTGCTCTTCACGAACCTGCCCTCGATCCGCACATTCCAACGCCGCCCGAGCCTATTTCTGCGCCGTGACGCATTTTGCGGCGTGATGACGCTCGTCCCGAGTTGACAGACGCCGCGCCCCACACGACGCTGACCTTGGTCACGACAGCGTGAGCTCTCCGTGATCGCGCGAGAAGGCTCGTCATCCCGCTTGGACACGAGCGCGTCGCGCGTCCGATCAATCGGCGCAACGGGAACAGCGGCATGGCCCAAGACGGGAAGCGCGGCGTCACCTACCAGACGGTGGACGCCGGATATTTCGAAAAGCGCGGACTGACGCGCTACGCCGGCGTGGCGAGCCTCTGGGCGCTCGGCGTCGGCGCCGTCATCTCCGGGCATTTTTCGGGATGGAACTTCGGCTTCGCCACCGGCGGCTGGGGCGGCATGCTGGTCGCCGGGATGATCATCGCGGTTATGTATCTCGGCCTGACCTTCTCGATCGCCGAGATGTCGGCGGCGCTGCCGCACACCGGCGCGGCCTATTCCTTCGCCCGCACGGCCATGGGCCCCTGGGGCGGCTTCTTCACCGGCTTGTGCGAAAACGTCGAATACGTCATCACGCCGGCGGTCGTCGTCACCTTCATCACCGGCTACGTCAACGCGATCTTCGGCTTCGATCCGGCCTACTCTCCGCTGGTCTGGGTCGCGTTCTACGTGCTCTTCGTGGCGCTCAACGTGTTCGGCCTGGAGCTGTCGTTCAAGGTGACGATGGCGTTCACGCTGATCTCGCTCGCGGTGCTTGTGTTCTTCTGGATCAGCGCCGTCCCGCACATGGACTTCTCGCGCTGGGCGCTGAACATCGCGGCCGGGCCGGACGGCGCGCCGGTGGAGCTGCCCGAAGGCGGCGGTTCGTACTTCCCCTTCGGGCTGTCGGGCGTGCTGGCTACGCTGCCCTTCGCGGTGTGGCTGTTCCTCGCGATCGAGCAGCTTCCGCTCGCCGCCGAAGAGTCGGTCGATCCGGCCCGCGACATGCCGAAGGGCATCATGCTGGGCATCGCGACCCTGATCGTCTCGGCCTTCATGATCGTGCTGCTGAACCCGTCGGTCGTGGGCGTCGGCTCGTTCCACCTCGCCACCTCGCTCGAGCCGCTGCTCGACGGCTTCAAGGCGATCTACGGCGACGGCGGCGTGGTGCTGCTCGGCGTCGTGGCCCTCACCGGCCTGATCGCGAGCTTCCACACCATCCTCTACGCCCAGGGACGCCAGATCTATTCGCTCTCGCGCGCCGGCTACTTCCCGCGCGGCCTGTCGGTGACGCACGCCTCCTACCGCACGCCCTACGTCGCGATGATCGTCGGCTCGGTCGTCGGACTCGGCGTGATGCTGATCATCTGGTTCGCGCTCGGCGCCGAGACCGGCGGAGCGACCATCGGCAGCGTGCTGCTCAACATGGCGGTGTCGGGGGCGATGTTCTCCTACATCGCGCAGGCGGTCTCCTACATCCTGCTTCGCAAGAACGCCGCCCACATCAAGCGGCCGTTCAAGAGCCCTCTCGGCGTGCCCGGCGCGGTCGCGACCATCGTGATCGCCGTCGTCACGCTGTTCTATCAGGTTCAGGATCCGAACTTCACCAAGGGGGTCCTGTGGGTGCTGGTATGGTTCGCGATCGCGACCGTCTACTTCGCGGTCTACGGCCGCCACAAGCTGGTGCTCTCGCCCGAGGAGGAGTTCGCGCTGTCCGGCGGCAGGGGCGAGTACAAGTCGCTCTGAATTAAGTCGGGCGGCCCGGACATCGGGCCGCCCGCGGAAGCGGACCGGCGAGCGACCGCGATCCGGTCGGTCGAGACGGCGGCGGCGCGGCGACAAACCCGCATGGGAAGCCTCGCGAGGATCGTGCTACGAGAGAGCGCCGCTTCCTGACAACGCTCCCGGCTCCCCGCGGCGGTCGCCCCTCGCGCCGGGTTCATGGGTGTCTCCATGACCGACCTCACCTGCATTTCCCCCATCGACGGCCGCGAAGTCGCCCGCCGGCCGATCGATCCGCCCGCCGCGGTGGCGGAGGCGGCGGCGGCGGCGAAACGCGCGCAGCAGGAATGGGCCGGCGTGCCCATCGCCGAACGCGGCGCGAAGATGCTCGCCTTCCTCGAGGCGCTGCTCGGCCTGAACCAGCAGATCGTCCCCGAACTTGCGCTGCAGATGGGCCGTCCCGTGCGCTATGGCGGCGAGATGCGCGGCGTCGAGGAGCGTATCCGCCACTGCGTCGCGACCGCCGAGAAGGCGCTCGCCCCGGTCACCCCCGAGCCAAAGCCGGGGTTCCGCCGCATGATCAAGCGCACGCCGATCGGCGTCGTGCTCGTCATCGCGCCGTGGAACTACCCGTTCCTCACCGCCGTCAACGCCATCGTTCCCGCGCTGATCGCCGGCAACGCGGTGTTGCTGAAGCACGCCAACCAGACGCTTCTGGCCGGCGAGCGCCTCCAGGAGGCCATGGACAAGGCCGGCCTGCCGAAGGGCCTGTTCCGCAACCTCTACCTCGGCCATGACGAGACCTCGGACCTGATCCGCTCGGGCATGATCGGCCACATCAACTTCACCGGCTCGGTCGGCGGCGGCCGGGCGATCGAGCGCGCCGCGGCCGGCACCTTCGCGAGCCTCGGCCTCGAGCTCGGCGGCAAGGACCCGGCTTACGTCCGCGAGGACGCCGAACTCGACTTCGCGATCGAAAACCTCGCCGACGGCGCGTTCTACAACTCCGGCCAGTGCTGCTGCGGGATCGAGCGCGTGTATGTGCACGAGCGCCATTACGACCGCTTCGTCGCGGGCGTGGTGGATCTGGCGGCGCAGTACAGGCTCGGCGACCCGCTCGACGACGCCACCACGCTCGGGCCGATGTCCGCGACCCGCTTCGCCGAGAACGTCCGCGCCCAGATCGCGGAGGCGGTCGCCCGCGGCGCCAAGGCGCATCTCGACCCGCGCGCCTTCCCCGCGGACAAGGCCGGCACGCCCTATCTCGCCCCGCAGGTGCTCACCAACGTCGACCACTCCATGAGCGTGATGATGGAGGAGAGCTTCGGCCCTGTGGTCGGGATCATGAAGGTCTCCGGTGACGAGGAGGCGCTGCGGCTGATGAACGACAGCCCCTACGGCCTCACCGCCTCGATCTGGACCCGGGACATCGACCTCGCCGAGGCGCTCGGCGACCGGATCGAGACCGGCACGGTGTTCATGAACCGCTGCGACTATCTCGATCCCGCGCTCGCCTGGACCGGCGTCAAGGACACCGGCCGCGGCGCCAGCCTGTCCGAGATCGGCTTTCACATGATGACGCGGCCGAAGAGCTATCACCTGCGCGAGATGACCTGAGGGTCCCCCTTGGCCGCAAGCAGCCGTAATGGTCCGGCGTGACCGGACCGTCCATCTCCGACGTCGAGCGCGACGCTGACGGTGGGTCATCCGGTCAAGCCGTAGGACGACGGTCGAGTTCATGAAAGCGCGCTTCGGCGCCGACTGCCGCGAGATCGCTCATGACCAGCCCCTTCACCGCCGCCTGGAACTACCCGACCCGCGTGCTCGTCGGCCCCGGCCGCGTCGCGGAGCTCGGCGACGCCTGCGCGCAAGCCGGGATCGCCCGGCCGCTGCTGGTGACGGACCCCGGCCTGATGAGCACGCCGCTTGTCGGCCGCGCCCTCGCGGCGCTCGAGGCGGCGGGGCGGCCGGCAACTGTGTTCTCGGAGGTGAAGGGCAACCCGACCGACGCCAATGTGGAGGCCGGGGTCGCGGCTTATTGTGCGGCGGGCGCGGACGGCGTGGTCGCCTTCGGCGGCGGCTCCGGGCTCGACGTCGGCAAGCTGGTCGCCTTTATGGCCGGCCAGACCCGGCCGATCTGGGACTTCGAGGACGTCGACGACTGGTGGACCCGCGCCGACGTCGCGGCGATCGCGCCGATCGTGGCGGTCCCCACCACCGCCGGCACCGGCTCGGAGGTCGGCCGCGCGGCGGTCGTCACCAACGAAGGCGCCCAGGAGAAGAAGATCATCTTCCACCCGAAGATGCAGCCGGCGGTCGTAATCCTCGATCCGGAGCTCACGGTCGGCCTGCCGCCGAAGCTCACGGCCTGGACCGGCTTCGACGCCCTCGCCCACTGTCTGGAGGCCTTTTCCGCCCCCGGCTTCCACCCGATGGCGGACGGCGTCGCCGTCAACGGCGCGCGGCTGATCAAGCGCTACCTCCCGCGCGCGGTCGTCGACGGCGGCGACATCGAGGCCCGCGTCAACATGCTCGCCGCCGCCAGCATGGGCGCGACCGCGTTCCAGAAGGGGCTCGGCGCGATCCACTCGCTGTCGCATCCGGTCGGAGCGCTCTACGACACACATCACGGCCTGACCAACGGCGTGATCATGCCCTACGTGCTGCTGGCGAACCGCCCCGCGATCGAGGAACGCTTCACCCATCTCGCGCGCTCGTTCGAGATCGACGGCGGTTTCGACGGTTTCATCGACTGGGTGCTGCGCTTCCGGGAGGAGCTCTACGTGCCGCATACGCTCGCCGAAATCGGCGTCGACGAGGACCGCGTCGACGAAATGGCGGAGAAGGCCGAACGCGATCCCTCGACCGGCGGCAATCCCCTGCCCTTCAAGGCGGCGCACTTCGCGAGGCTCTACCGCGCCGCGATCCGCGGCGACCTCGACGCGGCGCGGGCGTGACGCGCATGCGCCCGCTCCGCCTCCTCGTCGTCGAAGGCAACCCGAAGGCCATGCGCGAGCGGCACGCCGCCGTCTCCGGCCAGACGCCGAGCGCCTTCTACAGCGACGTCCTCACGCGGCTTACGGCGGCCGAGAAGCTCGAGGCCACGATCGACGTGTGCTATCCGGCGGACGAAGGCGCGAACCTGCCGGACGGAGCAGGCGTCGGATCCTACGACGGCGTCGTCATCACGGGGTCGGGGCTCAACCTCTGGAAGTCGGAGCGGGAATCGCTCGTGCAGGTGGATTTCGCCCGCACGATCTACGACGCCGGCGTGCCGTTCTTCGGCTCGTGCTGGGGCCTTCAGGTGGCCGCGGCCGCGGCCGGCGGCGAGGTGAAGCTCAACCGCCGCGGCCGCGAGATCGGCATCGCCCGCTCGATCCATCTCACCGACGCCGGCCGCGACCATGCGCTGCACGCCGGCCGCGCCCAGGTGTTCGACGCGCCCGCGATCCATTCCGACGAGGTCGCGGCCGTGCCGCCGGGGGCGACCGTCACTGCGGTCAACGACCTCTGCGCGGTGCAGGCGGCGGAGATCCGGCACGGCAACGGCGTGTTCTGGGGCGTCCAGTTCCACCCGGAATACACGTTCGCGGAGCTCGGCGGCATCCTGACCCGCTACACGCCGATCATGCTGGAGGAAGGCTTCTTCCGCGACGGCGCGGAGGCCGCGGCCTACATCGCCGACCTCGTGGCGCTCGACGCCGATCCCGACCGCAAGGACGTCGCCTGGCGGCTCGGCGTCGCGCCATCGGTGCTCGACCCGACGATCCGCCGCACCGAGCTCATCAACTGGATCACCCGCCAGGTGCTGCCGGCGGTCAGCGCGCGCACGCGCGGCTGAGCCTTTGGCCGCGTTCAGGGCTTCAGCCGGTACCCCGTCTTGAAGATCCAGCGGATCGCGACCAGGCAGACCAGCAGGAACGCCAGCGTCATCGCGAGGCTGATCTCCACGTTCACGTCGGCCTTGCCGTAGAAGCTCCAGCGGAAACCGCTGACGAGATATACGACCGGGTTGAACAGGCTGAGCGTGCGCCAGAACGGCGGCAGCATGTCGATCGAGTAGAAGCTGCCGCCGAGGAACGTCAGCGGCGTGATGATGAGCAGCGGGATCACCTGAAGCTGCTCGAACCCGTCGGCCCAGACGCCGATGATGAAGCCGAACAGCGAGAACGTGACAGCGGTCAGGACGAGGAAACCCATCATCCAGAACGGATGCTGGATCGACAGCGGCGTGAACAGCGAGGCGGTCGCGAGGATGATCAGGCCAATGACGATCGACTTGGTCGCCGCCGCGCCGACATAGGCGATGACGATCTCGAGATAGGACACCGGCGCCGACAGCACCTCGTAGATCGTGCCGGCGAAGCGCGGGAAGTAGATGCCGAACGACGCGTTCGCGACGCTTTGAGTCAGCAGCGACAGCATGATCAGGCCGGGCACGATGAACGCGCCGTAGGGCACGCCGTCGATCTCGTTCATGCGCTGGCCGATCGCCGCGCCGAAGACCACGAAGTAGAGCGAGGTCGACAGCACCGGCGAGATGACGCTCTGCATCACCGTCCGCAGCGCGCGCGCCATCTCGAAGTTGTAGATCGCGGCCACCGCGCGCAGATTGACGCCTCCGGTCACGACCGGCCTCCTCCATTCACGAGACCCACGAAAATGTCCTCGAGCGAAGATTGCGTCGTCCTGAGGTCGCGGAACTGGACGCCAGCAGCCGACAGTTCGGTCACGAGCGAGGCCACGTCCGCGCTTTCGCGCGTCGCGTCATAGACGTAAACAAGCTCCGAGCCGCCGGCCCGCAGCTCCAGCTTGTGGCGGCCGAGCGCCGCCGGGATCTCGGAAAGCGGCTCGCAGAGCTGGAGGATCAGCTCCTTGCGGCCGAGCTTCGCCATCAGCGCCGCTTTTTCCTCCACCAGGATCAGCTCGCCGCCGGTGATGACGCCGATACGATCGGCCATCTCCTCGGCTTCCTCGATGTAGTGGGTGGTGAGGATCACGGTGACGCCGGTCTCGCGCAGCTCGCGGATCAGCCGCCACATGTCGCGCCGGAGCTCCACGTCGACGCCCGCCGTCGGCTCGTCGAGGAACAGGAGCCGCGGCTCATGCGCCAGCGCCTTGGCGATCAGCACCCGGCGTTTCATGCCGCCGGACAGCGCCATGATGCGCTCGTCGCGCTTCTCCCACAGCGACAGGTCGCGCAGCAGCTTTTCGAGGTAGGCGGGGTTCTTCGGCTTGCCGAACAGTCCGCGGCTGAACGCCACGGTGTCCCACACGCTTTCGAAACGATCCGTCGAAAGCTCCTGCGGCACGAGGCCGATCAGCGAGCGGGCGGCGCGGTAGTCGCGCTCGATGTCGGCGCCGGCGACCATCACCGTTCCGTCGGTCCGGTTCACCAGACCGCAGACGATCGAGATCAGCGTCGTCTTGCCGGCGCCGTTCGGGCCGAGCAGCGCGAAGATTTCTCCGGTCTCGATCGCGAGGTCGACATGCTTCAG
Organism: Methylopila turkensis; assembly: GCF_027922325.1. Classification (GTDB taxonomy): domain Bacteria; phylum Pseudomonadota; class Alphaproteobacteria; order Rhizobiales; family Methylopilaceae; genus Methylopila; species Methylopila turkensis. Next base: position 772,648 of record NZ_BSFL01000001.1, read on the forward strand.
CGCCTGGAACCCGGACGCATAGGTCTTGGACAGACCCGAAATCTCAAGAATGGGGGACATTGCTCAAATTCAGCCGGCGATGGATGCGGCGCTGCGGTCCGTCAGACCGGGGCGGGTCCGCAATCTAGTCACTTCCCTCCCCGGTATGAAGGCACCTGAACGCGGTTTTCCTATTGCACCGCGGCATGATGCGATTTTCCTATCGCGCAATCGTAGTCAACGATGATTTGCAAGATGATGTCCGAATCCATATCGCCCGATCGGCGATATCGATAGTTTTCGAACCTCTAAGTCTGTTTTTAATTGTTATGAATTAAGCGCATGGCCGCCATGTCTTCATGTAAGGACAAATAAATCCGGCGCGTTTAGTTGCGCCGAAAGCGCCTCAGGGCTATCTCGGATCATATTCACTGCCGCGATCGCGCGGCTTCGGCGCTCTCACATGCACGGTCGAAGCACATGTCTCAGGCGGACGCGCCCCTCAAACGCTCTCACGCCGCCGGCGGCTGGGGCGCTCTTCGCAGCTGCGGAAAGCATTTGCTCAAGAGCGGGTCGGCGATCACCGGCGCGATCACGCTGCTGAAGGCCAATCAGTCCGACGGCTTCGACTGCCCGGGCTGCGCCTGGGGCGATCCGGAGCACGGCTCGTCGTTCGAGTTCTGCGAGAACGGCGTCAAGGCGGTGTCGTGGGAGGCGACCGCCCGCCGCGCTACCCCCGCTTTCTTCGCCGAGCATACGGTGAGCGCGCTGCGCGGCTGGACCGACTACGACCTCGAAAACGTCGGCCGCCTGACCGAGCCGATGCGCTACGATCCGGCGACCGACCGCTACGTCGCGGTCTCGTGGGACGAGGCGTTCACCGGGATCGCGGCAGAGCTCAACGCGCTCGACAGCCCGAACGAGGCCGAGTTCTACACCTCCGGCCGCGCCTCAAACGAGGCCGCCTATCTCTATCAGCTGTTCGCGCGCGCTTACGGCACCAACAACTTCCCCGACTGCTCGAACATGTGCCACGAGGCGTCGGGCGTCGGGCTGACGCAGGCGATCGGCGTCGGCAAGGGCACGGTCACGCTCGAGGACTTCCACCACGCCGACGCGATCATCGTGATCGGCCAGAACCCGGGCACCAACCACCCGCGCATGCTGGGCGACCTGCGCAAGGCGTCGATGCGCGGCGCGCGCGTCGCGGTGCTGAACCCGATCCGCGAGCGCGGCCTCGAACGCTTCGCCGACCCGCAGGACAAGATCGAGATGATCCGCGGCGGATCGACCTCGATCGCGACGCATTACCTCCAGCCGAAGCTCGGCGGCGACATGGCCGCGATCCGCGGCGTCGCGAAGATCGTGTTCGCGCGCGACGACGCCGCGCGCGCCGCCGGCCGCCCGTCGCTGCTGGACGAAGCCTTCATAGCCGAGCACACCGTCGGGCTCGACGCGTGGCGCGCGGAGGTCGAGGCGACCTCCTGGGGCGCGATCGAGGACCAGTCGGGCCTCACCTATGACCAGATCGCCACGCTCGCCGACGTCTATCTCGGCGGCGAACGCGTCATAGTCACCTGGGCGATGGGCGTGACCCAGCACAAGCACTCGGTCGCGACGGTGCGCGAGATCGCGAACCTGCTGTTCCTGCGCGGCCATGTCGGCCGCGAGGGCGCCGGCCTGTGCCCCGTGCGCGGCCATTCCAACGTGCAGGGCGACCGCACGGTCGGCATCAACGAGAACGCGCCGGAGTGGTTCCTGGCGGCGATCGAGCGGGAGTTCGGCTTCGCCGTTCCGCGGCAGCCCGGCCACAACGTGCTGCACGCCATCGGCGCCATGGTCGAGGGCCGCTCCAAGGCCTTCATCGGGCTCGGCGGGAACTTCCTGCGCGCCACCCCAGACACCGCCGTCGTCGAGCAGGCGCTGCGGAGCTGCCGCCTCACGGTCCAGATCGCGACCAAGCCGAACCTCGGCCACATGGCGGTGGGCAAGGTCGCCTATCTGCTGCCCTGCATGGGCCGCACCGAGATCGATCGCAACAGCGCGAAGAAGGCCCAGATCGTCACCGTCGAGGACTCGATGTCGATGGTCCACGGCTCGGGCGGCATCAACAAGCCGGCCTCGCCGCATCTGAAGTCCGAGGTCGGCGTCATCTGCGGCATCGCGGCGGCGACTGTCGGCTCGGGCCATGTGGACTGGGCCGCCATGGCCGAGGACTATGACCTGATCCGCGACAGCATCGCCCGCACCATTCCGGGCTTCGAGGACTACAACGTCCGCGTCCGCCAGCCGCGAGGCTTCCGGCTGCGCAACGCGGCGAGCGAGCGCGAATGGCTGACGCGGTCCGGCAAGGCGGAGTTCTCCGCGACGCCGCTGCCGGCCGAGATCGAGCACCAGAGCGCCCGCAGGCGCCCCGGCCAGTTCGTGCTGCAGACCGTCCGCAGCCACGACCAGTACAACACCACGATCTACGGCCTCGACGACCGCTACCGCGGCGTCTACGGCGAGCGCCGGGTGATCTTCATGAACCCGGACGACATCGCCGCCATGGGCTCGAAGCCCAACGCGCGCGTCGACGTGGTGGGCGACGCCGCCGACGGCCGCTCGCGGCGCGCCGAGGACTTTCGGCTCGTCGCCTACGACATCCCGCGCGGTTGCATCGCCGGCTACTATCCCGAGCTGAACGCGGTCGTGCCCTTCACCAAGGCCGGCGATCTCTCCGACACGCCGCTGTCGAAGTCCGTGCTGGTCTCGCTCGCGCCGCGCGCGGGAAAGGCCGCCTGATGACCGCGGTCGCCGAGGACGAACGCGCCTTCATGGCGGCGGTAGAGGCCATGGTGGAGGCCGCGCCGGGGCTGACGCCGCTGCACGCCGGCGTGCTGACCGCGCTCGGCGCCGGCGTCGCCGGAGACAGCCGCTCCTTCGCCAAAGTCTTCGGGCTCGCTCACGCCCTCGTCCTGCGCGCGGTGTCCGACCTCGCCGACGAGCTCGGCCTCGTGTCGGTCGCCGCGCGCGACGCCCGCACCCAGCGCGCGAAGCTCGCGCTCACCGAGGCCGGCCGCCGGCTCGTGGCCGCAGCGCCTGCGGCCGCGCGGCAGGGTTAACCTTTCCTTAAAATTTACATCTCATTAAGGATTACTCCCTATTCCCCGCCGCCTTCGGCTAAGCGAATTTGCCAACGGCGACTTCGGGGAATGGCGATGGCGATAGACAAGCTCACGGAGCTTTACGCGAACTCGGCGTATCGGTGCCGGGCGGAGCCCGACGTGCTGGGGGAAGTCCGCTCCATCGCCGCGACCGTCGTGCTCATGGCCGGAGCCGTGCTGAACCTCGCAGCTCCCTTCGCGATCGTCTGGATCGTCGTCGAGGCGGTCGGCTTCCGGTAGGGGCTCCCTAAGGGACTCCTCAGGATTTCCTCGCCGCTCTGCTTTTGATCGCCCGCGCTTCGTCCGCGCCTGCCGGAAAGCGCCATTATTGCGCAGTCTGGCTGGTAAGGCCCGAATCATCGTCCGAACGTGGTCCGCTTCAACGGACCGCGCTCGGTCCGGATCGTCTGACCGCGCTATGCCCCCAGCGCAATGCGCCCTCGCTATCCAGCCGGTCCTTCGATCGCCCCGGTCTCTCTCGATGAGCTTCAAGGTTCGAAAGACCTGAGGTGCCGCCGCCATGGGCGCCGGGCGCCTAAAACTGCATCGTTACTCTTCATCCGACGCCAAATGCCCGCGATGCCATGCGTTTTTGCACGATGACGTGCAACACTGGCCCTTTTATCCCCGACAGATCGGCACGATGATCCACGGAAGCTGAGATGTCCTCGCGACGTTTCGGCCCGCAGGACGCTCCGGCGCCATGACGGCGTCGTGTCGAAACGGATCGGGCCTCAACGCCATGAACTCTTTACTGTCGTCGACCAAGCTTCGAAAGACGCTTGAACTCGCCGTCGGTCCGCTGCTTCTGATCGCGATCTGGTGGATTGCGTTCAAGGGCGGCTACGTCAACAAGGATCTTCTTCCGTCGCCGTTCGAAACGATCGGCGAAACCGCGCGCCGGGTCGCGGCGGGCGAGCTGAACGAAGATTTCGGCCACACGCTGGCGCGCGTCGCCTACGCCATCGGGATCGCGGTGACGCTCGGGGTGCCGATCGGCATCGTGCTCGGCGCCAAGGCCGCGGTCTACCGCTCGGTCGAGTTCCTGATCGACTTCTTCCGGTCGACGCCCGCGACCGCGATGTTCCCGCTGTTCCTGCTGCTGTTCGGGCTCGGCGACGCCGCCAAGATCGCGGTGGCGGCCTTCGCGGCCTGGCTCGTCATCGTGTTCAACGTCGCCTACGGCGTGCTGAACGCGCGCCGGACGCGCATCCTCGCAGCGCAGTCCATGGGCGCCTCGTCGCTCAGGATTTTCCGCGACGTCATCTTCTTCGAGACGCTGCCGCAGACCTTCGTCGGCCTGCGCAACGCGGTGTCGATCGCGCTCGTGGTCATCATCGTCGCCGAGATGTTCATCGGAGCGACCGACGGCCTCGGGCACCGCATCATCGACGCCCAGATCTCCTACGAACTCGCCGACATGTACGGCTCGATCCTTGTCGCCGGCGCCATGGGCTACGGCCTCAACGTGCTGCTGCTCGTGCTCGAGCGCCGTCTGGTCCACTGGGCCGGGCGCTGAGCCTGGCCGCGCCTCTTTCTCCGCCTTCCGAACCCGAAGGAATCGACCGCATGCGCCATCTCGCAACCGCCCTCGCCGCAGGCGTCGCCCTTATCGCGTCGGCCGGCGCGGCCTCCGCCTGCGCCAGCATGGAGAAGGTCTCCGCGGCCTGGCTCCCGATCATGCAGACCACCGCCTATTACGTGGCGCTCGAAGAGAAGCTGTTCGAGAAGGCCTGCATCGAGGTCGTCTCCAACAAGATGGAGTCGCCGAACCACATCATCGACGCGCTGGTCGCCGGCCGCGCCGACTTCGGCCCTCCCGGAGCCGCCGCCGGCATCGCGATGGTGGCCGAGCACAAATTTCCCGGCACCTTCAAAGTGTTCGGCCTGCAGGGCGGCGGCATCAAGGTCGACCGCATCAACGACGGGCTGATCGTCAAGCCGGACAGCACGATCGCGAGCTTCGCCGATCTCAAGGGCAAGACCCTCGGGCATCTGCCGGGCATCCAGTGGCGCACCATCACCCGCCACATGGTGCGCTCCGCGGGCCTCGATCCGGACAAGGACGTGAAGCTCGTCGACCTCGCGGTCGCGATGCAGGTGCCGGCGGTCGTCGGCGGCACCGCCGACGCGACGCTGTCGCTCGAGCCGGTCGGCTCGATCGCGGTCGCCTCCGGCAAGGCCAAGCGCGCCATGACCAACCCGGTCGAGGCCGTGATCGCCGACCCGTTCTATTCCGGCGCCTCGCTCATCACCACGAAGTTCCTGAAGGAGCGGCCGGCGGTCGCGCGCAAGGTGGTCGAGATCATCGATCAGGCGACGGACATGGTGAACGCCGATTTCGCCAAGTACCGGGCGGTGCTTCCCAAATACACCGCGATCCGCGCGGAGCAGCTGGAGCTCGTCGCGCAGCCTTACCTCCGCGGCTTCAAGGACCTGAACGACGTCGACGCCGCCTCCTACCAGGCGCTGGTGGACGTCTTCTCCAAGGAGGGCGTGCTGCCGGCCTCCGTGGACGTGAAGACCAAGCTGCTGACCGCAGCCGACCTCGGCAGCTGAGTGACCCGGGAGGCCGCCTTGGGCCAGATCCACGCTTTGAGACCGACGGAAGGCCCGCCCGCGGAAGCGGCCCCTGCCCCCGTCCCGCGCCGCGGCAAGCTGACGATCCGCGGCCTGTCGAAGAGCTTCAACGGAGCCGTCGTCTATGACGGCTTCGACCTCGACCTGCCGCTCGGCTCCTTCATCTCGATCTTCGGGCCGAACGGCTGCGGCAAGAGCACCCTGATCAACATGATCTCGGGGCTCGCGCCGATGGACGCAGGCCAGGCGCTCTACGACGGCCGCACCATCGGCGAGACCAACATCTCCTATGTCTTCCAGAACTACCGGGAGGCGCTGTTTCCGTGGATCCGTTCGATCGACAACATCCTTTACCCGCTGAAGGTGATGGGCGTGCCGAGGGCGGAGCGAAAGCGGCGGGTCGAGGCTCTGCTCGCCGAGTTCGACGTCAAGTTCGACCTCGCCGCCTACCCCTACACGCTGTCGGGCGGCCAGCAGCAGACGGTGTCGATCCTCCGCGCGTTGGTGACCGAGCCGGAGGTGCTGTTCCTCGACGAGCCGTTCTCCGCGCTGGACTATGAAATGACGCTGTTCATGCGCGAGCAGCTTCAGAAGATCTTCATGAAGCGCAGCATCACCACGCTGCTGGTGTCGCACGACCTCGAAGAAGCGATCCAGCTCGCCGACAAGCTGGTGCTGCTGAGCCGGCGGCCGACGCGCGTGGCGGAGATTGTCGACATCGCCCTGCCCTGGCCGCGCGACGGCGCCGCCACCACCAGCGAGGAGTTCACGGCGCTGAAGCGGCGCTGCCTCGACACGTTCTGGCGCGAGGTGAAAGCCGCGCCCGAGCCAAGCTGACCTCAGGCTGACGAAGGGCCGACGCGGCCCGCAGACATCTTACGGAGACCAATCCCATGACGAAGCGACGCTTTCGCGCCGCGGCGGTGCAGACGCTCGCGCGCCTCGGCGACTACGACCACAACATCTCGCTCGCGACCTCCTATGTGGAGGAGGCGGTGCGGCAGGGCTGCGAGCTCATCGTGTTCCCGGAGTGCATGGACACGGGCTACCTGTTCGACTCGGCCCAGCACGCCCGCGACCTTGCGGAGACGGTGACGGACGGCCCGTTCGTGAAGGCGCTGTCGGCGCTTGCGGCGAAGCACGGCGTCTACATCGCGAGCGGCATCACGGAATGGGACCCGGCGAAGAACAAGATCTTCAACTCCGGCGTCATGTTCGGGCGCAAGGGCGAGCTCGCCTGCCACTACCACAAGCAGTTCCTCGCCACCCACGACCAGAACTGGTTCGCCTTCGGCGAGCGCGGCTGCCCTGTGGTCGACACCGATCTCGGCCGCATCGGCCTGCTGATCTGCTTCGACGGCCGCATCCCCGAGATCTTCCGCGCCATGACGCTGCAGGGCGCCGAGATCATCGTCGACATGGCGAACTTCTTCGCCATGGATCAGGCCGACATGTGGGGCCCGGCCCGCGCCTATGAGAACGGCGTGTGGCTTGTCGCCGCCACCAAGGCCGGGCACGAGCGCTCGATCTACTACCCCGGCGGAAGCATGATCGTGGACCCGAAGGGCCGCGTCGCCGCCAAGGTCCCGTACGACACACACGGCATGGCGGTGGCCGACGTCGATCCGGATATGGCGGCGGACAAGTCGATCTACGCCGCGGACGACAAGATCGCGGGCCGCCGGCCGGAGACCTACGGCGCGCTTGCGCTGCCTTACGAGCAGACCCCGGTCTACGGGATCGCCGACCAGCCGCTGGTGCCGTCGCGCAGCGTGACCAAGGTGGCCGCCGTGCAGATGCACATGACGGCGGACGCAGCCAACGCGGACGCTGTGTTCGAGATGGTGGACCACACCGCGAAGCTCGGCGCCAAGGTGCTGATCCTGCCGGAATACGCCTTCAGCCCGACCTGGCTGCCGAACGCCGAGGAGGCGGCGCTCCAGGCGGAGTCGACGCCTGCGATCCTGGCGCGGCTGGCGGGGATCGCCAAGCGCTACGGCTGCCTGATCGGGGCGCCGATGGTGGAGCGGGAGGGCGACCGGCTCTACGCCGCGACCGTCCTGATCGGGCCTGACGGCGCGGAGATCGGGCGCTACCGCAAGACCCACCTCACCGCCGAGGAGAAGCGCTGGGCGACCGCCGGCGACGCGTACCCCGTGTTCGACACGCCGTTCGGACGCATCGGCGTGATGTCGGGCTTCGACGCGGTCTTCCCCGAAACCTCGCGCTGCCTCGGCGTCGGCGCCGCCGACATCGTGCTGTGGCCGGCGGCGCTGAGGGAGCCGTTCGAGCGCGAACTGCTCGCCGTGCCGCGGGCCGAAGACAATCGCGTCGCGCTCGCGCTCGCGAACCGGGTCGACAGCCCCTACCCCGGCGGCAGCATGGTGGTTCCGCCGACCGGCTTCCCGCTGTGGGACGTCAACGTCGTCGCCCCGCGCTCGCTCACGCTCGGCGCGGTCATGCCCCGCCACGTCGACCTCGCCGTCTGCCGGCAGAAGATGATGATCCCGAAGGTCGACATGTTCGCGAACCGCCTGACCGACACCTACGCGCCGCTCGTCGCGGCCTGACGCCGGCAGGACAGGGAGCCGATCCGGCGGCGGGGTGCGCCGCCGGATCGGTAGTGATCATGGCTTTCGCGACAGCTACAGTTCCGTCCTTCGCGACGAAGCACGGAGACCGCGTCATGGCGGCGGTGAAGGCGCAGCCCCGCTACGACTGGAACGACATCGTCTACTTCCTCGCCGTGGCGCGGCAGAAGAACCTGGCGCGCGCCGCGAAGGCGCTGAAGGTCGACCACACCACCGTCGGACGCCGCATCCGCGAGCTCGAGCGCAGCCTCGGCGCCAGCCTTTTCAAGCGCAGCCGCACAGGCTTCACCCTGACCGAGACCGGCCTGCGCCTGCTGCAGCACGCGGAGGGCATGGAGAACCAGGCGAACGCCTTGACGGAGGCGGTCGGCGCGGGCGGCGACGCCGGCGGCGCCGTGCGCATCGCCACCATGGAAGGCATGGGCAGCCTCTACCTCACCACCTGCTTCGGGGCGTTCCGCAGGCAGTATCCCGGCATCCAGATCGAGCTGATCACCGACACGCGCACGCTCGACCTGACGCGCCGGGAAGCGGAGGTGTTCGTGAGCTTCAACCGACCGGTCGGGCGGCGGCTCTCGACCCGCAAGATCGGCGAATTCCGGGTCTCGCTCTATGCGGCCGAGGCGTATTTCGCGGACCGTCCGCGCCCGACCTCCGCTCGGGACCTCGACGAACACGACTTCATCGACTTCATCGACGAGTACATACACGTCCGCGAGAACCGCTGGCTGTCGGACATCTTCCGCCCGGCGCATGTGGGCTTCCGCAGCACGAGCCTGATCGCTCAATATGTCAGCGCTTCGTCCGGCCAGGGCATCGCGATGCTGCCGAGCTTCGTCGCGGCCCATAATCCGGCGCTGATCCCGGTGCTGCCGGAGCTGTCCACCGTCCGGGACGTCTGGCTGTCGGTGCACGAGGACCTTGTGCACATCGCGCGCATCAAGGCGGTGGCGGGCTTTCTCGAAAAGCGCCTCGCGGCCGACCGCGGCTTCCTGCTCGGCGAGACGGCGCCGCGCGGGTGAGCGATCGTTAGCCGAACGACGCCCGCACGAGCGCCTGAACGCGCGCGAACGCGGCTTCCGCGCCGGCGACCGCGCGCGTGGTCCCGTCCGCGTCGAGCGGAACAGCGTCGAGGGCGGCGGCGAAAACGCGCCAGTTGAGACCGCGGCCGTCCGGCGCCGGCGCGAGGTGACGTGCGCCGAACTCGGTGGAGAGGCCGAGCTTCGCCGCCTCCTTCAGCAGGAAGGCCGCGCCGAGGTTCGACCCTTCGGCGACGTAGAGCCAGCCCAGCGCCTCGGCGTCGTCGAACGGCGCGCCGGCCGGAAAGGCGGGGCCGTCGGCCGAAGCCGGAGTCTCAACCCCAAGATCCGCGAGATCGCTCTCGATCGCCGCCAGCCGGCTGCGCGCGGAGAGGTCCGGCAGCAGTCGGCCGAGATCGGGATCGGCGTAGAGCGCCTCGATGTCGGCGTGGAAGGCCTGCTGGACCGCGAGGAATCGGCCGTAGCGCGCGCGATCGGCGAAGGGGGCCCCGGCCATGATCGACCGGTCGAGGCGCTGGTGGGCCGCCGCCGTGCCGTCTTTCAGACGACGAGAGAGGCCAGCCTCTTCGACAGTAGGCTCGAGGGCGGCGTGCAGGCTCATGGGTCGATGTCCGTCGTGGGGCCGGCAGAGCCGGCAAGGCCTGACGCCGGCGCGGCACGATCGAGATAGTGGCGATCGCTCAGATTCACCAGAGTTTTGACGGCGGGCGGCCATCGGACCGACCGGACGCGCCAGGACGAACCGCCTACGAAGCGCCGGGTCGCTCCCCTGACGTTGGTGCCTCGACGAGACCTTCGCTCCGGCGACGCAGCGAACAGAACGCCCGCTCACCCCCGAGGCTCAGGCCTCGCCACGACCGCGGCCGCAGGGCTGACCGTCGAAGGAGAGGTTGGACGGCGCAGCGATAAGGCGCCAAAAGCTCGGAAAACGGCCGGTGCGCGCCAGCGTCCGGCTCTTGAGCCGTTCCGAGGATCGCCATGCCCGCCTACCGCTCCCGCACCACGACCCATGGCCGCAACATGGCCGGCGCCCGCGGGCTTTGGCGCGCGACCGGCATGAAGGACAGCGACTTCGGCAAGCCGATCATCGCGGTGGTGAACTCCTTCACCCAGTTCGTGCCGGGCCACGTCCACCTGAAGGACCTCGGCCAGCTGGTCGCGCGCGAGATTGAGAAGGCTGGTGGCGTCGCGAAGGAGTTCAACACCATCGCGGTCGACGACGGCATCGCGATGGGCCACGACGGCATGCTCTACAGTCTGCCCTCGCGCGAGTTGATCGCCGACAGTGTCGAATACATGGTCAACGCGCATTGCGCGGACGCCATGGTCTGCATCTCGAACTGCGACAAGATCACCCCCGGCATGCTGCTGGCGTCGCTCCGGCTGAACATTCCGAGCGTGTTCGTCTCCGGCGGTCCGATGGAGGCCGGCAAGGTCGTCCTTAAGGGCAAGGAGGTCGCGCTCGACCTCGTCGACGCCATGGTCGCGGCAGCCGACGACCGGATCCCGGAAGAAGACGTCGCGAAGATCGAGCGCTCCGCCTGCCCGACCTGCGGCTCCTGCTCCGGCATGTTCACCGCGAACTCGATGAACTGCCTCACCGAGGCGCTCGGCCTGTCGCTGCCCGGCAACGGCTCGACGCTCGCGACCCACGCCGACCGCGAGCGCCTGTTCGTGGAGGCCGGACACCTGATCGTCGACATCGCCCGCCGCTGGTATGAGAACGACGACGAGGCCGTGCTGCCGCGAAAGGTCGCGAGCTTCAAGGCGTTCGAGAACGCCATGAGCCTCGACATCGCCATGGGCGGCTCGACCAACACCGTGCTGCATCTGCTCGCCGCCTCCCACGAGGGCGAGGTCGGCTTCACGATGGAGGACATCGACCGGCTGTCCCGCAAGGTGCCGGTGCTGTGCAAGGTCGCGCCCGCGAAGTCGGACGTGCACATGGAGGATGTGCACCGCGCCGGCGGCGTGATGGGCATCCTCGGCGAGCTCGACCGCGCCGGCCTGCTGCACCGCGACCTGCCGACCGTGCACAGCGCCACCATCGGCGACGCGCTCGACCGCTGGGACGTCGCGGTCACCACCAGCGAGGCGGTGAAGACCTTCTTCCGGGCGGCACCGGGCGGCGTGCCGACCCAGACCGCGTTCAGCCAGGACCGCCGCTGGGACGACGTCGACATCGATCGGGAGCACGGCGTCATCCGCAGCGCGGCCCACGCCTTCAGCCAGGACGGCGGCCTCGCGGTGCTGACCGGCGACCTCGCGCTCGACGGCTGCATCGTGAAGACGGCCGGCGTCGACGAGTCGATCCTGAAGTTCTCCGGCCCGGCGAAGGTGTTCGAGAGCCAGGACGACGCGGTCAGCGGCATCCTCACCGGCAAGGTGGTCGCGGGCGAGGTGGTCGTCATCCGCTACGAGGGTCCGCGCGGCGGCCCCGGCATGCAGGAGATGCTCTACCCCACGAGCTACCTGAAATCGAAGGGCTTGGGCAAAGCCTGCGCGCTCGTCACCGACGGCCGCTTCTCCGGCGGGTCGTCCGGGCTCTCGATCGGCCACGTCTCGCCGGAAGCGGCGGAAGGCGGCCTGATCGCGCTCGTCGAGGACGGCGACATGGTCGAAATCGACATCCCGGGCCGGTCGATCCGGCTGGCGGTCGAGCCTTCCGTGATCGCCGCCCGCCGCGCGGCCGAGATCGCCCGCGGCGCCGACGCCTGGAAACCGAGGGCGCGCAAGCGCAAGGTCTCCGCCGCGCTGAAGGCCTACGCCGCCTTCACCACCAGCGCCGCCCGCGGCGCCGTTCGCGACGTCGATCAGGCGCGCTGAGGCTCGGGCCCCGAGGGTGCGCCTTCGGGCCGGAACAGCAGGCCGGCCTGAAGGCTGACCGCGATGCGGCCGGCTCGGGCGTCGAGTTCGGCCGCGATCTCCGGCGGGAAGCGCTCCGCCGCGGTCGCGCGCCAAAGCGCAAGCCAGCGCGCGAACAGCGCAGGCTCGAGCCGATCGCGCAGCTTCAGATGCGCCGCGAACGGATTGCCCTTGTAGCGCCCGCTTCCCAGCATGACCGAAGACCAGAACGCGCCGAGCCGCTCCAGATGCTCCGTCCAGTCTTCCACGTGGCCTTCGAACAGCGGACCGAGCTCCGGGTCGCTCCGGACTCGGGCGTAGAACGCCTCGACCAGCCCAAGAAGCTCGGCTTCCGTCGGTTGACCGCTCATGGCCGCGCTCTAAAGATATATTTCTTGTACATCTTTTCTGCTTAGGTCGCACGGTTCGAACATGCAAACCAAACGCGCTGTCGCGGACGGCGGCCGAACGTCATGCGCCTGACCCGCTACACCGACTACGCCATCCGCACGCTCGCCTATCTGGCCGCGCGGCCGGAGCGGCTGTCGTCGATCGCGGAGGTCGCCGCCGCCTACGGCGTTTCGCAGAACCATCTGATGAAGGTGGTCCACGAACTCGCCAAGGCCGGCTACGTCGAAACCGTGCGCGGCCGCTCCGGCGGCATGCGGCTGGCGAAGCCGGCCGAAGCGATCACCGTCGGCGAGATCGTCCGTCTGACCGAGGACGGATTCGATCTCGTCGACTGCGGCTCCTGCCCGATCAACGGCGTCTGCGGCGTGCAAGGCGCGCTCGCGGAAGCCACGCGCGCTTTCCTGGCGGTGCTGGACCGTCACTCCTTCGCCGCCGCGGCCAGTGGCGGGGCGGCTCTGCGGATGGCGCTCGACCGACTGCCCCGGCTGCGCGCCGCCGACTGCGCCGCGCAGGACGCCTGAGCCGTACGGCTCTGAAAACCTGAGAAGACGCATTCATGCATCCCCTGCTGCGCCGTTTCCTCCCCGACATGCCCCGATTCACTCCGCGCGAGCGCGCCCTGTCGGCGTTCGGCGCCTTCCTCGGCGTCGGCGCGACCGGCCTCGTGTCGACCGCCGCGGTCGGCGCGGGCGCCGCCCTGCCGGCGATGATCGCACCGGTCGGCGCGTCGGCCGTGCTCCTGTTCGCCGTGCCGGCGAGCCCGCTGGCGCAGCCGTGGTCGATCATGGGCGGCAATCTGGTCTCGGCGATCATGGGCGTCGCGGCCGCGCAGGCGATCGGGTCGCCGCCGCTCGCGGCCGCGGTCGCGATCGGGCTCGCCATCGCCGCCATGATCACGCTGCGCTGCGTCCACCCGCCGAGCGGCGCGGTCGCCCTGACAGCCGTACTCGGCGGAGCCGAGATTCACGACCTCGGCTTCGGCTTCGTGCTCTGGCCGGTGGCGGCGAACTCCGCGCTGCTGCTCGCCTCCGCCCTGGCGTTCAACCCGCTCGCGGGACGGACCTATCCGAGCCGGCCGGCTGAGCCCAAACCGAAACGCGGCGCCGACGAGCCGGCGCCCTCGGCTCATATCGGGATCACCCCCGACGATCTCGACGCGGCGCTGGCCGGCCTCGGCTATCCGCTCGACGTCGGGCGGGCCGACCTCGAGGCCCTGCTGCGCCGCGCGCAGCTTCATGCCTTCGGACGCCGCGCCACCCAGACCGTCTGCGCCGACGTCATGGCCCGGAATGTCGTCGCCGTGTCGCCCGGCATGTCGATCCGCGAAGCGCTGAAACTCGCGCGCGAGCGCCGGCTGAAGGTGCTGCCGGTGACCGACGAGTCCGCCCGCGTGATCGGCGTGGTGACGCAGACCGACTTTCTCGAGAAGGCGACATGGAGCGGCCTCGGCCCGCATGTGGGGCTGAAGCGGCGGATCGAGCTGACGCTGACGCGGCTGCGCGCGCCCTCGTCCCGGGTCGAGGACATCATGACCACGCAGGTCCGTTCGGTCCGCCCCGAAACCCCGATCGCCGACGTCGTGCCGCTGCTCTCCGACAACGGCCTGCACCACCTGCCCGTCGTCGACGACGCGGGACGGTTGATCGGGCTGCTGTCCCAGACGGACGTCATCCTCGCCTTGCTCGCCGACAAAGCCGCCGCCGCGGCCTAAGGGGTCAGCCGAAGCCGAGCTGCGCGCGGATCAACTCGGCGAGCCCGGGCTGTGGACCGAGCGCCAGAATCTCCTCGACCATGTCAGCCTCCTTGTCGGACACCAGGCTCGCCTTGAGGTCCTCGTCGGAGGCGGCGCGGCCGTGATAGGCGGCGACCACGGCCTCGACGCCGGCGCGCCCGGCGCCCGCGCACAGGAACGGAAGGATCGTGGAGTGCAGCCGCGTCGGCAGCGGCTTCAGCGCGACGCTCGTCCCGCCGAGCGCGAGGGCCTCCCCGGCGTCGACCGGATGTTGGTCGCCGTAGAACACGCTCCAGCGGAGATTGGGCAGATCGACCGACGCCCGGACGTCGCCGAAGCGCTGCAGATCGCGCAGGATCCGCCGGCGTCGGCCGGCGCGCTCCAGAAGGTTGTGATAGCTCTTGAACCGGATCGCCTCGTTCGGCGGCCACAGCCGCGTCTGCGCGCCGAAGGCGAGCGCGGAGACCTGAACCTGCGGCAGCGCGCGCGCGAGTTCGCGGGAGACGAGCAGCGCGCCGAAGCCCGACTTGCTACTGCCGATGGCGCAGACGGCCTCGAAGCCATTCGCGGCGACGAAGCCGCGCAGCCCATCGATCAGGCTGTCGACGAAGGTGGTGTAGTAGCTCACGCGCTGATCGGCGACGTCCACCACCGCGCAGGGAAACGGCACGCTTCCCAGCATGAGGCTGCGCCGCGATGACAGGTTGATCACGACGCCGGAGCCGCGCCCGGGGCGCAGGCCGAGCTTGTAGGTCTCGTTGATCAGACCGAACGCCGACGTGTCGAGGATAAGCTCCTCGCCGTCGGCCTGCCGTTCGTCGCTTCCGCGCATGCGCCCTCGGGTCCACCGCCGCCGAGGCGGCCCGGCCGGTTCTTAGCGGCCCGGCGGACGGCGGCCAAGAGGTCGCCGTTCGCCCGCGACGCGGCTCGCGTCAGTCGTCGAGGCGCTCGTTCGAGATCGCGCCGGTCCTCGGATCGACGTCGAACTCCATCATCCGTCCGTCCTTGACGCCCTTGCCTTCCCAGCGGCCGTCGTCGGCCTCCAGTTCGGCGACGCTGGAATAGCCTGCGGCCTTCAGCTTCTGCGTGACCTGCTCCATGCTGATCCAGTCGGCGCCCGGCGTGTCGGCGAAGGCGGCGCCGACGGGCGCGACGGCGAGAGCGGCGGCGAGGACGAGCTTCGAAGCGATGGACATGGCTTTCTCCTGTGGCGTGATTGATGACGCCGGTTCTCGCAGCTTCCGCCCACGTCATCCTGACGAGCGTCGTCAGCGTTTCGTCAGCGAGGTCGCTCTATGCTGCGCGGCCATGATCCGCCCGCTCGCCATCCTCGCCGCCGCCGCGCTCGCGCTTGGGGCCGCCCTGCCCGCCCTCGGCGACGACGACCAGGACGAGGCGCGCCGCGCGCTCGAGCGCGGCGAGATCCGCCCGCTGGAGGAGGTGCTGGCGGCGGCCCGCGCCCGTGTGTCCGGCGACGTCGTCAAGATCGAGCTCGACCGCGACGACGACCTCTGGGTCTACGAGATCAAGATCCTGACGCCCTCGGGCGCGCGCCGCGAGGTCGAGATCGACGCGCGGTCGCTGCGGGTGCTGGAGGTCGACTGAGCCGTGCGCCTGCTCGTGGTCGAAGACGAGCCGCAGATCGCGGCCGACCTGCGCGACGGGCTCGTCCAGGCGGGCTTCGTCGTGGACCTCGCCCGCGACGGCGAGACGGCGTGGTTCCAGGCCGACGTCGAATCCTACGACGCCATGGTGCTCGACCTCGGTCTGCCGCGGCTCGACGGTCTCAGCGTGCTTAAGCGCCTGCGGGAAGGCGGCAGCCGGCTGCCGGTGCTGATCCTGACCGCGCGCGACGGCTGGCGCGAGCGGGTCGAGGGCATCAACGCCGGCGCCGACGACTACCTCGCGAAGCCTTTCCGCATGGAGGAGCTGGTGGCGCGGCTTCATGCCGTGCTGCGGCGCGCGGTCGGCGAGGCGGCGCCGGTGATGCGCGCCGGCGAGCTCGAGCTTGATCCCCGCGGACGCCAGGCCAGCCTCGCGGGACGGGCGCTTGCGCTGACGCCGCTCGAATTCCGCGCGCTCGTCCACCTCATGCGCCGGCGCGGCGTCGTGGTCTCCGCCGGCGAGCTGATCGAGCACGTCTACGACAGCGGCGCCGAACGCGAGACCAACGCGGTCGAGGCGCTGATGACCCGGCTGCGCCGCAAGCTCGGCGCGCCCCTGATCGAAACCCGCCGGGGCCACGGCTACCTCATCCCGGCGGACGACCGGTGACCGGACGGTCGCTGCGGCTCAGGCTCAGCCTAGCGGCGGCCGGACTGATCGCGCTCGCGCTGGTGCTCGGCGGGGCAGGCCTGTTCCTGATCTTCGACGCCGCGCTCGACCGGCGCACCGCCGACGAACTGGACCAGACCGCGCGCTTTCTGGCCGGACAGGTCGCCTTCGGCGCCGACGGCGCGATGACCCTGGAGCAGCGTCCGGCCGATCCGCGCTACGCCGCGCCCTATGGCGGGCTCTACTGGCAGGTCGACGCCGCCGACGGACAGCGCATGCGCTCGCGGTCGCTGTGGGACAAGGCGCTCGACACGCCGCCGCGTCCGGAGGGCGATGACGCCGAACCGCAGACGCTCGACATCCCCGGGCCGGACGGCGGAACGCTGCTCGCGGTGGCGCGCGCGGTGCAGGTGTCGGAGCCCCGGCCGCCGGTCACGATCCTTGTCGGGCTCGACCGTCGCCAGCTCGCCGCGAGCCGAACGGAGGTGCTGCGCCTGCTGGCGCCGACGCTCGCCGCGCTCGCCGTGGCGCTTTCGCTCGCCATGGCGCTGTTCGTCCATCGCGCGCTCCTGCCGTTCCGCGCGCTGCGGGACGATCTCGGCGGTCTGCGCGAAGGTCGGACAACGACGCTGCCCGGCCGCTACGCCGACGAGGTGCAGCCGCTGGTCGACGACCTCAACGCGCTGCTGGACCAGCGCGCGCGGGCGCTGAAGCGCGCCGAGACGCAGGCCGCCGACATGGCGCACGGCCTGAAGACACCGCTCGCGGTGCTGTCGGCGCTCGGCCGCCGGATCGCGCCGCTGGCCCCGGCCGAGGCCGCCGAGATCGAGCGTCAGGCGGAGGCGATGTCGGCGCAGGCGACCCGCGCCCTCGCCCGCGCCCGCGCCACCGCCGCGGGGCTCGAACGCCGGGGCGCCGCGGCCGCGCCGGTCGTCCGCCAGATCGCCGCCGCGCTCGATCGCCTGCCCGGCTCGGAGCGGCTCGACTGGCGGATCGAGACGCCGGACATAGTGGTCTTCCCGGCGTCGGAGGGCGAGCTGTTCGAGATTCTCGGGGCGCTCATGGACAACGCGCGCAAATGGGGCCGGCGCTCCATCGTGGTGTCGGCGCATGGAAACCGGGATTCCGGCGCGATCACGGTCGCGGACGACGGACCCGGCATGGCGGCGGACGAGCGGGCGCGAATCGGGCGCGGCGTGCGCTGGGACGAGACGACGCCCGGAACCGGCTTCGGCCTCGCCATCGCCCGCGACCTCTCAGAAGCCGCCGGGGCCCGGTTGAAGCTCGGCGTCTCCGAATTCGGCGGGCTGGAGGCGACGGTGTCGTGGCCGGCGCCCGCCGCCGATTAGGACAGGGAGCGCAACGGCAGGCTGATCTTCAGCGGCGGCCAGCCCATTTGCCGCGCCACCAGCACCCGGTGCGCGAAGGCGACGATAGGGGCCGCGATGCGATGGCGGAGACGCTGGCGCTTGCGAGCGAGCGCCTTTCGCCATTTGCCGTTCGCCACCACCACGTCGGCGACGGTCGGCCCGACGAAGGCCGCGCTCCAGTCGACGACCACCGCACGGCCGTCCGTGTCCAGCATGATGTTGCTCGGCGCGAGGTCGCCGTGGCACAGCCCCTCGCCGGCGAAGGCGGTGGGGTCGCCCGCGATGCTCGCCAACGCCGCGTCCGCGCGCCCGCCCGAACGCGCCGCCATCAGGGACGGCGGAGGCGACGGCACGCGGCGGAGCTGGAGATGCAGCGACAGCAGCTCCTTCAGCGCGCGCGCCAGGCCGATGCGCCCGGTGCGCAGCGCGGTCTCGAAGGTGACGCCGTTAATGCGTTCGCCGACGATGCCGTAGCGGTCGCGGTAGGCGACGATCTCGTCGACGCGCCATGTTCGCACGCCGGCGGCCCAGGCGTGGCGGGTGATTCCGAACTCGGTCGTGGCGTCCGACAGGCTGGACGCCCTCGACAGGAAAAGCTTCACGACGCGTCCGTCGGAGAGAGCGTAGACCCCGGCCCTGTAACCTTTGCCGAGCGGCCCGACGATCTCGGCCTTCTCTAAAGTTCGCATATGCCCTGCACGTTGCGTCATCGCCGGCAACCGCACCGCGCCGACGGGACGTTCCTGTAGGCCGCCTTATTACGACGGAACTGTGGCGGCGCGCGGTCGCGCGCTTGGATCAGGTTCGCGCGTGCTCGCCGTCGAGCCTGAGGCCGTCGAGCCAGCGGCCCATCATGCCGGCTGCGGCCGGCGGCAAACTGTCGCCGTGCACGGCCGCGTCCGCGCGCAGACGCGCCGGGCTGATCCCGGAGCCCGCCAGTTCGCTCGCGTGGCCGATGAGCCAGCTCTCGAACCTCTCGCGTTGCGCTTCTGCGTGAAACTGCAGCCCGAGCACGTTCGGTCCGCGGGCGAACGCCTGCGCGGGGCAAACCGGCGTCGACGCCAGCAGGTCGCATCCCTGCGGCAGATCGAAGGTGTCTCCATGCCAGTGCAGCGCCGCGACGCCTTCGAGCGCGGCGAGCGGGCCGCGGGCGCCTGCGTCCGTCAGGTCCAGGGCGCCCCAGCCGATCTCCTTCGTCCGCCCCGGATAGACCGCGGCGCCGAGCGCGGCCGCCATGAGCTGCGCGCCAAGACAGACGCCGAGCGTCGGGCGATCGGCGGCGAGCCGCGCCTGCAGCAGACGGATCTCCTGCGCGACGATCGGATAGAGCGCGCCGTCTTTGACGCCGATCGGGCCGCCAAGCACGACCAGGATGTCCGGCGCGAGCGGATCGACGGCGCCGAGATCGGACGACGCCGCGTCGACATACTCTATGTCGAAGCCGCCGTCGCGCAGCGGTCCGGCGAAGCTGCCGAGGTCCTCGAAATGCAAATGGCGGATGGCCCGGACGAGACGTCGCGTCATTTGCCTTGGCTCCTCAGGCGGGGCGAAGCCGTCCGGCCCTCGCCGCGAGAATATGCTCAAAATCCTTGAGCGCCGCGGACGCCGTGGCGAGCGGCTCGGCCCCGCAGCCGATCGCCACGATCTCGCCCATGCCGTCCGTCGTGACCCGGATCGCCTTGGTCTTGCCGGGCAGGCGCGCGAGCGGGTCCGTCAGTGGGTAGGCGTCGACGCCGACGCCGCCCCGGAAGGCGCCAGCCTCGTCGCGCCAGAGACGTCCCACGAGCTTCGGAACGAGGCCGTCGCTCCGCCAGCCGGCGATCTGCTCCTCCGTCACGGACTGGATGCCGCGGACCTCGAGATCGCTGATCGAGAGCTCCGCGCCGAGGCCGAAGCCGGCGAGGATGACAAGCTTGCGGGCCGTGTCCCACCCCTCCACGTCGTCGCGGGGATCGCTCTCCGCGAAGCCGCCGGCCTGCGCCTCGCGCAGCGCCGCCTCGAAGCCGACGCCACGCGCCATCATGGCGTCGAGCAGGTAGTTGGTGGTGGCGTTCAGCACGCCTTCGACGCCCAAGACCTCCGAGCCGAGAAGATTGTGGTCGAGCAGGTCGACTGTCGGCAGCGCCGCGCCCGCGGCGCCGCTGACCTTGATCGTCGCGGCCGAACGGCGGGCGAGCGCGCGCAACCGGGCGCCGTCGCGAGCCAGCGCGCCCTTGGAGATGACGATGGCGTCGCGCCCGCCCGACAGGGCCCGTTCGAGATAGGCGAGCCCCGGACGGCCCGTGCGGTGATCGCTCGGGCCGGCCTCGATCAGCACGTCGGCGCCGCTCGCCTCGATCACGTCCGGGCCCGACAGGCCCGGCTCCAGATCGTCGAAGCGCTCGGGCTCCAGACCGGCCGGATCGACCAGCCCCGCTCGTGACGCGCAGACGGCGACCAGCCGGACCTCGACGCCGTAGACGTCGCGGTAACGGGCCCGCCGGTCGAGCAGAAGCCCGGCCGTCGACCGCCCCACGGCCCCGAAGCCGGCGATGGCGACGCGACAGAGCTCCATCCCGGCTCGCCCCCGTTACTTCGCGAACAGGTTTCCGATGTCGGCGAAAGCCTTCATCTCGATGGCGTTGCCGCTCGGATCCCGGAAGAACATGGTGGCCTGCTCGCCCGGCTCACCCTTGAAGCGGATGTAGGGCGCGATGACGAACTCGATCCCGGCCTGGGTCAGCCGGTCCGCCGCCTCCCGCCACTGGTCCATGGGCAGGACGACGCCGAAATGCCGGACCGGCACGCCGTGGCCGTCGACCGCGTTGGTCGCCGCGACGCCGGTCTCGTCCGGCGCGAGATGGGCCACGATCTGGTGGCCGTAGAAGTCGAAATCGATCCAGTCCGGCGAGCTGCGGCCCTCCGGGCATCCCAGCAGGCCGCCGTAGAAGGAGCGAGCGGCCGCAAGGTCGTCGACGGGGAAGGCGAGATGGAAGGGGTGCAGCGCAGGCATGGTCGGGTTCTCCGTTGCGGACGCAGACGCTTCTACACGGTCCAATTCATGACGAAAAACGTTTCTTTCTTTATCTGAGCCGCACGAAACGTTATCAATCGTCATGATCCCGGAGCTTCGCACATTGCTCGCGGTCGCGCGCCACGGCACGTTCGCCGCCGCCGGCGATCGCGTCGGGCTGACCCAGGCGGCGGTCAGCGGACATATGCGGCGGCTAGAAGAGGCGCTGGGCTTTCCACTGTTCGAGCGCACCGGGCGCTCGGCCCGCCTCAACGAGGCGGGACTGCGCACGGTCAGGCGGGCGGAGGAGCTGATCGCCTCGTTCGAAGCGCTGGGCGAGCCCGAGCGCGACGACGCGTGGGAAGGCGTTCTACGGGTCGGCGCCATCGCCTCGGTTCAAGCGACGCTGCTCGCGCGCGCGCTCGTTCCGTTTCGTAGCCGTTTCCCGCGCTGCCGGCTCCATGTGGCGCCGGACGTCTCGCTGAGGCTGATGGACCGCGTCGACGCGGGCGAGATCGACCTCGCGATCCTGATCCGCCCTTCCTTCGATCCGCCGCGCGATCTCGAATGGCTGCCGCTCGTCCACGAGGACTACGCCCTGATCGTTCCGGCGGAGGTGGCCGGCGACGACTGGCGCGCGATTCTGCCGGCGCATTCGTTCATTCGGTACGACCGCTCGTCGTTCGGCGGCCGGCAGGTGGAGCGGCTGCTGCGGAGCGCGTCGGCGCGACCGCGGGACTGGCTCGAGATCGACGAACTCGCCGCCATGCCGGCGATGGTCGCGCTGGGGCTCGGCGTCGCCATCGCGCCGCTGTCGGAAGCGCTGCTGCCGCTGCCGCCGGGCGTCCGCGCGATCGGGCTTGGCCCCGCCCCCATCCGCCGCGAGATTGGCGTCCTGCGCCGCGCCGGCGAAAGCTCGCCCGCCGCCGCGGCGCTGGTGGAGGCGCTGCACGCGGCCCGGCCGGAGCCGTCGAGGCGTTGAGCCTGTTATCGGGAGCCGTGCTGGGCCTCGACGCCGCGCGGATCGCCGCGAGCTTCCTTGTCGCGCCCGCCTCGATGGGGCAGAGGCTGGTGCGCGCGAAGCGCCGCATCCGCGACGCCGGCATCGCCTTCGCGATACCCGAGGCTGCGGATATCCCCGAGCGGCTGTCGGCGGTGTTGTCCGCGATCTACGCGGCCTATGGCGCGGCCTGGGATGACGTGGCCGGCGCCGACCCGCGGCTGGTGGGCCTCGCCGACGAGGCGATCTGGCTCGCGCGGCTGACGGCGAGGCTCGCGCCCGACCAACCCGAGGCGCTTGGCCTGCTCGCGATGATGCTTCACTGCGAGGCGCGGCGGACGGCGCGGAGAGGGACCGACGGCGCTTTCATCGCGCTGCGTCGCCAGGACGTCGCGTTATGGTCTCGCGACATGATCGTCGAGGCCGAGGCCAGCCTGCGCGCCGCCGCCCGCGCGGCGAGGCCGGGCCGGTTCCAGACCGAGGCGGCGATCCAGTCGCTCCATGCGCAGCAGCGCATGACCGGCGAACGCCTGCACGCCCCGCTGCTGCTGCTCTACGACGTGCTGGCCCGGTTCGCGCCCACCACCGGCGTGCTGGTCTCGCGCGCGGTCACGCTCGCCGAGAATGGCGATGCCGACGCCGCGCTGTCGCAGTTGGACGCGATCAGCGGCGCGGAAACCTACCAGCCATGGTGGGCGGCGCGCGCGCGTATCCTGTGGCTGAGCGGGCAGGCGGCGGCCGCACGAGAGGCCGCGTGGCGCGCAGCCGGTCTCAGCAGCGATCCCGGCGTCCGCCGATTCCTGCTGGCGGAAGGGTATCAGGACGGCCCCCGACAATGATGCCGCGATCGCCATGGGCCTTTTGGGCGTGAGCGTGGTCGCGCCCCCGCATGCGCTGCTCGATGATCTGGCCTGCTGGAGTCTCGTCCTGCAGACTATCGGCGAGTTTCGAACCGAACCTTCACGCGTTTTGGCTCAATCGTCACCGATCGCCGCCGATCCTACCACCCGTCATTCCCACTCGATTGTTCAGCATGGCCATAAGTAGTTGATTTATCGCGAAATTCTTCTGTTTGGATGGCGATATGCCGACACGGGGGCCGTCAAAAACCTACGCTGTTGATTTTAAACAGCTTTTTCTACGAAAATTTTCTTGCATGCTTTCGGTATCTATCGAGGTCGATTACCTCTGAGAACCGATTTTCCAGCGGCTGGAAGCCGCTCCGCAGCCAGCGAAAAGTACCGTCACTCGTCTTATAGCAAGGTTTCGTTCGGTGAGCGAGGTCCGCCAACCGTGCCCCAGAGTAAGCCTGCGCGAGGGCCTGACGGACCGTTATCACCTCCCTATTAGGCGCCCCTTGAATGTCAGAAAAAGATGTACTATTTTCTGACACATGAAAGCCACTGTCACATCAGTTCCGGATCGGATCATGCGACGCGCCCGCGCTGGCGGGCGTGGCGGCGTCTTCACGCCTCGTGACTTCCTGGACGTGGCGGCGCGCGCAGCGGTAGACCAAGCCCTCTCCCGCTTGGCGAAAACCGGAAAGCTCCGCCGCCTGGCGCGTGGCTTATATGATTTCCCCAAGGTCCATCCCAAGCTCGGCCCGCTTTCTCCAACTCCCGACGACGTTGCGCAGGCGCTTGCACGCGAGACCGACTCGCAGGTGCAGATCGCTGGCGCGCGCGCGGCCAACGCGCTCGGCCTCTCGACCCAGGTTCCGGCGAAGAGCACCTATCTGACCGATGGCCCCTCCCGCCGCGTCGTGCTGGGCAAGCGCGTGGTCGATCTGCGTCACGCCTCGCCCAAGCATCTGATTGCTCCGGGAAGCCCGGCCGGCACCGTCGTCCAGGCTCTTCGTCATGTGGGGCAGGTGCGCGCCGCCGACGTCGCACAAGTCGCAGCGCGTCGCCTGTCGGCCAGCGACAAGAAGACGCTTGCCTCCACCGCGGTCCAAGCACCCGCCTGGATGAGGCCGACGCTCGTCTTGATCGCCAACGCAGCGTCGGGCGATCTGGATGGATAAAGTCGCTCTTCTTCCGGCTACCGACCGGGCGGCTCTTTTTGGCGAGACCGGCGCAGGCCGAGGTATCGCCGACGCGATCATCGAAAAGGACTTTTGGGTCTGCTGGACCTTGAAGCGGCTTTTCGACCTGCAAGGAAAGGACGCTGCCACCTTGGTCTTCAAGGGCGGTACGTCCCTTTCAAAGGCGTTCGGCGCGATCCGCCGCTTCTCCGAAGATATCGATCTATCCTTCGACCGCGCCGACCTCGGCTACGTTGGCGACCGTGATCCCGAGAAGGACGGAATCAGCCGGAAGAAGGCGGCCCAACTCATCCAAGACCTGGTGGCCGACGTCGAGGAGCATATCGCCGAGAAGTTGCTTCCGGCGCTTCGCGACGCCATCATCGAGCAACTCGGCGAACCGACCGATGGCGCCTGGTCGCTGGAGATCGATGCCGGCGACGCGCAGACCGTGAATTTCCACTATCCGACCGCGCTGCCCGTCGCCGAATATGAGGGCATGGCCTACATTACGCCACGGGTGAAGCTCGAACTCGGCGCGCGCGGCGATCCCTGGCCGACCGAGGAGAAGGTCATCCGCTGCTATGCGGCGGAGGACTATCCCGACTTCTTCGAAGATCCCGACGCCGCCGTCACCGTGCTCGCTGCACAGCGGACCTTTTGGGAAAAAGCCACCGCCTTGCATGCGGAAGCCCATCGCCCTGCTGAATCCGCAACGCCACAATATTTCTCACGACACTATTACGACCTCGCCATGCTTCTAGACACCGACGAGGGCAAAGCCGCCGCAGGCGATTTCGACCTTCTGGCGACGGTGGCGAAGCACAAGGCGACCTTCTTCCGATCGGGCTGGGCCAGCTACGACACCGCGCGGCCAGGGACGCTGCGCCTGATGCCGAGCGAGGCGCGGATGAGGGATCTGCGTGCAGACTATCGTGCGATGGCGCCAATGATGTTCGATGACAGCCCGCCCGCCTTTGACGTCATACTTGCAAAAATCGAGAAGCTCCAAGAAACCATCAATAACTAGCGCAGAGCTACAGGCCGGGAAGGAAAGTTTATTAGCGCGATACGCTCCATCGATCTTCGGCTTGTGGATGATCTCGTCGACTTCGCACGAGGTCCCGGCTTTGTGCTGGATTTTTCCGATACCAGCTTCGCGGACTTCTTCGCCTCCGAGCTCAAGGTCAATATCGATGACCCGAAGTACGCAGTGAATGGCGGCTCGAAGGGCAAGCGCCTGCGCTACTTCCTGCAGAGCTGCGACGACGCCACCGCCGTCCGCACACTTGCGGCGCTCTGGGAGCATCGCTGGGAATATCTTGCACGCACGGGCGGGAAAGATCCCGTCGTCAATGCAGAGAGCCGCTATCAAGGGCTGATCAGCCGACTCTCTGGCCGCGCCACGCCGCAGGCGTCGGAGCCCAGCGCGAACAAAGGCGCGGTCGACAAGCAGACGATCGCCCAGATCAAGGCAGACCTCCTGCAGGTCACGACGCTCGGCCCGCAAGCGCGGGGCTACGCCTTCGAGGGTTTCCTCAAGGGCCTGTTTAACACCTTCGGTCTTGCGGCTCAGGACCCGTTCCGACTGAAAGGCGAACAGATCGACGGCAGCTTTCTGCTTGGCAGCGAGGTCTATCTTCTCGAAGCCAAGTGGCACGGGCAGCCCATCGGCGTCGCCGAGCTGCATACGTTCCATGGCAAAATCGAGCAGAAGGCGGCATGGACGCGCGGCCTGTTCGTCAGCAACAGCGGCTTCTCTGAAGACGGTCTGGTGGCCTTTGGTCGGGGCAAGCGCGTGATCTGCATGGACGGTCTTGATCTCTACGAGATGCTCGACCGGGGAATACCGCTCACCCAGGTACTTGAACGCAAGGTGCGCAGGGCGGCCGAAACCGGCATGCCCTTCCTTCGCGTTCGCGATCTCTTTCCGAGCTGAGGGCGAGGCGCATGGTTCAATTCAACGATTGGTGCGACTCCGCCGACACCGCCGCAGGCAATCATCACGTTCGGGTCATAACGGGCCGGCCTGCCGACTCGGCGACCGGCATACAGGTGACGGCCACGGCCCTGCCGGTCCACTACGCCGCCGAGGAACGTATCGCCGGCGCGCTTGCAAGGCTGGGAAAGCCCGCCGCCGCGAAGATGATCACCGATCTTCTCCCTCAGACGCCGCAGATCCGTTCGGGCGATCTCGGTGAGATTTACGCAACTGAGTGGATCAATGCACACAGCGGCTATCGCGCGCCCATAAAACGGTTGCGCTGGAAGGATCACCGCAACATGGCGATGCGCGGCGACGACGTCATCGGTATGATCCTCGATCCCGCGACGCAGCGCCTTCGCTTCCTGAAGACGGAA
This sequence comes from Methylopila turkensis, assembly GCF_027922325.1. Classification (GTDB taxonomy): domain Bacteria; phylum Pseudomonadota; class Alphaproteobacteria; order Rhizobiales; family Methylopilaceae; genus Methylopila; species Methylopila turkensis. Next base: position 798,991 of record NZ_BSFL01000001.1, read on the forward strand.
GCGAAGAGCCGCATCGACCTCCGTGCCCAGACGTTACAGGAGGCGCGGATCGGCCTCGATAAGGATGGCGGCCTCCCGTCGTCGCATGCGCTGTCCTTTATCTCGGCTCGGTTGATGGAACTGGGCACTGATGCGCCGCTTGTCGACGCGATCGACGAAGCGCTCTATCGGCACGGCATCCCGCCCGAGAGCGTCAAACATCTTCTCTTCACCTTCTCCGGAAACTCTCCGCACGCGCTGCTGACGCAGGCGCTGCAAGCTTACCCTGGTCCAATCGGACAATGGGGTGTCGGTCTGCACGTCGATGGCCATGCCGCCTTCGTTGGGGCCGTCTACGCTCAGGTCATAGCCGATGCCAACCAGCCCTGACGCGATAATAGCCGCCATAACGGAAGCGACGACGACGGGCTTCCGCGGCAGGCTCATCGCGCGGGGCCAGGCGCGGGCGATGATCTGGCGCGACGGCGTTCTCCCACCTGAAGCGCCCGCCTTCTCGCCCCAACTCAGCTTCGACCTCCACAGTTATGCCTATGGCTTGCTTGGGTTAGGGCTACGCCTCCTCGAACTCAATGGCGACCCAAGCCAGGCACGGATCGCGTTCGAACAGGCGGCAACCGCGCTCGAAGCGGTTATGGCAAAAGGCAATCGTGCCGAGGCGGATCGCGATTTCCATTTCGTCATGGCGGCGGCAAGCTATCATCTCGCGCATCTGTCCGCGCGGGCCTACTCCCTCCTGGCGGTCGTAGCGGCCGAGGGCAATTTCTCGCCCATCGAACAAGCGCTCGCGCTTTTGATGCGGCGAGACATCACAGAGCTGCGGGCACGAATTTATGCCTTCCGCCTGGACGGCCGAGGGTCGGACGCCACAATTGCAGCGCTGCTCCAGCAGCGCCTTGCCGAGCCGGCGGCCGACGCGCCGGAGCGCAACGGGCAGGAATTCCTTTTCGAGGGCCTCGACCTAGCACTGACCGATGCCTTCTTCGGCGCCTTCGCCATCTTCCTGCTGGCACTGGATCGCGGAGAGCGCGTCCTTGTGGATCGAGCGATCGCGCAGCTTCGCCAAAGCCTCGACATCTGCGCAGAGCTGAACCTTTTGCCGCAGTGGTGGGTGCATCGGGTCGCCATCCATCTGCTCTCCGATCTCTGGGCGAGCACCTTCCACGAAAAAGTCCCTGTCCTTCCGGCCGGCGGCGCCGCACCTGAATGGCCCGGCCTTCGCGAGCTCTTCATCGCCGTGCTCGCGCGCCGCCAGCGCGCCGAGATCGATCTGTGGCCTTCGCAGGTCGAGGCTGCGGCGCGCGCCGTCGATCAGACCGACAACCTTGTCGTCTCGCTTCCGACCAGCGCCGGTAAGACCCGGGTCGCCGAATTGTCTATCCTAAGATGCTTGGCCGGCCGCCGTCGGGTCATGTTCGTGACGCCGCTGCGCGCCCTGTCGGCGCAGACGGAAACCACGCTCCAGCGCACCTTCGGGCCGCTCGGCAAAACCATCTCCGCCCTCTACGGCAGCATCGGCGTGTCTGGCTTCGATGAGGACGCGATCCGCGAGCGTGACATCGTCGTCGCGACCCCGGAGAAGCTCGATTTCGCCTTGAGGAACGATCCGTCGCTGCTCGACGACGTGGGCCTTCTCGTCTTCGACGAGGGCCACATGATTGGACCTGGCGAGCGCGAGGTTCGGTACGAGGTTCAGATTCAGCGCCTGCTGCATCGACAGGACGCCGATCAACGCCGCATCGTCTGTCTGTCAGCCATTCTTCCCGATGGGGAGCAGCTCGAGGATTTCTCGGCGTGGCTGCGCCGCGACCAGCTTGGCGGGCCCATCAAGCACGATTGGCGTCCAACCCGCCTGCGCTTTGGCGAAGTGACCTGGAATTCGCCAACGGCCCGCCTGAATCTCCGCGTCGGTGAGGAAAAGCCCTTTGTGCCCCGGTTTCTCACGGGCGCGGCGCCGCCTCTATTCGTACCGCCGAAGAAGCTTCGCACGCGGCTCTTCCCGGACAATCAGCCGGAATTGAGCCTCGCTACCGCCTGGCGGCTCGTCAGCGATGGTCAGACGGTTCTGATTTATTGCCCGGAGCGCCGGAGCGTTGAGCCATTCGCCAAGGTCATCGTCGACCTCCACTCGCGCGGGGCGCTGACATCGTTGCTCACCGTCGATCCAGCCACCTTGCGGACCGCGATCGCACTCGGGGAGGAATGGCTGGGCCCGGACAGCGATATCCTCAAATGCCTGCGGCTTGGCGTGGCCCTTCACCATGGCGCCTTGCCGACCGCCTATCGCAAGGAGGTCGAGCGTCTCCTGCGTGACGGCGTGCTCAAGGTCACGATCTCATCACCAACCCTGGCCCAGGGCCTGAACCTGTCGGCGACCGCAGTCGTCATGCATTCGCTTTATCGGCATGGCGAGAAAATCAAGGTGTCGGAGTTCAAGAACGTCATCGGCCGCGCCGGCCGCGCCTATATCGATGTCGAAGGCCTTGTCCTCTATCCCATTTTTGAGGACACAAAGAATAAGAAGCACGACGAGTGGGTGGGCCTGATCGAGGATCTCGGCGCCCGCGAAATGGAGAGCGGGCTCGTCCAGCTCATCTTCTCGCTGCTCACACGGATGCACAGACGACTTGGCGGCAACCTCGACCAGCTCATCGACTATGTCGTCAACAATGCGGCAGCATGGACCTTCCCGGAAGTCGCTGGCGAAAAGGCAGACAAGCGTGAGCGAGCGCTGAACGAGTGGGAGCGCCATATGGCGACGCTCGACACCGCCATTCTCAGCCTTATCGGCGAGGCCGACGTGCCTGATGATCAGATCGAGGCCGCGCTCGATACGATCCTTCAGTCTTCGCTCTGGCAGCGGCGCTTGCTGCGCGTGGACGACGCATCGCGCGCCGCCTACCGCGCCACGCTCCTCACGCGAAGCCGGTACGTCTGGGCAAATTCCACGGCCGCAACGCGGCGCGGCTACTTCCTGGCCGGTCTCGGTCTCGAAGCCGGGCACGCTCTCGACGCCATCGCGCCCGAGGCCAACTTGCTTCTCATCCAGGCGAACGCAGCCTTGATGCTGTCCGACCATGAAGCCGCGATCGCGGCCATCACCGGGATTGCGGAACGGGTCTTCGCCTTCTACCCATTTGAACCCGATCCATTCCCTGCCAACTGGCGTGACATTTTGCGCTGCTGGCTGCTCGGCCAACGCCTCGCCGGGGCGGTCGGCGGCCAGGAAGCCGAGACGTTGCAATTTATCGAGGGCGGTTTGGTCTATCGCCTGCCTTGGGCCATGGAGGCGTTGCGAGTCCGTGCTGCCGCCAACGGCGATGTCGTTGGTGTGTTCGGCCTGGCGCTGGCGGATCATGAACTCGGCCTCGCCGTTCCGGCCGTCGAAACGGGGACGATGAACCGCTCCGCTTCCATCCTGATACAGGCCGGCTTCAACTCGCGGCTTGCGGCCATCAAGGTCGTTGCCGACACCGGCGCCACATTTACGACCGGCGCGGAATTGCGCGCTTGGCTTCGCTCGCCTGGCGTCGCGGCATGGTCGGCCCAACCAGAGTGGCCCACCTCCGCGACCCGCAGCATGTGGCTCGAATTCATCCAGGAATTCGCGCCGTCCGACAACCGGACCTGGGCGCGGCGAGACTATCTTGGGAACGTGGAGTGGTTCGCCGCCCCCGCACCACCGGGAACGCCTGTTAGCCTCTATCATCGAAATGGGCAGCCGCTGGTGCTGGCGCCCGATGGGCATCCGATCGGCCTGCTGCAGCACCCGCTCAATCCAAATAGGCGCGGCCTTGTGCGAGCGAATGTTGCTCAGAATATCGCTCAGCTCGATCTGAGCTATCTCGGTCCTGACGACTTGTGGGGGGCCTAGAACGCAGAGGACCAAACCGCCCATATCGGCTCATGCGGAAGACTGTAAACAACAAGATCAGCGCGCATGGCTTCGGACGAGTAAACGGGGCGCGGACATTGCCCGCGCCCCGTTCCTGTTACGCGCGGCGGACCGGCGCCGCCGACGACCCCTTGTTGATCTCGATCGAGCGATCACAATCGCCTTCGGCGACATATGCCTCGCTCGACATCGAGATGATGCGGCCGTTGGAAGCGACCAGGCGCCAGCGCCAGCCGTCGGTGCGATACTTTCGTAGTACATTTGTAGTCCTCATGGTTCGCGCGACTTGACCAAGTACGAAGCACGACGCACATAAGGAGTTCGACCACCCATGCGTCTGCGGCCCCAAAGCCGCGGCTGGGGACCAGCGGGCTCGGCGCGTCAACGCCGGGCCCGTTTTCGTTTGCACAGCATGAAGCGACTGCAGCCAGATTGCAATAAGCTTTTTCTGTATGAGAAGTCCTCTTACTGGATTTCGCTTGATTTTTTGCTGTGGCGGCGTAAGGTGCCGCCATGGTCGCTCTCTCAAAGTTCGCGTTGATCGCTACTGGTGTTGCCCCGGACAAGTTGCGGGACGACCCCGTCCGTTTCGTGCAGATTCGTGATCTCACAGGCGCTCGCAAAGACCTCACGGTTGGGGAGCGGCCGCTCGTCGCCCGTGCGCTGCCCATTCAAGCAGGCGACATCTTGGTGGCCGCACGTGGCGAGCGAACGCTTGCCGCCGAGGCTGACGAGGATCTTTTCGGCGCTTACGCGAGCCTCGATCTATACTTGGTCCGGCCGGAAGCGACCCGACTTGACCCCTCATTTCTACTGGCCTTTCTCCTGTTGCCTCAAACGGGTGTCAGACTGCGCGCGTCGACCGCCGGCGCCTCTCTGCCCCGCATCGCCCGTGATGATATTGCCCAACTCGACCTGCCCGATCTTCCGCTCGAACGGCAGCGCTCCATCGGTCAGCTCGCACGCGCGCATCGAACACATCGCGAGCTGCTGATCCAACTGGCTGAGCGCCATGCGACGGCTGCTGATCTTCAGATCCTGGAAGCGCTACGCGTTTCAACCGAAGGATAAACCTATGCCCACCATTGACGACATTAAGAACTCCGTCTGGTCTGCCTGCGACACCTTCCGCGGGACGATCGATGCGACTCAGTACAAAGACTATATCCTTGCTCTTCTATTCCTGAAGTACATCAGCGACATCTGGAAGAAGCACTACGACGAGTTTTCTGAGGAGTATCGGGACGATCCCGCAGATGTCCGCGAGCTGAGGATCCGTCGCAAGCTTGAGCGGGAGCGGTTCAAGCTGAAGGAGGTCGAGGTCCGCAACAGCAAGGGCGAGGTGATCGACCGCTTTCTCAGTTCCTTTGACAGCCTCTTCGAGCGGCGCGCGAACGACAACATCGGCGAGCTGATCAACATCGCGCTGGACGGCATTGAACAAGCCAATGATCCCAAGCTGAAGGGCGTTTTTCGCAACATTGATTTTAACTCGGAGGCCAATCTCGGCCAGACCAAAGACCGTAATCGGCGCCTCGAAACGCTGCTGAAAGACTTCGGGAAGGCTGCCCTCGATCTTCGTGACGTCAAAGAAGATATCATCGGTGAAGCCTATATCTATTTGATTGAGCGTTTCGCCTCGGACGCCGGCAAGAAAGCGGGTGAGTTCTTCACGCCACGTCGGGTGTCGGAGTTGGTCGCAAAGCTGGCTGCGCCCAAGGAAGGCGCTCGCATTTGCGACCCTGCTTGTGGCTCCGGCGCACTTTTGCTGCGCGCTGGCGAAGAGGTCGGGAGCAAGAACTTCCGCTTGTATGGTCAGGAATCGAACGGCCAGACACGCGCGCTTGCGCGGATGAACATGTTCCTGCACGGACAGGACAGCGCACGCGTCGAGTGGGGCGACACGCTCAACAATCCCCTCCTCCTCGAGGGCGACCATCTGATGCGTTTCGACGTCGTCGTCGCAAACCCGCCCTTTAGCCTGGATAAGTGGGTGGGCGACGGCGTGAAGGCCGATGCCCATCGTCGATTTACGCGCGGCTTGCCTCCGCAGACCAAGGCCGACTACGCCTTCATCCTCCACATGATCGCCGTGGCCCGTCCAGGAGAAGGACGCGTCGCGGTCGTTGCGCCGCACGGCGTGCTATTTCGGGGTGGCGCCGAGGGCCGCATCCGAGAGAGTCTCGTGCGGGACAATCTGTTGGATGCCGTAGTTGGATTGCCGGCGCAGTTGTTCCCAACCACAGGCATCCCCGTCTGCATTATGGTGTTTGACCGCGCCCGCGAGACAGGTGGACTGCGCGAGCATGAAAAGGATGTCCTATTCATCGACGCGAGCCGTGGCTTCACCCCTGGCAAGAAGCAAAACCAGCTCGATGAGGGTCATCTGTCGGCGATCGTGGACACTTACCAGACACGCACCGAAGTCACGAAATACTCGCACAAGGCGTCCTTCGCCGAGATTGAGAAGAATGGCTTCAATCTCAACATCCCGCGCTATGTTGATACATTCGAGCCGGAAGCGGAAATCGACCTTGCGACCGTTCAACAGGAGATCCGAGCCATCGAGCAAGACTTGGCGGCGACCCGCAAGGTGATCGACGCGTGCCTCGCAGATCTGGGGGTGCGAGTATGAAGCGCCTCTCCTCCACCAATCCATGCACGTTGGGAGATTATTTCGACAATCGGCAGGAACCGGGTCGCGCCGGGCTGCCCGTGATGTCCGTCACGCAGCACGACGGGTTAGTCCTTCGCAACGCAATCGATCGTCGAACTGAGTCCACGTTGGGACCCGAGGATCATTTGCTCGTCCGAGCCGGCGACATTGCCTACAATATGATGCGCATGTGGCAAGGCGCGTGCGGGCTGGCCGATCGTGACGCCATGGTCAGTCCCGCCTACGTGGTTCTGCGGCCGAAATCGAACGTTGACCCCGCCTTTGCCTACCAACTGTTCAAGTCTGAGCGTGTCCTTCATCTGCTCTGGGCTTATTCGCATGGCCTGACCGAGGATCGACTACGCCTCTACTTCGACGACTTCAGTTCAATACCCGTGACGCTTCCTGACCTTCCGGTCCAAAAGAGCATGGGGCACGCCCTGCTTCGTTGGGACGCGGCGATCGCACAGGCGCGGCGATTAGTGGTTCTGAAAGAGCAGCGACTCTATGGCTTGCTCGCCCGCCTGATCGGTGTTCACCAATCTGGCCCGCTCACCGATGGCTGGAGCAGAGACGAGCTTGGCGCGCTCGCCACCTTCAAGTCTGGCGGGACCCCTGACCGTGGCCGCGCGTCATTCTGGAGCGGCGATGTACCTTGGATTTCGGCGAAGGATCTGAAGACTTTCGAGCTAGACAGCTCAGTCGAGCGGCTCACAGCCGAGGGCGCAGCGAAGATCACGCTTGTGCAGGCTGGTACGGTGCTGATCTTGGTCCGCGGGATGGGCCTGTTCAAAGATCTTCCCATTGGGGTCGCCATGCGCGACCTGACCTTCAACCAAGATGTGAAAGCCTTAATGCCCAAGCCGGGACTTGATCCGCGCTTTCTGGCCTACGCTCTCAAGGCGAGCCGCAAGACGTTGATGGATCGAGTCGACAGTGCCGGTCACGGGACTGGCCGTCTAGCAACCGACGTGCTCGAGGCGCTGCCGGTCTCCTTCCCGGCCATACCGGACCAGCATTCGATTTTGCAAGTTCTCGACGCTGCGACGCGTGAGCAACAGCAGGCGCGCCGCATGGTTGAGGTCCTGGCCAAGGAGAAGCGGGCTGTACTTCAACGAGTCCTGCCAAATGGCGCCGTCCACGACAATGCGGAACCGGAGCTGGCGGCGGCCTCAGCATGAACACCTCTCCCGAGTTTGCCCTTTCAGAGGCCGGCGGTGCCCAACTCGCGACGCTAGCGACTCTGTCATCGTTAGGGTGGCATTATATCAACCGCGCCGACGTCGACAGGATGCGTCAAGGGCGACGTAGCCACGTGCTCCTAGACGACATCTTGCGCAAACAGTTGGCACGACTGAACCACATCAGCTGGCGCGATCGACGCCACCTGTTCTCGGAAGCAAACATCGAAACGGCGATCCGGCGGCTGTCTGGCGTCAGGTATGATGGTGTGCTTCGGACAAACGAGGTGGTGACAGACCTCCTTGAGCTCGGCATCGCTCTGCCGCAGACAATCGACGACACGGCTCGCGAGTGGCCTTTCCGCTATATCGACTGGGACGACTGGCGCGCGAACGCCTTCCATATGACGGCCGAGTATCCGGTCGAGTGGCCCGGAGGTGGTTCAATTCGGCCCGACCTCGTCCTTTTCGTTAACGGCATCCCGTTCGCCGTGATCGAGGTGAAATCGTCACGGGAGAAGACCGAACAAGGTATTACGCAGACCATCCGCAACCAAAAGGCCGAGGTGGGATGTCCAAACCTTTTCTTCTCGGTTCAACTCGTCCTGGCCGCTAATCCTCATGAACCGCGCTATGCGACTGTTGGCACGCCCCTGAAGTTCTGGTCGAGCTGGAGAGAGCGGGAAGACGCTCCCGACTTCACGAGGAAAGTGGTCGCCCGTTCGCTCGACTCTATCGAAGCCAAGCAGATATTCGACGACTTCGCCCCGCACCGTCGGCGCTTCGAAGCCCAAGCTGAACAAGGCCGCGAAGCGACGCGACTGGACGAGACCCTCGTCGCCCTCTTCCGGCCGGAACGCCTGCTGGACATGGCGCGGCGCTTTACCCTGTTCGATGGGCCAGTGAAGAAGGTCGCGCGCCACCAGCAGGTGTTTGCGATCAACAGCGTGCTCGGACGCGTCCAGAAGCTCGAAAACGGCCGCCGGGCCGGCGGCGTCGTCTGGCACACGCAAGGGTCGGGCAAGTCGCTGACCATGGTCATGCTCGCCCGCACCCTGACCGCCGCCGTTAAGGGCGCGCGTCTCGTGCTCGTAACGGACCGTACTGACCTCGACGACCAAATTGCCCGCACTTTCGCAGCGACCGGACTTGCCCCTCAGCGCGCCCGAACCGGCGAGCACCTCATCGAGTTAATTGAGGAGCGCGCCCGAGTGATCACGACAGTCATTCACAAATTTCGTGCGGCGCTCGGCAAGCGGCGTGTTGTCGACCGAAGCAGCGACATTTTCGTGCTCGTCGACGAGAGCCATCGGAGCCAGTACGGCGACCTTGAAAGCCTTCACGCCCGCATGCGTGAGGTGTTTCCACAAGCTTGTTTCATCGGCTTCACCGGCACGCCGATCGCCAAGCGCGAGCGGAACACCTTTCGCCAGTTCGGACCGCTCTTCGACCCAGTCTACTCGATGCGCGACGCAGTGGGCGATGGCGCCGTTGTTCCTCTCCTCTATGAAGGCCGACACGTCGAGGAGGACGTCGATGAACAGGCGATCGACACCTGGTTCGACCGCGTTACCCGCGGACTGTCCTCTGCCCAGGCTAATGACCTGAAGCGCAAGATGAGCCGTCCGCGCGCCGTAGCCGGCGTCGCCTCGCGGCTAAAATGCATCGCGTTCGATGTCAGCCAGCACTTCACCGAACACTTCAAGGGCTCGGGCCTGAAAGGGCAACTTGTGGCCCCCTCCAAGCGGGACGCCATTATTTTGAAGCGTCTGATCGACGAGTTCGGCGAGATCAGCGCCGAGGTCATCATCTCCGCTCCCGATCAGAGAGAAGGCGACACGGACATTGACGAGGGGGTAGACGATGTTGTCGTCGCATTCTGGCGTCGCATGATGGCGCGTTACAGAGGCGAGGAAACTTACAACAAAGGAATCATCGACGCGTTCAAGGGACCAGGTGACCCTGATCTCCTGATCGTGGTCGACAAGCTACTGACCGGCTTCGACGCGCCACGCAACACGGTCCTTTACCTCGCCAAGCCTCTGAAAGAGCATGGATTGCTGCAGGCGATCGCCCGCGTGAACCGTATTTTCGACGAAGAGGGCGCACCGCCGAAACCCTTCGGCTACATCATCGACTATTGTGGGGTTCTCAGAAGTCTGGGCGACGCCCTGAGCGCGAACGACGCACTCGCCGCCTTTGACGATGAGGATTTGGCGAAAGCTTTGACCGATGTGGCAGATGAGGCGCGTCGTCTGCCGTCGCTGCACGCAGCGCTCCTCGATTTGTTCAGCGGGATCACAAACCGCTTCGACGAGGAGGCCTACGCCAAGGCATTGATCGACGAGGCGCTGCGGGAAGAGTTCTACCGCAGGCTTGGCCAGTTCTCGCGCTGTCTCACCGTTGCGCTGTCGTCGCGCACCTTCCAGGAGGAAACTCCGCCCGAGCGTCTCCGACGATGGAGGACTGACGAAAAACGTTTCATAGCGCTTAGGGAGCATGTCCGGGCTCGTTATGCGGAGAAGGTAGATTGGTCAGACTATGAGCACCGCGTTCGGACGCTGCTTGATCAGCACGTAACTGCGCACGAGGTGATCACGGTCGTCGAGCCGCTGAATGTGTTCGATGAAGGCGCGATCGAGGCGGCACGCGCGGGTAAAACTCGCTCCGACGCCTCAATCGCCGACGAAATTGCCCATCGTGCCCTTCAGGTAATCGAAGAGAAATGGGCGCAGGATCCCGTCTTCTTCGAGAAGTTTTCCAAGCTGATCCGGGATGCTATCGACGCGTTCCGGAGAGGGCGTCTGGAAGAGAAGGCTTACCTGGCCGAAGTCCGCCGGCTCAGGGATTCCGCCGAACGGCGCGAGGACGCCGACGACCCAACACCGGAAGCGATTCGCGGTAAGAGCCATGAAACAGCCTTCTGGGGTATCGCGCGTCGCGAGCTCGCGAAGGCCGGTTTCGATCGCGACGGTGTCGCCGTGGATATCGCGGAAGCGGTCACCCGGATCGTTGCTCAGCACCGCGTAATTGGGTGGCAGAGCGATCGGGACACTGAGAACCGAATTCGGAATGATATCGACGACTTCTTCTTCGATGAGGTGATCGGACGAAGGAAACTCGCAGTCGACCCCGCGGTGCTCGACGCGATCATGGACGACGTCATCGCCTCAGCGCGCGTGCGAATGGCGGACGATGGCCGGATCCACTGACCTTGCGTTTGATTGGGGCGGAGCTTCCATCGCATTTTCGGTGGAACGGTCCGAGCGGCGTACACTGCGTATTGCGGTGACGCCCGACGGTGAAGTCGTCGTTTCCGCCCCGACGCACGCGCGGGACGCCGACATCGTCAGCCGGGTGCGGCGGCGCGGCGCCTGGATCGTTCGTCAGCAAGCCCGGTTCGACCGGTGGCGACCCCGCACGCCCCTGCGGCAATACGAAAGCGGCGAGACCCACCTCCTGCTTGGACGACCGTATCGGCTTCTGTTCCAGCCCGATCCGACGATTGACGTACGTATCGACGGCGACCGGATCATCCTCAAGCTACCGCAGGACAAGGGTTTGGTATTCCGTCGCACAGTGCTTCGGCACTGGTACGGCCTCCACGCCCATCGCGTGTTTCCCGAGCGGCTGGCGGCCATGCTGCCACCGTTCGAAAGGCTCGGCATCGAGCGGCCTCGACTGGTCATCCGCCAGATGACACACAGATGGGGTAGCTTCACGGCCAAAGGCGCGCTCGTGCTCAATCTTGAGCTCATCCGCGCTTCGCCTTCGTTGATCGATTACGTCATTGCCCATGAGCTTACACATGCGTTGCATCCGGATCACGGCGCCGGGTGGCAAGACTTGTTGAGCCGGATAATGCCGGACTGGCGAATCCGGAAAGATGAGTTGGAGCGTGAGTTGCTCTGAATGGAAACCAGCGCCGAATGATGTTGCTCACTCGAGCGCGGGTTCCGGTTCGCTTCCTTATCGGTGAGCACAACTACCGGCGCGGACGACTGCGAAAAGTGGCCTGCGATAGGGGGAAAGCCTTCCCCTGCGGTCGAGCTCAAGGTCTCGACCGACCCCTTCTGCGGGGAGACCCCGCAACGCCCCCTGAGAGTGAGAGTGCGGACCGGTTTCCGTGACGGGTAAATAGCTGGAGAGAGGCTCCCGCGCCCGTCGTGGAGTTTGGTCCCATGAACATGCAAGTCCTCGATGCGCGCCGTGACACCACCGGCGGCTACAAAGTGGATGTCAGCCGCGGCGAGCGGGTCGGCCGCGTCTCGTCTGAGTGGTTCTCGCGTCCGGCCGACGAACGCTACCTCTCGCTCTCCGAACTGGCTCGATCGGTGCGCGACCGCGCCGACCGCAGCCGGACGCGCGTGGTGGAAAGCGCCCTGATCCATGTGGAGGCGAACCGCAGTGACCCGGAGCGGTTGGCCCTGATGCTGCCCGGCACCGATGCGACCATTGCGCCGACACACTGGTCCTTCGGCCAGCTCGCCAGCCTGGTCGGCGCACCCGCCGCCTATCTACGGCAGCTTCCGGCCGCGCTCGCCGCCATCAATCTGCAGTATGGTCTGAGTTCCAATCGCGCCGAGCAGATCAAGACGCTGGAGACCGACGACGGCCGTACGGAACTGCGCGCTGTCACCGGCCCGGATTATGGGAGGATTTTCGACGCAGAACTGGTGGAAGCCGTGCAGCGCATCGCCGGCAACGGCACGGGCGACACACGCTGGAAGGTGCCCGGCGTGCTCGACTGGTCGACCGGCGTCTACAATCCGCGCGTCGACATCACCAAGGACACGACGACGCTCTACGCCTCTGATCGCGACGTCTTCCTGTTCCTGGTTGACGACCTCAATCCGATTGAGGCCGGCCGACTGCCGGACGGATCGCCCGACCTCTATTTCCGCGGCTTCTATTGCTGGAATTCCGAGGTGGGCGCCAAGACGCTCGGCATGGCGAGCTTCTATCTCCGCGCGGTCTGCCAGAATCGCAATTTGTGGGGCGTGGAGGATTTCGAGGAAATCACCATCCGCCACTCCAAATACGCCGCCAATCGCTTCGCCCATGAGGCCGCCCCGGCGCTGCTGAGTTTCGCGAATTCCTCGCCCCTGCCCTTCGTCAACGGGATCAAGGCGGCGCGCCAGCGGATCGTGGCAAGAACCGACGAAGACCGCGCCGACTTCCTGCGCCGTCGAGGTTTCTCCAAGGCCGAGGCCGGGAAGATCATCGACACGGTACTGGCTGAAGAAGGTCGCCCGCCGGAGAGCATCTTCGACTTCGTTCAGGGCATCACCGCCATCGCGCGCGACAAGCCACATCAGGACGCCCGCCTCGACATGGAGGCCAAGGCCAAGAAGCTGCTCGATCGAGCGGCCTGATTTCCGTGAAGCCGGGGATGCGGTTCTCCGTCTCTCCGGCTTTGCGCTTTCGTTTCTCTCCGGTCCACCGGTCCGTGGCGCTGCCCCCTTTAGAGGAAGAGGGCAGCGCTTCGCTCCGTGACGGGTTGGAGGTTGAGAGAGAGTCTCTCGACCGCCCGTCGCGGAGTAACCCCGATGGCTACTGCAATTCAGAAGATCGTCCTGTCGTCCTCGCGCGACATCCCCTTCAACAAGCTGGTCCTGAGCCAGTCCAACGTCCGGCGCGTGAAGGCCGGCGTCTCGATCGAGGACCTAGCGGCCTCGATTGCCCGACGCGGCCTGATCCAGAGCCTCAGTGTATTCCCCGTAGTCGATGCCGAGGGCGTTGCGACCGGCATGTTCGAAGTGCCCGCCGGCGGCCGCCGCTTTCGCGCGCTTGGGATGCTGGTGAAACAGAAGTGCCTCGCCAAGACTGCGCCCGTGCCCTGCGTTGTGCGTGAGCGCCACGGCGCGATCCTCCCCGAGGAAGTGTCGTTGGCCGAGAATATCGAGCGCGCTCCGCTCCATCCCCTCGACCAGTTCCGGGCCTTCCAGAACATGCGCGCCAAGGGCATGACCGAGGAGGAGATCGCAGCCGCATTCTTCGTGCAGGTCGCCGTCGTGAAACAGCGACTCCGCCTAGCATCTGTCTCGTCGGCGTTGCTCGACGTCTATGCCGAAGACGGTATGACGCTGGAGCAACTGATGGCCTTCACGGTGTCGCCCGATCACGCCCGTCAGGAACAGGTCTGGGATGCGATCAAGGACGCTTGGTCTAAGGAGCCCTATCAGATCCGGCGCATGCTCACCGAGACCACAGTGCGCGCCTCGGACAAGCGCGCCATCTTCGTCGGCATCGAGGCGTACGAGGCCGCCGGCGGCGTCACCATGCGCGATCTTTTCCAGACCGACGATGGCGGCTGGCTGCAGGATCCGGCGCTGCTCGACCGCTTGGCCGCTGAGAAGCTGAAGGCCACGGCCGACGAGGTAGCCGCCGAAGGCTGGAAGTGGGTAGAGGTCGCTGTCAGCTTCCCCTATGACGCGACGCGCGGCCTGCGCGAACTGCAGGGCGAGGCCCTCGACCTGACCGCCGAAGAACAGGCAACGATCGACGCGCTCATCGCCGAACAACAGAAGATCGAGGCCGAATATCAGGACGCCGACGAGTTGCCGGACGAGGTCGACCAACGGCTCGGTGAGATCGAGACGGCGCTCGCCGCCCTCGAGGCGCGACCGGTCCGTTACGAGACCGATGATATCGCCCACGCGGGCGTCTTCATCAGCATCGCCCATGACGGTAGTCTCGACATCGATCGCGGCTATGTCCGTTGCGAGGATGAAGCGCCGATCGTCCGCGAGGGCGAAATTGGCGTGGAAGCCGGCGGCGATCCGGCCGAACCGGTCGTGCAGCGGGCCGTCATCACGATCGGCGGCCAGCCCGTCGAGCCGGAGGACGACGAGGACGATGCAATCAAGCCGTTGCCGGATCGCCTCGTCACCGAGCTGACGGCCCATCGCACGCTGGCGCTGCGCAATGCGCTGGCCGACAATCCGCACGTCGCCATGACCGCGCTCCTGCACAAGCTGGTCTCCGACGCCTTCCAGCACCGCATGTACAAGGGCGCAATGGAGGCCTCCGTCAGCCACGTCTTCTTCCCGGTTCAGGACGATGCTTTGAAGGACAGCCCGTCTGCTCGCGCAGTGCACGGTCGTCACGAGGCCTGGGCGGGCGACATTCCCGCCGAGGACGAAGCGCTCTGGGACTGGTTGGCGACGCTCGATGACGCCAGCCGCATGGCGCTCCTGGCGCATTGCGTGAGCTACGGCGTCAACGCGCTCTACGAAAAGCCGAACCCTTACGGCGGCAACGGCGTCTCGCAGCATGGCCTCGACATGCGGCTCGGCCAGGCGGACCGACTGGCGCGCGCCACCGGCCTCGACATGGTGGACGTCGGTTGGCGTCCGACTGTCGGCAACTATCTGGGCCGCGTCACCAAGCCCCGCATCCTTCAGGCAGTCCGCGAAGGCGCCGGCGAACAGGCCGCGCAGCTCATAGACCATCTGAAGAAGGGCGATATGGCCAAGGAGGCAGAACGCCTGCTGGCGGACACCGGCTGGTTGCCGGAGCCGTTGCGCCTGGTCGCTGAGCCCGAGGCGGCCACACCAGACACCGACGCCAGCGGCAAGGACGAAGGGGCTGAGCTGCCCGACTTCCTCGCCGACGACGACGCGGAAATCACGGCCGATGGCGAAGACGACGAACGCCACCTGGTAGCGGCCGAGTGAGCTAAGGGCTGGAGCGACGAGCGCGCTCCAGCCCTTTTTTTATGCGCTGCGCTTAATGCGCGGCTGCACTCGCACACCGTCAACCCAGAGGGCGACCTTCCCAGTTGCGACAAGTCCAGCCGTCTCCGCTAGGAACTGCCGCAAGGGATGCGTCCCGCTCACCCAAAAGCGGTGACGATATCCGACGGCAACCGCAGCATCCTTGAACCCCTTCAAGGCGTCGTAACCCGCAGCCTCCTGGATCTCGAATTGCACGATCCAGCGCGTGCGCCTGGGCCGCACGTCGTCGAGAATTTCGACAGAGATGCGATGCTTTAGCCGGGACCTGATGGTGACCGGTTCAATCTTCTTAGATGGAAATTTCAGGATTTGAGCCATCAGAACCTCCTTCGCTAGTGAAGCGGTTCAATGGTGTTTACGGGATCGGTGAACCGCACAGCCGAGACCCGCCCGCGCAAGCGCGGGACAGATCAGCGGCGGCCCGTTGACCGGGCAGTTCAGCTACTACAGCTCTTGCTGCAGGCGGTTCTTCTCAATGCCGCGTTATTTGCGGCGACCCTGAATCGCTTAGGATATGGAGTTCGCACGCAGCCGTTTCAAGCTTCGGCGTCACGCAAGTCTGGTTTAGAGATCAGCTCTGCAGTCTACCAAACCGCGACCTCCCACTGGCCGTTGACGCGCGCAAAGCCGATCGGCCGGTTTTGCGGCGTCGCGTTCGGCTTCGTCGAATCCATCACGATCTGCGTCATGCAGGTGACGCCTGGCCCGACGCCGCCGGGCGAACAGTCGCCGAGCTTCAGCGTCGCATTGGTCAGCGGTCCCGTGAACAGGCGGTGACGCCGGACCGCCGCCGTTGCCTCGTCCTCGGTCGGCTGCGGGACCCCGGCCGCGACAGCCGGCGACGCGGATACCGGCGCAATCACAGGCCGGAGGACAAACCCCTTGCCAAACCCGACCGCCAAGCAACCCGCCGCAATGATGCCGATCGCGCTTCCCTTCATCTCGCCTGCCTCTTTCTCACCCGTCACGGCGAACTCCAGTGAGCTGAGGAGCCGCGGCTTCTTTTCTCAGGAAAGTTTAGCGTCAGATCGCCGCCGCCGGAAGGTGCAGCGATGGCACGGGCTTCGCCCGCGGCAGAGTGAGAGGTTGGCCGGGACGGGTTTGAGCCCGTCCGGTTGAGAGAGAGCGCCGGGCGGGCTCGTCCTGTCTCAGCTCTCCGAGGTCTCCATCATGCTTTACGCTCCACTTCCGGCCGCCGCCCCGGCGGTCTCGCGCCCCTTCGCGCCTGAGACGACGCCCCCCGCCGCCGCCGTGCTGGCCGCCGCCAAGCATCTCCTCCCTCATCTTGAGCGAGGCCGACCGGTCGATGCCGGAACGCTTCGCGCGGCCATGGAAGTAGCCTTCGGCGCGTCGGACGCTGCCGGCGCCTGGGACTGGAAGACGGCCTATGACGCCTGCGAGGTCGCGACGGTCCTCTTCCTGCGCAAATACGGAAAGGCGCTTTTCCGCAAAGCCGCTTCGCCGGCTTCACGCCTTTCCGGACTGACCAAGATCGTCCACCTTCTGCCGACGCACACGCGTCGCTCCGAGGAAGCGCAGGCTTTCCAACAATTCTCGACGCCGGTTCAGCTCGGTCTCGCCGCCCTGACCGCGGCGTCGCTGACCCCGGCCGACCGCGTGCTGGAGCCTTCGGCCGGCACCGGCCTACTCGCCGTCCTCGCCGAGATCACCGGCTCCGCGCTCATCCTCAACGAGTTTGCCAAGACCCGCGCCGATCTGCTCGCTTCTCTCTTTCCGTCCATCCCAGTCACGCGCTTCGACGCCGCGCAGATCGATGACCATCTCGATCGGGCGGCCGTTCCCAGCGTCATCATCATGAACCCGCCGTTCTCGGTGATGGCGAACGTCACCGGTCGGGTGGCCGATGCCGCCTATCGCCATGTCGCCTCGGCACTGGCGCGCCTTGCCGATGGCGGCCGCCTGGTCGCGATCACCGGCGCGAACTTCTCGCCCGATGCCCCTGCGTGGCGCGACGCCTTCATTCGCCTACAGGAACGGGGGCGTGTCGTGTTCACGGCTGCCGTCGCGGGCTCGGTCTATGCCAAGCACGGCACGACCATCGAGACGCGCCTGACCGTCATCGACAAGGCGCCGGCCGAGGAAGCCACCCGCTTCCCGGACTCTCGCGGCCTCGCGCCCGACGTCGCGACCCTGCTCGCATGGATCGACCAGCAGGTGCCGGCCCGGTTGTCGGTATCGCTGCCCACGATCGAGAACACAGTGGTCGCGCCGCGCACCGGGCGCGGCAATCTCGCCCGGGCCGCGTCCGCAGCGCCTGTGCGCCACATCGCCCAGTCCGAAGGCGCGCCTCTTCACTACGAGACGATCGACTGGACGCCGCCCGAGGGCGGCCGCTTGTCGGACTCGATCTACGAGACCTACGCGCTCCAGTCGATCCGCATCCCGGACGCGCAGCCGCATCCCACCAAGCTGGTGCAATCGGCCGCCATGGCGTCGGTCGCGCCGCCGAAGCCCAGCTATCGGCCGCTGCTCCCTACCAACATTGTCAGCGATGGCGTGCTGTCCGACGCCCAGCTCGAGACGGTGATCTACGCCGGTGAGGCTCATGGCGAGTATCTCGCCGGCGCCTGGACCGTGGATGAGACCTACGATCTGGTCTCGGCTGCGCCGGGCGACGCGAAAAATTCCGTCCGTTTCCGCAAGGGCTTCATGCTCGGCGATGGCACCGGCGCCGGCAAGGGCCGCCAGTCGGCCGGGATTATCCTCGACAACTGGCTCCAAGGCCGGCGCAAGGCGGTCTGGATATCCAAGTCGGACAAGCTGCTGGAGGACGCCCAGCGCGATTGGTCCGCACTCGGCATGGAGCGGCTGCTGGTCACGCCGCTGTCGCGCTTCCCGCAAGGCACGGCGATCCGTCTCACGGAAGGCGTCCTATTCACCACCTACGCCACGCTACGGTCCGACGACCGCGGGAGTAAGCTTTCGCGGGTCAAGCAGATCGTCGAATGGTTGGGCTCCGATTTCGACGGAGTGATTATTTTCGACGAAAGCCACGCCATGCAAAACGCCGGTGGCGGCAAGGGAGAACGGGGCGATGTCGCCCCTTCGCAGCAGGGCCGTGCGGGCTTGCGCCTCCAGCACGCCTTGCCGAACGCGCGCGTCGTCTACGTCTCCGCAACCGGCGCGACCACCGTCCACAATCTCGCCTATGCCCAGCGGCTCGGCCTCTGGGGCGGCGAGGATTTCCCGTTCGCCAACCGGGCTGAGTTCGTGGAGGCCGTCGAGAATGGCGGTGTCGCAGCCATGGAAGTGCTGGCGCGCGATCTGCGCTCACTTGGCCTCTACACTTCACGATCGCTGTCCTACGACGGCGTCGAGTATGAATTGCTCGAACACCAGCTTACGCCCGAGCAGACCCGCATCTACGATGCCTATGCCGGCGCCTTCGCCATCATCCACAATCATCTCGACGCGGCGATGCAGGCCGCCAACATCACCGGCGATAGCGGCACCCTGAACCGGCAGGCGAAGTCCGCCGCACGCTCGGCATTCGAGAGCGCCAAGCAGCGCTTCTTCGGCCATCTGCTCACCAGCATGAAGACCCCGACGTTGGTCCGTTCGATCGAGCAGGACCTCGCCGATGGCCATTCGGCTGTGATCCAGATCGTCTCGACCGGCGAAGCGCTGATGGAACGGCGTCTCGCCGAGATCCCAACCGAGGACTGGAACGACGTCCGGGTGGACATCACCCCCAGAGAATATGTCCTGGATTACCTCGCCCATTCCTTCCCGGTTCAGCTCTACGAGCCGTTCACGGACAGCGAAGGCAATCTGTCGTCGCGTCCGGTCTACCGGGACGGTCAGCCCGCCGAGAGCCGGGAAGCGGTCGCCCGCCGGGACGAGCTGATCGAACGGCTGGCATCACTGACCCCCGTTCCCGGCGCGCTCGACCAGATCGTCCAGCGTTTTGGCACCGACATGGTGGCCGAGGTGACGGGTCGCTCGCGCCGCGTGGTCCGCAAGGGCGACCGCCTTGCCGTGGAGAACAGGGCCGCCTCCGCCAATCTTGCGGAAGCTGCCGCATTCATGGATGACCAGAGGCGCGTACTCGTCTTCTCTGACGCCGGCGGCACCGGCCGCAGCTATCACGCCGATCTCGCGGCGCGGAACCAGCGCCTGCGCGTCCACTATCTGCTCGAGCCGGGCTGGAAGGCCGACGCCGCGATCCAGGGGCTCGGCCGCACCAACCGAACGAACCAAGCGCAGCCTCCACTCTTCCGGCCGATCGCAACCGACGTGAAGGCCGAGAAGCGCTTCCTCTCGACCATCGCGCGTCGGCTCGACACGCTGGGCGCCATCACGCGCGGCCAGCGCCAAACCGGCGGACAGGGGCTGTTCCGACCCGAAGACAATCTGGAGTCGCACTATGCGCGCGATGCGCTGCGCCAGCTCTATCTTCTGCTTGTGCGCGGCAAGGTCGAAGGGTGCTCGCTCGACCGTTTCGAGTCCGCCACCGGCCTGAAGCTGATGGACGACAACGGTATCAAGGACGAGCTCCCGCCGATCACCACCTTCCTCAACAGGCTTCTGGCGCTGACCATCGATCTGCAGGGCGTGCTCTTCACGGCGTTCGAGCAGCTCCTTACCGCTAAAATCGAGGGTGCGATCCGGAGCGGCGTCTATGATGTCGGATTGGAAACGCTGCAGGCCGAGAGCTTCATCGTCACGGACAGCCAAGTGATCCACACCCATCCGGGCACCGGCGCCGAGACGCGGCTGCTCACCATCACGCGGCGCGAGCGCAACCGCCCGACCAGCCTGGCCGACGCTCTCGACCATCTCTCCGATCCGCGGGCGCGGCTTTTAGTCAACGGCCGCTCTGGGCGCGCCGCCGTGCAGATTCCCGCACCGTCGATGATGCTCGACGATGGCGAGATCGAGCGGCGCGTCTGCCTGATCCGGCCGATGGAGCAGCACTATGCGCCCCAGCGCATGATGGAAGAGAGCCATTGGGAGGAAGCCGATCACGCCGCCTTCGCCTCAGCGTGGTGGGCGGAACTAAACGACGTGCCGGACTTCTCCGACAGCACGATCCATATCGTCTCTGGCCTGCTGTTGCCGATCTGGAAACGGCTGCCCAACGAGTCGACGCGGGTCTATCGGCTCCAGACCGATGCCGGCGAGCGCATCATCGGTCGCCGCGTCTCGCCCGCTTGGGCTGCGAACGCCAGCGCGATGGGCGCCAGCACGCTCACCCCGGATGCCGCCTTCACGGCGCTGATCGACGGAGCCACGATCCTCGACCTCGCCGAGGGCATGCAGTTGCGCCGCGCCCGCGTGATGGGGATCAACCGCATCGAACTGTCCGGCTTTACCGACGCGATGCGCGATCGACTGCGCGCCTATGGCCTGTTCAGCGAGATCATCTCGTGGAAGCTGCGCTTCTTCGTGCCCGTCGACGCATCAGGGCCCGCCATCCTCGCCAAGCTGCTCGACACCTTCCCCGTCGCGCGCATCTCCGAGCGGAAGGGTGCGTGATGACCCGCCAGAATGCTTCTGATCTCGCACACAGTCTCGGCCTGCAGGCTGAGGCGGTGTGCCGCCACTATCTGTCGAGCGGGCGCCGCGAGGGCCGCTACTGGCTGGTCGGTGATGTGCGCAACACACCCGGCCGCTCGATGTATGTCCGGCTCAAGGATTCCCCGAAGGGCGTCGCGGGTAAATGGACCGACGCCGCCACCGGTGAACATGGCGATCTCCTCGATGTCATCCGGGAAAGCTGCGGCCTGATCGACTTCAAGGACGTGGCCGACGAAGCCAGGACCTTCCTGAGCATGCCATCCCCCGAGCCGGAGCCACGATTTCAGGAGCGTCAACGGCCAGCACCAAGCGGCTCGCCGGAAGCAGCGCGACGTCTCATCGGCATGGCGCAGCCGATTACGGGCACAATCGTGCAAGCGTATTTACGGGAACGCGGCATTACGGATTTACGCGGAACCGGAAACCTTCGCTTCCATCCACGCTGCTATTATCGGCCCGACGAGCACGCGCCGACTGAGACATGGCCGGCCATGATCGCCGCCGTTACCGATCTCGACGGCAAGATCACGGGCGCGCACCGGACTTGGCTGGATCCCCGATCGCGGGACAAGGCGCCGATCGATACGCCGAGGCGAGCGATGGGCGACCTGCTCGGCAACGCGGTCCGCTTCGGCATCGGTGGCGAGGTCATGGCGGCCGGCGAAGGCATCGAGACCGTCCTGTCGCTCCGACAGGCGCTTCCCGACATGCCGATGCTGGCGGCCCTCTCGGCAGCACATCTCGCCGCCATCCTGTTCCCCGATACGCTGCGACGGCTCTACATCGTGCGCGACAATGATCCGGCCGGCGACGGTGCGCGTGACAGCCTGATCGAACGGGCCAACGTCGTCGGGATCGAGGCGATCGTCATCTCGCCGGCGCTCGGCGACTTCAACGAGGATCTGCGCACCCTCGGCATTGAGCATCTCCGGCAGCAGTCGCGGACGCAGATCGCACCTCAGGACGTCGCAAGGTTCATGGCGCTGGCGGCATAGCCCGGCACGCGAGAGCGGGAATGGCGGTGCGTCGTCATGATCGCGGATGCAACAACCATCGGAGCGGGACCGCGCCTCGGCCTTCGAGAGGGCGATCGGCCAGCAAACGGGCCGGCCCGGCAATGGCTGCGGCCGACGATTTTCCGGCGGCGCGTCCCGCGCCTTTCCATCGCGAGGCAAAATCGCCGGTCTTCGCCATCCTCCGCTGGCGCTCCGGCCCACCGCTGCGCTCCGGGTGCAGGGCCGGCCCGTCCGCCAGCTTCGTCGCCATGAAGGCCGCGACGGTCGCGGTCCAACCGACGGAGCATCCCATGAGCGAGCACGACGACTTCGAACCGCACCACGCCTCATCACCCACCGACCATGTCCTCACCGAGCTTCAGCTCCACGGCTACCGTCCTTTCGAGGATGAGCCAGACCAGCGGCTCCTGCCGGATGGCAATGCTGTCGCAGGCGCCATCGCCGACATCTTCGACGCCCTGATCGGGACGCTGAAGGACACTCGCCTCGAACCCGACCTCGACGATCTCCTCTGGTCCACGGTCAACGTCTTTCATCGCGCCACCGACCGGATCGCGCGCGAACTCGACGACAACGAGCAGGCGCAACGCCGCGGGCAGCGCGAACAAGACGGCAGCGAGGTGAAGGCGGTCGAACTCGAGCGCCACATCGCCGAGGGCCAGACCCTCATCGAACGTCAGAACGCCTTCGAGCTGATGCGCGATCAGGCAGCCGAACATTACGAACGCCACGTCGGCAAAACTTGGCTTCCGCGAAGCGGATCAAGGGTCAACCACCGCAATCTCACCTCGGCGATGATCGACAGCCGCGATTTCCTGGCAGCGAAGCGGCGCGCCGAGCAGACGATCCTTCTTCCCGCTGGTCCGAAGATCCTTGTCACCGGCGGGCTCGATTTCAACGATCACCGCCTGATCTGGGCTAAGCTCGATCAGGTCCACGAAAAACACCCGGACATGGTGCTGATCCACGGCAAGTCGCCGAAGGGCGCCGAGAAGATCGCATCCCTTTGGGCCACAACCCGCAACGTGCCGCAGATCGGCTTCGCACCGGACTGGAACAAGCACGGCCGCGCAGCGCCCTTCAAGCGCAACGACGAGATGCTGGAAATCCTGCCCAAGGGCGTGATGCACTTCCCCGGCACCGGCATCAACGACAACCTCGCCGACAAGGCCAAGAAGCTCGGCATCCCGGTCTGGAAGTTCGGCGGCGCGTGAGCGCCGCCTGCCGGCAAGACGGCTGAAACGCTGGATCGCAATGCGCAATGTTTCTACTTAAGTCACTGAACAGACAGCGGGGATGCGATGAGCACAATCACGGACGACGAATACAAAACCCATATGGCACCTGTCGTCGCGGAGGGCTTCACGCTCAATCCCCCCGGATTTGAGCGTCTTTCGTCATGGACGCACATGCTGATGCACCTGGTCAACGCGCGGACCAACTTCGAGTGGGTGCGTGACCACCCGGTCGAACTCGGCGAAATGGAAAATTCGCTGCGCCAGCAAGCGTTCTTCGTCGCCGGGATCATGGCCTACTGCCGCTGCTATGCATCGTCGGGATCGGGAATTCCGATGCTCGATGCAAAGAAGGTCTACGAGGGATCAGACGACGGAAAGCAGGTCCACGAACGCCTCATCGGCCTGCGCAACTCAATCGCCGCACACACCGACGCGTCGGACATCGTTCGCCTCACCCTCGCAGTGAAGGAGGAGCCCGAACGTCTCGTCATCCGGCACCTGTGGACGATGGCCGTCCCCGTCAACGAGATCGCCGACTTCCTGGAAGCTGTCGCTCACACCGAGCACTTCGTCACGATCAGCCTGAACAAATACTTGAACCGGCTCGAAAAGGACCGTGGCAAGACCATTGAACTCGACTGACGTTTTCCCGGTATCACCGCGGCTCCTGATGCGAAAACCACCCCCCGCTTATCTGCGCTGATCCTTGGTCAGACTGATCGCCTGACGCCATCAACCCGTAAAGGGTCGGCTATGCGAGCATGCCGCCGCTTCGGCTGCGCCTGCGCGGTGATTGCAGCGCTCAGCCCGACACTTCGGGCGCCTGTCAGCGGGGGATGGTCCTCCGCTCAAACAGGAGCCGGATCGATGTCTCTCAACGACGCCCACGCCTTCGCCTTCAGTCTCGCCACCACCCTGATGGCCGCCATCATCATCTTTCAGGCCGGCGACGGCACCCTCTCGGTGACCCCCGCCAGCGAGTATGACGGCGATATGGCCGCGATCGTCCACGAGATCGATCCGTTCGCCCCATAGCAGGGGCGAACTGGCGTCGCCTGGCGGAAATCCCACGCGATTTCCGCTCCCGACGCAGCCGATTTTCGGCTATAGTTCGAACGCGCCGTGGTGGTGGTGGAGGCGCGACCGTCAGACTTTTCTCACGGAGGCTACCACCATGATCATCCTCCCAATACTCGCATCCCTCACTGCCATCGGCCTGTTCTGCTGGCTGCTGTTCACGCTGGCTATCTTCGCGCTGCCGGCGTTCGTCGGCGTGACCGCAGGGGCTTGGGCCCACGGCACGGGCGCCGGGATTGCCGGCGCGGTCCTTGTCGGCACTGCCGCGGCCGCCATCACGCTGGCGGCCGGTCATCTGCTGCTCACCTTCGTCCGGCCCATGTGGCTCAAGCTGATCGTCGCCGCTGCCTTCGTCGTCCCGGCGGCAATCGCCGGCTTCCATGCCACCCATGGCATCGTGAGGCACCTCATGCCGTCCGACGCTTGGCAAATCGCGTTCTCCGTCATCGGCGCGGTTGCGGTCGGCATCACCGCGTTCGTGCGGGTCGCTGGAATGGGGGCGGCTCCGGCCCCGTCCGACCGGGATCTCGCGCGGGCCTGATCGTCGTCGTCGCCGTTAGGAGGATCAGGCCAGTCGTTGTGGTCTCTCCCGTCGTCTCATGTAGAGCGATGGGCGCGCGTATGGGCACGGATCGACGCTAGTCCGGAAAGGCGGTCCTCTCTGCAGCGCTGTGGGAGCTGAGCCGTGCCTTGGCGAGCACCGGACATCGGGCGCGGCGATCTCCATCGTGGCGGCGGGAAGCCAAGATGCAGCAGCGTCAGCTTGGCGGGAGGAGACGAAGCCGGTGAACCGCCATGCGGCCGGTTTGCCGTTGCGGGATGGCCGCCATCTTCTCCGTTACCTGCCCGTGCCTCGACCGCTCCATACGGCCTCTTCAATGGCCTGATCTGGCCGAAGGCCGGCTTCGCCTCGATCGCCTATGACGCAACAGCCGCGTCAAACTTTCTTCCCCTGCCGGCTGCGCCGCCATTCCTCGCGAAACAAGAAAGCCCTCCTTAGCTATCAAGCCCCTGCGGGGTGCGCCGTCGATCGCCTCCGGCCTGCCGATCGCCATCGAGGCCGCAATGGTGCGGGCTCGGGAACGGAAAACGGAGACTTACAATGGCGACCATCGGTACCTTCAAGAAGACCGGCTCGAACGAGTTCACCGGCGAAATCGTCACCCTGAGCGTCCAGCAGAAGGGCGTTCGCATCGTCCCCGACCAGCGCGCCACCGGAGAGAACGCCCCCAGCCACCGAGTCCTGGTCGGCCGCGCCGAGATCGGCGCCGCCTGGTCCAAGCGCTCCAACGAAGGCCGCGATTATCTGGGCCTCAAGCTCGACGATCCGAGCTTCAACGCCCCGATCTACGCCAACCTCTTCGACGACGAAGGCGAAGACACCTTCTCGCTGATCTGGTCCCGCCCCAACGGGCGGCGCGGCGACTGAGGCTCCGCGCAAGGCCCCGGCCGAAAGGCCGGGGCCTTCGGTTATGACAGCCGGCCGACCGAATCAGTTACGGCCTTTATCGATCGCACAGAGCCCGAACAGCTACTTCTGGCTAGAAAATCCCACTAAGAACGACTATTATAGTCGTAGTTTTGGCGTGTGCGTAGGTCCGTGTGGGAGGTGATCATGCGTGATCACCGCCCGACAATTTCGGGCCGCGCGTGCGTTGCTGGGTTGGACACAGGAGACGCTCGCTGACCGGGCCCGGGTCTCATTGACCGCGCTCAAGCGCCTCGAATCCACCAATGGTCTCGAGGTCTTTGAGAGTACGCGCGATGAGGTGAGAAGGGCCTTCGAGCGCGCCGGCATCGTCTTCCTGAACTCCGATCAGGGCAAGGGAGTGCTGCTCGTCGATGCAAAGAAGGAAACCTGACGGTCAACAGCTCGCCGCGTTGGCTCGACCTCCCGCAGCAGGGCCTTGCGTCATCCTTCCGATAAAATCATCGTTAACAGTTTCCTCCAGATTGGATACATCTCGCGATCGGGGGATGTTGTGACCAAAGACGACTTTCTTGATCAGCCGCCTACCGGGGCGGCGCTCACGGCCTATGACCACGCACACCTGAAGCACTACGTCCGGCTGCTCGACGCCGAAAGTGAGGGCGCCGACTGGCGCGAGGTTGTCGCGGTGCTGTTCAACCTTGATGCAGGCGCCGATCCGAAGCGCGCCTTACACATCTACACCAGCCATCTCGACCGCGCGAAATGGATGACGAAAAGCGGCTTCTGCGAGCTTCTTCAGGGCCGCCTGCATTGAGGTGATGCGCAAACCGCATCACGTTGCGGCCACTTTGTTCTTCCCGCGCGTTGTTCAACCGGGAATCGTATCCACGGCAAAACTCGCGTTGCAGACCTTGCGCGGAGACGGTGGAGATGTCCGAAGATGACAGTTGGCGGTCCGAAGCCGCTTATGACTATATCGACAATTTAACCCCCGGCGATCTTGCCTGGGAGTTCCTGCGTCGTAACCCAGAATACAGAAAATCCTATCAGGAATTGGTGTCCATCGGCCGGCTGACCGAGGACGTTGCGCACGAATTCGCCGAGCAATGGGGGTTGCGATTTCGTCGTCGACCCTCGCAAATCCGGGCTTGTCCAACCGATATTCTGGACCCCACAAACCGATCCGGCGACGCTTCCATTCGCGTCAGGGCCGAGTCCGGCGGGAGAGCTCAGCGTCCGCGTTGACGACCTGCGGGCCCATGCTGTTTTCGAGCATGATGGCGCTTTGATCCGGCTTTCGCTACGGGGTGAGCCCTACGACGTCGTCCTCGCCAATGCCGATCACGGTCGTCCCCTAGGCGCGTTCGTCATGTTCGACGAACTGACGCTCGACCGACTGATCGCTATCGAACGCCTTTGGCAGGCCATGTTCGGAAAGCGTGTGCCGCCCGATCCCCGCCTCACACCGCAGCGCCGTCACCGGGCACGTCTGATGCTCCGCGTTTTCGACGCTCGCTTGGCGAGCGCGAGCTACAGAAAGATCGCCGAACAGATCTTTCCCAACCTCAAGCACGATGCCGCGACGTGGGTCGAAAGCCCGGTTCGGATAACGATCGCTCGTCTTGTGCGCGACGGCATGTCTTACGTGCGCGGCGGCTACCGCACGCTTCTCCGCCGGCCGCGCCGCTCCCGCTGATCTGCGCTCGGTATCGAAAATAATCTCCTAACTTCGTCCCTGCCGTAGGCGCCGTCCTCGCGCCACCGTGCTCGCAACCCGCCGCTCCTTCGCAGCGGCCCCCCGCGAGTCCACGGAGGTTCGATCATGGCCGAAAAAGCCGCCAATCTACCGCCACGTTACCTGAGAACACAGGAAGCAGCCCGCTTCCTCGGGCTTTCCGAGCGCACCCTCGAAAAGCACCGCACCTACGGAACTGGCCCGACCTATCGCAAGCTTGGCGGCCGCGTCGTTTACTCCGTCGACGACCTCCAAGCCTGGGCCGATCGCGGTCTCGTCACCTCGACCTCCGATCCGCGCGGCGGCACCGTTCTTCCGGCCAAGCGCCAGACCGTCTCCCCCGCGGTCGCCGGCCGCTTCCCGCGCTGAGTCCCGGCATGTCGGCGCGCCATCACAGCAGCGAACGCGAGCAGCTGGATCTCTTCCGGGCGCTGCCCGGCGATCTTGCGCCGCGCGATGCGCAGGACCTGATGGCGTACCCGTTCTTCTCACTTGGCAAGTCCAAGCGGGTGGCGCCGATCGACTTCAAGACCGGCTCCATCGTCATCCGTGTCGAAGCCGTCCCCGAGCACGGCATGGCCACCATCTGGGATGCCGACGTGCTGATCTGGGCTGCGTCCCAGATCGTCGAGGCACGAGACCACGGATTGCGGCCGTCGCGTCTGATGGCGACCACGCCCTACGAGATTCTGCAGTTCATCGGCCGCGGCGTTTCGCTGCGTGATTACGACCGTTTGAAGGCCGCGCTCGACCGACTTCAGTCGACCACCATCGCGACGTCGATCCGCCAGCCGACGGAGCGGCGGCTGCACCGCTTCTCCTGGATCAACGAGTGGAAGGAGCGCGCCGACGGCAAAGGCCGGCCGCTCGGCCTCGAGCTGATCGTGCCGGACTGGTTCTACGCCGCCGTTCTCGACGACGCGCTCGTGCTGACGATCGACCGCAATTATTTCGGTCTGACGGGCGGCCTGGAGCGCTGGCTCTATCGCCTCGTGCGCAAGCACGGCGGCAAACAGGAGTTCGGCTGGAGCTTCGACTTCCCGCACCTCCACGCCAAGTCCGGCAGCCTCTCGCCGCTCAAGCATTTCGCCTACGACCTGCGCGACATCGTCCGTCGCCAGCCGCTTCCCGGCTACCGCCTTACCATCGAGCAGTGTCTCGGCGGACCGGAAATCCTCTCCTTCGTGCCGACCGACCCGGATGCCCTCGGCATCCCGCGCCGTCGTCGCCGGACCAACTCTCGCCCTGGGGATAAGCTGTGAATAGTCTCGTGCTATCAGGGACCGGCACTATCGTGCCATCGGGGACCGCACTCTCGTGCTATCGGGGACCGGAATCGTCAATTCCTCGCGCTGAATCAGCAGCTTGCGAGCCCTCTAACTTATCTAACTTAGATTCCTACGGAATCTTTCTAACGCGACCGCGTTTTTCGGCCGCTGTGGACGAGTCCCTGATCGCCGGGAGACCGTCATGATCGTCGCGCTCCTCAACCAGAAGGGCGGCGTCGGCAAGACGACTCTGGCGCTGCATCTCGCCGGTGAATGGGCTCGGCATGGGCAGCGCGTCACGTTGATCGACGCCGACCCACAGGGTTCGGCGCTCGACTGGTCGCAGCAGCGCAGCCGGGAGGGGTTGCAGCGGCTGTTCGGTGTCGTCGGTCTGGCGCGCGACACCCTGCATCGCGAGGCGCCGGAACTGGCGCGTGACGTCGATCACGTCGTCATCGATGGGCCGCCACGCGTCGCCAGCCTGATGCGGTCGGCGCTGCTCGCCGCCGATCTCGTGCTGATCCCGGTGCAGCCGTCGCCGCTCGATGGCTGGGCCTCGGCCGAAATGCTCGCGCTGCTCAGCGAAGCGCGCATCTACCGTCCAGAGCTTGCCGCCCGTTTCGTGCTGAACCGCTGCGCGGCTCGCACCGTGCTCGCCCGCGAAACCGCTGAGACGCTCGCCGACCACGACCCTCCGCTCCTCGCGACCACCATCGGTCAGCGCATCGTCTTCGCCGATGTCGTGCAGACCGGCAGGATCGCCGCCGAGCAGGACGGGGATTGTCCGGGCGCACGCGAGATCGCCGCGCTCGCGGCCGAAGTCGCGAGGCTCGGCGCATGAGCGAACGATCCCCCAGGCGCGGCTTCGCGTCCCGGCCAGGCGATCCGGAGAGCTGGATCAAAGCGCCCGATCGCCAGACGCAGCGCGCCGAGCCCGCCGATGACTTCTCGGCCAGGCTGACCATCGACGTGACCGCCGACATGCGCGGCCGGATCAAGATCGAGGCCTTCCAGCGCGGCCAGACGGTCGCCGACATGCTGCGCGCGCTGTTCGAGCGCGAATTCCCTCCAGCCCAAGGAGACGCCCAATGACCGGCCTTGCCGCCGCATCCACGCGCGCCGCTCGCGCCCTTCACACGCCGCCGGATAACCTCACCCAGGTCGAACTCGTCTGGATCGAGAAGCAGATCGAGCACTGGGTCCGCTTCGGCCGCGAGCGGCGCGAGCAGATCCTCGACCGCCGCCGCCGCATCCTCTTCTTCCCTCCCGGCAGCGTCCTCGCGCTCGTGCGCTGGGCGGCGAACGAGCACGGCACTGTCGTCTCGCGGATCGACATCCTGCGCACGGTTGAGCGCGACGCGCCCTGCCAGACCATTCCGACGGTCACGCCCGGCGCAGAGGTTCTGCTGCATGTCGATGGCTGGCCGAAGGTTGAGCGCGTGCTCCACCTCATCGACGCCATCGAGGCGCGCGGCATCGATCCGATCGAGGTTTCGCCCGACCATTGGCGCCACGTCCACAACCGGATGGCTGTCGGCGAAACGCCGCGCGCTTATGGCCTCCGGCAGCATCGCGCCTTCCTCATGCGCCGGGAGATCGGCGCATGACCCGGCTCTCCTATGCCGTCGTCACAGCCGTGGCCGTGTCGCTTCTCGGCGTCGCCTCGATCGCTTCCTTCGCGCCGCGCCTGATCTGGAACGCGTCCGCCAGCACGCCGGTCGGCTTCTATACGATCGACGAGCCCGGCCCGGTCGCCGTGACCGATCTGGTCGCGGTGGATACCCCCGAACCACTCGCCACCTTCCTGTCCGACCGCGGCTATCTGCCGCGCGGCATGCCGCTGCTGAAGCGCGTGGCGGCGCTACCGGGCCAACGGGTCTGTCGGGCCGGGCTCGCCATCACCGTCGACGGCGTGCCGATGGGCGAGGCCCTCGACCGCGATCGTCGCGGCCGCCCGCTCCCGATCTGGCAGGGCTGCCGGTTGGTCGCGAACGGCGAACTGTTCCTGATGAACTGGCAGGTCCGCGACAGCCTCGACGGACGCTACTTCGGCCCGCTTCCGGCCGCCGCCGTGATCGGCCGGGCCACGCCTCTCTACACCGACGAGGACGGCGATGGCCGCTTCGTCTGGCGCGCGCCGACGCGGTGACGGCCCGCCCATGACCCTGTCCACCGCAATCCGAAGGAGACGACCCATGCCCGTGATCGGTCAATTCATGCGCGAGAATGACGGCTTCATCGGCCACCTGACGACGCTGTCCTTGCACCAAGACATCATCATCGTCCCGGCCGAACTGTCCGATGCAGAGAACGCGCCGGACTACCGCGTCCATGTGCTCGACACCATGAGCAACGAGACCGGCGCGGAGATCGGCGCGGGCTGGAAGCGCACCAGCGAGAAGGCCGGCGAATACGTCTCGCTGCAGCTCGACGATCCGACCTTCGAACATCCAATTCGCGCCAACCTGTTCCAGTCGGCCGATGACAAGTCCGCCTGGGGCCTGCATTGGAATCGCCCGCCAAAGCGCGGCGAGCGGGACTGAACGATGCCCGCCGCGCGCCATCAGCCTGCCGTCGGACGGAGGATCACCCTCCGACGTGCAGCCCTCCTTCTCCTTTCCGGCCTGATCCTCGCTGCGCCGGGGGCAAGCCCGGCCGGCGCACAGCAAGCGCCCGTCGAGCGGCCGTCGCGCAATGATCCCTATGGCGCTTTCATCGCCGAGGCCGCGCAGAGGTTCGGCGTTCCCGAAGCGTGGATTCGCGCCGTCATGCGCGTCGAAAGCGACGGCGACGTGCGCGCCATCTCGTCGGCGGGCGCGATGGGCCTGATGCAGATCATGCCCGCCACTTGGGCCGAACTGCGGGTTCGCCATCAGCTCGGCGGAAATCCCTACGACCCACGCGACAACATTCTGGCGGGCGCGGCGTATCTGCGCGACATGCACGATCGCTACGGATCGCCCGGTTTCCTGGCGGCGTACAACGCCGGTCCCAGCCGCTACGAAGAGTATCTCGCCGGCCGCCCATTGCCGGCCGAGACGCGCGCCTATGTCTCGACGCTCGCCCCCATTGTCGGCGGCGGTGAACTCGCCAGCGCCGTCGTGGTTGCAACCGCCGATCCGCTCGCCTGGACGCGGGCGCCGCTCTTCGTCGTGCAGTCGGCTGGCAGTGGACCCGCCGCGCCCGTGCAGTCCGAAGGCGCTCCCGGTGACGTCACGGCAGCCGCCCCACCGCGCGATCAAGGCCCGGGGGCTTCGCGCACCGATGGCCTTTTCGTCGCGCGCAATGTCGCCGGTGGCCCGCGATGACCGCGTTCGCACCCGTTCGCATTGTGGCGTGCTCTGGCGGGCAAATGGCGGCCCGGAGAGGAGGAGCAGTCAGCACAACCGCACGATGGCGAGATAAAAGCCGGCGAGGTGCGCCTTGGTGCGGTCGTGTCTTTTCAGGGACTTATGGCGCATTTGCGCGAGGTGCGCCTGATCGGCGCAGCCTGCGCATTCGCGATTTATTGGGGAATTTCCTCGGCTTCGCGCGATGTGCGGGGCCTCGGCCATGACCGGCGAGGACGATTTCCGGATCCGGCCCGGCCGCATCCGCTCGACCCGGGCGCAGCAGGCCCGGCCCTTCATCGCCCAGGCGCTGGCGGCCGCCCAGCGCGCCGGCGGCAGCATCTCGCGCTCCGGCAAGATCAGCTCTGGCAACCGCTCGCGGTTCGGGCGCGGCCAGCGCGCGACCGTGCAGGCCAACCGGCTGCTTACCAGCCGATCACGCAACACCGTGATCAAGACGCGCGTCGTCCGCCATACGGCGCGGGCCGCGCCACTGTCCGCCCACCTCAGCTATCTCCGTCGCGAGGGCGTCACCAGGGATGGCGAGAAGGCCAGGCTCTTCGGGCCGGAGTCCGAGGACGCCGATCCGAAGGCCTTCGCCGGGCGCGCCCAGGACGACCGGCATCACTTCCGCTTCATCGTGTCGCCCGAGGACGCGACCGAGATGTCCGATCTCAAGACCTATGCCCGCGACCTGATGGGGCAGATGGAGAAGGACCTGGGGACCAAACTCGACTGGGTCGGCGTCGATCACTGGAACACCGACAATCCGCACGTCCACATCATCCTGCGCGGTCGCACCGACGACGGCCAGGACCTCGTCATCTCCCGCGACTACATCAAGGAAGGCATGCGCGCCCGCGCGCAGGACCTCGTCACCCAGGAGCTGGGACCGCGCACGGATCACGAGATTCGCCGCAATCTCGAACGGCAGATCGAGGCGGAGCGATGGACAAACCTCGATCGCCAACTCGCCCGCGATAGCTATCGCACCGGCGTCGTCGATCTCGCCCCGCACCCGGACCGTCAGCCCGACGAAGTCCACGCGATGAAAATCGGCCGGCTGCGCAAGCTGGAGACGCTCGGCCTCGCCGATCAGATCGGACCGGGCCAATGGGTTGTGTCCGAGAATGCGGAGGCGACGCTGCGCGCGTTGAGCGAGCGTGGCGATATCATCAAGCGCATTCATCGCGGCCTGACCGAACGCGGCATCGAGCGCGGCGCTGCGAGCTATGTGCTCGCCGGCGAAAGCCTCGATGATCCTGTTGTCGGTCGGCTGGTGGACCGCGGCCTCGACGATGAACTGAAAGGTACGGCCTATGCCGTTGTCGACGGCACGGACGGGCGGACCCACCACATCAAACTGCCCGACCTCGATGCCGCTGGCGACAGCGCACCAGACTCGATCGTCGAGTTGCGCAAGTTCGATGACGCGCAGGGTCGGCGCCGCGTCGCGCTCGCCGTCCGCTCCGATCTCGACATCGAACGGCAGGTGAGTGCGCCTGGCGCCACCTGGCTCGACCGGCAGGCGATCGCCCGCGACCCCGTCGCCCTCGGAGGTGGCGGCTTCGGCGCGGAGGTGCGTCAGGCGATGGACCGGCGTGCCGACCATCTCGTCGGCCAGGGCCTCGCCGAGCGGCAGTCGCGCGGCGTCAGCTTCTCGCCGGGGCTAATCGAAACCTTGCGCCGGCGCGAGGTCGAGGCGCTCGGGGAGAAGCTCGCGGCCGAAACCGGGCATCAGTTCACAAAGGCCGGAACGGGCGAATATGTGGCGGGCACCTACCGCCAGCGCTTCGCGCTAGCCTCCGGCCGTTTCGCCATGATCGACGACGGCCTCGGCTTCCAACTCGTGCCCTGGTCGCCGTCCCTAGAACGCCAGCTCGGTCAGCACGTCTCAGGCGTCTCGCGCGGCCCCGGCGGCGTCGACTGGAGTTTCGGCCGCAATCGCGGCCTCGGCATGTAGCCCACTTAAGAAAGGAGTGCCCGCCATGTCGGCGACGAAAATCCTCTGGGGTCAGATCCTCACAGTCTTCCTGATCGTGCTGATGACGACCTGGGGCGCGACACAATGGACGGCCTACCGGCTCGGCTTCCAGCCACAGCTCGGGCAGCCCTGGTTCGAGCTTGCCGGATGGCCGATCTACTATCCGCCGGCCTTCTTCTGGTGGTGGTATTTCTACGACGCATATGCCCCGCCGATCTTCGTCGAGGGCGCCTACATCGCCGCGTCGGGCGGGTTCATCTCCATCGCGGTTGCCATTGGCATGTCCTTGTGGCGGGCACGCGAAGCGAAGAACGTGGAGACCTACGGCTCGGCCCGCTGGGCGCGGCCGGAAGAGGTGAAGGCCGCCGGCCTTCTCGGTCCGGACGGCGTCGTCCTCGGCAGGCATGAGCGCGAGTATCTTCGCCATGACGGTCCGGAGCATGTGCTGTGCTTCGCGCCGACGCGTTCCGGTAAGGGCGTGGGCCTGGTCGTGCCCTCGCTCCTGACCTGGCCGGGCTCGGCGATCGTTCACGATATCAAGGGCGAGAACTGGACGCTGACCGCCGGCTACCGCGCCCGGCACGGCCGCGTGCTGCTGTTCGATCCCACAAACGCGAAGTCGGCGGCCTACAATCCGCTGCTCGAGGTGCGCCGCGGCGAATGGGAAGTCCGCGACGTGCAGAACATCGCCGACATCCTGGTCGACCCCGAGGGGTCGCTGGAGAAGCGGAACCACTGGGAGAAGACGTCGCACGCGCTTCTGGTCGGCGCGATCCTGCACGTCCTCTACGCCGAGGCCGACAAGACATTGGCGGGTGTCGGCGCTTTCCTGTCCGATCCGAAGCGGCCGATCGAGTCGACGCTCGCGGCGATGATGAAGACCGCCCATCTCGGCGAGGCCGGGCCTCATCCCGTCATTGCCAGCGCGGCCCGGGAGCTGCTCAACAAATCGGACAACGAGCGGTCCGGCGTGCTCTCGACCGCGATGTCGTTCCTGGGGCTCTACCGAGATCCCGTTGTCGCCGAGGTGACGCGCCGCTGCGACTGGCGCATCGCCGACATGGTCGGCGGCAAGCATCCGACTACGCTCTACCTCGTGGTGCCGCCGTCCGACATCAACCGGACCAAGCCGCTGATCCGCCTGATCCTCAATCAGGTCGGCCGGCGTCTCACCGAGGACCTGCAGGCCAAGGGCAACCGCCATCGGCTGCTGCTCATGCTCGACGAGTTTCCCGCGCTCGGCCGCCTCGACTTCTTCGAGAGCGCCCTGGCGTTCATGGCGGGTTACGGCCTGAAGGCCTTTCTCATCGCCCAGTCGCTGAACCAGATCGAGAAGGCCTATGGTCCGAACAACTCGATCCTCGACAACTGCCACGTCCGGGTCAGCTTCGCGACCAATGACGAGCGGACGGCCAAGCGCGTGTCCGACGCACTCGGCACCGCCACCGAGATGAAGGCGATGAAGAACTATGCCGGTCATCGGCTTTCGCCCTGGCTCGGCCACTTGATGGTGTCGCGCTCGGAGACCGCCCGGCAATTGCTGACGCCCGGCGAGATCATGCAACTCCCGCCCTCCGACGAGATCGTCATGGTCGCCGGCATTCCGCCGATCCGCGCGAAGAAGGCCCGCTACTATGAGGATCGCCGATTTCAGGAACGCATCCTGACGCCGCCCGGCCTGACCAAACCGGCGAGCGCAAGGGCAGACGATTGGAGCACGCTGGCTTTGCCCGAACGACCGGTGCTGAACACGCCCGTCGCAGTGGATGACGTGGCCGATGACGATCCGACGGATTCCGAGCGACGGCATCAGCCCGAACTGAGCCGCACCAAGAGCGTCGAGCGAAAGCCGATCGTCGAAAACGAGTTCGAGATCGATCCCCGTGATGATGTCGACGAGGATGCCGCCCGCCTCAGCCGCATGACGCAGACGATGCGCCAGGTCGCGCGCCAAGCCTCGCTCGATCCGGGCGACGGCATCGAATTGTAGGAGGCGCCCGTGAGCAAGACGCCGAGGAAGCAGCGCCTTTCCGTCTATCTCGACCCGGACGTGATGAAAGCGCTGGCCGCCCATGCAGCGCGACGCGATCTCTCGCTGTCGCTGGTTGCCGAGGCCGGCATCGCCTCTTTCCTCTCGCCAGACGCCGCGGAACGGCAGGAAGCGGCGACGACAAAGCGGCTCGATCAGCTCGACCGCCGCATGGCGCGCATGGAGCGCGATGTGGGCATATCGGTCGAAACGCTCGCCGTGTTCATCCGCTTCTGGCTGACCTCAAATCCGCCGCTCCCGGAGCCGGCGCAGGTCGCGGCACGCGCCAAGGCGGCGGAGCGCTACGAGGCGTTCGTGAGCGCGCTTGGACGAAGACTCGCGCAGGGACCGAAGCTCAGGCAGGAGATTTCGGAAGACATCAGCCCAGCGCCGGCAAATGAACGCTCTGCCGAGTCGTGACGGTTTCGAGGAGCGCGCGGTGCGGGCCATGATAATCCGGCCAGATACTAAAGATAATGCGGGAGATCTGAGCGAGCTATGGCATCCGATCAGCCTCCGGACAGAAGGATGACACCGGCGATCAGCACTCCGCATCCAGCGAGCCGCCAGGGTCCAACCTTCTCGCGCAGTATCACCATGCCCATGAGCGCGCCGACCATCATCGACATTTCCCGCATCGGTGCGACTAGGCTGAGCGGTGCTCCAGAGGTTAGAGCCGCCAGCACAAGGATGTAGGACAGCGGCGAGAGCAGGCCGACGCCGACCGCTATCCACCAGTAGCCGCGCATGGCCTCGATTGCGCGACGGGGGTCGGCGATCACGAGCGGGGCGAGAAGGAAAAATCGCAGCAGGTTCGAGAACCAGTCCAGCACGACCGGCGCGATCCCAAGGGATTTGACGGCGTAGGCGTCAACGACCGTATAGGATGCGATCAGGCCGCCCGTCGCGGTTCCCCATCGCACACCCGATTGCCCACCGGGCCGCCGGAAGGCGGAAAGATCACCCTGCGTAGCGATTAAGCCGATCCCGGCGACCACCAGAACCAGCCCCGCCACACCTTGGCCGGATGGCGTTTCCCCGAGGATGAGAAACGCTCCCATCGTCGAGAGCATTGGGCCGGTTCCCCGTGCGATCGGATAGACCACCGAGAGGTCCGCGACCTGATACCCACGTTGCAGGCAGAGACTATAGGCCAGATGGATCAGTCCGCTGAGCAGCAGGAAGCCGATACCGACCCACGTCCAGGCGACGCCGTCGCCCTGCAGGAGCACGTAGATGACCCACGGCGCATAGGCGATGCAGGCAATGAGATTGTAGGCGAAGACGAAGACCGGGCCGACCGATGCGGCACGTTTGGAGAGCAGATTCCAGCTTGCATGGATGAACGATGCAAGGACGACAAGCAGCAGCGAGGCAATAGCCATCGAGACCTCCTTTTGCGCCAACGGCGCTGGTTGATCTCGACTTCTCCTCCTCTGGGATTTTGCCCCTCGGGTGCAGCCGTGGGACAGCCACGGTTTCTGCAACGCTCGGTCCAGCAACGGCGCTGCCGTTCGGAACCCTAGTTGCCACTCGGTCGATACCTAAATGTTAGTCGATCTGACCGCATACGATCAAGAGTCTTCAGGAAGATCCCCTGCTAATAATCACCGATAGCAGGCAAGCGCCCGCGCGCGACGCGGAATAATCATCGATACGTGCGTCGCAAGTATTCGGGCATTTCGCCGTTTCCCTGTCTTTGTACGCCACAGTACGACGGCCACATGATGGTTGTTGTCAGACCATAATTTCTGCCTCTTCTACTCATCCCCGATCCAGGGCCGCACTTCGCGGACCCACAAGAGAACGGGGACGACGTGGCGGCCACTCACCAGAAATCCGAAGCGATCCTTCGCGGCGCACGCATGCTGCGCACCGCGCTCGGCCCCGCCATCGCCCGGTTTCTGGAAGACCCCGCGATCGTCGAGGTGATGCTCAACCCCGATGGGCGGCTCTGGGTCGACCGTCTTTCCGAAGGCCTTTCCGACACCGGTGAGCTGCTGTCGCCGTCGGACGGCGAACGGATCATCCGCCTCGTCGCGCACCATGTCGGCGCCGAGGTCCATCCCGGCGCTCCGCGCGTCTCGGCCGAGCTGCCCGAAACGGGGGAGCGGTTCGAGGGGCTGTTGCCCCCTGTGGTGTCCGCCCCGGCCTTCGCGATCCGCAAGCCCGCCGTGGCGGTGTTCACGCTCGACGATTACGTCGCCGCCGGCATCATGGTAGCGGGTCAGGCTGAGACGCTGCGCCAGGCCGTCGGGGATCGGCGCAACATTCTGGTCGCCGGCGGCACCTCGACCGGCAAGACCACCCTCACCAACGCGCTGCTGGCCGAAGTCTCCAAGACCTCGGATCGCGTCGTCCTGATCGAGGACACCCGCGAGCTGCAATGCGCGGCTCCCAATGTCGTCGCCATGCGGACCAAGGACGGCGTTGCCTCGCTCTCCGATCTCGTTCGGTCATCGCTGCGCCTGCGCCCCGACCGCATTCCGATCGGCGAGGTGCGCGGATCTGAAGCGCTCGACCTGCTGAAGGCCTGGGGCACCGGCCACCCCGGCGGCGTGGGGACCATCCACGCCGGCACCGCGATCGGCGCGCTGCGCCGCATGGAGCAACTGATCCAGGAAGCCGTCGTCACCGTCCCGCGCGCGCTGATCGCCGAGACGATCGATCTGGTCGCCGTGCTCTCCGGCCGAGGCTCGTTGCGCCGCCTCACCGAACTCGCCCGCATCGAGGGCCTCGGCCCCGACGGCGACTACCGCGTCACCCCAGCAAGCCAGCCCCTCACAGGAGATCCGTCATGATCAAACATGCTTTGCGCGTTCGCCGGCACATCGCCACGGCGGTGTCCGTCAGCTTCGTCACACTCGCCCTCGCACCGGCCGCCCATGCGTCCGGTTCGTCGATGCCCTGGGAAGCGCCGCTTCAGTCGATCCTCGAATCCATCGAGGGGCCGGTCGCCAAGATCATCGCCGTGATGATCATCATCATCACCGGCCTGACGCTCGCCTTCGGCGACACGTCGGGCGGCGCACGGCGCCTGATCCAGATCGTGTTCGGCCTGTCGATCGCCTTCGCCGCGTCCAGCTTCTTCCTGTCGTTCTTCTCGTTCGGCGGCGGGGCGCTCGTCTGATGGCCGATGGCGCGGATCATGGCGGCGAGGTTCCGGGCTTTTCCGTACCCGTCCACCGGGCGCTAACCGAGCACATCCTGCTCGGCGGCGCGCCGCGCTCGATCGCCATTCTCAACGGGACACTCGCCGCCGCGCTCGGCCTCGGCCTTCGCCTCTGGCTGGTCGGCCTGGGCCTCTGGGCTCTCGGCCACTTCGCCGCCGTCTGGGCAGCCAAGCGAGACCCGCAGTTCGTCGATGTCGTGCGCAAGCATCTGCGCATCCCCGGTCACCTGTCGGTCTGAGGAGCGGCGCGATGATGAACCTTGCCGAGTACCGCAACCGCAACACCCGGCTTGCCGACTTCCTGCCCTGGGCCGCGCTCGCCGGCGAAGGCGTCGTCCTCAACAAGGATGGCAGCTTGCAGCGCACCGCGCGCTTCCGTGGCCCCGACCTCGACAGCGCCGTGCCGGCCGAGCTGGTCGCGGTCGCTGGCCGGCTCAACAATGCCTTCCGTCGCCTCGGTTCGGGCTGGGCCATCTTCGTCGAGGCACAGCGCCACGGCGCAGCCACCTATCCGGCCAGCACGTTCGCCGATAGCGCCTCCGCGCTGGTTGACGCCGAACGCAAGGCCGACTTCGAGGAGGCCGGCGCGCATTTTGAGTCCAGCTACTTCCTTACCTTCCTCTACCTGCCGCCGGCCGAGGACGCCGCGCGTGCCGAGACCTGGCTCTACGAGGGGCGCGATCACACCGGCGTCGATGCGCATGAGATCCTGCGCGGCTTCATCGATCGCACCGACCGCATTCTGAACCTCATCGACGCCTTCATGCCGGAATGCACGTGGCTCGATGACGCCGAGACGCTCACCTATCTGCATTCGACCATCTCGACGAAGCGGCACCGCGTCCGCGTTCCCGAGACGCCGATGTATCTCGACGCGCTGCTTGCTGATCAGCCGCTCACCGGCGGGCTCGAGCCGCGGCTGGGCGAGACGAACCTGCGCATCCTCACGATCGTTGGTTTCCCGTCCGCGACGACGCCCGGCATCCTCGACGAGCTGAACCGGCTCGCCTTTCCCTATCGCTGGTCGACGCGGGCCATCCTGCTGGACAAGACCGACGCCACCAAGCTGCTGACCAAGATCCGGCGGCAATGGTTCGCCAAGCGCAAGTCGATCGCCGCCATCCTCAAGGAGATCATGACCAACGAGGCCTCGGCGCTCGTTGACACCGACGCGGCCAACAAGGCGGCCGACGCCGACATGGCGCTGCAGGAGCTGGGCGCCGACTATGCCGGTCAGGGCTACGTGACGGCGACGATCACTGTCTGGGATGATGACCCCCGCATTGCCGCCGAGAAGCTGCGGCTGGTGGAGAAGGTCATCCAGGGCCGCGACTTCACGGCGATGGCCGAGACCATCAATGCCGTGGATGCGTGGCTGGGCTCGCTGCCCGGTCACGTCTACGCCAATGTCCGCCAGCCGCCCATCAGCACTTTGAATCTCGCCCACATGATCCCGCTGTCGGCGGTGTGGGCGGGACCGGAACGGGACGAGCACTTCGATGCACCCCCGCTGCTTTACGGCAGAACGGAGGGCTCGACCCCGTTCCGGCTTTCCATCCATGTCGGCGACGTCGGCCATACGCTGATCGTCGGGCCGACCGGCGCCGGCAAATCGGTTTTGCTCGCCCTCATGGCGCTTCAGTTCCGGCGCTATCCACAATCCCAGGTCTTCGCCTTTGATTTCGGGGGCTCGATCCGCGCGGCAGCGCTGGCCATGCGCGGCGACTGGCATGATCTCGGCGGTGGACTGACGGATGGCGCCGATGACAGCGTGTCGCTCCAGCCGCTCGCCCGCATCCACGACGTCGCCGAGCGCGCCTGGGCCTCCGACTGGCTGATCGCGATCCTCTCCCGCGAGAGCGTACCGGTCACCCCCGAGGTCAGGGAGCATCTCTGGTCAGCCCTAACCTCGCTGGCGTCCGCGCCCGTCGCCGAGCGCACGCTGACGGGCCTGTCCGTCCTGCTTCAGTCCAACGACCTAAAGCAGGCGCTGCGATCCTACTGCGTCGGCGGTCCCTATGGCCGGCTTCTCGACGCCGAGTCCGAACATCTCGGCGAGGCGAACGTCCAGGCCTTCGAGACCGAGGGCCTGATCGGCACGGGCGCCGCCGCCGCCGTGCTCGCCTATCTCTTCCATCGCATCGAGGACCGCCTCGACGGACGGCCGACACTCCTCATCGTCGATGAAGGCTGGCTCGCTCTCGACGACGAAGGGTTCGCCGGGAAGCTCCGCGAGTGGCTGAAGACACTGCGCAAGAAGAACGCCAGCGTGATCTTCGCCACCCAGTCGCTGTCCGACATAGACGGCTCGGCGATCGCGCCGGCCATCATCGAGAGCTGCCAGACGCGCATCCTGCTCCCCAACGAGCGCGCGATCGAGCCACAGATCACTGCCATCTACCGCCGCTTCGGTCTCAACGACCGCCAGATCGAGATCCTCGCGCGGGCCATGCCCAAGCGCGACTATTACTGCCAGTCGCGGCGGGGCAATCGCCTGTTCGAGCTGGGCCTGTCGGATGTGGCCCTGGCGCTGTGCGCGGTCTCGTCGAAACAGCACCAGGCGATGATCGCCGACGTTCATGCCCGCAGCGGCACGGACGGGTTCCTGCGCGAGTGGCTAGCCGCGAACCGTCTCGACTGGGCTTCCGACCTCATCGCCGACCTCACCAATGTCATCCCCCAAACCAACCCGGAGACACGTCCATGACCCGTTCCGTTCGTTCCCGCTCGCGCGCGCTGCGCATCAGCGCCGCGCTGCTCACCGCATCCGTTTCCGCAATCCCGTTTCTGGCGACGCCTGCGCACGCGCAGTTCGGACGGATTGTCTACGACCCGACGAACTATGCGCAGAACGTGCTGACCGCGGCGCGCACGCTCCAGCAGGTCAATCAGCAGATCACCCAGCTTCAGAACGAAGCGACCATGCTGATCAATCAGGCCCGCAATCTGGCGAGCTTGCCATACTCCTCGCTCCAGCAGCTTCAGCAGTCCGTCCAGCGCACGCAGCAGCTTCTGCAACAGGCGCAGGGCATCGCCCTCAACGTCCAGCAAATCGACCGCGCCTTCCAGACCACCTATGGCAATGCGTCGATGTCCGCCTCCGATCAGGCGCTCGTCACGCAGGCGCGCGAGCGTTGGCAGAACACCGTCGGCGGCTTGAAGGACGCCATGCGCGTGCAGGCCGGAGTCGTCGGCAACATCGACACCAACCGCAGCGAGATGTCGGCGCTGGTCGGCCAGAGCCAGGGCGCGACCGGCGCGTTGCAGGCGACGCAGGCCGGCAATCAACTCCTCGCCCTTCAAGCTCAGCAGCTCGCGGACCTCACCGCCGTCGTCGCCGCCAACGGCCGCGCCCAGAGCCTGTCCGAGGCCGAGCGGGCGGCAGCGGCCGAACAAGGTCGCGAACAGCGCCGCCGCTTCCTCACACCGGGCAGCGGCTACCAGCCCGGCAACGCCCGCATGTTCCCGAACGGCAACTGAGGGCACGGCGATGGACGGGAAGATGCTCGCGCGACTCGGCGCCGTCGTGTTCGTCGCTGTAGCGGTCACCGCGACCGCGATCGAGATGACCCGGAAAGAGGAGGCGCCGGAAACCTGGCCATCCGGCCGCGCCGCGGAGGCGCCGGCCGATCCCCTGCGGGACGCATTGATCCGCTGCCAGGCGCTCGGCGAAGAGGGACCGCGCGATCCGGACTGCCGCCGTGCCTGGTCGGAAAACCGCCAGCGCTTCCTCGCGCCCGGCGCCCGTCCCGCCGAACGGCTGCCGGACATGCCGCCCGCACCGCGCGACGGTCTCACCCCTCAACCGCAACCGACCGACGCACTCGCCGCGACACCCGCCGCACCGAACACCCCGCAGCTCGACGAGGCACGATAACATCATGGGCGGCACCGGCGTCATCGACCACTTCCTCGAGGTCTTCACCCGCTACATCGACAGCGGGTTCGGCCTGCTCAGCGGCGAAGTCGCCTTCATCGCCACAACCCTGATCGTCATCGATGTGACGCTGGCTGCGCTGTTCTGGAGCTGGGGCGCCGACGACGACATCCTGGCGCGGCTGGTGAAGAAGACCCTCTTCGTCGGCGTCTTCGCCTACATCATAGGCAACTGGAACAACCTCGCCCGGATCGTCTTCGAGAGCTTCGCCGGCCTCGGCCTGAAGGCGAGCGGCACCGGCTTCTCGACGGCCGACCTCATGCGTCCTGGGAAGGTCGCGCAGACGGGCCTGGACGCCGGCCGACCACTGCTCGATTCCATCTCCAGCCTGATGGGCTATTGGTCCTTCTTCGAGAACTTCATCCAGATCGCCTGCATGTTTCTCGCCTGGGCACTGGTCCTGCTGGCCTTCTTCATCCTCGCCATCCAGCTCTTCGTCACGCTCATCGAATTCAAGCTGACGACGCTCGCCGGCTTCGTGCTCATTCCCTTCGGCCTGTTCGGCAAGTCCGCCTTCATGGCGGAGCGCGTGCTCGGCAACGTCATCTCGTCCGGCATCAAGGTTCTCGTGCTCGCCGTCATCATCGGCATCGGCTCGACGCTCTTTTCTGAGTTTACATCGGGCTTCGGCGGCCAGAACCCGACAATCGATGAGGCTATGGCGATCGTGCTCGCCGCGCTGTCGCTCCTCGGCCTCGGCATCTTCGGTCCTGGCATCGCCAGCGGCATCGTCTCGGGCGGCCCGCAGCTCAGCGCCGGCGCCGCGGTCGGAACCGGGCTCGCCGCCGGC
The DNA here is from genome assembly GCF_027922325.1 of Methylopila turkensis. Taxonomy (GTDB): domain Bacteria; phylum Pseudomonadota; class Alphaproteobacteria; order Rhizobiales; family Methylopilaceae; genus Methylopila; species Methylopila turkensis. The sequence continues at coordinate 843,007 of NZ_BSFL01000001.1, forward strand.
GGCATGGTCGCGGCAGGGGCTGGCCTCGTCGGCGCCGGCGCATCCGGTGGCGCGGCCCTGGCTGGAGGTGCGGCCGCAGCCGCTCGCGGCGGCGCAGCCGTCGCGGGAGGTGCATCCACCGCTTACAGCCTTGGCGCAGCCGGCCAATCCGGCGCGGCCGGCGTTGCTTCCGGTCTCGGCGGTGTCGCCCGCGAAGGCGGCAGTGCCGCTGTCTCGCCGCTGCGTCGCGCCGCGTCGCGTGCCGCCGAGAGCATGCGCTCCAGCTTCAATGCTGGCGGCAAGGCCGCATTCGAAACTACAGGCGGCTCATCTACCATGGGCTCGATCGGTGGCGACGCCGCCGGCGACGGCGCCGCGCCCGCAAGCGCCGGCGGCCCGCCTGCCTGGGCGCAGCGGATGCGGCGCTCCCAACGCATGACCCATGCCGTCCAGGCCACGGCCCACGCCGTCCGCTCCGGCGACGCCCATGGCGGCGGCTCTTCCGTCAACCTGTCCGAAGGCGATCGCTGATGTTCAAACGACCCTCCACCCACTACGGCAAAGCTCCCGAGCCGGAGACGCCGTATCAACGCGCCGCCCAGGTCTGGGACGAGCGCATCGGCGCCTCGCGCGTGCAGGCCAAGAACTGGCGTCTCATGGCGTTCGGCTCCCTGATCCTCTCGGCCGGGTTTGCCACCGCGCTCGTGGTGCAGTCGGCGCGAGGAACCATCGTGCCTTGGGTGGTGCAGGTCGATCGGCTCGGTCAAGCGCAAGCGGTCGCACCTGCCGAGGCGGACTACCGTCCGACCGATCCGCAGATCGCTTTCCATCTCGCGCGCTTCATCGAGCAGGTCCGCAGCATTCCGGCCGACGCCATCATCGTTCGCCAGAACTGGCTTCGCGCCTACGACTTCACGACCGACCGCGGCGCCATGGCGTTGAACGACTATGCCCGCTCCAACGACCCGTTCACGCGCGTCGGCCGCCAGCAGGTCGCCGTCGACGTCTCCAGCGTCATCCGCGCCTCTCCGGACAGTTTCCGCGTCGCCTGGGTTGAGCGCCGCTACGAGAACGGCCAACTCGCCGAGACCACGCGCTGGACAGCGATCCTGACGATCGTCGTGCAGGTCCCCCGCAACGCCGATCGGCTGAGAGCGAACCCGCTCGGCATTTACGTCAACGCCATCAACTGGTCACGGGAGCTTGGGCAATGAAGCCGTTTTTCCGTAAAGCCGGAAACCCGGCTTCGCACACACTCGTATTCCCGGCTCTCCGCAGAGTCGCAATCCCGATGGTCCTGCTGGCGACGACCGCGCTCGCCGGCTGCGCCACCACCAACCCGCCGCCGGAGATCTCCTACGACAACGCGGCTCCCGCCGTGCAGACCGTCGACCCGCCAGCGCCGGTCACCGTGGTGGAGTTGCCGCGCCCGCTGCCGCTCCCGGGCCAATTGCAACGCGTGGAGCCTTCACGACGCGCTCCCGAACCGGCTGAGCCGACGGCGCGGGTAAACCAGGCCAATGCCGCCGCCCGCATCCAGCCCGTGCGCGACGGCTTCATCAATTCGATGCAGGTCTACCCCTTTACGCAAGGGGCACTCTATCAGGTCTACACCGCCGTCGGGCAAATCACCGACATCGCGTTGCAGCCGGGCGAGCAGCTCGTCGGCTCCGGACCGGTCGCCGCCGGCGATACGGTCCGCTGGATCATCGGCGACACCGAGAGCGGATCGGGGGCGACGCGGCAGATCCATATCCTGGTGAAGCCAACGCGGCCCGACCTGATGACGAACCTCGTCATCAACACCAACCTGCGCACCTACCATATGGAGCTTCGCTCCACCGAGCGGACCTATATGGCCTCCGTCTCCTGGCAGTATCCGCAGGACCAGCTCATCGCATTACGCCGCCAGAACCAGCAGGCTGAAGCCTCGCAGCCGGTCGCATCCGGCGTCGACCTCGCCAACGTCAACTTCCGCTACGCGATCGAGGGGGACCGCGCGCCGTGGCGGCCTCTGCGCGCCTTCGACGACGGCCGCCAGGTCTTCATCGAATTCCCGCGCGGCATCGGTCAGGGCGAGATGCCGCCGCTCTTCGTTGTCGGCCCCGAGGGCAACACCTCCGAACTGGTGAACTACCGCGTGCGCGGGCACCACATGATCGTCGATCGGCTTTTCGCCGCCGCCGAGCTGCGCTTCGGCACCGGCGACCGCCAGCGGCGCGTCCGCATCACCCGTACCGACGGGAGACCGTCATCGTGAGCGAGAACCCGCCCCGGAATGAGGAAGTGCCGGACGAAGACGCACAGCCGCTGACCGGCGAGCCGGCCAGCGCCGCGCCGATGCGGCTGCGCGCGGAGCCGCCGCGCGTGACCCGCTTGTCCCGAAAGGTTCTCGCCGGCGTCGGCCTGGTCGCCAGCGTCGGACTCGGCGGCGCCCTGATCTACGCGCTCCAGACCCGCGACGGCGGCCGTCCGAACGAGGAACTCTATTCGACGGAGAACCGCTCAACTGCGGACGGCCTCGCCGGTCTCCCGCGCGATTACAGCGGCGTGCCGCGATTGGGTCCACCGCTGCCGGGCGATCTCGGTCGTCCGATCGTCAGCGCCCAGGATCGTGGACAGCCTGTACCAACGCCAAATATGGCCACCCCGAACCCCGGCATCAGCCCGGAGGAACAGCGCAGGCTGCAGGAGATCGAAACGGCGCGGACAAGCAGACTCTTCTCCGGAACCGAGACACGCGCCGGGGCGGGAACCCCATCACCCGCTATCGCACCTCCGCCGGTGCCCGACCTTGCCAGCCTTGGTCTAACGCCGCCGCCGGCGACACCTTCTGCGCAGGACCGTCAGAACGCCTTCCTCAATGCGGCCGCCGATCGCAGGACCGTTGCACCCGACAGGGTTGCGGCACCAGCCTCGCCCAACATCCTTCAGGCAGGAGCCGTGATTTCCGCTGCGCTGATCACCGGCATCCGGTCCGATCTTCCAGGCCAGATCACCGCGCAGGTCACCGAGAACATCTATGATAGCCCGACTGGCCGCATCCTCCTTGTGCCGCAGGGCACACGCGTCATTGGCCAGTACGACAACAACGTGCAGTTCGGGCAGAGCCGCGTTCTGCTCGTCTGGAACCGGCTTATCTTCCCGAACGGCCGCTCTATCGTGCTCGAGCGACAGCCTGGTGCTGACGCCGAGGGCTACGCCGGCCTGCAGGACGGTGTCGATTATCACTGGTGGGATCTTGCCAAGGCGGCCGGCCTCTCGACGCTGCTAAGTGTCGGCGCTGAACTCGCCGTAGACAATGATGACCGTCTCATTCAGGCGATCCGCAACGGTGGCCAGGACACCATCAATGACGCCGGCCAGCAGATCGTCAGGCGTCAGCTCAACGTCGCGCCTACGCTTACGATCCGGCCAGGCTTCCTAGTGAGGGTGATCGTCACCCGCGATCTGGTGCTCGAACCCTATGGAGGATCTTGATGGCGAAGCTGAAGCTGGGGCCGCTGATCGACGACAAGCCCGTAAAGGTCACGATCGAACTGCCAGCGGCGCTTCATCGCGATCTCGTGGCCTATGCAGAAGTCCTCGCTCGCGAGAACAGACAGGACATCAGCGATCCGTCGAAGCTGATCGCGCCGATGCTGGCGCGGTTCATCCAGACTGATCGCGGGTTCGCCAAGGCCCGCAGGGGTCAAGGGCCGCAAAAGACGGACCCTGCGGAGTCATAGGCGCGGCTCAGGTGTCGAGGGTGGTCTCGTTCTGCGACGATCCGCATCTGCTGCTTGCGAGCAGTTGCGGGGTTTTCAGGAAGCTGAGGAAGGCTCAGGGCGCGCATAGTGCGGCGGTATGCCGTCTGCGTGAATTCCTGACAAAGACCCCCGCGATCGATAGGCACCGCTTCAGTCGTCTTCTACTTCATAGCTCCTAAACGGCGCGTGCTTAGTCGCAAGCTCTCGCGTTGTCTGCAAAAACCTCAGGAATGCGGGATTGTCATTCACCGACAACCAGACGGCGCTGAATGGCACTATATCAGCCTGCGCCGTGAGGGGGCGCAGCACTAGACCAGGAACCCTGACAGCCGTCCATGCAGCCGAGACCAGGGTAATGCCTTGGCCAAGACTGACGAGATTCATAAGCGTGTCCTGCAGCGTCGCCTTGTCTTCGACCTCAGGATAAGTGCTGTAATCGCAAGACCGGCGAACGATGTAGTCATGCACCTCCGGCCCCGGCGCCGCTCGGCTCGCGATGAAACGCTCTCCTTTGAGATCTGGCCAGTCCAGCTTGTCTCTCGCCGCAAGCGGATGGGCTTCCGACAGCGCGACATGGACGCGCTCCCGCCATAGCTCTTGCGTCTCGCATCCCGCAACGGAGCCCGAACCTGTGATGAACGCGATGTCCAATCGCTGTGCGCGTATCGCCGCCAGATGGTCCCGCCGGCCGCCGTCACGTAGGTCGATACTGATCTGCGGGTGCCTCTCCACAAAGGCTTGAATCAGTTGGCGCAGGACGCCGCCCGCCAGAGAGGTCAAGATTCCGATGCGCACCAGCCCCGCCGCAGCGCGACGTGTTGCGCGCGCCGCGCGCCAGGCCGACTCCAGTTGCTCCAGAGCCGGAGCGGCTTCGGCCAGGAAATTTTGCCCCGCCGGGGTCAGCCGCACACCGCCGCGGGTCCGGTCAAACAAAGACACTCCGAGATAGTCTTCGAGTTGCTTGAGAGCCCGACTGACATTGGATTGGTCGACATGGCACATTTCCGCGGCGCGTCTGAAGCTACCTACTTGCGCGGCGACCTTTAAGTATTGAAGCTGCCGGACGGCCTGCCTCATGGGACAGCTCGGACGAAGATGGATGGCCCGCGGGCAAGAACGGCGTCTTTGGCGGTAGACCTCTCATCGCGTCGACGGCGAATAATAATAGACGATGGCAACTTCCATCCCACCACGGGGCTGCAAGCCGCCCCAAGGATGGCTTTGAACAATATAGAACCCAATCATTTTGAGGCAATCGCGAGGCTTCCGAGGCGTTAGCGCTTGTCGGGCGCAATCCTTTCCCCGGCGTTGACGTCAAAGTAATCGCGCCAAGCCACGATGCGGTCGCCCTCGACCTCGAATATGCCCATCACCTTGATTGCGGCGATCTCACTGCCGTCGGCGCGTAAAAAGCGATCCAGTCGCTCGGTCAGCACGCGATTCCCATCTGCGGCGATCGCGAGCATGTCAAAATGGACTGCCGCGACGCTCTTCGATCTGTTTGGCCGCTCAAGAAACGCGATGGCTTCGTCAATGCCGGTCGTTTTCGAAACGCCTTCATTGACCCAAACCGTCTGGGGCGTGAAATATCGCCGGATGGCGACCTTGCCATCCTCCTCCGGGAAAGTGGCGCAGAAGACTTTGACGATTTCGATGGGCGTTGACATTCTACGGTCCTCCATCTTGGCAGATGGTTCTGGCGGTTGAGCCCAGGCAACGCTAGAAATCATCACAGCGGCCAGGGTAATGAGCGCAGACCTCATCTGAACAACCTCCAAGTCCCAATGCGTGAAATTGACGTGAGCGGGAAAGACCAGCGCATCGATACCTGATCGTAGTCTTACCCTTGTCGCCGCGAGTTGAATTAAGCGCGCTATGCTCGGTGCGGAGAAAATAACCTCCACGCCTTCGCATAGCGCGAGCGGGCTCCTCAGCCTGCGGCGAACGACTCGATGGCTTTAACGTCGAAATAGTCCCGCCACGCGACGATCTTGTCGCCTTCGAGCTCGAAGATGCCCATGACCTTGAACCGTCCGATTTCGCTGCCATCGGCACGCTCGAACCGGTCGAGCCTTTCGGTGAGAACGCGGTTTCCGTCGGCGGCAATCGCGAGCATGTCGATATGGACCGTCGCCATGCCCATCGACGTCTCCCCTCCATCGATAAACCCGATCGCCTCATCGATGCCCGTCGTAACGCCAACGCCTTCGTTGACCCATTTCGTGCTGGGCGTGAACCAGCGACGGACGGCTGGTCTTCCACCGTCTTCGACGAACGCAGCGCAAAAAGCCGAAACAGTTTCGATTGGCGTGGGCATAGCAACTCCTCTTGGGTGAACTGGAAGCCTGACGGCCTCGATCTTGACCCGAAGGATAGGCTTTGAGGGACAAGGCCACGATGCCGGATTATCCGCCATCATTGCCTGATCTTCCGGAAATCTTGATAATGTTGGGCAATCAGTGTTAATTGCCCAGATGAGCGAACTTGATGATATCCGTGACATGGCGCTGCGGCACGCCGGGCCCCGGAACCCAAAACTGCCAAGGCTGGTTGCCTACACCCTCGACCATACGACCGAGATCGACCCGCTGGTCTACGATCCCGCAGCGTCCATGGTGGTTCAGGGAACCCAGCGCATGTTTATCGGCAACCAGATGTTCGAGTATGGCCCTGGCCAGAGCATGATCATGGCAGCCGAGATCGCCGCCCTCGGCCAGGTCTGCGAGGCGTCGCCGGATAAGCCCTTTGTCGCGGTCGGCCTGTTTCTGGACCCGGCTCTGCTGTCGGACCTCATACTTGAGATGGAAGCGCTACCGGAACTGCCGATCGGGTCGGGATATGGCGTAAGCCCCGCGAGCGCTTCGCTCGTAAGCGCCTGGCGAAGACTGCTGGAGTTGCTCGATCGCCCCGCGGAAATTCCTGTTATGGCTCAGCCCCTGGAGCACGAGCTCATGTTCCGGTTGCTGATGGGGCCGCATGGCGCCCTGCTGCGCCAGATTGCCGGAGCCGGCTCTCGGCTGTCGCACATCCGAAGATCTATGGCGTGGATCCGGGATCATTATGCCGAGCGCGTCGATTTCAAGGAAGTCGCTGCGATCGCCGGCATGAGCACATCCGTCTTTTACGAACGCTTCAAAGCCGTCGCCGCCGTTAGCCCGCTTCAGTATCAGAAATATATCCGGCTCCACGAGGCCCGCCGTCGCCTGATCGCGAAACAGGGGACCGCAGCCGAGACGGCATTCGCGGTGGGCTATGAAAGCGCCTCGCAGTTCAGCCGCGAGTATAAGCGCCTCTTCGGCGCGCCGCCGGCTCGCGATGCCGAAAGAGCCAAGGTTGGCTTCACGCCCTTGGCTCCCCGCTAGCGAGCGCCGCCCTCTTCTACGTCTTCATAGGGCGCATCGAGCCTTGGCCATCAGCTTCGGTCGACGTTCAGCGTCTCGACCTTAGAAAACGCTGCGGCCATGAAGTCCATGAACACCGTGGCGCGACGTGGAAGAAGGCGGTTGGCGACGTAGAGGATGTGGATGGGAACGGGGGCGGCCTCATATCCGGTGAGGATCCGTTTGAGGCGACCGCTCCTGAGGCCGTCCTCGAACAGCCAATGCGGGCCAAGGGCGACGCCCAAGCCGGCCAGGGCAGCCTCGCGCGCGGCTTGTGGGGCGCTCACGCGAAGTCGGCCGGACACCGCGACTTCCAAGTCGGCGAAGCGCCAGGTCGCGCCCGTCGACAGCAGGGAATAGACGATGCAGTCATGGTGTATCAGGTCGCCCGGCGTTTCGGGTGTGCCGCGCGCGTCGAGATAATCCGTCGCCGCCACGCAGATGCGCGTGAAAAGGCCGACACGCCGCGCGCGCAAGGCGCTGTCGCTGAGATGGCCGATCCGCAGCGCCAGCTCCACGCCGTCGTCGATGAGGTTCACGAAACGATCGGAAATCTGAAGGTCGAGATCGAGATCAGGGTAGGTCTTCAGAAAGGTAGGCACCTGGGGCATCAGAAACGCGTGAGCAAAGGCCGTCGGGCAGGCGACGCGTAGCAGACCTGACGGACTGGCCTCGCTCTTCAGCGCCGACTCGGCTTCGTTCACGGCGTCGAGGATGCGGCGGGCTTCGACATAGTAGCGCTCGCCTTCGGGCGTCAGGTGCAGCTTGCGGGTGGATCGCTGCAAGAGCCGCTGCTGAAGATGCGTCTCCAGGGCCGCCACATTGCGGCTCACGTTCGGCTGGCTAAGGCCCAAGTCACGCGCGGCGGCTGAAAAGCCGCCTGTCTCCACCGTCCTGACGAAACACTCCATGGAAAGTAGACGATCCATCCTGCCCAATCATGCGTAAACTGTATGAATTATATACGAAGATCCAGACTTATCATATCCTGAGTATGAATGCATCTTGAGATCACCGAGCCGAACCCATTCGCCTCGCCGATTTTTCAAGGAGCATCCGATGTCCCGCCTTTCCGGCAAACGCACTCTCATCACCGGCGGCACGAGCGGGATTGGCCTCGCCACAGCCAAGAGCTTCCTCGCCGAGGGCGCCCGCGTCATCATCACGGGCGTAAACCCCGACAGCCTGGCCAGCGCCCGGGCCGAACTCGGCTCGGACGTCACCGTGCTCGCTGCCGATTCCGCCAATGTCGAAGCGCAGCGCGAGCTGGCCGCAGCCGTCGCCGCCGAGTACGGCCACCTCGACGTCGCCTTCATCAATGCCGGCGTGTCGGTCTGGCAGCCTATCGAGGCGTGGACCGAAGAGGCCTACGACCGATCCTTCGCGATCAACGTCAAGGGCCCCTACTTCCTGATCCAGTCGCTACTGCCGGTCTTCGCCAATCCGGCGTCCGTGGTCCTGAACACGTCGATCAATGCCCATGTCGGCATGACGAACTCCTCGGTTTACGCTGCGACCAAGGCCGCGTTCCTGAGCTTCTCGAAAACGCTCTCGAACGAGCTGGTCGGGCGCGGCGTGCGCTTCAACGCCGTTAGCCCCGGACCGGTCGAAACTCCCCTCTACGACAAGCTGGGCATCCCGGACGCCTATCGCGATCAGGCGACCCAGGCGATCACCGCCAGCATTCCGCTTGGCCGCTTCGGCACGCCCGAGGAAGTGGCCAAGGCGGTGCTCTACCTCGCCTCCGATGAATCCGCCTGGACCCTGGGCGCCGAGATCATCGTCGACGGCGGGCGCACCCTGAACGGCTGACCATCCAAGACAGAAAGAAAATGACGATGACGAACCTGAACACTGAACCCAAGAGCGCCCTGATCCTGATCGAATATGTCAACGACTGGCTTTCGCCGACCGGCGGAATTTATCCGTCGTTCCAGGATCGCGAGCAGGTCGACAGCGCGATCGCCAACTCGAAGATCGCGCTCACTGAGGCCCGCCGTCGCGGTATGCACGTGATCCACGCCTCGCTGAAGTTCGAGCCCAAATTCAAGGTGCTGGGAGAGGGCAAGTATGGACTGCGCAAGATGATGCGCGACTATGGATCGTTCCTGGGCGAGCAGGCAGACTTTTTCCCGGGCTTCGAGCCTGCGGAAGGCGAATTCGTCGTTCGCGAGCGTGGCGGCGGGAGCAGCGTCTTCGTCGGCACCACGCTCGACAGCTATCTGCGCAATAACCGGATTTTCGACATCTATCTCGCCGGCTTCTCGCTGCGCCAGTGCGTCGAATCCTCGATGCGCAACGCCCATGACCTCGGCTACCACACCAACGTCATCTACGACGCGTCGGCAGGCTACACCCGCAAACAGCAGGACGACTTCGTGGCCGAGATCGCGCCCTTCTACGCCAACGCCATCACCACGCAGGAATTCCTGTTGGCGCCGCAGTAACCGCCATCGCGCCCGGCTTTATCCGCCTGGAGCCGGGCCGCCCCTTCTCCCCACAGGAAGTCGCCATGACGAACTCCAGTCTTACGCTGATCAGCCATCCGCTTTGCCCGTTCGTGCAACGGGTCGCCATTGTGATGCGCGAGAAGAACATTCCCTTCGAGCAGATTCAGATCGACCTAAACAACAAGCCCGACTGGTTTCTCGCCATCTCCCCTGCCGGCAAGGTGCCGCTGCTCAAGGTCGAGCGCGGCCAGGACCAGCCGGTCGTGCTGTTCGAGAGCATGGCCATCTGCGAATATCTGGAAGAGATCTATTCCGATAATCCCATCCATCCGGCCGATCCGCTGATGCGTGCACAACACCGCGCCTGGATCGAGTTCTCGTCCACGATGCTGATGGACGCCTGGGGATATCTGAACGCCTTCGACGAGACCGTCGCCGCGAACAAGGCCGCTGATCTTAGGAAAAAACTGGAGCGGTTCGAGGTGGTGCTGTCGGACGAGCCCTATTTCGCTGGCGCACTTTTCAGCATGGTTGATGCCGTCACGGCGCCCGTCTTCCGCTACTTCGACATCCTGGCAGACAGCGTCCCTCACGATGTGTTCGGCGGGCTGAACCGCGTCGCATCCTGGCGACGCGCGATAGGAAAGCGTCCGAGCGTCCGCGACGCGGTGACGGCGGACTATGGCGCCCGCTTCCGCAACCACTTGAAAGACCACGGCGCGCTCCTGGCTTCGGCCTGAGCGCGCCGCCCAGTTGCACGGGGCGTCGATAATGGCGGCGTCCGCATCGCGACGGACGTCCCGCATAATCCGCCAAGCCTGCGCCCCGCGCGAGGTCCGACGCACTCTCTTCTCCGGAGCCGCTCATGCCCGCCATCCCTTACAGGACCGTCTTCGACGACACGTCCGGCCCCGTGGCCGCGGTCCTTCGGGTCCGCCGCGATGGTCGCCTACTGAACCTCGATCGGATGCTGCTGCACAGTCCGGCCATCGCCGAGGGCTGGAGCGCGCTGATGGGCCCAATCCGCAACGCGGGCCGGATCTCGGCGCGGCATCGCGAACTGGCGATTTGCGCCGTCACCTTCATGAACCAGGCTGACTACGAGTCGCACCGCCATGCGGCGCTGCTGATCGCGGCGGGAGGTTCCCAGGCCCAAGTCGCCGCCTTAGGAGACGTCGGCTCCGCCTGCATGGATACGACGCTGTTCGACGATGCCGAGCGCGCGGTGCTCGCCCTGGCTCTGGACAGTACGCGCGATGTCGCGATCCGGCCCGCGACGATGGCTGCCGTACGCACCGCTTTTCCCACACCGGACGCGGTGCTGGAACTGATGATGGTCATCGCGGCCTACAACATGGTTTCGCGCGTCCTTGTCGGTCTGGACGTCGAAATCGAGGGAAGCGAGGAATGAAGCCGTCGAGAAACAGGCTTGCAGACACTGCAGCTCACTCCTGCTTGAACAACCCCCGCAGGTCGCTCTTCACATCGCGGCGAGCATGGCTATGCTTTGTATTATGGCCGCGAATAATAGAATAAGGACAGCTTAATAGTGGATGCCAGGGCTCTAATCGCCGCTGTTGAAACAATCGCCCGCCAACTCCCCGATGTGGATTCAACACGTGCGGTTGGTTCCAACCGACGGGTCTACAAGATCCATGGAAAGATATTCATGATTGTGACCGACGCGGCCGACGGCGCGATGGTGACCATTAAAGTCGATCCCATCCGAGCTGAAATACTGCGGCAGCAGTATGTCGAGATTTCGTCTGGCCACGGCATGAACAGGCGGCACTGGATCTCGATCACGGCAAGCGATGCCATCAGCAGAGAAGTGTTTGAAAACGAGGTGCGAGAGTCCTACAGGCTTGTACGCGCCAAACTGCCGACGGCTGAGCGTACTAGCGACGGTAGGAGGAAACGAAGTCTGTCCGGCAAGCAGTTGCAGGCCGTTGCTCGCATGCTTGCATCGGGACTGCCCGGTGTCGACCATGGGCGACCATTTGTCGAAAAGCTGGACGTCTATAAGGTCGGCGGCAAGGTGTTCATGATCGTGACGGACGATCCGAACGAGCTAATTATCACGGTAAGGGCCGAGCCCGAGCAGAGGGGCAATCTATTCGAACGCTTTGCATCGGTGACCGCCGGCCGCTATCTCGACAAGGACCGCTGGATATCGGTTGGCGCAGGCAAGGGCATCACCCAAACTGTGGTGAGCGATGTGGTGAAAGCCTCTTACCGGCTCGTACTCGACACTGTGCCGAGACGCGAAAGACCAGCGGGGATCACAGACGTCTGACACGCTGCATCACTGGATTGAACAGACACATCACTCAGCAAAGTGAGCGGCGGCGACGGCAATCTATCGTGTGCAGGAATTCAGGAGGCGGATCCCGCGATTTTTCCGATAAGAGCCGCCACCTCTTCGCGGGCCAGTGGCTCCGGTGCGAAATAATTCGTGAGGATCAATCCTCCGACAATGGATTCAAGCTGCCTTGCGATATCGGGCGGATAGTGTTCTTCCATGATTTGCATGCTGAGTGCGGCCCATTCGCCGAACATCACGCGGGTGTCAGGATTGCGGATCGCGAAGACGTAGAGTTCGCAGACCAGAACGACGTCCTTGGGCGAAAACCATTGACCTCCACACAGCAGGTCCGCAATGACGCTGGTGGCCTGCTCGCTTGTATGCGCTGACGCCATCGCTTCGTTGTAGACGCGCGTGATCCGCTCGGTGAACCTCCTGAACGCGGCGGCGATTAACTCCTCCAGATCCCTGAAATGATAGGTCATGGAGCCCAGCGGCACATCGGCTGCCTCGGCCACCCTGCGATGTGTGGTTCTCGCGACGCCGTGCTCGGCGATGACCTCGAGCGCGACATCGATCAGCCGATCGCGACGGTTTGGGTCAGTTCGGCGGGCAGGCACTTTCATCAAATTCTCGTCCTCTCCGCTCTTGCGGTTGCTTGTATCGAGCCGCTAGCGTACATTTGTACGCAACATCGCGGTCCTTAGTCGACTCGTTTTTGTCTCGACCCCCGACTGGCGGGGGCGAATGGCAATGAATGTGACGCTCACCGCAGCCGATTGCCAGCATGCTCACGAGGCGCGGCATATTTAAACACGAAAGGACACTCTATTGTCTGAGCAATACAAGGCAGCGACCGCGCTTGCAGATCATTATATCGACCAGCTTTCCGACTGGGCGACCGTTACAAGGTGCCCCCTGTTTGGTGCGAGCGCTCTTTACAGGGGCGATCATATCTTCGGAATGGCCTGGCACGGTTCGCTCTACTTCAAGGTCGATGACAAGACGCGCAAAGACTACGAAGCTGCGAACTCGCAGACAGTTGGTCATACCGCGGGCGCAGCAACCGATCATTCCCTGAAGACCTACATGGAAGTTCCCGCCGACGTCATCGAAGACGACGGCAAGCTGCATGAGTGGGCGGAAACGGCTTATCTGGCGGCCGTCAAGGGCGGCCAATAGGCGAGCGGTATTGCAAGTGGACGCACCAGTAACAGATATGGTTTCGCCATCGCTCGCAGGCTTTACGCCTGCGACGCGAGACTGGTTTACGGCCGCGTTCACGGCGCCCACACCGGCGCAGGCCGCAGCCTGGACGGCCATCGGCGCGGGTGACTGCGCGCTCGTTGTCGCGCCCACCGGATCGGGCAAGACCCTTGCCGCTTTTCTCCATTCGATCGACCAGTTGTTTCAGGCGCACGAACAGGCTGTGGAACCGGAGGGCAATGGCAAGAAGGCGAAGACCCTTACTCGCGTCCTCTATATTTCGCCGATCAAGGCGCTCGGCTCCGATGTCCAGCGCAACCTGCGCATCCCCCTCGATGGCGTCGCGGCCGAGCGGCAGCGTCGAGGTGATCTCTCGGTAAACATCACGGTGGGCATGCGCACTGGCGATACGCCCAGCACTGAGCGTGCCGCTTTGTTGCGCAGGCCACCCGACATTTTGATCACGACGCCGGAATCGCTCTATCTCATGTTGACCTCCAAGGCCCGCGAGACCTTGCGTGAGGTGACGACAGTCATCGTCGATGAGGTTCATGCGGTCGCCGGCACCAAGCGTGGTGCGCATCTGGCGCTGAGCCTCGAGCGGCTGGACACGCTGCTCAGGCAGCCTGCGCAGCGCATCGGACTTTCGGCGACCGTCCGGCCCGCGGACCGGATCGCCGCGTTCCTGGGTGGCGCGCGCCCGACGACAGTTATCAACCCGCCCTCCAGCCGCCAACTGGAGCTTAGGATCATTGTGCCGGTCGAGGACATGACCGACATTCCCGCTCGGGATAGCCAGGGCTCAGATGAAGCGCAGCCCGGTCGCGTCGGTTCGATCTGGCCGCATGTCGAGGCGAGCATCCTCGATCAGATCCTTGCCCGGCAATCAACCATCGTCTTTGCCAATTCGCGTGGCCTTGCCGAAAAGCTCACGGCGCGGCTCAATGAGCTGTACGGCGAACGCCATCTCGACGCCATCGAAGGCAAGGCAGGTCTGCCGGAGCACTACGTCTCGTCGGCAGGTGGGACCGAAAACCGGTCTGAGGGTGCTCCTGCCCTGATCGCCCGCTCTCATCACGGTTCCGTCTCCAAGGAACAGCGCGGCGAGATCGAGACGGCGCTCAAAACCGGTGCACTGCGCTGCGTTGTTGCGACCTCCAGTCTGGAGCTCGGCATCGACATGGGGCTGGTCGATCTGGTGATCCAGGTAGGTGCGCCGCTGTCGGTGGCAAGTGGGCTTCAGCGGGTGGGCCGCGCCAGTCATCAGGTCGGCGGCACCTCTACAGGTCTCGTCTATCCCCGCACCCGGCGCGATCTGGTGGATGCGGCCGTCACTGTCGATTGCATGCTGACCGGGCGGCTCGAAGCCATCGATCCGCCGCGCAATCCGCTCGATGTGCTGGCCCAGCAGACGGTTGCCGCGGTGGCCATGGATACGCTCCAGATCGAGGACTGGTATGCGACCGTGCGCCGATCCGACCCGTTCAGGGAGCTACCGCGCCGGGTATTCGACGCCACCCTCGACATGCTGGCCGGACGATACCCTTCTGACGAATTCGCAGAATTCCGCCCGCGCCTGGTCTGGGATCGAGACAGCGGGCTCCTGTCAGCCCGGCCCGGCGCGCAGCAACTGGCCGTCATCAGTGGCGGCACGATCCCGGACCGTGGCATGTTCAGCGTCATGCTGCCCCAGGGCGAAGAGGCAGCAGGGTCACGGCGCGTTGGCGAACTCGACGAGGAGATGGTCTACGAATCCCGCGTCAATGACGTGATCACGCTTGGTGCGACCTCTTGGCGGATACAGGAAATCACCAATGATCAGGTCGTGGTGGTGCCGGCGCCCGGCCGTTCCGCGCGCCTGCCGTTCTGGCGCGGCGACGGCATTGGCCGGCCTGCCGAGCTTGGCGAAGCCATCGGCGCCTTCCTGCGGGAAATTGAAGCCGGCATATCTCCTCGTGACGGCCAACGCGAAGCCGGTGGGAACACGGATGCGGTGGATGCGACCGGTCGGCTCGCGGCGGTGGGTCTCGATCCCAATGCGATCAGCAATGTGCTTGGCCTCCTCACCGAACAGCGCGAGGCGACGGAGGTTTTGCCGAGCGACCGCACGCTCGTCATCGAACGCTGCCGCGACGAGACAGGCGATTGGCGGGTCATCCTGCATTCCCCGTATGGCCAGCGTGTGCACGGACCGTGGGCGCTGGCAATCGCTGAGCGGATCCGCAGTCGCTTGCGGATCGACCCTTCGGTCGTTTCCAGCGATGACGGCATCGTCGCGCGTATTCCCGATACCGAGGGGCGCGTACCGGGCGCTGAGCTATTCACCTTCGATCCCGACACGCTTCAGCGCATTGTGACAGAAGCGGTCGGCGGCTCCGCGCTGTTTGCCGCCCGGTTTCGGGAATGTGCGGCGCGGGCCTTGCTTTTGCCGCGCCGCAATCCGGGCAAGCGGTCGCCACTTTGGCAGCAGCGCCTGCGCGCCGGTCAGTTGCTGGAGATCGCCCGCGACCATGCCGATTTTCCGATCCTGATCGAAACCGCGCGCGAATGCCTGCAGGATGTTTACGATCTGCCGGCGCTGCATGGATTGATGCAGAAGATCGAGAAAGGAACGGTGCGGTTAGTCGAGGTGACTACGGACGCCCCGTCGCCCTTCGCTGCCAACCTTCTCTTCGGCTACGTCGCTGAATTCATGTATGACGGCGACGCCCCGCTCGCCGAACGGCGCGCCTCGGTGCTTGCGCTCGACAGCGGTCTTCTGGGTGATCTGCTGGGTCAGGTCGACCTGGGCGAATTGCTTGATCCCGGGGTGGTGGAGCGTGTCGGACAGGAGTTGCAGAGAACTGCCGCAGACCGCCGGGTCAAGGGCGTGGAGAGCGTCGCTGACTTGCTGCGCGAACTTGGGCCTATGGGCACCTCAGAAATTGCGATGCGGCTGGGCGAAGACGAACAAGCCGCAACGGCCGATTATCTGGAAGAGCTTGTCCATGCAGGCCGCATCATTTCAGTGACGATTGCCGGACAGGACCAGTGGGCGATTGTCGAAGATGCGGCCCGGCTGCGCGATGCACTCGGCGTCAAACTCCCCGGTGGTTTGCCGAAAACATTCTTGCAGGCGGTCGCCGAACCTTTGCGTGATCTGTTCGCACGCTATGCCAGAACGCATACCCCCTTCACCACGGGCGAGGTTGCGCTCCGGTTTGGCCTCGGTGTCGCGGTCGCTGACACAGCCCTCGAGCGTCTGCGTGATCAGGGCAAGGTGCTGAACGGGAACTTCGGTCTCGCGCGTCGCCTCGAGGCGCGTTCAGATGAAGCCGTATTCGACAATCCGCTCGCAAACCATGAATGGGTCTCCGAGGACGTGTTCCGGCGGTTGCGCCTTCGCTCGTTGCAAGCTGCTCGTGAGGCCACCAAGCCAGTCTCCCGGATCGCGTTCACGCGGCTGATGCTGGAACGGCAATTGCTGGTCAGCGAGACCGCGGGGCATGCCGCTCTCAATGCTAAGAATTCCGTCTCCGGACGGCTCGAGGGAGTGGATGGCGTCGCCCGAGTCATCGAACAACTCGCCGGATTGCCTTTACTGGCGTCGATATGGGAAACCCAGGTTCTGCCCGCCCGGGTGCATGATTATCGCCCGGGCATGCTCGATGAGCTTATCGCCAGCGGCGAAGTCCTGTGGGCCGGTCACGGCGCAATTGGCGACGATGATGGTCAGGTCTCCCTGCATCTGCGCGATCTGATGAGCGACACACTGCCCGCTGAGCCGTCGTCCGACGTTGAGGACCTATCCGTTCTGCAACGCGCGATTCTCGACGTCCTGGCAGGTGGCGGCGCTTTTTTTGTGCGCCAGCTTTCATCTCTGGCTCACGCTCGGATGATGTCCCTGTCGGCTGCGAATGCAAACCTTGGTTTGCCTGGTGAAGTGGATCCCGGGGAACTGCGGGAAGCGCTTTGGGATCTGGCCTGGAAGGGCCATGTTACCGCCGATACCTGGGCGCCTTTGCGCGCACTTGCGGATGTGAGCGGATCGCAACGCAATCTCACCGCGCGCCCGGTGCGCCATCGTCCCGGCCGGTCTGGCATCCCGTCGCGCACGTCGGGTGTCACAACCGTCTCTCCTTCTGCCTACCGGAGTTCCGGCTACAGTCTCGGTGACACCACCCTTTCGGGTCGGTGGTCGCTACTGCATCATATACCTGCCAGTGACACCGAACGCGCCTTTGCGCTCGTCGAGGGTTTACTCGACCGCTACGGGGTGGTCGCGCGCGGTGCTGCCGTAGCGGAAGCCGTGCCGGGCGGGTTTCCGCAGCTTCAGCCGGTTTTACGCGCTATGGAGGATGCCGGTCGCGTCCTGCGCGGGCGCTTTGTCGAAGGCCTTGGCGGCGCCCAGTTTGCCGACCGCCTGACGATTGAGCGCTTGAGGGAACTCGCCGAGGCGCGTTCGGTCGAACCGGTCACCGTGGCGCTCTCTGCCCTTGACCCTGCCAATCCGTTTGGAACGCTGCTCGGGTGGCCGGCACATCCTGGCTCGACGAGACCGACGCGGCGCAGTGGAGCGATCGTGATTATCTCTGACGGCAAGCTTGCGCTTTATCTGACCTCGGGTCGCAAGCAATTGCTGTCCTATATCGATGCGGAAGATCCGGCCAATGCAAAAAGCCTGGCCTCTGCGCTCCTTGCCCTCGCCGCTGCCCTGAAACGCGACAAATATAAGGGCTTCACGCTCGAGACCGTAGACGACCATCCCGTTGGACGCAGCGCATTGCTCTCTGGCTTGCGGGCCGTCGGTTTCTCCCGCGTTCCAAAGGGCGTGAGCTGGTATGGCTAGAGCATGCTCACCGAGGGCTGCGACCTTCTGATGCGTCCACGGAAACTCCGCAAACAGTCTGCAACGAAAGGAAATCCATCCATGATCACACGCTCCGAAATCTTTGACTATGCCGAAAAGAAGTTTGACGCCAAACCCGATTATCCGTTCGAGAAATTTCCCCACTACGCCGTTCTTCGTCATTCGGATGACGACAGATGGTTCGGGCTGGTGATGGACGTCGCGAAGGACAAGCTCGGTCTCGACGGTGAAGGAACGGTCGAAGTCATCGACATCAAATGCCATCCGCAAAAGGTCGACGATCTCAAGTCCAAACCAGGATTCCGGCCTGCCTATCATATGAACAAGGAGCATTGGCTGACCGTCGTCCTCGACGGATCCGTGTCGAAGGATGAACTCTTCGCCCTGCTTGATGAGAGCTACGAACTGACAAAGTAATCGCTCGGGACAATCGTTCCTTCTGCAAACAAATACGTCTTACGAACTATCATGAAGGAACCCACCATGGAAAAGATGCGCGCCATCGTGCTTTCAAAACCTGGTCCCGTTGAAAACCTTGTTCTCGAGGAGCGACCCGTTCCACAGGTGCAGCCGGGATGGGTGCGGATCCGCGTCCGGGCCTTCGGCGTCAACGAATCCGAGGTCACGACGCGAAAGGGCCTGTCGTCTCCCGATGTCACCTTGCCGCGTATTCCCGGCATCGAATGCGTCGGTGAAGTCGATGAAGCGACGGCAGGCAGTGACCTGAGGCCTGGTCAGAAGGTCGCCACCATGATGGGCGGTATGGGGCGTTCCTTCGATGGTTCTTACGCCCAATATGTCGTGGCGCCGGTCGGCCAGATCATCCCGTTTGAAACCGACCTGCCATGGGATGTGGTCGGGGCCTTGCCGGAAATGTTCCAGACCGCCTTTGGTTCGCTCACGACCGGACTTGATCTCAAGGCGGGCCAAACGCTTCTGATCAGAGGAGGAACGTCCACTGTCGGCTTATCAGCAGCGTCGATCGCCAAGGAGATGGGCGCGACGGTGATCACCACCACCCGAAGCGCTGACCGGATCGAGATGCTGCGGGAGCTCGGCGTTGATCACGCCATCGTTGACAACGGCAGCATCGCGGACGCTGTGCGCCAGATCGTGCCCGGTGGCGTGGACGCGGCGCTTGAGCTCGTCGGCTGCGGCGCTCTGCCAGATACATTAAGTGCCGTTCGTCTCCATGGCACTACATGCTTCACCGGGGCCTTGGGTGACCAATGGACGATCCCCGAGTTTGACCCGTTCTCGATTCCATTTGGTGTGCGGCTGACATCCTACGGTGGCGAAGCAACCGATCTGCCGGCCCATGTCTTCAACCGTCAGCTCAAGGCAATTGCGGAAAACCGCCTGAAGGTCAGTGTCGCCAAGGTTTATCACGGGCTGGAAAGCGTGCGCGATGCACAGTCCGATCTGGAGAACGGCAAAACGCCCGGCAAGCATGTCGTCGTTGTCGACTAATGGCGCGGCCGGAGATCACGACAACAGAAAAAGGAGTCCTGAGCTATGAGTCAGCACTCTCGATGTTCAGAAGGAGCCCCATGATGAATCGTATCGGCAATCCCCTAAGCAGCGAACACCGCGTTCGCTCCTGGCTTGGCATTCCCTATGCCACCGCCGAGCGGTTCCGCCGCCCCGCTCTGCTGCCCTTCGATCCCGACCAGCCCTATGATCAGGTCGGACCCGCGCCGTTGCAGGCCGGGGACACCGGCTGGTTAGAGGCGGACAACGGTTTCAGTGAGCATTGCCTGAACCTCAACGTCTGGGCGCCCGACGACACCGGCGATCGGCCGCTGCCGGTGATCGTATATGTGTTCGGCGGCGGGTGGCTCCTCGGCGCGAACACGCAGACCGTTTCGAACGCCGCCGGGCTTGCCGCGACCGGGCGGGCCGTCGGCGTCTCGATCAACTATCGCCTGGGCGCATTCGGGTGGCTGTCGTTGTCGCAATACGGGGGACGCCTGGCGGAAGCCTCCAACCTGGGCCTGCAGGACATCATCACCGCCCTGCGCTGGGTGCAGGAGAACATTGCCCGCTTCGGCGGCGACCCCGGCAACGTCACCGTGACCGGGCACAGCGCAGGTGCTTTCTCCGCGCTGGCACTGCTGGCCGCGCCGTCGGCTGACGGCCTGTTCCACCGCATCGCCGCGTTCTCCGGCATGCCGTCGCGCCAGGTGCCGGCCTGGGGGGCGGAGGAGCGTGCGGCCCAGGTGCTCGCAGCCCTCGGCATCGAAGATGATCCAGAGAAGCTTCTGGACGTCGATCCGTACCTGCTCGCAGAGACGATGAGCGCAACACAGTCGCGGGATCCAGGCGCTCCGCACGGCGTCGACAATGAGGTGATCGCTGTCGTCGACGACCGTGACCAGCCCGGTGGGATTCTCGCCGACCACCCGATGCGGGTGCTGGAGTCCGGCCGCCACCGCGACATCGACATCCTGCTCAGCAGCACCACCCAGGAGACGGACTGGTGGGTTCTACACCGCACCGACGACTTCGATCCCGGCAGCATCGCCGCTCTGGTTGCCGATTTTGCGCACAGCAACCGCATCCCGCTCAGCCGCGCGCGCAAGGTCGTCGCCGCCTTCGATGTCGACGGACGCACCCCGGTGCAGGTCCGCGGTGCGCTGCTGACCAACTTCAGCTTCACGCTGCCCCAGGTGCGAGGGGCCCTCGCGCACGCAGCGGCCGGGGGAAGCGCCCATCTGCTGTGCGTCGGTCCGGTCGAGGGTTCCCCTGCCGTCCACGGGACCGAGATGCACGGCATCGTCGGCCAGACCTGTCCCGGTGCCACGTCCGATCAGATCGTGCGCGACACCTTCGTCCGCGACGCGGTCCTCACCCTCGCAGAGGGCAGGGCCGACGATCTATGGGCTTCGGTGACGGCCATACCCACCACTCAAGGGATCGGAAGTCCGCCCTACGACCCTACCGCCCACGCCCTGTCCATGATTGCCACCTTCGAAGGCATCGACCGTCCCTGAGTACGCCCATCACCTATAGTTTGATCGGCTGTCGGCCACACAATATGGAGTAAGGCGGACGGGTCGAGACCCTTTGCAACAACACTTCGATCTCGCATCCGCATAGATATTGATATTTAGGCAACCATCCAGTGTGCTTGCGAGAATGAGCTCGGTAGCCGGCACGATATGTCGGGAGATGCGTGTACTGATCGAACAGTAAATAACGTCTTCAGATATCTAGACGCGATGCCGCACTGTGCCCCGGCTGTCTCTTGGTCCGTCCCTGTTGCTTCGATGCGTGCCCACGGCATACCCGCCGATGTGTACGCTACGGCCCGAAATCACCGCACGCCGATCCTTAAGGCCTTCCAGTACCGGCATCTATCGTTCTCTATCGGCGGTAGTCGTGAAGGAGATTGAGCATGAGGCACGCCCAAGAAGTGACTATCCGCAAGACAATCAGACGCCATCAACTGCGTGAGATGGTGCCGCTGGCTGACAGTACGATCTATGAGATGGAGCAGCGTGGCGAGTTTCCCCGGCGGTTCGCGCTCTCGCCACGTTGCATTGTGTGGGACCTGACCGAGGTCGAGGCTTGGTTGACCGCGCGGCGGACCTCACCGATCCGCCGCGCGCAGCACCCCGATGTTGCCAAGCGCAAATCCCGTCCAGTCAAAGGGCGGGATCAAGCTCCAACAAAGGCATAGCCGTAGGCAAGAGTGTGGGGGCATGTCTGCGACCCTCGACCCATGCGTCCACAGTATCTGCCCACTCCTGCATCATATGCCGGCGCTGCACCTCGTATTCCGCCTTGTTATAGACCCCGCGCGACGAGCGGCCATCTTCGTGCGCCAAGCACTTCTCGATCCAATCCCTATTGAAACCCAATTCGTTCAGTAGGGTCGACCCTGTCCGCCGCAGGTCGTGAACCGTGAATGGTTCGAGTGGCAGCCCATCTTGCTTGGCTTGTTCCACGACCGAATAAGTGACCCGGTTGAACGTCGCTCGAGACATTGGAGCATCCGCGTCGTAGCGTGAAGGCAATAGATACCGGGAATTCCCGGCGCAGGTTTTGAGCGCAATCATGATGTCGAGAGTCTGGCGACACAGATAGACGTTGTGCGCTTTTGACCGCTTCATCCGCTCCTTGGGAATCGTCCAAACGGCGTTCTCGAAGTCGACCTCGTCCCACACCGCGTCCTGCAGTTCGCTCTTGCGCACCATCGTCAGCAGGAAGAGCCGCATTCCCAGCCGGATCGTCGGCAGCGTCGCGACTTTTTCCAGCTCTTTCAGCATCACTCGGATTTCCGCCGGCGACAGAGCCCGGTCCTTTGGGGTGAAGGTCGCGATCGATGCTGGTCCGACGTCATCGGCCGGATTGGCAACCTTCTCGCCATGTAAAATCGCGAAGCCGTAAATCTGCTTCAGGATGTCCCGAACGTGGATCGCCGTCGCTGGCGCGCCGCGGTCAACAATTTTGCCGCACTGAGCGCGCAGATCGTCCGGCGTGATCTCGGTGAGCAGGCGGTTACGCCAAACCGGCAACAGCTCGCGCTCAAAGATAGAGCGACGCATCGCTCGGGTGCTGTCGGCCATCGGCGCATTCACGAGCCACTTTTCGCCGAACTCGCCGAAGCTCTTCGCCTCCTTGATGCGGCGCTTTTCGCGCTGCTTCTCAATCGCCGGCGAACGGCCTTCGCTGATCGCTCGCCGCGCGTCCAGGCACAACTCTCGGGCCCGGGCCAGCGAGATTCCATCTCTCCCGTACTTGCCCAGGTAGACGGTCTCGCGTCGTCCATTGAGCCGATAGTCCAGCCGGAACGAGAGCGCGCCCGATGGCGCAACGCGCACGTACATGCCGTCGCGGTCCGCCACTTTGTAGATTTTGTCTTTTGGTTTCAACGCCTTGAGCGCTGCGTCCGTCAACATGATATGCCACCTCCAAAAAAGTACCGTCACGCGGTTCTGGGGGGCTCTCGTCGGAAAAATCTGCGTATTGTCAGCAGCTTAGATTAAAAAAAGTACCGTCAGGAGCCTCATCTCCTCTGACGGTACTTTCAAATTCCGCCGTGATCAATATGGGCAAGGTCCGTCAGCGGGGCCGACGACTGCGATCTCTACCCACCGATAGACACCGATAGGTAGAGAATGGAATATTTATTTTTATCAGTGGGTTAGAACGTACTTTGGCGTAGTTTCGGATACGCGGGGATAGGCCAAAATCATTCCCACTCGATCGTGCCGGGCGGCTTCGACGTCACGTCGTAGACGACGCGGTTGACGCCGCGGACCTCGTTGATGATGCGGGTCGCGGCGCGGCCGAGGAAGTTCATGTCGTAGGGGAAGAAGTCCGCGGTCATGCCGTCGACCGATGTCACCGCGCGCAGCGCGACCACATACTCGTAGGTGCGGCCGTCGCCCATCACGCCGACGGTCTTCACCGGCAGCAGCACGGCGAAGGCCTGCCAGATCTTGTCGTAGAGGCCGGCCTTGCGGATCTCGTCGAGATAGACCGCGTCGGCCTCGCGCAGGATGTCGAGCTTCTCCTTCGTGACCTCGCCGGGGCAGCGGATGGCGAGGCCCGGACCGGGGAAGGGGTGACGGCCGACGAAGGCCTCCGGCAGGCCGAGCTCGCGGCCGAGCGCGCGCACCTCGTCCTTGAACAGCTCACGCAGCGGCTCCACGAGCTTCATATTCATGCGCTCGGGCAGGCCGCCGACGTTGTGGTGCGACTTGATCGTTACCGAGGGGCCGCCCGAGAACGACACGCTCTCAATGACGTCCGGATAGAGCGTCCCTTGCGCGAGGAAGTCGGCCCCGCCGATCTTCTTCGCCTCGTCCTCGAACACCTCGACGAACAGCCGCCCGATGGTCTTGCGCTTGACCTCCGGGTCGTCGGCCCCCGCGAGCGCGGAGAGGAAGGTGTCGCCGGCGTCCACATGCACGAGCGGGATGTTGTAGTGCCCGCGGAACAGGCCGACGACTTCCTCCGCCTCGGCCTTGCGCATCAGTCCGTGGTCGACGAACACGCAGGTGAGCTGGTCGCCGATCGCCTCGTGTATCAGCACGGCCGCGACCGCGGAGTCGACGCCGCCGGACAGGCCGCAGATCACGCGGCCGTCGCCAACCTGTTCGCGGATCTTGGCGATCGCCTCGTCGCGATAGGCCGCCATCGACCAGTCGCCGACGCAACCGCAGATGTCGCGGACGAAGTTGACCAGCAGCTTGCCGCCATCCGGGGTGTGGACCACCTCGGGGTGGAACATCAGGCCGTAATAGTGCCGGGCCTCGTCGGCGATCGCCGCGAACGGCGCGTTTTCGGACACGCCGACGATGCGGAAGCCGGGCGGCATCCGCGTGATGCGGTCGCCGTGGCTCATCCACACCTGGTTGCGGCTCTTGTCCTCCCAGACGCCGGTGAAGAGCTTGGAGGGCGCGACCACGTTCAGGTCGGCCCGGCCGAACTCGCGGTGATGGCCGCTCTCGACCGCGCCGCCGAGCTGCTCGGCCATCGTCATCTGGCCGTAGCAGATGCCGAGCACGGGCACGCCGCTCTCGAACACCGCCTGCGGCGCGCGCGGCGTGCCGATTTCGGCGACCGAGGCCGGGCCGCCCGAAAGGATGACGCCCTTCGCGCCGAAGGTTGGGAAAACCTCCTCGGCCAGATTGAACGGCGTGATCTCGCAATAGACGCCGGCCTCGCGCACGCGTCGCGCGATCAGCTGCGTCACCTGCGAGCCGAAATCGATGATGAGGATGCGGTCGTGGGAAGCGTCGGCGATCATGCGCCTGACTACTCCGAACGCCCCCCGCGCGGCAACGCCCGCGGACGCATGGCCCGCGCGAATTTTGCGCGCACCGGACCCGTCAGATCGAGGTCGCGCCGGCGACCGGGCTGCACTCCGTCGGCGCGCCGCTCTGGAAGCGCTCGTTCAACTTGCCGCAGCCCCAGTCCTTCAGCGGTCCCGGCATCCAGCGCGTCAGCGCGACGCCGACCTGCTCGTTCGGATTCGAGCCGTAGGCCGCGTACCACGACCAATAGCCCGCCGCCGCGATGATCAGCACCGCGAACAGCTTCAGAATGTCGCTCATGACTCGCATGGTCTCCGCCCGAACAGCGCCCTTCGCGTGCTGAGATGGACCAGCGTCCGGGCCGGTCAAGTCCGGCGCAACACCGCCACGAAGAAGCCGTCGGTGTCGGAGCGGCGCGGGCTGAGCAGCAGCGCGTCCCCTTCGGCGTTCGCGAAGGCGGCGAGCTGCGGCAGGCCGGCCTCGACCGCGGCGGCGGCGGCGGGCGTCGCCGCGAAGTCCGGACGGCGGGCGCGGAAGGCCGCGACGCGGTCCTCGTTCTCCTCTTTCAGCACCGAACAGGTGACGTAGACCAGCCGCCCGCCGGGCTTCACCAGCCCCGCCGCTGCGTCCAGAACCTCATCCTGCTCGAGGTTGCGCTGTTCGAGCGCGCCGGGGCGCATGCGCCATTTGGCGTCGGGGTTGCGGCGCCATGTGCCGGTCCCGGTGCAGGGCGCGTCGACCAGCACGAGATCGGCGCGGTCGCGCAGGTCCGACAACACGTCGGCCTCGCCCTTCGGGGCGCGGATCTGCAGATTGCGCACGTCGGCGCGGTCGGCGCGGTCGTGCAACGGAGACAGACGCCGCACGTCGGAATCGTAGGCGTAGAGCTGGCCGCGGTTGCGCATCTGGGCCGCGAGCGCCAGCGTCTTGCCGCCGGCGCCGGCGCAGAGGTCGACCACCTGCTGTCCGGCCGCCGCGCCCGCCACGAGGGCCGCGAGTTGCGAGCCCTCGTCCTGCACCTCGAACAGACCCTTCTGATAGGCCGGCTCCGCCTGCACGGGCGGGCCGCGGCCGTCGTCGCCGAGCGGGATGCGCAGGCCGAAGGCCGACAGCGGCGTCTCCACCGGATTGAGGTGCGCGAGGCTGCGCAGGACCTTCGGCCGGTCGGCCCGCAGCGCGTTGACGCGGATGTCGAGCGGCGCGCGGCGGGCGAGCGCTTCGCCCTCCTCCGCGCGGTCCTCTCCGAAGGCGCGGGCGAGCGGGCCGTCGAGCCATTCCGGATAGTCGCCGCGCACATAGGCCGGCGCCCCGTCGAGCGACGCGCTCGCGATCGCCGAGGCCTCGGCCTCGGTCGGCGGCTCCGGCGCGTGGCGGGCGTCCGCGAAGGCGCGGGCGAGGTCGTCGGCCGTCGCGCCCCGCACGAAGGCGAGCGCGCCGAGCACGAGCGCGCGCGGCGCGTCGGCCCCCATGCGCCAGGCGATCGACGCCCGCGATCTGAGCGCGTCGTAGACGATGCTCGCGATCCGCGCGCGGTCGCCCGAGCCGGCGAAGCGGTGGCTCGTCCCCCAGTCCTTGAGGGCGGAGGCGACCGGACGATGGTTCGCCTCGACGGCGGTCAGGATCTCGATCGCGGCGAGCGCGTGGGCGGCGGGTGTCATGTCAGGCCACCAGCACGCGGACGGCGTAGATGATCCACATCAGGATCAGCGTGACGGCGCCGAGCGCGAACCAGCGGAAGCGCGACATGTGCCGGTTCGCCCCGTTGTGGACGACCGCATGGACGACCCGGCTGGCGACGAAGATCCAGGACATCGCCACGAACAGCAGGTCGGCGTCCTTGGTGATCAGCGCCAGCGCCACCAGCAGGGCGAACAGCGGCGGCAGCTCCAGCTGGTTGTGGAAGCTGTCGGCGGCCTTCTGCGCGCCGTCCGGCCAGCCGAAGGCGCGCGGCGAGCCCGCGTTGGCGGTCACCTGCCCGGCCCGCACCGCGGCGAACCGCGTCCGTCCCATCCACAGCAGCAGGCCGAAGGTCAGAAACAC
This sequence comes from Methylopila turkensis, assembly GCF_027922325.1. GTDB lineage: Bacteria > Pseudomonadota > Alphaproteobacteria > Rhizobiales > Methylopilaceae > Methylopila > Methylopila turkensis. The sequence continues at coordinate 869,732 of NZ_BSFL01000001.1, forward strand.
CTGCGCGAACAACGGCGCGAGGACGGCTTGGACGGACATGGAGATCATTTATCCTGGATTGATCCGCGCGGCGAGGCGCGCTCTAACAGATGTTGAATTCGCCCTTCCCAGGGCGTCGCGGCAATCCCCTCGCAAAGCCTACGGTCGGCGGTGATCAGCACGTCATCTTGCCGATCAGCGAGCGCGACGTAAAAAGCGTCGTAGATCGTCACATGCGCTCGATCGGCTATGTCGAACGCCAGCGGCGCAGGATCTTGCATCGGCGCCAATGCGACCATGGCGGGCAGCCGCGCCAGAACGGTTTTTGCGTCTTCGGACGAAAGATCGCCGGCCCGTCTGCGGCGAAGTAAACCGCGAGCGACCTCCGCCATCACATGCATCGGAGCAGACAGAAATCCGCCCGTTAGCAAGACCTCCCGCGCCGCGTCTGAGTTCGGTTCTTCCACAAACCACTTGATGGCGACGCTAGCGTCGACGACCGTCATCGTTCGTCGCGGTCACGCCGGATCAGATCCGTCGAATCCTCTTTCGTAGGTCTGGTCCGAGAACGGATATCGTCTGCGAACGCCACACGTTCAGCGACGGACATCATTCCAGCAGCCCCGCGCGCTTTCAGACGCATGGAACCGCTGCCGGGCGCCGCTTGGCCGACGAGACGATCGAGGTCGACTGCGGGCGGACGCGGACGCTTACTGATAGCCATTCTGGCGCTCCGAGCTTCGTTCGAACGCTATGGAGCCTACACCATGCTGGGATAATTCGGGCTTTCGCGGGTGATGGTCACGTCGTGCACGTGGCTTTCGCGCAGCGAGGCGCCGGAGATGCGCACGAACTCGGCCTTCTCGTGCAGCTCGGCGACCGTCGCGGCTCCGACATAGCCCATGGCGGCGCGCAAACCCCCGGCGAGCTGGTGCAGCACGGCGCCGACAGGGCCCTTGTAGGGCACCTGACCCTCGATGCCTTCCGGCACCAGCTTCAGCCGGTCGTTGACCTCGGCCTGGAAGTAGCGGTCGGCGGACCCTTGAGCCATAGCGCCGACCGAGCCCATGCCGCGGTAGGACTTGTAGGAGCGGCCCTGCCACAGGAAGACCTCCCCGGGCGCCTCGTCGGTGCCGGCCAGCAGCGAGCCGACCATGGCGACGTCGGCGCCGGCCGCGATCGCCTTGGCCAAGTCGCCGGAATACTTGATGCCGCCATCGGCGATAACCGGCGTGTCGGACGCCTTCGCGGCCTCGACCGCCTCCATGATGGCGGTGAGCTGCGGCACGCCAACGCCCGCCACGATCCGCGTGGTGCAGATCGAGCCCGGGCCGATGCCGACCTTGATCGCGTCCGCGCCGGCGTCGATCAGCGCCTTGGTGGCCGAGCCGGTGGCGACGTTGCCGGCGACGATCTGCACGTGGTTCGAGAGACGCTTGATGCGGGCGACGACGTCGAGAACGTGCTGCGAATGGCCGTGGGCGGTGTCGACCACGATCAGGTCGCAGCCGGCGTCGATCAGCGCTTCGGCGCGGCCGAAGCCCTTGTCGCCCACCGTGGTCGCGGCGGCGACGCGGAGGCGCCCGTGCTCGTCCTTGTTGGCGTTCGGGTTCGCGACCGCCTTCTCGATGTCTTTCACCGTGATCAGGCCGACGCAGTGATAGGCGTCGTCCACCACCAGAAGCTTCTCGATGCGGTGGTGGTGCAGCAGCCGCTTCGCCTCGCCTTGTTCGACGCCGTCGCGCACCGTGACGAGGTTCTCCTTCGTCATCAGCTCCGAGATCGGCTGGCGCATGTTGGTGGCGAAGCGCACGTCGCGGTTGGTCAGGATGCCGACGAGCTTGCCGGAGCGGCCGTTGGAGCCCTCGACCACCGGGATGCCGGAGATGTTGTAGCGCTTCATCAGCTCGAAGGCTTCCGCGAGCGTCGCCGAGGGCGCGATGGTGACCGGGTTCACCACCATGCCGCTTTCGAACTTCTTCACCTGGCGCACGTGGGCCGCCTGCTCCTCGGGCTCGAGGTTGCGGTGGATGACGCCGATGCCGCCCGCCTGCGCCATGGCGATGGCGAGCCGCGCCTCGGTCACCGTGTCCATGGCGGAGGACATGATCGGGATGTTGAGCGAGATCGTGCGGGTGACGCGCGAGCGGAGGTCGACCTCGCCCGGCATGACCTCGGAGAGGCCCGGCCTCAGCAGCACGTCGTCGAAGGTGAGCGCCTCTCGGGCGAGAACGTCTTCGATGCGCGCCATGCCGAACCTCCTCGTGTGCGCCGAAGCGCCCGGGAGCCGCCCGTCGGCGCCCGGCCCCGCTCAGTCGCGCCCGATGCGGGGGCGCGGGTTGGGGAAGTGGCGCGGACCTTTAGCATGACGCTTCGTCCACGCAAATGACGGAGTCCCGTCGAACGCGCATGGCTTGTCGCCATTTCGGCGCTAGATGACGCCCACCGGCCATGCGCGCGACGCGGTTGAACCGGACGCCCAGGCGGTTCAAGACGCCGCCGTCCGCGCCACGCCGATCAAGGAGCCGCATGCCCGCCCGCGTCCCGACCTCGATTCCCGGCCGTATCCTCGTTCCGCTGATCGTGGCCTGCGCGCTGTTCATGGAGAACCTCGACTCGACGGTGCTCGCGACCTCGCTGCCGGCGATCGCCCGCGAGCTGAACGAGGACCCGATCGACCTCAAGCTGGCGCTGACCTCCTATCTGCTCAGCCTCGCGGTGTTCATCCCCGTCTCCGGCTGGCTCGCGGACCGGCTCGGGTCGCGCCTCGTCTTCCGGGCGGCGATCGCGGTGTTCGCGCTCGGCTCCATGCTCGCCGGACTGTCGTCCTCCATGGCGGAGATCGTCGGCGCCCGGATCGTTCAGGGCATGGGCGGCGCCATGATGGTGCCGGTCGGACGGCTCGTGATCCTGCGGACCGTCCCGAAGTCGGAGCTCGTCGGCGCCCTCGCCTGGCTGACGATCCCAGCGCTGGTCGGGCCGGTGCTCGGGCCTCCGCTCGGCGGCTTCATCACCACCTATTTCTCCTGGCGCTGGATCTTCTGGATCAACCTGCCGATCGCGGCGCTCGGCCTCGTGCTCGCGACCCTCTACATCCCCGACGTCCGCGCCGAGGAGCGCACGCCCTTCGACGGCGTCGGCTTCGTGCTTTCGGGCTTCGGCCTCGCCGCTTTCGTCACCGGCTCGACCACGCTCGGCCTCGACGTTTTGCCGAAGCCGATCGTGATCGCGATCCTGTTCGCGGGGGCCGCTTCGCTCACGGCCTACTGGTTCCACGCCCGTCAGGTCGAGCATCCGATCCTCGACCTGACGCTGTTCCGCATCCCGACCTTCCGCGTCGCCATCCTCGGCGGCTCGCTGTTCCGGATCGGCATCGGGGCCGCGCCCTTCCTGCTGCCGCTGCTGCTGCAGCTTGGCTTCGGGCTGACCGCGTTCCAGTCCGGCATGCTCACCTTCGCATCGGCGCTTGGCGCGCTGGTGATGAAGTTCGCGGCCAAGCCCATCCTGCAGCGGTTCGGCTTCCGCGCCACTCTCGCGATCAACGCCGTGGTCGCGGCCGGCTTCATGACCATGCCTGCGCTGTTCACGCCGGCGACGCCGACGCTGGTGATGCTGGCGGCGCTGCTCGTCGGCGGCTTCTTCCGCTCGCTTGAGTTTACCGCCGTCAATGCGCTCGGCTACGCCGACATCCCTCAGGAGCGCATGAGCCGCGCGACCAGCCTGACGAGCGTCGCCCAGCAGGTGTCGCTGTCGGTCGGCGTCAGCGTCGCGGCGACCATCCTCGAAACCGTGCTCGCGCTGCGCGGCGGAACCGAGCTGGCCGCAGCCGACTTCCCGCCGGCCTTCATCGCCATCGGCCTGATCTCGGCCACCGCCGTCCTGGTGTTCGCGCGGCTCACGCCCGAGGCCGGCGACGAGGTGTCGGGCCATCGGCCGCCGGCGCCCGATCCCGTGACCGCCGCCCGCGACCGCGGCTGACCTCAGACGACGGGCCTCGGCCGGCCGTCCTCGCCGATCGTCACCGCCTCCCACGCCGCGCGGTCCTGCATCAGCAGGGCGAGCAGGCCGTAATTGTGCTCGTGCCCCGGCCGCGAGGCGGTGACGCGGCCGAGCAGCGGCGCGCCGGCGAGCGCGAAGTCGCCAACCATGTCGAGCGCGCGGTGGCGGACGGGTTCGTCCGGCATGCGCAGGCCGCCGACCGCGCCGGCGCCGACCAGCGCCAGCGTGTTCCGCGCGGACGCGCCCTTCAGCACCGGCTCGCCGAACCAGAACAGGCCGATGATCTTGGCCGGCAGCGCCCATTTCAGCCGGCCGAAGCTGCGCGACGGCGCGAGCTCCCGACGAAACGTCTCGGCGTCGGTCGGCCCGATCCATTTAAGCTGGCCGAAATGCGACAGCGTGATCGCGACGCTCATCTCGAAACCGTCGAACGGCTCGATGCGCTGCTTGTGCGCCTTGTGCTGATAGGCGACCCGCTTGCGCACGCGGTAATAGCGGCGCGGCGCGGCGAGCTCCACGCGGCCGGCCGCGAGAATGCGCTCGCACCACGGCTCGGCGCTTCCGTCGAAGATTGGAAGCTCCTCTCCGTCGATCTCCACGAGCGCGTTGTCGACGCCATGCGCCGCGAACGCCGCCATTAGGTGCTCGACCGTGCGCACCAGCGGCCCCTCGCCGACCTGAAGCGCGGTGCAGAGCGGGCGGGAGCGCCGGTTGGTCCAGAGCGCCGGCACGTCGAAGACGCCCTTGCGCGTCCGTCGGCGGAACACGACGCCATGGCCGGCGGGCGCGGGCGTGGCGCGAAGCCTGCTGTGCTTGCCCGTGTGCAGGCCGGCGCCCTCGGCTTCGAAAGCGCCGCCAAGCGTGGCCTCGAAACGGGGCAGAGACGGCGGGAGCGGCCTCACGCGCGCCTCACGACGTCGCGAAGCCGCCGTCCGGGAACCAAGCGTCCGCCCGCGGCGCTTTGCAGGACGACGGCCGGCGGCCTCCGGTCCGGCGCGTCGCGATGGAGGTTCCTCATGAGACGTTCCTTGGCCGCGGCCGGCCTCTCAGCCGCGCTCGCTCTCGGGTCATCGGCGGCGCTCGCCGCCGACACTTACGAAATTCTGGGCAAGGACGGAAAGCGCATCGGCGAGGTCACGCTGACCGGGTCCCCGCATGGAACGCTGATCGATCTGGAGATCGCGGCCGGCAGCCTGGCGGCGGGCAAGCGCGGCATGCATTTCCACGAGAACGCCGATTGCTCCGACGCCGGCGAATACAAGAAATCCGGCTCCCACGCCGGCCATGGCGAAGGCAAGCATGGTCTGCTGAACCCGAACGGACCTGAGCCGGGCGACCTGCCGAACTTGATCGTGCTCTCGGACGGCTCGGCGCAGGCGGCGCTGTTCACGAGCCTAATCAAGCTCGAGGAGCTCAAGGCGGAGAACGGCAGCGCGCTCGTGATCCACGCCGAGAAGGACGACCACACCTCGCAGCCGATCGGCAACGCCGGGGCGCGCGTGGCCTGCGCGGCGATCAAGTAGCCGCGGCGCTCGGGCCGCCTTCCGCGGATCGCTCGTTGGAGCCGTCCGCCCGGACGCCCTCGCCCCGGAAGCCGGTCGCGAGCACGTAGAGCTCGGCCGAATCCTTGCGGCTCGAGGGCGGCTTCACGTGGATGACCTTGGAGAAATCGCGCTTCAGGGCCGCCAGCAGCTCGCCCTCGGTGCCGCCTTGAAACACCTTCGCGAGAAAGGCGCCGCCCGGCGCCAGCACTTCTGAGGCGAACAGGGCGGCCGCCTCCACCAGCGCGACGATGCGCAGATGGTCGGTCTTCTGATGGCCGATTGTGTTGGCCGCCATGTCGGACAGCACCAGGTCGGCCTTGCCGCCGAGGCGCTGCCTGATCAGGTCGGGCGCGGCGTCGTCGAGGAAGTCGAGCACCATGAAGTCGACGCCCGGCAGCGGCTCCATCTCGAGCAGGTCGATGGCGACGATCTTGCCGCGGCCCTTCTCGACGTCGATCCGCCGCGCCGCGATCTGGCTCCAGCCGCCGGGCGCGGCGCCGAGGTCCACGATCTTCTGGCCGGGCTTCAGCAGCTTGTGGCGGTCGTCGATCTCGATCAGCTTGAACGCCGCGCGCGACCGATAGCCCTCGCGTTTCGCCGCCTGGACGTAAGGGTCGTTGAGCTGGCGCTCGAGCCAGAGCGTGGAGGCATGGCTGCGCTTGCGCGCGGTGTAGACCCGCACGCCGAGGCTGCGGGCGCCGCGTCCCGATCCGCCGGCGCCAGCGCCCTTGCCTTTGCCCGCTCCGCCGCCGCCCTTCGCCGGACCGCGGCTCACGAGCGCCGCCCTCTGCGCCGGGGGCCGCGCCGGCGCCACACGCCGTCCTCGCGCATCATCTCCACGAGCAGTCCTTCCCGAAGGCCCCGATCGGCCACCCTGAGCCGCGCCACCGGGAACGCGCGCCGGATCGCCTCCAGAACCGCGCAGCCGGCGAGCACGAGATCCGCTCGGTCCGGACCGATGCACGGGTTCTGGCAGCGCTGGTCGTAGGACATCTCCTTCAGCGACTCCACCACGCGCGTGACGTCGGTCGAGGCCATCCACTGCCCGTCCACCAGCCGCCGCTCGTAGCGCGGCAGGCCGAGATGGACGCCGGCGATGGTGGTGACGGTGCCGGACGTGCCGAGCAGGTGCACGTCGCTGAGCGACGCCGCGAGCGTCTCGCGCTCGGGGAAGGCCTCCAGCAGCCGCCCGACCTCGGCGACCATGTCCTCGAACACGGCGGTCGTGACCTTCACGCCGCCGTACCGCTCGGCGAGCGTCACCACGCCCACGGGGAGCGACGCCCAGGCCCGCATGGCGAGCGCGCCCGGCCCGCCGCCGCGGCGCTCCAGCCACACGACTTCCGAGGAGCCGCCGCCGATGTCGAACAGGATGACGCCGCCCGCGGCCGGATCGGCGAGCGAGGCGCAGCCGGCCGCGGCGAGGCGCGCTTCGGTCGCGCGGTCGATCACTTCGAGGTCGAGCCCGGTCTCGCGCTTCACGCGGTCGAGGAAGCGGCCGCCGTTCGCGGCCTGCCGGCACGCCTCTGTGGCGATCAGGCGGGCGCGTGTCACGCCGCGCGCCGCCATCTTGTCCCGGCAGATGGCGAGCGCCGCCACCGCGCGGCCGATCGCGTCCTCGCAGAGGTCGCCGGTGTGGGCGAGCCCCTCGCCGAGCCGCACGATGCGGGAGAACGAATCCACCACCCGGAAGCCGCCGGAGCGGTCCGGGCGCGCGACCAGCAGGCGGCAGTTGTTGGTGCCGAGATCGAGCGCGGCGTAGATCGGCGCGGCCGACTGCTGCGCCGCCCCCGGAAGCTTCGGAGAAGACGCCTTCAAGGCTTCGGCGTCGCCGAGCGACGCGATGGGCTCGGACAAGAGCGACCGTCCTTCAGCCGGGCGCGACCTGCGCGCTCAAGGCCATTCGGGGAATGTGCGTTGCCGGAAACTGTATCAGCCGCGCCACGCCCCGCAAAGCGCGGCCCACGCCGCCGCCTTTCCCCGCCTTTGCGTCGAATATCCGTGGAGGAACGGCCGGACGGCGGCGGAACGTGGCGACATTCGTTGGCCTTTCGAACAAAAGTGCGGTAACGGCGCCGTTATCAGAAGCCTCCGGGAGGAATGAAGCCCTGATGATGTGGTCCCAGGTATACGACCCGTTCGGCAACGCGGTGATATCGACGCTGGTCGCGGCGATCCCGATCGTGGTGCTGCTCGCCGGCATCGGCGTGTTCCACATGAAGGCGCACACCGCCGCCATCGCCGGCCTCGGCGCGGCGCTGGTCATCGCCGTGTTCGCCCATGGCATGCCCGCCGACAAGGCCGGCATGACCGCGCTCTACGGCGCCGCCTACGGCCTGCTGCCGATCGGCTGGATCATCCTGAACATCATCTTCCTGTACCAGCTCACCAACGAGAAGGGGTACTTCAAGATCCTGCAGGACTCGATCGCCGGCATCACCGAGGACCGCCGGCTCCAGCTCCTGCTGATCGCCTTCTCCTTCGGCGCGTTCTTCGAAGGCGCGGCGGGCTTCGGCACCCCGGTCGCCGTCACCGGCGCCATCCTGATCGGCCTCGGCTTCTCGCCGCTCGCCGCCTCCGGTCTGTCGCTGATCGCGAACACCGCGCCGGTCGCCTACGGCGCCCTCGGCACGCCGGTGATCGCGCTCGCGGCGGTCACCGACCTGCCGCTGCTCGACCTGTCGGCGATGATCGGCCGTCAGCTTCCGTTCTTCTCGGTCATCGTGCCGTTCTGGCTGATCGCGGCCTTCGCGGGCTTCCGCGGCATGGCGCAGATCTGGCCGGCGATCCTGATCGCGGGCGTGACCTTCGCCATCCCGCAATATCTGGTCTCGAACTATCACGGGCCCTGGCTGGTCGACGTGGTGGCGGCGATCGCTTCGATCGTGAGCCTGACGCTGTTCCTGCGCGTCTGGCGCCCGGCCGTGGTCTGGACCTCCGCCGACGGCTCCGCGCCGGCGGACGCGGCCGTCGCGACTGCGACCGAACCGTCCGTCACGCGCCATCCCACGGGCCTGGTGATCCGGGCCTGGATCCCGTGGCTGATCCTCTCGGTGGTCGTGTTCTGCTGGGGCATCCCGCAAGTGCGGGCGTTCCTCGACGGCGTCTCGCTGCTCGCCTTCGAGGTGCCGACCGTCCACAACCTGATCCAGCGCGTGCCGCCGGTCGTCGCGGCGGCGAAGGCCGAGGCCGCCGTCTACAAGCTCAACTGGCTGTCGGCGACCGGCTCCGGCATCTTCTTGTCGGCGATCGTCGCCGGCTTCGTGATGGGGTTCTCGCCGCTCGCGATGCTGAAGACCTACTGGCGCACGCTGGTGCTGGTGCGGTTCTCGCTGCTCACCATCGCCGCCATGCTCGCGCTCGGCTTCGTCACCCGCTACTCCGGCGTCGACGCCACGCTCGGCCTCGCCTTCGCGCAGACCGGCTGGCTCTACCCGTTCTTCGGCGCGATGCTCGGCTGGCTCGGCGTCGCGCTGACGGGCTCGGACACCTCGTCCAACGTGCTGTTCGGCTCGCTCCAGCGCATCTCCGCCGAGCAGCTCGGTCTGTCGCCGACGCTGATGGCGGCCGCCAACTCCTCCGGCGGCGTCATGGGCAAGATGATCGACGCCCAGTCCATCGTCGTGGCCTCGACCGCCACCCGCTGGTACGGGCACGAGGGCGACATCCTGCGCTACGTGTTCTTCCACTCGCTGGCGCTCGCCAGCCTGATGGGCCTGCTGATCATGGCCCAAGCCTATATACCGCCGTTCACCTACATGGTGATCGGCGCGCCCTGACGGCGCGCCGGTCGCGACCGAAACGACGGCCGGCGGCGCAAGCCGCCGGCCGTTCCGCGCGCGATCGCGGCGACGCCGGACCGGGTCTCCTCCGCGGCTCCGCGCCGCGCTTTGCCCTTGCCTCGCCGGGGCGAACCCGCTAGAGGGAGCGGACCACGACGGGGCCTGCGCCCCGGAGCGTCGCAGCGGCCGGTCGTTCCGGCCACGGACGGCGACGGTGGGGGATAGTTTAACGGTAGAACTACCGACTCTGACTCGGTCAGTCCTGGTTCGAATCCAGGTCCCCCAGCCAACTCTCAATACTCGTTCATTCTCTTGAGATCTTGACCGCCACCCGGCGCGCTCATGGCAGCAAACCATGGCAGCGCCAGCCGGCAGCAGAATGTCCGCAAGCGACTCCGGCGCCTATCTCGATTGAGGCGTGAGCGCGATCGCGCAGGCCCGGGCCTTGTCGTCGCCGACGCCGATGGCGCGCAAGGCGTCGTAGATGGTGAAGTCGCCCACCACAGGCTGGTGAGCTGAAGACGGCGGCTGCGGCGTCAACGCGACCGCCACGGCCATCGCCTTGTCGTCCGCTATGCCGACCTCGATCAGCACGTCGTAGACGTCGGTGTTGAACAAGGTCATGGACCTGCCCCTTCGGCTTTCAATCAAGGTCTCGATAAAGCGAGGCAGGCCAGATCCGTCCTACGGCGCCGAGCACGAGCATGATCTTGGTGACGTCCGGTCCGCCAGTCAGGATGCAGGTGGTGGCCGCCGCCTTCAATAAGGCGTCCACCAGTTCAGGAAATGGTTCGCGACCGATATCGACGAGCGCGACCTCGATCTCCCGCGGGCCCCCGCACACGATCCGCGCGCGGAGGAGGAAGTAAGTCCCGTCGGACAAATACATCTCGCGCATCTGCGGCTATCACTAGTGACCGACACCGAGCCACCGAATGCTTGATTCGTCAGCAGACGTCAAAATGTATTTGACCAGCAAGCAAGAATAGTAAGTCATTCGTTATTTACATTTTTCGTCAATTAGCGCTTTCGTTATTTCGTTACAGCCGCGCCACTTGATGACGTCGTTGGCCTGCAACGCGGCCGGAGCGATCTCGACGCGCAGACCAGACCGCTCCCTGATCGGCCTCTCAGGAGTGTGCCTCCGGTGCCTGTGACCCATCAGGCGCACCGCCGAGCGATCCGCTCGGCTGGTCGCCGTCAGGTGTTCCGCTTTTCCCCGCCGCTATCTAGGCTTGCACCCGCAGGGGAATCTGCTTCGGGGAAGACGTCGCCGCGCTGGTTGGCGACCATCGTTGATTTTCGATCGGGGTAAAACGCTCCGCGGCCGTTCCTCGGGCCGCCGGGGCGACGGGTGAAGCATGAACCATCAAGCGCTGGCGTCGTTCATTTGGTCGGTCGCGGACCTGCTCCGCGGCGACTACAAGCAGTCCGAATACGGCCGGGTGATTCTGCCCTTTACGGTGCTGCGGCGCCTCGACTGCGTGCTCGAGCCCACCAAGGCTGTGGTGCTGGCCGAGCACAAGGCGAAGAGCGCGCTCGGCGTGAACCCGGAGCCATTCCTGCTGCGCGCCGCCAAGGCCGGTTTCTACAACGCCGACCCGCTCGACCTGCCCAAACTGATGGGCGACCAGGACAACATCCGCGCGAACCTCAGCCGCTACGTCGAGGGCTTCTCGCCGGCGGTGCGCGACATCTTCGAGCAGTTCGACTTCCACACCCAGATCGACCGGCTCGCTAAGACCGGGCTGCTCTATCAGGTCACCGAGAAGTTTACGCGCATCGACCTCCACCCCGAGAAGGTCGACAACGCCGCGATGGGCCTCGCCTTCGAGGAGCTGATCCGCAAGTTCGCGGAGATCTCCAACGAGACGGCCGGAGAGCACTTCACCCCACGAGAGGTGATCCGGCTCATGGTCAACCTGCTGTTCGTCGAGGACGACGAGGCGCTGACCAAGCCGGGCGTCGTCCGCACGATCTACGACCCGACGGCCGGCACCGGCGGCATGCTCTCGATCGCGGGCGAGTATCTCGCCGAGCACAATCCCCAGGGGCACCTGACCATGTTCGGTCAGGAGCTGAACCCGGAGTCCTACGCGATCTGCAAGGCGGACATGCTCATTAAGGGGCAGGACATCGCCAACATCGCGCCGGGCAACACGCTTTCCGAAGACGGCCACCACGGGCGCCGGTTCGACTACATGCTGTCGAACCCGCCCTTCGGCGTCGAATGGAAGAAGGTCGAGAAGCAGGTCCGCACCGAGCACGAGCAGCGGGGCTTCGACGGGCGCTTCGGCCCCGGCCTGCCCCGCGTGTCGGACGGCTCGCTGCTGTTCCTCATGCACCTGCTCTCGAAGATGCGCCTGCGCGAAGAAGGCGGTTGTCGCTTCGGCATCGTGCTCAACGGCTCGCCGCTGTTCACGGGCGGCGCCGGCAGCGGCGAGAGCGAGATCCGTCGCTACGTGCTCGAGAACGATCTGGTCGAGGCGATCGTCGCCCTGCCGACGGACATGTTCTACAACACGGGCATCTCCACCTATGTCTGGATCCTCAGCAACAAGAAGCCCGAGACGCGCCGCGGCAAGGTCCAGCTGATCGACGCAAGCTCGTTCTGGCGCAAGATGCGCAAGACGCTCGGCTCGAAGCGCAAGGAGATGTCGCCCGAGCAGATCGACACCGTGACGCGGCTGTTCGGCGGGTTCGTCGAGGCGCGGCTCGCGACGCTGTTCAACGCAGAGGGCAAGGAGATCGGCCGCGAGGTCGTGCTCGAGGGCGCGGCCGAGCCTGCGGCGCCCGAGGGCGGCAAGGTCAAGTTCGCGCCGCTCTCACGCATCTTCGCGAACAGCGCCTTCGGCTATCGCACCATCACGGTCGAGCGACCGCTGCTCGACGAGGCCGGCAAGCCCGTCATCGGCCAGCGCGGTAAAACGAAGGGCAAGCCGCAGGCGGACTCGAGCCTGCGCGACACCGAGAACGTGCCGCTCGACGAGGAGGTCGAGGCCTACTTCGAGCGCGAGGTGCTGCCGCACGCAGCCGACGCGTGGATCGACCACGACAAGACAAGGACGGGTTACGAGATCCCGTTCACGCGGCACTTCTACGTGTTCGAGCCGCCGCGGGCGCTTGGCGAGATCGACGCTGACCTCGACGCTGTCACGACGCGCATCAAGGCCATGCTCGAGGGGCTGGCGGCATGAGTTTCAAATCTTACCCTAACGTCTCAGAAAGCAATATCGCGTGGTTAGGAGAAATACCAAGCCATTGGACCATTGCTCGCGTCAGACATCTATTCTGCATCAAGAAGCGAATAGCTGGAGAGATCGGCCATGACATACTGTCCATTACTCAGTCCGGCATTCGCATCAAGGACACGGAGAGCAACGACGGCCAGCTCTCAATGGACTACTCTAAGTATCAATTAGTTTACCCTGGCGACTACGCCATGAATCACATGGACCTGCTAACCGGATGGATCGACATCGCGAGCGCTCCCGGCGTAACTAGTCCTGATTATCGCGTATTCGCCAAACGAGATAATGACAACATCAATTCGCGATATTTCTTATACATCTTCCAGATGGGGTATGAGCAGGAGCTTTTCTATCCATTGGGTCAGGGGTCCTCGCAACTAGGTAGATGGCGACTTCCGTCTGACGCATTCAACGAATTTACTTTGCCGGTTCCGCCCTTGGACGAGCAAACAGCCATCGCCGCCTTCCTCGACCGCGAGACGGCAAAGATCGACGCGCTGGTGGAGGAGCAGCGGCGCTTGATCGCGCTGCTGAAGGAGAAGCGGCAGGCCGTCATCTCCCACGCCGTCACCAAGGGCCTGAACCCCGAGGCCGCGATGATGGACAGCGGCGTCGAGTGGCTTGGCGAGGTGCCGGCGCACTGGGAGGTCAAGGCGCTTAAAAGAGCGGTGTTCTTCCAGCGAGGGCATGATCTTCCTGCCGATGACAGGGTTTCTGGGCCCATCCCGATAGTGTCTTCAGCAGGTATTTCCGGCTATCACGACACTGCGATAACGTCGTCTGCAACGATCGTAACTGGACGATATGGTTCAATAGGGCAATTTTACTTATTGCAACAGCCGTGTTGGCCTTTAAATACAGCGCTCTATAGCGTCGAGATCGCGCTTCCGAATCCACATTTCGTGAAGTATTTGCTAATGAATGTCTCGCATCTATTTGTGATGAATGCAGCAAAATCAGCCGTCCCTGGCGTTGATCGTAATGACGTCCATCCGCTGAAAGTATCCGTCCCTCCTCCAACTGAACAAGAGCAGATAGTCGGATATTTGCAGTCGCAGGAAAGCCAGATCGATGAGGCGGTAAGCGTTTGCGAGAGCGCGATCGATTTGCTGAATGAGCGCCGTGCTGCCCTGATCTCGGCGGCAGTCACAGGCAAGATTGACGTGCGCGGCTCCGCCAAGGTGCTGCCGTTCCCCGTCGATCGAGCTCGCGCTCGCCGGCTGATCGCCGCCGAGATCATCGACCGCTCGGCGCATCAAGCGACCTTCGGGCGGACAAAACTGCAAAAGCTCCTCTACCTCGTCGAGGCCCACGCCAACGTCAACGAACTCGCGGGACGCTACGTCCGCATGCCCTACGGTCCTTTGGACCAGGATATGATCGACGAGATAGAGGGTGCGGCCGCTGATATGGGTTTCGCCGTCGATGATCCCGGCAACCGCAAGATGGTTCGATATCGCCCCGTTGCGGCTCGAGGCCGTAGTCGTGGTGAACTCGCTGAATGGTTAGGCGACGATCGCGTCGCCAAGCTGGACAAGCTCATCACAGATTTCGCCGACCTCGACACGCGCGCCGCCGAGGCCGTCGCCACGCTCTACGCCGTCTGGAACGACGCCCTGATCGATGGCGAGACGCCGTCAGATGACTGGATCGTCAACGGCTTCCTGACCGCGTGGAATAAGACGAAGGCCGAGAATTTCGACCGCCATGAGCTTCCGCACCGGTTGGGCTGGATGCGCCGCCACGGCCTCGTGCCGACAGGCGCCGGGCCGAAGACCAACATCGGCGGGCTGTTCGCATGAGCCAGACCGTCGGGCAGTCGCTGGAGCTCTACTATGTCGACGGCCGCCCAGACGGCATGGTCACGGCGGAGATGTTCAATTGGACGGGGCACGTGCTCACGGCGCCGCGCACGCAGATCCAGGCGGCGCTCGGGCGCTCCGAGGCGGGATACACCGGCGTCTACCTGCTGCTCGGCGAGACAGAGGAAGGCCAGCCGCTCGCCTACGTGGGAGAAGGCGAGGACATCAGCAGCCGCATTCGGAGCCACGACGTCAAGCGCGACTGGTGGACGACGGCCGTGCTGGTCACGGCGACCGCGAACCGCCTGAACAAGGCGCACGCGAAGTATCTCGAGTCGCGGCTGATCGAGGTGGCCCGCCGCGTCGGCCGCACGCCGCTCGAGAATGGCCCCCAGCCTGCTCGCCCCAGCCTCTCGGAGGCCGACATCGCCAAGATGGAGGCGTTCCTCGAGAACCTCCTGATGGTTCTGCCTGCTGTTCGAGTCGACCTGTTCGTGCAGAGCGCCCGTCCTCCGGTGAAGCCGAGAACGGAGACAGCGCCGGACCCGAAGTCGGAAGCCGTGCGGTTCACGCTCGACCTAAAGAAGCACGGGATCACGGCGACCGCCTTCTATCTCGACGGTGAATTGGTCGTTGAGAGCGGATCCAGGGCGCGAATACATTGGACCGGGGAGCCCAACAGCTCCTATGAAAAGCTTCACAACGAGCTTGTTCGCGCCGGTGTGCTGGCCCCTCAAGGGGGGCACTGCGTGTTCACTCAGAACTACGCGTTCAAGAGCCCCAGCGCCGCTGCCGCCGTCATCAAAGGCCGCAACTCCAACGGCCTGACGTCTTGGCGGTTGGAGGGCAGCGGCTTGACCTACAAGGAGTGGGAAGCTCAGGAGCTGGATGCGCAGGTAGAGGCTTTGATTTGAGCCTGCACAAGGAGATCAGCTTCGAGGACGAGATCTGCGCGCATCTCGCGGCGCATGGCTGGATCTACGAGCCGGGCGCCGCCGCGCACTACGACCGTCAGCGGGCGCTGTTCCCGGCGGACCTCGTGGCATGGGTGCAGCAGACCCAGCCCAAGGCGTGGGAGGCTCTCGGCCGCAGCCACAGCGCGGACGCCGCCGCGGCGCTGCTCGACCGCGTCCGCAAGCAGATCGACGACCGTGGCGCTCCCGACGTCATCCGGCACGGCGTCGACATGGTGGGCGTGAAGGGGCGCATCGAACTCGCTCAGTTCCGCCCGGCGTTCGGGACGAACCCTGTCATCATCGCGGCCTATCAGGCGAACCGTCTGCGCGTCGTGCGGCAGCTCCGCTACTCCGCGGCGAACGAGAACTCGATCGACGTCGCGCTGTTCCTGAACGGCGTGCCAGTCGCGACCCTCGAACTCAAGACCGACTTCACCCAGTCGATCGCCGACGCCATCGACCAGTTTCGGTTCGACCGACTGCCACAGCCGAAGGGAAAGGCACGCGAGCCGCTGCTGTCGTTCCCCGGCGGCGCGCTGGTGCACTTCGCGGTGAGCAACAGCGAAGTCCACATGACGACCAAGCTCGCCGGCCCGGCGACGCGGTTCCTGCCATTCAACAAGGGCGACCATGGCGGCGCCGGCAACCCGACGAACCCGCACGGGCACCGGACCGCCTATCTGTGGGAGGAGGTTCTCGAACGCGAGAGCTGGCTCGAGATCATCGGCCGCTACCTCGTCGCCCAGCGGAACGCCAAGAACGCGATCACTAGCGTGATCTTCCCGCGCTATCACCAGCTCGACGCGACCCGGAAGCTCGCGGCGGCGGTGCGCGCTGAAGGACCAGGCGGCAAATACCTGATCCAGCACTCCGCCGGCTCCGGCAAGACGAACTCGATCGCCTGGGCCGCGCACTTCCTCGCCGACCTGCACGACGAGGCGGACAGGAAGCTGTTCTCGACGGTGATCGTCGTCTCCGACCGCAACGTCATCGACTCCCAGCTGCAGGATGCGCTGTTTGGGTTCGAGCGCACCACCGGCGTCGTGGCGACGATCCGCAGCGAGGGCGGCGCCAAGAGCGGCCAGCTCGCCGAGGCGCTGGCGCAGGGTAAGAAGATCATCGTCTGCACGATCCAGACCTTCCCCTTCGCGCTCGACGCTGTGCGCGAGCTCGCGGCCACCGAGGGTAAGCGGTTCGCCGTGATCGCCGACGAGGCGCACAGCTCTCAGACCGGCGAGGCCGCGAAGAAGCTCAAGCAGTTGCTGTCGCCGCAGGAGATCGCCGACCTTCAGGACGGCGGCGAGATGAGCGCCGAGGACATCCTCGCCGCCCAGATGGCCGCGCGAGCCGGCGAGACCGGCGTCACCTACGTCGCCTTCACCGCGACTCCGAAGGCCAAGACGCTCGAGCTGTTCGGCCGCAGGCCGGACCCTGACCAGCCGCCCGGCCCCGCCAACCTGCCGGCGGCGTTCCACGTTTATAGCATGCGCCAGGCCATCGAGGAGGGCTTCATCCTCGACGTGCTGAAGAACTACACGCCCTACAAGTTGGCCTTTCGGCTCGCGAACGACGGGCAGGACTGGGAGCAGCAGGAGGTCGAGCGCAGCGCCGCGCTAAAGGGCATTATGCGCTGGGTGCGCCTCCACCCCTACAACATCGCCAAGAAGGTCGAGATCGTCGTCGAGCACTACCGCGAGAACGTCCAGCCGTTGCTCGAGGGCAAGGCGAAGGCGATGGTCGTGCTCGGAAGCCGGGTCGAGGCGGTCCGCTGGAAGCTCGCGATCGACAGCTACATCAAATCGAAGGGCTACGGGCTCGGCACGCTGGCGGCGTTCTCGGGCGAGGTGAACGACCGGGAGTCGAGCGAAGAGCCGTTCACGGAGGCGAGCGCCACGTTGAACCCCGGCCTCAAGGGACGGGACATCCGCGAGGCCTTCGCCGGTGCCGACTTCCACCTGTTGCTGGTCGCCAACAAATTCCAGACCGGGTTCGATCAGCCCCTGCTCTGCGGGATGTATGTCGATCGGCGGCTCGCAGGGATACAGGCGGTCCAGACCCTCTCGCGCCTCAACCGCGCCCATCCCGGCAAGGACACCACCTACGTCCTCGACTTCGTGAACTCGTCCGAGGAGATCCTGACCGCCTTCCGCACCTACTACGACACGGCGGAGCTCGAAGGCGTCACGGATCCGAACATCGTCCTCGACCTCAAGGCCAAGCTCGACGCCAGCGGGCACTATGACGAGTTCGAGGTGGACCGTGTCGCCGCCGTCGAGATGGACCCGAAGTCCAAGCAAGGCGACCTGATCGCGGCGATCGAGCCGGTGGCGGATCGCCTTCTCAAGCGGTTCAAGGCTGCACAGGAGCGCTTGCTGCGCGCCACCGAGCAGGAAGACGGCGTCGGTGCCGGGGAGGCCAAGGACGAGCTCGACGCGCTGCTGCTGTTCAGGGCCGACACGGTCGCCTACCAGAGCGCCTACAGCTTCCTGTCCCAGATATTCGATTACGCGAACACGGCCGTCGAGAAGCGCTTCCTGTTCTACAAGCGTCTCGTGCCGCTACTCGAGTTCGGCCGGGAGCGTGAGGGCGTCGACCTCTCGAAGGTGACGCTGACCCACCACAACCTCAGGAACGAGGGCCAGCGCCGCCTCGACGTTTCGGAACGCGACGAGACGAAGCTGATGCCCATCACCGGGATGGGCTCGGGCTCGGTGCAGGAGAAGGAGAAGGCGCTCCTCGCCGAAATCATCGCGCGAGTGAACGACCTCTTCGGCGGCGACACCACCGACGGCGACCAGTTGAGCTACGTGACGACGCTGCGGGACAAGATGCTCGAGTCCGAGATCCTGGTGACGCAGGCGGCCAACAACACCAAGGCGCAGTTCGACAACTCGCCGACCCTGACGGCGGAGCTGATGAACGCCATCATCGACGCCTTCGAGGCGCACTCGTCGCTCAGCAAGCAGGCCCTCGACTCTTCAAAGGTGCGCGACGGGCTCAAGGACGTGCTGCTGGGGCCTGCGCAGCTCTACGAGGCGTTGCGCGCCCGTGCTGACCAAGCGACCGCGGGCGCATGATCGTCTGCTGGTCGGTGCTGCGGCTCGTTCACAGACTCACCAGCAGCCGGCGCGACCGGGAGCTGCTGGTGTGGCCTTCGATGTCGAGATTGCGGCCAGCGGCGCCCTGAGCGCGCTGGGGCGCGTGTTGGCGTTCTCGGCGCGCCAACCTTGTCGTCACCACATGCCCCACTCCGGGTTCTTCAGGTTCGCCTCGAGCGTAATCGCCTCCTCCTGCCGCCGGCGGTCCTCATCGCGAAGGGCGATGATCTCGTTCGCCCGCGCGAGAGGCCGACGCAGGGCCGCGGCGGTCCACTTGTCCCCGCGGGCCGGGCGATGTCCCCGAGCGTTCAGGAAGTCCGCAATCTTCGAAACCGCGGTGATGTTCTGCGACCGCGCCTCCTCGACCAGAGGCACCAGTTCCTCGGCCCGGCCGTCGGCCTTACGCCCTCGCGGTGGCGGCAGCGATCTTCCGCGCCTCGGCGATATCCAAGCGAGCGACCGCTCCCGGCTTACTCCAGGCACCTACTACCGCCGCTGCGGCAAGGTTCAATGATGCATTTCGAAGACGATCATTTGCTCGGCCAATCGCCCCTCCCATTCGGAGGCGACGAAGGCCCAGCCGCCAGAAAAATGTTCGAGAAAGACGCTGTTAGGGTCAGCAATGTGAAGCGAGATCTGCTTCCAGCGCTCGTAGCATTGGTCCGGTGACGTCCAGCGAAGTCGGTCCCCAACGTTCGCCTCAACGAACAGCATCGGACTGACCCTTAAACGCGTCTTTATTTCTTCTACAGACAAATAGGCCACACGACGCCCGAAAGCTCCTACCTCGTCCCAGAGTTCATCGAGTGGGATCGATGTGACAACGCGAAGGCTGGCGTCCATCAAAGTTGCCTCCCACTCCAGTCTGGTCGACCTTAGTCTGCGGCTCGCAATAACCGAATTCCAAGCAGCTTGGTCAAGCTCATGCGCTCGCCAGCTTACACTGCGGTCGGAAGCTGCTGGGTAGCTGCCGATAACGAGAACGCCGCCAGCGGCGCTCGCTGAGTCACCGGGCGACATTCCAGATCCCCTAAGCTGCCTGCCTCACGTCTTCGATCGACTGGCGGCGAACCGCGCGCCGGGCGATAGTCTGGGTTCGCCTCCTCGCACACCGAGGCGCCCGCGGCACGGGCGCATGACTGTCGCTGCACCATGACCAAGAGCCAACTCCGCCTAACAATCGAACAGGACGACACGCTGACCGTGGTGATCCACGCCAAAGTCACTACGTCGACGTTCTCCGGCTACAGCGCGGCTCACTTCGAACCGATGAGCGTTCGCCAGACATTCGTCCCTGCACTGATGGCGTTCCCTCTCTCCTCGGATAATCCCGCCACTCTTGAGGGAGGGTTCTGGAAACAGGGCGTGCAAGGCCAGCTCGATCAGATCCATCTTAGAGTAGTCGTTCGACCGCATGGAACTCGAGGAGCAATCCTCGTTCACACCGATGTTGCGACTGAAGTTTGGAACGGCGCGGACGTTGACCTTCAGCAGACCTGCACCGCTCGCTTCTTGACGAGCTATGAAGAGCTCAACAGATTTGCCTCAGCGCTCGATCAAGCCCTCGGTGCTATGTCCGGTGAGGTGGCTCTCTCAGCAATGGAGCTTTAGGCGCTCCCTGCTGCGAAGAGCCCACTCAGGCGGCCAGCAATACAGGTGGTTCTGCGCGCCGGGCGCCGGCGACAGGATCTGATCGCCGAGCAACGCTGCGCGGGCGGCTGACGACGCGACGACCGTGACGTGCGGCGGCGCGCCGGGCGCAGCGAGGAGCGGCCGATGGGCGCGCGGCGGCACGATCGAGGTGGGCCGCAAGGGCCTCGAGCACCGAGGCGGGCGGCGACAGAGGCGTCAGCGTGGTCGACCCCAGCATCGCCCGCACGTCGGTCGGCCACCGGAAACGGGGCTTGCGGGTCGGCCTCGAGGCGCGGGGCGTTCCGGCCACGCGCGCCTTCTGGTGCGCCCTGAAGGCCTCGTAGTGCGCCTTCGCGAGAGAGCGGAGCGGGCCGGACATCTTCATGGGCTCGCCCTTGAAGCGCGGCGCCCAGCTCGTGCCGGCGATGCGGGGCAGGAACTTCGGGTTGCTGAGATGCGCGTGCTTCATCATGTAGCTTGCCCAACCCACGCTGTAGACGGGCTTGACCATAAGCTGACGGCCGCGGCCGAAACCGACGCCGCCCGCGAGCTTGAGGGCCTTCTTGACGTCCTTCATCTCGTGGTCGGCGATGACGATGAAGCCGTGAACGTGAACGCGCCGGTCGTCGCGCATGAACAGCTTGGCGAGCGCCTTCTTCTTGCGGTCAAAGTCCCGCTCGAGGTCGAACGCCAGCGATCGCTTTTTGTCGGAGGTGCGATCCTCCACCGCCATCGCGAACAGCATGAGCTTCTGGATCTTGCCGAGCCGCAGGCAGATCCGGCGGTAGATCCAGTCGGCTGCGTCGTCGACGGCGCGGGCCTTCGCCTCGTTGGCGTCGTTAAGGTGCAGCGTGAAGGCGTAGACCTGTCCGGCCTCAAGGGCCGCATAGAACGCCGCGTCGAGCCGCATGTTGGCCGAGAGGTCGCGCTCCGCCGCGCAGGTTCGGTGCGTGGTCGGGTGGCCGATCCAGCGGGTGGACCAGTGCGGAAAGCTGCTGACCGACGTGGGCGCGGCCGAGGCGTCCCCGTCGGTCAGCAGGTCCTCGAGGAGGTCGTCCGCGGCCTTCTCGTTGTCGTTCTCAGCCTCAGGGTGGAAGGAGGAGGAGAAGGTCTTTCCCTTATAGACTACACCGACCCCGTGACGGGCGCTGAGCCGACCCTGCGCGAACGTCTGGTAGTCTAAGGCGTGCGCCGCGTCGCGACGACGTGAAATCACGCGGCCCGAATTTACGCATCTGTCAGAACGCGG
Organism: Methylopila turkensis; assembly: GCF_027922325.1. Lineage (GTDB taxonomy): Bacteria > Pseudomonadota > Alphaproteobacteria > Rhizobiales > Methylopilaceae > Methylopila > Methylopila turkensis. The sequence continues at coordinate 891,024 of NZ_BSFL01000001.1, forward strand.
CTTCGACGACGGCCTAGTTGAGGCCGGCTCGTGGCCGTCGACGGGCGCGTGTGTCTGGCCCTTGGAGGCCGCCAAGCGCACGTGCGAGGGCCGCGAGCTGACATCCGCGAGGAAGCGCGGGCCGCTGCGAAGGTCGTGGTCGTGGTGATGAACGTCGTTGTAGGCGAGCTGCTGGTGCATTTTCCGCGTGCGGGGTCAGCCGCAAATTGATGTAGAGCGAAGTTGACCTCCATTATGCGGCACCGCGCGCGCATCGGTCAATAAAAAGGCCGCCGGGGTGACTAGTCCCGGCGGCCTTTTTTTTCGCTCTACACACATCAGGCATGCACTGCCTCATATGTGCAGACACTATACATCGATCTCCAACGCAGCGCTAGATCGAATTGCCGCCCTTGAACTTCATGAAGGAGCGCGGCTCGCCATCTCCGAAAGCCATCACGTCGTAGGTTTCGGGATCGCGACCCTCGACCTCCATGCCGGGGGAGCCGATCGGCATCCGGGGAACCGCGAGGCCACGAATCTTCAGGCGCTCGGCCAGCAGGCGGTCGATCGCCGAGGCGGGCACGTGACCCTCGAGCACGTAGCCGTCGATCTCGGCCGTGTGGCAGGACCGCAGGCCGACGGGCACGCCGAGCTTCGCCTTCACGGCGTTGATGGCGTCGGTCTCGACGGACTCCGCCGGGTAGCCGGCCGCGCGGACATGGTCGACCCAGGCCTCGCAGCAGCCGCAGGACGGGTCCTTGTGGACCACCATCCGCGGCTTGGCCCCGGCGCGAGCCTGGCCGACTGCGACGACTGTCGCGATCAGGGAGAGCGCTATCCTTCGGGTGATCAACTGCTGCATCGTTCCCTCCTCGGCTCTGGATGTTTGGGATCGGCGACCGCTCTTGTCGGCGGCCATGCGAGTTACCGCAGGAGCATCCAGACGGCCATGCCGACCATCATGAGGTTCTCAGTCAGAGAGACGAAGCCGAGCGGCACGTTGCTCGAGCCGCCGACGCAGGCGCATTTGAGCTCTCGTTTGTCCACATAGACCGCCTTGAACACCGACGCCGCGCCGATGGAGCCGATGAACAGCGCGACCGGGATCGACACCCAGTGCAGCGCGCCTGCGGTCATGAGAACGCCAGCGAGGGCCTCTGCGTAGGGGTAGACGTAGCCGTAGCGAACCCAGCGCTTCGCGAGCAGGTCGTAATTGAGGAACATCGTCGAGAAGCTCTCGACGTCCTGCAGCTTCAGCAGCGCAAGCACGCACATGCTGATCGAGACGAACCACTCCGCGGCCTGGACCGTGAAGGGCGTGCCAAACGCGGCGTGGCTCACCGCAAGCGCGATCAGAGCGGCCATCGCGAACACGGCGGCGACTGGCCTGTAGCTGGTCTCGCCGGGCTTCGGGACGTGCAGCCCGAAATGGCGGCGCAGGTCGTCGTAGCCGCCGATGCGCCGTCCCTCGACAAAGACCTGCGGGGTCGTCTTCACCCCGTGCTCGGCCTTGAACGCGTCGGTCTCCTCGCGCGTCCTCAGCCAATGGTCTTCGACCTCGAAGCCCCTGCGCTTCAGGAGGTCGACCGCCTTCGTCCCGTAGGGACAGACGTGCGACGGCATCACCATGCGGTGGATCGAGGCCGTCGGGTGCGTGGTCGTGCTCATGTCGTCTCCTCGACGCCGGGCGCCGCCATCGCGGCCGCCCCCGACGCCTGCCGTGTGGTCGTCACTTGGCCCGGGCGTTCGCCCACGCCTCGAACTCGGAGATCTCCTTCTCCTGGTCCGCGATGATCTTCTTCGCCCAGGACCTGGCCTGTTCGTCCTTGCCGTGCTGGAGTTCGATCCTGCTCATCGCCACCGCGCCGAGATGGTGGGCGATCATTCCGCAGACGAAGGCGAGGTCGGGGTCCTTGATCCCGTGGGTCGCGCGCATGGTCCTGTCCATGTCCTGCATCGCCTTCATCGAGGCCGTCTGGGCCTCGCCCATGTCGGACATCGAATGGGCCGCCATGTCGCCCATCTCCATGGCCTTGCCTGTCATGCCCTGCCCCGGCGAGGCGTCCTGACAGGCCTTGGGGAGGCTTTCTGTGCCTCTCGGGGCCTGCTTGGCGTCCTGCGCCATCGCGGTCGTGCACGTCGCGACCAAGGCCGCGGCGGCCAGAATGAACTTGCTCATGTCGAATCTCCTGATGGGATGTCGACGGGCGCCGGTCGCGCCCGCGCGCTCGAAGTCATTTCCTGCGGATCTTGGTCACGGTGATCTGGCCGTTCACGCGCTCGGCCTCGAACGTCACCTTGTCGCCGACCTTGACGGACTTGAGCATCGCGGGGTCGGCGGCCTTGAAGACCATCGACATCGGGTCCTCCATGTCGAGGCTCTTGATGGGGCCGTGGTCGAGCGTGATCTTGCCGGCGGCCTCATCGATCTTCTTCACCGTGCCATCGGCCGCGAGGGCGGCGGATGCGGTGAACAGCGCAGCGGCCAGAACGGCGCCGGCGGTGACGAACTTCTTCATCTGGGTCTCCTGGGGTTTGCGGGTCACTTGACGGCGACCGTGCCGTCCATTCCGGCCTCGCGGTGGCCGGGGATCAGGCAGGCGAAGTTGAACTCCCCGGCCTTGGTGAACTTCCAGACGATTTCGCCGGACTTGCCGGGTGAGACGCGCCGCCCGTTCGGGTCGTCGTGCTCCATGTCCGGGTTCTTGCGCATCGCGATCGCGTGGCGGTCGTTCTCGGCGCGGGTCGCGAGCATGAACTCGTGGTCGACCCGGCCCTCGTTCTTAAGGACGAAGCGCACCTGCTCGCCGCGCTTGGCGGCCATGGCGCCGGGCTCGAACAGCATCTTGCCGTCGTCGGTCTCCTTCATGACGACCTCGACGGTGCGGGCGGGCTTGGCCGGATCTCCCGGCTCGCCATATGCGCGCGCCTTGCCGTCATGGCCGGGGTCGGCGAGCGCGACGGCTGGCGCGAGGACCGCTGCGAACGCGGCGGTGAAGATGAGCTTCCTCATGGGCTTTCTCTCGTGGGTTGGTGTGTCAGTGGTTGGCGTGCCCGCCGCCGCCCTTGGGCTTGACGACGTTCATCTCGACGGAGCCGGGCCTGGTCGGTCCGGCCGCGGCCTTGGAGGCCACGGGGGCCTCGCCCTTCCACTCGAAGGCGACGGTCCCCTCCGGGTGCTCGAACCAGCCGGGATCGCGGTAGTCTCCGCGCGCGAGCCCCTCGCGGACCTTCACGACCGAGAACATCCCGCCCATCTCGATCGCGCCGAACTGGCCGAAGCCCGTCATCATGGGCAGCGTGTTGTCCGGGAGCGGCATCTCCATCTCGCCCATGTCGGCCATGCCCGCCTGTCCCATCGGCATGTAGCCGGGGGCGAGCTTCCGGATGCGCTTGGCCACGTCCTTCTTGTTCACGCCGATGAAGTTCTGGAGCCCGTGCCCCATGGCGTTCATGGTGTGGTGCGACTTGTGGCAGTGGATCGCCCAGTCGCCAGGGGCGTCGGCGACGAAGTCGAAGGCGCGCATCTGCCCGACGGCGCAGTCGATCGTGACCTCGGGCCAGGCGGCGGCCTCCGACACCCAGCCGCCGTCGGTGCACGACACCTTGAAGTCGTAGCCGTGCATGTGGATCGGGTGGTTGGTCATAGTGAGGTTGCCGAACCGCACCCGGACCTTGTCGCCCTTGCCCGCCACGAGATGGTCGATGCCGGGGAACACGCGGGTGTTCCAGGTCCAGAGGTTGAAGTCCGTCATCTCGGCGACGCGCGGCACGTAGGCGCCGGGCTCGATGTCGTAGGCCGACATCAGGAAGACGAAGTCGCGGTCGACCCGCCGGAACGCCGGGTCCCTCGGGTGCACCACGAAGAAGCCCATCATGCCCATGGCCATCTGGACCATCTCGTCGGCGTGCGGGTGATACATGAAGGTCCCGCTCTTCCTGAGCTGGAACTCGTAGACGAAGGTCTGGCCGGGCTTGATGTGCGGCTGGGTGAGGCCGCCGACGCCGTCCATGCCGGACGGCAGCAACTGGCCGTGCCAGTGCACCGTCGTGTGCTCGGGCAGGCGGTTCGTGACGAAGATCCGGACCTTGTCGCCCTCGACCGCCTCGATCGTCGGACCAGGCGACTGGCCGTTGTAGCCCCAGAGGTGCGCGACCATGCCCGGCGCGAGCTCGCGCACCACGGGCTCGGCGACGAGATGGAACTCCTTCCAGTCGCCGTTCATGCGCCAGGGCGCGGTCCAGCCATTGAGCGTGACCACGGGGTTGTAGTCTGGGCCCGTCGTAGGGACGACGGGCGGCTGCATCGTCGCTTCCTTCATGATGGCGGCCTCGGGGATCGAGGCGGCCTGGACGCGGCCGGAAACGGCGCTCGCCGCAACCAGCGTGGTAGCTCCCGCCGCGGAGGCGGACAGGAAGGATCGGCGCGAGACGGTCATGGTCTGTCTCCCGGTCAATGGGGTGAGGCCGCGGACGCGGATGCGGGAGAAGCCGACGCTACGGCGGCCGAGGTCGCGGAGGCGGGCGCGCCGCCCCCGATCAGGGCCGCCTGGAAGTCGACGTCGGCGATGAAGAAGTCGCGCTTGGCGCGGATCGCCGCGACGTTGCTCGCGACGTTCTCTCTGGCGTTGGTCAGGAGCTCGAAGGCGTCGACCAGCATCCCGTTGTAGCGGAGCATCGACTCCTCGGAGATCGTCCTGCGGAGCGGCAGGACCCTCGCCTGGTAGGAGCGCGCGATGTCGTGGCGGCCGCGCCAGGTCTGGTAGGCCTCGCGGGCCTCGGAGCGGGCGTTGACGGCCTTCTCCAGCAGGCGGTTGACTGCGCCCATGTAGGTCTCGCGGGCTCTCGCCGATCGCGCTTTGCCGAAGTCGAAGATCGGGATCTGGACGGCGACCTCGAAGCCCTTCGGGTTCGCCTTCTCGCCCTCGGCCGAGCGGGCTCGGTTGGCGATCCCCGTGACCTCCAGCATGGAGATCGCCCGGGTCTGCTCGGTGAGCCCGTATCCTTGAGCGAGCGCGTCGAGCTCGAGGCGATCGGCGATGATGTCGACGCGGCGGGAAAGCGCTACGGCCTCGACGTCGCCCTGTGGCTTCAGCTTCGGCAAGCCCGGCAGCCGGCCCGGCAGCTTGAAGTCGGCGTCCCGGCCCCAGAGCCCGAGTTGCCGCGTGAGCGCCTCGCGCTCCTTTGCGGTCTCGAGCCGCGCCTCCGCGAGCTCGGTCGAGACCTCCGCGTAGAGTGCGCCGGACCGCGCCTGGTCCAGCTTCGTCGACGCCCCGGTCTCCCCGAGCTTCCGGGTCAGTTCGGCCGCCGCGCCCGCGGACGCTCTCGCGGTCTCGAGGAAGCCGACGGTCTCGCGCGCCGCCACGGCCCGGATCCAGGCTCGGCGGGCCTCGGCGGCCGTGCGGAACGTCGCGGCGATCGCCTTCTGCTGCGCCGCCCGGAACTCCGTCTCCGCGATCCTGGCGCGTCGAGGCAGCGTGAGGAGCTGCAGGAGATCGGCGATCAGCCTCCGCTCGACGTCGAGGTCTCCCGAGCCGGCCACGCGCTCGAGCGACACGGTCGGCGACGGGGGCAGGCTTGCCTCCACGTAATCCGCCTCGGAGACGCCAAGGGCGTTGTATCCCGCCTGCAGGCCGCGGTTGTTCAGCAACGCGATCTGGACGGCGCCGTCGGCGGTCAGCGGCCGGGCCAGAATCAAGCGGACCCGGCTCTGCGCCGCCGCGGCGTCCGCCGGGGTCACGATCTTCGCGGTGTCCTTGCCAAGCTCCAGCGAGACCCGCGAGACGACGGGGACCATGCCGCCGTCCGGCGAGACGGAGGCGCAAGCGGCGAGCGTGGCCAAGGCCGCCGTGACCAGGGCCGCCCTCGCAAGGCGCCGGGATCGGGTCGCGACCATCACATGTCCCCCGACTTGTTCGGAGCGACGCCTCGGTTCTGATCCGCCCATGGCTTCGGCGGCACGGGCCGGTGGTCGGCCGTGCCCGCCGTGACGGACGCGTAGCGGGCGGCCGCCACCCGAACCGTCGGGTCGGATGGATCGCGCCCCGCCACCGGAGGCGGCGGTAGCGTGGAGCAGCCCGCCAGCAGCGACGCTGCGGCGGCCGTGAGGAGCGGCTTCATGAGAACCCCGGAAACTGATCGAGCGGACGCGGACGGCGCCGGAGGCGCCGCATGACGCGGTCGGTCAGGTCTCACGGGTGCTGCGCAGGCGCGGGAAGCGCGTGCGGAACGTCAGCGAGGCTCAGCCGACCGTGACGGCCAGCGGTCTCGGAGGTCGCTTGACGTGGGTCGTGGGGCCGCTGTGAGCGGTCGGCTCCGGCAGGGACGGCCCCGCGGTCACCTCGATGGGCAGGGGCGTCAGAACCCCAAGTTCCTCGGACATCGCGGCGTGGCAGACGCTGCTGCAGCAGCGCGTATCGCCCGACTCGCCGTGCCCCCGGCAGTCCGGGTCGGTGGAAACGGCGACGTCCGCCGCCCGGCTTTCCACCGATGGCCCAACAGACACGTTCTCGACCGAGGACAGTCGCCGGGACTGCTCCGCGGCGGCCGGAGCGTCGTGCCCGGCATGCGCCTCGCTCGGGCTCGCCCAGGCGGCGGCCACGAAGACGGCGAACACGACGGCGGCGATCGTGCGGAAGATGGCGCTCATCCGCGCACCCTGCCGAGCACATTTACGAGCTCCGCCACCTTCTGACGCTGCTCGTCCTTGTCGCCGGACTGGATGGCGTTCTCGACGCAATGGCCGACGTGGTCCTTGAGGATCTCCTCCTCGACCCGCTTGAGAGCGGCCCGGACGGCGGAGATCTGGGTCACGACGTCGATGCAGTAGCGGTCCTCCTCAAGCATGCGCGCGATGCCGCGGACCTGGCCTTCAATCCGGCCCAGCCGCTTCGCGCAGGAGGTCTTGGTGGCGCACTGCATTAGAGATAGCTACCCGACGGGGGTATTCCTCGCAAGCCTGACTGTGAAGGCTGCCAGCTCGGGGCAGCGCCGCCGCGGACATGATCTGACCGGACTGGCAATAACCGCACTGCACGACGTCGAGTTGGAGCCAGGCCTTTTGAATCCGCCTGCCTTCAGGCGTTTCGCCGATCGCTTCGATCGTCGTGACGTCCGCGGATCCGACGTCCGCGGCCTGCGTGATGCAGGACCGGACCGCCAGACCATCGAGATGGACTGTGCAGGCGCCGCACATTGCGATGCCGCAGCCGAACTTGGTGCCGGTCAGTCCCAAGACGTCGCGAAGCACCCACAGCAGGGGTGTGTCGGGATCGACGTCGACGTCGTATCGCTTGCTGTTCACATTGACTGCATAAGCCATCGGAAACCCCTATCCCGACCGACGACGCCATGTGCTCGTCAGTTTAGACTGGCCAAGCCATAGAACTCAGGCAGGTGCCTCATCGGAACAACGAAGAACTACCAGGATACCGAAGCAGTCTCCTTGTATCGACTCTTCGATCTCTCCGACGCGCCGCTCTAGGGGCTGACGAATTGATCCAGTGTTCGGTAGTCGGTGTAGCCTTCCGCTCCGCCGCCATAAAACGTCCGCCCGTCGGCCTCCGCGAGTGGCGCGGCGCGGCGCAAGCGGTCCACGAGATCCGGATTGCCGATGAAGGGCCTGCCAAACGCGACCATGTCGGCGTGGCCCGACGCGACGGCTTCGATCGCTAGGTTTCGATCGTAGCCGTTGTTGGCGATGTAGGAGCCCCCGAAGGCCGCGTGCAACGCTTTGTAGTCGAATTCCGCGGCCGCGTTCGGGCCACGGGTCTGGCCCTCAACGCAGTGAAGATAGCCGAGACCGAGCCTGCCGAGTTCCGCCGCCAGCCGTCCGTACGTTCCCTGAGGATCGCCGTCGAGAGGCGTGTCGCCGACCGCGCGTGTCATCGGCGACAAGCGGACGCCGGTTCGGTCCGCGCCAAAGATTTCGGAAACCGCGGTCGCCACCTCGAGCGGCAGACGGATTCGGTTCTCGACAGATCCTCCATAGCGGTCGTCGCGCTTGTTTGTGCTGTCGCGGATGAACTGCTCCAGCAGATAGCAATTCGCCGAATGGATTTCGACGCCGTCGAACCCGGCCTCCTGCGCGCGCCGGGCGGCGTTCCGGTAATCTTCGATGACGCCGACGACCTCGTCGGTTTTCAGCGCCCGCGGCAGGGAGGGAGGCGCCTGCGTCTGGTTCTCGAGGAAAATGAGTTCTCCGGCCTGGATCGCACTGGCCGAAACCGGAGCCGCGCCGTTCTCCTGCAGGCTGACATGCGACATCCGTCCGACATGCCAAAGCTGACACACGATCTTGCCGCCCTCGGCATGGACCGCCTCGGTGACCGCCGCCCAGGCCTCGACGTGTGCGTTCGTGTAGATGCTTGGCGTGAACGCGTAGCCGCGACCCTGACGCGAAATGTTGGTCGCCTCGGTAATGATGAGCCCGGCGCCGGCGCGCTGTCGGTAGTATTCGACCGCGAGCGCGGAATGCACGCCGTTCATGTCGGCGCGCGAGCGCGTCAACGGCGCCATGGCGACGCGATTGGCGACCTCGATCGCTCCGATCCGGGTGGGAGAGAACAGACTGCGTTCAGGCGCAGAGGTCATCGGCGAGATCCTTCTCGCGTGGAGTTTCCATGGGCGGCGATAGGCGATTCAGGCGTCCAACCAGCCGGACACCAATCCTTGATTGGCGGCCATCCATGTTTTGGCGGCGTCGCGCGGCGACTGCTTCCGGACGTTCACAAGCCAGTCCATTTCCGTAACCCCATCGAGCCCGAGTTGGATGCGGGACAGGATCGCGCGCGTCTTCTCTGACAACCTCTCGAACCGCGCGCGGGGCGCGACCAGCGAGGCGCGGTTGACGCTTCCCAGCACCGCCTTCGGATCTCCGAGCGGCCGCAAGACGCCGTCGCGGTTCAGGAATTGCGGCGCCTAGGTCGGAAACACGATCCAGCGCTTCTCGGCGAGCGCGGCGTCCAACGCTCCGGTCCAGTCGGCCGGAGAACCTGTGCGGAACTCATAACCAAGGGTCCCGAGCCCGTAGTCCGTGACCGCCTTCTGCGAGACGACTGAAATGGTTGCGCCGGGCCCGATACCCTGGATGCGCTTGGCCATGCGCTCTGTGACCGCGGGCTTGGCCAGGTCCGCGATCGTCGCGACATCGCTTTCGGGCACATAGGCCGGCGTCGCCCAGAAAAAGCGCGCGCCGTCATAGAGCTTCGTGACCTCCACGGCGTCGGCCCCGTATCGCGCCCAATAGGCGCCGTGGCCCTCTGGCAGCCATGCGGCGGCCATAAGGTCGATCTGGCCCTCCGCGAGCCAGGGAAACATCTGCTCATGGGGCGCCTGGCGGACCTCAACCGTGTGACCGAGGCGCTCCAGCACCTCGTGCACCACGGCGCCGGTGACGGCGTAGAAGCTCAACTGGACCTGACCGAGCACGACCGGCGCCCCGGCCGCGAAGCCTTGCGCCAGAGCTTTGCCCGCGATCAGCGCGCTGGCTCCGCCAATCATTGCAGACCGCCGATCGACTACAGCCCGTCTGGCGTCGATGGCAGTGGAGCCGGGTTCCGGACAGCGTTTACGCTCGCGCATTTTTGTCCTCGCAGGCAGTATCCACGGTGTCAGCGCGACAGGCCGGGCAGGATCTTCATTTTCGTGACCTTGACCTCGCCGTCGGCGAGATCTGCGAGCTTCGAGAACCACGTCGTGACGTGAGGTGTTTTGTTGTGCGCCTCGAAATCCGCTTCGGTGGCGAAGATCTCGTAGAAAATGATCCGCCCCGGCGCGGACCGGTCCTCATGAGCGAAATAGACGAGGTTGTTCGGCTCGGCTCGAACCGCGTTCACCAATGGCAGCGTCGCCTCGCGCAGCTCACGCTCCTTGCCGGGCTTCGCCTTGATCTCGGCCACGACGGCGATGGCGCCGTCCGGGATCTTCGCATATCCGGCGACGAGCCTCTCCTCGGCGACCGCCGGTGCCGCGGCCATCCCGGCGACGAAAGCGAGCCGAGCGAACCAACCCTTGCAGCCGCCGGTCATCGAGAAGCCATCATCTTCCGGCGGGCTTCGAGCGCGTCGTCGAAGACCTTCTTCACGGGTCCGAGCGCCTGGACGAATTCGAGCTGCTCGCCTTCCGGCCCCTTGCAGTAGATGAGCCGCCACCCGTTCGACTTGCCCTCGGTGATCGGGTTGGAGTTGGCGTCGAGCGGCGCGGCCTTGCGGGCCGCCTCCGACGTCACGGTGACGACGCGGTTCGCGCGCACCTGATCCATGCCGCGCCGGGCGGACTCCGCTTCGAGATCGCGGATGAAGGCGTTGAAGTCGACGTCGTCCCGGATGTGGAAGCAGATGTGCATCATCCGCGGGAAAGCCGGGCTCATATGGTCCAGCGCTTCCGCAAAGCTGACGGGGCCGCCCATCGGCTGGTTCGCGTCGCGGTACTGCAACAGCTCGATGACGACGTTGTCGAACTGGATGAAGCGTACGTCGAGGCGTTGGGCTCCGCCGCGCAGGTCCGGAATGCCCATGGTGCGGGGATTGACGTTCCGATCCCGCGCCTCGATCTCCTGATCGGTCAGCAGCGTGTTGTGGATGCGCTCCCCTTGGAAGTCGCCGTCGCGCATGATCTCGGTCCCACCGAGGACCTCGGTGTAGAAGGCGTAGGCGCGCTCCATGTGTTGCACCGTCAGCCCGAAGTGCTGGACGCCCTGAAGCCTCAATCCCAGCGATCGACTGTTTGCGCTCGACAGCGCCGGCGCGGAGAGCGCTGACGTGGGTAGACCCGCTGTGGCGGTGGCGAGTCCCGCTATTGCGACGGCCCCCGCGCCCCGAAGCACCGTGCGTCGCTCGACAGCGGCGTCGCTGTCGGCGGATCTTCCCGCTGTTATATCTCGCAGTTCCATCAGGTTTCTCCAGGCAACAAGCATGCTTGCCGAGAAACTCTAAATCCGAAGGTTGAAATTCAACAGTTACTGGACTGTAAAAGGTTGTAAAAACAAGTAAAGACAACGACACGCAGCGTGGATGGTCTAGCCCTTTCTCGCGTCGAGCTGCTTGATCGCTTCCGTGGCGTCGATTGAAGACGAGACAGCCAAGCCCTCGGCATGCGTTCGGTCGGACACCAGCAGCATGAGAAGGGGGGCGACTGATCCGAGCAGGCCCGCGACGCCGAACGCCATCACGCTGCTCGGGCCGTCGGCGCTCAGAAGGGCGACGAGCAGGGACGGACCTGCGCCCGCGCCGACGCAGAACGCCAGATAGTTGATCCCGTAAATCCTGCCGAAAGCCGCCGTGCCAAAGCGTCGGGCGAGGAGATACCCCATCGCGTCGCCCTCGGCGCCGACTGCGAAGCCGAACAGGGCTGCGCTGACGAAGGCGGGTGTGACGCCGTCGGTCGCGGCAAGCAGGAGGTGGCCCATCGCTGGCGCGATAAAGGCGAGACATGTGAGCGCCCGAGGCGGACAACGATCGAGCGAGGCTCCAAAGCCGAGCCGCGCCAGAACCAGCGCGACGCCCACCACGGTCATTGCGAGCGCCGCTGTTTCAGGCGTCGCTCCGCGATCGGTCAAAATCATGGGCAACGAAACGGAGCCGGCGAGCGCGACGAGGGCCGTAAGCAAGAACGCCGTCAACAGCAGCCAGAAGTCTCGCGTCAAAGCCGCCGCGACGACGACCGACCAGCCGCCGCGGTCCGGTGAGCGCAGTTCACCGCGTCGCGGATCACGCAGCATGAACAACGCGACCGGAGACAGGATCATGGCGGCGCAGACGCCGGCGATCACAAGGGCCATGCGCCATCCAAACGCTTCGATTGCGAGCGAAAGCAGCGGTGGCACGGTCGCTATGCCGAGGCCGGAGAAAGCGAGCGTCAGCCCGAGCGCTGCGCCACGGCGTTCGTGGAACCATCCGACGATGATCTGCGAGTAGGCCACGCCGGTCTGCGCGCTGCCCAGCAAGCTTGCGAGAGCGACCCAGACCAGAAGGCTCGACAGGGTTTGCGATCCCAGGCCTATTCCGATCAGGCCCACCGACATCGCCAGCGAAGAGAAGATCAGAACCCGCCGCGGCCCGAAGCGATCCGTCATAAGGCCGATGACCGGGGACATGATGCCCGTGATCAGGCCGACCGGCGCGATGGCGGCGGCTACGCCCGCCCGAGACCAGCCCGTCTCGGCGGCGATCGGGTCGATGAATACGCTGAAGCCATAGATGAGGAAAATTCCGACGCTGAGATACATGCCAAGGCCGGACGCCAACAGGATAGACAACCGGCCGTCAGGCGCGCGCTCTTCACAGAGAAGGTTCAGTCCGGCGAAACGGCTCGACATCGGCTTCTTGCGCCTGAGTTCGCTTGACGCGACGACGCAGCATGGCGTCGCGAGGCCCGCCGCCGCTACCTAGATCGGTTGCTCGGACCTCTCTCGACACGATGCGCCGTCAGTTACAGTTCATCATGCCAGCACGGCCGGCGATAACGCCGCTTCTTCCGGCCTCGGATGATCGCCGGCCTCGAAGACTTCGGCGCCCCGTCTGGAGACCTGCGCCAGAAGGTCGTCGGCCTCCATGCGCCGACCTTGATCGCGGAGTAGGCGAGAGAGACTACCCACCGCGCGCAGCTCGAAAGAGAAAGCTTCGATCTCTTTGGACGACTGGATCGATCGCAACAACTTCGTCTCGACTACGTCGGGCGGCGCGCCTTCCGCGCTGGATAGATTAGCGTCAATTCGCAGCAGTTCACCGAGGCACCAGCGCTCGTCCTGCAAGCTTGCGAGAGCTTCATCGACAACCGCGCGCGCTTCCGCCAAGCGACCAGACCTTTCGAGCCCGCTCGCAAGCGCCCCCAGATAAGCAGGACGTCGCATGCGAAACCCTCGATCCGTAAATTCGTCGAGCGCCGCGCGCATGAGGCCGACGCCGTCGGGTCGTCCCTGCTGAATCTGGAGCACGCCCGTCAGGCAGCGGCCGATTGCGTCCCACACCGGCATGGCTTGACGGGCGGTGTGGCCGAGGAACTCCTCCAGCCAAGCCTGCGCTCGATCCCAACTTCCGACATACAGCGCGACTGGGATGGCCGTATGGGCGAAAGCGTTGCAGAGCGCCAGAGCATGGCCTGACCTTCTTGCGTCTTCGAGAGCTAGCTCCGCGAGGCTCATTGCTTGCTGGGTTCGCCCCTGAAGCCAGTGCACGTTCGCCAGCGTTCCACGGGCCGCGATCCTCGGATCGAACTGGAACCGCGCCGGATGCTCCCAATGAAGCGGCGCCTCATAGCGATCAATCATGCGCTCAAGGACCCCGCGGGCCTCGGCGAGACGTCCAAGATAGCGAAGCGCGGTGCCGGCTTGCCGGCCCAAATTCACTTCGGCGGCCCTGTCTCGAGCCGCGATCGCGATTTCCCTTGTGCGGACGGTGAGTTCGAGAGCGGCGCGATGCTCTCCCCTCCACGTATGATAGTCGGCCAATCCCCAACACGCTTGAACCCCATGCGAATGGTCGCCAAGCCGCTCCGCAATTTCGGCGGTGGTCCGCCATGCATCCAAAGCGCGCTGCGTCGGACCTTGGGTCTGAAGCAGAGTTGAGCCGAGAGCGAAGCTAAGCTTCATCTCGGTCGCGCCATCGTCATGATCTCTAGGCCATCGGGCGTCGAGGGCGCGCTCCATGTGGCGACGGCACTCATCGACGAGCGAGCGCGCTGTCCAGATCGGGATGGACGCCGCCGTCATCGCCGCGCCGAGCGTCGCGTCGCCATGATCGGAGAAAGCCCAGTCCAGTGACTGGCGCAGATCGTCGATCGATCGTCCATGCTCATCGAGCCAAGCGGCGGACGGCCTGCGCTCCCACTCTCTCTCGGCCCGCAGGAAAAGCGCCAGAACATGCTCGGCGTGCCGGCGAGAAAGCGTCGCGACCTCGTCGCGTTCTTCCGCCTGCCGGAGAGCATAGGCCCGTATGGAATCCAGAAGCCGGTAATGAATGCTGCCGCCCGAGTTCTCGGCGCAGACCAACGATTTGGAGACAAGGGCGCCGAGCCTGTCTGCGAAGTCCCCCGGCGCGACGCCCTCGCTCGCGACCGCGAGGGCGGAGTGGAGAGTAAAGGAGCCCGCAAACATCGACAGCCGGCGCAGCGTCTCCTGCTCGCAGGCCGGCAGCAGGTCGAAGCCCCAGTCGATTGCGGCGAGGAGCGTCTGGTGGCGCGGCAGATCGGTGCGTCGGCCACGGGTTAGCAGCCGGAATCGGTCGGACAGAAGCGAAAGCAACTCCGGGATTGCGAAGGCGTCGGCCCTGCGCGCCGCAAGTTCGATCGCAAGCGCGATGCCGTCGAGCTTCCGACAGATGCCCGCCACTGCCTCGGCGTTCGCATCCGTCAGGGCGAAACCCCGTTCGGCCGCGGCGGCCCTTTCCACGAAAAGCTCGACTGCGGGGAACCGCAACGCCTCCGCGGCGGTCAGCGGCGCGTCCGGGGGCGTTGCGAGAGGTTGAAGTCGCTCGACGATTTCTCCCATCGCGCGCAGAGGCTCGCGGCTCGTGGCGGCCACATGAACCATCGGGGCCTGCCTGACGATGTCCTCGACGATCCGCGCCACGGCGTCCACGAGATGCTCGCAGCAGTCGAGGACGATCAGCATGTTCATATCGCTGAGCATCACGGGCAGCGCCGTCGCGCCGTTCTGCAGATAAACGCCAGCGCCCACCGTCGAGGCGATGACGCCGGGCAGCAATTTTGGATCTCGAAGCGCAGCGAGATCGATGATCCAAACGCCGTCCCGGTACTGGTCGATGAGCGTGCGCGCCAGCGCGATCGCGACCGTGGTCTTTCCGATCCCGCCCGGGCCCACGATAGTGATGAACCGCTTGGCGGGCACATCGCGCGCCAGTCGGTCGATGACGTCATCCCGTCCGAGCGGCGGTGTCCAACTGGATGGTAGATTGTGCAGCTTGGCGGACGTGGGAGACGCCGCGATGAGCGATCCCCTACGCTCGACAGGCGCCACGAAACGATAGCCGCGCCCGTTGGAGGTGGCGACGAAACGATCGCTTTCGGACCCGTCACCCAGCGCGCGGCGCAACGCGGCCACCTGGACTTTCAAATTAGCGTCGGCGACCGAGGTGTCCGGCCAGATGCGCGCCATCAGTTCATCACGAGCGATGATTTCGCCGGGCCTCTCGACCAACGCCTGAAGCAGATCGAGAGCGCGGGAGCCCAGACGTATTGGCGTCTCGTCTTTAAAAAGGGCCTGCTGCGCCGGAACCAGGCGAAACCGGCCGAAGCGGAACTCGCTGATCACGATGGGCGCTTCGTTCACTCGTCGTCCCTCGGACGTCCCCGGATCGTGGGACGGCGGCGCGCCGACGGCGCTGGGTCGCGGAAAACGTCGGACCGCGTCACGATAGAGATTGCGCGCCGAGGAGCAATGTTGTCGAAGCCGCCGCAGAGTGCGCGTCACAATGATGCGAGACATCGCAGCAAGTCGCACCATTGCCGAGACATCTCGCATCAGTGGCGTCCGTGCTGAGGACGCCTATCGACACGCATGAACGCGTCGCAGCCGGGGGTTATTGCGCCAGGTAACCCCCGTCGATCGCGAGTTCGGCGCCGGTCACGTAGCTCGCCTCGTCGGAGGCGAGGAACAGACAGCCATACGCAATCTCATCGGGCTGCCCGCCGCGCTTCATCGGCGTTGCAGCGATGACTGTGTCGTTGAGTTCAGCATCCTGCGCGTCGGTCAACGGCGTGTGGATGAAGCCCGGATGCACCGAATTCACCCGGATGCCATCGCCCGCATAGGTCATGGCGGCGTTCTTTGACATAATCCTGACGGCGCCTTTGACAGCGTGGTACGAGTGAGCGCCTGCGACCGCGGCGTTTCCCCAGATCGAAGAGATGTTGACGATCGAGCCTGACTTTCGCGGTCGCATCACCCGCACGGCCTCGCGCATGCCGAGGAAAACGCCGGTCTGATCGATTGAGATCATCCGATGCCACGCCTCGAGGTCGAGCTCATCCAGGGGCTCGTAGGCGATGATGCCGGCGTTGTTGATCAAAACGTCGAGCCGACCATGCCTGTCGACGATGGTCTGGACCGTCGCCTTCCAAGCGTCTTCGCTCGTCACGTCGTGGCGCATGGCTTCAATGCCATCTGAATATGGTTGTGGAGGCGCAACAATGTCTGTCGCGACCACAATCGCGCCTTCCTTGGCGAACAGTTCCGAGATCGCGAATCCGATACCGCCAGCCGCTCCGGTAATGAGCACGACTTTCTTGTCCAGTCTCATGAGCCTCTCCCTACAGCGTAGCTTCGCAGCGAGGAGAGTAAATGAACGCCAAATTATGGAGCGTAAATATTAGTAAAAAAAGGAAAACACCTATCGACAACATTTGTTTTTTAGCCCAACCGCACATCGCGCGTGAATTTTTTGGCTCTACTCCCGCCTGCCTCTACGCTGCTCAGACTCGAGCGCACGAATGAGGGCGGGTATGCGCCATTAACCGCCCTTGGCGTTTTGCCGGAAAGCGGTCGTTCGGCATCCTTACGAGCCAGTCATTCGATTTTCTGCCGCAGCGCGTGGCCGACACTTACTAAATCGCACCGTCACCACCGGATCTTGGCCTCGCCCCCAAAGGTCGAGCGCGTGAAACCGTCGCCGGTGGAGTTCGCGGAGCTCACCTGATGGGCCGCATAGGCCGATAGCGTGACCGCGGGATCGACTTCGTAGCTCAGCCGAAGCGACGCGGACCAGATAGGGCGCGATCCGTCCGGGTCGCTCGCCTCGTAGCCGGCCGCGCCCTGGAGATCGTACCGCAGCTTGCCGAACAGCGGTCCGTAGAGCTGCGCCGTCGCCTCGGCCGACGCGTATCGGTTCGGGTTCCAGTAGCCGTGGTCCAGCTCTTCGGCGAAATCGAAGGCGGTGCCGCGCACGCCGAACCAGACGTCGGAGGTGGACTCGATCAGGCGCGTCTGCGCGGTCACCTGGCCCCAGACCCGCTCGTTTCCGTCGTCATAATGCGTGTAGAAGCTCCTCGCCCAGACGCGGATGTCGTAGCTCGGCGTGTAGTCCACGAGGGCGCCGAACTCGTTGGTCTGGATGCCGGCGACGATCGAGCGGGGGTCGTCGAGATCCATCCGGGACGCCCGCAGCGAGAGCCGCCAGGCGTCGTCCGGCAGGAGGCTCGCGGTTGCGACATAGTTCAGCGAGACGTGCTGCCCCGGGCGCTCGTCCCGCACGTTGAGCCGAAGCAGGCCGTCGACCTCGAATTTGTCGCTGACGCGCCGCCGGCCGGAGACGCCCGCCGAATAGATGTCCACCTTGGGGAACGGGTGGCCCCAGTAGCGGGTGACCGACGCCTGCGGCGTAAGCTCGCCGAGGCCGTAATCGAAGAAGTGGGTGTGCGCCACGCTGGCGGACCGGATGCGAAGACCGTCTTCCTGCTTGATGTAGCGCACCTCGGGCAGCGTCGTCGGACGCGCAGCGGCCTGGATCTCATCGAGCAGCTTCTGCGCCGCGGCCGCTTCCGGATGCCGCGCAAGCGTCCGCTGCGCGATCGGAAAGGCGATGTCCGGGCGCCCCATGGCGCGGCGCGCGTAGGCCGCGAGCACGAGCGTGTCGCGCTCGACGTCCGGCCGGTCCAGCAGCGGCTCCACCCGTGCGAGCGCCGCCCGATGCCGGCCGAGGGACGTCTCGGCCTGACCGGCGCCGCGCAGCGCCCGTTCAAGGCCGGGAGCGACGCGAAGCGCTCGGTCGAAGTCGACCAGGGCTTCGCGGTGGCGGCGGAGCGTGTTCAGGGATTCGCCGCGGCCGACCCGGCCGTCGACGTCGTCGGGGCGCTCGGCCAGAAGGTCGCCATAAGCGGGAACGGCGGCCTCGTGCTCGCCGCGCCACGCCAACGAGCGGGCGAGGCCCAGCCGCGCCGCACGCCGCTCCTCGCCGTCGAGGTCGGCGTAGCGCAGCATGACGCGATACTCGACCTCGGCCTCCCGCTGGCGGCCGGCGTAGAGCAACTGGTCGGCGTATTCGCGGATGAGCGCGCGGCGCCGGCCGGGCGCGAGGCGGATAGCCTTGGCGAAGCGTCGGGCTGCGCCGGCGTTGTCGGCGCGCCCCGCCGCCGCCCGCGCCGCCCCGACCACCGCGTCGACAAGCGCCGTGCTCGTCGCCGCGTCGCGCTCTCCGGAAGCGATCAGCCGTTCGAGCGCTCCGGTCGCCTCGTCAAAGCGGTTCACCCAGAGCAGGGCGAAGGCGAGGCCCCGGGCGGCGCGCTTGCGGTCGTCGGCCGGCAGCGATCGCGACGCCATGGCCTCGCGGTAGAACGGAATGGCCTCCGCCGGCCGGCCGGCATAGGCGATCTGGTCGGCGTACTCGCGCAGCAGCGTCAGGCGGCGTTCGGGCGCCGCGCGCCGCGCGCGCCGAAACAAGGTCGCGGCCTCCGCGTTCCGGCCGTCGGCGGCGGCTTTTCGGGCGGCGCCGACGAGCGCGTCGGCCAGCGCGCCGCTCGCCTCCCGATCCTGCGGCGTCGCCCTCGCGAGCCGCTCCCAGTCCGCGATCGCTTCGGAGAAGCGGCCGCTCCAGAGCCGGGCGAACGCGAGGCCGCGTTCCGCCCGCGCCCGGTCCGCAGGGGACAGATCAGAGCGGGCGAGCGCGTCGCGGTACAGGCCGACCGCGACGTCCGGCTGCCCGGCGTAAGCGGTCTGGTCCGCGAATTCGCGGGCGATCTCGGGCTGGCGGTCCGGGCTCCGCTCAATGGCGCGAGCGAACAGCGCGGCCGCCTCCTTGTTTGCGCCGGCGTTCGCCGCCGCGCGGCCACCGGCGATGAGGGCGTCGCCGAGGCCGCGTCTCGCCTCGACGTCGCCGGGGGCGGTCGCAAGGATCCTCTCCCAGACGTCGGCGGACTCGGCGAAGGACCCCGCCCAGGTCAGCGCGGCCGCGAGATGCCGCTCGACCACCGCGAGCTCGGTCGGCTGCAGCCCCGCGCCTTGCGCCTCGCGGTAGAGGGCCACGGCCTGTTTGGGGTCTCCGCCATAGGCGATCTGGTCGGCGAACTCCCTGAGCAATGCGCCGCGCCGGCTTGGGTCGCGCGCCATCGCCTGGCGGAACAGGTCGGCCGCCTCGGCATGACGAGACCCGTTCGCGGCCGCGCGGGCGCGCGCGACGAGGGCGTCCACGCTGTCAGCCGGCGCCTCCGTCTGCGCACGCGCGACTAGCACGCCGCCGGCCCCGGCGAAGGTGACGGCGAGCGCCGTCGTCGACGCGACGAGCGCTTTCCGCAGTCCCGCAACCCCAAGCGTCATGGACCGGCTCTGTCCCCTCCTGAGCGCCACTTGGCCCATCGAGCCCCTTTACGGATGCACCGCAACTGATTGCTGATCATTCGCTGATATTCTGATTTGCATCATGAGGCAAAGTAGAGAAGTTGGGAATCGCCAGTCTCATGGCGGCTTCGGGCCGCGGTGCGGGGGATGCTCACGATACATGCGCTACATGTCCCGATTTGAGACGAAGACTCCTTGGAGACCGAGCGAACTATCGACGCTTCACCAGCTCCTATGGCAATTCTGTGCGGTCGCGAGCCTTACGTTTGGCGTCTGGTACATTGGGTGGCGGTGGCTTTATTCGATCAACTTTGACGCGCTTTGGCTCTCACTGCCCTTGGTCGTCGCGGAAACGGCGGCTTTCGTCGGCCTGATTCTCTTCACCGTGAACCTCTGGACGGATCGCAGCGTCGAGCCCGGCGCGCCCCCGGCTCGGCTCCGGGACGTTCTGGCACCCGACGATCCCGCAGAGGACCGGCCGATCGAGGTCGACGTCTTCTTCGCCACCTACAGCGAGGACCCGGAGCTGGTACGGCTCGGATTGCAGGACGCCAAACAGCTCGTCTACCCGCATCCGATCGTCATCCGGGTGCATGTGCTGGACGACGGCAAGCGACCTGCGATGGAGCAGGTGGCGCGCGAGGAAGGCGTGAACTACCTCACCCGTTCCGACAACGTCGGCTTCAAGGCGGGCAATCTCAGAAACGCGCTGTCCGCGACCTGGGGCGATTTCGTGGTCATCTGCGACGCCGACACCCGGCCGTTTCAGACGATGCTCGAGCAGACGCTGGGCTATTTCCGCGACCCGAAGATGGCGTGGGTCCAGACGCCCCAATGGTTCTCGGACATCCCGCCGGGCAGGTCGCTCGAGCGCGCGCTCGGGCGCTGGTTCGGCCGGCCCGGCGCCGGCGTCGGGCGAGCCTTCGAAAACATGTTCGGTCCGGTCCGCATCGGCGAGGATCCGTTCGCAAACGACCCGCAGTTGTTCTTCGACTACATCCAGCGGCGCCGAAACTGGGCCAACGCCAGCTTCTGCTGCGGGGCCGGATCCATTCATCGCCGCGAGGCGATCATGGAGGCGGCCTTGCGTCAGTGGTCCGACACGATCTCCGCCGCCGCGGCGAGCGGGGAGCGCGCGGCGCTGCGGCTCACCGGCGAGGCGGCGCTCGACGAGAGCGTCATGTCGAGCCTGCGCTGGCAGGGCGCGCTCGCCGAGGAGTTCACGCCGTACAAGTTCCACGTCTCGGAGGACATCTACACCTCGTTGGTCCTTCATTCCGACCGCGAGCGCGGCTGGAAGTCGGTGCTGCACCCCGTGGTCCAGTCCCACATGCTGTCGCCCAACGATCTGCTGAGCTGGACGATCCAGCGTTTCAAATACGCCGGCGGCACCCTCGACATCCTGTTCCACGACAACCCGCTGTTTCGCCGCGGCGGCCTGACGCTCGCGCAGCGGGCGATGTACGCCGCGACGTTCTATTCCTATCTTTCACCGCTCTGGAACGTGGTGTTCCTCGCCGCGCCGGTGATCTTCCTGTTCACCGGCGTCGCGCCGGTCTCCGGCTACACGCTCGACTTCTTCCTCCACATCGCGCCGTTCCTGTTCCTGAACGAGCTGGCGCAGATGCTGGGGATGTGGGGCGTGTCGAGCTACAAGGGGCGTTCCTGGTACCTCGCCATGTTCCCGCTCAACCTGAAGGCGCTCCTGACCGTGGCGCGGGGCAAGAAGATCTCGTTTCCCGTGACGCCGAAGGACCGCCAGGAGGGCGTCTATCCACAGCTGGTGCGGGTGCAGATCGCGATCGCTGTGGTGACCCTGGCGGGGCTCGCCTGCGGCTGGTTCGCCTACGCGCTCGGCCGCGAGGCCTACAGCCTGGGGGCGATGATCGCCAATACGCTCTGGGGCCTGAACAACGTCTACGCCATGACGCCGATCATCCGCGCCGCCTACTGGAGGCCGGACGAAGAACAGGCGCCTGAAGCGCCTGCGGAGGTTGCGCGATGAGAATTCCGGAAGGCCTGCTGCGCGCGCGGTCCCAGATCGTCTTTCTTGTGGCGCTCTTCGTGTCGACGCTCGCCATCGTTCAGCTCGAGACGCTCGATCTCGACGCCCGCTCCCGCGCCCGCGCCGCGGCCGAGATGCGCGCGGAGGCGATCGCCGGCCGCCCGCCGCAACCCGAGCTGGAAGAGCCGCTGCGCGCCGCCGCGGCGCGCGCCGAGGCCGCCTTCGCCCGGTCGGAACCGGGATCGGCGGCCGCCCTGCTGATGGCGCTGTCGGCGTCTGTGGAGGCCGGTTTCGTCCGGCGCGAGCACGCGGCGCCGCGGGTCGAGGCGGCCGTCGCGGCCCTGCGGAAGGAGAATGCGGAGACCCCGCAAGCGGCGGCCGCCAGCGCCATGGCGGCGGTGGCGTTCCCCGAACATGCGAGCAAGCTGATCGAAGCGGCGAACCTTCGCGCCGAGCGCTGACGGCGAGCCTGCGCGCCCGCCTCAGGACGCCGCGATGCGCTTCACCATCCGCAGCCGGTTCTCGCCGGGGCGTGAGACGTAGTCGACCTCGTCCATGCTCATGCGGATGAGGGTAAGGCCCATGCCGCCCTCGGGAAGACCGGCGACGTCGGTCGCGTCGAAGTCGAACGCCAGCGGCTCGCCGCCCTTCACGATGCGCTCCGGGATCGGGGTGGCGTGGTCGACGACCTCGACCTCGACCTCTGAGCGGGTGAGGGTGACGTTAACGTCGACAGCCTCGCCCCGCCGTCCCCGATAGCCATGCTTGATGATGTTGTTCATGGCCTCGACGACCGCGAGTTCGACCGCTTCCGCATCTTCGCGCCCTAACAGGTTGTCGCAGAGAGACCGCACCGCTCGGGCAATAAATTCGACCTGATTGAGGTCGCTGTCGATGGAGAGGCGGACCACGCCGGGCATGGCGTCAGCCCGCCACGCTCTTCAGGGCGTCGTCGACGCTTGCGTGCAGCGGAAACACGCGATCCATGCGGGTCAGAGCGAAGAGCTTCGCCACGGCGCCCTTGGCGCCCGCCACGGCGAGGTTGCCCCGCGGCCCGATGCGCTTGAGGCAGGAGACGATGGCGCCGAGCCCGGAGCTATCCACGAAGTCCACCTTGCTCAGGTCGAGCACCAGGCGAACGTGCCCCCGGTCGATGCGCTCGATCATGGCCGTCTTGAATTCCGGCGCCCTTGCGGCGTCGATGCGGGAATCCTCCACGCGAACCACGAGAACGTCCCCATGCGCGGTGTCGTTCAGAGTCATGCCACCTCCCGGTCGGTCGTGCGCTCGATCACGAGCACGGTCAAATCGTCGTCGAGATCGTCGGAGCCGCGCCAGCGGCGCACTTCCTCGTCGATCGCTTCGAGCAGTTGCTCGGCGTCCGCGTTGGCGTGCCTCTTGATCAAGGCCGGCAACTGCTCGCCAAAGGGCCGGCCTTGGGCGTCCTCCGCCTCGGTCAGTCCGTCGGAGTAAAGGATGAGCCGCTCGCCCTCCTCGAGCCGGAAGGCAGCTTCGTCGTAGTCCGCCTCAGAGATCATCCCGACGGGAAGTCCGCCCTCTCCGACCGTGCGCCGACTGCCGTCGCGCGACACGATCAGCGGCGCGGGATGACCGGCCTGCACGAGCCGACCTTCGCCGTTCACCGGGTCGACCTCGCCAAAGACCATGGTGAAATACGGCAGTTCGTCCGGCCAATCGCTATTGATGCCCTTAGCCAGGACCGCAAGCGACGCATCGCCGTGGCGACCCAGCGCGGCCTGAGCCAAGGCGTTTTGCGACGCCACGGAGACAAGAGCCGCCGGCGCGCCATGGCCCGCCACGTCGATCTGGAAAAAGGCCACAGCGCCGTTCGGTCGCCGGATGACGTTGTAGGAATCGCCGGCCACTACGCTCGATGGCCGGAACAGGCCGACGTGCCGCAGAGGCCCGAGCCGGCCGTTCGGAGGCAGCAGCGCCTCCTGGATCGCCGCCGCGGCCTCGAGGTCGCGCCTCAGCTGGGCGTAGGCGCGGGCCAGGCTCTCGTTCAGCGCATCGCGCTCGCGCTGGAGGCGCTGCCGCTGCATCGCGTTCGCCTTGAACGTGCGAAAGGCCGTCTGCATCGCCCCGATTTCGTCGCGTCGCTTGGGCCTCGGCAGCTTCACGTCGAGGTCGTTCTCGGCGAGCCGCAGCATGGCCGCCGAAAGCTCCTCGATAGGCTCGATGACGCGACGGCGCACGATCAGCATGACTCCGGCGCTCGCGAGCAGGCCTGCAGCCAGAAGGCCCGCCCACATCGCCATCAGCCGCTCTCCTGCCGCCTCCAGGTCTCGAAGGCGTCCCTCGGAACTGCGCAACAGGGTTCGTTGGGCGTCGTCCACGTCCGCGATGGAACCGGTCGCCGCCTCGAACCAGCGCTCCCCGGTCCCTGGAACCCTTGTCCCTTGGCGGAGATTGCTTAGGAGGTTGAGCGCCGCCGGCCTGAAAACGCCGTCGAACTCCTTCCGCACCGCGTTCATGGCGTCGGCGATACCGGGACGGAGACCTAAGATCTGCCGTTCGTCAGTCAGCTCCAAGGCGAGGGTCGCCGCACCGAGATCGCGAGCGACCTCGTCGAAAGCTCTGCTTTCGGCGGCTGAGTCCACTCCGTCTGCGGCGGCGAGCCGGGCGCGGACGCGCCCCATGTGCTCGCCCATGAGCCCAAGCGCACGGCGCAGCCGCGACTCGGTCGCGAGCGCGGTGTCCTGAAGCGGCGCGTCCTGCAGGAGAGAGAGGCGCAGAGAACCAATCGAGGCGATCAGGTCCGTGACCGTGTCGAACCAGCGGTTGGCGAGGCGCCGGCTTCGCGGCTCATCGCCGGCTTCGCGCGCCTTGTCCACATCCTCCCGGAGGGCGTTCAAAACGTCGGTCGCCGCAGCGAGCGTCGCGCGGATCGCCTCCGGACGTGACAGCAAATCTTGCCGCCGGCGGACTTCCGCAAGAGTCGCTTCAAGCGTCAGATCGACCCCGGCGCGCGCGGCGCGTAAGCGTCGTACGAATTCTTCGGATGTTTCGGCGCTCCTCAGAATGACGAAGGCGCGACCGCGTTCCTCTCCCAGACGGCTGCCGAGAAGCAGCAGCTTTCCACGCAGGGAATCATGAGCGTAAAGCCGCTGCGCCTCGAACCGCGCGTTAGCCTGCGCGAGCAGCTGACCTCCGACCGCGACAACGAGCGCCAGAGCGAGTACGCCGGTGAGCATCTGAAGTGTCGTGCGGATTGTCATCAGTTGATAATCTCATGCGTTCCCCTCGACTCCGAAAGCGACCTCCGCTGGCGCCTTCCATATCTCTCGCCTCCGCCGCGGCCCAGGCTGGCCTGATCTACGGCGCGGCCGCATCCAACGCCGACCTCGAGGACGAGGTTTTGCGCCGGGCCCTCGTGCGCGAGTGCGGCGCCGTCACGCCGGAATTCGAGATGAAGTGGGATGCGATCGAGCCTGCCCCGGGAGAGTTGCGTTTCGAAGCGACGGATCGGCTGCTGGATTTTGCCTGCTCCCATGGAATGGCATTTCGCGGCCACACGCCTTGGTGGCATTTGTCCACCCCTCGCTGGTTGGACGGTGCCGAGGCCAAGGACTTCGCCAAGGCCGCTCGCTCGCACTTGGTGGCGGTGGCGGAACGTTACACCGGTCGAATTCACTCCTGGGACGTCGTCAACGAGGCGGTCGAGCCGGCTGACGGCCGACCCGACGGGTTGCGTCGATCAGCGTTTTTGTCGGCGCTCGGACCAAGCTATGTGGCGGAGGCTTTCGGAACGATTGCGGAGATCGATCAAACTGCGCTGCTCGTTCTCAACGAGATGGGCCTCGAGTACGAGGCTCCGGCGGCGCAGACGAAGCGACGCGCCGTTCTCCGTCTGCTCGAAGGTTTGGTGGGCGGCGGCGCGCCCGTAGGCTGCCTCGGCCTGCAGTGCCATCTCTCCGCGTCCGACCGGCCCTCGGAGAACGTGGAGTTCCGCGGATTTCTGCGAGAGGTCCGAGCCCTGGCGCTGAAGGTCATGATCACGGAGCTCGACGTCGACGGAGCGGGCGTCAGAGGCGACCGGGCCGTGGTCGATCAGGCCGTCGCGGACGTTTACGCCGACATTATCGAAACGGTCGCCGCGGAGGGCGACCTGGTCGGCGTGATCACCTGGGGCGTCTCGGACGCCAAGTCCTGGCTCAACAGTAGAATAAATCATCGGCCTGCGCGCGCATTACCTCTCAATGAAGCGGGCCGTCCGAAGCCTTCGTGGCGAGCGCTGGCGCGCAGCCTTGAGAATATTCATGCCGCAGGAAAACTTACATAATGAGATGATAGAGCGATAATATCCGACTTTACAGTCCGCTTGCTGAGATATGACTAAATGAACTGTGTTTTGTGTCGATCCAACGCTCCCGCAGCGCTAGTCATCATGCCGATATTATGCTCTAGTGTTTGGCTTCTGGTTGCCGATGGGCGCAAGGCGCTCGCAGCGCATCCGCCGCCGTGACGGGCGATGCCGCACACAATCGTCATTGCAACGCCTTTGCACGCCGGGGAGCCAACCCTCACGACGTCCGCAACGGGTTATCCGCGACCGGTGACGCGCAGCCGAATAGCGCCAACAGCGGACGTTGTCAGCCTTCCGACGAGCGGACGTCAGCGCAGGATGACCACCGGGTAGCGCTCGTCCCCGAAGGACGATCGTCCATTTTTTGCCCGCACGTTCACAGATCGGATCTCCCGGCGGCGGTGGCGCGAACGGCGTCGGTCAGACGGTCAAGCAATCCGGATGAAAGCCGAGCAACCGTCCAGAAGAGCTTGACCTCGATGCGATGCGTCGGCGGCAGTTCGATCAGCCGACCGGAGGCTATGTGCTCTTCGGCGAGAGCGATGGGCTGCATCCCCCAGCCAAGCCCGGCCATGGCAAGGTCGAGAAAGCCATGTGTCGAGGGAACCCAGTGTGTCGGCGCTGCGAGATCGACGCCGAGCCCTTCGGCAGCCCATCGGGCTTGAAGCTGATCGCGCCGGTCGAAGCGCAGGTGCGGCGCCTTCGCCAGTGTCCCGGCGTTCACGCCGTCGCCGAAGCAGCGGGTCACGAAGGCCGGGTTGGCGCACGCCGCGTAGCTGATGGCGCCCAGCGGGATCGTTCTGCACCCGGGCACGGGCGTCGGATCGGCTGTCACGGCGGCGAGAACCTCGCCTGACCGAAGCCGATCGGCGGTGTGGCCTTCGTCGTCGAGCGTAAGGTCGAGCGTCGCGCTCGTGCCGAGCCCGAAATCAGCCACAGCCTGCGGAAACCACGTCGCAAGACTGTCGGCGTTAACGGCGACTTTGAGAGCGAGCGGTTGGCCCGGTCTCGCGCCTTCTCGCGTGAGGTCGGGCGAAAGGTCCGCCTCCAGCAACCGTACGCGGTCCAAATGGGCGCACAGGCTGCGTCCGTGATCGGTTGCCAAGCATGGCTGTCCTCGGACGATGAGGATTGCGCCGAGCCGCTCCTCGAGACCACGCACCCGCTGGGAGATCGCAGACGGCGTCATCCCGAGCGCCTTGGCGGCGCGCTCGAAACTGCCTTCGCGGATCACCGCGCCGACAGCGTTCAGGGATGCATAATCCAGCATGGATGAAGCCTTGCTTCATCCACATAAGCAAAACAAGCTTTCCTTATGTCACGAACGGTCTCACCAACGCCGCCATGACAAACGTGTTGGCGCCTTTCCTCACCGGCTTGGCTCTGTCAGCGGCGCTGATCATGGCGATCGGCGCACAGAACATCTTCGTTCTGCGCCAGGGTCTGCGACGACAACATGTGGGCCCCATCGTCCTGTTCTGCGGATGCGCGGATGCCGTTCTGATCGTTACGGGGGTCGGAGGCGTGGGCGCCGCTCTGGCCGCCGTCCCAAAGCTTGCGACACTGTTGTCGATCGGTGGCGCGGCGTTCCTCGGCTGGTATGGCCTCGCCGCGCTTCGCCGAACGGTGACGCCCGGCGTCCTGGCCGTGGCCGCGGATGACGGCATGACGCTCGGGCGGGCGATGGCGGCCGGCGCCGCTTTCACATTCCTGAACCCACACGTTTATCTCGACACGGTGTTGCTGATGGGAGCGGCCGGATCTGCGCAGCCTGAGGCTACGAGGCCTATCTTCGTCATAGGCGCGGCGACCGCGAGCTTCGTCTGGTTCGCCGCCCTGGGGTATGGCGCACGGATTCTGGAGCCGTTGTTCCGTCGTCCCGCCGGATGGCGCGTGCTGGATGCGACCGTCGCCGTCGTTATGCTGACGCTGGCAGGTTCGCTGATCGCAAACGTCGTTCGATAAACAGGCGCCCAACCTATGCACGTGCAGGATTTCCTGATCGTTTACACCGCCTATGTCGTTGCTGCGGGAAGCCCGGGCCGAGCAACATGGCGATCATGAACACGGCCATGCGGTATGGCCGACGGCCGGCGTTGGTTCTGGCGTCCGGCGTGCTCGCCATATCGACATGCTGGGGGTTGATCGCGGCGAGCGGCGTTTGACACTTCTCGCGACCTACGCCCACGCGCTGGTCGTGCTCAAGGTGGGCGGTGGCGTCTATCTCCTATGGCTCGCATGGCGGGCGGCTCGATCCGCGGCCGCCCTGGGCGGCGCCGCGGACGCTCCTGCCGGTACGTCGCCGGGGACCTAGGGCTTCTACCGCCGGGGTGTGCTGATGCATGTGGGAAACCCGAAGGCGGTCCTCGCCTGGGTCGCGATCATGTCGCTCGGGTTGAAGCCGGGCGCGGCACCTGAGACCGTCGCGGCTGCCTTCGGCGGCTGCGTCATGCTTGGCGTCCTTATCTTCTCCGGCTATGCGCTGCTGTGCTCAACGGTGCCGATGATGCGCGGCTATGCGCGGGCTCGGCGCTGGATCGAGGCGGGGCTCGCCGCCGTCTTTGCGGGGGCCGGCGTCCGTCTGCTCCTGTCCTGATGATCATGCCCGAGGATAAGCCGATGCCGGCGACGGCTCTGTTTTACGGCCTATCGGCCTTCCCCCTGACCCCCGCCGACGATCAGGGGCGCGTCGACACCAATACGTTGGCCCGACTGCTCGATCGCTTATGTGAAGCCCGCGTCGATTCGATCGGCCTCCTCGGCTCGACCGGTGTTTACGCCTACCTGACGCGCGAGGAGCGACGGCGCGCCGTCGCGGCAGCGGTGGACTGTGTCAGCGGACGGGCGCCGCTCATCGTCGGGGTCGGAGCGCTGCGCACCGATCAGGCGCAGGCGCTCGCCCGCGACGCGGAGGCCGCGGGGGCCGACGGGCTCCTGATGGCCCCCGTCTCCTACACGCCGCTGACGCAGGACGAGGCCTACGAGCACTTCCGAGCCGTCGCCTCCGTCTCGGACCTTCCGCTCTGCATCTACAACAACCCGGGCACGACCCATTTCACCTTCGGGGCCGAGCTTCTGGGACGGCTCTCCGAGATCGAGTCCATCCGCGCGGTGAAGATGCCCCTGCCGGTGAACGGCGACTTCGCCGGGGAAATCGCACCCCTTCGCGCGCGCACGCGGTTCGCGGTCGGCTACAGCGGCGACTGGGGCATGGCGGCCTCCATGCTGGCCGGTGCCGACGCGTTCTACAGCGTTCTCGGGGGCATGCTTCCGCAGCCGGCTCTGGCGTTGGTCCGAGCGGCGCAGGCCGGCGACGCGGAGGAGGCGCGCCGCATCGATGCGACGCTGGCCCCGCTCTGGGACGCTTTCAAGGTCTACGGCAGCTTGCGCGTCATGTATGCGCTGCTCGGCATTCTCGGGCTCGGAACGGCCGCGCCGCCGCGACCCATCTTACCGCTGGGGTCGGACGTGCAGCGAGGGGTGGCGTCGGCGGTCGAGCCGCTTCTCGATCGCTGACCGTCGTTCCGAACGCCCTTGGCCGATCGTGGCCGGCCAGGATGCGCCAGGAGCGGAAGTAACGGCCAGCATGACAAGCGGACGTTCGGGTCGCGGGACAATAGGCCCGGGGCGTGGACTCGCGTCGGCGGATCTATGCGCGGGAAGCTGCGACCCCGATCGTGAGCAACGATCGTTTCGCCAGCAGGCGTCCGGGGTTCAGCGGGCCGGATGGCGCATCATCTCGGCGGCGGCTCGGCGCTCGTCTTCGGCAAAGCCCGCGGTCATCGCCCGGTACGTCATCTCCGCGACGTCCGGGTTCAGCTGGCGCTCCTCGGCAAGTCTCCGAACCTTGCGGATAATCGCCTCAACGCGCCCCTTGTCCTCCACGGCGGCCGGGGTTTGCTTGAACCGGGCGGCTTCATGCACATAGGCGCCGCGTTCCGCCATCAGCTCAATGAGAGCGCCGTCGATGCGATCAATGTTCTCTCGAACCTCTCCGAGAGTTCCGCAGCATTTTCCACCGTCCACCGTTGGCGCTCCCCAGAAGGCGGGAGCTTCGGTGTTTGCGCGCGTGTCCGCCAACGCACACTCGCGGCCCGCGAAGGCGAGGCCGCCGGCCACAAGGATCCTGATCGCGCTTTGCATCTTCATCGTCTTTATCACTCCCGGGGGTAGAGCCAACGCTCCGTCAGGATGAGGGCGGCGTCCTTGGGAGGCGCGCGCATGACATTCTAAAGCCGTCGCCTCACATGAAGCCTGTCGAGCGCGAAACGTGCGCCCAATCGGTCATCTCCTTTTTCAGCTGGTCGATCTTCCGTTCGACCAGCTCCAGCGCATCTTCGCCGAGATAGAGCCGGACCGGCGGCGCGGCCGCTTCCACCAGCTTGAGAAGCGCCTGGGCCGCCTTGGCGGGATCTCCCGGCTGGTTCCCACTCTTCGCCTGTCTCGCGGCGCGCAGCGGATCCATGACAGCGTCGTAATCAGCGATGCTACGCGGGCTGCGCTGCATCGATCGCCCGGCCCAGTCGGTGCGGAACTGCCCGGGCGCGAGGGCCGTCACATGCACGTTGAACGGCGCGACCTCTTTGCCGAGGGCTTCCGAGATGCCCTCCAGAGCAAACTTGCTGCCGCAGTAGACGCTGATCCCGGGCATGGTGATGAAGCCGCCCATGGAGGTGACGTTGACGATCCGGCCGCCGCGCCGGCTGCGCATGCCGGGAAGTACGGCCTTGATCAGCGCGACCGCCCCGAAGACGTTGACGTCGAACTGACGGCGGAGGTCCTCCATCGTGGACTCCTCCAGAGCGCCTTCGTGACCATAGCCGGCGTTGTTGACCAGCACGTCGACGGGGCCGAGGCGCCGCTCCACCTCGGCGACCGCGGCCGGCATGGCGTCAAAATCCGTGATGTCGAGCTGGACGGCGAGCGCGCGGCCCGACGCGAGCGTCTCGAACAAGCGCGCGGCCTCGGGACTGCGGACCGTGCCGGCGACCTGATGGCCAACGTCCAGCGCAGCCTTGGCAAATGAGCGGCCGAGGCCGGAGCTCACGCCGGTGATCAGAAACGTCTTGCTTCTAGAGGCCATTGAGATCCTCGAGTGTAGGAAAATGAGGCCGCTTTGTGTTTAGCGGCCGTCTTCTCTCGGGCCGCCCGTTTGACCGGGCGCCGGAACGTCCGCCGAGAGAGGAATCCCGCCGCGGTCACGGCGGCGCTTCTCTCGATCAAGAGTGTTGTGGCTAAGCGCTTGAGCGCGCCCGACTCCGCCACGGCATGCGCCGCCGCTCAGATCCCCGCGTACCACTCGTAACCGCGGTCCTCCCAGTAACCGCCGCCGCCGCCCCAGAAGGAGGCGAAGCTGTCGACGACCTCGATGCGCATCAGATATTTCGCCTGTTTGTAGCCGAGCTGACGCTCGACCCGCAGGCGCAACGGCGCGCCGTGGCCCACGGACAGGTCCTGGCCGTTCATCGCGTAGGCGAGGATCGTCTGCGGGTGGAAGGCGTCGATCAGATCCACGCTTTCATAGTAGCGGCCGCTTCCGTCGAGCGTCTTCTCCAGCTCGTCGGCGCAATGGAACACGACGTATCGCGCCGAAGGCTTGATCCCGACCGCAGTGAACAGGGCCCCGAGCGGAACGCCGGTCCACTTGCCGATGGCGCTCCACCCCTCGACGCAATCGTGACGGGTGATCTGGGTGCGCGCCGGAAGCGCCTTCAGCTCCGCCAGCGAGAACGCCTGCGGCCGCTCGACAAGGCCGTCGATCCTCAACCGCCAATCCGCGAATTTGCCTTCGAGGAGCCGCGCATACTCGTCGCTGTCGGGTGCGCTCGTCCCGTTTACGCGGAACGTCGGCGAGATGTCGGCCTCCAAGTACTCTCGAGCTAGCGCACCTCGACCCTGAAGCAGTCTCTGGAGCTTCATCGTCAGCGTCTCGGCGGAGCGCAGCACAGCCTGGGTCTGCTCGTTCGGCTCCAGCAGGTCGCAGCCCCCAAGGGCGACGGCGCCCGCTCCGAGACCGCTTCCGATCAGGAACCGGCGGCGTGTGAGGCGGGTCATGCGCGGGGCCCTTCCTGCCGGATGGCGTAGCGGCCGGTGATCATCGAACGCATGTTGTTCCAAGGCCCGGAGAGGACGACCATGGCGACGTGGACGAACACGAAGCCGACGAGCAGCGACGCTGTGACGAAGTGGATCGTTCGGGCCGACTGTCGCCCGCCGAAGAGGTCGAGAAGAACGGGAAAGGCCGCGTTCACGCCGGGCGACATGGTGAGGCCGGTCAGCGCCATAAGCGGAAGCAGGCCTGCGATCACGCCGACATAGGCGAGCTTTTGCAGCGTGTTGTAGCTCCGGGCGTTCTCGCCCGAGGGGAACCGCAGGCGCACGTGGTCGACGATCTCCCGCCAGATGTGGCGGGGCGCAAGGTCTCTGCGGCCGGGCGCGAGATCGCGGCGAAGATGGCCGCTCGCGACGCCGTAGCCGAGATAGAGCAGGCCGTTGATGACGAACGCCCAGGCGAAGAATAGGTGCCAGCGCCGGCCCATGGCGAGATCCTGATGGGACGGGAGCGTGAGCCAGCTCGGAAAAGCTCGGGACGTCCACTCGCCGTCCGCCTTCGACACGCCGAGCACGCCGGTCGTGGCGACTGAGGCTCCGGCGACGGTGAGAAAGCCGCTCGGAGCTCCTTGATCGCCGCGCGCGCCGATCTCGATCGCGGCGGGATCGGCGTCCGAACCGTACTGGCCCCAATGCAATCGGGGATAGGCGTTGAAGATCTGAAGCCCGCTCGCCAGCAGCACGCCGAGGCACAGAACGTTGATCCAGTGCGTGAGCCGCGTCACCGCGGAGTGGCGGCGGACGAGGACGGTCTTCGCCGGATGGGGCTTCGCGCCCATGGTTTCCTGGGACATGGAGTTCTCCTGAGGGGGGAGCGGCGCGGTCAGGCGCGCCCCCGCGCCCGACCGGCCCGGCGCGGGGGACGGCTCGCCAGGGCCGGCCGCGTCGCGGAACTACATCGGTGGGACGACGCCGTTGGAGCCCACCACGATCCGCTGCGCGGCGATCGCGCCGGCCGCGCTCTTCTGGGCCTGAACGAAGACGACCGCATCGGGCTTCAGGTCGGCCTCGGTCGCAGCCGCCAGAGTGACCACGGGCGTGCCGTCGGGGATGGCGATCGTCTTCGCCTTGCCGTGATAGGAGACGGTGACGGATCGGCCGTTCACGTCCTTCACCGCGTCGGCGACCGTGGCGTTCGTCATGGTGCTGTTGGGCTTCAGGTCCCAGCCATAGCTGCCTTCGGCGGTTCCCTTCAGCGCGGCGGGGAAGATCAGCACCTCGAGCGCGCCGTCGCCCCCGTCCTTCGTGGGCAGCGATGCGATGCCGACGTAGTCGCCGGGCTTGATGTCGGCCACGCTCGCGCGGGCGACGCTCGACACGCCCCATCCCGGCGCCAGCGCGACGTCGACGACCTCGCCTTCGCGGGTTCGGACCTTCAGGGCGTCATGATCGAAGCTGACGATGGCGCCGCGCAACCGCACCGACTCGGCCATGCCGGTCTCCGCCGAGGCAGACGACAGGAGGGAGGCCTGCAGGGACAGGCTGGCGATCGCGGCGAGCGTCACGGGGAGGAGTTTGCGGATCATCTGAATTCCTCGAGTTCTATGCGTTGAGGAGCCGGCTGGCGCCGTCCTGTGTTCGCGGGTCAGGCCGTGGCGTCCGTGATCCCAGCCCCCGCGCCTCGAACGGGCGAGGGCCGGGAGGGGATCGCGTGATCAGCCGTTGTTGTCGTTCGCGTCCCAGCGGTCGGCGACGGTCGGCGTGTGCGGAGCGGGATAGAAGCGCTGCTTCGGCGCATGACGGACCCCGGCGGCGTCCGACGAGCGCTCCAGGCCCGGCGTCGCGGCGGCGCACTGGGACGCGGACAGGGCGTGATCGCCGCCCGGATGGCGCAGGGTCCCGGCGGACGCCGCGCTGGTGGCCAGAGCCAGAGCGCCCATGGCGTAGA
The DNA here is from genome assembly GCF_027922325.1 of Methylopila turkensis. Classification (GTDB taxonomy): domain Bacteria; phylum Pseudomonadota; class Alphaproteobacteria; order Rhizobiales; family Methylopilaceae; genus Methylopila; species Methylopila turkensis. The sequence goes on from NZ_BSFL01000001.1 coordinate 924,622, forward strand.
TGATGGTCTTCATGATGTTCTCCCGTTGTTAGGCGTCGTCGGGCGACGACGTCTTGGGGAGAAAGCTAGTTCTGCGCGGCCACAGAAGACATTGCACCTCGATATCGCGAACCCATACGTTGGTTTGTGTCGCCTAGTCCTCGTATCAGCGCGTCCGAGGACTTCGAGGTTTCGACGCGCGGCCCGACGTCATTTCGCGCAGCCGGCGCGGCTCACCGGCTTCGAGACGGTCCGGAGGCATGTCGCTCCCGAAGCGTGGTGGCCGGACATGCGTGGTCGTTACGCCGGCCGGGCGAGGGCGTCCTCGATGCAGCGGATGATCGTGTCGCCGTCGGAAGGCTTGGCGAGGAAGCAATGCGCGCCGTTCGCCATGACCCGGCGGCGCACCTCGTCGGTGGGAAACGCCGTCATGAAGATGATCGGGAAGCGGCGCCCCGCGGAGACCAAGGCTTCCTGCAACTTGTCGCCCGTCATGGCCGGCATCTGCACGTCAGCGATCATGCAGGAGGGTTCCTGCGCCATATCCGCGCGCAGGAATTCGAGGCCCGACCCGTAGGTGCGCGCAAGGTAGCCGAGCGAGCGCACGAGGCTCGCCAGCGACATGCGGACGCCCTCGTCGTCGTCGACGATCGCGATAGTCGGCGCCTCGGCCATGAAAATCCTCTGTGCGTCCCTCACGGACGCAACGAGCGGTGCTCAGCTCCGGTTCAATCTAAAGCTGCTGGCGCAACCCGAAAATCATACACAGGTTTGCGTCATGACGACCGCGGGTCCGTCACGCCGAGCGCTTGCGCCATCCGCACCAACTCGGCGAGCGACTTGGCGTTCATCTTGCGCATGGCGGAGCCGCGGTGAATCTTCACTGTGATTTCGCTCAGGCCGATCTCGCCCGCGATCTGCTTGTTCATGAGGCCGGCGGTGACGTAACTCATGACCTCGCGTTCGCGGGCGGTGAGCGCGGCGTAGCGGGCTTTGAGATCCGTCTCGGCCGCCAGTTCGCGCCGCCGCAGCGCATCCCGCTCGATCGCGCTCATGACCGCGTCCAGCATGTCCTGGTCTCTGAACGGCTTCGCCAGGAAGTCGACGGCGCCCGCCTTCATGGCGCGCACGGACATGGGGATGTCGCCATGCCCGGTCATGAAGATCACTGGCAGATGCACGCCGGCGGCCGCGAGCTGTTGTTGGAAGTCGAGCCCGCTGATCCCCGGAAGCCGGACGTCGAGGACGATGCAGCTCGGGACGTCCGGCGCGGGTCGCGCCAGCAGGTCCGCCGGCGAGCCGAACAGTTCGACGTGAAGGTCCACGGACCGGAACAGGCTGCCGAGGGACGCGCGGATTCCTGCGTCGTCGTCCACCACCACGACGACGCGCTTGTCCGCAGGCTCGTCGCCGCCCGAAACTTTGCCGCCCTGCCGGATCATTCTGGGCCCTGTGCGGCGACGGGGATCGTGAAGATGAAGCGCGCGCCTTCGCCCGCCGGGCTCTCGACCGAGAGCCGGCCGCCGTGAGCTTCGATGGTGGAGCGGCAGATCGCAAGGCCCATCCCCATTCCGTCCTCCTTGGTCGTGAAGAACGGATCGAACAGTTTGCCGAGGTTCGCCTCGGGGATCCCGGGCCCGCTGTCGGCGACCGTCACGGCGACATGACCGGCGCCGTCGGTCGCGGCTCCGACCCACAGCCGGCCATCCGGCGCGCCGGCCATGGCGTGGGTCGCATTCACCGCGAGGTTGACCAGCACCTGCTGCAACTGCACCCGATCGCCCAAGACCCTCGGCAGCTTCGGGTCGAGCCGCAGATGGACGGTCGCTCCGGATCTCGTCAGCTCCCGCTCGACCAGCAGGATCGCGTCCTGCACGAGCTCCACCACATCGAGGACGTCGCGCCTGATCGGCCCCTTCGTCAGGAAGGCCCGGATCCGGCGGACGACGGCGCTCGCTCGCTTACCCTCCTCGATCGCCCGGACGAGCGCGGTCGAGACCTCCTCGAGATCCGGCTCCGCCCGGCGCAGCCAGCGGAGCGCGGCCTCGCCATTGGTGACGATCGCGGCGAGCGGCTGGTTGACCTCGTGGGTGATCGAGGCCGTCAGCTCGCCCAGGGTCGCGACGCGCGCGGCATGGGCGAGCTCCGCCTGAGCCGCCAGAAGCGCGTTCTGGGCTTCGTTGCGCTCGGTAGCGTCGACGACGAAGGCCAGCACCTCGCCGTCGTTGCCCTCCTCGACGGCCGGGAAGGTCAGTCCGAAGATCACGGGCACGCGCCGTCCGTTGGAGGCCCGTATCTCCGTTTCGCCCTCGAAGAACCTGTCGCCCCGGCAAAACGCCGCAAGCGAGCCCACGAAGGTCTGGTCGGCCTCTCCGAGGATGCCGTCGAGCGATCCGGGCAAGCTCACCGCGCTGTCGGCTCCGGTGATCTCGAGGAAGGCGGCGTTGACGTCGGTGATCCGGACAAGCGCCTTCGCCCGCTCCACGAAGTCGGGGTTCGCGTCAATGTAGCGGAGAAGATCGGCCTCCCCCGTTGAGGTCAGCCGCCGCAGCTCCGTCCGGAGCGCGGACCAGTCCTCCTGGAGCAGGCCCACGCGGTTCGCGTCGAACATGCGCCGGTAGCGGCGTTCGCTCTGGGCGAGAGCCCTGTGCGACGCCTCGCGCTCGGTGACGTCCCGGTGCGTCTCCAGGACCCTGAACGGCTGGCCTGGACCGCCGCGCTGCAGCGCCCAGCGGCTTTCGACGACGATGGTCGCGCCCGCGTTCGTGCGCTGGCGCAGCACGCCTTCCCAGCGCGATGTCCGGAGCAGCTGCCGCTCAATGTCGGCCCGCTTGGTCGGGTACTCCGTCGCGAGCAGTTCGTCCGCGACCTTGCCGATCGCCGCTTCGGCCGGCCACCCGTACCGATTTTCGGCTCCGCGGTTCCAGAAACGGATAATGCCGGCCGCGTCGCGGACGAAGATCATGTCGTGCGAGAGGTCGAGCAGTCGGGCCTGCTCGCGGAGCCTGTTGGTGGCTCTCAGGTTCTGCAGCGAGAGCACCGTGCCGATGCCGATCGCAGAGAAGCTCACGGCCAGACGTATGGTCGACGATCCGAATTGATCGACGCCGTGCATGTAGACGTAGGCCAGCGCCGCCAACGCCACGCTCGCCGCTGAAGCGACGAGCAGATCGGTCTCGGACACTTTGGCGGCGATCAGGATGACGAGGACGTAGAGCACCGCCACCGCGCTCTGAAGCGGCGTGAACGCGTCGATGAAGAAGACTCCGAGCGCGAGAGCCCCCGCCAGCGCGCGCAGGACTATGCTACGGGGCCAGACCGGGGTCGCCGGCTCGGTCGCTGCTATCGTCAACGTCTTCCCCTACAGACGCCCCCCTTGCCGCGGGGCAGCCTCGCATCGGCTCTGCGGCCCGCAGCGCCCGCGCGAGCCCTTTCCAGAGGTAGCACGCCCCGCGGGGCGTGAGACGCGTTCCTCAGCTCGAGCCTTAGGCTCCCGCCTCGGCCTTTGATCAAGAGATCAGTGACACGACGCGGAAGCGCGCAAAATCATACGGGGATTTGGAGGCCGCCATACGCACGTATAGGCGCCGGACCTGATGATCTGATCGATCCCCGCTCCGTTCCACGGCACTTCCGAAGGGCTGGGTCTTCCGACGCAGCTTCGCCGCGGCCTCCGTCGGGCGAACGCCAAGGATGTCATGAAAGGAGCCGGTCGTGATGGACCGCCGAACGTTCAACACCGTTTTCGCCGCCGCGGTCGCGGCCGCCGCCTCGACCAAGGCAGCCCTCGCGACGCCCGCCGCCGGCCTGGTCCGGGCGGACAACATCGTGCTCGCCCACGGCCTTTTCGCCGACGGATCGTGCTGGACCGAGGTCATCGCGCGGCTTCAGGCAGCGGGATTGAACGCCACGGCGGTGCAGAACCCCCTGACCACACTGCCCGAGGCCGCCGCGGCGGTCGAGCGCGTGCTGGACCGCCAGGACGGCCCGACCGTGCTGGTCGGGCATTCCTTCTCGGGCGTGCTGGTCACCGAGAACGGCGTCCATCCGAAGGTCTCGTCTCTCGTCTATGTGGCCGCTCGCGCCCCCGACGCCGGAGAAGACTACACGGCGCTCGCCAAGACCTATCCGACGCCGCCCGCAAGCGCCGGCATCGTCTTCGACGGCGAAGAGGGCCGGCTGACGCGCGAGGCGTTCCTCCGGGACTTCGCGGGCGACCTGCCGCGGGAGAAGGCGCTCGTCCTTCACGCCGTGCAGCAGCCGTTCCAGAAAGCGCTGCTTGCGGGCAGGACCAGCAACGCGGCCTGGAGGTCCAAGCCGAGCTTCTACGCCGTCTCCGCCGACGACCGCACGATCAATCCGGATCTCCAGCGGTTCATGGCGAAGCGCATGGGCGCCACGACGATCGAGGTCAAGGCGAGCCACCTGTCGCTCATCTCCCAGCCCGACGCGATCGCTGCGCTCATCCTGAAGGCCGCGGGGCGCTGAGCGTCCCCGCCACAAGCCGACGCGAACTTGACGCACGTCCGGACCAGCGCGCCATGATGGGCAGGCGATGGACATGAAGGGTCACCGGACGCGGCTTACGGCGGGGCGTGAGATCGACGCTTCGAGGCTTTCGGCGGCCTCAACGTCGGAGAGGAAAGCCGGTCGCGCAGCTTGCGAAGCCGCGCGACCGGCCAATCGTGCTTCAACCGAGCTCGACCAGGGGCGACCGGCGTGTCGGCGCTGCAGGCGTAGGCGGCGACGGTCGTGATCACGTCGAGGCGTCTAGTTCAGCGCGTCGAAGTCGGTCGCGATGGACTTGTCGCGCCAAGCGGCGATGTCGGCTCGGAAGGCCTCCAGCTTTCGCTCCGCCGTCGCGTGAGCGCGCGGTCCAATCGGCAGGTGCAGCGGCGGATTCGTGGCGTCGACGGCCTCCAGAATGACGGCGACGGCTTTGGCCGGGTCGCCGGCCTGCCGGCCGTCGTTGGTCTCACGATAGCGTCGCCTCGCCTGCACGGTCTCGGCGTAGGCGTCGATCTCACGCGCGGCGGCCGCCATCGAGCGACCCAAAAACTCGGTGCGGAAGGGGCCAGGTTCGAGGACGATCACTTTCAGGCCGAGAGGACCAAGCTCCTGTGCGAGCGCTTCAGACAGGCCCTCCACGGCGAATTTGGTGGCGTTGTAGAAGCCGAAGCCTGCGGAGCCGGCGATCCCGGCCCCGGAAGAGAGATTGACGATGCGGGCGCCCGGGCGTTTGCGCAGCGCCGGCAGGGCGGCTCGGATCGTCTCGATCAGGCCGAAGACGTTCACCTCGAACATCGGCCGGTATTCGCTCGGCTCTCCCTCCTCGATCGCGCCGATGAAACCAAAGCCGGCGTTGTTGACGAGGACGTCCATGCCGCCGAACGCGTGCTCGGCCAGAGCCACCGCCTTCGAGGCGTCTCCGGCGCGGGTCACGTCGAGCGAAATGCTGCGCACCGTCTCAGGATAGCGCTCGCACAAAGGCAGCAAGCTGTCGGTGGAGCGAGCGGTGGCGACGAGTTGGTCGCCGCGCGCAGCCACCGCTTCAGCAAGCTGCCGGCCCAAGCCGGACGAGCATCCTGTGATCAGCCAAGTCTTCATCCTGTTCTCCTTCGGTATTCAGGCCCGGCCCCGAGCGAACTGACGCGACGGTTTGACCCAAGCGATCAGCGCAGGGGGATGAGGAGACCAATTAAGCTTTCGGTCTTGTTCGATAAGTGACAGTATTGCACGCAATCCGTTCATTCTTGTGGGTGCGCCGATGGAGTGGAGCGACGTCAGGATTTTTCTGGCCATAGCCCGCAACGGCACGCTGGGCGCGGCCGCGCGCGCGCTTCATCTGAGCCACCCCACGGTGGGACGCCGCCTTCGGGCGCTCGAAGAAGCCACCGGACAGACGCTGTTCCAGAGGACGGCGGACGGATTCGTTCCCACGGAAGAAGGAAACGCCGTCATCGCCCTGGCCGAGCAGATGGAGGAAGGCGCTCTGGCCATCGAACGCCGGCTCAGCGGGCAAGAGCAAGAGCTTCTAGGCACCTTGCGCATATCGTCGGCCGACTGGTTCGGAGCCTACGTCCTGCCGCCCATCATCGACGATTATGCGAGAGTTTATCCGCACGTCGATCTGGAAATTCTCACAGGCACCCGCCTGTTCAGCCTCGCGCACCGGGAGGCCGACATCGCTTTTCGGATCGTCCCGTTCGACAACCCCGATGTCGTGCAGCGACGACTGGTCCGTCTGCCCTATGGCGTCTACGTCGCGGCGTTTTCGCCTGAGCCGACGTACGGAGATGGAACCGGCTTCCGGCTCATCACCCACGACACGTCGACCGGCCAATTTCCGGATATCGCCTGGCTCATCGAGAGCTTTCCGAACGCGAAGCCGGTCCTTCGGTCGAACAACCGGAACGTGCAAGGGCGGATGAGCCGTCAGGGCATCGGCATCGCCGTCTTGCCGCAAGTGGTCGGAAGTCAGATCGTTGGTCTTCGCAAGCTCGACCTGCCGGTTGAGCCGCCTTCACGAGACATCTGGATGGGCTATCACCGGGACATCCGGCGCCTTCAGCGGCTGCGGGCGTTCATTGAGACGGTGACCGATCATATCGCGAAGACTTCGGTGCAAACGTGAGCGCCGCAGCCGGCGACTTAAGCTTAGAGGGGCGGCGCCGCCAGCATCTTCGCCGGGTCCATCGGTACAGATGCATCGGTAGCTCGACCCACATTGCTGAACGAGGCATGCTCAATTTTGTAAGTTGAGGATCACTGCCGATAGGTCCAAACGCTCGTTCATGGCGAACACGACACTGATAGTCACCTGCAGCGGCGGCACATATTTCGACCGCGACTACTATGTCGACGTTCACCTGCCACTGGCGCTTGCCTGCTGGCGGCGGCATGGACTGGAAAGCGCCGCCGCCTTCTTTCCGCGCGACGCCGACGCGGCGGATGTCTCCGTGGGGATCTATCGATTCCGAGATGAGGCCGCGCTGCGCGCGGCGCTCGCGTCCATCGAGACCGCGACGGTGATGGCGGACGTCCCCTTTTTCACCGACGCCGCCGTGTCTCGCACTATCGGCGTTCCGCTCTGATCAGGCCGGTTTAGAGCGCGGCCGCGGCGAAGACCACCCTCGCCGCGACACGCTTGATTGGAGTGCTTCTCGCGCCCGCCTCAGTCTTCGTCCTGCCACCTGCGCAGATCCGTCTGGTCGTGATAGGCCATGCGGTCAGGCGTGGTGATGAACTCCATCGTCGTGCCCCAGGGCATGCGGCCGTAGCAGACCCTGTTTCCAGCCCCTTTTTCGGTCGCGTAGGGAATGGCGCGCGGCGCGGTGAAGGGCGTGCCTCCCGCCTTCTCGAAGCGCTCGACCGACGCCTCGATGTCGTCGGTGTAGAGCGCGAAGTGCGTGATGCCGAAGTCGCTCGCCCGGACCGGCTCGGCTTGCTGGGGGCCGTGCATTTCGAAGAGCTCGATGTCGGCTCCGGTTCCGATTTTCACCATCGCCTGGGCGCGCACGACCGTTCCGGGAAAGGCCCCGACGGCGCGCTCGAACTCAGGTCCCTGCCGCGGCGGATCCTGCGGTCCGAAGGACTGGTAGATCACCTGGCCGCCGAAAGCTTCCACAAGGAACGCTTTCGCCGCTTCGATGTCAGGGACCGTGATGCCGATGTGATTGACGCCGCGAATGACGGGTGCCGTCATGACATATTCCTTTCTCGGTTAGTCGATCCATTGCGACCCTCTGCGGCGCAGTTTGCCCGCGACGTCGCGATCCCGGCCGGAGCCACCACGGCCCGGGCGCAGAGCTTCAATTGTCTTTGAGAAGATCGATGAGAGCGGCCGCGACCTCGTCCGGCCGCTCGTCCGCGACATAGTGGCTGCACCGTGCGATCGAGCCGCCCGTCACATTGGCGGCGAACTCTTTGAGCATCGGCACCATATGCACGCCGAACCGCTGGTCCCCGCCCAGGCCAAGCACTGGCATCTCAAGCGGCTGCTTCTTGTACTCGAGCGCGGCCGCATGATCGGCTTTGAGCGTGCGATACCATTCCATCCCGCCGCGGGTGCGGCCCGGAAGAGCCATCGCCTTGGCGTAGATCTCTATGTTCGCCGGATTGAAGGCGCTGTGATCGTAGAACCGCTCGGCCATGAAGGTCGATACATAGTCATATTCACGACCCTGGATCAGGCGCTCAGGCAGATCCCGATTCATGTGGAAGCTGAAGTGCCAGAGGCCGGCGGTCGTCGCCTCCCATTTGGACCAGCCGGGGAGCGGGACGTCGAGGACGGCGAGATGCGTGACGGCTTCCCGATAGAGGGCGGCCTGCGGCAGCGCCACCATGCCGCCGATATCATGTCCGCAGACAGCGTAGCGTTCATGCCCAAGGGCGACCATGACTTCGTGCGCGTCGCGCGCCATCGTCGCCTTGTCGTAGCCGTCGAGCGGACAGTCTGAGAAACCCGCGCCGCGCAGATCGATGGCCACCACGCTCAAATGCTCAGCGAGCAGCGGCATCACGTCATGCCATTCCCACCACGTTTCTGGCCAGCCGTGGAGCAGGAGGATCGGCGGGCCGGAGCCTCCCGTGACGGCGTTGATCTTGACGCCGTTCGCCGGCGTCAATTGCTGGGTGAACCCCTTCAAAGCTGCGATCATGATCGCCTTCCAGTCAGATGTTGACGTCGTTCAGGTGAGAACAGCGCGCGGGGTCGGACGCAGGCCGTCGGGCGATAGTCCGGCCGAGACACGCGCCGATGAGTTGGCTGGCGGCGATGACGAGGAGGGCCACAACGAAGGCGTGAGCGAACTGGCCGGCGTCGTCGCGGACCCCGCTGAGCGCATAGAAGACGCCGCCGATCACTGCGACGCTGAGCGCCGCGCTTGCCTGAAGGGTGGAGTCGATCACTCCTGCAATCATGCCTGAAAAGGCGGGCGAGACGCGGCCGGTGACCATGTGCATCAGGCCGGGCGTCGCAAGCCCATGGCCGAACCCAGTCAGGAAGAGGAGGACGACGAGCCACAGATGGCCAGGCGGCGCGCCCAGCGTCGTGGCCCCGATCAGCCAGGCGCTGCGTTGCGGTTTGACGGCGGTGACGATGTCGACGTCGGCCATGACATGGGCGGTCTCCGGCGAATTGAGCGCCGCTTCCATGGCGGCCTCATCGCGGAAGTTTCCGACGCCAACCGCGATCAGCCCGGTGCCATCACCTTGCGGAAAGAACCCGCCGACGCTGACCAGCCCATAGGGTCCCCAGCTTTTCTGCACGAGCGGGAAGTGCACGTTGATCCAATGGTCCCGGTCGAACGGTGTTTGCTCATCGCCCGCATAGATCACCAGCATCGAGATCATCATCGAAGTCCTCGTTTGCGAGCATCGGAGCGGACCGCCGCGTTCCGCGAGCGCCCAGGAAAATCTCTCTGTTAGTCCGGCCAAGCTTCCGTCGGGTTCCAAAGCCAGGGGGACCTAAGCGGCCGCCCTCATGGGTCTGGAAACTTCGGAAGGACCCACGTCAGCCGATGGCGGGAACCTAGGTGCTTTAAATTTGTTCTCTAACTGACATAACTGCACTTTTGGCGTTCAGTTTTGTGTGGGTTTGCTGTCAATCGGCGCTGAACTTTGACCCTCTATTGGAGTGGGTCCTTCGGGGTGGACGGATTGAGCTTCTGGACCGTGCGCCAGGCTTTCAGAGGATGAGAGCCCATGACACGCCATCGATCCCACAGCATCGCGTTCAAGCGCCAGGTCGCGCAGGAGTTCATCTCCGGGGCCACGCTGCACAGGCTTGCGAAGCGGCATGACCTGTCGCGCAATCTGATCCGCTTGTGCGTGCAGAAGTTCGAGGCCGGCGCTTTCGACGAGGGCGCGAAGGCCGCCAATCGGATGCAGGAGTATGAGGCGCGGATCGCGCGTTGGGGCGGCTTGTCGGCCGGCGACGTCGGGATCGTGCCGAGGCGCCAAGATCCGCCCGCCTCGATTCATCGAGCCCGTCGCTGTCATGGGCCTTCGTCAGTCTGGCGCGGGTAACCGACGTCCTGTGAAACCCCGCGGCCGGGGTCGATGGGATCCGGCGCGAGGCGCGCCCGGCGACGCCACATGACGCGTCGAAGGCGTCCAGTTCCCGGCCCCGGGGGCTACAGACCGTCCGTCTCGAGCTTCTCGTGACCGACTTCGATGTGGAGGGACAAGAGGGCCCTGTCGACGTCCGACCGTGATCAAAGTGACTTGCATCAAGCGGACGTTCCCAAAGACCGCTGAGGGTCACCTACGGCCAGCGGCCACCGCCGCTTGGCGCCAGAAGCTGTCGCTTGCGACTCGCCGCATTGCGGACATCGTTGTTCAATGCGGGACATGGTCGACCGACGCCTCGCAGCAGCCGCAGGACGGGTCCTTGTAGACCACCATCCGCGGCTTGGCCCCAGCGCAACGAGATCAACGTCTTCGACCCGCGTGCGCATGAATAGCCTGCCGCCCTATCAGGCCTCGCCTCTGGGGACCGTACCGGGTCAGCGCGCGTTTGCAGCTGAAGGCGTTGCGAACGCCTCGGCCAGCAGGTCGATCAGCACCCGCACCTTTCGTGGCAGATGCTGCCCCTGCGGCCGTACGATGTAGATGCCGACCGCGGGCAGGTCATAGCTTTGCAGCACCGGTGTCAGCGTGCCTTCGGCGACGTAGGGCGCAGCGATAATTTCTCCCAATACGGCAATGCCGACACCTCTTGCCGCAGCCTCCGCGATAACAAAGGCGTTGTCTGCTTTGAACCGACCATGCGGGCGCAACGGAATCGTTTCAACACCGCGTCTGAAGTTCCAGACGTCCGCGCCAGGCGTGATGCAAGAGTGCTGCAGAACGTCGGATGGCGTTTGCAGTTCGCCGTGCTCCGACAGGTAGGTGGGACTTGCATAGAGGCGAACAGGGAGCTCACCGACTTTGCGCGCCACCAGATTTGAGTCGGACAGGTATCCGACGCGAATGGCGCAATCGAAGCCCTCGGCGGCAAGGTCGACATAGCGATCATTGAAGCGAATGTGGACGTGCAGATCCTTGTGCCGTTGAGCGAGTTCGGCGAGGACCGGCGCCAACTGGCGACCGAACGAGGCTGGCGCTGCGACGCGAAGTAGGCCCCTGAGCGCCCCGGCGGGCGACATGTCTTCGCGTGCATTATCGATGACCGCGCAGACCTTCGCCGCTTCATCCCGGAAATGGGCGCCGGCCTCTGTCAGAACGACGCCTCGGGTCGTGCGGGCGACAAGCTGAGCGCCGAGTTCGTCTTCGAGCCGCAACAAGCGACGGCTGACGATCGATTTCGCCAGACCGAGCCGACGAGCGGCGGAGTTGACCCCGCCCGCATCGGCGATCTCGACAAACACGCGAAGGTCTTCAATTTCCAAACCGACCCCCGTCTAACTGCCGGGCAGCGCACACCGAGAGTGTGCCTGAATCACCGACGGTTGTCAGCCGCTAACCGCCCAAGTGTTCCGGATGCGGGGACGCCGAAGCCCGCCTCGGATGGCTAGTAGGCTATCAGCCGTCCGGTCATTTTCCCCTCGGCAAGCCATTCGACGCCTGACCCGCGCGAGGCATCGAGGAGATCAAAGCCATGTCCACGACAGATCACGCTAGGCCTAAGATCGCTCTGATCATTGGGACGACCCGCGGAGCCCGTTTCGCCGACGTTCCGGCCCAGTGGATGCTGAGACAAGCGCAGTCCCGCTCCGACATTGACGTCGAGCTTCTCGACCTCCGCGACTTTAATCTGCCGATGTTCGACGAGGTCGCCTCAAGCGCGTTCGCACCGAGCCAGAGCGCTGAGGCGACGCGCTGGCAGCATGAGTTGGCGCGCTTCGACGGCTTCATCTTCGTCGTCGCCGAGTACAATCATTCCTTGTCGGCTGTCCTCAAGAACGCGCTCGACCAAGCGTACAAGGAGTGGAGCCACAAGCCGTTCACCGCGATCGGCTACGGGGGGATGGGCGCTGCCCGAGCCTTAGAGCACCTCCGTCAGATCGCAGTCGAGTTGCACATGGTCTCGACGCACGCGGCCGTCCACATCGGTGGGGCCGACTTCTTCACGATCTTCCCTGCTGTCGGCAATCAGCCGATCGAAAGGATCGAGCAGAATCTTCTTGGCTCCGCGAAGATCGCGCTGGACGAACTCGTCTGGTGGGCCAAGGCCACGATGGCCGCTCGCGCCTTGGACGCCTGAGCCAGAGCAACGCGCAGCGTCTTCTTATTGCACGATCTCGGCAGGGTCGAGTTATCGAGCCGGCTTGTCACGGCGCCGATGACCCGGACGCAGGCAATACGTAGGAGACCCCCGGCGAACTGGCGGCGCGGTCGTCCATAGCGCGCCGCAAAACGGATGCGAGGTTTGAGGGCGGGCCAGGTTAGCGCCGGGTCAAACTCTAAGGCGCGACAACGATCGACTGCGTCGGCGGTTCGGCTGATCGGCGGCTACGGGCAGGCCTCGGAACGCCGAGTGCCGGTAAATTGTCGGCATTAGGTCGGCATTGCTGGCGCTGTCACGCCAGGCGGCTCTGGTGATCAGGTGGGATTCTTCACGCAGTCGCATGGCACAGGCATTGCTCATCGATCCAGGTCATCGATGGAGAGCGCAATGAGCGGGTCTGGATCAAATTGGAAGCTGACACGCTGTCCCTGCGGCGCGCATTCAAGTCAGGCCGCTCATGACGAGGCGCTCTCGGTCGCGGCCGTCGAACACGCGACCGAACAGGCGCTGTTGAAGGCGATCTTCCCCAAGACGATCGAGCGGCGCCTGTTCCTTCAGGCGATCGGCGCGACCACGGCCGCAGCCGCGCTCAACCACGTCTTCCCGGTGAAGGCCGCCGCTCAAGCTCTTGGCGAGGCGGGGGCGCCCGAAAAAGCGAACCTCAAGGTCGGCTTCATTCCGATCACCTGCGCGACTCCCATCATCATGGGCGCGCCTATGGGCTTCTACGAGAAGCAGAAGCTCAATGTCGAGGTGGTGAAGACCGCCGGTTGGGCGATCATCCGCGACAAGACCATCAACGGCGAATATGACGCCGCCCAGATGCTTGCGCCGATGCCGCTCCAAATCTCGATGGGCCTTGGCGCGACCAAGACGCCCTTCGTCACGCCCGCGATCGAGAACGTCAACGGCCAGGCCATCTGCCTCGCCAACAAGCACAAGGACAATCGCGATCCGAAGAATTGGAAGGGCTTCAAGTTCGCCATCCCCTACGACTTCTCGAACCACAATTACCTGCTGCGCTATTACCTCGCCGAGCACGGCATCGATCCGGACACGGACGTTCAGCTGAGGCTCGTGCCGCCGCCCGAGATGGTCGCGAACCTGCGCGCTGACAACATCGATGGCTTCCTGGCTCCCGACAACATCGTGCAGCGTGCGGTCTATGACGGCGTCGGCTTTATCCATCTGCTGTCGAAGGAGATCTGGGACGGCCACCCCTGCTGCAGCTTCTCGCTGTCGCGTAAGATGATGGCGGACACGCCGAACACCGCCGCAGCGCTCCTGCGCGCCATCATGCAGGCGACCTCCTATGCCCAGAGGCCGGAGAATCGGAAGGAGATCGCGGTCGCCATCGCGCCCGCGAACTATCTCAACCAGCCGGTGACGGTCGTCGAGCAGGTGCTGACCGGCACCTATGCGGACGGACTTGGCGGCGTGAAGAAAGACCCCGCGCGCATCGCCTTCGACCCGTTCCCCTATGAAAGCTACGCCATCTGGACGCTGACCCAGATGAAGCGCTGGGGCCAGATTAAGGGCGACGTCGACTTCCAGGCGATCGCGAGGGACGTCTATCTCGCGACCGACGCCGAGAAGGCCATGAAGGAGGCCGGCATCGCGGCCCCGTCGTCAACCGCCAAGACCTTCAGCGTCATGGGCAAGCCGTTCGATCCGTCGAAGCCGGACGAATATCTCGCTTCCTTCGCGATCAAGCGAAGCTGACCGCCTGCGCGCATCACGTCCCGCCGAGCCCGGCCCGCGCCCTCTTCGGCGCGCGCCGTTTCGCGCTATGAGTCCCGAAAAGGCGACGATTGGCGACATGACGAACGAAACACGGGACGTCCACCGCGAGACCAGCGGCTTCTGGCGCACCCAGGAGATGTTCCTGATCCAGGAGGTCACGAACCTCATCGGGAAGGGGCTTTATTTCGACCAGGTGGCCCGCGGCGCGCTGCACCTGATGTCCGAGATGCTCGGCCTCAACCGGGGCCGCATCGTGCTGAAATCGCAAGATGAGGACGTCTACCGCATCGCCTATTCGTACGGTCTTACGACCGCCGAGGCCGCGCGCGGCCGCTACCAGCTCGGCGAGGGCGTGACCGGCAGCGTCATCCAGGCCGGACACCTCGTCATCGTGCAGGACATAGACAAGGAGCCGACGTTCCTCGGCCGCGCGGTGGAGCGCTCGCGTCTGCCCGAGGGCGTCGTCTCTTTTCTCGCCTGCCCGATCCGCGTCGAGGATCGCACGGTCGGCGCGCTCGCCTGCCACCGCATCCGCCACCGTGACCGGCCGCTGCAGGACGACGTCCGGATCCTCAAGATCGTCGCGACGCTGCTCGGCCAGCTCCTGACCCTGAACGACCGGCTCGACCGGCGCATGCGCGCCATCGAGGCGCGCGAGCCGCTCGCCAAGCCATCGGACCAGGCCGCGCGATACGGCATCGTCGGCGAGGCCCCGGCGCTGCTGCGCGCCATCGCCCAGATCGAACAGGTTGCGGACGCGACTGCGAGCGTCCTGCTGCTCGGCGAATCCGGGACGGGCAAGGAGCTGTTCGCCCATGCGCTGCACGCCGCGGGGCCGCGGAAGTCCAAGCCCTTCATGAAGGTCAACTGCGCGGCGATCCCTGAGAGCCTATTTGAATCCGAGCTTTTCGGCCATGAGCGCGGCGCCTTCACGGGCGCGACGGAAGCGCGGGCCGGCTGGTTCGAGCAGGCGAGCGGCGGCACGATCTTTCTCGACGAGATCGGCGAAATGCCGTTGCTGCTGCAGACCAAACTCCTGCGCACGCTGCAGGAGGGCGTGGTGATGCGGCTCGGTGGCAAGCGGGAGATCCGGGTCGACATGCGTCTGGTCGCGGCGACGAACCGCGATCTTTCGCTCGCGGTCGAGCGCGGCGATTTTCGCGAGGACCTTTTCTACCGGCTCAACGTCATCCCGATCCAACTGCCCTCGCTCAGCCAGCGGGCTGCCGACATTCCACAGCTCGCCCGCCATTTTCTCAACCGCGCCAACGCTTCCAACCGCCGCGAGGTCGCGCTGACGGCGGACGCGATGCATTACCTCAGCGAACAGCCCTGGCCAGGGAACGTGCGGCAGTTGTCGAACTTCATCGAGCGCCTCGTGCTGCTTGCCAGCGCCCCGGTGCTGGGACGCGTCGAAGTGGCCTCGCTCCTCGCCGACCGCGCCTTCGACATCGCCGCCCCGAGGCAGCGGCCGCCGGAGGCGCACTTCGCACCCGCCGCCATGCCGGTGCGGCCTTATCTGCCCGTGAAGTCCCACACCTCCGACGACCTTCGCCGCGCGCTCGAGCTTTCAGGAGGCAACAAGGCGCGGGCCGCGCAGCAGCTTGGCCTCACCGAGCGGCAGTTTTTCTACCGCCTCAAGAAGCTCGGGCTCGAGCCGGCCAGAAGCTGAACCGACAATTCCGGCATTGTCGACATTTTGTCGACGGACGGAGGCGGCGCGCGACCTACGCCGCTCATCGGAGCGCAGAATAGGTTCGCTCAATTTTCAGCCGGTTTGGCTTCCTCAGCCTCTGCCGGTGCGGGTTGGCACAGGCGTTGCGTTGACGTTTCGTGAAGGATGGCGGGACATACCGCCGCCCGCGGAACACCGAGGACAGCCCATGACCGCCTCCGCCCAAATCAAGACCGCCGAGACCTATCTGCGCCCGATCGACCGCGACGGCCTGATGGCCTTCGCCGAGAAGGGCCGCAACAACCCGAACAGCCGCGGCACCAACGTCGTGAAGACCGTGGTGGACGGCCAGTACCGGACCCTCAGCTATGTGGGCGACCACGCCCCCGTCGTCGTCGACGAGCCGCTGCACCTCTTCGGCGAGAACACCGCGCCGGCGCCTGGCGAGATCGTGCTCTCGGCGCTCGGCGGCTGCCTTGCGGTCGGCATCACGGCCGTCGCGACATGGAAGCAGGTCCGCCTGTCGAAGCTCGAGATCAGGCTTGAGGGCGACATCGGCAACCCGGCCGCCTGGGGCGCCGGCGGCGCCGAGCGCGAGCCGTCGCAGATGGGCTTTCAGGAGATCCGCGTGAGCGTCGACATCGAGGGCGACGCAACTCGCGAGGAGTTCGATGAGATTGTGCGACAGGCGAACTATTTCTCGCCGGTCGCCAACACCATGCGCAATCCGATCCCCTTCAAGATCGCGCTCGCGGACTGAAGGACCAAGGGGCCGCGTCGAGCGGCCCCCGACCACTCCCGGTTGGAGACTTAGCCGATGGCCGGCGCGCTCGCTCTCGATCAGCATGCATTCGACACGTCACCGGACCCGGTCGGCGAAACGGTGCTCGCCCGCACCCGCGCCATCTCGGACGGCGCGCTGCGCGCAAAGGCGCATGCGATCGACGAGGGCCACTATCCGCTCGAGATCATGCGCGACTTCGCGCGTGTGGGCGCTCTGTCGGCGCATCTGAAATCCGCCGGCGGGAACTTCGGTCTCGCAATCGACGCCATGCGAGCCGGCGCGAGGCAATGCGGCTCCACCGGCTTCCTGATGTGGTGCCACGGCGTCTTCGGCCTCTATCTCGACCACTCGGAGAATTGCGGGCTCGCCGACCGCATGCTGCCGCCCCATGCCGCGGGCGAAACCTTCGGGGGCACGGCGCTTTCCAACCCGATGAAGTCGTTCGCGGGCATCGAGCCGATGGCGCTGAAGGCCGGGCGCGTGCCCGGCGGCTACCGCGTCACCGGCACGCTGCCCTGGGTCAGCCATATCGGGCGCGGCCAGTATTGCGGGGCGATCGCGCAGGTGGTCGACGCCTCCGGCGCGCCCTCCCACGAGATCATGTTCGTGCTCCGCTGCGACGAGCCGGTGGAGCTGCGCCAGTGCCCGGTCTTCTCCGGCATGGAGGGCACGAGCACCTGGGGCCTGCGGCTCGCCGACGTGCGCATTGACGACGCCGACCTCATCGCCGATCCGGCGAAGCCTTTTATCGCGAAGATCCGTGCGGCCTTCATACTCCTACAGCTTGGGATGGGGCTCGGAGTCACCGAGGGCGCGATCGACTCGATGCTCGAGGTCGAGAGCGTTCTGGGACATGTGAACCAGTACCTCGACAACCGGCCTGACGAGATCGCGGGCGAGCTTGACGAGCTCGCGGGCCGCGTGGCGAAGCTCGCAGAGACGCCGTTCGAGACCTCCACGGATTACCTGATCGACGTGCTCGACGCGCGCGCCCAAGCGTCGGAACTGTCGCTGCGCTCGACCCAATCGGCGCTCTTGCATCAGGGCGCGCGCGGCTACCTGATGTCGGCAGCGCCGCAGCGGCGCGTCCGCGAGGCGCATTTCGTGGCGATCGTCACGCCCGCCATAAAGCATCTGCGCAGCGAGATGACGCGGCTCTCCAAGGTCGCGCAGCCGGCGGGGGCGCTGACGTGAACGCCGGGACCGCCATCCCCGCCGTGATCGAGCCGACCGACGGGCTCGGCCCTTGGCGGCGCTACATCTGCCGCGTCTGCGGGCTGATCTACGACGAGGCGGAAGGCGACGTCGATAGCGGCATCGCGCCCGGCACGCGCTTCGACGACATTCCCGACGACTGGGAATGCCCGATCTGCAACGTCACCAAGGCGGATTTCGACCCTCTCGTCCCGCGCGCCGCCGTGAGCGCGCCGCAGGCCGCGACGCCGGTCTCGCGCACAAGCGGCGTCGTCATCGTGGGCGCCGGGACCGCCGGCTGGGGCGCAGCCGAAGCCATCCGCGCGCTCGATCCGGCGACGCCCATAACGGTGGTCACGGCCTGCTCGGGCGACGTCTATTACAAGCCCGAACTTTCGGTCGCGCTGACGCGCGGCGCGACGCCGAGCAGCCTTCGCCGCGAGACCGGCGCGCAAGCCGCAGCGCGTCTCGGCGTGCGGCTGATGAAGGAAACCGTCGCTGTCGGACTGTCGCCAGCGAGCGGGACGCTCCGCACCACGCGCGGGACCGTGCGCTTTTCCGACCTCGTGCTGGCTCAGGGCGCGCGCTCCGCGGCGCCCGCCTGCCTGCCCGCCCACCTCTGCTGGCGCGTCAACGATCTCGCGGCCTGGTCGGGCCTCCACGCCGCGCTTTCGTGCGGGCCGCAGCGCGTCGCAATCGTGGGCGCGGGCATGGTCGGCTGCGAACTCGCCGAGGATCTTGCGGGCGCCGGCCATGACGTAACGCTGATCGGCATCGAGGAACTGCCGCTCCTGGCGATGCTGCCGCGCCCGGCTGCGGAGCGGCTCGCGGCGGGCTTTTCGAAGATCGGCGTCCGCTTCCTTGGCGGGCGGGCGGTCGGCAAGGTCGAACGGATCGACGAGCGCCTGCGACTGACTCTCGCGTCCGGCGAGACGGTCGAAGCCGACCAGATCGTCGCCGCGACCGGGCTCGCGACCGAACCCCGCCTCGCGCGCAGCGGCGGCCTCGCGTTCGACCGTGGGATCGTGGTCGATCCGAAGACGATGCGCACGAGCGCCGAACACGTCTACGCTCTCGGCGACTGCGTGACGATCGGGGGCGCGCCCTGCCGCTTCGTCGAGCCGATCCGCGGACAGGCTGAGGCGATCGCGAACGCCATCCTCAAGCGCGACCATAGCGGATATGCCCACCGCGCCCCGGTGATCCGCCTGAAGACGCGGTCGACCCCGGTGGTGATCGAGGGCGCGCCGTCGACGGCCGGCGAATGGCGCGTGCTGCAGGACGACGCAGACGCGCTTGTCATGGAGCAATGGGCGGGCGGCGCGCGCGTTGCGAGGCTCGCGGCATGAATCCTCACGTCACCTCCTTCTTCGACGCGGCCACCAACACCTTCTCCTACGTGGTGAAGGACCCGCGCGGCCCGGCCTGCGCCATCGTCGACAGCGTGATCGACTTCGACTACGCGGCCGGGCGCATCGCCTATGCGGGGGCGGACCGGATCGTGGACCATGTGCGGGCGAGCGGACTTGAGGTCGAGTGGCTGCTCGAGACCCATGTCCACGCCGACCACCTTTCGGCTGCGCCCTATCTCCAGCGCGCGCTCGGCGGAACGATGGCGATCGGGTCGGCGATCCGCGACGTCCAGGCGACTTTCGGCAAGTTCTTCGACGAAGGCGCGGAGTTCCGGCGCGACGGGTCGCAGTTCGACCGGCTGTTCCAGGACGGCGACGTTTTCGCGATCGGCTCGCTGGAAGCGCAGGCCGTCGCAACGCCAGGCCATACGCCGGCCTGCATGACCTACCTCGTCGGCGACGCCGCCTTCGTGGGCGACACGCTGTTCATGCCGGACGGCGGCACGGCGCGCGCCGACTTCCCGGGCGGCGACGCGCGGGCGCTCTACCGCTCGATCAAGCGCGTGCTGGCCCTACCCTCCGCGACGCGGCTTTTCATGTGCCACGACTACGGGCCGAACGGCCGCGAAATCCGCAACGAGACGACGGTCGCGGAACAGCGCGCCAACAACATCCATGTGCGCGACGGCGTCTCGGAAGACGAGTTCGTGGCGCTGCGCACATCGCGCGACGCGAGCCTCGCCATGCCGCGGCTCATCATCCCGTCGCTCCAGATCAACATGAAGGCCGGCGCATTGCCCCCGCCGGGGAGCGGCGGGCGCCGCTTCCTCAAGGTGCCGCTGGACGGCATGTGATGGCCACGCTTGCGCGCGAACCGATGCAGGATCTGCTCTGGGGCGTGTCCGGCTCGGCGGTCGGCGTGACGCTCGGCCTGTTCGGCGGCGGCGGCTCGATCCTCGCTATGCCGATGATGATGTGTTTCGTCGGCGGGCCCAGCGCCCATGTCGCGATCGGCGCCAGCGCCTTCGCGGTGGCGGCCGCCGCCGGCTCGAACCTGTGCGACGCGTCTCATTTGATGCGCTACAAGCGCTCTTGATCACACGCCGTCGCGCGCCGCCGGTCATTAGACCGACGCGACGCGAAACAATCGGTGGAACTGGGAAGGCAGACCTCAAGAAGGGCCGCCTCGGGTCATCCGTGGCCGACGATCAGCAGCCACGAAGCGCCATCAGCCGAATAGCGCCACAACCGGACCTTGGTTCGTAAGCTCAAATCGGACGTTGGCGCTACTTATCTGCCGGCCTCGCTACCGGGTCCATCCGCCCCGGCTTCCGTCAAGTGGACGCTCCGGGCCGCTCGATAGACACGCCCGACGATGAACTGGGTCGCCGGCTTTTGGATCTAACAGACCACTGAACAAATTACCCCGAGGCGTTCGGCGGCATGCTGGAAGCGAAGCATCTCTGCGCCGCCATAGGGCGGTGGGTTTGGCGGCGCATTTCGGAGCACTTCGGTAACAGTTTTGCGTCAGACATGGAGTAGCGCGACCCAGAGAAAAATCAGAAGGCGAAGCACGCAGACCTCAGCGTGCGAGTCAAAGGGTCTTAAAAGACAACAATGATGGCGAAACGCCCTTCCTATCCGGTACCCGACAACGAGGCCCAGCGCCTTCTTGCTCTTGACCAGTACAACGTCCTAAACACGCCTCCCGAGCCCGGGCTCGACACAATCGTGCGGCACGCTCAGCGGATCTTCGGCGTTCCGATGGCGATGGTCTCCTTAGTCGCCGAACACCGCCAATTCTTAAAGGCGCGTCTCGGCATCGAGGCGTGTGAACTGCCTCGGGAAGGCTCCTTTTGCACCTACGCGATCCTTGGCCGGGCCGTCATGGTGGTGCCTGACGCAGCGCTGGATGAGCGGTTCCGTCAATCGCCGTTCGTCACCGATGAGCCGAAGATCCGCTTCTATGCCGGCGCCCCCCTCGTTACGCCGGACGGTTTCGTCATCGGCGCGCTATGCATCGTGGATGTCTTGCCGCGGCCGGGTGGACTTTCCGAAGCCGAGCGGCAGTCGCTCGCCGACCTTGCCGACCTCGTCATGGACAAGCTCCAGATCCGCCGCCTTTCGACAGCCGAGGCTGACGGGCGCCGGCGCTTCGATGCCGTGGCCGGATCGTCGGCGGACGCGATCGTCTTTGCGAACGGCGACGGTCAGATTTTGTCTTGGAACAACGCCGCGGAAGGCATGTTCGGATACGCGGCCGACGAGGCGATCGGGCAAGGCCTGGGCATCATCATCCCCCCACATTACCGTCCTATGCACGATGCCGGCTTGCAACGCGCAGCAGCCGGGCTACCGACCAAACTGGTTGGCTCTTTGGTGACCGTCCCCGCCCTTCGGCGTGACGGAACCGAGTTCCCGATCGAGTTGTCGCTCTCCCATTGGACCGAGGGCGGCGAGCATCGCTTTGGCGCGATTGCCCGCGATATAACGGAACGTCTTAAGACGGAGGCGAGGCTGAAGCGTGGCGCAGAGTACGACGCTCTCACCGACCTCGCCAATCGCACGCTGCTGAGAGATCGGCTCGCAGCCTCCGGCGGCAGCGGTCGCCCAGCGTCTCTGATCCTTTTAGATCTCGACGGTTTCAAGGACGTCAACGACAGCCTTGGTCACGCCGCGGGCGACGAGGTTCTGAAGACAGTGGCGGACCGGTTGCGCGAGGTGCTTGGCGACGTTGGTCTTGCATGTCGCCTGGGCGGCGATGAGTTTGTCATCGTTCTGGAGGACACAGCAGATCCGTTATCGGCCGTCGGCTTGGCCGATCGGCTGATCAAGGCGATTGAGCGCCCAATGGAGCTCGGAGAGCAGTCGATCTATATCGGCGCCAGCGCGGGCGTGTCTCTCGTCTCAGGAGAGGGTTGGGACGCCGATTTGCTTTTGGAGCAAGCCGATCTCGCGCTTTACAAAGCAAAGGCCGACGGCAAAGGCCGCGTACGTCTCTTCACGCAGGAACTGCGTCCGGTGGCGCAGACACGCGTCTCGGTGAGTTCCGGTATTCGACAAGCCTGGGAGAAAGGTGAATTAGAACTTTATTATCAGCCGCAGATCCGCCTCACGGATGGAGCTGTTGTGGGAGGGGAAGCGCTCATTCGCTGGAACCATCCCGAGCGCGGCGTGCTCACGCCGGCTGCTTTCTTGTCGACGCTCGAAAACAGTCTGCTAGCCGTCCCTGTCTCTGAATGGATCCTTTGGACCGCATGCCGCCAGGCAGCCGCGTGGCGGGCAATCGGTTTTCCGGACTTCCGCATCGGAGTGAACCTGTTCGCAGCCCAATTCAGGTCCGAGGACCTGCCGTCCGTCGTCGACAGGGCGCTCTCGGAAGCGAAGCTTCCCGCCTGTGGGCTCGAGCTGGAGATCACTGAGAACACGATCCTGCGGAACGAGTTTCGCATTCATTCGGCACTCCGAGAGCTCAGGGCTGTTGGTGTCGGGATTGCCTTCGACGATTTTGGAACGGGCTTCGCATCCCTGACGATGCTGAAGGACTTTCCGGTAACTCGCCTGAAGATCGACCGATCCTTCGTCAGCAGCCCCGACGGCGGAGACAGGAACCTCGTGATCGTCGACGCGATCTCAAATCTCGCGCGCGGCTTTGAGCTGGAGGTCATTGCCGAAGGCATCGAGACGCCAACGCAAGCCGAGCTGATGCGATCCTACTGCCAAGAGGGCCAGGGTTACTTCTTCGGAAAACCGATGACGGCTTCCGCCTTCAAAGAAGCGCTCGCCAACCCTGACTCGAAAATCGGCCGGGAGGCGGCGTAAACTGCGCCATGGCTTACGCTATACGCTAGGTTTTGCGCCCGTAGGCGTGGCGGTTGACCTCACCGTTCCCGGTCAGGTCAACGTCGTAGAGCGCTCTTGTCCGCAAAACCGTTCCACATATGGCTTTGGCCATTCGGAGAATTGTCTGACGCCGAGGAAGAGGCAGGCACCTAAAGAGCTCGTCGCGAGGCTACGCTAGGTCGAAGTGCTGACCGCGCAGGGCCGGCCAGTGGCCGAAGCGATCAGGTCGATCGGCGTGACGGAGCGCCGGTAAAGCTGAAGTTGGCACCGGCTCGCGAGCAATTCCGCGACGGGGCGAAGGTTGACCTCCCGGCAGCGGACGTCTTCAAATTCCGCAATGAGTCAGCGGCAGCTCCCTGCCGCTGACCCTGACGGCAATAATGGCGTCATCAACCGCTGGAAGCAGACATCGCCTCATCGCCCTTTCGGCGCTCCTTCCCTTCCGGGCTGCCGATCGCTCAAGGTCAAAGCTCCAGTTGCTCGGAGAGGGCCAGGGCGTCGTCGACCTCAATACCTAGGTTGCGAACTGTGCTCTCGAGCTTTCCGTGACCCAAGAGCAGTTGGCAGGCTCTCAGGTTGCCGGTCTTCTTGTAGATCAGAGACACCTTCGTGCGCCGGAGGCTGTGCGCGCCGTAGGCCGTCGGCTCGAGGTCGATCATACGGACCCACTTATCGACCAGCCGGGCATACTGACGAGTTCCGATATGCTGGCCCCGGCGCGCTCCTGCTCGGGAAAAGCCAGTCGTCCGGCCGGCAACCTCTTAGTCGAAGCCATGCCGCGAGCGCGTCTCTGGCGGACTCGGTGATCTCGAACGGAACCGGTCGGCCGGTCTTCTGCTGTATGACCGTTGACCGCACGCGGATCGATCCGCCTATGGCAACGTCGCTGATCCGGAGCTTGACCAGATCGCATCCACGAAGCTTCGCATCGAGAGCGCAGTTGAACATCGCAAGGTCACGGACCTGAGCGTTGGTTTTCAACTGCTGGCGGATCGCCCAGATGTGCTTCGGCGTCAACGGCGCTTTAGGGCCGATCAGACGGCCGGCGTTCCATGGCTTTTTGCGGTAGTCGGAACAAGTCGGGCTGGCGCATTGCCTCCTCCTAGAGGCAGCCCCTCAACCCAATCATACACCCTCAAACGTTCGGCGACGCGCCAACATCGGTCGCGGCCCAAGCAGACGCTCGTACAGCCGAAGGCGTGCGTCCGACCTCGCTCAGGAGACCGCCTGAACCTGCGCCTTCGCGGCGCGTGCGCTGCGGACGGGAGAGACGCCGAACAGCCGGCCGTATTCGCGCGTGAACTGCGACACGCTCTCATAGCCGACCGCATAGGCGGCGCTGCTGGCGCTCGCTTCCTCCGAGAGCATCAGCCGCCGCGCTTCGATCAAGCGCAGCCGCTTTTGGAACTGCAGCGGCGACAGCGACGTCACGTTGCGGAAATGCTCGTGGAAAGAGGACGGGCTCATGCCCGCGGTCTCTGCGAGACGCTCGACGCGAAGCGGCCGCGCGAACTCAGCGCGTAACAGCGCGACCGCCCGTGCTACGCGCCGCACATGGCCCTCCGGCCAGCCGAGCTGGCGGATCGCGGCGCCGTGGCGGCCGGCGAGCAGCCAATAGTGCATCTCCCGCACGAGCTGGGACCCTAGCACCGGCACGGACGAGGGGCGCTCGAACAGCCGCATCAGGCGGAGCGCCGCGTCCGCCAATTCCGCGTCCGTCGGGTGCGCGCGCACCGGAGAGTGATCGCCGGCCTCCTCTTCCGGCATCTGCGCCGTCAGGTCGGCGATGACCGAAGGATCGAGCTCCAGCACCAATGAGACGTACGGCACGGCTGCGCTTGCGCGGGTGATCTGGCTTAGCGTCGGAACGTCGGCGGTGATGAGCAGGGAGTCGCCGGCGGAGAAATCGAAGGCCTTCATGCCCATCGCCACATGCTTCGACCCCTGAAGCACAAGCGCCACCAGCGGGCGTGGGATCTGGTGGACGAGTTCGCTGGGCGTGGTGGCGCGCACCAGCGTCAAGCCCGCGACGGGCGTGTCGAACACGCCGTCGCCGGTCCCAAGCGAGACGATATGCGCGCGGACGGCGTCAAGCAGGGCGGTCATAGCCGAAAGCTAGACCGCTAATGGGCGCGATGCACGTCGTTTCGGAGGAATAGGCAAAAACCGTCGAGCATCGGGAAACAAGCGAGGGACCCGGCCGACCATGTTCGGCCTGTCCTCAAAACGGAGCTTCCGAAGATGACCACCATCTCCCTCGTCACCGGCGCCAGCCGCGGTCTCGGGCGCAACACCGCGCTCAGCATCGCCCGCGGCGGCGGCGATGTCGTCATCACCTATCACAGCCGCTCCGACGAGGCCGACAAGGTCGTGGCCGAGATCGAGGCGATGGGCCGCAAGGCGCTCGCCTTCCGGCTCGACAGCGGCTCGGTCGCGGCGTTCAGGCCCTTCGCCGACACGCTGAAAGCGGCGCTCCGCCAGACCTGGGGCCGCGAGACCTTCGACCATCTCGTGAATAACGCCGGCCATGGCGATTACGCGCTGATCGCGGACGCGACCGAGGCGCAGTTCGACCGGCTGGTCGACGTGCACTTCAAGGGCGTGTTCTTCCTGACCCAGGCGCTGCTGCCGCTGATCGCCGACGGCGGGCGGATCGTGAACCTGTCGTCTGGCCTGACCCGCATGTCCTACCCGGGCTACGGCGCCTACGCCGCGGTCAAGGGCGCGATCGAGACGCTCACCCTCTACATGGCGAAGGAGCTCGGCTCGCGCGGGATCGCGGTCAACACGGTGGCGCCCGGCGCGATCGAGACCGATTTCGGCGGCGGCGCGGTGCGTGACGACGAAAGCCTCAACAAGGCCTTCGCCGAGATGACGGCGCTTGGCCGCGTCGGCGTGCCGGACGACATCGGGCCGATGATCGCGAGCCTGCTCGCCCCCGCCAACCGCTGGGTCAACGCGCAGCGGATCGAGGTCTCGGGCGGCCAGATCATCTGACCGCCGCAGGCCGATGGCGGAGCCTCACGAGCTCTGCGGCGCAACCACGAGGACGAGTCCCGACGACCTGGGACGACAGGAGCGAATCCGATGAACAGGCGACACGCCCTTGCGGGACTGGCCGGCGTCGCGGCCGGGGCCGCTTTGGCCGTGACGCGACCGGCGCGCGCGGCTTCCGACAAGAAAGGCCCGGCGACAGCCAAGACGGTCGAGCGCATCTATGTGCTCTATTCCGGCGAGGCGCGGGTCGACGACCGTTCGATCTACTCGCCCGGCGTCCATGTCGGGGAGCCCATCGGCCTCAGTTGCTACGCCTATCTGATCAAGCATGCGGACGGCTGGACACTTTGGGACACCGGCATGGAGGACAGCCTCGCTCAGCTGTCCGAGGGCCGGATCATCGCGCACGATATCCGCGGAATTGCGAAGCGCACCATCGCGGGGCAGCTGAAAGAGATCGGGATCGACCCGCAGGATGTCAGCACGATCATCCTGTCGCACGCCCATTTCGATCATGCAGGCAACTGTCGGCTGTTTCCAAACGCGCGTTGGATCGTTCAGAAGGCCGAGCGGGACGCGATGTTCGGCGACAAGCCCGACAGTTTCGGCTTCCTGCCGCACCTCTACGACACGCTGCGCTCGAACCCGACCGAGGTGGTCGAGGGCGACCACGACGTGTTGGGCGACGGCTCGGTGACGCTGATCGCAACCCCCGGCCACACGCCCGGCCATTGCAGCCTGCTGGTGCGTCTGCCCAAATCCGGCCCCGTCATCCTGAGCGGCGACGTGGCGCATTTCGCGGAGAGCCTTCATCACCGGTACGTGCCGAAGTTCAACTCCGACCCGGCGGCGAGCAGGGCCTCGATGGATAAGGTCGAGGCGCTGATGCGCCGCGAAGGCGCGAAGCTCTGGATCAACCACGACGCCGCGCAGATGGCTTCGCTTCCCCTCGCGCCGAAGTGGATCGAGTGATGGGGGGCAGATCGACGTCCGACCGAAAGAGAACTGGAACGCGCCGCCCCCAAGGAGAACAGCCATGACGCAACAGCCGCAGGATTTTCGATCCGATCACCAGCCGCCCGCAATCGCCGGCATGCTTGATCATCCCGACGCTTCCCGCCGAACCGTCATGCTCGGCGGCGCGGCGCTGGCCGCGACGGTCACGGGCGTCGCCAGCGCGCAGGAGAGGTCGTCGCGCTCATCGAGCCGCGGCAGTTTCGAAGACGTGGCGACGCTCGGCGCGCGGATCGCGAACCTGCGGAAGGATGGCGGCTACGCTCTTGGCGTCGAGACCGAACGCGGCGTTCTCGACGTCGGCGCGACGGCGCAGTCGCTTGGCCTTGCCGCGCCAGTTGACGTCGACGACCTGCTGCAGAACGGCCGCGGCGCGGAGCTGCGCGCCGTCATCGAGGCGGCGAAGGCCGAGCCGGGCAAGGCCGTGCTCATCGATCTCGCGACCGCGACCTTCGCGCCGTTGGTGACGCGGCCGGAAAAGATCATCTGCATGGGCTTCAACTACCGGGAGCACGCCAAAGAGACCGGCACGCCGGTGCCGAAGACCCCGCCGCTGTTCAACAAGTTCAACAACGCGCTGAACCGCCACGGCGGGACGATCGCGCTGCCGACCAGGGTCGCGCGGCAGTTCGACTACGAGACCGAGCTCGTGATCGTGTTCGGAAAGGAATGCCGCGACGCGACGGAGGAGAACGCGCTCGACTTCGTGGCGGGCTACGCGACCGGCAACGATTTCTCCGCCCGCGACCTGCAGACCGCGACCTCGCAGTTCATGATCGGCAAGACCTCGGACGGCTTCGCGCCGATCGGCCCCTGGCTCGTCACCCGCGACCGGGTCCCCGACCCCAACAACCTCAAGCTCAAGACGGTGGTGAACGGCCGCAGCCGGCAGGACTGGTCGACGAACGACATGATCTTCAACTGTCGCCAGCTGATCAGCTTCGCCTCGGGGATCATGACGCTGAAGCCCGGGGACGTGATGTTCACCGGCACGCCTCAGGGCGTGATCTTCGGCGAGAAGGCCCCGCGCGAGGAGCGGCGCTGGCTGGAGGCCGGCGACGAGATCGTCTCGTCGCTTGAGGGGCTGGGCGAGCTGCGGTTCAGTCTGACCAACTAGTTGGGCCCTCTCCGAAACGCGCTTTTGTACAATTGCGGTATGCGGGCTTGAGCCAGACCGCGATCGGTTCTCAGCGGCAAACCACAATCAGCCGAAGAGCGCCAAAATCTGACATCGGCCGACTGCCCGACGGCTGACGTTTGGCGATACGTGCGGCTGCCTCTTGGCGATCCGATGCGCCAGCTTACCGCTACCGGCCGCTTCGGCGAGGGCGCCGGGATCCGGCATGCCGTCACCTATCTGGCCAGCGACAAGGCTCGATATGTCACCGGCACGACGCTGACGGTAGACAGCGGCGCCAACGCCTGACCGGAATCGGACGCTCGCTGCGGACTGTCGACTAAACCTCGGCGAGATCCGACGTCTGCGTCATTGCGTCAACCGCGAGAGCCGCACTCCGCGCGACCGAGACGAGACGTTCCGTCGACCAGCCTTGGCGCGCGTGTGCGGACAATCCCTGCATGACGGACGCGACCAGGTCGCTTACCGGCTCCGCCAGATCCGGTCGCGACCTGGCGACGAGGTCGCGCACGCGCAGGCGGCCGCCCTCGGCGATCTGCCCGGCAGCGGCCGCGGCGCCGGCGTCGCTGCAGTTCCGGGTGGCGTTGAGCACCAAGCAGCCCTTCGTCGCGGCGTCCCGGCTGTAGGCCTCGGCGCGCGCGACAAGATATTTTTCGATCGGCGTCGCGACAGCGTCGTTCTCGACCATGAATGAGTCGATTGACGGCGTAGCGCCGCTGTAGCGGTTCAGGATCATCTCGAAGAATTGCGCCTTGCTCCCGAACGCGGCGTAGAAGCTCGGCGCAGCGATGCCGATCGCAGACGTCAGGTCCGACAGGGACACGCCGTCGTAGCCCCGCTCGTGAAAGAGCCGCTGCCCCACGTCGAGCGCCTTTTCCAAGTCGAATAACCGGGGCCGCCCTGGCCGGCCCGATTTTTTATCGGTCAATACAAAATATCCCTTGCTGCGCGCTGCGCTATGGATATATAGCGCGTACTAAATTATTCACAAAGCGGGAACTCGATTCATCGTCGCAGGACGGTGCGCCGCCAACTGAGGCGCAGGGCCCAGCTCGTCCCGGCAGTCGCGGCGGCGCCGCAGCGCCGGCCAGACTGACGTCCAGCGGCGGCCCGACCACCTGAGGCGAAGCTCCGGTGTCTTGACCAGTCTGGAAACCACCATGGAAATTCACTCTCTGAAGCGGCGTTCCGCGGCCGTTCTTGTGGCCGTCTGTCTCGCCTCCGCGTCGATGCCGCTCGCCTTCACGGGGCCGACCATCGCCCTGCCGGCCATAGGCGCGGCGCTCGGCGGATCACCGGTCTCGATCAGCTGGGCGACAAACGCCTATCTGTTGACCTTCGGCAGCCTGCTTCTGGCGGCCGGGGCGATCGCGGACCGATATGGTCGCAAGCGGGTGTTCGCCATCGCGACGGGCGCATTCGCCCTTCTGTCGCTGATGCTCGCGTTCGCCCCCGACATGACCAGCTTCAACCTGATCCGTGCAGCTCAGGGCGTCATGGCCGCCGCCGCCATGTCGGCCGGGATGGCCGTTCTGGCGCAGGAGTTCCAAGGCCCTGGACAGCTGAGGGCGTTCAGTTTCGTTGGAATGAGCTTCGGAGTCGGCCTCTCGGTCGCGCCGATCGCTTCCGGTTATGTGTTCGAGCTGTTCGGCTGGCGAAGCATCTTCGCACTGGTGGTCGCCTTCGACGTCGCCGCCTTCCTCATCGGCATCGTCTTCATGGCTGAGTCGCGGGATCCGGAGGCCACGACGATCGACTGGCCGGGAAGCGTGAGCTTCACAGTCGCGCTCGCAACCCTGACGACGGCGATCCTTGAGGGTCCGGGCCGCGGATGGTCCGACCCGATGGTCGTCACCTTCTTCGGAGCGGCGGCTGCCCTTCTAGTCGCGTTCGTCGTGATCGAACGTCGCGTCTCTCGTCCGATGCTGGACCTCGATCTGTTTCGGTACCGACAGTTCGTGGGTGTCCAGCTTCTTGCGGCCGCCCCCGCGTACGGCTTCGTCGTGCTTCTGATCCTGCTTCCAATCCGGCTTGTAGGGATCGACGGCATGTCCGCTCCGGAAGCTGGCCAGACCATGCTCGCCATGTCGGCGCCCTTGCTGCTGCTACCGCTGCTGGCGGGTTCGCTGACCCGCTGGCTGTCGCCGGCGACGCTTTGCGGCCTCGGCCTTGTTGTGACCTGCGTCGGCGTATTCTGGCTCGGCCAAGTCCCGATCGGTGCTGGCGCTGCCGACCTCGTCCCCCCCCTTCTCGTCATCGGCCTTGGCATAAGCTTTCCGTGGGGCCTGATGGACGGGCTCGCGGTCAGTGTTGTGCCCAAGGAGCGCGCCGGCATGGCCGCAGGCATCTTCGGAACCGTCCGCGTGGCCGGTGAAGGCGTCGCCCTGGCGCTCGCTACGGCGCTGCTGAGCGGCCTAGCGCAGGCCCGGGTCCTACCGCTGATCGCCCAGCCTGAGGCCTCATCGTTGATTGCGGAGCGGCTCGCGACGGGGGACTTCGGAGGCGCCTCGGCGCTCGCGCCCGAGGTCTCGCCGCCTGCGCTGCTAGCAAGTTACGGTCACGCGTTCAGCGCGCTCACGCTGTGCCTCGCCACCGTCACACTCATCACGGCGCTGGTCGTGTTCCTCTCGCTGCGGCCACCGGCGGCCCACAAGGCCTGAGCGCCTCAAGGTCAAGGCCAAGATGGGGCGTGACCGATGTCCGTGGTCAACACCGCCTCAAGGTCTGCGGGATCACGGGCTGCGGATCGCCGATGCCTCGATCATGCCGTGCACCACGGTCGGCAACATCATGGCGCCGTGTGTCGCCATCGGTCAGCGCGCGGCGGACATGATCCGGATGCAGCACGGGCTGTCCTACGCTGAGGTTTCAAGCTCGGCGACTGACGCGGCTGTCGAGGCAGTCACCTGAAACGCCGTTACCAGCCTTCTCTCATGAGATCAGACCGCCGGTAAACCGGCCGGGCGGTCGCACACCCATCAGCGCCAGGAACAAAACACCATGCTCGACACCATCCAGGACGTCCCCGTCATTGCGTCCGCCGATCTCGAAACGGATCCGCACGGTACGCTGCGTCGCTATCGGGCATCCCACCCATTAGCTGCCCTCGAATCGGGGGGCTACATCGTTCTAGGTTATGAGGATGTCAGTCGGCTCGCCCGCGATCCCAGATTGCAATCGACCGAAGTCGCCCTGCCGGCGCAGGCTGGCCTGTCGCAAGGCGCACTTTTCGACATCTTCGCGCACGGCATGCTGACGGCCAATGGCGGGGTTCACCAAGCGCGCCGCTCACCGATGTCGAGGGCGCTCGCTGGCGAAGTCGCCGAGGAGTATGGACGCCATGTCAGGCGCAGCGCGCACCTCTTGATTGACCGCTGCCTTGCCGACAGCAAAATGGAGCTCGTCAAGCAATACGCAGCTCCGTTGCCGGCTCTCGGCCTGGCAGGGCTGCTAGGCGTGCCCGATGGCGAGGTCGCCCCGTTCCTGCGCGACATCGACGCAATGAACGCGTTCTTCCGCCCCGATGCGACAGCTGCCACCGTTTCCTCCGCGGAGAAGGCGGCGGCTCAGGTTCGCAGTTCGATCGGGCTATTGATCGATTGCGAAGGCGACGATCAGACGGGCGGCTTCCTGCAGCACTATGTTCGGCTCGCCGAGAGCGAGCCGCTGCACGCGCGGGTCGAAACCCTGACGCAGATCGTCCAGCTCATCATCGGCGGCACGGAATCCGTGCGAACAGCGATCGTCGCGCAGACGGCGAACCTGCTGGCGAACCCGCAGCAGTGGCAGGCGGTCCGCGACAACCCAGAACGCGTTCCCGCGGCTGTGGCCGAAGCCATGCGCTTCGAGCCGGGCATCGCAGGCCTCGTCCGGTTGTCGGCCGAAGACATTGAAATAGAGGGTCGCACATTGCCGGTGGGGCAAGTCGTCGTGCTGTCGGTGATGTCGGCCCTGCGCGACGAGCGAATCTTCGATCGTCCCGACACATTCGACATTTTCCGCAGGGATCACGAGCCCTCCCAACTCGGCTTCGGCGACGGTGCGCACCGATGCGTGGCCGAGGCTCTCGGACGCGCCGCGCTTCAGGAGGCTCTGTCGGTTCTGGCCGAGCGGCTTCCGCATCTGCGGCTCGAGCAGCCGCCGGTGTTCTGCGGCCACGTCTTTGTCCGCGGCAGCACCGAGTGTCGCGTGAGCTGGTGATGGTGCCCCATGGAGCCAAGAAGATGCGGATCCTGATCGTAGGCGCCGGCATTGCCGGGCTGGCCACCCACCGCGCCTTGTCGCAGCGCGGATTCAAGCCGACCATCGTGGATCGAAATCCGGGTGCGGGAGAAGGAGGCGCCGGACTGTTTCTTCCTGGAAACAGCGTAAGGGCGCTGGAGCAGCTGGGACTGCTTGACAAGCTACTCGAACACTCCCACCCGATTAAACGACAACGGATCTTTGACGAGAACGGGCGGCTGTTGAGCGAGATTGACGCCGCTGAATTCTGGGTCGGTGTCGGGCCCTGCAGAGCAGCCCGGCGATCGACGCTGTGGCAGTTGCTGAGGGGCGGCACCGATACGGACGTGATCACGACATCGGTCGCGGCGATCGACGATCGAGGCGACCGTTGCCGCGTTCGTTTCGACGACGGCGAGATCAGAGACTACGATTTACTCATCGGTGCAGACGGAGTCGGATCCAGCGTCCGCAGGCTGACCTTTCAGGACTGTCGCCAGCCCGAATATGTCGGCAACATCTGCTGGCGTTTCATCGTTCACAACGTCGCAGGCGTCGCGGACTGGACGGTGCTGCTAGGCCGCGATCGCAGCCTGCTGTGCAAGCCGATTTCCCCCTCGGAGCTCTACGTTTACGCGGATCTCGCGGTACCGAAACACGAGGTTTCCCGCTACACGGCTGCAACGCGTCTGGAGCCGCTTTTCGAGGGCATAGCTGGCCCATTGCGGCCCGTGCTGACGCTGGCTCAGTCGGCGAATGTCCACTTCGCCGAACTCGTGCGGCTGCGGCTGGACCGGTGGCACCGCGGCCGCGTGGTGCTCGTCGGCGATGCCGCGCATGCGGGCCCGCCCAGCATGGCCCAGGGGGCGGGCCTGGCCCTCGAGGACGCCCTGGTTCTTGCCGACGAACCGGCCGCAAGTCCAAGCCTAACGGTCGCCCTTGCGCAGTTCGAGGCCCGCCGGAAGCCGCGCGCCGATTGGGTTCACCGGCAGAATGCGTCGCGCGACAGGGCGCGCCGCCTTCCCCAATTTGTCAGGAACGCCCTGTTTCGCTTCGGCGGGCCAATGCTCTACCGACATTCCTATGCGCCTCTTACCAAGCCTGTCTGAACCCGAATTCAGTTGCACACTATGGGGCTACCATCTTGTTGCATCAGCGCTGCGATGATCGGGCACGGCCATGAACCGTGCCGCGAAGGGATGAGGGCGATGGCCCCCGCAGGCGTTCATTTCGCCTTCCCGGCCGCGGTGCGGTTCGCACTGGATTGCCCGAGAACGGACGTTCTCGACGTCGGTTAAGGGTCATGCGTGGACGGCTTCGCCGGGCGGCTCCGCGCTAAAAGCTGAAGTTGGCGACGTGCTCAAAAGCAGACGTTGGCACGCAGGCTGAATTCAGTCTGAAATCGATTGTGCAATCGCCTATGTCAAACTTCTTTCGACGCCTCAGCCGACGTACTGAAAATATTTAGTTAATCCCTCAAGGCATTCATCGGCTGTCATGACCTGACTTGAGTGACGCGACCTCGAGCTAGATCGACGAAAGCCCTGAAGGCGGCGGATGGATTTTTTCGTCCGGGATAGTAGAGACACAATGGCGCGACCGGCTTCATCCAGTCATGGAGAACGCGGACCAAGCGTCCCGCCTCGATGTCTTCGCGAATGTCTGACTCCATGAAGTAGCCGATCCCGATCCCACTCAGCACGGCGGCGCGAGCGAGGCTCGCTTCATCAAGGGTGATCGGCCCCTCGACGTCGACCACGACGGGATGGCCGTCCTTCTCGAAATGCCATCGGTAAATCGCGCCATCGGGGAGCCTGACCCGAATGCAGGCATGGTCGAGCAGATCGAGAGGCGCGCGGGGCTCGCCATGCTTTTCAAAGTAGGCGGGAGAGGCGACGACGGCGTTTGATCTCGGATGGCCAAGGGGCGCCGCGATCATGTCGCTCGGCACGAGATCTGCGCTTCTGACGCCGAGATCAAAGCCTTCGGCCACAACGTCCACAAGCCGCCCCTCGGTGACGAGATCGATGTGCACGCGAGGAAAGCGTCGCAGATATTCGAGAATGACAGGCGCCAAAATCTCGCGCGCGGCTGTCGGGAAGGCGTTTATCCTGAGCGTGCCTGAAGGGATTTCCTGCTGCGACTTCACGGTCTCCATGGCGTCGTGAATGTCGACGAGAGCAGGACTGACCTGCTCCACGAAGCTCCGCCCAGCGTCGGTCAGCGACACGCTGCGTGTGGTCCTGTTGAACAGCCGTACGCCGAGCCGCCGCTCGAACTTGGCGACGATGTTGCTGAGCGACGTCGTTGAAATCTGCAAGTCCGCCGCCGCCGCCCGAAACGATTGACGGCGCGCGATCGCCACGACGGCGTCCAGTTCGATGAGAGCGTGCGCCGCCATTATCCCGATTTTCGCAATACCTCATTCCTTTCTATCCCGATTATCGCTTCGGTTGTCCAGTGCTAAATCGCTGACATCGACGCCTCGCAAGCTTAACGAGCGCAGGAGGCGATCACCGAGAATCCTCATCACCAGAGCCGGGGTCCGCCATGACGCCAGAACTCCCAAACCCATCGCCGCCTATGTCGACGCCAATGCGCGCCTCGACGCGGACGGCATGCTGAAGGCCTTCGCCGCGGACGCGGTCGTCCTGGACAACGGACGCCGTCACGAGGGCTTCGCCGAAGTGCGGACGCTGCTCGAGACGGAAGTGATCCCTGTCAGGGCGATCTTCACGCCGGACACGGTTCGCGAGGAGAACGGCCAAGTCGTGCTCGAAGGCCCGGCCCATGGCGACTTCAAGGGCAGCCCGCTCCGGTTCACTTACCGGTTCACGCTCGCGAACGAGCTCATCAAGGCCGTGGAGATCACGCTATGACCGTCCGGGTCGATCCGGCCGAATTCGCCGGCAAGCGCGTGCTCGTCAGCGGCGGCACGAAGGGTCTGGGCCGCGCGACCGTCGATCGTTTCGTCGCGGGCGGCGCCAGGGTGATAACCGCCGCGCGCGGAACCCTTCAGCCCATCGACGGCGTCGCGTTCGTCGAGGCGGATCTGACGACGGCCGAGGGCGCGGCGACCTTCGCCAGAGCGGCGCTCGAGCAGATGGGCGGCGTCGACATCCTCGCCCATGTCGTCGGCGGCTCGTCGTCGCCGGGCGGCGGTTTCGCCGCTCTCGCCGACGATCACTGGCTCGCCGAGCTTAACCTGAACCTGATGCCGGCCGTCCGCCTCGATCGCCTGCTCGTTCCGCAGATCATCGAGCGCGGCGCGGGGGCGGTGGTGCACGTCACCTCGATCCAGTCGGTCCTGCCGCTTCCGGCGTCGACCACGGCCTACGCCGCCGCGAAGGCCGCGTTGAGGACTTACAGCAAGTCGCTCTCCAAGGAGATTGGACCCAAGGGGGTGCGCGTCAACACCGTCTCGCCCGGCTGGATCATGACCGAAGCGGTTGCGGGCTTCCTCGAGCGTCTTCAGGCCGCGAATGGCGGCACAGTCGAGGACGCGCGGCGGCTCGTGCTCGACAGCCTCGGCGGCATCCCGATCGGGCGCCCGGCCGAGCCCCACGAGGTCGCGGACCTGATCGCCTACCTCGCCTCGGACCGTGCGGCCGCGATCCACGGCGCCGAGTTCGTTATCGACGGCGGGACGATACGGACGGTCTGACGGCTGCGCGGTCGGCCGATCAGAAGGTCAATCGGGCGTTCTCCCTGACTTCTCTCATCACGAAGAAGGTCCGGGTGTTCTGGACGCCCGGCAGGGCGATGAGCGTCTGGCTCTGCAGCTTGTTGAAGTCGGCCAGGTCACGCGCGCGGATCTTGAGGAAGTAGTCGAACTCGCCCGCCACCAGAATGCAGTCGAGGATCTCCTTTATCTTAAGCACCGCCTCCTCGAAGGCGTTGCGGCTGTCGGGCGAAGACCGGTCGAGGACCACGCCAATCATCACAAGGGCGCCCAGAGCCACCGAAGCAGGCGCGACGTCCGCCCTGAAGCCGGTGATGTGGCCATTCTCGAACAGCCGCTGCGTCCGTCGGTGACAGGTGGCGGGGCTGGCGCCCACGCGGGCGGCGAGATCGGCGTTCGTCAGCCGGCCGTCGGCGTGAAGCGCGCGAAGGATCTTCAGATCGATCCGGTCAAGCGTAGTGTTGGAAGGATCTTTCAACTCTGCTCTCATTTTGAACGATCAACGTCTTTTTTGTTTCAAAGGAGCCCGCGCAGGGCAAGCGGGAAGGTCACTTTCGAAAGCACCTTTCTCACCTGTTCCCTTATCGTCCGCTCCTCTCCAAACCGGGGTTAGCGCCTTGATCAACGTCGTCCGCACCACTGCCGCCGCCCATCTCGCAAACCTCCCGAGAGCAGCGCTCCCGGGCTTGAAGCAAGCCGTTCGTCTTTCAGCTCTCGGTCTGGCCGCCGGTCTATCGACCGCTGCGATCGCGGACCCGTCCGCCCACAAGCAGATGATCACCGTGAAGGACGCGGCCGCCGTCCAGTGGAAGCCTGCGCCTGCCGCTTTGCCGAAGGGGATCGAAATCAGCGTCATCATGGGCGATCCGGACAAGCCCGGCCCGTTCGCGCTGAGGCTCAGAATTCCGCCCTCGACCGTGATCGCCCCGCACACCCACGCGACCGACGAGACCGTCACGCTGCTTGACGGCGCCCTTGTCCACGACATGGGAGAGAAAATGGTCGAGAGCCGCGGCGAGCCGTTCGGCCAAGGCGGCTTCCTCTACCTGCCGGCCCTAATGCCGCATTCGCTCTGGACCAGGGATCAGCCTGCGGTGATCCAGGTCAACGGCACCGGCCCCTTTGGTCTCAACTACGTCAATCCCGCCGACGATCCAAGCAAGGCTCGCTGACCGCCGCGCGTTCTCCACCCCCTGATCTCAACCACAAGCAGAAAAGGCCCCGCCATGGGAACGACCCAACTTGCGCTCTCGCTCGCCGGAGGCGCGCTCCTCGCGATGGCGGCGATCGCGCCTGCCTATTCTCAGCCGATCCAGAACGTGGTGATCGTCCATGGGGCGCTGGCCGACGGTTCCGGCTGGCGCAGGGTCCACGACCTGTTGAAGGCGAAGGGCTTCAAGGTGACGGTGGTGCAGCCGCCGATGACGTCGCTCAAGGACGACGTGGCCGCCTCGAAGCGCATCCTCGACCTCCAGGACGGCCCATCCGTGCTCGTGGGCCACAGCTATGGCGGCATGGTGGTGACCCAGGCCGGCTCGGCCGAGAACGTCGCCGGGCTGGTCTATATCGCCGCGTTCCAGCCGGACGAGGGCGAGAACCTGCTTGATCTCGCCGGCAAGACGCCGCCCGCGACGACGGGCATCAAGGCCACGGCGGACGACTATCTCTACCTCGACCCGGAGGTCTATGCCGCCGACTTCGCCGCGGACGTGCCCAAGGCCGAAGCCGAGTTCATGGCGGCCTCCCAGGTGCTGCCTTCGAAGGCGAGCTTCGAAGCAAAGATCACTCAGCCGGCTTGGAAGGCGAAGAAAAGCTGGGCGCTGATCGCGACCGAAGATCGCGCGATCCATCCCGACCTGATGCGCTCGATGGCGAAACGGGCCGGCAGCACCGTGAAGGAGATCAAGGCCAGCCACGCCTTGTTCATGTCGCAGCCGGCGGCGGTCGCCGACGTCATCGAGACGGCGGCCAAGGCTCTCTCCAAATGATCTCTTCAGACGGGACGGGCCCGGTTGGGAAGCCCTCGGCCGCGCGGGCCGAAGAACCTCTGCCAGCGTATGACTTCATCGTCTGCGGCGCGGGCTCGTCCGGCTCGGTGGTGGCCGGGCGGCTGGCCGAAAACCCTGAGGTGCAGGTCCTGCTGATCGAGGCGGGCGGCGACGACGAGGCCGAAGCTGTTCTTGATCCATCGCTCTGGCCGACCAATCTCGGAAGCGAGCGTGATTGGGGGTTTCAGGCGCAGCCCAATCCGCACCTCGACGGCCGCTCCCTTTCCATGTCGATGGGAAAAGGGCTTGGCGGCGGCTCCAGCATCAACGTCATGGTCTGGGCGCGGGGCCACCGAAGCGACTGGGACCATTTCGCCGCCCAGGCCGGGGACCCGGCCTGGGGCTACGAGCAGGTTCTGGAGACCTATCGCGAGATCGAGAACTGGCGGGGATCGCCGGACCCCGAATATCGCGGGACGTCCGGCCCGGTTTGGGTGCAGCCTGCGCCGGATCCGAGCCCGGTCGCGACCGCCATGCTGGACGCGGCCAAAGAGCTCGGCATCCCGACCTTCGACCATCCCAACGGGGCTATGATGGAGGGGGCCGGAGGGGCATCGATCTCCGACATTCTGCTTCGCGACGGCCGCCGCCATTCGCTCTTCCGCGCTTATGTCCATCCCAAGATGGATCAGCCAAATCTCACGGTCCTGACGCACACCGTCGTCCGCCGGGTGCTGATCGAGGGCGGTCGGGCGACCGGCGTCGAGATCGAGCGAGATGGCGTGGTCTTGTCGGTCAGGAGCCGCCTTGAGGTGATCCTTTCACTCGGAGCGATGCACACGCCGAAGGTGCTGATGCATTCCGGCGTCGGCGACGCGGCGGAGCTTGGCCGTTTCGCCATCCCTGTGACGCAACATCTGCCGGGCGTCGGCCGGAACCTGCAGGATCATCTGTCGTTCGGCTGCATCTGGGAGCTTCGGGAGCCGGTCGCGCCGCGGAACAGCGGAAGCGAGGCGACGCTTTACTGGAAAAGCCGGCCCGAGCTCGACTCGCCCGACCTGCTGTTCTGCCAGGTCGAGTTCCCAGTCCCGAGCGACCGCACCGCCACGCGCGGCGTTCCGGCTCAAGGCTGGACGATGTTCGCGGGCCTCGCGCAGCCCGAGAGCCGTGGCAGGGTGCGCCTCACCGGAGCCGACCCGTCGACCCCGATCGCGATCGATGCCGGCGCCTTGTCACAGCCTGCCGACATGGACACGGCCATTCGCTGTATCGAGCTCTGCCGGGAACTCGGGAACGCTTCAGCTTTCAGGCCCTTCGTTAAGGCGGAAGCGCTGCCGGGTCCGCTGAGAGGCGAGGCTTTTAGACAATACATCCGCGACTCCGCCGTCACCTACTGGCACCAGAGCTGCACCGCCAAGATGGGCCAGGACGCGTTGTCCGTGGTGAACGGCGACCTTGAGGTCTATGGCGTGCGGGGGCTTCGCATCGCCGACGCCTCGATCATGCCGCGCGTCACGACCGGCAACACGCAAGCGCCCTGCGCGATCATCGGGGAGCGGGCGGCGCGGATGATCAGGAAAGCCCACGGAGCCTAACCGCCTCGCCGGACCAGGCGCGTCAGGGAGCCTGCTCCTTTCACGCGCCCGACAGCTTCGTTTTCGCGAGCGGCAGGTTGCGGATGCGCTGTCCGGTGAGCGCCGCGAGCGCGTTGGCGACCGCGGGCGGGACGCCGGGAGGGCCGGGCTCGACGATCCCGCCCATCGGCGCGCCGCTCTCGACGATCGCGACGTGAAACTCCGGCATGTGCTCGCGGGAGATGCTTTTGTAGGCGTCGTAGTTCTTCGCCTGCCGG
Organism: Methylopila turkensis; assembly: GCF_027922325.1. Lineage (GTDB taxonomy): Bacteria > Pseudomonadota > Alphaproteobacteria > Rhizobiales > Methylopilaceae > Methylopila > Methylopila turkensis. The sequence continues at coordinate 964,316 of NZ_BSFL01000001.1, forward strand.
TTCTTATCAAAATTACTGGTCTGGGGCCGCGAGAGTATCGCTCACGTTTCGGGCTCGGGGGCGCGCATCCCGGCGAATGACGCGCAGCGGCGACAGCGCCAAAGCCAGAATTCGAATTGTACCCGGAAGCGGACGTCTGCGTCGTGGCCAAGCTCTGTCGCTCCCAACCCACTCGTCGCTGTCTACCAAGGCACTCCCGATCGATGTGCTTCGGCTTCAGCGGCGCTTTCGGTCCGATGAGCCGACCGGCGTTCCATGGCTTCTGCGGTAAACGGAACAAGTCGGGCTGGCGCATTGCCTCCTCCTCGAAGGCGGCCCCTCGACTGGATATACACCCGCAGCCGTTCGGTGAGCGCCACAACCGAACTTTCAGGCTACGCGCCAGGAGCGGACCGATGGCCCGCTCCTGTTGACTGACCTTTTCGGATCACCGACGTCGCAGTGACGCGTCAGCGTTTGTCGGGAACGGTGAGGTTTGTATCGTCGGTGTCGACCACGAACACGGCGAGCAGTTTCGCAGGCTCTGTGGCGCTCGCGTTTGCGCTCACGCCGTGATGTGCGCCGGGTTGCTCGATCCAGAACTCGCCCTTGCGGTAGATCCGCTCCGGGCCGTCGTCGACCTTGCTGCGGAACGCGCCGTCGAGGACGTAGGCCCAGATGAAGGCTGACTTCGCATGCGTATGGCTGCCCGACGAGCCGCCCGGGCCGTATTCGACCGTCACCGCCTTGAGCGATTTGCCGGAGATGTTGGGAATCGCCGCGGCGAAGGTCGGCGTGATCTTTGCGGTGATCGCCTCGTCGGCGGTGGCGGCGGTAACGAGAAGCGAAATGGCCGCGGCGGCGGCGAGAAGGCGTGTCATCGAAAGGCTCCTTGTGAGCGTCTGAGTGTGAGCGGGAGTTCGAAGTCGGAAAGAGATCAGGCGGCAGATTTCCGGGACTGCAGCCAGCCGTCGAGATCGGTCCGGCCGAGCCGGGCCTCGCCGAGCGGCACGAGCGAGAGATCCGAGACGCGGCCGCCGAAATAACCGACGTCTGCATCGGCCTCGACCGCGCGAGGATCGCCGACGGCGCGCAGGTAGCGCCCGACGATTTCGGCGAAGCCAGCCCGTTCAGGACCGGCGATTTCGATCACGCCGTTAATGGCGTCGGCCGTTGCAGCGCCTGCAAGCGCGGCGGCCACCTCGTCCGCGGCGATCGGCTGGAACTGGCACTTAGCCAGGCGAACGGCGCCGTCGACCGTGCTGCCGTCGGCCAGCGCGCCAAGAAACTCGAAGAATTGGGTGGCGCGAACGATCGTATGTGGCTGTCCAGACTGCCGGACCAGTTCCTCCTGAACGACCTTGGCGTCGAGGTGGAAATTGCCGCGCAGGCGGTCAGCGCCGACGATGGACAGCAAGATATGGACGCGGACTCCTGCGGCGGCCTCGGCGGCCATCAGGTTCTCGGTCGAGGTTCTGAAGAACGACATGACGGCCGCCGGATCGGAAGACGGCAGATTGGTCACGTCGACGACCGCGTCGGCGCCGCGCAACGCGTCCGCCAGCCCTTCGCCCGTGAAGGCGTCGACGCCCGTGCTCGGCGAGGCGGCCATCACCTCGTGGCCAGCGGCGCGCAGCAGCGCCACGGTTCTGGAGCCGATCAGCCCTGTGCCGCCCATCACCACGATCTTCTTCGAAGCGTTCACGTCCAGTCCTCCTCTGGTCGGCGCCGTGATGCGCCGGAACGAGGCGGAACCTATGAAGGACGGCGGGCGCCCGCTTTCGCGCGATTGCGGCGCTATCGCGAAATTGCGGCGACGCAGACGATGGCGCGCCGCAATCCACCTTGCGTGGCTGTAAGAGTTCGGCCTGACTGAGGCGACGTAAAGAGAGCCGAAGCGGGATCAGACCCTTCCTTGAAGCCGCCCTCGCACCTGAAACGATCGCGCGACCATGCGGGCGACGCAGTACGCGACGTCGACGCGGCCGGCGCGCCTCGCGAGATCGGTCGGATCCTCGACAGGCCGCCGGCGCTCGCGAACGAGGCGCTGCGCGGCGGCGCCCGGCTGACGCGACGCTGGTGCCACGGCGAGCTTCACGCCGACCTGCCCGGCATGCCGGGCCATGTGGTGATGGGCTATTACGGCGCGGCGCAGGACTGCAGCTGGCGTCAGGGCGGTTCTCGGAAAGCGTCCCGCACTCGGCCGGGTTCAATCACCCTCATCCCCGAAGGCCATGATGGTCGTTGGGACGTCGAGGGACCAATCGAAGTCAGCCACGTCTACCTCTCCAACGATCGACTGCTCGCGGCGACCGAAGTTCTGGCCAAAGGGCGGCCGATCGAACTCGTAGGCCGAATATGCTTCGACGATCCGTCGGCATCGCGCGTGTTGGAGATGCTGTCCATCGAGGCCGAGCAGGGCGACGCCGCGTCGTCGCTGTTCGCAGAGCAGGCCGTAGACCTGCTCTGCCTCCAGCTCGTACGCGCGCACTCATCGCTCGGCGCAGCGCCCGCAGCCCCGCGCAAGGGGCTCGCCGACTGGCAGGTGAAGCGCGTCACCACCTACATGCGGGACTTTCTCGACCGCGAGCTTGGGCTCGATGAACTCGCCGGCCTCGTCGATCTCAGCCGACATCATTTCTGCACGGCCTTCCGGCTCGCGACCGGCCAGACGCCGCACGAATGGCTGGTGGCGCTGCGCATGACGCGCGCGCGCCAGCTTCTGGCGAGCCACGACCTACCGGTCACCAGCGTTGCGCTTGCGGTCGGCTATCAGACCCCCTCGGCCTTCGCGTCCAGCTTCCGAAAGGCCACGGGCGTCACCCCCACAGCATTCCGCGCAGCGCTCTGAGCAGCGGCTCTTCGACAGAGACATGGAGCGCTGGGGGCGGAAATCGGCTGGTGCCGGCGACCAGACGCCGCTGACGCCCTTGACGCTCGCTGACTTACGATCGCCCAAAAGCGGAATTGTCAAAAGGCCAGCTTTGGGTCGATTCCGTTGAAAAACTCCATCGTTGAAGCGAGGCGCCGCCGCTGATTCACTCGGCTCTATGAGCGGAGGGCGGCGGCGATGATGGGCGAGCGGCAGGTCGACCAGGCGGCGCTGTTCTATGAGTTCTCTCTCGAGCGGCATGTGCCGGAAGATCACGTGCTAAGGGCGATCGATCGGTTCGTGGACCTGTCGGAAGTGCGGCGGGATCTGGCTCCGTTCTAAAGTTCGACGGGGCGTCCTTCGATCGACCCGGAGCTGCTGATCCGGATGCTGCTGGTCGGCTACTGCTTCGGCGTCCGCTCGGAGCGACGGCTGCGCGAGGAGGTTCACCTCAACCTCGCCTATCGCTGGTTCTGCCGGCTTGGCCTCGATGGCGACGTGCCCGATCACTCGACCTTCTCGAAGAACCGTCACGGCCGCTTCCGCGACAGCGACCTGCTGCGCAAGCTGTTCGAGACGGTCGTCCGGCGCTGCATGGCTGAGGGGCTCGTGGGCGGCGACGGCTTCGCGGTCGACGCCGGCCTGATCCGGGCCGACGCCAACCGACAGCGCTCAGCCGACGGCGCGGAGAACGTCGACTGGGAAGAGTTGGCCGCCACGCGCCGTTCCGTCCGCGAGTACCTCGACACGCTCTACGATGCGGCCTGGGGCGCGGCGAGCCCGACGACGCCGAAGTTCGTCTCGCGCTCGGATCCAGCCGCGCAGTGGACCGGCGCGCACAAGGGCCACGCCTTCTTCGCCTACGCCACCAACTACCTGATCGACCTCGACCATGCGGTGATCGTCGATGTCTAGGCGAGCCGCGCTATCCGGCAGGCCGAGGTCGGCGCCGCGCGAACGATGGTCGAGAGGACCCAAGACCGCTTCGGACTGTGGCCTGAACGGCTCGCAGCCGATAGCGCCTATGGCTCGGCCGAGATGCTCGCCTGGCTGGTCCATGAACGCGGGATCGAGCCGCACATCCCCGTGTTCGACAAAAGCGCCCGGACCGACGGAAGCTTCGCCCGCGAGGACTTCGCGTACGACCATGAGGGCGACGTCTACGTCTGCCCGGCGGGCAAGACGCTGACCTGCAGCGGCACGCTGGTGAACGACGGCGCGACGCTGCTCTACCGCGCCAGCAAATACGACTGCGACGCCTGCGGGCTGAAGCCGCGCTGCTGTCCGAAGGCGCTGGCGCGAAAGGTGCCGCGGTCCATCCATGAGGGCGCCCGGGACATGGCGCGCGACATCGCGAAGACCGACGCCTACCCGACGTCGCGGCGCGAGCGGAAGAAGGTCGAGATGCTGTTCGCGCACCTGAAGCGCATCCTGCGGCTCGACCGTCTAAGGCCTCGAGCCATGCGGAGCCCGCGACGAGTTCCTGCTCGCCGCGCTCGCCAACACTTTTTATGACGACTTAGACTAGCGATGGGGAACGACATCAAGTTCACTTGCTGGGGTCGCTTCGAACTCAGTAAGACTTCAGCGGTCTGGGTATCACCAAACGCTATCCGCATTCTTCGAGGTGCGGCTGCCCCCTTTATGATCGTCGTGCCGGTCGCGCTGGTGTCGATCGTCTGGCAGTGGAAGGCGCGTTGCCGTCGCTGCCCGCCGAAAGAATGCCGAAGGCCTCGATGCTGAAACTGCTGCGCGATCGCCGGATCGCCTCGGGCATGCTCGCCGCCATGTTGCTGTTCATAGGTCAGTTCGCCCTATTCACCTACTTGCGCCCATCTCTTGAAACGGTGACGGGGGTCGACGTAACGACGCTGTCCGTCCTCCTCCTGATCGTCGGCATCTCCGGCTTCGCAGGCACCTACCTCTTCGGAGGCGTCCTGAAGGATCGGATGCGGGCCACGCTCGTCTTCATCCCCTCAGTCATGGCTCTCGTGGCCGTGGCGCTCGCGGTGCTCGGCACGTCGTTCTGGCCAACGGCGGCGCTTCTCGGGATCTGGGGCCTGGTCTCGACCGCGGCGCCCGTGGCCTGGTCGACCTGGCTCACGCGCACCGTTCCTGACGACGCAGAGATCGGAGGCGGCCTGATGGTGGCGGTCATCCAGCTCGCGATCACGATCGTGGCAGCAGCCGGCGGCCTCGTCTACGATGCGACCGGCCCCGTGATCGACTTCTGGAGCAGCGGTGCGGTGCTTGTTCTGGCGGCCGTCTTGGCGTTCGCAGCCGACCAAGCGGCGAAAAAGGCGTCAGCCGCAGACCGGCCGTCACCAACGATGAGCAAGGCTCATCGGGTCATCCCGAATCCTGCACCTGTTCTCAAATAAAAACTGTTCCAAAATCCACGGTGGACGGACTGTCGTGCCGGATCTGGCCGACCTGTCCACCCCTGCGATCCACGACGACCCCCAGTGCGGTCGAGCAAATCAACCGGTGGGGCGGCTTTTCCGTCCAGGAGCTCCCTTTGTGCTCCGCGCCAGCAATCTGCGGGAACACGATATGACAAGCCCCGGCGACCTCGAATTGAACCGCCGAGACCTGATGGTCGCGGCCGCCGCGACCGCCGCCGTCGCCTCAGCCCCCTCGGGCGCAGGCGCACAGCCGGCCGCCGCTGCCGCGGTCCGCGCGCCCTCGAAGGCGACCGTCTCGATGATGGTCAACGGCGAGGCCCGTCGCCTCGTCGACCTCGACACCCGGACCACGCTGCTCGACGCGCTCCGCGAAAGCCTTCAGATGCCCGGCACCAAGAAGGGCTGCGACCACGGCCAGTGCGGCGCCTGCACCGTCATCGTCGACGGGCGGCGCATCAACTCCTGCCTCAGCCTCGCCGTGATGCACGAAGGCGAGAGCGTCACCACGATCGAGGGGCTGGGGACGCCCGACAACCTCCACGCGATGCAGGCCGCTTTCGTGAAACACGACGGCTACCAGTGCGGGTACTGCACACCGGGGCAGATTTGCTCGGCGGTCGCGGTGCTCGACGAGATCAAGGCCGGCGTGCCGAGCCACGTCACAGCCGACCTCACGGCCGCCTCCTACGATCCCACCGCCGACGAAATCCGCGAGCGCATGAGCGGAAACATCTGCCGCTGCGGGGCCTATTCCAACATCGTGGACGCCATGTCCGAAGTCGCCGGGAGGCGCGCATGAAAGCGTTCAGCTTCAGCCGCGCAAGCACGCCCGCGGAAGCCGCGGCCTCCGCGCAGCGCATCGAAGGCGCCAAGTTCGTCGCCGGCGGCACCAATCTCCTCGATCTCATGAAGCTCGAGATTGAGACCCCGACCCATCTGATCGACGTCAGCAAGCTTAAGCTCGACACGATCGAGGCGACAGCCGAAGGCGGTCTGCGCATCGGCGCCATGGTCCGCAACACCGACCTCGCCGCCGACGCGCGGGTGCGGAAGGACTATGCGCTACTGTCGCGCGCGCTGCTCGCCGGCGCCTCCGGCCAGCTCCGCAACAAGGCGACGACTGCCGGAAACCTTCTGCAGCGCACCCGCTGCCCCTACTTCTACGACACCAACCAGCCCTGCAATAAGCGCTCCCCCGGCAGCGGCTGCTCCGCCATAGGCGGCTTCACCCGCATGCTCGGCGTCGTCGGCGTCAGCGACGCCTGCATCGCCACCAATCCAAGCGACATGGCCATCGCCATGCGGGCGCTCGACGCGGTGGTCGAGACGGTGAGCCCGGAAGGCGCGACGCGCGCGATCCCGATCGCCGAGCTCCATCGCCTCCCCGGCGACACGCCGCACATCGAGACCGTGCTGACGCCCGGCGAGCTGATCACCGCTGTGACGCTGCCGAAGCCCGTCGGCGGTAAGCATGTGTACCGGAAGGTCCGCGACCGGGCGTCTTACGCCTTCGCGCTGATCTCGGTCGGCGCGATCGTTCAGCCGGACGGCTCCGGCCGCGTCGCCGTCGGCGGCGTCGCGCCGAAACCCTGGCGGGTCGAGGCGGCCGAGAAGGAGATGGTCCGCGGCGCGAAGGCCGTCACCGACGGCCTGTTCGCGGGAGCCAACCCCACCCACGAGAACGCGTTCAAGCTGACGCTGGTCCAGCGCACGCTCGACGCCGTCCTGACCGAAGCGAGGGGCTGATCCCATGAAGTTCGACACCCCCGCTACGACCAATCCGATCGACCAGCTCAAGGTCGTCGGCAAACCGCTCGACCGCGTCGACGGCCCGCTCAAGGTGACCGGCCGCGCGCCCTACGCCTACGAGCGCCACGACGTCGGCGCGAAGCCCGCCGTCGGCTATGTGCTCGGCGCCGGCATCGCCAAGGGCCGCATCCAGGCGATGGACCTCGCAGCGGCGAAGCGCGCGCCCGGCGTGCTGGCGATCGTCACCGCCGAGAACGCCGGCAAGCTGGAACTCGGCAAGTTCAACACCGCAAAGCTCCTTGGTGGCCCGGACATCGACCACTACCATCAGGCGATCGCGGTCGTGGTCGCGGAGACCTTCGAGCAGGCTCGCGCGGCGGCTGGCCTCATCAAAGTGGAATACGCTCCTACCCAAGGCGCGTTTGACCTTGCGAGCGCGAGGGATGGCGCGGTCGTGCCGAAGAATGCGAACGCCCCCGCGGACACCGCCGTCGGCGACTTCGGCCGGGCCTTCGCCGCGGCCGCCGTGAAGCTCGACGAGAGCTACACCACGCCTGACCATTCCCACGCGATGATGGAGCCACACGCCTCCATGGCGGCCTGGGAGGGAGACAGCCTGACCGTCTGGACGTCGAACCAGATGATCGCCTGGGCCGCGGGCGACATCGCGAAGACGCTCGGCATGCCGAACGGCAAAGTGCGTGTGATCTCGCCTTACATCGGCGGCGGCTTCGGCTCAAAGCTGTTCGTGCGAGCGGATGCCGTCATCGCCGCGCTTGCCGCGAAGGCCGCGGGACGGCCCGTCAAGGTCGCCCTGCCGCGCCCTCTGATCGCCAACAACACCACGCACCGTCCGGCGACGATTCAGCGCGTCCGCCTTGGGGCCGGCAGCGACGGCAAGATCACGGCGATCGGCCACGAGACCTGGTCCGGCAACCTGCCCGACGGCTCGCCGGAAGAGGCCGTCGCGCAGACGCGGCTGCTCTACGCCGGAGCGAACCGGATGACCGCGACCCGGCTCGCCCTGCTCGACCTTCCCGAAGGCAACGCGATGCGCGCGCCGGGCGAGGCGCCGGGCCTGATGGCGCTCGAGATCGCCATGGACGAGATGGCCGAGAAGCTCGGGATGGACCCGATCGAATTCCGCATCCTCAACGACACACAGGTCGACCCCGAGGATCCGAAGCGCCCCTTCTCCCTGCGCCAGCTCACCGAATGCTACCGCACGGGCGCAGAGAAATTCGGCTGGTCGGCCCGCAGGGCGCGCACGGGGCAGGTTCGCGACGGGCGCTGGCTCGTCGGCATGGGCGCGGCCTCAGCGTTCCGCAACAACCTGACCATGGCGTCGGGCGCGCGGGTGCGGCTTGGCTCGGACGGCGTGGTCACGGTCGAGACCGACATGACCGACATCGGCACCGGCAGCTACACGATCATCGCCCAGACCGCGGCGGAGATGATGGGCGTGCCGCTCGAGAAGGTCGTGGTCCGGCTCGGCGATTCGAGCTTCCCGGCCTCCTCGGGCTCCGGCGGCCAGTGGGGCGCGAACTCTTCGACGGCCGGCGTCTACGCGGCCTGCGTCAAGCTACGCGAGGCGGTGGCCGGCCAACTCGGCTTCGACGCCGCGACGGCCGAGTTCGCCGACGGCGAGGTTCGGGGCGGCGGCAAGAGCGTCCCGCTCGGCGACGCCGCCAAGGCGCGCGAGATCATGGTCGAGGACAAGATCGAGTTCGACAAGGAGATGACGAACTCCAAGCAGCAGTCGACCTTCGGCGCTCATTTTGTCGAGGTCGGCGTCGATGTCGCCACGGCCGAGGTCCGCATCCGGCGGATGCTTGCGGTGTGCTCGGCAGGGCGGATCCTCAATCCGAAGTCGGCGCGCAGCCAGGTCATCGGCGCGATGGTGATGGGAGCGGGCGCGGCGCTGATGGAGGAACTCGCGGTCGACAAAACGCGCGGCTTCTTCGTCAACCACGACCTCGCGGGCTACGAGGTGCCGGTCCACGCCGATATCCCGCACCAGGACGTGATCTTTCTCGACGATACCGATCCGATGTCCTCGCCCATGAAGGCTAAAGGCGTCGGCGAGCTCGGCATCTGCGGCGTGGCGGCGGCGATCGCGAACGCGATCTACAACGCGAGCGGCGCGCGCGTTCGGGACTATCCGGTGACGCTCGACAAGATCCTCGATCGGCTGCCTGAAATGGGGTGATCGTAATGAAATGACAGACTTAGCGCTGAGTTTAAACTGAGCGCGGAATATTCTACGCGTATAAGCGGCCGATCTGTTTTGACAGCGTCCACAACGCTCAGATCGGCCGAATGATCACTGCGTATCAAGCTCTGTTTTGGGTATGGGAAGCTTTGCTGAACCGACTGAAGTTCGGTTGCGGTAAACTGCCTAAGGTGGCGGAGAGCGGACCTCCTTAACGGCCGCCTAGGGTCGATTGCGTTGAAAAACTCCGGATGGCGGCTCGGACGAGCAATCTCGGCTCGATTTAGGGCTTGGGCGTTTCCCTAAGTCGTTGATTTCGCTAGACGCAAATTTAGGCCGGCGAGCGTCTCGAAGCCCGAAATCCGCTCAGTCCGATTTCTTCAACACAATCGGTCACGAGCTAACATGGGATGATCGCCCGCAAGCTGACGCCGAAATTCTGAGGAAACCACCTGTCTCGCCAACCGGCTTGGTCGCGAAACGACCTACCGCCTGAGTTACTCGGCCGCCTCGCCGGGCCGCGTTTCCGCTGACTCCTGGACGGCGCCTTGCGCGCCGCCTACGCCGAGCTCGATGTGCCGCGCGAAATGCTGGGCCGCCTGTGAAAGTCCATGGGTGCGCTGCCACAGCATGATGTCGACATCAGGCAGAGCCGGCAGCCCGGATTCTAGACGATTGCGGAGCTCCGAATCCGTCGCCACGCGCTCGAGGCCGGCGGCGTGCGCAGACTCTGACAAGACGGTCACGGCGGCGTCCGCAAGCGCCATCGCCTGAAGGCCCGCGATGCTTTCCGACACGCAGGCGATGCGCCAGGCGACCCCTGCCTCGTTCAGCGCGGCGAGCGCGAGGTCGCGATAGAGGTTGCCCTCGGGCAGCATGGCGACAGGCACGGGCGAGCGGCGATGCGCGTCGCCGTCGACCGCGCCGAGCCAGACCAGACCCTCCGAGCGCAAACGCGTGGCGTCGCCCGACTTCGGCGCGACGCCCGGCATGCGGGTCGCGATCGCCACGTCGACAAGCCCTGCGTCCATCTCGGCCGCGATCTGGCGCGACAGCGAGCAGCGCACGGAGACCTCGACGCGCGGATAGGCCCGCCGGAAACTCGCGAGCGTCTCGGGCAGGAGATAGGCGGCGTAGAGATCCGGACAGCCGAGCGTGACGCGGCCGTCGATCTCCTCCGACGACAGCTTCATCTGCGCTTCGTCGTGCATCTTCAGCACCGCGCGCGCGTAGGGCAGCAGCGTCTCGCCCTGCGGCGTCAGCCTCAGATGGCGGAGATCGCTTTCGAACAGGGGGCGGCCGGCGGCCTCCTCAAGCCGTTTGATCTGCAGACTGACGGCGGGCTGGGTGCGGAACAGCATGCGCGCCACGCGCGTGACGCTGCGCTCCTCGACCAGCAACACGAACGTTCTTAGCAGCGAGATTTCAAGCGGCCGCGCCATAACGCATAAATAATATTTCACTTTGTGCAAAGCAATATAAATTTGCCTGGCCATACTATCAGTCAATAGGATGAAGGAGTTTGTAGAATACAGGATAATTATTGAGCTGATGCATAGCATTCGAGCAGCGTTTGAACGCGAAACGGGCAAATCCCCGGTCCCGACCGTGTCCGCAGACGAAGGATGCGCCCGGTGACGGCGGGCGCCCCGACGCCGCTCCTTGAGGTCCACGAGGTCGCCAAGCGCTTCGGCGGACTGGCCGCCCTCGACGGCTGCTCGCTCACCCTCGAAGCAGGCCATGTCACCGGCCTCATCGGCCCCAACGGCGCCGGCAAATCCACCCTGCTCAACGTCATGACCGGGCTTGTGCGGGCCGACCAGGGGTCGGTTCTGTTCGAGGGCCGCAACGTCACCGCCCTCCCCGCGCATCGCTTCCCGGCGCTCGGCGTCGCCCGCTCCTTCCAGATCGTGCGCGAGCTTGGAAGCCTCACCGTGTTCGAGAACCTGCTGCTCGCCCCGCGCCTTCAGTCCGGCGAGGGCGTGCTCGCCGCCATTTTCGGGCGGCGAAAGTGGTGGGCGCAGGAAAGCGCCAACGCCGAAAAGGCCAAGGCGCTGCTCGACCGCGTCGGCCTGTTCCGGCTCGCCGACCATCCCTCGGGCGGCCTCTCCGGCGGCCAGAAGAAGCTTCTGGACCTCGCCCGCGCGCTGCTTCTGGAGCCCAAGCTGATCCTGCTCGACGAGCCGGGCGCGGGCGTCGCGCCGCCGCTGAAGCTAGAGATGATCCGGCTGATCCGCGAACTGAAGGCGGAAGGCGTCTCGTTCGGCCTCGTCGAACACGACATGCATCTCGTCGGCGAGCTCTGCGACCGTGTCCATGTGATGGCGGAGGGCAAGCGCCTCGTCTCGGGGACCTTCGAGGAGGTCTCCCGGGACCGTCGCGTCGTCGAGGCCTATCTCGGGGTGGCGGCGTGAGCGCGATCCCGGCCCTCTCCGTCAGCGGGCTCCGCGCCGGCTACGGCCGCGGCGACGACATCGTGCGGGGGATCACCCTCGATCAGGCGCCCGAGACCATCCTCGCGGTCATCGGCCCGAACGGCTCCGGCAAGTCGAGCTTTGTGAAGACGCTCGCGGGCCTGCTCGACATACGTCAGGGCCGCGTGTCGGTCACGGGCACGGACGTCACGTCCGAAACGCCGGCCAGACGCGTAGCGGCGGGCATGGCCTACGTGCCGCAGGAAGCGAACGTCTTCCCGAGCCTCACCATCGGCGAGAACCTGAAGCTCGCGACGGAGTTCCTGCGCGGCCGCGCAGGCGTCGGGCCCGAGCAGCGCGAGAAGGTGCTGGCGCTGTTCCCCGAGCTCGGCGCGCGGCTGAAAACCCGCGCGGGCGATCTCTCGGGCGGCCAGCGCCAGATGCTCGCCTTCGCGAGCGCGCTGCTCGCCAACCCCGAAGTGCTGCTTCTCGACGAGCCGTCGGCCGGCCTGAGCCCGAAGATCGTCGGCCAGACCATGGAGGCGATCGTCCGCGTCCGCGCGGCCGGCGTCACCGTGCTTCTGGTCGAGCAGAACGTCGCGGCGGCGCTCGAGATCGCCGACGAGGCGGTCGTGCTGGTGGCGGGGCAGGTCAGCCTGCGCGACACGGCGCCGGCCGTGCGCGCCGCCGACCTCGGCGACATGTTCTTCGCGAAGGTCGCCTGAGATGGCCGCGCAGCTCTTTTTCAACGGCCTCGTCACCGGCCTTCTGCTCGCGCTTCCCGCGCTCGCTCTCACGCTCGTCTTCGGCGTGCTGAAGTTCGCGAATTTCGCGGTCGGCGCGATGCTGACGCTCGGCGCCTACGCGGCGTGGGTCGCGAACGTCCAGCTCGGCATGCCCCTGACCGCGTCGGCCGCGGTCGCGGCCGTGACGGTGGCGGGCGCCGGGCTTCTCGCCGACCAGCTCGCCTTCGAGAAGCTCAGGCTCCGCGGCTCCATCTCGCTGCTCGTCGCCTCGATGGGCGTCTCACTCGTGATCGAGAACGTCTGCCGCTTCTTCTTCGGCAACGCCAGCCGCGGCTTCGACGTCGCGCTTTCCCGTCCGATCCGCTGGGAGGGGCTCCGCATCAATCAGGAGCAGATCACCATCGCCATCACGGTCGCGGTCTGTCTGGTCGCGGTCGACGTGCTGCTGCGCTTCACCCCGCTCGGGCGGGCGATGCGCGCGGTCGCGGACAACGCCTCGCTCGCCGCCGTGCGCGGGGTCGAGCGCCGCGCCATCGCGCGGCTGACCTGGGCGCTGGTCGGCGCGCTGCTGGGGCTCGCCGGCGTTCTCGCCGGGCTCGACCGCTCGATCGATCCGCTGATCGGCTGGAACTACCAGATCGCGATCTTCGCGGCCGCGATCCTCGGCGGCCTCGGCTCGCCGATCGGGGCCGTGCTCGGCGCGCTGACGATCGGCGTCGCGGAAGAGATGTCGGCGCTCGTCATCCCCACGAACTACCGTCAGGTCGTCAGCTTCGCGGTGATCCTCGCGCTGCTGCTGTTCCGAGCGAACGGGCTTCTCGGAGCGAAGGCGGCGCGCAAATGATCGCTTATCTCGTCACCATCGCGATCCTGGTCTGCGTCGCGGCGCTCGTCGGCCTCGCGCTGAACCTGCAGTGGGGACAGGCCGGGCTCGTGAATTTCGGCGTGGTCGGCTTCGTGGCGATCGGCGCCTACGCGACCGCGCTGCTCGCGCCGCAGATCGGCTGGCTCCCGGCGATGCTCGTCGCGGGCGCGGCGTCCGCGATCTTGAGCGCCGGCCTCGCGCTGCTCTCGATACGGCTGGAAGAGAACTACCTCGCGATCGTCACGATCGGGTTCGGCGAGGTCGTGCGCCTCGTAATCCTCAACGAAGGCTGGCTCACCAACGGCGCGCTCGGCATCCCGGACATCCCGCGGCCGTTCGCGGCGCTCGGCCGGACGATCGGCGGCGACACCGTGTTCATCGTCTTCGCGCTGGCGCTGGTCGCGGTCGTGTTCGTCCTGCTCGAGGCCATGGCGCGCTCGCCCTTCGGCCGCGTGCTCCGGGCGATCCGCGACGACGCCACGGTGACCGCGGCGCTCGGCAAGAACGTCTTCGCGCTCCGCGTCCGGGCGTTCGCGGTCGGGGGCGCGGTGATGGGGATCGCGGGCGCGCTCCACGCCTTCTACCTGACCTACATCGACCCGAGCCAGTTCACCCCGATCGTGACCGCCTACGCGTTCATGGCCGTGATCGCGGGCGGGCGCGGCTCGAACGTCGGGCTGCTGATCGGCGCCTGCTCGATCATGGCGCTGCTCGAAGGCACGCGGTTCCTGAAGGACTTCGTCACCGTCATCGACGGCGTGCAGCTCTCCGCGCTCCGCCTCGGGCTAATCGGCGCCGGCATCGTGGCGCTGCTGATCCTGCGGCCGCAGGGGCTCGCGCCCGAGCCGAAGCGTCGGGCGGCCGACCTCCTGCCCACCGAAAAGGGGGGCGTCTGATGCCCCGCGTCACTCCGCTGCCGTCCTCGGCCCTGCCTACGGATCTTGCGAACCTCTACGAGACCTTCGCGTCGGGCTACGCCGACTTCAGCGACCAGGCGGCCGTGATGGCGCATGTCCCGGCGGCGCTCGAAGGCCTGTTCGGGATGCTGCTCAAACTGCGCGGCCAGGGAAACGTCCCGCTGCGCTACATCGAGCTCGCCGTCGTCACCGTCTCGGTCATCAACGCCTGCCCCTATTGCGTGTCTCATCACGCGCCCCTGCTTGCGGTCGAAGGCGTGCCGCCCGAGGCGATCGCCCAGCTTCCGGCCTCGGACCATCCGGCCTTCGACGAGACCGACCGCCTCGTCGTCGAATACGCCGCGCTTGTCACGAACCGCGCCTGGGGAATCCGGGACGCCGTGTTCGAGCGGCTGAAGGCTCGCTTCTCCGAGGCCCAGATTGTCGAGCTCACGCTGCGCATCGCGCTTGCGGGCTTCTTCAACCGCTTCAACGACGCCCTCCAGATCGACGACGGCCGCGCGGCCGCCGCCATGGACCTCCCAAGCCCGCCGTCACCCTGAACAAGGACGCTTCCGATGACTGACAGCAGATTCGTGGTGAACCGCCGGACCGTGCTCGCGGGCGTCGGCTCCCTGCCCCTCGCGGCGGCGCTTGGGCGCCCGGCCATTGCGCTAGGCGCGGCCGGCGACGTGCCTCTCGGCATGGTGCTGCCCTTCTCGGGCGCGACCGGCGCCTACGGCCCGGCCATGAAGCAGGCGGCCGAGCTTGTCGTCTCCAAGGTCAACGAGGCGGGCGGCGTTCTCGGAGGCCGCAAGGTCAAGCTTTTCATCGAGGACAGCGAGACCAGCGCGACCGCGAGCGTCGCGGCGTCGAAGAAGCTGCTCGAGGTCAACAAGGTCGAGCTCGTGGGCGGCTTCTGGGGCAGCCCCGAGGCGCTCGCCGCGAAACCCATCATCCTCGCGGCCAACAAGGTCCAGATGCTGTCCTGCGCGGCGAACGCGGTCACCGAGGGCGACACCAAGGGGCTGATCTACCGGCTTCAGGCGAAGTCGAGCCAGTGGGGCCCGGCCGGCGCCAAGGTGATGCAGAAGATCGGGGCCAAGAAGGTCACCGTGCTCGCGCAGCAGAACCCGTTCATCGTCGCGATGGTGGAGCCGTTCAAGGCCGAGATGAAGAAGATCGGCGGCGAGGTGCTCGACGTCGTGATGTACAATCCCGACCAGGCCTCCTACCGGGCCGAGGTCGAGAAGGCCTTCGGGCCGGAGCCGGACGCCGTGTTCGTGCTGCCGCTGCTCACCGACATGGTGTCGATCGCCAAGGAGATCTTCCGCGGCGGCTTCACGTCGAAAGTGGTTTCGCTCGGCACCGGCGCGGACGCCGAAGGCAAGTTCCTGCAGGCGGTCGGGCCGGAAGTCGCCGAGGGCATCTACCACCTCCAGCCCTCGCCCCCGATCGACAGCCCATCCTACGCCAGGTTCGTCAAGGAGATGGGCGCGCCGGAAGGCACGGTGTTCCTGTTCGCAGGCAACGCCTGGGATCAGATCTGCATCACGGTGCTGGCCATGGAGCACGCCAAGACGCAGGAGGCGGCCGTGTGGACCAAGTCGGTCCGCGAGGTCTGCAACCCGCCCGGCGAGCCCGTCGACGACATCGTCGAGGCGTTGAAGATGGTCCGCGAAGGCAAGAAGATCAATTTCAACGGCGCCGGCTGCACCTGCGACTTCGACGAGAAGGGCGACTCGCTGAACCGCTCCTTCTACGTCCAGCTGATCAAGGGCGGGAAGAACACGCCGTTCGGCGTGGTGAGCTGAAGCTCCTCCTCCGTCATCCTCGGGCCTGACCCGAGGAGCCATCGGCCGCGGCCGGAACGATGGATGCCCGGGTCAAGCCCGGGCATGACGGTCGGGCGCGTCTACACGGCCGAAGTCACGTGGCGGACCTCGCGGCGCAGGCCTATACGCTGCGCCTCATAAGCAAAACTTCGCTTTCTGCAAAACAATATAAATTTGTCTTTGTGCGAAGTGATTACTACGATTTCGAGGATTGTTTGATCCGCACGCTCAAGAACAGTGCGACGAAGAAAAATACAAAGCCTACAAGAGGCGTAAATGACGCAGTCAAAGCCGATCCACTTCTGCGGATTTCTCGTGGCGGGGCCGGTGGTTCACAGCCACGCGATCTGGCGCAATCCGGCGCACGAGACGCCGTTCCTGAGCCTCGCGCATTACGCAGGCATCGCGAAGACGCTGGAGCGCGGCTTCTTCGATTTCGTGTTCTTCGCCGACCGGCTCGCCATCGCGGACCGCTACGGCGACAGCCACGAGATGGGTTTAAGGCTTGGCGATCAGGACGCGACCCGCATGGATCCGCTGCCGATCCTTGGCGCGATGGCGGCGGTGACGGAGCACCTGGGCCTTGGGGCGACACGCTCCACCACGTATGACGCGCCGTTCAACATCGCCCGGGAGTTCGCGACCCTCGACCACATCTCGTCCGGGCGCGCAGCCTGGAACGTCGTGACCTCGATGAACGACGGCGAGGCGCTCAACTTCGGCGACGTGCCTCATCTTTCCCATGACGAGCGCTACGACCGCGCCGACGAATTCATGGAGGTGGCGTTCAAGCTCTGGGACAGCTGGGAGCCGGACGCTCTCGTGCTCGACCGCGCGGGCGGCGTCTACGCTGATCCGGCGAAGGTCCGCTACGCCAACCACAAGGGTCGCTGGTTCCAGGCGCGTGGACCGCTCAACATTCCCCGCTCGCCGCAGGGCCGCCCGCTCATCATCCAGGCCGGCTCGTCTGGGCGTGGCAAGGCGTTCGCGGCGCGCTGGTCGGAGGTGATCTTCGCGCTGCAGCCGAGCATGGCGCGCATGACGGCCTTCACAAGGGACGTCCGCGCCGCGCTCGAAAGCGCCGGCCGCGCGCCCGACGCCGCCAAGGTGATGATGGCCATGATGCCCTTCATCGGCGAGACGCGCGAGGAGGCGGAAGCCAAGCGCGACCTGCACGACAGCCTGATCGACCCGCGCGTCGGCCTCTCGACGCTCGCGGCCCACGCCAACGCGGATTTCGGCGCGCTGCCGCTCGACGCCACGATCGACGAGATCGCCGACACCGGCAGCCAAGGCAATCTCGCGGCGCTGCGCTCGATCGCGGGCGACGGCTCGATGACGATCGCGGACGCAGGCAAGATCTATGGCCGCGGCGTGATGTGCCCCCGCGTCGTAGGCACCGCCGAGGATGTCGCGGACGAGTTGATCGCGATCGTGGATTCCGGCGCGGCCGACGGCTTCGTCATCTCGCCTGCCTTCCTGCCCGACACGTTCGAGGACTTCGTCGACAAGGTCGTGCCGATCCTCCAGGCGCGCGGCCGCGCCCGCGCGGCCTACGGCGCCGGCTCGCTGCGCGAGCGTCTCGGAACCTCGGAGGCGCGGCCGTGAACTCCGCCGCCGCAGTGCGTCCCGCGTCGGAGCCGGACGTCGATTCCGCCGCCTTCAAGGCCGCGATGCGGCGCCTCGCGGCTGGCGTCACCGTCGTGACCAGCCGCCACGGCGGAACGGTCAACGGCATGACGGCGACCGCCGTCTGCAGCGTCAGCGCGGAGCCGCCTTTGGTGCTCGTCGCGCTGAACCGATCGAGCGCCTCGCATGGCGTCGTCTCGCGCGGAGGGGCGTTCGCGCTAAACTTCCTCCGCGAGGACCAGAGCGAGCTCGCGACCTATTTCGCCGGCCGCGACGGCAAATCCTTCGACGCCGTCCCGCATCGCCTCGGGCCGACCGGCTGCCCGCTGATCGAAGGCTGCTCGGCGCGGCTCGACTGCGTTCTGGAGAGCCGCCACGACGAAGGCACCCACACGATCTTCGTCGGCCGGGTGGTGCGCGCCGAAACCGACGAGGGCGCGCCGCTCGTCTATGGCGACGGCGCGTTCCATGGCCTGAAGGCGGTCTGAAGGCCTCAGACCGCCGCGATCGTGTCGAGGAAGGTCGTCGCGGCCTCGGCGGCTTTCCAACTCTGCGCTGGATCGTGGGGAACCGGCGTGTCGGCGGCGCGAGCCTCAGCACGATGGGCGGGCCGACCCGATCGAACCGTTGCGACGCGTAGCGCGCTCGAAGCGTCGAGACGGCGATGTGAGGATGTCCGAAGCGCCAGCCAACCCATCACGGGGCGAGGACTTGGGAGGCCCCTTGCGCCTCGGCCATCTCCTGCATGGCGATGTCGCGCAGCGCCGCGCGGCTCGCCTTGCCGGTCGAGCCGAGTGGAACCGCGTTCCGGCGCACGAGAAAGTCCGGGACTTTGTAGCGCTCCAGCCGGGTCACGAGCCAGTCCAGGATCTCGGGCGCGGTGACGCGGGCGCCTGCCGCCAGCACCACGGTCGCGTGGATGCGCTCGCCGATCGCCTCGTCAGGCACTCCCGTGCAGAGCGCCGCCGCGACTTGCGGGTGTAGGAGCAGCGCGGTTTCGATCTCGGCCGGATAGATCTTGTTGCCTGCGCGCGAGATGACCTCCTTGATCCGCCCCACGAGCCGCACCTCTCCGTCCGGCTCTTCGACCGCCAGATCGCCGGTCCGAAACCAGCCGTCCGCGAAGGCCGCCGCCGTCAGATCCGGCTCGCCGAGATAGGCAGCCATGCCATGCTCGGTCCGGATCTGGAGTTCGCCGGACCGGCCCGCAGGCACGGAGCCGCCATCCTCGGCCCGTATTCTGTAGAGGACGCCGCCCGTTGGCCGACCGATCCATGCGCCGCGCGGTTCGCTCTCGGTCGAGATCGCGCAGAAGTCGGCAGCGCCCGTCTCCGTCAGGCCATAGCAGTCGAAGATCGCGGCGCAGGGCCATCGCGCCACCGTCGTCTCCGCCAGTACGGCGCCGAGCGGCTCGCCGCCGCTGACGATCGTCCTCAGCCGATCGAGCGGGCGCGGTCCCTGTTCCATTGCACGCAGCATGGAGGGCACGACGCAGAGCGCGGTGGCATTCCGAAGGTACAGGGCGTCGAAGACCTGCGGCGAGAACTTCCGGACGAGCGAGACGCTCGCCCCTGCGCAGAGCGCCAGAAACGCCGTCCACTGGCCGAAGATGAAGGTGAGCTGCAGCGGGATCGCGACGACGCCGCCGGGACCGAAGGGGATTATCGGCTCGAGCGCCGCGAGCTTGCCGGCGAAACCGCGGTGGCGGATCACCACGCCCTTCGGAGCGCCGGTCGTGCCGGAGGTGAAGACCACCACAGCCGCGTCCTCGAGCTCGCGCCGCGCCGACGGCGCCGGGGCGTCCTGCGCGAAGAGCGCCTCGCCACCCTCGACAACCACGCGCGCGCCAAGCGATGCGCGCACAGCCGCCCACGTGGATTCGGACGCCGAGACATGGACCGGCGCGACGACGCCGCCCGCCATCCACACGCCGAGGAACGCCGCGAGATCGAGACTGCGGTTACCGACCACGACGAAGACCGGCTCGTTCTCGCCAAGCCCACCGCGCCGCAGCGCCGCGGCGATCTCACTCCCGGCCTCGAGAAGTTCGGTGGCCCGAAGCGGCGCCGCGTTCCCGTCCTCGACCACGCCGGCGCCGCTCGCGAGCCTCGTCTCCAGAAGGCGGAACAGCGCCCGCGCCATCAGGCTTCGAACCTCGCGTCGCGCCAGGCGATCGCAGCCCTCATGCCCTTGTCACGGGCGACCGCCATGAAGTTCTGCTTGTCCACCGAGCCCTCGCCCTCGATCGCGAGGTCGATTTCGAGCGCGGCCTCCAGCGCATCGAGCATGCCGCGCGCTTCGAGTTGGCGGTTGAGCGCCCGCTTGGTCTCTCGGACGACCATCGGGTCAATCACAGCGATGCGGCGGGCGAGCGCCAGAGCAGCCGCGTCCAGTTCGGCGTCGGCCACGACGCGGTTGATCATGCCGATCTCGCGGGCGCGTTCGGCGGAGATCCGATCCTCGCCTGTCAGGATGATCTCCTTCGCGAGTTTCGGCCCGACGATCCAGGGCAGCAGCATCACGACGATACCGGCGCCAAACTTCAGCTCCGGCTCGCCGAAATAGGCGGTTTCCGACGCGACCGTCATGTCGCAGGCGAGAGCCAGTTCGCAGGCGCCGGCCATGCAGGCGCCGCGCACGGAAGCGATCGTCGGTTTCGCCGAGCGCCAGAACCGCATCGGCACATCGAAATCCTTGCGCAGGATCGGGCGCCAGTCGGCCACGCCGGTCGGTCGGCGCTCCATCTGGTCCTTGAGGTCGAAGCCGGACGAGAAGTTTCCGCCTTCTCCCGTCACAACAACGGCGCGGACCGCATCGTCAGCCTCGGCGGCGTCCATCGCGGCTGAAAGCTCGTCGAGCATCTCCGCGCTGATCGCGTTGGCGCGCTCGGGCCTGTTCAGCGTCAGCCGCGCGACCGGTCCCAGAACCTCGTAGCGGATCGTCTTGTAGCTCATCGAGCGGCCTCGAGCAGGAGAGGACACGGACGCCACCTGCGGGAGGATCGCGGATGGCGCCTGCGCCGGGCGACGATCGGGGGTTCGATCGCCGCCCGACGGGTCTCAGTTCATGGCGCGGATCGCGTCGAACTTGTCCTGGCCGAAGCGCTTGGCGAAGATCTCGTTGGCGGGCGCGAGCTTCTCGACGAAGGCTGCCGTATCGACCGTTTCGACGATCTGCATGCCGCCTTCCTTCAGCTTGGCGAGGCCGCTGGTCTCGTATTCGTCGACCGCCGCGCGCTGGGTCGCGACCGCCTTGGCCACGGCCGCCTGCACGATCGCCTTGTCGGCGTCGGAGAGCTTGCCCCAGGTCGCCGACGACATGGTGATCACGGTCGGGGCGAAGACGTGGCGCAGCAGCGTGCCGTACTTCTGCACCTGGAAGAACTTGGCCGAGAGCACGTTGGAGATCGGGTTGTCCTGACCATCGACGACGCCCTGCTGGAGCGCTGCATAGAGCTCGGGCCAGGCGATCGGGGTCGGGCGGGCGCCGAGCTGTTTGAAGGCCGCGATGTGGATTTCGTTCTCCTGCACGCGGATCGTCATGCCGACGAGATCTTCGGGCTTCAGCACGGGCTTCTTGTTGTTGGTCAGCATCTTGAAGCCGTTCTCGCCGTAGCCGAGGCCGACCAGATCCTTGTCCTGGAATTTGGCGAGGACGTCCTTGCCAATCTGACCGTCGAGCACGGCGCGGGCCTGGCGGGTGTCCTTGAACAGGAACGGCACGTCATAGAGCAGCACTTCGGGCACGAAGTTGCCCATGATCGAGGTGCCGGTCATGGCCATGTCGACCGTGCCGAGCTGCATGCTCTCGACGATCTCGCGCTCGCCGCCGAGCGCGCCGCCGGGGAAGATGTCGACCTTGATCTTGCCGGCGCTCTCCTTCTCGACGAACTCCTTGAAGGTCGTCGCGGCCGCGCCGAAGTGGCTGCTCATCGGGTTGACGAAGGCGTATTTCAGGGTGGTGGTCTGGGCCACCGACGGAGCCGCGAAGCCCATCAGCAAGGCCGCGGCGACAACAAGGGCTTTCATCTGCGCTTCTCCGATCGTGGAACGTTTGGACTCAGGTGCGCTTCCCGTTCGGCCGCCGGCTTGTTCCAGCGGGCCATGGTTCTTGAAGGGTCAGGCGACGCGGAACCTCTCGACGACGCCCATGTCGGGATCGAAGCCAAGGCCGGGCCCGGTCGGGACGGCGAGCCTGCCGGCTTTCGGCAGCATCGCGTCGCCGTAGAGTTCGGCGTCGAAATCGAAGTAGAGGCGCTCGAGCAGGGGCGTCGCGCGCTGCGCGGCGTTGATGTGGACGGTCGCAAGCTGACCCGGCCCGAAGATCGCGCAGTGCGGAATGAACTCGATCGCGCTCGCGTCGCAGAAGGCCGCGATCTTGAGGAGCTCCGTCACGCCGCCGGTCTTGGCGACGTCGGGCTGGGCGATGTCGATCGCCTGGGCGTCGGCCATCGCGACAAAGTCGCGGAGGGAGCCGGCGTTCTCGCCAAGCGCGATGCGGTGACGCCCCGTCGCCCTGATCTTCGCAAGTCCGCGATAGTCGTCCGGCGGGAAGATCGGCTCCTCCAGCCAGAGCAGGTTCAGCTTCGAAAGCCGCGCGTCCATGGCGAGGGCTTCCGAAACCGTCCAGGGGCAGTTGACGTCGAGCATGACGGCGGCTTCGTCGCCCGCTTCCTCGACGGCCGCCGCGACCTCCTCGAACCTGATGTCGTGCAGCTTGACGTAGCGGTAGCCCTCTCCGATCGCCTTGCGGGTGGCCTTGGCGACGCCCTCGGCCGAGCCGTAGCGCAGCAGGCTGGCGTAGACCTCGACCTCCTTGGCGAACGGCCCGCCGATCAGATCGACCAGCGGCAGCTGCGCGGCTTTGCCGGCGATGTCCCAGAGCGCGATGTCGACCGCCGAGATCGCATACATGGTCGGGCCGACGCGGCCGAAGTTCTGCAGGCCGAATTCGAGCTTGTGCTTGATCTTCGAGATCGCGTTCGCCTCCTCCCCGATGATCACCGGGAAGATGCGGGTCTCGATGAGGCTCCTGAGGGCCACGTCCTCGGCCCGCGAAAACGCCTCGCCCCAGCCGACGAGGCCGGTGTCGGTCTCGATCCGCACCAGCATCACGTCGAACGTGTTCTTCGGGTTGCTGGTGAAGCTCCAGACCGGCAGCCCGCCGCTGTCGAACGGGATGGTGACGAGGATGCATTCGGCCTTGGCGATCCGGCCGGCGGCCGAAGTCGCGCTCATGTCCGCGCCAGTACGCTGGGCGATGTTCACGTCGATACTCCGAGGGGTCATGCGAAGGGCGCTCATTTCGCGCCCATCAGGTCAGGCAGGCCTGTGCTGAGCACGGGCACGAAGGTGAGCAGCAGCAGCACGAGGATCTGGATCGCGAGCATCGGGTAGATCTCGCGGTTGAGATCGGCCATCCGCACCTTGGCGATCATGCCGGTGACCGCGAGCAGGCTCGCAACCGGGGGCGTGATCATCCCGAGGTTGAGGTTCACGATGACCACGATGGCGAAATGCGTCGGGTCGATGCCGAGCGCAGCCGCCATCGGGGCGAGGATCGGGGCCACCACCAGCACGCCCGGCAGCGGCTCGATGAAGATGCCGAACAGCAGCAGGAAGACGTTGACCGCCAGCAGGAACATGATCGGCGACAGGCCGAGCCCCTGGATCCAGGCGGTGAGGACCTGCGGAGTCTGGGTGTAGGTCAGCATCCAGGCGAAGGCCGAGGACGCGGCGATGATCAGCAGGATCGCGGCGCTCATGAAGGCGGTGCGCGCGATGAGCTGCGGCAGCATCGACCAGCTGATGGTGCGATAGATCACCATGCCGCAGAACAGCGCGTAGAACACCGCGATCACGGAGGCTTCGGTCGGCGTGAACGCCCCGGAATGGACCCCGACCACGATCAGCGTCGGCAGCAGCAGCGCGGGGATCGCGCGCCAAGCCGTGCGCAGGATCTCGTCGAGGCCCGGCGCCTCGCCTTCGCCCCGGAAGTCACGGCGATGGCTCGCCCAGGCATTGTAGCCGATCATGGCCGCCGAGATCATGAGGCCCGGCACGACGCCCGCCATGAAGAGGCGCAGCACCGAGACGCCCTCGTCGGCGAGCGCATAGAGGATCATGACGATCGACGGCGGGATGATCGGCCCGACGATCGAGGCGGCGGCGGTGAGCGCAGCCGCATAGGCCGGCGGATAGCCGGACTTGCGCATCATCCGGATCAGCAGCGAGCCGGGGCCGGCGGCGTCCGCGAGCGCGGAGCCCGATATGCCGGAGAAGAACGTGATGGTCAGGATGTTGGTGTGCCCGAGGCCGCCGCGCTTGTGTCCGACGAACATCGAGGCGAAGCGCAGCAGCACTTCGGCGAGCGCGCCGCTCGTCATCAGTTCGGCGGCGAGCAGGAAGAACGGGATCGCCATCAGCGGAAAGCTGTCGAGCCCCGAGACCAGCTTCTGCGTGACGGCGATCGGATTGAGGCCGGCGCCGAGCACCGCGGTCAGGGTCGCCGCGCCCAGCGCGAAGGCGATCGGCACGCCGAGCGCCAGGAACAGGACCAGCCCGCCGAAGAGAACGCCGGCCGTCATGCCGCGGACGCCTCTTCAGGTGCGAGGTCGTCGGACGTCTCGAAGGCGCCGTCGCGCACATACGGCACGAGGATCATGAGGAGATGCCAGACGCTGAGGCCGAAGCCGATCGGCACGGCCATCGCGACATAGGCGAAGGGGATGTGCAGGACGGGGGTCGTCTGCCGCCAGGAACGCGCGACATAACCGAGGCCGGCCCAGGTCATGTAAAGCGCGAAGCCCGCCACGATCGCGACCACCACGACCCGCAGGACGCGCGCGGCCATGGGCGGCACCGCGACATGCAGGTTGTCGACCGCCACATGTCCGCCGAGCCGCAACACCGGCCCGACGCCGATCAGGCAGAGCCAGATCATTAAGTAGCGGCTCAGCTCCTCGGCCCATAGGATGGCGTCGTCGGTAAGGTAGCGCAGCGAGACGCTGACGAAGACCATGACGGCCATGGCGGCGAGCGCCGCGATCATGCAGGCGCGGTTGACGCCGAGCACCGCCCGGTCGACCGCGCGCACCGCCGAGAGAACCAGGTTCGTCTCGCCGCTGCTGGCCACCGCGGTCACGACGCGCCGACGGGGCGGCGCATGAACGAGCTGGAATGGGTCATGTGAGAGGTCCGAGGTCTGATTGTCGACAATCAGACAATTGCCTGCGGACCGCTGGGTCAAGCCTAAAAGGCGGGCGGGGCTGACTATGGAAGCGCCAAAGCCTCTGATATCGGGGTTCTTTGTATGGTAGGCAGGGCGTGCTCCGTTCGCATAAAGGCGGCGGTAAATCATCTTGATTGTCGACAATCGAAAAGATGATGTTGTACCCATGGCGTCGGGTGCAGGCGGCTTCGATGCAAGGACGGCGGCATGACGGGACTGAGCGCTCTTAAGGCGCCGAAAAAGGTGAGCCTCGATCGCGCCGCGGCTGAAAGCCTGCGCGGCGCGATCGTGAGCGGCGCGCTCGAGCAGGGGTCGCGGTTGACCGAGGTCAAGCTCGCCGAGCAGTTCGGCCTCTCCCGCGGAACGGTGCGCGCGGCGCTTCAGCGCCTCGTGACCGAAGGGCTCGTGGTGCAGCGGCCCTACAGCGGCTGGGACGTCGCGGCGCTGAGCGCCGAGGACGCCGAGGAGCTGTCGGCGCTGCGTTCAAGCCTCGAAGCGCTAGCGGCGCGGCTCGGCGCGGAACGGATCGACGCCGCCGGCGGGCGCGCCATCGAGGCGGCGTTCGAGGCGCTGCGGGTCGCGGCCGAGAACGGGCGCGTCGACGAACTGGTCGACGCCGATATGGGGCTTCACCGCACGCTGGTCGCGCTCTCGGGCAATCGCCGGCTCGGCGAGCATTACGACATGATCGCCAATCAGGTCCGGCTTTACATCGCCTCTTCGACTGTCGTGGTGAAGAACGCCCCGACCGTGGTCGAGCGTCACTTCGACCTGATCGACCCGGTTCTCAGGGGCGACGTCGCAGGCGCCGAGATTGCGGCCAAGGCTCATAGCATGCGGAGCGGCGCCGAGATCGTGGCCTATCTGCGCGAGAAAGGTCGGGAGAAAACGGAAAGCCTCCTGGAAATCCGCACGCCGCTGTGAGGTTTACCGCCCCGACAGGTCATTCAGTTTCGGGCACGTTCGCGACCAAGCAGGGCGTGAGCATGCATCTGTGGCAGTGGTCAGATGGTCGGGCGGGTTCGCCGTCCATGAAAGACGCGGCTCAGTGGATCGAGTCGGCGCGATCCTAGGCCAGGCAAGCGATGAGGTGGGCGACCTCCTGTGGCCCGGGGTCCCGCTAGTATCAATTTTCCCTTAGCCTCTGTTTCTCCAGCGGTGGACCCGACCGGAGCGTTCAAGGCGTTTGTCGACTTCGCAAGTGGCCGTCGTGGACCCAGTGGTGGCGCAGGGGCGGACCAGGCGGAGCTCGCGCCAGTTCCGGACACTGGCTCCGTTCCAGCAACCAGACGTTGATGGACCAAGACCCCGCCATCGCAAGCGATCGCGGGTGGGAACGACCGTTAGCTAACAGAAGTCCGGGGCGAAAATGGTGGCCCATCCTACAGGCTAGCTCACTCGATAGAGGGAACGATCCTATCGGCCTGCGCCCGCTGGATCACGCATTCCTGAGCAAGGAAATCCAAAAGCGCTCGGACCGATGGGAGCAATCCGCGACGCGAGGGAAACACGGCGTGGACGATTCCCGGTTTCGGTCTCCAGCTGGGAAGAACATGCGTAAGTCGGCCGGCGCGGACATCATCCCAGACGAAGATGGTCGGCAGTTGTACGACGCCAGCGCCTGCCATCGCGGCGTTGCGGAGGACCGACATGTCATCCGTGACCAGGCGGGGCGCATGAGGAATGGTCGTCACCTCGCCATTGGCCCGATGTAACTCCCAGGCATGCTCGCGATATGGCCGGGCCTGGTCGAGGCTCGGCAGATTGTGCAGGTCGCCGGGCGAGATCTCTGCGTCGCCGATCAGGGACCGCGCCGCCACCAGACACTGCCGACTCTCATCGAGCCACCGCATCACCAGGTCCGTCGATTCCAACGGCGGAAAGCGCACGCGGATCGCCAGATCGAACCCCTCCGCAATGACGTCGACACGGCGGTTCGTACTCTCCAGCTGCACCTGAACGGCGGGATTTCGCATCATGAAGCGCGCGATTAGGTCGCCGAACTGGAAAGACAGGAGTCCTGTCGGGCAGCTCATTCGAACCACGCCCCGCGGCTCCGCCCGCGCTTCGGCGACGACCTGCTCGGCTGCTTCTGCTTCGACCAGCATCGCAACGCAGCGCTCATAGAAGTCGCGGCCGACTTCCGTCACCGAAAAGCGGCGCGAAGATCGGTTCAGGAGGCGAACGCCGAGACGCTCCTCGAGCGCCAGAACACGGCGGCTGAGCTTCGACTTCTGAACGCCTAGCGCGCGACCCGCCGGCGAGAAACCGCCGTGATCGACGACGGCTGCGAAATACTGGAAGTCGTTGAGATCGAGCATCGTTCTTCAAATAGGACGCTGCGTCACGTCGACCAATCTTTTCAGGCGATCGTTGCATCGCCACATTTCACCGAGCAGCAAAGCTGGCGTGCAGGTTGTTCCGGCAGGTCGCAGCGCGGCGCGGCTGCGGCTGGCATGACAGCCTAGACGGCAGGTCCGGCAAGCGTATGCACCTGCCTGTCGGCGCACCGGATTTCTCAGTCGGCCGTCGCATGCTGGCGTCCTGCTTTCACGACGCGGCAAGCTCCAATAGCCGAGAGGACGAATTCCCTATGGCCATTCCCAAATCCGACGATCTTTCGGCAGCATCACTGGCTGTGGTGCTGGATTTTCTGTCGAACACCGCGCCCGACAAGGTGGAGGCCGCCGCCCACCGCCTCGTCGCTCCGGACGCCGTCTACGTCTCGTTGAATTTCGACAATCCGGAACTGAAGAAGATCGAGCCGTGGGCCGGCACCGCTACGGGGCCGTCGGCCTACAGCAGCACTTTCCTGCGGGTCGCCAGTTATTGGCACGTCGAAGACTTTTCGGTCACCGACAAGATCGCCTCCGGCGAGGATGTCGCCATCTTCGGCAAGTTCACTTACCGCTCTGTCGAGGTTGGTCACGTCTTCACGTCGCCATTCGCCATCCTTGCCAAAGTCCGCGAAGGCAAAATGGTCTACTTTCAGTTTATGGAAGACACCTATGCGTCCGCGAGTTCTTTTCGCCAAAGTGGGTCGTGGACGGTGAAAACAACTCGAGATACGCCGGCGTTTGACGTTGGGGCCACGTAGCGCTGCGCATCGGTCAACACTCTGCATTTGACAAGTACTTACGGGCTATTCCATGATAGATTTAAAGGGAAAACGTGCACTTGTGACCGGAGGATCGCGCGGGATCGGCGCCGCCATTGCTTTGGCACTGGCTGAAAATGGCGCTGATGTCGCGTTCACCTATCAGCGTTCGACCGATCGAGCGGAACAGACTGCCCAACTTATCGAAAAAACCGGGCGCCGAACCTTCGCCATCCAGGCAGACAGCGCGGACCCGGACGCGATAGCACATTCGGTGAGCGTCGCCGTCTCGTCGCTGGGCGGCCTCGACATACTCGTCAACAGCGCCGCCATCGGTCACTCTGGAACCATCGCCGAAATCGCGCTTGAGGACTTCCAGGCCTTGATGGACGTCAATGTGCGA
This sequence comes from Methylopila turkensis, assembly GCF_027922325.1. Classification (GTDB taxonomy): domain Bacteria; phylum Pseudomonadota; class Alphaproteobacteria; order Rhizobiales; family Methylopilaceae; genus Methylopila; species Methylopila turkensis. The sequence continues at coordinate 992,648 of NZ_BSFL01000001.1, forward strand.
GCGCCGGTGCTGTTCGCCAAAGCGGCCATTCCCCATCTTGGCGCAGGAGCGCGCATCGTCACGATCGGCTCGGCGCTCGGCGAGCGGGTTCCTTTTCCGGGCATAACAGCCTACGCGATGTCCAAGGCGGCGCTGACCTCCTTCACCCGCGGCCTGTCACGCGAGCTCGGCCCCAAGGGCGTCACCGTCAATCTTGTGCAGCCTGGCGCGACCGACACGGAGGCGAACCCAGCAAACGGCCCCGCCGCCGACTTCCAAAGAAGCCTCACCTCCCTAGGGCGTTATGGCGAGCCGCGCGAAGTTGCGAACGCGGTGGTCTTTCTGGCCAGTCCGGCTGCAAGCATCATCACCGGCGCCGTTGTGACCGCCGACGGCGGCGCCCTTGCCTAGTCCTGTCGCCGGCTTCGTTGAGCGTCCCGGCGCCAACCCAGGAACCAGCCCGAGCGGATCGCGCTTGGGCATGCGATCGATCCAGGCGGCGACACGTCTGCGTGGCACGACAGTGTCCTCAATCGCCAAACGCTCTTCGGCCGGATTCGGCGCTTCCCGTCGGACAATTGGGGCTAGCAAGATGGCGACCGCTGCAGCAGATCAAGCGTGTCTTGCAGGCTCTCTCGTCTCGTGCGTCGCCCTGCCCTTCTCGCTCGCCAACAATTTTTATGACGACTTAGACTAGCGATCGGGAACGACATCAAGTTCAATTGCTGGGGTCGCGTCGACCGGAGTAAGATTTCAGCAGTCTGGATATCACCAAACGCTATCCGCATTCTTCGAGGTGCGGCTGCCCGGCCTGCTTTCGCGCCGCCTCTCGACGGCCGTGGCGCAGCTCGCGCCAATCTGACGACGGCCACGACGCACATGATCGCTTTGCCGCAAGCGCGCTTGCCGACTTGCTAGCAAGCTGACTTGCGGCCTTGCGATCAACGCCGCCGTTCGATGGATCCCGGACGGCTTTCGGAGCGGGCAGGACATGCCCCCGAGCCGCCGCCATGGCCGCCTCGTCCGGCGGGGCCACACGGGGCCACTTGACGGGTCCACACGGCGGGGCCACACTGAACTTGGTCGACCTTAGAGACCCAAGGGTTTCAGGCCTGCCGAAACGGTCTGGGCATCCAGGTCCCCCAGCCAATCTTCCGAACCATCTCCCGTTTGCTGAACAAGCGTAGCGCCAGAGCGATCGCCGCTGTCCGCGACGCCGGCCGTCCTCGCGGACGACAGCCCCGCGGCTCGCGGGAAGCCTTGCGAAAGCGTGAACGCGCGCCGCCTCGACGTCACGGCTATTTCCCCTAAATCTTCGTTTGACGCCATATATTTCGGAGGATATGACGCCGATGTCTCAAGCAACGCGAAGCGAACGCGCCGTCCTTTCCAAGGACGAAGCGGATCTCGTCGCTCAATCCCACTTCCCGAAAGCTTACGAACTTGGTTTTCAGGAACTCGTTGACCTCAACAAGCGGTTGCGCGATGCGCAGGATAAGAAACGGACCTTCCACCGCCAGCTGCGCCGGCAGTCCAAGGGGACCGCGGAGGGCCGCGGCGGCAGCTTTCCCGGCGAGGCCAGCAGGCCGTCGCAGCGCAAGCAGGTGTTTGGCGCGGCGATCAAGCGCCTGAACGGAGAGATTTCGCGTCGGCATCGGCTGAAGGCGCGGGAGGACCTGCAGAGCGCGGCGCGCAAGGCGCTGCGGCTGAAGCGGCAGGCCGGCGAGGCCCGGCGGCCCGAGGCCGGACCGACCGCCGACGACGGCATGCGCCCGGTCACCAGCGAACGGCGCAAGACGCGCGTGCATCCCGGCGTGGTGGGCCGCGTCTCCCAGCGCACCAAGGCGGCCCAGGCCCGCAAGGACAACCGCACAGGGTGACAGCGACCTCGCCGGCCTCTCGACCGACGAGGTGCGCACGAAGCTCGCAATTGAGAGGGCGGCGCTGTCCGAGGGCGTAAGCGACGAAGATCGTCACGCTCGCCCGCACGCTGAAGACTTTCTGAGGCCGGCGCGACGCCGGCCGTCAGGCGCCCGGCGTCACTTCTCGGCGAAGGCCTTCTCGATCACGAAGTGGCCGGCCTCGCCGTGGTTGCCCTCGACATAGCCGAGACCGTCCAGCAACTGCCGGGTGTCGCGGATCATGTCGGGCGAACCGCACAGCATGAAGCGGTCGTTCTCGATCGACATTGCGGGCAAGCCGATGTCCTCGAACAGCTTGCCCGAGGTCATCAGGTCGGTGATCCGGCCGCGGTTGCGGAACGGTTCGCGGGTGACGGTCGGGTAGTAGATCAGCTTCTCGCGGATCAGTTCGCCGATCAGCTCGTCCTTCGGCAGGTCCTCGGTGATCATCTCGCCATAGGCGAGCTCGTTCACATGGCGGCAGCCGTGGACCAGAACCACCTTGTCGAAGCGCTCATAGGCTTCCGGGTCCTTGATGATCGACAGGAAGGGCGCGAGGCCCGTACCGGTGCCGAGCAGGTAGAGGTGCTTGCCCGGCAGCAGGTTGTCGATGACGAGCGTGCCCGTCGCCTTGCGGCCGACGAGGATCGGGTCGCCCACTTTGAGGTGCTGCAGCCGCGAGGTCAGCGGACCGTCCGGCACCTTGATCGAGAAAAACTCGAGCTCGTCGTCGTAGTTCGCCGACACGACGGAGTAGGCGCGCACCAGCGGCTTGCCGTCGACCTCGATGCCGATCATCGTGAACTCGCCGTTCCGGAAGCGGAACGACTGGTCGCGGGTGGTGCGGAAGCTGAACAGCGTGTCGGTCCAGTGGCGGACCTCGGTCACGCGCTCCTCGAGATACTTGCTCATCGTTTCCGTCTCGTTCGCTCGAACGCGCCTTGAGAGCCGGGCGGGTTCAACACCGTTTGCGGACCTGGAACGCCGGCCGCAGCCGCGGCCCTGGATCGAGGCGTTCGCCGTCACAGATCAGGTGCGCGGGCTCATTACACAAATGCGATCGAAGCGGAAGATCGCACGGCGTCGCATCTGCATTGCGCCGAACGAATCACGCGGCGAGGATGGCCTCCGCGGCCGCGATCCCCGTGCGGTAGGCGCCGTGGGCGGTGGAGTAGTCCCGCTCAGAGCAGGCCTCGCCCGCGAAGAACAGACGTCCGTCGACCGGCTCGGCAAGAACCGCGCGGTCGCCCGCGCGGCCGGGCGCGGCGTAGGAATAGGAGCCGCGCGCGTAAGGGTCCGCGCGCCAGGGATGGATGTCGAGCGGCGAGAGCCGCCGGGCGAAGGCGGCGCCGAACACGCCCTTTAGCTCCGCGACGGCATGGGCCGCGAAGGCCCCCTCGCCCTCCCGCTCCAGCGCGTCGGCGAGTTCGCCGCCGAAATAGGCCTCGATCAGCGGCCGTCCGAACGGCCGGATGTGGTAGGCGCCGGTCGCCACGCGGTCGGTGTGGCCGAAGACGCGGGAATCCGCCGCGAACTCGTCCGCGTGGTCGAGCGTCAGGAACAGCTTGTCGGCGAGCCCGAGCGGCAGGCCCCGCGCCGCCTCGACCTTTCGCGGCAGCGCGGGCGTGAAGGCGATCGCCTCGTCCGCGATCAGCGCGCTCGGAACCGTGACGATCACGCGCCGGGCCTCGACCGCGCCGCGGGGCGTCTCCAGCCGGATGACGGCTCCGGAATGATCGATGCGGGACACCCGGCAGCCGAGCGCCACGTCGAGCCCGCGCCCGTGGGTCGCGATCACCGCGCCGTAGCCGTCCGGCGTCCGCCAGTTCACGCCGGTGTCGCGGTAGGCGGCGAGGTCGCGCGCCGAGACCCGCTCGGGCTCAGCGCCGCTCACCCAGGTGCTGACGGCGCCGAGCAGCCCGTTCCAGCGCCCGCCCGGCTCGAGCAGGTCCGCGACGGCGCAGTCCGGGCCGTGCTCCGCCGCCGCGGCGGCGACCCGTTCCGACAGCGCGTCGCTCGCCTCGCGGAAGGCCTGCTGGTCCGGCGCGGGGAAGCCCGCCGTCACGGCCCGGCGCGCCCACGGCGGCAAGGTCCGGTCGATCGCCCTGCCCTGCCCCTCCGCGATCGCGGTCCAGGGATTTTCGTCCGCGGAATGCAGCCACCCGCAGCCGAGATCGAGCGCGCCGGGCGAGTGGACCGCCGTGAAGGCGCGGCCGCCGATCCGCGGGCGCGCCTCGAGCAGCCTAACGGCGAGCCCAGCGTCCGCGAGGCGCCGGCCGGCGGCGACGCCCGCCGCGCCCGCGCCGACGATCGCGACGTCGATCACGCCGCGTCTCCTTGCCCGAGCAGCGCCAGGGTGCGGGGGTCCGGCTCGCCGCCGCACATCCGGGCGATCGCGGAAGCGTAGGGGCCGCCGTCGGCGGCCGCCGCGAACAGCGTCATGGACGAGCGGAACTTGAGGTCGTCCGGCGTTCCGAAGATGCGCCTCAGCGGCCGGCCCTCCCATCGGAGAACCGCCGTCACGGCCTCGTCGAGCCGGGCGCCCAGCACGGGATGCGCGAGATAGGCGCGCGCCTCGCCGAGCGACGCGACGCCGTAGAACGCCGCCGTGGGCGACGCCCCCAGCCCCTTGAGCTGAGGAAACACGAACCAAATCCAGTGGCTGCGCTTCTCGCCCGCCTTCAGTTCGGCGAGCGCCTGGGCGAAGACCGGCTCCTGCGCCGCGACGAAGCGGTCAAGATCGTAGCGCTCGCTCATGCGCTGCGCAGCGGCGTCTCCGCGAACTGCGCCTCATGCAGCCGCCGGTAGACGCCCTCGCTGGTGATGAGGTCGTGGTGCCGGCCCTGCTCGACGATGCCGCGCTTGTCGACCACGACGATGCGGTCGGCGTCGCGGATCGTGGTCAGGCGGTGCGCGATCACGAGCGTGGTCCGCCCCTTGGCGAGCTCCGTCAGCGAGCGCTGGATCGCGCGCTCGGTCTCGGCGTCGAGGGCCGAGGTGGCCTCGTCGAGGATCAGGATCGGCGGGTTCTTCAGGAACATGCGCGCGATGGCGAGCCGCTGCTTCTGGCCGCCGGAGAGCTTGACGCCGCGCTCGCCGATGACGGTGTCGAGCCCGTCCGGCAGCCGGGCGATCATGTCTTCGAGCCGGGCTCGGCGGGCGGCCTCCATCACGTCCTCGTCCGGCGCCCCGAGGCGGCCATAGGCGATGTTCTCGCGGATCGTTCCCGCGAACAGGAACACGTCCTGCTGGACCACGCCGATCTGGCTCCGCAGCGAGGCGAGCGTCATGTCGCGGATGTCGACGCCGTCGATCGCGATGCGACCTGCGCTGACCTCGTAGAAGCGCGGCAGCAGCGAGCAGATCGTGGTCTTTCCGGCGCCGGAGGGACCGACGAAGGCGATGGTTTCGCCGGCGCGGATGTCGAGATCGACGTTCTCGAGCACCGGCTTGTCCGGCGCATAGCCGAAGCTGACGCCCTGATAGGAGATGTCGCCCCGCAGCGCGCCCGAGGGCTTCGCATCCGGCCGGTCGACGATGTCGGGCGCCGTGTCCAGGAACTCGCAATAGCGCCGGAAGCCGGCGACGCCCTTGGGATAGGTCTCGATGACCGCGTTGATCTTCTCGAGCGGCCGGAAGAAGGCGCCGATCAGCAGCAGGAAGCCGACGAAGCCGCCATGGCTGAGCTGGCCGGTGATGACGAAGTAGCTGCCCGCGACCATCACCACGATCTGGGTGAAGCGCATGCTGAGGTAGCTCAGCGACGCGGTGGCGGCCATGATCCGGTAGGCCGCGAGCTTCGTCTCGCGGTAGCCGCTGTTGTCGCGCGCGAACAGCTCGCGCTCGTGCGCCTCGTTGGCGAAGGCCTGCACGACGCGGATGCCGCCGACGTTCTCCTCGATGCGGGCGTTGAAGGCGCCGACGCGGCCGTAGAGCTCGCGCCAGTTGCGCGTCATCCGTCCGCCGTAGCGGCCGGTGATCCAGGCGGTCAGCGGCGCGACGGCGACCGTGATCAGCGCCAGCTCCACATTGACCATGAACATCAGCGTGAAGGCGCCGATCAGCGTCATCAGGGCGATGAACAGATCTTCCGGCCCGTGATGGGCGACCTCGCCGATCTCCTCGAGATCCTTGGTGAGGCGGCCCACGAGATGGCCGGTCTTCTGATTGTCGAAATAGCCGAAGGACAGCTTCTGCAGGTGGTCGAACGCCCTGCGGCGCATCTCGGTTTCGATGTTGATCCCGAGCATGTGGCCCCAGTAGGTGACCACCACCATCAGTCCGGTGTTGACGATGTAGATCGCGGCGAGGCCGAAGGCCGCAAGCACCACGAGCTGCCAGTCCTGGCTCGGCAGCAGCTCGTCCACGAACAGCTTCACCGCCATGGGGAAGCCGAGCTCGAGCAGGCCCGAGGCGACCGCCGCGGAGAAGTCGAGCACGAACAGGCCGCGATACGGCCGGTAATAGGAGATGAAGCGGCGCAGCATGCTCTGCGGAGCGCTCCGACGATCAGCCGTCATCGAAGGCGATAGCCTCGCTTGGCGTTGGTCCGGGCGACGGCCCGGCCTGTCTCAGGTTCGAAGGCCACAAAGCGGCGGCCGCCGCAAGCGCAAACTCGCCGCGCTCAGGCATGCGCCGGCCGCTCGGCGCGGGCTGCGCGCAGGGCTCACAGGCGCTTCCGGCGAAGCTTAGAAACGATCGACGACACGAGAAAATCCGGGCGCCTCGCTTCGACGCGCCAAAAGCGACGATGTATCGCCTTTAATGCGGATGAGCCCTTCTCATGACTGGAGCTGAGCCGATGTCCGTCACGTCTGGTCCCGACGCGCTTCTCCTCGCCGCCTCGGTCGGCGCCGGACTGATTGGCGGGCTGTTCTTCGCGTTCTCGAATTTCGTGATGCCGGCGCTCGACCGGCTGGCCGCCCGCGACGCGATCGCGGCGATGCAGGCGATCAACGTCACGGTCCTGAACGCCGGCTTCTTCGTCGTTTTCTTCGGGACCGGCGCGCTCGCGCTCGCTGGCGCGGCCTGGTCCCTCTCCCCCGCGGCCATCGCCGGCGCCGCGCTCTACGCCGCCGGCACGCTCGGCGTGACGATCGCCTGCAACGTGCCCCTGAACGAGCGCCTGAAGGCGTCGGCGCCGGACCACGGCGACGCGGAGGCGCGATGGGCGGCCTATCGCGGGCCGTGGACGCGCTGGAACCACGTCCGCACGGCGGCCTCGCTCGCGGCGGCGCTCGCGCTGGCGCTCGGGGCCGGCTGACGCCGCCTCACTTCACCTGCTGCTTCTCGAGCTTGCGGGCGAGGGTCCGGCGGTGCATGCCCAGCCGCCGCGCGGTCTCGGAGATGTTGAAGTCAGTCTCCATCAACACCTGGTGGATATGCTCCCACTCCAGCGTCTTGATCGAGGTCGCGCGCTCGGTCAGCGGCGCGGCGACGTCGCCCTCCACCCGCTCGAAGGCCGCCTCGATGTCGTCGGTGTTCGAGGGCTTGGCGAGGTAGTGCCGGGCCCCGAGCTTGATCGCCTCCACCGCGGTGGCGATGCTGGCGAAGCCGGTCAGCACCACGATGTTGGTCTCGGGGTCGTGGGCGTGCAGCGCCTGCACGCAGGCGAGGCCGGACGAGCCGTTGGCGAGCTTGAGGTCCACCACCGCGAAGGCGGGCGAGCGGGTCCTTAGCAGCTCCTGCAGCTCCTCGAGGCTCGCGGCCCGGAGCGCCTCGTAGCCCCGGCGCTCGAACGAGCGGGCGAGCGTCTGCGAGAACTTCGGGTCGTCCTCGACGATCACCAGCAGTCGGTCAGCCGACATCCTCACGCGCCTTCCCGATGGCGAGGGCCGCAAGCGGGAGCGTCAGGGTGACGATCGCCCCGCCGCCCGGACGGTTGGAGGCGACTACGGCCCCGCCGAGCTTGCGGACCACGTTTACCACCAGAAAGAGCCCCAGTCCCCCTCCGGGCCGACCCTTGGTCGAGCTGTAGGGCTTGCCGAAATTCGCCAGCATCTCTGGCGCGAAGCCCGGCCCGTCGTCCGCGACCGCGATGACGAGCGCGTCCGCCTCGCGCGACGCCGTCACGCCGACCCAGTGCGGCGAGGCGTCGATGGCGTTGTCGATGACGGTGGCGATCACCTGCTTCAGACCGGTGTCCGAGACGATCGGCTGGTCCTCGCCGAAGCCGTTCTCGTAGGCGATCACGCCGACCGGCCGGGCCCCCCGGCGATCGGCGACGACCTCGTCGAGGAAGACCGCGACCGTCGTGACCACGGGAGCGTCGCCCCGCGCCTCGCCGGCCGAAAGCAGAATCCCGGTGACGATCGCCTTGCAGCGCCGCACCTCGGCCCGCATGTCCTCGATCTCGTCGAGCAGCTCGGCGTTGTGGGCGAGCGCGGGCATCCGCCGCCAGTCGTTCAGGATCACGTCGAGCGTCGCGAGCGGCGTGCCGAGCTCATGCGCCGCGCCTGAGGCGAGCAGCCCCATGCGGACGATGTGGGTCTCCTCGGCCGCCTGCTGGCGCAGGTCGGCGAGCCGCGCGTCGCGCTCGCGCACGTTGCGGCCCATGCGGGCGACGAAGGTCGCGACCAGGATCGCGTCGAGCGCGAAGCAGACGAACATGCCCTCGATGTGCAGGCGGAACAGTTCGCTCTCGTCGCCGCCGGGCAGCTCGAGCGGGCGATGGAAGCCGACCAGCCCTGCGAAGCAGGCGACGGCGAGCGCCAGCAGCGCCCAGGCCGACCACGCCTCCAGCAGCACGGCGCCGAGCGTCACCTGCAACAGGAACAGGAAGGCGAAGGGGTTGGTGACGCCGCCGCTGAGATAGAGCTGGGTCGCGAGCGCGGCGGCGTCGAAGGCGAGTTGAAGGAATAGTTCGACGTTGGTCGCCGGCGCCCGGGTCTTCAGCCGCAGCAAGGTCGCCGCGTTGAGCGCGACGAGAGCGGCGAGCGCCGCCGCCATCGGCGCGAGCGGCAGGGCGATGCCGAAGCCGGAATGGACGGTGGCGATCGTGACGATCTGGCCGAAGACGGCGATCCAGCGGAGCTGGACCAGCTGCTGCATGTTCTTGCGCGTGGCGCCGTCGTCCGGCGCCGCCCGATCCGGGGCGAGACGCCGCAGCGTCGAACCGATCGCGATCACCCCCGCGGCGCTCCGCGCAGACGGAGCTCGTGCCGGGCCAGCAGGCCTGCGCCGCCGGCGACCATCAGCGCGAGCCCGAACCAGGTCAGGGCGTAGACGAGGTGGTTGTTGCGGAAGCCGACCACGGTCAGCCCGCCGACCGGCCATCCGCCGGCGTTCGGCCGCCCATCGGCGTCCACGAAATACGGCGCGGCCTCGGTCAGCCCCCGCGCCGCGGCGATGGCCGCGACGTCGCGCGAGCGCCAGAGATCGCGGTCCGGCTCGTTCGCGCGCAGGAAGGCGCCGTCGGGCTCGGTGAGCCGCAGCAGGCCCGTGACCGCGACGGGACCGCGCGGCAGACCGTCCGCGCGGGTCGCGGGGGCGCGCCGCTCGGGTCTGACGAAGCCGCGGTTCACCAGCACCTCGAAACCTTGCGCGGTCTTCAGCGGCGTCAGCGTCCAGAAGCCCGAACCGAGGCCGGTCGCGGCCTGGACCAGCGTCTCGCGGGAATGGTCGAAGACGCCGGAGAGCGTCACCCGGAGGTACTCGTAGCGCGCGGCGTCGACGTCCGGCCACGCGGCCGGGCCCGGCGCCGCGACGGGCTCCGCGGCGAGGCGCGTCTCGACGCGGGAGATCAGGTCGAGCTTCCAGGCGCGCCGCTCGATCTGCCACAGCCCCAGCGCGACGAAGCTGGCGAAGGCCGCGAGCGCGAGGACGCCGATCGCGGCGAGCGCCAGCCCCGAACGCGGCCGGCCGCCCTCCGCGTCGTCGCGGGCGAGCATGTCCCCCGCGACGGCCGCCGTCACCGCATCTGTTCCATGTCGTGCTGGCCGCCCGGCATCATGTTGGTGTTCAGGTGGTGCATCACCCAGAACGAGCCCGCCAGCGTGATGATCACCAGCACCCCCGTGAAGATCAGCGCGAGCAACGTCCAGCCGTTCTCCGACTTCGAGTTCATGTGCAGGAAGTAGATCATGTGCACGAAGATCTGGATCACCGCGAACACCATCACGACGATCGCCGCCGTGGTCGGCTCGCGGAACACGTCGCCCATCACGATCCAGAACGGGATCGCGGTCAGCAGCGCCGAGAGCAGGAAGCCGGTGACGTAGCCCCGCATGGAGCCGTGGGCTTCGCCGCCCTCGTGGCGGTCGTCGTGGCCGTGGCCGGCGTGGCCGGCGGCGTGCGCGTCCGTTCCCGAGGCCATCAGAGCGTCCCCATCAGATAGACGAAGGTGAAGACGCCGATCCAGACGACGTCGAGGAAGTGCCAGAACAGGCTGAGGCACATCAGCCGGCGGCGGTTCTCCGGGATCAGGCCGCGCTGGCTGACCTGCACCATCAGCGTGACCAGCCAGACGCAGCCGAAGGCGACGTGCAGGCCGTGGGTGCCGACCAGCGCGAAGAACGACGACAGGAACGCCGAGCGCTGCGGCGTCGCGCCCTCATGAATCAGATGCGCGAACTCGTAGAGTTCGAGCCCGAGGAAGGCGAGGCCAAACAGCAGCGTGACGAACAGCCAGGCGAGCGTGGTCCCGGCCCGGTTCTTCACCATCTCCAGCATAGCGAAGCCATAGGTGATGGAGGAGAACAGCAGGAAGGTCGTGTTGATCGCGACCAGCTTCAGGTCGAACAGGTCCGCGCCGGAGGGGCCCGCCGCGTAGTTCCGGCCGAGCACGCCGTAGCAGGCGAACAGCACCGCGAAGATGAGACAGTCGCTCATCAGGTAGATCCAGAAGCCGAGCATCGTCCCGTTCTCGGGGTGATGCTCCTCCCGGAGGTAGAACACGGTTCCGCGGTCCGGCTTCTCGAGCGCGGCGTCGGCGTGGGCGGCGTCCGTCGCGGCGATGGTCGTGGAGCTCATGGCGATCAGGCCCCGGCCGCGAGCAGCTTGGTGCGCTCGGCTTCGGTCGCGGTCACGTCGGCCGCGGGAATGTGGAAGTCGCGGGCGTAGTTGAAGGTGTGGATGATCGCGAGCGACACCAGCGCCGCGAAGCTCGCGGCGGCGAGCCACCAGATGTGCCAGACCAGCGCGAAGCCGCAGATCAGGCTGACGCCCGAGAGCACGATTCCGGCCCAGGTGTTCTTGGGCATGTGGATCGGCATAAAGCCGTCGGTCGGCCGCACGTAGCCGCGCTTCTTCATGTCGTGCCAGGCGTCGAGGTCGTGCACCACCGGCGTGAAGGCGAAATTGTAGGCCGGCGGCGGCGACGAGGTGGACCATTCGAGCGTGCGCCCGTCCCAGGGATCGCCGGTCGTGTCCTTGAGCTGCTCGCGCTTGCGGAAGCTGACGACGAGCTGGATCAGGAAGGACGCGATGCCGCCCGCGATCAGCACGGCGCCGAAGGCCGCGATCACGAAGAAGATCTGCAGCGACGGGTCCTCGAACCGGCTCATGCGCCGGGTCACGCCCATCAGGCCGAGCACGTAGAGCGGCATGAACGCGACGTAGAAGCCGATCGTCCAGCACCAGAACGAGATCCTGCCCCAGAACTCGTCGAGCTTGAAGCCGGTGACCTTCGGGAACCAGTAAGCGATGCCCGCGAACAGGCCGAACAGCACGCCGCCGATGATCACGTTGTGGAAGTGCGCGATCAGGAACAGCGAGTTGTGTAGCACGAAGTCGGCCGGCGGGACGGCGAGCAGCACGCCGGTCATGCCGCCGATCACGAACGTCACCATGAAGGAGACGGTCCACATCATCGGCAGTTCGAACCTGATCCGGCCGCGGTACATCGTGAACAGCCAGTTGAAGATCTTCGCGCCTGTCGGGATCGAGATGATCATCGTCGTGATGCCGAAGAACGAGTTCACGCTCGCGCCCGACCCCATCGTGAAGAAGTGGTGTAGCCAGACGAGGTACGAGAGGATGGTGATGACCACCGTCGCGTAGACCATCGAGGCGTAGCCGAACAGGCGCTTGCCGCAATAGGTCGCGACGACTTCGGAGAAGATGCCGAAGGCCGGCAGGATCAGGATGTAGACCTCCGGGTGGCCCCAGATCCAGATCAGGTTCACGTACATCATGGCGCTGCCGCCGAAGTCGTTCGTGAAGAACGCGGTTCCGACGTAGCGGTCGAGCGACAGCAGCGCGAGCGCCGCCGTCAGGACGGGGAAGGAGGCGACGATGAGCACGTTCGAGCACAGCGCCGTCCACGTGAACACCGGCAGGCGCATCATGCTCATGCCGGGCGCGCGCATCTTCACGATGGTCGCGATCAGGTTCACGCCCGACAGCAGCGTGCCGACGCCCGCGATCTGCAGCGCCCAGATGTAGTAGTCGACGCCGACGCCCGGGCTGTAGGCGATGCCCGACAGAGGCGGATAGGCGAGCCAGCCGGTCGCGGCGAACTCGCCCACGAACAGCGACGCCATCACGAGCACGGCGCCGCTGGTCGTCATCCAGAACGAGAAATTGTTCAGGAACGGGAACGCCACGTCGCGCGCGCCGATCTGCAGCGGCACGATGTAGTTCATGAAGCCGGTGATCAGCGGCATCGCCACGAAGAAGATCATGATCACGCCGTGGGCGGTGAAGATCTGGTCGTAGTGGTGCGGCGGCAGGTAGCCCTCGGAGCCGCCGAAGGCGATCGCCTGCTGAAGGCGCATCATGATGGCGTCGGCGAAGCCGCGCAGGAGCATCACGAGGCCGAGGATCACATACATGATCCCGATCTTCTTGTGGTCGATCGAGGTCAGCCACTCCCGCCAGAGCCAGCCCCAGAGACGGTGGTAGGTCAGCGCGCCGATCACGGCGACGCCACCGATCGCGACGGCCGCGAAGGTCGCCACCAGGATCGGCTCATGCAGCGGCAGCGCGTTCAGCGACAGGCGCCCGAACAGGACGCTCTCTTCAACCGGGCTCGGTGTCATCGAAGCTACTCTGTCATTCCGGAAGAACGGCGGCGCCGGGCGCCATGGCGGTCTGCGCAGCCGGGAGGCCGGCGGCGGACGCGCGGCGGCCGTCGGGCCGCGGCGTCACGCGCTCGACGGTCTCGCCGTCGCGCGGCGCCTCCGGCGTGCACACCGCCGCGATGAAGCGCTTCGGCGGGGCCGTGTGTCCGCCGCGGGTGCGCGGCTTGTCGTATTGCAGGGCGAACACATTGCCGAGCCCGGCCTTGCCCATGCCGCCCTGTGCGTCGATGCGCATCATGTCCTTCATGCACATCTTCTGGGTGTCGACGCACATGTTGAGGATGGCGTCGAACAGCTCGTTCTCGACATTGGCGTAGAGCTTCACCGGCTCGCGCACGCTTGGCTTCTCGAGCTCGAGGTAGCCGGCGCGGTCGAGCGTCTGCCCGCTCTCCCTGGCCTTCGCGACCCAGGCGTCGAAGCCCGCCTGATCGACGCCGTGGAACTTGAAGCGCATGTCGGAGAAACCGGCGCCGCTGTAGTTCGCGGAGAAGCCGTCATAGACGCCGGGCTTGTTGATGACGGCGTGGAGCTTCGTCTCCATCCCCGCCATGGCGTAGATCTGGCCCGCGAGCGCCGGGATGAAGAACGAGTTCATCACCGTGGACGAGGTGATGCGGAAGTTGATCGGGGTGTCGACCGGGGCGGCGAGCTCGTTGACGGTCGCGACGCCGAGGTCGGGGTAGATGAACAGCCACTTCCAGTCGAGCGCGACGGCCCGGACCTCGAGCGGCTTCACGCCCTCCGACAGCGGACGGTTCTCGTCGATCCGACCCAGCGGACGGTACGGGTCGAGCAGATGCGTGCTGGTCCAGGTGATCGCGCCGAGCGCGATGATGATGACGAGCGGCGCGGCCCAGATGACCACCTCGAGCTGCGTCGAGTGGTGCCAGTCCGGATCGTAGGTCGCCTCCTTGTTCGAGGCGCGGTAGCGCCAGGCGAACAGGAGCGTCAGCGCGATCACCGGCACGATGATCAGCAGCATCAGAAGGGTCGAGATCACGATCAGGTCGCGCTGCTGCGCGGCGATGTCGCCGGAGGGCGACATCACGACCATGTCGCAGCCGGCGAGGAGCAGAAGAAGCGGGAGGACGGCGAGTGTTCTGAGCGTGCGCAAGGGCCGGCTGTCCGTGTCTCGGATCGGAACTTGATGGGGCCGGGTTAAGCCCGCCCGGCGGCGCGGGACATTGGACGCTTTGTCCTATCGGCCTGCGGGCGCCGATGCCGCTAGACACGGCGATCGTCGGAACGGTCGCGACCTGCGCCGAACCGTCGGGCGAGCGCGTCGCGAGACGCCGGACGGAACCGGGGCGGACGAGCGCCGCCGGGGGCGCGGAGCCGCAAGGCGGCCTTGACAAGCGTTGGAGCCGATGAGCCACGATAGCGTGATGGAAGCGACCGCCGAACTCGAGCGCCACGGCCGCGAAAGCGCCGCCGGCCACGCCAAGGTGACGCCCGGCGAGATCGCCCTCGCCGTGGTCATCGGCCGCACGTCCGAGTTCTTCGACTTCTTCGTTTACGGCATCGCCTCCGTGCTGGTGTTCCCGGCGCTGCTGTTCCCGGACGTCGACCGGCTGACGGCGACGCTCTACTCCTTCGCGATCTTCTCGCTCGCTTTCGTCGCGCGGCCGTTCGGCTCGCTGATCTTCATGACCATCGGCCGCGTCTACGGCCGCGGCGTGAAGCTGACGATCGCGCTGTTCCTGCTCGGCGGCTCGACCGCCTCGATCGCCTTCCTGCCGGGCCACGTCACGATCGGCGTCGCCGCGGTCTGGCTGCTGGCCGCGGCCCGCATCGGCCAGGGGCTGGCGCTGGCCGGCGCCTGGGACGGCCTCGCCTCGCTGCTGTCGCTCAACTCTCCGGCGGGCAAGCGCGGCTGGTACGCGATGATGCCGCAGCTCGGCGCGCCGTTCGGCTTCCTGCTCGCCGCCGGCCTGTTCGCCTATTTCACGGCGACGCTGTCCGAGGAGGACTTCCTGTCCTGGGGCTGGCGCTACCCGTTCTTCGTGGCCTTCGCCGTCAACGTCGTGGCGCTGTTCGCGCGGCTGCGGCTGGTGCTGAGCGAGGCCTATTCGCAGCTCCTGTCGACCCGCGAGCTCGAGCCCGTGCCCGTGCTCGAGCTGCTGTGGAAGGAAGGCCGCAACGTGCTGATCGGCGCCTTCGCGCCGCTCGCGAGCTTCGCGCTGTTCCATCTCGTCACGATCTTCCCGCTGTCCTGGGTGACGCTGTTCACCGATCTGCCGGCGCGGCACTTCCTGCTGATCGAGATGCTCGGGGCGGTCGTCGGCGTCATCGGCATCGTCGCGTCGGGCGTCATCGCCGACCGCATCGGCCGCCGCACCCTGCTCGGCGTCTGCGCCGGACTGATCGCGGTGTTCAGCGTGCTGACGCCGTTCCTGCTCGGCGGCGGCCTCGCGGGCGAGACGGCCTTCATCCTGATCGGCTTCGGCCTGCTCGGCCTGACCTTCGGCCAGTCGTCCGGCGCGCTCACCTCGAACTTCTCGTCGCGGTATCGCTACACCGGCGCGGCGCTCACCGCCGACCTGGCCTGGCTGATCGGCGCGGGCTTCGCCCCGCTCGTGGCGCTCACCGTGGCGTCGAAGCTCGATCTCGCCTTCGTCGGAGTCTATCTGCTCTCGGGCGCGCTCTGCAGCATGGCCTCGCTCGCGATCAACCGTCAGCTCGTGATGAACGACTGACGCAGGAGGCGGCGCCGCTTCCGAAAAGAATCCGGCGGCGCCTGTCGGGCCGCGCCTCGGTCGGACGTCCTTGACGAGGACGACCAACGGAGGAAGCCGCCATGACCATCAAGCCCTACCTGTTCTTCGACAGCCGTTGCGAAGAGGCGATCGCGTTCTACGAGCAGGCGCTCGGGGCCGAGCGCCTTATGTTCCTGCGTTACGGCGACGCCCCTGACCCCGTTCCCGAGAGCATGCTCCCGAAGATCGGCGCGGGCGGCGTGCTGCACGCGACGCTCAAGATCGGCGACGGCGAGTTGATGATGTCGGACGGCTGCGGCCCGGAATGCGAGGCGTTCCGCGGCTTCTCGGTCTCGCTCTCCGCCGCCGGCGCGGACGAGGCCCGGCGCTTCTATGACGCGCTCGCCGAGGGCGGCCAGATCCAGATGCCGCTTGGCCCGACCTTCTTCTCGCCCTGCTTCGGCATGGTCACGGACCGCTTCGGCGTGCCGTGGATGGTCGTCGTGCCCGGCGCGGCCTGAGGGGAGGAGCACGCCATGGGCGCGAAGACCATCCTCCTCGTCGGAACGAAAAAGGGCCTGTTCCTGCTGGAGAGCGACGCGGACCGCCGCGACTGGGAGCTGAAGGGGCCGTTCTGCGAGATGTGGCCGATCAACCACGCGATCGTCGATCCGGCGACCGGCGTGATCCACGCCGCCGGCGGCAACGAATGGTTCGGCCCAGCGATCTGGCGCTCGGACGACCTCGGCGCGAGCTGGAGCCATTCGAGCCGCGGCCTCGCCTACGCCGCCGGCGAGGAGCCGATCAAGGCGGCGTGGAGCCTCGCCGCCGGCCACGGCCGGCTCTACGCCGGCGTCGATCCGGCGGGCCTGTTCGTCAGCGAGGATGGCGGCGCGAGCTTCGCCCATGTGGCGGGGCTGCAGGAGACGCCCTCGCGCCCGGAGTGGACCGCGGGCGGCGCGGGCCTCATCCTGCATTCGCTGGTGCTGCATCCGGACGACCCCAATCAGGTCTGGGTCGGCGTCTCCGCCGCCGGCGTGTTCCACACCGCGGACGGCGGCGCCACCTGGAGCCCGCGCAACCGCGGCACCCGCGCCGACTTCCTGCCCGAAGGCCAGAACTACCCCGACCACGGCCAGTGCGTGCACTGCGTGGTGATGGCGCCCGGCCGGCCGAACCGGCTCTATCAGCAGAACCACTGCGGCATGTACCGCAGCGACGACGGCGGCGTGAGCTGGACCAGCGTGGAGCGCGGGCTGCCCTCGAGCTTCGGCTTTCCCGTCGCCGCCCATCCGCGCGACCCTGAGCGGTTCTACCTCTCGCCGCTGAACGGCGACATCGCCGGCCGCTTCATGCCGGACGCCAAGGCCGCGATCTGGTCCACCGGCGACGGCGGCGCGACCTGGACCGCCCATCGCGAGGGGTTGCCGCAGCGGAACGCCTATTTCAACGTGCTGCGGCAGGCGATGGCGACCGACCGGCATGACCCTGCGGGCGTCTATTTCGGGACCGGCTCCGGCGAGCTCTACGCCAGCCGCGACGAGGGCGCGACCTGGACGCGCATCGCCGAGCATCTGCCGACGATCTCGTCGGTCGAAACCTATGTGGTGGAGGACTGACCGTGGCCGCCGCCGCTCCCGCGCTGGTGCGCCTTCCGCCGCTGTTCGACGCCCTGTTTCCGGGCGCCGAACGGCGGGTGGAGATCGTCGCGTCGAGCGTGCAGGAGCTCGTCGACGAACTCGACGCCCGCTGGCCCGGCATGCGCGACCGCATCTGCGACTCGACGCCGGCGGTGCGGCGGCACATCAACGTCTTCGTCGAAGGCCGCCGGGCGACTCTCGCGACGCCGCTCAAGCCCGGCGCCGACGTCTACATCCTGACCGCGATCAGCGGCGGCTGATGCCTCAGCGCGCCCGCGGCGCGTCGAGCGCCGAGCGCACGGCGCGGCCGGCGTGCGCCGCCGAGCGGAACACCTGTCCCTCGAGCGAGAACGCCTCCGCGACGGCCGCAAAGAAACGGAATCCGCCGCTCTCCTGGCGGACCACGAGACCGGCCTGCAGGCCACGAACTTCAATGACGAACGCTGCGCTCATGGCGACGCTCCTCCGGACAACCTGACGAAAAAGGACCCGGCACCGATTGCGCCGGGCCGACGGCGGCCTGTCAGGGCCGACATCGTCCGGTCGCGACGCGACGCCGGGGTCCAAGTCGGGAGAGGAAGGACGTCGAGGGGACCTTCATGACGAACCTCGTGGAGACCACGAGCGCTCGGCACGCAACGTGGCGCTTTAGCGTTTGGTGACGCGGGGCAAGCTGCTCGGTCAAAACCCGCGCTCCTGTTCGGTCGAACCGGAGAACGACCCCAACATGCGTCGCGGCGGATGCGGGGTCAAGAATTATTTTATTTATTCTATGGAATTTGTATTTTTATCCTGATCGGACGCCGCACGCGCGTCGGCGGAGCCGTCCGACGGCGATCAGGGCGGCGCGAAGCGCCGCAAGCGTGCGTTTCATGGAACAGCCCTTCAATCGCGGCCGCCGGCCTTCGGGGCCGGCCGAGGCGCACACCGGAACGCGATCATCACACGAATGTCAATTAAGTCGACTGATTGAGTATATTGACGATCGCGAGAGCGTCGGGATCAATGCCGTTCGGTTTTACGAACGGCTCAGGAGGCCGACGATGAAGGCGATTACGGGGATTGCGGGCCTTGGGTTCGCGCTGGCGCTCGGCGGCTTCGCGGCGGCCGCGGAGGGCGGCCCGCTGGTGTCCGCCGACTGGGTCGCCGACAACCTCAAGAACCCGAAGGTGAAGGTGTTCGAGGTCAGCGTCGACCCCGGCGTCTATGAGCGCGGCCATGTGCCGGGCGCGACCAACATCCGCTGGCACACCGAGCTGGTCGATCCGGTCAAGCGCGACATCGCTTCCGCCGAGAACCTGCAGAAGC
Source organism: Methylopila turkensis (assembly GCF_027922325.1). Lineage (GTDB taxonomy): Bacteria > Pseudomonadota > Alphaproteobacteria > Rhizobiales > Methylopilaceae > Methylopila > Methylopila turkensis. The sequence continues at coordinate 1,011,193 of NZ_BSFL01000001.1, forward strand.
TGCTGTCGGCCGCCGGCGTCGACAAGGACACCACAATCGTCCTCTACGGCGACAACAACAACTGGTTCGCCGCCTGGGGCGCCTGGGTGCTCGAGGCGTACGGGCTTGGCGACCGGGTGAAGCTGCTCGACGGCGGCCGCAAGGTCTGGGAGGCCAAGGGCCTGCCGCTCGACACCGCGACGCCGGAAGCCGCCAAGGGCTCGATCGAGATCGGCCAGCTGAACACCAAGGTCCGCGCGCGCCTCGGCGACGTGCTGAAGGTGGCCGAGGGCGACAAGAGCGTCACGCTGCTGGACATCCGCTCGCCGGACGAGTTCTCGGGCAAGATCTTCGCGCCGGAAGGCTCGAAGGAGACCGCGGTCCGCGCCGGCCACGTGCCGAACGCTAAGAACGTGCCGTGGTCCAAGGCGGTCAGCGCGGACGGGACCATCAAGCCGACGGAGGAGCTCAAGAAGCTCTATGCCGAGGCCGGCGTTGACGGCTCCAAGCCGGTGATCGTCTATTGCCGCATCGGCGAGCGCTCCAGCCACACCTGGTTCGTGCTCGCGAAGGTGCTGGGCTACGACGTCCGGAACTACGACGGCTCCTGGACCGAGTACGGCAACGCGGTCGGCGTGCCCGTCGCGAACGTCGCCGGCACCGTCTGGCAGGGCAAGTAAGCCTCTGAAGCTCCGGGCTGGCGTCCAACAGGCGTCATCCCGGACGGCGCGTCGGCGCCGAGCCGGGATCGTCGTCCGCAGGAGGCGATCTTGTCTGGGCGCGATCCCGGCTCTCGCTTCGCTCGGCCGGGATGACGAGCGCGCCTGATCATGCAAATGCGTTGCTGGCCGGCGGTCGAATGACCGCCGGCCAGCGCTGTTTTCACATCCGAAGCCGTCATGACGCCCCCATCGCTCGACGCCGATCATTTCTCCCCTACGCGCATCGCCCTCGCCGCCGTCGTGCTCGCGGGCGTCGCCGCGTGGGCCTATGTGTTGGGGCAAACGCCGGGGGCCGTCGGCGCGCGGCAGTCCTTCGCGCTGCTCGCGGGCGCCGCGTTCGGAATCGCTCTCCAGCGCGGCCGGTTCTGCTTCCTCTGCAATCTCCGCGATCTGCTGCGCGAGGGCGATCCCCGCGGCGTGCTCGCGATCCTCGTCGCGCTCGCCGCCGGCGCGGTCGGCTACGCCGCGGTGTTCGGCGCCTGGCTGCCGAACCCGTTCGGGGGCCGGCTGCCGCCGACCGCCCATGTGGGTCCGGTCGGGCCGGCGCTCGGCCTCGCCGCCTTCGTCTTCGGCGTCGGCATGGCGGTGTCGGGCTCGTGCCTGTCGGCGCATCTCTACCGGCTCGGCGAAGGCTCGCCGACCTCGCCCTTCGCGCTCGCGGGCGCGGTCGGCGGCTTCGTGATCGGCTTCCTGACCTGGAACCCGATCTATCTCGCGAGCGTCGCCGAAGCGCCGGCGGTCTGGCTGCCGGCGCTGATCGGTTATCCCGGCTGGCTGGCGCTGACGCTGCTCGTCCTCGGACTGCTGGCGGCGCTGGCGCTCGCGCGCGGCCGCCCCGGCGCGGCCGAACCACGGGAGCCGTTGACGCTCCGAAGCGCCGCGCGGGCCGTGTTCGTGGAGCGTTGGCCGTTCCTGCCCAGCGGCCTCTTGGTGGGGGCGATCGCGACGCTCGCCTATCTGCGCGTCGCCCCGCTCGGCGTCACGGCGGAGCTCGGCAGCGCGGCCCGCACCGCCGCGGGGCTCGCCGGGCTGCTGCCCGCGACCCTGCACGGGCTCGACGGACTGCGCGGCTGCGCGACGGCCGTGAAGGAGACGCTGCTCTCCGAGAACGGCCTGTTCGTCGTCGGGCTCGTCCTGACGAGCTTCGCGGCGGCGCTGGTCGCGGGACGCTTCCGGCCCGCGGTCCCGACCGGAGCCCAGGTCGCGCGCGGACTGATCGGCGGCCTGCTGATGGGTTGGGGCGCGATGACGGCGCTCGGCTGCACCGTCGGCGTGCTGCTGTCCGGCGTCCACGCCGGCGCGGTCTCGGGCTGGGCGTTCCTCGTCTTCGTCACCCTCGGCGTCGTCGTCACGGACGCCGTCGGCGCGCGGCTCAGGCCGGCCGCCTGATCCGGCCGGCGTTCAACGTCGCGGCGACCTCGGCGCGGATCGCGTCGGTGTGCGCGCCGAGCGCCGGCGGGCAGCCGCAGGTCGTGGCGGCGGTGAGCGGCGACGTCGGCAGGTCGAAGCTCTCGCCGTTCGCGAGCGTGGCGGTCATGCGGGTGAGCGCGGGATGCGCGGCCATGTCGGCGACGTCGGAGACCTTGGCCCAGGCAAGCTGATGCGCCTCGAGCCGCGCGATCATCTCCGCGCGCGTGGCCTGCCCGAAGACCTCGTCGATGATCGCGATCAGCGCGTCGCGGTTCTCGACGCGGGCCGGATTGTCGGCGAAGCGGGGATCGGCCGCGAGCTCCGGCCGCCCCATCACGCCCGCGCAGAACCGCAGCCATTCCGGCGGGCTCTGCACCACGATGACGACGCCGCCGTCCCGGCAGTTCGCGACGTGATAGGGGAAGATCGACGCGTGGCTCAGGCCGGTGCGGGGCGTGACGCGGCCCTGATGCTCGTAGTGCAGGAACGGCACCGCCATCCATTCCGCCATGCTGTCGAACATCGCGATCTCGATCGCCTTTCCGCGGCCGGTGCGCTCGCGCTCGTAGAGCGCCTGGCAGACGGCGGCGTGGGCGTTCATGCCGGTGCCGATGTCGGCGATCGAGACACCGACCTTCACCGCCTCCTCGGGCGTGCCGGTGACGCTGCAAATGCCGCTCTCCGCCTGCACCAGCATGTCGTAGGCCCTGAGCGCCCTCGCCGGCGTCGACTGCCGGTAGCCGACGATATCGAGCGCGATAAGCCTGGGATACTTATTGACGAGATCCTTGGCCCCGAGTCCGAGCCGGACGCTGGCGCCGGGGGCGAGGTTCTGGACGAACACGTCGGCCTTCGCGACCAGCACATGGGCCACGGCGAGGTCGTCCGGCGACTTCAGGTCGAGCGCCGCGCTCTCCTTGCCGCGGTTGAGCCAGGCGAAATAGGCGCTCATCCCCCGGACGCTGCGGTCGTAGTGGCGGGCGGTGTCGCCGTCGGGCCGCTCGAGCTTGATCACCCGCGCCCCGGCGTCGGCGAGCCGCATGGTGCACATGGGCGCGGCGACCGCCTGCTCCAGCGCCACGACCAGCAGGCCTTCGAGGGGACGGGACATCGGCAGCGGCCTTTCAGTAGGATCGCGGCAGGCCGAGCACATGCTCGGCGAGATAGGACAGCACGAGGTTGGTCGAGATCGGCGCCACCTGATAGAGCCGCGTCTCCCGGAACTTGCGCTCGACGTCATACTCCTCCGCGAAGGCGAAACCGCCGTGCGTCTGCACGCAGGCGTTCGCCGCCTCCCAGGAGGCGTCGGCGGCCAGCATCTTCGCCATGTTCGCCTCCGGGCCGCAATCGAGCCCAGCCTCGAACTTTTCGGCGGCTTCGCGCACCATCAGCTCCGCCGCGCGCATGGCGGCGTAGGCCTTGGCGATCGGGAACTGGACGCCCTGGTTCTGGCCGATCGGCCGGCCGAAGACGCTCCGCTCCCGCGCGTAGGCCGTCGCCTTCCGGATGAACCACTTGGCGTCGCCGATGCACTCGGCGGCGATCAGGATGCGTTCGGCGTTCATGCCGGAGAGGATGTAGCGGAAGCCCTTGCCCTCCTCGCCGACGAGGTTCTCGGCCGGCACGCGGACGTCGTCGAAGAACACCTCGGTGGTCGCGTGGTTCATCATGGTGCGGATCGGCCGGATGGTCATGCCGGCCTGCTTCGCCTCCGCCATATCCACCACGAAAACGGACAGCCCGTCCGTGCGCTTCGCCGCCTGCTCCTTCGGCGTGGTGCGGGCGAGCAGAAGCATCAGGTCGGAGTGCTCGGCGCGGCTGGTCCAGATCTTCTGGCCGTTGACGACGTAATGGTCGCCATCCCGGCGCGCGAAGGTCTTGATCGAGGAGGTGTCGGTGCCGCTCGTCGGCTCCGTCACGCCGAACGCCTGCAGGCGAAGCGCGCCGGAGGCGATACCGGGCAGGTACTTGGCCTTCTGCGCGTCGCTCCCGTGCCGGAGCAGCGCGCCCATGATGTACATCTGGGCGTGGCAGGCCGCGCCGTTGCAGCCCTGAAGCTGGACTTCCTCAAGCACCGCCGCCGCCGCGGAGAGCGGCAGCCCGACGCCGCCGTATTCCTCCGGAATGAGCACGGAGAGATAGCCGGCTTCGGTCAGCGCCTCGACGAAGGCGGAGGGGTACGCCATCTCGCGGTCGAGGTCGCGCCAATACTCGCCCGGGAACTGCGTGCAGAGCTTGGCGACGCTCTCGCGGATGTCCTCATAGGTCTCGCGGGCGGCTGTCGTCATGGCGTGCGGTGCTCCCTTGATGTCGGGAAGCGTTAGCGGCGCGGAGCCATGCCCACAAATAGCAATCGTGGCTTTGAGGTATCGCGTTCTGATCTAGCTCGCGTCAGGCTCGGTCGGGCGCGAGCTTGTGGCCGAGCCAGACGCCCCGCCCGACGAGGTCCGCCGCGATCTCCATGAAGGCGTCGCCGACGAAGCGGGCGGCGGGGCTGACCGGACGGTCCGCGGGGAACGCCAGTACGACGCGGCGGGTGGGCGCTGGATCCACGAGCGGAGCGGCGGAAAGCTCGCCGCGCTCGACCTGCGCGTAGATCGGCGCGAGCGGCAGGATGGTGGGCCCGAAGCCGCCGCGCACCAGCGCGATCATTCCGCCGAAGGAGTCCGCCTCGACGCTGGCCGTCAGCGCGATCCCGGCCTTGCGCGCGCAATCGTCGACGATGGCCCGCAGGCCGTGACGTGGGCTCGGCAGCACCAAGTCCCGCCCCGCGAGGCTCGCAAAGGCGACCGCCTCGCTCCGGTCGAGCCCTTCCGCACCCGCGCCGACCAGAAGCAGGCTTTCCGTCATCACCGGGCGGATTCGCAGCGAGCGCATGGGCTGCGGGTCGTAGGAGATGCCGATGTCGACCTCGCCGCGCTGCAGCCAATCCAGCACATGCCCGGAGAAGGCGGACGCGAAGCGGATGGCGAGCTGGGGATGCTCGCGCTTGACCCGCGCGGCGACCGGCACGGTCGCGATCTCGGCGACGGTGGAGGTCATGCCGATGGTGACCGCGCCGCGATAGGACGAGCCGCCTCCCGAGGTCGTGGCGCGGATGGCGTCGAGTTCGGCCATGATGCGGGTCGCGTGGGCCAGCACGTCGCGCCCGATGTCGGTGATCTGCATGCCGCGGCCGTGGCGTTCGAACAGCGGCTGGCCGATCTCCTGCTCCAGCATGCGGATCTGCCGGCTGAGCGCAGGCTGGGCGATGCGCAGCCGGTCCGCCGCCTTGCTCAGGCTGCCAAGCTCAGCCACGTGGATCAGTGTTTTGAGCTGGTGGACGTCCATGTCCCGGACCTATCGCCGAATGCTAAAGCTGAGTTCGCGATATAACATTTCTCGATGGTCATGCCCTCCGCTACCTCTTGAGATCGAGGCGCCGCTCGATCGGCGCCCGTGACAGGTCCGAAACAGGGCCGATGGGAGGATGGGAATGGTCTTCAGGCGCCTCGCCGCTGCGGCGGCCCTCGCTTTCGTTTCGACAGTCGCGCTGGTGTCGGCGCAGGACTTCCCCAAGGGACCGGTCACGATGCTGGTGCCGTTCGCCGCCGGCGGGCCCACGGACGTGGTGGCGCGGCTCGTCGCGCGGGTGATGGAGAAGGAGCTCGGACAGCCGGTGCTGGTCGAGAACGCGACGGGGGCCGGCGGCACGCTGGCGTCCGGCCGGCTCGCACGCGCGACGCCCGACGGGCAGACGATCCTGCTGCACCACATGGGCATCACCACCAGCGCCACGCTCTACCGCAAGCTCGCCTATGATCCCAAGACCGCCTTCGGCTTCGTCGGGCAGGTGACGACGGTCCCGATGCTGCTGGTGAGCCGGCCGAACTTCGAGCCGGCCGACTTCAAGGCGCTGCTCGCCTACATCAAGGACAACAAGGACAAGGTCTCGCTCGCGAACGCCGGCCCCGGCGCCGTCAGCCACATCTGCGGCATGCTGTTCATGCAGCTGACGGGCGTTAAGCTGACGACCGTGCCCTACAAGGGTACCGGCCCCGCGATGACGGACACCATCGGCGGCCAGGTCGACCTGCTGTGCGACCAGACCACCGGCGCGACCGGCCCGGTGAAGACCCACAAGGTGAAGGCCTACGCCACCGCGACCGCCGAACGCATCCCCGTGCTGCCGGACGTGCCAACCGCCGCCGAACTGGGCCTCAAGGGCTTCGAGGTCGGCGTCTGGCACGGCATGTACGTCCCCGCCGGGACGCCCGCGCCGGTGATCGACAAGCTCAACGCCGCTCTGAAAGCGGCGCTCCACGATCCGGAGACCGTGAGGCGCTTCGCCGAACTCGGCACGGCTCCGGTGTCCGACGCGGAAGCGACGCCCGAGGGGCTGAAGGCGAAGTACTTCGCTGAGATCGACCGCTGGGCGCCGATCATCAAGGCCGCCGGCGAATACGCCGACTGATCGTACTTGCCAGGCGCCCCGCCGCGTCGCGTGCGGGGGGGGGGCGCGACACCCGGAGAGCCGACCCCCATGACCGACAGCCTTCCCGCCTACAAGATCGTCGGCGAGCGCCGCTTTCGCGAGACCTCGGGCCTCTACTTCGAGGATTTCGAGCCCGGCGACGTCTACGAGCACCGGCCGGGCCGGACGCTGCTCGACGTCGACAACGTGTGGTTCACGCTGCTGACCATGAACACGCAGCAGGTCCACTTCGACGCCGCCTACGCCGACAAGACCGAGTGGAAGAAGCTGCTGGTGGACTCGACCTTCACCCTGGCGCTGCTCACGGGGATGAGCGTGCGCACCGTGAGCGCGAAGGTGGTCGCCAATCTCGGCTGGGATAAGGTCAAGGCGACCGCTCCGGTCTTCGCCGGCGACACGCTCTACGCCGAGAGCACGGTGCTTTCGAAGCGCGAGTCCAAGAGCCGACCGCATCAGGGCATTGTCACGGTGCTCACCCGCGGCGTGAACCAGGACGGCGCCGAGGTGATGAGCTTCGAGCGGACCATGCTGGTCTACCGTCGCGGCCAGTCGCCGGAAGAGGCCGCAAACTACTGACGGCGTCAGAACGGAAACCGCCCGCGCCTGCCCGAGGGCTGTCGCTTCGGCTAGTCTCGAACGCCTGTCTGAGACGGCCGCCATCGCCGGACTAGACCCGACGATCGATTCTTCGGGCTAAGAGATGGATGCCCGGATCAAGTCCGGGCATGACGGCGATGTTGCGAGCGGCGCGAGACGGGTCGTTGGCTCAGCTCACCGCGGCGTAGCCGTCGCGGCGGGGATCGCTCGCTGCGGCGTAGCCCTCGACGCCGGGATCGCCCATGCGCCAGATGAACTGGCCGGCGCCGAAGTCCTGGTAGCTGTCCTCGATCACGCTCATCTCGTGGCCGAGCGCCGACAGCCCCTCCACCGTCTCCCGCCGCATCGTCGCCTCGACGTTGATGTCGAGCCCGGCGTTGAAGCGCCAGCGCGGCGCGTCGCAGGCGGCCTGCGGGTTCTGGGCGTAGTCGATCATCCGGACGAGCGTCTGCATGTGCCCCTGCGGCTGCATGTTGCCGCCCATCACGCCGAAGCTCATCACCGGCTGGCCGTCCTTGGTGAGGAAGCCCGGGATGATGGTCTGGAACGGGCGCTTGCCCGGCGCCACGACGTTCGGGCTCGCGGGGTCCAGCACGAAGCCGTGGCCTCGGTTCTGCAGCGACAGGCCCCATTCCGGCAGGCAGACGCCGGAGCCGAAGCCCATGAAGTTCGACTGGATGAAGCTCACCATCATGCCGTCCTCGTCGGCGGCGGTGAGGTAGATGGTGCCGCCCCGAACCGGATTCCTCGCCGCGAAGACCTGCGCCCGCGAAGGATCGATCAGCTTCGCGGCCTCCGCGAGATAGGCGTCGTCGAGCAGCTGCTCCGGCGTCACCCGCATGTGGGCGAGGTCGGCCACATGGGCGTAGGTGTCGGCGAAGGCGAGCTTCATCGCCTCGATCTGCAGATGGTTCGCTTCGACGCCGTCGGGATCGAGGCCCGCAAGGTCGAAATGCTCGAGGATCCCGAGCGCGATCAGCGCGGCGATGCCCTGCCCGTTCGGCGGAATTTCGTGAGCCACATAGCCGCGATAGGCCTTGGAGATCGGCTCGACCCATTCCGGCTGGAACGCCTCGAGGTCCTTGACCGTCAGAGCCCCGCCGTGGGCGGCGGCGTGCGCCGCCATCGCCTCGGCGATCTCGCCCCGGTAGAACGCGTCGCCGCCCGTGTCGGCGATGGCGCGCAGCGTCCGCGCGGCGCCTTTGAGCGTCACCAGTTCGCCCACCTCCGGCGCCCGGCCGCGCGGCAGGAACAGCTCCGAGAAGCCCGGCTGGCGCACGAGGTCGCGCACCGCGGCCGCCGCGGCCCATTTCTGCTGCACGATGGTCGGCGCGAGATAGCCGCGCTCGGCGATCTCGATCGCTGGCGCGAGCGCGTCGCCGAGCGACAGCCGGCCGAACCGCTCGCTGAGCGCGACCCAGGAGCCGACCGCGCCGGGCACGGTGACGCTGTCCCAGCCGCGCATCGGCGGGCGTGAGCGGCCCTCGCCGTATTTCTTGGCGAAGTAGTCCGGCGTCCACGCCGCGGGCGCGCCGCCGGAGGCGTTGAGGCCGTGCAGGGTCTCGCCGTCCCACAGGATGCAGTAGGCGTCGGAGCCGAGGCCGTTCGAGCAGGGCTCGACCAGCGCCATGGCGGCCGCGGCCGCGATCGCGGCGTCCACGGCGTTGCCGCCCTGGTGCAGCATCCGCAGGCCCGCCTGCGCGCCGAGCGGATGGGAGGTCGAGACGACGTTGCGCCCGAACGCCGGCACGCGGCGTGACGGGTAGCCGGCGGTCCAATCGAAACGGGTCATGGTCTCCTCGTCGTTTCCCCGTGTGGATGCGTTCCGTCGATCCTTATCCGGCGCGTCCGGGCGAGCCGGCGCGGGCTTACGCCATCATCCGTTGTTCAGTTCGGCCTCCGCCCGGGCGCGCAGTCCGGCCCGGTCGATCTTGTTGGTGGAGGCCAGCAGCATGCGGTCGAGAAACCAGATCCGGCGCGGATGCTGGTAAGCCGGCGCGTTCGCGAGCGCGAAGGCCTTGAGCGCGGCCTCGGTGAGCTCCGAACCCGGACGGCGCACCACGAAGGCGACCGGCTTGGTTCCCTTGATGTCGTCGTCCACCGGAACGACGCTCGCCTGCAACACGTCCGGATGGGTCTCGAGCATGGCCTCGACCTCGCCCGGGAAGATGTTTTCGCCGCCCGAGACGAACATGTCGTCGACCCGGCCGACGAAGTAATAGAAGCCGTCGGCGTCGCGGCGGAACACGTCGCCGGTGTCGTAGAAGCCGTCCGGCGTGATCGGCGAGCGCACGTCCGGCCGCTCGTGATAGCCCAGCATGACCGCCGGGCTCTTCATCTGCAGCACGCCGTGGTCCGGCGCGCCCTCGCCGACGAGCCGGAGCTCGACGCCGGGATGCGGGCGCCCCACCGAGCCCGTGGGCGCCGAGCCGTCGGGGTCGAGGAACACCACCGGCCCGCCCTCCGTGGTGCCGTAGGCGTTGATGATGCGGGCGTTCGGCAGCAGCGCTCGGGTCTGGGCCGCGAGCGCCTCGTTCACCGGCGCCGAGCCCATGCGCACGACGCGGACGCTGGTCAGGTCGGCGGTCGCCAGCGCGTCCTTCTCCCGCAGCATCATGGCGATCATCGGCGGCACAGCCGTCGCCCAGGTGGCGCGATGGCGGTCGATCGCGGCGATGTAGGCGCGCGCCTGAAACTGCGGCAGCAGCAGCACCGTCGCGCCCGCCGCCAGCGCCAGCAGGGCGTTGGCGAGCGCGTTCATATGGTAGAGCGGCGCCGCGATCAGCATGCGCTCGCCCGCGAGATCGTCGTCCGCCATGCGCGTGCGCACGACCCAGAGATGGCCCGCATGGCTCAGCAGCACGCCCTTGGGCCGCCCCGTCGAGCCCGAGGTGAACAGCATCATCGCCGGCTCGTCCGCCGCCGGGTCGACCGGCTCGAACGGCCCGGGATCGAGCCAGTCGCCGAGCCCGCCCTCGAGCGCGACGACTGGAACCGCGGCCGGCGCCTGCGGCAGCCGCTCGGCGTCGCAGAACACCACCCGCGCCCCGCTGTCGGCCACGACCTGCGCCACGGTCGCGGGGGGAAACTTGAAGTTCACCGGCACGGGGATCACGCCGGCCCGCATCGCGCCGAGCAGGAGCGCGAGGTAGACCGGCGCGTTCGCGGCGAGGATCGCGATCCGGTCGCCGCGCCGGATTCCCTTGCGGCCGAGCCCGCGCGCGAAGGCGTCCGCGGTCGCGTTCAGCTCCGCGCGGCTGACGGAGGTCCCGGAGCCGTCCGGTCCGATGCCGATCACCGCCGGGGGTGCGGCGGCGACGTCATCGGTCAGGACGGCTCCGAGGTTGGTGACGCCGGTCATCGGGCGCTCCGGCAGGCGAGGACCAGCTCCAGCGACGGCAGCGCGAGCGTCGCGCCGTCGCCGGAGGCCGGCTCGCTCCAGACCGCTCCGGCGGTCGCCCGCGCCCGCGCCGCGATCCCGTCCAGGCCGTCGAAGGCGAGGTCGAGGGTCGCGAAACGGGGCCGGTCGCCGGGCACGACGTCGATCACGAAATCGGACAGCTCCACGCGCCAGCCCGCGGCGGTGCGCGCAGGCGGCGCGCCGGCCGCGGCGGCGTAGGACGCGGCGTCGCGCTCGGGAGCCAGCGAGGCGACTTCGATGCGGTCGAGGCGGACAAAGCCGTTGGGATGGGAGAGCCATTCGGGACGCCAGACCAGCTCCGGCGTCAGGTGCTCGCAGAAATAGACCCGGCCGGCCGGGAACAGCGCGTCCGGAACCTTCACGGTGCGGAAGCGCGCCTCGCGGGCCTCGCCGTCGATCTCCACCGGCCGCGAGAACGCGACCGGCGGAGCGGGCTCGAGCCCTGCGGCGGCGAGCCGTGCGAAGGTCTCGTTGGCGTCCGCGCTTTTCATCACCAGCCCGTTGAGGCCGAACGGGCTGTCCAGCACCTCCTGACGCTGGCGGCCCTCGGCCGGCACGCCGACGAGTTCGAGATAGCCGCCTGACGTCATCATCAGGTGGTTGATGGAGCCGAGCGAATGGCGGCCGAGCGGCGTGAGCTGGAAGCCCAGGCCCGCGAACAGCGCCGCCGCCTCGTCCATCCCCCGCAGCACGTTGACGACCACATGGTCGAGCGCCGCCGCCATCGCTCAGGCCCTCACTTCGGGGTCGCGGTCATGTAGACGCCGCGGCCGCTGGCGAGCAGCCGGCCTTCGCCGTCCAGCACCTGGGCTTCCGCCACCGACAGCGTGCCGCCGAACTTCACCACCTTGCCCTTCGCGGTCAGGTCTCCCTCCATGGCCGCGCGGTGGTAGTCGACGCGCAGGTCGACCGTCGGCACGCCGCGCCCGGTCTTCGACACCAGCGCCCAGTCGGCCGTGAGGTCGATCAGGGTGGCGAGGATGCCGCCGTGGACGTAGCCGCGCTCGGCGTTGACGACCCATTCGGGCCGCCAGGTCGCCTTGAGCTCGATCTCGCCGTCGCCGACCGAGATCACCTTGAGGCCGAGCCACTGGTGGAACGGGCCCTTGAGCAGCTTGGCCTCGACCTCGGCCGCGGTGAGGGTGACGGTCTCGCTCATGGCGTCACCACGATCTTGCCCATGACCTCGCGGTCGCGGATCAGGCGCAGGCCCTCCGCCGCCTCCTCGAGCGGCAGCACCTTGTCGACGACCGGCTTCAGCGTCCCTTCCTGGATCATCTCCATGAGCGCCGACAGGTCGTCGTCGTAGAACGAGTTGGAGCCGATGATCTTGAGCTCGAAGCTCCAGATGTAGCGCAGGTCCTCCTTGGGATCGTGGCCGGCGGTCGCGCCGCAGGTCAGGATGGAGCCGCCGCGCTTCACGCATTTGAGCGAGGGCGCCCAGGTGTCGCCGCCGGTGAAGTTGATGACCACGTCGACGCCGCCGTCATAGCTGCGGCGCTGCGGCTTGCCGTACTGCTGGATCGCCCACTTCGAGAAATCGGTCTCGCGGTAGTTCACCACGTGGTCGGCGCCGAGCTCCTTCAGCCGGTCCAGCTTGTCCTGGCTGCCGGCGCAGGCGACCACCTCGCAGCCGAGCTGCTTCAGCAGCATGACGCAGCCGGTGCCGACGCCGCCGGAGGCGCCCAGCACCAGCACCTTGTCGCCGGCCTTCACCGTCTTGTGGGTGACGAGCATGCGGTGGGCGGTGCCGTAGGCGACGGGGAGCGAAGCCGCGTCCACGAAGCTCACCTTGTCCGGCATGCGGATAAGCTGGCCGGCCGAGACCTTGCAGTACTGGGCCATGCCGCCGTCGAGCATCTCGCCCATCAGGCCCTTGTTGGGGTAGAGCGGGTTGACCAGCACCCGGTCGCCGACGCTCCAGCCCTCGACGCCTTCGCCGACCTCCGTGATCTCGCCCGCCATGTCGAGGCCGATGACCACGGGCATCGGCACCTTGATGCCGGGCATGCCCTTCACGGTGAAGACGTCGTGGTAGTTGAACGACGACGCGCCGACGCGGATCACCACGTGGCCGGCGTCGGCGGTCGGGACGGGATGGTCGTCCACGACGATCAGGTCGGAGACGTCGCCGTGCTGCTTCAGCAGCAGGGCCTTCATGGTCTTGGGCATCGATCGGCCTTCTCTCTCGCGGCGCTTTTCGCGCTTGTCGTTGGTGCAGTGTTTTTCGCCCTTCGGTGGAAAGGCGGATTTTCGTGTCCCGGCCTTGAGCCGGGACCCAGAGCCGCCACGCTTCCAGACAAGGCGTGGCGACCGACAGCTTCGTTCTACGAAGGCGATGCGTCTGGGTCCCGGCTCGAGGCCGGGACAAGTGACGCCGCGCCTGCCAACACAGCTGTCACTTGATCGCCTTGGAGGCCTCATAGGGGCCGGTGGCGAAGGCGGCGTCGGGCAGTTCGCCCTTCACCGCGCCCACCGACTTGAACACCTCGAACGCGGTCTTGAGCGAGGCGATGTCGGACGGCTCCAGCGTGACGGTGTAGATGCCGTCCCACAGCGCGGCGTAGGCCTTGGCGTCGTCCTCGCCCATGTTGGCTGCGGCGACCAGCGCCTTGGCGACGGCGGCCTTGTCGGCCTTGCCGAACTCGTAGGCCTTGCGCATGCCGGCGACGACCTTAGCGGCGCCGTCCGGGTTGGCCTTCAGCCATTCGTTGCGCATCAGGCCGACGCCGAGCACCGGCGGCGCGTCGCCCTTCGACAGCTTCTTCCACTCCTCGCGGAACGAGCCGATGCGGCGCAGCTTCACGTCCTTGACGAGGGCGAGCGTCACGGTGCGCAGCGCGGCGGCGTCGATGTCCTTCTGCACCAGGAACTGCGCGAGGCGCGGGTCGTTGCCCGGCACCAGCGTGTAGTCGCCGGAGCCGAAGCCGTAGTTCTTTTCGAGGATCGCGGAGGCGATGGCGGCGGTGGCGCTGCCGGCGGGCGAGCCGCCGATCTTCTTGCCCTTCAGCTCCGCCATCGTCGTGATGGGCGAGTCCTCGGGCACGACGAAGTCGAGCTCGGCCACCTGCGTCGCGAGCACGATCGACAGCGGCAGGCCGTCGGCGGCGACGCTCATGGAGGCGGCGGCGGGGGCGGCGATCGCGAAGTCGATGCCGCCGGCGGCCAGCGCCTTGGTCGGCGCGTTGACGTCGGGGAACTTGACGTACTCGACCTCGAGCCCCTCCTTCTCCATGAATTTCCCGGTCTCAAGCACGGCGCCGAAGCCGAGGCTGACGCCCGAGCTCCAGTAGCCGATGCGGACTTTTTCGGCGTGGGCCGGAGCCGCGGCTCCGAGGATGGCCGCAAGGGCGGCGGCGAGGACGGCTGTGCGCTTCACGACGGCTGCTCCGAAATGGGGTTTGCGGGGCGTTGCGATTGACAGGACATGGGGATCACGACTCTCCGGCGCGCCGTCTCCAGCGGAAGAGGCGGTTTTCGAGCGGCTTCAGGATGAGGGCTTCGAGCGCCAGCATCAGCGTGACCAGCGTCAGCGTCCAGGCGAAGACCTGGTCGGTCTGCACCAGATCGGCGGCCTGCCGCAGGCGGTAGCCGACGCCGCTCGACGCGCCGAGCGTCTCGGCGACGAGGCTGACGCGGGCGCCGAAGCCGAAGGCGAGCCGGGCGGAGGAGAAGAACGGCGGCAGGATCGTCGGCAGGTAGATCTTCAGGAGCACCTGCCGCCGCGGCATGCGGAACGTGCGCGCCAGCTCCACGTAGTCGGCGTTGACGGTCTTCGTGCCCTGCCAGACCGTGGTCAGGATCAGCGGCATCGCCGTCATGAACACCACGAAGATCGTGGTCCAGTTCGACAGCCCGAACCAGATCAGGGCGAAGATCGCCCAGATCGTCGAGGACACCGTGTTGATGACCGTCAGCACCGGCTCGAACATCGCGCCGAGCGTCTCGCTCGCGCCGAGCGCGAGGCCGAGCACGACGCCGACCACCGCGGCGAGCAGGAAGCCGATGACCACCCGCTCGAATGTGACGCCAAGGTCCTTCCAGAAGCCCGGCGAGGCGACGAGGTTGCTCCACGCCTCCCACACCCGGAGCGGCCCCGGCAGAACGAAGGCCGGCATGTTCCACGACGCCACCTGCCAGGCGAGCAGAAGCGCCGCGAGCAGCAGCAGCCGCAGCGCCGCGATCCGCCAGCCGCCCGGCCCGCCGGAGCGGGGAAGCGTGGGGCGGCCGGTGGCGGCCGCGGGATCGGTCGGGTCCATCGCCATCGTCACAGGCTCCCGCGCAGCAGCCGCGCCTGCTCCGCGACCTCCGGGGACAGCGGATCGCGGGGATAGGGCAGATCGATCGTCCGGGTCTCGCGCACGCGTCCGGGCCGCGGGTTCAGCACCACCACCTTGTGGGCGAGGACCACCGCCTCCTCGACGTCATGGGTGACGAACAGAAGCGTCATGCCCATGAGCTCCTTGATGCGCAGGACCTCCTCGTGCATCTGCGCGCGGATCGAGGGGTCGAGCTTCGAGAACGGCTCGTCCATCAGCAGGATCGACGGCCGGGTGACGAGGCTGCGGGCGAGCGCCACCCGGCTGCGCATGCCGCCGGAGAGCTCGTGCGGATAGGCGTCGGCGAAGCCGGTGAGACCAACGAGCTCCAGCGTCTCGGCCACCCGCTCGCGCCGCTCCGCGCGACCGACGCCGCCGGCCTCCAGCCCGAACGACACGTTCTGCGCCGCGGTGCGCCACGGCAGCAGGCGGTCGTCCTGGAACATGTAGGTCATCGACCGCCAGTCCTTGAACGCCTCGGCCGGGACGCCGTTGAGATAGACCTCGCCGGCGTCCGGCCGGACCAGGCCCGCGACGATGTTGAGGATCGTGCTCTTGCCGCTGCCGGACGCGCCGACGATCGCCACGATCGACCGCTCCGGCGCGTCGAGGTCGACGTTCTGCAGCACGTGCAGCGGCTCGCCCTCGCGGCGCGGAAACCACTTGCTGACGCCGCGGAGCTGGACGGATCCCATCGATCAGGCGCCCAGCGTCGCGGTCGGCGGCGCCGGCGACAGCGCGGCGTGACGCATGCTCGCGAGCACCTTCTCCATGGTCATGGCGTGGAACGTCTCCACGTGCCGGCGCGCGACGATTTCCGCGGCGTCGGCGTCGCCGGCGACGAGATGCTCGATCAACACGGCGTGGTCGTTCTCGATGTTCGGGCGGACGCGCTGCACGCCGAAGCCGAGCGCGACGAGACGTGTCATCTCGTCGAGCAGGCCGGAGAGCGTCCGGCACAGACGGTCGTTCCCGGAGGCGGCGGCGATCGCCATGTGGAAGCTGCGGTTCGCCTCCATGAAGAAATCGATCTGGTCGCCCACGTCGCCCGGCATCTCGCCCCGGCAGATGCGCTCCAGGCGCTCGAGCAGCGCGCGGTTGACGCGGCCCGCCGCGAGCCGGGCGGCGAGCGGCTCCAACACCGCGCGCAGCGCGAACACCTCGTCGACGTCGCGCACCGTGACCGGGGCGACGCGATAGCCGTGGCGCGGCATCGAGGAGACGAGCCCGTCCTGCACCAGCCGCTGCAGCGCGATCCGCAGGCTGGCCTTGCCGAGCCCGAACCGCTCCATCAGCTCAGGCTCGGTGACGCGCGCCCCCGGCATGATGCGGCAAGACACGATCTCGCGCCGCAACAGGTCATAGGCTTGGCGGCCCTTCAGCGCGGCGTCGCTCATCGCGGCTCCGGTTGGGGAGAACTCCGGCGGTTGCGCCATGTCGGCCACGGCCACTGACATCTCCACGTGATATGGTGAGCAGCCTACCGTCGCCGTCACGGCTGCTCAAGGGTTGGAGGCCGGCGCCCGCCCAGCGGCGGAAGGTCGCGTTCTGGCGTGGCGGACGGCGTCTCGCGATCACGGCTGCGTGGGTCCTCTTGCGCCGCAACAACCGTCGCCTAACTTCGCGATCGTCAGAACGGTCCGGGCCCCTCTGGCGACCCTCATCGAGGTCGTGATGTCGGACCTGCGCTTCCACCATAGGGCGCAGCGTCACGGCTCGACGTGCGCGCGCCTGCGACCGCAAGGGCACGATCGCAATGGAATTCCTCCCGTCGTTCTTGACCGCCGACATCGTCGGCAAGCCGGCCTGGCTGTGGCTGGCCTTCCTCGGCCTCGTCGCCGTGCTGCTGGCCTTCGACCTCGGCGTCCTCAACCGCAAGGGCAAGGAGCTCGGCGTCGCCGAGAGCCTGAAGCTCTCGGTGTTCTACATCGCCGTGGCGGTCGCCTTCGGCGGCTACATCTGGTGGTCGATGGGCCCCGAAGCCGGCATGAACTACTACACCGGCTATGCGATCGAGAAGGCGCTCTCGATCGACAACGTCTTCGTCATCTCGCTGATCTTCGGCTATTTCGCGATCCCCCCGCGCTACCAGTACCGCGCGCTGGTCTGGGGCATCCTCGCGGTGCTCGTGCTGCGCGGCGTCATGATCGGCGTCGGCGCCAAGCTGGTGCAGGACTACGACTGGATCATGCTGGTCTTCGGCGCCTTCCTCGCCTTCACCGGCGTGAAGATGCTGTTCGCCGGCGACGAGGAGGCCGACCTCTCCAAGAACAAGGCGGTGGCCTGGCTGTCGAAGCGCATGCGCGTGACGCCCGAACTGCACGGCGAGCGCTTCTTCGTGCGGCAGCCGCACCCCGTCACCGGCAAGCTGGTGCTGTGGACCACCCCGCTGTTCCTGGCGCTGGTGGTGATCAACATCGCCGACCTGGTGTTCGCGGTCGACTCGGTGCCGGCGATCTTCGCTATCACCACCGACACCTACATCGTGTTCACGGCGAACATCATGGCGGTGCTCGGCCTGCGCGCGCTCTACTTCGCGCTGGCCGCCATGGCGGCGCGCTTCGCCTACCTGAAGTACGCGCTGGCGCTCGTGCTGGTGTTCATCGGCGTGAAGATCTTCTGGGCGCACTTCTTCGGCAAGGTCGACCCGGCGATCTCGCTCGGCGTCACGCTCGCGCTGATCGCCGGCGGCGTGCTGGTGTCGCTGTGGAAGACCCGCGGCGAGGCCGAGACCAAGGCGATCGGCTAAGTCCCGTAAAGGGCGGCGCGTCCGGAGCTTCCGGGCGCGCCTCTCGCCGGAAGGAACGTCAGGCCAGCTCGGCCTCGATCTCGTCGCGGCTCGGCACCAGCACCTGGGCCTCGCCGTCGAGCACCACCTTGTCGCCGACGCTGCATGTGCAGAAGAACGTCACCCGCTGCCGGCCGGGGTCGAGCGCCGTGATCTCGACTTGGGTCGTGACCACGTCGCCGATGCGGACCGGCGCGCGGAACTTGATCGTCTGCGACAGATACACGGCGCCCGGCCCCGGCAGGCGCGTGCCGAGCACCGCGGAGATCAGGCTCGCGGTGTAGAGCCCGTGGGCGATGCGGCCGCCGAAGCGGGTGTTGGCCGCATAGGCCTCCGACAGATGGATCGGATTGGTGTCGCCCGTCAGCGCCGCGAACGTGCGCACGCCGTCCTCGGAAACCTCGTGGCGAATCTCGGCCGTCTGGCCGACCGACAGGTCCTCGAAAGCGATCTGCGCGACGTGATCCTGCGGCGCGATCTCCGCAGGCGTGAAGGCAGCTGTCATGGGCGGTCGGGCCTTGATGCGAAAGCGGCGGCACTGTGGGACCGGCTTCGCTGCGGTGCAACGCGCCTTTCGGCTTAAGGCGAACGGCGCCGTGCCTACGCCTGTTAAACCGAAAATCAACCGCGGGGCGCCATCCTGACCGCTGTGGCCGATGCGCAGGAAGAATGTCCTCGCGCGCGTCCAGCAAGCGACGGCCGGGTCGGACCATGACCCCATGAAGAAGGATTTTTCAGATGGCCCTCGACCACGCGATGCCGGTGCTCATCGTGGACGACTACAAGACCATGCTGCGCATCATCCGCAACCTGCTGAAGCAGATCGGCTTCGAGGACGTGGACGAGGCCGCCGACGGCTCCGAGGCGCTCGGCAAGATGCGCGACCGGCGCTACGGCCTCGTCATCTCCGACTGGAACATGGAGCCGATGACCGGCATTGAGCTGCTGCGCGAGGTCCGCGCCGACGAGAAGCTCAACCGCACCCCCTTCATCATGGTGACTGCGGAATCGAAGACCGAGAACGTCATCGCCGCCAAGAAGGCCGGCGTGAACAACTACATCGTCAAGCCGTTCAACGCCGACACGCTCAAGGCCAAAATCAACGCGGTGTTCGGCGAATGACGCAGCGTGGCAGGACCAGGGAGGCCATGGCCGCGCCGTTCGACCGCGTGCGCGCCTATGTCGACCAGAAGCGCGAGGGCGAGGCGTCGTTCGGCGACGTGGTGGCGCTCGCGGAGATCACGGCGGATTCGATGCAGGCCTTCTTCGCCAGCATCGACACAGCGATCTACAAGGAGCTGCGCGACATCGCGGACTACATCACCCGCATGCGCTCCGAGATCGCTCTGCTGCAGGCGGGCGAGCTGCAGGCCGACCGCCTGCCGAGAGCCGGCGAGCATCTCGGCGCGATCGTGGTCGCGACCGAGGAGGCGACCAACGCCATCATGGAATGCGCCGAGGACATCCTGGCGGCCGCCGGCGCGGACGACGCGACGTTCCGCTCGGTCGTCAACGACAAGGTGATGGCGATCTTCGAGGCCTGCTCCTTCCAGGACCTGACCGGCCAGCGCATCGCCCGCGTGATCGAGACGCTCGAGCACATCGAGAAGCGCGTCGGCCGCTTCGCCGCGGCGGTCAATCCGGGGGGCGAAACCGAAGCCGTCGCCGAGGACGCCCGCGAGCGGCGCGCCCGCGAGCTGCTGCTGAACGGCCCGCAGGACCGCGGCGTCGCCATCGCGCAGGACGACATCGACGCGCTCATGGCGAAGTGAGGCGCCGCCCCGGCGGCGTTCCGCCAGGCCCGCGCCCTAAGGGCGCGGGCTGACGCGGCCGATGGCGCCTTGACGCTCCGCGCGGCGGCGTCCATCACGGCGCGCCGCCCGGGAGCCGCCATGCCGCTGTTCGCGATCCCCTTTCCGATGATCGACCCGGTCCTCGTCTCGGTCGGACCGATCGCGATCCGCTGGTACGCGCTCGCCTATGTGGCGGGGCTGTTGATCGGCTGGTGGTTCGCCAAGCGCCTCGCCGGAAACGACGCGCTGTGGGGCGTCGTCCGGCGCCCGGCGCCCGAGCAGATCGACGACCTCATCCTCTACGTGGCCTTCGGCGTCGTGCTCGGCGGCCGCATCGGCTACGTGCTGTTCTACAACCCCGGCTACTACCTCGAGAATCCGATCGAGGCGCTGCAGGTCTGGCGCGGCGGCATGAGCTTCCATGGCGGTCTCGTCGGCGCGTCGCTCGGCGTCGCGCTGTTCGCGCGCGCGCGCGGCCTGCCGGCGATGCCGATCTTCGATCTCGCCTCGGCGGTCGCGCCGATCGGCCTGTTCTTCGGCCGGCTCGCGAACTTCATCAACGGCGAGCTTTACGGCCGCGTCACCGACGTTTCCTGGGCGATGGTGTTCCCGCATGGCGGGCCAGAGCCGCGCCATCCGAGCCAGCTCTATCAGGCCGCGCTCGAAGGCCTCGCGCTGTTCATCCTTGTCCAGGTCCTCGTGCGCTCCGGGGCGCTGAAGCGTGCCGGCCTCGTGGGCGGCGCCTTCCTCGTCGGCTACGCCGTGTGCCGCATCATCGGCGAGGAGTTCCGGGAGCCGGACGCGCAGATCGGCTTCCTGCCCGGCGGCTTCACCATGGGCATGGCGCTGTCGGCGCCGATGCTCGCGCTCGGCCTCGTCGTGATCGTCCTCGCGCTGAAGCGCCCCCGTCCGGCATGACGCCGCTCGCCCGCGAGATCGCCGCGACGATCGCGCAGGACGGGCCGATCACCGTTGCGCGCTACATGGCGCTCTGCCTCGGCCACCCCGTCCACGGCTACTACGCGACCCGCGACCCGTTCGGCGCCGGCGGCGACTTCGTCACCGCGCCGGAAGTGAGCCAGATGTTCGGCGAACTGCTCGGGCTGTGGTGCGCCGAGGTCTGGCGGCGCATGGGGGAGCCGTCGCGGGTCGCGCTGATCGAGCTCGGGCCGGGCCGGGGAACGCTGATGGCCGACGCGCTGCGGGCGGCGAAGGTCGCGCCCGGCTTCCGCGAGGCGATCACGGTCGCGTTGGTCGAGACCAGCCCCACGCTGCGCGAGATCCAGCGCAAAACGCTGGAGCCAAGCGGCGCCCACGTCCGCTGGGCCGCGACGATCGAGGAGGCGCTCGACGCCCCCCTCCCCGCGCTCGTCCTCGCCAACGAGTTCTTCGACGCGCTGCCCGTCCGCCAGTTCGTGCGGACCGAGGCCGGCTGGCGCGAGCGGCTGGTGGGGCTCGCGGACGGCGCGCTCGCCTTCGGGCTCGCCGCCGAACCGCCGGCCGACCTGCCGCTGCCCGAACGGCCCGCTGGCGCGACGCTCGAGCTCAACCCCGAGGGCCTCGCGGTCGCGGCGCGGATCGGCGCCCATGTGGCGGCCCATGGCGGCGCGGCGCTCGCGATCGACTACGGCGAGGGCCGTTCCGCCGGCGACACGCTGCAGGCCGTCCGCGGCCATCGCTTCGTCGATCCGCTCGGCGATCCGGGCGAGGCCGACCTGACGGCGCAGGTGGATTTCGGCGCGCTCGGCCGGGCCGCGCGCGGCGCCGGCGCCGCCGTGACGCCCCTTCTCCCGCAGGCCGATCTGCTGGAGCGACTCGGCCTCGCCGCCCGCGCGACGGCGCTCAAAGCCCGCGCGACGCCGGCGCAGGCGGAGGCGATCGACGCCGCCGTCCTGCGTCTCACCGACCGGGCGCCGAAGGCCATGGGCGCGCTGTTCAAGGCGCTCGCCTTCGCCGATCCTCGCCTCGGTCCCCTCCCCGCCTTCGATTAAGGCCCCCTGACGGAGCAAGCCCCGATGACGTCAGCCGTCCCGACCGTCCAGTCCGAAGCGCTCGGCCGTCTGAACGGCGTGCGCCACGCCTTCTTCACCCGCCAGGGCGGGGTCTCCTCCGGCCTGCTCGCGAGCCTGAACGGCGGGCTCGGCGCCGAGGACGACCCGGCCAACGTGCATGAGAACCGCGCCCGCATGGCCTCCGCGCTCGGCCTCACGCCGGGGACGCTCGCGCTGCCGTGGCAGGTGCACTCCGCGGATGTCGCGGTCGCGACCGCGCCGTGGAGCCGCGAGGAGGCGCCGCGGGTCGACGCCGTCGTCACCGCGACGCCCGGCCTCGCCGCGGCGGTGACGGTCGCCGACTGCGGGCCGATCCTGTTCGCGGACGCCGAGGCCGGCGTGGTGGCGGCGGCCCATGCCGGCTGGCAGGGCGCGTTCAAGGGCGTCGCGGAGGCGACGCTCGCGACGATGGAGACGCTCGGCGCGCGGCGGGAGCGGGTCACGGCCGTGCTCGGTCCCTGCATCCGGCAGGCGAGCTACGAGGTCGGACCCGAATTCACGGCGCGGTTCGTGGCCGCCGACGAGGACAACGCCCGCTTCTTCGAGCCGTCGGGCAAGCCCGGCCACGCGCTGTTCGACCTCGCGGCCTACATCGTGGCGCGGCTTCGGGCGGCGGGCGTCGGGACGGTGGACGACGTCGGCCTCGACACCTACGCCGACGAGCAGCGCTTCTTCAGCTACCGCCGCGCCACCCATCGCGGCGAGGCCGATTACGGCCGGCTCGTCGCCGCGATCGCGCTCGCCTGAACGCGTCCGCGTTAACCCGGCGTGCGCCGCGAGCGATGTAGTCATGCGTGCACAAGAGGCCGGCCGCTGTTGAGGCCATCTGGAATTGTTGTTAAGAGCCGCACGGTTTTCCGGCCTCCCGGCCGCGTGATGACCGGGCGCTTGATCAGGGTAGCAACGGAATGAAGGTCGTCGCCGGCAACTCCAATCGCGCGCTCGCCGAAGCTATCGCGGCGTATCTCGCGACCCCGCTGACCCGCTGCAACGTGCGCCGCTTCGCGGACATGGAGGTGTTCGTCGAGATCCTCGAGAACGTGCGCGGCGAGGACGTCTTCGTCGTCCAGTCGACCTCGTTCCCGGCGAACGACCATCTGATGGAGCTGCTGATCATCATCGACGCGCTGCGCCGCTCCTCGGCGCGCCGCATCACGGCGGTGATGCCTTACTTCGGCTACGCCCGGCAGGACCGTCGCTCCTCCGGCCGCACCCCGATCTCGGCCAAGCTCGTCGCCAACATGATCACCCAGGCCGGCGCGGACCGGGTGATGACGCTCGACCTGCACGCCGGCCAGATCCAGGGCTTCTTCGACATCCCGACCGACAACCTGTTCGCCGCGCCCGTGATCGTGCGCGACATCAAGGAGCGGCTCGCGCTCGAGAACGTCATGGTGGTGTCGCCGGACGTGGGCGGCGTGGTGCGCGCCCGCGCCATCGCCAAGCGCATCGGCGCCCAGCTCGCCATCGTCGACAAGCGCCGCGAGCGCGCCGGCGAGAGCGAGGTCATGAACGTCATCGGCGACGTCGAAGGACACGCCTGCATCCTGGTCGACGACATCGTCGATTCCGGCGGCACGCTGGTGAACGCCGCCGACGCGCTGATCGCGCAGGGCGCCAAGGAGGTCCACGCCTACCTGACCCACGGCGTTCTTTCAGGCGGCGCGGTGGCGCGCATCACCGCGAGCCGCATCAAGGAGATGGTCGTCACCGACTCCATCCTCGCCACCGAGGCCGTGCGGGTGGCGAAGAACATCCGCGTCGTCTCGATCGCGACGCTGATCGGCGAGGCGATCGCCCGCACCTCGTCGGAAGAGAGCGTCTCGAGCCTGTTCGACTGAGGCGATCCGGCGGACGACGCGCGGTGGAGCTACGCCGCCAGCGCGATGCACGTGTCGACCACCACGAGCGGCACGTACAGCAGGGCGACGCCCGCGTAGTGCGGCCGGCGCTTCGCGAAGAACGCGACGAGCGGCAGCGCGATCATCGGCAGGTCGACGAGGGACGCGAGCGACATCAGCGGCGCGTCGTAGAACGCGGCGTTCGCGACGAAGCCTAGGATGAGATACGACGACAGGCACAGCAGCGCGTAACGTCCGTTCGTTTCGTAATATTGACGAAGTCCGAGCTGCTCGTCCTCGCTGCGGCTGGGCAGCAGAAGGGCGGCGGACAGAAACAGCATCATCGTCAGCAGCGAAACCCAGTCCGGCGGCGAGACGCGGCGAATCCGGAAGACGGTGACGAGGCCAAGCAGGAGACGCGTGACCGACAAGCCCAGCACCATCGACAGAACCGTCGCAATGATGGGAAAGTTGGCCAAGGGCGTCTCCGCGGCGGCCGCCGTCCGGCGCGCCCCGTCTCAGGGGCTTCGGATCGCGCGGCCTGCGACCCGACGCCCGAACGACGAGCCATCGGGATAGGCGCTAAGCCCGCCTGCGACAACACTTTCTTCAGCAGCGACTTGTATAGTTTGCGATAACATTTCTGTCGCGCCTTCTAGGTCACCGTATGCTCAAGGTTGTCGGCTGTTTCGTTGAGGACCACGACCTCCGGCTGGTCCTCCTCGCCGCGCTGATCTGCGCGGTCGCGGCGGTGGCGACCATCAAGCTGCTGCGGCACGCCTTGCTCCAGGACAGCCGGATGCGCGCCGTCTGGCTCGGCGTGGCGGCGATCGCCGGCGGCTTCGGCGTCTGGGCCACGCATTTCGTCGCCATGCTCGCCTTCTCGCCGGACGCGCCCAGCGGCTACGACGTCTCGCTCACGGCGACGTCGCTTGCGCTGGCGATCGGCGCGACCGGCGTCGGGCTCGCGGTGGCGAGTTGGCGCGGCGTCTACGCCTCGATCGGCGGCGCGATCGTCGGCGCCGGCGTCGCCGCCATGCACTTCACCGGCATGGCGGCGTTCGAGATCGCGGGCCGGATCGACTGGGACATGGGGCTCGTGGCCTGGGCGATCGGCCTCGGCGCGACGCTCGGCGCGATGGCGTTCGCGACCGCTCTTCGCAACGACAAGCGCAGCGTTCGCCGGGAGCTCTACGCCGCCGGACTGCTGGTGCTCGCCATCTGCTCGCTGCACTTCACGGCCATGGGCGCGCTGACGATCACGCCGGATCCGCGCATCGTGATCCCCGAGAACTCTCTGCCGACGACCTGGATCGCGGCGGCGGTGGCGACCGTCAGCCTGCTCATCCTGCTCCTGGCCACGGCGGCGCTGCTGCTCGACATCCGCGACCTCCGCCGTCTGCAGCGGGAAGCGGAGCGGATGCGCAGCCTGTCGAACGCCTCCGTCGAAGGTCTGCTCGTGGTGCGCGACGGCGTCATCGTGAACGCCAACGAAACCTTCGCGGCGCTTTCGGGGGTTTCGACCGAAGCGCTCGCCGGTCAGAAGCTCGCGGCCTACCTGCCGGGGATCGACGCGGCGGCGATCCTCGCCGGCGCCTCGATCGAGGGAGACATGCTCGGGGCCGGGGGCGCCAGCCTCCCGGTCGAGATTCTGGCGCGAAGGCTCGACGACGCCCCGAAGCCGCTGGTCGCCGTGGCGGTCCGCGATCTGCGCGCGCGGCGGAAGGCGGAAAGCGACATCTACTTTCTGGCGCATCACGACCCGCTCACGGGGATCGCCAACCGCTCGACCTTCCATGAGAGGCTGGACCGCGCCCTAGAGTCGGCGAGGGAAGCCGGCGGCCAGGTCGCCGTGCTGGGCATCGACCTCGACCGCTTCAAGGACGTCAACGACCTGTTCGGCCACGCCGCCGGCGACGCCGTGCTGCGCCAGGTGGCCGAGATCCTGCGCGCGGCGGTTCCCGCGGGAGATTGCGTGGCGCGGGTCGGCGGCGACGAGTTCGCCGTGCTCGCCACGGTCGCGAACCCCGACGAGGCGGAGGCTCTCGCCCGCGCGATCCTCCGGCGCGCGCAAGGCGGGCTCGATCAATCGGGCGACGGCTCGATCGGCCTCAGCATCGGCGTCGCGATCTTCCCGCGGGACAGCGGCGAGCGCGAGACCCTGCTGTCCTACGCCGACATGGCGCTCTACCGCGCCAAGCACGAGGGCCGCGGGCGCTGCTGCGTCTTCGAACCTGCGATGAGCGCCGAGCTGCATGACCGGCGCCTGCTGGAGCACGAGTTGCGCGGCGCGATCGGCCGAGGCGAGCTTGCGCTCGCCTTCCAGCCGCAGATGGACGTCGCCTCCGGCGCGATCGTCGGCTTCGAGGCGCTCGCCCGCTGGAGCCATCCGATCCGCGGCCCCGTCTCGCCGGCCTTGTTCATTCCGCTCGCCGAGGAGAGCGGCGCCATCCTCGAGATCGGCGAATGGGTGCTGCGCCACGCCTGCCTCGAGGCGGCGGGCTGGGCGAGCCCGCTGACGATCGCGGTCAACGTGTCGGCCGTGCAGCTGCACTCGACATCCTTTTGGGACCAGGTGCATCGCGCGCTGTTCGAAACCGGGCTGCCGGCCGCGCGGTTGGAGCTTGAGGTCACCGAGACCGCGCTCATCCGCGACCTGCCGCGCGCGCTCAACACGCTGCGGCGGCTGAAGGCGCTCGGCGTGCGCATCGCCATGGACGATTTCGGCACCGGCTACTCGTCGCTCTCCAACCTGCGCGCCTTCCCGTTCGACAAGATCAAGATCGACGCGTCCTTCGTGAAGTCGGTCGACGGCAACCCGCAGGCGGCGGCGATCGTGCGCTCGGTGCTGGGCCTCGGCCGCGGTCTCGGGCTTCCGGTGCTGGCGGAAGGGGTGGAGACCGAAGCCGAGATGACCTTTCTTCGCGCGGAGAACTGCGCCGGCGCGCAGGGCTACCTGTTCGGCCGGCCGGGCCCTATCGAGAGCTTCGCGAGCGTCACCGGCCTCGCCGGCGCGCCCGCGGCGGGCCACACGCCGCCCGAACCTGCGACGGGCGCCGAGGCGAATTCCTTGCAGACGGCCGCGTAAGCGGCGCTATGTCCGCCGCGCCGCGGACGGCGGGCGGCCGGTGATGCGGCGGAACAGACGAGCGAAATGGCTCGGGCTCGCGAAGCCGACCGCCGCGGCCGCCTCGACGACGTCGGCGCCGCCGCGCAGCAGCGCCTCCGCCCGCGCGATCCGGCGCTCGGTGACGAAGCCCAGCGGCGAGACCCCCGTGGTTTCGCGGAACACCCGGTGGAAATGGCCGGACGACATCTCGGCGATCGCCGCAAGCTCCGCGATCGCGAGCGGACGGTGGAGATGGGCCTCGACGAAGGCCGTCACCCGCTTCAGCCGCCACGGGGCGAGCCGCGACGCGGCCTGGGCGGGCGCCGCGGCGTAGCGGCTCGCCATGTAGCGACCGAGCGCATAGGCCAAGGTCTCTCCATAGGCGGGATCGAGAACGCCGGCTGACTGCTGCGCGCGATCCAGCTCGCAGACCAGCGCGCGCACGAACGGGTCGTCCGCATTGCTGAACGGCGCGAAGACCGGCGGCCGGCCTTCGAAAACCGAGGGCGCCAGCGCGACCGACGCCCATTCGGCCTCCACGTCCTGAAGCCGGATCCGGCGTTCGCAGTCCGGCGGCGCCAGCGACACCGCGCCCGCGAAGTCCGTCCCATCGTAGCGGTGACCGCAGTCCGAGCGCACCTCGAGCCGCCGCGCGCCGCCCCGTAGCGTCACCAGCAGGATGAGGTCGGCCGAGCGTGTCACGCCCTCGACCGATCGCGTCAGGGCGCGCCGGCCGGCGTCGAACCGCCCGCCGGGCCACACGGCGCTGCGGCGGTCGGAGGCTTCCGGCTCGTGAACGCGACGGTACATCGTCGTATGGCCCATGATCAGCGCAAACCCTCGGCCGCGCCTGCGGATTCCGTCAGGATCCCGGCTGCCCGGTCAGGATCGCGCGCGCGGCGGCGTCCGACAATAGTCTAGTTCGTACGGGCTCGCCGAACATCCCGAGGATCAAGCCCATGGCCCCCCGCCCGCTCGCCCCGAACCGCCGCGCCTTTCTCGGAGGGTCCGCCGCCGCGCTCGCGGCGGCGACGGTCGTCACGCCCGCCGCGCTGACGGCGTCCCCCGCCGCGGCGCAGAGCGCCGCAGGGCCTGCGCTGACGCGGCGCATCCCCTCCTCGGGCGAGGAGATTCCCGCGGTCGGGCTCGGCACCTTCCTCGCCTTCGACCTGACGCCCGGGCAGAAGCGCGAACACCTGTTCGAGGTCACGAAGCGGTTCTGGGAGGCGGGCGGCCGCGTGGTGGACACCTCCCCGCTCTACGGAACCGGTGAAATCACCACCGGCGACGCCCTGATCGCGATCGGCGCCAACCAGCAGGCCTTCGTCGCCAACAAGCTGTGGTCGACCGGCGAGTTCCTCGCCGACGACAGCCACGCGGTCCGCAGCCTCGACCAGAGCCTCGGCCGGCTGTGGCGCGACAAGATCGACCTGATGCAGTGCCACAGCCTCGTCAACGCCGAAGTCATGATCCCGCTGATGCAGGCGTGGAAGAAGGAGGGCCGGATCCGCTACGTCGGCGCGACCCATTACGAGAACCCGCATCACGCGGTGCTCGCGAGCTGGATCGCCCGCGGCAAGCTCGACGTCGTGCAGGTGAACTACTCGATCTTCAACCGCGCCGCGGAGGAGACCGTGCTGAAGGAGGCCGAGGCCCGCGGCTGCGCCGTGCTCGTGAACATGCCGTTCGAAAAGGCGCGGCTGTTCAAGGCGGTGGAGGGCCAGCCGCTGCCGGCCTTCGCAAGCGAGATCGGCGCCGCGACCTGGGCCGCGTTCTTCCTGAAATGGGTGCTTGGCCACCCGGCCGTGACCTGCGTCATCCCCGCGACCTCGGACCCGGAGCACGCCTCCGAGAACATGGCCGCGCTGCGGGGGCCGCTGCCCGACGCCGCGATGCGCGCCCGCATGGCGCGGCACATGGAGACGATCCCCGCCTTCGCCGAGATCGGCAAGCAGCCGTGGTATCCCGGCAAGCGCTATCCCGGCCTAATCGCCCGGGCGCAGGCCGCGATCCGCGCGCGCGGCTGACCGGTCTCGGCGCCGGCGACGCTGCGACCCAGCCTCCCAGGACCCATGGTTTCGTCGAGGGCGACGGCGGCGTTGATCCGCACATGGCGGACACGCGACGACTGACGGCGGCGCGCGTCATCGGCCTACCGCACCGAGGGGTAGTCGCCCGCCGCCAAGGCGGTGCAGCCCGAGAAGAACGTCAACGTCGTCTCGATCGCGACGCTGACGGCGAGGCCAGCGCCCGCACATGGTCGGAAGCGTCAGAGCCAGGCCTGTTGATTGAAATAATCGATCGAAATCTTCACCCCCGCTCGTTACTTCGCCATACGGGACATCGTGCGTAATGATACTTAGCCAAAATTTTACTATTATTTTAATTATCAGCGCCAGCTTCGCTCAAGCGACGAAAACTTTTTCCGGCGTTGTCTTGCCGGGGTCGCCAAGAATTCTCCCACTGAGTGAGAACGATGACGCAATTCCTGTCCTCGACGGCGCAACGCACGCTTGAGGCGTTCGACAGATCACAAGCTATGATCGAGTTCGAACTCGACGGCACGATCATCACCGCCAACGAGGCGTTTCTCCGCGCCGTCGGCTATCGGCTGGACGAGTTGCGCGGCCAGAAGCACGCGATGCTGGTCGCCGCGTCCGAGCGCCAGAACCGAGAGTATGTGGAGTTCTGGGAGCGCCTCCGCCGCGGAGAGTTCGTTCGCGCCGAGTTCCGGCGGATCGCTTCGGGCGGCCGCGTGATCTGGCTGCAGGCCTCCTACAACCCGGTGTTCGACCGATCCGGCAAGCCGACCAAGATCGTGAAGATCGCGTCCGACGTCACCGAGCAGAAGACCCGCGCCGCCGAGCTTGAAAGCCAGCTCGCGGCGCTCGACCGCTCCACCGCGGTGATCCGGTTCGCGCCCGACGGCGAGATCCTCGACGCGAACCGCAACTTTCTCGACGCCGTCGGTTATGACGCGGCCGAGATCAAAGGTCGCCATCACAGCATGTTCATGGAGCCGCCCGCGCGCGCCGGAGCCGACTATGCGCGGTTCTGGGACGCGCTGCGAGCGGGCGTGTTCCAGTCCGGCGAGTACAAGCGCATCGGCAAGGACGGCCGAGAGATCTGGCTCCAGGCCACCTACAATCCCGTGCTGGACGCCGACGGCCGCACCGTCAGAATCATCAAGTTCGCCACCGACGTGACCGAGGCGGTGCGCGAGCGCATGCGCCGCGAGACGATCGTCCGGCAGATCGAGCGCGAGCTCGCGGAAGTGTCGCAGGCCGTGACGAACGCCCGCGACGAGGCTGCCGGCGCGGCCTCGGCCTCGGCCGAGACCTCGTCGAACGTCCAGTCGGTGGCGGCCGGCTCCGAGGAGCTCGCCCAGTCCGTCCAGCAGATCAACGCGCAGGTCGACACCGCGCTGTCGATCTCCACCAAGGCGGTCGGCGAGGCGGGACGCGCCAACGAGATCATGGTCGGCCTGTCGGAGACGGCGCGAAAGATCGGCGACGTCGTCAAGCTCATCAACGGCGTCGCGGAGCAGACCAACCTGCTCGCCCTCAACGCGACGATCGAGGCGGCGCGGGCCGGCGAGGCCGGCAAGGGCTTCGCCGTGGTCGCGAGCGAGGTGAAGAGCTTGGCGAGCCAGACCGCCCGCGCGACCCAGGACATCTCCGCCCAGATCGTCGCGGTCCAGGCGTCGACGCAGGAGGCGGCTGACGCGATCGGCGCGATCGGCGCGACCATCGGCCAGATCAACGAGATCTCGTCCGGCATCGCCTTCGCGATGGAGCAGCAGGCCGCGGTGACCCGCGAAATCGCGGTCTCCATGCAGACCGCGGCGCTCGGCGTCAGCTCCGTGACGCACAGCATGAACTCGATCTCGGGCGCGACCCAGCAGATCGACGCCGCCGCCCGCAACGTGCGCGAGGCCGCGGTTTCGATGATGTGAGAGGGCGGCGCCTCCGCTCGAAGCCCCGTCCCGGGCGACCGGCCTCAGCGCCGGCCGCGGCGTGGCTCCGCCTCTTCGGCCTCATAGGCCTCGTAGAGCGGGACGTCGGCGTTGACCCGCACGCGGCGGACCCGCGACGGCAGCCGGCGCGACGTGAACTCCGGCGGGAACAGGCCGGTCCCGTCGTCCTCCAGCAGCAGCCGCGGCCCGCGGGTGACGACGATCTGGTCCGCGGACCCCGGCAGCGCGACCTGCGGGCCGTAATAGGCCTCCGCCGCGCGGGTGACGCGATAGCGCTCCACCGGGCGCTCGCGAAGACCGCGCTCCGGCGGATCGGCGGCGAGCGCAGGAGCCGCGCCGAGGACGACACTCACGAGCAAGACGCCGCCGACGCGCATGGGCCAAGGTCTCCGGGACAGACTGCCCGGAGACATGGCGCGCGGCGGCGGCGCGGCGAGTCCGCGCCTTAGCGGATGTTCATGCAGTTGGCGTAATAGGTGACCGGCGCCGGCCAGTCCGAGAACACGGCGCGCACGCCGACGTCGCGGGCGAGCGCGTCGATCACGCGCATCAGGTCGCCCTCGCGGCTGACCGCCCGCTCGATCGTCTGGTAGTAGAAGTCGCCGTCGAGGTCGGCGAGCCGACCCGAGCGCTCCAGCGACCAGGCGATGATCTCGAGACCCGCCGCCTTCGCGTTTTTGGCCGCGCGCGAGGCGACGATCTCGTTGCGCCCGTTCACGTCGAGCAGCGCGAACACCGGCGGCGCCCAGATGCGGATGCCCTCCCGGCGATAGTTCTCGAGCTCGGACGCGCTCGGCAGGTCGGCGACCGTGTTGGCGTCGTCGAGATAGACCGCCTGTCGGCCGAAGGCGGGCTCGTTGCGGATCCAGTACAGCACGTCGTTCTTGTCGAAGGACTGCGGGAACACGTCCCGCGGCTTGACCCCCGCCGCCCGGTACTCGTCGATCAGCTTCTGCGCGTAAGCAGCTTGCGTGAAGCCGCGGAACGGCATCGGAACCACCGGGCTCTTGAGCTCCGGCGTCATCTTCACGCCGAGCTCCTTGAACAGCTCGATGCTTTCGCGATGCGTCATCAGATGGCCGCTGGTCGGGCCGGAATAGAGGTCGGTGCGCCAGGCCGGCGTGCCGCCGACGAACTCCTCCGGTGTCCGGGCGCCGCGGTCGAAGGCGTCCATCTTGCCGCGCAGCGTGCGGAACTCGGCCAGCGTGATGTCGCTGGTGCGGCACTCCGCGCTCGCCGGCGTCACCAACGCGCCGTCCGGCCCGAGCACGGCCGGCGTGAACGGCTTGGTGCATTTCGCCGCCAGCGGCGTCAGCAGGATGTTGGTCGTGGTGTGCAGGTCGTTCTGCGCGTGGCGGCAGACGAGCTCCAGATCCTTGGTGAAGGCGACGTCGCATTCCAGCACGCCGGCGCCCATGCGCGCCGCAGCCACATAGGACTCGCGGGTGTGCTCGGGAAACTGCAGCGGCGCGCCGCGATGGCCGATCGAGAAGTCGCTCGGCCGCAGCCGGTTCCCCTCGCAGCGCTGCAGCCGACGCTTGAGCGGGCCGTTGGCCATGTCCTCGATCAGGAAGAACGGCCGCGGCCCCACCTGCACATCGGCCACGGCGCCGCCCGTCCGCGCCGCTTCGTCCGCCGCCGCGCCGCCGGCGCCGAACAGCGCCGACGCCCCGAGCGCGCATGCGAGCCCAAGTCCCACGATCGTCCCGCGCATGAGTTTCCTCCCCGCCGCCGCGCTGATCCGTTACGGCCGGGACGGTAGCGGCGCGCGCTGACAGATGCGTGACGGGGGAGTGATGTCGCGAGGCGCGCCCCTACGACGGCCGGAACGGCGCGCACGCGTCACACCGTCGCCGCCGTCATGCTTGGCGAAGGCCGGGCATGACGGCGGATTGCACGGGCATTAGCGACCGGCTTTAACCCTTCTCGGACGTCCATAAGGCACCGCGTGAAAGACCGCGTCGCGCCCCAAATGCTGACATTCAACGACATTCGGGGCGTGCCACTCACTGTTGCAATCTTTGGCATGTGTCGCCGGTAGTCCAAGTGCAAGTCCTGCACGAAAAAACGTAGCAACCTCTTCCCGATCTCTGGAATTTCGGTGCGCCGAAGCCTATAGTCTGTTTAACGGTCATTTGCGTTGAGACGCGTTACGCGGAGAATAGGATTGGCTTGTCCCCGAGGGGCTGCGTCGCCGGACACACATACGCAACGGCGATTATTCGCTGCATCCGGCGGCTATTGCCAGAACCCCGCGTGCGAGCGCGAACTTTTCGTCGATGCGGCGGGCAAGTCTATCCATGTCGCCGAAATGGCGCACGTCTTTGCAGCCAATGACGATGGCCCGCGCGCCAAACCGCAGATGAGCAAGGCCGAGCGCGGGGCGTTCGAAAACCTGATTATGCTGTGCGCGGTCTGCCACACCATGATCGACAAGGCACCGGATGCATATCCGGACGACGTGATCCGGGGATGGAAGCGGGACCATGCCAAAAAGCTTCAGAGCCTGTTTGGCGTGACCGAGTTTTCTGATCGCGGTGCGGCTCGCGCAGTGGTCGCGCCGCTGCTCGATGAGAACCGCGCCATCTTCGAACGCTACGGTCCGCATATCGAGGCAGCGCAAAACCCGGAGAGCGGCGCGGCGGAAACTTGGCGACGGAAAATGCTGACCAGAATTCTCCCGAACAGCAATCGTATCATTGCCCAGCTCGACGCCAACCGAGCGCTTCTTGCCAAGGAAGAGTTAGACGTGGTTGAGGCCTTCCGGCAGCACATCGACGATCTTGAGGCCGTTCATATCGAGGATCGACGCGAGGATGCCAGCCGCTTTCCGGCGGGCATGCAGGACGTTCTGAAGGGTTGAAATGGCAGGAAGCGTTACAGATTGGGTCGAAGCGCATATCGACGAAAATGCAGGTTTCAAGGCCGTCGGTCGCTCGGCTGAGAACTTCCTCTTAATCGAGGATGACAAAAAGTGCGTTCACCCGGTCGCGGTGATCGGTGCTAAACCGATGGTAGAGGTAGTCGATGTAGAGCCGGTGCTGGCGCATGCGAGCAAGCCCGAGTTCGTAATCAACATCCCGTCTAAGTCGATCTGGACCGGCTCTGCAATTTACTTGGTCCACGCCACGCCCGCCGGGTTCGGCTCACTTGGTGATCTGGGAAAAGCGGTTCGTCTTGGCGATCTTTCGGGCTACCGAAACAAGGAGTTCGGCTTTTTCGAGCGTGCGATTGGGCAGCATTCAAACGTCCGACAGATCACCCGTCTCTATGATCTCGTCTTCATCGCCCACCGGAAGAAAGGGCCCGATCTCACCATCGCACTAATCGACGCCTATAATCTGAGTGCCGAAGATGTACGCCACGCGCGGACCAAGTACGGAGCGTTCGACATCGCCCTGAAGATGTCGAGCTATGGCTCGGTCACTTCTGCCGCGGAGGAGGCGGCACACTCTATGGGCGCCGAGGCGATGAAGTTTCGCGACGTCATGAGCCGGTTGGGCCGATGAGACGCCGGGCGGCGGTGGCCGCACTTTGCACCCTTGCAGATGGCGTCGGCGTGATTGCCAGCGGCAGTACATGGTATCTATTCGGCTCGGTCGATCGCGAAGAATCAGGAGCTGCTGATATCGATTTGCTTATTCTGTGTTGCGATGCTGATCAGGCGGACAGGCTGCGCAACTCGATTGATCTTGATATGCTAGGATTGCCGCTCGACCTTTCGTTGATGACATATGATGAAGCGAAAGAATCTGGGGCGATTGCACTTCAGCGTGCCCGCAAGATCCATCCCGAGGCAAACTGACGAGAATCAACGCGCGGAATAATCTGTGCCCCACCCGTTGCCCGGACGCCGAAGTGCTAGGTCCCCTGGAATGTCGGCGGCGCCGCATCGCTTTAGTGTGCTACCTACCGCGTACGGAACAAAGGCTTACCGCGGTCATCGGCCCAAAACAGGAAGTTCGCTTCCGGCCGAAAACACGACATTCCAAAGTCGACACGGGAATGACCGCTGCTGGCGCGTAGGCGAAGCGCTTCCAGCTTAGCCCCAAGTAGCAGTTTGGGTTTTTTATCCTTGACACACGCTTAAAATCCCGGCACGCTCCCAAAACCTTCTCCCATCAGGAGGCGTGGCCGGAACCGGTCGTCCGCGTGGGGGTGAGGGCGGCGCCTGCGCCGTGGGCCTTTCCGGCGGCCCGCGTCCCGGGACGTCGGTCGCAGCGCAGGTTTGCGGACGGTTTGCGGGTTCTTAGCCCGCGCGTCGTCCGAACCTCGCGAAAAGCCGCCCGCCCTGCATTATGACGGGGCCGCGCCTAGACAGAGGCGCCTTAAGGCGGACGGACGCTTCGGAGCTTTTCGGAGTTCCCCGCGTCCGCCGCCGGAGAGCAGGCATGCGACCGTCGCGAAAACGCCGTGCGGGGGCGCCGGGCGACCGGTTTTCCGAAGACTACGGATGAACGGTGGCCCGGCGCCCCTGTCTCCTGAGATGTCCGCGTTCGTGCGTTCCGAGAAAAAACCCCTTGCGACGCTGCGGAGATGGTCCGCCGGCGCGCTGAGGCGTGGCTGTTCGCAGCGTGAAAAACGACGTCATGCCCGCACTTGTCGCGGGCATCCACGACTTTTGCGCGGAGCTTGGCGGCCAGAAAGTCGTGGATGCCCGGCTCAGCCGGGCATGACGAGGTGGATCCGTTCATGCCGCAGCCCGCGCTGACCCCTGTCCGCGCGGCCCGCAGGAGGGATGCAAGACGATGGCTTACGAGGTCGGGCCCATCCCCCGCTTCCGCCCGGCGCCGTTCGGCCTCGCCCGGGGACGTAAGCGCGTCGTAACCGTCCCGGAGCCGGCGGCGGACGAGACCGTCGCGAGCGCCGGCGCCGAGGCGGACGCCATCGGGCCGGAGCCCGCGGCGGCACCCGCGGCGGAGCCCCCGCCCGCTCCGGCGCCGCAGGTCGCGGTCGAGCCGCCGCCGCGGCGGCGGCTTCCGGGCGGAAGCGAGGCGCGACGGTTGCGCCAGACGCTGTCGGACGCGCTCGGCCTGTGGCGGGGCTGTGGGCTGAAGCCGTGCCGGCGGGCCAGGACCTGCGTCGGCGTGCGCGGCGGCGCCTGCCTCGCGGACCGGCCGCCGGAGCTGGAGGAACGGCTCGCCGCGTTCCGCCGGGCGCTGGCGGACGCGCCGCGCTCCGACGATGACGACTCGTGAGCGCGCGGGCCGGCGGGTCGTCAGATTGCGGGTCTTCAGATTGCTCTTGGCGGCGGTTTCTGCTAGTCGCCTGAGCGCGCGGCGTCCCACACCCCTGGAGGGGTTCGCCGCGGAAGGCCGTCCGTATCGGGCGGCCGTTTCATTTGGAGAATCCGAGATGTCCGCGACCAAGCCGCTGAAGGCCGAGTTGCGCGAGAAGGCCGGTAAGGGGGCCGCCCGCGCGCTTCGCCGTGAAGGCAAGATTCCCGCCGTGATCTACGGCGACAAGAAGGCGCCCGTGAGCATTTCGCTCAACGGGCACGAGCTGTTCAAGCTGCTGCACGCCGGCGGCTTCAAGACCACGGTGTTCGAGATCGACACCGGTCGGGCCAAGGAGCGCGCGATCCCGCGCGACTACCAGCGCGACGTCGTGTCCGACACCCTGCTGCATGTGGACTTCTTCCGCGTCACCGCCTCCTCGGTGGTCGACGTCGAGGTGCCGGTGCACTTCCTGAACGAGGACGAGGCCCCGGGCATCAAGCGCGGCGGCGTGCTGAACGTGGTGGCGCACACGGTCGAGGTGAAGGCGGGCGTCGACGACATCCCGTCGGCGATCGAGGTCGACCTCACCGGGCTCGAGATCGGCGACATCGTGCACGCGAGCGCGGTCAAGCTGCCGAAGGGCGTGGAGTTCTCGGCCGAGAACCTCGACGAGCTGACGATCGCGACCATCGCGGCGCCGACCGTCGTCGCCGAGGAGCAGGCTGAGGAGCAGGCCGAAATCGAGGCCGAGAAGGCCGCCGAGGAGGCCGGCGAGACGCCGGACGCCGAGGGCGAAGCCGCCGAGGGCGAGGCCGCCGCGGACGAGAAGAAGTCCGAGGACTGATCTCGGACGAGCGGGAGCGACCGGACCATGCTGCTCCTGGTCGGCCTCGGCAATCCGGGGCCGAAATACGAGAAGAACCGGCACAATATCGGCTTCATGGCCGTCGACCGGATCGCGTCCCGCCACGGCTTCGGCCCGTGGCGGGCGCGCTTCCAGGGCGAGGCCGCGGAAGGCGCGATCGGCGGCGTCAAGGCGCTGCTGCTGAAGCCGCGCACCTACATGAACGAGAGCGGCCGCTCCGTCGCCGAAGCCGCGCGGTTCTTCAAGATCCCCGCCGCCGACATCGTGGCGCTGCACGACGAGCTCGACCTCGCGCCGGGCAAGCTGCGGGTGAAGACCGGCGGCGGCAACGCCGGCCACAACGGTCTTCGGTCCATCACCGCCCATATGGGCAACGACTATCGGCGCGTGCGCCTCGGCATCGGCCATCCCGGCGACAAGGCGCTGGTGCATTCTTACGTGCTGAACGACTTTGCCAAGTCCGAGACGCCCTGGGTCGACGTGCTGACCGAAGCCGTCGCCGACGCGGCCGACCTGCTGGCGAAGGCCGAGGACGCGAGCTTCCAGAACAAGGTGCACCTGCGCATGGAGGCCGCCGGCTTCGGCGAGGTCGCGAAGGTCGGCGGGGCTCGCGGCTAGCTCCTCCGGCGTGCTAGACAGCCGGCCACATCACGAACCGACGAGCGATCCGATCCCATGGGCTTCAAATGCGGCATCGTCGGCCTGCCGAACGTCGGCAAGTCGACCCTCTTCAACGCGCTGACGCAGACCGCCGCCGCCCAGGCCGCAAACTACCCGTTCTGCACCATCGAGCCCAACGTGGGCGAGGTCGCGGTGCCCGATCCGCGGCTCGACGCGCTGGCCGCGATCGCAGCCTCGAAGGAGATCATTCCGACGCGGCTGACCTTCGTGGACATCGCGGGGCTGGTGCGCGGCGCGTCCAAGGGCGAAGGCCTCGGCAACCAGTTCCTCGCCCACATCCGCGAGGTCGACGCGATCGCCTATGTGCTGCGCTGCTTCGAGGACGACGACATCACCCATGTGGAGGGCCGGATCGATCCGCTCTCGGACGCGGACACGGTCGAGACCGAGCTGATGATCGCCGACCTCGAAAGCCTCGAGAAGCGGGTGGTCGGGCTCGAGAAGCGCGCGCGCGGAAACGACAAGGAGGCGAAGGAGCAGCTCGAGCTCGTCAACCGCGTGCTGCCGCTGCTGCGCGACGGCAAGCCGGCGCGCCTCGCCAAGATCTCCGAGGACGAGCGGCCGGCCTTCGACGCGCTCAACCTGCTGACCTCGAAGCCGGTGCTCTATGTCGCGAACGTGGACGAGGGGTCGGCGGTCGACGGCAACGCCTACTCGGCCAAGGTCGAGGAGCGGGCGAAGGCGGAAGGCGCGGTCTCCGTCGTCATCTCCGCGCGGATCGAGAGCGAGATCGCCGTGCTCGCCGAAGAGGAGCGGGCGGAGTATCTCGACGCGCTCGGCCTGCATGAGGCCGGGCTCGACCGTCTGATCAACGCCGGCTACCGGCTGCTCGGGCTCGTCACCTACTTCACCGTCGGCCCGAAGGAGACCCGCGCCTGGACGATCGAGCGCGGCACCAAGGCGCCCCAGGCCGCCGGCGTGATCCATTCGGATTTCGAGAAGGGCTTCATCCGCTCCGAGACCATCGCCTACGACGACTACGTCGCGCTGAAAGGCGAGGCGGGCGCGAAGGACGCCGGCAAGATGCGGCTCGAAGGCAAGGACTACGTCGTGGCGGACGGCGACGTGCTGCACTTCCGCTTCGCGAACTGACGGGAGGTCGCGCGATGGGCATGACCGAGCTGTTCGACGACGCCGCGCCGAAGGACGTTCCCACGGTCACCCTCCGCAGGCCGGACGACTGGCACGTCCACCTGCGCGACGGCGCCATGCTGAGGGCGGTCGCGCCCTTCACCGCGGCGCAGTTCGCCCGCGGGATCATCATGCCGAACCTCGTGCCGCCGGTGACGACGGTCGCCGCGGCCGCGGCCTATCGCGAGCGCATCCTCGCCGCCATGCCGGCCGGTGCCGACTTCACGCCGCTGATGACCTGCTACCTCACCGACGCGACCGACCCCGACGAGATCGAGAAAGGCTTCGCCGAAAAGGTCTGGGTCGCGGCCAAGCTCTATCCCGCCGGAGCCACCACGAACTCCCATGGCGGCGTCCGCGACCTCGTCGCGCTGGCGCCGGTGCTGGAGCGGATGGAGCGCATCGGCATGCCGGCGCTGATCCACGGCGAAAGCACCGACCCTAGCGTCGACATCTTCGACCGTGAGGCCGTGTTCATGGAGCAGAGCCTGCTGCCGCTGCTGAAGCGGCATGAGGGGCTCAAGGTCACGATCGAGCACGTCACCACCGCCGAGACGGTCGAGATCGTCCGCGCGCATGCACCCCGCGTCGCCGGCACCGTCACCCCGCATCACCTCGTGCTGAACCGCACGTCGCTGTTCCAGGGGGGCTTGCGGCCGCACTACTACTGTCTTCCGGTCGCCAAGCGCGAGCGGCATCGGCTGGCGCTGCGCGCGGCGGTGACCTCCGGCGACGCCTGCTTCTTCATCGGCACCGACACCGCGCCGCACCTCCGAAACGCCAAGGAGGCCGCCTGCGGCTGCGCCGGCGTCTTCGTCGGCGCAACCGCGCTGCAGACCTACGCCCAGGTGTTCGACGAGGAGAACGCGCTCGACCGCTTCGAGGCCTTCGCCTCGCTCAACGGCGCCGCGTTCCATGGGCTCGCGCCCAACGCCGGGACAATCACGCTCGTGCGCCGGCCCGGCCGGGCGCTCGCGGCGGTGCCGGTGGAGGACGACGAGGTCGTCGTGTTCCGAGGCGAAGAGCCCCTGCCCTGGTCGATCGCCGGCTGAGGCTGTACGCGGGCCCTGCGGCCCGCGCTCGCGTCACCCCAGCGCGGTGAGATGGCGAATCGGCCGGCCAGGCGCGAGTCCCTCGGCGGCGCGCACGAGGCCCTGGGCGTCGATGCCGAAATGCCGGTAGAGGTCGGCGATCGTGCCGGTCTGGCCGAAATGCTCGACGCCGAGCGCGCGGACGCGATGACCGCAGACCGAGCCCAGCCAGCCGAGCGTCGCCGGATGGCCGTCGATCACGGTCACGATCGCGCAATGCCGGGGCAGCCGCCCCAGCAGCCGTTCGGCCAACGACGTCGCATGCGCCACGCCGCGTTCGCGAGCCCGGTGCGCCGCGGTCCAGCCCGCCATCAGCCGGTCGGCGGAGGTGACGGCGAGCAGGCCGACGTCGCGACGGTCGCCGGCGATGAGCCCCACCGCCTCGATCGCCTCCTTCGCGACCGCGCCCTGATAGGCGATCACCACCTCGCAGTTCGGGCCGGGCTCGCGCCACCAATAGGCGCCGTCGACGATCTCGCCCGCAAGCTCAGGCGTCATCGCGCGCTGCGGCTGTTCGAGCATGCGGGTGGAGAGCCGGAGGTACACCGAGCCGCCGGTCTCCTCGCGCTCCCAGTCCGCAACGCCGGACTTGCCGTCGCGTTGCACGTAGTCGAAGGCGAAGGCGAGGATCGCGGCGAGTTCATCGGCGTAGGCCGGCTCGAAACTCGCCAGCCCGTCCTGGGCGAGGCCGATCAGCGGGGTCGCGATCGACTGGTGCGCGCCGCCCTCCGGCGCGAGCGTCACGCCCGAAGGCGTCGCGGCCAGAATGAAGCGGGCGTCCTGGTAGCAGGCGTAGATCAGCGCATCGAGGCCGCGGGCGATGAAGGGGTCGTAGAGCGTGCCGACCGGGATCAGCCGCTCGCCGAACAGCGAATGGGACAGTCCCATCGCGCCGAGCGCGAGGAACAGGTTCATCTCGGCGATGCCGAGCTCCAGATGCTGCCCCTTCGGCCCGAACTCCCACTTCTGCGCCGAAGCTATGCGCTCCTCGCGGAACAGGTCCTTCATGCTCTCGCGCGCGAACAGGCCCCGCCGGTTCACCCACGGCCCGAGATTGGTGGATACGGTGACGTCGGGCGAGGTGGTGACGATGCGGTCGGCGAGCGCCGTCTGGCCCTTCGCCAGACCGTCGAGCAGACGGCCGAAGGCGGCCTGGGTCGAGGTCTCGGCCGGAATGTCGGCTTCGAGCCGTTCGGGCGCCGGCAGCTTCGCGCCGGCGTAGCGACGGCGGCCCCTCGCCAAGAAGGGAACCGTCTTCAGGAAGGCCTCCAGCTCCTCCGGCGGAGTCGACAGCCCCTCGAAGCGCTCCCACTCGTGGCCCTCGCGGACGTTCGAAGCGCGACGGAAAACCTCCATCTGCGCCGGCGTCATCAGCCCGGCATGGTTGTCCTTATGGCCCGCGAGCGGCAGGCCGTAGCCCTTGATCGTGTATGCAAGGAAGCAGACCGGGCGGTCATGGTCGATCCGCTCGAAGGCGTCCAGGAGGGTCGGCAGGTCGTGACCGGCTAGGTTCGTCATCAGCGCGGCGAGTTCGTCGTCCGAGCGCCGCTCGATCAGCTTGGTGACGGCGCCCTGGTCGCCGATCTCGTCGAGCAGGCGCTTGCGCCACGCGGCTCCGCCTTGGAACGACAGCGCCGAGAACAGCTGGTTCGGACAGCGGTCGATCCAGTCGCGCAGCCTTTCGC
Organism: Methylopila turkensis; assembly: GCF_027922325.1. Taxonomy (GTDB): domain Bacteria; phylum Pseudomonadota; class Alphaproteobacteria; order Rhizobiales; family Methylopilaceae; genus Methylopila; species Methylopila turkensis. The sequence goes on from NZ_BSFL01000001.1 coordinate 1,052,345, forward strand.
CGCCGGGCTCGCGGAAAGCCTCCTCGAGCAGCCGGCCGTACTTCAGCACGACGACGTCCCAGCCGAGACCTTCGAACAGCGCCGAGATGCGCTCGTAGAGCCCCTCCCGCACGACGGCGTCGAGGCTCTGCCGGTTGTAGTCGATGATCCACCAGCAGTTCCGCAGGCCGTGTTTCCAGCCCTCCAGCAGGCACTCGAAGATGTTGCCTTCGTCCAGCTCCGCGTCGCCGACGAGCGCGATCATCCGGCCTTCCGGACGCTCCGTGCCGAGGTCCTTGGCGCGCAGGTAGTCCTGCGTCAGCGAAGCGAAGACGGTCGCCGCGGCGCCAAGGCCGACGGAGCCGGTGGAGAAGTCGACGTCGTCCACGTCCTTGGTGCGGGAAGGATAGGACTGGGCGCCGCCGAAGGCGCGGAACGCCTCCAGCTTCTCGCGGGTCTGGTTCCCGAACAGGTACTGAATCGCGTGGAACACCGGGCTCGCATGCGGCTTGACCGCCACCCGGTCCTCGGGCCGCAGCGCCGCGAAATAGAGCGCGGTCATGATGGTCGTGAGCGAAGCCGAAGACGCCTGATGGCCGCCGACCTTCAACCCGTCCGAGGGACGCAGATGGTTCGCGTTGTGGATGGTCCATGTGGCGATCCAGAGCGCCTTGCGCTCGAGCTCGGCGAGGATCGCCGTCCGGCGGTCGTTGGGCATGGGGAGGCTCCGGCGCGTGTGGGCGATGCATACTAGCGCTTTCGGCGCCCGCGTCATCTCGCCTCACGCCGGGCGTTCGCGCCGGCCTTCAGGCGGCGCCGAAAAGAGTCTTGCAATGTCGCCGCGTCGTGCCACTATGGAACGTATGGAGAACATGCACTCCCTCCCCGACCCGGAAGCGGGTTTTGACGACATCGCGCCAGCGATCCGGATCTCGCTTTCCGGCGTTGCGGCGACAATCGCCCGGGGCGTCTGCCGGCATCTCAGGGACGCCGGTTACGGCTGTCTGCTGGAGACGCCGCTCCGGTCGGGTCGGAGAGCGGACGTGATGGCGGTCGGCCGCGCCGGCGAGATCGTGATCGTGGAGATCAAGTCGGGCCCGCAGGACTTTCGCACCGACCGCAAATGGCCGGAGTACCGCGCCTTTTGCGACCGTCTTTATTTTGCGGTCGACCGCGGTTTTCCGCAGGAGATGATTCCGGCGGACGTCGGGCTGATCGCGGCGGACGGCTACGGCGCCGCGGTGTTGCGCGAGGCGCCGGTCCACAGTCTGAGCGGGGCGCGGCGCAAGGCTGTGACCATCCGGTTCGCCCGGCTTGCTGCGGCGCGACTGCAGGCGACGGCGGACCCGCCGAGCATCGCGGTGCTGTGATCTGTCCGAATTCTTTGGCTCAACTTCGCCGCAATCGCGTCTCATTTCGGCGCGGTCCAGCCGGCAGGATTCCGTCAAGGTCCTGATTCGCAGGCTTTTTCAAAGCTTCCGATACGTTCGAGAGCGACCGAAGGGCTCGGTAGACCGCCGGCCCAGCCACTGTCACGAGTTTTGCGATGTCGAACGATGATGTGAATGCAGTCGTGCTTCGCCTCGCCCGCACGCTCCAGCGCTGCGGCGAAGATCCCCGTGTGGTTTTTGCGGCGCTCATCGGCGCCGCGGCGACGATCGCCGCCGATCTGGGCGAAGAGGTCAGCACGCCGGCCGACCTGCGCCGGGCGATCGACGCCGTCGTGGACTCCGGTCACCTCGAGGGTTTTCGGGACGACGCTCCCGGCGCCGCGGCGCTGAACGCCGTCGTTGTGCCGTTCCGACCGGCGAAGGTGGCCTGAACGGCCGGACGGAACGGCGTCCTCGTCAGAGTTTCGCGGCGGATCCGGGCTGAGCGCCGTCCGTCAGATCGGGCCTTCCGAAGGCGCGGACCGCGCCTCGACCCGGGCGATGAGATCGCGGTCGAACAGCGGCACATCCGGGCGCTTCAGCGCGACCACGAGCACCGCGCCGGTCAGAAAGCCGCCGACATGCGCCCACCAGGCCACCTGCTCGCTTCCGGCAAGCAGGGCATTGCCGGCCTGGAACACGGCCCATGCGCCGATGATCCAGAAAGCGCGCAGCCGCAGCGGCAGCCGGTAGAACACCATCACCCAGACCTTCACCTGCGGATGCAGCATGACATAGGCCGCGACCACGCCGGCCACGACGCCCGAGGCCCCCACCAGCGGAGCGTCGACATTGGCTGCGGTCACGGCGTGCGCGATCCCGCCCCCGACGCCGCACAGCATCACGAACAGCGCGTAGCGGACATGGCCGAGATCGTCCTCGACGTTGTCGCCGAACACCCAGAGGAACAACAGGTTTCCGATCAGGTGCAGCCAGCCGCCATGCAGGAACAGCGAGGAGCCTAGCGTCGTCCAGGCCGGCGCAATCTCGAAGCCGGCCGGCAGCACCGCGTCGCCGAACAGCACGCTGGGAATGAGCCCGAAGGACAGCACCGCCTGCTGGTTGGCGTCCATCACCAGGCCGGACTGGAACACGACATAGATCAGCGTCGAGACGATGATGAACCCGTCATTGACGTAGGCGTGCCGAATGCTTCGGACCGGGGCGTCGTCCATGATGGGGACGAACATGGGCGTCTCGATCGTGGCTGGAGCGCGGACGCCGCCGCGCCGCCCGCAGCGTGGAAGTATGGACGAGGGGTCGCTCCCCGCAAGCGCACGGGTCGTCACGGTCGGCCGATTGCGCCGTCAGCGTGTCTTTCCGGGCGCCCAGAGCACGTCGCCCTGCCCGAGGTTCGCCACCCGCGCGGCGACGAACAGGTAGTCCGACAGCCGGTTGACGTAAGCGAGCGCCGGCTTCGACACGAGCTCCCGCTCCGCCAGCGCCGTCATGAGGCGCTCCGCCCGCCGGGCGACGGTGCGCGCGAGGTGAAGGTGGGCGGAGAGCGGCGCGCCGGCCGGCAGCACGAAGGATTTCAGCGGCGCGAGCGCGGCGTTGGCCACGTCTATGTCGGTCTCCAGCCGCTCGACCTGGCTCTGGACGATCCGCAGCGGCTCGTAGCCGAGGTCCTCGCCCGTGTCGGGGGTCGCGAGGTCGGCGCCGAGATCGAACAGTTCGTTCTGGATGCGCGACAGAACCGCGTCGAGCTCCGGCGCAGCGTGGAGACGAGCGAGGCCGATCACGGCGTTGGTCTCGTCGACGGCTCCGTAGGCTTCGACGCGCAGGTCGTGCTTGGGGCGCCGCGCGCCGGAGGCGAGCCCTGTGGTGCCGTCGTCGCCGGTGCGGGTGTAGATCTTGTTCAGTTTGACCACGGCGTCACGATCCCATGGCCCAGACGGTGATCATGATGACGATGATCGCCAGGAACTGCAGGCCCACGCGCCAGCGCATCAGCTGCTGGGAGCGGTTGGCGCTGCCGCCGCGCGCCATGTTGACGAGGCCGAGGATCAACGCGACCGCGACCGCGCCGATGGCGAGCGGCACGGCGTAAACGGACAGAAAGTCGGACATCGGGTTTCCCGTCACGAGTTGAGGGCGAGGATCGCGGCGTTCAGCGCTGTCGCGAAGCCGACCCATGCGAGATAGGGCCACAGCAGCGCCGCCGCGAGCCGGTCGACGCGGCGGAAGCGCGCGATCGTCCAGGCGATCGACAGCAGCAGCGCTCCGACCACCGCGAGACCGAGCGCCGGGCTTTGCGCTGCGAAGAAGGCGAAAGACCACGCCACGTTCAGGATGTACTGCGCGCCGTAGGCGACCAGGGCGCGGCGGCGGTCCGGTCCGGCGGCGGCGGTCGCGACGCGCCAGAGCGCGATCGCCATCAGCGGGTAGAGGATCGTCCAGGCGATCGGAAAGGCCGCGTTGGGCGGATTGAACGGCGGCTTCGCCAGCCCGGCGTACCAAGGCAGGTTCGGCGTCGTGGCGGCGGAGCCGAGCAGGGAGGCGGCGAGGCTCAGCGCGAGCGCCGCCGCGAGGATCAAGAGCGAAGGGAGCGAGGCCCTGCCCGGCCCAGTCCCAGCGAGGCGAGCGCTGTCGGTCATGTCGAGGACATAGCGCGCATCCGGTCGCCGCGCGAGGCCGGCGGAGGTCGCGGGGGACCATCGCCGTTGAAGCGCGGCGCGAAATCCTCTAAGAGGCCGCTTCCTGACGTCCACGCCGCATAGGGAGGCGACCAAATGCATTTCGATCATCGCCTACCCCTGAGGCTCGAGGGCCTCTGAGGCCCAGGCCGTCGGCGACCCCGCCGGCAGCCTTTCCGTCCCATCGCCGGTCGACCGCAGCCGAAGCCACGCTCCGGCGCGTCAGGATGTTCCACAATGTTCGCCCTGCTTTCGCGCGCCATCGCCCGGCGCGCGCCCCGTCCCGCCGCGCCGTCGCCGACGGATCGCGCGTTGGCGCGCTTCTCCGGCGCGCATGGCGCCGCCGTCCGCAGGCTCGCCCTGCGTTCGCCGCGGCTGGCGGATCTCGCCTTAAGCTATCCCGGCCTGCTCGCGCTGCTCGCCGCGCCCGGCCGCCGGTTCGACGCCGAACCGGCGATCGCGCTCGTCGAGCGGGGCGCGTCGCTGCGGTCGGTCGCCGCCTCGGTCGGAGCGCCGATGTGGGCGCGCCGCCTGCCGCCGGAAGCTTTCGCTGCGGCCGACGTGCGCGGTCTGCCCGACAGCCCCGCGTTTCGCCGGTGGATCGCCAACGTCCTGCCGGCGTCGCCGCGACGGGCAGACCGCTGGCTCCGGTTCGTTGCGGAGGCGGCGCGCTGCGGCGACGACATGTTCACGGTCTGGGTTGCCCGCGAGTCGCAGGCGTTGACCGCAAAGCACGACGCCGCGACCGTTCGTCTGCTCGCTCTTTACGCCTTCTTCTCCAGCCGGGCTGACACTGAGGCGGGAGGGCTCGTCGAGGCCCGCTGGACGCCGCGCGCGCAGGCGAAAGCCGCGCTCGAACAGGCCATCGCGTGGCGCAGCGCTATCGATCTCCACCTCCATCTCGCGGACGGCGCCGCGGCGCCCCGACTCGACGGCGGCCGCATCCTCGACCTGGAGCTGACGCCGCTCGTGACTGCGCGGGATATCTCCGAGGAAGCGGCGGCGATGCGAAACTGCCTGCGCGGCTACGGCCCCGACGTACGGCGCGGCAGCGAGGAGCTTTGGAGTCTCCGTCGCGGCAGTGTCCGGGTGGCGACGCTGAGCGTGGGTCGCCCCTATCGCCGCCCGACCGTCAGCCTGGTCGAGATCAAGGGTCCGGGCAACACCGAGGTCGCGCCCGAAATATGGATCGCCGCGGAGCGATGGCTCGCCTCGCAGGCGGACCACGCGCTCGTCCCGCCTCCGGTCGACTGGAACTGCTCCGTCATAGCGCCGGCGCGATGGCGCGCGCTGTGGCGGCCTTACTGGCTCGCGCTCGGCCGCATCCCGCACTGGCTGCCGTTGCAGCCGCCGATCCACGGCCTGGACGATCTGCTCCGGTGAACCCACCGTCCGGGATATGGGCGGCGGGCTCGAAACTCACGCCCGCACGCCGGCGGCGTCGACCTCCGCCTCGGGCGCCTCGAGGTCCTGGGCGGGCGGCGGCGCGCCATAGATCACGGCTTCAAAACCGCGAAGCCGCTTGTAGATCGACAGCAGCTCGACGATCTGCGGCCACGAGTTCACGAGATACTGGAACGACGAGCTGACCGCACCGAAGGCGCCTGAGATCTGCTCGAACAGCCCGAGCGTCAGCCGGCCCGCGACAAGGCTCGGCGCCAGCGCGAGGTACAGGATGACGTTGTCCACCTGCAGGTAAAGGCTGCGCGCGATGTTGAAGTACATGTAGTGGAAGTAGAGATTGAAGTAGTTCTTCCGCACGTTGCCGAACAGGCCTGCGACCGTCGGCGGCTGCGCGCGGTCGGCGTGGTCCTCCCCATAGACCAGCTCCTTGCGCAGCGCCGCCTCCACGCGTTGGTTGCGGAACTCGAGGCCCGGCAGCTTGACGCCGACGAGCGCGAGCAGCCCGGTGCCGAAGGCCGCCCAGCAGATCGCGAAGGCGACCAGCGGCTGCGGGATCGCCCCGACGATCGGCAGCTCCGACACATGGGCCGACAGCGCGAGCAGCACCGGCAGGAACGCGATCAGCGTCATCACCGCCTCGATGAGGCTGACCCCGAGCGTCTCCATCTGGGTGGAGAACCGCATGGTGTCCTCCTGCACGCGCTGGGCCGCGCCTTCGACCCCGCGCAGCGTCGACCAGTGCGCCATGTAGAAGTCGTTCATCGCCGTCCGCCACCGGAAGACGTAGTGGCTGGCGAAGAACCGGAACAGCACGTAGACGACGACCGCGACCATCGCGATGCCGAGGAACTCGAGCACGCCGCCATAGATCTCGCCGATGTCGACCGGCCGGGATTTCGCGAGCGCGGCCTGGATCACGTCGAAGAACGGGCCGCGCCAGACGTTGATCGCAACGCTGACCTGGACCTGAAAATAGGTGACGAAGATCACCAGCGCGGTGCCGAGGATCGACCAGAGCTGCCACGGATGCGGCCTCAGCGTCATCCAGGCGCCGGCGAAGATCGCGACGATCAGGGCGTAGTAGAGATAGAACCACAGAAACGGCCCGGAGACGAACGTCTCGGGGCCCGTCACAGGCGGGGCGTCCGGCGCCGGATAGGCCAGACCGAGCGCCCTGCCCCAGTCCGAGCCGCCGAGGTACCAGACCGCGATCGCGAAGGCGCCCCAGAGCCCGGCCGAGAGAAAGAACAGCCGGACGGGGTTGGGAAAGAACGAACGAAACATCGGCCATGCGCTCCGTGCGCGGGCGGCGCCGGACCGGGGGCCGGGTCGTGACGCCCGCCTCGACGCCCGGATGCGATCCAGGCGTCCGATCGTCCCTGCGGGGCCTTACGGTCGGCGGGGGCGGCCCGGCGACGAGGCGTCGCCGTGGCGACTTCGAGCGGTAGACCCGGTCGCCGGACCTCGCAAGTTACGTCCGGTTAACGCTTGCGCCGCGGGCGGTCAGGCGGCGCGCCGGCCGACCTCCCGGATGTCGTAGGGCGCGGTCTGGTAGATCGCGTTGACCCAGTTGCCGAACAGCAGGTGCGCGTGGCTGCGCCACGTGTTCGGCGGCGGGCGCGTAGGATCGTCATCGGGAAAGTAGTTCGCGGGCAAAGGCGTGGGGCCAAGCGCCGCGTCGCGGAAGTACTCCCTCGCCAGCGTCGCGGCGTCGTACTCGGCGTGGTTGAACGCATGCAGCATGCCGCGGTCCGCGTCCTCGACGAGGCACAGCCCGGTCTCGTCGCTCTCGGCCAGCACCGTCAACCCTTTGACCAGATCGGCGCGCCGCACCTCGGTCCAGCGCGAGACCGGGATCGCGAAGTCGTCCGACATGCCGTTGAGGTAGGGCGAGTTCGGCGCGACGACGCGCTGCCGGTAGACGCCTGAGGCCTTGGCCGACAGTTCGTGCTTCGGCGTGCCGTAGAAATGGTGCAGCGCGGCCTGCGCGCCCCAGCAGATCGCGAGCGTCCGATGCGCGTGGCCCTGCGTCCAGTCGAAGATCCGGCGCAACTCGTCCCAGTAGCGGACCTCCGCGAACGGCATGCGCTCCACAGGCGCGCCGGTGACGATGAAGCCGTCGAAGCGCTCGCGCTCGACCTCGTCGAAGGCGCGATAGAACGCCGACATGTGGTCCGCGGCGGCGTTGCGCGGCGCGTGGCTCGACAGACGGACGAGCGTCAGCTCCACCTGAAGGGGCGTCGCGCCGATAAGCCGGGCGATCTGGGTCTCGGCGCTGATCTTGTCGGGCATCAGGTTGAGCAGCCCGATGCGCAGCGGCCGGATGTCCTGACGGATCGCGTCGGCCTCGCGCATCACCATGACGCCTTCGGCTTCGAGCGTGCGGAAGGCGGGAAGATCGTCGGGAATCTTGATCGGCATCGCCAAACGTCCTTCTGAAAGAGAGGGACGCTGGTCCTGCGGCGTGATCCCGTTTCGTTGCCGGTCTCGGCCGCATCCTTCCCCTCGCAGGGAAGCGCCACCTTGCCCGGAACGGCAGGTTGGCGTTGGGCGTCGTCCCAACTCCTGATGCTGGACGCTATCTAGCCGGCGCGGGCGCCCTGCGCAACGGGCGCGCCGTCACGGAGAGAAGGCGAGGACGCCGCCCATGCATCGCTCCTGAACCGAAGGCTCAGGCGGCCTGCTCCAGCAGGCGGCGGGCGATGACCTGCGCCTGAATTTCCGCGGCGCCTTCGAAGATGTTGAGGATGCGGGCGTCGCAGAGCACGCGGGAGATCTGGTACTCGAGCGCGAAGCCGTTGCCGCCGTGGATCTGCAGCGCGTTGTCGGCGGCGGCCCAGGCGACGCGGGCGCCGAGCAGTTTGGCCATGCCGGCCTCGAGATCGCAGCGGTGGTCCTTGTCCTTCTCGCGCGCGGCGAAATAGGTGATCTGCCGCGCGATCTGGACCTCGGCCGCCATCATGGCGAGCTTGTCGGCGACGCGCGGGAAGTCGGCGATCGGGCGCTTGAACTGCACGCGCTCCTCGGCGTAGCGCAGGCCGATGTCGAGCGCCGACTGCGCCACGCCGACCGCGCGGGCCGCGGTCTGGATGCGCGCGCTCTCGAAGGTCTTCATGAGCTGCTTGAAGCCCTCGCCCTCGACCGCACCCAGCAGGTTCGTCGCCGGCACCTCAAAGCCGTCGAAGGCGATCTCGTACTCCTTCATCCCGCGATAGCCGAGCACCTCGATCTCGCCGCCGGACATGCCCTGCGCCGGGAACGGGTCGCCGTCGGTGCCGCGCGGCTTCTCCGCCAGCAGCATCGAGAGGCCGCGATGGCCCGGCTCGTTCGGATCGGTGCGCACGAGCAGCGTCATGAGGTCGGCGCGGACCGGATGGGTGATCCAGGTCTTCGCGCCGTTGACCTTGTAGACGTCGCCGTCGCGGCTGGCGCGCGTCTTGAGGCTCGCGAGGTCGGAGCCGGTGTTCGGCTCGGTGAACACCGCGGTCGGCAGAATGGAGCCGTCGGCGAGCTTCGGCAGGAAATGCGCCTTCTGCTCCTCGGTGCCGCCGCCGATGATCAGCTCGGCCGCGATCTCCGACCGGGTGCCGAGCGAGCCAACGCCAATATAGGCGCGGGAAAGCTCCTCGGACACGACGCACATGGCCTCCTTGCCGAGACCCAGCCCACCGTACTCCTCGGGGATGGTGAGGCCGAACACGCCCAGCTCGGACATCTTCTGGATGGTCTCGAGCGGGATGTAGCTGTTCGCGAGATGCCAGGCGTGGGCGTAAGGCGCGACCTCGGCCTCCGCGAAACGGTGCATCTCGTCGCGGAACTGCACCAGCGTCTCGTCGAGCGCCGGGTCGCCGAAGCCGTAGCGGCCGTCGGCCTTGCGCACGAGATCGGCGAGTTCGGCGCGCGCCTCGGCCGAGCCGCCGTCGGCGATGAGGTCGGAGGCGGCGTCGCCCAGCAGCTCGGCCGGACGGCCGGGCGCAAGATAGAGGTCGGACGCGCGGACGATCTCGCCCTGGTTCATCGGAATGCCGCCGATGATCTGCGCGACGTATTCCGCCGCGCCGACGCGGAGGATCGCCTCTTCGATCGCGCCGTACTTGCCCTCCTGGGCGAGCCGCTCGCTCCAGCTGTGCAGCTCGCGCAGCGCCATGCGGTAGGTGGCGAGCCAGGCGAGGCCGTGGGTCGCGCGCTGCTCGCGGTCGAAGGTCGCGGAATCGATCTTGCCGTTCTTCAGGACGCGCGCGCGGACCGCCTCCGACGCTTCCTTTACGAGCGCGTCGATGCCCGGAAGCACGACGGCGAGGCGGCCCGCCGGCGTCTCGGACTCGGCGGCGACGGACTTGGCGACGGCGGTCATGCAAGGCTCCGAAAAGGGGCGGCCAGCGAGCAGCCGCGTCAGGCTGGCCGGCGTTCGTTGTGGCCGCCATCCTCGCCTTCGGAGCCGATTGCCGCAATGCACCCTTCGGCGGACGCAGGCGTGGCGCGCGGCGCGCCTGCGGCCAGAACCACCCCGACGGCCGCCAGCGCCATGCCGCCAAGCTGCACAGGCGACAGCGTTTCTCCGAACATCAGGAACGCCTGCGCCGTCGCCGTCGGCGGCACCAGATAGATCAGGGCGGCCATCCGCGAAACTTCGCCGCGCTTGATCATGAACAGCATCAGCATGATGGCGGCGATCGACAGCACCACCACCGACCACGCCAGCGCGGCGACCGTCTCGATCGTCCAGTCGATCCGCAGGTCCTCGAACAGGAGCGCCGCGGGCGCGGTGACCAGCAGCGCGCCGAGATACTGGACCGGCGCCAGCGTCCTCAGGTCGGCGCCGGCGAGCGCGCGCTTCTGATGCAGCGTCGCGGCGGTGACGGCGACCATGGCGACCACGTTGATCGCGAGCGGCCAGCCGAGGCCCGCGACGTCTCCGGGGGATGCGAGCTTCGGCGCGACCACCGCGGCGACGCCGGCGAACCCGATCGCGACGCCCACCCAGCGCTTTGCGTCGAGGCGCTCGCCCAGCAGCGGACCGGCGGCGATGGCGGTGAACAGCGGCTGCAGCGCCGCGATCAACGCGGACACGCCGGCCGGCACGCCATGCGCCACCGCCCACCACACGCCGCCGAGATAGACCCCATGAAGCAGAACGCCGCTCAGCATCGCCGCGCCCCACGCGGCGCGGCCGCGGGGCCAGGCCGCGCCGAGCGCGAAGGCGAGCGGCGCCAGCAGCGCGATCGCGCCGACATAACGCAGCACGAGGAAGGTCAGCGGGTCGGCGTGCGGGGCCGCGAGTTTCGCGACGATCCAGCCCGTCGACCAGATCAGCACGAACAGCGGCGGCGACAGGCGAACGAGCATGCGCGTCTCCGAAAGTCAGAGGCGAGGTGGTCGTCCGTCACGCAGTTCGGGGCAAGCGATAATCCGTGATGGCTCCATCACGGGCCTCGATCGAATGTTGCGCTGCGGCGAATGGGGGACTCCCACCGCCCCAAGATTGCGCTACGTTTCCGCCACATGCGGGCACGACCAAGGGACGCCTTAAAAAGCTTCGCGCCGCTCGTCTGGGACGCGCTGCGACGGTTCGAGCGCGACGACGGCTGGGCGATCGCGAGCCATGTGGCGCTGTCGGGCCTGCTCGCGATCTTCCCGTTCCTGATCTTCGTGACGGCGCTTGCGGCCTTCCTCGGCGCGGGCGACGCGTCGGGGAACGTCGTTCGTCTGATCTTCGACACCTGGCCTTCGGGCGTCGCCATGCCGCTCGCCACCGAGGTGCAGAAGGTGCTGACGACCCCGCGCGGCGGCGTGCTGACGATCGGCGTGCTGCTGACGCTTTGGGTGTCGTCCTCGGCGGTCGAGTCGCTGCGGATCGCGCTCGGCCGCGCCTACCAGTCGCCGACCTCCAAGCCGTTCTGGCTGTCGCGGCTGCAGAGCATCTGGTTCGTCATGCTCGGCGCGTTCGGGTTGATCACGGTGGCGGTGCTGATCGTGCTGTGGCCGATCCTGTGGAAGCTCGCCTTCGACTACACCATCGCCTACTTCCCGGAATACACGGCGCCCTTCATCTCGCTGGAGTTCGCGAGCAATGTCGCGCGCTACGCCATCACCATCTTCGTGGTGGCGGCCGGGCTGACCGCGACGCATCTGTGGCTGCCTGGCGGGCGGCGGAAGGTGCGGGACGTGCTGCCCGGCGTCGCTGTCACCGTCGCGCTCTGGATCGCCGGCGCCACGGCGTTTTCGATCTACCTCGCGCGCTTCGCCGACTACGCGTCGACCTACGCCGGCCTCGCCGGGATCATGACGGCGATCGTGTTCCTGAACGTCTACGCCGCGCTGTTCATCCTGGGGGCCGAATTCAACGCCGCGCTCGCCGCGCGACGGAAGGCGCGGATTGACGGCGCCCGCGCGACGACCGACGCCGCGCCCGTAGCGCCGGTCGGCCCGGCGGCTCGTCCTGCCGGCCTCTGAGCGAGAGACCCGGCCGGCGCAGTTTCCGCCTCCCCGATGCAAAGCGGCGGACCTGCCCTAGGTGGTTGACCGAGCGCCGCTCTCAGGCGGCGACCCCGACATCGCAGAGGAGAAGTCCCCATGAAACGCGTGGGCAGCGCCGTCTGGAACGGATCGGTCAAGGAGGGAGCCGGCAAGGTCTCCACCGAAAGCGGTGCGCTTTCGGACCTGAACTACTCTTTCAAGAAGCGCTTCGGCGACGAGAAGGGCACCAATCCCGAGGAGCTGATCGGCGCCGCGCACGCCTCGTGCTTCTCCATGGCGCTGTCGCTGATGCTCGGCGAGGCCGGCTTCCCGCCGGACGAGATCAGGGCGACCTCCGCCGTGTCGATCGAGCAGCAGGGCGGCGGCTTCCAGATCACCACCATCGACCTCTCGGTGACAGCTGACGTTCCCGGCATAGACGAGGCGACCTTCAAGGAGATCGCGACCAAGGCCAAAGACGGCTGTCCGGTGTCCAAGGTGCTGAAGGCCACGATCAACTTCGAGGCCACGCTCGCCTGAGCGCCAGCGGCCTCACCCGCCGCGGGCGACCCTCAGTCTGCGGCGGGCGTCGATGCGGGCCGACAGCGCCTTGATCCGCGCCTCGTGCGCGGCCCAGAACCGCGCGTTGTCGGCCGGCGTATGCCGGCCCGGCCGCCAGCCGAGATAGGGGCCCTTGCGCCCGCCGGCGGCTTTCGACGGCCGCCCATCCTCGGGCAGCGACCGGATCGCGACCTCCGGAGCCGCGCCGTCCGCGAGCGGAGAGCCGAGCGTGGCGAGGTAGGATTTCGCCCGCCGGCAATATTGCACCGACAGATCCGACATCCGTTCGGCGCGGTGCCCGGCGCGGTACTTCATCAGGGCGCGGCAGAGATCGCCGTTCGCCAGCCGCCAGGCCTCCGCGAGGTAGCGCACGGCGTAACGCGCGTTGGTGGCCGGGTCGAACAAGGCGAGGGCGCCGCCGTCATGGCCGAGCATGGCCGCCGTCTCGGGGCGGATCTGCATCAGCCCGATCTCGCCGACGGCGCCGACGGCGCTCGGCTGGTATCCGCTCTCCACATGGGCGACCGCCTCCGCGACCTCCGGCGGCAGCCCGCGCGCCTGGGCCTCCCTGCGAACAAGCGCCACATAGGCGGCGCGGCCTTCCGGAGCTGGAGCCGCCACAACGGCGGTCGGAGCCGCCGCGCTTTCCGCCGCGAACGAAGGACAGACGACAAGCGCCGGGAGCAGCCCGGCGACCGCGCCGAACGCGGCGTTGCGCAGTCGCTCCACCGCCATTCCTCCCCGAAGGCCGGACGAACCGTCCGGCGAGCCCGCCCGTCATGGTCCCGCAGGCGCAAGCCTAGCAGATTGCTCGCGATGTCCTAACGCGGCGTGTCTCGGGCGATGACCGGCTCGTGAAGCCCCGCCCCGTTGCTCCGCCCGCGCCGGCGCCCGATCTCTTCGGAATGACCATGACGCCGCCGCTCACCCGTCGCGCCGCCCTGTCCGGAGCGGCCGCGATGGCTCTCGCGCCCGTCGCAGCGCGCGCCGAGGTGGCCGTGGGCGGCGCGCCGTCGCCGCGCATCGCCGCGATCGCCGAGCGCGCGGGCCGCCTTCCTCAGCTCCACGCCCTGATCGTCGCGCGCCATGGCCGCCCGCTGTTCGAGCGCGCCTTCCGCGGCCCGGCGCTCGACCGCCCGGTCAACGTGAAATCAGTGTCGAAGACCGTGCTCGCGCTGATCGCCGGCGCCGCGATCGACCGCGGCGCGCTTCAGGGCGTCGACCAGCCGGTGGCGCCGCTGCTGCGCCGCTCGATTCCCGACGACGCCGATCCGCGCGTGGAGCGCATCACCATCGGCAATCTGCTGTCGCTGCGCGCGGGGCTGGAGCGCACCTCAGGCCCGAACTACGGCGCCTGGATCTCCAGCCGGAACTGGGTGCGCGACGCCATCGGCCGCCCTTTCGACGACGAGCCAGGCGGCAGGATGCTCTATTCGACCGGCAGCTCCCACCTGTTGTCCGCCGCGCTCACCGCCGCCACGGGGCGATCGACGCTGGAGCTCGCCCGCGACTGGCTGGGCGAGCCGCTCGGCGTCACGATCCCGCCCTGGCCGCGCGACCCGCAGGGCATTTACTTCGGCGGCAACGACATGGAGCTGTCGCCGCGGGCGCTGCTGCGGATCGGCGAGATGGCGCGCAACCGCGGAACGTTCGACGGCCGCCGCGTGCTTTCTGAAGGCTGGATCGACGCGATGTGGCGTCCGCAGGGGTTCTCGCCGTTCACCGGCGATTCCTACGGCTATGGCTGGTTCCTGCGCGACGTCCAAGGCGCGCCGATGCGCTACGGCTGGGGCTATGGGGGGCAGATGCTGTTCGTTGCGCCGGACCTCGGGCTGACCGCCGTCGTCACCTCCGACGCGACCCGTCCGTCCGGGCGCGCCTCCGGCTATGTCGACGAGCTGCATGCGCTGTTTGCCGAGATCGTCGGCGCCGCCCGCGCGGACGACGCCTCGAAGGCCTGACGTCCGGTCAGAAGCTGACCTTGGGCGGAGCGGCGTTTTCGGGCGCGCTCTCGAACGCCGCCATCGGCTTCGCTTCCGGATAAAGCCACCCCGCGATCCAGCGGCCGGGGATGGTGCGCAGCTCGGTGTTGTAGGACTGCACCGCGGCGATGTAGTCGCGCCGCGCCACCGCGATCCGGTTCTCGGTGCCTTCGAGCTGGGACTGCAGCGCGAGGAAGTTCTGGTTAGACTTCAGGTCCGGGTAGTTCTCCGAGACCGCGAGCAGCCGGCCGAGCGCGCCCGAGAGCTGCCCCTGCGCCTCCTGGAAGCGCTTGACGGCCTCCGGGTCCGACAGTTGGCTGGCGTCGATCGTGACCTGCGTCGCCTTGGCGCGCGCCTCGATCACGCTGGTCAACACCTCCTGCTCCTGCCGGGCGAAACCCTTCACGGTCTCGACCAGGTTCGGGATCAGGTCGGCGCGGCGCTGGTACTGGTTCTGGACCTCGCCCCAGCGCGCCTTGGCCTGCTCCTCGAGCGTGGGCACGTTGTTGACGCCGCAGCCCGCGACGCTCAACGCGAGGACGGCGGCCGCGAAAAGCGCGCCGGCGCGCCGGACGGCGTCGATCAATCGATGGTTCATGGCTCATCCCCCCGAACGCGCGGCCCGGAGGCCGCTTCGTCCCTAGGTCGAAACCCCCGACGCGAAGTCAAGACGCGGTCGGCCCGGACACGGCCGTCGGAGCGATTTCGCGGTCTTGAGGGCTTTGGTGCGGGCGGTCGGGCTCGAACCGACACTCCTTTCGGAACCGGATTTTGAGTCCGGCGCGTCTACCAGTTCCACCACGCCCGCACAGGCGCGCCCCACGCGCGGCGCGCACGATGTCGGGGCCGCGCGCGGCTGTCAATTCCGCGCCTACGAGAACGCGCTTGCCTCGGGCGCGGGAGGCGCGCATATGCGGTCGCCCGTCGTAACGGTTCGTCAGCGTCGGGCGCGGCACTCTCGCCGTCGAATTCCCCGATGCGGCGCTGACGCCGTGGCGTAGACCTCCATGCTGAGACGTCTTTACGACTGGACGCTGTCGCTCGCCGCTGGGCCGCGCGCGGAGCTGGCGCTGTTTCTCGTCGCCTTCGCCGAAAGCTCGTTCTTCCCGCTGCCGCCGGACGTGCTGTCCGTGCCGATGACGGTGGCGCGTCCGGAGCGGGCCTATCGCTACGCGCTGCTGTGCGGCGTCGCCTCGACGCTCGGCGGGATCGCCGGCTACGCCATCGGCGCGCTGCTCTACGAGAGCTTGGGGCTGTGGATCATCCAGCTCTACGGCTACGGCGACAAGATGGACGCGTTCCGCGACGCCTACGCCCATTACGGCGCCTGGATCATCCTGCTGAAGGGCCTGACGCCCATTCCCTACAAGCTCGTCACCATCACCTCGGGCTTCGCGGGCTACGACTTCCTCACCTTCGTCGGCTTGTCGCTGATTTCGCGCACGCTGCGGTTCCTCGCGGTGGCGTGGCTGCTGAAGCGCTACGGCGAGCCGGTGCGCGAGTTCGTGGAGAAGCGGCTCGAGCTCACCGCAGTGATCCTCCTGGTCGTGGTCGTCGGCGGTTTCGTGGTCGTGAAATACGTCGTCTGATCGCGCCCGCGACGAACGCGCCGGGATCGGCCATAACTCGCGCCATGACCTTGCTCCGCAGCCCGTCCCCGGCGATGGCCGGCCTTCTGATCGCCGTCGTCGCCGCGCTCGCCGTCGGCGGCGCGCTCGTGTTCGAGCATGGCTTCGGCTACGTGCCCTGCATGCTCTGCCTGTGGCAGCGCTGGCCCTACTATCTCGGTGCCCCGCTCGCGCTGTTCGCCGCCCTGCTCGCCGCACGCGGGGCGACCGGCCCTGCGCGCCTGCTGCTTGTCGCGGTCGCCATCCTGCTCGCGGGCGGCGCGGCGCTCGGCGTCTACCACGCCGGAGTGGAGTGGAGCTTCTGGCCGGGCCCCACAAGCTGCGCCGGCGCGAACGCGGCCCCGACCTCGGCGGGCGGCCTGCTCGCGCAGATGCAGAACACCCGCATCGTGCCCTGCGACCGGGCAGCCTGGCGGCTCTTCGGCCTGTCGCTCGCGGGCTACAACGCGCTGGTCGCCGCCGGCCTTGCGGGGCTTGCGATCGCGGGAGCCCGCAGCCCCCGTCCGTTCTGACCCTCCCCCGCGACGCCGATCAGTCCCGCAGGGAAAGCATGCCGCGCTAACAGATAGCATGCTATCTATTAGCGATGAATGCTTCGCCCTCGCCAGCCGTCGCCGCCGCCGAGTTCGGCTACGACCTCGCCATCGCGTCGCGGCGATGGCGGCGCGCGCTGGACGACACGCTGGCGCGGTACGACCTCAGCGACGCGAGCTGGCGGCCGCTGCTGCATCTCGACCGGATCGGCGACGGAGCGCGGCAGAGCGATCTCGCGCAATCCCTCGGCATCGAGGGGCCGTCCCTCGTCCGGCTGCTCGACCGGCTGGCGACGGCGGGGCTGCTGGAGCGTCGCGAGGACCCCTCGGACCGGCGCGCCAAGACGCTTCACCTGACCGACGCCGGCCTCGCGGCCGTGGCGCGGCTGCGGACGGTGGTGGCGGCCGCCTGCGCCGACATGCTGGAGGGCGTCACCGAGGATGAGATCGCCGTCTGTCGCCGGGTGCTCGCGCGCGTCGCGGAGCGGGCGCGCCGATGAGCGCCGTCGCCCGCGATCGCCTGATCTTCGCCCTGCGCGCCACGCTCGCCGCGCTGCTCGCCGGCTATCTGGCGCTGCTCGCCGACCTGCCGCAGGCCTCGAGCTCGATGATGACGGTGCTGATCGTCTCCCAGCCGCTGACCGGCATGGTGCTGTCCAAGGCGTTCTTCCGGGTCGTCGGCACGATCGTGGGGGCGGTCGCCGCGGTCGCGCTCACGGCCGCGCTCCATGGCGCGCCGGAGCTGTTCGTGCTCGGCGTCTCGGGCTGGATCGCCGCCTGCGTCTACGGTTCGATCTTCCTGCGCGACGCGCCCATCTCCTACGGCGCGCTGCTGTCGGGCTACACCGCCGCCATCATCGCCTTTCCCGCGGTCAACGCCCCCGACGGCGTGTTCCTTTCGGCGCTCGACCGCGTGGCCGAGATCATGATCGGCATCGCGTGCGCCGGCGTGTTCAGCCAGCTGTTCTTCCCGCGCAGCGCCGGGCGCGCCCTCGAGGGGGCGGCGGAACAGGCGATGACGGCCGCCTCCGCCTGGGCGGCCGACACACTGCGCGGCCGCCCCGACGCCGCCCGCGTCGATCGCGATCGCCGCACGCTGATCGCGACCGTGACCTCCCTCGACAGCCTGCGCGTCCACGCCACCTTCGACAGCGCCGCCGCGCGGCTGTCGAACCAGCGTATTCGCCTGCTGCACGGACGGCTGGTCTCGCTGATCGCCATGCTGGTCTCTGTGCACGACCGGCTCGAGACCCTCCGCGCCGAGACGCCCGGGCGGGCGGCGGCGCTGGCGCCGGTGTTCGAGCAGGCCGCCGACGCCATGGCCCTCGGCGCGCCCGAGCCGGACCGCAACGCCGCGCGGAGCGCGGCGCTCGCGGCGGCGCCCGCCGCCGACGCGCTGCGGGCGAACCCGGCGGCCGTGCCGGAGCGCACGCTGCTGCTCCGGATCGCCGACCTGATCGCGCTGCGAAGCGACCTCGACCGGCTGAGCCGCATCGACGCCCCGGACGAAGACGAAGGCGAGCCGCGCGCGACGCTGACGCGCTACCGCGACCACCAGCTCGCCGGCGTGGCGGCGGCCTCCGCCTTCGCCGCGCTCGTCGCGGTCTGCGCGTTCTGGATCGCCTCCGGCTGGGACGCCGGCGCGGGCGCGGCGATCTTCGTCGCGGTGCTCGTCAGCCTGTTCGGCCAGCAGGACGACCCGGCCGCCGCGGCCGGGACCTTCGCGCTCATGACCGCCGCAGGCGCCGCCGCCGCCGCGATCTACCTGTTCGCGATCCTGCCGGGGCTCGAAGGTTTCGAGAGCCTCGCCGCCGCGCTTGCGCCGCTGCTGTTCGCCACGGCCTGGCAGATGACCAACCCGATCCGCGCGCTGCCCGCGCTCGCCTTCGGCCTCGGCGCGCTCAACCTGATGTCGCTGTCGAACACGATGACCTACGACTTCACGACCTTCGCCAACACCACCTTCGCCAGCCTCACGGGGCTCGGGCTTGCCGCCGTCCTGCTCGGCGTGCTGCGCCCGATCGGCTCGGCCTGGCCGATCCGGCGGCTGGTGGCCGGCGTGCGCCGTGATCTCGCCTCGGCGGCGGCGCGCGGGCAGATCACCCGGCTCGGCTTCGAAAGCCGCATGTTCGACCTGGTGAACGGCCTGATGCTGCGGCTCGACCCGAACGATCCGCGCCAGCTCGAGATCGAGCGCGGCGCGCTCGCCGGCGTCCGCGTCGGCCTCAACGCGCTGGCGCTCCGCCGCGAACTCGACGCCATGCCTCAGGCGGCGCGGGGCGCGACCGCCCGCGCCCTCGCCGAACTCGCCCGCCATTTCCGGCGGCTTGCGCGCGGCGCGCCTTCCGCGCCGCCGCTCGACCGGCTGGACGAGGCGCTCGCCGCCGCTCTCGACGCGCCCGGCGACGGCCCGGACGCCTCGGACGTCGCGGTCTTCATTTCATCGATCCGGACCAGCCTCGCCCAGCACCCGGCGATGTTCGGCGCGGCGCTCCCGGAGACCCGGCCATGATCAGGGAAATCGATCTGTTCGGCGTCTTCCTTCCGCCGCTGCTGCTCTATCTCGCCGTCGCGGCCGTCGCCTGGCGCCTGTTGCGCGCCGCGCTCGAGCGGCTGGGCGTCCACCGCTTCGTCTGGCATCCAGCCTTGTTCAACGCCTCGGCCTTCGTCGCGCTGCTCGCGGCGACGGTCGCGGCGCTCATGTGAGGTCCGCGCCCATGTCCCGCCTCGCGCGCGCCGCCCGCGTCGCCGTCACCCTTCTCGCCGCAGCCGGCGCGCTCGCTGGCGGCGTCTATGCCTGGCGCGCCTACACCGAGACGCCCTGGACCCGCGACGGGCGGGTGCGCTCGCAGATCGTCCAGGTGACGCCGGATGTCTCCGGCGCCGTGACGGACCTGCGCGTGCGCGACAACCAGAAGGTCGCGAAAGGCGACGTGCTGTTCGTGATTGACCAGGCGCGCTACCGGCTCGCGCTCGCCCAGGCGGAGGCGACCGTCGACGGCCGCTTCAGCGAAGTGGAGCAGCGTCGCAAGGAGGCGGAGCGCCGGGACAGGCTCACCTCCGCCGCCGTCGCCGACGAGACCCGCGAGCAGGCCCGCACCGCGGTGCTGAGCGCGGAGGCCGCGTGGCGGCAGGCGCAGGTCGAGCGCGACGTCGCGAAGCTCAATCTCGAGCGCACGGTGATCGTCTCGCCGGTCAACGGCTACGTCACCAACCTGCTGCTCGACCGCGGCGACTACGCCACCGCCGGGAGGGCCGCCATCGCGGTGGTAGACAGCGACGGCTTCTACGTCGCGGCCTATCTCGAGGAGACCAAGCTCCACGCCGTCCACGAGGGCGACGCGGCGACGGTCCGGCTGATGGCCGGCGGCCCCGACCTCACCGGCCATGTCGAGGGAATCGCGCGCGCTATCGTCGACCGCGACAACGTCGCGAGCTCGGACCTGATCGCGAACATCAATCCGAGCTTCACCTGGGTGCGGCTCGCGCAGCGCATCCCGGTCCGCGTCCGGCTCGACGCGCCGCCCGCCGAGGTCGCGCTCGCCTCGGGCATGACCGCGACGGTCGTGATCCATCCGCGCGAACGTGGCGACCCGGCGACCCCGCGGCAGCGCTGAATGAGGGTCTCACGCGGCCCTCGCCTCCGCCGCCGCCGCGCTGCGATAGGCGAGCGCCTCCGCGAGATGGATGCGCCCGACGGTCTCGGCGCCGTCGAGATCGGCTATGGTGCGGGCGACCCGCAGCACCCGGTGGTAGCCGCGCGCCGACAGCTTGAGCGCGTCCGCCGCGTCCCGCAGCAGCCGTCGCCCGGCGGCGTCGGCCTGCGCGATCTCCTCCAGCGCGCCGACGCCCACATGGGCGTTGAGCGGCGATCCGGCGATGCCCAGCGCCTCCGCCCGCGTCGCCTGCACGCGCCGCGCGGCGGCGACCCGCGCGGCGACCGTCGTGCTGTCCTCACTCGCCGCCGGCGCCATCAGGTCGGCGGCGGTGACCGCCGGCACGTCGAGCCGGATGTCGATGCGGTCGAGCAGCGGCCCGGAGATCCGCGACTGGTACTCCTGCGCGCAGCGGGGACCGCGCCGGCAGGCGTGGCCGCCCTCGCCGCCGCCGCAGCGGCAGGGGTTCATCGCCGCGACGAGCTGGAAGCGGGCGGGATAGGCGATGCGGTGGTTCGCCCGCGCGATCACCGCCTCGCCGCTTTCGAGCGGCTGGCGCAGCGCGTCGAGCGCCTGGGGGCTGAACTCCGGCAGTTCGTCGAGGAACAGCACGCCGTTGTGCGCGAGCGCGATCTCTCCCGGCCGCGGCCGGGCGCCGCCACCGACCAGCGCCGCCATCGAAGCGGAGTGGTGCGGGCTGCGGAACGGGCGACGGTCGCTCAAGCGCCCGCCGGCGAGCTCGCCCGCGACCGAGCGGATCATGGCGACCTCGAGCAGCTCGCGCGGCGAAAGCGGCGGCAGAAGGCCGGGCAGCCGGCTCGCCAGCATCGACTTGCCCGAGCCCGGAGAGCCTGAAAACAGCAGATTGTGCCCGCCGGCCGCCGCGATCTCGAGCGCCCGCTTCGCCGTCTCCTGGCCGCGCACGTCGCGGAGGTCGGGAGCCGCGGCGCCCGCCTCCGGCAGGCCGGGCCGGGGTCGCGCCAGCACCTGCACGCCCTTCAGATGGTTCGCGATCTGGATCAGCGAGCGCGGCGCGACGATGGGAAGGTCGGCGCTCGCCCAGGCGGCCTCCGCCCCGCAGGCCTCGGGGCAGATCAGCGCGTGGCCGCGGGCGTGGGCCGCGACCGCGGCCGGCAGGCAACCGGCGACCGCCGCGATCGTGCCGTCGAGCGCGAGCTCGCCGAGCACGGTGACGTCGGCGAGCGCGTCCTGCGGCACCGCGCCGAGCGCCGCCATCAGGCCGAGCGCGATCGGCAGGTCGAAATGGCTGCCCTCCTTGGGCAGGTCCGCCGGGGCGAGATTGACGGTGATGCGCCGAGGCGGCAGCGCGAGCCCTGACGCCACGAGCGCGGCGCGCACCCGCTCGCGGGCCTCGGTCACCGCCTTGTCGGGCAGCCCCACCACGTTAAAGGCCGGCATGCCGGGCGCGACCTGCACCTGGACGTCCACCGCCCGGGCCTCGACCCCCTCGAACGCGACCGTAGACACCCACGTGACCATGCCGCCCTCGTCCCCGCGCCATCCGCCGCACGCGATGGTAGCGAAAGCGCGACGGGCGTCAAGAACATTAAGGGAACATTGTCACGGCGCCCGCAGCACGTCCGTGCATTCGGCCGGCATGTCCTTCAGCGTCATCGGCGGCCGCGGCTTCGGCGGGACCTTCGGCGGCACGGGGAACAGGCGGCCGGGCGTGAACCACCAGTCCAGCGCCTTGCCGCAGCCATCGCCGGGCGCGACGTCGGCCTGCGGCTTGCAGGAGCTTTCGCCCGCGGGGCAGCCCAGCCGCACGTGGAAATGATAGTCGTGGCCCCACTGCGGGCGCACCTTCTGCACCCAGCCGCGGTCGCCGCGCGCGTCGCGGCAGATCGCCTTCTTGATCGCGGGATTGACCAGGATGCGCTCCACCTGCGGGTCGAGCGCCGCCGCGCGGATGACCTTGAGGTGGTCCGGCGTCCAGGCCGCGCCGACGTCGGTGCGGTCGGCCGCCACCACGTTGGTCGACATCATCGTCTCGCGCTGGGTCATGGTCATCTCGACCCGCGGCATCGGCCTGAGCCAGACGTCGACGTCCAGGCCGATCTGGTGGGAGGCGTGGCCCTTGAGCATCGGGCCGCCGCGCGGCTGGGACATGTCGCCGACGAGGATGCCGGGCCAGGCGGTCGTGTCCGCCACCCGCTTCGACAGCCGCTGGATGTAGGTGACGAGTTGGGCGCGGCCGTAGAAGCGGTTGCGCGAGGGCCGCATCACCTGCCAGGTCGGGCCGGAGAGCGGCAGCGCGTCGGCGCCGGCGAGGCATCCCTTGGAGTAGAAGCCGAGCGAACGGCCGCGGCCCTCGCTCGGGCGCGTCACCCGGCCGAACAGCTCCTTCGCGGGCGTCGTGGCGGTGATCGGCGGCATCGGCGGCAGCCGGAAGCCTTGGGGCGTGATGTCCTGCGCCCGCGCCGCGCCGCCGGACGCGATCAGAATGAGCGCCGCGGCCAGCGCCGCCCGCGGCGTCACAGCGCAGGCCCGGACAGGCGAGACTCGATCGCGTCCCAGGTCATGGCGGCGGCGTCCGGCCCGCCGAGCCGCTTCACCGCGCGGATGCCGGTGGGCGAGGTCACGTTGATCTCGGTCAGGTTGCCGTCGATGACGTCTATGCCCACGAAGATCAGCCCCCGCCGCTTCAGCTCCGGCCCGAGCGTCTCGCAGATCTCGCGCTCCCGCGGCGACAGCTCCGTCGCCGTCGCGGCTCCGCCGCGCACCATGTTGGAGCGCAGATCGCCCTTCGCCGGCACCCGGTTCACTGCGCCTGCGAACGCGCCGTCCACCAGCAGGATGCGCTTGTCGCCCTCCGAGACCTTCGGCAGGAACTTCTGCACCATCCAGGGCTCGCGGAAGCTCGTCGAGAAGAAGTCCACCAGCGAGCCGTAGTTGAGGTCATCGGCGGTCAGACGGAACACGGCGGCGCCGCCGTTGCCATAGAGCGGCTTGACCACGATGTCGCCGTGCGCGGCGCGGAAGGCGTCGATCTCGGCCTTGTCACGCGTCACCAGCGTCGGCGGCATCAGCTGCGGGAAGTCGAGGACGAAGATCTTTTCCGGCGCGTTGCGCACATGGGCCGGGTCGTTCACCACCAGCGTCTTCGGGTGGATGCGCTCCAGCATGTGGGTGGTGGTGACATAGGCCATGTCGAAGGGCGGGTCCTGCCGCAGCAGGACGACGTCGGCCTCCGCGCCGAGCGAAAGCCGCCGCTCCTCGCCGAGCGTGACATGGTCGCCGGCCACGTCGCGCACCTCCGCCGGGCGGACGCGCGCCGTCACCTCGCCGGCGCTCTGGGACAGCTTGTCGGGCGTGTAGACCAGGAGCGAATGCCCTCGTCTCTGCGCCTCCAGCATCAGCGCGAAGGTCGAATCGCCAGCGATGTTGATTCGCTCGATCGGGTCCATCTGCACGGCGACGCGAAGCGACATGGGGCCAAGATCCGCTTGGAGAAGAACTACCAGCCGAAGGCGTTCGGCAGCCGTCTGGGCAGGCGCCCCGGCGCGACGAGGACGAGGTCGAACGTCACGACATATCCGGCATAAGCGGGCCGGCGCGCAAGAAAGGCTTCGGCGCCGCGGCGGATGCGCGCCTGCTGGCGGGGCGTCAGTGCCTCGACGCCGCGATCGAAGTCGCCGCGGGCCTTCACCTCGACGAAAGCGATGGTGCGGCCGCGCCGGGCGATGAGGTCGACCTCCCCCGGGCCCTCGGCGTAGCGGTGGGCGAGGATGCGCCAGCCCTGCAGCCGCAGCAGCCACGCGGCCTTGGTCTCGGCCGACAGGCCCCGGCGGAAGGCGGCGAGACGCTTCGGCGCGGCGGCCAAGCCCGTCACCCGGCCGTCTGCGCGAGTTCGAGCGCGCGGGCGTAGACCTCCCGGCGCTTGAGGCCGGTGGCGGCGGCGACCTCCGCCACCGCGTCCTTGAGCGAGACGCGCGCGAGCGCGGCGGCGAGCAGGGCGTCGAGTTCGCCGCCTTCAAGCGGCGCCTCCTCCTCCGGCGGGCCGATCACCAGCACGATCTCGCCCTTTGGGTCGGGCTCGTTCGCGAGCGCGCCTGCGAGCTCCGGCAGGGTCGCGCGGCGGACCTGCTCGAACCGCTTGGTCAGTTCGCGGGCGAGCGCCGCCGGGCGGGGTCCGAGCCCTTCGGCGAGGTCGGCGAGCGCTTCCGCGACGCGCGGCCCGGTCTCGAACAGCACCAGCGTGCCGGGCACGCGCGCGATCTCCGCGATGCGGGCGCGCCGGGCGGCCTGCTTAGGCGGAAGAAAGCCTTCGAAGAAGAAGCGGTCGGTCGGCATCCCCGCCAGCACCAGCGCGGTCAGCACCGCGGACGGCCCGGGCAGATGGGTGACGTGGAGCCCCTCCGCCGCGCAGTCGCGCACCAGCTTGAAGCCGGGGTCGGAGATCAGCGGGGTGCCGGCGTCGCTGACGAGCGCGAGCCGGTCGCCGGCGGCGAGCCGCGCCAGAATCTTTGGGCGCATCTCGGAGGCGTTGTGCTCGTGATAGGCGATCAGCCGCGCGCCGATGCCGTAATGGCTCATGAGCTTGGCGGTGACGCGGGTGTCCTCGCACAGCACCGCGTCGGCGGCGGCCAGCGTCTCGAGAGCGCGCAGGGTGATGTCGGCGAGCGTGCCGATCGGCGTCGCGACGATGTGAAGGCCGGGCGCGAGCGGCGGCGCGACCAGCCGCGCGCCGGCCACGAGGTAGCCTCGGGCGCGATCCGGTTCGGCGGCGTCAGGTGCGTCAGGCATGGAGCCCGGCCGCGCGACCCTTGGCATGGCGGGACTCGTCGGTTACCAACGAACGAAGTCTATCGGCGGAGCGCGTCGGCGGAAAGTCGCCGCTTCGTTTCAATCCGCCGGAGGCGACTCGGGGCAATCGGCGAGTCGGGCGGCGTGTTGGGGGCGCCCGGCCGAACGACGGTGGCGAACATGACAATCGACCTGAGGCCTGTCGGCCGCGCCCTCCTGCTGTGGGGCGCGACACTTGCGCTCGCCGGCTGCGCCGGCGGCATGGGGGACGGAGACGGCGGCGTCGATCCGCTGCAGGGCGTGCCGACGCCGCAGGTGACGTCGGAACCGCTCGCGCAGCCGGAGGTGGTGGGACAAGGCGGGGTCAAGGTGGCGCTGGTGCTGCCGACCTCGGCGTCCGGCAACGCCGGCGCCGCCGCGCAGTCCATGAAGAACGCCGCCGAACTCGCGCTTTCGGAGTTCAACCAGCCCGACATCCAGCTTGTGGTGAAGGACGACCGCGGCTCGGCGCAGGGCGCGCAGGCGGCGGTGAACGAAGCGACCGACGAGGGCGCCAAGCTCGTGATCGGCCCGCTGTTCGCCCATTCGGTGCAGGGCGCGGGCCAGGCGGCGCGCGGACGCGGCGTGCCGCTGATCGGGTTCTCGACCGACGCCAACGTCGCCTCGCGCGGCGTCTATCTACTCAGCTTCCTGCCGGAATCCGACGTGCAGCGCGTGGTCAGCTACGCCGTCGCGCAGGGCAAGCGCTCCTTCGCCGCGCTGCTGCCGGAGAACGGCTACGGCGCCGTCGCCGAGGCCGCGTTCCAGCAGGCGGTGTCGCGCGCCGGCGGCCGCGTGGTCGCGATCGAGCGCTACCCGGCCGACCGCGCCAAGATGCCGGAGCCGGTGGCCCGCGTATCGAGCGCTCTGAACCAGGCCGACGCGCTGTTCATCCCCGACGGCGCCGACAACATCCCGACGCTCGTCGGGCTGCTGGCCTCGAACGGCGTCAACACCAAGCGGGTGCAGTTGCTCGGCACGGGCCTGTGGGACGATCCGGCGCTCGCCCGCGACGCGAGCCTCGCCGGCGCGTGGTTCGCCGCGCCGGACAGCGCGGGCTTCCGGTCCTTCGCGCAGCGCTACCGCGCCAAATACGGCTCGGAGCCGGTCCGCACCGCGTCGCTCGCCTACGACGCCACCTCGCTGGTCGCGGCGATCGTGAAGATGCAGGGCGCGGCCGGGCTGACCGACCAGACCTTCACCAACCCATCCGGCTTCTCGGGCGTCGACGGCGTGTTCCGCTTCCGCAACGACGGCGTCAACGAGCGCGGGCTCGCGGTCTATCGGATCCAGCCGGGCGGCGCGACGGTGATCAGCCCGGCGTCCCGAAGCTTCGACGGCCAGACCGCCCAGGCGAATTGACCGAGGAGAGGCGGGCTCCTATGTCATAGGCCTCCGGCATATGGCAGGAGCGGACGGTGGCGGAAGCTCGTGACGCCAAGGTTTTCAGGAACGGCCGCAGCCGGGCGGTCCGCATTCCCGCGGACTGGGATCGGTTCGGCGACGTCGTCACGCTTCGGGCGGTCGGCGACACCGTGGTGATCGAACCGAAGCGGCGCAAGGATCTGCTGGAGTTTTTGGACAGCCTCGAGCCGCTGGACGAGGACTTCCCGGAGATCGAGGACCTTCCGCCGAAGCCTGTCGAGCTGTGACACGCTATCTCCTGGACACCAACTCGCTGTCGGACATGCTGCGCCGGCCTCGCGGGCCGGTACGAACGACGATCCAGCGCCGTGGGCTCACGACGCGCGTTCTCACGAGCATCATCGTAGCTGCGGCGCTCCGGTTCGGAGCGGAGAAAAAGAAGAGCGACAAGCTGGCCGCCGATGTCGAAGGACTGCTGGAGACCATGACGGTCGCGCCCTTCGAATCTCCCGCCGAGACGCGCTACGCCTTGCTTCGCGCGCGACTCGAACGCGCAGGCGCGCCGATCGGCGGCAACGACATGCTGATCGCCGCCCACGCGCTCGCGCTAGGCTGCGTGCTCGTCACCGACAATGTCGGCGAATTCTCCCGCGTGCCGGACCTGCGCGTGGAAAACTGGCTGCGCTGACGCCGTCGCGCCTCAGCCCGCGAGGTCGGCGACAACGGCGTCGAGCACAGGGAACCCTGCGCGGGTGACGCGCAGGCGGTCGCGGCCGACGCGCTCCACCATTCCGTCCATCATCAGGTCGTCGATGCGGCGGGCGTCGAGCCTGCGGCCGGACAGCCTGTGGAAGCGGGCGAGGTCGATGCCTTCCGCAAGGCGAAGCCCCATCACCAGGAACTCGTCGGCCTGCGCCTCGGCGCTCAGCGCCTCGTCGACCACCACGCCATGGCCGTCGGCCTCGACGGCGGCGGCCCAGAGCTCCGGGTTGCGTTCGGTCGCGAGCTCCCGGCGCACGCCGTCCACCACCAGCCGGCCATGGGCGCCGGGGCCGACGCCGGCATATTCGCCGTAGCGCCAGTAGACGAGGTTGTGCCGGCTTTCGGCGCCGGCGCGGGCGTGGTTGGAGATCTCGTAGGCCGGCATTCCGGCGCGCTCCGTCACCTCCTGCGTCACGTCCCAGAGCGCGCGAGACGTCTCCTCGTCCGGCGTCTTGAGCTTGCCGGCGGCGTAGAGCGCATGGAAGGCCGTGCCTTCCTCGATCGTGAGCTGGTAGAGCGACAGGTGCTCCGGCGCATGCGCCAGCGCCCCGGCCAGCTCCGCGCGCCATGCCTCCGGCGTCTGGTTCGGGCGGGCGTAGATGAGATCGAACGAGGCGCGCGGGAAGATCGAGACGGCGAGCCGCACCGCCTCCAGCGCCTCATCCACTGTGTGCAGCCGGCCGAGGGCCGCGAGATCGGCCGCGTTCAGCGCCTGCACGCCGAGCGAGACGCGGTTGACGCCCGCGGCGCGGTAGCCGCGGAAGCGCTCGGCCTCGACGCTGGTCGGGTTGGCCTCGAGCGTGACCTCGACGCCGGGATCGACGGCCCAGGCTTCGTTGATCGCGTCCAGCACCCCGCCCACCGTTTCGGGCTTCATCAGCGAAGGCGTTCCGCCGCCGAAGAAGATCGAGCCCACCGTGCGCCCCGGCGCAAGCGCCGCCATATGCGCGATCTCGCGCCGGAAGGCCGCGAGGTAGCGGTCCTGGTCGATCTCGGCCCGCCGGACATGGCTGTTGAAGTCGCAGTACGGGCATTTGGCCGCGCAGAACGGCCAGTGCACGTAGACGCCGAAGCCAGGCTCGGTCATCGCGGCGGGCCTTCGGGATAGAGCGCCGCCATCAGCTCGCCGAAGGCGCGGGCGCGGTGGGAAAGCCCGGTCGCGCGGCCCGCGCCGTCCCAGACCACGCCGTGCTTCTCGTCCGAGGCCATCTCGCCGAAGGTGCGGTCAAACCCGTCCGGCTGGAACATTGGATCGTAGCCGAAGCCGAGCGTCCCGCGCGGCGGCCACACGATCACGCCATGCACGGCGCCTTCGACGTCGAGCCCGTCGCCATCGGGCGTGGCGAGGCAGAGCGCCGCGACGAAGGCCGCCCGCCGCTGCTCAGGGCTGGTCGCGCCGCGGTCCTGCAGGTCCTCCTCGACGCGAGCCATGGCGCCGGCGAAGTCCTTGTCCGGCCCGGCCCAGCGCGCGGAGAAGATGCCCGGCGCGCCCCACAGCGCCTGCACCGCGAGCCCGCTGTCGTCGGCGAGCGCAGGAAGTCCGGAGAGCGCCGCGGCGGTCTCGGCTTTGATGCGCGCGTTCTCGGCGTAGGTCGTGCCGGTCTCCTCGGGCTCCGGCAGGCCGAGCTCGCCTGCGGACACCACCTCGAGCCCGAACGGCGCGAGCAGTTCGCGGAACTCCGCGAGCTTGCCCGCATTGTGGGTCGCGATCACGAGCCGCGCGCCGAGCGCGGGAGCCTGGCCGGTCATGCGTTCCTCCGGCGCGGTCGCGCCCTGTCTTCAGGCCGTGGCGAGCTTCTGCAGTTCGACGAGTTTGGCGCAGCCCGACTTCGCGAGCCCAAGCAGTTCGATGAGTTCGGCTTCCGAGAACGGCGCGCCCTCGGCCGTGCCCTGAATCTCGACGATGCCGCCGGACCCCGTCAGCACGAAATTGGCGTCGGTCTCGGCCTCCGAATCCTCGGCGTAATCGAGGTCGAGCACCGGCTGGCCGCGGAAGATCCCGCACGACACCGCCGCGACATGGTCCTTCAGCGCCGGGCCTTTCAGCATGTCGCGCGCCTTCATCCAGGCGAGGCAGTCGTGGAGCGCGACCCAGGCGCCGGTGATGGAGGCGGTGCGGGTGCCCCCGTCGGCCTGCAGCACGTCGCAGTCCACCGTGATCTGGCGCTCGCCGAGCATCTTCAGGTCGACGACGGCGCGGAGCGAGCGGCCGATGAGGCGCTGGATCTCCTGCGTGCGGCCGGAAGGTTTGCCGCTCGTCACCTCGCGGCGGGTGCGCTCATGGGTGGCGCGCGGCAGCATGGCGTATTCGGCGGTGACCCAGCCGCGGCCCTGTCCGCGCAGCCAGCCCGGCGCCTTGTCCTCGAGCGAGGCGCAGCACAGCACGTGGGTCTCGCCGAACTTCACGAGGCACGAGCCCTCCGCGTAGCGCGCGACCGCCCGCTCGATCGAGACGGGGCGCATCGCGTCGGGTGCGCGCTTGGACGGGCGGATGGACATGGAGGGCCTTAACAAAAGTGTAAGATGCGCGCCTTTCTGCCCGCGCCGCGCCCGGGCCGCAAGCGCCTCGGCGCTTGATCGCGCGGCCGCTTACCGGAAAAGTGACGTCCTGCGAGGTGATGTCCCGATGTCGATCGAACGACCCATCCTGCCGGAGGCGCCTGTGGGCCTCGCCCAGCTCGACGAGCGCTCCCGCGACATTTTCCGCCGCATCGTCGACAGCTACCTGACGACGGGCGAGCCGCTTGGCTCGCGCAACGTCTCGCGGCTGCTGTCGGTGTCGTTGTCGCCGGCTTCCGTCCGCAACGTCATGGCGGACCTCGAGGCGCTGGGGCTGATCTACGCGCCCCACACCAGCGCAGGAAGGCTGCCGACCCAGTTCGGGCTGCGCTTCTTCGTCGACGCGATGCTGGAGATCGGCGACCTGCGGCCCGAGGACCGGTCCGCGATCGAGCGGCAGGTGCGGGCGACGAGCGCCTCTCGCACGGTCGAGGACGTTCTGACCGACGCCTCCGCGCTGCTGTCCGGCCTGTCGCGCGGCGCGGGCGTGGTGGTCGCGACCAAGCAGGACCCCGCGATCAAGCACATGGAGTTCGTGCCGCTGGAGCCGCAGCGCGCGCTCGCCGTCCTCGTCGGCGAGGACGGCTCGGTCGAGAACCGCATCGTGCCCCTGCCGCAGGGCCTGCCGGCTTCGGCGCTGACGGAGGCGGCGAACTTCCTCAACGCACGCATGCGCGGCCGCACGCTCGGCGAGGCCCGTTCCGCGGTCGAGGAGGCGGTCGCCTCCGCCAAGCAGGAGCTCGACGAGCTTTCGGCGGACGTGGTGGCGGCGGGCCTCGCGAGCTGGGCCGGCGCTTCGGCCGACCACCCGCGGCAGCTCATCGTGCGCGGTCAGGCCAACCTGCTCGAAGACCTGAAGGCGCTTGAGGACCTCGAACGCATCCGTCTGCTGCTCGATGACCTCGAGGCCAAGCAGGACGTCATCGAGCTGCTCGGCCGGGCGGAGACCGCGGACGGCGTGCGCATCTTCATCGGCTCGGAGAACAAGCTGTTCTCGCTCTCCGGCTCGTCCATGATCGCGGCGCCGTTCCGCGACGGCGACCAGAAGATCGTGGGCGTGCTTGGCGTCATCGGCCCGACGCGGCTGAACTACGCCCGCATCGTGCCGATGGTGGACTACACCGCCAAGGTGGTCGGGCGCCTGCTCAAGCAGGGGTGACGGCGCGCCGTCACTGCATCTTCGGCTCGGGCATCTCGCGCACGTTAAGGGTGCGGCCCATGCCGAGGTCGATGTCGCCGGGCTTGTACTTCGCGTCGCACGCGCCGGTGCGTCGCGCCTCGATCGTGGTCTGCTGGCTCTGCGGACCGCCCGGCGCGACGTTCTTGAGCCCGCCCGGCGCGTTCGAGCCGCTCATGGTGACGCTGGTCTTCATGGTGTAGGCGCTGTCGAAGTCGCCGGTCACGACGCTGCGCGACTCGGTTCGCATGTCGCCCAGCTGGCAGACGCTCTCAAGCACGAGCGCGTCGCCGTCCTTCGACTGCTCCTGCCGCGAGCACATCGAGGAGGCCATGCCGCCGAAGCGCTGGTTGAGCAGCTTGTCGGTCTCCTCGTCGAGACACATGAGGATCACCTGCGGCGGCATCGCCGCCGTGTCGACCGCGATCTTCATCTCCCATTGGCCGGGCTTGCGGGGCGGAAGGTCGAAGCCGGCGGCGGCCGACGGAGACGCCGCGAGGGCGGCGAGCAGGGCGAGAGCGATGCGCATCAGGGGGCCTTTGCCAAAAGTTCCCGTTTCATCGCGCGCACCATACGCTCGGGAGACCCGGCGGCAACGCCCAATAAGGCGCATAAGGTTCAGAGCAGCGTCGGCCCGTCACCGCTCGACGGCAGGCGGGCGCGGCGGGACGCGCCGGCGCCCGTCTCCAACCGTCGCAGGCTCCAGGCGATCTTCGGCGCGCCCCGCAACGGCGCCCGGATCACGATCTGCTCGGTCCGGCGCGGACCATGCGCGCCCGAGAGGTGCACGCTCTCCTCGAGCTCGGCGGTGGCGTCGACCGCGGCGAACAGCCAGCCGGCGCCGCTCGCGAGCGCCAGCACGACGCCCTGACCGTCCTGGGTGACGCTCGCCCGCACCGAAGGATGCAGATGGAACCGCAGCGCGACCTTGGCCTCCGGCGTTTTCGCGCCCTCCGCCGTCCGGAACGCGTCCTCGCCGTCGAGCCGGTCGCCGTCGGCCGAGAGCCGCAGCGAGCGGTCGTGCCAGAGGCCGAAGCGCGCGCGGTAGCCGTCATGGCTTGCGACCAGCCGCACGCCACCGTCGTCGCGCTCTCGCCGCGAGGTCGGGGCCCGCGGCCCGGCCAGGATCAGCGGCCCGATCAGTCGCCTCAGGAGCGGCGAACGCGCGAACCGGCAGGACGAGGTGTCGTCGATCACCGCGGTCGAATGGGCGGCGGTCGCGCGCGACGCGTCCCAGCGCTCGCGGCCGTGGCGGGGAACGCCGCAGTTGACGATGATCTGCTCGGTCCCCGACGAGAACTCGAACGCGAGCGCGCCGGCGTGCGCGGTCGCCGACAGTGGCGGGGGCGGCGGCGCGCCGACGTCGGCGACGAGCAGGGCCTCGCCCGCCGCCACGCGCTGGTAGCCGGAATGCGGAGCGTCCTCCAGCGGCGCGCCGCGCGCGTCGTCATAGGCGAGCACGGTCGCGATCAGGTCGCCTTGCGCCGGACCCGCGCCGTTGAACTGGACGAAGTCGCCGTCGCCATGCCGGAAGAACCGCAGCATCGGCATGGCGCGGTCGATCGCGTTCAGCAGCGCCTGCGGCGGCGCGACGCCGCGCACCGCGAAGGCCTGGCGCAGCGGCAGCAGGTCGAGCAGGATCTCGACCAGCGCCGCCGGGTTGCGGCCGACATGGCCGCCATCCGCGAGGATCTGACGGTCGAGCTCCTCGGCGAGCTGGCGCGCGGCGGTCTTGAGCAGGCGGTTCTCGCCGGCGAGGCAGAGCCCGGCGTAGGTCAGGGCGCAATCGGCCGCGAGACGCGGCAGACCGTCGTCGGCGACCGCGCGCAGCCGTCCGAGCTGCCGCGTCTGCCGCGCGAGGCTGCGAAGGAAGCGGCGGTAGAACGCGCGGTCGGCGCCGTCGAGGATGAGCGGCGAGTGGCAGAGCCACGCGATCAGCCGGCGCGCCGCCACATGGGGCGCGCGCGCCACGGCGGCGTGGCGCCCGCCGCGCAGGCCGATCCATTCGTCCACCAGCGCGCGGGCGTTGGCGCGGGCGAGCGTGGTGTCGGCGGCGCGCAGATGCCTCAGCCAGCCGAAGCCGTGCAGCGCCTCGGCCCAACCGTCCGACGGCGCGTCGGACTGGAACGGCGACCCTCCGCGCACGTCCACCGTCTTGCCCGCGAACACGTAGAGCCCGGCGTAGATCTCGCCGGCCCGCGTCGGGTCGGAGGTGCGCAGGTCCTGCGGCGCGATGACGAGCTTGTCGGGGGTGCGGCCGGCGGCGCGGAACGGGGCGGTTGTCAGCGCCGCGAAGCGGCGCCACGCCACGCGCGCGCCTTCCGCGGCGACGAAGCGCGCGAGGCGCGTCTTCTCCCCGAGCGCCCCCCCGCTCATGCCTCACGCGCCTCCTTTACGCACCACGCCCGACGCCGCGCCGATGACATCACGAAAATGTCGCACACCGGGCGAGCGCTGTCGCCACTCGCAGCCGCGCTATCCCACGCGCAGTCGGGCGGCGAAGAACCCGTCCATGCCCGACAGGCGCGGCTCGTCGGCCGGAAGGTGGCTCGGCAGGGTGCGGACGCAGCCGTCGTCGTCAATGGCGGCCTCCAGCCCCGGCAATTCCGCCGGACGCACAGGCTCGATCCGCACGCCGCCGTTCACGCGGGCGAGCAGGGCCTGAATCTGCCGCTCGCCCTCTTCCGGCTCAAGCGAACAGGTGCAGTAGACCAGCGTTCCGCCGGGCTTGACGAGCCGCACCGCCGCGTCGAGCAGGGCGGCCTGCAGGCGGGCGAGCGCGGCGATGTCGCTCTCGCGCTTCATCCAGGCAACGTCGGGGTGGCGGCGGATGGTGCCGGTCGCGCTGCACGGCGCGTCGAGCAGCACCACGTCGGCCGGCTCCAGCGCGATCGCCGCAGCGTCGCCGACGCGCGGCGTCGCCGTCAGGCCGAGCCGGGACAGGTTCTCGTTCAGCCGCTGCAGCCGCTCGGCCGAGCGATCTACGGCGATCACTTCGGCGCCGCCGGCCGCGAGCTGCGCGGTCTTGCCGCCGGGCGCGGCGCAGAGGTCGATCGCGCTGCGGCCGGAGAGGTCGCCGAACAACCGTACCGGCAGCGCCGCCGCCGCGTCCTGCACCCACCAGGCGCCCTCGCCATAGCCTTCGAGCGCGGTGACGCGGCCTCCGCCGGGAATGCGCACGCCGCCGGTCGGCAGCACGGAGCCGCCGAGCGTCTCCGCCCAGCGGGCGGCGTCCGCTTTGACGCTGAGGTCGAGGCCGGGCTCGACCGCCACCGCGGCGGCGATCGCAGCCGTCGTCTCCGGTCCGTAAGCCCTGATCCAGCGCGCCTGCAGCCACGGCGGCAGATCCGCGCCGGGTTCAGATTCGGGAGCGCCCTCCGTCACGACCGCCCGCAGCACCGCGTTGACGAGGCCGGCGAAATGGCGGGCGTCCGGATCGGCGCGCGCGGCCGCCACCGCGAGATCGACCGCCGTGTGCGCCGGGATCTGCATGAACAGCGCCTGCGCCGCCCCGGTGGCGAGGATAGCCTCGAGCGGCCCGCCCTTCTTCGGCAATCCCTTGTCGAGCCGCGCCGCGATCAGCGTCCGCAGCGTGCCGAAACGCCGGAGCGTCGCGCCGGCGATGGCGCGGGCGAGCGCGCGGTCGCGCTCGTCCAGCGCGCGGAAGCCGGACGGGTCGTGATCGACCTCGAGCGCGGCGTCGAGCGGACGGGTGCGCGACAGCACCCCGTCGACGAGCCGGACCGCGACGCGCCGCGCCGCGAGGCCCGGAACCTCAGGCGCGCGCTGGCCGGGGCCGGGGCCGCGACGCTGCGGCTGGGGCCGACGGACGTCGGGACGACGGTTCAACCCCAAGGCCCGCCGCGGCGGCCGGCGTCGCCGCCGCCCCAAGGACCCGTCGGCTGCGAGGCCCCGGGGGAGCCACGGCCGCCCATGGAGCGCGCGAGCTCCATCAGCGCCGCGACCCTGTTCTCGGTCGCCGGGTGGGTCGAGAACAGGTTGTCCATGCGCTGCCCCGAGAGCGGATTGATGATGAACATGTGCGCCGTCGCCGGGTTGCGCTCGGCCGCGTGGTTCTCGATCTGGCGCGCGCCGCGCTCAATGTTGATCAGCGCGTTGGCGAGCCATTCCGGCCGCCCGCAGATCTCAGCGCCCAGCTTGTCGGCCTGGTACTCGCGCGTCCGGCTGATCGCCATCTGCACGATCATCGCGGCGATGGGGGCGAGAATCATCATTGCGATCGACCCTATCATGCCCATCGGCTGGTTGTTCTCCCGGTTGCCGGAGAACAGGAAGCCGAAATTCGCGATCATCGAGATCGCGCCGGCGATGGTGGCCGTGATCGTCATGACGAGCGTGTCGTGGTTCTTCACGTGCGCGAGTTCGTGCGCCATCACGCCCGCGACCTCCTCGCGGGAGAGCCGGTTGAGCAGGCCGGTCGTCGCCGCCACGGCCGCGTTTTGGGGATTGCGGCCGGTCGCGAAGGCGTTCGGCTGGTCCTCGTGGATGATGTAGACGCGCGGCATCGGCAGCTGCACCCGGGCCGCGAGATCGCGCACCATGGCGTAGAACTCGGGCGCCGAATGCGCGTCGACCTCCTGCGCGTTTGTCATGCGCAGGACCATCTTGTCGGAGTTCCAGTAGCTGAACACGTTCATGGCGAGCGCCACCACGAACGCGATCATCAGGCCGCCGCGGCCGCCGATCACGAATCCGACCGCCATGAACAGCGCGGTGAGGCCGGCCAGCAGCAGCGCCGTGCGGAAGTAGTTCATGTGAAGCGATCTCCGTATCGCGTGAAAGCTCGCGCCGAGACCGGCGCGGCCTATATGTGGGGTGAGGACCGCCGGAGCGCCAAGACGCTGTAGGTCACGATCGGATCAGAACGCGAGGACGGCCATGGAGAACGCACCGGAACGCCCGCTGCCCGACGCGGCCCGGCGCGCGCTCGCCGAGGCCGCCGAGCGGCGCGCCGAATACGAGCGCCAGGCCGCGGAGCTGGCGAAGACGCGCGAGATCGCAGGCCGCGACGGCCCGGAGCCCGTTCGCTACGGCGACTGGGAGCGCAAGGGGATCGCCACCGATTTCTGAGTGGGACGCGCCCGCTCCGGCCCCGCCGCCGGGCCGACGCCCGGGGCGGCCGGTCCTCGGCCGGCTGGTCGGGCGCGGGTTGCTGGGGCTCGCCATCGTGCTTGGCGTCGCCGGGGCGATCGCGCTGTCCGACCTCGACCGCCACTTCCCGCTCGACCTGCGGGAGCCGCCCGGCGCCTTCACCCAATGGCGCATCCGCGCGCTGGCGGCCTCGCCCGAGACCTGCGCCCGCGTGCTGGCGCGCTCCGGTCTGCCGGTGCGGGCCGCGCCCGACCGGCCGATCGCGAACGGCTGCGGCTACGTGGACGGCGTCGCGCCGTCGGCCGCCGCGCTCGCGCTCGACGCGCCGCCGGTGATGCGCTGCCCGCTCGCCGCCGCCTATCTCGCGTGGGAGCGGCACACGCTGCGGCCGGCGGCGCGACGGCTGTTCGGCGTGGAGCTCGCCGGCGTCGCCCATTTCGGCGCCTATTCCTGCCGCAACGTCTATGGCCGCGCCTCGGGCCGGCGCTCGCAGCACGCGACCGCCAACGCCATCGACATCTCAGCCTTCCGGCTGGCGGACGGCCGCACGGTCTCGGTGCTACGCGACTGGAGCGATGCGGGGCCCGCAGGCCGCTTCCTGCGGGAGGCCCGCGACGGCGCCTGCGGCGTCTTCGCGGGCGTGCTGTCGCCGGACTACAACGCCGCCCACGCCGACCACCTGCATCTCGATCTCGGCGGCTTCGACATCTGCCGGTGACGCGCGCGACGGAGCGGAACGACGAGCGAAAAAGTTCGTCCACGGTCGGGCTGGCTATGGCCCGCGCCTCGCGAAGCGCTAGCTCAGGGAGCCCTTCGCAAAGACAGGAGCGCACTCCCTTGGGCATCTTCGACACCATCAAAGAGGCCATCTTCGGCAAGGCCAAGGCCGACGAGGCGTCCACGGCGCCTGCAGCGCCCGCGCCGACCGAAGCCGCGCCCGCCCCGCAGGCCGGCCAGCCCGCCGCCGCGGGCTCCGTCGACGTCGCCGCCGTGCTCGACGACGCTGTCGCGAAGAGCGGCCAGAAACTGAACTGGCGCACCTCGATCGTGGACCTGATGAAGGCCCTTGGCCTCGACAGCAGCCTGAGCCACCGGCAGGAGCTCGCCAAGGAGCTGGGCTACACGGGCGACGCCTCCGACAGCGCCACCCTGAACATCTGGCTGCACAAGCAGGTCATCGCGAAGCTGAAGGCCAACGGCGGCAAGGTGCCGGCCGATCTCGCCTGACGGGGCGACGCGCAATCCGGACGGCGCGGCCAACGCCGCGCCGTCCGGATTTTCCTGATCAACGCTGAGGTGCAGAGTTCTGCGCATCCGGCGCGGGGACCGGCGTGGCCGGCGATTCCCGCAGCGGCGCGAGCGCCGGCTCCTCCGGAACCGCAGGGGCCGCAGGCGGCTCAGCGGGCGGTGAAGCTGGATTGGGCGCATCCGGCGCGGGGACCGGCGTGGCGGGCGACTCCCTGAGCGGGGCGAGCGCCGGCTCCTCCGGAACCGCTGGGGCCGCCGGCGGTGCGGCAGGCGAAGGCGACGGGGCCGTCGACGGGCCTTCGCCGGTCTTGGTCGTCATCCTTTCCGACATGTCCTGACCGCCCAACGCGAAATACGCCCCTACCGCGAGACCGACGGCGATCAACGCGCCCACCATCACCTTCTTCTGCTTGTCCATCATCCGGCGTCTGCTCCTTCGATCGTGGCGTTCGGGGGGCGGCAGATATGACCAGCCTCTCCTCGATCAATGCGGGGCGCGCCGGGTTTTGGGTCTTGTGATCTCCAGCCTCGCGATCGTGAGGCGCAGGCTGGACGCCCGGCGCCGCAGGTCGGCGCCCGATGAGGATGCGCCGCCCGTCGGAGCGTCTTTTGGAGTCCAGATGGACGCGGCCCAAAGGCGACATGCCCGATGGCATTTTTTGGCATCGACCGCGGCCGTTTGTCCGTGGCCTGATCAACCCTGACCGAGCGTCGGCGCCTCCGTCCGGCTCTGTCGGGGGGCATACCGCGGCAGGCGCGCCGACCGCCGCGTCCGCCCAGTCGAAAAGCCGGGACGAGCCGCCGCCCGAGGCGCTGAGCGAGCGCCTGCGGCGTCTCGTGATCGCCGGCCGCCTTGACCCGGACGCCCGATCGGGCGCACAGCAGCGCGCATGCTTGCGAGGGGACCGCAGGAGCCGTGAACCGATGACAGCCGCCGACCGACGACTCGCGCTCGCGCGCGACATCGCGGCGGCGGTCGCGCCGCTGCTCGGGCCGCATCTCGCGCTCAAGCTCTGGGACGGCTCGACCGCGCCGGCCAATGTCGGCCCCGACCAGTTGCTGGTGCGCTTCTCCGACGAGGGGACGCTCGCCGCGCTCGCGAAATCGCCCAAGCTCGATACGCTGGTGCGGCTGCACGCGCTCGGCCGCATCGATCTCGAGAACGGCGACCTGTTCGATCTCGCCGAGCGGCGGCCGTCGGTGCGCGGGCGCGACCTGCTGCGCGCCGTCGGCCCGCTGCGGCTCGCCCGCGGCGCCGCGGCCTTCCTCAAGGTGCCGGCCGGCGACCTGAAGCTGCCCGGCGAAGGCGGTCCGAACGCGGCCCCCGGGCGGTCCGGCGACCCGGACGACAACCAGAAGAACATCGCCCACCACTACGACGTCTCGAACGCCTTCTACCGCCTGTTCCTCGACCGGCGGCTGATCTACTCCTGCGCGTACTTCCAGGACTGGAACGACGACCTCGACACGGCGCAGGAGGCGAAGCTCGACCTCGTGTGCCGCAAGCTGCGGCTGAAGCCGGGCGAGACCTTTCTCGACGTCGGCTGCGGCTGGGGCGCGCTGGTCTGCCACGCCGCCGAGCGCTACGGCGTGACCGCGCACGGCGTGACGCTCTCGCGCGAGCAGCTCGCCGGCGCGCAGGCGATGATCGAGGAGCGCGGGCTGCAGGGCCGGGTGACGGTCGCGCTCGCGGACTGGACCACGGTCGCCGGCTCCTTCGACAAGATCGCCTCGGTCGGCATGTTCGAACATGTCGGGCTGAAGAACGCCGACGCCTACTATCGCGGCGTCCGCCGGCTGCTGAAGCCGGGCGGGCTCTACCTGCACCACGCGATCACCCGGCGGGCCAAGCCCGGCGACGACCGCAAGCTGCGGCCCGAGGCCAAGGCGATCATGCGCCACGTGTTCCCCGGCGCGGAGCTCGACCACATCGGCTCGACGCTCAGCGGGCTGGAGCGGGCCGGCTTCGAGGTGCAGGACACCGAGGCGCTCCGCCGCCACTACGCCCGCACCACGGCGCTCTGGTGCCGCAGGCTGCAGGCGAACCGCGCGGCCGCCGAAGCCGAGGTCGGCGAAGTGCGGACCCGGATGTGGATCGCCTACCTCGCCGGCGTCTCGCTCGCCTTCGCCCGCGGCTCGATCGGCGTGTGCCAGACGCTGGCCTCCTCCCGCACCAAGAGCGGATCGGTCGCCCTCCCCGCGACCCGGGGCGACGTCTACGCCCCCGGACCTTAGTCGACCAAAATAGTACCAACCGGTCGTTCCGTCCGCGAGCGCCGCATGCTACGGTCGCCGCACGCTCAAGCGGCGAGTTGGTCGCGTATTCGCTGACAACTGCGAGCTTCTAATACTTTCGTCATACCTCGACGACCTCGACGTCGCCGGGCGAAGTACGATCGCGTGCGTATACGGCGCGGGTTCGGGGGGAACGCCGCGCATTTAACGTCATCCTCAACACGAGCGTCTTCCGACGCCTTGCGAGACCACGTCATGAAAACCTTGCCGTTGCTGGGGGGCGCGGCCATGGCCGCCGCCCTGTTCGCCGCTCCGCTTCAGGCCGCCGAGCCAAACCTCAACACGCCGCCGCCCGGCGCGCGGGCGCAGCCCAATGTGGACCCAACCGATCTTGGTATGGCGCTGATGTCGGCGGCCATCAACGCCGACGGCACGATCGCCCGCGGCGAGGGGGTGATCGCCACCGGGACCACCAAGCTCGGCCTCGGCGTCTACGAGGTCGGCTTCGACCGCGACATCACGCGGTGCGCCTACGCCGTCACTGTGGGCGAATCCAGCATCGGCAGCGCAACGCCGGCCGCGGCGGGCGTCACCCGGCGCAGCGGCAACGACAACGGCGTCTTCATCCAAATCGACAACGCGATCGACGGCACCAACGTCGACCGCGACTTCTTCGTTCTCGTCTATTGCGGACGCTGACGACAGGCTCGCGGCATTTCGGTCGCGACAGGTTCGGGCGGGGCCTCGGCTCCGTCCGATTTCGTTCGAGACGCGTGCCCTCGTATTCGTTCGCCGCAGCCGCTGACGTACCGCGCAAACAACATGCGCGGCCACGGCGTCTCGCTTTCGATCACGGAACAACCACGACCTTCGCGCCGACCTTCACGCGCTCGTAGAGGTCTATGATGTCGACGTTGCGCATGCGGATGCAGCCATAGGACGCGTAGGTTCCGATCGACTTCGGCCGGTTGGTGCCGTGGATCGCGTACTCGTCGCGGTCGAGCAGCAGCGCCCGCGGTCCCATCGGGTTCTTCGGCGAGCCGCCGGGAATGACGTCCGGCAGGTGGGGCTTGTCGCGCCTCACCTCTTCCGGCGGCGACCACGCCGGCTCGACATACTTGCCTTTGATCCACGCCGAGCCGAGCCATTGCTTGCCCGGACGGCCGACCGCCACCCGGTAGCGCATCGCGCGCCCGTCGCCGCCGACGAGGTAGAGCGCTCGCTCGGAGTTGCGGATGACGATCGTGCCGGCCCGGTAGGCGTCGGTCTCGAACGGCACGATCTCACGGGCGCCGGCTCCTCCTGCAAACGAACCTGCGACCACGACCGCCAGCGCGCATCCTGCGAACCGACCGAACCGCTTCATGACACGCACCCCGAACACCAGCGCCTACCGCGCCTGACCACGCCTGAACTTCGCCCCTACTGAAGGGATTTCGCCTTCGCAAGTACAACAACAGACGTTGTTAGCGTCTGGTTTCCATGCCCGCGACCAAATGCGCGCATTAATTTGTCATATGTTTAATAAGGATTAATTTCCGTATTTTTGACATGATTCTGTTAGCGTATGGGATCATGTTCCGATTCTCGCCCACGATCGCCCGCAGGCTCGCCGACATGGTCGTGGGCGCGGCGTTCGGAGCCGCTCTCGCCGCGGCGGCGATGCCGCAGGCGCGCGAGGCGCCCGCGGCCATGGAGCGGGCCGAGCCGTCCCGCGCCGGCCCGGCGGCGGGCCTCGCCGCGACCGCGCTTTCCGCCATCGACGGCGACACGATCGAGGCGCGGGTGCGCGCCTTTCCTGGACAGGACATCGTGGCTCGGATCCGGATCGACGGCGTCGACGCGCCCGAGCGGCGCGGCCGCTGCGCGCGAGAGACCGAAGCGGCGGAAGCGGCCGCGGCGGCGCTCGCGGCGCTGGTCCGGGATCGCCCGCTCACGCTCACCCAGGTGCGCGGCGACAAGTATTTCGGCCGCGTGGTGGCGCGCGTCTCCGCCGCCGGCGTCGGCGACCTCGCCGGCGCGCTGGTTCGGGCGGGACATGGTCGCCCCTATGACGGCGGGCGGCGCGAAAGCTGGTGCTGAGCCGGCTTTTTACTGCGCGACGTCCCGCCGCTGTCTGATGTATCAATCACGAGCGGATGCCCGGAACGCCCCGACGCATCAAGCCCAGCCGACGATTTGAAAGGCGCCGATGAGCTCCGCCCTGCCCTATCGCCCCAATGTCGGGATCGCGCTGTTCGACGCCCGCGGGCTTGCGCTGATCGCGAAGCGCATCGGCGACGACGGGCCGGAGACGCTCGCGCCCGGCTGCGCGTGGCAGATGCCGCAGGGCGGGATCGATCCGGACGAGGACGCGGAGCAGGCCGCCCGACGCGAGCTGTTCGAGGAGACCGGCGTACGCAGCGCCTCGGTGCTCGGCGTCCATCCCGAATGGCTGACTTACGACTTCCCGCCCTATGACGGCCCGCCGCACCGCCTCGCCGCCTTCCGCGGCCAGCGGCAGCGCTGGTTCGCCATGCGGTTCGAAGGCGACGACGGCGAGATCGACCTCGCGCCCGCAGCGGCCGGCGCCGAACCCGAGTTCTCCGCGTGGCGCTGGGAGCGGCTCGAGCGGCTGCCGGCGTTGGTCGTGCCCTACAAGCGCGCGCTCTACGAAAACGTGGCGCGCGCCTTCGCGCGCTTCGCCGCGCCAGCCTAAACCGTCAGCCCGGCGCGCCGCCGACCCGAGCCACGAGGGCGATCAGTTCGGACTGCCGGCGCACGCCGGTCTTGTCGAACGCCGCGGCGAGCTGGTTGCGCACGGTGGAGAGCGCAACCCCACGTGCGGCGGCGCAGCTTTCCAGCGTCTCGCCGCGCGCGAGCGCCGCGACAAGCCGCGCCTCTGTCGCCGACAGCCGGAACGCGTGCGTGAGCGCGCTCTCGCGCACGGCGGGCGGCGCCTCGTCCGGATCGGTGAGCAGGATGATCGCGCGGACCTCGCGCCCCGTGCCGCAGGCCTCCAGCCGGAACGGCGCGGCGTCCGCGATCAGGGGCCGCCCCCGGGCGCGATGGAGCGGCGCGGGATCGGGCGCGCGGCGCAGCGTGAGATATTCCGCGCTCGTCGCGATCGCGGCGAGATGCGCGAAGGCCGGTTGGCAGCGTGAATCGCTCGCCGCGAGCACGCCGTCCGTCACTTTCAGGCCGGCGCCGAAATGGGACTCCGCGCGCCGCGTCGCCGCGATGAGCTCGAGCCCGCGACCAATCAGCGCCGCAGCCTTGCCGCAGGCCTGCAGCGCCTCGACAGCCCCGAACACCGCGGCTTCGTCGAGCTCCGGCGCCTGTCTGCGCAGACGGACCTGCGGCCGGATCGCTTCCTCCCGCCGCGCGACGACCCCGCCTGCCTGGATGCAGTCGGACCCACCGCACGCAACCCGCCCGATGCCGCTCACCGCCAACCCGCACGCTCCCCGTAGACGCCTCACTATCTCCGAAAACGCCGGCGAAAGCATCCATAAAAAGCCTTGTTTCGTCGCATGGGTCCTGCAGACGCCGCGGGCGCCGCTTGAGCCCCGGCGCCGCTGCGCCCATCTTCAGCGCGCGGGAACGCTCCCGCGGAGGGTCAAAAATGTCGCCCGAGGCGCTGAACCAGTCGCCGTTCTTCGCCCCGTTCGCGGACGCGACTCGCAGCCGCCTCGCGGCGGGCTCGGAGGAACGCGCGCATGCGGCGGGCGAGACCATTCTGGCCCGCGACCGAACCACCGAGCATTTCCTGTTCCTGCTGGAGGGGCGGTGGACCATGCGGCGCTTCGTGCGCGGCGTCGCCGAGCCGATGGTCTGGCGCGACGACGCCCCCGGCGCCTGGGTCTCCGGCGTCGCGGCCCTGGAGATGATCGCGCCCACGGACGTGTTCGCCGATCGTCCGTCGCGTGTCCTTGTCGCTCCTCGCGAGCTCGTTCACGAGCTGCTCGCCGAGGATCCCGCCTTCGCCGCCCGCATTCTGCGCGACATCCACCGCTGGACCGAGCGGCTCGAGGTCCACGCCGCGCTCATGCGCGCGAAAGGACCGTAAGACGATGGGCGCGCGCCTCGTCCGCGCCGTCGACTGGGCCGCGCGGCTGAGCCGCGCCGGCCTCGCGCTGTCGGTCGCGGCGGTCGCCCTCGGGGCCGCGCGCGACTGGGGCTACACGGTCCCGCTCGACGTCGCGATCGCCCGCGCGCTCGACGCGGCGGCGCCCGGCGACGCGCTGGAGCGGCGGGTCGCCGCCGCCCTCGACGCCGAGGACGTCGCGCTCGCCCGCGGCTACGCCGATCTCGCGGGCGAGCTCGGCCGCCCCTTGATCGACGGGACCCGCGCCCGGCTCGCGGCGGCCGAAGCGCCCCAGGCTGCGGCCTGGCGCAACGCGCGGGACGCGGCGTTCGGCTTCGTCACCGGCGAGGCGAACGGAACCGCCGCGCTCGCCGGAGCCCTCGCCTCCGACCTCACCGTCATCGGCGACGTGCGCGACCTCGCCCGCGAAGGCGCCCGCATGGCGCGCGGCGAGGAGCACAGCGAACTCATCATGGCGCTGTCGGCGGCGGGGCTTGCGGCGACGGCCGCGACTTTCGCCACCGGAGGCGGCGCCGCGCCGGCGAAGTTCGGCGTCTCGGCGCTGAAGGCGGCGCGGCGCGTTGGCACCCTGACGGCGGAGTTCACCGCCGATCTGGCGCGGCGGCTGTTCCGGACCGCGGACGCCCGCCGCGTCGGGGGCGCCGAGGCGGCGGGCGGGG
This sequence comes from Methylopila turkensis, assembly GCF_027922325.1. Lineage (GTDB taxonomy): Bacteria > Pseudomonadota > Alphaproteobacteria > Rhizobiales > Methylopilaceae > Methylopila > Methylopila turkensis. Next base: position 1,096,620 of record NZ_BSFL01000001.1, read on the forward strand.
CGGCGGTCCGCGCAACCCGGACGGGCGGCGGCGCGCTCGATCTGCGCGCCCTCGCCGCCACCGGCGCGGACTTCAAGGCCGCGAGCGCCGCCGCGGGGGCCGCGGAGACCGTGCGGCTGATGCGCTTCGTGCGTTCGGGCGACGATCTCGCGGACCTCGCGCCGTTCGCGCGCCGGTTCGGCGCCCGCTCCCGCGCGGTCGCCGAGCTGGTGGGGCGCGCCAGCCTGCGGGCGTTCCGCGCCACGACGCGCCTGACCGAGCTGCTGCTCGAATGGCTGGGCTGGGCGATCGCGTGGTTCGCCGCTCTCGCCGCAGGCGCGGTCGCCGACCTCGGACGCCGCGGCGCGCGGCTGGTGGCCGCGCGCGTCTGACGTCCCTCCGGCTTAGCGGACGGCGGCGGCGCTCACAGCCGCCGGGCCTCGAAGGTGTTGCACTGGCGCGGGTCGCCGGTCGTGAGCCCGGCGCGGAACCACTGCACCCGCTGGGCGGAGGAGCCGTGGGTGAAGCTGTCGGGCACCACCTCGCCGCCGGAGCGGCGCTGCAGCGTGTCGTCGCCGATCGCGGTCGCCGCCTTCAGCGCGCCCTCGACGTCGCCGGGCTCGATCACGTTGAAGCGCTTGTTCGCCCAAAAGGCCCAGACGCCGGCGAAGCAGTCCGCCTGCAGCTCGATCCGGACCGAAATCGCGTTGGCCTCCTCTTCCGAACGCGCCTGCCGGCGGCGGTCGTTGGCCATTTTCATGATGCCGAGTTCGTTCTGCACGTGATGCCCGATCTCGTGGGCGATGACATAGGCGCGGGCGAACTCGCCGGGCGAGCGGAACTTGCGCGACAGCTCGTCGAAGAACTCGGTGTCGAGATACACGCGCTGGTCGCCGGGGCAGTAGAACGGCCCCATGGCGGCGCTGCCCATGCCGCAGGCGGTGCTGGTCCGGCCCGAGAACAGCGTCAGGCGCGGGCGCTCGTAGCGCTTGCCGGAGTCCTGGAACAGCTTGTCCCAGACGTCTTCGGTCTGGGCCAACACCGCGCGCACGAACTCGCCCTGGCGCTTCTCTTCCTCCGAAAGCTGGCTCGGATCGCCTTGGGGCCTCTCCTGCTGGGAATATCCCGAACCGCCGCCGCCCTGGATGGTCTCGAGGCCTGCGAGGATCAGCCGCGGATCGACGCCGAGCGCCCAGGACACCAGCCCCACCACGATCAGGCCGCCGATCCCGACGCCCCCGCCGGGAAACCGGAAGCCACCGCCCCCACCGCCGCCGCGCTCGTCGTCGACATTGTCGCTTCGGCGGAAATCATCCCAGCGCATGGCCGGCCCTCGCTCGACGGTCCCTCCAGACGCAATCTAGCGCGGAGCGCGGCCGGAGCCACGTCCCGTCAAGGACAGCCGCAAGCAAAACGAAGGGGGTGCGAAGAGGCGAGCGCTCAGATCAGCGCGTAACGACTACTCGTCGTCGAGAAGGCGCTCGCGCAACCGCTTGTCGCCGATCGAACGGATCGTCGCGTCGCGCTCCTCGGCCTTACGACGCGCGCGTGTGGCGACTTCGGAGAAGAGCTGCTTCGCCTGCTCCCCGATGTCCTGGTCCGTCTGCTTTACGCCCCCGGGAGAGGGAGATGCGACGCCGTCGACGGCCCCAGGCTTGAGGATGAGAAACGGGATAGCCATCCGTCAATTATCCTATTTCCTGCGCGATATCCAAGACGTTCTCCTGAATCGCGACCGCCAGTTGGCCAAGGACGGACCGGAAACTCTCGACATCGTCGGGCAGGATATGATCGCCATCCAACACCACGGCAAGGATCGGCGTCCCCTGCCCCGCGCCCTCCCCGGCGAGAATCGGGATGGCGAGCGACCATGTCATGTCTTTCCAAATGAGTCTCCGCCGCAAATCGTTCTGAACGCCGGGCAGGTCGAGCTCTCGGGCGAAAGGCAGAGCCTGAAACAGCGCCACGCGATCTTTCCAAGCCTTGCCGACGAGCGATCCTTCGATGGGAAGGACGATCTCCTCGTCGGAATCGCCCTCAAAACCGACACACGGACTGAGCTTGAGCGTCTTGCGGTGATCGGCGTTCTCGAACATGGCGATCGCCGCGCGGACGCGCGGTGATCGGTCGGGCCGCGGCCGCGTAACCTCCGGCAACTGCTCGAGCGTCCATCCGGTCAGCCTGCGCGCGGCTTCGGCCGCCTCCCGCAGCGTCCAGGGATCGTGCACGACGCGCTTCACGAGGCGGGCCTCGGCGGCCCTGGCCGCGTTCTCGACGTCGGCGACGACCGCGTCCAGCTTCGCGTCGAACTGCAGGACGCCGAGGGCGGATGGCAGGACGAGCGTTTCCAGCCGCCCGATCGCCCGCTTGTTCAGCACCGACGCCCCGAAGATCGAGGTCCGTAACGCCGCGATCGGCCAGTTGAAGCGGGTGATGGACGTCGCGGACGCCCCCTCCGGCTCCGCGATTTCAACGGCGAGCGTCACCGCACGCTGATCGATCGTTCTTTCCTCGTCGAACGGCCAAGCCGGGAGATTCGATACGAGGCCGCCGTCGAGAAAGGCGTGGTCGGCTCCTTCGTCGACAAGGGGGAACGACCAGATCGAGAACACGATCGGAAGACAGACGGACGCCGTCACCGCGTCGCAGACGGCGATGTCCGGCGTATCCTCGGCCGAGAACAGGCGAAGCCGGCCGGCCGTCAGGTCCGTCGCGACGACTTTCAGGGGCGTGCAGCCCGCGGCGGCCATCTCCGCGAATGTCACGGCCTCGCCGTCCAGCGAGCCGCGAAGCTTCAGCTTGAGCGCGCTGTCGAGGATGGTTCGGAACCGGCCCGCCGACGAGAGCCCGGAGAGCAGGCCGCGGCCGGCGCGAAACACGACGGCGAGCCAGACGCCCGCCGCCGCCATCGCGAGAATAGGACCCAAAAGCGCCGCGGCGCCGATCGACAGGACAGCGGTCGCCGTCAGGATGACGACCGTGCTCCGTCCGCCGCCCCGCGCCAGGCGAAACGCCGCGCGCAGGCTTCTGACCCGCCACCAGCCGAGCCGTCCGAAGAACTGGGTCGCGTCGCGCATGACGACGTCCCGCTCCTTCAGCCAGTCCAGCAGCGTCGTTCGGGTCTTGGTGTTGATCAGGTCGTCCGCCGTGAAACCCGCCGACTTCAGCGCCGCGACCACCGCGCCGGCCGAGGCGCCGGCCATGCCCTCGATCTCGGTGTGATGTTCGATCGCTCTCAGCGCGCCCACGTGGGCGAACCCCTTCGCGCCGCCGCCCTCGAGGGCGAGATAGACGCGCGGTTTGGGGCCGTTCTGATTGGCCGGTGTGGGCGCTGGCACAGTCGAGATCACGGATCTGGAGGGTGGAGACGTGGTCGCTCGGCGGCCTGGCGCCGAATCAGGCACGCGGCGTACGGCCTTGGAAGCATCCTCAACCCGAGATTGCGCGCAAGATCGCAGTTTCCCGGGGCTTGCGCTTCGCCCGTCGAGCTTCGGGGCGAAAGGACTAGTGCAACCTCCTGCCGACCAATCTAGAAACGTTTCCATCAGGCGGACGCCGTCATGAGCGTCGCTGGCGCTCCCGAAGGACAGGAGCCCGGGATGGACTTCGACGCCACCTTTCTTGCGCGGCTGCAGTTCGCCTTCACGGTCTCGTTCCACATCGTGTTCCCGGCGTTCTCGATCGGCACCTCGGCCTATATCGCGACGCTGCTGCTGCTGTGGTCGAAGACCGGGGCGGAGCGCTACCACCGGCTGGCGCGGTTCTGGACCAAGATCTTCGCCGTGTCCTTCGCCATGGGCGTCGTCTCCGGCATCGTGCTGAGCTACCAGTTCGGCACCAACTGGAGCCGGTTCTCGGAAGTCGTCGGCAACGTCATCGGGCCGCTGATCGGCTACGAGGTGCTGACCGCCTTCTTCCTCGAGGCGACCTTCCTCGGGATCATGCTGTTCGGCTGGACGCGGGTTCCGTCCTGGCTGCACGTCACCTCGGCCTGCGTGGTCGCGGTCGGCACCGCGATCTCGGGCTTCTGGATCCTGTCCGCCAACAGCTGGATGCACACGCCGGCGGGCTTCGAGATGAAGGACGGCGTCGCCCACCCGGTCGACTGGCTCCAGATCATCTTCAATCCGTCCTTCCCCTACCGCTTCACGCACATGATGATCGCGGCCTATCTCACCACGGCGGTGGTGGTGCTCGCGGTCGGCGCCCGCTACCTGCTCGCGAACAAGTTCGGCGAGGACGCCCGCACCATGGTGCGCATGGCGGTCGGCATGATCGTGGTGGTGGCGCCGCTGCAGGCCTTCGTCGGCGACGCCCACGGCCTCAACACCCTCGAGCACCAGCCGGCCAAGATCGCGGCGATGGAGGGCCACTGGGACGGCTCGGAGCCGGTGGCGCTGTCGCTGTTCGGCTGGCCGAACGCGGCGACCGAGCGCACGGACTTCGAGCTCGCGATCCCCAACCTGTCGAGCCTGATCCTGACCCACCATTGGGACGGCAAGATCAAGGGACTGAAGGATTTTCCGCGCGAGGACCGGCCGCCGCTGCTCGCGCCCTATTTCGGCTTTCGCATCATGGTCGCGATCGGGATGCTGTTCATCGCGACCGGAGTGGTCGGCGCCTGGCTGCTGTGGAAGCGGCGCCTCTGGGAGGCGCGCTGGTTCCTGTGGCCGGCCTCGCTGATGTGGCCGCTCGGCTTCGTCGCGATCCTGTCGGGCTGGATCACCACGGAGGTCGGCCGCCAGCCCTGGGTGGTGCATGGCGTGCTGCGCACCGCGGACGCGGTCTCGCCGATCTCGTTCACGAGCGTCGCGATCTCGCTCGCGCTGTTCGTGGTGGTCTACTGCGTCGTGTTCTCGATGGGCGTGTTCTACGTCAACCGGCTGATCAACCGCGGCCCGGACGCCACCGTCACCGCCCCCCCGCGCCACGGCCAGCCGAGCCGCCCGCTGTCGGCGGCGGGAGAAACGATGGAAGCGGTTCTTGACGGCGGCGCACTGGAGGGAACGCGATGAGCGGCACTCCCCGGACGGTGACATTGTGGAGGCCTGTCGGACCACAAGAGCTCACGCTGATCGAAGAGAGCGGTTCACGGGCCTTTCCTCCACGCCTGCCGGATCAGCCCATCTTCTACCCCGTCCTCACCCAAGAATACGCGGCGAAGATCGCGCGCGACTGGAACGTGCCCGCAAGCGGCGCAGGCTATGTCACGCGTTTCGAGGTCCGCGAGGACTTCCTCCGAGCCTATTCACCTCAGCCGGCCGGGGGTCGCGACCACCTCGAATACTGGATTCCTGCCGGAGAGCTTCCGGCGTTCAACGACGCGATCGTCGGCGAAATCGTCGTCGTGCAATCGTTTCCTTGACACCGCGAGCTCGCGAAGAACGACGGAGCGCCGCCCATGGAATGGTACCTGCCGCTCGCCTGGGGCCTGATCATCGGCGCCGCCGTCGCGATGTATGTGGTGCTCGACGGCTTCGACCTCGGCATCGGCATCCTGTTCCCGTTCACGAAGAACGAGCACGAGCGCGACCAGATGATGAACACGGTCGCGCCGTTCTGGGACGGCAACGAGACCTGGCTGGTGCTCGGCGGCGGCGGCCTGTGGGTGGCCTTCCCCAAGGCCTATGCGGTCGTCATGCCGGCGCTCTATCTGCCGGTGATCGTGATGCTGCTTGCGCTGATCTTCCGCGGCGTGTCGTTCGAGTTCCGCTGGGTGGCGAAGCCAAACAAGGGCGTGTGGAACGTCGCCTTCGCCGGCGGTTCGATCGTCGCGGCCTTCTGCCAGGGGCTGATCCTCGGCGGCCTGCTGCAGGGGATCGACGCGCAGGTGGTCCCCGGCCGCGGCGTGCAGTTCGCCGGCGGCGCGCTCGACTGGCTGACGCCGTTCTCGCTGCTCTGCGGCGTCGGCGTCACGCTCGGCTACGCGCTGCTCGGCGCCACATGGCTCAACATGAAGACCGACGGCGAGGTCGCCCGCCGCTCGCGCGCGCAGGCCGTCCCGCTGCTCGCCGCCACGCTCGTCGCCATGGCGCTCGTCAGCCTCTGGACCCCGTTCGCGATCGACCGGATCTGGGAGCGGTGGTTCTCCTGGCCCAACATCGGCCTGCTGTGGCCGATCCCGCTCGTCACCGCGGCGGTCGCGTGGGGCGTGTGGAAGGGGCTTGAGAACGAGCGCGAAATCGGCCCGTTCCTGGGCTCGATCGCGTTGTTCTTCCTCGGCTTCCTCGGCCTCGCGATCTCGATCTGGCCCTATCTGGTGCCGCCGACGCTGACCTTCTGGGATGCCGCGGCCGCCCCCGCCTCGCAGATCTTCATGGCGGCCGGCACCATCGTGCTGTTCCCGATCATCATCGGCTACACCGTGTTCGTGTATTGGCTGTTCCGCGGCAAGGTGCGCGAGGGCGAAGGCTACCACTGAGCCGGCGCGGCGGGCACGCCCGCCTCACTCCCCGTCGAGGGCCCGACGGATCGCCTTGAGGTCCCGCCAGGCGAACTTTTTCTGCGCGGGGCTGCGCAGCAGATAGGCCGGGTGCAGGGTTGCGATCGCCTTGATGCGGCGCGGGCCGGCGTCGTAGTCGAGCCAGCGGCCGCGCAGCTTCAGGATGCCGTCCTTCGCGCGGAACAGGGTCTGCGCCGCGGCGCCGCCGAGCGCCACCAGCACGTCGGGCTCCGCGAGCTCGATCTGCCGGCGGATGAAGGGCAGGCAGGTCTCCGTCTCCTGCGGCGTCGGCGTGCGGTTGCCGGGCGGCCGCCACGGGATGACGTTGGCGATGTAGGCGCTCGAACGGTCGAGCCCGATCGCCGCCAGCATGCGGTCGAGCAACTGCCCGGAGCGGCCGACGAAGGGCAGGCCGGACAGGTCCTCCTCGCGCCCCGGCGCCTCGCCCACCAGCATCACCCGCGCGCCCGGCGTCCCGTCGGCGAACACGGTGCGGCTCGCGGTCGCCTTCAGCGCGCAGCCGTCGAAGCGCTCCAGAATGGCGCGGAGCTCGGCGAGCGTCGCGGCTTCGGCGGCGGCGGCGCGGGCGGCGGAGGCGGTCTCCTCCGCGGAGCCGAGCGCCGCGTCCGCAGGGCCCGGCCGCGGCAGCGGCGCGGGCTCGGCGGCGGGGGCGCGCGGGCTTTGCGTGGCGCGGGGCGGCGGCGCGGCGGCCTTGCGCGCGGCGCTCTCGGCGAAGCGGTCCTGCGGCGTCTCCTCGATCCCGACGTCGACGCCCATCGCCGCGTACCAGTCGAGCAGCGCGCGGGCGTCGTCGGGAGAGAGGGGCGGGCGTTGGTCCATCGCCGCGCACCCTAGAGGCTGTCGGGGACCATGGACAGCCTCCCGCTGTCGCGCGCTCAGGCCGCGGCGGCCGTTCCCGCGAGCTCCAGCGCGAGCGCGTCGCCCGCCCGCTCGGCCTCGACGCGCGAGCGCGCGAAACGACCGTCGCCGCGCGCGCTCAGGACCACGAACCGCTTGCCCCCAAGGATCGGCTCGATCGGCTGGTCGCCCCCTCCCCGTCAGGCCGAAGCGAGCTTCAGGCCGGCGACGCCGCCGACGATGGCGAGCGCCGAGACCACCTTGACCGCGGTCAGCGCCTCGCCCAGCAGCGCGACGCCGAGCACCACCGTGCCGAGCGTGCCGACCGCGGTCCAGATCGGATAGGCGACGCTGACCGGCAGCGTCTTCAGCGCGAGCGTGAGGAAGCCGATGCCGCCGGCGACCGCGACGACGGTGACGAGCGTCGGACCAAGCTTCGAGAAGCCGTCCGCATATTTCATGCTGAACGCGAAGATGACCTCGAACACCGCCGCGATCCCGAGAAACACCCAGGCCATGGACTGAACTCCCGTGACTGGACTGAGACAAGCTCAGTCGTCGTTCCATGCCGGAGAGTTGGTCGTTCATTTTACAAGCGACAAACGACGAATTCTCAGGATATGGATGAATCTGACTCATCCACTGAGGGAGACGCCGCGATGCGCCGCCTGCCGCCGCTGGGCTCGCTCCGCGCCTTCGAGGCCGCCGCGCGCCGGTTGAGCTTCAAGAACGCCGCGGCCGAGCTCGGCGTGACGCCGACCGCGGTCAGCCACCAGATCCGCCAGCTTGAGGACGGGCTCGGCGTCGCGCTGTTCGAGCGTGGCCCGCGCAAGGTCGCGCTGACGCCGAAGGGCGAGGCGCTGCTGCCGCCGCTGCGCCGCGCCTTCGACGCCATGGCCGACGCGGTCGAGGACGCGCGCCGAAAACCCTCGCGGCGGGTCGCGACGCTCTCCGCCACCGTCGCCTTCACGGCCAAGCTGCTGGTGCCGAAGGCCGCGCGGTTCCGGGACCTGAACCCGGACTGGGACCTGCGCCTGCACGCCGCCGACAGCGTCGTCGACCTCGCCGGCGGAGAGGCCGACGCCGCGATCCGCTACGGCGTCGCGCCGCGCCCGGGCCTCACGAGCGTTCCGCTGATGACGGACCTGTTCGCGCCGCTGGCGAGCCCGCGGCTCGGACTCGCCACGCCGGCGGACCTCGCGCGCGTCGCGCTGATCCATTTCGACTGGCGCGTCAGCGGCGCGAGCGCCGTCCCGTCGTGGCGCCTGTGGGGCGAGACGGCCGGCGTCTCCGGCGTCGACTGGGAGTCCGGCGTCGCCTTCAACGACGAGGCGAGCGCGATCCAGGCCGCGGTCGCCGGCCAAGGCGCGGCGCTGCTCAGCCGCGCCCTCGTCGCGGACGAACTCGCCTCCGGCGTGCTGGCCCAGCCCTTCGGGCCCGAACTCGGCGGCTTCAGCTACGACTTCGTCTGCCCGCAAGGCGCCGAGGACCGCCCCGCCGTCGCGGCGCTCCGCCGCTGGATCGAGGCGGAAGTGGCGCCGGGTCGACAGCCGCCGTCCGATTTGCTGTAAAACGTGCCTTGCCTCGCGGGAAGGCGACGGGGGGACGATGCAGCCGGACGCGCTGAAGACGGGCGGGGAGCCCGCCCGCCGGCCGATCGCGAGCCGGTCCTCCGGCTGGGCGATCGCGCTGTCGCAACGGCTCGCGGCCTCCTCGGTCACGCCGAACCAGATCTCGGTCGCCTCCGTGATCTTCGCGGGCGTCGGCGCCGCGCTGATCGTGCTCGGGGCGACGCCGCTCGCCTGGCTCGCGGCGGCGGCCTGCGTCCAGCTCCGGCTCGTCTGCAACCTTCTGGACGGCATGGTCGCGGTCGAGGGCGGCAAGAAATCCGCTGTCGGGGCGATCTACAACGAATTCCCGGACCGCGTCGCCGACACGCTGCTGCTCGTGCCCGTCGGCTACGCCGCCGGCGTGCCCTGGCTTGGCTGGGCGGCCGCGCTTCTCGCCGCGCTGACCGCCTATGTGCGCGTGTTCGGCGGCTCGCTCAGTCTCGCCCAGAGCTTCGACGGCGTGATGGCGAAGCAGCGGCGCATGGCGGCGCTGACGCTCGGCCTCGTCGCGCAGAGCGTGGAGTGGACAGTCTCCGACACGCGCTGGTCACTGCTGATCGCGATCGCGGTCGTCGCGGCGGGGAGCCTCGTCACCTGCTGGACCCGCACCGCCGCGATCGCCGACGGGCTCCGCCGCGCATGACCGCGCTCGTCCGCCAGATTCTCGTGATCCTCGTGCGTATCCTCGTCGGCGCGCGCGGGGAGTGGATCGGCTCGACGCCCGAAACCCGGAGCCGGATCTATTTCGCCAACCACACCAGCCATTTCGACACGCTCGCGGTGATCTCGGCGCTGCCGCTCGGCGTGCGCCGGCGCACCCATCCGGTCGCCGCGCGCGACTACTGGGGCTCGTCCGCGTTCAAGCGCTTCATCGCCGAGGGCGCCTTGCGCGCCGTGCTGATCGACCGCGACGGCTCCGGCGGCGGCGACCCGCTCGCACCGGTCCACGCCGTGCTCGACCGGCGCGACAGCGTGCTGATCTTCCCCGAGGGCACCCGCGGCGCGGGCGAAGAGATCGCGCCGTTCCGCAGCGGGCTGCACCGGCTGGCCGAGGCCTATCCGGACGCCGAGCTCATCCCCGTGCACCTCGAAAACCTCGCCCGCGTCATGCCGAAGGGCTCGTTCCTGATCGTGCCGATCACCTGCACCGCCCGCTTCGGCGCAGCCCTCACCCAGATCCCCGGCGAACCGAAGGCGGCGTTCCTCGAGCGCGCGCGGGCCGCGGTCGCAGCGCTTGCGCGCCGGCGCGACGGAGGCGCGGCGTGACCGGCGCGTTTGGCTGGGTCATCGTCGGCGTCATCGCGATCCTCACCGTCGCGACCGTGGTCGGCCGCACGCTGGAGCGGCGCGCGACCACGCCTGAAGGCCGCGCCACGATCGCGAACCTCAACGCCCGCACCCGCTCCTGGTGGGTGATGGCGGTGGTGTTCGGCGCGGCGCTTGCGCTCGGGCCCGTCGCCACGACGCTGCTGTTCGCCGGCCTGTCCTTCATGGCGCTGCGCGAGTTCTGGACGCTCGCGCCCTCGCGCGCCGGCGACCACCGCGCGCTGTTCCTGTCGTTCTTCGTCGCGCTGCCGATCCATTACCTGCTGCTGGGGACGGGCTGGTACGGCCTGTTCGCCGTGTTCATCCCGGTCTACTGCTTCCTCGCCCTGCCTGCGGTCTCCACGCTCGCCGGCGACGTGACCGACTTCCTCGCGCGCCAGGCCCGGGTGCAGTGGGGGCTGATGCTGACCGTCTACATGCTGAGCCACGCGCCGGCGCTGATGATGCTCGACACCGGCGCCGACCCCGCCCTGCTGGTGCTCTACCTCGTAGTGGTGGCGCAGCTTTCCGACGTCGCGCAATACGTCTTCGGCAAGCTCGTCGGCCGCACCCGGTTCTCGCCGAACGTCAGCCCGTCCAAGACGGTCGAGGGGCTCATCGGCGGCTGGGCGACGGCGGTGCTGATCGGCGTGGCGCTGCACGGGCTGACGCCCTTCACCGCGCTGCAGGCGGCGGGCATGAGCCTCATCATCGTGGTGGCCGGCTTCTTCGGCGGCTTCGTGCTCTCGGCGGTGAAGCGCGACCTCGGCGCCAAGGACTGGGGCTACGTCATCGCCGGCCACGGCGGCGTGCTCGACCGGGTCGACAGCATCATCTTCGCCGCGCCCGTGTTCTTCCACCTCACCCGCTATTGGTTCACGCCGTAAGGCCCCCCCTCTCTCCGTCTTTCGTCACGAATTGCTCGCTTCGGACCAACGTCGCCCTAGCCTTGGACCCTCGGGGATGCGAACCGTTCCAACGTGCGCCGCAGCGCACAATGGACGAGCTTCAGGAGTGCGTGGCGAGATGAGCGATGCGGTCGAGAGCGCGGCGGAGCTGCCCGAGCGGGAAGGCATGGACTACGACGTGGTCGTGGTCGGCGGCGGCCCGGCCGGCCTCAGCGTCGCGATCCGCCTGAAGCAGATCGACCCCGAGCTCACCGTCGTCGTGCTGGAGAAGGGCTCCGAGGTCGGCGCCCACATCCTGTCGGGCGCGGTGGTGGACCCGATCGGCCTCGACGCGCTGCTGCCGGACTGGCGCGCGGACGAGAGCGCCTTCACCCGGACGCCCGTCGCCGACGACCGCTTCCTCTACCTGACGGAAAAAGGCTCGTTCCGGCTGCCGAACTTCGGCATGCCCAAAATCCTGTCGAACCACGGCGCCTTCGTGGTCTCGCTCGGCGACGTCACGCGCTGGCTCGGAACCCAGGCCGAGGCGCTCGGGGTCGAGATCTATCCCGGCTTCGCCGCGAACGAGATCCTGTTCGACGCGGCTGGCGCCGTCACCGGTGTCGCGACCGGCGATATGGGCGTCGGGAAAGACGGCGAGCCCGGCCCGAACCACACCCGCGGCATGGAGCTGCGCGGCAAGTATGTGATCTTTGCGGAAGGCGCCCGCGGCCAGCTCTCCAAGCAGCTCATCGCCCGCTTCAAGCTCGATGAGAACGCCGAGCCCCAGAAATACGGCATCGGCCTGAAGGAGCTGTGGCAGGTGGCGCCGGAGAAGCACCAGCCCGGCCTCGTGCAGCACTCCTTCGGCTGGCCCCTCGACGACAGGACCGGCGGCGGCTCGTTCCTCTACCATTTCGGCGACAACCTCGTCGCCGTCGGCTTCGTGGTGCACCTCAACTACGAAAACCCGTACCTCTCGCCCTTCGACGAGTTCCAGCGCTTCAAGACCCATCCGGCGATCCGCGACGCCTTCGCGGGCGGAAAGCGCCTCTCCTACGGCGCGCGCGCCATCACAGAGGGCGGCTTCCAGTCGGTGCCGAAGCTCGCCTTCCCCGGCGGCGCGCTGGTCGGCTGCGCGGCGGGCTTCGTGAACGTGCCGCGCATCAAGGGCAGCCACAACGCCGTGCTGTCGGGAAAACTCTGCGCCGAGCACGTGGCCGAGGCCCTGAAGGCCGGCCGCGCTCAGGACGAGCTCGCGGGTTACGACGCCGCCTGGCGCGACAGCGCCATCGGCCGCGACCTGAAGCCGGTCCGCAACGTGAAGCCGCTGTGGTCGAAGTTCGGCACCCGCGTCGGCGTCGTGCTGGGCGGCCTCGCCATGTGGGCGGAGCAGTTCGGAATCCGCCTGTTCGGGACCCTGCCCCACGGCAAGCCGGACTACGCCGCCACCAGGCCGGCCAAGGAGTTCGAGAAGATCGCCTACCCCAAGCCGGACGGCGTGCTGACCTTCGACAAGCTCTCGTCGGTGTTCCTGTCCAGCACCAACCACGAGGAGGACCAGCCGCCCCACTTGCACGTGAAGGACCTGTCCCTCCAGAAGGCGTCGGAACACGACGTCTATGCCGGCCTCAGCCAGCGCTACTGCCCGGCCGGCGTCTACGAATGGGTGGAGGACGGCGCCTCAGGCCCCCGCTACCAGATCAACGCGCAGAACTGCGTGCACTGCAAGACCTGCGACATCAAGGACCCGAATCAGAATATTGTGTGGGTCGCGCCGGAGGGCGGCGGCGGGCCGAACTATTCGGGGATGTGAGTGGTCAAAAATAGGGAAATGGGCGATAATCTACCTAAAGATAATTACTCAATAAATGATTTTGTCGAAGGCTATTTGGGGATTGACCTAATGGCCGCCCATGCGCGCGACGAGCGATTAAGACAAGTTAAATCCGCATTTCACTTCTGCCTCGACGGCAACGAAGATTCAGATTTTCTCTATGCTTTGTATAGACTTACAGATTTACCGCCATGGACTTACTGGGATGAAAGAATAATATCGCATGCTATTAGCTTTATTGATCAGCATAAATTGGAATTTTTTTCCTCAGTTCGCTCTGAATCTCGCGCATTGGACTCAATTATAAGAAATATCTGGGATAGAAACTGGCTTGAAAATGAAAAATCGCATGCTTTAGATAAAGCTGATGACTTAAGTTCCCTCAAAAACGGGCTTCTACCGAAATATATCCATCTTTCTGAGCATATTTATAGTAATATACTTCGACTTTTTTGCAGAATAAGCGGAAAGAAAAATTTTGCGGGGACGAGAAACGAAATAGCCCGCCTTCGCCGCATTTTTTCGGAAAACATCGACCGTGGATACGATGACCGTGTGCGTAATGCAATTGCTCACGGAGAGGTTAGCTTTCGGGCTGATCGAATCGTTTTAGGCGCCGACGCCCACCCCTATGAAATTTCTACTTATGATTTTGAAAAAAAATTTGATGATCTATTTCAGAACTCGATATCGTTGGTTGCTGCTATTTTAGTATGTTTTTCTAAGAATTACGCTAAAAAATTGGATCTACTTGAAATTTTTCCGCCTAGCATGATTGCCTTTCTCCTAGACGGATGTCGTGCTCATAATGGAATCGAGTATCAAGGAGCCCTTGAAAGGTATTCAGATAAAGGAAAGGAGCTAGATGTTTACTTGAAGGGCCCAAGGCTCGGCCATAGCGAGCTGTTGTTTGAAGTTGCCAAGATCGCATTGACAGCCTCCGAGTTTTCAGGGCGTAGATTTAACTGGATGCAACTTGCTGTTGACACGGGGGTAGGGACGCCTTCTCTGGCGATCGTTAACGTCGCCAAAATCTCTGATGCAGCGCATAATAATCTCCCATTTTCAGCATTCGAAGGCGCTATTCCCACGGCATTATTCTGGAGGCCAATTCCAGTATTTATAGCACGCGTCTATTTGATGCTATCAATAATAAAAATTGAAATTTCCAAACGAAAACGTGCACCACGTTGCCGTGCATATGTCAAACACGTAGAAAATGTGTCTATTGGAAATAAGGTTCGTGTCAGAGTAACTGCATCTTTAACCAAAGATAGCGTAAACTATGACACTAAAGAAATACAAAAAATTTTGATGGATTTGATGAGAGAATACGAAAAGAAATTTTTTTGGACTTTGAGAGGAAAATTCGAACCGGGAATACCCCTATTTAGAAGGCCATCATACGTTTGGATAAATCTGTACGGGACAGATGCTCCATTAAGGAAAATTGGCGGGGGAGGATGGACCGGGCAGAACTTGATAGCTGCTGCTGAATTTAAACGGTGGTTTTGGCAAAGGCCAATATTGCCGCACAAAAGGGATTACACGAAAGGACCTTTTAGCATGATTTTAAAGAAACCAGACATGTTCGACCCTGAGATAGTAACGGGAAATAAAGCGTAATATTATGACAAGCCCGCCTCGGGCCTCCCTGAATTTCGCCATCGACCCCCCATTGACGCTTGCGGCACACGCCACGAGCTAGCTCGTTATCGGATAATATTCCTTGACATTTCCGTCATCCGCGCGCACGGTTCAAACACCCTTCCCCGTCACGGGAGGCGTGTCCGGACCGGCCGGCCATGCGGGGACAGGGGCGGCGCCTGCGGGTTTGGTTCTACCGGAAGCCGGGCCCCCGGGACGTCGGACGGAACGCGCGGCGCGCGACGCCGGTCTGGGGGAGGTTCAAACCCCTCGGACGGAGGTTCGCGCCGGGCGTGAGCGACCCGCCCTGCACTATGACGGGGCCGCGCCTATGCAGAGGCGCCTTAAGGCCGGAGACGTCGTTGTCTCCTTGGGGCAGCACCGCCTTCGACGCCGGAGAGCCGCTTTCCGTCCAATGCGAAACCGTCGCGCGTGGAACGCCGGGCGACCGGCATTCTGAAATACAGAGCCTTCGGTGGCCCGGCGTTCCGCGCCTCCTCCGACCTCAAGCTCGCGTGCCGAACCAGCGTCATCACCGCCAGCGCCCGCCCGCCGCCGGAGGCTTTCGCTCCCGCGACGGCGGAGACGCGCGCTCTCGTCTCACGCTCAGCCGTCATGGCCGAGCTTGACCCGGCCATCCATCCCTCGCACGCCGCGTCCGCGCCGATGGATCCTCGGGTCAAGCCCGAGGGTGACGGAGAGTGAAAGGCCTCAGATCAGGCCGCGGTCGGAGGCGAGCTGGCGGAGTTCGACCAGCGGGCGGGCGCCCACATGGGAGATGACCTCGGCCGCGGCGAGGGCGCCGAGCTCGGCGGAGCGCTTCAGCCCGAGGCCGCGGACGTGGCCGAACAGGAAGCCGGCCGCGAACAGGTCGCCGGCGCCGGTCTTGTCGACGATAGCGCCGTCGACCGGGGCGGCGGGTACCGCCACGCGCTCGCCGCCCGCGAGCACCACGCAGCCCTCGGCGCCGAGCGTGACGGCCGCGAGCTTGGCGTCGGCCGCGACCGCCTGCAGCGCGGCCTCGATGTCGCCGGTCTCGTAGAGCGACTTGAGCTCGCTGTCGTTGGCGAACAGCAGGTCGACGGTCCCGCCGCGGATCAGCTCGAGGAATTCGGGCCGGTAGCGGTCGACGCAGAAGGAGTCCGACAGCGACAGCGCGACCTGCCGGCCGGCGGCGTGGGCGATCTCCGCGGCCTTGCGGAACGCCTCCTTGGCCGCGGGCGGGTCCCAGAGGTAGCCCTCGAGATAGGTGACGCTCGCGGCCTCGACGGTCGCGGCGTCGATGTCGTCGGGCCCGAGCGCCTGCGCCGCGCCGAGGAAGGTCGACATGGTGCGCTCGCCGTCCGGCGTCACCAGCACGAAGCAGCGCGCGGTCGCCGCGCCGTCGGTCGCGGCCGCGGTCGGGAAGTCGACGCCGATCGCCCTTATGTCGTGGCCGAACACCTCGCCGAGCGGGTCGGCCTTGACCTTGCCGATGAAGGCGGCGCGCCCGCCGAGCGAGCCCAGGCCCGCGAGCGTGTTGGCCGCCGAGCCGCCGGAGGCCTCGATCGCCGGGCCCATGCGGCCGTAGAGCGTCTCCGCGCGGGCCTCGTCGATCAGCGCCATGGAGCCCTTCACCAGGCTCTCGGCGACGAGGAAATCGTCCTCGGTCCGGGCGATCACGTCGACGATCGCGTTGCCGATGCCGAGGACGTCGTACTTCGCTTCAGACATGCGGAAAGCTCTCCGATCGGGGCGGACGGCGCCGGGCGGGCCGGACCTTGCGCAGGGGACCTCCGGAGGCCATAACGCGGCCTCGTTCACGAGGCAAATGCGAGATGGCGAGCGTGTCCCAGCGGGTGTTCTCCGGCGTCCAGCCGACCGGCAATCTCCACCTCGGCAACTATCTCGGCGCGATCAAGCGCTTCGTCGAGCTGCAGAACGGCTTCGACTGCATCTACTGCGTCGTCGACCTGCACGCGATCACCGTCTGGCAGGATCCGGTCGAGCTGAAGCGCTCGATCCGCGAGGTCGCGGCGGCCTTCCTCGCGGCCGGCGTCGACGGTTCGAAGCACATCGTGTTCAACCAGAGCCAGGTGCCGCAGCACGCCGAGCTCGCCTGGGTGCTGAACTGCGTCGCCCGCCTCGGCTGGCTGAACCGCATGACCCAGTTCAAGGAGAAGGCCGGCAAGGACCGCGAGAACGCGAGCGTCGGGCTCTACGCCTATCCCAACCTGATGGCCGCCGACATCCTGGTCTACCGCGCGACCCACGTGCCGGTCGGCGAGGACCAGAAGCAGCATCTGGAGCTCGCACGCGACATCGCGCAGAAGTTCAACAACGACTTCGCGGCCTCGATCGCGGCGAACGGGCTCGCGGAGAAGTTCTTCCCGCAGCCGGAGCCGCTGATCGCGGGGCCGGCGACCCGCGTCATGTCCTTGCGCGACGGCGCGAAGAAGATGTCGAAGTCCGACCCGTCGGACGCTTCCCGCATCAACCTGACCGACGACGCCGACCAGATTGCGGCGAAGATCCGCAAGGCCAAGACCGACCCGTTGCCCCTGCCGGAGAGCGTCGAGGAGCTGAAGGCGCGGCCCGAGGCGGACAACCTCGTCGGCATCTACGCCGCGCTGTCGGACACCGACGCCGCGTCGGTGCTGGACGCCTTCGGGGGCGCGCAGTTCTCGGCGTTCAAGCAGGCGCTCGTGGACCTGACGGTGTCGAAGCTCGGGCCGATCAACGCCGAGATGAAGCGGCTCGTGGCCGATCCCGGCCACATCGACCGCGTGCTGGGCGACGGCGCCGCCCGCGCCGAGGCGATCGCGGCCGAGACCATGACCCACGTCAAGGACATCGTCGGCTTCGTCCGGCGCTGAACGGCGGATTGCGGCGGCCGCCCGCCTCGCGCATCCTCGCGCCATGACCGCAGCGCCCCGCCGCTCCTATGAGGCCGGCCATCGGCCGAAGTTCCTCGTCGTCGTTGACGACACCGAGGAATGCGACCGCGCGGTCTATTTCGCAGCGCGCCGCGCCGGCCGCGTCGGCGCCGCGCTCGCGCTGCTTTCTGTAGTGACGCCGGGTGAGTTCCAGCACTGGTTCGGCGTCGGCGACGTGATGCGGCAGGAGGCCGAGGCGACGGCGCGCGCCCACCTCGCCCGCGTCGCGGCCCGCGCCCGGGAGGTCTCGGGCGTCGAGGCCGAGCAGGTGGTGCGCGAAGGCCAGCGCAGCGACGAGCTGGTCGCCTTCATCAACGAAGACGAGGACATCGCCCTGCTGGTGCTCGCCGCCGGCGTCGGCGCGGAAGGGCCCGGACCGCTGGTGGCGTCGATCGTGGGCAAATGGGCCGCGACCTTCCCGATCCCCGTCGCGGTGGTGCCGGGCCACCTCAGCGACACGGAGATCGACGCCCTCGCCTGACCGTCTATCCGACCGGGCGTCGCACGCTCGTCACCGGCCCGTCGCTCGCGAGGATGCGCGCGATCGCGGCGTCGAGCGGCTCGAGCGCGGTCGCCATGTGGAAGGCGTTGGCGTGCACCAGCGTGCGCTCGTCGCGCAGCATCGCCACATGGCCTTTCCAGAACAGAAGGTCGCCGCGGCGGGCCTCCGAGAGCTCGATCGGGCGGCCCACCGCGCGCTCCTGCATGTCGGCGTCGCGCGGCGCGGCGACGCCGCACGCGGCGAGCGCGGTCTGGACCAGGCCGGAGCAGTCGAGGCCGAGGCTGGTGCGCCCGCCCCACAGGTAGGGCACGCCGATGAAGCGCTCGGCGACCGCCGCCGCGTCCGTCTCAACGGCGTCGAGAGGGGCGAGATGGCGGGCGATCGCGAAGGCGCCGGTGTCGAGGGTCACGAAGCGACCTTCGCTTGCGACGACGTTCAGCCGCGCGCCGGTCGAGAGCGCGTCCAGCGGCGGAACCTTGATCGAAGGCTCGGGGAACAGCAGCGTCCGCAGCGCCGCGACGCGGTGCGTCGGGCCTGAGCCGAGCTCGGCGCTGAGCGCGGCCGAGGGCATGTAGCCGACATAGCCGTCGCCCGAGAGCTGCGCCCAGGCCCACCCCTCGAGCTCGTCGTAGACGACGACCTCCTCGCCGAACAGCGCCTCGGTCTCGAGCGAGGCGTCCGGCTGCGGCGCGCGGCGAAGGCCGGCGTGGCCAACCGCGACGCGGCGGCGCTCGCCCTCGACGAAGCGCAATGCCTCGACCTGCCCGCGCAGATGGGCGGCGGCGACGTCGGGACGGGCGGGGGTGAGGCGACGGTCGAACGGCGTTGTCATCGCGTGGAAGTCTAGCCGGAAATCGTCAACGGCGCGTCGCCGCGGTCATCCCTTGAACAGGTACGGCGCCGCGACGAAGCCGAGCACGACCAGGACGAGCGAGACCCAGAACACCTGGTTCAGCCGCGTGTCCATCAGGCGCTTGGCCTGCGGGCCGAACTTGTAGAGCAGCGCGCAGGGCAGGAAGAAGCGCACGCCGCGGGCGACGATGCTGGCCGCCACGAAGGTCACGAAGTCGAGCTGGGTAAGGCCGCTCGCAATGGTGATCACCTTGTACGGGATCGGCGTGATCCCGCCTCCGATCAGCACCATCAGCCAGCCGTACTCGTTGTATTTGCCGGCGATCTGCTCGAAGTCGCCGCTCATGCCGTAGAGGTTCAGGATCGGCTCGCCGACGGCCTCGAACAGGAAGTAGCCGATGAGGTAGCCGGCGACGCCGCCAATCACCGAGGAGACCGTGCAGATCGCCGCGTAGCGCCACGCCTTCGCCCGCTCGGCGAGGATCATCGGCAGCAGCATCACCTCCGGCAGCGCCGGGATGAACGAGCTCTCCGCGAAGCAGAGCGCGGCGAGCGCCCGTTCGGCGTGCCGATGGCGCGCCATCCTCAACGACCAGTCATATACGCCCTGAAGCATCGCCGCTCGCTTGCGATTCCGAGGAAGGCCTTATGCCAAGAGCCGGAGGGCGCGTCGCCCCATGAGACGCCGCGCCACGCCTTCGTGATGACGCAACGTCAGCGGCCGTAGCGCGCTACGAGCAGCGCCGCGAGCGCGCGGGCGCCCTGGATCTCGCCGCCTTCCGGCCGCCCCGGCTTCGCCGAAGGGTTCCACGCGAACACGTCGAGATGGGCCCAGGTCCTGGCGCGGCCGACGAAGCGGCGCAGAAACAGCGCCGCCGTGATGGAGCCGGCGAAGGCGCCGCCCGAGATATGGTTCACGTCGGCGATCTTGGACGACAGCAGGTCGTCATACGGGTTCCAGAGCGGCATGCGCCAGAGCGGGTCCCGTTCGGCGGCCGCATGGGCCAGAAGCTCGGCCGCGAAGGCGTCGTCGTCGCAATAGAGCGGCGGCAGCTCCGGGCCGAGCGCGACGCGGGCGGCGCCGGTCAGCGTCGCGGCGTCGACGATCAGCTCGGGCGCCTCCTCGTCGGCGAGCGCAAGCGCGTCGGCGAGCACGAGGCGACCCTCCGCGTCGGTGTTGCCGATCTCGACGTTCAGGCCTTTGCGGCTCGGGATGACGTCGCCTGGCCGGAACGCGTCGCCCGAGATCGCGTTCTCGACCGCGCCGACGATGAGCCGCAGCCGCACCGGCAGCTTCGCGCCCATCACCATGTCGGCCGCCGCGATCATGGCCGCCGAGCCGCCCATGTCCTTCTTCATCAGCAGCATGGAGGCGTCGGGCTTGATGTTCAGTCCGCCGGTGTCGAACACCACGCCCTTGCCGACGAGCGTGATCTTCGGCCCGTCTTCCGGCCCCCAGACGAGATCGACGACGCGGGGGCCGCGATGGGCCGCGGCGGCGCGGCCGACCGCATGGACGAGCGGGAAGTTGGCCGCCAGCAGGTCGTCGCCGACGATCGAGGTCACGGACGCGCCATGGCGCTCGCCGAGCGCGCGGATCGCGGCTTCGAGTTCGGCAGGGCCGAGATCGTTCGCCGGCGTGTTGACGAGATCGCGGCCGCGGGCGACCGCCGCGACGGTGCGCTCGACCTCGCCCACGTCGACGCCGTGGGGCGGGACAAGCCGGATCGCCTTGGGCGCCGGTTTGCCGTACCGCCGGAAACGGTACTGTCCGAGCCCGATGGCGAGCGTCGCCAGCCGCGCGTCGCCCGCCGCGCCCTCGAAACGATAAGCCCCCTCGGGCAGCGCGCCGACGAGCTTGCCGGCGAGAAAGAGCTCCCGCTCGCGGGCGTCCGCCGCCTCCAAGCCGAACACCACGCCGGCGAGCCCGCCCTCCGCGGTCGGCGTGACGAGGATCTTGCCCGGACCCGACTCGAAGCCGGTCGCCGCGGCCCAGGCGCGCGCCGGCTCCGGCAGCGGCTCGCCCGCCGGTGTCAGCCAGATCGGCGTCGAAGCCTCGGAATCGGCGGCGAAGATGGTGGACATGAGCGCTCCAGCGTCGGATCGGGACCCGCGCCCTATTCGCATATTTTGCGCCCGCCGGGGACACTGTCTGGGACTGCGAGGCTTGCCCCGCCGCGGCGGGCGCGCCAAACCATGCCTCGCGTCCGCACAACGAGGATGAACGTCCCGATGACCAGCCTGCCTTCCGACATGGCCTTCGTCCGCGCCGACGGCGCCGGAGCGCCGGACGTGCTCAAGCCCGCGCGCGGTCCCCTGCCCGAGCCCAAGGACGGCGAGGTGCTGATCGAGGTCGCGGCGGCGGGCGTGAACCGGCCGGACGTCATGCAGCGCAAGGGCATGTACCCGCCGCCCCCCGGCGCGCCGGAGACTCTCGGGCTCGAAGTGGCGGGCTGGGTCGCGGCGCTGGGCGCCGGCGTCGACGCGCTGAAGGTCGGCGACGAGGTCTGCGCGCTGATCGCCGGCGGCGGCTACGCCGAATACGCGGTCGCCCACGCCTCCAACTGCCTGCCGGTACCCAAGGGGCTGTCGCTCGTCGAGGCGGCCGCGCTGCCCGAGACCTTCATGACCGTGTGGTCGAACGTGTTCGAGCGCGCCGGCCTGAAGGAGGGCCAGAGCTTCCTCGTCCATGGCGGCACGAGCGGCATCGGCACGACCGCGATCCAGCTCGCGCGAGCCCGCGGCGCGACCGTGTTCGCCACCGCCGGCGGCCCGGAGAAGGTCGCCTTCTGCGAGACGCTAGGCGCGAAGGGGATAGACTACCGCGCGCAGGACTTCGTCGAAATCGTCAAGGAGGCGACCGGCGGCAAGGGCGTGCACGTCATCCTCGACATGGTCGGCGGCGACTACACGGCGCGCAACATCAAGTCGCTGGCGCCGGATGGCGTGCTGGTGCAGATCGCCTTCATGCAGGGGCCGAAGGTGCAGATCGACCTCACCCCTATCATGCTGAAGCGCCTCACCGTCACCGGCTCGACGCTGCGGGCGCGGCCGACCGCGCAGAAGGCCGCCATCGCGGAGGCGCTGAAACGCGAGGTCTGGCCGCTGATCGAGGACGGACGGATCAAGCCCGTGGTGCACGCCACCTTCCCGCTGGAGCGGGCGGCCGAGGCGCACGCGCTGATGGAGGCGAGCTCCCACATGGGCAAGATCATGCTGACGACGGGGAAGGCTTGACGCCTAGCCTCACGTTCCGCGGGGCTTGGCGCGGCTCGTGGCCGCGGCGGACGCAGGGTCCTCCGGCCAGACGTGTTTCGGGTAGCGCCCGCGCATCTCGGAACGCACGTCGCGCCACGAGCCCGCCCAGAACGCCGGCAGGTCGCGCGTCACCTGTATCGGGCGGTGCGCGGGCGACAGCAGCCGTAGCACCAGCGGCGCCCGGCCGCCGGCGACGGCGGGGTGGCGGGTGAGCCCGAACAGCTCCTGCACCCGCACGTCGAGCGCAGGCCCGTCCTCTCCGGCGTAGTCGATCGGAAGACGGGAGCCGGACGGCGCGTCGAAATGGGTCGGCGCTTCGGCGTCGAGCCTGCGCCTCAGGGCGTAGGGCGTCAGCGCGTCGAGAGCGGCCGCGAGGTCGCCTTCGCCGATGTCGCGCAGCGCCGTCGCACGGGAAAGGAAGGGCGCGAGCCACTCCTCCGCCGAAGCCGCCAGCGCGGCGTCCGACAGGTCGGGCCAGCCGCCGTCGGGCTCGACGCGGCGCAGGAAACGGACGCGTTCGACCAGCGCGCGCATCGGCCGGGTCCAGGGCAGTCGGTCGAGACCGACCTCGGCGACACCGCGCGCCAGCGCCGACGCGGTCTCCGGCCCGGGCGACACCGGGATCGGCGCCTCGCTGAGCGTCAGCGCGGCCAGCCTCCGCCGCGCTCGGCCGCGCACGGCCATCGCCTCGGCCGAGAAGGCGACGTCGACGCGGCTTTCGATCGCGCCGCCTGCGGCTTCCGTCACGGCGGCCTCGTCGAGCGCCGCGGCGAGCAGGATGCGGCCTTCCTGCGCGACGCCGGTGAGATCGACGACGGCGAGATAGGGCGCGCGGGACAGCGGGTCCGCCGGGTCAACCGCCGCGCCGCGCCCGTTCGCGAGCAGGAAGGCGCCGTTCCGGTCTCGCGCCTTGGCGATCCGGTCCGGAAACGCCCGCGCGATCACAAGGCCCGCCCGCGCCGGATCCGCCGCGCCAGAGCGTCCGCCCGCCGCCGCGAGCCAGCCCGCGGCGAGGCGGCGCGCCGCGTCGGCCCGCGGCCCGCGTTCGCGCCGGAAGCGGTCGAGACGCGCGCCGATGTCGGCGCTGTCGCCGCCCAGGCCGCGCTCCACCGCGAGCAGCGCGATCTCGGCGCCGAGCGCGCCGTCGCCGGTCGCGACCGCGTCGACGACCAGGCCGCTGAGCCGCGGCGGCAGCGCGATCCGCCGCAGCGACCGGCCGCGTGGCGTGATCCGGCCGTCGGCGTCGAGCGTGCCGAGCGAGCGAAGCGTGACCCGCGCTTCGGCGGTCGCGGCCGCAGGCGGCCGGTCGAGAAACCGCAGCGCGGCCGGATCGGGCACGCCCCAGGCCGCGAGATCGAGCAGCAGGCTCGCGAGGTCGGACGCCAGGATTTCCGGCCGCGCGAACGCTTCGAGGCTCTGCGTCGCAGCTTCTTCCCAGAGCCGGTAGCAGACGCCCGGCTCGGTCCGGCCAGCGCGGCCGCGCCGCTGGTCCGCTGAGGCGCGCGAGACACGCACCGTTTCGAGCCGCGTCAGCCCGAGCGCCGGCTCGTGCGCCGCCACGCGGGCGAGGCCGGAATCGACCACGACGCGCACCCC
The DNA here is from genome assembly GCF_027922325.1 of Methylopila turkensis. Lineage (GTDB taxonomy): Bacteria > Pseudomonadota > Alphaproteobacteria > Rhizobiales > Methylopilaceae > Methylopila > Methylopila turkensis. Next base: position 1,120,308 of record NZ_BSFL01000001.1, read on the forward strand.
TTCCAGCGTCAGCGACGTCTCCGCGATCGACGTGGCGAGCACGACCTTGCGACGTCCCGGAGCTGCGGGGGCGACCGCCTCGTCCTGCGCCCGCGGATCGAGCCCGCCATGGAGCTCGACGACCTCGACCTCCGGGCCGAGGCGCGGCTCCGCGAGCCGTTCGGCGACCCGGCGGATCTCGCCGCGCCCCGGCAGGAAGGCCAGCACGCCGCCGGGCTCTTCGGCGAGCGCGCGGCGCACGGCCGCCGCGACGGCGTCCTCGATCCGCTGCCGGGGGTCGCGCGGCAGATGGCGGGTCTCGACCGGAAACGACCGGCCCTCGCTTGCGATCACCGGCGCGTCGTCCATCAGCGCGGCGACGCGCGCGCCGTCGAGCGTCGCCGACATCACCAGCAGCCGCAGATCCTCGCGAAGCCCGGCCTGCGCGTCGAGCGCCAGCGCGAGGCCGAGATCGGCGTCGAGCGAACGCTCGTGGAACTCGTCGAACAGCACCGCGGCGACGCCCGAAAGCTCGGGGTCGTCGACGATCATGCGCGCGAACACGCCGTCGGTGACGACCTCCACACGTGTGCGGGAACTGACCTTGGAGCCGAGGCGAACCCGAAGCCCGACGGTCTCGCCGACCGATTCGCCCAACGTCCGGGCCATCCGCTCGGCCGCGGCGCGCGCGGCGAGACGGCGCGGCTCCAGCACAAGGATGCGGCCGTCGCCCCGCCACGGCGCGCCGAGCAGGGCGAGCGGCACGCGCGTGGTCTTGCCGGCGCCGGGCGGCGCGGCCAGCACGGCGCTCGAACGCCGCTCAAGCGCCGCGAGCAGCTCTGGCAGCACGTCGTCGATGGGCAGGCGATCGGAGGTCATGCGCGTCATGCCATGCCCGCCCCCGGCGGGCCGCGCAAGCCGGCGTCAGGCGTCGCCGGACAGCGGACGCGCGCGGGCGGCGATCCGGCGCTTCAGGTCGACGCGTTCGCGGGTGGAGACGCCCAGCAGTTCGGCGACGCGCCACACCACATTGTCCTCAAGCTCATGGACGGCGCCGTCGGAGAACACCAGCTCCCACATCATCTCCACCACGCCCGCCCGGCCCGGCGCGTCGAGCGCACGTTTCAGGACGCTCGTGAAGGCGTAGAGGTCGACCGACTCCTCGTCGCGCCGGCGCGCCAGCGCAATGAGCTCGTCGGTCTCGGCGTCGGAAAGGCCGAAGCGGCCCTTGAGGATGTCGTGCAGCCGCTCCCGTTCGTGCGGCTCCGCGACGCCGTCCACGTCGATCAGGTGCACGAGCAGCGCGGCGGTCGCGACGCGCGGGTCGGAGGCCGCGAAGCGGGACCCGAAATCGTCGCCCGCGCCGGCGAGCTCGGCCATGAAGGAACGGATGGAGTCGAACATGGGCGCCCGCGGCAGGATCGGGGCTCGCGACGCGCGAGCTTCGTCATCCGATATACGTCGTGCGCTCGCGGACGCGAGGCGCCGCGGCGCAACACCGCCGGGTAAAACGTCACAGATGGAGGAGATGGTGCCGCTTACGTGACTCGAACACGTGACCCCATCATTACGAATGATGTGCTCTACCAACTGAGCTAAAGCGGCGACGGCGCTGTCCTAGCGAAACCGTCGCCGCAATGCAAGGCGGCCGCGCTCAGTAGGTCGGGCGGTTCGCCGGAAAGGCGCGGGTGGTCGGCGCGTCGACCGGCTCGACCGCGTTCGGGCCCGGATCGTCGGGCGCCCGCGGCAGAGGGAACACAGCGGCGGTCGGGCGTGGCGGCGCGGCGCGCGCGGGCGGCTCGATCACCTCCACCTTGGCCGGCGCGACGAGCGGAGCGGGCTCCGGCGCGGGCGGCGTCTTGGCCTCGGGCTTCGCTTCCGGCTTGGGCTCTGGCTTCGCCGCAGGCGCCGGCGACGGCGCGGCCGGCCCGTCGTCCTTCAGCTCCGGCATCTTGCGCGGCAGCACCGACGCGGGCGCGGACACCGCGACCGGCAGGTTCGCGTCGCGGGGCGCCTGCTCGAGCCAGGCGTCGGCGGCGAGCTTCGGCCTGCTCTCCTCGACAGGCGTCTTCCAGACGAATGCATCGAGCTGACCCGTCACTGGCGACACCGGCGCCCAGATCTCGCTTGCGACGCCGTCCGCGACCCAGATCGGATCGCGCGGCGCGCGCAGCGCTCGGGCGAGCCATTCGCGCGACGCGCCGGCGTCGCCGCGCTCCAGATCCTCGAGCTCCGCCATGAGCAGGCAGGCGCGCGCCGTCGGGCGCTTCGCCAGCAACTTGTCGAGCGAGGCCCGCGCGACATCGAACTCGCGGGCGGCGAGCGCGGCCCTCGCCACGGCGATCAGACCTTCCGGATCGTCGCCGGACCGCTCGCTCAGCGCCTTGGCGCGCTTCAGCTTGTCGCGCGCCGGATCGCCCGGTCGGACATGGACATAGACCTCGGCGAGATCGGGATGGGTCGCCTTGCTCCACGTCGCCTCGACGATCTTGGAGGCCTTGCGCGGCTCGCCCTGCTCGGCGAGCAGGCGGCCGGCGAGCGCGGCGGCGGGCGCGAAGTCGGGCGCAAGCCCATGCGCCTCGCGCGCCCGCTTGATGGCGAGCGTCGGGTCGGACACGGCGCCGTCGGTCGCCTGCGCCGTCAGCAGCACCGCGCGGCGGCGCTTGGCTTCGGCCTTCTCGATCAGGCGGTTCGCGGACATCCGCTCAAGCGTCGACAGAGCGCCGGCCCAGTCGCTCTCGGCGCACTGGAAGTCGAACAGCGCCTGCGCCGCCCACGGCGTCTGCGGCGACTGGCGGGCGGCCTCTTCGGCGAGCTGCTTGGCGGCGGCGCGGTCGCCCCGGCGCTCGGCCTCGATGAACAGGCCGCGCAGGCCGAGCGCGCGAGTTTCCGGCGCGTCGGTCATGGCGCGGAAGGCGGCCTCGGCGCCGTTGCGGTCGCCGGAGAGCTGCGCCGCCTGCGCCGCGAGCACCAGCGTCAGCGGCTCCTTGCCGAGCAGCTTGCGCGCTTCGGAAGCTTCACGGTTGGCGAGGCGCGCGTCGCCCGTGCCGACCGCCACCACGCCGCGGGCGATCGCCTGATAGCCCTTGGAGCGCCGCCGGTTGCGACGGAACAGCGCGAAGGCTTCCGGTCCCGCCAGGACCCAGCGCATCACGTTCCAGAGGATCACGGTCGCGCCGGCCACGACCGCGATGAAGGCCGCGGCGACGGCGACGCTGGTCTCCAGGCGATAGCCCTGCCAGGTCAGGACGATCTCGCCGGGCCGGTCGACGATCCAGGTGGCGGCGAAGGCGAAAACGCCGACCAGAGCGAGGTACAGCAGGACGCGGATCATTGTCGGCAGACCCTCAGTTCGAGCCGAGACGGGAGAGCGCGGCGGATCGGGCGTCGCCCACCGCCGCCTCCGCATCGAGGCGAGCCTTGGCCTTGGCCGCCCATGCGTCCGTCGCCACTTTCGCGGCGTCGTCGAGCCCGTCGCGCTCGGCGAGCGCCCCGGCGAGGTCGCCCTTCGCGGCCTTCGCGACTATGCGCAGACGGACTTCCGCGGGCGAAGAGCCGGCCGGCGCCTCGGCCGGCGTGACCTTGACGACCGACCCCGCGCTCGCGAGGAAACGGTCGAACACCGACGCGCCTTCGGACGGACGGATCGGCGGCAGCCCCGCGACGACGTCCCGCAGTTCGGCCGCAAGCGCGGCGCGGGTCGGCGCGCCGGCGGTTGCGGTCGCGTCCAGAGGCGCGAGCGGATCGCCGCCCCCGGCCGCCTTCGCGGCGGCGAGTTCGTTCGCGAATGGGCGCCCGGCGGCAAGCGCCTGGTCGAGAGCGCCGAGCGCGACCACGAGCCGGGCGTCCGGATCGCCCACCGGCCGGGCCTTCAGCTCGGTCTCCAGCGCGCCGATCTTGTCTGAGATCGGCCGCAGCGCCTGCTCGATGGCGGCGCCGATCCCGTCGATGCGCGCCCCGACCTGCTGCAGCGCCTGCGCCGAAGCCGTTTCGCCAAGCTTGCCCTCGATCGTGTCGATCCGCTTGCCGAGCGCGTCGACCGCGCCTGTGTCGACCTGAACGGCCGGCGATCGGTTCGCGATCTCCTGGAGCTGCGCTTCCAACGCCCGCGACCGGTCGGCGGCCGCCTTCGTCAGGTCGTCGATCTTTGCGTCGATGGCGCTGGTGTCGGCCGCCGGCGCCGGTTGGCCGGACTGCTCGCGCAGCGCCGCCAGTTCGCGCACGACCGCGTCGAGCTTCGCCTCGGTGGCGACGAGCCGCGAGCTATCGGCCGGCGGCGCGCCGATCAGATCGCGCCCGAACAAGGCGACGGCCCCGACGGCGACGCCCGCGCCGATCAGTCCCGCGAGCGCGAGACCGACGACGCCCGCGCCGCCCGAACCTTCGGACGCCCTGGCGGGCGCCGGCTCAGTCTTCGGCGCGGAGGACGGCGGCGTGGCGCCTGCGGACGGCTTCGCCGACTGCGAAGCGGGCGAAGCCGAAGAGGTGGTCGAGGGGCCGGACGTCGGCTTGGCGGCGGCGGAAGAAGCGCTCGTCGCGCCGCCCGTGGCGGCGGAACCGGTCGCTGAAGGCTTCGCCCCGGTCTCGCCCGGCTTCGGCGCGGGGCCTGTCGCGGCCTGCGCGGCCTGCGCGGCCGACGTCGACGTGGAGGAAGCTCCCGGCGCGCTGGCGACAGGAGAGGAGATCGGCGTCGTCCTGGCGGCGCCCGCGGAGACAGAAGACGCCGCAGCCGGCGTCGAGGGCGCGGCGGCCGGCTTCGAATCGGCCGGTCCGGGCGTCGGCTTCGGGTCCTCTGGCTTCGAAGCGGCCGACGTCCCGGACTTGGGAGACCCCTTCGGCGTCACGTCGGTCGCGGAAAGGTCGAGCGTCGGCGACTTCGGCCGGGCGGGAGAGCCGTTCGGCCCCGCCTTCTGCTCGGGGCCTTTCGGATCGGCCATGGGGGCTGCTCCTTCGAGTCGCGGAAGACGAAGACTGAGCCGCGGCGCAGGCTCGACGCCCTACTTAGAACGCTCCGCACCGGAAGGCGAGGCGCCGCCGATCAATCGGTCGAGCGCGGCGAGCAAAGCAGGCTCGTCGGGCCGGTCGGCGACCGCGACCGATGGGCAACCCGCGGCCATCAAAGGTTCGGCGACGCGCAGCGCAAGAGCGGCGTGCGGCAGCGCGCGGGCCGCTTCGCCGAGCCCGATCGCTCCGGTGAGCGCGATGAAGGTCTCGGCGATGCGCCGCGAATGGTGCAGCACGGCGGCGGGCCGCCCGGAGCGCAGCGTCTCGACCGCCGGCTCCGGCAGTCTCGTCGCCGCGACGGCGCGGTACAGCTCGACCACGTCGACCCTGTGACCATGCGTCCCGAGCGCTCCCGCGACGTCGAAGGCCCGATCGGCGCCCGCCGCGTGCAGGAAGCGCGCAGGCTTAGAAAAGCGCGCGACAACCTCGGCCACCAGCGCCCGCCCGTCGCCGTCGGCGACATGGACGACAGCGAATCCCGCCTCGCGGCCTGCCGCCGCGGTGCGGTCGCCGACCGCGATCAGAGGAACCTCGACGAGATCAGCGATCTCGGGCCGGTTTTTCAGCTTGCGCAGTCCGTTCGCGCTCGTGGCGAGCACGGCGTCGAACGGGCCTTCGGGTATGGGCGAATCCATCGCCTCGATCGACAGCACCGGCGCGAGCACGGCGCGGAGCCCAAGCCGGTCAAGCGCCTCCGCGGTGCGGATCGCGGCGCGTTCGGGCCTGAGAACCAGGACGTCCATCAATCTGCGCCTCAGCCGAAGGCTGCGAGCAGGTCGGGCGGCGTGCGCCCCTTCACGTCGCGCCCAACCTCCGCGCCGATCAGGGCCGCCTCAGCCGCCGAGCCCGCTCCTTCGCCCTCGACCGTGCGGCCGCCGTCGCCAGAGAGCACCAGCCCGCGGAACGAGAGCCAGCCGGCCGCATCGACGCGCGCGAGGCCCGCGATCGGCGTGCGGCAGGAGCCGTCGAGCACGGCGAGGAAAGCGCGTTCACAGGCTAGCGCCGCCGCCGTGGCGAAATGGTCGAGCGGCCCCAGCGCCGCGCGGACGCGGGCGTCGTCGGCCCGCGCGGTGACCGCGATCGCGCCCTGCCCGAGCGCGGGAGGAAAAACCGTCTCGTCGAGGATTTCGGTCGCGTGTTGGGCGAGACCCAGCCGGGTGATGCCGGCGAGCGCGAGCAGGGTGGCGGCCACCTCGCCGCGGCCGAGCTTGTCAAGCCGCGTCTGAACGTTGCCGCGGAACGGCACGATCTTCAGGTCCGGCCGGCGGCGGAGCGCCAGCGCGCCGCGGCGAAGCGAAGCGGTGCCGACGATCGCGCCTGCCGGCAGCGCGTCCAGCGTCGGCGCTACGCCGCCGATGAGGGCGTCGCGCACGTCGGCGCGCTCGAGCGTGGCCGCGAGCGATGTGCCGGGCGCGAGTTCGGTGGGCAGGTCCTTCGCCGAATGCACAGCGAGGTCCACGCGGCCGTCGAGCAGCGCCTCGTCGATCTCCTTGACGAACAAACCCTTGCCGCCGGCCTCGCTCAAGGGGCGGTCCTGGATGGCGTCGCCGGTGGTCTTGATGCTGACGATCTCGACCGCGTCCGGCGCCAGGCCGTGCGCGGCGATCAGGTCGTCGCGCACGCGGTTCGCCTGCCAGAGCGCCAGCGGGCTGCCACGCGTGCCGATGCGGAATGAAGGAGCCATGTCGGGAACTGGACGCCTCGGACGGCTGAGGGAGAACGCAGCCTGTTTTGAGGGGCGGCGCGGAGCGGGTAAACCCCCGGGAGCAGGAATTCGTCCTTTCGTTAATTCCTCAATTCGTTAAGTGCTGCGCTCGAAATCCCTCAGTCCCCGCTTTGTGCGGGGCAGTCGAAGCCTGAAGCCCATGCTCGTTCTCGGCATCGAGACCACCTGCGACGAGACCGCCGCCGCCGTCGTGCGCCGCGAGGGCGAAGGCCCCGGCGTGGTGCTCTCGAACGTGGTGCGCGCGCAGCTCGACGAGCACGCGCCGTTCGGCGGCGTGGTGCCGGAGATCGCCGCCCGCGCCCATGTGGACGCGCTCGACGGCGTCACGACCAAGGCGCTCTCCGACGCCGGCGTGGCCTTGCGCGATCTCGACGGCGTCGCGGCCGCCGCGGGGCCCGGCCTGGTCGGCGGCGTGATCGTGGGCCTCACCGCGGCGAAGGCGCTGGCGCTCGCGACGGGCAAGCCGTTCTCCGCGGTGAACCATCTCGAAGCGCACGCCCTGACCGCGCGGCTGACCGACGGCGTGGGCTTTCCCTATCTGCTGCTGCTCGCCTCGGGCGGACACACCCAGCTTCTCGCCGTGCTCGGCGTCGGCCGCTACATGCGGCTCGGAACCACGCTCGACGACGCGCTCGGCGAGGCGTTCGACAAGGTCGCGAAGATGCTGGGCCTCGGCTATCCCGGCGGCCCGCATGTGGAGCGCCGGGCCGCGGCCGGCGATCCCGCGCGCTTTTCCCTGCCGCGGCCCATGTTCGGACGGGCGGAGCCCAATTTCTCGCTGTCGGGCCTGAAGACCGCCGTGCGGCTCGAGGCGGAGCGCGCCGCGCCGCTCTCGGAGCGAGACGTCGACGACCTCTGCGCCGCGTTCCAGGCGGCGATCGTCGACGTGGTGGCCGACCGCGCCCGCGCCGGCGTCCGCGCCTTCGCCGAGCGCTTCGGCGCGCCTACGGCGCTGGTCGTCGCCGGCGGGGTCGCCGCCAACGGACCGATCCGCGCCGCCCTGAAGAACCTCGCGGAGCAGATCGGCGCGCCGCTGGTGGCGCCGCCGCTCGCGCTCTGCGGCGACAACGGCGCGATGATCGCCTGGGCCGGCGCGGAGCGGCTCGCGCTCGGCCTCGTCGATCCGCTCGACTTCGCGCCGCGGCCCCGCTGGCCGCTCGACGCCGCGGCGGCGCAGCCCGGAGCCAAGGCGTGAGCGGCGTCGCGGTCGTCGGCGCCGGCGCCTGGGGAACCGCGCTCGCGAACGTGGCGGCGGAAGCCTCTGCGGCGCCCGTAGCCCTCATCGGCCGGGACGCCGCGGCCATGGCCGCGATCGAAGCGGCGCGCGAGAACGCGCGCTATCTGCCGGGCGCGCCTTTGAACCCGCATGTGACGCCGACGGCCGCGCTCGACGCCGTCGCCGGCGCCGAGGTCGTGCTGCTGGTCACGCCGACGCAGACGCTGCGCGCCGTCGCGGCCGAACTCGCGCCGCGGCTCCAGGCCGGCGCGGCGGTCGTCGTCTGCGCCAAGGGCGTCGAGCGCGGGGCCAACGCACTGCCGCCCGAGGTGCTGGCCGACGCGCTCCCCGGCGTCGCGCTCGCGCTGCTGTCGGGCCCGAGTTTCGCCGACGACGTCGTCCGCGGCCTGCCGACGGCGGTGACGCTCGCGGCGTCCGACGAGGCGCTGGCGGCGCGGCTCGCGGGTCGGCTCGCGACCCGCAGCTTTCGGCCCTACACTTCGACGGATATGACCGGCGTCGCGCTCGGCGGCGCGGCCAAGAACGTCCTCGCGATCGCGGCCGGCGCGGCCGAGGGGCGCGGCCTCGGGGCCTCGGCGGTGGCGGCGCTGATCGCCCGTGGCTTCGCGGAGCTCGCCCGGCTCGGCGCGGCGCTCGGCGCACGGCCCGAGACGCTGTCGGGCCTGTCCGGCCTCGGCGACCTCGTGCTGACCGCGACGAGCCCGAAGTCCCGAAACTTCGCGCTCGGCCGGGCGCTCGGCCGCGGCGAACCGGCGCCGGCCAAGCTCGCCGAGGGCGCGGCGACCGCGAGCGCGCTGGTGGCGCTGGCCGACGCCCATGGCGTCGAGCTGCCGATCTCGCGGGCCGTAGCCGCGGTGGTCGCGGGACGCGTCAGCGTCGCGGAGGCGATCGAGGAGCTGCTCGCCCGACCGCTCAAGTCCGAGGCCTGAGCGCGCCCCGCATTACGCGGTTTTACGGATGACTGCCGGCTCCATCGTTCAGGATTCGAGGGCTAACGTGCAGACGACGCCCTCCCGCCCATCTCACGACCGATCGCGGAGGAGGAATGGACGCCATCATCCGGGCCATGCGCGCCGAAGACATCGCCGACATCTACGAGATCGTCAGCCAGCCCACGTTCCTCTACTGGACGCTCGCCCTGCCATACGAGTCCTTCGAGGCTGTGAAGCGCTGGCTGGAGGCGACTTCGCCGCGCGACTTGATGCTCGTCGCCGAAGTCGACGGCCGCGTCGTGGGCGCCTCTGCGCTGCGCCCGTTCCTCGGACGTCGCTCGCACGCCGCCGAGTTCTGGATCGGCGTGCGGGAGGAGCACGCCGGGAAGGGCCTCGGCTCGCAGCTCCTCGCGGCGATGATCGACACCGCCGACAATTGGCTGAACCTAAGCCGGCTCGAGATGACGGTGTTCACCGACAACGAGCGGGCGATCGCCCTGTACAAGAAGTTCGGCTTCGAAATCGAGGGCGCCCACAAGGCCGCGACCTTCCGCGACGGCGCCTTCGTCGACGCCTACACCATGGCCCGCTTGCGCTGAGGTTCAGCACGCTCGGCGCCGGCTCGGCGGCGACGCTTTACAGAATCTGGCCGAGGAAGGCGCGGGTGCGTTCGTCCTTCGGCGCGGCGAAAAACTCGGCCGGGGGGCCGTGCTCCACGATCACGCCGCGGTCGGTGAAATAGATGTGGTCGGCGAGCGAGCGGGCGAAGCCCATCTCGTGGGTCACGAGGATGCAGGTCATCCCCTCCTCCGCGAGCTCGCGGATGGTGACGAGCACCTCTTTCACCGTCTCCGGATCGAGCGCCGCGGTGACCTCGTCGAACAGCATCACCTCGGGTCGCATCGCGAGCGAGCGGGCGATCGCGACGCGCTGCTGCTGGCCGCCGGAGAGCTCGCCGGGATAGGCGTCCTCCTTGCCCGACAGGCGCACCTTGGCGAGCAGGGCGCGGGCGCGGGCCTCGACCTCGCGCTTGTCCTGCTTCAGCACCTGCACCGGCGCCATCATGACGTTTTGCAGCGCGGTGCGATGCGGAAACAGGTTGTACTGCTGGAAAACCATGCCGACGGTGCGCCGGAGCGCGAGCTTGTCGAGCTTCGGGTCGTTGACCTCGCGGCCGGCGACCGTGATCGAGCCGGAATCGATCCCGACCAGAGCGTTGACGCAGCGGATCAGCGTCGACTTGCCCGAGCCGGACGGCCCGATGACGCAGATCACCTCGCCCTTGCGGACGTCGAACGACACGCCTTTCAGCACTTCGACCGCGCCGAAGGATTTGCGCACGTCCCGGATGCTGACGATCGGCTGGTCCGGCGTCCATCCGGTCGCCGCGGGCGAAGCTGGGCTGGTCAGGGCGTCGGCTCCCATTCCGTCAGGACTTGACGTTGAAGCGGCGTTCGAGGCGCTGCGTCAACCGCCCGATCGGGTAGCAGTAAAGGAAGAAGCACAGCATCGCGAAGCCGTAGAGCGGCGCGAGCAGCTCGGGCCGGCCGCCCTCGGCGGCGTGCACTTCGGAGGTCAGAGTCAGCATTTCCGAGACCCCGACGATCGAGGCCTGCACCGTCGCCATCGTGACGAGCGAATAGAGGTTCATCCACGGCGGCAGCATGCGTTTCACGCATTGCGGCAGGATGATGCGCCACAGCGTCTGCCGACGTGAGAAGGCGAGCGATTCCGCAGCCTCCCACTGTCCGCTCGGCAGCGAACGCACCGCCCCGCGCAGGATTTCCGAGACATTCGCCATCACCGGCAGCGAAAAGCCGATCACCGCCTTCACCCAGTCCGGAAACGGGATGACGTAGCCGAAGATCCGGAACTGGAACGGGATCATGAACATCGCGAAGAACAGCAGCACCAGCCAGGGCGCGTTGCGGAAGAACTGGGTCGCGGCCCAGGCGACACGGGCGAGCGGACGGTTCGTCCCGATCTGCGCGAGGCCGAGCGCGAGGCCCGCGACGGTGCCGAGCGTCATCGCGAGCAGCGAGATCGCGACGTTGAACAGGAAGCCCTGCAACAGCAGGGGCGACCATTTGAAGATCACCTCGAAGGCTGACGGCGCCGCCGGCGCGCCTTGCGCATGCGCCGCGCCGCCGACCAGCGCGAGCGCGCCGACGATCCCGACGCAATGGACCAGCGTCAGTTTTGGAAAGCTGCGCGGCGCGGGCGAGGCGACCGGAAGCAGAACCGCGAGGGGCCGGCCGGTCATCGCGCCGCCCCCTGGCCATAGCCCGGAATGGCGAGCCTGCGCTCCCAGCGGTGCATGATCCAGACCAGCACTCCGACCAGCCCCACATAGACCAGCAGCAGCACGATCATCATCGTCGGCACGTTCTGCGAGTCGGTCCAGATCTGCTTCGAGACGTAGAGCGTCTCCGGCACCGCGATGGCGTAGGCGAGCGTTGTCGTCTTGAGCAGGTTGACGAGGTTGTTGTTCAGCGCCGGCAGGCAGACGCGCAGCGCGAGCGGCAGCACCACATGCAGGTACACGCCGAGCCGGCCGTAGCCCAGCGACTCCACCGCCTCGATCGTGGAGCGGGGCACGGCCTCGATGCCTGAGCGGAAGATCTCGACGTTGAAGGCGCCGGCGAACAGAGACAGCGATATGATCGCCCATTGCACGTTGCTGAACAGCGGCGCCCGCATGCCGTCCATGTCCTCGACGTAAGGCAGCAGCGGGCTGAGGCCGAAGTAGAAGAAGAAGATCTGCACCAGCGGCGGCGTGTTGCGGAACACGACGACGAAACCGTTGACCAATCCGCGCAGCAGCCGCAGCGGCGAGCCCTGCGCCCAGGCGCCGACCGCGCCGATCACGATGCTGATCAGCACGCTGGCCGTGCTGAGATAGATCGTCATCCCGAGACCGGAGACGAACCTCTGCCGGTCATAGGCGTCGTAGACGATGGTGAGGTTGACGCCCGTGGTCTCGTAGAGCGTGCGGAACCACTCAGCTAACGCGTCCATCGATGCTCACGGTCAGACGACATGCGGCCGGGCGCGGGAACGCGCCCGGCGGAAGACGTTCGCACAGGGCGCTCAGCTGCCCTTGTGCTGTTCGTGCATGCGCTTGGAGTAGTCGGTCGGCTCGATGCCGTACTTCTTCTCCAGCGCGACGACGGCGCCGGTCTTCATCCAGTCGAGCGTGATCGTGGTGAGCTCCTTGGCGAAGGCGTCCTCGCCGTTCTTGACCGCCATGATCCACGGCGCCTCAAGAATGCCGGGCAGCGGCATGCCGTAGCCCTCGCTCCACTCGGCGTCGATCAACTTTCCCTGCACGAAGGTCTGGTCATAGAGGTAACCGATGCATTCGCCCTGCTTCAGCGCGAACAGCGGCTTCTCGGACCCGTCGAACGCCTTCACGTTCACGCCGTACTTCGCCGAGACCTCCTTGTTGTACCATGCGCCGGAGGTGGCGCAGAGCGTCTTGCCGTTCAGCTCTTCCCAGTTCGTATATTTGGCTTTCTTCGACAGCAGCACGTTGACGCTGTCGGAATAGTACTGCGGATCGATCGCCTGCACGCTCTTCCGCCGCTCCGGCTTGTCCGACATCGTGGCGATCATCAGGTCGATCTTGCCCTGCTGCAGGAACTCGATGCGGTTCGCGGACATCACGGGAACCAGCTCGAGCTTGACGCCGAGGCGCTTGGCGACGTCGGCGGCGAGATCCGGCTCGATGCCGACGATTGCGCCGGTCGGATCGCGATAGCCGAAGGGCTTGTAGTCGGCCTTAACCCCAACGACCAGAACGCCCTTCTCCTTGACCTGAGACAGGACGTCGGCCGCGGCGGGAGCGGCGCCGGCGACCAGCGCCGCGCAGGCCGCGAGTATGAGCTTCATCATCGGGTAGGCCCTCAACCGTATGCGACCGCCGCATCGGCGGCTCGCCTAAAGTCTAAGCGTGCTCAATTTGACGCCTGCGTCAATACGAAGGGCCGAACTGTCCGACGCTTTGTGATCGACGGCCCAGCCTCAGGCGCGGGACCAAGCCGGAATCCGACGCCCCAGCCGCTCCTCGATCGCCTCGACGGTCGGGCGCAGCAGCCTGCGCAGCTCGGCGATCGTCGCGGAGGAGACCGGATTGGTCTCCCTCAGCTCCGCGTCGCCTTCGTTGGAATGGGGAAAGCCGACCTTCGCCGGCGCCCGGACGCCGAGAAACCCGAAGGTCTCCGCAATGTCGGGCCGCCCGCCCTCGAGCACCTCCTCGAAGATCAGGATGCGCATCTGCTCGCTCGGGAAGCGCGCAAAATTGTCGAGATGTTTCTGGTACTCGGAGCGATAGACATAGGCCGTCTTGGCGTTGCGGCGTTCGAGCGCGAGGCGGTTGTCGATCGCGTGCTCGAGCGCCGGCGCGTCGTCACGGCGCCGCCGAGCGTGGTAGTAGTTCGACACCGCGCGCGCCACCGGGTCCCGGAAGATCCAGAGAATCCGGGCGTCCGGATTGTAGTCGGCGATGCGCGCGGCCCCTTCGGCGGAGAAGCCGTAGGACGGGCTCTTCTCGCCGCGCCGCACGCCGGGCCGCGCCGGCCCGAACTGGGCGTGGTACCAGTCGAACCCGCGCGCGAAATTGTCGTCGTTGTCGAAGAAATGCATCTCGCGCGGGCAGGCGTCCACGTCCGGCGAGCGCCCCAGCACCGACCTCAGGCTAGTGGTCCCGGACTTCATCGCGCCCACGATGAAGAAGTCGACCCGATCGCTCGTCATGCGTCCCGCCCCTGAGCGCCCGCCGTCCTCGTCACTCAGCCGCGTCCTCGACGGGACGCGCCGTGGCGAGCTTCAGCCGCGCCCTGCGCCCGGCCGGCACCTCGACCGTCGCGCCGGAGCGGGGATCGACCCGCGTGCGGGCCGGCGTCTCGCGCATGTCGAAGGCGCCGAAGCCGCGGATGTTGACGATGCGGCCTTGGTCGAGCGCCTCGGCGATCAGATTGAAGGTCGCGTCCATCACCTTGAGCGCCTCGGCGCGCGGCACGCCCGTGGTCTTCACGACCGCGTCCGCGAGGTCGCGGCGGGTGACTTTGCCCAGGTTGTCGCTCATGTCCGTCTCCTCATCATCCTGTCAGGTCGCGCGGCCGTCACTCGTCGTCGAGCGCGACGTCGGTCCGGCCGGCTTCGAAGCGTCCGCTCTTGATCTTGTCGCGCAGCTTCTGCGCGCGCGTCTGGCGCGGCCTGATCTCGACGGCGTCGTCGAGCAGGCGAAGCGCGATCTCGGTCCGGCCCGCGCGGGCGTGCAGCGAAGCGAGCGCGCACAGCGCCGCATAGTGCTTCGGCCGCACCTCGAGGCAACGCTCATAGGCCGCCAGCGCCTCGTCGTACATTTCGCGGCGCAGGAACAGGTGGGCCTGGAAATCGGCGAAGGCGATCGAGCCCGGCGCCCGTTTCGTCGCTTTCGCCGCCTGCTTCGCGGCCTCCTCGAGCTTGCCTTGCTCAGCCCAGACGCGCGCCAGCATGTAGTTCGCCGCCGGCCAGTCGGGCTGAAGCGCGAGCGTCGCGCGCGCATAGCGTTCGGGGTCGTAGGCCGGGTCCTCACGGTAGACGCCCTCGACGAGGCGTCCGACCAGGGCGCGCAGGAGGGGATCGTCGCAACGGCGGTCGAGGGGCGTGGAGCAAGCGTAGTCGCGGCCCGCGAGGATCGCGTCGACGCAGCGCTCGAACTCGCCGTTCTTCATCAGGTGATGCATGACCATGTGGTCCTGCCCCGCGATCGGCAGAAGCGTCAGGCCGTCCTGCGGCATGCGGTAGACGTTGTAGATGTCGACCATGTCGGCGGAGCCGAAGAACACATAGGTTTTTCGCTTCGGCGCGGGAGCGGGCAGGCCGGACAGGTCGTCGTAGGGCCCGTTCGGCGCCGCCGCAGGCGTATGCGGCAGGCGCGGATCGAGCAGCGTCTGCGGGCAAATCGAGACGATGGCGTCGACGTCGAGCTTCTGCCCGAACAGCAGGCTGGCGTAGCCGCCCATGGACGAGCCGAAGGCGATCGTCGTGGAAGGTTTCAGGACGCGCAGGACCTCGGCGAGGTAGGCCGCGAGCGGCTCGACGCCCGACAGTTCGGCCGACACGCCGCGCTGGTACCAGAGGTTGTCCGGATCGCGCAGGAAGACGCGGTTCACGGGCCGCGCCATGAACATCTTGTAGTAGCTGAACGAGCGCGCGTTGACGGCGCTGAACACGATCGCCGTCGGCGCGCCGGGCTCGACGACGTCGATCAGCGCCGTGTCGCCGATCATGATGCGCTCGGGGCCACGGCCATGGGGCAGCGGCGCGCCACGCGCGGCGAGGCTCACCACGCTCACGACACCGCCTCGAACGAGACGGCCATGCGCGCGCGCCGGGCCCGTTCGGCGGCGCCCACGAGATCGTCCATGGCGACCTTGCCGATCTCGAGACCGCCGCCGACGGTGGCGTCCACCATCTCGACGCCGCGCCGGGCCAAGGCCTCGCTGACGACGTCGTAGGCGAAGTGGCCGGCGCCGCCGGGAGCCCAGGTCGCGGTCAGCGAGTCCGCCCGCGTCGAAGGCGAGGTGTGCAGCGTCGCGTCATAGAAGTAGTTCGAGCCATGGCCGGCGCCGCCGGCGTTGTAGTTGCTATCGCAGCCGACCAGAGCCATACGCCGGAAACCCAGCGCCGCCGCGATCGGCGCGCCGAAGCTCAGGACGCCCGTGCGCCCGTCGTCGAGAAAACCGTCGATGTCGCAGGGCGTCGCGCCTAGGCTGTCGATGAAGCGCTTGAACGGTTTCTCGAACAGCAAGTAGTTGACTTCGAACTCCTGCGACAGCCCGAGCTCGTCGAACAGCGGCTTGAAGTAATAGGAGGTCCAGAGCGCGGGCCTGTGCTTGAGCTCGCGCAGGCGCGCGAGGTAGCCGGACGGGAAGGCCGGCTTCTGCGTGTTCCAGCCGCCGAAGAACATGTGCGACGCCAGCACGAGGTGCTCCGGCGCGACCTGCTCGAAGCGCTCGTGCAGGATGAACCAGTTGAAGCAGAATTTCTCGAGCCCGTGCAGCCGCTCCAGCGGCGTCTCCGCGATCGACGGGCCGTTGCCGATCATGACGCAGGTCGGCTCCTCGCCCTCCACGGGCGCGAGCACAGGCGTCCGGCGGTCGTTCGCCGTGTCCCGGCGGAAGGATTTCAGCCGGCTGCGATACAGCAGCCGCCTGTACTGGTCCGTCCAGATCTTCGGATAGGGCAGCGCCTTGACGTTGTACTCCTGCACCAGCTCGTCGTTCAGATAGAGCTGCGTGTTCCACGGCTTCGCGCCGGCGAAATGGACGATCGAAACGCCCTCGATGTTGCCGCCGAGATGCCGGATCACATACTTCACGTTGCAGTTGTAATTGGTCTCCAGCAGCGTCAGAGGCTTGTCCCGCAGCAGCATGTTCCAGGTTTTCTGGTCGGCGAAACGATCGATCAGATCGTTGAGCGGGAGCAGGCTGGCCTTGGCGGTCTCCCGCGCCTCCTCGAAAACCTCGGCCGTCAGCTGGCTCTTCGGGATCGAGATCACGCCGCTGTTGACGATGTAGGCGCCGGTGTAGGGCGACATCGCCACGTATTCGCGATCGCCGCAGTCGAGGCAGGCGCGGAAGTCGTCGCCGCCGCCCTCCCACAGCGCGCTGATGTCGTCGATGACCAGAAGGTCGCTGTCGAAGACGACCACGCGCTCGTATTCGCCGTGCGTGAAGGCGAACAGGTTCATATAGCCGAGCTTGCCGATGCGCTTGTGGTTGTCGCTCTCGCGGGCGGTCAGCTCCAGCCAGTCCATGTCCGGCGTGAAGAAGCGGATTCGGGGATAGACGTCGAGCAACTGGCGCTGAACGAACCCGGTCAGGGTGCCGTCATGGTAGACGAGCACGTCCGATGCGAAGTCGGGATAGACGTCGAGCAGCGACAGCAGCAGCCCGGTCAGGCCGGGCGCGAAACGGTCGTTCGCGACTGTCAGGAACGCGACGTCGGCGGGCGGCGCGCGGCGCTCCGGAAGGCGCTTGTGCATCAGCGGCGTGTGGCGCTGGACCAGCAGCTCCTGCTCCGTCGTGCTGAGCTTCTCGCCCTGCTCGAGCTTGGCCCGCGCCTCGGGCGCCCGCTGCCGCCGCAGATGTTCGAGCCGGTGGAAATTGGCGTAGGAGAACAGTTTGGCGGCGAGTTCGGCGGGGGCGAGCGCAACAGGCTTCGCCGCCTTTTCCCGCGTGGGCAGGCCGAGCTCCCGGCCGAGCCGGTCGAGCGCCGTCTGCAGCGCGTCGACGCCGGACGCGACCCGCTTGGCGTCGATGCCCTCGATGGTCGGACGGACGGTCTCGGCGGCTTCGGCGGTCTGGCGCGCCTCGACGTCGCGCATGCGGAGTTCAAGTTCGTTCAGCCGTTCGCGCAGTTCGTCGCGCTGCTTGCGCATGCGGGCGCGCTCGGCCCTGGCCTCGTCGCGCTCCGCCCGCGCCTTGTCGCGCTCGACGATGGCTTTGTCGCGCTGGCGCGCGGCCTTGCCCGGACGCTTGATTTCTTCGGTGAGACCGTCCCCCGCCTCGCCGGACGGAACGTCCGGCTCGGGTCGGGCGGAGACCGCAGCGTCGCCGTCGTCGGATCGCGACTTTGCGTCGTCCTTCGGCTCGGGCGCCGCGGCGCGCCGTTCCGCAGCCGCCGGCTTGAGCATCGCCGACACGACCGAGCCCACCCCCATGCCGCGCGACACGAGCTTCACCAGACCGCCAGCGCGGGCAGGCGCAGCGGTTTCGGCGGCTTCATCCTTGGCCTCGGGGTCCGGCCGCGTGGCGTCATGCGCAGGCGGCGTCTTCGACTGGGCGTCGTGTGCGGTCATGCATCCGGACTGTTGCGGAGTCGTGTCGAGCCGGGCGCAATCGCCAGCCTCGTCGCATCCAACAGTGCGACGCACGATCTCTTGAGCCCCAGTTCATCTATCATCGCGGGATCATCTCGTTCAACCATGACGGTCTCATGGCCGTCCAAGCTAGACACAGATGAAATTACATCTATTCAGTCATTTTTATATGGAAACCAGCACGGATTTGGCGAGCCAAGCCGCGCCGTCATGCTGACCCGTCGAAGGTTTGCGACGCTAAGCGTTGCGGCTCTGGCCTCGTCGGCGTGGGCGCGGACGGCGGCGGCGCTCGACCTGAGGGCGTTCGGCGCAGTCGGCGACGGGACAACCGACGACGGGCCGGCGCTGTCCCGCGCGCTTGCGGCCGCGTCTGAATCCGGCGCGCCGCTGACGGTCCCGCCAGGCCGCTACCTCATCGCCTCGCCGGTCGGGCGCGCGGCGCCGGGCGATCCGCGGCCGGCGCTGCGCGGCGGTCGGATCGAGATCGTGGGCGCCGGCGCGGATCGCACCACGCTCCTCGGCCCGCCGGTCGAATCACGCGCAGCCGGCGTCGACCCCGTCTCGCGCGCGCTGCTGCGCATGGTCGGCGTTGAGCGCGCGCACATCCGCGACCTCACTCTCGACGGCGGAGTCGGCGCGGCGGAGCGTCGGGCGGCCAACGGCTTCTCCGCCGACGACGCCTCCGCCCTGCTCGAGATCGACGGCGCGGCGGACGTGCGGCTCGAACGGGTGACGACGACGCGCAACCGCCACATCCGCCTGCGGGACGACCGCACCGGCCGCCTGATCGGCCGCAGCGGTCCGGTGCTCGTCATCGACTCGTCGAACGTGCGCGTCGTCGACTGCGCGTCGGTCTACCCCTCCTTCACCGAGGGATGGTGGATCTTCGACTGTCGCGGCGTCGCCGTGGAGCGCTTCCGGCACGTCGGACCCGAGCGCTTCAATCCCGCGGCGACCACGAGCCCGCTCAACATCTTCGGACCGCGGACCGAGGACGTCACGGTCCGCGGCTGCGACGTGCGGAACGCGCTCGGCTCCTCGCTCAATCTCGGCGGGCGCGGCCGGTTCCGGGTCGTCGACAACCGCTTCTATGGCGTCATCGCCGCAGAGGGCGGCGCGCCGGGCCGGGCCGCCGCGCGCCCGCACGACGGAGCGTTCGGCAAGGGGATCGACCTCGGCGCCGAGCACCAGGAGGACTACTTCCCCGACCATCCGCCGATGCGCGACGTAGAGATTTCGGGCAACCGCTTCGAGAACCTGTTCAGCTACTCCGTCGGGATCACCAAGACGGCGGCCTGCCCGCTGACGGGCCTCGTTTTCCGCGACAACGAAATCGTCCACGGATTCCGCGGCCTGATGCTGCGGGGCGTGAATGACGCGCAGATCGCCGGCTGCGGCTTTCGCCGGATCGTGCGCTACGAGGGCGCCGACCGCCGCGCCTTCGGCCTGACCATGAGCGTCGAGCAGTGCCGCGGCGTCACGGTGGAGAACACGACGCTCGATGGTTCGGAGCGGCCGCGGCTCGGGACCCTGGGGGAAGGCGTCTCCGACGTCGGCCTTATGATCAGCCGCTCCGACGACGTTCGCCTGACGGGCAACCGCTTCAGGGACTTCGACAGCTATCAGTTGCTCGCGGACGTCGGCCCCGAAGACGACCTGCGCCATGGCGGCTTCGCCGTACTGGAGAACGCCTTCGAGGCGACGCCCGGCGAAAAGTACCAGCCGATCGCCATGCGCCTCGGCCGGTCCGATGCGCGGCGGCTCGCCCGCGTCACGGTCCGCGGCAACCGCTTCGCGCCGGAGCTTAAAGACCGCGCTTCGGTGTTCTCGGGATGAGGCGGCCTCAGGACGCCGTCAGATAGAAGGTGGCGTAGCGCGAGTTCGGGTTGATGTGGTCGATCTTCAGCACCGCGAAGCCGGCGTCCCCGCACGCCGCGCTGAACTCGTCGATCCCATAGGCCGTCGCGGTGACGAAGCGGCGGGCGTAGTCGGCGAGGTCCGGTTCGCCCGCGGCGTTTGCGTCGTCGGCGAAGCGGATCTGGATCAGCCCGATCGCGTCCGGCGCGGCGAGCTTGCGCATCGTGCGCAGCACCCTCAGCCCGTAGGCGCGGGACGGGAAGTGCTGAAACACCGCGGTGCTGAGCAAAATGTCGATCGGCTCCGTCACGGCGGCCTCGACCTCTTCCGGCTCGCCCTCGACCAGCACCGGCCGGAAGCCGGAATAGCCCTCGAGGGCGATCATCCGCTGGGCCTCGTCCAGGTTCCGCTGCGAGATGTCGACGCCGTAATAGGTCGCGACCACGTCGCGGAAGGCGAACAGATTGGCGCCGCCGCCGGGGCCCCATTCCAGCATGGAGCGCGGCCTGTCCCACAGCGTCCGCCCGGTCAACGAAGCGAGCTTCTCCAGCCTCCGGCGCGAGCGCACGCCCACATTGCGCCACTTCTCGTCGTGGGCCCATTTTCCGGCGCCGCGCCAGTGCGACAGCTCGGCCCGCCGCGCCTCGTCGTCGTAGCGGTCCCAGACGGCGGCGCTGACTTTGGTTTCGTCGGACAGGTTCGACATGCGGTCCTCGATATGCGCTCCCGCATCCGTCGCGGGGGCGCCACTTTACCCGCGATCGGCCGGATGGCGATGACGCGTCAGCGGGACGGCTGGCTCCGGAGCGCAGCGTAGGACGGCGGCGCGGCCGTCAAGCGACGCCCGTCGCGGATGACGATCCGGTCGCCTTGGGGGCGGGCGAGCACCTGGTCCATGCTCCAGGCGTCGAGAAGGATGAGGTTCGCGGGCCCGCCCGCGCGGATCGCGCCGTGATCGGACAGGCCCATGACGTCCGCCGGGACGGGCCCCGCAAGCGCGGCCGCGCGCCCGAATGGATGGTCGAGGTGCAGGATCTTCACGCCCTGTCGGAAGGTGTCGAGCATGTCGTGGTCGCCATAGGCGTAGAACGGGTCGCGGCAGTTGTCGCCGGCCACCGCCACACGCACGCCGCCGGCCGTGAGCTCCTGCACCGGCGTCACGCCGCGCCAGCGCGGGGTGCGGCCGGCCCGCCGGTCCTGCAGATACATGTTGACGGTCGGCAGCGTGACGACGGCCACGCCGGCGTCGGCGACCAGCTTGATGTGCTCGTCGAGCGTCGCCTCGTCCTGCAGCGCCAGGCTGCAGCAGTGGCCGCAGGCGACCCGGCCCTCATAGCCGTGGCGCAGCGTAGCCCGCGCGATCGTCGGCAGCGTGGCGCGCGCCGTGTCGGCCGATTCGTCCACATGCAGATCGACGTCGAGGCCGCGCGCGTCCGCGAGCGCGAACATCCGGTCGAGCAGCGCGTCGAAAGCTGCCAGATCGTCCTGCGGCGAAGCCCCGTCGAGACGCGCGACGCCGCCGAGCAGGCCGCCGGTCTCGGCCACGATGTCGGCCAGCGCCTCGGCGTAAGGGGTCGCGTAGATCTCCATCGGAGCGAGCGCGACCGCCTGCAGCGCGACGCGACCGGCGAAGGCGTCGCGCGCCGCCCGGAACGCGCCCCAGGTTTCGGGTCCCTGCCCTTCGTGGCTGTCGAGATGGGTGCGGATCGCGGAGACCCCGTGGGCTTCCGCGCAGGCGAGGCCGAACGACATCCGCCGCACCAGATCGTCATGACGCCAGCGCGCCTCGCGGTCGACGCCGGTCGCCGCGGCCGCGCCTTCATGCGTGCCGTCGGGATTGGGGGCCCGGTCGACGATGTGGCCCTTGTCGAGATGGGCGTGCATGTCGACCAGCGTCGGCCAGACATGGCGGCCGTCGAGTTCGACCTCGATCGTCCCCTCCGGCGCAGTGACCGCGCCGGAGGGCCCAACCGCCGTCACCCGTCCGTCGACGACGAGGATGTCGATCAGCGCCGCGCCGTCGCGATCGACCGACGCGTCCCCCTGATCCGGCAGGAACGGCGCAGGCGTCCGCGCGCCGCGCAGCGCGACGGGACGCCCGGACTCGAAGGCATGCTCCGGCAGTTCGATCATAACCGCGCCTACGCTTGGGAGAGGGATCGGCGAGACCGTCCTGCGGCCGCTCCGCTCTTCGCATGTCTATGGCGCATTCCGGGGCCGATCAAACGACCGGGGCACGCGAACCGCTTAGACGGCTTCCGCCGGCGCGGGCGCCGGTGACGAAGATTCCTGCGCTCCAAGCTCGCGGCTTCACGGTAGGGACCGCTTCCGTGCCCATTTCCGCGGCCAAAAAGAAAAAGGCGGCTCCGACATCGCCGGAGCCGCCTTTTTCGAATGGTGGGCGTGACAGGGATCGAACCTGTGACCCCTACGATGTCAACGTAGTGCTCTCCCGCTGAGCTACACGCCCGTGACGGCCGCGAGGCGTCCGTCGAAACCGGATTTGCGCCGCCTGCGGGCGACGGCGCGAACAGAGTGGCGGCTATATCGGATCACCCCGAGGCTGGCAAGCGGGGAAGCGAGGATCAGTCTCGCCCGCCTTTTTCCGATCGGCTGCGGCGCCAGAGACCGAGCAGCCAGATCGGCGCGCACACCGCCGCGCCGAGGAGCAGACCGTCGCCGAGGCCTTCGAGGCCGGGACGGTCCAGCACGCCCGAAAGCCCGAGCGCGACGGCGACGACCAGCATCGCCGGCGGCGCGATGTCGCGCGGGCCCAACGTCAGCCGCGCCCCGGCGTCACGCCGCGAGCAGCTTGTCGACCTCGCTCACCAGCTCGCGCAGGTGGAACGGCTTCGACAGGATTTTGGCGTCCTTGGGAGTCTGGCTGTCGGGGTTGAGCGCGACCGCGGCGAAGCCGGTGATGAACATCACCTTGATGTCGGGGTCGAGCTGGGTCGCGCGGCGCGCGAGCTCGATGCCGTCCATCTCGGGCATCACGATGTCGGTCAGCAGAAGCTCGAACGGCTCTTCGCGGAGCCGGTGATAGGCCGATAGGCCGTTGTCGAACGACACGACCGAATGGCCGGCGTTCTCGAGCGCTTTGACCAGGAAGCGACGCATGTCGTCGTCGTCTTCGGCGAGCAGGATCTTGGTGTTCGGAGTCACTGAAATCGAACCGGATTGCGAGGAGCCGCAACGAGTCATTCCATAAGTCACCGCTTTGGTAAACAGAACGTTGCCGGTCTGGCCAATGGACACGAGCGTCATCGATCGGCAACAATCGACGGACGCCAGCGCCCTGCAGACCCGGACCGCCGCCGACGTGACGATGTCTCCCCCGACCGACCTGCCGGACCCGCCGTTCGACGTCGCCTCGCCGGCGCAGGCGACCTCGCCCGCCATATTCAATTCGCCGCATTCCGGGTCGCGCTATCCCGCGAGTTTCCTGGCCTCCTCCCGGCTTGACGCGCGCGCGCTGCGGCGGTCTGAAGACGCTTTTGTGGACGAGCTGTTCGCGGCGGCTCCGAGCTACGGCGCGGCCCTGATGCGCGCGCATTTCCCACGCGCCTTCCTCGACGTGAACCGCGAGCCCTACGAGCTCGATCCGCGTATGTTCGAGGGGCGGCTTCCGCCCTTCGCCAACACGCGCTCGGTGCGCGTCGCGGGGGGACTCGGGACGATCGCCCGAGTGGTCGGCGAGGCGCAGGAGATCTATGGCGCGCGACTGCCCGTCGAGGCAGCGCTCGCGCGGATCGAGACGCTCTACAAGCCCTACCACCGCACGCTTGGGCGCCTCATCAGCCGCGCGCATCGCAGCCACGGCGCGGCGCTGTTGATCGACTGCCACTCGATGCCTTCGAGCGGCGGCGTGCGCGACGAGCGGCCGGTCGCCGAAGTGGTGCTGGGCGACCGCTACGGCACGAGCTGCGCGCCGGCGATCATGGATCTCGCCGAACAGACGCTGCGCAAGGCCGGCTTCGTCGTCGCCCGGAACCGTCCCTACGCCGGCGGCTACATCACCGAGCATTACGGCGCGCCCGCGAGCGGCTTCCATGCGCTTCAGGTCGAGATCAACCGCGGGCTCTACATGGACGAACGCACGCACATGAAGACCGCCGGCTTCGAGCCGCTGCTCGACCTGCTCACGACCTTCGTCCGGGTTATGGCGCAGGCGCCACTCGGCGCTCTCACGACGGTGCGCGCCGCTGCGGAATGAGGCGTTTCCGCGGTTTGACGCAATGCGCCTATCGTCTGATCGGAAAACGCTTGCAAACGCGACGAACTGTCGCCAATGTCCCGCCTGCCTGGACGCCAATAAGAAAAAAGGGCCGCCTGCAAGCAAGCGGCCCAAGTCTAGGGAGGAAACGCCCAAGGAGGGCAGCGGCATCGCGAGGGATCGCATTGCCGCGCTGCAATAAGATGCGGCCGCGCCGCACAAAAAGCAAGGCCTAAGGCCACCTATCGCCGGCTGCGACCCCGTGTCGCGTAAGCCGGCGTTTTATTTTGATCCTCACCTTCCGTGAGGCCGCTGCTCCGCCCGCCTCTTGCCCGCCGCGCGCTTTCGCGCTCTTTCGGGCCGCCGGGGTTCCTTCGCCGGCGCGCAACCGGGGCGCCCCTCATGACGGCCGTAGACTTTTCCGCCTTCGTCGACCGCCTGGCGCAGGAGTCCGGCGAGGCGATCCTGCCGTTCTTCCGCACCTCCATCGGCGTCGAGAACAAGCTGCGCGAGGGCTTCGACCCGGTCACCGCCGCCGACAAGGCCGGCGAGACCGCGATGCGGGCGCTGATCCGGCGAACCTTTCCGGAGCACGGCATCATCGGCGAGGAGCATGGCGACGACCGGCCGGACGCTGAGTTCGTCTGGGTGCTCGACCCGATCGACGGCACCCGCTCGTTCATTCTCGGCATGCCGATCTGGGGCACGCTGATCGGGCTTACGCGCGGCGGCTCGCCCTGCTTCGGCATGATGAACCAGCCCTTCATCGGCGAGCGCTTCTCCGGCGACGGCTCCAGCGCGAGCTACCGTGGGCGCGGAACGGAGCGCCGTCTGCGGACGCGGGCCTGTCCCCGGCTCGAAGACGCGATGTTGATGTCCACCTCGCCGACCATGTTCACGCCCGAGGAGCGCGAGACCTTCGAGCAGGTCTCGGCGGACGTCCGTCTGACCCGCTGGAGCGGCGACTGCTACGCCTATGCAATGCTTGCGAGCGGCCATGTCGACCTCGTCATCGAGGCTGACCTGAAGCCGTTCGACATCGTGGCGCTGATCCCGATCGTCGAAGGCGCGGGCGGCGTCGTCACGACCTGGGACGGCGGGCCGGCCACCGATGGCGGACGTATCATAGCCGCGGGCGACAAGCGCTTGCACGAACGCGCGCTCGAGCGGCTGTCGAAGCTCGGCTGAAGCCTCAGGCCAACGCGCCGCTTCCCGGCACGAAGGCGTCGAACGCGGCCCAAAACAGGCCCCGCAGGTCGTCCCGCTCCATCAGAAGCTCATGCTTCGCGCCGCGCAGCTGAAGGTGGCCGCCGCCGCGAATGCGGGCCGCGAACCGCGCGCTCGCCCGCGGATCCACGATCCGATCAGCCCCGGCCGTCAGCACCAGCGTCGGCGTCCTGACGCTTTCCGGCACGCCGGGCAGCGCGGTAGCGGTCATCGCGCGGAAGGCGGCGTGCACCCAGCCGATGGTGGGCGAAGCGATCGCGAGCCGCGGCTCGCGCGTGATCAGGCTGACGGAGCGCGCGTAGCGCGTCGGGTCGGACGTCACCGGATTGGTCGCGAACGGCCGCAGCGCGAGAATTCGATCCGCCCCGCTCGGGATGTAGGAGCCGGAGAAGCCGAGCCGTCCGAGTCCCGTGGCGAGGCCGCGGGCGAAGAATTCGGCGCGGGCGAGCGGCAGGCCGATCATCGGCGCCGCCAGCACCATACGGTCGAACCACTGCGGCTGCCGGAGCGCGAGCGCGATCAGCACCGGCGCCGACATGGAGTGGCCGAGCGCGAAATAGGGCGGCGGGCAGTGCGGCATCACCGCCTGCCGCATGAAGGCCTCGGCGTCGACGCGGTAGTCGTCGAAATCGTCGACGTGGCCCTTGAGCGGATTGGACACCAGCCGCTGCGAGCCGCCCTGCCCCCGGAAATCGAAGGTCGCGACCGCGAAACCGCGCGCTAGCAGGTCGTCGGCCACCTCGGAGTATTTCTCGACGAACTCCGCCCGCCCCTGGAACACGCAGACCGTGCCGCGCGGCGTTCCCGCCGGTCGCCATGTCGCCGCGCGCAGCCGCAGCCCGTCGGCGGCCGTCACGATGCGAAGCGACGCGCCGGGCGTCATCGCCGCGTCGGGCGCCTCGACGAAATCCTCGCGCACGGGAAGCGGCTGGGGGCGGGACGGCATGCGGGCGGGGGCGTCAGCTCGGAACGGGAGGTCGTGCGCCCTGCCTATCAGACGGCGCGCGTCCGAACCACGTCGCGATGGCGAGCCCGGCGCCCCTTGCGGGCCGGATTTCGCGTTCCTAACTCAGTTTCGTCGCAGGCCAACCGGCTGCGGCGCTTGAGAAAAGGCCCGGCCAAACCGGCGGGCCGAACCATGTCGCTTGATCAAAGGATGTGACCCATGCGCCAGTTCGATCTTTCCCCGCTCTACCGCTCGACCGTCGGCTTCGACCGGCTGTTCTCGCTGCTCGACAACGTCGCCGGCGGCGCCGAGGCCACGCCCGGCTACCCGCCCTACAACATCGAGCGCACGGCCGAGAACGCCTATCGCATCACCGTCGCGGTCGCCGGCTTCGCCGAGCAGGACCTGACGATCGAGGTGAAGGAGAACGCGCTTTCGGTCCGCGGCGAAAAGCAGGCGGAGGAGCGTAAGGGCGAAGTGCTTCATCAGGGCATCGCCGCCCGCGCCTTCGAGCGCCGCTTCCAGCTCGCCGACCACGTCCAGGTGACGGGCGCGAGCCTCGAGAACGGCCTGCTCCATGTGGAGCTGGTGCGCGAGGTGCCGGAGGCCAAGAAGCCCCGCACGATCGCGATCAACGCCGGCCGGCCGAAGGCGATCGACGCCAAGGTCGCCGAAGCCGCGTAAGCGCGCCGACCCATCGACGTCACGCGGGCGCCCCGGGAGACCGGGGCGCTTTTTTACGCCACGGGCTCGCGATCGATCACGCCGAGAAACGCGTCGACATCCTCGTCCGGCGTCGCGAACGAGCAGATCAGGCGCGCGAGACGAGCGCCGTCGCGGCCCGAACGCTCCGGCGCGATCGATTCGCTCGACCAGGCGTAATAAGCCGCGCCCGCCGCGCGCAGGGCGTCGTCGACCGACGGCGGCAGCCAGACGAAAACCTCGTTGGCCTCGATCGGAAAGGCGAGCCGCAGGCCGCGGCTCTCCAGCCCCTTCGCCAGACGACCCGCCGTCGCGTTGGCCCGCGCCGCGAGGTCGAGCCACAGCCCGTTCTCCAGCAGCGCCTCCACCTGCGCCGCGATGAAACGGCCCTTCGACCACAGGTGGCCGCCGCGCTTGCGCCGCTCGGCGAGGTTCTTCACGAGATCGTCGGCGAACACGATCACGGCTTCGGCCGCCATCGCGCCGTTCTTCGTGAAGCCGAACGACAGGATCTCGACGCCGGACCGCCAGGTCAGCTCCGCCGGCGCGGCGCCGGTCGCGGCCGCTGCGTTCGCGAAGCGGGCGCCGTCCATATGAACCCGGAGCCCATGCGCCTTCGCCGCCTCCGCGATCGCCGCGATTTCCGCCGGCCGGTAGA
Source organism: Methylopila turkensis (assembly GCF_027922325.1). Lineage (GTDB taxonomy): Bacteria > Pseudomonadota > Alphaproteobacteria > Rhizobiales > Methylopilaceae > Methylopila > Methylopila turkensis. The sequence continues at coordinate 1,147,661 of NZ_BSFL01000001.1, forward strand.
GCGTGCCGGCTTCGGTCGCCTGGCTGATCGTCACGGAGGCGGGAGCGACATGGGTCGGCGGCGTCCAGAAATCGCGCGCGAGCAGCGCCTTCAGCCCGTCGGCGGTCATCCTGCCGTCGCGGCCCGGAACGCCGACGATCTTGGCGCCGGCGGTGAAGAACTCCGGCGCGCCGCACTCGTCGTGCATCACATGCGCCTCGGCGTGGCCGATCGCGGCGCCCCAGGGCGGCGTGATCTGCGCCAGCGCCAGCGCGTTCGCGGCGGTGCCGGTCGTCACGAGGAAGACGCCGACCTCGCGCTCGAACAGCTCGCTGAACATCGCCTCGACCCGACGCGTCGGTTCGTCGCGGCCATAGGGCGCGGACGCGCCCGCATTGGCGCGCGCGAGCGCCTGGAGCACTTGTTCCGCGGCCGGAGCAGCATTGTCGCTGGCGAGATACATGCGCTTTCGCCTCATGAACGGGCGACCGCTTTTAGGCGCGGAAGCGCGCAGCGTCGATGCGGAAGGGCGAAAGTCGGGCGCATACGCCGAAAGTTGCGGGTTTGGCCTGAGGGACGACATTTTGTTGCGGCGGGACGCTTCGCCACGGCAGAAAAACGCCGCGCGACCTCGCATCGGCGCTTGTCGCAACCCACCTTTTCTGACAATGTGCGCGGCGCAATAGGACAGCAAGGCTGTCCATTTGCGCATCGGCGTCGTTCCTTATTCACTCAAGAACGGTTCCAGGCGGGAGCGCGCGGCGCGTCCTGACCGGGCCGATCGCGTGTGGCGGGACCGCGCGCAGCATTCGATGCGGGACGACTGACACGCCGGCTTCGCGGCCGGCGGCATCTTGGGGTTGGCCATGACCGACGAGAGCAAGAGCGACATCCGCAACATCGCGCGCGAAAGCGACGCGACCGACGCCGCTCGCGCCGCCGCGACCAAAACCGTCGCGCTCGACCATGGGCTGCCGCAGGCGCACGGCCTCTACGACCCGCGTCACGAGAAGGATTCGTGCGGCGTCGGCTTCGTGGCCGACATGAGGGGCCGCAAGAGCCACGCCATCATCGAGCACGGGATCCGGATCCTCGAAAACCTCGAGCACCGCGGCGCCGTGGGCGCCGATCCGCGTGCCGGCGACGGCGCGGGCATGCTGGTGCAGATTCCGCACAAGTTCTTCGCGGCGGAGGCCGAGCGCCTCGGCTTCGCGCTGCCGGAGCCCGGGTTCTACGCCGTCGGCCACATCTTCGCGCCGCGCGATCCCGCCGCGGTCGCGAACGTCAAGGCGGTGTTCGAGCGCGTCATCGCCGAGGAGGGCCAGACCTTCCTCGGCTGGCGCGACGTGCCGACGGACAACTCCTCGCTCGGCGAAAGCGTCAAGCCGACCGAGCCGGTCCAGCTCCAGATCTTCATCGGCCGCTCGGCCCAGATCGACAACGAGGACGATTTCGAGCGCAAGCTGTTCATCCTGCGCAAGGTGGTCTCCAACGAGATCTACGGCGCGGATCCGCGCGCCTCGTCCTACTACCCCGTGTCGCTGTCCTGCCGGACCATCGTCTACAAGGGCATGTTCCTGGCGGATCAGCTCGCGGCCTATTACCCCGACCTGAAGGACGAGCGGTTCGAGAGCGCGCTCGCGCTCGTGCACCAGCGGTTCTCGACCAACACCTTCCCGGCCTGGTCGCTGGCGCACCCCTACCGCATGGTCGCGCACAACGGCGAGATCAACACCCTGCGCGGCAACGTCAACTGGATGGCGGCGCGGCAGGCTTCCGTCGACAGCGAGCTCTACGGCAACGACATCTCGAAGCTCTGGCCGATCTCGTATGAGGGCCAGTCCGACACCGCTTGCCTCGACAACGCCCTCGAGTTCCTCGTGGACGGCGGCTACGGCATGGCGCACGCGGTGATGATGCTCGTGCCCGAGGCCTGGGCCGGCAACCCGCTGATGGATGACGAGCGCCGCGCCTTCTACGAGTACCACGCCGCCGTCATGGAGCCGTGGGACGGCCCCGCCGCGATCGCCTTCACCGACGGCCGCCAGATCGGCGCGACTCTCGACCGCAACGGCCTGCGTCCGGCCCGCTGGTACCAGACCGACGACGATCTCGTCGTGATGGCCTCCGAGATGGGCGTGCTGCCGATGCCGGAGGAGAAGATCGTCCGCAAGTGGCGGCTGCAGCCCGGCCGCATGCTGCTGATCGACCTCGCCGAGGGCCGCATCGTCTCCGACGAGGAGATCAAGTCGAGCCTCGCCAAGGCCCGCCCCTACAAGGAGTGGCTGGCCAAGACGCAGCTCGTGCTCGAGGACCTGCCCGACGCCCCGCCGCCGCGCCCGCGGCCGGCGGTGAGCCTGCTCGACCGGCAGCAGGCCTTCGGTTACACGCAGGAGGACGTGAAGCTGCTGATGGCGCCGATGGCGACCACCGGCCAGGAGGCGGTCGGCTCCATGGGCACCGACACGCCGCTGTCGGCGCTCTCCACGCGCTCCAAGCTGCTCTACACCTACTTCAAGCAGAACTTCGCCCAGGTCACCAACCCGCCGATCGACCCGATCCGCGAGGAGCTGGTGATGAGCCTCGTGTCCTTCATCGGACCGCGGCCGAACCTGTTCGACCTCGACGGCTCGTCGAAGAAGAAGCGGCTCGAGGTGCGCCAGCCGATCCTCACCAACGAGGACCTGGAAAAGATCCGCGCGATCGACGACCTGGCCGAAAGCCAGTTCCAGTCGCGCACGCTGGACACGACCTACCCGGCCGAGAAGGGCGCCGGCGGCATGGGCGACGCGATCGAGCGGCTCTGCGAGCGCGCGACCGCGGCCGTCCACGGCGGCTTCAACATCGTCGTGTTGTCCGATCGGCTCGTCGGCCCGGGCCGCATCGCGATTCCCGCCGCGCTCGCCACCGCCGCCGTGCACCATCACCTGATCCGCAAGGGTCTCCGCACCTCGGTCGGCCTTGTGGTGGAGTCGGGCGAGCCGCGCGAGGTGCACCACTTCGCGGTGCTCGCGGGCTACGGCGCCGAGGCGATCAACCCCTATCTCGCCTTCGAGACGCTCGCCTCGATGCATCAGGCGCTGGACTTCCCCGAGCGCGTCGACGCCACGGAGGTGCGCACCCGCTACATCAAGTCGATCGGCAAGGGCTTGCTCAAGGTCATGTCCAAGATGGGCATCTCGACCTACCAGTCCTATTGCGGCGCGCAGATCTTCGACGCGATCGGCCTGTCCAAGGACTTCGTCGACAAGTTCTTCACCGGCACCGCGACGCCGGTCGGCGGGGTCGGCCTGGCGGAGATCGCCGAGGAGACGGTCCGCCGCCACACGCTCGCCTTCGCGGACGTCCCCGTCCTGCGCTCGGCGCTCGAGGTCGGCGGCGAGTACGCGTACCGCATCCGCGGCGAGGACCACGCCTGGACGCCGGAATCGGTCGCGGATCTGCAGCATGCGGTCCGCGCCCGGTCCTTCGCTAAGTACGAGGACTTCGCGCGCGACATGAACGAACAGGCGGAGCGCCTGCTGACGCTGCGCGGCCTGTTCCGCATCAAGTCCGCGAAGGAGCGCGGCCGCGAGGCCGTGCCGCTCGATCAGGTCGAGTCCGCGGCCGAGATCGTGAAGCGCTTCGTCACCGGCGCGATGTCGTTCGGGTCGATCAGCCGCGAGGCGCACGAGACGCTCGCCGTCGCCATGAACCGGATCGGCGGCAAGTCGAACACCGGCGAGGGCGGCGAGGAGCCGGAGCGATTCGTTCCGCTCGCCAACGGCGATTCCAAGCGCTCGGCGATCAAGCAGGTCGCCTCGGGCCGCTTCGGCGTGACGACCGAGTACCTCGTCAACGCCGACACGATCCAGATCAAGGTCGCGCAGGGCGCGAAGCCCGGCGAAGGCGGCCAGCTGCCCGGCCACAAGGTCGACGCGGCGATCGCCAAGGTCCGGCGCTCCACGCCGGGCGTCGGCCTGATCTCGCCGCCGCCACACCACGACATCTACTCGATCGAGGATCTGGCGCAGCTCATCTACGACCTGAAGAACGTCAACCCGGCGGCTGACGTGTCGGTGAAGCTCGTCTCCGAGGTCGGCGTCGGCACGGTGGCCGCGGGCGTCGCCAAGGCGCGCGCCGACCACATCACCATCTCCGGCTTCGAGGGCGGCACGGGCGCGTCCCCGCTCACCTCGCTGAAGCACGCCGGCGGCCCCTGGGAGACCGGTCTCGCCGAGACCCAGCAGACCCTGGTCATGAACCGCCTGCGCGGTCGCGTCCGCCTGCAGGTCGACGGCGGCCTGCGCACGGGCCGCGACGTGGTCGTCGGCGCGCTGCTTGGGGCGGACGAGTTCGGCTTCTCGACCGCGCCGCTGATCGCGGCCGGCTGCATCATGATGCGCAAGTGCCACCTCAACACCTGCCCCGTCGGCATCGCCACGCAGGATCCGGTGCTGCGCAAGCGCTTCAAGGGCACGCCGGAGAACGTGGTCGACTACCTGTTCTTCGTGGCCGAGGAAGTCCGCCAACTCCTCGCCGAGATGGGTGCGACCACGCTCGACGAGATCGTCGGCCGTTCCGACCTGCTCGACAAGCGCGAGGCCGTCGCCCACTGGAAGGCCAAGGGCCTCGACTTCTCGAAGCTGTTCGCGAAGCCCGTGGTCGGCGCGGACGTCGCGATCCGTCACGCCGAGCTTCAGGACCACCATCTTGAGGCGGTGCTCGACCGCGATCTGATCGAGGCCGCGAAGCCGGCGATCGAGACCGGCGCGCCGGTCGTGATCGAGCGCGCGATCAAGAGCCGCAACCGCTCCGCGGGCGCCATGCTCTCGGGCGCGGTGGCGAAGGCGCACGGCGCGGCCGGGCTGCCGGACGACACCATCACGGTGAAGCTGACCGGCACCGCCGGCCAGAGCTTCGGCGCTTTCCTCGCCGCCGGCGTCACCTTCGACCTGACGGGCGAGGCCAACGACTATGTCGGCAAGGGCCTTTCGGGCGGCCGCATCATCATCCGTCCGGCGGCGAACGCCGGCGTGGTGGCCGAGGAGTCGATCATCGTCGGCAACACGGTGCTCTACGGCGCGATCGAGGGCGAATGCTACTTCCGCGGCGTCGCGGGCGAGCGCTTCGCGGTCCGGAACTCCGGCGCGATCGCGGTCGTCGAAGGCGCCGGCGACCATGGCTGCGAGTACATGACCGGCGGCGTGGTGGTGGTGCTCGGCAAGACCGGCCGCAACTTCGCCGCGGGCATGTCGGGCGGCGTCGCCTATGTGCTCGACGAGGCGGGCGACTTCGCCGCGCGCTGCAACCTCTCGATGGTCGATCTCGAGCCGGTGCCCGAGGAGGAGGAGCTGCTCGAGGAGCTGCACCACCACGGCGGCGATCTGGAGTTCAAGGGCCGCATCCATGTCGATCCGGACATGACCCGGCACGACGAGGACCGCCTGAAGCATCTGATCTCCGCGCACCTCGCCCACACCGAGTCCACGCGGGCCAAGGCGATCCTCGACGACTGGGCGAGCTACCGGAACAAGTTCGTGAAGGTGATGCCCGTCGAGTACCGCCGGGCTCTCCGCGAGATGGAGAAGGCGCGCGCGCTGCAGGCGGCGGAGTGAGGAGCGGGCCTCCGGCTCGCGCAGGACATCGTCGTTCCGGACGGCCCCAGGGGTCGCTCCGGGACCGTCATCAAGGTAGAGCTTAACGCCGTGGACGATCGGCCCTGCGCTTCCGGCGCAGGGTCGGACGCCACCTGCAGGCGGGCTTGCGACAAGGACCTCCGGACGGAGGAGACCATACGATGGGCAAGGTCACAGGTTTTCTCGAGATCGACCGGCAGGAGGCGCGGTATCAGCCGGCGTCCGACCGCATCCGGCATTATCGCGAGTTCACGCTGCCGCTGTCAGACGCGGAGGTCGCCGGCCAGGCGGCGCGCTGCATGGATTGCGGCATTCCGTTCTGTCACGGGCCCCAGGGCTGCCCGGTCAACAACCAGATCCCGGACTGGAACGACCTCGTCTACGCCGACGATTGGGAGGAGGCGTCCCGCAACCTCCACTCCACCAACAATTTCCCGGAGTTCACCGGCCGCATCTGCCCCGCGCCCTGCGAAGAGGCGTGCACGCTGAACCTCGAGAACGTTCCGGTCGCGATCAAAACCGTCGAGCAGGCCATCGCCGACAAGGCCTGGGCCAATGGCTGGATCGTGCCCGAGCCCGCGGCCGCGAAGTCCGGCAGCCGGGTCGCGGTCGTGGGCTCCGGTCCGGCCGGGCTCGCCGCCGCCCAGCAGCTCGCTCGCGCGGGACATGAGGTCCATGTCTACGAGCGCGAGCCGCGCGCCGGCGGCCTGCTCCGCTACGGCATCCCGGACTTCAAAATGGAGAAGCGCCACATCGACCGGCGCGTCGAGCAGATGGAGGCCGAGGGCGTCACGTTCCACTACGGCGTGAACGTCGGCGTGACCCTGCCCGTCTCGGAGCTGACCGACGGCTACGACGCGGTCCTGTTCGCCGGCGGCGCCGAGAAGCCGCGCGATCCGCAGCTGCCGGGCCAGGACCTGCAGGGCGTGCACTACGCAATGCCGTTCCTCGTGCAGCAGAACCGCCGGGTCGGGTTCGAGAACGCGATCCCCGAGGCGAGGGTCGAGGCGACCGCGAAGCATGTCGTCGTCATCGGCGGCGGCGACACCGCCTCGGACTGCGTCGGCACCTCGTTCCGGCAGGGCGCCATCGTGGTGACGCAGCTCGACATCCGTCCGACGCCGCCGAAGGTCGAGGACAAGCTGCTGACCTGGCCCTACTGGCCGACCAAGTTCCGCACCTCCTCGAGCCAGGCCGAGGGCGCGGAGCGGGAGTTCGCCGCGGTAACGCTCGGAATTGAGGGCAAGAACGGCAAGGTCGTGGGCGTGCGTTGCGCCCGCGCCGACGCCAAGCGCCAGCCGATCCCTGGCAGCGAGTTCCTGATCAAGGCCGACCTCGTCTTCATCGCACTCGGGTTCTCCGGGCCGCGGATCGACGGGCTCGTCGAGCAGTCCGGCGTCGCGCTTGACAAGCGCGGCAACGTGCTTGCGGACGAGAGCAGCTACGTCACGTCGAACCCGAAGGTCTTCGCGGCGGGAGACATGCGCCGCGGCCAGTCGCTGGTGGTGTGGGCCATCCGCGAAGGCCGTCAGGCCGCGGCTGCGATCGACACCTTCCTGACCGGCTCGACCAAGCTGCCGCGCTGACGCCCTAAGCGGCCATCCGGGCCGCGCCGATCACGGACGAGGCGCGGCGTCGGGTTTTGCCGACGCGTCGCCGTCGGGACCCGCCGCGGCGGGCCAACGGTGGTCGTCGAGCCGTCCCGGCGTCGGCGACGGCGCTTCGCCTCGGACCAGCAGCGTTTCGGCGGCGGCCGGCGATCCCGACCCGAGCAAGGCGCCGCCCTGTGTCGTCCGCGGCGCGGTCAGCACCATCAGCGGACCGGCGAGTGGCTTCGGCTTGGCCGCGAGCGGAGGGGCGTTCGGCTCGGGGGCGTCTGTCGTCGTGCCTGCGACCGCATCGGCGGGAACTGCGGGCTTCGGCGTGTAGACCTTGCGGATCTCCTGCTCGACGTAGTGCGCGAGCTTGCGGGCGCCGGCCTTCGAGAAGTGCACCCCGTCGTCCAGCCGCAGCTTCGCGGTCTGGCCGTCGAGCTGCGGCCCGACCGCGGCGTAATCGCCGGCTTCGTCGACGAAGCCCTCCCAGACGTCCACGTATGTGCCGCCCGCGGCCTCCACGCGCTCGCGCGCTAGCGCGTTGAGCGCCGTGTGGTCGGAGCTCGCCCGGACGCTTTCGCTCGGCGCGAGCCCGACCCAGTAGATCGGTATCTTGCGTTCCTTGAACGGCGCCAGCAGAGCGTCGATGCGCTGCGCGTAACGCTCCTTCCACCGCGGCGACAGCGGCGCCGCGTCGCGCATGTCAAGGAAAGGCTGGCGATCATTTACGCCGACATCGAACACGGCGTAGGTCGCCGGTCCCTCGTCGAGCGTCTGACGCGCCGCGGCGACGAAGTCGTAGTAATCGCCGCGAACGAGCCCGGCGTTTGGCTTCGTCACGCGCTTCACGGCGACGTCGGGCGCGTCAACGAAGGCTTCCGTCAAACCGCCAGCCAGCCCGTCCGCGATGCTGTCGCCGATCACAACCACGAAGGTCGACGGAGGGGCCGCCGGCGGCGCGGCGGCGACCTCGGGCGGCGTGACGGCTGGAAGGAGCGCCGCCGCGGGCGTCGCTTCCGGCGGCCGGCGACGGATGCGTTTCGGCTTCGGGCGGACCTCGACCGCTCCCGGGTCCGTGCGCGCGCTCCAGCGCTCGTCAGCCTCGGGCCGCGATCCCCCGAACAAGCGTTGCAGGAACGGAACGCCGAAGCCGCCGCGCCGGCTCTGTTCGCGCTGCGCGGCCTCATAGGCCGCGCGTCGTTCGGCCTCGCGACGCAACACCGCGCTGTCGCGCCGAATGGCGCGCAGCCGCTGCTGAACGTAACGCTCGTCCTCGTCGTAGTAGCGGCGTTCGACCCGCGGCGGATCGTAGTAGCGGCGCTGGTAGACGCCATCCTGGGCGGATGCGCCAGAAGACGCCGCCAGAGAGGCGAACGGCGCGATCAATGCCAGCAGGAGCCAACGGACAAGCCGTGTCATGGTCGGCAGATTAGCACGGGGGCGCGGCGAGGGCCACGCCCCGCTCAGCGCGCCGTCCGCAGCCGCCTCAGCAATGAGACGCCGGCGTAGCCGTCAGGCGCGAGGCCCTGCGCCTGCTGGTACGACATGATCGCCTCGCGCGTCGCCGGACCGATCTTGCCGTCGGGCTCCCCGACGGCGAAGCCGCGGCGGGCGAGCAGCGCCTGCAGCTCGAACCGCTCCTGCTCCTCGAGCGGCTTGTCGTGATTGGGCCAGGGGGTGCGGATGGGGCCGCCGCCACGGATACGGTCGGCGAGGTGGCCGACCGCGAGCGCGTAGCTGTCGGCGTTGTTGTAGCGCTTGATGACGCGGAAGTTGCCGGTGAGCATGAAGGTCGGGCCATTCGGCCCCACCGGGGCGAAGCGCTTCGACGCCGCCGCCGGCAGCGCGCCGCCGTCGACGCGGCGGGAGCCACCGGGCGCGACCTCGTAGCCCCAGCTGTAGCCGCTATGCCAGCCGTGCTTCTTCAGGTAGTTCGCGGTCGAGGCGAGCGCGTCGGGGATCGAGGTCCAGATGTCGCGCTTGCCGTCGCCATTGTAGTCGGCGGCGTAGGCCTTGAAGCTCGTCGGCATGAATTGGGTGTGGCCCATGGCGCCGGCCCAGGAGCCGATCATGTTCTCGGGCGAGACATGGCCCTGCTGCAGGATCTGCAGCGCAGCGATCAGCTCCTTGCGGAAGAATTCGGGCCGGCGCGTCTGGCAGCAGGCGAGCGTCGCCAGCGCCTCGATCACGTTGTGATTGCCCATGGAGGCGCCGTAGTTGGTCTCCATGCCCCAGACCGACAGGATCACGTAGCGGTCGACGCCGGTCGAGCGCTCCAGCCGGGCGAGCGTGTCCTTCCACTGCTCGTAGTTCTGCCGACCGGCCGCGACGCGGGTGTCGGACACGCGGGTGTCGACGTACTGCGCCATGGTGGTGCGGAATTCCGGCTGGTACTGCGACTTGGCGATCGCCTCCTGGTCGACCTTCAGGCCGCGGAAGGCGCGATCGAAGGTCGCTGGGCTGACGCCCGCGGCGGCCGCCTGCGGCTTCAGGCGGGCCACGAAGGCGTCGAAACGGGCGTCCAGCGGGCTGGCGGCGGCCGGCGCGCTCCACGCTCCAAGAGCTGCGAACGCCGCCGCGGCGGCTCGGACGATGATGCGGTGACGCGCGGACATCTCGCGTTCTCCTCGCGCGCCGCCGTGGAACGACGGCGGCGGATCGGGTTCAGATTGCGTTCACCAAACTTACGCCTGAGAGTTTGCATTCGGTTAACCGCGTTGGTCACCCCCGCGTGAGCCCGGCGGCGGGATACGTGGAAACCTGACCTTTACCTCAGCGCCAGACATGCCAATTTACGCGCCGACCGCGGCCATTGTTCGGCGGCGGCCGCGCGACCAGAAGCCGGAGACCTTATGCCCCGCCCGATTCGTAAAGCCGTGTTCCCCGTCGCCGGCCTCGGCACCCGCTTTCTGCCGGCGACCAAGGCCGTTCCGAAGGAGATGCTGACCGTCGTCGACAAGCCGGTGATCCAGCATGTGGTGGACGAAGCGCGCGAAGCCGGGATCGAGCATTTCATCTTCGTGACCGGCCGCAACAAGGCCGTGATCGAGGATCACTTCGACAAGCAGTACGAGCTCGACGACACGCTGCAGCGCCGCGGCAAGACCGAGGCGATCGAGATCCTGCGCAAGCAGCTTCCGGCCGCCGGCCAGACCAGCTTCACCCGCCAGCAGGAGCCGCTCGGGCTCGGGCACGCGGTGTGGTGCGCCCGCGACATCGTCGGCGACGAGCCCTTCGCCCTGATCCTGCCCGACATGCTGCACCAGGCGAAGCGCGGCTGCCTCGCCGAGATGATCCAGGTCTACGACGAGGCGGGCGGCGGCAACGTCGTCGCGGTCTACGAGGTGCCCGACGACCAGACCCACCAGTACGGCATCGTCGGCCGCGGCGAGGCGGTCGGCAAAGGCTTCAAGATGACCTCGATGGTCGAGAAGCCTGCCAAGGGCACCGCCCAGTCCAACCTCGCGATCTCCGGCCGCTACATCCTGCAGCCCGAGATCTTCGACCTGCTGTCGAAGCAGAAGCCGGGCGCGGGCGGCGAGATCCAGCTCACCGACTCCATGCTGACGCTCGCCGAACGGCAGCCGTTCTCCGGCTACGCCTTCCCCGGCGACGTCTACGACACCGGCTCCAAGCTCGGCTTCCTGAGCGCGAACGTCGCCTATGCGCTCGCGAGCGAGGAGCTCGGCGCCGCATTCCGCAAGGAGCTGGAGGCACTGCTCAAGGGCTGAGGCGCGGTCGCCTCAGGGCGTGAGGTTCATCGGCAGCGAGCCGGGCGACGCCGTCAGCGAGATGGTCACGCGCCTGTTGGCGGCGATCTGCGGCGCGTCGGCGAACATCGGCTCGCTCGCCGCCCTGCCCTCGACGCCGGTGAAGCGAGCGTCCGGAACGCCGGACGCCGCGATCAGCTCGCGGACTGCGCTCGCGCGGTCCGCGGACAGCTTCCACGGATCGGTGTTCTGGCCCTCCGCCATGCCGGACGCGGTGTGGCCCGCGATCGAGATCGGATAAGCGAGCGCGCGGAAGGTCGGCCCCATCGCCATGACGGCTTCGGCGATGCGCCGGGACGGCATGGCCGAGCCCGGCGCGAACATCGAGCGTCCGTCCTGGTCGACGATCGAGATCGCGACGCCCTCGGACGAGCTCTCGATCATGATCTGATTCGAGACCTCGGCGATCTCCGGCATCGAGCGCAGCGCCTGACGCAGGCTCGCCGCGGCCTGGGCGAAGCCGCGGGCGGCGGCCTCCGTGTCGGCGCGGTTCTTGGACAGCGGCCCCGCAAGGTTCGCCGCTTCGCCCGGCGTGCGGGCGGAGTTGTTGAGCAGCTCGGTGCGAGCCGGCGTTCCACCGATGTCGACGATGCCGGCCGCCATGATGTCGCGCTGGGTGCCGAAAGCCTCGCGCATCGAGCCGGCCACGATCTGCATCTTCTTCTTGTCCTGCGTCGAGAAGGCGACGAGCACGACGAAGAAGGCCATCAGCAGGCCCATCAGGTCGGCGAAGGTGACGAACCAGCCATGGCCGCCGCCGTGATCGGCGTGCTTTTTCTTCGCCATCTCAGGCGGCCGCCTCGACAAGCTCGGCCCGATGCTTCTCGGGCAGGTAGGCGAGCAGCATCTCCTTCACGACCGCGGGGCTCTTGCCCTGGCGCAGGCTCAGCACGCCGTCGATGACGAGGGTCTGGTTCAGCTCCTCATGGCCGAACTTGATCGTGATCTTGTCGGCGATCGGCAGGAAGAAGAAGTTCGCCACCGCCGCGCCGTAGAGCGTCGCGAGCAGCGCGATGGCCATGAAGGTGCCGAGCTTCGACGGGTCCGACATCTCGGCGAACATCTGCACCATGCCGATCAGCGTCCCGATCATGCCGAAGGCCGGGGCGCAGTCGCCGATGCCGCGGAACACCTTCGCCGCCATCTCGAGGCGGTGCAGGTTCAGGTCGCGCTCGCGCTCCAGCGTCTCGCGGATGAAGGCCTCGTCGAAGCCGTCGGCCACGTAGCGCACGCCCTGCGCCAGGAACTTGTCGTGCGGCGTCGCCTTGTCGAGGCCGACCGGGCCGGACTTGCGCACGATCGCCGCCATTTCGGCGATCTCGGCGATCAGGTCGCGCGGGTTGGAGTGCTTGCCGCCGAAACCGAAGCAGGTCTTGAAGGCGGTCGGAAACGAGGACAGGAAGGCCCCCATCTCGAACCGGATCAGGGTGGCGGTGACGGCGCCGCCGAAGATGACGATCGCGGCGTGGGACGACCAGTAACGCTCGACGCCGCCGCCGTCGTAGATCAGGAAGCCCAGCACGCCGACGCCGCCGACGAAGCCGATAATCGACGCGATATCCATGGTCGCCCCTTGAGCGCCGCGACGGAATCCTTCCGCGGCTTCGGGGGCGGATGGTGAAGATTTCCGGTTAAGGGGCGGTGAAGGCGCGGGTTAACTCGAGCGCAACCGCCTCCGGCGTCACGCGATCCCGAGCTTCAGCAGGTCGTGGATGTGGACCAGCCCGACCGGCTTGCCGCGATCGACCACGAACAGCGCGGTGATCGCGCGGCCCTGGAGCGAGCTCAGCGCGTCGGCCGCGAGGTCGTTCGGGCGCACCACCTTCGGCGAGCGGGTCATGACCTGGTCGACCGCCATGCCGGTGAGATCGGGGCCCATGTGGCGGCGGAGGTCGCCGTCGGTCACGATGCCGACGAGCCCGCCGTCCCGGTCGACGACGCCGACGCAGCCGAAGCTCTTGGCCGTCATCACGAGCAGCGCCTCGGACATCCGCGCGCCCTCCGCGATCAGCGGGACGGCGTCGCCGGAATGCATGACGTCGCGCACGAAGGACAGCACCGCGCCCAGCTTGCCGCCGGGGTGGAAGCGCTTGAAGTCGGTCGGCGTGAAGCGGCGGCTCTCCAGCAGAGCGACCGCGAGCGCGTCGCCGAGCGCGACCTGCATGGTGGTCGAGGTCGTCGGCGCGAGCCCGTGCGGGCAAGCCTCGGCCGACCGCGGCAGCGCCATGACCACGTCCGCCGCCTGGCCGAGCGCGCTGTCCTCACGGGAGGTGATCGCGATCAGCGGCACGCGGAAGCGCCGGGCGTAGTGCAGCATGTCGCGCAGTTCGGTGGTCTCGCCGGACCAGGACAGCGCGAGGATGACGTCGTCCGAGGTGATCATGCCGAGGTCGCCGTGGCTCGCCTCGCCGGGATGGACGAAGAAGGCCGGCGTGCCGGTGGAGGCCAGTGTTGCGGCGATCTTGCGCCCGACATGGCCGCTCTTGCCCATGCCGGTGACGATGACGCGCCCGCGGGCGGCCGCGATCACTTCGACCGCGCGCGCGAACGGCGCCCCGAGCTCTCCGCCGAGCGCCTCCGCGAGCTGCGCCATGCCCGCAGCCTCAAGCTCAACCGTGCGCACGGCGGAGGCGATCGCCTCGTCCGGCATGGTCGCGCGCGGCGGCGGGGGAGCGACGTCACGCCCCTGCTGGGGCGTCGCGAACGGCGGGACTGGGGAAGGAGTGTTCATGCGGACCACGGATCAAAAACGCGCTGGCGAGAAACGAGCCAATCGGGCGCAAGCTCTACCACCATGCCGCGAAGCGCGCCAACGCCCGCTCCGGGAGGCGGCCTCCCCGGGGGCGGCAAGCCTTTCTTAACCATGCCCGTTTCAAAGTCGTTAACCATCCGGCTCGGGCGTCGCCCCCGCCGGTCGAACGACCGTGGTGACAAGGACGGCATGCCCACGCGCCGCGCGCTTTCCACAGCCGCCCTGGCCCTCGCCGCACTCTGCGCGGCCGTCGGCGCGCGCGCGCAGGAAAGCGGCGATCTCGGTCTCCGCGGCGGCGCGACGACGGCCGGGGCTGGGGCCGCCGACGCCGGCGCCGCCGACGAACCGCTGCGCCGCCTGGACGACCGCGCCCTCGCCGGCGGCGACTATGGAACCGCCGACGCGCCGCTCGCGGGCGGCGGCTATGGCGGCGAGGCCCAGCCCGACCGCCGCGCGACCGAACCGCCCGCCTCCACGATCGACGTCGGAAACCCCTTCGCCCGCCGCCCGGCGCTCAGCACGGGCGCGAACGCGCTCCGGCCGCGGCGCAGCATCCCGGCGGACGACCCCTACGCCCCCAGAGGCGTGCGCGCGGGGACCTTCACGCTGCGCCCGACGCTCGAAAGCGCCGTCGGCTACGATTCGAACCCGGATCGCGACCCGGTCGGCGGCAAGAGCTCCAAGTTCTACCGTCTGCGGGGCGACATCGAGGCGACGTCGGACTGGTCGCGCCACGAGCTCAGGGCGCAGGCCACCGGCCAGATCCGCCGCTATGTCGACCTGGACGCGCCCGGCTACGAGCCCGAGGTCAACGCCACCGCGGACGGCCGGATCGACGTCACCGAACGCACCCAGATCGTGACGCAGCTGCGGGCCTCGATCACCACCTCGCGGCCGGGCGACCCGGACACGCCGACCGACATCGACGGCGACGAGATCTCGCGCTCCTACGGCGCGACGCTCGGGGTCGCGCAGCGCTTCAACCGCCTGAGCCTGCGGCTCGACGGCCTCGCCGACCGCTACCTCTACGACGACTCCAAGCTGCTCGACGGCTCGACGCTCGACAACTCCGACCGCGTCTACAACGCCTACCAGCTCCGCCTCCGAGCAGCCTACGAGGTCTCCCCCGCGCTCGCGCCGTTTGCGGAGATCGCCGTCGACACCCGCGACTACGACCGGCGCTTCGGCGACGACATCGTCGGCGACGGCGCGGACGCCTCCCGTCGGCGGCTCGGCTCCGACGGCTGGGCGCTAAGGGGCGGCGCGCGCTTCGAGGCGACGCGGCTCGTCACGGGCGAGCTTGCGGTCGGCTACGGCCGCCAGACGCCGAAGGACGACCGGCTGAAGCCGGTCGACGGCCTGCTGTTCGACGGCAGCGTCGCCTGGGCGCCGACCGCGCTGACCACGGTGCGCCTCAACGCCCGCAGCTCGATCGACGAGACCGTCACGGAAGGCTCCGGCGGCATTCTCCGCCGCAGCGTGGGCGTCGCGGTCGAGCACGCGCTCCGCCGCAACCTGCTCCTGACCGGACGGGTGGATTACGAGACTGCGGACTACAAGGGCGCCGACCGGACCGACGACACGCTGGTGCTGGGACTCGAGGCGGAGTACCGCCTGAACCGCACGCTGGCGCTGATCAGCAGCTTCCAGCACGAGCGCCGCTACAGCAACCTGCCCGGCGAGGACTACGACGCCTCGATCATCGAGTTCGGCCTCAGGGTCCGGCAGTAGGCCGATCGCTCAGGCGTAGTCCGAGATCAGCCGTCCGGAGGCGAGGCCCTGCGCCGCCGCCCGTTCGGCGTAGAGCCGCGAGACCGGAGAGCCTTGCGCCCGCGCCAGCATTTCGGCGGCGTCCCGGGCCTGGCGGAGCGCGACCGACGCCTCCGCGGGCGTCACCGGCGCCGCGCCCTTTACGGCGGCGACCAGCGTCGACAGCTCGCCTGCGGCCGGATCGGCGCTCACGACCGAAAATACGGAGGCCTGCCGCGCCACGAACGTGCGGGCGTCGTCGCCCGAACGGCCCGGCTCGCGGGCGGCCTGCGAAGAAGTGGACACCGTCATGCGCGCTCCCGCGACAGCGGCGTCGTCCGCCCAGGCGGAGACGCTCCGGCCGATGGTTCAGCCGGAGGTCCGAAGAAAGCGCTTCAGATTTCGTTAGGATTTAAGAGACCGCGGGTCTCACCAGTCGAACGAATAGGCCGCGCCGAGGCCGAAGGTGAAGTTGTCCTTCGAGTCCAGCCGCTTCACGATCGGGCTGTCCTTGGCGTCGCCGGTCAGGCGGTTGTAGGCGCCGAAGGCGGTCGTGCTCCAGTTCGGCGTCCAGTCGTAGGTCACGGCGCCCGCGACGCCGACCGACTTCACGCCGCCGTCCGCCTTGTAGGCGTCGAGCCGGCCGTTGCGCGCCGACTCGCGGGCGCTGACGCCGTAGTACTCGTTCATGAAATCGCTGTCGCCGAGCGCGAGGCGCGGACCGAACGACACCGTGAACTGGTCGAACTTCTCGATCCAGTCGGCCGCGATGTCGCCGACGAAGCCATCATGGCCGCCGATGCCGTGGCGCACTTCGGCGCGGATGCGGGTCTTGGTGGTGGGGTAGAACTCGACGAACAGGCCCGGCTCGACCGCCCAGTCGATGTTGGAGAGGCCGCGGATCTTGCGCTCGTCGCTGCTGTCGCGCTCGCTACGCAGGCGGGCGACCGGACCCATCTGGAACAGGTCGGTGTCGATGACCGCGAAGCCGAAGCCGTCGTCAGGCGCGCCGAACTTCCACGGCTGGCCGGGGCGGCGGATGCTCAGGCCGGGATAGCCGGATATCGCGTAGTCCTTGGCGCCCTCGAACTCTGGCTGGATGACGCCGGTCGCCTTGATGGTCACGCGCCAGTCGGCCTGGCCGATGCCCTCCGCCGGCGCCACCACGGTCGTCCCGTAGTCGGCAGGCGCGTCGGCGGCGAAAGCCGGGGCCGCAGCGGCCGCGACGACGGCGGCGAGCAGGGCGACGGTACGATGGCTCATCGGGGGAAACGCTCCGAGGGAGACCCGTCCCGGACAGGACCGGGAAACGCAGGCGATGGTGCTGTGATAACGCCTCCATTGTCGCTTGAGCACCCCCGGGAGACAAACTAATCGCCAGCGTGGCGGAACCGCCGCACTGCGGCGCCAGCGCGCACCCCGCCGCCGCAGCGCGGCGGCTTGCCCGACGGAGGCTTCCGCTCCTAGGGTCGCTCATGCCGTCAGACGCCTGCCCAGCCCCCGTCGCGTGCGCCGTCCCCGCATGAAGCGGCGGACGCTCGTGACCGGCGGCTGCGGCTTCATCGGCTCCGCGCTGACGCGGCGGCTCGTCGCGAACGGCCGCGACGTTCTGAACCTCGACGCCCTGACCTACGCGGCCAGCCCTGAAGCGGTCGCTGTCTGCGAAACGTCCGGCCGCTACGCCTTCCGCCACGCCGACATCTGCGACGCCGACACGGTCTCCGAGGCGCTCGCCGCGTTCCGGCCGGACGGGATCGTGCACTGCGCCGCCGAGACCCATGTGGACCGGTCAATCGACGCGCCGGAGGCGTTCCTGCGGACCAACGCGCTCGGGACGGAGCGGCTGCTGAGCGCGACGCTGGCGTATTGGCGCCGTCTGCCGCCCGAGGAACGGGAGAACTTCCGTTTCGTGCAGGTGTCGACCGACGAGGTGTTCGGCGCGCTCGGCCCCGACGATCCGCCGTTCACGGCCGCCAGCCCCTACGCGCCGCGCTCGCCCTACGCGGCGTCGAAGGCCGCCGGCGACCACGTCGCGGAGGCCCTCCGCGCCACCTTCGGCCTGCCGACACTGATCGTTCATGGCTGCAACGCCTACGGGCCCTGGCAGGCGCCGGAGAAGCTCGCGCCGCTGACCATCGCGCGGCTGAGGGCGGGCGAACCGCCGGAGCTCTATGGCGACGGCCGCCAGCGGCGCGACTGGCTGTTCGTCGACGACGTCGCCGAGGCGCTGGAACGCGCGCTCGACCGCGGCGCGCCCGGCGACCGGTTCCTGATCGCGGGCGGCGCGGAGCGCGAGAACCGCGAGATGGTCGGGCTGATCTGCGATCTCGTCGACGCGCGGCTCGGCCCCCTGCCCGGCGGCGCGGCGCGGCGGACGCTGATCCGGCAGGTGGCGGACCGGCCGGGCCATGACTTCCGCTACGCCCTCGACGACGACGCAACCCGCGCGGCGCTCGGCTGGGCGCCGCGCGTGGGCTTCGGGGAAGGCCTCGCCGCGACGGTCGACTGGTGCCTCGAGAACGCCGGATGGCTCGACGCCGCGAGCCTGCGGCTCGGCCGCGGCCGGCGCGGGCTCGGCGGCGTCTGAACGGCGTGGCCGGGGCCCTGCCGAACGTCGCGATTGCGACGACGCTCCAGCGTGTCATCCTCCCGGCAAAAGACTGAAAGAACCGGGAGGACGTTCATGGACCGGCTGACGCCGCGACAACAGGAGATCGTCGCGCTGGCGCGCAGCACGGGGCGCGTGGTGGTCGAGGACCTCGCGGCGCGCTTCGACGTCACGCCGCAGACGATCCGCAAGGACCTCAACGAGCTCTGCGACCGCCGGCTGCTCGCCCGCACCCATGGCGGGGCGACCGTCGCCGGCGGGCTCGACGACGTCGATTACGAGGCCCGCCGCTTCCTGGCGCAGGACGCCAAGCGCGCGATCGGACGGGCGACCGCCAGGCTGACCCCGCAGGGGGCCTCGCTGTTCCTCAACGTCGGCACCACCACCGAGGAGGTGGCGCGGGCGCTCGCCGACCACGACGGGCTTACCGTGGTCACCAACAGCCTCAACGTGGCGTCGCTGCTCCACCGTCATCCGGGCATCGACGTGGTGGTGGCCGGCGGGTCGGTGCGGCGCGCCGACGCCGGCATCGTCGGCGAGCCGGCGGTCGATCTCGTCAGCCGCTTCAAGGTGGACGTCGCCGTGCTGGGCGTCTCGGCGATCGATCCGGAGGGCGCGCTGCTTGACCACGACTACCGCGAGGCGCTGGTGAGCCAGGCCATGATCGCGAACGCGCGCGAGGTGTTCCTCGTGGCCGACAGGCTCAAGCTGCAGCGCACCGCGCCGGTGCGCATCGGCCACCTGTCCCAGATCGACGTGTTCGTCACGGACCGCGTCGACGATCCGGCCTTCGCGGCGCTCTGCGGCGCGCATGACGTCCGCGTGGTCGAGACGGACGCGCGGATCGCGCCGCCGGCTCAGGCGTCGGCGGGATCGGCGGCGCGCGCCTCGGCCGCGGACGCGTAGGCGCGACGTCGATAGAGCAGACCCTCGCGCTCCGTCTCCGGCGCGATGACCCCGTCGAGCTCGACCATCAGCACCACATGGCTGCCGACCTCGTGGGTCGCGGTGACCCGGCCCTCGAAGCTCGCGATCGCGTCGACGAGCACCGGCGCGCCGGTGACCCGCCGCTCCCAGCGGCCGACCTCGAAGCGGTCGTCCGGGCGTCCGCCGGAGGAGCGGGCGAAGGCGCGCGCGACCGGCTCGTGGTCCTCACGGAGCGTGCTGACGGCGACGATGCCGTTGGCGAGGGCCTTGGCCGCGATCGCGCTGGTCCGGTTCAGGCAGACGAGCAGCGTGGGCGGGGCGTCCGTCACGCTCGTCACCGCCGTCGCGGTCGCGCCGTGCCGGCCGCCCGGCCCGTCGGTCGTCACCACATGCACCGCCATCGGCACGCGCGACATCGCCTCGCGGAACCGCGCCGCGCTCTTGTCCTTAGCCGTCAAACCCGATGCTCCGTCGGGGGCGTCGCCCGCGCGCGGCCCGATCGGCCGCCATCCCGCTCATATAGCGACCCGCGGCCGCCGCGTCAGCCGGGGCGTTGCCGGCGCTGCCCGCGCCGCCGTACTCTCCGCCCCCGCAGGCCGCCATCGCCCGAGGAGCCACGACGCCGATGCAGACCTTCTATGTCCAGATCAAATGCGAGCTCGGCCGCACCTACGAGACCGCCGAGCATCTGGCCGACCTGGAGCTGCATTCCGAGATCTACTCGACCGCCGGCGACTACGACCTGATCGTCAAGTACCACGTCGAGGACGGGGTCGACGTCGGCCATTTCGTGGGCCGCAACGTGCAAACCGCGCCGGGCGTGCGCGACACCCACACGCTGATCACCTTCAAGGCGTTCTGACGCTCTCCCCGCGTCGCGGGCCCGCCGCGGCGGGCCGCTCCCGCGAGCGCTTCGCAGTCGCGAACATACCGGTTGAAGACTCGGCCCGCCGCGTCTAAGCGCAGCGCTCGCGCGACGAAGGACCGGGGGGAGCGGGGCATGGACCAGACGCAGCGCATCGCGCTCGGCAGCGTCGTCGTGGGCCTGCTCGTGCTCGGGCTCAAATCGGCCGCCTATCTGCTCACCGGCTCCGTCGCGCTCTATTCGGACGCGGCCGAGAGCGTGGTGAACGTGGCGGCCGCCTGCGCCGCCTTCGTCGCGGTCCGGGTCGCCGCGGCCCCGCCCGACCGCGAGCACCCCTACGGACACCACAAGGCGGAATACATCTCCGCCGTGGTGGAGGGCGCGCTGATCATCATCGCCGCCTTCGCGATCTTCAACGAGGCCTGGTCGGCGTTCCGGTCGCCGCGGCCGGTCGACCTGACGCCGCTCGGCGTCGGCGCGAACGTGCTGGCGAGCATGATCAACGCGGCGTGGTGCTGGGTCCTGTTCAGCCGCGGCCGGGCGCTCCGGTCCCCCGCGCTGGTCGCCGACGGCAGGCACCTGCTGTCCGACGTGGTGTCCTCCGCGGGCGTCCTGGTCGGCATCGGCGCCGCCGTCGCCTTCGGCCAGGCCTGGCTCGACCCCGCCATCGCCTGCCTGGTGGCGCTGAACGTGCTGTGGTCCGGCGCGCAACTGGTGCGGAGCTCTGTCGGCGGGCTGATGGACGAGGCCGCGGACGATCGGCAGATCGCGCGCATCCGGACGACGATCTCGGAGACCGCCGAGGGCGCGCTGGAAGCCCACGACCTCCGCACCCGGCTGGCGGGACGGCTGACCTTCGTGGATTTCCACCTCGTCGTGCCGGGCGACATGCGGGTTTCCGCCGCCCACGACATCTGCGACCGCATCGAGCGCGCGCTCCACGCCATGGACAGCGACATGATCGTCACGATCCATGTGGAGCCGGACGACAAGGCCAAGCACGCCGGCATCGTGGTGTTGTGAAGCGACCGTTCGGACCGGACGCGCGATCTTAACCTGTCATTCGCCATGTCGGCGGAACATCCGCGCCGTGAACGCATCGTCCGCCCTCCTCGCCGTCATCGCCGCCGCAGCGCCGCTCGGCGCGCGCGCCGACGACGCGCCCTGCCGGCTCGCCGCGCCGCCGGAGGCGGTGACGGCCGCGCGCGCCCTGGACGGCGAGACGCTCGCGCTCGCGGACGGGCGCGAGGTGCGGCTCGCCGGCGTGCTGGCGCCGCGGCTCCCGCTCGACCGCGACGGCGGCTGGCCGGCGGGCGACGAGGCCCGGCGGGCGCTCGGGGCGGAGGCGGCTGGCCGGACCCTGGTTCTTCGCGCGGCGGACCGGCCGGACCGGCACGGCCGCCTCGTCGGCTATCTCGCCGCTCCCGACGCCCCGGACCACGCCGGCCTGTCCGCGCGGCTTGCGCGCGCGGGGGCGGTCCGCGTCGCGGCCGACCGCGCCGGGCGTGACTGCGGCGCCACGCTCGCCGCGGCGGAGTCCGTCGCGCGCCGCCAGCGCCTTGGTTTGTGGGCCTATCCATACTACGAGGTTCGCGACGCGTCGGACGCTGGAGCCTTCGCCGACTCGGCGGGCCGTTTCGAACTCGCCGAAGGGCGGGTGGCGAGCGTGAGGTCGGCCGGCGGCCGGACCTATGTGAACTTCGGCGCGCGATGGCGCGACGCGCTGGCGCTCACCATATCCGGGAGCGCGCTCGCGCGGCTTGGCGGACTGGCCGCGCTGCGGATCGAGCCGGGCGCGCGGCTCAGGGTGCGGGGCGTCGTGGAGCGGCGGCTCGGGCCGACGATTTCGATCACGGAGGCGGCGCAGGTCGAGCGCCTTGCGGGCGTGGTCGGCAGATGATGGGAGCGTGGTCGGGCATGCGGTGTTTCGGACGAGGCGCACTTGCGATCGTCTGCCTCGCCGCGCTCGCGGGCTGCGGCAGCTTGCAGGCCGAAAAGCCGGCGCCGCAGCCGATCGTCCCGCCGTCCGCGCCCAAGGTCGTGGGCCCTCCGACGGCGGTCAGCCAGGAGCAGGCCCGCATCGCCGCGGCCTATGGCGGCGTCTATGACAAGCCCGAGCTCACCGCGCTGCTGAACAGCGTGGCCGACCGGCTGGCCTCGACCTCCGACCGGCCGGACCTGCGCTACAAGGTGACCCTGCTGAATTCGCCGCTCGTGAACGCGTTCGCGCTGCCGAACGGCAGCCTCTACGTTACCCGCGGCCTGCTCGCGATCGCGAACGACACCTCCGAAGTGGCCGCGGTGCTCGCGCACGAGATGGCGCACGTGACCGCGCGCCACGCCTTCCAGCGCGCCGACGAGGAGCGCAAGGCCGTGCTCGTCAGCCGGGTGGTGTCGGACGTGCTGGAGGACCGCGAGGCCGGCGCGGTGGCGCTCGCCAAGAGCAAGCTGTCGCTCGCGAGCTTCTCGCGTTCGCAGGAGCTCGAGGCCGACCGCATCGGCGTGCAGAACATCGCCCGCGCCGGCTTCGACCCCTACGGCGCGTCGCGCTTCCTGCTGTCGATGGGCCGCCAGACCGAGCTGCGCAGCGCCGCGCTCGGCCAGAAGCCGGCGCAGCCCGGCCTCGACTTCCTGTCGACCCATCCGTCGACGCCCGAACGCGTGCAGCTCGCGGTGTCGGCCGCGCGCCAGATCGGCGCGCCCGGCCTCGGCGAGCGCGACCGCGACCGCTACCTCGCCGCGCTCGACGGACTGGTCTACGGCGACGATCCCTCCCAGGGCTACGCGCGCGGTCGTCGCTTCCTGCACCCGCGCCTCGGGTTCACCTTCATGGCGCCCGAGGGCTTCATCTTCGAGAACGGCTCAGAGGCGCTGCTGGGCGTCGCCCCGGACGGCCGCGCGCTCCGCCTCGACGCCGCCCGCCTCGGCTCGGGCCAGAGCCTCGACGGCTACATCCAGGAGGGCTGGATCGAGGGCACCGAGCCTGGCCCGGTGGAGCGGCTCGACGTAAACGGCATGGAGGCGGTGACCATCGTCGCCAAGGGCAGCGAATGGACCTTCCGCTTCGTGGCGGTGAAGTTCGGCGCCGACGTCTACCGCCTGATCTTCGCCGCGCGCGAGCTGACGCCCGAGATCGACGCCGGTTTCCGCGCCTCGCTGTCCTCGTTCCGCCGGCTGTCGCAGGCCGAGATCGAGAGCGCGCGGCCGCTCCGCATCGAGACCGAGACCGTGCGTCCGGGCGAGACCGACGCCACCTTCGCCGCTCGCATGGCGCTGCCGGACCGCGCGATCGAGCGCTTCGCGGTGCTGAACGGCTTCGCGCCGGGCGAGCCGCTGCGGGCCGGCGCCAAGGTCAAGGTCGTCCGGGAGTAACCACCGGCGCGGACCTCACGGCCGGCCCGGCTCCTCCGGCGCGCGGGCGTCGATCGCGAGCGCGTGGACGGGGCCTGCGAGCTCCTCAGCCAGCAGCGCGTTCACGCGGCGGTGGCGGTCGATCCGGCCGACGCCGGAGAACGCCTGAGACACCACCCGCACGCGGAAATGGGTCTCGCCCTCGGGCCGCGCGCCGGCGTGCCCCGCATGGAGGTGGCTTTCGTCGATCACCTCGAGCCGGACGGGCGCGAAGGCCTGCGTCAGCTTGGCCTCGATGCGCGCGCGGACCGTCATGGCGCTTCCTCCCTCACGTCGCGAAGCAGCGCGGATCAGGACTGCGGCCGGCTCCCCGCGTCAAGCCCGCATCACGCCTCAGCGGGTTTGCGGTCCGCGTTCTTGTTCCCTCCCGTCGCCCCACCCATAATGACCCCGTGATGAAGCTCGACAGCCCTTGGTTCGATAGAATCCGCGTCTCGAAGGCGACGGCGGAGCGGCCGCAGCCGCAGACGCCGCGCTGCGACCATCCCGGCTGCCGCCAGCCGGGTGTCCATCGCGCGCCTAAGGGGCGCGACCGCGAGAACGAGTACTGGCGCTACTGCCTCGAGCATGTGCGCGCCTACAATCAGAACTACAATTTCTTCTCCGGCATGTCCGACGACGCCGTGATCGCGTACCAGAAGGACAGCCAGACGGGTCACCGGCCGACCTGGCAGATGGGCCAGAACGGCGCGACGGCGACGCCGGAGGCCCGCGCCAAGGCCGGGAGCGGCCGTCGCGGCCGCAACCGCGGCTGGGCGGGCGACCACGTCTTCGAGGACAACTTCGATCTTTTCGGCGAGGAGGGCGCGACGCCGCGCCCGGAGAAGCCGAAACGCGAGGTGCGCAAGGTCGAGCTCAAGTCGCTCGAGGCGCTCAACCTCGGCGCCGGCGCGTCGCGCGAGGAGATCAGGGCCCGCTACAAGGAGCTGCTGATCCGGTTCCATCCCGACACCAACGGCGGCGATCGCGGCGCAGAGGACAAATTGCGCGAGATCATCCAAGCCTATAACTATCTTCGATCCGCCGGCTTCTGCTGACCTGACCGCAATTTCCGCGCGCCCGCGCGCCGCCGGACCCCGCATCACGACGTGCGGGTCCGCCTGGAGGCTCCATGACCACCGTCGCTCTTGAAACGTCCGCCGACGCCCCCGCTCCGACGCCCGACATGAAGGTCTCGGTGCGCCAGACGTTCGGCATCGAGAGCGACCTCGAGGTGCCGGCGTTCAGCGAATCCCACGGCGCCGTGCCGGACCTCGATCCCGACTACCTGTTCGACCACGACACCACGCTCGCGATCCTCGCAGGCTTCGCGCGCAACCGCCGCGTCATGGTCACGGGCTACCATGGCACGGGCAAGTCGACGCATATCGAGCAGGTGGCGGCGCGGCTGAACTGGCCCTGCGTGCGCGTCAACCTCGACAGCCACGTCAGCCGCATCGACCTGATCGGCAAGGACGCGATCGTGGTCAAGGACGGGCTTCAGGTGACCGAGTTCCGCGACGGCATCCTGCCCTGGGCGCTGCAGAACAACGTGGCGCTGGTGTTCGACGAGTACGACGCCGGCCGCCCCGACGTGATGTTCGTGATCCAGCGCGTGCTGGAGCAGTCCGGCAAGCTGACGCTGCTCGACCAGCGCCGGGTCATCCGCCCGCACCCGGCCTTCCGCCTGTTCGCGACCGCCAACACGGTGGGCCTCGGCGACACGTCCGGCCTCTATCACGGCACCCAGCAGATCAACCAGGGCCAGATGGACCGCTGGTCGATCGTCACAACGCTGAACTACCTCGCCCACGACCGGGAGGTGGACATCGTGCTCGCCAAATCGCCGCTCTACCAGCGCGAGAAGGGCGGCAGGGACACCGTGTCCAAGATGGTGCGCCTCGCCGACCTGACCCGGCAGGCCTTTATCAACGGCGACCTGTCGACCGTCATGAG
Source organism: Methylopila turkensis (assembly GCF_027922325.1). GTDB lineage: Bacteria > Pseudomonadota > Alphaproteobacteria > Rhizobiales > Methylopilaceae > Methylopila > Methylopila turkensis. Next base: position 1,172,870 of record NZ_BSFL01000001.1, read on the forward strand.
CCCGCGCACCGTGATCACCTGGGCCGAAAACGCCGACATCTTCGGCGACGCCGGCTTCGCGTTCCGCCTCACCTTCCTGAACAAGTGCGACGAGCTGGAGCGCAGCCTGGTGGCCGAGTTCTATCAGCGCTGCTTCGGCCGCGAACTGCCGGAGAGCGCCGTCAACGTGGCGATGAGCTGACGCGCGGCGCGAGCGCTGGAGACCTCATGGCGACCGCGGCGGATCTCGCTCCCGGACAGGCGTGGAGCTATCGCGGCGCGCAGCTTCCGAGCTCGCGGGTCGTGATCGGCCGGATCGACATCACCGGCGCGACGACGGTGGCGTCCGTCTCGATCGTGGACGCGCCTTTGCCGGACCCAGAGACAGGCGCGCTGGCGCCCCGGCTCGTGGAGCACGCGCCGATCGCGATCGACGCCCTGCTCGCGAGTCTGCTGCGGCGCGAGGGCGACGCTCCGATCCCCGAGGGCTTCGAAGGCGGCTACCGCGTCTGGCGGAACGCCTTCGACGCGGGCCAGGGCGGCTTCTTCACGCTCGGCGTCGAGGAGATCGTTCGCATGTTTCAAACCGCCCTCGCCCCCCAGCGCGCGGCCCATTAGCGGAGGCGTCCCATGTCCGGCTCCAACCGCAGACCCGGCGAGAAGGTCGCGCCGCCCGCCGAACCGTTCAAGCGGGCGGTGGCCGGCTGCCTGCGCGCGATCTCCGGCGAGCCTGAGATCGAGGTCGTCTATGCGTCCGAGCGCCCGTCGCTGACGCCCGATCGCGCCCGCCTGCCGGAGCCGCCGCGCCGCCTCACCGCCCATGACGTCGCGATCCTGCGCGGCCACGCCGATTCGATGGCGCTGCGTCTCGCCTGCCACGACAACGCCACCCACGCCCGGCTCGCGCCGCAGGGCACGGAGGCGCGCGCCGTGTTCGACGCCGTCGAGCAGGCCCGCGTCGAGGCGATCGGCGCCCGCCGCATGACCGGGACCGGCGACAACATCGCCGCCATGCTGGACGACCGCTATCACCGCGGCCCCTACGCCGAGGTCACCGACCGGGCCGACGCGCCGCTGCAGGACGCCGTCGCGCTGCTGGTGCGCGAGAAGCTGACCGGGCGGAAGCCGCCGGAGGCAGCGCAGAAACTGGTCGAGCTGTGGCGGCCCTGGATCGAGGACAAGGCCGGCGGCGATCTCGCCCGCCTCGACCGCGTGCTCGAGGACCAGGACGCCTACGCCCGCACGATTCGGGAGCTGCTGTCGTCGCTCGACATGGGCGAGGAGCTCGCCGCCGAACGGCAGGACAGCGAAGAGGAAGGCGATCCAGACGGCGAGGACGCGCCCCCGCAGGACGGCGAAGCCGCCGACGCGCCCGAAGACGTCGACGACGGCGCCGATCCCTCGGAGACCGATTCCTCCTCAGAGGTCGACGACGACGCCGAGCAGATGGAGGCGGCCGACGCGCCGCCGACCGACGCGCCGGACGACGATGAACTCGGGGAAGCCGAGGAGGCGACCGAACCCTGGCGGCCCGCCGACGACAAACGCAACGAACGCGAGCGGCTGGAGTACTCGGCCTTCACCACCAAGTTCGACGAGGAGGCGCTCGCCGAGGACCTGTGCGACCCGGACGAGCTCGCGCGGCTCCGGGCCCATCTCGACAAGCAGCTCTCGGCGCTGCAGGGCGTCGTCGGGCGGCTCGCGAACCGTCTGCAGCGCCGGCTGCTGGCGCAGCAGAGCCGGTCCTGGGACTTCGATCTCGAAGAGGGCGTGCTCGACCCGGCGCGGCTGTCGCGCGTGGTGGTCGACCCCTTGAGCGCGCTCACCTTCATGCGCGAGCGCGACACCGAGTTCCGCGACACGGTCGTGACGCTGCTGCTCGACAATTCCGGCTCCATGCGCGGCCGTCCGATCACGGTCGCGGCCACCTGCGCCGACATTCTGGCCCGCACGCTGGAGCGCTGCGGCGTGAAGGTCGAGATTCTCGGCTTCACCACTCGCGCCTGGAAGGGCGGCCAGTCGCGCGAGCAGTGGCTCGCCTCGGGCAAACCGATGGCGCCGGGCCGCCTCAACGACCTCCGCCACATCATCTACAAGGCCGCCGACGCGCCCTGGCGGCGCACGCGCAAGAACCTCGGCCTGATGATGCGCGAGGGGCTGCTGAAGGAGAACATCGACGGCGAGGCGCTGGCCTGGGCGCATGAGCGCCTGCTGCGGCGGCCCGAGCAGCGGCGCATCCTGATGGTGATCTCGGACGGCGCGCCCGTCGACGACTCGACGCTTTCGGTCAACGCCGGCAACTTCCTCGAGAAGCACCTGCGCCGCGTGATCGAGGAGATCGAGACCCGCTCGCCGATCGAGCTGATCGCGATCGGCATCGGCCACGACGTCACTCGCTATTACCGTCGCGCGGTCACGATCGTGGACGCCGAAGAGCTCGGCGGTGTGATGACCGAGAAGCTCGCCGAACTGTTCGACGACGCGCCGCCGGCGCGCCGCACCCGCCACTGACGCCTGTGCCCCGCTTTCTGGCCGCCCTCTGCGCGCTGCTCGCGCTCGCGCTCGCCTCCCCGCCGCAGGCCGCGCGAGCGCAGGCGACCGCGATCGACGTGGCCGCGACGCGGATCGACCGCTTCGACGTCGGCACGCCGGCCGGCGGCCGCTATGGCGAACTGGTGTTTCTCGGCGGACTGCGCCTGACCTCGACCGATCCGGCCTTCGGCGGACTGTCCGGCCTGCGCCTGTCGGAGGACGGCCGGCGCTTCACCGCGATCAGCGACCGCGGCCACTGGTTCCGCGGCGCGCTCGCCTATGACGGCCGCGCGCTGGCCGGCGTCGCCGACGTCACGCGCGAGCCGATCCGGGGCCCGCGCGGCCCCCTGCCCGGCCGGCGCGGCTCCGACACCGAAGCGCTCGAAATTCGGGGATCAAGCGCCTGGATCGCCTCGGAGCGCGTCAACGAGGTGCTGCGCTTCACGCTGGACAAGGATGGGCGCGCGGGACCGGGGCGGCGCGTCGCGCTTCCCGAGGAGGCGCGAAAGGCGCCGTTCAACGAAGGCTTCGAGGCCATCGCGACCACCAACGGCGGCGCGCTGCTGATGGTGGCGGAGAAATTCCTCGAGGCGAACGGCGACAACCGCGCCTTCGTGGTGGGCGCGAAGAAGCCGTTCGCGTTCTCCGTCCGCCGGACCGAGGACTTCTCGCCGACCGATCTCGCCCGGCTTCCCGGCGGCGGCTTCGTGCTGCTGGAGCGCCGGTACGTGCCGCCGTTCTCGCTCACGATCCGGATGCGGCGGCTGGACGAGGCGGACATGCGGCCCGGCGCAGTCGTCGACGGCCCGGTTGTGATGACCGCCTCGCTGATCCAGACGATCGACAATTTCGAGGGCGTGTCGGCGCACCGCGACGCTTCGGGCGTGACCGTGATCACCGTCGTCTCCGACGACAACTTCTCCCGGCTGCAACGCACGCTGATGCTGCAGTTCGCGCTGCCGGACTGAGCCCGCTCACTCCACGAACGAGCCTTCGCGTTCGTCCTCGATATGGGCGCGCACGATCGCTTCGAAGTCGGCGTCGGCCGTGAAGCCGAGCTCCAGCGAGCGCTTGGCCTCGAACGCCTCGGGCCAGCCGGAGATGATCTTCGACACGGCCGGGTCCGGCTCGCGGCGGATGCGGCTCGCGACCGTCTCGCCCGCGACTTTCTTCAGCCCCTCGATCATCTCGCCCACCGTCACCTCCACGCCCGGCAGCGTGATGTTGCGGCGCGGGCCGATCGCGGCGCCGTCGAGGCCGGCGGCGTGGACGAGGAAGCCCACCGCCGCGCGCGGGCTCGCCAGCCAGTGCCGGACGTCGTCGCCGACCGGCAGCACCGCCTCGATGCCCGACAGCGGCTCGCGGATGATGCCGGAGAAGAAGCCCGAGGCCGCCTTGTTCGGCGCGCCGGGCCGCACGACGATGGTCGGGAAGCGCAGGCCGACGCCGTCAACGAAGCCCTTGCGAGTGTAGTCGGCGAGCAGCAGCTCGCAGATCGCCTTCTGGGTCCCGTAGGAGGTGAGCGGCGTCAGGTTGAAGTCGTCGGGCACGCGCGAGGCCGGGAACGGCGCGCCGAACACCGCGATCGACGAGGTGAACACCAGCCGAGGGACGTAGGACGCCCGCCGGATCGCCTCCAGCAGGAAGCGCGTGCCGTCGAGGTTGATCCTATAGCCCTTGTCGAAATCGGCCTCGGCCTCGCCCGAGACGATGGCCGCGAGGTGGAAGATCACGTCGGGCTTGTCGGCGACGAGACGCGCGGCGGTTGCGGGCTCGGAGAGGTCGGCGGCGGCCGCGTTGACCTCGAAGGCCGCGTCCGAAGGCGCCGTCGGCGGCGCCACGTCGACCAGGTCGAGCCGTTCGATCGGCAGCCCGTTGAGCGTGCCGTCGCGCGCCAGACGTTCGGTGAGCTTGCGGCCGATCATGCCGGCGGCGCCGATGATGAGAATGTGCATGCGCAGGTCCCGGTATGTTAGCGGCCGGAGCGCCAGAGGCTCAGAGCGCCGCCCTGATATCGTCCAGCCGGCGCTTCTGGGCGCCGTCCGGACCGAAGTTCGCGGGGTCGAGCCACCGCTCGAAAGCCGCCTTCACGCGCGGCCAGTCGTCGTCGGTCATCGCGAACCACGCCGTGTCGCGGCTGCGGCCCCGAATGATCATGTGCTTGGCGAACACGCCCTCGAACCGGAAGCCGAGGCGCGCAGCGGCGGCGCGCGACGGCGCGTTGAGCGCGTCGCACTTCCACTCGTAGCGCCGGTAGCCGAGATCCTCGAAGGCGTGGCGCGCCATCAGGTACATCGCCTCGGTCGCGGCCGGGGTACGCTGCAGCGCGGACGTGAACAGGATCGAGCCGACCTCGATCACCCGGTGCCGCGGCTCGATCCGCATGTAGCTGGCGCGGCCGACGGTCCGCCCGGAGCGCGCGTCGCGGATGGCGAGCGGGACGAGGTCGGGCGACGCCGCGGAGGCGTCGATGTCGGCGCGGAAGGCGGCCTCGTCCGAAAACGGGCCGGTGAAGAGATAAGCGAACAGCCGGGCGTGCTCAGGGCCTGAGGTGGCCGCGAACAGTTCGGCCGCGTCCTTCGAAGGCTCGAGCGGCGCCACCACCACATGCCGGCCCGCGAGCGTGACAGGCTCAGGCCGGCGGGCGGGCGCGTCGTCGACCAGAGGCCCAAGCGGCGGATTGTCGTCGCGCGTCATGACCGCCTGACGAAACGGCACGCAGGAAAGAGCATGATCGCGACCCCCGACGAAGGCGAAACGGCGCGCGACGGAGAGGCGCGGCGGGAGCGGGACCATGCCCGGACGGCGGCGCCGGATCAAGCGTGCGAACGGAAGTTCAGGCGGCGGACAATCGTCAGAACGCGAAAGCGCCCGCCCCGCGCGTGCGGGACGGGCGCTCCAGTCGCGCGAGGCGCGCGTCAGCTGCGGTTGTTGGTCGGGCCGAGCGGCTTGCCGTCCTTCGGGGTGGCGCCAGCGCCCTGCGGCGCCGTGGTCTCGTTCTTGCGGGTCGCGTCGGACTCCGCCCGATCCTTGAGCGCGCGCTCGCCGCCCGTCGAGGTGGCGTTGTCGGCCGGGCTGCGGACCGTAGACTTGCCCATCGGCGCGGCGGTCTGGCCGTCGCGCACGGCGTCGGCTTCCGCGCGGTCCTTCTGGAAGGTGGCTCCCTCCGTGGAGGTCGCGGACGGCGAGGTCTGGGCCATCGCGGCGGGCGCGGCGATGACGCTGGCGGCGAACAGAGCGGTGGCGGTGGCGCGAACAAAGGTCTTCATGGCTTTTCTCTTTCGTTTCCGGGCCGTACCCTAGGTCTGCAAAAACAAACTTCCGAGGAGGCGGAATGACTGCTGTTGAGGATGGACCGGCCGGCTGGAGGCTGACCGTTCCGGTTGTCAATCTGCCGGGCCCGCAGCGCGCCGGCGGCTCGTACGTCGCAGCGATTGCGGACGAGTCGTCCGCCCGGCGGGCGATACCGTTCGGCAGGGCGGTGCCCAGCGCGCGGCTGCAGCCGGTCTCACAGGCCGAACTCGACCGCTACGGGGTCGCGCCCGGCGAAGTGCTTAAGGTCGGTTGACCTCGATCAGGCGGCGGACCGCGACTGGCCGCTGTGGCGGCCTTCCGCGAACTCCTCGATGATCTTGGCGTTGAAGGCCGGGATGTCGTCCGGATTGCGGCTCGTCACCAGACCCTGATCGACGACCACCGGCTCGTCGCTGACGTCGGCGCCGGCGTTCTTGAGATCGACCTGGATGGCCGAGTAACCGGTCATACGCCGGCCTTTCACGAGACCCGCCGAGATCAGAACCTGCGGGCCGTGGCAGATCGCGGCGACGGGTTTGCCGTCGTCGAAGAAGGCGGACGCGAATCTGAGCGCCGCTTCGTCCTGGCGCAGCGTGTCCGGGTTGAACAGTCCGCCCGGAATCAGCAGCGCGTCGAACGCTCCGGCGTCGGCGGCGTCCAAAGTTACGTCCACCGGGACGGTGGACGCGGGCCGGTCATGCTGGAAACCCTGAATGGAGCCGGCTTCGGGACTGACGACCTTCACCTCGGCGCCCGCGTCCCGGAGCGCCTTCGCCGGCGCGGAGAGCTCGATTTCTTCGAATCCGTTGGTCGCAAGAATCGCGACTTTCCGTCCGTCGAGACGGTTGGCCATTGCTGACCTCCTTGACTTGATGAGCGGTTGAGCGGCTGAGATGCGCCGCGCGGTCGAGTTGTCGACCGTCTTCATCCGAACAACTCGCCAAGGGCGCTTCCGTTCCCTGCGCCTCACACAACCGTGCATCCGGAGCAACGCATGACCTCGCTCACGACCGTCGCGGCGTTCGACCGCATCGGCGAGGAGAACGCTTTCGCGGTGCTCGCCCGCGCGACGGCTCTCGCCGCGCAAGGCCGCGACATCGTCAATCTCGGCATCGGCCAGCCGGACTTTCCGACGCCGCCGCATGTGGTCGAGGCGGCGGTCAAGGCGCTCCGCGACGGCCAGCACGGCTACACGCCGTCCGTCGGCATCCTTCCGTTGCGCGAGGCGGTCGCCCGCGATCTCAACCGCCGGTTCGGCGTCGAGGTCGATCCGGACCTCGTGATGATCGTGCCCGGCGGCAAGGTGACGATGTACGCCGCGATCCGCCTGTTCGGCGAGCCGGGCGCGGAGATCCTCTATCCGGACCCCGGCTTCCCGATCTACCGCTCCATGATCGAGCACACCGGCGCGACGCCGATCCCGGTCCCTGCGCGTGAAGAAAACGGCTTCGCCTTCTCGGCGGAGGAGCTGCTGGCGCTGATCACGCCGAAGACGCGGCTGATCATCATCAACTCGCCCGGCAATCCGACCGGCGGCGTCACCCCGGCGGAAGAGATCGACAAGCTCGCGCAGGGGCTCGCGGCGCACCCGAACGTGGCGCTGATGTCCGACGAGATCTACGACCAGCTCGTCTTCGACGGGCTGGAACATCGCACGCTGCTGGCCTATCCGGAGATCCGCGACCGACTGATCGTGCTGAACGGCTGGTCCAAGACCTACGCCATGACCGGCTGGCGGATGGGGTGGTCGGTCTGGCCGAAGGCTCTGTACGAGAACGTCCGCAAGCTTGCGGTGAACGCGTGGTCCTGCGTCAATGCCCCGACGCAGTTCGCCGGGATCGCGGCGCTCGACGGGCCGCAGGACGCAGTCGCGCGCATGCGCGACGAATTCGACCGCCGCCGGAAGCTGGTGACGGAGGGATTGAACGCGCTGCCCGGCGTAAGTTCGGTGACGCCGAAGGGCGCGTTCTACGCCTTTCCCAATGTCGGCGAGACCGGGTGGAAGGCGAAGCCGCTGGCGTCCGCCCTGCTGGAGGAGACCGGCGTCGCCACCATCGGCGGACCCGATTTCGGCGTCCACGGCGAAGGCTACATTCGCCTCTCCTACGCCAACTCCGCCGAAAACATCGCCCGCGCGCTGGAGCGCATGGGCGACTTCCTGAGCGCCCGCCGGCCGGAGTGACGGCGGCGGCCCGCATGGCCTTGCGAAAGCGCGATGCGGCGGATTAGCCGCGGCCCGGCGCCTGCCCGCGGTCGCCGCGGTCGGTCTGCAGACCCGGGAACTCGCCCAGGTTCTCCTGCAGCTTGGCCTCCTCGATCGGCTGGCCGCGCTCGGCCGGCGTCACCACGCCGTCGGCCAGCGGGTTCGGCTCGAGCCCTGCCTTCGGGTTCGACTCGAGCGCGGCGAGTTCCTTCGCCCGCTCCAGATAGTCGGCCTCGCGGCCTTCCGGCGAACCGGCGTCGATCCAGAGCTTCTTCGCGCGCTCGCGCAGCTTCGGGGTCACGGGCGTTTCGGACATGACGATCTCCTCGCGTGCGACCCATTCGGGCACCAATGCGAACTCCCCGCGGCGGCTCTTCGTTCCAGCATGATCCAAAGCGCCAGGGGGAAACAGCAAAGGCCCGGAGCGTCGCTCCGGGCCTTACGACTTCGTGCGGGACGAAGCTGATCAGTGGTTGTAACGGGTCCCGCGCCGCGCGCCGCGCTGCGCGAACTTCTTGGTGATCCAACCCATGAACAGAACCTTCAGGATGTTCTTCAGCATTCCTGCCTCCATATGTCTCTCGGCGACACAACGGACGACATGGCGCTTCGGTTCCTTGGGCGGCTGACCAACCGTCATCTCGCAGTCAACTTGTCGTCATCAGCGGACGAGAGGTCTCAACCCGTCGTTACGCCGCCCTGCTTGGCCTGCGCGGCGGTCGCCTCGAGATGGGCGACGAGCTCCCGATCGAGCTTGAGCTTCGACGCGAGGGCTTCCAGGAAATAGCGTTCGCCGGACGTGTCCGGCTCGATCGTGAGCCGGGCGGCGAGCCAGACCTCGGAGGCGAGCTCGGGCCCCTGCGCCTCGGCGGCGATAGCGTCGAGATCGTCCGGCTGACCGAGATGCTCCAGCAGGAAGCCCTCCTCGTCGGCCTCGGCGCCCGCGGCCTTCAGCGCTTCGCGGATCTTGGCGATCTCCTCGCGGTCGATCTTCCCGTCCGCGCGGGCGGCGGCGATCATCGCCCGGATCAGCAGCAGGCCAAGCCGCTGCTCCTCGGCCGGGCTCGACGGCGTGAACGGGGTCGAGGGCGGCGGCGGCGTCACTTCCACAGGCGCGTTCTGAGCCTGAGGCGCGTGATGCTCGACCTGCGGATAGGGGTAGGGCGCGCCCGGCTGCGGCGCCTGCTTCTGCTGGTAGCTCTGCCACGCCTTGTAGGCGAGCCCGCCCAGGATCGCGAGGCCGCCGAGCTGGACGGCCGAGCCGCCGAGCTTCTTGACCGTCTTGCCGCCCTTGCCGCCGAGCAGCACGGAGGCGAGCGTTCCCGCGAGCGCGCCGCCGGCGACGCCGCCAAGACCGCCCTTGGTCAGGCCGCCGAGGATGTCGCCGACGCCTCCGCCGCCGCTCGTCGTCGGCTGCGACGGCTGGTCGGGACGCGCCGGCGTCTGCGGTCCGCCGATCTTCGCCAGCGCGTCGCCCACGGCGCCGCCGAGCCCGCCGCCGCGGGACGGCCCGGAGCCGCTGCCGGCGCCGAGGAACTGGTCGAGAATCTTCTTGGCGTCGAGCACGGGGGCTGCCTCCGATCATCGTTCTGGGATGTCGGACGTAGGGTTGCGGCGCCCCCGCCGCAAGCCGAGCGGGCTACCGCGCCTTCAGCGCGGCCGCCTCCTCGGCGAGCGCGCGGATCGTCGCCCAATCGCCGTTGCGGATCGCGTCCGTCGGCGCGACCCACGAGCCGCCCACCGCCGCGACGTTGCGCACGGCGAGATAGTCCTGCGCGTTCTTGAGCGTGATGCCGCCCGTCGGAACGAAATGCAGGTCGGGCAGCGGCGCGACGAGCGCCTTGAGATAGTCGGGGCCGCCGGCGGGGCCCGCGGGGAAAAACTTCGCGAAGGTCGCTCCGCGTTCGGCGAGCTGCATCGCCTCGGAGGCGGTCGCGACGCCCGGCATGAACGGCACCGGCGCCTCAGAACCGGCGGCGAGCAGCCGCGAGCTCGAGCCCGGGCTGATCAGGAAGGCCGCGCCGACGCGAACCGCGTCCTGCACGTGCTCCACCTCCAGCACCGTGCCGGCGCCCACGGTCACGCCCTCGACTTCGTCGATGATCGCCTTGAGCGCCTCCATGGAGGCGGGCGTGCGCAGCGTGACCTCGAGCACCTTGAGGCCGCCGTCGCGAAGCGCCTTGGCGGTCTCGACGCCGCTCGCGGCGTCCTCGAAGGTCAGAACCGGGATCACGGGGCTCTGCGACAGGATCGCGGCGAGACGTTCGGTCTTTGCGAGCGTGAACGACATGGCTTCTCCTCGCAGATTGTGGCGGTCGCCGGACGCTCCATCGCGCCCCGAAGCCGCGACGTCAAGCGCGCCGCGCGCAACGGGGCCGTGCGCGGCCGCCGGGACGGGCCCGCTCGCGGGCCGTACGCCGCCGCGCTATGGTGGCGGGCGGGGTCCGGCGCAGGACCGCCCGGAGGCCGGCGATGACACGACATCTCGATCTCGACGCGCTCGCGACGCTCATCGCCGTCGTGGACACCGGCGGCTTCACGGCCGCGGCCAACCGGCTCGGCCGCACGCAGTCCGCCGTCAGCGCCAAGATCGCGACCCTGGAGGCCGAGCTCGGCCACCGTCTGCTCGACCGCGGCCGCGGCGGCGCGGCGCCGACCGAGATGGGCTCCGTGCTGCTGGGCTACGCCCGCAGGCTGCTCCAGGTCGAGGACGAGGCGCGGCTCGCGCTCGGCGGCGAGAGCCTGCAGGGGCGCGTGCGGCTCGGCATGCCGGACGACTATGTGGAGCCGTTCGGCGCGCTGCTGCTCAACCGCTTCGTCGCGGCCCATCCCCGCGTCCAGCTCGAGGTGCGCTGCGACATCAGCCAGCGGCTGGAGCGGGAGCTCGCGCAGGCGGCCATCGACGTCGCGGTCATCACGCGCGATCCGGCGCGGCCGACCGGCGAGCTGCTGCGCTACGAGCCGCTGGTGTGGTGCGCGCCGCCAGACCATCGGCCGGAGCTCAGCGATCCGCTGCCGCTCGCGCTGTTCTCGGAAGGCTGCCGCTTCCGCAACGTCATCCTGAGCGCGCTCGAAAGCGTGGAGCGGCCCTGGCGGATCGCCTACGCCTCGTCGAGCCTGCACGGGCTGCTGTCGGCGGTGAACGCCGGTTTCGCCGTCACCTGCGTCGCGGAAAGCTCGATGCCCGCCGGCTGGCGCCGGCTCGGCGCGGCGGAGGGTCTGCCGTCGCTGCCTCCCGCCGAGATCGGCCTGCTGGTGCGGCCGGACGCCGGCGTCGCCTCGCGCACGCTCGCCTCCGCCATCCGTTCCGCGCTGTCGCGCCTCGATCAGGCCGCCTGAACCGGCATGCTCATCGGACTCGACTGGGGCGGCACGAAGATCGAGGCGATCGCGCTCGACGATTCCGGCCAGACGCTGCTGCGCCGGCGGATCGCGACCCCGCGCGACGATTACGACGGCGGCGTCCGGGCCGCCGCGGCGCTCGTCCAGGGCATCGAGAGCGTCACCGGCCGGCAGGCGACGGTCGGCGTCGGGATTCCCGGCTCGCTGTCGCCGGCGACGGGGCTCGTCCGCAACGCCAACTCCACCTGGCTGAACGGCCGGCCGCTGCGGGACGATCTGGAGCTCGCCCTCGGCCGCCCGGTGCGGATCGAGAACGACGCCAACTGCTTCGCCGTCTCCGAGGCGACCGACGGCGCGGGCGCCGGAGCGGCGGTGGTCTGCGCCGTCATCATCGGCACCGGCTGCGGCTCGGGGATCGCCATCGGCGGCAGGCCCTGGCGCGGCCGCAACGGGGTCGCCGGCGAGATCGGCCACAATCCGCTGCCCTGGGCGCAGGGCGTGTCCGAACAGCCCGGCCCGGCCTGCTGGTGCGGCAAGCGCGGCTGCGTGGAGAGCTTCGTGTCCGGGCCCGGCTTCGCGCGGGCCCACGCGCTCGCGACCGGGGCCGTGATGCAGGCCGAGGCGATCGTGGAGGCCGCCCGCGCCGGCGACGCCGAAGCCGCCGCGTCGCTGGAGGCCTACGCCGGCCGTCTCGCGCGCGTCCTCGCCGTCGTCGTCAACACGCTCGATCCGGATGTGATCGTGCTCGGCGGCGGCATGTCGAACGTGGCCGAGCTCTACGGGGCTCTGCCCGGCCTGATGCAGCCTTACGTGTTCTCCGACGTCTGCGACACGCCGATCCGCCAGGCGGTCCACGGCGATTCGTCGGGCGTGCGCGGCGCAGCCTGGCTGTGGGCGTCGTGACGCGGGAGCCGCCCCGGACGCCGGGGCGCGAAAGCGCGCTCGAACGCAGGCTATGGATAGCCGGCTATATCGTCATAGTGCTCGCCGTGGGCGCCGGGGCCCTGCGGCAGCTGCTGAAACTGGTCGGCTGAACCCGGCGCTCAATGGGTCAGCAGGCGCGCGACGTCGACCAGATTGACCACGAGCCAGAGGCCGACGCCCCAGGAGGCGACGAGGGCCGCCGAGGCGCCGTAGTCTGCGGCTCTGCGACGGCGTTCGAATCGGATGAGTGTGCGGTCGATCATGATCAGGTCCCCCCGCCGGCCCGCGCCGGCGTCTTCAGCGCCCTCTTCGCCCAAACGTGGCGACGCCGCGGCGGTTCCGCACGATTTCGCCATTTTTCCGTCCCCGGCGGGCGTCGGGTCGTGAGCGCCGGCGGCGCGCCGCTCTATCTCGGCGTCGACGGCGGCGGCACGCGCTGCCGCGCGCGCATCCGGACCGCCGACGGCCGCCTCGTGGGCGAAGGCCTCGCGGGCGCCGCCAACGCGCGGCGCGGCGCCCGTGCCGCGATCGAGGCCAGCGTCGCGGCGGCCAAGGCGGCGCTCGGCGCCGGCGGCCTCGGCGAGGACGCGCTCGGGCGGCTCCACGCCGGGCTCGCGCTCGCCGGCGTCTGCCAGCGCGAGGGCCGCGAGGCCGCGCTCGCCGAGCCTCACCCCTTCGCCCGCCGCGAACTCGCCACCGACTTCACCGCCGCCTGCCTCGGCGCCCATGGCGGCGGCGACGGCGGCGTCGTCATCGTCGGAACGGGCAGCGTGGCCTACGCCCGCCGCGACGGCCGCGAGATCCGGCTCGGCGGCTGGGGCTTCGAGGTCAGCGACGAGGGCGGCGGCGCGCCGCTCGGCCGTGCAGCGCTGCGCCACGCGCTGCGCGCGGCCGACGGCCTCGAGCCGCGCGGGCCGCTCGCAGACGACGTTCTCGCGCGGGTCGGCGGGGATCAGGACGCCGCCGTCGCCTGGGTCGGACGCGCAGGCCCGGCCGAGTTCGGGACGCTCGCGCCGCTGGTGATCGCCCACGCCGCCGTCGACCCCGCGGCGGAAAGGCTGCTGGAGCAGGCCGCGATCGAGGTCTCCGCGCTCGTGGTCCGGCTCGGCGCATGGGGCGCAGGCCAGGTCGCGCTGGTCGGCGGGCTGGCTGAGCCCTACGCGCCGCGCCTCGGCCCGGCGGCGAAAGGCCTGCTCGTCGCGCCGCAGGGCGACGCGCTGGAAGGCGCGCTCGCGCTCGCCCGCATGGGCGCGGTGGCCGCGCCATGACCGCGGTCGCGCTCGTTCCCGACCGGCTGTTCGACGGCGACGCCATCCACGAAGGCCGCGCCGTCATCATCGAGGACGGCCGGATCGCGGCGGCGCCCGCCGCGGCCGACCTGCCCGCCGCGATCCCGCGGGAGCCGCTCGCCGGCCTTCTGGCGCCGGGTTTCGTCGACGTGCAGGTCAATGGCGGCGGCGGCGTGCTGCTGAACGACGATCCGAGCCCCGAAGCCCTCGCCGCCATCGCCGCCGCGCACCGCCGCTTCGGGACCACTGGCCTGCTGCCGACGCTGATCACCGACACGCGCGCCGCCATGGCGCAGACGCTCGACGCGGCCCGGGCGGCGATCGCCGCCGGCGCGCCGGGCGTGCTCGGCGTCCACATCGAGGGGCCGTTCCTCAACCCACTGCGCAAGGGCGTGCACGACCCCGCGCTGATGCGCGCGCCCGACGCCGAGGACGTCGCGCTGCTGACGGCCGGCGGCGCGGGCGTCGTCGTGGTCACGCTCGCGCCGGAGCGGGTCGGGCGGGACGCGATCGCCGCGCTCGCCGGGGCGGGCGTGCGCGTCGCCGCCGGCCACACCGAGGCGACCGCCGCCGAGCTCGCGGCGGCGCGCGCGGCCGGCCTCAGCGGCTACACCCATCTCTTCAACGCCATGCCGCCGTTTCTCGGCCGGGTTCCCGGTCCGGTCGGCGCGGCGCTGTCGGAACGCGACACCTTCTGCGGCCTGATCGTCGACCTGCACCACGTGGCGGAGGAGTCGCTCAAGGCGGCGATCCTCGCCAAGGGCCGGGACCGGATCATGCTCGTCACCGACGCCATGTCCACGGTCGGGAGCGACATGGACGAGTTCCGCCTCCAGGGCCGCCGCATCCTGCGCGGCGGAGGGCGCCTCACCACCGCTGACGGCGTGCTGGCCGGCTCCGATCTCGACATGGCCTCCGCGGTCCGGAACACGCGCCTCGCGCTCGGGGTCCCGCTCGAAGACGCGCTGGCCATGGCCTCGCGCACGCCCGCGGCCTGGCTCGGGCTCGACGGCGAGATCGGCCGCGTCGCGGCCGGGTTCCGCGCCGATCTCGTGCTGCTCGACGACGACCTCAACGCCGCCGCCACATGGATTTCGGGCGCGCGAGAGGACGCGTGACGCAAAAGCCTGGATTGCGTTAGGCTGAAGCCCGCAGGTTTTGGACGGGCAGGCGCGCTGTGACCGAGACGTTGGACGATCCGCCGGGATCAGGGCCGCACCGGGGCCTGTCCCGGCTCGGCCGTTTCCTCACCTCCCCGCTTCGCCGCCTTCTCGCGAACGCCGACGATCCGGCCACGGTCCGCGCCCGCGCCATGTCCGACGCCGAACTCGCCGAAGCGCTCGGGCGCGAGGTCTACGCCGCCCAGAACGCGGACGACGAGATCTGGGTCGAGGGCATGGCGCTGGTCGAGGAGGCCGCGCGCCGCCTCGCCGGCCGCGAGCGCCCGTGACGGCTCACTTCGTCCCGTAGAGGCGGTCGCCGGCGTCGCCGAGGCCCGGCGTGATGTAGCCGATCTCGGTCAGCTTCTCGTCGATCGCCGCGGTGAACAGCGGCACGTCCGGATGCGCCTCGGTGAAGCGCTTCACGCCCTCGGGGGCGGCGAGCAGGCACACATAGCGCAGGTCGCGCGCGCCCTTGGCCTTCAGCAGGTCGACGGCCGCCACCACCGAATTGCCGGTCGCGAGCATCGGATCCACGACGATCACCAGCCGGTCCTCGAGATTGGTCGGCGCCTTGAAGAAGTACTGCACCGCCTCGAGCGTGTCGTGGTCGCGGTAGAGCCCGACATGGGCGACGCGGGCGGAGGGCACGAGGTCGAGCATGCCGTCGACCAGCCCGTTGCCGGCGCGCAGGATCGAGGCGAAGACGAGCTTCTTGCCGGCGATCTTCGGCGCCTTCATCGGCGCGAGCGGCGTCTGGATGTCGACGAGCTCGGTCGGCAGGTCCCGCGTGACCTCGTAGGCCAGCAGCAGCGCGACCTCGCGGAGCAGCGTGCGGAACGCCGCCGTGGAGCGCTCCTGCTCGCGCATCAGCGTCAGCTTGTGCTGCACCAGCGGGTGCTCGATCACCGTCACCTGCGACATGCGCGTCCCCGTCTCCTCATGATCACGTCAGTCTCTCGCGAATAAGCGGCTGCGGCGAGCCCTCGTCGCCCAGCCGGTAGGCGGCGCGCACGGCTTCGGCGGCGCGGGCCGCGGCGGCCTCGTCGCGGGCGTGGACGACGCCGAGCGGCGCGTCCGGGCCGACCGCGGCGCCGACCGCCGCCAGCCGGTCGAGCCCGACTGAGAAATCGATTGCATCGTCGGCCCGCCTGCGCCCGCCGCCGAGCGCGACCACGGCGAGGCCGAGCGCGCGGACGTCGACGCCCGCGACCACGCCGGCGCGCTCCGGCGCGACCTCCCGCACGACCTGGGCTTTGGCGAGACGGGCCTCCGGCCGCTCCATCAGGTCCGTCGGCCCGCCAAGCGCCGCGGCCATGCGTCCGAAGCGCTCCGCGGCGGCGCCGGAGGCGAAGGCGCGCTCGATCCTTGCGCGCCCTTCCGCGACGTCGGCCGCGAGTTTCCCGAGCACGAGCGCCTCGGCCGCGAGCACGACGGTCACCGCCATCAGCCGGGGATCGTCGCGGCGGCCGGCGAGCACCTCGATCGCGTGCGCCGTCTCCAGCGCGTTGCCGGCGACGGGGGCGAGCGGCTCGTCCATGTCGGTCACGAGCGCGACCGTCGGCATGCCGGCCCCGTTCGCGACGTCTACGATGGACCGCGCCAGCGCACGCGAGCGCTCGGGTTCGGTCATGAAGGCGCCCGAGCCGGTCTTCACGTCCATGACCAGCGCCGAAAGCCCGGCCGCGAGCTTCTTCGACAGGATCGAGGCCGTGATCAACGGGATCGACTCCACCGTCGCGGTCACGTCGCGGATGGCGTAGAGCCGTCGGTCCGCCGGCGCGACGTCGGCGGTCTGGCCGATGATGGCGCAGCCGACGTCCCGCACCGCCTTGCGGAAGATCGCGGTCTCCGGCCGCACGGCGTAGCCGGGGATGGCCTCCAGCTTGTCGACGGTGCCGCCGGTGTGGCCGAGGCCGCGGCCGGCGATCATCGGCACGAAGGCGCCGCAGGCCGCGAGCGCCGGCGCGAGCAGCAGGCTGACCGTGTCGCCCACGCCGCCGGTCGAATGCTTGTCGACCGCGGGCCCCGGCAGGTCGGCCCAGTCGAGCGTGCGCCCCGAGGCCGTCATCGCCCGGGTCAGCGCCACGGTCTCGTCGCGGTCGAGCCCGTTGAGGAAGGCCGCCATGGCGAAGGCGCCGACCTGCGCGTCCGACAGCGTCTCCGACGCGATCCCGGCGACGATCGCCTCGATCTCGCCGGCCGAAAGCCGTTCGCCGTCGCGCTTGGCGCGGATGATCTCCTGGGGCAGCGCGTCAGTCATGGAGCGATCCGATCAGGCGGGCGAGCAGCCGGCGCAGCGCCTCGGCGCCCGTCGCGGCGACGGCCTGGGTCTCGGCGTGGCTCGGACCCGCCGGCGCGAGGCCCGCCGCCATGTTCACGACCACCGAGACGGCCGCGAGCTCCAGCCCGAAATGGCGCGCCAGCACCGCTTCCGGCGCGACCGACATGCCGACGAGGTCGGCGCCCAGCGCCCGCGCCGCGCGGATTTCGGCCGGCGTCTCGAAGCTCGGGCCGGGAAACCACATCAGCACGCCCTCCCCGAGCGCGATCCCTTCCGCCGCCGCGGCCCGGCCGAGCGCCGCGCGCAAGCCGGGCGAATAGGCGTCGACCATGTCGACGAAGCGGGCGTCGCCGCCGACGCCCGTCAGCGGGTTCAGCCCGGTGAGGTTGATGTGGTCGGAGACCGCGACCAGCGTTCCCGGCGCGAACGCCGGATCAAGCGCGCCGACGGCGTTGGTGAGCAGCAGCCGGGTCGCGCCGAGCGCCTTCAGGGTCGCGATCGGCGTGCGCATCGCGCCGGCGTCGCCGGTCTCGTAGGCGTGGGCGCGCCCCTCGAGCGCCGCGACCCGGCGGCCGGCGAAGCGGCCGACGACCACACGCTTGGCGTGGCCGGAGACCGCCTCGGCCGGAAAGCCGGGGAGATCGGCGAAGGCGACGCGGTGCGCGTCCTCGAAACTCTCCGTCAGCCCGCCGAGCCCGCTGCCGAGCACGAGGGCGAGCGTCGCCGGCTCGTCGCCCGCGACGGCGCGGATGCGGGCCGCCGCGGCCTCGGCGTCGCTCAACGTGCGCCTCCGGCGGCGTCGAGGACGTCCGGACCGAACGAGGCCGGCAGCAGTTCGCCGAGCGTGAACGACCGGCGGACCCCCTCGGGGCCGGCCACGAGCACCGTCGCGTTCTCCGCGGCGAACTCGCGAAGGCGCTGGCGGCAGGCGCCGCAGGGCGTGCAGAGCGCGTCGCCGCCGCCGAGCACGAGGATCGCCGCTATCCGGTGCCCGCCGCCCGCGACCATGGCCGAGATCGCGCCGGCCTCGGCGCAGGAGCCGACGGGATAGGCGGCGTTCTCGACGTTGCAGCCGGCGTGGATCGCCCCCTCCGGCGTCACGAGCGCGGCGCCGACCGCGAAGCGGGAATAGGGCGCGTAGGCCTGCGCCCGCGCCGCGGCCGCGGCGGCGAACAGGGCGTCGACGGTGGCGTCGTCGATCACGGGCGGGCGGTCTCCCTCGGCGAGGCGGCCACGATAGCCCGGCGCGCGCGGCTCGGGGAGCCTTGCGTCGCATCGCAGCGGTGGATGATGCGTCGCAGCGCTGGCGAAGCGGCGAATCGGGTGGCACCATGGTGGGTAGCTACCGTGACGCGAGCTTCGAAGGAGCGGGCCGATGGGGGTGAACGAGCGGACGACGCGTCGTGGACCCCTGCGCTTGCTCACCCTGCTCGCCTTCGCCGCCCTGCTCGCCGCCGCACCGCGGGCGACGGCCGCCGATGTAGGGCAGGTGGACCTCGAGCTCGTGCTCGCCGTCGATATCTCCTACTCCATGGACGTCGAGGAGCAGCAGGTGCAGCGCGACGGCTACGTCGCCGCCATCACCTCGAAGCCGGTGCTCGACGCCATCCGCGACGGCCTGCTCGGCCGCGTCGCGGTCGCCTATGTGGAATGGGCGGGCGCGGACGAACAGCGCACCGTCGTCCCGTGGCGGCTGATCGACGGCCCCGCGAGCGCCCGGGCCTTCGCCGACGAACTCGCCGCCCAGCCGCTGCGCCGCGCCTACCGCACCTCGATCTCGGGCGCGCTGACGCACGCCGTCCGCATGTTCGAGGGCAACGGCTATGACGGCCTGCGCAGGGTGGTCGACGTGTCGGGCGACGGCCCGAACAACCAGGGCGCGCCGGTGGAGAACGTCCGCGACGAGGCGATCGAGCGCGGCGTCGTCATCAACGGCCTGCCGCTGATGCTGAAGCGTCCGTCCTACGCGATGATGGATCTGGTCGATCTCGACGTCTATTACCGCGACTGCGTGGTCGGCGGCCCCGGCGCCTTCGTGCTGCCGGTGCGCGCCATCGAGCAGTTCGCGGAAGCCGTCCGCACCAAGCTCGTGATGGAGATCGCGGGGCTGCCGCCGGAGGCGCCGGCGATCGGCCCGTCGCCCGCGCCGCGCGTCCAGCGCGTCGCCGACGATCCGACGAGCTCCTGCACCGTCGGCGAACAGCTCTGGCGCGACCGCTTCGGCAACTGAGCCACCGCGCGCCCGAGGTTCTCCCGCGCGCGGAAAAGTGCTACCGGCCGGCCGACCGCACCCGTCGAAGGCCCGAAGCCCCCATGTCCGAACGCCCCGTCGCCCGCGCGCTGCTCTCCGTCTCCGACAAGACCGGGCTGATCGATTTCGCCCGCGCGCTGCACGAGCGCGGCGTGGCGCTGGTCTCCACCGGCGGCACCTCGAAGGCGATCGCCGAGGCCGGGTTGCCGGTGCAGGACGTCTCCGACCTCACCGGCTTTCCCGAGATGATGGACGGCCGGGTGAAGACTCTTCACCCGAAGGTCCATGGCGGACTGCTCGCCATCCGCGGCGACGCCGGCCACGAGGCCTCCATGGCCGAGCACGCCATCCTGCCCATCGACCTGCTGGTGGTGAACCTCTACCCGTTCGAAGCCGCGCTCGCCCGGCAGGCGGACTACGACGACATGGTCGAGAACATCGACGTCGGCGGCCCGGCCATGATCCGCGGCGCCTCCAAGAACCACGCCCATGTGGCGGTGGTGGTGGACGTGGCGGACTACGCCGCCGTGCTGGCGGATATGGACGCCCATGGCGGCGCCACCTCCTTCGCCTTCCGCAAGCGCCTCGCCGCCAAGGCCTTCTCCCGCACCGCAGCCTATGACGCCGCGATCGGGACCTGGCTGTCGGGAGAAGCTGGCGAGACGACGCCCGCCTTCCGGGCGCTCGGCGGCGCGCTGGCCCAGGGGCTGCGCTACGGCGAGAACCCCCATCAGCAGGCGGCCTTCTACCGCACGGCTGAGGCCCGGCCGGGCGTCGCGACCGCCGTCCAGCTCCAGGGCAAGGAGCTCAGCTACAACAACCTCAACGACACCGACGCGGCCTACGAGCTGGTCGGAGAGTTAGACCCCGCCCGCGCCGCCGCCTGCGTGATCGTCAAGCACGCCAACCCCTGCGGCGTGGCGGAGGGCGCCTCGCTGAAGCAGGCCTATGAGCGGGCGCTGGCCTGCGATCCGGTCTCCGCTTTCGGCGGCATCGTGGCGCTGAACCGGACGCTCGACGCCGAGGCCGCCGCCGAGATCGTGAAGATCTTCACCGAGGTGATCATCGCTCCCGACGCCACCGACGAGGCCCGCGCCATCGTCGCGGCGAAGAAGAACCTGCGCCTGCTGGTAGCCGGCGCCCTGCCCGACCCGCGCGCCGGCGGCCTTGCGATCAAGACCATCGCCGGCGGCTTCCTCGCCCAGACCCGCGACGACGCCGTGGTCGACGATCTGGAGCTCAAGGTGGTGACCAAACGGGCGCCGACCGAGGCCGAGCTGGCCGACCTGCGCTTCGCCTTCCGGGTGGCGAAGCACGTCAAGTCCAACGCCATCGTCTACGCGAAGGGCGGCGCGACGGTCGGGATCGGAGCCGGCCAGATGAGCCGCGTCGACAGCGCCCGCATCGCCGCCCGCAAGGCCGCGGACGCCGCTGAAGCCGCCGGCGCGGCCGAGCCGCTGACCCGCGGCGCGGTGGTGGCCTCCGACGCCTTCTTCCCCTTCGCGGACGGGCTCGACGCCGCGATCGAGGCCGGGGCCACCGCCGTGATCCAGCCCGGCGGCTCCATGCGCGACGCCGAGGTGATCGCCCGCGCCGACGAGGCCGGGCTCGCCATGGTGTTCACCGGCGTGCGGCATTTCCGCCACTGACGCCGGCCGCCGAAACGGCGTTCACGTCGAGTTCAACATTGGGGATTCTGCGCACCTGACTTTTGGATGAGACCCGTGCTAATGGAGCCTCACGGGGGGACCTCGATACCCCCTCCGTGACCGCAGCCGTTCTCCCCGACCAGCCAGAGGTCCGCATGGCGTCCGCCGTCTCCCTGCTCCGCGCCGGCCTGCTCGCCGGTTTCGCCCTGCTCGGCGGTTCCGCCGGCGTCGCCGAACCGGTCCGTCCCTGCAAGGTGGCGGACGAGCACCTCGCCATGACCGGCAAGCTTGATCGGGCGATCGCGCACATCAAGAGCGGCGACGTCTTCAAGATCCTGGTGATCGGCTCGTCCTCGACCGCGGGCGTGGGGGCGACGGCGCCGGAGAAGGCCTACACCGAGCGCTTCGAGGAGGAGCTGGAGCGTCGTCTCGCCGGCGTCGACGTCGACGTGGTGGCGCGCGGCATCGGCGGCGAGACCGCCGCCGGCGCGGACGCCCGTCTCGAGCGCGAGCTCGTCGCGGTGAAGCCCGACCTCGTCGTCTGGCAGATCGGCACCAACGACGCCGCCCGCCGCGTGGCGCTGGACGGCTTCCGCGAGACCACCGCGCGCGGCTTGAAGCGCATCGCCAAGGCCGGGATCGACGTCGCCCTGCTCGACCCGCAGTTCGTGCCGCAGGACGAGGCGGTCTACGCGCCCTACATCGCGGCGCTCGATCAACTCTCGGCCGCGACCGGCGTTCCGGTCGCCCACCGCTTCGCCGCCATGCGGGCGCTCGCCAAGGCCGGCGCCGCCGACATGCTGTCGCGCGACCGGCTGCACATGAACGACGGCGGCCACGCCTGCGTCGGCGCGTTCCTCGCCGAGGCGCTCGGCCGCAAGCTCGCCCCGCTGCCGGCGGTGGCCGAGGCCACGAAGCGCTCGTAACCCCGCTCTTCACGGCCGCCCCAGGCGTTCCCATCTTCCGCGCGACGCTCGCGCGGGGGAGGACGCCCATGCTGATCACCACCACCAACACTGTCGAGGGTCGCCGGATCCTCGAGTATCAGGGCCTCGTCACCGGCGAGGCGATCCTTGGCGCGAACATTTTCCGCGACCTGTTCGCGGCGGTGCGCGACGTCGTAGGCGGTCGCTCCGGCGCCTATGAGCGCGAGCTCAAGAACGCCCGCGACATCGCGATCGAGGAGATGGCGGCGGAGGCCCGCTCCCGCGGCGCGAACGCCGTCATCGGCGTCGACCTCGACTACGAGACCGTCGGCGGCAAGGGCTCGATGCTGATGGTCTCCGCCTCCGGCACCGCCGTGTTGCTGGGCTGAGGCCTACCGCTCGTCCGGCATCCGCACCGCCGACAGCAGCGCGCCGCCGGCGAGGAAGAAGCCCATCAGCACCGCGACGCCGACGCGCTGGCTGTCGGTCAGCACGGTCACGATCGCGACCAGCGTGGGCCCGAGGAACGAGGTCACCTTGCCCGACAGCGCGAACAGGCCGAAGGCCTGCGTCAGCTTGTCGGGCGGCGCCAGCTTCACGAGCATGGTGCGCGAGGCCGCCTGCAGCGGTCCGCCGGCCGCGCCCAGCACCAGCGCGACCGCGACGAACAGGCGCTCGGGCGTGGAGCCGAACAGCGCGTCGTCCGCCACCGGCGGCGCGACCGGCACCACGAACAGCACCCGCGCCCGCTCGATCGAGACGATCACCACCGCGGAGGCGACCAGCAGCGCCAGCGAGCCGGCGACCACCTTCTGCGGTCCGATGCGATCGTCCAGCCAGCCGCCGACCAGCGCGCCGACCACGCCCGAGACGATCACGAGGATGCCGAACACGCCGAGCTCGATCACGCCCCAGCCGAGTGCGCCCGCGCCGTAGATGCCGCCGAAGGCGAACAGCGCGGTCAGCCCGTCGACGTAGAGCATGTGGGCGAGCAGGAAGAGCGCGAGGTCGCGCGACCCCCGCAGGTCGAGGATCGTGCGCTTGAGGTCGGCGAGGCCGGCGCGGACCGCTTGGCGGATCGGCATGCCGCGCGGCTCGTCCGGCGCGAACAGGAACAGCGGCGTCACCAGAACGAGATACCAGAGCGCGGCGAAGGGGCCGACCGCGCGATCGCCCTCGAAGCTGCGCGGATCGAGCCCGAACAGCGGCGCGATGCCGATCAGGGTCTCTCCGTCGCGCGGGTCGGCCGACAGGAAGAACAGCGCGAACACCAGCGCGACGAGCCCGCCCACATAGCCGAGCGCCCAGCCGAGGCCGGACAGGCGTCCCAGCGCTTCCGGCCGGGCGAGCGACGGCATCATGGCGTTGGTGAAGGCGGTCGCGCATTCCGCGCCGATGGTCGCCACCGCGAAGCCGCCGAGCGCGAAGGCCATCGCGTAGGGCGCGCCCGGCTCCGCGAACCACAGCGCCCAGCAGCCCAGCACGAGCGGGACCGAAAACGCCGCGAGCCACAGCTTCCGCCGCCCGGTGCGGTCGGCGATGGCGCCGAGCGGCGGCGACAGCATGCCGATCGCGAAGCCCGCGGCGCCGGCCGCGAAACCCCAGGCGGCCTGGCCCTCGGCCGGGTTCTCGGCGATCTGCGCCGCGAAGAACGGCGCGAACACGAACGTGGCGATCAGGGTGAAGATCGGCTGGGTCGCGGCGTCGAACATCGCCCAGGCCCAGACCGCCCGGCGCGGCGCGGGAGATGCGGTCATCGCGTCAGCACCATTTCGTCGAAGGGAAGCCGGTCCTGCCAGCCGGCGCGGACCAGTTCGGGATCGTCGTGCTCCTCGACCGGGCGGCCCAGGCAGAGATAGCCGACGAGACGCCACGAGGCCGGGACGCCGAGCAGCGCATGGACGCGCGCGGGATCGAGGATCGACACCCAGCCGAGCCCGAGCCCTTCGGCGCGGGCGGCGAGCCAGAGCGTGGCGATCGCGCCGGCGACGGAGTAGCTCAGCGTCTCCGGCATGGTCATGCGCCCGAGCCCGCAGCCGACCGGCGTCGCCTCGTCGCAAAACGCGGCGATGTGCACCGGCGCCTCGGCCATCCCCTCGAGCTTGAGCGAACGGTAGAGCGCGGCGCGCTCGCCCTCGTAAGTCTCGGCCGCGGCGGCGTTGGCGGCGAGCGAGCAGTCGCGCGCCCCGCGGCGGAGCGCCTCGTCCTCCACCAGCACGAAGCGCCAAGGCTGGCTGTTGCCGACCGAGGGCGACAGCGCCGCGAGCGCGAGCAGCCGCCTGACCTGTTCGGGCGCGATCGGATCGGTCCGGAACCGCCGCACGTCCCGCCGCCAGGCGATCAGGTCGGCGAGACGTTCGCGGAAGCCGTCGTCGAACGCGGGAGCCTCGCCGGTCGTCACTCGACCTCCCGCGCGAGGTCCGCGAGCAGGCTCGACGCCACCGAAAGCCGCGCGAGCGTGAGGCCGGAGCCGGCGATCTCGGTGACGGCGCGGCGCACGCGCGCGGCGTCGGGCGAGGCCTCCGCCCAGCGCGCGACGGCGGCGGGTCCGGCCTCCTGCGAGGCCCCGAGCGCGGCCACCGCCATGGCGCGCGCGGCGACCCCGATCTGGTCGAGCGCGCGGTCGAGCGCCAGCCGCTCGTAATAATCCGCCGCGGTCACCGCCTGCGCGGCGCGCACGATGCGCGACAGCTGGAATTGGTCGGCGACCGCGAACAGGGCCGCGGCCGCGTCGGCGATCGACCGGCCGGTCTTCTCCGCGATCAGCACCGCGTCGCTGGCGCCCTCGATCGCGAGCAGCGCCGAGAACCGGTCCGCGAGCGTCGCGGGCAGGCCGGCGCGGACCAGCTCGGCGGCGCGTTCGGATCGCCGGGCCGCCGCCTCCTGCCCGAGCGAGGCGTCGAGATTGGCCGCGACCGCGTCGACGCCGTCCCGGAAGCGGCGCGCGAGCTGGTCGAGCCCGCTGTCGAGATCGACGTTGCGCAGGAACCAGACCATGCGGTGCAGCAGCAGGTCGCGCATGCCGGCGTAGAGCGTGAGCTGGAGGTCGCCCGGGATCTTCGTGTCGAGCGCATCGATCTCCTCATGGACCTCGTCCATGCGGAACGCGTCGCGCGCGACGGCGAAGGCGGCGGCGACGCGCGAGGCGGGCGCGCCGGTCTGGTCGGAGAGCCGCACGACGAGCGCCGGGCCGCCGCGGTTGATCATGGCGTTGGCGAGCGCCGTCGCCACGATCTCGCGCTTCAGCCGGTGGCCGGCGATGGCGGAGGCGAAGCGCTCGCGCATCAGGCTCGGGAAGTAGCCGGCGAGGTCCCGCCGGAAATAGGGATCGTCCGGCCGGTCCGAGGCCAGCAGGTCGTCGTAGAGCGCGATCTTGGCCCAGGCGAGCAGCACCGCGATCTCGGGCCGTGTCAGCGGATCGCCCGCCCGCGCGCGCTCGGTGAGCGTGGCGTCGTCCGGCAGCGCCTCGACCGAGCGGTCGAGCAGCCCGCGCCCCTCCAGCGTCTGCATCAGGCGCGCCTGGAACCCGG
Source organism: Methylopila turkensis (assembly GCF_027922325.1). GTDB lineage: Bacteria > Pseudomonadota > Alphaproteobacteria > Rhizobiales > Methylopilaceae > Methylopila > Methylopila turkensis. The sequence goes on from NZ_BSFL01000001.1 coordinate 1,198,233, forward strand.
CCTCCTCGACGCCGGCGCGCTGGCTGAGCGAGATCGCCAGCGTCTGGTCGTAGTTGTTGGCGAGCACGAGCCCCGCGACCTCGTCGGTCATCTCGCTGAGGATGCGGTTGCGCTCCTCGAGCGCCAGCGCGCCGTCGCGCACGGGGCCGGCGAAGGCGATCTTGATGTTCACCTCGACGTCGGAGGTGTTCACGCCGGCCGAGTTGTCGATCGCGTCGGAGTTGATGCGGACGCCGGCGCGCCCGGCCTCGATGCGGCCCTTCTGGGTGACGCCGAGATTGGCGCCCTCGCCGACCACCTTCACCCGGAGCTCGGGCGCGGTGACGCGGATCGCGTCGTTGGCGCGGTCGCCGGCCTGCTCGTCGGTCTCCGTCGTCGCGCGCACATAGGTGCCGATGCCGCCGAACCAGAGCAGATCAGCCTGTGCCTTCAGGATCGCGTTCATCAGCTCCTGCGGCGTCGCGTAGGCCTTGTCGAGGCCGATCGCCGCGCGCGCCTCCGCCGACAGCGGGATCGTCTTCAGGCTGCGCGAAAACACCCCGCCGCCGGCGGAGATCTTCGCCTTGTCGTAGTCCTGCCAGCTCGAGCGCGGCAGCGCGAAGAGGCGGGCGCGCTCCTCGAACGAGGCCTTCGGGTCGGGATCGGGATCGAGGAAGATGTCGCGGTGGTCGAAGGCCGCGACCAGCCGGATCGCGGGCGACAGAAGCATGCCGTTGCCGAACACGTCGCCGGACATGTCGCCGACGCCGACCACGGTGAAGGGCGTCGTCTGGATGTCGACGTCCATCTCGCGGAAGTGGCGCTTGACCGCCTCCCAGGCGCCGCGCGCAGTGATGCCCATGCCCTTGTGGTCGTAGCCGACCGAGCCGCCGGAGGCGAAGGCGTCGCCGAGCCAGAAGCCGCGCTGCTCGGCGATGCCGTTCGCGGTGTCGGAGAAGGTCGCCGTGCCCTTGTCGGCCGCGACCACGAGATAGGGATCGTCGCCGTCGTGGCGGACCACCTCCGCCGGCGGGATCAGGTCGTCGCGCCTGAGATCGTCGGTGACGTCGAGCAGGGCGTTGATGAAGATCTTGTAGGCGGCCGTCCCCTCCGCGAACCAGGCGTCGCGCGGGCCGGCAGGCAGCCGCTTCGGCACGAAGCCGCCTTTCGCGCCCACCGGCACGATCACCGCGTTCTTCACCTGCTGCGCCTTCACGAGGCCGAGCACCTCGGTGCGGAAGTCCTGCGGCCGGTCCGACCAGCGCAGGCCGCCGCGCGCCACCTTGCCGAAGCGCAGGTGCACGCCCTCGACCCGCGGCGAATAGACGAAGATCTCGTAGAGCGGCCGGGGCGCCGGGAGCCCCTCGATCTTCGCGCTTTCGAGCTTGAAGGCGAAGGTCGGCGTCGGGCGGCCCTGCGCGTCGGTCTGGTAGACGTTGGTGCGGACGCAGGCCTGGATCAGGTTGAGGAATTTCCGGACGATGCGGTCCTCGTCCAGGCTCTCCACCTCACCCAGCGCCTCGTCGATCTCGGCGGCGAGCGTCGCCTCCCGCGCCGCCCGGTCGCCCGTCGCGGCGGGATCGAAGCGGGCGTGGAACAGCGCCACGAGCTTGGACGCGAGCGGCGCGTGCTTGGTCAGGGTCGCCCACATGTAGTCCTGGTCGTAGGCCGCGCGCGCCTGCCGGAGGTAGCGCGACAGCGCCCGGATCAGCGCCACGTCGCGCCAGCCGAGGCCGCCTTCGAGGGCGAGCGCGTTGTAGCCGTCGCTTTCGGCGTCGCCGTTCAGCACCGCGATCAGCAGCGCCTCGAGCCGGGCGTCGAGATCGCGCGTCAGCTCGATCGCCGCGCCGTTCGCGCGCTCGAGCGCCATATCGTGGATGAAGACGTGGTCCTCCGGGCCGAGGCCGGCGGGCTCGGCGCGATAGCTCCGCTCCTCGATGACGCGGAAGCCCATGTTCTCGAGCATCGGCACGCGCCGCGACAGCGGGATCGGCGCGCCGCGCGAAAACACCTTGAGGCGCAGCTCCGGCTCGCCTTCGCGCCGGAAGAAATCGATCGCGAAGCCGCGCTCCCCGGCGAGGCTCTCTATATGGCCGACGTCGATCACCGCCTCGGCGGGCTCGGTGCGGGCCTCGTAGGCCGGCCCGAACGCCTGGCCGTAGCGCACGGCGATCGACCGGGCCTGGGCGCCCGAACGGCTCTCCAGCAGTTTCGCGCGCAGCCGGTCTCCCCAGGTCGCCGCCTGCGCCGCGATCTCCTCCTCGAGCGCGACCGGATCGACCTCCGGCGCCGGGCCGCGCAGCCCGATCACGAACTGGACGCGCGCGAGCGGCCCCTCGGGGAAGGCGGGGTAATAGGCCGAAACGTGGCCGCCGAGCCGCTCGGCGAGCTTCCGGCCGATCCGCGCGCGGACGGCGGAATCGTAGCGCTCGCGCGGCACGTAGACGAGCGCGGAGACGAAGCGCTCGAACCGGTCGCGCCTGAGCAGCACCTTCACCCGCGGCCGCTCATAGAGCGCGAGGATTTCGAGCGCCGTGTCGAACAGGTCGCCGACGTCGATCTGGAACAGCTCGTCGCGCGGAAAGGTCTCCAGCACGGTCGCGAGCGCCTTGCCGGAATGGCTGTCCGGGTCGAAGCCGGCGCGGCGGACCACGAGGTCGATCTTGCGGCGGACCAGCGGCACGCTGCGCGCCGGGCGGTTGTAGGCCTCGGCGGTGAACAGGCCGACGACGCGCAGCTCGCCCGCGAGCCGCCCGTCGGCGTCGAAACGCTTCACGCCGACATAATCCATGTGGCGGCGGCGGAAGACCTTGGCGTGCACGCTCGCCTTGGTGACGATCAGCGGCTTCGGCTCGTGCAGGAAGGCGCGAATTTCGGGCGTCAGGTTCACGAGCTGGCCGCCGCGGCGGAGCACGCGGGCGGCCGGATCGCGCAGCGCGCCGAGGCCGGTCTCGGAGATCTGCTCCAGCCGCTCGTCGTCGCCCTCGCCCCTGAGCGCGTATTCGCGCGCCCCGAGGAAGATGAACTCGTCGCCTTCGAGCCATTCGAGGAACTGGATCGCCTCCGCGATCTCGTCGACGGCGAGCGGCGGCGGCGTCTCCTTGAAGTTCGCGACCTGCGCGCGGACGAGGGCGCGCATGGCGTCGTAGTCCTCGGTGGTCCTGCGGACGTCCGCCAGCACCTCGCGCAGACCCGCCACGAGCCCGGCCCGGTCGGCCTCGGAGTCGATCCGGTCCACATGCAGATGGATCAGGCTTTCGCGCGGCGTGTCCTCGAACTCGACTCGGTTGGCGTCGCCGAGGAAGCGGGTCAGCGCTCCATCAGCGCCGCGCTCGACCGCGATGATCGGATGAGCGACGAGCCGGACGGACAGCCCGCGCTCGGCCAGCTCGGCCAGCACGCTGTCGAGCAGGAACGGCATGTCGTCGTTGAGGATCTCGACGACGGTGATCTCGTTGCGGTCACCGGTCTCGGGGTCGCTCAGCCGGATGTCCGGCGCGCCCGGCGCGCGGCGGGCGAGCAGCCGCCACGCCGAGCCCGCAAGCGCCGCCAGCGTGCGGGCGCCCAGCGGCTCCAGGTCGTCGAGCGCCGTGCGGGAGAACAGCGTCTCGACGAAACCCGCCGGCGGGCCGTCCGCTCCCTCCGCCGCGGACGCCGCGTCGCCGATGAGCTTCGTCCGGATCGCATCGCCCTGCAGCATGGTCGTCTCCTCGCGAACCCGCACCCTGACACGGCGCGGCCACGGCCGGAACCTAGGACGCGGGCCGTGGCAGGTCGATAACGCTTGCGCGACAGGGGCGTCAGACGTCGCCGATCGCGCGCAGCACGTCGTCGCGCGTCCAGCCATCGGCGCGGAGCGAACGCAGCGAGGGCGAGCCGCGGCTCTTGGAGAGCTTGTCGCCGTCCGGCGCGGCGAGCAGGCGGTGGTGGCGGTAGTCGGGCTCCGGCAGGTCCAGCAGCCGCTGCAGCAGCCGGTGGACGGAGGTGGCGGCGTAGAGGTCGCGCCCGCGGACCACATGGGTGACGCCCTGCGCCGCGTCGTCGACGACCACGGCGAGGTGGTAGCTCGTCGGCGTCTCCTTGCGGGCGAGCACCACGTCGCCCCAGTCCTGCGGCCGCGCCGCGACTTCGCCCTCGTCCTGCTCGCGCCAGCTCAGGCGCTCCGGCCCGAGCCTCGCGAGCGCCGCGTCCATGCGCAGGCGCCGCGCGGCCGGGCCGTCGGGGTCGCTTGCGACGGCGCCTGCGATCGGCAGTCGGAGCGCCCCGTCCGGATCGCGCGGCGCGTCCGGCGCCGCCGCGGCCGCGATGTCGGCGCGCGAGAGCTGGCAGGCGTAGAGCAGGCCCATGGCGTCGAGCCGCGCCAGCGCCGCGGCGTAGAGATCAAAGCGCTCGGACTGGCGCGCGACCGACCCGCTCCAGCCGAGGCCGAGCCAGGCAAGGTCCTCCTCGATCGCGGCCGCGAACTCCGGCTTCGAGCGCACGGGATCGATGTCCTCGATCCTGAGCAGCACGCGTCCGCCCGCCGCCTCCGCGGCGCGCCAGACCGTGACGGCGGACAGCGCGTGCCCGAGATGCAGGAAGCCCGTCGGCGACGGCGCGAAGCGGAAGGTCGGCGTCACGGCGCGAACCGCGCGCCGCTCAGCGCGGCAGCAGGACCCAGAGGTCGAGGTCGAGCACCACGGCCGGATCGTCCTTTCCGTCGGCGGTCTTGAGCGGGAAGGCGCCCGGCGTCGTGTCCTTGCAGCCCACGAGCCGCACCCGCAGCGCGCCCACGTCGTCGCGGCCGGGCAGCGTCTGCTTGTCGAGGATCTCCGACCAGGCGTAGAGCGTGTCGCCCGCGAAGATCGGCGCCACATGCCGGCCGCCGTTGATGGCGGCGACGTGGAAGGCGTTCTCGAGCCCGTTGTACATGAGGCCACGCGCGATGCTGATGACGTGGCCGCCATAGACGAGCCGGCGGCCGATCTTCGAGCTCTTCTGGGCGTAGCCGTCGAAGTGGACGCGGGCGGTGTTCTGCCACAGGCGGGTGGCGAGCTGGTGCTCGGCCTCCTCCACCGTCATGCCGTCCACATGGTCGATCTTCTCGCCGACCTGATAGTCGTCGAAGCGGCGGGCGCTGCCCGAGAGCGCGTCGTCCCAGGCGGAGGCGTCGATGCGCGGGCAGGCGCCGCCGATCTCGGCGGGATCGACCACGGCCGGCAGCGTCGGAACCACGGGATCGGGCAGCGGACGGCCGCCCGCGACCCGCACCAGCACCCAGCGCACGTAGTCGAGCACCAGTTCGCCGTTCGGCCGCGTTCCCCGGGTGCGCACCCACACCACGCCGGCGTCGCCCTTCGAGGTGGGACGCACGCCGATCACCTCAGAGGTGGAGGCCAGCGTGTCGCCGGGATAGACCGGGGCGAGGAAGCGCCCGGCCGCGTAGCCAAGATTGGCGAAGGCGTTCAGCGAGACGTCCGGCACGGTCTTGCCAAACACCACATGGAAGGTGACGAGGTCGTCGACCGGGCTGCGGGGATAGCCGACGCCTTGCGCGAAGGCGTCGGAGGACTGCACCGCGTAGCGGTTGCCGTAGAGCGCCTGGTTCAGCGCCAGATCGCCGAGAGTGATCGTGCGGGGCGTCGCGTGACGGATGACGTCGCCGACGATGAAATCCTCGAAGAAGCGCCCGGCGCCGGCCATTCCCTACTCCCCGCACGTGTTTCGGCTGTTCGCAGGCGCACATCTGCCACGTTGCGGCGCCCGCGGCGACATCGACATTCGTCGCCGCGCCGCCCGATTTGACCTTTCCGGAGGGTGAACGGGAACGAGCGATTGCCGACGTCCCGCTTCACGCGGCTTTCAAGCGCTCCATGCGAGTGTGAGCCGGTCCGGAGCGGCGACGCTCCCGATCCGCAAGGCTGGAAGGAGCAGACGCATGCCGTTGGGCGACGCCGCAGAACCGTTCGCGCCGCGACGCGAAACGATGGACGCCGCCGCCGCGGCGCGGCGGGCGCTGGCGCATGAGCGCGCCGGCCGTTTCCGCGACGCCTGGGCGGAATGGGAGGCGCTGCGCTCCGGCGACGCCTCGCGCTCCGACTGGAACGCGCCGCTCGCGGCGAGCTACCTGCGCTTCGCCTTCGCCTGGACCGCCGACGGCCCGGAGGGCGAACTCGCCGAGGCCGAGGCCGCGCTGGTGCGCGGCGTCGCGATCCTCACCATCGACCTGTCCACCCAGCCGGACGACGTCACGCGCCTGCTGCTGGTGGCGCGGGCCTGCGAGCAGCGCTGCATCCTGAGGGCCTACGGCGAAAGCTGGACGCGCGAGGCGCGCGAGGCGCTGGAGCGCGGCGATGCGCCGCCGGTGACCGGCGACCCGCGCCAGATCGCGGCGGCCGGCGTCGCTGCGACCGCGGCCTTCGATCTCGTGGCGATGGAGGCGCCCTCGCTGGCGCTGCTCGCGCCGGATCTCGCCCGAAGCTGCCTTCGGCTCGCCGCCACGCTCGAGGCCGCCGGCGCGCGGGACGCGGCGCATGGGCTGCTGCTGCGGGCGGAGACCGTTCTGAAGGGCCCGTCGCGCGCGCGTCAGGCGAGCAAGGCCCGCCCGCGCCTGATCGCGATCGACGGCGGCGAACCCGGCGAGCGCACGCCGCCGCGGCGGCCCGAGCTGCGGCTCGTCACCACTCCGACAGCTTGATGTCTTCGGAAAACTCGACGCCGACGACGTCCTTCACGATCGCCTGCCCGCAGATCACGGTCTTCTTTTCCGGATCGTAGGTCAGCGTCGGGTTCCCGTGCAGCGACCAGCCCTTGTTGAGCGCGGCCGAGACCCGCTTGCAGAAGGCGGAGTCGTCGGGGCCGGTGAGGAAGCGATAGAGTTTCACGGATCGCTCTTTTACGAAGACTGGCCGAGGTCAGCCGCGCTTGCCGTAGCGGCGGTCGAACTTGGCGACCTCATAGCGAGCCCAGACGAGCGCGGCGAGCCCGATCGCAAAGCCGCCGGCCGGAACGCCCCACTGGAACCAGAACGGGATTTCCATCGCCTCAATCCTCGCTGCGCAGCCAGCTGAGAAGAATCTGCGCAACCGAATGTAGGCCGACCGCGAGCAGAATCCAAACCAAGGCCGCCGGCGTGAACGTGCCGCCGATGAACGGAACCAGCACGGCCGCGCCGAGCACTGTCAGCCCGACCGTATTCACCGAGCTCGCGAGCAGTTTCAAACGCTCGTTGATCCGTTTCGCGCGGATGCGGCGCTCGGCGTCCTCCGGGACGATGGCCATGTCGGAGACCTGTCGAGCGCCGCTTTCGCTTCCGTATTACGCCGCCTGCTTCAGCAGACCGCGGTTGGCGAGGCTTTCGGCGATCTGGACCGCGTTCAACGCCGCGCCCTTGCGGAGGTTGTCCGAGACGATCCACATCGCGAGACCGTTGTCGACGGTCGGGTCCACGCGGATGCGGCTGACGAAGGTCGCGAAGTCGCCGACGCACTCGACCGGCGTCACGTAGCCGCCGGGCTCGCGCTTGTCGACGACCAGGATGCCCGGCGCCTCGCGCAGGATCTCGCGCGCCTCCTCGGCCGAGAGCGGCTTCTCGAACTCGATGTTCACCGCCTCCGAATGGCCGACGAACACCGGCACGCGCACGGCGGTCGCGGTCAGCTTGATCTTCGGATCCAAGATCTTCTTGGTCTCCGCGACCATCTTCCATTCCTCCTTCGTGTAGCCGTCCTCCATGAAGACGTCGATGTGAGGAATGACGTTGAACGCGATCTGCTTCGGGAACTTGCCGCCCTCGTGCTCAGGCGACTGGTTCACGTAGATGCCCTTGGTCTGGTTCCACAGTTCGTCCATGGCGTCCTTGCCGGCGCCGGAGACGGACTGGTAGGTCGAGACCACGACCCGCGTGATCGTCGCCGCGTCGTGCAGCGGCTTCAGCGCCACGACGAGCTGGGCGGTCGAACAGTTCGGATTCGCGATGATGCCCTTCTTGGTGTAGCCGGCGACCGCGTCGGCGTTCACCTCCGGCACCACCAGCGGCACGTCCGGGTCCATGCGCCAGACCGACGAGTTGTCGATCACGATCGCGCCCTGCTTGGCGATCTTGGGCGACCACTCGCGCGACACTTCTCCGCCGGCCGACATCAGGCAGATATCGATTCCGGAGAAGTCGAACTGCGCGAGGTCCTTGCATTTCAGAGTTCGATCGCCGAACGACACTTCGGTCCCGAGGCTCCGGCGCGAGGCCAGTGCGACGATCTCGTCGACCGGGAACTCCCGCTCTTCGAGAATGCTCAGCATCTCGCGGCCCACGTTGCCCGTGGCGCCCACGACGGCGATCCGATAACCCATCTCCAACTCCATCGGCCCGGTTTCGACCGCGGCCGTCTTGCTGTCGTTCGCGGCGCGACGCCGCGCGATGTGAATGGCCCCGTTGGGCCGGGATTGCAACAAATTCACGGAACAAGAGCCTGCGAAGCGACGTTGCTTCGTCGACCGGCGCGGCTCAGTCCCGGGACGCGGCGTTTTCCCTGATGGAGGCTGCTATGCTTGGCATTGCGCATGGAACGGCCGCGTTCATCCTGGCGGCGGGCGTGACGCTCGCTCCGCTTGCGGCCTCGGCCCAGACCCGCGAGCGCGCGTCCCCGGACGCCGGCGTCTCGATCACCATCCGAAAGGGTCCGAGCTACCTCAACACCCGCACAATCGCGCGCCCGAAGACGAGCGTCGCCGACTACCAGACCTCGGCGCTGTACCAGTCGACGACGCCCACCCGAGGCCCCGGCGGCTTCGAGCGCTATCCGCTGCCCTCGACCTTCACATTGCCGGGCTACTGATGAGAGCTCCGATGCGTCACCGCATTTCGCGGCGGCGCATCGGCATCTCGTCCACGACTTCAAACAGCCGGCCCACGCCCAGCGGCTCGCTGGAGCGCAGCTTCTCGCCGCCGTCCTTTCCGACGAGCACCACCGCGAACGCGTCGTCGCCGACGCCGTAGGCCTCACGGAGGCTTGACGCGTCGAGCGTCGCCGGCGCGCTGCCGCCCGCGAGCGTGGTGACGCGTTTGCGGCCCACCACGAACACCGGCATGTCGCGGCTTTCGAGGCCCTCGCGGTCGGCGCGCAACCGCTTGAGCTGGTCCATCGCCTGCGGCGCGTCCGGAGCCGGCGCGAACACGACCACCGGCCGCGCTTTGCCGCGGAACGTCTCGAGCCCCGCGGCCGCAGCCGGCAGGCTCGCCGCCGCAGCGAGTGCGCCCAAAAGTCCGGCTTTGAGGATCGAGCGTCGCATGGGGGACGAGATGGCCCCCGGCGCCGGACGGGTCAAGAGCCCGGCGCCGGGCAGTTGGTTTACGCCGCGAGCAGCTTGTCGAACGCCGCGGCGACGGCCTCGCCCATCTCGGCGGTCCCGACGCGCTTCGCGCCCTCGACATAAATGTCGCCGGTCCGGTAGCCGTTCGCCAGGACCGCGGCGATGGCGCGGTCGAGCGTGTCGGCGAGGTCCGGCTTGCCCAGCGAATACTTCAGCGCCATGGCGAGGCTCGCGATCATGGCGAGCGGGTTGGCGACGCCCTTGCCGGCGATGTCCGGCGCGGAGCCGTGCACCGGCTCGTAGAGCGCCTTGCGCTTTCCGGTGACCGGGTCCTCGGCGCCGAGCGAGGCCGACGGCAGCATGCCGAGCGAGCCGGTCAGCATGGACGCGACGTCGGACAGGATGTCGCCGAACAGGTTGTCTGTGACGATGACGTCGAACTGCTTCGGCGCGCGCACCAGCTGCATGCCGAGCGCGTCGGCCAGCATGTGGTCGAGCTTCACGTCCTCATAGCCCTGCGCGTGGGTCGCGGTGACGACCTGGTTCCACAGCAGGCCCGACTTCATGACGTTGCGCTTCTCGGCGGACGTCACGCGGTTTCCGCGCACGCGGGCGAGCTCGAACGCCACCTCGGCGATGCGCTCGATCTCGTAGGTCTCGTAGACCTGGGTGTCGACGGCGCGTTTCTGGCCGTTCGGCAGATCGGTGATCTCCTTCGGCTCGCCGAAATAGACGCCGCCGGTGAGCTCCCGCACGATCATCAGGTCGAGCCCGTCCACCAGCTCGCGCTTCAGCGCGGAGGCGTCCGCGAGCGCGGGGTAGCAGATCGCCGGCCGCAGATTGGCGAACAGCTCCAGGTCCTTGCGCAGCCTCAGCAGGCCGGCTTCGGGGCGATGCTCATAGGCGACGCCGTCCCACTTCGGGCCGCCGACGGCGCCGAGCAGCACCGCGTCCGCCGCGTGAGCTTTGGCGACGGCCTCGTCGCTGATCGCCTTGCCATGGACGTCGTAGGCGGAGCCGCCGACGAGGTCCTCGTCGATCTCGAACGCGATCAGGCCCTTGCGCTCGATCACGGCGAGCACGCGGCGGACCTCGGCCATCACCTCCGGGCCGATGCCGTCGCCGGGGAGCAGCAGGAGCTTGTGGGTCGCCATGGATCGCCTCGTTTTCCGTGTTTTTTCGGAGCTGCGGCCCTTTTGGCGATCCGGCGAGCGTCTTGCAAGCGGCAAACCATCAAGCGGCGAACGATCGGCCGGCCATCGCGCTACGTAATTCTACGCCACGAAATCCGCTTTACACCCACGTATATGCAAATCTATATTTCCTCCCTAGGTTGCATACGGGGTTTTTAGACGCAGGTAAGGGCAGTCGAGACAACGGATCAGGATTTTTCGACGGGGCGAAGACATGAAATCGGCACTTGTGGCGATCATCGCAGCTCTAGTTTTCGTGTCTCCTGCGTCAACGACGACCTCCAAGGCCGACAGCCGCGAATTCATGCGGATGTTCAACGGCTACGGCGCCCCGATCATTCGCGACATCTCGCGTCGCCAGCAGCAAGCCGAGCGTCAGGAACGCGCCCGCATCGCCTATGAGCGCGAGCAGGCCCGCCGCGCTGAGCTCAAACGCTCCAAGCAGGGACGGCAGCAGCTGGCTAGAGAAGACGCCGCCGCGCGGAAGCGGGCCGAGCAGCAGCGCCAGGCCGTCAACACGATCATTCAGGCGGTGGGCGCGTCGATGATCGGCGGAGGAGGCGGCGGCGACGATGTCGGAAGCGACGGCCGCACCTACAACGAACGCGCTTCCGCCTATTCCGCCTGCAGGGGCGGCGGGGGATTGGGCTGCACGTCGCAGTAGGCCGCGCCGCCCGCCTCTGTTCAGCAACTCGCCGTCATGGTCCGGCTTGACCGGACCATCCATGTCGAGCGCAGCGCTCCGCGTCCGAGATGGGTCCTCCGGTCAAGCCGGAGGACGACGAAACGCTTGCTGTGGCGGCTGGCGCTCAGGCGCCAAGCCGCCTGGCGGCATAAATCACAAAAACCGACCGCCGCGCTGCAGCACCTCGATCTTGTAGCCGTCGGGATCGCTGACGAAGAAGAAGCGGGCGAAGGGCTGTCCGTCCCGGTCCATCTGCTTGAGCGCGCCGGGGTTGAGGCCGGCGGCCTCGAAGCGGGCGTGCTCCGCGTCGAGATCGTCGACCGAGACGGCGAGATGGCCGTAGCCGTTCCCGAGGTCATACGGCTCGCTGCGGTCGGCGTTGACCGTCAGCTCCAGCTCGAAGCCGGTCTCAGCGTTCGACAGGTATATCAGCGTGAAGCCGTCGAACGGGTAGCGGTCCGCGACCTTGAGGCCGAAGGCGGTCTCGTAGAACGCGAGCGAACGCGCCTCGTCGAGCACGCGGATCATCGAGTGGATCATCTTGGCCATGGGTGGTCCCGCCTTCGGCTGGAGTGAGCTCGCCGCTTCTATAGCGCGGTTCGCGCCGGGCGCGAGCCGTCAGCCGGGACGGGAGACCGAGGCGTCGGCCGCCTGGTCCGCGCCCGGCTTCGCGGGCTCGCGGTCGCGGCTGCGGTATTCCTTGAGGAAGCCTTCCAGCAGCGAGGTGGCCGCGATCGAGCGCGCGATCTCGCGGAACGCCTCCCCGCGCGCCTCGATCGGCGCGGTGACGATCTCGAACGCCTGCGCGTCGCGGCTGTCGGCCATCTTCGGCGCGAATTTCTGGCGGATGCGGTCGAGCCCGAGCGCGTCGTCGGCGAGCGACAGCGCGATCGCGACGCGCATCACGTCGGCGCGGGAGGCCGTGTCGAGCGGGTCCGCCGCGCGCCAGGCCGCGCCGAGCGAGGCCTCCAGCGCCTCGCCGGCCTCGCGCCAGCGGTTCGCCGACCACAGAATGTCGGCCTTCAGCCGCGCGCCGTCGCGCCCCTCGAGCCCCTCCGCCATCTCGAGCGCGAGCTCGGGACGGCCGGTTTGGGCCAGCGCGCGCGCCTCCAGCAGAAGCCGCGAACGCACCAGCGAGGCGGGCAGGTCGGCCTGACGGGTCTTCTGCAGCAGGCGCACGGCGTCGGCGGGGCGGCCGTTCATGAGCTGCACCAGCGCGGCGCGCGAGGCGACCTGGGCGCGGGCGGCGCCGGTCAGGCGATGGTCGACCTGATATTCGAGCAGGTCCGCGGCCTGATCGAGCAGGTCGACCTCCACCAGCTTGTCGGCGAGCCGGCGCGCCAGCTCGTCGCCGCGCCGGCCGGTCGGGCTCAACTCCTGGAAGTCGTAGAACAGCGCCAGCGCGTCGAGCTTCGGCATGCGGTCGACGGCGCTGCCGAGAAACAGGTCGGTGAAGCGCTCCTGCATGCGGTCCTGAAGCGCGCGGGTCTCGTCGGCGTCGGGGAAGGCTTGCACCGCGGTCTTCAGCGTGGAGAAAGCGTCGCGCCAGCGTTCGGCGTCGGCGTAGAGCCCGGAGAGCTTCGCCAGCGCTTCGGCCTCGATCCAGTCTCCGCGCCAGCCGGTGACGAGCCGCTCCAGCGCCGCGACGCCCTCCGTCGCGGGCGTCTTGCCGGTCTGGAGGCCGAGCTCGACCTGGCGCAGTTCGGCCTCGGCCGCGGCGATCGGATCAGGGCCCCGCGCCACCACCGCGAAGGCGGCGAAGGCGCGATCGGGCTGGTCGAGCGCCGCCAGCACGCGGCCGCGCAGCACCTCGCGGGCGGCGAGGCCCCGCAGCGCCGGCAGCACGTCGAGCTGGTCGAGCGCGGCGGCGGCGGTCGCCGCGTCGCCGGCGTCGAGCGCGAGCTCCACCTCGAGCTCCACGAAGCGCGCGCGCACCGCCGGCGGCAGCCCGCCAAGCGCGGGGCGCCCCTGCCGGAACGCGGCGCGGGCGGGCTCGGGACGGCCGTCGCTCCATTCGACCTGCGCGCGCCACAGCGCGGCCTCGGGGTTCATCGCAAGCGCGGGGACGGACAGGATCGCCCGGGCGAGCTTCGGCCGGTCGAGCGCGGCGGCGGCGGCTCCGCGCAGCAGAGCGACCTCAGCTTCGCGCTCCGACAGCGGATCGTCCCCGACGGCGGCGTCGAGCACCGCTTTGGCGTCGGCGGCCATGCCGCGCAGCAGATAGAAGCGCGCCAGCGCCACGCGCGCGTCGGTCCGCGCGTCGGGCGAGGACAGCGAAGCGGCCTCCAGCAGGGCGCGCTCGCGCTTGAGATAGGGCCCCGCCGTCGCCTCCGCCGCAGCTTCGCCCAGCACAAGCGGCGTCGCGTCTGAGGCGACGGCCGAGACCGTCGGCTCCACCCGCGACAGGGCGAGCCCGGCGTCGCGCTCGATGCGGAGGTCGTCGAGGGCGGCGACGAGGCGCACGTCGTCGGCCAGCGGCGCGACGACCACGCCGTGGGCCGTCGGGAGCAGCGTCAATTCGACGAAGGCCTGCGGGCGCAGGGCGCCGCGCGCCGGCGCCTGAAGCGTCGCCACGATCAGTTCGTCGCCGACCTCCGGGTCCGCGAGTCGCCGCACCGTTCCGACGCCGTCGACCTTGGCGGCGAGCGCCGCGCGTCCGGCGCGGCTGAAATCGGGCGCGAAACGGACCGGCTCCGCCGCGCCGACCATGTCGTCGCCGAGCGAGACGACCCAGGAGCCGCCGTCCTGCGCCGCGGTGACGAACCGCGGCTCTCTCAGCCGCATGCGCAGCGCCTGGCCGCGCTCGACGGCGAACGGCTCGACCGCCTCGATCGCCCCGCGCGAGGCGGCGACCAGACCGTCGACCGCAATCGGCCCGACATCGTCGAACACCGCCCACAGCGTGCGGCCGCGCAGCGCGACCGCGGCCGCCGTCGCCTTGCCGAAGGGGAAGGCGATCCGGATCGATTCGCCGGAAAAGCTGAGGGCCGCGCTCGCCGACGCGCTTTTGACCGGCGCGGACGAGCTTTCGGACGGCGCGGGAGCAGGCGCCGAAGCCGCCAGCGCGACGGCCGCCGCCGCCGGAGCCGGCTCCACGATCCTGGTCCCGGCGGCCGCATGTTCGGCGTGGACCGGCGCAGCCGAGGGAAGCGGCCTGGCGGCGGGCTTCGCCGCGACAGGCGCCGGACGTTCGGGCGCGGGAGCCGGCGCCTCGGCATGAGGCGCGGACGCCGGCGTGGACGGCTCCGGTTCGTCATGGGACGCGGCGACCGGAGCGGCGGCGACGGTCGCGGCCGAAGGGTCGCGGTCATCCTCCGCGCGGTCGATGTCGAGGATGTAGGAGCCGTCCTCGCGGAAGCCCCGCACGGCCACCGCCTTGGGCGCGGGGACGGTGACGGTGATCGCGCCGTCCGATCGCTCGACGCCGATGGCGGTGAGCGCGGCCGGCAGACGGGCCTTGGCGGCCGCGAGATCGAACGGCAGCGGCGCGCCGATGGTGAGCAACGCCATATCGCCGATCCGGCGCAGGTCGGCCGGCACGGAATCGTCGAGCTTGAACACCAGCCGGCGGAAGGTCGGGTTGGTCGCGCCCTGCACGGTGAGCGGCGTCAGCTTCATGACCCGGCGCCGCTCGGCCTCGATCCGGGCCGCGCGAGCCGCGCGCGCCTCCTGGCCAAGCGCCGCCAGCGCCTCCTTCGGCGGGCCGGGCGGCATGCCGGCCCAGTTCGGCGGCAGCAGGTCGACGTAAAGCGTCTCGCCGGCCTCGATCACGTTGAGCTTCATGGCGCGGTTGAGCGCCATCCTGAGCGCCGAGCCGTCCGGGTCGCGGCGCACGACGCCGACGAGGTCGCCGAGCCCCTTGGTCAGACCGGCGGTCTCGAGCTGTACGGGTCCGCCGAAGTTCACCACCAGCACGCCGTTCGAAAGCCGGACGTCGGTCTTCGGCGCCTGGTCGAAGGCGAAGGTCAGGCGGACATAGCCCTCGGGCGCGCGGGCGGCCGTCGCGGTCCCGGTCGCGGCGCGCGCGTCTCCCGGCCCGCCGGCGATAGCCAGCAGCAGAGCAAGCACCCACGCCGTCGTTCGTCCGAGCGCCACCGGCTTATCGGTCCCCGCAGCCGAGCGCGGCCGATGGGCCGCCTCTCGCTTACGTCTTACCGGCCAAGCCGTTGGTGGAAGGTTACCGCCGAAGCGGGAATCGGCGACGGCGGCTCAGCGGCCCTCGATCTTCGGCAGCTCGCTGACGGCGACGGGAGCCGGCGGCTCGGTCTTGTCGCCGTCGCCGCGGGCGAGCGCGACGGTCAGCTTCTGCGCCGCCTCGGGCGACATCTTGCCGAGAATCTCCGACAGCTTGCGCGGGTTCATGCGCCGCGCCACCTCGAAGCGGACGCCCGGCTCCAGATCGTCGAAGATGCGCGCGGCCTCCTTCACCTTCATCCCCTCGTACATGGTGATGAGGTTCTTGAGCTTGGTCTTCTCCTCCTCGGCCCGGCGCGCGTCGGAGGCCGCAACCTGCTCCTCCAGCCGGCGCAGCTCGACCAGGCGCTCGTCCATGCGCCTCTCGGCGGCCTTCAGCAGGTTCTCGCGCAGGTCGAGGTCGTCGGAGCGCTCCTCGAGCGCGGCGCGACGCTTCTGCAGCGCCTCGAGCAGCGCGCGCTCGGACGGCGAGACGTCCGGCGGAGGCGGCGCGGCCGGGGCCTTCGCGGCCATCGGCGCAGGGTCCGCGGCGGGAGCCTGCCCGCCATGGGGGGCGGGCTCGGGCGCGGCGGCGGGCGACGCGGCCGCCGGACCCGCGAACAGGTAGGAGCTGTGGGTCATCAGGCCCATGGCCTTCAGCGACAGCAGCGCGGCCGCCGCGGTGATCACCACGGGCATGAGGTGGAGCCGCAGACGCGAGGTCATGCCGGCGCCCCGGAGCTGAGCGCCCTCACCCGCGAGGCGAACATCTCGGCGGCGGCGGCGGTGGCGGCCGAGCGGCCGAGCGGCGACGGCGCCGGGATCGCGCGGCGCCGCTGCGACGCGGGCTCGCGGTCGGCCTCGCGCCGCAGTTCGGCGACCGCCTCCGCCTCGGCGCGGGCGGCGAGCCGGGCGGCTTCGCGTTCGTGGTCGCGGCGGGCGGCCTCGGCGCGGACCACCTCCTGCGAGGCGTGCTCGCGCGCCGCCCTGGCGATCTTGGCGATCTGCTCGATCACCTGCTCGCCGTGGGTCAGTTGCTGGGAGATCGCGCCGGACACCTGTTCGGCGCGCGCGAGCCGTTCGGCCAGCGTCTCCTCGCAGACGCCGAGCGTGGAGCGCAGCGCGACGATCGCACGCTCCGCGCCGTGAGTCGCGGCGACGAGCTCGGTGATGGTCTCGCGCATCACGCCCTCGTCGGCGCGCAGCCGCGACAGCCGGCGGTTCAGCACCGCGCAATAGGCGATGGTCGCCACCAGCAGGATCGCGACGAGCGATTCGATCGCAAGCCCCACGACGTTCTGCATCACGACGCCTCCTTGCGCATGTCGCCCGCGGCCTCGAACGCCGCGAGCGTGGTGCGCGACCGCCGGAGCGGATGCGCGATCTGCACCGCCACGTGCTCGCCGGCGCGGCCCATGCGGCCCTCGGTCAGCACCTGGTCGCCGCAACGAAGCTGGACGAGGTCGTCGGGCTTCACCTCGAGCATCAGCGTGTCGCCGACGTCGAGGTCAAGGATGGTGCGCAGCGGCAGCTTCTTCTCGTAAAGGACGGCGTGGATCTCGGCCTTGGCCGACCAGATCTCGGTCGCGAGATGGCCTTCCCAGGTGGCGTCGCGGCCGAACTTCTCGCCCATGAACTGCTGCAGCAGCACGTCGCGGATCGGCTCGATGGTGGCGTAGGGCAGCAGCATCTGGATCACGCCGCCGCGGTCCTCCATGTCGATTCGGAGCTTGACCAGGATCGCGGCGTTCGCGGGCCGGGTGATGGCGGCGAACTTCGGGTTGGTCTCGAGCCGGTCGAGCGTGAAATCCACCGCGCTGATCGGCCGGAACGCCTGCTCGGCGTCGGCAAGCACCACCTCGATCATCCGCTGCACCAGGCTGGTCTCGATCGTGGTGTAGGGCCGGCCCTCGACCTTCATGGTGGCGACGCCGCGGCGGCCGCCGAGCAGCACGTCGATGATCGAATAGATCAGCGCGCTGTCGACTGTCATCAGCCCGAGGCCGTCCCACTGCGGCGCCTTGAACACCGACAGGATCGCCGGCAGCGGGATCGAGTTGAGGTAATCGCCGAACCGCACCGACTTGATGCCGTCGAGCGAGACCTCGACGTTGTCGGAGGTGAAGTTGCGCAAGCTCGTCGTGAGCAGCCGGACCAGCCGGTCGAATACGATCTCGAGCATCGGCAGGCGCTCGTAGGACACGAGCGCCGAATTGATGATCGCGCGGATGCCCGACTGCTCGGACAGGCCGAGCTCGTCGGGATTGAAGCCCAGCAGGCCGTCGACCTCGTCCTGGCTCAGGATGCGGTCGGCGGCCTTACGCTCGACGACGTCCGGCTGCGCGGGGGCGAGCTTGGCCGCCCATCCGGCGGCCGACTCCTCGTCCTCGCCGACCTGCTCGGCCATCGCGGCGCCCCATTCGGCCGCGAGGTCGGCGTCGAAATCGTCATCACCGCCCGCCATGGCTGAACGCTCCGCCGGCCGCGTCCGTCACTGGACCACGATGTCCTTGAACAGCACCGCGTCGGCCTTGGCCGGCGCGATCGCCACGTTGACCCGGCGGAGCAGCTCCTCCTTCAGGCGGTAGACGCCCGAAGAGCCGCGCAGATCGGCGGGGCGCATCTCGCGCAAGTGGGTCTGGAAGCTGTCGATCACGCGCGGCATCAGCGGCTTGATCGCATTGACGAGGTCCGGGCTCGCCACCTCGAGCGCGACCGTCATGCGCACATATTGCTGCCGGTCGGCGTCGGAGCCCGCGAGGTTGACCGTCATTTCCGGCAATTCGACGAAACTCGCCGGCGCGTTGATCGCGAGCGAAGGCGCGGTCACGCCGTGCGCGCTGACGCCTCCGCCGCCATGGCCGCCCGCCTCCGCGTGGGCCTCGCCCTTCTTCTTGCCGAGGACGAGATAGGCGCCGGCGCCGCCGCCGATCAGGACCGCCGCCGCGGCCGCCCCGATGATGACGAGCTTCTTTCGGGACTTCGGCTTCGCCGCCGCGCCGTCCGCCCCGGTCTCTTCAGCCATGCCCCGCCGCGGCGTCCCGCGCCGCGCCCCCGTCCCCGGCCCGTCGCCGGAGGTGATGGTTAACGGATAGGTCGCAAAGGTTAACGAAGGATTGCTTCGGGCCTCCGGCCGGCAATTCCTGCCGGGCATTTTGCGCCGGGCGCACGATCGGCGCCGGCCACGCCGCAGCCGTAAACGCCAGAGAACGCCTCATTTCCCAACGAACCGCCGGTTGGCACGCCGGCTGCAACATGGTTACCGGACGCGGCGCCCCGTCGGGGAGGATGGGGAGCGGCGGCCGGAGACATCCTCTGATCGGCCACGGGAGCGTTGGGTGGAGAACGCGTCTCTCGTCGGACTGTCGCGGCAGGTCGCCCTGCGGCGGGAGCTCGACGTCATCGCAAACAATGTCGCGAACATGAACACCGCCGGCTTCAAGGCCGAGGAGATGGTGTTCAGCGAGTTCGTCAGCCCGAAGGCCCGCGCGGACACGTTCCAGCGGCCGGACCGGCGGCTGTCCTTCGTCGAGGACCGCGCGACATGGCACGACTTCGCGGCCGGCGTGGTGCAGACCACCGGCGGCGACACCGACGTCGCGATCGACGGCGAAGGCTTCTTCGTCGTGGAGACGCCGGGCGGCGAGCGCTACACCCGCAACGGCGCGTTCCAGATCAACGCCGCCGGCGAGCTGGTGACGAGCGAAGGCCGCCGGGTGCTCTCGACCGCCGGCCCGATCCAGTTCGCGCCGACGGAAAGCGGCCTGACCATCGGCAAGGACGGCACGATCGCGACCAGCGAGGGCGTGCGCGGACGGCTGCGGGTGGTCCAGTTCGAAAACCTGCAGTCGCTGCGCAAGGACGGAACGAGCCTGTTCGCGTCCGACGTGACGCCGACCGACGCGACGACCGCCACCCGGCTTGTGCAGGGCTCGGTCGAGAAGTCGAACGTCAAGCCGATCGCCGAGATGAGCCGTCTGATCGAGGTCAGCCGCTCCTACACCAGCATCGCCTCGCTGCTCGAGAAGCAGGACGAGATCCGGCGCTCGGCGATCGAGCGCCTCGCCGACGTCCCTGCGTGACGGCCTGAGACCTGAAGGAACCGCACGATGCGCGCCCTCTACACCGCCTCCACCGGCATGGCCGCCCAGGAAGCGAACGTCGAGCTGATCTCGAACAACATCGCCAACCTTCGCACCGCGGGCTTCAAGCGCCAGCGGGCGGAGTTCCAGGACCTGCTCTACCAGTCGATGCGGCGGGTCGGCTCGACCTCATCGGACGCCGGGACGATCGTCCCGACCGGCGTCGACATCGGCTCCGGCGTCAAGCTGGTCGCGACGCCGCGCGTCATGAGCCAGGGCACCATCGCCGCGACGGAGAAGACCTATGACGTCGCGATCCGCGGCGAGGGCTTCTTCCAGGTCGATCTGCCGGACGGCCGCACCGCCTACACCCGCGACGGCTCGTTCGAGCTCGACCCCACCGGCCAGATCGTCACCGCCGACGGCTACGTGGTCTCGCCGGGCATCACGGTGCCGGAGAACGCGCTCTCGGTCACGATCAACGCCACGGGTCAGGTCGAGGCCACCATCCAGGGCCAGACCGCGCCTCAGCAGCTCGGCCAGCTCCAGCTCGCCCGCTTCATCAACAAGTCGGGCCTGGAGGCGATCGGCGACAACCTGTTCCTCGAGACGCCCGCGAGCGGAACGCCGCTCGAGGACAACCCGGGAGCCGAAGGCTTCGGCTCGGTGATGCAGGCCTATCTGGAACAGTCCAACGTCAACGCGGTGACGGAGATCTCCGACCTGATCGCGGCCCAGCGCGCCTACGAGATGAACTCGAAGGTGATCTCGTCCGCCGACCAGATGCTGCAGTCCACCGCCTCGATGCTGCGGTGAGCGCCATGACCCGGCACCTCGCCTTCCGCCTCGCGCCCCCGCTGCTGATCGCCGCCGCGCTCTCGGCCGCCGCCGCCTTCGCGTCCCCCGCCCGCGCCCAGCCGACGCTCAGGGCCGAGGCGCTGGTCGTCTCCGACGTGGTGACGCTCGGCGACCTGATCGAGGACGCCGACATCCGCTCCGGCGCGGCGCTGTTCCGTGCGCCCGATCTCGGCAAGACCGGCTCCGTGCCCGCCGCAGCGGTGATCGAGGCCGCGCGCCGCGCCGGCGTCGCCGACGTGGTCGCGGGTTCGATCACCGAGATCGCGGTCACGCGGCTCAGCCGCGAGATCGGCGAGGCCGAACTCACGGACGCGATCGCCGCCCGCGCGGCCGACGAGCTCGGCGCCCGCGCGGAGGACCTGCGCGTCACGCTCGACGCGCCCGGACCGCTCCACCTCGACCCGTCCGCTCCGGAGCGGCTCGCGATCGAGCGCTTCGCCGTCGACCGCCGCAGCGGCCGTTTCGAGGCCGTCGTCACGGCCGGAGCGCGCGCCGCGCCGCGCCGGCTGACCGGCTCGGCCGTCGAGACGGTCGAGGTCACGCTCGCGGGGCGCGCGCTCGCCCGCGGCGACGTCATCGGCGACGCCGATCTCGTCGTCGAGCGCCGGCCGCGCGCGCAGAACCCCGACGCCATGGCGCCCGCAGAGGCTCGCGGCCTCGCCGCGCGCCGCTCCTTGCGCGAAGGCCAACCGCTGCGCGACAGCGACCTGATGCGGCCGCAGCACGTCGACCGCGGCGCCTTCGTCACGCTGGTCTACGCGTCCGGCGGCATGTCGCTGTCGCTGAAGGCCAAGGCGCTGCAGTCCGGCGCGCAGGGAGACCTGGTCTCCGTGCAGAACCTCCAGTCCAGGCGCACGGTCAGCGGCGTCGTCACCGGCCCGTCCGAGGTGACGGTGACCGCCGCCGCCACCGCCGTCGCCCGCCGCTAGTTCCGAGGAGCGTACCCCATGACCGCCTCACTCCGCGCCCATGCGCTCCGCATCGCCGCTGTCTCGCTGTCCGCCGGGCTGCTCGCCGGCTGCGGCGCCGCGGACCGCCTCGCGAGCGTCGGCAAGCCCCCGTCCCTTTCGGCGATCGAGAACCCGACCACCCAGCCCGGCTACAAGGCCGTGCAGATGCCGATGCCGGAAGCCATGCCGGTGTCCTATCAGCCGAACTCGCTGTGGCGATCGGGCGCCCGCGGCTTCTTCAAGGACCCGCGCGCCCGGCAGGTCGGCGATCTGCTGACCGTGCGCGTCGACATCACTGACAAGGCCGAGTTCGAGAACAAGACCAAGCGCACGCGGACCGCATCGGAAGCCGCCAATGTCGACAACGTGCTGGGCTACGAGGGCTATCTGAAGAAGGTGCTGCCCGGCGGGGTCGATCCGCAGAACCTCGTCAAGGCCGGCTCGACCACCACGAGCGAGGGCGAGGGCACGGTCGACCGCAAGGAGACGCTGACGACCAACGTCGCCGCCGTCGTGACCCAGGTGCTGCCGAACGGCGCGCTGGTGATCGAGGGCAAGCAGGAGATCCGGGTCAATTTCGAGATCCGCGAGCTGATCGTCGCCGGCGTCGTCCGCACCGAGGACATCGACAGCGACAACACCATCGCGAGCGAGAAGATCGCGCAGGCCCGCATCGCCTATGGCGGACGCGGCCAGCTCACCGACGTGCAGCAGCCGCGCTACGGCCAGCAGGTGATGGACGTCCTGCTGCCGTTCTGACCTCGCATCCCCGAGATCGCGGGGCGCGCGGCGGCAGGGCCCGCCGCCGCTCGTCCCGCGCCGCCCGCGCCGGCCTCCACCCGCCGGCAGGGCCTCCACGCGGCCGCCGGCTCCCCCCGGCGGCCGCTCGCGTTCAGGACGGATGGTGGTAGGATCAGAAGCATCGAAAGCGGGTTCTGGCGAAGTTCGCATGACGCGACGCGTTCTGACGGTCCGGCTGCTGCCGGAAACGGCGGCGGCGCTCGAAGCCCTGTCGTCGCGCACCGGCGACAGCGTCGATGAACTGGTCGAAACCGCGCTCGCATTGCTGTTTCAGGACGACGCCGACCACGTCGCGGCCGTGACCGCCGGTCTGGCGGACGCCGAGGCCGGCCGGGTCGTTCCACATGACGAGGCCATGCGCCGGTTCCGCCGGACGATCGCGCAGGCGGCGCTGAAGCGCGCTTGAAGCAGGTTCGCTACGCCGAGCAGGCCATCCGCGAACTCGACGCCATCTTCGCCTGGATCGCATCCGAAAATCCGGCGGCGGCCGAACGAGTGCTCAATCGCCTCGACCGGACAGCCGCTCTGCCCAGCCAGTTCCGGCGCGGGCGACCCGGCCGGACGCCGGGAACGCGCGAATTGGTCGTGGGGCGGCTACCCGACATCATCGTCTATTCGGAAAGCGCCGACGCGATCACCATCCTCGCCGTCCGCCACGCCGCGCGCCGGCCGCTCGGCTGAGTTGGCGCGTCACGACCGTCCGTTCGGCGCCGGCTTGAGGCGGATCACCCGGCCGTTGGCGCTGTCGGTGAGGAGGTAGAGCAGTCCGTCTGGCCCCTGCTTCACGGTGCGGATGCGCTCGCCCATATCCTCCAGCAGGCGCTCCTCGTGGGTCACCTTGCCGTCCGCCATCTCGAGCCGCGCCAGGGTTGGGATGGCGAGCCCGCCGACGAAGGCGTTGCCCTTCCAGCCGGGGAAGGCGTCGCCGCCGTAGAAGGCGAGGCCGGCCGTGCCGATCGACGGCACCCAGTAACGCACCGGCTGCTCCATGCCCTCCTTCTCGGTCAGGCCCTCGCCGATCGTCGCGCCGGAGTATTCCTTGCCGTAGGTGATGACCGGCCAGCCGTAGTTCTTGCCGGGCTCGACCCTGTTCAGTTCGTCGCCGCCGCGGGGGCCGTGCTCCGTCACCCACAGCGCGCCGTCGGCCGGGTTGATCGCCGCGCCCTGGATGTTGCGGTGGCCGTAGGACCAGATTTCGGGCTTGGCGTCAGAGCGGCCCTCGAACGGGTTGCCGGACGCCGGCTTGCCGTCGAGCGTCAGGCGCACGACCTTGCCGAGCGTCTCGTCGAGGGCCTGCGACTTCACGCGGAACTCGGCGTTCGAGCGCTCGCCGAGACCCAGAAACAGGGTCCCGTCCGGCGCGAACACGATCCGCGAGCCGAAATGCAGGGTGGAGGCGTATTTCGGCGCCTGCCGCCAGATCACCGCGACGTCCTCGAGCCGCGCGGCGTTCTCCGCGAGCTTGCCGCGGCCGAGCGCCGTGCCGTTCACGCCGCCTTCGCCCGCTTCCGCGAAGGTGAAATAGACATGCCGGGTCTCGGCGAAGTTCGGCGCCACGGCGACGTCGAGCAGGCCGCCCTGCCCGCGGGCGTCGACCTTCGGCAACCCCGTCACCGCCGGCGCGACCTTGCCGTCCGGCAGCACGAGCCTCAGCCGCCCGGCCTTCTCCGTCACGAGCATGCGCCCGCCCGGCAGGAAGGCGAGACCCCAGGGGCGCTCCAGCCCTTCGGCCACCGTCTCGACGGTGAAGCTCGCCTTCTCGGACTTCACCGTCTCCGGCTTGCCGCTCTGCGCGAGCGCGGCGGGGGCCGCGGACAGCGACAGGGCCGCGGCGAGAAGGGCGGTGCGGGCGAGGGACGAGCGGCGCATGTATGCCTCCGGAGGAGAGGATCTTCGGACGGGAGGTAGGCGCAAAGGCCGGACGTTCAATTCACGACGCCGTCAAAGGCGGCCGAGCCTGTCCGCGAAGGCGTCGGTCGCGCGCACCAGCCGGTCGAGGATGCCCGGCTCCGAAAAGGCGTGGCCGGCGTCGTCGACAATGTGGAGCTCCGCCTCCGGCCAGGCCTTGTGCAGGTCCCAGGCCGTGACGGCGGGCGTCGCGACGTCGTAGCGGCCCTGCACGATGACGCCGGGCAGGCCGCGGAGCCGGGACGCGTCGCGGATGAGCTGCCCCTCCTCCAGCCAGCCGCCATGGGTGAAGTAGTGGTTCTCGATCCGCGCGAAGGCGAGCGCATAGGCGTCGCCGCCGTGCTGAACCGCGATCGCGGGGTCCGGCCGCAGGGTGATGGTTTCGCCCTCCCACACGCTCCACGCCTTGGCGCAGGCGAGCTTTTCGGCCTCGTCGTCGCCGGTCAGCCGGCGGCGATAGGCGGCGATCATGTCGCCGCGCTCGGCCTGCGGGATCGGCGCGACGAACTTCTCCCACTTGTCCGGGAACAGCAGCGAGGCGCCGGACTGGTAGTACCAGTCGAGCTCGAACCGCCGCAGCGTGAAGATGCCGCGCAGCACCAGCCCGGAGACGCGCTCGGGATGGGTCTCCGCGTAGGCGAGCGCGAGCGTCGAGCCCCAGGAGCCGCCGAAGACAAGCCAGCGCTCGACCCCCGCGAGCTCCCGCAGCCGCTCGATGTCGGCGACGAGGTCCCATGTGGTGTTGGCGTCGAGCCCGGCATGGGGGGTCGAACGGCCGCAGCCGCGCTGGTCGAACAGCGTGACGTCGTAGCGCGCGGGATCGAACAGGCGGCGGTGCGACGGGGCGCTGCCGCCGCCGGGTCCGCCGTGCAGGAACACCGCGGGAACGCCGCCCGCCGTCCCGCAGCGCTCCCAGTAGACGCGGTGGCCGCCGCCGACGTCGAGCGCGCCGCTGGCGTAGGGCTCGATCGATGGATAGAGCCCCCGCAGCCGCTCCGCGCCGCTCGCCGCATCGCCCATCGCCGTCTCCCGCCCAAGCCTTGAATCGACGGTCACCGTGTGCGGCAGGCGCGGGCGCGTCAACGCCGCCGCAGCCCGGCAAATCCTGCCGCCCGGCAGCCTCCGCCGGCCCTAGAGCGCCGCCGTTCGCCCCTAAGTGCTTGTTTTTGCGAGCGTCGCCCGGTGGCCCTCCGTTTGCAGAGCCTGAGACGCCGGGGCGCGCCGATCGGCGGCGACGCGCGGGCGCGCGTTCGGTTCTGGAGAGGGCGATGGGAATTTTCGGGGCATTGAACACCGCGGTCAGCGGTCTGCGGGCGCAGTCCTACGCGCTCGAGAACATTTCGGGCAACATCGCGAACGCCTCGACCACCGGCTACAAGCGGACCGAGACCTCGTTCGCCGATCTGGTCCTCGGCGGCGACGTCAGCGCGCGTCGGCAGACCTCCGGCTCGGTGATGTCGTTCTCGCGCTCGACCAACGACCTGCAGGGCAACCTGACGGGATCGACCTCCGCCACCTCGCTCGGCATCAACGGCCCGGGCTATCTGCTGGTGCAGAAGGCGACCGGCTCCAGCGACGGTTCGCCCCTTTTCGGGGCCGGCACGAACTACACCCGCCGCGGCGACTTCGACGTCGACCGCAACGGCTACCTCTACAACGGCGCCGGCTATTACCTGATGGCGAACCGCCTCGATCCGGCGACCGGCAGCCCGGTGGGCTCCAGCCCTGAGGTGGTCCAGATCTCGAAGGACCCGTATCCGGCGGTCGCGACCAGCACGATCACCTATCGCGGCAACCTGCCCGCGACGCCGAAGACCGCGAACTACGTCGCGGGCGACGAGAGCTCCTGGCTGCTCGACTCGAGCCTCGGCTCCGAGATCACCGCGGACCAGTCCGCAGCCTTCATCGCGAGCAGCGTGAGCGGCGATTCGCTCACCGTCTACGACGCCACCGGCACGGCGCAGGACGTCCAGTTCCGCTGGGGCAAGGTGAGCAACGCCGACACAGCCGCCGGCACGGGCGACACCTGGGCGCTGTTCTACCAGTCCAACTCCGCCGCCACCGGATCGGAGGTCGCCTGGACCCAGGTCGACGCCGACCCCGCGGCCGCCGGCGCGCAGGCCTATGCGTTCGAGGGCGGCGCCCTGACGACCCCGGCGGGCGGCTCGACCACGGTCCCGAGCCTCGTCATCAACGGCGTCGACCTCGGCTCGGTCTCGATCGACCATGGTTCGGCCCTGACGCAGTACGCCGACGCCACCGGCCTGGTCTCGACCAAGCAGGTGTCGCAGAACGGCTCCGCCGCCGGCGACTATGTCGGCGTCGAGGTGAGCGACGGCGGCACGATCACCGCGACCTACAGCAACGGCAAGACCCGCGCGCTCTACTCCATCCCGCTCGCGACCTTCGTCGCCGAGAACCAGTTGAAGCATCTCGACGGCGGCGCCTACGCCGCGACGGCCGCGTCTGGCTCCGCGGTCCTCGGCTCGGGCTCGGCGATCGTCGGCATGGCGGTCGAGGAATCGAACGTCGACATCGCCGACGAGTTCACCAAGCTGATCGTCACGCAGCAGGCCTATTCGGCCAACACCCGCGTGGTGAGCACCTCCGACAGCATGATGCAGGAAGCGCTGTCCATGCTGCGCTGAGCGCGGAAGCTTCCGGCGCCGCGGACGTCAAGCGTTCGCGGCGCCGTTCCTCGACGGATGAAGGGCCGCGCGCGACGCGCGGCGCAGACGGAACGACGGCGCCATGAGCCTCACCACCGCCCTCGGGGCAGCGCTCACCGGCCTCCGGGCCAGCCAGGCCGGTCTCGACGTCGTCGCGGGCAACGTCGCGAACGCCAACACGCCGGGCTATGTCCGCAAGACGCTGAACGCCGAGGCGTCCGTCGCCGGCGGCGTCACGACCGGCGTCCGCACCGCCGAGATCCGCCGCGAGATCGATCTCTACCTCCAGCGCCAGCTCCGCGCCGAAAGCGCCGGCGCGGCCTACGCCTCGACCCGCGCGGACGCGCTCGACCAGGTCCAGGCCCTCTTCGGCACGCCGGGCGGCGCGACCTCGCTCGACACGCTGGTTTCGCGCTTCTCGTCCTCGCTCGACGCGCTCGTGACGTCTCCGCAGGACGAAAGCGCGCGCCAGAGCGTGCTGCAGAACGCCGAGATCCTCGCCCGGCAGCTCAACGGCGCCTCGAGCGACGTGCAGGCGCAGCGCGAGGCAGCCGACCAGGGCCTGCGCGACGGCGTCCAGTCCGCGAACGAGGCGCTGCGCTCGATCGAAGAGCTCACCCACGCGATCATCGAAGGAAACGCCCGCGGCCAGTCCACGGCCGGCCTGATGGACCAGCGCGACATGGCCATCAACGACCTTGCCGCGCTGATGGACATCCGCGTGGACGACCTCAGCGGCGGCGACATCCGGATCAGCACCCAGAGCGGGTTGGCGCTCTACGACGGCACGGCGTCGAGCCTCGCCTACACCGGCGGCGGAGGCACGATCGCGCCGGAGTCGCGCTACTCGCAGATCGCGGGCCAGAGCACGCTCGGCACGGTGACGCTCACCCGCGCCTCCGGCCAGTCCACCGACCTGCTCGCGGACGGCGCGCTGCGCTCGGGCCAGATGAAGGCCTACGCCGACCTGCGCGACGTGACGCTGCCGCAGGCGCAGACCCAGCTCGACGAGCTCGCCGCGAACCTCGCGCAGGCGCTCGGCTCCACCACGACGGCCGGAACCGCCATCGCCGGCGGCGTCGACCTTCCGACCGGCGGCGCGCTGCCGGGCGACCGCCTGACCGTGACCTACACGAGCGGCGGGACGACCCGCTCGCTCACCATCGTCAACGTCACCGACGCCGTGCGGCTCCCGCTCGACGACAACCTGACCGCGGACCGCAACGACACGGTGATCGGCGTCGACTTTTCGTCGCCGACGGCCGCCGACGACCTCGCCGCCGCGCTCGCCGCGAAGGGCGTTTCGATCGACGTGGCGGCCAGCGGCTCCGGCTTCTCCTTCACCTCCGGCGCGGCGGGCGTGACCGTCGCCGGCGGCTCCTCGCGCATCACCGCCGACGCCCTGTCGGGCGACGGGCTGGCGCTGCCGTTCTTCGTCGACGGCTCCGGCGGCGCGCCCTATTCCGGCAGCCTCGACGACGGCTCGCAGCGGACCGGCTTCGCGGCGCGCATCGCGGTCAACCCGGCGCTGCTGGACGATCCTTCGGCGCTCGTCGCCTACGCGGCCGACACGGCGGCGGGCGACCAGGCGCGGCTCGACTTCCTGCGGAACGCGCTGACCTCCGACCGCGCCTTCGACCCCGACACCGAGCTCGGCGGCGCGTCGTCGCCCTTCACCGGCTCGCTGTCCGAATTCGCGCAAGGGATCATCTCCAACCAGGCGAGCGCGAGCGCGTCCGCCGCAAGGGTCGCCGACGGCCAGGCTCTGGTGGTTTCGGCGCTGGAGGACCGGTTCTCCTCCGCCTCCGGCGTCGATGTCGACGAGGAGATGAGCCGGCTGATCCAGTTCCAGACCGCCTACAGCGCCAACGCGCGGGTGATGACGGCGGTGCGCGAAATGCTCGACCAGCTCATGCAGATCTGAGGACGGCGCCCATGACCACGATCGGCCCCTATTCCTCCACTGGCGTCGGCCGCCCGAGCCTCGCGCGCACGCTGTCGGAGACGCGCTCGCAGCTCGACGACCTGCTGACCCAGCTCGCGACCCAGAAGAAGTCGTCGACCTACGCCGGTCTCGGCGCCGGCCGCACCACCTCGCTCGCCATGCGCGCCCGGCTGGAGGCGATCGAGAGCTACGACTCCGTCGGCAAGACGGTCTCGACCCGCATCAAAATGATGTCGACCGCGCTGACCGCGATCTCCAATCTCGGCTCCGAGTACAAGACCGTCGATCCGAACGACTTCCAGCTCACCTCGGGCGGCGTGTCGATCCAGCAGGCGCAGGCCCGAATCGACCTGCAGGAGGCGATCTCCTATCTCAACACCGAGATCGACGGCCGCTACCTGTTCTCCGGCCGCTCGACCGACGTGAAGCCGGTGCTCACCGCCGACAAGATTCTCGCCGACGACGGCGACAAGGCGGGCCTGCGCACGGTGATCGACGAACGCAGGCTCGCCGACCTCGGCGCCGACGGCCGCGGCCGCATCGACGTTTCGGAGCTCGCCGGCGGCGCCTTCACCGTCTCCGAGGAGGCCTCCGGGCCGTTCGGCCTCAAGATCGCGTCGCTGTCCTCGACCATGACCGGCGCGACCGCGACCGGCCCCGAGGGCGACCCGGCCGCCATCACGCTCGGCGTCTCGGGCGCGCCGAACGACGGCGAGCAGATCCGCATCGGCCTGACGCTGCCGGACGGAACCTCGACCGAGATCACGCTGACCGCCCGCGTCGACCCTTCCGCGACGTTGCGGGGCGGCGACTTCCGCGTCGGCGCGACGCCGGAGGAGACCGCGGCCAACATGCGCGCGGCCTTCGACGCGGCGCTCATGAAGACCGCGGACACCGCTCTCGTCGCGGCCTCGGCCATGCAGGCGGGCGAGGAGTTCTTCAACACGCCAGCAGGCGCCGAGCCCGCGCGGGTCGCGGGCTATGACGGCGCTTTCGTCAGCGACGCGGAGCGGATCGCCGCGCTGCAGAACGCGACCGGGCTGACGACGACGGGGACCGCGGCGCGCACGGTCGACTGGTATCAGGGCGAGGACGCCGGCGACGACCCGCGCAGGACCGCGACGGCGACCGTCGCCGACGGCGTCACGGTCGGCTACGGCGCGCGGGCGAACGAGGACGGGACCCGCAGGCTCGTGCAGACGCTCGCCGTGTTCTCCTCGATGACGTTCTCGTCGTCGGACGCCAACGCGCAGGCGCGCTACTCGGCGCTCGCGAGCCGCACGGCCACCACGCTCGGCTCGACCGAGGCGACCGCCGACGTCAAGACCATCGCTGCCGGCCTCGCCGGCGCGAACAGCGCGATCAAGGCCGCGAGCGAGCGCCACACGGCCGCCAAGGCGATCGCCGAGGACGCCATCTCCGGCGTCGAGGCGGTCGACCAGGAGGAGGTGTCGCTGAAGATCCTGTCGCTGCAGACCTCGCTGCAGGCGAGCTATCAGGTCACCTCGACGCTTCGGCAGCTCAGCCTGGTGAACTTCCTGTAGGGCCTGAGCCTGGGCGCCTAACGCGCCGTCATGCCCGGCGAAGCCGGGCATCCACGACTTCCACGTCGAGCGCTAAGTCCAAGTCGTGGATGCCCGCCCGAAGACGCGGGCATGACGCAGAGCCTCTCACGCCGCCTGCGCCCCGCCCGCCTCCGTCTTCAGCCAGGCCGCGCCGCACGCCTTCGCCAGCTCGCGCACGCGCAGAATGTAGCTCTGGCGCTCGGTGACCGAGATCACGCCGCGGGCGTCGAGCAGGTTGAAGGCGTGGCTCGCCTTGATGGCCTGATCGTAGGCGGGCATCGCCATCAGATGCCGCTCGCCGTCCTCGCCGGCCTTAAGCAGCGCGCGGCACTCGTTCTCCGCGTCCTCGAAATGACGCTTCAGCATGGCGACGTCGGCGTACTCGAAGTTGTAGCGGGAGTACTCCTGCTCCGCCTGCCGGAACACGTCGCCATAGGTGATCTTGTCGTCGCCCTCACGGCCGTTGAAGTTCAGGTCGAAGCCGCGGTCCACGCCCTGGATGTACATGGCGAGGCGCTCCAGACCGTAGGTCAGCTCGCCCGAGACCGGATTGCAGTCCACGCCCGCCACCTGCTGGAAATAGGTGAACTGCGACACCTCCATGCCGTCGCACCAGCACTCCCAGCCGAGGCCCCAGGCGCCCAGCGTCGGGCTCTCCCAGTCGTCCTCCACGAAGCGCACGTCGTGCAGCGCCGGGTCGAGCCCGATGGCCTTGAGGCTGTCGAGATAAAGCTCCTGCAGGTTGTCCGGGCTCGGCTTCAGGATGACCTGAAACTGGTAGTAGTGCTGGAACCGGTTGGGGTTCTCGCCGTAGCGCCCGTCCTTCGGCCGCCGCGAGGGCTGCACATAGGCCGCCTTCCAGGGCTTGGGGCCGAGCGAGCGCAGCGTCGTCGCCGGATGGAACGTGCCGGCGCCGACCTCCATGTCGTAGGGCTGCAGGATCACGCAGCCCTGCTCCGCCCAGAAGCGCTGGAGCGTGAGGATGAGCCCCTGGAACGAGCGGGCGGGCGAGAGCAGGTCGGCGGTCATCGGCGGCATGTCCGGCAGGCGGGAAAAGCGCGGCGGACGCTAGGGGAGCGCGGGGAGCGAGGCAAGGGGATGAGGCGACGTCCAGCCGCGCGGCGCGCGGGCTCCCTCTCTCGTAGGATCAGGCAACACTCCAAGAGGATCGGGCTCGGGCGCGCGGAGCGGATCTCCCATCTAGGCCTCGGCGCCGCCGTTCCAGGCGCGCGAGGAGATGAAAGCCCATGAGTGAGACGTTCGGAGCCCGATCGACCACGGACGAGGTGCTGGAGGGCGTCGACCTCCGGGGCAAGCGCGTGCTGGTCACGGGGGTGTCGGCGGGCCTCGGCGTCGAGACGGCGCGCGCGCTCGCGGCCCGCGGCGCGCATGTGATCGGCGCGGCCCGGGACCTCGCCAAGGCGCGGCGCGCCACCGCCGGCGTCCGCGGCGTCGAGCTGATCGAGCTCGACCTCGCCTCGCTCGCGAGCGCCCGCGCGGCGGCCGAGGCTCTGCTGGACGACGGCCAGATCCTCGACCTCGTCATCGCCAACGCCGGCGTGATGGCCTGCCCCAAGCGCGTCACCGCCGACGGGTTCGAGACCCAGTTCGGCACGAACCATCTCGGCCACTTCGTGTTCGTCAACAGCGTCGCGCCGCTGATGCGGCAGGGCGCGCGCTTCGTGAGCCTCGCCTCGTCCGGCCACCGGGTCGCCGACGTCGACCTCGACGATCCCGGCTTCGAGCGCACGGAGTATCGGGAGTTCGTGGCCTACGGCCGCTCGAAGACCGCCAACATCCTGTTCGCGGTCGAGTTCGACCGCCGGTTCCGCGATCGCGGAATCCGGGCGGCGGCGGTGCATCCCGGCGTCATCCAGACCGAGCTCAGCCGCCACACGACGCAGGAGGCGATCGAGGAGCTGATCCGGACCTACGACGCGCCCCGGCCGGACGGCGCCGTGGCGTTCGAGTTCAAGACGATCCCGCAGGGCGCGGCGACTTCGGTCTGGGCGGGCGTCGCCGCCAAGGCCGACGAAATCGGCGGACGCTATTGCGAGGACTGCCGCGTGGCCGAGGTGAACGACGGCCCCGGCCTGCGCCAGGGCGTGCGCTCCTACGCGCTCGACCCGGAACGGGCGAAGGCGCTGTGGGCGAAGAGCGAGGAGATGGTCGGCCAGCGCTTCTGAGCGGCCGCGCGTCCCACGCCGACCTCGCGCCGCCGGGGCGGCCGCTTTCCGTTGGAAAGCGCGTCGTCTAAGGTTGGCTCGCTTTTGGTCGGCGCATCGGGGGACGTCGCGTGAACGCAGCAGCAGGTCCGTCGTCCTCGGACGACGGAGACATTCTCGCCACGCTTATCGGCATGATTCAATCGCGCGCCAAGACCACCGCGCCGCTTGACGCCGCGACCCGTATCGACGGCGTGGGAATCGACAGTTTCGACTTCGTCGAGATCATCTTCGAGGTCGAGGAGAAGTACGGGATCGAGGTCGACTACAACGCCAACTCGACCTTCAAGACGACGGCGACGATCGGCGACTTCGCCGCCGAGATCGAACGGCTGGTGGCGGCGAAGAGCGCGGCATGACGCGCGTGGTGGTGACCGGCGTCGGGGTGATCTCGGCGGCGGGAGACGCGCCGGAGCCGTTCTGGGACGCCCTGCTCGCGGCGAAGCCGCTGTTCACGGAGGCGCGGGCGACGCCGGGAACCGGCATTCTCGCGGCCGAGGTCCTGGTCGAGCCGGACTGGAACGCGCTCGGCGTCAAGGCGTCGTCCTGCGACCGCAGCGCGCTGTTCGCGGTCTACGCCGCGCGGCAGGCCTTGGCGCGGGCGGGGCTCGAACCGCCGTTCGAGCGCCCGGACCGGGTGGCGGTCATCCTCGGCAACGGCGCCGGCGGCGTCTGCAGCGTCGAGGAGCAGTACGTCCGGCGCTACGAGCAGGCGCAGACCCGCGTGCATCCGATGACGGTGGCGAAGGCGATGGTGTCGTCGTCCGCGAGCTGGGTGTCTATGGCGACCGGCGCGCGCGGCCCCTGCTTCGTCACGTCGAGCGCCTGCGCCTCCGCGGCCCACGCCATCGGGACCGCGCTGCAGTTCCTGCGGGCCGGCCTTGCCGATGTCGCGATCGCCGGCGGCGTCGAGGCCTCGCTGTCGAACGGCGCGCTCCGGGCCTGGGACGCGATGAAGATCATGTCCTCCACCGCCTGCCGGCCCTTCGCCCGCGGCCGCGACGGGCTGATCCTGAGCGAGGGCGCCGGCGTGCTGGTGCTGGAGACCGCGGAGCACGCCGCGCGCCGCGGGGCGCGCGCCACGGTGGAGCTCGCGGGCTTCGGCTCCAACGCCGACGCCGGCAACCTGTTCGCGCCGGATGTGGAGGGCATGGCCGCGGCGGTGCGGCTCGCGCTCGCCGACGCCGGCCTGACGCCCGAAGAGATCGCCTATGTGAACGCCCACGGCACCGGCACGGCCGCCAACGACAAGGCGGAGACGGAGGCGCTGACCTCCGTGTTCGGCGCGGGGCGCGCGCCGCCGGTCTCGTCGATCAAGGGCGTCGCGGGCCACGGGCTCGGGGCGGCGGGCGGGATCGAGGCGGTCGCGACGGTGATGGCGATCGAGCGCGGCGTCGCCCCGCCGACTGCGAATTTCGACGCGGCCGACCCGGACTGCCCCCTCGACTGCATCCCCAACGTTCCGCGCGAGATGGCGATCCCGGCGGCGCTGTCGAACTCCTTCGCCTTCGGCGGCCTGAACGCCTCTCTGGCCTTCCGCAGGATTTAGAGGCGCGGCGTCACCGTCAGCCCGGACGCCACTCGCCGGACGAGGGATCGCGGCGCAGCGTCGGTCTGACCTCGCGGTCGCGCTCCTCGGCGCTGCGCTCGGCCGCGTTGAGCTCGCGGTTCACGCGACGCCATTCGCGTTTCAGCGCCTTCGCGCCAAACATGGCGCCGGCGGCGGCGGCGGCGATCACGAGCAAAGGCGGCATTGCGGTCCTCAGGGGGCGCGCGAACGGGGAGCGAAGCGAGACGTCAGCCTCTCAGGCGATCTTGGCGGCGGTTGGGCCGACCGCCAAGCGCATTTCGCGACGAACCAGCGCAGGGCCCCGCCGCGTCAGAGCCCGAAGCGCGACCACAGCGCCCGCGCCTCGAGCGCCGCCAGCGCCTCGTCGGCCAGGCCCGCCCCGAACACGCCCGCCCCGACGCCTTCGCCGCGGCCGGACAGCCGTCGCAGCAGCGGCGCGCGCGCGGCGATCGGACGGATGTCGACCTTCTCGCCCCAGCGCTCCCGGAGCGTCGAGCGCAGGTCGCCGATGCGGTCGACGAGGCCGAGCCCGAGGCCGGTGGAGGCGGTCCAGAACGCGCCCGTGAACAGGTCCGGGTCGCCGCCGAGCGCGCCGCCGCGGCGCTCTTTCACCAGCGCGATGAAATGTTCGTGGATCTCGCGCTGGATCTCCTTCAGCCGCTCGACGTCCTCCGGCTTTTCCGGGCTGAACGGATCGAGGATCGCCTTGTTGGCGCCGGAGGCGTGCAGGCGGCGCTCGACGCCGAGCTTCTCGATCGCGCGATCGAAGCCGAAGCCGGCCGAAACCACGCCGATCGACCCGACGATCGAGGACGGATCGGCGACGATTTCATCCGCCGCGCAGGCGATCATGTAGCCGCCGGAGGCCGCGACGTCCTCGACAAAGGCGGTGACGCCGATCTCCTTCTCTGCGGAGAGCTGGCGGATGCGTCTGAAGATCAGGTGCGACTGCGCCGGCGATCCCCCCGGCGAGTTGACGACCAGCGCCACCTCCTTCGCGTTCGGAGTGGCGAAGGCGCGCTCGAGCAGCGGGGCGGCGGATGCGAGCGTGATCGAGGGGCGGAACGGCCCGCCGCCCACGCCGATCGCGCCATGGAGGCGGACGACGGGAACCACCGGCCGTTCGGCGCGCAGGCGCTCCGGCAGGATGGGGGCGGCGAGACGGCGAAGGCGGGAGAGAATGGCGGTCATGTCCGGCAGATAGGCGCGGCCCGCGCCGCTCACAAGCGAGCGCCCGGCTCGGCGCGATGAACGTCGGATGAACGGGGGTATCAGATGGCGTTCAGGGCTTCGCGCCTATCTTCCATACCCAAGGACACCCCCGGCGCAACTTCGCATGGTGCGAAGGCGTAACGCACCGGCCCCAGGCCCGCCGATGCGGGCCGACCGGCTCTCCGAGCGGCGTGTCACGTGGAGGACGTTATGATTCGCAAGTTCGTTCTCGCCGCCGCTCTCGCAGCCGGCGGTTTCGCTGCGCTTCCCACGGCCGCGTCCGCCGGCGACGTGTCGATCGGCATCGGCCTCGGGGGCCCCGCCTATTACGGCGGCGGCTACTACGAGCCGGTCTACCACCGCGGCTACCGCCATCGCTACGACCGCCCGCGGCCGGGCTGGGGCTACTACCGTCCGCAGCCCTATTACGGCTACCGGCCCTATCGTCCGCGCTGCCGCGTGACGACGGTGCGGTCGTGGAACGGCTACCGCTACGTGACCCGCACCCGCGAGGTCTGCTCGCGCCGCAGCTACCGCTACTGAGGTCGGCCAGGTCCGACCGCGTCAGGTCCGACTGCGTCAGAAAAAGAAGCGCCCGCCTCTCCGGCGGGCGCTTTTTTGTTCCGCGTCAGCCCATCGCGATGGTCGCCCGGCCGCGCTGGACCTCGACCGCCTCGGGCGTGAAGCCGCCGTCGGAACCGTGCAGCACGAAGCCCGGGAGAAGCGCCAACGGGCCCCGACGGCCCTTCGTGGCGGCGACGAGCAGACGGAGCGCCGGCGCGTCCGCGCGGGGATGAACCGGGCGCAGCCGCAGGTCGCCGAACCGGCCGGCGCAGGCGGCGACGATCTCGCCAATCGCCTCCGGCCGGTGGATCATCACGAACACGCCGCCGGGTTTGAGAAGCCGCGCCGCGGCCCGCGTCCAGAGCTCGACGAGGCCCGCCTCGGCCGCGTGGGCGCGGGCGCGGGCGGCGTCGGGCGAGGCGCGAAACCGTCCCGCGTCGTCGAAGGGCGGATTGGCGGCCACGAGGTCGAGCGTGTCCGGAGCCGGACCGACGACCCGGCCGACCTCGGCGACGTCGGCGAGCGTGACGTCGACGCGCCCCTGGAGCCCGTTACGGCCGGCGTTGTCGCGGGCGAGCGCGGCGGCGGCGGGCTCGATCTCGACCAGGGTGGCGTGGGCGGCGCCGGCGATCGCGAGCGACAGCCCCACGGCCCCCACTCCCGCGCCGAAATCCGCGACGCGGGCGTCCGTCCCCATCCGGCCGAGGGCCGCGGCGGTCAGCAGCGCGGCGTCGGTGCCGACGCGATGGCCCCGCGCCGGCTGCAGCAGCTTCAGCCGGCCGCCGAAGAACCCGTCGTCGGTCAGGTCAGGCGCGAAATCGCCGGTCACCCCGGCTCCGGGCGCAGCTCGTTGGCGAGGCCGCTGTCGGCGAGCGCCCGGCGTGCCCGGGCCGCGTCCGCGTCATGCACCATGACGCGCGCCGCCAGAATGCCGAGCGAGCCTTCCAGCACGCTCATGTTGCCGTCGAGCACAAGGTGCTCGATGTCCGCGTCGCCGAGCGTGGCGCGCACGAACGACAGCAGCACGGGGTCGTTGCTCCGCAAGATTTCCTGCATGGGTCTCCGCTCGTTGGGCCGCCAGATGATGGCCTGCCCGGCGCGCGGGGACAACGCCGCGACATGGTAACCGCCGCGTTTAGCCTTAAGGCGGAAAACGCCCCGATCACGCCCAACTTCGGCCGGGCAGATCCGTCATGAACAGCGAACCGCCGATCCGGCTCCCTGACGACGGACTTCAGCCGCCATGCGCACCGAGATCGTGACCCTGCTCGCAGCCCTTTTCCTGCTCGCGTTCGCCTCGCAGCAGCTGATGGCGGCCAAGGCCGTCCTCGGCGGCGGATAAGCGGCCTTCCACGTTTCGGCTTGCCCGCCTCCGCCCCGCTGGCTACGGTCCGCGCCGTTGCCGTCTGCGAGGAGCTGAGGCGTTTTGGGCGTTGTGGTACCGCTGGACGAGCGGCCGGTTCCGGATGAAGCCGGCATCGGACCGCTGATCGAACTGGTCGCGCCGGGGATGGAGCGCGTCAACGCGTTCATCCTGTCGCGGACCGGCTCCGACGTCGCGATGATCCCCGAGGTCGCAAACCATCTGATCTCCTCCGGCGGCAAGCGTCTCCGGCCGATGCTGACGCTCGCGACCGCCATTCTCTCCGGCTATTCCGGCGACGGCGACGTGAAGCTCGCGGCCTCCGTCGAGTTCATGCACACCGCGACGCTGCTGCACGACGACGTGGTCGACGGCTCCGAGATGCGCCGCGGCAAGCTCGCCGCCCGGATGCTCTGGGGCAACGAGGCGAGCGTGCTGGTCGGCGATTTCCTGCTCGGCCAGGCCTTCAAGATGATGGTCGAGGTCGGCTCGCTCGAAGCGCTGCGCATTCTCGCCGACGCCGCGGCCGTGATCGCCGAGGGCGAGGTGATGCAGCTCGCCGCCGCCAAGAACACCGCCACCACCGAGGACGATTATCTCGCCGTGGTGCGCGGCAAGACCGCGGCGCTGTTCGCCGCCGCCTGCGAGGTCGGCCCGGTGATCGCCGACCGCCCGAAGGCGGAGCAGGCCGCGGCCCGCTCGTACGGCATGAATCTCGGCATCGCCTTCCAGCTCGTGGACGACGCGCTCGACTACGGCGGGCGCGAGGCCAAGCTCGGCAAGAAGGTCGGCGACGACTTCCGCGAGGGCAAGATCACGCTGCCGGTCGTGCTCGCCTACCGCCGCGGCTCGGCCGAGGAGCGCGCCTTCTGGAAGCGCACGCTCGAGGACGGCCGGATCGAGGACGGCGATCTGGCGGAAGCGATCCGCCTGCTCGCGAAGCACGGCGCGATCGACGCCACGCTGGAGCGCGCCCGGCACTACGGCGCCATGGCCCGCGACGCCCTCGCCTTGTTCGGCGACCGCCCGGCCGCGAAAGCGCTGCTCGACGTGGTGGGCTTCGTGACGGCGCGGGCGCACTGAGGGGGCGCTTGCCCGGTCTTCCGTTTTATCGGCCGTCGTCCGCCTCGTAGTCGAAATCGTCATCGACCAGCCTTGAGCCGGGGCTCATCCTGCCGTGCCGGATCGACGTCACCGACAGAGACGTCCCGCTAATCTCGTAGATCAGCACATAGTCGCCGACGACCAGCCTCCGCGCCTCAGCCACAGGCGACGGTTCAGCCCCCGCTCCGATCTTCGAGAACTGCGCCAGATTCGACAGCGCTTCGCCGATCCGGACGACGAACTTCTCCGCAGCTGCCCGATTGCGGTCACGCAGGTATCCCGCCTCGTGCCGAAGGAAGCGACGCGCGTCCCCCGACAGCCTAACTTTCATCAGGCGGCTTTGCCGGCCACGATCGCCTCAAGCTCCCGCATCACGTCGTCGAGATCGTGAGCCTCGCCGGCGGCGATCTGATCGCGCCCGCGCCTGATGGACAGAATTTCCTGCCCCTCGCCCGCGAGATAGAGCCGCAAAGCGCGGACGATCACCCAGCTCCGCGTCCGCTCGCAGGTTTCGGCGATCGTCTCGACCTGCGCCAAGACGTCGACCGGCAGCCGTAAGGTCACCGGATCGGAAAGGGCAGGCTTGGCCATGGTCGCCTCCGACATTTGTAATACAACGTATTACGCGCCAACGTCTGGCGTCAATCCGCGTCCTCACCCCCGCGGCCCGAACAGCACCACCGCGGCGCCGGCGACGCAGATGGCGGAGCCCGTGAGGTCCCAGCGGTCGGGCCGCACGCCCTCGATCGTCCAGAGCCAGACAAGCGAGGCCGCGACGTAGACGCCGCCATAGGCGGCGTAGGCGCGGCCCGCGGCCTCCACGTCGACCAGCGTCAGCAGCCAGGCGAAGACGATCAGCGACAGAACGCCGGCCGCGAGCCACAGCGGCGAGGCCTGCAGGCGGAACACCGCCCAGAAGGCGAAGCAGCCGGCGATCTCGGCGAAGGCGGCGGCGACATAGACGGCGGCGGTCACGATCGGGCCCTTCAACGCAGCATGGTCGAGCGCACCCACCAGCCGGGCGCGGCGGCGCTCAGCGCGCGCGCGGCGCGGCGCGCCTCCTGAGCGGTCGAGAACAGCCCGAACACGGTGGCCCCGGAGCCCGACATGCGCACGCCGCGGCAACCATGCTGGGAGGCGAGCAGCACGAGGCCGGCGCCGATCTCCGGCGCGATCCGCACGGCGGCCGCCTCGAGATCGTTGCGGCCGCGCGCGATCTCGGCCTCCGGGTCGCCGGGCGCCGCGCCCGCTGGTCCCGGCGGGACGAAGGTCTCGCCCGGCGCGAGCCCGAGCGCGCGGAACACCTCCGCGGTGCCGACCGGGCGCAGCGGGTTCATCAGCACGGCGGGCTGCGGATCGAGCTTGACCTCGGTCAGCCGCTCGCCGCGGCCCTCCATGCGGGCGGCGCGCGAGCGGAGGCAGGCCGGCACGTCCGAACCGGTCGCGGCCGCGGCGTCGACGAGGCGGGGGTCGTCCGGCGAGAGGCCGTTCGCCTGCGCGAGCAGACGCAGCGCCGCCGCGGCGTCGGCCGAGCCGCCGCCGAGCCCCGCGGCCACCGGCACCCGTTTCACGAGCGTGAAGGCGCCAAGCGCGAGGCCCTCGACGCGCTCGGCGGCGGAGCGGGCGGCGCGGATCACGAGGTTGTCGTCGTCGGGTCCTGCGGCGTCGCCGAAGGGCCCCGACACTGCGAGCGAAAGCCCGGGGCCAGGCGCGAGCGTCAGCAGATCGGCGGCGCAGCCGGCGAAGGCCACGAGGCTGTCGAGCTCATGATAGCCGTCCGCCCGCCGCCCGCGGACGTGCAAGGTGAGGTTAACCTTGGCGGGCGCGCGCTCGCGAAGCAGCATCGGCGCGCTCAACCGCCGTTCTTCTTCTCCTGCGCGTCCGCGGCGTTGGTCGGCGGATCGTCCGGCAGCCCGTCCTTGAGCTTGGCCTCGATCTTCTTGAGGTCCTCCGGCTCCGGCTTCAGATCCTTGGCGTGGCTCCACTGGAACCCCGCCTCCAGCCTCCGGCCGACGCGCCAGTAGGCGTCGCCGAGATGGTCGTTCATGACCGGGTCCTGCGGGCGCAGCTCCACCGCGCGCTCGAGCTCGCGCACGGCGTCCTCGTAACGGCCGAGCTTGAAATGCGCCCATCCGAGGCTGTCGACGATGTAGCCGTCGTCCGGGCGCAGCTCGACCGCGCGGCGGATGAGCTTCATGCCCTCCTCAAGATTGACGCCCTGATCGACCCAGGAATAGCCGAGATAGTTCATCACCAGCGGCTGGTCGGGGAACAGCTCCAGCGCCTTCTTGAGGTCGGCCTCCGACTTCGGCCACTGCTTCGAGCGCTCATAGGCGATGCCGCGCACGTAATAGAGCGACCAGTCCGCGCGCGTCGGTCCGGCGGGCTGCGCGGCCGGCGGGACGGGGGCCGGCGCCGCGGCCAAGGTCGGCGTCGCGGGCGCTGCGTCCGGCAGCAGGATCGACTGCCCCGGCGCGATCGCGCCGGAGCGCGGCAGGCGGCGGCCGTTGACGCGGATCGCCTCCGGCGTGCTGTTGAGCGCGACCAGCTCCGGCCAGCGGTTCGGATCTCCGAGACGATCGCGCGCGAGCGTCCAGAACGTGTCGCCCTTCTGGACCACGTAGGCCTTCGGCTCCGCGGCCGCAGGCGCCGCCGCGGCGGCCGGCGGCGGCGAGGCCGGCTCGGTCCGCTTCGCGATCAGGTCGATCGCCCGCGTGTAGGTCGCGGCGGCCTCGACGAACTGCTCGCGGCCGCGCTCGATGTTGCCGAGCGCGACGATCGCCTCCTGGTCGTCGGGATCGGCGTCGATCAGCTTGGACAGCAGCGCCTTCGCCTCGTCCGTCCGGTCGAGCCGGTCGAGGTCGATCGCGCTCTGGATCTCGGCGTTGCGCTTCAGCGGCGAACTCGCGGGCACGCGTCGGTAGGCGTCGATGGCGGCCTGGTACTGGTTGATCTGGTCGTAGAGGTCGGCGAG
Organism: Methylopila turkensis; assembly: GCF_027922325.1. Classification (GTDB taxonomy): domain Bacteria; phylum Pseudomonadota; class Alphaproteobacteria; order Rhizobiales; family Methylopilaceae; genus Methylopila; species Methylopila turkensis. Next base: position 1,239,341 of record NZ_BSFL01000001.1, read on the forward strand.
CGTCACCAGCGCCATCGGGTGCTGGGGCTTCACGAACAGCGCGAGCTGCAGATAGACGATCGACAGATCCTCGCCGCCCTGGCGGCCGAGCGCGCCGCCGATGCCGTAGAGCACCTCGGCGACGCCGTCGGCCACGTCGGCGATCGGCCGCTGCGGCTCGCGGCCCTGGTCGATGGCCTCCCGCACCTCGCGGGTGAGCGGGTGGCGCGGCGCCGCCTTCTCGAATTCGGCCAGCGTCCGGAGCGCGCCGTCGCGGTCGCCCGTGCGGGCGCGGAAGGTCGCGGCGGCCTGCGCCACGCGAAGCGCGGCGCCGTCGCCCGAGAGCGCCGCCGTGAACCTGCGGGCGGCCTCGTCGCGGCGGCCGGCGAGGTCGGCGATCAGCGCGCCGTGGTAGTCGCGGAACGTGCCGAAGAAGTCCGCGCCCTGCAGCCGGTCGATCGATTCGAGCGCCCGCGCCGGCTGGCCGGAGCCGAGATAGGACCAGGCGTTGAGGAGATGGATGGTGAGGTCCGCGAGCGGCCCGCGCGCGCTCTTGGCGAGATGGGCGCGCGCCGAGGCGTAGGAGCCCGACTTCAGCGCGCGCACGGCGACCGCGAGCTGCGCCATGCGGTTGGTCGGGTCGGCCGCCAGCACCCGCTCGGCGAGGCGCATGGACTGGTCGTCGTCGCCCTCGGCGAGCGACAGCAGGAAGGCGCGCTCCAGCAGTTCGGGATTGCGCGGATCGGTCCGGAGCGCGGCGCGGAAGAACGCCGCGGCCGCGTCGACGTCGCGCTGCGCGCCGGCGACCCGGCCGGCGAGATAGGCCCCCGCGAAGGACGCGTTGGCGGCGAGTTCCGCATCGGAAGTGGCGCGCGCCTGCGCGGCCGGAGCGCCGAGGAAGGCCGTCGTCGCAAGGAGGAGCGCGGCGAGGCGACGGTCGAAAGCGATCACGGAACTCTACCTCCGATAGGTCAGGGCGCGCGGGCGGAAACGCCCCGCGGGGCGCGCGCGGCGTCCACCATGAACCCGCGAGTCCGGCGCCACAAGCCCGCACCAGGGACGCAGCCGGCGCCCGAACGCGCAGGCGACGGTCGACACGCGCCAGCCTAGGACGCTATCGCTCGGGAGATGAATCAAGATTCCGAAGCCTTCGCCACGGCGGGCGACGCATCCCCCGGTCTCGCCGTCGCCGCGCTCTACGCCTTCGCGCCGACGCCCGACGCGGCCGACCTGCGGGAGCCGCTGCGCGCGCTCTGCGAGCGGCGCGGCGTGCGCGGCACGCTGCTGCTCGCGCCCGAAGGCGTGAACGGCACGATCGCGGCCGAACCGTCCGAGCTCTCGGCGGCGCTCGACGAGATGCGCTCGCTGTTCGCCGGCCGGCTCGACGGCATGGAGCTCAAGTTCTCGACCGCCGCCGCGCCGCCGTTCCGGCGGCTGAAGGTCCGTCTGAAGCGCGAGATCGTCACCCTCGGCGACCCTGCGGCGGACCCGACGCGGCTGCGCGGCGCCTCTGTCGCGCCGGAGGACTGGAACGCGCTGATCGGCCGCGACGACGTCGTCACGGTCGACGTGCGCAACGCCTTTGAGGTGGCGATGGGCTCGTTCGAGGGCGCAATCGATCCCGGCACGGGCCGCTTCAGCGACTTCAAGGCCTTCGCCGCTGAGAAGCTCGCCGGCGCGAAGCACCGCACCGTCGCCCTGTTCTGCACCGGCGGCATCCGCTGCGAGAAGGCGAGCGCGCATCTCCTCGCGAACGGCTTCCGCGACGTCCGGCAGCTTCAGGGCGGCATTCTGCGCTATCTCGAGCATGTCCCGCCGGAGCGCAGCCGCTGGCGGGGCGAGTGTTTCGTGTTCGACGAGCGCGTAGCGCTCGGCCACGGGTTGCGGCAGACGACGCCGGAGGAGCCGAATGGCTGACGACGCCCAGCGCATCGACGCGCTCGAGGAGCGCATCGCCTATCAGGACGAGGCGATCGAGACGCTGAACCAGACCGTCACCGCGCAATGGGCGGTGATCGACGCGCTGAAGCGCGAGGTGGCCGCGCTCGGCGAGCGGCTGGAGGACGCCGTCTCCGGCCCCGCGCCGGTGGACCGCCCGCCGCCGCACTACTGATGGCCGGCGCGCCTCCGCGCCCCGCGCGAGTCATCACCCAGGCGGAGCTCGATGGCGCGCTCGACGCGCTGTGCGCGCGTGATCCCCGCCTCGCGGCGGCGCGCGCCGTGTCCGAACCGCCCGACCCGCGCGCGCTGGCGCCGGACCTCTCCGGCCTCGTCTGGGTCGTCAACTCCCAGCTGATCTCGGTCGCCGCAGCCCGCGCCATCCACGGCCGGCTGGAGACGGCGCTCGGGCGGATCGACCACGCCAGCCTCTCCGCCGCCTCCGACGAGACGATCCGTGCGGCGGGCCTGTCCCGGCCGAAGCTCCGGACGGTGCGGGCGCTCTGCGCGGCGGTCGACGCCGGCCTCGACGTTCGGGGCCTCGAACGGCTCGACGACGGCGAGGCGCGGGCGCGCCTGCTCGCCATATCGGGCGTTGGACCCTGGACCGCGGACGTGTTCCTGCTGTTCGCCCATGGCCGCGCGGACGTCTTCCCCGCCGGAGACCTCGCGGTGCAGGAGGCGATGCGGCGCGTGTTGGGGCTGCCGGCGCGGCCGGACGCCCGCGCCGCGGAGCGGATCGCCGAGGACTGGCGGCCCCTGCGCGGAGTGGCGGCGCGCCTGCTCTGGGCATATTACCTGACCCGGCGCAGCGAGCGCGACCGCGCGCCGGCGCCCCATGCGCCCGAGACCCAGGAGGAGACCGCATGACGACCGCGATCGACGGACCCCGCCTCGCCCCGGCTTCCGGCGCGGCCAAATCGCTGGTCGTGTTCCTGCACGGCTACGGCGCGGACGGCAACGACCTGATCGCGATCGGCCGCGAATGGCGCAAGCTCCTGCCGGACGCGGCCTTCGTCGCCCCGCACGCGCCGGAGCGCTGCATGGCCTCGCCGTCGGGCCGGCAATGGTTCCCGCTGACATTCCGCGACCCGGACGAGCGCCGTCGCGGCGTGATCGCGGCGACGCCGGGACTGAACGCGTTTCTCGACGCCGAGCTCGCCCGCACAGGGCTCGGACCCGACCGGCTCGCGCTGGTCGGCTTCAGCCAGGGCACGATGATGGCGCTGCACGCCGGTCTGCGCCGTCCCACGCCGCCGGCCGCCATCCTCGGCTATTCCGGCATGCTGGTGCAGCCCGAAGCGTTGAAGACCGAGGCGACGGGCAAGCCGCCGATCCTGCTGGTGCACGGCGACCGCGACGAGGTCATCCCGGTCGACGCTCTGTTCGCGGCCATGGACGGGCTCGCCGCCGCGGAGATCCCGGTCGAATGGCATCTCGCGCCCGGGCTCGGCCACGGCATCGACGGCGAGGGTCTCCGCCAGGGCGCCGCGTTTCTCGCCAGCGCGCTGAAACCGCGCAGAACAAGCCTTCGGGGCGCTTCACAAGCGTGACACACGACATATAGACTATCCCCCAGCGTCGCCCGACGCGGCGCGCTGTCGAGGAGTGCTCGGTGACGATCGCCGTATCGCCTGATGCGTGTCCGGCCTTGGTTCTGAACGCGGACTACAGGCCGCTCAGTTATTACCCGTTGTCCCTTTGGTCGTGGCAGGACGCCATCAAGGCGATCTTCCTCGACCGCGTGAACGTGCTGTCCCATTACGAGCGCGCGGTGCACAGCCCGAGCTTCGAGATGAAGCTCCCCTCGGTCGTGTGCCTCAAGACCTACGTCAAACCGTCGCGAAACCCCGCCTTCACGCGGTTTAACGTGTTCCTGCGCGACCGCTTCTCCTGCCAGTACTGCGGCACGCGCGAGGAGCTGACCTTCGACCATGTCGTCCCCCGCTCCCGGGGCGGACAGACGACGTGGGAGAACGTCGTGGCGGCCTGCTCGCCCTGCAACCTGAAGAAGGGCGGGCAGATGCCTGCGGATTGCGGGATGTGGCCGGCGCAGCCGCCGTTCCAGCCCTCGGTCCACGACCTGCACCAGAACGGCCGCGCCTTCCCGCCGAACTACCTGCACGACAGCTGGCTCGACTATCTCTACTGGGACAGCGAGCTGGAGCCGTAAGGCGCCGGGCCGGCTATTTCATCAGGCCGGCGGCGCGCAGCGCCTTTGTGATGACCGCCTCCACCGTCGCGGCGACAGGGGCCGGCGGCGGGCTCGGAGGCGCCTGCCGCGGCTCGGCCGGCCTGGCGCGCGACGGAGCCGAGCGGATCGCCTGCCTGTGCGCCTGCCGCTCCAGTCCCCAGAAGGCGAGCGTGGCCCGCGCCTGGGACAGGCCGACGTCGAGCATGTAAGGCGCGGCCCGTTCGCCCCTGGCGGCGTCGATCGGCACGCCGTGGTCCATCCCGGCGACGATGTTCAGTTCGACGGCGTCGCCCAGCGTCTTCCACGTCAGTCGCCCGACCTGCGTCTCCCGGGCCCGGTCTGCGTCCAGGCCATGCACGTCGGCCCATTGCGCGAACAGCCCGTCGGCATTGGCGCGCGCGACCGTCCGGTCGTCCGCGCCCTGCCAGATGGTGACGCGCGGCCAGGGACCCTCATGGGGGGACGCGGCGCGGACCAGATCGCCCCAACTCCGCGCGTCGAGGTCCCGTCCCTGGCTCATCGCCGCGAAGGCCGCGCTGACGCCATCGGCCGCGCCGAAGGGCAGTCCCGCCACGATCGCCCCGCCTGCGAAGACTTCCGGATAGGACGCGAGCATGACCGCGGCCATCGCGCCGCCGGCGGATAGCCCGGTGACGAAGACTTGGCTGCGGTCCAGCCGCCAGCGGGCGGTCATGGTCTCGATCATCTGTCGAATGGAGGCGGCCTCGCCCTTGTCCCGCGCCGCGCGGTGCGGCGCGAACCACGAGAAGCAGAGCTTGGGGTTGTTGACGCGGCGCTGCTCGGGATAGAGCACCGCGAAACGGTGCTCGTCGGCGAGCGCGGTCCAGCCGGCGGACGCCTCGTAGCCGCCGGCGAGCTGTGTGCATCCGTGCAGCACCACGACCAGCGGCGCGCCGGGCTTGAGCCCCGGAGGCGCATAGACCTTCATCGCGAGACCGCCGGGGTTGGAGCCGAAGTCCCGTACTGCTTTGAGCTTGGAGCCGCCGCTTCCGCCGCCGCCCTCGGGTCGGAACCGGCGCATGCCGGCGCCGGCGTCGCCTGTATCGGCCATGGATGCGATCTCCTTGCGCCGCGACGCCGATGACGCCGCTTGGCATACCGACATAAATACCGCATCGCACACTTCAATGCTGCAACGCACTATGACACAGGGCGCCCTCGCATGGCTCGCCTGCATGGATCGCAGGCCCACAAACCACTATGGTCCGCCCGCATCTCGATTTTCGGAGTTTTTCGCCCATGTCCGACACGCCGCCCGACCGGCTTTCCGTCAACCCCGGCAGCCCGTTCTACGACGAGGGCGCACTGACGCGCGGCGTAGGAATACGCTTCAAGGGCTCCGAGAAGACGAATGTGGAGGAGTACTCGGTCAGCGAGGGCTGGATCCGCGTCGCGGCCGGCGCCGCGAAGGACCGCTTCGGCAATCCCATGACCCTGCTGCTGAAGGGCAAGGTCGAACCGTACTTCCGCGACGTCGTCGCCGATACGGCCTCCTGACGGGAGCCGCCGGACCCAACAAGCCTTGTCGTCCTCCGGCTTGCGTTCAGATCGGCTTTTGCCGATCTGAACCACTTTGAGAAGGAGACTCGAAAACATTCGAGTTTCCGGAGGACCCATCGTCGACGTCGAACTCCACGCCGGACATGGATGGTCCGGTCAAACCGGACCATGACGAAACGCCGGAATAAAGAGGCGCCGTCTCAGCCGTTGGCGGCCTTCGCCAGCGGCGCGTCCTCGGAGACGGGCTCCGGGAAGGTCGGATAGAGGCCGAGCGACCGGCCCATCTGCCGCGTCAGGCCGAGCACGAGGTCGATGTTCGGGGTCGCGACCTTCGCGAGCCGGCCCATCTCCTGCACCGCGGAGAGCAGCGCGTCGAGTTCGATCGCCTTGCCGGCCTCGACGTCCTGCAGCATCGAGGTCCGGTGCGCGCCGACCTTGGCCGCGCCGTCGATGCGGCGCTCGACGCCCACCTTGAAGGTCGCGCCGAAGGTTTCGCCGATCGCCTGCGCCTCCAGCATCATGCTTTTCGCAAGCGCCCGCGTCGCTGGGTCGGTCGCGATGACGTCGAGCGTGGCGCGCGTCAGGGCGGAGATCGGATTGAAGCAAAGGTTTCCCCAAAGCTTCAGCCAGATGTCGTCGCGGATGTCGTCATAGACCCGCGCCCTGAGCCCGCTGGCGTCGATCGCGTCGGCGAGCTTTGCGAGACGCGCTGTCCTGCGGCGGTTCGGCTCTCCGAGCCCGAAGGCGTCGCCGTAGATGTGCCGGACGACGCCCGGCTCGGCGATCTCGGTGGCGGGGTAGACCGTGCCGCCGATCACCCGCTCCGGACCGATGGCGTTCCATTGCCGGTCGCCGGGGTCGACGCTCTGAAGCCGCAGGTCGGCGTGAGGCCCTTCGAGGCCGTGGAAGTACCACCACGGCACGCCGTTCTGCATCGTCACGACGGCGGTGTGGTCGCCCAGCAGCGGAGCCATGTCCTCGGCCGATTCCCAGGCCTGATGCGCCTTGAGCCCGTTGATGACGTAGTCCTGCGGGCCGAGCTCGGCGGCGTTCCTGGTCGCGGGCATCTCGGCCGTGAGCTCGCGGCCGTCGATCAGCAGCTTCAGCCCGCGCTCACGGATCGCGGCGAGGTGCGGCCCGCGCGCGACGAGCGACACGTCCACGCCCGACCGCTTGAGCATCACGGCCATGTAGCCGCCGATCGCCCCGGCGCCGTAGATGCAGATCTTCATAGCGTTCGCTCTTTCCCGCGTCCTGTCGGCGTCGATAAGCCCAGTTCCGCCGCGCCGCTCACGCCGCCGACCAGGCCACGCCCTTGGCGGCGTCGAAGACGGTCTCCACGGGCTTGATCAAATAGGTCAGCAGACCGGCCGCCACGGCCGGGTCCCGATCGAGCGTCGCCCGCGCGTCGTCGCAGTCGCGCGCGGCGAGGAGAAGCACGCCGCCGTCTTCCGCGGTGAACGGGCCTGCGAACAGCAGCCGGCCGCTCTCGAACAGATCGCCGAGCGCCGCGAGATGCGCGCCGAGCGTGGCCGCGTCCTGCTCGTCGATGGACCTGCCGGCGACCCATGACGGTCCCGGAGGTGGTTCACGGATCGCGGCTCCGTCACGAGACGCGCGCCAGCGCCTCGGCCATCACACGCCCGACGAGATGGGCGCTCGGCGCGACCCGGACGCCTGCCTTCTCAAGAGCTGCGACCTTCGCGGCGACGTCGGCCGCGCCGCTCAGCGCCAGCGCGCCGGCGTGGCCCATGCGGCGTTCGGCCGGCGCATGGGCGCCGACGATGAGGGCGACGATCGGCTTCAACGGCCGCATCTCGGCGACGTAGTCGGCGACCTCGTGCTCCTGCGCGCCGCCGATCTCGCCGATCAGGATCATGCCGTCGGTGCCGGGATCGGCGAGGAACAGCTCGACGCAGTCGCGCATCGACAGGCCGTGGATCGGATCGCCGCCGACGCCGACCGTGGTCGACTGGCCGAGGCCGGCCGCGGTGACCTGCGCCACCACCTCGGAGGTGAGCGAGGCCGAGCGCGACACGATGCCGACGCCGCCCGGCCGCTCGCTGCCGGTCGCCATGACGCCGAGCTTGGCGACGCCGGGCGCCAGGACGCCCTGGCTGTTCGCGCCCACGAGCCGCGTGCGGGAGCCTGCGAGCGCCTCGCGCACGCGCACCATGTCGAGAACCGGCACGCGCTCGGTGACGGCGACGACGAGCGGAACCTCGGCCTCGATCGCCTCGATCATCGCCGCCGCGGCGGAGGCCGGCGGCACGAAGATGATGCTGGCGTTGGCGCCGGTCGCGTCGCGCGCCTCCGCGACCCGGTCGAACACCGGCAGGTTGAGGTGCGAGCGCCCGCCCTTGCCGGGCCGGACGCCGGCGACGACCTTGGTGCCGTACTCCATCATCTGCGTGACGTGATGGGTGCCGGCCCAGCCGGTCATGCCCTGGCACAGCACGCGGGTGTCCTTGTCGAGCAGGATCGCCATGGCTCAGGCCCTCCCGGCCGCGACGGAGACGGCGCGGATCGCGGCCGACCCCATGTCGGGCTCCTCGATCACCGAGCAGCCGAAATTCTTCAGCCGCGAGCGCGCGAACTCGGCGTTCAGCCCGGCGAGCCGCACCACGATCGGCAGCGACCGGCCCGAGCGGCGCAGCGCGACGCCGAGCCCTTCCGCGATGGTGTCGCAGGACTGCATGCCGCCGCCGTGGACGTTGACGAGCAGCGCCCGGATCGACGGATTGTCCAGCAGCAGCGCGAAGCCGTGGGCGATGTCGAGGCTGGTCGCGGTGGTGCGGATGTCCATGAAGTTCGCCGGCTTGCCGCCTGCGGCCTTGACCATGTCGAGTGTGGCGAGGCCAAGGCCCGCGCCGTTCGACACGAGCCCGAGATCGCCGTCGAGCGGCACGAAGTTGAGCTGGTCGCGGTGCGCGGAGAGCCGGTTGCGGTCGGCCTCGTCCTCGTCGCGCAGCGAGGCGAGGTCCCGGTGCCGGAACAGCGCGTTGTCGTCGAGCGTCATCTTGACGTCGAGCGCGAGGATGTCGCCGCCGGCCGTCACCGCCAGCGGATTGATCTCGATCAGGCTGGCGTCGAGCTCGATGAAGGCGCGGCGCAGCCCCTTCACCAGCGCGGCGGCCTTGTCGGCGAGCGCGCCTTCGAGGCCGATGCGCGCGAGGAACGCCGAAAGCTCGCCCGCGTCCGGCTCGCGGCCGACCGACAGCGGCAGGCGCTCGCGGCTGAGCACGCCGGCGCGCTCGCGCTCCTCGATGTCGCCGCCGCCCTCGGCCGCGCCGAACAGCACGAGGCCGCCGGCCGCCGGATCGACGAGAAGCGCGAGGTAGAGCTGGCGTTCCGCCTTCACGCCCTCCTCCACATAGACGCGGCGGACGGTGAGGCCGCCCTCGCCCGTCTGGGCGGTGGAGAGCTTCTGGCCGAGCATCGCCTCGGCGGCCGAGCGGACCATGGCGGGGCCGTGCGCGAGCCGCACGCCGCCGGCCTCGCCGCGCGCGCCGGCCTGGATCTGCGCCTTCACCGCGAGCGGCGTCACCCCGAGGTCGCGCGCGACGCTTTCGGCCTCGCCGGCGGTCATCGCGACGGCGCCGCGCGGCGTCGGCAGCCCGTAATCCGCGAGCAGCCGCTTGGCCTGGAATTCATGCAATCTCATGGCGTGAGACCCTCCGGCGTGTCCTCGGGCGGCGCGCTCTCGTCTCCGGCCTATTGGTATAATAGATGCCAGGACGCGCCTATTGACACAAAGAGTGACGCAGAATGACGCGTTCGCCCAGTTCGACCTCCTATTGACGCGCGCTTTTCGGCGTCCCAAAGGTCCACGCCTCAAATTCGCGCCGGGAGCCCAGACCTATGAGCCATGCCGACATCGCCGCCGTGATCGACGACGCCTGGGAGCGCCGGGCGGAGATCGGCGCCTCCACCACGGGGCCCGTCCGCGAGGCGGTCGAGCAGGCGCTGGCGGCGATGGACAAGGGCGAGCTGCGCATCGCCGTGCCGGAGAACGGCCAGTGGACCGTGCATCAGTGGGTCAAGAAGGCCGTGCTGCTGTCGTTCCGCCTCAACGACATGGAGCGCATCCCCGGCGGCCCCGGCGGGGCCGTGTGGTGGGACAAGGTGCCATCCAAGTTCGACGGCTGGGGCGACGCCGAGTTCAAGGCCGCCGGCTTCCGCGCGGTGCCGGGCTCGATCGTGCGCCGCTCGGCCTATGTGGCGCCGAACGTGGTGCTGATGCCGTCCTTCGTGAACGTCGGCGCCTATGTCGATAGCGGCACGATGGTCGACACCTGGGTCACGGTCGGCTCCTGCGCGCAGATCGGCAAGAACGTGCATCTCTCCGGCGGCGTCGGCATCGGCGGCGTGCTGGAGCCGCTGCAGGCCGGCCCCGTGATCATCGAGGACGACTGCTTCATCGGCGCGCGCTCCGAGGTCGTCGAGGGCGTCGTCGTCCGCAAGGGCTCGGTGCTGTCCATGGGCGTGTTCATCTCGGCGACCACCAAGATCGTCGACCGCGCCACCGGCGAGGTCTTCGTCGGCGAGGTCCCGGAGTATTCGGTCGTCGTTCCCGGCTCGCTGCCCGGCAAGCCGCTGCCGAACGGACAGCCCGGCCCGTCGCTCTACTGCGCGGTGATCGTGAAGCGGGTCGACGCCCAGACCCGCTCCAAGACCGCCATCAACGAGCTGCTCAGGGACTGAGGGCGGGAGCCCTCTCGCGGGAGAACGCGCGATGTCCATCGACCCCCGAGATCCCGTGGCGGTGGCGCAGGCGCTGATCCGCTGCGAGAGCGTGACGCCGGCGGAGGGCGGCGCGCAGGCGCTGCTTGAGAGCCTGCTCGCGCCGCTCGGCTTCGAGGTCTGGCGGCCGACCTTCTCGGACGAGGGCACGCCGGACGTGGCGAACCTCTACGCCCGCCGCGGCGAGGGCGAGGCCTTCGTGCTCGCCGGCCACACCGACGTGGTGCCGACGGGCGACGAGGCGCGCTGGACCGAGGGGCCGTTCTCCGGCGCGATCGCAGGCGGCGAGCTTTACGGCCGCGGCGCGGTCGACATGAAGGGCGCGATCGCCTGCATGGTCGCCGCCGTCGCCCGCGCGCTCGACGGCGGCCCCGGGCTCGCCGGCCCCGTCGCCTTCCTCATCACCGGCGACGAGGAAGGCCCCGCCATCAACGGCACCGCGAAGCTGCTGGAGTGGGCGCACGCCCGCGGCGAGCGCTTCTCCGGCTGCCTGCTGGGCGAGCCGACCAACCCGGAAGCGCTCGGCGACGTCGCCAAGATCGGCCGGCGCGGCAGCCTGTCCGGCACGGTGACGCTGCCCGGCGTGCAGGGCCACGTCGCCTATCCCCATCTCGCCCGGAATCCCGTTCGCGAACTCGCGCCTGCGCTGACCGCGCTGCTGGGCGAGCCGCTGGACGAGGGCACGGAGCATTTCGAGCCGTCGAACCTCGAGGTGGTCGGAGTCCGCAGCGGAACCGGCGCATTCAACGTCATCCCCGGCGACGCCGCGCTGCAGTTCAACGTCCGCTACAACGACCTTCACACCGCGGACAGCCTGATGGCGCTGATCCGCGACCGGCTGGACGACGCCCTCGGCGCCGGGGCCTACGCCCTCGCGTTCGAGCCCGCGAACGCCGACGCCTTCCTCACCGCGCCGGGCCCGCTGGTCGAGGCCGTGTCCGCCGCGATCGAGGCCGAGACCGGCCGCCGGCCGGCGCTCACCACCGGCGGCGGCACCTCCGACGCGCGCTTCATCAAGAGCTACTGCCCGGTGATCGAATTCGGCCTCGTCGGCCAGACCATGCACCAGATCGACGAGCGCGTGGCGGTGGCCGACCTCGAGACGCTGACGCGAATCTATCAGCGTGCGCTGGGGACCGCCTTCGGCTGAGACGCCTTCACGACGCCGGCGGGTCGCGCTCGAAGTCGATCACGTCATAGAGACGGTCCGGGGCGGAGCTCCGCATCAGGACGTAGCGGTCGACGCGAGGCCGGACCCCGTCGTCGCTGCGCACCGTCACCGCGAAGGACGGCCCGAACGCGGCCTTGGCGGCCACGCCCTTGCCCTGAAGCGCCGCCTGCAGCGCCTTCGCCCGATCCTCGCCGCCCGAACGCTGCAGCCGCAGCACCGCGGCGAGCGTGGGCCCGTCCACCTTCGGCAGCGCCCGCAGCACCTCGAGCGGCGCGGCCAGCGCCGCGACGCGGCCCTCGGGATTGGCGACGGTGACGAAGCGTTTCAGCGCGCGCGCGCCCTCGACGCCGACGCCCAGCACGTGCCGGAGGTCGTCGGCGTCCTGGAACGGCGCGTCGGCCGGTCCGTCGCGGCCCGCGGCCTGATAGGCCGGCCGCTCGGCGCCCTCCTTCGCCGCTTGGTCGTCGGCGTCGCGCCAGTCCATGATCCGCGCCGCGAACGCCTCCGGCGACAGCGTACCGAGCCCGACCGAGCGCCAGAGTCCCGCCAGCAGGTCCTTGTCGGCGCCGTTGAGATCGACCTTGCCGCTTTCGGACGCGACCGAGACCTCGACGGTTCCGCCGTCGAGCCGGATCCGGCGCGCGGAGACCTCATGCGGCGCGCGCCGGAGCACGAAGATCTGGTAGGCGGCGAGTTCGAGGCCGGCGTTCGCCAGCGCGTCGCGCGCGAGCGTCTCCTTCGCGGCGATCGCGCCGGCGGCGGAGGAGCGCGCCAGCGCTCCGGCCCCGACCACCAGCCCGGCGAGCACCGCCAGCACCGCGAGCGCCGAGACCAGCACGAAGCCGCCCTCGCCGCGCCTCACCGCTCGCCCTCCCGGACTTGCGGCTGGCCGTCCGGTCGATTGGCGGCCTTCGGCGCGGAGCTGCAGGGTGCCTTGCCCGGCGCGGCGCAGCCGGGCTCGGACTGCGCGATCAGCCGCGCGGTCCGCGACGCGCGTGCGACGCCCCCCTCCGGCTCCATAAGCTCGATCCGGACGGCGACCGGCAGGCTTGCGGCCTCGCTCCATTGGTCGGTCACGACCGTCGTTCCGTCCGGCCTGCGCTCCACATAGGCGAAGCGTGCGTCGAGGCCGCCGAGGTCGATCCGGACCGGGTCGCCGAACACAACATCGTCGAGCGAACGCGCGCCGACCGGCAACGGCGCCTCGGCGCGCAGCAGCGCGCCGGGACCGGCCGCCTGATAGGCGACCGCGACGGGCGCGCGCAGGCCGTCGTCCTGGCGGGGCGCGACCGCGAACGCCAGCCGGTCCGGCGCGCCGAGAAACACGAACCGGCCGTCCGGCCCGGCGAAGCGCCGGCGGGCGAGGCCCTCGATCTCGCGCGCCACGACGCTGAGAGGCCGGGACGACGTCTCGGCCCCCTCGGCGCGGAGCGCGGCGCGGTCCACCGCGCGCGCCATCAGCCCGCCGAGCGTCAGCAGCCCGGCGATCACCACCGCGCTGATCGCGAGCGTCGCCAGCGCCTCGACCAGCAGGAAGCCGCCGTCGCGGTCGCGACGCCCCGAAGCGCCTCGCTTCCTCATGGCGCGCGCGCCAGACGGACGGTCTCGACCACCAGCGGCGCGCCGGCGGTCTCGACCCGGATGGTGACGCGCAGCGGCAGCCAGCGCGCGAAGGGCGGCGGATCGACGTCCGCGGCCGCCTCGGGAGCGCGCGGCGCGGAGGACGCGGCTGCGGCGGCCGGCGCCGGCGCGCGAACCGGCGGCGGAGCCGGGGCCGGCTTCAGCGCGGGCGGCGGCGGGAACGGCAGGTCGAGCGCCTCGCTCGTCACCGTCCAGAGCACGGCGCCGTCGGCGCCCCGGCGCTCGCCGACCTCCGTCGCGAGCTGCGGCAGGCGGTTTTCAAGAATATCGCGGGCGGTCGCCTCCGCCGCGACGACGGCGTCCGACCGGAGGAGCGCCGACCGGGTCGAGACCAGCCCGCGCTGCAGCGCGACCGACACCGCCGCGACCACGGCGACCGCGACCAGCGCCTCCACCAGCGTGAAGCCGGCGTCGCCCCGCGCCCGGCGGCTCATGGCGCGTCCGCCCCCGGCCGGATCGTGACGGCCGAGGTGAAGCCATCGACCGCGACGTCGATCCGCGTCGCGCGGGTCGCGAGCGCGACCGCGCCGCCCGAAGAGCGGCCGTCGGGGTGGAACGCCACCCGCCCGCCGGTCCAGCCGGTCACGCGCACGGCGATCCCGCGCGACAGGTCGACGGTCTCGCCCGTCGCGCCCGAACGCAGGACCGGTCCGCGCGGATCGAATGCGGTCTCGACCGTCCTGCCCGCGCGCTGGGCGGCGGCGCGGTCGGTCCGGAGCAGCGCCGCGACCTGATAGGCCCTGGCGCGGAGATCGGCGGTCCCGCCGGCCGGCCGCACGAACGGCAACGCGAGCGCGGCGATCAGGGCGATCAGGGCGAGCGCGAGCGTCGCCTCGATCAGCGTGAAGCCGGCGTCGCCGCCGGGCCTTCGCTCAGTCGTTGGAGATGTCGGCATCGCCGCCCGATCCCCCGCGCTTGCCGTCCGCGCCGAGCGAGGTGACGCCGTAGGGCTTGCCGCGGCCGGGCACGCGGTACTCGTAGGGCGCGCCCCAGGGGTCGGCCGGGGTCTCGCCCCGCTGCAGGTAGGGGCCGGACCAGCGGCCCTCGCCGGCGGGAGCGCGCACCAGCGCCGCAAGGCCCTCCGAGGCGGTGGGGTAACGCCCCATGTCGAGGTAGAACAGGTCGAGCGCGGCCGAGAACGACTGGATCTGCAGCTTCGCCGCCCGCTCGCGCGAGCTCGACAGGTAGCCCAGCACGCGCGGGCCCACGAGGCCCATGACGAGGCTCAGGATCACCAGCACGACGAGCAGCTCGACGAGCGTGAAGCCGCCCGCGCGGTCACGGCGACGGAGGGAACGGGCGGTGCGGATACGGGGCATGACGCGCCTCAAACCAGAAGATCGTTGATGCTGACGAGGGCCGACATCACCGAGATGATCAGCCAGGCGACGAGGCAGGCGACGACCACCATGGTCGCCGGCCCCACGATCGCAGTGAGCCGGCCAAGCGCGGCGTCGAGCTTGACCTCGTAGAAGGTCGCGACCCGGCCGGCGCTGTCGGCGAGCTGCCCGGCCTCCTCGCCGACGCGCAGCATCTGCACCACATGCGCCGGCAGGAAGGCCCGGCGGGCGAGCGAGGCCGCGACCCGGTCGCCCTGCCGCACGTCCGCGATCACGAGGTCGATCGCCGCGCGCGCCTGGGGCGGCCGCACCACGTCGCGCACCAGCTTGAGCGCGGTCGTGATCGGCACGCCGTTCGCAAGCAGGATCGAGAGCGTGCGGCAGAACGCGACCGCGAGCTCGTAGCCGAGGATCGTCCGGGTCAGCGGCAGGCGGGCGAGCAGGCGCACGAGCCAGGAGCCCTGCCGCGACAGCCGGCTCGCGACGAGCCCGAGCGCGAGCAGAGCCGCCGCGCCGGCGCCGATCAGGTCGAGATTCGTGCGGAAGGCGCGCGACAGGTCGAACACGAACAGGGTCGACGGCTCCAGCCGGGAGCGGAAGCCCATCAGCGCGCCTTCGAACTGCGGCACGACATAGAGCATCACGAAGCACAGCACCGCGAGCGCCGCGACCAGCAGGAAGGCGGGATAGGTGACGGCGGAGGCCGCCTTCTTGCGCAGCTTCTCGCCGCGCTGGCGCTCGGCGGCGAGGTCGGCCAGCGCCGCCTCGAGCCTTCCCGCGCTTTCAGCGACGGCGACGGTCTGGACGTAGACGGGCGGGAACGCCTTGGGATGCAGCGCGAGCGCCGCCGACAGGCTCTTGCCGGCCGCGAGCTCGTCTCGCAGGGCGCGGATCAGCGCCGCGAGCCAGCGGCGGCTCTCCATCTCGGCCAGGATGCCGAGCGCCTCGTCGAGCGCGACCCCGCCCTTGAGCATCATGGCGAGGTCGAGCGTGAAGCCGGTGACGTGCTCGCGCGGCGGCTCCGGCGTCAGCAGTTCGCGCCACGACCGGCGCGCGCCGGCTTTCGCTTCGCGCGCAAAGATCGGCGTGCAGCCGGCCCGGTCAAGCCGGTCGAGCACCTCCGCCGGCGACGCCGCCTCCATGGCGCCGGCGAGCATCTTTCCCGAAGGATGGACGGCCCGATACTCGAACGTCGCCACCGCTCAGCCCCCCCGGCCCGCGTCCGTCACCGGAGCATGAGCGGTGGCCACGCCGCCGCCCCGACGAGGACGAGCCAGATCGCGGGCGCGAAGAACGCGCCGAAGGCGATGCGGTCCATGCGCCCGGAGCCGCGGAGCGCCGCGACGGCGAGGCCGGCGAGGCTGGCCGCGAGCAGGGCCGCCGCGACGCCCTCGGCGCCGATCAGGCATCCGCCCGCCGCCGCCAGCTTGACGTCGCCGAAGCCGAGGCCGTCCTGGCCGCGCAGCCGGTAGAACGCCTCGCGCAGCAGCCAGAGCGCGCCGCCGGTGAGCGCGACGTCCGCGCCGAGCGACAGCGCCGTCGCGAGCGAGGCGCCGTCGTCGGCAAACCTCGCCGCCACGCCGATGGCGGCGAGCGCCAGCGCCGTCGGATCCGGAATGACGAAGCCGGTCGCGTCGCGCCAGACGATCCAGGCGACGAGCGGCAGGGTCGTGGCGGCGACCAACGGCGCGCCGGGGCTCAGGACCGAGAGCGCCGCGGCGGCCGCGATCCCGACGAGGCCCGCCGCGCGGTCGGCCTTGCGGAAGGCGCGCTCTGCGGACGGCGTCTGCATCGCGGGCTACTTCGCGACCGCCGGCCGCGCTCCGCTTCCGAGCACCGTCATGCGCGAGCGGAACTCCTGCGCCGCGCTCTGCGCGTCCTCGCCGTTGCGGATCACCTGGGCGCGGATGAAGACCACGAGCTCGGTGCGGTCCTTCACGCTCGACCGCTGGCTGAACAGGTTCCCGACGCCCTTGAGGTCGCCGAGGATCGGGATGCCGTTCTTGCCGCGCTCGTCGCGCTTGCTGATGAGGCCGGCGAGCAGCACCGTCTGGCCGCTGACGACCGAGATGTTGCTGGCGACCCGACGCTTGGAGATGGTCGGCGTCAGCGTGTTGGCGCCGCTCGACACCGCGGAGATCTCCTGGTCGATCTGCATCGTGACCGCGTCGTTCTGGCCGATGCGCGGGATCACGTTCAGGATGATGCCGGTGTTCTTGAACTCGACCTGGTTGACGAGCGGGCTGTCGACGTTGTCGACGCTCTGCGCCTGCCGCGTGACGATCGGAATCTCGTCGCCGACCTGGAAGTTCGCCGGCTGGTTCTCCGCCACCACCAGCGAGGGCGACGACAGGATCTCCACGTTCGTCACCTGATCGAGCGCCGAGATCACGACGTCCGGGCTGGAATTGGACCCGATCAGCACGTTGAAGCCGGGCGTCTGCTTGGACAGGACATTGGCGGCCGTTCCGAACAGCGAGAACGAGCCCTTGTCCCGGCCGAGGCCGACGCCGCCGCTCTTCACGAAATACTCGACGCCGTTCCGCATCTCGTCGGTGAGCTGCACCTCGGCGATGGTGGCGTGGATCGCGACCTGAAGCGGCGTCGAGTCGAGCTGGCGCAGCGCCGTGAGGATCTTCTGGTAGGTGTAGCCGTCGGCGTAGGTGACGACCGAGTTGTTGGCGGCATCGGCGCTGATCAGCACGCGCGGCCGGTCGCCGGCGCCGCCGCCCTGCCGGGTCAGATCGATGGTCTCTGCTTCCGCGCTCTGCGAGGGGTCGGCCTGGCCGTCGCCGAAGTTCGGGCTGTTGAAGGCGGAGGCCGAAGCTTGCGCCGGGACGTTGCCGAGATTCTTGCTGGAGGCGGACTCGATGCCGCCGGAGCTCGCGCCCGAACGGCTGTCGGACATGGCGTCGCCAGAGCCAAGCTCATCGCGCTGCATGCCGGTGCCTGCGCGGGGGGTGGTGGTGGGCCCGCCGCGCCCGCCGTCGCCGCCCGCCTGGAACAGGCTGGTCATGATGCGGGCGAGCTCCTTGGCCTCGCGGTAGCGCGCCTTGTAGACGAACACGTTCTCGCCGCCGGCCGCGGTGTCGCGGTCGAGCCGCCGCACCCAGGTCTCCGCCCGGCGCATCAGCTGCTGGGTCTTGGCGACCACCATCACGGCGCGGAGCCGGCCGATGGCCTTGAACTGCACGGTGCCGGCGCCGGCCCCCTTCTCGGCGTCGAACACGCGGTTGAGCTCGGCCACCACCGCGTCGGGCGAGGCGCGCCGGACCTCGTAGATGCCGACCGCCTGGTCCGACATCCAGTCGGCGTCGAACGAGACGATGGCGTCGACCGCCTCCTGCCGGCGCGCGCCGGGGCCGCGCACGACCATGGCGTTGCGGGCCGTGTCGACCCGAAGACCGTCGGATTCCACGATGAAGCCGGAGACGAGGCGCGCCATGGTGGTCGCGGAGACGTGGCGCAGCGGCACGACCGACAGGCCGAAGCCCGGCGTGGCGCGGCGTCCGACGTCGACCGTCCCGCCGCCGGCCGCGAGCGGACCGATGCGCATGGTGGCGCCGACCTTGGTCATGCCGAAGCCGTTGCTCTGCAGCAGCGTGTCGAGCGCGGACAGCAGCTCTTCGGCCGTCATCGGGCGCGGCGAGGAGATCGTCACGCGGCCGCCGACGTCGGAGCTCATGGCGTAATTGATCTTGAGCGCCTCGCCGAGGATCGCCTGCACCACGTTGCGGAGGTCGGCGTCCTCGAAATTGAGGCGGTAGCGCGCGGCGCCGCCGGGCTCCTCCGGCCCCTCGGACGGCGCGGCGACGAGGCGCAGCGGCGACGGCCCGGAGTCGGCGGCGGCGAAGGCGGCCGGGGCGGCCTCGGACCCGCCGGGCGCCGCCGGGGCCGCGTCCGGCTTCGGGTTGCGGGCGGACAGATCGACCACGAGGCCGGTCCGCACGACGTCGGCGTCGCCTTCCGGCGTAAGGGAGGAGCATGCGGCGACCGCGAGCGCGCAGGCCGCCAGCATCAGGCGCTTAGCCGCGATCATCGTTTCCCCCGACGTTCATGATCCCAGGTCGATTGAACTGACCCCCTCCCGAAAGTCAATCACCGCGCCTTGTCATGACAAAATCAAGACAAAGTATTGGGGTCCGGAAAACTACGTCGTAGCGGGACTTTTTCCCAACGAACACTGGCCCGAAGCCGCGCCGCAGACTTCGTCGACAGGGGCTGTGGCGCCGCGGGCACGCGCCGCCCGCGATCGCGGCTCAGCGCTCGGGAGGAAACGACCGGCCGTTGAGCAGGCTGCCGTCGGCGCGGCCCCGGACCGACAATGGCGTCCCGGCCGCGGGCGACAGGTCGAAGGTCGCGCCGCTGACGTCGCCGCCGGTGCGCACCACCGGCCTGTCGGAGCCAGAGGCCGCGTCGTCGACGACGGCGAAGCGCGCGTTGCGGATATCGCCGCCGACGATCACGGCCGCGTCCGGCTTGGCG
This sequence comes from Methylopila turkensis, assembly GCF_027922325.1. Classification (GTDB taxonomy): domain Bacteria; phylum Pseudomonadota; class Alphaproteobacteria; order Rhizobiales; family Methylopilaceae; genus Methylopila; species Methylopila turkensis. The sequence continues at coordinate 1,258,353 of NZ_BSFL01000001.1, forward strand.
TCAAACGTCGCGCGGCTCACGATCGCCCGGATGTCGGAGCGCGTGACGCCGCCGCGGAAGCGCACGCCGCCGCGTCGGACCTGGAAGGCCTGGATGTCGATCTTGATCTCGTCGGCCGCCTCGTCGGTCTCGAACTCCACCCCCCAGTCCGGCTGGTGCACGCTCTCGGAGGGCGGATCGGGCTCCTCCGTGCCGCCGTATTGCCCGCTGATGTCGAGCCCGCGGCCAGGACCCGTGACGACGATCGGCGTGCGCTTGCAGTTGCGCACCATGTTGTCGCGCATCTGCGAATAGGCGATCGGCCCGGACCAGAACGAGCGGCCGATGTCCATGTGGTTGTTGTTGAGCTGGGCGCCGATCAGCGGCGCTTCGGACGCGTTTTCGAAGAAGCGGCTGAGGGCGTGGCCGAGATTGTCGGTAGCGATGATCTTGCGGAAGCCGAGCGGCGCGTTGTGCAACGGCCCGTCCTTGGCCGCCACCCGGCCCGTCGGCCAGTCGAAGCCGACGCCGAGGTCGCAGGCCGCGAAGGTGTTTCCGCGCAGCAGCAGGCCCCGGCCGACATGCTCCACCGCGCGGTTGAACTTCATGAACGTGCAGCCGGTCACCGTCGCGTCGACGTCGTCGGGATTCGACTGCTTGGCGAAGCGCAGGGCGGTGGCGGCTCCACCCCGCCCGCCCATGAAGTTCAGGTTCTCGAGCGTGGTGAGCGAGGCTTCGATCACGAGGCCCGGCCCGTCGAAGGCGACGGTGATCAGGCTCGCCGCGCCCTCGCCGACGATGCGCAGCCGGCCCGCCTTGATCGGCGCAACGACGCTGCGCTCCAGCCGGTAGCCGTCGGCCGAGGCCGGAACCAGAATGCTGCGCGCGCCGCTCTCGATCGCGGCCGCGATGCAGGCCTCGAAGCTCGCGGCGTCGTCGCCGCCGGTCCCCGCCTGCCCGAAGGCGGCGTCGGCGACGGAGAGCGTCGAGCGGCGCGCGACGAGGGCGGGCGCGGCGAGCGCGCCGGGCGCCCCTGACGCTGCGGCGGCGCCCAGCGTGGCGAGCACCACGCTGCGGCGCGTCGGTCGACGGAACATGGCGGACCTTCCGGCTTGAGGCGGGCGACCTCCCGAGTCTAGCCCGCTTCAGGCCGGCCCGTTAAGCGCGACGGTCCGACGCGTCAGCCGTCGCGGAAGATCTCGCGCTTGCCGGCGTGGTTGGCCGCGCCGACGATGCCCTCCTGCTCCATGCGCTCCATGAGCGAGGCGGCGCGGTTGTAGCCGACCTGCAGCCGGCGCTGGATGTAGGAGGTCGAGGCCTTACGGTCCCGCAGCACGACCGCGACCGCCTGCTCGTAGAGGTCGCCGCTGGTCTCCTCGGCAGCGAAGTCGCCGGCGTCGAACACCGCCGTGTCCTCCGCGCCGCCGCCGTCCGCCTCGTCGCCGCCCTCCTCCTCGTCGTCCGCGGTGACGGCCTCGAGATACTCCGGGCGCCCCTGCAGCTTGAGATGGTCGACGACCTTCTCAACCTCCGCGTCGGAGACGAAGGGGCCGTGGACGCGCAGGATGCGGCCGCCGCCGGCCATGTGCAGCATGTCGCCCTGACCGAGAAGCTGCTCCGCGCCCATCTCGCCGAGGATCGTGCGGCTATCGATCTTGCTGGTGACCTGGAAGGAGATGCGGGTCGGGAAGTTCGCCTTGATCGTGCCGGTGATCACGTCGACGGACGGCCGCTGCGTCGCCATCACGATGTGGATGCCGGCGGCGCGCGCCATCTGGGCCAGGCGCTGGATCGCACCTTCGATCTCCTTGCCGGCGACCATCATCAGGTCGGCCATCTCGTCGACGATGATGACGATGTAGGGCAGCGAGGTCAGGTCCATGACCTCGTCCTCGTAGACCGGCTGGCCGGTCTCGCGGTCGAAGCCGGTCTGCACGGTGCGCACCACCGTCTCGCCCTTCGCCGTCGCCTCCGCCGCGCGGGCGTTGAAGCCGTCGATGTTGCGGACGCCGAGCTTCGACATCTTGCGGTAGCGGTCCTCCATCTCGCGGACCGCCCATTTCAGCGCGATCACCGCCTTCTTCGGGTCGGTGACGACGGGGGTCAGCAGATGGGGGATGCCCTCGTAGACCGAAAGCTCCAGCATCTTGGGGTCGACCATGATCAGCCGGCACTTCTCGGGCGAGTGCATGTAGAGCAGGCTGAGGATCATGGTGTTGATGGCGACCGACTTGCCCGAACCGGTGGTGCCGGCGACGAGCAGGTGGGGCATCTTGGCGAGGTCGGCGATCACCGGCTCGCCGCCGATGGTCTTGCCCAGGCACATGGCGAGCTTCTGCTTGGTCTCGCCGAACTCCGGCGTCTCCAGCAGCTCGCGCAGATAGACGGTCTCGCGCTTGGCGTTCGGCAGCTCGATGCCGATGACGTTGCGCCCCTCGACCACGGCGACGCGGGCCGACACCGCGCTCATGGAGCGGGCGATATCGGAGGCGAGCGCGATCACCCGGCTCGACTTCACGCCGGGCGCCGGCTCGAACTCGTAGAGCGTGACCACGGGACCGGGGTTGGCGTCGATGATCTCGCCGCGCACGCCGAAGTCCTGCAGCGTCTGCTGCAGCTTCAGCGAGTTCTTGTTCAGGAACTCCTCCGAGTGCTCGAAGCAGGGCTCGGCCGCGGCGGCCTCGGCCAGAAGATCGAGCGGCGGCAATTCGTAAGCCTCGGAGACCGGCGCGGGAGCCGGCGCCCGACGGGGAGCGGCCGCAGGCGGAGCCGGCGGGACGGGCGCAGGCGCGGGCGCCCTCGCCGCAGGCGGTGCGACGGGAGCCGCCGGCGCGGACGGAGCGGCGACCTTGGGCGCGGGCGGAGCCGGGGGCGGCGGCGCGACGGGTTCGGGCGCAGGGGCAGGCATCGTCGGCGCCCAGGCGAAGGAGGCGGAGTAGCTGACCGGCGCGAAGCCGCCGAAGGGCTGGCCGAGCGAGTCGGTCACGAACGCTCCCGGCGCGACCGGATCCGGCTCCGGCGCTTCCGGCGCGAAGGCCTCGGCCGCTGGCGCGTTGTCCTGCTCGGCGGCCGCCTCGGGCGCGGCGCCCTCAAGCCGGATCGCGTCCGCGAGGCGGCGGAGCGTCGACGGCTGGCGCACGGGCGCCGGCGCGGGCGCGTCGTCGAAGGTCATGCCGGCGATGGCGTCGGCGGCGGCTTCGGGCTCGATCGGCGCGACGCCGTCGTCGGGCGCCTGGGCGTGGCCGCGCAGGATGCTGTCCGGCGTCCGGGTGAAGCGGGTGTTGGGGCTGATCGCGAACGGCTGGAGCCAGCTCGGCAGCGACGAGCCGACCGGCGCGGGCGCGGCGTCGACGATGAACTCGATCCGCGACGCATGGGGCGTCCGCGGAGCGTCGCCGGCGAGCGGGCCGGGATCGACGGCCACGGAGGCGTCGAGGGTTTCGTCGCGCGCGGCCCGGCGCTCCCGCAGCACGCGGTCCGGGGTGCGCACCGAGCGGACCTCGGTCTGCGGCCGCCGCGCGTCGCCGGGCCCGCGTCCCGCCTCGAGGTCGGAAGATGCGGGCGGCCGTCCCGAAAAACGCATGTCGATGACCCCGTTCCGGCGCCGCGGCGCCCCGTGCGAAAACTCCTCACCAGTTAGGAAGACCAGAGTTAACGAAGCGTGGAGCGCGGCCTGCGGCGCGGCGTCCGACGCTGGGCGTCCACAGGTTCCGGCCGTCAGTCGCCGTCGTCGGGAAACCGGGGCAGCGCATGGACCTCGACGCCTTCTTCCGCCAGCGCCTTCGCCTCGTCGGCGGTGGCGCGGCCGTAGATCGACTTGCGCTCGATCTCCTCGGCGTGCATGCGGCGCGCCATCTCGGGGAAGCGGTCGCCCACGTCTTCGGCGTTGTTTTTGACGTGGGCGCGCAGCTCCCGCAGCATCGCGCGGATCGCCCGATCCTTCTCCGTCACCAGCGCGACGGCCTGCGACGCCTCTTCCGACGGGGCCGCGGCCGGCGCGGCGAAGGTCTCGGCCCGGCGAGTCGCGACCGCGGGCGCCATCAGCGCCTTGGACACGTCCACCGACCCGCAGGCTGGGCACGATAGCAGCCCGCGCGCCGCCTGGGCGTCGAAATCCTGCGACGAGCGGAACCAGCCGTCGAAGCGACGGCCGCAGGCGCAGGCGAGGTCATAGCGAATCATGATGTCCGTTTCCGTGGCCGGCCTTCAGCCGCCGGCCTCGCGCAGCAGCGTCGGCTCGGAAGGAGCCGGCAGCAGGCTGAAGCGGCGGCCGTTCTCCAGCGCCGGGATCTTGCGCCGGGCGGCGGCCGCTTCGGACAGGTCGATCTCGGCGAGCGTGACGCCCGGCTCGGCGCCGTCGATCTCCGCAAGGATCTTGCCCCAGGGATCGACGATCAGGCTGTGGCCATAGGTGTCGCGCCCGTCCTCGTGCCGGCCGCCCTGGGCCGCCGCTATGACGAAGGAGCCGGTCTCGATCGCGCGCGAGCGCAGCAGCACGTGCCAGTGCGCCTCGCCGGTCTGCTTGGTGAAGGCCGCGGGCCCGGCCAGGACCTCGGCCCCGTTCTCGGCCAGCGCCCGGTGCAGCGTCGGGAAGCGGACGTCGTAGCAGATCGTCAGCCCGAGCCGCCCCCACGGCAGATCGACGCCGACCGCGCTCTCGCCCGGACGGTAGGTCTGGCTCTCGCGCCAGCTTTCGCCATTGGCGAGGTCGACGTCGAACATGTGGATCTTGTCGTAGCGGGCGACGACCTCGCCCTCCGGGTCGATGACGAAGCTGCGGTTCGCCGCGCGGTCGCCGTCGAGCCGCACCGCGAGCGAGCCGATGTGCACGAAAACTTTAAGCGCGCGGGCGACCTCCTGCAGCGCGGTCAGCGTCGGACAGGCGCCCTCCGGCACGATCTGCGCGAACAGCTCGTCGCGCGACCGGACCAGGATGTTGGTCATCTCCGGCGTCTGCACATACTGCGCCCCGCCGTCCGCCGCCTCGCCGATCAGGCGCGCCGCAGCGTCCACATTGGCCATCACGTCCTTGCCCGAGCGCATCTGCGCGCACGCGACGACGAAACGCTTGTTCTTCTCGGCCATCGTCACGCCGCCAGCAGCGGATCGAGTCCGCCGGCCTGTTCGAGCGCGTAGAGATCGTCGCAACCGCCCACGTGCCGGTCGCCGATGAAGATCTGCGGGACCGTGCTGCGCCCGCCGGCGCGCTGGATCATCTCCGGGCGCCGGGCCGGCTGGCGGCCGATGTCGATCTCCTCGAACGGGATATCTTTCCGGGCGAGAAGGTCCTTGGCCATGTCGCAATACGGGCAACCGACGCGCGCGTAGACGGTCACAGGGGGCATCGGCGCCTCGGGCGGAACGGGGAGCTTGTCTTCATCCCCGGATATTAGCCCGTCATCCGTCGTTCACAACCACGGCGAAGACGAGAGCGTCCACCGAGGCCGCGCCCGCGCGCCGCGCCAGCCGGGCGAGCCGGTCGAGCGTGGCGCCGGTGGTGAGCACGTCGTCGACCAGCACCACGCGGCGCCCGGCGATGAGCGCCCGGCCCTCCTCCGACACGCGGAACGCGCCGGCGAGATTGTCCGCGCGCTGGGCTGCGGTCAGCCCGACCTGCGGCCTGGTCGCCTTGACGCGCTCCAGCGCCTGCAGCGCCAACTGGGCGCCCGACGCCTCCGCCGCGGCGCGGGCGAGCATCGCCGACTGGTTGAAGCGCCGCCGCCACAGCCGGCCGCGGTGCAGCGGCGTCGGGACCAGCAGCGCGTCCGCTCCGAGCAGCTCGTGGCCCGCCCGCGCCATCATCCCGCCCATGGCGCGGGCGAGATGAAGGCCGTCGCCATACTTCAGGCGGTGCACGAGCGTCCGCGCCGCGCCGTCGAACCGCGCCACCGCGCGGGCGCGGTCCCAGGCCGGCGGGCGCGCCAGCGCCTTCGGCGAGACGAGGCCGGCGCCGAAATCGGCCGGAAACGGCGTGCCGAGCCGCTCGCAGAACGGCCGCTCGATCGGCTTGAACTCGCCCCAGCACGCGACGCACAGCCCGCCCTGATCGGAGACGGGCCGGGAGCAGGCGAGGCATTGCGGCGGCAGCGCGACGTCAAGCAGCGCGCGTCCGAAGCGGCTCGCGGCGGCTTTCAGCCGGGCGAACGGGGCGGGCCGAAGGTCCTGCGCCTCGATCATGGGCGGTTAGGGGCTGGCCGGACGGGGGGCTGCTGATCTAAGCAACGGGCTTGTCGTCCTCGCGTTGGGAGCGCTGCGATGGATCTGTTCCAGACGATGCTACGCCGTTTCGTCGGCGTCGGCTCGCTCACCATCGTCGACCACAAGGGCGTCGCCCACACCCATGCCGGCGCGCCGGGGCCGGAGGTCGTGATCCGGCTGCACGACGCCAAGGTGGCGCGCGACCTGCTGCTCAATCCCGAGCTCAAGGCGGGCGAGGCCTACATGGACGGCCGGCTCACCATCGAGCGCGGCTCGCTCCGCGACTTCCTAACGATCTACGCGCTGAACCGGACGAACCTGCGCGCCCAGCCGATCCAAAAGGCGCTGCGCGGCACGCTGAAGACGCTGAAGCGCTGGGCGCGCGCGAACACCGGCGCGCTGTCGCGGAAGAACGTCGAGGCCCATTACGACCTCTCGAACGAGATGTACCGGCTCTTCCTCGACGAGGGGCTGAACTACTCCTGCGGCTATTTCCGCTCCCCCGACGATACGCTCGAGGAGGCCCAAGTCGCGAAGCTCCGCCACATCGCGGCGAAGCTCGACCTCAGGCCCGGCCAGCGCGTGCTCGACATCGGCTCCGGATGGGGCTCGATGGCGATCTATCTCGCCAAGAACTGCGGGGTCGAGGTGCTGGGCGTGACGCTGTCGAAGGAGCAGCTCGCGCTCGCCCGAGAGCGCGCCGAGGCGGCGGGCGTCGCCGACCGCGTGCGGTTCGAGCTGACGGACTACCGCGACGTCGCGGGGCCGTTCGACCGGATCGTCTCCGTCGGCATGTTCGAGCATGTTGGCGTCAAGAACTTCCCGGCTTTCTTCGCCAAGGTCTCGAAGCTCTTGAAGCCGGACGGCGTCGCGTTGCTGCACTCGATCGGGCGCAAGGGCGGGCCGGGGATCACGGGCGCCTGGGTCAAGAAGTACATCTTCCCTGGCGGCTACTCCCCCGCCCTGTCCGAGACGCTGACGGCGATCGAGGGCGCGAAGCTCTGGGCGACCGACATCGAGATCTGGCGGATGCACTACGCCGAGACCCTCGTGCATTGGGAGCGCCGCTTCCAGGAGAACCGCGCGCGGGCCGCGGCGCTGCTCGGCGAGCGGTTCTGCCGGATGTGGGAGTTCTACCTCATCACGGCGGAGTTCTCGTTCCGCCACGGCAAGCACATGGTGTTCCAGATCCAGCTCACGAAGGACGTCGACGCCACGCCGAAGACCCGCGACTACATGATCGACGCGGAGCGGCGGCTGGAGGCGGGGGAAGCCTCGCGGGCGGCGGCGCTGGAACCGGCGTGACCATCTCGGAGGTCCCGGCGCTCGTCGACCGCAGGGCGCTCCAACTCGCGAGGGCCCGGTCGCTTCGCGGCGGCGAGGGGCCGGACTTCCTGCGCCGTCGCGTCGCGGAGGACGTCGCGGACCGGCTGGCGGCGACGCTGCGCCCCTTCACGGAGGCGCTCGATCTCGTCTCGCCCGGCGGAGAGACGGCGGCCGCGCTCGCCGCTCGGCCCGGCGTGACGCGCGTCGTGCGCGCCGCGGCCCTCGCCGGCCCCGGCGCGGACCTCGCCTGCGATCCGGAGGCGCTGCCCTTCGCGCCCGAGAGCTTCGACCTGATCGTCTCGACGCTGGCGCTGCAGTTCGCGAACGACCTGCCCGGCGCCCTTGCCCAGTGCCGGCGCGCGCTGAGGCCGGACGGGCTGATGCTGGCGGCGCTCCTCGGCGGCGACACGCTGACCGAGCTCCGGCAGGCCTTCGCGGCGGCCGAGGGCGAGGTCGAGGGCGGCCTGAGCCCCCGCGTGCTGCCCTTCGCGGACGTGCGCGCGCTCGGCGGCCTGCTGCAGCGCGCCGGCTTCGCGCTCCCCGTGACCGACGTCGACCGCGTGACGGTGCGCTACCCGCACGCGCTGGCGCTGATGGCGGACCTGCGCGCCTGGGGCGCGACCAACGCGCTCGCCGAGCGGCGGCGGACGCCGCTGCGCCGCGCCACGCTCGGGCGCATGATCGAAATCTACGGCGAGCGTTTCGGCGACCCCGACGGCCGGGTGCGCGCGACCTTCGACATCGTGTGGCTGTCCGGCTGGGCGCCGCATCCCGACCAGCAGAAGCCGCTGAGGCCGGGCTCCGCCCGCACGCGCCTCGCCGACGCCCTCGGCGTTCCAGAAGGCGCTCCGAAGCGGCCGGGCTGAACCTCGGGGCTCAGCGGCCGGTTTCGTCGGCGATGCGCTGGTAGTATTTGCTGAAGACGACGTCGCCCAGCGTGTAGACCGTCACGGCGATCGCCGCGCCGATGCCGACCGCGATCATGGCGTATTCGATCGCCGTCGCGCCGCGCTCGTCTTTCCAGAACCGCGCGAGCGCGCGGAGCGCCCCAGCCGTCAGATCCTGCCCCATGCCACCGCGCTCCCCCGTACGCGCCCGTCCTGGGCGGCTTCGACGCGGCAGTGGGCTCAGAGCAGTCCGACGAGATGCGCTATCAGCGGCTCGTCGGCCGGCGGCATCGGAAAGTCGCGAAGCCGTTCCGGGCGGACCCAGCGCGTCGCCTGGCCCTCGCGCCCCGTCACGACCCCCGTCCAGCGCCGGCACACATAGAGCGGCATCAGCAGGTGGAACGTCTCGTAAGGATGGCTTGCGAAGGTGAGCGGCGCGAGACACGGCTCCTCGACCACGACGCCAAGCTCTTCGGCCAGCTCCCGGATCAAGGTCTGTTCCGGACGCTCGCCCGCCTCGACCTTGCCGCCGGGAAACTCCCAGAGCCCCGCCAGGCTCTTCCCCTCCGGCCGCTGCGCGATCAGCACGCGGCCGTCGGCGTCCACCAGGGCGCAGGCGACGACAAGAACAAGCTTCGGACTCGCATCCTCGACCATCTGACGCGTGAGACCTTAAGGGCGGGTTGAGGCGATCAGGGATTCACGACCGATAATCGGCGTTGATGGCGATGTAGCCCTCGGTGAGGTCGCAGGTCCACACGCGCGCCCGCCCGGCGCTGAGGCCGAGATCGACGCCGATCGTGATCTCCTCCTCTTTCATGTAGGCGGAGGTCACGGCCTCGTCGTAGGACGGGTCGCGCTCGCCCTCATGCGCCACGCGGATGTCGCCGAAGCGGATCGACAGCCGGTCGCGGTCGGCGGGCTCGCCGGCCTTGCCCACCGCCATCACCACGCGGCCCCAGTTGGCGTCCTCGCCGGCGATCGCGGTCTTCACCAGCGGCGAGTTCGCGATCGACAGCGCGATCTTCCGCGCCGAGAGGTCGCTCTCCGCGCCCTCGACCTCGACGGTCACGAACTTGCGCGCGCCCTCGCCGTCGCGGGCGACGAGCTGGGCGAGCTCCACGAGCAGGGCCTCGAACGCGGCGGCGAAGCCGGCGAGCGCCGGATCGGCGGCGTCGGCGACGGGCGCGTTGCCGGCCTTGCCGGTCGCGAAGGCGAGCAGCGTGTCGGAGGTCGAGGTGTCGCCGTCGACGGTCACGCAGTTGAATGAGCGCTCGACCGCGTCGGCCAGCAGCGCCTGCAGCGCGGGGGCGGCGATCGCGGCGTCGGTCGCGACGAAGGCGAGCATGGTCGCCATGTCGGGCGCGATCATGCCGGCGCCCTTGGCGATGCCGTTGATCGTCACCGTGACGCCCCCGATCTCGGCCGTGCGGGTGGCGAGCTTCGGGAAGGTGTCGGTGGTCATGATCGCCTGCGCCGCGGCGGCCCAGGCGTCGCCCCGTCCGGCCGAGACGAGCCCGTCCATCACGCCCGCGAACCGGGTGGCGTCGAGCGGCTCGCCGATCACGCCGGTCGAGGCCAGGAAGATCTCCGCCTCCGGGCAGCCGACCGCCTGCGCCGTGATCTCGGCGGTCAGCGCGGTCGCAGCGCGGCCGCGCTTGCCGGTGAAGGCGTTGGCGTTGCCGGAATTGACCACCAGCGCGCGGATCGCGCCGCCGGCGAGCCGGTCGCGGCACCATTCCACCGGGGCCGAGGGGCACAGCGAGCGCGTCAGCACGCCGGCGACGCTCGTCCCTTCGTCGAAGGCCGCGAGCAGCACGTCGGTCCGGCCCTTGTAGCGGATGCCGGCCGCCGCAGTCGCGAGCCGGACGCCGGCGATCGCCGGCAGCGTCGGCGAGGATTTGGGAGCGAGCGGCGAGACGGCGGTCGACATGGGTTCCCTTCGAAGCGCGTGGCCGCGCGAGGCTTACAGAATTCGTATGACGGAGGGAATGCAGGGCCAGCGCGCGGCGGCGCGGCGAACCCTCCTCCGCTTGCGGAGGAGGGGAACCATGCGCAGCATGGCGGAGGAGGCCCGGCGGAGGAGGTCCGCGCCGAGCGCTTCCCGTATGTTACGGCTTCGGCGCGTCGGCCGGCGGGGCGTCGGCGCCCGGGATCGCGGGCTGCCCCTGGGGCTCGCCGGCCTTGGTGCGCTCGACCTTGGCCTCGCCGCGCAGCTTGAGGATTAGATCCTGCTGGGCGGTGCGCACCACGTACTGCTCGATCTGCGGCTTGACCTGCTCGAACGGCGGGATCGGCCGCTCGCGCTTCTCCGTCACCTTGATGACGTGGAAGCCGAACTGCGTCTTGACCGGATCGGAGACCTTGTTGGGCTCGAGCTTGAACACGGCCTCGTCGAAGGCTGGCACCATCTGGCCCTTGGCGAAGAAGCCGAGGTCGCCGCCCTGCTTGGCGGAGCCCGGATCGGTCGAGACCTCGGTCGCGATCTTGGCGAAGTCCTCGCCCTTGGCGAGCCGCTCCTCGACCTTCTTGGCCTCGTCCTCGGTCTTGACCAGGATGTGGCTGGCGCGCACCTCCTGCTCGGGCTTCAGGTTCTTGGCGGTCTCGTCATAGAGCTTGCGCATCGCCTCGTCGGTGACGGCCGCCTTCGAGGTCTTCTGGAGCAGTTCCTCCATCAGCGCGCGGTCGTGCAGATAGGCGATGCGCTGCTTGAATTCGGAGGTGTCGCCGAGCTTGTCCTTCTCGGCGGCCCGCGCCGCGATCTTCAGGTCGATCAGGTAGTTCAGCGCGTAATCGCGCCGCTGCGGCTCGGTCATGGAGGCGAGCGACTGCTGCAGGTCCTCCTTGGCGAGCTCGACTTCGCCTGCGGTGATCTCGGCGCCGTCCACCGTCGCGAGCACCGTCTTCGGATCGGGCGTCGGCGCCTCCGCGGCGGTCGCGGCCGGAGCCGGCGGCGTCTGCGCCGCGGCGGGCGCGACGGCGGCGAGGATCAGCGCGAAAGACGCGCCGAGCGCGGCGGAACGACGGCTCGGCGAAAGCGAAAATGTCATGAGAACCTTCCGTTTTGAGCGTCGCGGCGCCCCAATCGCGCGGGAGAGTGTCGGAAAGGCCTATCATTGACAACCCTGAGGCTCCCTCTTATCTCGTCCGCTGCCGTCCGCCGTGCGCGAAGCGGCTCGAAATCGAGGGAGTTCCGGGCTCCCCTGACCGCCCGAGGGCGGCGTTCCGGCCCGGCCGATCCCCCGATGCGCGTTCCGCGCCACTCGAGAAAGGTTCGCCCATGTTCGGCGGTCTCGCCCGACGCCTCTTCGGCTCATCCAACGAGCGCCGCGTAAAGGCGCTGCGCCCCCGCGTGGCCGCGATCAACGCGCTGGAGCCTGAAATCTCGGCGCTCACCGACGAGCAGCTCCGCGCCAAGACCTCGGAGTTCCGCGACCAGCTCGCCGCCGGCAAGACGCTCGACGACCTGCTCGTCCCCGCTTTCGCGGTGGTGCGCGAAGCGGCGAAGCGTGTGCTCGGCCAGCGCCATTTCGACGTCCAGCTGATGGGCGGCATGACGCTGCACGAGGGTCGCATCGCGGAGATGAAGACCGGCGAGGGCAAGACGCTGGTCTCGACGCTTGCGGCCTACCTCAACGCGCTCTCCGGCCAGGGCGTCCACGTCGTCACCGTCAACGACTACCTCGCCCAGCGCGACAGCGGCTGGATGGGACGCGTGCACGGCTTCCTCGGCCTGTCGGTCGGCGTGATCGTGCATGGGCTCGACGACGACGAGCGCCGCGAGGCCTACGCCTGCGACATCACCTACGCCACCAACAACGAGCTCGGCTTCGACTACCTGCGCGACAACATGAAGTACGACGTGCGCGCGATGGTGCAGCGCGGGCATGCCTACGCCATCATCGACGAGGTCGACTCGATCCTGGTCGACGAGGCGCGCACGCCGCTGATCATCTCCGGCCCGATGGAGGACCGTTCGGACCTCTATGTCGCGCTCGACGCGTTCATCCCGCGGCTCGTCCCCGAGGACTACGAGGTCGACGAGAAGCAGCGCACCGCGACCCTGACCGAGGCCGGCAACGAGCACATCGAGCGCATGCTCGAAGAGGCCGGGATGCTGAAGGGCGGCAACCTCTACGACGTCGAGAACGTCACGGTCGTCCACCACGTCACGCAGGCGCTGCGCGCGCACAAGCTGTTCCAGAAGGACAAGGACTACATCGTCCGCGGCGACGAGGTCGTCATCATCGACGAGTTCACCGGCCGCATGATGCCGGGCCGGCGCTTCTCCGAAGGCCTGCACCAGGCGCTTGAGGCCAAGGAAGGCGCGAAGATCCAGCCCGAGAACCAGACGCTCGCCTCGATCACCTTCCAGAACTACTTCCGCATGTACCACAAGCTCTCCGGCATGACCGGCACCGCAATGACCGAAGCGGAGGAGCTGCTCGACATCTACGGCCTCGAAGTGGTCGAGATGCCGACGAACCTTCCCGTCGCCCGCAAGGACGACGACGACGAGGTCTACCGGACCAACCGCGAGAAAGAGAAGGCGATCATCGAGCTGATCCGCGACTGCAAGGAGCGCGGCCAGCCGATCCTCGTGGGCACCACCTCGATCGAGAAGTCCGAGACGCTGTCCGAGGCGCTCAAGAAGGCGAAGATCGAGCACCAGGTGCTGAACGCCCGCTACCATGAGCAGGAGGCCTACATCGTCGCGCAGGCCGGCGTGCCCGGGGCTGTGACGATCGCCACCAACATGGCGGGCCGCGGCACCGACATCCAGCTCGGCGGCAACCTCGAGATGCGCACCGAGCGCGAGCTCGACGGAGTCGAGGACGGGCCGGAGCGCGACGCCCGGATCGACGAGATCAAGGCCGACATCGCCGCCAAGAAAGAGATCGCCAAGGCCGCCGGCGGCCTGTTCGTGGTCGGCACCGAGCGGCACGAAAGCCGCCGCATCGACAACCAGCTCCGCGGCCGCTCCGGCCGCCAGGGCGACCCCGGCCGCAGCCACTTCTTCCTGTCGCTCGAAGACGACCTGATGCGCATTTTCGGCTCGCAGCGCATCGACGGCATGCTGCAGAAGCTCGGCATCGAGGACGGCGAGGCGATCGTCCACCCCTGGGTGAACAAGGCGCTGGAGAAGGCGCAGAAGAAGGTCGAGGCGCGCAACTTCGACGTGCGCAAGAACCTGCTCAAGTACGACAACGTCATGAACGACCAGCGCAAGGCGGTGTTCGAGCAGCGGCTCGAATTCCTCGCCGCGGAGTCGATCTCCGCGCCGATCGCCGAGATGCGCCACGACGTGATCGACGACATCGTCTCGAAGCACATCCCCGAGAATGCCTACCCTGAGCAGTGGAGCTCGAAGGAGCTCGAGGAGGAGGTCCGCGAGGTCCTGAACCTCGACCTGCCGATCGTCGCCTGGGCGGCCGAGGAAGGCATCGCCGACGAGGAGATCCGCGAGCGCATCACCAGGGCGGCCGACGCCGCCGCGGCGGAGCGCGCCGAGCGGTTCGGGCCGGACATCACCGGCCAGATCGAGAAGGCGGTGCTGCTGCAGACGCTCGACCATCTCTGGCGCGAGCACCTCGCGACGCTCGACCACCTGCGCCAGGTGATCGGCCTGCGCGGCTACGCCCAGCGCGATCCGCTCAACGAGTACAAGTCCGAGGCGTTCGAGCTGTTCGAGGCCATGCTGGCGAAGCTGCGCGAGGCGGTCACGGGCCAGCTGATGCGGGTCGAGCTGGTGCAGTCGCCGCCGCCGCTCGCCGACGAGGGCCTGCCGGAGATGCACGCGATCCACCAGGATCCGCAGACCGGCGAGAACGAGTTCGCCTTCGCCGAGCCGCAATACGCGGCGGTCGAGGAGAACGGAGCCTGGCCGGCCGGCGTGAACCCGAACGACCCGACCACCTGGAGCGCCGTCGGCCGCAACGCCCCCTGCCCCTGCGGCTCGGGCAAGAAATTCAAGCACTGCCACGGCCGGCTGGCCTGAGCGCGTCCCCGCGTCTTCGGAGGCGCGAGTTCGTAACCCTGCGGAAACGTCGGAGCGCATAGGCTCCGGCGGCATTTGCAACTCGTTCCAAGTTGGACCATATCTCGGCCCATGAGCAGGCGCGGACAGCGGATCGAGGCGCGGACGACGGAGACCTTCGCGGGTCTTGCCGACCATGTGCGCCTGCCGTCGCGGTTCCATGCGCGTCTGTCGGCGATCAGCACGCGACTTCGCCGCTGATCCCGACCGCGCCGCGAGCCGGCGCGCCGCATCCGTCCGTTCCGCATACCAAGGCCCAGAGGCGCATCATGTCCGCCGCTCCCAAGACCCTGTACGACAAGATCTTCGACGACCACGTCGTCGACCGCCAGCCCGACGGCTCCGTCCTGCTCTACATCGACCGCCACCTCGTCCATGAGGTGACGAGCCCGCAGGCGTTCGAGGGCCTGCGCGCCACCGGCCGCAAGGTCCGCGCCCCGCACAAGACGCTGGCCGTGGTCGATCACAACGTGCCGACCTCCGACCGCAACCTGCCGAACCCCGACCCGGAGTCGGCGGCGCAGATCGCGGCGCTCGCCGAGAACACGCGCGAGTTCGGCATCGAGTACTATGACGAGTTCGACAAGCGTCAGGGCGTCGTCCACATCGTCGGCCCCGAACAAGGCTTCACCTTGCCCGGCGCCACCATCGTCTGCGGCGACAGCCACACCTCGACGCACGGCGCCTTCGGGGCGCTGGCGCACGGCATCGGCACGTCCGAGGTCGAGCACGTGCTCGCGACCCAGACGCTGATCCAGACCAAAGCCAAGAACATGCGCATCACCGTCGACGGCGCGCTGCCGCACGGCGTGGGCGCCAAGGACGTGATCCTCGCGATCATCGGCGAGATCGGCACCGCGGGCGGCACCGGCTACGTGATGGAGTACGCCGGCGAGGCGATCCGCGCGCTGTCGATGGAAGGCCGCATGACGGTCTGCAACATGTCGATCGAGGGCGGCGCCCGCGCCGGCATGATCGCGCCGGACGAGACCACCTACGCCTACGTCAAGGACCGCAAGCGCGCGCCGAAGGGCGACGCCTGGGACGCCGCGCGGCGCTACTGGGACACGCTGGTCTCCGACGAGGGCGCGCATTTCGACCGCGAGGTCCGGCTCGACGCCGCCAACCTGCCGCCGATCGTCTCCTGGGGCACGAGCCCGCAGGACGTGGTCTCCGTCACCGGGCTCGTTCCGGACCCGGACGCTGCCTCCGACGAGGGCAAGCGCGCCGCGATCAAGCGCGCGCTCGCCTATATGGGCCTGACCGCCGGCCAGAAGATCACCGACATCGCGCTCGACCGCGTGTTCATCGGCTCCTGCACCAACGGGCGCATCGAGGACCTGCGGCAGGCCGCCAAGATGGTCGCCGGCAAGACCGTCAACGCCAATGTCAGCGCCATGGTGGTTCCGGGCTCCGGCCTCGTGAAGGAGCAGGCCGAGGCCGAGGGCCTGGACCGCATCTTCAAGGCGGCCGGCTTCGACTGGCGGGAGCCGGGCTGCTCCATGTGCCTCGCCATGAACCCGGACAAGCTGAAGCCCGAGGAGCGCTGCGCCTCGACCTCGAACCGCAACTTCGAAGGCCGTCAGGGCTTCCGCGGCCGCACCCATCTGGTGTCGCCGGCGATGGCGGCGGCGGCGGCGATCGCCGGTCGCTTCGTCGACATCCGCGACTGGCGCTGAGGCGCCTCGGGGCCGCGCCCGCCGCGGCCCCGCTCTCGGCGTAAGGACACGTCCCGCATGACCCTGCGCATCGTCCGCCTCGGCGAGGCCGACGTCCCGTGGCTGACGCCGCTCGTCGCCGAATACTCGGCCGCGCTGATGCACGGGCCGGCCGCGGCGATCGACGAGGCCTATGTGGGCCGTCTGCTGCGCGACCGCGTGGTCGAGATCGCAGGCGCCGAGCTCGACGGCGAACTGGCCGGCTTCGGGCTCTATTACGACCTGCCTGAGGCGATCAGCGCGCGCCGCGCCGGCCAGCTCGACGATCTTTACGTGCGGCCTTCGGCCCGCGGGCGCGGCGTGGCCGCCGCCCTGATCGCGCACATCGCCGCGGCCGGCGCGGCGCGCGACTGGGTCCATCTGCGCTGGATGGTTCCGGAGGGAAGCGCGGCGATCCCGCTCTACGAACGCGTTGCGGAGCCCGCGCCCTGGCGCAACTTCGTGGTCCGCATCGACCGCTCGGTCGCCTGGTGAGAAAACGAAAAGGCGGCGGACCCTGGGGTCCGCCGCCTTCGTTTCAGCTCAGGTCAGACGCGTCGTTCAGTTGACGCGGATCGAGATGCCCGGACGCGGATCGGGGCGGTAGTACGGACGCGGCGCGTAGCGACGGTTGTCGCGGTACACGCGACGCTCGACGACGCGCGGGCGGGTGCATTCGCGGGTGCGGGTGATGCGCACGACGCCGTTGCGGCGCACGCGCTTCTCGACCATGCGGCAGGCGCTGTCGCTCACGACGCCCGTGGTCACGACGGTCGATTTCACCACCGGCGCCGCAGAGGCCGGAGCCAGCGCGAACACGCCAAGGCCAAAAGCGAGGCCCGTCGAAAGCAGAAGGGTCTTCATCGTCCTGTTCTCCAAGTCGTTTCCCGAGGCGGGCCGAGCGACGCGCGGCCGTCTATGCTTGCGAGGATGGCGCGTCGACGGTGAACCGGCGCTTAGGCCGCCATTCACAAGCGGTTCATCCCTCGGTCCTGGCCGAAATCACGGCATCGGACATGAGAAGGCGCCCGAACCTTGCGGTCCGGACGCCTTGAGGTGGCGGTCTGTTGGTTAAGGATCAGTTGCCGATCCGGATGTTGAGGCCAGGCCGGTCGTCGTAACGGCGATACTCGCGGCGATCGACGTAGCGGCGGCGGTCGTCGCGGTAGACGCGCCGCTCGTAACGGTCGCGATCCCGGGTGCATTCCTGCTGGCGCGTGATCCTCGTCATGCCGTTGCGCGTCACGCGCTTCTCGACCGTCCGGCAGGCGACGTCGGTGACCGCCGGCGACACGGCGATCGTCCCGCGGGCGCCGATCGGCGCGGCGGAGGCCGGAGCGAAAGCGAGGGCGCCGAGACCGGCGGCGAGGGCGGTCGACAGGATGATGTTCTTCACGTCGTTTTCTCCGTTTGGGGCGCAGTCCGTCGTTGCGCTCGAACGGCGCATCTCGTTTCTGTGTTTCATTCGTCCGAACCATCGCGGCGAAGCCGCGGGTCCTGTGCCGATAAAACAACTGTGAGCGGAGTCCGTTCCGCCCGGAGCGCAAGAAATGACGAAAGACGAACAGAGACGGGAGATGGCTCGACTGTCGGCCGCGGACGATCTTCTTGGCGGCTCGGCGCGCCAGACCGTCGGCTCGTCCGAACCCGAAGATCGGACCGAGCTTTGGGCGCGACGTTTCGGGCGCGGGCTCGCGATCCTCGCCTCGATCGGGCTGATCGCCTGGGCGCTTGCGGACTTCGCCGCTCAGGGGGGCGCCTCGTGAGCGTCGACTGGGCGACCTTGGCCGCGCCCGATCTCGCGGAGTTCGAGCGTCTGGCCGAGCAGGCCTATGCGCGCCTTCCCGAGGCGTTCCGCGCGCTCGCCAAGGGCGTCGTGCTGCGGATCGACGACTTCCCGACCGAGGACGTGCTGCGCGAGCTCGAGGCCGAAACCGAGTTCGATCTGCTCGGCCTGTTTACGGGCGTCGGCCTCGCGCAGGGCGAGGAGATGTCCCGCACCGGCCAGATGCCGAACGTCGTGCATCTCTACCGGCGCCCGATCCTCGATTACTGGGCGGAGCACGACGAGACGCTGGGGGCGATCGTGACCCACGTGCTGATCCATGAGATCGGCCATCATTTCGGCCTGTCCGACGAGGATATGGAGGCGATCGAGGCTGGCGCCGAAGCCGCCGAGGCTTGATCCCCGGCGACGGCGTCGCCAACTTGCCTGAGGCTGTTGAAAGGGAGTAGCCCGGTGACGCACACCGCACAGGACGAAACGCGCGTGTCGCGCGAATTCTGGCCCAAGCTGAAGCGCGTCGCGCGCTCGATCCCGTTCGCGGAGGACGCGATCGCCGCCTACTATTGCGCGCTCGACCGCGAAACGCCTACGCATGTGCGCGCCACCCTGATCGGCGCCCTGGCGTACTTCGTGCTCCCGTTCGACATGGCGCCCGACTTCCTGCCGCTCGTCGGATTCGCCGACGACGCCAGCGTCCTGGCCGCCGCGATCGCCAGCGTGCGACTGCATATGACCGACCGCCACCGCGACGCCGCGCGCCGGACGCTCGCCGAAGAAGGCATCGCGGACCCCTCCTGACGCCTCCGCCGCGATCGGCGCTCAGGGCTGAACGAGAATCTTGCCCTTGGCCTCCCGGCGGGCGATCCGGCCGATCGCCTCGGCCGTCTCCGCCATCGGCAGCACGGCGTCCACATGGGCGGAAATGTCGCCGTCCGCCGCCCAGCCGAACAGGCGGGCGAGCTCGGCCCTGTGCGCGGCCGGTTCGCGCTCGGCGTGCGCGCTCCAGAACACGCCGCGCACGTCCGCGCCCTTCAGCATCGGCAGGTTGAGCGGCAGTTTGGGGATGTCGCCGGCCGCGAAGCCGATCACCAGATGGCGTCCGCGCCAGGCGAGCGCGCGCACCGAAGCCTCGGTCGCGTCGCCGCCGACGGGATCGTAGACCACGTCCACGCCGCGCCCGCCGGTCAGCTCCTTCAGCCGAAGCTTCAGGTCTTCCGTCGAATAGTCCACACCCTCGTCCGCCCCGCGCTCCCGCGCGAAGGCGAGCTTGTCGGCGGACGAGGCGCAGGCGATCACCCGCGCGCCGAGCAGCTTGCCGATCTCGACCGCCGCGAGCCCGACGCCGCCGCTCGCGCCGAGCACCGCGAGCGTCTCGCCCCGCTTCAGCGCGCCGCGGTCGGCGAGCGCGTGCAGTGTGGTGCCGTAGGTGATGATGAGCCCCGCCGCCTTGTCGAGGCCGAGCTCGTCGGGCACCAGCGTCAGCGCCTCGGCCGCGACCGCGACCTTCTCGCGGCACGCCCCGTAGCCCAGATAGCCCGCGACCCGGTCTCCGACCGCGAGCCCCTCCACGCCGGGCCCGACCTCCGCCACCACCCCCGACATCTCGCCGCCGGGCGAGAACGGCAGCGCAGGCTTGGTCTGGTAGCGCCCGCGCGTGATCAGCGTGTCGAAGAAGTTCAGCGCGGCGTAAGCGACGTCGACCACCACCTCGCCAGGCCCCGCGACGGGATCGGGCAGCTCCGAAAGAACGAGCGACTCGGGTCCGGCGAGGTCGACGCACAGCACGGCCAGCATGGGGGATCGGTCCTGGGAGGATTGCGAGCGGGTTGGGCCGGGGCGTCCGGCGCGGTCAGTTCGCGTCGACGAGGCCGTCGGTCTCGAGCCGCCGCCTCAGCCGGCTGAACGCGAGCCGGATGCGCGACTTCACGGTGCCGAGCGGCAGGCCTTCGGACTCCGCGATCTCGCTGTGCGAGCGACCTTCGAAGAACGCCAGCCGCACGAGGTTGAACTGCTCCGGCGGCAGGCTCGCCATGGCTCGGCGCACGAAGCCTTCGCGCTCGCTGGCGTCGAGGGCGGCGTCCGGCTGCGGCGCGTCGTCGATCGGCGAGACGGCGTCCTCGAGGTCCACGGTCTGGCCGCGCGCGCGGCGCATCAGATCGATCCGGCGGTTGCGCGCGATGCGGTAGAGCCACGTGCCGACGGAGGACTTCTGCCGGTCGAACAGCCCGGCCTTGCGCCACAGCGCGACCATCGCGTCCTGCGCCACCTCCTCGGCCACGGCCGGGTCGGCGCCGAGCCGCTGCAGATAGGCCGACAGCCGCGGCGCGTAATGGTCGAACAGCTCCGCGAACGCCTCGCGATCCTGCGACTGCGCCACGCGCTCGACCAGATCCGCCATTCTCGCAGCGAGGCCGGGATGCGTGTTCACCTGTCGGGACACCTGAACGATGGGCCGGGCGAGACGCCGGCGTCGGCGAGACGATAGCGCCGTTTTCCACTACTCACCAATCCCTGAAGATGCAAAGCCGCGTGGGTCGGCGAAATGGTCAAATTTTCTAAACTTTTGCCGTAGGTTCATGCGGCGGGCGACCTCAAGCGCGCGGAACGCGCACCGGCCCGGCCATGGAGACTGCGCCGCCCTCACCGGCGGCCCGTAATGTGAAAGCGACGCCCACCATGAGTTTCAGCCCCCGCACCGCAACGGTCTTCGCCGTCGGCCTCATGCTTTCGTCGATCGGCGGTCCGTCCGCCCTGGCGCAGGCCGCGCCGCCGGCGCAGCCCGTCGAGCTCGGGAAGTACAGCGCCTGGAACGCCTACTCGGCGCCGGGCAAGGGCGGCAAGATCTGCTACGCGCTGGCGCAGCCGACCTCGCGCCGGCCGAACGGGCTGAACCGCGACCCGGCCTATTTCTTCATCTCGAACCGGCCGCGGGAGAACGTCCGCAACGAGATCAGCGTCGTGATCGGCTTCACCGCCAAGCCCGACAGCAAGGTCGAGATCGACATCGGCGGAACCGAGTTCACGCTCTACCCGCGCGCCGACGGCGCCTTCATGCAGTCGGCCGAGGAGGAGACCAAGTTCATCGCCGCGCTGAAGGGCGCCCGCCGCAACATGACGATGAAGTCGACCTCGCTGCGCGGCAACGTCACCACCGACACCTATTCGGTCTCCGGCGTCACCGCCGCGATCGAGCGCATCGACCGCGAGTGCCGCTGAGAGCGACGCGCCTCAGCCGGGATAGTCGACCTGCGCCAGCGTGAGGCCGTCGGGCGGCGCGACCGGGCCGCAGGCGGCGCGGTCGGCGCGCGCGAGCGCCGACGCGAGATCGTCGGCGCTCCAGCGCCCGATCCCGACCTCGACGAGCGAGCCCACCATCGAGCGCACCTGATTGTGCAGGAACGAGCGCGCGTTGGTGCGCACCACGACGCCGCCGTCCTCGCGCGTCACGTCCAGCCGGTCGAGCGTGCGCAAGGGGCTGTTCGCCTGGCACTCGGCCGAGCGGAAGGTGGTGAAGTCGTGCCGGCCGAGCAGGCGCTTGGCCGCGGCGTCCATGGCGCCCACGTCGAGCGGGCGCGGGATGCGCCAGGCGCGGCCGAGATCGAGCGCGAGCGGCGGCCTGCGGTCGACCAGCCGGTAGACGTAGTGCCGCCGCGTCGCCGAGAACCGGGCGTCGAAATCGTCCGGCGCCGGGGCCGCGTCGAGCACCGCGATCGGCTGAGGCCTGAGATGCGCGTTGACCGCGTCGCGCACCGTGTCCGGCCGCCACGCGCGCGAAAGATCCACATGGGCGACCTGCCCGCTCGCATGCACCCCGGCGTCGGTGCGGCCGGCGCCCTTCACGGCCACGGCCTCGCCGCAGAACCCGAGGAACGCGGCCTCCAGCGCGCCCTGCACGGACAGGCCGTTGATCTGGCGCTGCCACCCCGAGAAGGGCGCGCCGTCATATTCGATCAGCAAGCGGTAGCGCGGCATGGGCGTCAGCCGGCCGTCGTCACGACAGCCGGTCCCCGCGCGCAAGCCGGGCGCCGTTCAGGAACGCGGCGGCGTCGACCGGCCCCTTGCCGGCGCGCTGCAGGGTGACGAGGCGGAGCGCGCCCTCGCCGCAGGCGACGGTCAGGCGGTCGTCGAGCAGTTCGCCGACGGCGCCTGCGCCGTCGGCGAGGGCCGAGCGCAGGACCTTCACCCGCTCCGGTCCGCGAGGGCCTTCGAACTCGAACCAGGCGCCGGGGAACGGGGATAGCCCGCGGATGTGGTCGTGCAGGCTTCGCGCAGGTCGCCCCCAGTCGATCCGCGATTCGGCCTTCTCGATCTTGGCGGCGTAGACGACGCCGTCCTCGCTCTGCGGCCGGAAGGTCAGCCCGCCGCGCGCGAGCGCCGCCGCCGCGCGCCCCATGAGGTCGGCGCCCAGCGTCGACAGCCGGTCGTGAAGCTCGCCCGCGGTCTCGTCCGGCCCGATCGCGACGCGTTCGGCCATGGCGACAGGCCCGGTGTCGAGCCCCTCCTCCATCCGCATCACCATCACGCCGGTCTCGGCGTCGCCGGCCATGATCGCCCGCTGGATCGGGGCGGCGCCGCGCCAGCGGGGCAGCAGCGAGGCGTGGAGGTTGAGGCAGCCGAGCTCGGGCGCGTCGAGCGCCGCCTTCGGCAGGATCAGCCCGTAGGCGACCACGATCGCCGCGTCGGCGTCGTGCGCCGCGAAGGCCGCGATCGTCTCCGGATCGCGGAACGACTTCGGCGTCAGGACGGGGATCGCGAAACGGTCGGCGAGCGCGTGCACCGGGCTCTTGCGCAGCTCCATGCCGCGGCCCGCGGGCTTCGGCGCGCGGGTGTAGACGGCCGCGACGTCATGGCCCTGCCCCACCAGCTCCGACAGCACCGGCGCCGCGAAGTCCGGCGTGCCCATGAAGACGAGGCGCAAAGGCATGGGAAGACGGCGGCCGGGGCCGCTCAGGCCTCGACCGGCTCCGGCGCGCGGCGCTCGCGCTTGGGGAAGCT
This sequence comes from Methylopila turkensis, assembly GCF_027922325.1. Lineage (GTDB taxonomy): Bacteria > Pseudomonadota > Alphaproteobacteria > Rhizobiales > Methylopilaceae > Methylopila > Methylopila turkensis. The sequence goes on from NZ_BSFL01000001.1 coordinate 1,281,258, forward strand.
CGGCAGCTCGCCGATGGCGCGCGCCTTCTCGAACTTCTTGACCACGCGGTCGCGCTTCAGCCGCGAGATGTGGTCGATGAACAGCACGCCGTTCAGATGGTCGATCTCGTGCTGGATGCAGACCGCGAGCAGGCCGTCGGCCTCCAGCTCCTGCTGCGCCCCGTCACCGTCGAGGTAGCGCACCGTCACGCGCGCCGGCCGCTCGACCTCCTCGTAATAGTCCGGGATCGACAGGCAACCCTCGTCGTAAAGCTGCGTCTCGTCCGACGCCTTCACGATCTCAGGGTTGATGAGGGCGAGCGGCTGCGGCTCCTCGTCCTTGCCGGCGAGATCGATGGTCACGACGCGGCGGGCGACGCCGATCTGGATCGCCGCGAGGCCGATGCCGGCCGCCTCGTACATGGTCTCGAACATGGTGGCGACGAGCGCGCGCACCTCGTCGTCGACGCGCTCGACCGGCGCGCTGACGAGGCGGAGCTTCGAATCCGGGAGATAGACGAGCGGGGCGGCGGCCATGGCTGAATGCGCGTGCTGATGCGTGGGGCGACGGACGTCCGCGGATAAGCCCTTGTGATGCAAAGGTCAATGTGTTCATTATTTGTTCCAAAGACTGCTCCGTCTCATCCTCCCCAGTCGCGTAAAATCCATGACCGATCCCCTGTTCTTCGTCGGCGACCACGCCGTCTCGCTCGGCGAAACGCTCGCCGGTCTCGGCGCGGCGCTGCTCGGCGCGCTGCTGCTGACGCTGGTCGCGGTCGCGCGCGCCTCCGGCTCGCGCCGCCGCGACGCGCGCGAGGCCGCGATCCGGCTGGCGGCGCTCGAACGCATGCAGGCCGAGGCGGCCGGCAGGCTGCAGGCCTTCGCCTCCGCGCTCGGCGCCCGGCAGGCCGACCTCGCCCGCGGCGTGGCGGAGCGGCTCGACGCCGTCGGCGCGCGGGTCGGCGACGGGCTCGCCGCGAACGGGCAGGCGACCGCCGAGCAGCTTTCGAAGCTCGAGGCCCGGCTCGCGGTGATCGACGCCGCCGGCGCGCAGATCGGCGCGCTCGCGAGCCAGGTGACGGACCTGAAGAGCATCCTCGCCAACAAGCCCGCGCGCGGCGCCTTCGGGCAGGGCCGCATGGAGGCGATCCTGCGGGACGCCCTGCCGCCCGCGGCTTACGCCTTCCAGGCGCGGCTCTCGACCGGCGTGCGGCCGGACGCGCTGATCCGGCTGCCGGGCGACGGCCGCGGCCTCGCCGTCGACGCCAAGTTCCCGCTGGAGGGCTTCGAGCGGCTGCGCATCGCCGAAACGCCGGAGCAGACCAAGGCGGCGGAGGCGCGGGTGCGCGCCGACGTCGGCCGCCACGTCTCGGACGTCGCCGAAAAATATCTCGTCGCCGGCGAGACCCAGGACGTGGCGCTGCTGTTCGTGCCGTCCGAGCAGATCCACGCCGAGCTCGCCGAGCGGTTCGACGACGTGGTCGCGCGCGCCCACCGGGCCCGGGTGCTGATCGTGTCGCCCTCGCTGCTGATGCTGGCCGTGCAGGTGGTGCAGGGCCTGACCCGCGACGCCGCCATGCGCGAGCAGGCGCATCTGCTGCAGGCCGAGGTCGGCCGCCTCATCGACGACGTCCGCCGGGTCGGCGAGCGCGTGGACAAGCTGAAGGTCCATTTCGGCCAGGCGGTCGGCGACCTCGACCAGATTTCGATCTCGGCGGAGAAGATCGCCCGCCGCGGCGCGCGGCTCGAACAGATGGAGCTCGGCCTCCCCGCCGAGCCGCAGGCGCTGCCGAACCCGCTCAAGCGCGACGCGGCGGAGTGATGATCGCCCGTCATCCCTGACGGCTGGAGGCCGATCCGGGATCAGGCCGCGTAGACAAGCGCCGCGTCGTCCTCCGGCTCGACCGGAGGACCCATCTCCAACGCAGCGCTCGACGTCCGACATGGATGGTCCGGTCAAGCCGGACCATGACGAGACCGTTTGCATATGACGATCCTGGCTCTCCGCCGCGCAGACGTGGACCGGGAAGCCCGCCATCATGCCCGCGCTTGTCGCGCCGGTATCCACGACTTGGGCGTAGGGCGCTGACCAAAGTCGTGGATACCCGGCTTCGCCGGGCATGACGCCGATCTCGTCCGACGAGGCCCGACGCCCCTCGCAACGTCCTGCGCCGAAACGACATTAGCCGTCATGCCCGGGCTTGACCCGGGCATCCATCGTTCCGGGCGCGTCCGCGCCCGATGGACCCCCGGGTCAAGCCCGGGGGTGACGACGAAGCTCTACCGGCCGCGCGCCTGCGCTCAGAACGTCGTGCGGCTTCGGATCGCCGCCGCGAGCGTGCCGTCGTCGAGATAGTCGAGCTCGCCGCCGACGGGCACGCCGTGCGCGAGGCGCGTGACCTTCACGTCGCAGTCGGCGAGCAGGTCCGTGACGTAGTGCGCGGTGGTCTGGCCCTCGACGGTGGCGTTCACCGCGAGGATGACCTCTTTGACCTCCGGGTCGCGCGCGCGGTCGGCTAGCGTCGCGAGGTTGAGGTCCTCCGGCCCGCGGCCGTCGAGCGCGGACAGCGTGCCCCCGAGCACGTGGTAGCGTGCGGCGATGGCGCCCGCCCGCTCCAGCGCCCACAGGTCGGAGACGTCCTCCACCACCACGATCAGCGAGGGGTCCCGGCGCGGGTCGCGGCAGACGGCGCAGGGGTCCTGCGTGTCGACATTGCCGCAGACCGAGCATTCCGCCACCCGCTCGCAGGCGATCCGCATCGCCTCCGAAAGCGGCTCCAGCAGCCGATCCTTGCGCGTGAGCAGGTGCAGCGCCGCCCGCCGCGCCGAACGCGGCCCGAGCCCCGGCAGCTTCGCAAGAAGCTGGATCAGGCGCTCGATCTCGGGGCCGGCGGGATTGCGGGACATGTTTGCACCTTAACGGGAGGAAGCCGCGCCGTCGCGGGCGGCGCAGCGCGTCATCCCGGCCGGAGCGCAGCGGAGAGCCGGGATCGCCTGCACGTTCGCCGGCGGACCGCCAAGCCCCCTTGCGAGCGGTCTTGCGTGGTTCGGATGACGATCCCGGCTCGGCGCGGCGGCGCCGCTTGGCCGGGATGACGCCCCAGCCTCAGAACAGCTTCATGCCGGGCGGGATCGGCAGGCCGGCGGTCAGGCCCTGCATCTTCTCCTGCACCGCAGCCTCGGCCTTCGTGCGGGCGTCGGCGTGGGCCGCGACGATCAGGTCCTCAAGGATCTCGACATCCTCGGGCTTCAGCAGCGAGGGGTCGATCTTCAGGCCGCGCAGGTCGCCCTTGGCGGACAGCGTCACGGCGACCAGCCCGCCGCCGGAGGCGCCCTCGACCGTGACCTGGTCGAGCTCCCCTTGCGCCTCCTGCATCTTCTGCTGGAGCTCCTTGGCCTTCGCCATCATGCCCATGATGTCGCGCAACGCGGCCTCCTCGAAGGTTCAGAAATCGTCGGTTTCGTCTTCGGCCGCAGGTAGGGCGTCGACCGCCGCGGCGTCAAGCGCGGCCTCCTCCGGCGCGGCCTGCCGCTCGCGCACGTCGACGATCACCGCGCCCGGCATCCGGTCGAGGATAGCGCGCACATGGGGGTGGGCCTGAACGCCTTCGAGCCGGGCCGCGGCCGCGGCCTCGCGGGTCTCGTGGATGGTCGGCGCGCCCTCGCCGGCCGCGACCGCGACCATCCAGCGCTGGCCGGTCCAGTCCAGGAGCCGCTTGCCGATGGCTCCGGCGAGATCGGGCGCGGCGTCCTCCGTCGGCTGGAACTCCAGCACGCCCTCGTCGAAGCGGACGACGCGCACCTGCCGCTCCAGCCAGCCCTGCATGAGGATGTCGCGGTTCTTCGCGGCGATCGCGACCAGATCCTCGAACCGCGACAGCCGCACCAGCGGCGCCTGTTCGGACCGGGCCACCGCGACGGGGACCGCCTCCATGCGCGGTGGGGCCTGCGCGGCCTCGGGCGCGCGCGCCATGGCCGTCGCGGGGCCGAGCCGCGCGGGGGCCATCGCCTCCGGTCCGCGCGGTCCGCCCGAAGGCCCGGACGGCGGCGGACCGCCGCGCGGGGGCGACGGCTCGACGCCCTCAAGCGCCCTCAGCGCCTCGTCCGGCGTCGGCAGGTCGGCGGCGTGGGCGAGGCGAACCAGCACCATGTCGGCGGCCTGCGCCGGCTTCGGCGCGACCTGCACCTCGGCGACGCCTTTCAGCAGCATCTGCCAGGCGCGGGTCAGCACGCGCATGGAGACGCCCTCGGCGAAGGCTTTTCCGCGCAACCGCTCGGATTCGCTGAGCGTCGGGTCGTCGGCCGCCTTGGGCGCGAGCTTGATGCGCGTGACGAGGTGGACGGTCTCGGCGAGGTCGGTCAGCACCGCGACCGGGTCGGCCCCGGAATCATAGGCGTTGCGGAAGCCGTCGAGCGCCGCCCCGACGTCGCCGCGCATCACCGCCTCGAACAGGTCGAGCACGCCGGCCCGGTCGGCGAGGCCGAGCATGCCGCGCACGGCCTCCGCCCGCACGTCGCCCTGGCCGTGGGCGATCGCCTGATCGAGCAGCGACAGCGCGTCGCGCACCGAGCCTTCCGCCGCGCGGGCGACCACGGCGAGCGCCTCGTCCTCGATCGTCACGCTTTCGGCGTCGCAGACGCGCTTCAGATGCGCGGAGAGCTCGTCGGCGGCGACGCGGCGCAGCGAGAACGACTGGCAGCGCGACAGCACCGTCACCGGCACCTTGCGGATTTCGGTTGTGGCGAACACGAACTTCACATGCGGCGGCGGCTCCTCCAGCGTCTTGAGGAACGCGTTGAAGGCGCTCGTGGAGAGCATGTGCACTTCGTCGATGATGAAGACCTTGTAGCGCGCCATCACCGGCGCGTAGTGCACGGTCTCCAGGATCTGGCGGACGTCGTTGACGCCGGTGTGGGAGGCGGCGTCCATCTCCACCACGTCCACGTGGCGCGACTCCATGATCGCCTCGCAATGGACGCCGGGGATCGCCAGATCGACGGTCGGGCCGCCCTGCCCGTCGGCGGTCTCGTAGTTCAGCGCGCGGGCGAGGATGCGGGCGGTGGTGGTCTTGCCGACGCCGCGCACGCCCGTGAGGATCCACGCCTGCGCGATCCGGCCGGAGGCGAAGGCGTTGCGCAGCGTGCGCACCATCGGGTCCTGGCCGATCAGGTCCTCGAAGCGCTGCGGCCGGTACTTTCGGGCAAGGACGCGGTAGGGCGCGGGGGTCGTCATGCGACGCTGTCCGAGCCGCGCGACGGGACCCGGCCCAATATCCATCCTTCGACGGGCGATACGATAGCCGGTCCTTCGGCGTGCTGGCCGCGCAGCACGGCCGCCATGCCGATCAGACCGACCACCGCGTCGAACCTGTCGCTGCCGAAACGATCATCGCCAAACCCATTCCTGATCTGATCCGTGATGTCGTCCGTGAAGCGAACGCCATACGCCGTTGCGGCTTCTATCAGAGCTGCGCCGACCCTGATCCTATCGGCAGGCGACGTCTTACTGAAGCCGGTTCGCGGTCCGACGCCGAGAAACCGGCGCGCGTCCGCCGGATAGGTCTCGGCGATGGTCAGCCCCGGCGATGCGACGAGCTCGGCCAAAGGGCCGTCGAACGGCCAGAAGCGCACGTTCGGGCGCAGGCTCAGCGGCGCCAGCAGTTCGATCCAGCCGCGCACGGCTCCGCGGCCGACCTGCGCGCCGCCCAGCGTGAAAAACAGAGGTGTCGCAGCTGGATGCCCATCGGCCTTTTGCTCGCAGCGGCGACGCAGCGCGTCGAAGGATTCAAGCCCGTGCCCCTGGACGAGCGCCGTGCGCGTGACGCCCTGAACGCCTGCGGGATAGAAGGGTCTGTGGACGCTGATGTCCGCTGAGCGACCCGCCGGATGGCGAATCTGCTCGAACTCAGGTTCGCCAAGCAGACTGAGAAACGACCTGAAGTCGGAGACGCCGAGTTTTTCGGCGTAGAAGCGGGGAATCCCGATCGGAAAATCGAATCCGGCCAGGACGCTTCGGTTTTGGGAGAGGGACAGGAGCTGTTCCGGTCCGAGATCGAACGGAGCCAGCCGACTGACGACGTAGCTTTCCCCATCGGCTTCCGAAAAAGCGGCCCACCGACCGGCGCTCTTGGCGCTCCAGTCCGCGTGGATGAGAACGCCGACCTTCGTCGCCATCGCGAACGGCTCCGCCGGATTCTCAGGGATAAGGTGGGAGGTCGGACGACGACCCGTATCGGTCTCGTTGGGGCTGCTTCCTTTCGGACCTGACCCGGTTGGCGAGGAACACGCCCATCGCCAACCTCCCGTGCGCTATATGGACCGCCGACGGGGCGCCTTGCAAGGGCGCCCGCGCCGAGACCGATCCTGTGGCGAAACCCCGATGACAGACGCCCTTCCTGCGCCCGACCTCGCAGATCTCGGCTACGCCGGGCTCGCGCTCGACCGCTGCGGCGAGCGGCGGGACCGGCCGGGCTTCCTCGACCGCGTGGCGGCCGACCCGCGGGCGCGGTTCGCGCTGTTTCTGGGCGAGCGCGCCGTGCTCTCCGAAAAGGGCGGCGCTCTCGATCCGCTGTTCGACCGGGCGGCGGCGGTCGCGTTCGGCGCACCCGCTCAGCCTGTGTTTCTCGGGCTCGACGGCGACGTCCCCCGCTTCGCCGCCGAACTCGACGCAGACGTGGAGGCGTCGCTTCCGCCGGGCGTCGCGGTCGAGGACCTGCGCGCGGTCGCGAGCGACGGACGGCTCGCGGGCTCCGCGCTCGCGCTCGCCGGCTACGCCAAGAGCATGCTGCGCTGGCACGCCCGCAACGGCTTCTGCGCCAACTGCGGCGCCCCGAGCGTCATGGCCGGCGGCGGCTGGCGGCGTGTCTGCCCGGCCTGCGGCGCGGTCCACTTCCCCCGCACCGATCCCGTCGCGATCATGCTGGTGACCCATGGCGGGCGCTGCCTGCTCGGGCGGCAGGCGCGGTTCCGGCCCGGCATGTGGTCCTGCCTCGCGGGCTTTGTGGAGCCCGGCGAGACGCTGGAGGACGCGGTCCGGCGCGAGACCTTCGAGGAGGCCGGGGTGCGGGTCGGGCGCGTGGCCTACGCCTTCTCGCAGCCCTGGCCGTTCCCGTCGCAGCTCATGGTCGGGATGGTCGGCGAGGCGCTCGACGACGCGCTAGATCCCGACCTCGAGGAGCTCGAGGACGCGCGCTGGTTCAGCCGCGAGGACGCGCGGCGGATGCTGGCGGGCGACCACCCGGAAGGCCTGACCGCGCCGCCCCCCGCCGCGATCGCGCATCACCTGCTGCGCGCGTTCGTCGCCGGCTGACGCTCAAGGACGCGACTGCATCGCGGCCTGCGCCTCGAGCGCGCGGGCCGAGACCCGGAAGGCGTGCGCGGGATAGACGCCGAGGATCGCGAACTCCGACGAGAAGAACCGCAATTCGTCGAGCGCGCGCTTCAGCCCCGGGTCCTTCGGATGGCCCTCGACGTCGGCATAGAACTGGGTGGCGACGAAGGCGCCGTCGAGCTGGTAGCTCTCGAGCTTCGTCATGTTGACGCCGTTGGTCGCGAACCCGCCGAGCGCCTTGTAGAGCGCGGCCGGAATGTTGCGCACCTTGAACACGAAGGTGGTGACGGTGAGCCCGCGATTCGCCGGCGCCCAGGCCTTCCGCGCCGAGAGCACCACGAAGCGCGTCGTGTTGTTGGGGAAATCCTCGATGTCGCGGGCGAGGATTTCGAGCCCGTACTCCTTCGCCGCGAGCTCGGAGGCGATCGCGGCGCGCGAAACGTCGCCGGCGTCGCGGATCTCGCGGGCGGAGCCGGCGGTGTCGGCGCCGATCAGCGGCGTCAGGCCGAGCTTGCGCAGCGTCGCGCGGCACTGGCCGAGCGCCTGCACGTGGCTCTGCGCCGAGCGGATCGTGTCGAGCGTCGCGCCCTTCACCGCCATGAGCTGGTGGTGGATCGGCATGAAGAGCTCGCCGACGATGTGCAGCTTCGCCGAGGGCAGCAGGTGGTGGATGTCGGCGACCCGGCCGTTGGCCGAGTTCTCGATCGGGATCATCCCGAGCTCCGCCCGCCCGGAGGCGACGGCGTCGAGCGCGTCCTCGAAGCTCGGGCAGGCCAGCGCCTCCCATCCGGGATAGGCCGCGTCGCAGGCCATGTGGGAATTGGCGCCCGGCTCGCCCTGATAGGCGATGACGCGTGGGCCAGGCTGGGTTTCGGACATCCGCTCAGGCCCCCTCGGCCACGTAGATCAGCATCTGACGCGCCCGTTCCAGATCCTCGGGCGTGTCGACGCCGAGCGGAACCGTGTCGACCTTGACCGCATCGATTCGCATGCCGGCCTCCAGAGCGCGAAGCTGTTCGAGCCGCTCGCGCCGCTCGAGCGGCGACGGCGGCAGCTTGACGAAGCGCTCCAACGCCGCACGACGATAGGCGTAGAGCCCGATGTGATGGTGAAGCGGACCGGTCCCGTGCGGCGCGGTGGCGCGGGTGAAATAGAGGCAGCGGAAGCGGCCGGGCGCGATCTCCGCGCCCACCATCTTGACCGCGTCCGGCGAGGTCCGCTCCTCCTCGCGCGTGATCTCGGCGACCAGCGTCGCGATGTCGACCTCCGGGTCCTGCAGCGGCGCGAGCGCCGCGCGCACCACCGTCGCCTCGACCGTCGGCAGATCGCCCTGGACGTTCACGATGACGTTGAAGTCCTGATCGGGATCAAGCGTCTGCAGCGCCTCGTAAATCCGATCCGAGCCCGAAGGATGGTCCGCGCGGGTCAGGATCGCCTGTCCGCCGGCGCCCGCGACGATCTCGGCGACCTCGCCCGAATCCGTCGCCACCACCACGGGGCCCACTCCCGCCTCCATCGCCCGCCGCCAGACATGGAGAATCATCGGTTCGCCATGGATGTCGGCCAGCGGCTTGCGCGGCAGCCGGGTCGCGGCGAGGCGCGCCGGGATGAGCACCAGCGGGCGCAGTGGGGATCGGACGGTGGGCATCGAGACGGTCCGCGGGTTCGTCGGAAGGCGGGAAGGCCGCCGCGTCCAAGCGGCGGTATTTAGGCGCAGGGGGTGATAGCCGAGTTGCGAACGTTCGGCAAAAACGGCTAGCGTCCGCGCGCCATAAAAAGGAAACGCTTAGCGACGTCCGCGCCTTGGCGTGGAGTTCTGGAATTCGGCCAATTATCGTCGCGCCGCCCAAGGGGGAATTCGGAGAGGACATGGACGCCTTCGAGCTCAACAAGATCGCCGGCGCGGTGCTCGGCACGCTGACTGTCGTGCTGGGCGTCAAAGCCATCTCGACAGAGGTCTTCAAGTCGCACGAGCCCGAGAAACCGGGCTACGAGATCGCCGAGCAGCAGCCCGGCGGCGGGCCGGCTCCGGCGGCGGGCGGCGAAGGCGCGGGCGTGCTGGCCCTGCTCGCCAAGGGCGACGCGACCAAGGGCGAGCAGGCAGCCAAGAAGTGCGGCGCCTGCCATTCCTTCGACAAGGGCGGCGCGGCCAAGGCCGGCCCGAACCTCTACGGCATCATCGGCCTGAAGCACGCGCACCAGGAAGGCTTCGGCTACTCCGCCGCGATGAAGGGCACGTCCGACAAGACCTGGGACTTCGAGTCCATGGACAAGTGGCTCGAGAACCCGAAGGGCTACATCTCCGGCACCTCGATGGCCTTCGCCGGCATCAAGAATCCGGAAGAGCGCGCCAACCTCATCACCTATCTCAACAAGAACTCCGACAAGCCGCTCGACGTGCCGGCGGCCCCCGCCGGCGGCGCGGCGGCTCCCGCGGCTGCGGCCGGCGGCGGAGGCGGCGGCGACGACTTCACCGCGAAGGTCGCCGCGGCCGACCTCAAGAAGGGCGAGCAGGCCTCCAAGAAGTGCGGCGCCTGTCATTCCTTTGACAAGGGCGGCGCGGCCAAGGCCGGCCCGAACCTCTACGGCATCATCGGCCTGAAGCACGCGCACCAGGAAGGCTTCGGCTACTCCGCGGCGATGAAGGGCACGGCCGACAAGACCTGGGACATCGACGCCATGAACAAGTGGCTCGAGAACCCGAAGGGCTACATTCCCGGCACCTCGATGGCCTTCGCCGGCATCAAGAACCCGGAAGAGCGCGCCAACCTGATCGGCTGGCTGAACAAGAACTCCGACAAGCCGCTCGAGCTCGGCGCCGCGGCGCCGGCTGCTCCCGCGGCGGCCCCGGCCGCCCCCGCCGCTCCGGCGGAAGAGAAGAAGGCCGAGGCTCCGGCCGCCCCTGCGGCTCCGGCCGAGGAGAAGAAGGCCGACGCCCCGGCGGCGCCCGCCGCTTCGCCGATCGCCGAGCGGCTCGCCTCCGCCGACCCGGCCGTCGGCGAGACGGTCGTCGGCGAGAAATGCGGCGTCTGCCACACCTTCAAGAAGGGCGAGCCCGCCGGCGCCGGTCCGAACCTTTACGGCATCGTCGGCCTCAAGCACGGCCATCAGGAGGGCTTCGAGTACTCCGACGAGCTGAAGGCGAAGCCGGGTCCCTGGGACTTCGAGCAGCTCGACAAGTGGCTGACCAACACCGAGGAATACGCTCCCGGCACGATGATGATCCTTGAGGTCGAGGATCCGCAGGAGCGGGCGAACATCATCGCCTATCTCAACAAGAACTCGGACAACCCGGCGCCGCTTCCGGGCAAGTGATCCCGGCCGCGGCCTGACGGGCGCGACGATCGAGGCCGGGCCGCAAGCCCGGCCTTTTTCGTGTCCGGCCCACGCTCGGGGCTTGGCTTCGGCGTCACGTTCGCGTCAGGCTGTCTCCTCGTCTGGAACGCGCCATGTTTCGCGACATAATGCCGACCGCCCTGCGCCGCCGTCCGAAAGGTCTCCAGCCGCCCATGCCGCTACGCCTCTCCGCCGCCATCGCCGCCTTCGCGCTCGCTTTCGCATCCCCCGCCCTCGCGCAGGAGACGCCGTCGACGCCCCCGGCCGCCGCGGAGATCAAGGCCCCGGACGCGAACCAGTGGAAGCACGGCCTGTCGCTGTTCGGCGACGTGAAATATCCCCCGGACTTCAAGCATTTCGACTACGTCAACCCGGACGCGCCCAAGGGCGGCGCGGCGCGGCTCGCGACCATCGGCACCTTCGACAGCCTCAACGGTTTCATCCGCAAGGGCAATCCGGCGGCGGGCTCGACGCTGATCTACGACGCGCTGATGACCGGCTCCTATGACGAGCCGGCGACAGAGTACGGCCTGATCGCGGAGAGCGTGCGCCACCCCGCCGACTGGTCGTCGGTGACGTTCCGGCTGCGGCCCGAAGCGAAGTTCCACGACGGCTCGCCGATCACCGTCGCCGACGTCATCTGGTCGTTCGAGACGCTGAAGCGCATCAACCCGATGATGTCGTTCTACTACAAGGACGTGACCAAGGCCGAGGAGACCGGCGAGCGCGAGGTCACCTTCACCTTCGCCGGGCCCGGCAACCGCGAGCTGCCGCAGATCATGGGCCAGCTCCAGATCCTGCCGAAGGCGTGGTGGGAAGGGACGGACGCGCAGGGGCGCAAGCGCAACATCGAGGAAGGCACGCTGGAGAAGCCGGTCGGGTCCGGACCTTACCGGGTCAAGGACATGGCCCCCGGCCGCTGGATCTCCTACGAGCGCGTGCCGGACTACTGGGGCAAGGACCTCCCCGTCCGCAAGGGCGTGAACAATTTCGACGAGCTGCGCTTCGATTACTTCCGCGACACGACCGTGCTGGTCGAGGCGTTCAAGGGCGGCCAGTACGACTGGCGCGAGGAGAACAGCGCCAAGAACTGGGCGACCGCCTACAAATTCCCGGCGGCGGACGAGAAGCGTGTGATCCTGGAGACCTTCAAGGACACCCAGTCCGGCCGCATGCAGGGCTACGCCTTCAACACGCGGCGCGACAAGTTCAAAGACCCTCGGGTGCGCAGGGCGTTCAACCTCGCCTTCGACTTCGAGGAGATCAACAAGACCATCATGTTCGGGAGCTACGTCCGGATCGACAGCTACTTCCACGGCACCGAGCTTGCGTCGAAGGGGCTGCCCGAGGGCAAGGAGCTCGAGATCCTCGAAAGCGTCCGGGACAAGGTTCCGGCCGAGGTCTTCACCACCGAATACAAGAACCCGGTCGGCGGCTCGCCGGAGCAGGCGCGCGCCAATCTGCGCGAGGCGGTGCGGCTGCTGCGGGAGGCCGGCTGGGAGGTCAAGGACCGCCGGCTCGTCAACGCCAAGACCGGCGAGCGCATGACGGTCGAGTTCATCTACGGCGACCCAAGCGCGGAGCGCATCCTCAGCTTCTACGCGCCGGCGCTGGAGCGGCTCGGCGTCGAGGTGCGGCAGCGCCTGCTCGACGACAGCCAGTATATCAACCGCATCCGCTCCCGCGACTTCGACGTCATCACCATGGGCTGGGGGCAGTCGCTCTCGCCCGGCAACGAACAGCGCGAATACTGGGGCTCCGACGCCGCGGACCGGCCCGGTTCGCAGAACGTCGTCGGCATCAAGGACGCCGGCGTCGACGCTCTGATCGAGAAGATCGTCTACGCCAAGGACCGCGACGAGCTGACCGCCGCGACCCGGGCGCTCGACCGCGTGCTGCTGGCGCACAACTTCGTCGTGCCGCAGTTCACCTCCGTCGAGGACCGCACCGCGCGCTGGAACCGCTTCTCCCGCCCCGACAACCTGCCGCCGCGCGGCGCGCTGTTCCCGACCCTGTGGTGGTGGGACGCCGAGAAGGCGAAGGCGACCGGGGGCCGTTCGTGAGCGAGGGCGTCTCGCGGCGGGGCGCGCTCGCCTACGCCGGCGCGGCCGCCGCGTTCGGCCTGTTCCCGGCGGCGGCCCGCGCGGAGACCGAAGGCGCGCCGGCGGCGCCCGCGGCGGCCGAGGGCGACCCGCAGGCCTTCGGGCCCGAGCGCCACGGCCTGTCGGCGTTCGGGGAGCTGAAATACGGCCCCGACTTCAAGACGTTCGACTATGTGCGCGTCGACGCGCCCAAGGGCGGCTCCTACTCCCAGACGCCGTCCACGATCGCGCTGAACCAGAACTTCACCACCTTCAACACGCTCAACGCGTACATCCTGAAGGGCGACGGCGCCGCCGGCATGGAGCTCGTCTTCGACACGCTGATGGCGCGCGCCTATGACGAGCCGGACGCGCTCTACGGCCTCGTGGCGCAATCGGTCGCGGTGTCGGGCGACGGGCTCGCCTTCCGGTTCCGGCTTCGGCCCGAAGCGCGCTTCCACGACGGCTCGCGGCTCACCGCCGAGGATGTGAAGTGGTCGTTCGAGACGCTGAAGGCCAAGGGCCACCCGCTGATCGCGCAGCAGATCCGCGACCTCGAGGGCGTCGAGGTCGAGGGCGAAGGCGTCGTGGTGCTGCGGCTCTCGCCGAAGCGCACCCGTGACCTGCCGCTGACGCTCGCCGGCCTGCCGATCTTCTCCAAGGCCTGGTACGCGACCCGCGATTTCGACGCCGCGACAATGGAGCCGCCGCTCGGCTCCGGCCCCTACAAGGTCGGCCGCATCGAGCCCGGCCGCAACATAACCTTCGAGCGTGTCGCCGACTGGTGGGCGAAGGACCTCCCCGTCAACGCCGGGCAGTTCAACTTCGACCGCGTCCGCTACGAGTTCTTCCGCGACCGGGCCGTCGCGTTCGAGGCGTTCAAGGGCAAGGCCTATCTGTTCCGCGAGGAGTTCACCTCGCGCGTCTGGGCCACGGGCTACGACTTCCCCGCGGTGCGCGAGGGCAAGGTCCGGCGCGAGACGCTGCCGGACCTGACGCCGTCGGGCGCACAGGGGCTATGGCTCAACCTGCGCCGCGCGAAGTTCCAGGACCCGCGGACCCGCGCCGCCATCACGCTCGCCTTCGATTTCGAGTGGATGAACAAGAACCTGATGTTCGACGCCTACAAGCGCACGGCCTCGGTGTTCCAGGGCGCGCCGGAGATGATGGCGACGGGCGTCGCCGAGGGCGCCGAGCTCGCTCTGCTGGAGCCGTTCCGCGGCAAGATCCCGGACGAGGCGTTCGGCGAGCCGCTCACGCCGCCGGTCTCCGACGGCTCGGGCCAGGACCGCGCGCTGCTGCGCCAAGGCGCGAAGTTGCTGCGCGAGGCCGGCTGGACCACGAAGAACGGCCGCGCGACCAACGCCGCGGGCGAGGCGCTGACGATCGAGTTCCTGGAGTTCGAGCCGTCGTTCGAGCCGCACCTGAGCGCCTTCATCAAGAACCTGAAGGTGCTGGGGATCGAGGGGACCATCCGGCAGGTCGACCCGGCCCAGTTCCAGCAGCGCACCAACAGCTTCGACTTCGACGTGGTCAGCCGGCGCATGTCGATGAGCCCGACGCCGGGCGAAGGGCTGCGGCAGGTCTACTCGTCCGAATCCGCGAACCTGCCCGGTTCGCAGAACCTCTCCGGCGTCGCCAACCCGGCGGTGGATTCTCTGATCGAGACCATGATCGCCGCGAAGAGCCGGGACGAGCTCCATGTCGCCGCCCGCGCGCTCGACCGCGTGCTGCGCGCGCTCCGGACCTGGGTTCCGGCCTGGTACAAGGACACGCACACCCTCGCCTACTGGGACGCCTACGGCCGCCCGCCGGAGAAGCCGCGCTTCACCCGCGGCACGCTGGAGACGTGGTGGTGGGAGGCGGACAAGGCCGAGAAGGCGGGGGTGAAGGCGTGAGCGGTCGACTCGGACAGGCGACGCGCCCGGCGAAGCCGGGCGTCCACGCCTTCGACGTGGGGCGCAGCCTGAAGTCGTGGATACCCGCGCGAAGGCGCGGGCATGACGCCGCGCCCCGCTCCCACCCCGCGTCGAGGGCCTGACCCCGCATGCTCGCCTATGTCGCGCGTCGCCTGCTGCTGATCATCCCGACCATCCTCGGGATCATGCTGATCTCGTTCGTCATCATCCAGTTCGCCCCCGGCGGGCCGGTGGAGCGCGTGATCGCGCAGGTGACAGGCCAGGACACCTCCGCCACCGCGCGGTTCTCCGGCGGATCCGGCTCCGACCTGTCGCAGGCGCAGACCCAGCGCGGCGCCTCGAACGATCCGATCTCGTCCAAGTACCGGGGCGCGCAGGGGCTCGACCCCGAATTCATCCGCCAGCTCGAGCAGCAGTTCGGCTTCGACAAGCCGGCGCACGAGCGCTTCCTCAAGATGCTGTGGGACTACGCCCGGTTCGATTTCGGCCGCAGCTACTTCCGCGACATCGACGTGATCGACCTCATCCTCGAGAAGATGCCGGTGTCGATCTCGCTCGGCCTCTGGATGACGCTGATCTCGTACCTGATCTCGGTGCCGCTCGGCGTCGCCAAGGCCGTGCGCGACGGCTCGCGCTTCGACGTCTGGACCTCGACCGTGGTCGTGATCGGCTACGCTATCCCCGGCTTCCTGTTCGCGATCCTGCTGATCGTGCTGTTCGCGGGCGGCACCTTCCTCGACTGGTTCCCGCTCCGGGGACTGACCTCCGACAACTGGGACCAGCTCTCGCTCTGGGGCAAGATCGTCGACTACTTCTGGCACCTGACGCTGCCGCTGCTGGCGCTTGGCATCTCCGCCTTCGCCACCACCACGCTGCTGACCAAGAACTCGTTCCTCGACGAAATCCGCAAGCAGTACGTCCAGACGGCGCGCATGAAGGGCCTGACCGAAAACCAGGTGCTCTACGGCCACGTGTTCCGCAACGCCATGCTGCTGCTGATCGCGGGCTTCCCCGGCGCCTTCATCGGCGCGTTCTTCTCCGGCTCGCTGCTGATCGAGACGATCTTCTCGCTCGACGGGCTCGGCCTGCTGGGCTTCGAGGCGATCGTGAACCGCGACTACGCCGTGGTGTTCGCGAACCTCTACATCTTCTCGCTGCTGGGCCTCGTCGTCGCGCTGATCTCCGACCTCAGCTACATGTGGGTCGACCCCCGCATCGACTTCGAGACGCGGGAGGTGTGAGGCCCATGACAGCCCTGCCCTCTCCGGCACGTTCTCCGTCATGCCCGGCGAAGCCGGGTATCCACGACTTCGGCGTCGAGCGTGGCCCAAAGTCGTCGATACCCGCGCGAAGGCGCGGGCATGACGGCGAGGGCTATCCGATCCGACCGCGTTCCGGCCGGGGCGTCGCATGACCAACGCCGCCACCGCCGTCCCCCCGCCCTCGCCCGGCGCGCCGCCGATGCCGGCCGCGCCGCGCGGAAAACTGTCGCCGATCAACCGGCGGCGGTTCGCGAACTTCCGGGCCAACCGGCGCGGCTACTGGTCGCTCGCGCTGTTCCTTCTGCTGTTCTTCGTCACGCTGTTCGCCGAGTTCATCGCCAACGACAAGCCGTTCCTCGTGAAGCACGACGGCGCGTTCTACGTGCCGGCGGTTATGTTCTATCCGGAGACCGCCTTCGGCGGCGACTTCGACACCGAGGCGGACTACCGCGACCCCTATCTGCAGAAGCTGATCAAGGACAGCGGCGGCTACATGGTCTGGCCGCCGATCCGCTACTCCTACCGCACCATCAACCTGAACCTGCCGACGCCGGCGCCCTCGGCCCCGACCTGGATGCTGACGGACGAGCAGTGTTCGAAGGCCTCCGTCGGGCGGACGCCGGACGGCGACGCCGCGCCGACGCAAGGCGGGAACGCGCCCAAGGCCCGGACCTGCGCCGACCTCGAATGGAACTGGCTCGGCACCGACGACCAGGGCCGCGACGTGCTCGCCCGGCTGATCTACGGGTTCCGGCTCTCCGTGCTGTTCGGGCTCGCGCTCGCCATCCTGTCGTCGGTCATCGGCGTGGTCGCCGGCGCGGTGCAGGGCTATTTCGGCGGCTGGATCGACCTGCTGTTCCAGCGTTTCATCGAGATCTGGACCTCGGTGCCGACGCTCTACCTGCTGATCATCATCTCGTCCGTGCTGGCGCCGAACGTGTGGGTGCTGCTCGGCATCCTGCTGCTGTTCTCCTGGACCGCGCTCGTCGGCGTGGTGCGCGCCGAGTTCCTGCGCGGGCGGAACTTCGAATATGTCCGCGCCGCGCGCGCGCTCGGCGTCTCCGACGGCGCCATCATGTTCCGCCACCTGCTGCCGAACGCGATGGTGGCGACGCTGACCTTCATGCCCTTCATCCTGTCCGGCTCGATCACCACGCTGACCGCGCTCGACTTCCTCGGCTTCGGCCTGCCGCCGGGATCGCCCTCGCTCGGCGAACTGCTCAGCCAGGGCAAGTCGAACCTGCAGGCGCCCTGGCTCGGCATCTCGGGCTTCCTCGTCATCGCGATCATGCTGTCGCTGCTGATCTTCGTAGGCGAAGCCGTCCGCGACGCCTTCGACCCGCGGAAGACGTTCCGATGAGACGGGTGTAGGATGCGGGCCATGGACGAGCGCGAGAAGATCATCCGCGAGGACTACCCGGTCGAGCGCCTGCCCGAGGACCTGCGCGAGGGCCTCGGCGACGCGGCGCGGGTCAAGGTGACGGTGGAGCGGGCGCCGAGCCTGCGCGACCAGAAGCTTGCGAACTGGACCGAAATCAAAGCTCTTATCGAGGAGCTTCATCGCTCGCCGGGGTTCGTTCCGGTGACGACCGAAGAGGCGGTGGCTCGCGTCCGCGAGCTGCGGGACGAATGGGACCGCTGAGGCTTGCCGCTTCGGGCCTATTTCGACGCGAACGCGCTGATCCGGGGCGTCGAGGCCGATGACTCCGTCGCGATCGCCGTCCGCCGCCTGCTGGAGACAGGCGACGTCGCTCCCGTCTCCAGCGAGCTCACGCTGGCGGAAGTGCTTGTCCTCCCGCTGCGAAGAGCGCGTACCGACCCGTCCGATCCGACGGCGCGGGTGTGGCGGTCGACCTACGAAGCGTTTTTTCGGGGATCGGGGACTCTGGAGGCCGTTCCGGTATCGGCTGCGCTGCTGTTCAAGGCCGCCGAACTTCGCGCCGAGCACAGGGCCCTGCGGCTGCCGGACGCCATCCATCTTGCAACCT
The DNA here is from genome assembly GCF_027922325.1 of Methylopila turkensis. Classification (GTDB taxonomy): domain Bacteria; phylum Pseudomonadota; class Alphaproteobacteria; order Rhizobiales; family Methylopilaceae; genus Methylopila; species Methylopila turkensis. The sequence goes on from NZ_BSFL01000001.1 coordinate 1,299,153, forward strand.
GCCTGTCGGCCGGCTGCGACGTCATGATCACGCAGGACACGGGTCTCCTTGCGGCGTCGAGCGCCTACCTGCCCACATGTCCGCTGATCGAAGCCGAAATGACCGCCCTGTTCGAGAAGGCCGCCGCGCGCCCATGACCGACGCCCCCCTGCTCTCCGTCCGCGACCTGTCCGTCGACTTCGCCCGCGAGGGCGGGCGGGCGCTCGCGGTCGACCGCGTATCGTTCGATCTCGCCAAGGGCGAGACGCTCGCGATCGTGGGCGAAAGCGGCTCGGGCAAGTCGGTGACGGCGCTGTCGATCGTGAAGCTGCTGGCCTACCCGGCCGCGGGGCATCCTTCCGGCGAGATCCTGTTCAAGGGCCGCGACCTGCTGAAGGCCTCGGAGCGGGAGCTGCGCAAGGTGCGCGGCGCGGACATCACCATGGTGTTCCAGGAGCCGATGACCTCGCTCAACCCGCTGCACACGATCGAGCGGCAGGTCGGCGAGGTGCTGAAGGTGCATCGCGGCTGGTCGGCGGCGAAGTGCCGCGAGCGGACGCTGGAGCTGCTGGCGCAGGTCGGCATCCCGAACCCGGCGGAGCGGCTCGACGCCTTTCCGCACCAGCTGTCCGGCGGCCAGCGCCAGCGCGTCATGATCGCCATGGCGCTCGCGAACGAGCCGGACCTGCTGATCGCCGACGAGCCCACCACCGCGCTCGACGTCACCGTGCAGGCGCAGATCCTCGCGCTGCTGAAGGAGCTGCAGGGGCGGCTCGGCATGGCCATGCTGTTCATCACCCACGATCTCGGCATCGTGCGGCGCATCGCGGACCGGGTCTGCGTCATGACCGAGGGCAAGATCGTCGAGCATGGCGAGACCGCCCGCGTGTTCGCCTCCCCCGAGCACGCCTACACCCGAAAACTGCTCGCCGCCGAGCCGAAGGGCGCGCCGCCGCCGACCGACGCCGAGGCGCGCGCCGTGGTCGAGGTCGACGACCTCAAGGTGTGGTTCCCGATCCGGCGCGGCCTGCTGCGCAAGACGGTCGGCCATGTGAAGGCGGTCGACGGCGTCTCGGTCACCGTGCGCGAGGGCCAGACGCTCGGCGTGGTCGGCGAGAGCGGCTCGGGCAAGACCACGCTGGGCCTCGCGATCCTCAGGCTAATTTCCAGCGAAGGCCGCATCGCCTATCTCGGGCAGGCGATCGACGGCTTCTCCTCCGCCGCCATGCGGCCGCTGCGCGCCGACATGCAGATCGTGTTCCAGGACCCCTACGGCTCGCTGTCGCCGCGGATGACGGTGGTCGACATCGTCACCGAAGGCCTCGACGTGCAGGGCAAGGCGCTGAAGCCCGCGGAACGGCGGGAGGCGGCGGCGCGCGCGCTCGCCGACGTCGGCCTCGGCGCCGACGCGCTCGACCGCTACCCGCACGAGTTCTCCGGCGGCCAGCGCCAGCGCATCGCCATCGCCCGCGCGCTCGCGCTGGAACCCGCCTTCATCGTGCTGGACGAGCCGACCAGCGCGCTCGACATGTCGGTGCAGGCGCAGATCGTCGACCTGCTGCGCGCGGTGCAGGCCAAGCGGAAGCTGTCCTTCCTGTTCATCAGCCACGACCTCAAGGTGGTGCGCGCGCTCGCCAACGATCTGGTGGTGATGCGCGGCGGCAAGGTGGTGGAGCACGGGCCGGCGGCGGAGGTGTTCGCCGCCCCGAAGACCGACTACACCCGCGCCCTGCTCGCCGCCGCCTTCGACATCGAAGCCAAGGCCTCCCACGCGGTGGCGCAGTGACCGAAGCGGACCTTTTCGCGCCGCGCGCCGGCGAGGTCGCGCTCGACGGGCCGGAGCTGCTGCACGACGGCTACCGCAAGCTGGAGCTCTGGCGCGTGACGCTGCCGGACGCGGGCGGCCGCGGCGAGATACGACAGCAGCGCGAGGTGCTGCGCGCCGGCCCCTGCGTGGCGGTGATCGCGGTCGACCTCGAGCGCGACGAGGCGGTGTTCATCCGCCAGTTCCGCGCGCCCGCGGCGCTCGCGACCGGAGCCGGCGAGCTGGTCGAGATCGTCGCCGGCCGCATGGAGCCGGGCGAAGACGCCGCCGAGGCCGCCCGGCGCGAGCTCGAGGAGGAGACGGGCCTTGTTCCGCTCGCGCTGTCGAAGCCGCTGCTCACCTTCCTGCCGACGCCCGGCATCGTCGACGAGCACGCCACGCTGTTCCTCGCGCGGGTCGACGCCGGCGCGCTGCCGGAGCATGCGGGGGCGGCGGACGAGCACGAGCTGACCCGGCCGTTCGCGGCGCCGATCGACGCCGCGATCGCCTCGCTCGACGGCGCGGTCGCCACCAACGCCTATCTGCTGATCGGCCTGCAGTGGCTCGCCCTGAACCGCGGCCGGCTCAGGGAGCTGCTCGCGGGAGAGTAAGGGACGGGCGGCGCCTCCAAGCCCGGCCAGCTCGACGCGCCGCCGGCCAACGCAGCGCTCTTGTCCCGGCCTTGAGCCGGGACCCAGAGCCTCCGCGGCGTCCATGAATCGATGCCACGGTCGTGCGGCTTTACCGGATGGCGACGCGGGTCTGGGTCCCGGCTCAAGGCCGGGACAAGAAGAGCAGCCAGCCGAGCGTCCGCCTAGATCTCGGTCCTCGAAACCCTCAGCCGGCCTTCAGCTCCGACGCGCCGCCATGGGCGGCGGACCATTCCGCCGGCGCGTTCAGGAAATTCTCGACCTCGGCCAGCACCTTGGGCTCGAAATGGCCGCTCGCCTTCGCGACCTCGAGCACGTGCCGCCAGGTCGTGAGGTAGTGCAGCTTCAGTCCCATGTCGGCCAGCATCTCGCGGCTGTTTGGGAACACGTCGTAGAAGAAGAACACGAAGCAGTGCTCCACCGTCATGCCGGCGTCGCGCATCGCCTGGGCGAAGACGTGCTTGCTGCGGCCGTCGGTGGCGAGGTCCTCGACGAGGAGGCCGCGCGATCCTGGCGTCACCACGCCCTCGATCTGGGCGTTGCGGCCGAAACCCTTCGGCTTCTTGCGCACATACTGCATCGGCAGCATCAGCCGGTCGGCGACCCAGGCCGCGAACGGGATGCCGGCGGTCTCGCCGCCGGCCACGACGTCGATCGCCTCGTAGCCGATGTCGCGCGCGATGGTCCGCACGGCGTAGTCGACCGCCGCCGTGCGCAGGCGCGGAAACGAGATGATCTTGCGGGTGTCGGTGTAGACCGGGCTCGCCCAGCCGGAGGTGAAGATGAACGGCTTGTCGCTGTAGAACTGGACCGCCTTGATCTCCAGGAACATCTTCGCCGTCTCGTAGGCGATGCGGTCCTGGTCGGCGGAGGTGGCGAAGCCGGTCATGGGCGGGTCCTCGGGGGCGCGGGCGAAACGGCCCCTTCTCGACGATCGGCCGGAGAGGGTCAACCGCTCCGGCCGATCCTCCGCCGGATCAGAGCCGCATCTTCAGCCGCCGGGCCAGCACGCCGACGATGCCCTCGCGGAAGGCGAGCACGCAGACCACGAAGATCACGCCCTGCGCCACCGTCACCCAGGCGCCGAGCTGCGCCAGATAGTTCTGCATCGCGATCACGATGACCGAGCCGACGATGGGCCCGAACACCGTGCCGACGCCTCCGACCAGCGTGATCAGGATGGCCTCGCCCGACATAGACCAGTGCACGTCGGTCAGCGTCGCGATCTGCGAGACCAGCGCCTTCAGCGAGCCCGCAAGCCCCGCGAAGCCGGCGGAGAGCACGAAGGTCGCGAGCTTGTAACGGGCGGCGTCGTAGCCGAGCGAGATCGCGCGCGGCTCGTTCTCGCGGATCGCCTTCAGCACCTGCCCGAACGGCGAATGCACGATCCGGAACAGCGCCAGCAGCGCCGCCATGAACACGACGGCGATGAAGACGTAGAGGGCCCAGTCGTCGCTGAGGTCGATCACGCCGAACAGCGCGCCGCGCGGGATGGCCTGGATGCCGTCCTCGCCATGGGTGAACTTCGCCTGCAGGCAGAAGAAGAACACCATCTGGGCGAGCGCCAGCGTGATCATCGAGAAGTAGATGCCCTGCCGCCGGATCGCGAGCGCGCCGACGACGAGCCCGAGCCCGGCCGAAGCCGCGACGCCGAGCAGGATCGCGAGTTCGGGCGTCAGCCCCCAGACCTTGGCGGCGTGGCCGGTGACGTAGGCCGCCATGCCGAAGAAGGCGGCGTGGCCGAAGGACAGCAGCCCAGCGTAGCCAAGCAGCAGGTTGAAGGCGCAGGCGAACAGCGCGAAGCACAGCACCGTCATCACGAACACGGGGTAGATCACCAGCGGCGCGACGACGATGAGGCCGGCGAGGCCGAGGAACAGCAGCCGGTAGGTCGCCATCGCCTCGCGCGGCAGGGAGGCGGACGTCGGGCCGATCGCCGCGGCGGGCGCGGAAGCGTCGTGGGCGGTCATGCGGTCCTCCCGAACAGGCCGGCGGGCTTCACGAGGAGGACGATCGCCATGATCACGAAGATCACGGTGGTCGAGGCCTCGGGGTAGAACACCTTGGTCAGTCCCTCGATCAGGCCGAGCGAGAAGCCGGAGACGATCGCGCCGAGGATCGAGCCCATGCCGCCGATCACCACCACCGCGAACACGACGATGATGATGTCGGCGCCCATGTTGGGATTGACCGAGTAGATCGGCGCGGCGAGCACGCCGGCGAGCGCCGCGAGGCCGACGCCGAAGCCGTAGGTCAGCGTGACGAGCAGCGGCACGTTGATGCCGAAGGCCTGGGTCAGCGCCGCGTTCTCGGTCGCGGCGCGCAGGTAGGCGCCGAGCCGGGTGCGCTCGATCAGGAACCAGGTGCCGAAGCATACGATGACCGAGGCGACGATCACCCAGGCGCGATAGTTCGGCAGGAACATGAAGCCGAGGTTGCGTCCGCCCATCAGCTCTTTCGGCATGGCGTAAGGCATGCCCGAGACGCCGTACTGGTTGCGCAGCAGGCCCTGGATGATCAGCGCGAGGCCGAAGGTCAGCAGCAGGCCGTAGATGTGGTCGAGCTTGTAGAGCCGGCTAATGAGCAACCGTTCCAGCACGACGCCGGTCGCGCCGACGATCAGCGGCGCGAGCAGCAGCGCCCACCAGTAGCCGATCCCGAGATAGTTCAGCAGCATCCAGGCCGCGAAGGCGCCCAGCATGTACTGCGCGCCGTGCGTGAAGTTGATGATGTTGAGCAGCCCGAAGATGACGGCGAGACCGAGGCTCAGCATGGCGTAGAACGAGCCGTTTATGAGGCCCAGCAAAAGCTGCCCGAAGAGCGCCTGCGTGGAGATGTCGAGGAAGGGGATCATCATGGCTCAGACCCCGAGATAGCGGTTGAGCTTGGGCAGGTTCGCCTCAAGCTCGTCGTTGAGGACTGCGTCGACGATCCGGCCCTGCTCGACGATGAGATGGCGGTCGGCCACGCTCTGAGCGAAGCGGAAGTTGCTCTCCACCAGCAGCACGGTGAAGCCGCGGTCCTTGAGCGTCCGGAGCGTCGCGCCGATCTGCTGCACGATGACGGGCGCGAGCCCCTCGGTCAGCTCGTCGCAGAGCAGCAGCTTGGCGCCGGTCCTGAGGATGCGGGCGAGCGCCAGCATCTGCTGCTCGCCGCCCGAGAGCTTGGAGCCCTGGCTCGACAGCCGCTCCTTCAGGTTCGGGAACAGCTCGAAGATCTGGTCGTCGGTCAGCCCGCCCGGCCGCACCTCGGGCGGCAGGTGCAGGTTCTCCTTCACCGAGAGGCTGGCGTAGATGCCGCGCTCCTCCGGCACGTAGCCGACGCCGAGCCGGGCGATCCGGCGCGACGGCAGAGCGACGGTCTCGACGCCGCCGATCCGGATCGAGCCGGTGCGGCGGCCGACCATGGCCATGATCGAGCGCAGGGTCGTGGTCTTGCCGGCGCCGTTGCGGCCGAGCAGCGTCAGCACCTCGCCCTCGCGCACCTCGAAACCGACGCCGTGCAGGATGTGGGACTCGCCGTACCAGGCATGCAGGTCCTCGATCGCGAGCTCGGCCTTCGCGGCGTTCACGCGCTCAAGCATGTCCGGCTCCGATATAGGCCTCGATCACGCGCGGGTCGGCGGAGACGGCGGCGTAGTCGCCCTCGGCCAGAACCTTGCCCCGGGCGAGCACGGTGATGCGGTCGGAGAGGTCGGCGACCACCGAGAGATTGTGCTCCACCATCAGGATCGTCCGGCCGGCGGCCGCCTTGCGGATCAGGCCGGCGATGCGCGCGATGTCCTCGTGGCCCATGCCGGCCATCGGCTCGTCCAGCAGCATCATCTCCGGCTCGAGCGCGAGCGTGGTGGCGAGCTCCAGCGCGCGCTTGCGGCCGTAGGACAGCTCGGTCGCCTCGCGATGGGCGACCTCGGCGAGGCCGAACTCCTCCAGCAGCGCCATGGCGGCGGCGTCGTAGCGCTTCAGCACCTTTTCGGAACGCCAGAAGTCGAAGGACGCGCCGCGCTGGCGCTGCAGCGCCACCCGCACGTTCTCCAGCACCGTTAGGTGGAGGAACACCGCCGAGATCTGGAACGAGCGCACCAGCCCGAGCTGCGCGATGCCGGCCGCGTTGGTCCGGGTGATGTCGCGGCCGTTGTAGCGGATCGAGCCCGCCGTCGGGGCGAGGAACTTCGTCAGCAGGTTGAAGCAGGTGGTCTTGCCGGCCCCGTTCGGCCCGATCAGGGCGTGGATCGTGCCCCGCTTCACCCTCAGGCCGACGTCGGAGACCGCGGCGAAGCCGCCGAAACTCTTCGACAGTCCCTCGGTCTCGAGGATGTGCTCCCCGTCCATTGCGGCCTCCTCTTCTCAAGCGCGCCGCGCGAGCCCGGTTGATCCCAGGTCTTCGGCGGAGACGTTTCCCCAAAGCCGTTCTATCACGCAAGGCGGCGTCGAGGCCGCCCCGCGGGTCCGTGCGCGCTCAGGCGTCCGGCAGCTTGATCCGGTGCAACGGCCGGCCGCCGATCCCGAGCGCGAGCACCACGACCGCCTCGTCCGCGCGCGGCGCGTCGGGGATCGCGATCTCGGAGGCGTCCATGTCGTCGAAGCTCCAGATCGACGTCTTGCCGGTGAGCGGGAAGGTGATCGCCGCGCCGGGCGCGCCGATCTTCTTGGTGGACGGGATGATGTCCTTGCCGCCGGTGGCGGAGCGCACCGGCGCGCCGAACTTCGGATGGATCAGCGCCGCGGCGTGCTCGATCTCGCCGTCCGTTCCGATGATCGCCGCCTTGCCGTAGCCGGTGATGTCGTCGGGCCCCGCGCCGAGCGCGTCCATCGCGCGCTTCACCAGCAGGGTCGAGACCTCGGCGCCGAGCGCGTAGAGCTCGGCGAGATCCTCGACGTAGCGGCCCGCGAAGGGATTTCGGATGACCGCCGCGACCGTCGCCTTGCGCGACGGCGGGTCGACCGGCCGTCCGAAATCGCTGTGGGTCTCTTCGATCTGCACGACGATCTTGCGCACCATCATCTCGGGCATCGGATGCTCCGTCATTTTCGTTCGGGAAGGAAGGGGGCCGCGGACGTCCCGGCCGTCGCCGGGCCGGACGCCCGCGGTCTGCGGAAGCTGACCCGGCGGGTCAGTTCGTGGTGACGAGCGGGCAGCCGCCCTGATCCATCGGCCGGAACGCCTCGGCCGCCGGGATGGTCTGGCGGAGCTTGTAGTAGTCCCACTCGCCCTTGGACTCGTCGGGCGACTTGACCTCGAACAGGTGCATGTCGTGGATCTTGCGGCCGTCGGCGCGGACCTGGCCCTTGCCCATGACGATGTCGTCGGTCGGCGTGGCCTTCATCTTCTCGACCACGGCCCGGCCGTCCTTCGAGTCGCCGAGCGCCTCGACCGCCTTGAGGTAGTGGATGACGGAGCCGTAGACGCCGGCCTGCACCATGGTCGGCCTGCGGCCGCGCATCTCCTTGGAGAAGCGGTCGGAGAAGGCGCGCGTGCCCTCGTTCAGATCCCAGTAGAACGCCGCCTCCAGCAGCAGCCCCTGCGCGATCGGCAGGCCGATCGAGTGCACGTCGGTGAGGTAGACGAGCAGGCCCGCGAGCTTCTGGCCGCCCTCGACGATGCCGAACTCCGCCGCCTGCTTGATCGAGTTCGAGGTGTCGACGCCGGAATTGGCGAGGCCGACGATCTTCGCGCCCGAGCTCTGCGCCTGCAGCAGGAAGGAGGAGAAGTCCGGCGTGTTGAGCGGGGTCAGCACCTTGCCGAGCACCTTGCCGCCGCTCGCCTTCACCACCGCCTCGGTGTCACGCTCGAGCGCGTGGCCGAAGGCGTAGTCGGCGGTCATGAAGTACCAGGTGTCGCCGCCGGTCTGGACGATCGCCTTGCCGGTGCCGTTGGCGAGCGCCCAGGTGTCGTGCGTCCAGTGGATGGTGTTGGTCGAGCACTGCTTGCCGGTGAGCTCCGAGGTCGCGGCGCCCGAGACCAGCTCGACCTTGTTCTTGTCGCGGGCGAGCGAGCTGAGGGCGAGCGCGACCGCGGAGTTGGTGACGTCCGTCACCACGTCGACGCCCTCCACGTCGAACCAGCGGCGCGCGATGTTGGAGGCGATGTCGGGCTTGTTCTGGTGGTCGGCGCCCAGAACCTCGATCTTCCAGCCCTTCTCGAGCAGGCCGGAATCCTGCACGGCGAGCCGCGCGGCGGCGACCGAGCCGACGCCGCCCATGTCGGCGTAGAGGCCGGACTGGTCGTTAAGCACGCCGATCTTGAGGGTCTTGGCGGTCTGGGCCTCGGCCGACATCGGCAGCAGGGCAAGCGCGGCCGCGGCCGCGAGCAGGCGACGGGTCTTCATGGCGTTTCAGCTCCCCTTGATTGCGTTTCCTCGCGCGCCGGTTCTCCGGCGTCATCGTTCGGCCGCCCCTGCGGGCGTCCGCAGTCCCTGTTCCCGGCCTTATTCTCCGGCCTTGGCGATCGGGGCGCGCTCCTGCTCCTCCATCTCGCGGATGAAGCGGATCACGCCCGCGTAGTCCACGCCCCGCCCGCCGGCGTCGACGAACCGCTCGTAGAGCGCCGAGGCCGCGGCGCCGATCGGCGTCGGCGCGCCGGACGAACGCGCGCAGTCCTGCGACAGCCGGAGGTCCTTCGCCATCAGCTCGGCGGCGAAGCCTGGCCGGTAGTCGCGGTTGGCGGCCGAGCCCGGCACCGGGCCCGGAACCGGGCAATGGGTGGTGAGCGCGTAGCACTGGCCGGAGGCGTTCGAGGCCACGTCGAACAGCGCCTGCCGCGACAGGCCGAGGCTTTCGCCCAGGATGAAGGCCTCGCTGACCGCGATCATGCTGACGCCGAGGATCATGTTGTTGCAGATCTTGGCGGCGTCGCCGGCGCCGGCGCCGCCGCAATGCACGATCCGCCGGCCCATGACGGCGAGCAGCGGCTGGCCCTTCGCGAAGGCCTCGTCCGAGCCGCCGACCATGAAGGTGAGCGTGCCGGCGGTCGCGCCCTCGACCCCGCCGGAGACCGGCGCGTCGAGCGACAGCAGCCCGGCCTCGGCCGCGACGGCGTGGGCCCGCCGGGCGCTGTCCACGTCGATGGTGGAGCTGTCGATCATCAGCGCGCCGGGCGCGAGCCGGGGCGCTACGCGGGTCCAGACGTCGACCACGGTCGCGCCGGCGTTGAGCATCGTCACCACGATGTCGGCGCCCGAGGCGGCGTCGCCGACATCCGCCGCGATCTCGACGCCATGCGCCGCGGCTTCGGCGCAGCGCGCCGCCGCGATGTCGTAGCCGTGGACGGCGTGGCCGGCGCGGACGGCGTTCGCCGCCATCGGGGCGCCCATGTTGCCGAGGCCGATGAAGCCGATCTTCGCCATACGGGCGCCCTCCGTTGCTCGGACGGACGCGGCCGCGCTGGCGCGCTGGTCGCGCGCAGCCCGTCGTCCCCATCCCGGCCGCCCGCTCTTATGGCGGATCGCGCCTTTGACGTTTCCTCCCCAAGGCGTAGCCTGCCGATTGCTGAGCGGCTACAGCCAAAATCACGGCATCCGTTGTGCGGAAATCGACATGAGCCAGACCCCGAACTGGGAGCATCTCAGGGCGTTCCTCAGCGTCGCCCGCGCCGGCACGCTGTCGGGCGCCGCCGTCGCCCTCGGCGTCAAGCACTCCACGGTGAGCCGCCACGTCACCGCGCTCGAGGAGGCGACCCGGGCGCGGCTGTTCGAGCGGACGCCCTCCGGCCTCGCGCTGACGCCCGCCGGCGAGCGGCTGCTGGAGGCGGCGGAGGCGGTCGAGAACCAGATCCACCTCGCGCAGGAGGAGATCGGCGGCCGCGACCTCTCGGCCGGCGGCTCTGTGCGCATCGGCGCGCCGGACGGCGTCGGCGCCTTCTTCCTCGCGCCGCGGCTGCCCGCGCTCACGGAGCGCTACCCCAACCTCACGCTGCAGCTCGTCGCCATGCCGCGGGTGTTCAACCTGACCAAGCGCGAGGCCGACCTCGCCATCGTGCTGTCGCTGCCCGAGCAGGGCCGGCTCGCCACGCGGAAGCTCACGGACTACGCCCTCGGCGTGTTCGCGAGCCGCGCCTATCTCGACGCCGCCCCGCCGATCCGGGTCCCCGCCGACCTGCGCCGCCACCGCTTCATCGACTACATCGACGACCTGATCTTCACGACCGAGCTCGACTATCTCGACGAGGCCGCCCGCGGCGCGCGCGCGAGCCTGCAGAGCTCCAACATCATCGCGCAGATGAACGCCGCGCGCGGCGGCGGCGGGCTGGTGGTGCTGCCGCGCTTCCTCGCCGCCCAGTTCCCGGATCTCGCGCCGGTGCTGAAGAACTCGGTCCGGCTCAAGCGCTCGTGGTGGCTCGTGGTGCACGAATCCCAGCGCGACATCGCCCGTGTGCGGATCGTGATGGACTACATCGCCGACCAGTTCTGGCAGGCGCGGGAGCTGTTCCAGTGAGCCTTCAGCCGCCCTCATAGGGCAGAAAGCGGACGCGGCGCTCGCGGAACAGCGAGGCGAGGAAGGCCCGGCAGGTGGCGATCCGCGCCGCGCCGTGGGTGTCGGCGTGGCTCATCATCCAGTAGGCGCGGCGGAAGCTGATCTCCGGCAGGACGCGGACGAGGCCGGGATCGCCCGCGGCGGCGAAGTCGTGCAGCACGCCGATGCCGGCGCCGGCGCGGATCGCCTCCATCTGGCCGACGACGCTCGCGCAGCGGAACAGCCGGCCGGCGCCGTCCTCGAGCGCGGTGGCGTAGTCGAGCGCGGCGGCGTAGAGGAAGTCCTCGACCCCCGTCACCACCGCATGGCGCGACAGCGCCTCGCGGGTCTCCGGCGTCCCGGCGCGGGCGAGGTAGGCGGGCGCGGCGTAGACGCCGAGGCTGTAGTCGCCGAGCTTCGCCGCGATCAGCCGGCCGTGGGTCGGCCGGTCGAGCCCGATCGCGATGTCCGCCTCGCGCCGCGACAGCGAGAAGGTGCGCGGCAGCGGCACCAGCTCGATCGCGAGGCCGGGATGGCGCTCGGCGAACGCACCGAGTTCGGCCGCCAGCAGCAGGTTGCCGAGCCCGTCCGGCGCGCCGATGCGCACCGGCCCCGCGACCTCCGCCTCCCCCGCCCGCATCGACGAGGCGAGCTGCAGCAGCTCGGTCTCCATCCGCTCCGCGACCGGCACGAGCCGCTCGCCCGCCGGCGTCAGCGCCGAACCGGACGGCCGCCGCTCGAACAGCGTCGCCCCCATGTCGGCCTCGAGCGCGTCGAGCCGGCGGGCGACAGTGGTGTGGTTCAGCCCGAGCGCCCGGGCGGCCCCGAGAAGCTGGCCCTTGCGCGCCACGGCAAGGAAGACGCGCAGATGGTCCCAGTCCATGTTCGCATTTCCGCACAACGGATGCGGAAACTATGCCGTTGATGTGCGCCTGCGCAACAATGAAGCTGCGGTCCACGGCCGGCGCCGTTTCGAGCGCCGCCGATAGGAGGATGCCATGGCGACCCCGATCCCGCATTTCATCGGCGGCGCGCGCCGCGACGGCTCCCGCCGCAGCGCGGCCGTGTTCAACCCGGCGACCGGCGAGCAGACCGGCGCGGTCGCGCTCGCCGACGACGCGACCGTCGACGCCGCCGTTGAGGCCGCGCTCAAGGCCTTCCCCGCCTGGGCCGCCTCGCCGCCGCTGCGCCGCGCGCGCATCCTGATGAAGTTCCTCGCCATCGCCGAGGCGCGCTCCGACGAGCTCGCGACCGTCATCAGCGCCGAGCACGGCAAGGTGTTCTCCGACGCGAAGGGCGAGATCCAGCGCGGCCTCGAGGTGGTCGAGTTCGCGACCGGCATTCCCGAGCTGCTCAAGGGCGAGTTCACGGAGAACGTCGGCACCCGCGTCGACAGCCATTCGCTGCGCCAGCCGCTCGGGGTCGTCGCCGGGATCACGCCGTTCAACTTCCCGGCCATGGTGCCGATGTGGATGTTCCCGGTGGCGCTCGCCTGCGGCAACGCCTTCGTGCTCAAGCCGTCCGAGCGCGATCCGTCCGCGGCCCTGCTGATCGCCGACTGGCTGAAGGAGGCCGGCCTTCCGGACGGCGTGTTCAACGTCGTCAACGGCGACAAGCAGGCGGTCGACGCGCTGCTCGCCCATCCGAACGTCGAGGCCATGAGCTTCGTCGGCTCGACCCCGATCGCGCGCTACGTCTACGAGACCGCGACCAAGGCGGGCAAGCGCGCGCAGGCGCTCGGCGGCGCCAAGAACCACATGATCATCATGCCCGACGCCGACATGGACCAGGCGGTCGACGCCCTGATGGGCGCGGCCTACGGCTCCGCCGGCGAGCGCTGCATGGCGATCTCGGTCGCGGTGCCGGTCGGCGAGAAGACCGCCGACATCCTGATCGACAAGCTCGCCCCCAAGGTGCGCGCGCTCAAAGTCGGTCCCGGCACCGATCCGGAGGCGGAGATGGGCCCGCTCGTCACCGCCCAGCACCGCGACAAGGTCTCGGGCTATGTGGACCTCGGCGTCGACGAGGGCGCGGAGCTCGTGGTCGACGGCCGCGGGCTGGCGTTGCAGGGCTACGAGAACGGCTATTTCGTCGGCGGCACGCTGTTCGACCGCGTGACCCCCGAGATGCGCATCTACAAGGAGGAGATCTTCGGTCCCGTCCTCTCGGTCGTCCGCGCGGACAACTACGCCGAGGCGGCGAAGCTCGTGAACGAGCACGAGTTCGGCAACGGCACCGCGATCTTCACCCGCGACGGCGACGCCGCCCGCGAGTTCGCCCATTCGATCAAGGTCGGCATGGTCGGGATCAACGTGCCGATCCCGGTGCCGATGGCGTTCCACTCCTTCGGCGGCTGGAAGGCCTCGCTGTTCGGCGACCACCACATGCACGGGCCGGAGGGCGTGCGCTTCTACACGCGCCTCAAGACCATCACGACCCGCTGGCCGACCGGCATCCGCGCCGGGGCCGAGTTCGTGATGCCGACGATGGGCTGACCTCAGAGCGCCCGTATCTCCGCGACGAGAGCGTCCGCGACCGTGAGCCCCGCGGTCGCGGCCTTCGCGCGCGCTGCGAGCCGGCGGGCGCCGGGAAGCCGCGCGCCGGCCTGGGCCTCGATCGCCGCGGCCAGAACCGCGAAGCGGGCGGGGCCGCCGTCTGAGAACGCCGCGGGATCAAAGGCGAGCAGGAGCTGCCCGGTGCCGGGCGGCCCGCCCCTGTCGTCGAGGAAGGACGAGGCCTCGCCGGCGTAGTTCGCGCCGGTCATCCCCGCCGCCAGCAGCTCCACCACAAGAGCCAGCGCGACGCCCTTGGCGTCGCCGAGCGGCGCCATGGTCCCGGCGAGCGCGGCGTCCGGATCGGTCGTCGGACGCCCCTGCGCGTCGAAGGCCCAGCCCTCGGGGATCAGCTCACCCTTCTGCTTCGCCGCCATAATGTTTCCGCGCGCGACCTTGGACAGCGAAAGGTCGACCACGATCGGAGCCCGTCCCGGCAGCGGGCAGGCGAAGGCGATCGGGTTGGTGCCGAACACCGGCGTCGCGCCGCCCCAGGGCGCCATGGCGGCCGGCGTGTTCGCGAACAGCAGCGCGACCAGCCCCTGATCGGCCAGCGCCTCGACCGGGCGGCCGGCCGCCCCGCAGTGATGCGAGCGGAAAAGCGACGCCGCCGCCACGCCTTGCGCCCTCGCGACCGCCGGCAGTTCGGCGACCGCGAGGTCGAGGGCGGGATAGGCGAAGCCTTCCGCGGCGTCGATCCGAAGCGCGCCCGGCCGCGGCCGGGCGAGGGTCGGCGTCGCGTCGCCGCGCACCTTGCCGGCGCGAAGCTGGCCCGCGTAGCCAGGAACCCGCGACAGGCCGTGCCCCTTCAGGCCGTCGGCCTCGGCGCCGGCCAGCGCCCGGGCGACGCTCGCCGCGACCGCCGGCAGGGCGCCGTTGCGCTCCAGCGCGCCGGCCGCGAGCGCCATGGCCTCGTCGAGGGTGAGAACGGCCATGGTCCGGGCTCCCGCAGCGCGCGCCGACGCGCCGTCTTCAGAGGATGAAGCGGCTGAGGTCGGCGTTCTTCGCGAGGTCGCCGACATACTTGCGCACGTAAGCGCCGTCGACCGTCACCGTCTGGCCGCCCATGTCGGCGGCGGTGAAGCTGATCTCGTCGAGCACCCGCTCCATCACCGTCTGCAGCCTGCGCGCGCCGATGTTCTCGACCGTCGAGTTGACCTCGACCGCCACGTCGGCGAGCGCGTCGATGCCGTCGGGCGTGAACGCGAGCGTCACGTTCTCGGTCGCCAGCAGCGCCACATACTGCTTCACGAGACTCGCCTCGGTGTCGTCGAGGATGCGGACGAAATCCTCGCGGGTCAGCGCGTTGAGCTCCACGCGGATCGGCAGCCGGCCCTGAAGCTCCGGCAGCAGGTCGGACGGCTTCGCCACATGGAACGCGCCGGACGCGATGAACAGGATGTGGTCGGTCTTCACCGGCCCGTGCTTGGTCGCGACGGTGGTGCCCTCGATCAGCGGCAGCAGGTCGCGCTGCACGCCTTCCCGGCTCACGTCGCCGGCGCGGCCCTCGCGGGCGCAGATCTTGTCGATCTCGTCGAGGAACACGATGCCGGCGTTCTCCACCGTGCGCACCGCCTCGGCGACCAGGCTCTCCTGGTCGAGCAGCTTGTCGCTCTCGTCGGCGATGAGCTGTTCGTAGCTGTCCTTGACCGTGACGCGGCGCGTCTTCTTCTGGCCGCCGAGGCCCTTGAACATCTCGCCGAGCGAGATCATCCCGACCTGGCCCGGCATGCCGGGGATCTCCATCGCCGCGGGGCCGGAGGCCGCCACCTCGATCTCGATCTCCTTGTCGTCCATGTCGCCGTCGCGCAGCTTCTTGCGGAACGACTCCCGCGTGGCCGGGCTCGCGGTCGCGCCGACGAGAGCGGTCAGCACCCGCTCCTCCGCCGCCATGTGCGCCTTGGCCTGCACGTCCTTGCGCTTCTGCTCGCGCGTCAGGCCGATCGCAACCTCGACGAGGTCGCGCACGATCTGCTCCACGTCGCGGCCGACATAGCCAACCTCGGTGAACTTGGTGGCCTCGACCTTCAGGAACGGCGCGTTCGCGAGCTTCGCCAGACGGCGCGAGATCTCGGTCTTGCCGACGCCGGTCGGCCCGATCATCAGGATGTTCTTGGGCTGCACCTCCTCGCGCAGGTGGCCCTGAAGCTGCAGACGCCGCCAGCGGTTCCGGAGCGCGATCGCGACCGCACGCTTGGCGTCGCGCTGACCGACGATGTGCCGGTCGAGCTCGGAGACGATTTCGCGGGGGGAAAGGTCGGTCATGTCATTTTCCTCAAGCCCGATCCCTGGCCATCAGCACCGCGGGACCGTCTTCCGTATGGATCAGTCTTTCCCGTCGAAACCCGGCCTTTTCATAGGCCCGGATCGCGACGGCGTTGTCAGGATGAGGGTCGGTCACCACCCTCGGGGCGCCCGCAGCGAACAACGTCGCCACGAAAACCTCGGTCAGCGCGGGGCCATGCCCTTTGCCGACGAGGTCCGGCGCGCCGATGAACTGGTCGATCCCCTTCGACCCCGCGGGCTGGCCCGCCAGCGTCCCGAAGTCGAACGGTCCGTAGGCCTGGACATAGCCGGACGGCCGACCGTCAATCGAGACGATGCTGAGCGCCATGCGCGGCTCCGAAAGATCTTCGCGGATCAACGCCAGTTGCTGGTCGGGATCGCCCCACCACCGCGCCACGTGCGGTTCGCGCAGCCAGCCGGCGATCTGCGGGAGATCGTCGGGCGTGACCGCGCGAAACGCGTAGGCCGCCGGAGCGCGTGGGATCATCCCACCGTCTCCAGGCTCTCCACGGTCAGGTTGGCGTTGGTGTAGACGCAGATGTCGGCGGCGATCTTCATCGACTTGCGCACGATCGCCTCGGCGTCGAGCTCGGTGTCGGCGAGCGCGCGGGCGGCGGACAGCGCGTAGTTGCCGCCGGAGCCGATGGCGGCGACGCCGTCCTCGGGCTCCAGCACGTCGCCGGTGCCGGTGATGACGAGCGCCACATGCTTGTCGGCGACAAGCATCATGGCCTCCAGCCGGCGGAGATAGCGGTCGGTGCGCCAGTCCTTGGCGAGCTCGACCGCGGCGCGCAGAAGCTGGCCGGGATACTGTTCGAGCTTCTGCTCAAGCCGCTCGAACAGCGTGAAGGCGTCGGCGGTCGCGCCGGCGAAACCGGCGATGACCTCGCCCTTGGCGATGCGGCGGACCTTCTTCGCGGTCGCCTTGAGCACGGTCTGGCCGAGCGTGACCTGGCCGTCGCCGCCGATGACCACCTTGCCGCCCTTGCGGACGAGCACGATCGTGGTCCCGTGAAGGATGATGTCGGACATGAAAGCTCCGGGGGAATGACTGGAGCTCAGGTATGCACTCCCCCGGGCCGTGAAAAGGGCGGCGACGAACGCCCGGTCCCGGCTCAGGGCCGGGACAGGAACGATGCGGCGCTCCCCGCCCACTCAGGCGCCGCGGCTCGCCTCGAACAGGAACCAGGCGCGCTTCTCGGCCTGGTCGATCCAGTTCTCGATCAGGCTCGCGGTCGCGACGTCCTCGTGCTCGTCGGCGAGGCTGTGGACCTCGCGCAGCCGCTTGACGTGCTCGAGATTGTCCTCGCGCAGCTCGGCCAGCATGTCCTGCGGCGTCACGAAGTCGGCGTCGTTGTCCTTGACCCGCTGCAGGCGCCCGATGTGCCCGACCGAGCGGATGGTCGTCCCGCCGATCTTGCGCACGCGCTCGGCGATGTCGTCGGTTCCTGCGAGGATTTCGGCCGCCTGTTCGTCGAGCAGAAGGTGATAGTCGCGGAAATGCGGGCCGCTGACGTGCCAGTGGAAGTTCTTGGTCTTGAGGAACAACGCGAATGTGTCGGCGAGGATCGCGTTCAGCGCGCCCTGCAGGTCGCGGATCGCGTTGGAGCCGAGGTCGGTCGGCGTCGCGAGCGCCGCCTTCCTGCGCGCCTTGACGTCGTCTGACGGTTTCTTGGCCATAACAATCACCTGATGCAGACCGGCGCCAATGCCGGCGTGTTTCTCAAGTAGTGACGAAGCAGCCGGAGTCGATATCGCGCCCGCGCCCGCCGCGCATGCGCCATGCGGTCTTGCAGGGGCGCAGCCGTTGGCCTTGCGCGCGCCGCCGTGCTATCGACCGCGCGTTTCCATGACAGCTCCGCGACGGAACGCGCGATCAACGAGGCTCCCATGCGCCGCGCCGAGGTGACCCGGACGACCGCAGAGACCGACATCACCCTCACGCTCGACCTCGACGGGACGGGCGCGAGCCGGATCGAGACCGGCGTCGGCTTCTTCGACCACATGCTCGAGCTGCTCGCCCGCCACGCGATGATCGACCTCGACGTGACGGCCAACGGCGACACCCATGTGGACTTCCACCACACCGTGGAGGACGTCGGCATCGCGCTCGGCCAGGCCGTGCGACGGGCGCTGGGCGACATGAAGGGCCTGACGCGCTACGCCGACGTTCATATGCCGATGGACGAGACCCTGACCCGCGTCGCGATCGACGTCTCGGGCCGCCCGTTCCTGGTCTGGCGCACGGAGTTCCCGGCGCCCAAGGTCGGCGAGTTCGACACCGAGCTGGTGCGCGAGTTCTTCCAGGCCTTCGCCACCCACGCCGCGGTGACGCTGCATGTGGAGACGCTCTACGGCGCCAACGCGCACCACATCGCCGAAAGCTGCTTCAAGGGCCTCGCCCGCGTGCTGAAGACCGCGCTGGCGCTCGACCCGAGGGCCGGCGACCGCCTGCCCTCGACCAAGGGCCGCATCGGCGACTAAATCAAATCTGCTGAGGTTCGACCTTGAACACCTGGCTGATCTACGAGCCGCCCGGCGGCGCGGCCCGCACCCTCGAGGACGCCGAGCGCTTCGTAAGCCTGCGCGAGGGCTTCTCGAAGGCCGCGTTCCTGTTCCCGTTCGTCTGGCTGATCTGGCGGCGCTGCTGGCTGGCGCTCGCGCTCTACCTCGCCGCCGCGGTCGCGCTGGCGCTGGTCGCGGGCCTGCTGTCGCTCCGAAGCGGTGAGGCGATCCTGCTGGCGCTGCTGCCGAACCTCGCCGTCGGCTTCGAGGCCGCCTGGCTGCGGGCCAGGTCGCTGGAGCGGCGCGGCTACCGCTTCGTCGCCGCGCTGATGGCCCGCTCGCGCGACGAGGCCGAGGCGCATTTCTTCGCCGAATGGTCCGCGGACGCCCACGACCCCGCGCCGGCTCCCCGCCCGACCGCAGGCCCCGTCGCGGCCTATCGCCCGGCCGCCGCCGGCGTGCTCGGCCTGTTCCCGCAGCCCGGAGCGGCGCGGTGACCATCGCGGTCGTCGACTACGGCGCCGGCAACCTGCGCTCGGTCGAGAAGGCGCTGACGCGCGCCGGCGGCGCCGGCGTGGTGGTGACGAGCGATCCCGAGCGGGTCGCGGCCGCCGACCGGGTGGTGCTTCCCGGCGACGGCGCCTTTCCCGACTGCCGCCGCGCGCTGGGCGAGGCCAGCGGCCTTGGCGAGGCGCTGGACGAGGCCGTGCGCCGGCGCGGCCGGCCGTTTCTCGGCATCTGCATCGGCATGCAGCTGCTCGCGACCGAAGGCGAGGAGCACGAGCCGACGCAGGGGCTCGGCTGGATTCCGGGCAAGGTGGTGCGGATCGAGCCGGGCGACGCCGGGCTCAAGGTCCCGCACATGGGCTGGAACACGCTGGAGCGCCGCCGCTCGCACCCGCTGACCGACGACCTGCCGCTCGGCGACGGTGGGCTGCACGCCTATTTCCTGCACGCCTACCACCTGACGCCCGACGACGCCGGCGACGTGGTGCTGGCGGCCTCCTATGGCGGCGACGTCACCGCGCTGGTCGCGCGCGACAACGTGGCCGGCGTCCAGTTCCATCCCGAGAAGAGCCAGGCGCTCGGCCTGTCCCTGCTCGCGGGCTTCGTGCGGTGGCGTCCATGATCCTCTATCCCGCGATCGACCTGAAGGGCGGCGCCGTGGTCCGCCTGAAGGAAGGCGACATGGACCGGGCGACCGTCTACGGCCACGATCCGGCGGCGCAGGCGAAGAGCTTCGCCGACGCCGGCTTCGAATGGATCCACGTCGTCGACCTCGACGGCGCCTTCGCCGGCGCGAGCGTCAACGCCGCGGCGGTCGACGGAATCCTCGACGCCGCCGGCGTTCCCGTGCAGCTCGGCGGCGGGGTGCGCGACATGAAGGCGGTCGACGCCTGGCTGAAGCGCGGCGTCGCCCGCGTGATCGTCGGGACGGCGGCCGTCCGCGACCCCGAATTCGTGAAGGCGGCGGCGAAGGCCCATCCCGGCCGGATCGCGGTCGGCGTCGACGCCCGCGGCGGCAAGGTCGCGGTGCAGGGCTGGGCGGAGGTGTCCGACATGACCGCGCTCGACCTCGCGCGGCGGTTCGAGGACGCCGGCGTCGCCGCGATCATCTTCACTGACATCGCCCGCGACGGATTGCTCAAGGGACTTAACCTCGAACTTACCCGCGCGTTGGCCGAGGCGGTGAATATTCCGGTGATCGCCTCGGGCGGATTGGCCGACATTGAGGACGTCCGCCGCCTGCTCGCGCCCGAGAACGCGAAGATCGCCGGCGCCATCACCGGGCGCGCGCTCTACGACGGAAGGCTCGACGCGCGAGAGGCGCTGGCGCTGACCGGGACCTCGCGCGGCGGGCGGTAAAGGTCTAGTTTCGGTTCTTCTCGACCCGTCGCGCGGCCGTGCGTCGCCGGATTCCACCTCCGTCCGGGGCGCCCTGAGGCCTACAGCATGACCAGCGAGATCGACCCTGCGGACCCGAACCGAGAGGCCCGCTTCATCCGCAGCGTGCTCGCGGCCTCCGAGGACTGCATCAAGATCCTCGATCTCGACGGCGCCCTCGTCTTCATGAGCGAGGGCGGCCAGAAGGTGATGGAGGTCGACGACTTCGAGCGGCTCCGCGGCTGCCAATGGCCCGACGTATGGACCGGCGGCGCCGCCGCCCACGCCAGGGCCGCGATCGCGGCGGCGCGGGCGGGCCGAAGCTACCGCTTCCAGGAGATGGCGAACACCGCGCGCGGCAATCCCCGCCACTGGGACGTGCAGGTGACGCCGATCTTGGGTCCGGACGGCCGGCCGGAGTCGATCCTCTCCGTCTCGCGCGACGTCACCGCGCTGAAAGAGAGCGAGGAGCGCTACAAGCTGCTCGCGGCGGAGCTGCATCATCGCATCAAGAACACGCTCGCGCTGACCCAGTCGGTCACGGCCCAGACGCTGCGCGCGGGCGGCGAGGCGCTGGCGCCCTACCGCGCCCGGATCGACGAGCGGCTGGTGGCCCTGGCTCGCGCCCAGGACATGCTGTTTCAGGCCGAGAGCGCGGAAGCGCAGCTCGACGCGCTGGTCCGCAGCGTGCTGACGCCTCATGATTTGGAAACGCGGATCGTCATCAGCGGCCCGCCGGTGCGCCTGCGCGACCGCGCCGCCACCGCCATGACGCTCGCGATCCACGAACTCGGCTCCAACGCCGCCAAGTACGGCGCGCTGTCCCGGACCGAAGGCCGCGTCGCCCTGACCTGGAACTGCGGAGACGACGCGTTCCACATGGAGTGGCGGGAAACCGGCGGCCCGCTCGTCGCGCCCCCCACCCGGCGCGGCTTCGGCTCCCAGCTTATCGAGAAGACGCTGTCCATGCAGCTTCGGGGCAAGGCCGTCGCCGACTACCGTCCCGAAGGCGTCGTCTTCCGTCTTGAGGCGCCTCTCGACGCGCTGCTCGCCCGCGAATGATCGTCTCCGGATTATGTGACGGGACTGTCGTATCGCGAGCGATCCGCCTATAGGACAGGACGAAACCGGGCCTGCAGGCTCCGCCCCGTTATCGCGACACCATCGGCGCCCATGTTGAAGATCCGCGTCATTCCCTGCCTCGACGTCAAGGACGGCCGCGTCGTCAAGGGCGTCCAGTTCGTCGACCTGCGCGACGCCGGCGATCCGGTGGAGGCGGCGATCGCCTATGACGCCGCCGGCGCCGACGAGCTCTGCTTCCTCGACATCACCGCGAGCCACGAGGAGCGGGCGATCCTGCTCGACGTGGTCGCTCGCACGGCGGAAAACTGCTTCATGCCGGTGACCGTCGGGGGCGGCGTGCGCTCGGTGGATGACGTGCGGGCGCTGATGCTCGCGGGCGCGGACAAGGTCTCCATCATGTCGGCGGCCGTGAACGACCGCTCGGTCGTCGCCCGCGCCGCCGACAAGTTCGGCGCCCAGGCGATCGTGGTCGCGGTCGACGCCAAGAAGGTTTCCGGCGCGGGCGAGGCCGACCGCTGGGAGGTGTTCACCCACGGTGGCCGGCGGCCGACCGGGCTCGACGCCGTGGCCTACGCCGCGGAGGTGGCCGCGCTCGGCGCCGGCGAGATCCTGCTGACCTCCATGGACAATGACGGGGCCAAGGACGGCTACGACATTGCGCTGACCCGGGCGGTGGTGGACGCGGTGCCGGTGCCGGTGGTCGCCTCGGGGGGCGTCGGAACCCCGGCCCACATGGTGGACGGCGTGGTCAAGGGCGGGGCGAGCGCCGTGCTGGCGGCCTCGATCTTCCATTTTGGCGAGTTCACCATCGGCGAGGCCAAGGCCGCGATGGCCGCGGCCGGACTGCCGGTGCGTCTCGACCCGGGCGCTCAGGGCGCCTGACACAGCGCGCGTCGACGGGAGATGACGACGGCATGACGACCCCCTTCACCCTCAACGATCTCGCCGCCATCGTCGAGAGCCGCGCCGCGGCCGATGCAGGAAGCTCCTACACCCGCTCGCTGATCGAGGCGGGGCCCGCGCGCGTCGCCAAGAAGCTCGGCGAGGAGGGCGTGGAGGCCGCGCTTGCGGTCGCCTGCGGGGCCAAGGTCGAACTCGTCAGCGAGGCCGCCGACGTGCTCTACCACTTGATGGTCGCGCTTAAGGTCCGGGACGTCTCCATAGCCGAGGTGATGGCGGAGCTCGAACGCCGCACGGCGCAGTCCGGCCTCGCGGAGAAGGCCGCCCGGAAGAGCTGATGGACGATCGCCCGCGCGTTTCGAATCCCTCGCCCTACGCCACCTTCGGCCGCGCCGCCTGGGCGAAGCTGCGCGCCGACACGCCGATGACGCTGGACGCGGCGGATCTCGACCGGCTGAGTTCGCTGAACGACCCGATCGACATGGACGAGGTCGAGCAGATCTACCTGCCGATCTCGCGCCTGCTCGCGTTCTACGTCACCGCGCGCCAGCAGCTGTTCCGGGCGACGCAGCGCTTCCTCGGGCACAGCGAAACCAAGGTGCCCTATGTCATCGCAGTGGCGGGCTCGGTCGCGGTCGGCAAGTCGACCACGGCGCGCGTGCTGCGCGCCCTGCTCGCGCGCTGGCCGGCGACGCCGAAGGTGGACCTCGTCACCACGGACGGCTTCCTGCTGCCGAACGCCGTGCTCGCCCGCGAAGACCTGATGAGCCGCAAGGGCTTCCCGGAGAGCTACGACGTCCAGGCGCTGCTGCGGTTCATCTCCGACATCAAGGCCGGCAAGCGCGAGGTGGCGGCGCCGGTCTACAGCCATCTCGTCTACGACGTGGTGCGCGGCGAAAAGATCGTCATCGATCAGCCGGACATCGTCATCCTCGAGGGCCTCAACGTGCTCCAGACCGGCGACAAGCCGAAGAACGGCCGTGTGGCGCCGTTCGTCTCCGACTTCATCGATTTCGGCATCTTCCTCGACGCCGACGAGCCGCTGCTGCACCGCTGGTACGTCGAACGCTTCATGCAGCTGCGCGAGACCGCCTTCCGCGACCCGCAGTCGTACTTCCGAAAGTACGCTCAGGTCTCAAAGCAGGAGGCGCTTGAGCAGGCGGAGAAGCTCTGGGCCGAGATCAACCTGCCCAACCTGCGCAAGAACATACGGCCCACGCGCCCGCGCGCCGACCTGATCCTGAAGAAGGGCAAGAGCCACCGCATCGACGAGGTGCGGCTCAGGAAGATCTGATCAGCGGGACGAAAGGCTCAGGCCCGCCGGCCGGAGCCTCTCCGGATCAGAGTCCCTCGAACAGCGCGGTCGAGAGATAGCGCTCGGCGAAGCTCGGGATGATGATCACGATGTTCTTGCCGGCAGCCTCCGGGCGGGCTCCGATCTCGAGCGCCGCCGCGACCGCCGCTCCGGACGAGATGCCGACCGGCAGGCCCTCGAGCCGCGCGACCAGACGCGCGGTCTCGAACGACGTCTGGTTGCCGACGGTGATGACCTCGTCGATCACCGAGCGGTCGAGGATGCCCGGCACGAAGCCGGCGCCGATGCCCTGAATCTTGTGCGGACCGGGCTGGCCGCCGGACAGAACCGGCGAGTCCTCGGGCTCCACCGCGACGATCTTGAGCGTGTCCTTGCGCGGCTTCAGCACCGAGCCGACGCCGGTGATGGTGCCGCCGGTGCCGACGCCGGAGACGACGTAGTCGACGGTCCCCTCGGTGTCGTTCCAGATCTCCTCGGCGGTCGTGCGGCGATGGATCTCGGGGTTCGCCGGGTTCTCGAACTGCTGCGGAATGACCGCGTTCGGGATCTCCTTGACCAGCTCCTGCGCCTTGGCGACGGCGCCCTTCATGCCCTTCGGACCCTCGGTCAGCACGAGCTCGGCGCCGAGCAGCGCCAGCATCTTGCGGCGCTCGATCGACATGGTTTCGGGCATGACCAAGATGAGACGGTAACCGCGCGCGGCCGCCACGAAGGCGAGCGCGATGCCGGTGTTGCCGGAGGTCGGCTCCACCAGGACGCTGTCCGGCTTCAGCACGCCGTCGCGCTCGAGCGCGTCGATCATGGCGACGCCGATGCGGTCTTTGACGCTCGAGATCGGATTGAAGAACTCGAGCTTCGCCAGCAGGTTCGCCTTGACGCCCTTGTGCTTGGCGAGCCTGTCGAGCCGGACCAGCGGCGTGTCGCCGATGGTGTCGGTGATGGAGTCGTAAATCCGGCCGCGACCGGGCGCGCGCTGCGCGACCTCCGTCGGCTTCAGGGCGGGCTGCGTCATAGCGACGTCTCCTCAGGCGGCGGACCGTCCCATGGGCGGCCCGCGTTCGATTGGCTTCACCGCGACGATAGCGATGTCACAGCAGCATGTCGATGAACGCCTAATTTATCATACTTATATTGTAAAATCGTAGCTCGGCCGGCTGTCGGCGAACACGGAGCGGCGTTCGGCCTCGTTGCAGAGATCGTCGACGTTGATCTCGTCGAGACGCTCGAGAAAGCTCTCCGAAGCCGAGCGGATCATCGGCTTGACCACGTCGACGACGAGCTGGGAGCCGTCTCGTTCGGCGTCCTCGATCGAGCCTGGCTCATCGCTTTCGCCGAGCGCGGCGCGGACGATGTCGGCGATGGTGATGCGGCGGCGCTCGCGGGCGAGTTCGTAGCCGCCGCGCGGGCCCCGCACGCCTTTCAGGATGCCGGACCGGACAAGCACCTGAAGAAGCGTCTCCAGATGGCGGGGGGGCAGCCCGTGGCGGGCGGCGAGCGTCTTGGCGGCGATAGGCGTTGGACGCGCGTGGTAGGCGATGTCCACGACGGCGGCGACGGCGAGCAGGCTGCGGCGCGGCAGCAGGTTCATACGTTCTGGTCCTTCCGCTTCACCGTCCGGTTGAACCGAACCCGCCCTCCCCTCGCGTGGTGGGGTCGAGCGCATCCGTTTCCGTCACTTCCGCCCGCGCCACCGCCGCGACGACGAGCTGCGCGATCCGCGCGCCGCGCGAGACGAGGAAATCCTCCTCGCCCAGATTGACGAGCAGAACCTTGAGCTCGCCGCGGTAGTCCGCGTCGATGGTCCCCGGCGCGTTGAGCACCGTCACGCCGTGGCGGAACGCCAGTCCCGACCTCGGCCTGACCTGGGCCTCGAAGCCGACTGGGAACTGGAGCACCAAGCCTGTGGGGACAAGGGCGCGGGCGCCCGGCGCGAGCATGATCGGCGCATCTTCCGGCACGGCCGCGGCGAGGTCCATTCCAGCGGCCGCCTCCGACTCGTAGCGCGGCGCGGGCAGGCCCTGCCCATGGGCCAGCCGGACGAACCTGATCTCCGTCATTGCGACGCTCCCAGCCGGCCGGCGAAATGGGCGACCAAGGCCTCCGCCACCGCCTCCTTGCTCATGGTCGTCCAAGAGTCGACCCCGTCCGCGGTCACGAGATGGACGGTGTTCGAGACGCCGCCCATGACGCCGCCGGCATGCGACACGTCGTTCGCGACGATCAGATCGCAGCCCTTGCGCGCGAGCTTGGCGCGCGCGTTGTCCAGCACGTTCTCGGTCTCGGCGGCGAAGCCGACGACCAGCGTCGGGCGGCCTTCCCCGCGGCGGGCGACGGTCGCGAGAATGTCCGGGTTCTCGACCAGCGTCAGCGCCGGCGGCCCCCCGGCCCCCTTCTTCATCTTATGCGCGGCGTCGGTCGCGACGCGCCAGTCGGCGACCGCCGCGGCGAACACGGCGACGTCCGCCGGCAAGGCCGCCTCGACCGCGGACAGCATCTGGCGGGCGCTTTCCACGTGGATCACCGTGACGCCCGCCGGATCGGGGATCGCGACCGGCCCGGACACCAGCGTGACCTCGGCGCCCGCCCGCGCCGCGGCGGCGGCGATGGCGTGTCCCTGCCGGCCGGACGAACGGTTCGCCAGCACCCGGACGGGATCGATCGGCTCGTGGGTCGGCCCGGAGGTGACGAGCACGCGCCGGCCGGCGAGCGCCCCGGACGACGGCCGCAGCCGGTCCTCGACCGCGGCCACGATGGCGAGCGGCTCGCTCATGCGCCCAAGGCCGCTTTCGCCGCGCTCGGCCATCAGGCCGATCTCCGGGCCGACGAAGCTCACGCCCTGCGCTTCGAGCCACGCCACGTTGCGGCGGGTCGCGGGATGCGCCCACATCGTCGGGTTCATCGCCGGCGCCGCGAGGATCGGCGCGGTCGTCGCCAGCAGCGTCGTCGAGGCGAGATCGTTGGCGAGGCCGTTCGCCATTTTGGCGAGCAGATCGGCGGTCGCCGGCGCGACCAAAACCAGATCGGCGTCGCGCGCGAGCCGGATATGGCCGACATCCTGCTCCTGCGTCAGGTCGAACAGCTCCTGGAACACGGGCTCGGCGGTCAGCGTCCCGACCGACAGCGGCGTCACGAACTCCGCTCCCGCCTTCGTCAGGATGGCGCGCACGGAGGAGCCTCGCTCCTTCAGCCGTCGGATCAGGTCGAGCGACTTGTAAGCGGCGACGCCGCCGCCGATCACGAGCAGGATGCGGGGCGCGGTCACGGGGCGGGGTGGTCCCAGGGGTTGATCACGGTAAGTCCCTCCGCTCCGAAATCCGACACGTTCCTGGTCGCCACGGCGAAGCCCTTCGAAAGCGCGATGGCGGCGATCTGAAGATCAGCCGTCGTTCGGGACAATCCCTTCGCGCGGCGCTCTGACGATATCTGGGCGAAGGCGCTCACCGCCTCCGCGCCGAACGGCAGGATCCGCCCGTCGAGATCGATCATGATCACATCGCGCGTGGCCTGAAGCGTCAGTTCCTTCCGACGTCCGCTCGGCATCGCGTACACGCCGGCCAGAAGCTCGGCGTAGGTCACGCTTGTCACCCAGAGAGCGTCCAGCGGCTGGCGTTCGAGCCAAGCGACGGCGGCGGCCGAACGCGTCTCACGCGAGCGGGTGAGTTCCGATATCACGTTCGTGTCCAGAACGATCATCGTCCGGCGTCGTCGCTGTCCGGCGGATCGCGCAACGGCGTCCGCGACGGCAACTCCAGCTCCACGCCGCCCAGCGGATCGAAACGGGCCGCGATCGCCTCCGCCAGGTTCCTGTAGGGCTTTCGCTCGGCGCGCCGACGCCGCTCGACCGCTTCGCGCAACAACTGACGCACGTCCTCCTCCATCGAACGGCCCCGCTCGGCCGCCTGAACGCGGAGCTCGGCTTTGATCGCATCATCGAAGTTGCGGACCGTCAGCGTCGCCATGATCGCCTCCGTCAAGAACGTGACAGCCATGCTAGCATTGACTTCGTTGCCGGCAAAGCGGGAGGCTACCGGAACAGGTAGACCACAACCCCCAGCGCGAGCACGACGAGCGCCAGATTGCTCCAGAACGCCGCCCGGCGGACACCGCCGACGATGGCCTGGATGCTGTCCTCGGAGTAGCTCAGGCCGCCATGGACGACCTCCTCGAGGTCGACCGAGATGCGCTCGAGCCGCAGCAGAAGCTCCGGCCCGGCCGCGATGCCGCGCGCGAGCTGCCGGAGCTCGTCGACGGCGTTTTCCGCGATCCCAATCGGGCCGAGGTTGCGTTCGAGCCATTCGCGCACCACCGGCGCCGCGGTCGCCCACATGTCGAGCTTCGGGTCGAGCGAGCGCGCGACGCCCTCGACCACGACCATGGTCTTCTGAAGCATCAGCAGCTCGGGCCGGGTCTGCATCTGGAACAGCTCGGTGACCTCGAACAGCAGCGTCAGCAGCTTCGCCATGGAGATCTGGTCGGCAGTGCGGGAGTGGATCGGCTCGCCGATCGCGCGCAGCGCGCGTGCGAACTCGTCCACCGACTGCTCGGGCGGCACGTAGCCCGCCTCGAAATGCACCTCGGCGATGCGCCGGTAGTCCCGCACGATGAAGCCGTGGAGAATCTCGGCGAGGAAGCGGCGCTCCTTCATGCCGAGCCGGCCGGTGATGCCGAAATCGACCGCGACCAGCCCGCCGGCGGCGTCCACGAACAGGTTGCCGGGGTGCATGTCGGCGTGGAAGAAGCCGTCGCGCATGGCGTGGCGCAGGAAGGTCTGCATCACATGGCGGCCGAGCGCCGGGAGATCGTGGCCGGCGGCCGCGAGGCCGGCGCGGTCGGACAGCTTGACCCCGTCGATCCACTCCATGGTCAGCACGCCGCGAGCGGTGCGCTCCCAGTCGACGGCGGGCACGCGGAAGCCCGGATCGGCGGCGGTGTTCTCCGCGATCTCCGACAGCGCGGCGGCCTCGAGCCGGAGGTCCATCTCGATCGCGACCGAGCGGGCGAGCGTCTCCACCACCACCACCGGCTTCAGCCGGCGCGTCTTCGGCGCGAAGCGCTCGATCAGCCGCGCGATCCGGAAGAAGGCCTGGAGGTCGCGCCCGAAACGATGGGTCACGCCCGGCCGGAGCACCTTCACCGCCACGACGCGCTCGCCGAAGGCGTCGCTCACCGTCGCCCGGTGCACCTGCGCGATCGAGGCCGCCGCGACAGGGGGTCCGAGATGCGTGAAGCGGCTCGAAAGCGGCGCGCCCAACGCCTCGGCGATTGCCGCCTCGGCGAGCTCCTGCGGGAACGGGTCGACCTGGTCCTGCAGGCGTTCGAGGTCGCGCGCGGTCTGGATGCCGACCACGTCGGGCCGGGTCGCGAGGAACTGGCCGAGCTTGACGTAGGACGGCCCAAGCCGCTGCAGGGCGCGGGCGAGGCCTTCCGCGCCGTCGCGCGCGCTGCGGCGCTCGATCA
The DNA here is from genome assembly GCF_027922325.1 of Methylopila turkensis. Classification (GTDB taxonomy): domain Bacteria; phylum Pseudomonadota; class Alphaproteobacteria; order Rhizobiales; family Methylopilaceae; genus Methylopila; species Methylopila turkensis. The sequence continues at coordinate 1,328,018 of NZ_BSFL01000001.1, forward strand.
GCCGGCCGAGGCCGACCAGCGTGCGGGCCGCGGGCGGCAGATCGATTGGATCGACGAGCCGTAGCGCGCCCTCGCGCGCCATGACGAACCCTGCGCGGGCGAGACGAAGAAGGCTGGGAACGGCGCCGAACGCGGACACGCGATCGGGCGCCTAGATCCGAAAGCCGACGTGGAGCGCCGCGACCCCGCCGGTGAGCGGCGTCGCCGTGACCTGCTCGAAGCCGGCCTCGCGCATCATGTCGGCGAACGTCTCGGCGTCGGGAAAGCGCCGGATCGACTCCACGAGATACTGGTAGGGCTGCGCGTCGCCGGCGACCATCTGGCCGATGCGCGGGATCACGTTGAACGAGAACGCGTCGTAGACCCGGTCGAGCACCGGCACGTCGACCTTCGAGAACTCCAGCACCAGCGCCCGGCCGCCCGGCTTTAGCGCCCGGCGCATCTCCTTCAGCGCGGCGGGAATGCGCGGCACGTTGCGGATGCCGAAGGCGATCGTCACCGCGTCGAACGAACCGCTCGCGAACGGCAGCTCCTCGGCGTTGCCCTGCACGAACTCGACCCGGTCGCCGAGCTTCTTCTCGCGCGCCCGCTCGCGGCCGACGTCCAGCATGGCGCCGTTGATGTCGAACACCGTCACGGCGACGCCCTGTCCGCCGTGCTTCAGCGCGCGGAAGGCGATGTCGCCGGTCCCGCCCGCGACGTCGAGCAGCTTGAACGCGCGCGGGCCCTTGGGAAGCCCGATCGCCGTGACCATGGCCGACTTCCACGCCCGGTGCAGGCCGCCCGACATCAGGTCGTTCATCAGGTCGTAGCGCGACGCCACCTTGTGGAACACATCGTCGACAAGGCCCTGCTTGTCGTCGAGCCGCACGTCGGAGAAGCCGAAATGGGTCGCTTCGTCGTCGGGCTTGGAATCGTGGCGGTCCATGGCGTCCTCGGGAGGCTTCCGCAGCCTCGGGCGGGCGGAACCTAGCGTGCGGGGCCGCGCGGCGCTAGACACGGCGCCTCGACGGCCGCCATTCGCGAGAGAGCATCGATGCCCGAACTTCCCGAGGTCGAGACCGTCCGCCGGGGGCTGGCGCCGGTGATGGAGGGCCGGCGCATCGAGAGCGTGGAGGCCCGCCGCCCGGACCTGCGCTTTCCTTTCCCCGAACGTTTCGCCGAGCGTCTCGCCGGCCGCACCGTCACCTCGCTCGGCCGGCGGGCGAAGTATTTGCTGGCCGATCTCGACGACGACGAGGTGCTGGTGATGCATCTCGGAATGTCGGGCTCGTTCCGCGTCGAGCTGCCGGACGCGGCGATTGCGCCCGGCGCCTTCCACCACCCGCGCTCCAAGGCCGCGACGCACGACCACGTGCGCTTCGCCTTCGCCGGCGGCGCCTCGATCACCTACAACGACCCGCGCCGGTTCGGCTTCATGACGCTGTTGCCGCGGGCGAACCTCGAAGCGCATCCGCTGTTTCGGCACGTCGGGGTCGAACCGCTCGGCAACGCGCTCGACGGGGCGCTGCTGCTGAAGCTGTTCGCGGACCGGAAGACGAGCCTGAAGGCCGCCCTGCTCGACCAGCGGCTGATCGCGGGGCTCGGCAACATCTACGTCTGCGAGGCGCTCAACCGCTCGCGCCTGTCGCCGACGCGCGCCGCGGGAACGCTGAAGCCGAGCCAGGCCGAGGCGCTCGCCGGCGCCATCCGGGCGACGCTCGAGGACGCGATCGCCGCGGGCGGCTCGACGCTGCGCGACTTCGCCCACGCCGACGGCGCGCTCGGCTACTTCCAGCACGCGTTCCGGGCTTACGACCGCGAGCACGAGCCGTGCGCGACGCCGGGCTGCCGCGGCGTGATCCGGCGCATCGTCCAGACCGGCCGCTCGACCTTCTTCTGCCCGGAGTGCCAGAAGTGACCGTCATCCCGGACGGCGAAGGCCGAACCGGGATCGTGCTACGGATATGGCGCTCTGTCCTGCGCACGATCCCGGCTCTCGCCTACGCTCGGCCGGGACGATGACGTTCTCCCATCGCGAGGCCCTCATGACCGACGCAGCTTACGAAACCATCCTGGTCGAGACCCGCGGCGCGGTGGGGCTCGTGACCCTCAACCGCCCCAAGGCCCTCAACGCGCTGAACGCCCGCCTGATCGGCGAACTGGGCGACGCGATCCAGGCCTTCGAGGCGGACCAGGCGGTCGGCGCCGTGGTCATCACCGGAAGCGAAAAGGCCTTCGCCGCGGGCGCCGACATCACCGAGATGGCGTCGAAGAGCTTCACGGAAGTCTACTTCGCCGATCTCGGCGGCGCATGGGCCCGGCTCGTCGCCTGCCGCAAGCCGCGGATCGCGGCGGTCTCAGGCTACGCGCTCGGCGGCGGTGCAGAGCTGGCGCAGATGTGCGACGTCGTGATCGCGTCCGAGACCGCGAAGTTCGGCCAGCCGGAGATCACCCTCGGCATCATCCCCGGCTTCGGCGGCACCCAGCGGCTGACGCGGGCGATCGGCAAGGCCAAGGCGATGGACCTGATCCTCACCGGCCGGATGATGGACGCTGAGGAGGCCGAGCGCTCCGGGCTCGTCTCGCGCGTGGTGCCCGGCGACCGCCTGCTGGATGAGGCGCTGTCGGCCGCGGCGAAGATCGCGTCGTTCTCGCGCGCCGCCGTGCTCGCCGCGAAAGAGGCCGTGGAGGTCGCCCACGAGACGGGCCTGTCCGAGGGCGTGCGCTTCGAGCGCCGCGCGTTTCAGGCGCTGTTCGCCACCGAGGACCAGAAGGAAGGCATGGCCGCCTTCGTGGAGAAGCGCAAACCGGCCTTCCGCAACCGCTGAGGCCTCACAGCGCGCGCTGGTAGATCCGCCACGTCTTGGTGCGCCGGGCCGGCATGCCGGCGACGAGGTGGATGACGTTGCGGTTGTCCTCCAGCATCCAGCTCACCTCGAGGCGTGTTGCGCCCGCCTTGCGCGCCTTCTCGACGGCGTCCGCCAGCAGCATGGCCGCCGCCATCGCGCCGACGCGGGTGCCGCGCCAGCCGCGCCGGACGCCGATGATCGGCACGCGGACACGGCTGAGGCCCGCGACCTTGAGCCGCCAGAGCAGCTTGGCCCAACCGAACGGCGCGAGCCGGCCGCCGAGATCGTGGATCGCCTCGTTCAGGTCGGGCGCCATGGTGAGGATGCCGATCGGCTCGCCGCGCCAGTCGGCGATCGTCGACCAGTCGCGCGGCAGGATCGGCTGGGCGAGTTCGGCCAGGAACCGCGCCTCGTCGAGCGTGACCGGCACGGCGCCCCAGTTCACCGACCAGCCGTCGTTGTAGACGTCGTTGATGGTGGCCACCGCGTCCGGGCCGACGGCGCTGCGCAAGGTCAGGTCGGCCGCTGACCGCCACTTCGATCGCGCCCGCGCGACGCGCTCCGGCAGCCGGCTTTGCGCGAGTTCGCCCTCGTAGCCGACGATGTCCTTCACGCCGCGGAAGCCGAGCCGTTCGAGCTGGCGCGCGTAATAGGGCGGCGCGTAGTTGGTGTGGGTCGTCGACGGCGTGTCGAAGCCCTCCACCAGCAGCCCGCATTCGTGATTGACCGAGGCGCTGTAGGGCCCGGTCACCTGCGTCAGGCCGCGCTCGCGGAGGAAGCCGAAGGCGGTCGCGAACAGCGCGTCCCAGACCGCGTCGTCGTCGATCGCCTCGAGGAAGCCGAAATGGCCGGCGCCGTCGCCATGGGCCGTGAGATGGGCGTGGTGCTTGACCGCGTAGATCCGCCCGACCGGCGCGCCGCCCCGGAACGCCGTCCAGGCCTGGCCGTCATTGGCGCGGGCGAAGGGCGTCGCGCCGGGCGTCAGCGTCTCCTTCAGCTCCTGCAGGAGCGGCGGCGAGAAGTTCGGGTCGCCGCCCTGCGCGGCGAGCGCCGCGCGCCAGAACGGCTTCAGGTCGCGCGCGGATCGGACGGGGCGGACGTCGACCGCCGACGATGGGTGCTGGACGGGCGGCAAGCGGTCAGCCCGGCCTCGTGGCCTTGGCGAGCGCGGCCGCCATCTTGATGCCGAAGCCGGCCTTGGCGAGCTTGGCGTGCTCGTCCGCCGTGACGGCGACCGCCTCGTCGATCTGGTCGAAGGAATGCTCGCTCGTCAGGAAGAAGCGCAGCCGCGCCGAACGCTCCGGCACCGCCGGATGCACGATCGGCAGCGCGTTGACGCCGCGCTCCAGCAGGCGGTTCGCGAGGTGCACGGCGCGCAGGCTGTCGCCCACCATCACGGGCGAGATCGCGAAGCCGGCGCTGTCGCCGACATCGAGACCGGCCTGCTTCGCCTTCTCCACGAAGCGCAGCCCGTTGGCGCGCAGCTTCGCCACGCGCTCCGGCTCCCGCTCCAGCACGTCAAGCGAGGCGATGGCCGCGGCCGCGACCGGCGGCGGCATGCCCACGGAGTAGACGAAGCCGGGCGCCGTGAATTTCATGTATTCGACCAGCGCCTTCGAGCCCGCCACATAGCCGCCGCAGCCGGACAGCGTCTTGGACAGCGTGCCCATCCAGATGTCGACCTCGTTCGGATCGACGCCCTGCTCCTCGGCCACGCCGCGCCCGGTGCGGCCGAGCACGCCCAGCGAATGGGCCTCGTCCACCATCAGCCAGAAGCCGTAGCGCTCCCGCAGCGCGACCAGCCGGGGCAGGTCCGGGATGTCGCCGTCCATGCTGTAGAGGCCTTCGACGACGACCAGAACCCGGTCGTGGCCGTGGGCGTGCTGGCTCAGCAGTTCGTCGAGCGCGTCGAGATCGTTGTGCGCGAACATCCGCCGGGTCGCGCCCGAGAGCGTCGCGCCGACCACGATCGAGTTGTGCGAGAGCGAGTCGTACAGGATCAGGTCGTTCGGCCGCATCAGATGGCCGAGGATCGCCACGTTGGTGGCGTGGCCGCTGACGAAGACGACCGCAGCCTCGACGCCGACGAAGCCGGCGATGCGCGCCTCGAGCTCCTGGTGGATCGGCCGCTCGCCCGCCACCAGACGGCTCGCCGAGACCGAGGTGCCGTATCGGTCGATCGCGGCCTTGGCGGCCTCCGCGACCGCGGGATGCCCGTTCAGGCCGAGATAGTTGTAGGAGGCGAAGTTGACGTGCGCCCGGCCGTCGATCTCGGTGGTCGCGCCCGCGCGGCCGTCGTGCAGGCGGAAGAATGGGTTCGGCACGTTCAGCAGCGAGGCGACGGCCTGCTGCGTATGGATGTCCTTCAGCTCCGGCAGGTCGGCGAAGCGGTTGCGCGCGCGCTTCGCCCGCGGCCGCGGCGCCGCGACGCCCTCTTCGGCCGGCTTCGGCGCGGACGACCGCAGCGCGCCGAGGATGCCGTCCTTCGCGGAGCGCGAAAGCCCGCCCATGCCACGCCGGACGCTCATCCCGCGGCTCCGCCGAGGGCGGCGCGGCGCGCCTCCACCGCCTCGCCGAACTCCGCGAGGTCCTCGTGGCCGACGTCGTCGGCGATGTGGCGCTGAACGAGGTCGGCGTTGACGGCGCTCGTCTCCGCGCCGGCGTCCGGATCGTGGATGCGGGCGACGATCGACTGCGCGATCGTGATGAGCGTCGTCGAATCGCCGATCGCCACCAGCGGCAGCTCCACGTCGAACCGCCGTTCCACGCTCATGCGCAGCTCCAGTCCCATCAGCGAATCCATGCCCAGCTCGGCCAGCGGCCGCTGCGGCGAGATTTCTTTCGCCGGCAGCTTCAGGATACGCGCGACCTCCCCCGCCAGGATTTCGGCCACGATGTCGCGGGCGGCGCGGGCGTCCTTGCCGCGCACCAGCGCCGCGAGGTCGATCTGCTCCACCGCGTCCTGCGGCCCCATCTCGGCGCCGGCCAGAACCTGCGCGAACATGGGCGAGGCGAGATAGGCGAGATCGCGCCGGGCCGCAGCCCAGTCGATCGGCGCGATCGCGACGACGGCCGCTTCGGGCGCAGGATCGCCGGCGGCGAGCACGGTCCCGAGACCTTCGAGCGCCTCGGCGCCCGAGAGCGTGGCGTGGCCGAGACGGCGCTGGATCTTCTCCTTCACCTCGCCGGTGCGCGCGAGGTAGCCGACGTCGCCGAGCGCGCCCCAGGCGACCGCGAGCGCGGGCCTGCCCGACCGACGGCGGTTTCGCGCCAGCGCTTCAAGCCACGCATTGGCGGCGACGTAGTTCGCCTGGCCCGGATTGCCGATCACGGTCGTCGCCGACGAGTAGATCACGAACTGGCCAAGCGGATCGTCCGCGGTCAGGCGGTCGAGCGCCTTGGCGCCGTCGATCTTGGGGCGCAGCGCCGCCTCGAACCGCTCGGCGTCGAGATTGGCGAGCAGCGCGTCCTCCAGCACCATGGCCACATGCCACGCGCCGCCGATCGGCCCAAGCGCCGCGCGGACGTCCTTGAGCACGACGTCCAGCGCCGCCGCGTCCGCCGCGTCGCAGGCGTAGGCGCGAACCGTCGCGCCGAGCGCCTCGAGCCGGGCGACGCCCGCGGCCGCAGCCGCGCTCGTCGCGCCCGAACGCCCGATCAGCGCGAGCTTGGTCGCGCCATGAGCGACCAGCCATTCCGCGGTGGCGAGGCCGAAGCCGCCGAGGCCGCCGACCAGCACATGCGCGCCGTCCGCCGAGCGGAACGGCTCGGGCGCGGAGGCCGGCAGGTCGGCCGGGTCGAGCGGCCGCACCACGATCTTGCCGACATGGCCGGACTGCTGCATCAGCCGGAACGCGTCGCCGACCTCCGTCGCCTCGAAGGCGCGGTAGGGCAGCGGCGCGAACACGCCCTTGCCGAACAGCTTCAGCACGTCCCGGAACAGCTTGCGGCCGAGTTCCGGCCGGTGGACCAGCAACTGGTCGGCGTCGATGCCGAAGTAGGAGATGTTGCGCCGGAACGGCCTCAGGCCCAGCCGGCTGTTAGCGTAGAAGTCGCGCTTGCCGAGCTCGAGGAAGCGCCCGAACGGCTTCAGCGTCGCGAGGCTGCGCTCGATGGCTTCGCCGAACAGCGAGTTCAGCACCACGTCGACGCCTTGTCCGCCGGTGAGGCGCTTCACCTCGTCCATGAATTCGAGGCTGCGGCTCGACAGCACATGGGTCGCGCCGAGGGTGCGCAGCAGGGCGCGCTTCTCGTCGGAGCCGGCGGTCGCGACGACCTTGGCGCCCCTCCATTGCGCGATCTGCAGCGCGGCCAGGCCGACGCCGCCAGCGCCGCCATGGATCAGCACCCACTCGCCGCGCTTGATGTTGGCGAGTTCGACCAGCGCGTAATAGGCCGTGAGGAAGCAGACCGGGATGGTCGCGCCCTCTTCGAAGGCGAGCCCTTCCGGCAGCGGCGCGACCGCGATCTCCGGCACGGTGACGTGGCTTGCGAAGGCCCCGGAGGCGAAGGCCACTACGCGGTCGCCGACCGCGAGCCCCGACACGCCGTCGCCGACCGCGGTCACGACGCCCGAGCATTCGATGCCGAGGCCGGGACCGGCGAAGCCGTCCTCCAGCGCCTCTTCCGGCAGTAGGCCGAGCGCCCACATCACGTCGCGGAAATTGAGCCCGACGGCGGCGACCTCGATCGCCACCTCGCCCGCGGCCGGCGGCTTCAGCGGCGCCGCGCGCCACGCGACGTCGTCGAGCCCGCCCTCGCGGCCGGTGTCGAGCGCGGCGGCGCGCGGCGCTCCGGAATCGCCCGCCTGAGGTGCGAGCGGCAGCCCGTGCCGCAGCCGCGGCGCGCGGACGCCGTGGGCGTTGATGACCAGCTCCACGTCCGCGCGCGGCGCGGCGATCTCGGCGGCGACCGCGCGCGCGGCCTCGTCGGTCCCGAGATCGGCGGAGACGTCGATCAGGCGGATGTCGTGGCCGCGGAACTCGTTCCGCACTACGCGCAGGAAGCCTGCGAGCGCGGCCTGGTCGGCGCGCTCGCCCGCGACGCCGACGGCGCCTGACAGGCTGCCCGGCGCCACCACCCACAGTCGCGCGTCGACCGCGGTGGCGGCGCGGACCAGCCCGAGCAGCCAGCCGGCGCGCAGCGTCGCCGTCGCGGCGTCGTCCGGGCCCTCGCCGTCGAGCGCCACGACGACTTCGGGCTTCGGGCCGTTCTTCGCTGCGGCCGTGAGGCCGAGCTCCGCCGGCTCGCCCCAGGGACGGGGCGCGTGGCGACCGTTCCCGTTCGCGCCCGAGGTGGCGGCATGAAGGCTTGCGGCGCGGCCGTCGCCGTCCAGCGCCCGCGCGAGCGACTGCGCAAGCGCGCCGCGCCCGCCGGCCGCCTCGCCCACCACCAGGACGCCGGCCCGCCCGGCGACCGCGTCGTCGCCGGCCCGCCGGCGTCGGGTGGCGAGCACGAGGCTGGTCGGAGCGCGGGCGCCGTCGAGGGCGAGGACCGCATGGTCGGAAAGCCGGGCGTCGGCGAGATCGGCCGTCCACTCGCCCGCCTCGCGGGCGAAGCCGGCCGCGTCATGATCCGCCTCGAAACGCTCGAACCACGACGGATCGAGGCCGAACACCACGTCGAGGAACGCGGACGGCTGGAGCGCCGCCAGCGCGAGCGCGCCGTTGTCGGCGAGACGGCCGGCGAGCCTGCGGACCGCCTCCGGCGAGGCGAGCGCGCGGCCCCATCCGAGAGCGCCGACGACGAGGTCGAACACGTCGGCGTCGCCGCCGTCGACGGCGGGATCGAACGCCGTCACCGCGACGCCCGGCCGCCCGGCGAAGGCGAACCGCAGCCGCTCGACGGCGGTCGCGTCCGGATCGCTGACCGTGAGCGTCACCCGCGGGTCAAGGCCAAGCTTCGCCAGGGCGCGCGTCAGCGCGCCCGTCCCGGCGGCGATCTCGAGGATGCGGATCGGCCTGTCGGCCGGAGCGTCCGCGACCAGCGCCCGGACGAGGTCCGCGACCGCGCGGACGCCGTCGGCGACGAGCGGCGCCGCCGAACCCGCATGGGCGAGGGTGGCCGCGCCGAAAGGCGCCCCTTCTTCGGCGCCTAAGGCGAGCACCCGCGGCATGAGCGCGAGCGCGCGGGAGGCCATGACGCATTCTGCGCCGCGGTCCGGGTGGTCGGCGAGGACGGTGCGCACGATCTCCGCCGCGCGCGGCAGGCCGGTGGAGGGCGCGAGCGTCCAGACGTCGCCCGCGCGGGAGGCGTGGCCGCGCTGCTGCAGCAGGGCGAGCAGCCGACCGGCGTAGCGCACGGAGGTCGGCGCGAGACGCCCACGGCGCACGAGGTCGGCGAGCGTCGCGGGCTTGCGGCCGCGGCCGAACACGCCGGACAGCGCGTCATGCGCGGCCACGACCGCGAAGGCCTCCAGCAGCAGGTCGTCGTCGGCGCGCTCCGGCGCGTCGGTGACGAGACCGAGCGCGCGGGCGCGCGCCACGATGTCCGAGGCCGCGACCGCGGCGGCCTCGGGCGCGCCGGGCGCCGGGCCGACCAGCGCCGGCGCCACATGATAGGCGAGCCGTTCGAGCGGAGTGCGGCGGGCGAGCGTCACGGCGCGGAAGCGCGCGTCGCGCAGCGTGGCGATCACCTCGCCCGCGGCGTCGGTGAGAGTGAAGGTCGCGTCGATCGACCGCGCGCTGAAGCGCCGGATCGCGATGTCGGCGCGCGCGATCGTGGCGCCGGGCCTGAGCAGCCTCAGCGCGCCGAACCGCATCGGCAGGTAGGTCACGTCGGGCCGGTGGCCGTGCGCGCCGAACAGCGCCAGCAGACCGTGGAAGCAGGCGTCGAAATCGGCCGGGTGCAGGCCGTAGCGCGCGTCCCGTGGACCGCGCGCCGCCTCGGGCGCGAGCGTGACGACGAGACGGTCGGGCGTCGGACGTTCGATCCGCTCGGCGACCTGGAACGACGGGCCGAAGTCGAGCCCGTGCTGGCCGGCGAGCGCGTAGAGCTCGGCGCCGGAATAGGTTTCGCCGGCGTCCGGGGCCGGCGCCGGCGCTTCGGCGGCGAGGCTCGGCGGCGCGCCGACGCGGCCGACGGCGTGCAGCGTCCAGTCGTCGGAGCGGAGCCGCGGCCGGCTCAGGATCTCGACGGTGCGGCTCTCCGGCGACATCCGGGTGCGGACCTCGGTGATGGAGTCGGCGTCAAGCGTGAGCGCGTGACTGATCTCGAAGTCGAGCAGTTCGACCGCCTCGACGCCGAGCCAGGCGCGGCCCGCGGCGAGCGCCATCTCAGCGAGCGCCGCGCCCGGGATGACCACGCGCCCGCCGACCTTGTGCTCGGCGATCAGCGGCGCGTTCGCCGGATCGAGATGCGCGATCCAGTCGTCCGCGAAGGCGCGCACCCGCGCCCCGATCAGCGGGTGGCGATCGTAGCCTTGGTAGAGCGACTCGCCGTCGGCCGTCATGCCCACCGCGAAGCGGGAATTCTGCCAGGGGTATCCGGGCAGGCGCACGGCCGGGCCGTTGAGCTTGCCGAACACCTGGTCCCGCGTCACGCGTCCGCCCTTGGCGACGACGCGGGCGAGCGCGCGGCGGACCGGGTCGTGGTCGCCGGGGCCGTGGTCGTCGCAACTCAGGACGCCGGCCGGAATCTCCGCCGCCGCCAGCACGTCGCTGACGTAGGTCTGCAGCACCGGGCGTGGGCCGATCTCCACGAAAACGCGGGCGCCCGCCGCGGCCGCCGCCTCGACGGCGTCGGCGAAGCGCACGGGCTGTCGGACGTTGTCCCACCAGTAGCCGGCGTCGAGCGTCGCGCCGTCGGTCAGGGCGCCCGTGACGCTCGACACGAAGGCGATCTTGCCGGCCTTGGGCTTCAGCGTGGCGAGGTCGGCGAGCAGCGGCGCCCGGACGCCTTCGATCAGCCCGGTGTGAAACGGATAGTCGATGTCGAGCACGCGCACCGCGATCCGGCGCCCGCGGGCGAAGCGCCCAAGCTCGCGGATCTCGGATTCGGGGCCGGACACCGTGACCGAGCGGGCGCTGTTGACCGCCGCGATCTCGACGCCGGCGAAGCCGCCGTCTGCGAGCAGCGTCTCGACCTCGTCGGCCGGCAGCAGCACCGCCGCCATCACGCCGGCCTTCCACGCGATCTCCTGATGAAGGCTGCGCGAATGCACAACGGCGCAGGCCTGCTCCAGCGTCAGCGCGCCGGCGGCCAGCGCTGCGGCCACTTCGCCGACCGAATGGCCAAGCACGACGTCGGGCGTGACGCCCGCGGCCGCGAGCGCGGCGGTCGTCGCCTCCTGCACGGCGAACAGCAGCGGCTGTGCGAACTCCGCGCGCTTGAGCCGGTCTGCCAGATCGTCGGCGAACAGGACCTCCTTCACCGACCATCCCGCGAGCGCGCCGAAGACGGCGTCGATCTCGTCGAGGCGGGCGCGGAACGCCGCGTCCTGCGCGTGCAGCCGGCGGCCCATGCCGGCCCATTGTGAGCCGTTGCCGGAATAGGCGAAGGCGACGGGCGCCTCGCGTCCGACCGCGCTGTCGAGGGTCGCGCCGGGGGCCTCGCCCGTCTCGGCGAAAGCGGCGAGCGTCGGGCCCCATGTGGCGGGATCGTCGCTCTCGAGCACGAGGCGGCGGCCGAGCAGGTCGCGCGTCGCGGCGACGCTGGTCGCCACGTGCCGCGCGCGGGCGACGTCGCGGCCTTCGAGCGTCTTCGCGTAAGCCGCGGCGAGCTCCGTCAGCGCCTCGCGCGAGCGCGCCGAGAGCGCGAGCACCGGCGCCGGGCCGCCGGCCTCGACGGCGCGCGGCGAGGAACGGCCGGCGCGGTCGTCCGGCGTCGGGTCGCAGACGATGACATGGGCGTTGGTGCCGCCGAAGCCGAAGGAGTTCACGCCCGCGTAACGCGCGCCGGCGCCGCGCGGCAGCGGCGTCGCCGCGGTCGCGACGGCGAGCTTCAGCTCGTCGAACGGGATGTCGGGGTTGAGCGCCGTGACGTGGAGCGAGGCCGGTAAGAGGTCGTGCTCGAGCGCGAGATCGGCCTTCAGCAGGCCGACGAGCCCGGAGGCCGCCTCGAGATGGCCGACATTGGTCTTGACCGAGCCGATCGGCAGCGGCGGCCCCTTGCGGGCCTTCAGCAGGCCGCCGACCGCCCCGGCTTCCGCCGGATCGCCGACGCGCGTGCCGGTGCCGTGCGCCTCGATGAAGGCGAGCCGTTCGAGATCGATATCTGCCTCGCGATAGACCCGCTCCAGCAGCGCGAGCTGAGCGTCGGGCGAGGGCAGCGACATGCCGACGGTGCGGCCGTCGGAATTAACGTCGGACGCGGCGATCATGACCCGCATGCGGCGGTGCGCCGCGCGGGCGGCGTCGGCGCGCTCGATCACCACCGCGACGCCGCCTTCGGCGCGCACGTAGCCGTCCGCGTTGGCGTCGAAGGCGCGGCAGCGGCCGCCCGGCGACAGCATCGTGGCCTGCGCGAAGGAGATGAACGGGAACGGGCTGCCGAGGATGTTGACGCCGACCACGATCGCCCGCTCGATCCGGCCGGAGCGGAGAGCTGCGACCGCCTCGTTCAGCGCGACGAGCGAGGACGAGCAGGCGGTGTCGACCGTGAAGCTCGGGCCGCGCAGGTCGAACAGGTACGAGATGCGGTTCGAGACGATCGACAGCGTGTTGCCGGTCGCGAAGTAGGGGTCGGCCGAGGCCGGGTCGAAGATGATGCGGTTGCCGTAGTCGAGCGCCGAGGCGCCCACGAACACGCCGGTCTCGCCGCCGGCGATCGACGAAGGCGGAATCCCTGCGTCCTCCAGCGCCTCCCAGACGAGCTGCAGCGCGAGGCGCTGCTGCGGATCCATCTGCTCGGCCTCGCGCGGACTGACGCCGAAGGCCGCGGGATCAAAGGCGTAGATGTCGTCGAGAACGCCGGCCGCGAAGGTGTAGCTCTTGCCCGGCTCGCCCTTGCGGGGGTGCAGGTAGCGAGCCGACGACCATCGCTCCTCGCCGATCGAGGTCACGGCGCAGCGGCCTTCGGAGAGCAGCCGCCAGAAGGCCGGGACATCGGGAGCGCCGGGAAGCCGACACGAACGTCCAACGACGGCGAGAGGCGCGGTTTTTTTCATGAGCGACGACGCGGACCTGCCTCGATTGCTGCGCCCCGCGCCTGCCGGCGGAAGGCGGACGCGCGCCGCCCCGGAGCGACGCGACCGAATCGCGAAACCTCGGCCGGGCGCCACATGGTCGGACGCGCGTGACGGAAACGTGACGGTCGAAGGGGGCGCAGCCGAGATATCCCGTCTGCCTCAGGGCCTGTCAAGCGCGCGGCGACGTTCGCCCCGCGACGGCCGGCGGGCCGGAACGTCGCCGTTTCGCAGGTTACGCCTGTCGTCGAACGCGCCGGCGCGAGCCGAGCCATGTGTTCCCCTTGCCTGCGGAACGGCCTTCACGGACCGCTCCCGCCGACAGGCTACACGACTTTGGGAGCGCTCCGCCATCGTCCTCTGCGCGATGCGGGAACCGGAGCCTTACGGCTTGGAGAGCCGCCGCGCGTTGGCCCGCACGGCGCGCGCGGCGGGGCGCATCGCCGCTTCGCCGGCCGCGACCATGACGCCGGCGGCGGCCATCGGCGAAGACGTCACGCCAAGCCGGCTGAGCACGCGCCCGGCCGCCATTCCGCCTTCCCAGGCGGCCATGACCTTCTCCGACATCATGCGCTGGGCTTCCGCCGCGCCGGCCGCTGTGGGCGAACAGCCCTCCTGGGCCATGCGCGCGACGCGGGTCGCGACCACGAACCCGGCGAAAGGCCCCATGGCGGCGAACCCGCCGACGAGCGCCGCCTGGCGCCGCCAGAGGTCGAAAATGTCGGATGTCATGCGCGCTGGGCGCTCCTGGTTCGGGCAGGCCGGCGCTCCGTTTCGGGACAGCCATGCGTGAGCGGACCTTGGACCCGACGTGCGAGCTGGTCCATGCTGCTTTCGGCCGCGCCTGCTTCGCGCCCCACACCACATCCTCGCCATGAAGCGAGCGTCATGCGTTTCACCGACATCGGCCGCGCCCTGTTCGGGCGGCCTTACCTCCTGCTCTCCCTCACCTCGCTGTTCTGGGCCGGCAACATCGTGCTGGGCCGGTTCGTCGCCGGGCACATTCCGCCGATCGCGCTGGCCTGGATGCGCTGGAGCGGCGCGGCCTGCATCCTGCTCGCCTTCGCCTGGCCGCACCTGAGGCGCGACTGGCCCTTGGTCCGCGCCAACCTGCCCCTGCTGACGCTGCTCTCCTTCACGGGCGTCAGCGTCTACAACGCGATGGCCTATTGGGGTCTGCAGCGCACGGAGGCCCTCAACGCGCTGCTGATCCAGTCCACCGGACCGCTGCTGATCGCGCTGTGGGGCTTCGCCCTGTTCCGGGAGACGCTGTCCGCGCGCCAGTTCGCCGGCGTCACCGTCTCGCTCGCCGGCGTCGCGGTGATCATCACCCGGGGCGATCCGGCGGCGCTCGCCGACCTCCGGCTGAACCCCGGCGACGTCTGGGTGCTTTCGGCGATGATCCTGTATGCGCTTTATTCCGCCCTGCTCCGGATCAAGCCCGCGATGCACTGGCTGTCCTTCGTGGCGGCGACGAGCGCGCTCGGCGCGCTGCTGCTGACGCCCGCCTTTCTCTGGGAGCTGGCGCAGGGCCGCGCGCCGACCGCGGACGCCACGACCTTCGCGGCGATCGCCTACGTCGCGGTGTTTCCCTCCACGCTCGCCTACCTGTTCTTCAACCGCGGCGTGGAGCTGATCGGGGCGAACCGGGCCGGGCCGTTCTTCCACCTCATGCCCGTTTTCGGTTCCGTTCTCGCCATCGCCTTCCTCGGCGAACGGCCCGCCGCGTTTCACGCGATCGGCTTTCCGCTGGTGCTGCTCGGCGTGTTCGTCGCCTCCCGCGCCGCGCGGCCCGCGCCGCCGCCGTGAGCGATCAATTGAGAACCTCGTCCGGGCCGGACTTCACCCTCAGCAGGTTGAACCGCAGCGACACCGTGCAGCCCGAAATCGTCCAGAAATTCGCGAACGTCGCGGTCACGTTGATCGAGCTCGTGTCCGTCGCCGGCGTGGCCGGGGCCTGCGTCCACGCGGTGATCCCGCCCGCGCGGCTCGCCACGTTGAGCGTCGAGCCCACCGACTGGCCGGAATAGTTGATCCCCGCCCGGAACGTGTTGGCGGGAACGGTCATGGCGAAGCTCGCGCGCGTCGTCACATAGGCGAGATAGCTGTCGCCGCTGTTGCCGAAGGCCGGATAGGCCGGGCGATAGGTGATCCGCGCGTAATCTCCGACCGTCGCCGAGTTGCCGCAGGCGGTGCTCGCGGCCGTCACCGCGGCGCTGCCGACATACATGATCTCGGCGTTCGCGCCCGTCGCGAACGCGGCGGCGACGCAACCTGCCAGCACGGCGGTCTTCATGGCGGCGAGGCTCCGGGTGTCGATGCGTCAGGGACGCGGCGAATAGGCCGCGCGGAACGTCACGGTGCAGTTGTTGATGGCGAGAAAGTGCGCGAGCGCGCCCCGGTACTCGATGAACACGGTGGCGGCGGTGATGGTCGCCGGGATCGAGCTGAAGCGGGCGTAGGTGGCGGCGCGGTTCGCGAGCAGCACGCCGTTGTGCGCCGCCCCGAACGACGCGTAGGTCCCGGACGCCTCGCCCGGCGTGCCCGGCATGATGTAGACCGCGTTGGCCTGGCCGTCGTGATTGAAGCTCATCCGGGTGGTCGTGCCGTTGGCCCCCAGCCCCGCGGGCCGCAGCAGCGTGCGTAGCACCGTGCCGACGCCGATCGTCTGCCGTTCGTTCTTGTTCGACGTGCAACTGGGCGTGACGGTGAGGATCGTCGCCTCGCCCTGCCACACCACAGTCGTCGCGGACTGGGACTGCGCCTGCGTCGCGACGGTGGAAGCCATGGCGACCGCGGCCGCCGCGACAAGCCCGATGCGCGTCATGGGGCGGGCCTCGTGATCGGGAACGGTCCGCGACGCGGACCCGTCCAGGTGAAAACCGAACGCCATGCGCACAAAAAAGAACCGGCCCCAAGAGTGGAGCCGGTCCTGTCCTGTCTCAATCCCGGACGAGTACGTACGCCCGACGGCGTACGGAGGCGGGGCTCCCGCCCCTTGGCGCGTCAGGCGATGCCGTCGATCGTGCCGTCGGGCAGCAGCTTGATGTTGGCCGAGGCTGGAACCTTCGGCAGGCCCGGCATGGTCATGATCTCGCCGCAGACCACCACCACGAAGCCCGCGCCGGCCGAGAGCCGGACCTCGCGGATCGGCAGCGTGTGCCCGGTCGGGGCGCCGATCGCGTTCGGATCGGACGAGAACGAGCTTTGGGTCTTGGCGATGCAGACCGGGAACTTGCCGTAGCCGGCGTCCTCCCAGTCCTTGAGCTGCTTCTTGATCGCGGGCGACGCCGTCACCTTGTCGGCGCGGTAGATCTCTTTCGCAATCGTCTCGACCTTCTCGAACAGCGGCAGGTCTTCGGAATAGAGCGGCTTGAAATTCGAGGGCTCCTCGCCGGCGATCTTCACCACCGCGCGGGCGAGACCCTCGGCGCCGGCGGCGCCGTCCGCCCAATGCTTGCAGACCACGGCCTCGACGCCGAAGTCCTCGCGCACCGCCTTCTGCAGCGTCTCGATCTCGGCTTCGGTGTCGGCGAAGAAGTGGTTGATGCCGACCACCACCGGCACGCCGAACTTCTTGGTGTTTTCGATGTGGCGTCCGAGGTTGACGAGGCCCTTCTTCAGCGCCTCGACGTTCTCGGTCTTGAGGTCGTTCTTGGCCATGCCGCCATGCATCTTAAGCGCGCGCACGGTCGCGACGATCACCACGACGTCCGGCGCGAGGCCGGAGAAGCGGCACTTGATGTCCATGAACTTCTCGGCGCCAAGGTCGGCGCCGAAGCCGGCCTCGGTCACGGTCCAGTCCGCGAGCTTCATCGCCGTCGTGGTCGCGATCACCGAGTTGCAGCCATGGGCGATGTTCGCGAACGGGCCGCCATGGATGAAGACCGGCGAGCCGTCGATCGACTGCACCATGTTGGGACGCAGCGCGTCGCGCAGCAGCACGCCGAGCGAGCCCTGCGCATCGACGTCCCTGGCCGTGATCGGCTTGCGGTCGGGCGTGTAGGCCACGACGATGCGGCTGATGCGCTCCTCGAGGTCGTGCAGGTCGTTGGCGAGACAGAAGATCGCCATGATCTCGGAGGCGACGGTGATGTCGAAGCCGGCCTCGCGGGTGTAGCCGTTCGTCGGCGCGCCGACGCCTGAGATGATGGAGCGCAGCGTGCGGTCATTCATGTCAAGCACGCGCCGGAACACGATGCGGCGCGGGTCGATGTTGAGCGGATTGCCCCAATAGAGCGAGTTGTCCACGAGAGCGGCGAGCAGGTTGTTCGCCGAGGTGATGGCGTGGAAGTCGCCCGTGAAATGCAGGTTGATCTGCTCCATCGGGATGACCTGCGCCTTGCCGCCGCCGGCCGCGCCGCCCTTCACGCCGAACACAGGCCCGAGCGACGGCTCGCGCAGGCACATGATGGCCTTCTCGCCGATGTAGTTCAGCGCGTCGCCGAGGCCGACGGTCGTGGTGGTCTTGCCTTCGCCCGCCGGCGTCGGCGAGATCGCCGTCACGAGCACCAGCTTCGCGCCCTCCTTCTTCGGAAGGCCCGCGATGAAGCGGTCGTCGACCTTGGCGATGTGCTTGCCGTGGAGGTGGAGGGCGTCTTCGGGAATGCCGGCCTTGGCGGCGATCTCGGTGATCGGCTTGAGCGTCGCGGCGCGGGCGATCTCGATGTCGGTCGGCATGAAGCGGTGTCCCGAGGCGTCAGAAAAAAGGGCGAGGCCGATGCGGCCGGTCGCTTTTTTCACCTGCCGGACGCGGCTTCGCAACCGTGTCCGAGCACCGCAGACGAAGGTCTATGCCTCGGGACAGAGGCGAATCGCGGGTCCCGCGCAGGGCGCCGGAGCCGCGAGAACCGCATGGCGGCGCGCGATGTCGGCGAGCCGGTCGGCTGCGGCGACGATCGCGGATTCGCAGGTGGCGAGCAGCAGGAGAAGCAGCGGCCCGGCGATCACGGCGAGCCGCGCGCGGGACGCGCGCGCCGGCCCCCGGCGGCGCTCCGCCGACCCAAGCCACCCCGCCGCCACGACGTTACTGGCCGACGCCGACGGACATGCCCTGCCGCTGGCTGATCTGGCCCGCGGTCGTGGTGAATGTGTCCTGGTTGTCGCCGATGGCGAGCACCGGCTCGCAGCGAGGGTTGCAGGAGAAGCTCTCGCGCTTCGCCCCGCGCTGGACCATGACGGTGTTGTTCTGGCCGCGGGCCACGCTGACGATCGTCTCGGACAGCACCTCGCCGCGCGCGTCGAGCAGCACGATGTTGGTGCTGCCGAAGCTCTTACCGGTCACGACGATGACGCCGTTGCGCTGGGTCGTGGCGTCGGCGATCAGCGGGTTGCCGATGACGATGGTCGCGACGCCGTCCGGCGCGCGCATCAGGCTCGCGCGGTCGACGGTGACGTCGAGCTGGCTCTCGGCCGCCTGCGCGGCCGCCGCCGTCGCCAGCAAGGCAGCCGTCGCCGCAACTGCGGCGCGCAGAAAATTTCTTGCAGCGTGTATGCGCATGGCTGTCGGGTCCCCGCAGGTAATCCACGCCATTCCAGCGCAGTTTGGTGAACGAACCGCTAACGTCCGAAGCGCCTGCAACCCTTCGCCGCGACGAAGCATCTTGGCCGTCTGCGGTTTCCGCGATATGCCGCGAGCGAATTCAACTGTCGTTAAGCATTCTGGTGATCGGAATATTACTTTAACCGAGAAACACTCCAGTTTGAATCAGTTCTTTTTCAACGGTCCGATTAACCCAATCGCAATGGGCGCTCCGGTAAGTAGAGGGCGTTCCGGCGCACCGACGAACACTGAGGGGCCGCGGGACTGGAGCTGTCGCAACCTTCCAGAGTTCAGGAGACTCTCATGAGCATTCTCAAGCGTTTCGCCAAGGACGAGTCCGGCGCCACCGCCATCGAGTACGGCCTCATCGCGGTCGGCATCGCCGTCGCCATCATCGTGACCGTCCAGACGGTCGGCACCAACCTGTCGGGCGCCTTCACGAAGGTCGCCACCAACCTGACCAAGTGAGCTGAGCGCGGACGTTCGCGTCGAGGCTCCCTCCCGCAAGCGGCGGCCGCGTAAGCGGCCGTCGCCCGGCAGGGCGATAAAGCCGCCGATCTCCGTCAGCCGGGGACGGCGGTTTCGTCGTTTCTGGGGCGACGGAGTTCGTCTTTCGTTAGCGCTTCGCCGGCCAGTATAGCCGCAGGCGTTCTCGAACAACGCCCGTCCAGCGGGAACAAGCCATGCTCGAAACCGTCGTTGTCATCGTGCTTCCCGCGCTCGTCGTCGTCGCGGCGGTCTCCGACCTTCTCACCATGACGATTCCGAACCGGCTCGTGCTGGCGCTCGTGGCGGCGTTCGCGGCGACGGCGCCCTTCGCGGGGCTCGGCCTTCAGGATCTTGGTCTACATCTCGCGGCCGCCGCGGCGGTGCTCGCCGTCGGGATCGCGCTGTTCATTCCCGGATGGATCGGCGGCGGCGACGCCAAGCTCGCGGCGGCGCTTGCGCTCTGGCTCGGCTTCGCTCCGCTGCTCGAATGGCTCGTGCTTTTCGCCCTGTTCGGCGGCGCGCTGACCCTCGGCGTCATGATCTACCGCAAGTACCCGCTGCCGGCGCAGTTCGTGCGGATCGGCTGGCTCGCCAAGCTGCACCATCCCGCGTCGGGCGTTCCCTACGGCGTGGCGATCGCGGCCGGCACGCTGCTGCTGCTGCCGCAGACGCAGTGGTTCGCCCTCGTCGGCTGAACGCGAGCGGACCCCGCGGCTTCCAATCCTGCGCCGTGATGCGGTGAAACGCGCTCCATCAAGTTCCGCCATGTCCCGACGCGCGACAGTTGTCGAGCGAACAGTTAAAACAACGGCGGATTAAGACGAGCCGCAGACGCATCGTTAACCATGAATTGACGAATGGCTGTTTGACTGTCCCTGAAGTTCGAAGACTGCGGAAACGCGGCTTCGAGGGCGTGAAGGGGGAGCCGTTCGATGAAGGCCGCGCGCATCGTTGTTCTGGGAATTGCGATCGTGGCCGGCATCGGGGCCGCGCTGCTCGCCGGGGGATCGGACGAGCCGGAGCCCGCTGTCACCGACGCCGCGCCGCTGAAAACCGTCGAGGTGCTCGTCGCCGCCTCCGACATCCAGATGGGCGGCGTCATCCGCGCCGAGGACGTGCGCTGGCAGGCTTGGCCCGAAGAAGCCGCGAGCCCGCATTTCGTGACCAAGTCCGGCGCGCCCACCGCCGCGCAGGACAATGTCGGCGCGATCGCCCGGTCGCCTTTTGTCGTCGGCGAGCCGATCCGTCCCGACAAGCTGATCAAGGGCTCCGGCTCCGGCTACATGGCGGCGATCCTGCCCGCCGGCATGCGCGCCATCTCCGTCGAGATTTCGCCCGAGACCGGCGCCGGCGGCTTCATCCTGCCGAACGACCGCGTCGACGTGATCCTGACGCGCCGCGTCCAAGGCGCGGGCGGTCGCGACGAGACCTATTCCGAGACGATCGCCGCGAACATCCGCGTGCTCGCCATCGACCAGGCGGTCGAGGACAAGGACGGCCAGAAGGTCGTCGTGGGCAAGACGGCGACGCTCGAACTGACGCCGTCGCAGTCCGAGCAGCTCGCCCTCAGCCGGCAGCTCGGCACGATCGCCCTCGCGCTCCGCTCGCTGATCGACTCCAGCCCGAACGCCGCGGACACGTCGCTCGATCCGGCGGAGAAGCGCGGCCGCGTGACCGTCGTCCGGTTCGGCGTCTCCAGCCAGGGAGCCGCCCGGTGACCGCTCGCCGCTTCGGGCTTCCGCTCCCCACCTTCGCTCTTCCCGCCCCGCGCCGGACAGACCGGCCCTCGGCCAGGACTTCGACCGCCATGAGCCTACTCAGCAGCCATGACGACATTCGCCGCCCCGGCGGCATCGCCCGCGCGCTTCGGGCGACCCTGGTCGCGACCTGCGCGATCGCCCTCGTGGCGCCTGCTCCGGCCTTCGCCGCCGACAAGGCCTATCTCGACCAAGGCGGCTACGCCGACGGAACAGATTCCGGCCAGATCGACCTCGGCATCGGCAAGTCCTATTCCGTGACGCTGCCGCGCGACGCCAGGGAGGTGTTCGTCGCGGACCCGGCCGTCGCCAACGCCGTGGTGCGCACGGCGCGCAAGGCCTATCTCATCGGCACGGCCCCAGGCCAGACCGACGTCAAGTTCCTGGACTCCGAGGGCCGCGAGATCGCCTCCTATGAGGTTTCGGTCTCCCGCGACGTCGGCTCGATCCGGGCCTCGATCGGCCGCTCCATCAACGGCGACAAGGTGCGGGTGGAGGGCGTCGGCGACGGCGTCGTCGTCACCGGCTCGGTCAGGTCGGCGCAGGAGGCCCAGGCCGCGATCGACATCGCGAGCGGCTACATGGCCGACCCAAAGAAGGTCGTGAACGCGCTGAAGATCGAAGGCCAGGACCAGGTCATGCTGCAGGTCAAGGTCGTCGAGATGAAGCGCGACGTCATCAAGCAGCTCGGCATCGACTACCAGGCCAGCAATTTCAGCATCGGCGGCGTCACCCTCAACGGACAGACGGCGTTTCCATACGGCGCGAACAACTCAAGCCCGGCGAACTTCCTGACCGGGGCGATCTCTAGCAACGGCGGCTCGCTCGCGGCCAGCATCCAGGCGCTGGAGCGGGGCGGGGTCGTCAGGACGCTCGCCGAGCCCAACCTCACCGCGATCTCGGGCGAGAGCGCCAAGTTCCTCGCTGGCGGCCAGTATCCTTTCCCCGGCCCTTGCGAAGCGAATGACAACGGCGGCTGCACGCGGTCCGTCGAGTTCAAGGATTTCGGCGTCAGCCTCAACTTCACCCCTGTCGTTCTCTCCGCGGGCCGCATCAGCCTCAAGGTCAGCACCGAGGTGAGCGAGCTCGATCCTTCTA
Organism: Methylopila turkensis; assembly: GCF_027922325.1. Taxonomy (GTDB): domain Bacteria; phylum Pseudomonadota; class Alphaproteobacteria; order Rhizobiales; family Methylopilaceae; genus Methylopila; species Methylopila turkensis. The sequence continues at coordinate 1,349,858 of NZ_BSFL01000001.1, forward strand.
ACGGGATCGTCGACCGCGGTCTGGTGATCCCGGGCCTGCAGGTCCGGCGCGCGGACTCGACCGTCGAAATTCCCTCGGGCGGCTCGATCGTGATGGCCGGGCTGATCCAGCAGCAGACGAAGCGCGCGGCGGGCGGCCTTCCCGGCCTGATGAAGCTCCCGATCCTCGGCGCGCTGTTCCGCTCGAACGACTTCCTGCGCAACGACACGGAACTCGCGATCTTCGTGACCCCGTATCTCGCCAAGCCCTCGGCGCCCGCGAAGCTCGCCTCGCCGGACGACGGCTTCGCCCAGCCGTCCGACCAGTCGGTCCTGCTGCTCGGACGCCTCAACCGCCTCTACGGCATTCCCGGCAAGATCGACCCCTCGACCGTCAGCCACCGCCGCGGCGGCTTCATCATCGACTGAGCCTCAGCGCTCCCGGAGTTCTCACCGATGACGTCCTTCCTCACCTCTCTGACGCGGGCCAGGCTTGGCGTGCTGCTGGCCGCGGCGTCGACCGTCGCGCTCGCCGGCTGCCACGCCGACCGGATCGTCGCCGACGACTACCCCCAGCATTACGACCAACGCCATCCGATCGTGCTGACCGAGGGCGCCGCGCGCCTCGACCTTCCGGTCGGAGCGGGGCGCGACGGCCTGACGGCGCGCCAGAAGGAGGACGTCCGCGCCTTCGCCTCCGACTGGCGCAGGAACGGCCGCGGCCCGCTCGCCATCATGGTCCCGCGGGGCGGCGCCAGCGACGCGGCGTCGGCCTATTCGGCCTCCGCGCTGCGCGCCACGCTCGCCTCGGCCGGCGTGCCTTCCACCGCGGTGCTGACGCAGCGCTACGCCGCCTCCGGCCCCGACCACCTGGCGCCGATCAAGCTCGGCTACGTCAAGCTCAAGGCCGAGGTTCCGCACCCATGCGGCCTGTGGCCGGACGATCTCGGCCATGGCGGCGACGCCTACGGCGCGACGCAGAATCGCGACTACTGGAACTACGGCTGCGCGACGCAGCAGAATCTGGCGGCCCAGGTGGCCGATCCGGAAGACCTCGCACGTCCCCGCGCCGAAAGCCCTGTCTACGCCGCGCGCCGCCAGACCGTGATCGAGAAGCACCGCGCCGGCGCAGACACGACCACGGACTATAAGCAGGACGAAGCGAAGCTCAGCGACGTGGGGGAGAACTGATGACCAGCCTGACGCATCAGCCCGGCGGGCCCCTCGGAACCGGCGCCTCTCCCTCGGAGGTGATCGCGCCGCTGCCGCGCGTGTCGATCCAGGCGTTCTGCGAGACGCCGGAGATCGCCCGCCTCATCGAGCAGGTCACGACCGACCGCCGCATGGAGAAGGCGCACGTCAAGGTCCAGATGGGCGGCGGGCTCGCCGCCACCGAGGCCTACAAGGCCGCGCCGACGCCAAACGTCGTGGTCATCGAGGGCGACGCCCACCGCGAACGGCTGGTCGACACGTTGCAGCGCCTCGCCGAGGTCTGCGACCCCGGCACCAAGGTGGTCGTCATCGGCCAGGTCAACGACGTGCTGCTCTACCGCGAGCTGATGCGGCAGGGCGTGAGCGACTATCTCGTCCCGCCCTTCGGCGTGGTCGATCTCGTGCGCTCGCTGTCCGAGATTTTCCGCGCCCCGGGCGCCGATCCGGTCGGCCGCACGATCGCCTTCGTCGGCGCCAAGGGCGGCGTCGGCGCGTCGACGATCGCCCACAACGTGTCCTGGGCGATCGCGCGCCAGCTCAAGCTCGACAGCGTGGTGGTCGATCTCGACCTCGCCTTCGGCACCGCCGGCCTGAACTTCAATCAAGACCCGCCGCAGGGCGTGGCCGAGATCGTGTTCGCGCCGGACCGGCTCGACGGCGCGCTGGTCGACCGCCTGCTGTCCAAGTGCACGGAGCAGCTGTCGCTGCTCGCCGCGCCGGCGACCCTCGACCGGGTGTACGACTTCCATGAGGACGTGTTCGATCCGCTGCTCGACATCATGCGCTCGAACGTGCCCTGCAGCGTGCTCGATGTCCCCCACGTCTGGACCGCATGGTCGAAGCGCGCGCTGATCTCGGCCGACGAGGTCGTGATCGTGGCCTCGCCTGACCTCGCCAACCTGCGCAACGCCAAGAATCTGATCGACCTGCTCAAGGCCGCCCGTCCCAACGACGCGGCCGCCCGGCTGGTGATCAATCAGGCCGGCATGCCGAAGCGGGCCGAGATCAAGCCGAGCGACTTCTGCAAGGCGCTGGATCTCGAAGCGGCGGCCATCATCCCCTGCGATCCGGCGCTGTTCGGCGCCGCCGCGAACAACGGCCAGATGATCGCGGAGACAGCGCCGAGCAACAAGATCAACGACATCTTCGTCGATCTCGCCAAGCGCCTCACCGGCCGTTCGGAAACGCGCGCGACCAAGCGCGCGTTTCTGGAGCCGCTGATGGCGCGCATGAACCGGAAGAAGGCCGGCTGACCTTCCGGTCGGTGCGGGAAGAGGAGCGGATCGCATGTTCGGAAAACGCGGATCGCCGACGCCTTCGGGCGCCGCCGGCTTCACGCGGAACACGATCGCGGCGGGCCTCGGCGCGCCGCTGATCAACGTCGCGCCGATCGCTGCGCCGGAGCCCGAGCCGCGCCCGGCGTCGCCCAGCGCCGTGCCGCCTCCGGTCGCTTCCGACGGCCGCCGCAACGAAGAGTACTACCAGACCAAGAGCCGCATCTTCGGCGCCCTGATCGAGGCGATCGACCTCGCGCAGCTCGCCCGTCTCGACACCGAGAGCGCGCGCGAGGAAATCCGCGACATCGTCAACGAGATCATCGCGATCCGTAACGTGGTGATGTCGATCGCCGAGCAGGAGGAGCTGCTCGACGACATCTGCAACGACGTGCTGGGCTATGGTCCGCTGGAGCCGCTGCTCGCCCGCGACGACATCGCGGACATCATGGTCAACGGCGCCGACCGCACCTACATCGAAGTCGCCGGCAAGGTGCAGACGACGGCGGTGCGCTTCCGCGACAACGCCCAGCTGTTGAACATCTGCCAGCGCATCGTCAGCCAGGTCGGCCGCCGCGTCGACGAAAGCTCGCCGATCTGCGACGCGCGCCTTCCGGACGGCTCGCGCGTCAACGTGATCGCGCCGCCGCTCGCGCTCGACGGCCCGACGCTCACCATTCGAAAATTCAAGAAGGACAAGCTGACGCTCGACCAGCTCGTGCGCTTCGGCTCGATCAGCCCGGAGGGCGCCGAGGTCCTTAAGATCATCGGCCGCGTCCGCTGCAACGTCCTGATCTCCGGCGGCACGGGCTCGGGCAAGACCACCCTGCTCAACTGCCTGACGCGCTACATCGACGAGGACGAGCGCGTCATCACCTGCGAGGACGCCGCCGAGCTCCAGCTCCAGCAGCCTCATGTGGTGCGCCTCGAGACCCGCCCGCCGAACCTCGAGGGCGAAGGCCAGGTCACCATGCGTGACCTCGTCAAGAACTGCCTGCGCATGCGTCCCGAGCGGATCATCGTGGGCGAGGTGCGCGGCCCCGAGGCCTTCGACCTGCTGCAGGCCATGAACACCGGCCATGACGGCTCGATGGGCACGCTGCACGCCAACTCGCCGCGCGAAGCCCTGTCGCGTCTCGAATCCATGATCACCATGGGCGGCTTCACGCTGCCGTCCAAGACGATCAAGGAGATGATCTGCACTTCGGTCGACGTCATCGTCCAGGCGTCCCGTCTGCGCGACGGGTCGCGCCGCATCACCCACGTGACCGAGGTGATGGGCATGGAAGGCGACGTGGTGATCACGCAGGACATCCTGCTCTACGACATCCTCGGCGAGGACGCGAACAAGCGCCTGATCGGCCGGCACCGCTCCACCGGCATCGGCCGGCCGCGGTTCTGGGAGCGCGCGCGCTACTTCGGCGAGGAGAACCGTCTCGCCGCCGCGATCGACGCGATGGACATCGACACCCCCACCCGCGTCGCCTAACGCACGGATCGGCCGCACAGATGGATATGGAGCGCCTGCCGATCATCCTCCTCGCCGCCGTCGCGGCGGGCGGAGCGGCCTATGCCCTGGTCTACCCGTTCCTGTCGGGCGAGAAGCGCGTCGAGCAGCGGCAGCGCTCGTTCGGCGGCGTCGACCGGCGCCGCGCGGCGACCGAAGCCGCGGCCGATAGCCTGCGGCGCGGTCAGGTCGCGGACAGCCTGAAGGCGCTTGACGAGCGCCAGAAGCGCATCAACCGCCCCAGCCTGAAGATGCGCATCGAACAGGCCGGGCTGAGCTGGACGAAGAAACAGTTCTACCTTCTGAGCCTCGCGCTTGGGGTCGGGCTCGGGATCGCCGCGCTCGCCGGAACCGGCGAACCGCTCGCGGGCCTCGCCGGCGCCTTCGTCGGCGGGCTCGGACTGCCGCGCTGGATTCTCGCCTTCCTCAGGAAGCGCCGCACCACCCGCTTCCTGCTCGAGCTTCCAAACGCCGTCGAGGTGATCCTGCGCGGCCTGAAGGCGGGCCTGCCGCTCGGTGACTGCATCCGCATCGTGGCGAACGAAACCCAGGAACCGGTGAAGAGCGAGTTCCGCGCCATCGTCGAGGCGCAGACCGTCGGCATCCCCTTGGCCGAAGCCGTGGGCAAGCTCTACGAGCGCATGCCCGTGCCCGAGGCGAACTTCTTCGGCATCGTCATCGCGATCCAGTCGAAATCCGGCGGCAGCCTGTCGGACGCCCTCGGCAATCTCGCGCGCGTGCTCCGGGACCGCAAGAAGATGAAGGCCAAGATCCAGGCGATGAGCATGGAGGCGAAAGCCTCCGCCGCCATCATCGGCTCGCTGCCGATCATCACCGTCATGATCATCGCGGTGCTCAACCCGAACTACATGGGCCTGATGTGGACCACCGACATGGGCCGGGTGATGCTCGTCGGTTCGGGCATGCTGATGCTCACGGGCATCCTGATCATGCGGAAGATGATCAACTTCGATTTCTGAAGACCACGGGGAACGTCGGGTGATCAACGAGATCTTCAGAATCGCCAGCGATCCGCGTTCGATCGCGATGCTGCTCGCGGCGGTCGCGGCGGCGGCCACGGTGCTGACCTTCGCGATGCCGCTGCTTGCGGGCGACACGCTCAACAAGCGCATGAAGTCGGTCGCGCTGGAACGCTCGAAGATCCGCGCCCGCGAGCGGGAGCGGCTGGCGCGCGGCGAGCGCAAGGGGCTCAAGCGCGAGCCCAAAGCCTACATGCAGAACGTGGTCAGCCAGTTCAACCTGGCGAAACACCTCGGCACCGAGGACGCCAAGGAACGGCTGCAGATGGCCGGCTATCGCGGGCAGGGCGTGATGGTCACGTTCCTGTTCTTCCGCCTCGTCGCGCCCCTCGTCTTCATGGCGATCGCGCTGATCTACCTGTTCCTGATCAACGACTTCGGCCTCACCTGGCCGGTCCGCCTCGGCGGCGTGATCTTCGCGACCTACGTCGGCATCAAGGCGCCCGAGCTCTACCTCAAGAACCAGACCGCGAAGCGCCAGTTGTCGATGAAGCGCGCCTTTCCGGACGCGCTCGACCTGATGCTGATCTGCGTCGAATCCGGCATGTCGATCGAGGCGGCCTTCCGCAAGGTCGCGGACGAGATCGGCTCGCAGTCGGTCGCGCTCGCCGAAGAGCTGACGCTTGCGATGGCGGAGATGTCCTACCTGCAGGACCGACGGCAGGCCTACGAGAACCTCGGCATGCGCACCGGCCTCGACTCCGTCAAGTCGGTCGCCACCGCCCTGATCCAGGCCGACAAATACGGCACGCCGGTCAGCACGGCGCTGCGCGTGCTCGGCCAGGACAGCCGCGACATGCGCATGGCCGACGCCGAGAAGAAGGCCGCCGCCCTGCCGCCGAAGCTGACCGTGCCGATGATCGTGTTCTTCCTGCCAGTGATCTTCGTGGTCATCCTCGGCCCGGCCGTGATCCAGGTGCTGGCGATCAAGTAAGCCTACTCGCCGGCGCGCAGCTCCTCGGTCGGCTCGATGTCCGGCTCGGCCGGCTCGGTCGGCTGGTGCGGGAATCCATCGATCGGCCCGACCGGCTTGGCGTCGCGCTTGATGTCGATCGGGCTCGTCACATAGGCCGTCATCAGCTCGGCGAGGGAGCGCAGCGCGTGCATGTGGATGCGCTCATAGCCGTGGCTCGCGTCGATGCCGAAGGTCACGAGCGCGGTGCGCACGTCGGCGCCGGCCTCGATCGCCGAGGCGCTGTCCGAGCGGTAGTAGCGGAACACGTCGCGCTGGTGGCGGATGTCGTTGTCGCGCGCGAGCCGGATCAGCTCGTGGGTGAGGTGGTAGTCGAACGGCCCGGTCTGGTCGGCCATGGCGATGGTCACGCCGAACTCGTCGGAGGCCTGCCCCGGCGCGGTGGTGCCGTTGTCGATCGTCACCATGGCGGCGACGTCATGCGGCAGCACCGCGGAGGCGCCGACGCCGACCTCCTCGGCGATCGAGAACACCCACCATGTGTCGACCGGGGGCTTCTTGCCCGAGTCGATCATCGCCTTCAGCGTCGCGAGCAGGATCGCGACGCCCGCCTTGTCGTCGAGGTGGCGGGAGACGATGAAGCCGTTGTCGAGAAACTCGGTCTCCGGATCGATCGCGACCACGTCGCCGACATGGAAGCCCAGCCGGTTCAGGTCCGGCACGTCGCGCACGAGAGCGTCGACGCGCACCTCCACATAGGGCCAGCCGGTCGGCTGGGTGTCGATCTCGTCGGCGTAGGTGTGGCCCGACGCCTTCAGCGGCAGGATCGAGCCGCGATAGGCGCCGGCCTCGGTGAAGACCGTGCAGCGCGCGCCTTCGGCGAAGCGCGCGGACCAGTTGCCGATCGGGACCAGCTCGAGCCGGCCGTTCGGCTTCAGGTACTTCACCTGCGCGCCGAGGGTGTCGAGATGCGCGATCAGCGCGCGCGACGGATCCTTCGCCTTGCCCTTCAGCTTGGCGCGGATCGCGCCGCGCCGCGTCACCTCCGGCTCGACGCCAAGCCGCTGAAGCTCGTCGACCACCGCATGGGTGATCGTGTCGGTGAAGCCGGTCGGGCTCGGAATCTTGAGCAGAGCCTTCAGCTGCTCGCCGAGATAATCGATGTCGACATCAAGACGCGCCATGAGGCCTCGCAGGGGGGACGGGATGATTCGGCTCGCCCCTGTTTAGGGCGCGCCGGCCGGCGCGTCATCCCGGCCTTCGCACGGCGCGGCCCAGCGCAGCCCGAGCATGCGGCATCGCCGGCGCAAGCGCGGAGAGGCTCCTGCGCCCGATCGCCGCCGGCGGTTCCCCTCCCGGCCACCCCCGTGCCGCGGTGGATGGAATATGGTGACGCGACAGCCGAACTGACATCAGCTCTCCCGGACCGTCTCATGCCTGCTGAAGTGACGAAGCCGCGCACCATCCTCGTCGTGGGCGGAGGGCTGAGCGGCTCGCTGCTCGCGCTCCGCGCCATCGAGAACCCGGCCAACCGCGTCGTTCTGATCGAGCGGTCCGGCGCGCTCGGCCGCGGCGTCGCTTACGGCGCCTGCGACCCCGAGCACCTGCTCAACGTGCCGCTGTTCCGCATGGAGGTCGGGCTGTCGCCGTCCTTCCAGGACTGGCTGGGCGCGAACCGTCCGCACGAGCTCAACGCCGACGACGGCGGCTTGAAGGATTCCTTCGTGTCTCGCCGGTCCTTCGGCGACTACATCGAGGACGTCACTGAGCGGAACGTGCTCGCGGGCCGGCTGACGCGCGTTCGCGGCGACGTCGTCGAGATCGGCCGGGAGGGAGAGCCCTACGCGCTGCTGCGCGACGGACGCGTCCTGCGCGGCGCCCATGTCGTGCTCGCCACAGGCAACCTGCCGCCGAAGACGCCCCGCTTCAGGGACGAGGGCGTGCTGGACTCGCCTGTTTTCATTCCCGACCCCTGGGACGTGCACAAGGACCGGCTGCCCGCCAGCGGCGCGACGGTGCTGCTGATCGGCTCGGGCCTGACGATGGTCGACGTGGCGCTGCGCCTCGCGCGCGGCGGTCACGAGGGGCCGATCATCGCGCTGTCGCGCCGGGGCCTGCTGCCGAACCGGCATGTCCATGGCGGCCAGTGGCGAAACGCCTTCGACGGCCGGCCGCTGCCTCCGCTGGCCGCCCTGCGGCTGCTCAGGCGGGAGGCGCGCGAGGCGGCGGCGCAAGGCGTGCCGTGGCAGCGCGTGATCGACGCGGCGCGGCCGAGCCTAGCGAGCGTCTGGATTTCGTGGAGCCAGGACGAGCGCCGCCGGTTTCTTCGCCACGCCCGCACGATCTGGGACGTGCACCGTCACCGCATGGCGGGGGCCGTGGCGGCGCCGATCGAGCAGCTCATACGGTCGGGCCGCCTGCAGATCCGTGCCGGCCGCATCGAGGGCCTGAAGCGCACGCGATCCGGCGCCGTCGTGGAGCTGCGTCCGCGCGGCGCGCGCGAGGCCGTCGGGATCGAGGTCGGAACGATCGTCAACTGCACCGGGCCCCGCTCCTCCTTCGACGACCTGAACGAGCCCGCCTACATCAAGCTGAAGGAACGCGGACTGCTGACGCCCGACGAGCTCGGCCTCGGGATCAAGACGTTCGGCTGCGCCGTGGTCGACAAGTACGCGACGCCCTCGGACTGGCTGTTCGCCATCGGGCCGCTCACGCGTCCGGAATGGTGGGAGATCACGGCCGCGCCGGAAATCTCGGCGCAGAGCTACTATCTGGCGAACGGTCTGGAGCGGCGGAGCCCGCACACGCTGCTGCGCGACTTCGTGGACCTCGGCGCGGGCATCTAGGGCTTCAAGCGCCGTGGTTTCGGGCGAAGCCGAGCGTCCACGCAAAAGTCTGGATGCCCGCGCGAAGGCGCGGGCCTGACGTGGTGGTCAGCCGAGCCCAAGACGCCGCACGGCCGTGGGCACCGACAGCGGGAACAACAGGTCGATGAAGCGCTCGGCCGTCGGCTGCGGCTCGTGGTTGGCGAGCCCCGGCCGCTCGTTCGCCTCGATGAAGGCGTAGGTCGGCTCGTGCGGCGCGCGGACCATGAAGTCGACGCCCACCACGGGTATGTCGATCGCGCGCGCCACCTTGACCGCGGCGTCCACCAGGGTCGGATGCACCACGCCGGTGACGTCGTGGATCGTGCCGCCGGTGTGCAGGTTCGCGGTCTTGCGCACGGCGATGGCCTGGTTGGGCGGCGCGACGTCGTCGAGCGCGAAGCCCGCCGCGCGCACGCAGCGCTCGGTCTCGGCGTCGATCGGGATCGAGCTCTCGCCGCCGGTCGCGGCGGAGCGGCGGCGGCTCTGGGCCGCGATCAGGTCGCGCACCGTGGAGCGGCCGTCGGTGGTGATCTGCGCGGGTCGCCGCACCGCGGCGGCCACCAGCTTGAAGTCGATGACGATCAGCCGAAGGTCCTCGCCCTCCGCCTTCTGCTCCACGATCACGCGGTCGCAGAAGGCGCGGGCGCGCTCGATCGCCGCCTCGGTCTCCTCGACGGTCTCCAGCCCGACCGAAATGCCGCGGCCCTGCTCGCCGCGGGCGGGCTTCACCACCACCGAACCGTAGCGCTTGAGGAAATCCTCCAGCTTCGCGCGGTCGCCGGCCTCGATCTGGTCCGGCACCGTGACGCCCGCGCGCGACACCGCGCGGCGGGTGACGGCCTTGTCGTCGCAGATCGACATAGCGACGCCGGTCGTCAGCTCGCTCAGCGACTCGCGGCACAGGATTGAGCGCCCGCCATGGGTCAGGCGGAAGAAACCGCCCTCGGCGTCGGTGACGTCGACGCCTATGCCGCGGCGGCGCGCCTCGTCGACGATGATCCGGGCATAGGGGTTGAGCCCTTCCGTGCCCTGATCGCCCACGAACAGGCGCTCGTTGATCGAGTTCTTGCGCTTCACCGAGAAGGTCTGAATGCGTTCGAAGCCGAGCTTCTCATAGAGCGCGATCGCCTGCGCGTTGTCGTGCATCACCGACAGGTCCATCGTGCGGGCGCCCTGTTCGGCCAGCGTCTCGGCGAGCCTGCGCACCAGCGTCTCGCCGACGCCGGGATGGGTCGCCTGCGGGTCGACGGCGAGGCACCAGAGCGATGAGCCGCCCTCAGGGCAGCCAAAGGAACGGCCATGGTCGACGCCGGTCACCGTTCCGATCACGGCGTGGGTGCGGGCGTCCTCAGCGATGAGGTGGATCACGGCGTCGCCGCCGGCGTGGCGCTCGAAGAAGTCGGGGCGCACCGTCACCATGTGGCGCGAGGCGTAGATGCGGTTCACCTCCTCGGCGTCCGACGGCCGAGCGAGGCGACGCACGTTGAAGGCGCGCTGGCCGCGGCTCGACGGCTCGTAGGCCTCGAGATCGAGCCGGAACATGTGGCTGGGATCGAGGAACAGCTCGAGCGGGGCCTGCGCCAGCAGCACGTGCGGGTCGTCGACGTAGACCGCGATGTCGCGCGCCTCCGGCCCCTCCTCGCGCAGCGCCTCGGCCAGCAGCGCCGGGTCTTGGAAAGTCTGGCCGAACAGCAGCCGGCCCCAGCCGCAGTCGACGATCGCGTTCGCCTGGACCACGGGCGCTTCCTTCGATTGGCCGTCGCCGCCAACGGCCGCCCGCTCGCCCTGTTGCGTCTGCATCGCCGTCATCGCCACCGTCCCGCTTTCCGTCCGTTCAAACGCCGTGGGTCTGGAGCCAGACCTCCAGCAGCGCGCACTGCCACAGCTCGGAGCCCCGCAGCGGCGTGATGTGCGCCTGCGGATTCGCGAACAGGGTCTCCAGATACTCCGGCCGGAACAGGCCGCGCTCGCGCGCCGCCTGGCTGCCCAGCGCGTCGCGGACCATCTCCAGCGTCTGGCCTTCGAGGTACTTCAGACCCGGCACAGGGAAGTAGCCCTTGGGCCGGTCGACGATCTCCTTCGGCACGATCTGGCGCGCGAGGTCCTTCAGCACGCCCTTGCCGCCGTCGGCGAGCTTGTGCTCGCCCGGAATGCGCGCCGCGAGCTCGACCAGCTCGTGGTCGAGGAACGGGACGCGCGCCTCCAGCGAATGGGCCATGGTCATGTTGTCGACGCGCTTAACCGGGTCGTCGACGAGCATCACCAGGCTGTCGAGCCGGAGCGCCTTGTCGACCGCGTCGTCGGCGCCGGGCATGTCGAAATGGTCCTCGACGAAGGCGCGGGCGTCGTCGGCGGTGGCGTAGGCCTCGGTCACATGCGCGAGGTAGCGCGCGTGGTCGCGGTCGAAGAACGCGCGGGCGTAGTCGGCCGCCGGCGCGTTGGAGGCCGCGACCGGCGGGTACCAGTGGTAGCCCGCGAAAATCTCGTCGGCGCCCTGGCCCGACTGCACCACGGTGACGTGCTTCCGGACCTCTTCAGACAGCAGATAGAACGCCACGCAGTCGTGGCTGACCATCGGCTCGGACATGGCCTCGATCGCGCCGGGCAGCGCGTCGAGCATGCGGCGCTCCTCGATCGTGATCTTGTGGTGCTTGGTGCCGAAGCGCTGCGCGACGATATCCGAATACTTGAACTCGTCGCCTTCCTCGCCGCCGCGGGATTCGAAGCCGATCGAGAAGGTCTCGACGTTCTGGTGCCCGAGCTCGGAGAGCAGGGCCACCACGACGCTGGAATCGACGCCGCCCGACAGCAGCACGCCGACCGGCACGTCCGCCACCATGCGGCGCTTCACGGCGGTGCGCAGCCCTTCGTGCACCTGTTCGCGCCACTCCTCGAACGATCGCGCCACGTCGGCCGCCGAGCGGTCGTAGGAGACGGACCAGTAGACCTCGTCCTTGGTGCGCCCGTCCGGCTCGTAGATGCGCAACGTCGCCGGCGGCAGCTTGCGCACGCCCGCCAGGATGGTGCGCGGCGCCGGCACCACCGAGTGGAAGCTCATATAGGCGTTGAGCCCGACCGGATCGATCGACGTGTCGACCCCGCCCGCCTTCAGCAGCGACGGCAGCGAGGACGAGAACCGAACGCGGCCAGCGCCCTCGGAGACGTACAGCGGCTTGATGCCGAGCCGGTCGCGGATCAGGATGACGCGGCCCGAATCCCGCTCGTGGATCGCGATGGCGAACATGCCGAATAGCTTCTTCGGCAGCTCGGTCCCCCACTCCTTCCAGCCCTTGATGATGACCTCGGTGTCGCCGTCGGAGAAGAAGACGTGGCCCTTGGCCTCCAGCTCGGCGCGCAGCTCCTTGTGGTTGTAGATGCAGCCGTTGAACACGATGGTCAGGCCGAGCGCCGGGTCCACCATCGGCTGCTCGGCGCGTTCCGACAGGTCGATGATCTTCAGCCGCCGGTGGCCGAAGGCGACGCGGCCGCGGGCGACCACGCCCTCGCCGTCGGGACCGCGCGCCACCATGCACCCGGCCATCGCGGCGACGGCCTCGACCGACGCCGGCTGACCGAGAAAGGTCGCTTCACCGCAGATTCCGCACATGTTCGTCCCGTCGCCTCGTTGAGATACGGCGGGGCCCGCGGCGTCGAGACCCCGACGCCGCCTGCCCGCCTTGTGCATCGCAACCTATGGCGCGCCGCACGGAAGGCGAGTCCGAAGCATGCCCAAAAGGCGTTCAGCTTCGAAGGGCCAAGCCGCCGCGGTCAGAAGCCGGAGTAGCGGCCGGGCTTGTGGTTGAGGACGAGAACGATGCTCAGAACGACCGCGCTGAGCACCGAAAGCGCGACGTGCCGAGGGTCGAGCACGGCGGCGGCGCAGGCTATCACGAAGCAGTCCGTCAGCGCCTGGGCGAGGCCGGCGCGCATGACGCCGCGCTCCTGCAGATAGATCGCGAGCGCGCTGAACCCGCCGACGCTCGCTCGATGGCGGGCGAGCGCGAGCACGCCCATGCCGAGCAGCACCCCGCCGGCCACCGCCGCGAACGGCTCGCTGCGGACCTCGATCGCGAAGGCGTGCGGCGCGAGCGCCCCGAAGCCGGCCAGCATCGGGTTGACGATCAGCGTCTTCAGCCCGAACTCGCGCCCCATGGTGCGGAACACCAGCGCGTAGAACGGCGCGTTCACCAGCAGGAACAGCAGCCCCGCCGGCCAGCTGGTGGCGAAATGCAGGATCAGCGCGATGCCGGCGACGCCGCCGGTCGCGAGCCCCGCCGCCTGCAGCAGCGCGAGGCCGAAGCCGATCAGCACCACCGCGATGCAGAACGCGACCGCGTCCTCGAACCGCGTGTGCTTGCGGGCGTCGGCGGGCTTGAGCGCCGCGGCGAGGCGGCGGGGGTCGAACGGACGGATCATCGCCCCGAGTATGCCCGCCCCGGGCCGCGCGAGAAGCGCGTCAGCCGGACCGCTGCCATTCACGCCCGGACTGGACGCTCCTGTCCGCGACTCCGGCGTTCAGCCCTGCCCCGCCTTTTCCGCGGCGTCCTCGGCCGCGACGATGGTCTTCAGGCTTTCGGCGCGCGGCATCGAGATGATGTTGTAGCCGGCGTCCACGAAATGGACCTCTCCGGTGACGCCCGACGACAGGTCGGAGAGCAGATAGAGCGCGGCGCCGCCGACGTCCTCGATGGTGATCGGGCGGCGGAGCGGCGCGTGGCGGCGCTGGTGCTCGTACATCAGCCGGGCGTCGGCGATGCCCGCGCCGGCGAGCGTCCGCACCGGGCCGGCGGAGATCGCGTTGACGCGGATCCCCTGCGGACCGTAGTCGGCGGCGAGATAGCGTACGCTGGCCTCCAGCGCGGCCTTGGCGACGCCCATGACGTTGTAGTTCGGCATGACGCGGGTCGCGCCGCCATAGGTCAGCGTGATCATCGCGCCGCCGCCCATCATCAGTTCGGCGGCGCGCTTCGCGATCTCGGTGAAGGAGAAGGCCGAGATCACCATAGTGCGCGAGAAGTTCTCGCGGGTGGTGTCGGCGTAGCGGCCCTTCAGCTCGTTCTTGTTGGAGAAGCCGATGGCGTGGACAAGCAGGTCGAGCCCGCCCCAGCGCTCCTTCAGCGCCGCGAACACCGCGTCGACCGAGGCGATGTCCTCGACGTCGCACGGGAGCACGAGATCGGAGCCGACGCTCTCCGCCAGCGGCCGCACGCGCTTGCCCAGCGCCTCGCCCTGATAGGTGAAGGCGATCTCGGCGCCGGCCTCGGCCAACGCCCTGGCGCAGCCCCAGGCGATGGAGTGGTCGTTGGCGACGCCCATGACGAGGGCGCGTTTGCCTGAAAGAAGTCCGGCGACCATGCGCCCCTCCGAAGGATGCGCCGGGGACGTTCGCGTCATCCCGGACGGAGCGAAGCGAAGATCCGGGATCGTCGTCCGGACATGGCGCCTCATTCTGATGACGATCCCGGCTCTGCGCGGCTAGGCCGCTTCGGCCGGGATGACGCTCGACGTCACACCCGCTCGAACACCAGCGTGGCGTTGGTGCCGCCGAAGCCGAAGGAGTTCGACATCACAGCGTTCAGGGTCTTGTCGGTCCGTTCGCGCAGGATCGGCATGTCGGCGAAGGCCGGGTCGAGCTCCTCGATGTGGGCGCTCTCGGCCATGAAGCCGCTCTGCATCATCAGCAGCGAATAGATCGCCTCCTGCACGCCGGCGGCGCCAAGCGAATGCCCGGTGAGCGACTTTGTGCCGGAGATCGGCGGGCACTTGTCGCCGAATACCGCGCGCAGCGCCTCGACCTCCTTGAGGTCGCCGACCGGGGTCGAGGTCGCGTGCGGGTTGACGTAGTCGATCGGCTCCCGCGCCGTCTTCATCGCAGCCCGCATGCAGCGCACCGCGCCCTCGCCGGAGGGAGCCACCATGTCGTAGCCGTCGGATGTCGCGCCGTAGCCAGTGAGCTCGGCGTAGATCTTCGCGCCGCGCGCCTTGGCCCGCTCGTACTCCTCAAGCACCAGCACGCCCGCGCCGCCGGCGATGACGAAGCCGTCGCGGTTCTTGTCATAGGCGCGCGAGGCGGTGGCGGGCGTGTCGTTGTACTTGCTGGACATCGCGCCCATGGCGTCGAACAGATTCGACAGCGTCCAGTCGAGCTCTTCGCAGCCGCCGGCGAACATGACGTCCTGCTTGCCCCACTGGATCATCTCGGCGGCGTTGCCGATGCAGTGGCTCGACGTCGCGCAGGCCGACGAGATCGAGTAGTTCACGCCCTTGATCTTGAACCAGGTGGCAAGCGTCGCCGAGGCGGTCGACGACATCGCCTTCGGCACCGCGAACGGGCCGATCCGCTTCGGGCCGCCCTTCTCGCGGGTGATGTCGGCGGCCTCGACCACGACCTTGGTGGACGGCCCGCCCGAGCCCATGATGATGCCGGTCATCTCGTTGGAGATGTCGCTCTCCTCGAGCCCGGAGTCCCGGATCGCCTGATCCATGGCGACGTGGTTCCAGCCCGAGCCGCCGCCGTGGAAGCGCATGGCGCGGCGGTCGACCACCTCAGCGGCGTCGAGCGTCGGCGCGCCCTGGACCTGGCACTTGAATCCGTGGGCGGCGAACTGCTCGGCGCGGGTGATGCCCGACTTCGCTTCCCGCAGGGCGGCGACCACCTCTTGCGTTGAGTTTCCGATCGACGACACGATGCCCATGCCGGTGACGACGACGCGTCTCATGGGGAGCCTCCCAGTCCTGTGAACGCCCCCGCGCCGGGGCTCGCGACCCAAATCGCGAGGCGCGCGCGGCGGAGGGGCCGATGATCCCGAGCTTCAGACCGAAGCGGCGCTCAGGCCGCCGCGGCGTCGGCCTTGAACAGACCCACCTTCAGATCCTTGGCCTGGTAGATGGTCTCGCCGTCCGCCTGAAGCCAGCCGTCGGCGATGCCGAGCGTGAGGCGGCCGCGCACGACGCGCTTGAAGTCGACGCCGTAGACGACCTTCTTGACCGTCGGCAACACTTGGCCGGTAAACTTGATCTCGCCGGTGCCGAGCGCGCGGCCCCGCCCCGGCGCGCCGAGCCAGCCGAGGAAGAAGCCGGTCATCTGCCACAGCGCGTCCAGCCCGAGGCAGCCTGGCATCACCGGATCGCCCTTGAAGTGGCAGTCGAAAAACCAGAGGTCCGGCCGCACCTCGAGCTCGGCGCGGACAAAGCCCTTGTCATTCGGGCCGCCGGTTTCGGAGATCTCCGAGATGCGGTCGAACATCAACATCGGGGGAAGCGGAAGCTGGGCGTTCCCGCCGCCGAAAAGCTCTCCGCGCCCACAGGCCAGAAGATCCTCATACTCAAAGCTGGCCTTGCGTTCGCTCATGTCGCTCCGTCGGCGTCCTCTGCTCGATCCCCGCCGCGCGGCGATCCGGCGCGCAGGCGCGGCTTTGCTAGCACACATGCTCGGCGAGCGGAAAGCGCCCCGAACGCCGGAGGTTGATCGCTGCGCCGCGGCAGGCTATTTTGAATGCGCGAGCGCCCTGCGTCTCTTGCAGGGCAGTCATTGTGCGCGCCACGCCCGGCTCCGCCGGACCGGGGAGCCCCAGCGTTAGAGATTGTCCGAGACCGACGATGGCCGAGACGAACACGACCACCGCCGCCGCCAACGCGGTCGCCGCGGCTTCAGACTGCGGCCTTCGCCCGTCGCTGTGCGTCGCTCGCGACGTGGGAGGGATGCTGCGCGACTCCGGCCTGCGGCCGACCCGCCAGCGCATCGCGCTCGGGCGTCTGCTCTACGCCAAGGGCGACCGCCACGTGACCGCGGAAATCCTGCATGAGGAGGCGATGCGCGCCCGCGTGCCGGTGTCGCTCGCGACCGTCTACAACACGCTGCACCAGTTCACCGAGGTGGGCCTCCTGCGCGAACTCGCGGTCGACGGCTCCAAGACCTGGTTCGACACCAACGTGACCGAGCACCACCACTTCCTGGTCGAGGACGACAACAAGCTGTTCGACATCCCCGGCGCGCACGTCTCGGTCGATCGCCTGCCCGACATCCCGGACGGCATGGAGATTTCGCGGGTGGACGTCGTGGTCCGCCTGCGTCGCAAGGCCTGAGCTTTCGAGCCACTTAAACAAAAGCCCGCTGCGGAAACGCGGCGGGCTCTTTGTTTGCGTAGGCTGTCATCCCGGACTCGCGAAGCGCGAACTGGGATCGTCGTCAGAACAGGCGCAAAATTCGGCGCGCGCTACCAGATCGGCCTGCGGCCGTCCGGAATAGCAGGCGAGAGAGACCCGCCGACGCGGTCGTCTCGGTAAATGCCTTGACCTCGCTCGCCAACGCATTTGCAGACCTCGCTCAGCATCTCGGCTTCAGCTGGCAGCAGCCGTATCGACCATCACGTCATGTCGATGAGGCGAGCTTGTGAACTTACAGCCAGCCAATCCGATGGAAAGCGAGTCCGGCGGTCAGACCGACAGGTATTCCCAACCATCCTGCCGAAGGATAGCCAATGCCTTGGCCTATAACGATGCAAGCGGATGTTCCCAGAGCGACTCCTGACAGAGCGACCCAATATCTCCACGTTTTAAGTTTCGGATCGAATAGGCGCATTTTGGGCTCATTCATCGGGGTCTATCCCGCCGTCAGTCGAACCGCTCGCCGGGATAGACGCCCCACAGCCGGTTCTGCTCGATCCAGCCGTCGAAGCCGTCGCCCTCGACGCGGCGCCAGTTTTCGTCGCAGCGGTGGGCCTCGATCAGAACTCTCGGCTCCAGCCGGGCCGCGCGAAGCGCGCTTTGGCTCAGTCCACAATCGCGGCGTGATGGCGAACAACCGCCCGCCCGCCGCAGTCGGTCAATCGGCGACGAGCGCGGCGATCTGGCCTGTGGCGACTAGAAAAACCAACGCCTTCTCCATGTTGGATCGCGTCACAGACCGTACGACGATTAGGTTCTTCTCAAAGAAGATGCCCCTCGCCTCCATTTCATTTTCTATTTCCTGACCAAGACGCGCTGGATCATAGAATGTCAGGCTGTATCGAGCGCCACCTACGATAGCTTTAACGTCTGAAAACCATCCCTTGCACCTTACGATCGACGCACACTCATCGAAATCAACTGGCAGAACGAGACAAGCGTCCGCTGGCGTCATTCCTGTCCTCCGCCGTCAGTCGAACCGCTCGCCGGGATAGACGCCCCACAGCCGGTTCTGCTCGATCCAGCCGTCGAAGCCGTCGCCCTCCACGAGGCACCAGCCTCCGTCGCAGCGGCGGGTCTCCACCAGCACCTTCGGCTCCAGCCGGGCTGCGAGCCGCGCGTCGGCGCCCGCGCGCACATGGACCGGCAGCGCCGCGTCCTTCGACCAGGGCGCGACCAGCGCGGTGCGCCGGCCGGACAGCAGACTGTGCCAGACCCAGCCTTCCGCGCCCTCGGAATCGCGGATGCGGCGCCAGTTGTCGTATTCGGCGGTGATCTCCACCGGCTCGCCGGCCCGCCGGTAGACGAAGGCGACCGGATGCTCCTTGGTCGGGCCCTGCCGCACATAGACCTTGGCGGACTTCAGGCTGACGAAGCGCGGGATCGGCAGTCCGGAGACCGGACCGATCATGACGCCGGCCTCGCCCGGCTTCGCGGCCTGAGCCCGGGCGCCCGCCGGCGCGAGCGTCGCGGCGATCACGGCGGCCGCCGCCGCGGCGCGCGGAAGGCGGCGGAAAATCGATGTGGTCATGCCCCGGAGAACTCCGTCTTTCGTCGCCGTATTGCGTTCCGCCCGCCGTCTGTTAGAGACGGCTCATCTCCCGTGCGCGGACATGTCCCGCCTGCGCACCGCCGCCAGCATCCCGCGTCCGCGTTGACGATGGATTAACCGTGACGCCCGAGCGCCCCCGGAAAGGTCGACGGCCATGAAGAAGCGACCGCTCGTCGTTGTGACGCGCCGGCTCCCGGACGTGGTCGAGACCCGGATGCGCGAGCTGTTCGATGCGCAACTGAACCACGACGACGCTCCGATGTCGCAGAGCGCGCTTGGCGAGGCGCTGACTGTCGCCGACGTGCTGGTGCCGACGGTCACCGACCGCATCGACGCCGCCGTGCTGGCGCAGGCTGGTCCGAACCTCAAGCTGATCGCGAATTTCGGTAACGGCATCGACAACATCGACGTGCAGTCCGCGCTCGACCGCGGGATCACGGTGACCAACACGCCGGGCGTGCTGACCGAAGACACCGCCGACATGACGATGGGCCTGATCCTCGCCGTGCCGCGCCGGATCGCGGAGGGCGCGCGCGTCGTGCCGGACGAGCATGACTGGACCGGCTGGTCTCCGACCTGGATGCTCGGCCGCCGCATCTGGGGCAAGCGCCTCGGCATCGTCGGCATGGGCCGCATCGGGCAGGCGGTGGCGCGGCGCGCGCGCGCCTTCGGCCTGTCGATCCACTACCACAACCGCCGGCGGGTCTCGCCGCATGTGGAGGAGCAGCTCGAGGCGACCTATTGGGAAAGCCTGGACCAGATGCTCGCGCGGATGGACATCGTGTCGGTCAACTGCCCGCACACGCCCGCGACCTACCACCTGCTTTCGGCGCGGCGGCTGAAGCTGCTCAAGAAGGAGGCCTATGTCGTCAACACCGCGCGCGGCGAGGTGATCGACGAACTGGCGCTAGCGCGGATGCTGGAGGCCGGCGAACTCGCCGGCGCGGCGCTCGACGTGTTCGAGAACGAGCCGGCCGTGAACCCGAAGCTCGTGAAGCTCGCGCGCCAGAACAAGGTGGTGCTGCTGCCGCATCTCGGCTCCGCCACCATCGAGGGCCGCGTCGACATGGGCGAAAAGGTCATCGTCAACATCAAGACCTTCTTCGACGGCCACCGCCCGCCGGACCGCGTGCTGCCCGCCATGCTCTGACGGACCGCGCCGCCCCCGAGGGCGCGGACGGCCCGTGACGGACCTCCCGACGGACGGGGCGTCAGCGGCCTCAAGCGGCGGGCAAGCGACGCGAACGTCTGCGAGAATGCAACCCGATTGACTCCGCGCCAGGAGCCATTCATGTTCACGGAACATTCGATGAACATGGGGTGGATGATGCGCATTCAGCTTGCGGCCGCCGGGCGGCCGTTCCGCCACGTCGCTTCCGTTCTCACCTTTGCGCTGTTGGCGCTTTCGGGCCTGGCCGGCCTGTCCGCCGCCGCCGAGCTGGTCGGGCCGGAGGCGCTGAAAACCGGCTGGTTCGACGGCCGCACGGTCTCGACCACCGGCCCGCGCGGCGGCCGCTCGGATTTCGTGTTCACGCCGGACGGCAAGGTGACGCGCGCCGGCGGCCGCGCCGGCGCGGCGACCGACGGCACTTGGCGGCTCGACGAGGACGGCTTCTGCATGAAGCTCGGCCAGGCCCGGCGGGAATCCTGCTATCTCGCGATCCGGTCGGGCGACAGCCTGAAGGTGGTGCGGCGGTCCGGCGGCGCTTTCGTCTGGGCGCGCTGACCCGGCCCCGGCTCAGCGCCGGGCGTGGATCGACAGGTCCCGGATCGTCGGCGCCGTTCCGGTGACCGGGTTGTCCGGGTCCCACCCGTAGGAGATGGTCTCGAAGCGCATCGCGCGGGCGTCGACCACGAGCAGCCGGCCGACGAGGCCCTGCCCGAAGCCGACGATCTCGCGGATCACCTCGATCGCCATCATCGAGCCCATCATGCCGGCGAGCGCGCCGAGCACGCCGGCCTCGGCGCAGGGCGCGACGGTCCCTGGCGGCGGCGGCTCCGGAAACAGGCAGCGCCACGTCGGGTTCGGCGCGCCGTCCGGCCCGGTCTCGTGGGCGCGAATGGTGGTGAGCGCGCCGTCGAAGGTCCCGAGCGACGCGGTCACCAGCGGCCGGCCGGCGAGCGCGCACGCGTCGGCGACGAGGTAGCGGGTCGCGAAACTGTCCGAGCCGTCGGCGACGAGGTCGTAGGAGGCGATCAGCTCCATCGCGTTGGCGGCGTCGAGCCGGAACGGATGGGCCGCGACCGTCACATGCGGGTTGACGCGGGCGAGCGCATCGACGGCGGAGTCCGTCTTGGGCCGGCCGACGTCCGGCGTTCCGTGCAGCACCTGCCGCTGCAGGTTCGACAGCGAGACCACGTCGTCGTCGACGATCCCGATGGTCCCGACGCCGGCGGCGGCGAGGTAGAGCGCGAGCGGGCTGCCGAGCCCGCCGGCGCCGACCAGCAGCACGCGGGCTTTCGCGAGCTTCTGCTGGCCAGGCCCGCCGACCTCCCGCAGCACGATGTGGCGGGCGTAGCGTTCGATCTCGTCGGTGCTGAGCGGCATGGCGACCGCTATAGCACGCCGACGCGCAACGCGCGCCACCCTCTCCGCCGCGTTTCGAACATGGCGGAAGGCCTCGTTTTTCAACGGTCTCGTTAACGCGGCCGTCGGACATCCGCCGGCATGATGGCGGAGATCTCGCACGGGAGCCCTCTCATGATCCGTCGCCTTGGCGCCCTCGCTTTCGCCGCTCTCGCGCTCGTCTCATCCCCCGCCCTCGCCGAGGCGCCGGCTTGCGGCGGCGTCGACCTCGTCGCAAAAATCCGCGCCGAACGGCCGGAGGCCTACGCCGTCTTCGAGCGCGACGCCCGCGCTGTGCCCAACGCGGAAGGGCTGCTCTGGCGCATCGAGGCGAAGGGCGCCGCGGCGCCCTCCTACCTGTTCGGCACCATGCACACCACCGAGAAGGACCTGGTCGCGCTGAGCGAGCCGGCGCGCCAGGCGCTCAGCGCGGCCAAGACCGTCGTCGTCGAGGTGACGAACGCCACGGGCGCGGCCACTCAGGCCGAGATCATCGCCTACGTCACCGCGAACGGCATCGATTTCAGCGGCGGCGGGCTCGAGGGCTTCGACGAGGCCCAACGCGAGGAGGTCGGCCGCCGGATCGCGGCCAGCGGCCTGCCCGCGGCCCTCGCCGCCTCGCTCAAGCCCTGGTTTCTCGGCGTCACGCTGCAGGTCGCGCCCTGCGAAACCAAGCGGATCGCCGACGGAATGCGCACGATCGACCTGCAAGTCGAGACGCTTGCCCGGGACGCCGGCGCCACGGTCGTCGGGCTCGAAAGCGTGACGGAGCAACTCGACGCCGTCGCCAAGACGCCCGACGAGACCGCGCGCCGGATGATCCGCGACCTTCTGGCCAGCCAGACCGCGAGCGAGGACCTGCGCGCCACCACGCTGCAGCTCTACCGCGACCGCCGGATCGGCTGGTACCTCGCGATGAAGGGCGAGACCTTCGGCAAGGCGCTCGACGTAACCGCCTATGCCGATTTCATGGAGACGCTGGTGGACCGGCGCAACGCGGTGATGGCCGAGCGGTCGCAGCCCCATATCGCCGCCGGCGGCGCCTTCGTCGCGGTCGGCGCGCTCCATCTGCCCGGCCCCAAGGGCCTGGTGGAGCTCTATCGCAAGGCGGGCTTCACCGTGACCAGGGTGTGGTGAAACGGGCGCACGCCGCGTTCGGACCCGCCGGCATGAGGCTCTCGTGCGGGCGGATTGGGCTCGAACGCTGTCAGCGCCGCTGCAGCAGCCACATCAGCACCGGTCCCGCGATGGCCATGCCGACCAGCCCGGCCGGCACCTGGAACGGAAAGTAGACCACGCGGCCGAGCCAGTCCGCCGCGACCAGAATGAGCCCGCCAAGCGCGGCGGCCCCTCCAAGCTGCCGCCCGGCCGTCCTCAGACCAAGTTGGGCCGCGAGATGCGGCGCCACCAGCCCCGCGAAGCTCAGCGGGCCGATCGCCATCGTGGCGGCCGCCGTCAGCGCGGCGGAGGCGGCGAGGATCGCCGCCGTCACGCGCGGAGCTGGCGCGCCGAGCCCCGTCATCGTCGCCCGTCCGAGCGGCGCAAGCGCGAGCCAGCGGACCAGCGCCGCCGCGCCGGACAGGCCGACCAGCGCGAGGGCGGCCGCGCCCAGGGCGATCCGCGGCTCGACGTCGTAGGCGGAGCCCGCCATCCAGTTCGCGAGCACGAGCATGCGCGGGTCGCCGGTCGCCATGGCCGCGGCGACGAGCGCGTTGACGCCGGCGCCGATGGCGACGCCCGCGATCAGCACCTGATCGCCGCCCGTCCTCCGCCGGGCGAAGACCATGAGCCCCGCGGCGGTCACGAGGCCGCCCGCCGTCGCGGCCGCAAGCTGCGCGCCGTAGCCGGGGGCGGCGAGCAGCACGAGCGCCGCAAGCAGGCCGAGCGCCGCGCCGGACGAAACGCCCAGCACGTCGGGGCTTGCGATCGGGTTGCCCGTCAACCGCTGCAGCATCACGCCCGCGGCCGCGAGCATCGCCCCCGCCGAAGCCGAGGCGAGCGTCCGTGGCCAGCGCCATGGCAGCAAGTCCATGAACATCGCGCCGTCGGCGATCCGCAACGTCCCGTCCGGCGCCCGGCCGACCGCGAGCGAGAGAACCGCCAGCGCGAGCGCAGCCGCGACGACCAGCCCGACCCGGACGCGGCCTCCCCTCGCGCGGGCGATCGGTGGCGAAGCGGAGGACGGCAGGGCCGCCGGCGACATCCGCGACGCGAGCCAGAGCAGCGTCGGCGCGCCGACCAAAGCCGTCGCGGCGCCCGTTGGGATCGCGACGCCAGTCCAGACGTCGAGCGCCTGGAGCGCGGAATCGGTCGCGAACAGCAGCGCCGCGCCGAGCGCCGGAGCCCACAGCAGCTTGCGACGCACCGTGCGCGCGCCGAGCGCGCCCGCGAGCGCCGGCGCGGCGAGCCCGACGAAGCCGATCACGCCGACCGCGCTCACGATGACGGCCGTCAGCGCCACCGCGAGCGCGAGGCAGGCGAGCCGGATCTGAACGACGGAGAGGCCCAGATTTCGGGCCTGATCGTCGAGCTGCAGCAGAGCGAGCGGCCGCGCCAGAAGCGCCAGAAGGCCCGCCGCGATCCCGACGCGCGGCGCGAGCTCCGTCACGATCGACCAGTCCTGCTGGCTGAGGGCGCCGCTGCCCCAGATGAAGAAGCCGACGAGCTGCCTCTCGTTGAACAGAACCAGCGTGGCCGAGGCGGCGCCGCAGAACATGGCCGTCACCATGCCTGCGAGGATGACCGTCAACGGCGCGAGCCGGCTTCGCCATGACAGCAGCAGCACCAGCGCCGCGGCCGCGGCGGCGCCCCCGAGCGCCACGCCTTCTCGCGCGGTGTCGACGACGGCGGGGGCGAGCAGCGTCGTCACCGACAGCGCGAGCTGCGCGCCGGCCGAGACCCCGAGCGTCGAGGGCGAGGCGAGCGGATTGCGCAGCGCCTGCTGGAAGGCGACGCCCGCAAGCGCCAGCCCGGCCCCGGCGAGCGCGGCCACGACGACGCGCGGCGCCAGGCTGTAGTGCACGAGGAGCTGGGCGACGTCGTCCGGCTCGGGCGCGAACAGCGCCGCGCCCCAAGAGGCAGGCGGCAGCCGCCCGAGAAGCGCGGCGGCGAGCCCCGCCAAACCGAGCGCGAGCAGCCCCGCGAGAGCCCCCGCAGGGCCCCACGGCCGGTCAGACACGCGCGGCCGCCTCTCCGAGCAGACGGGCGAGACGGGTCAGCACCGGCAGGCCGCCGAAGGCGAGCGCGGGCGCGAGCCGGATCGTCCGGCCGGGTTCCGCGAAGCCGACCGCCTTCCAGATCGGGCCGGCGCGCAGCAGCGCGAGCGCGTCCGACGGGGTCGGATCGAACAGCGCCAGCCGCGCGTCGTGGACCTCGGCGAGCGCTTCGACGCCGACGGCGGCGAAGCCCCAGGCGTTGGTGGGGCGCGTCCAGCCGTTGGTCAGCCCGAGCCGGACGAGGCCGTCTTGGTAGAGACTGTTGCGGCCGAACACCCAGACATTACGCGCGTCCTGGAAGTTCACCATCAGCAGGGGGCGGTCGGCGAGCGGCCGCACGCGCTCGCGCGCCTCAGCGAGCTCCGCGTCGACGCGCGCGAGAAAGGCCTCCGCCTCGTCACGTGCCCCGATCAGGTCGCCGATCCGCCGGGCCGCGGCGACGAGATTCGGCCACGGCGAGGATCCGGTGGCGTGCACCGGTAGGGTCTCGACCGGCGCGATCCGCGCGAGCTTCGGCTTCAGGCGTTCCAGATAGGGCGTCGACAGGATGAGGTCGGGCGCGAGCTGCTGCAGAAGCTCGAGATTGGGCTCCCGCGAGGTGCCGAGATTGACGATGCCCGGCGTCAGCCTGGGCTCGACGCACCAGCGGTCCCACTCGTCGATCGCCGCCATGGCGATGGGCGGACGGCCGATTTCGATCAGCGTCTGGCCGACGCCATAGTCGAGCGTGACCACGCGCCGCGCCGGCGCCGCTTTCGACGCCCCGGAGGCCGCCATAAGCGCCGCCGCGCCCACAAGCATGCCGAAGGCCCGGCGCGAGGGCGCGGGTCGTGGCAGTTTGGACGCGTCGGGCGACAGGGACGACAGAGGAGCTCTCGCGGGGACAGGGTTCACGTGCGAGGCGAACGGATAGCCGAAGCCGCGACGGGCGGAAACCTCCCGCCGGGCGTGCGCGACGGCGAAGGGCCGAGCGGACGCTCGCTCAGCGCCACGTGCCGAAGGCGAACCGGATCGCCTGGTTGATCGCGGTCGGCAGCACGGACATGTGGGTTTCGCCGCCGATCAGCTCGAATTCGCTTGTGATCCCGTCCAGCGCGCTCAGGCGCGTGTGCATGGCCCGGGCGTGGGTTTCGATCCGGGCCGAAGCCTGCACGGCGCGGCGCTTCTCCGCGTCGGCGGCGTCGAGCGGGAACGGCGCGGGCGCCTCCTCGTACTCGCCGACCGAGATCAGGACGCGCAGATCCGTCGGCCGGTCCGCACTGGCCTCGAACGCCTCGGCGAAACGCAGGAGGGTGAAGTTCTCCCAGTAGACGCTGGGGCTGACGGCGATCCAGCGCGAGAACGCCTCCGGCCGTCGGAACAGCGCATAGAGCGCGAACAGGCCGCCGAAGGAGTGGCCGAACAGGGCGGAACGGGCGGGATCCGTTCGCACGCGGCGCGCGATCTCGGGCTTCAGTTCCTCCTCGAGGAAGGTCAGGAACGTCTCGGCGCCGCCGGTGCGCACGTCGGGTCCCTGCGGCGTGTGGGGCGGATAGGTCGCGCCCGGCGGTGGACTGTAATCCCAGGACCGGCGCACGCTGTCGTACGGCGCGTCGGTCGGGTACCCGACCGCGACCACCGCCGCGTCGGCCACGCCTGCCCCCATCGGCCAGGGCGTTTGGGCCCGCAACGCCTCGACCGCCGTTCCGAACACCGCGTTGCCGTCGAGCAGGGTGATGACTGGCCAGCCGCCGGCGGGGGCCTCCCCCGGCGGCGTCCGCAGGAAGACGCGGTAGGGTTCGCCGCCCGCCTTCGGAGCGAGGTCGAAGCGCAGGCATCCGGGAAGGGTGACGGGATGGTCGGTCAGGGTCGTGAAATCCGGCTGGGACTGGACGGTTGCCGACGACCTCGCGCGCCCGTCGCGGCGCCGTCAAGGCCGCTGCGATCGACGGCGACGCGATGGCCCGGATTGAGACAGTCGCCGTTTGTGGAGCCGGCGAACCAATGGGAGGCGATGTCGTGCGCGGATGGCGCTCCGCGCGAGCCGGCTCATCTGCCGACCGTTTGCGGCGAGCCGCTGCAAGCAAAGACGAACGGTGCGACCGCCCGCCCTAAAGGAGGGGGTAACTTCGCTCGGCGCCGATCACAGGGCGAAGTCGCCTCGCCCGTCGGCGCTGTTCCTGCTGGCGTGGTCAAAGCAAAACGGCCGCCTGTTTGGGCGGCCGT
>NZ_BSFL01000002.1 GCF_027922325.1 Methylopila turkensis
ACGGCCGCCCAAACAGGCGGCCGTTTTGCTTTGACCACGCCAGCAGGAACAGCGCCGACGGAGGTCTAAATCCGTCTCCCCTCGCCTCGCCCAACGCGGCAAAGCCCCGCAATTAGTTGCTTCGCCGGCAGGCTCCCTGCGGGACAATGGCTTAAGACCGCCGGCCCCGATCGGGCGCCGGCGCGCGGCCCATGCGCCGCCGGTCATGCGCGTTGGGAGCAAAAGTTTGGACATCGGTTCTGTCGCGTTCGACTTCGCGTCCGTCCGGGCGAGGCTGGCTGAAGGAGCCGATCCCGTCGCGCTGGTCGCGGAGAGCTGCCGCCGCGCCTCGGCCGTCGCCGACGCCGGCATCTTCACCGCGCTGACGCCGCCGGAGACCGCGCTCGAAAACGCCCTCCGGCTGGCGGCGGAGGCGCGCGCCGGACGCGACCTGCCGCTGCTCGGCCTGACCTTCTCGGTCAAGGACAACATCCATGTGGCCGGGATGGTCACCACGTCGAACTGTCCGGTGTTCGCGATCGATCCGCAGGAGAGCGCGCCGACGGTGACCGCGCTCGAACAGGCTGGCGCGGTGCTGATCGGCAAAAACACCATGGACCAGTTCGCGACCGGGCTGAACGGCACCCGTTCGCCCGATCCGCTGTGCCGCAACGCCGTCGACCCGGTCTACATCCCCGGCGGATCGAGCTCGGGCTCGGCGGTCGCGGTGGCGCGCGACATCGTCTCGTTCGCGCTCGGGAGCGACACCGGCGGCTCGGGCCGCGTGCCCGCCGCCTGCAACGGCGTCGTCGGGGTGAAGCCGACGATCGGTCTCGTCAGCATGCGCGGCCTCGTGTTCAACAGCCGCTTCTTTGACTGCGTGCCGGTGTTCGCGCGCAGCGTCGCGGACGGCGCCGAGATCCTGCGCCTGATCGCCGGCTTCGATCCGCTCGACCCCTGGAGCCGGACCGACGCCGGCGCGATCGACCTTAAGCCCCTGCCCCCGGCTTCCGCCCGACTCGCGGTTCCGCGGGCCGACCAGCTCCGGTTCTTCGGCGACGCCGCGTCCAAAGCCGCCTTCGCCGCGAACCTCGCGGCGCTGCGCGGCCTCGGGCACGAGCTGGTCGAGATCGACTTCGCGCCGTTCGAGGAGGCCGGGCGTCTCGTGTTCCAGTCCGCCATGGTGGCGGAGCGTCTGGTGGACTATGGCGCGGTCGTCGCCGAGCGGCCGGAGGGCGTGCACCCGGCGGTGCGCGCGGCGATCGAGCCCGGGCTCTCCTATTCGGCGCGCGACGCCTTCGAGGCGCTCTACCGCATGCGGGAGCTCAAGCGGGTCGCGGAGATCGCGCTCGCCGACGTCGCCGCGCTGGTGGTCCCGACCGTGCCGACGATCTTCACGATCGACGAGATGCTGGCCGAACCGATCGCCCGCAACACGATCATGGGGACCTACACCTATTTCGTGAACCCCATGGATCTCTGCGCCGTCGCGACGCCGGGGGCGCCGCGCGCGGACGGATTGCCGTCGTCGGTGAGCTTCGTCGGTCTCGCGGGACGAGACGGCGTGGTCGCCGGCCTCGCCGCAGGGTTCGAGCGCACGATGGCTGGAGCGCTGAAGCAACCGTCGGCCGGTCTGCGCCGCATACGGGACTGACGACGCCATCTGGGAACCAGGCCCCGCCTTCCGCGAACCGCGCGCCGTGAATTCACGCCCGGCCCGCAAAGCAGCTTCAGCGATCGCAATACGTAATCAAGCTGAAGTCCGAATCCTGCAACGCCTGATTGCCGCTCCTGTACGAGTAAACCGTCAGCGTATTCTGATATGTGGTGATGGTGTAATTGATGTCGAATGCATTCGTGGAGGTCGCGACGCTCGCGCAACCTGTCACATCGCGCCCGAACGTGACGTAGTAGATGCCGACCGCGGCTCTCGTAGACGAAACGACGCCGGCTCCCCCGAGCGACTCCCCTGAGATCGCCACGCGGGCGCTCATCAGCGCCATGCCGCGATCGGTCGAAGACGGCGTGGTGGCCGCTCGCGCTCCGCCCGACGCGGAGGGAGGGTTGACGCCCGGGGGCTCCGATTTCGTCTGCCCATAGACAGGGCCCGTAAGGCTCACGATCGCGAGCGCCGCGAAAAGTCTGTTCATACGTTTCCCCCGTACGTTTGGGCGCAGGATCGGGGGAAGCCTCACGTCATGCAAGCCAAAAGATGGCCAAAGATCGCCGACGCCCAGATAAGACGGCGTAGCCTTCGGGCGGAACGTCGAACGACGAAAGCCGATCGTGAGCGGGCGGCGAAGGCTGACGCGACGCCGGCGGACACCGCCCACGCGCTCCGCAAAAACATGCCGCCTATCGGGAAGTAGTTCCCTGGCGAAGCAGGCGGCGACGCGCTAGCAGCGGTCTCCTCCTGCCGCTTCGGGCTCCATGATCGCGACCGTTACCCTGCTGGATGGCGAAAGTCCGCCTGAGGGCGAAAGCTACCTTGTCGTCGAGTGGCGCACGAGCGGCGCCGGCGTGCAGATCGTCCGGGAGCCGCACGGCCTTCGCTATCTCGTGGCGCCCGACAAACACGCCTTCTGGACGGTCGAGGCCCGGCATCTCGCCAAAAGAATGAAGCTCGGGCGCCTCTACTATGTTGGTTATCCTCGCTCGCCGAGCCGGAGCGCAGGCGCGGGCGATCGGGGCTCCGCCTCGGAACGCCCAGCGGACCTTCGCGTTAGCGTACGACAACCATAAACCGACGACGCCGCTGAGCGTCGTGCAGGGCTCGTCGCGCGCGGCCGGCTGTCGCCGCGTCCAGATCAAAGGCTCGCTCGACGTCGCGATCGTCAAAATCGGAGAGCAAGCGCCCTCCGCCCACAGGAGCGACGACCTATGCGACAACCTCAAAAGCCGTACCGCATCCGGAAGCTTCACGATTTTGGCGACCGGTGCTGGGGCGTTGTCGACGCCAACGGCGCTCTCGTCGATGTCGACGGGCTGTCGATGAAGCTGCAGCGGGAGGAAGCCGAGATCCTCGCCGCGAGGCTCAACGACCCCGAGGACGTCGCGCCGCTCGAAACCTAGCAGACGCTTCGGATCGCTCCCCGAGCGCGTATCGCCGGCGTGTCACGGCCGGCGGCTTCCCGAGCGTAACTCAGCGTGACGGCGCCTCCGGCGGCTGCGACGCGTAATAGGCCGCGACCGCCTTGATGTCGGCCTTGGTCATCCCGAAGGCGATCTTGCGCATGATCTCGCGGAACGGTCCGCCGCCGCGGGAGTCGTCCTCCTTCTCCCAGAGCAGAAGCTGCGATTCCAGATAGCTCGCATGCTGTCCGGCGAGCCTGGGATAGGCCGGGTTGCGGGCCGAGGCCGAAGGCCCGTGGCAGGAGGAGCAAGCCGGCGTGCCGGTGTCCCGCACGCCCTCGCGCGCGATTTTTTCGCCGCGCGCGACGAGCGCGGGGTCGGGCGATCCAGCTCCCTCCGGCCGTCCCGGCGTCTGCGCGGCGTAATGCTCGGCGAGCGCCGCGATCTCGGCGTAAGGGATGCGCGCGGCGGCGGTCTGCATGATCCCGCTGTGGCGCGTCCCTTGCGCGTAAGCCGACAGGGCGTCGTACAGATAGTCTTCGCTCTGGCCGGCGATGATGGGGAAGGCGTCGCCGTCGCGCCCCATGCCGTCGCGGCCGTGGCAGCGCGCGCAGTCCGCGAGCACGTCAGGCCGCGGCGCCGGCCCCTGAGGGCCGTGGGCGATCGCGACCAGTCCGCCGACCGCCCCGTCATTCTCCTCGCCCATGGCGAGCCGGGCGTAATCCTGGTCGGACATGCCCGGAAGCTTGCGCAAGAAGGCGACCACCGCCCAGGCTTCGTCCTCGCGCTCCTCGCTCGAGACCCAGGCCGGCATGCCGCTGAACTTCACGCCGTGCTTCACGATCCAGAACAGATGCTTGGGCTCCCAGGTCGGGACCTTCTTCTCGAGATCGGGCGCGACCGGCGACATTTCGTGGATGATCGGCGAGCGCGGCCGCCCCGGCGCGCCGTGGCAGCTCGCGCAGCCGCTCGCGTAATGCCCGGCGCCGCGGGCGATCAACGCGGGCGAATCGAGATTGTCCGGGGTCTCCACGGCGATGGTGCGCGTCTTGACCGAGTTGATCATGACGTAGTGCAGGAACCAGTCCGTGATCGCCCAGTGCGGCGTGGTCGCCGCAACGTTGAACAGGCCGGACCATGCGAAGGCGAGCGCGCCGACCGCGACCGCGCACGCCGCGAGCGCGGCGCGCAGGGGCGTGACGAGGACGTTGATGCGCCACTTCATCGGCCCGCTCCCGGTTCGGCGGCCCGGTCCTCGCGTAGCAGCCGGGCCGCGAGCGCGAGCCCGCCGGCGAGATAGACCCCGCCGCCGACCAGCAGCATCACGATTCCGCCGAGATGCTGCTGGTGCAGCGCCTCCGCCGCGCCGCCGTGGTGGGCGGCGTAGAGCGGGACGGTGGTGGTCGACAGCAGCACGCCGAGCAGCGTCATGTGGATCGAGGTCAACAGCATGCCGATTGTCCCTTGCGCCGCGGCGGGCCGGGAGCCGCCGTGGCCCAGGCATGCGATCCAGAGCCAGAGTCCGGCCAGCAGAAACGACCCCTGCTCGGCGACATAAAGCAGGCCGTGCGAACGCGCGAGGTCATGGGCCGCCGGCGCGTGCCAGCCCCACACCACCACGAGCTCGACGAGCGAGACCGGAACCGCCGCGAACAGGGCCGGCCGCGCGACGGAGGGGTCCGAGCGCGTACCAACGAGCCCGAGCGCCAGCAGCGGCGCGGCGACGGCGACGACCGTCATGTGGCTGGTCATATGCGCCGCGAAGCCATGGCCGAAGGCGGCCTCCGGCAACGGCGACCATGCGAAGGCCAGCGCCGCGCCGCCGGCGACCGTCAGCGCGCCCCTCATCGGCAGTCTCCGATGAACACGGCGGGCAGCGCCACGAAGATCACGCCGATGAAGGACAGACCGCACAGCAGGACGGTCGCGAAGCCGAGGAACTGCTGGCGGTCGTCGAAGGTCGCGTCGTCATAGGGCGGCTCGGCGTCGCCGTCGCCCCAATGCCTCCAGGCCTGTCGGCTCGACCACGCGATCGCCGCGAGCGCCGCGACGGTCGCGACCGCGATGACGATCCGGGCGGTGGTTATGTCCGGCCAGCCGCCGCCCGTGAACACGCGCGCATCCGCCATGGCCTTGGCGCATTCGACCGAAGCCGCGACGTAGCAGACGAGGAAATGAACCGCCCAGACGGTCGGCGCGGTGATCAGCGTGATCAGGTTGGCGCGGGTCGAGGCGATCATCGGACGGCCAGCGGAAACAGCGCCAGCACCGCGACGGTGACGGCCATGGTGATGAGCGCGAAATGCCAGAACAGCACGACGTTGTGGATGTCGATGTCGTGCTCGGCGGTGAGCTTGCGGCCGACCGAACGCGCGAGGCAGTAGAGCGTCATGATCACCCCGACGCCGAGGTGGACCGCGGTCCAGATCGCGATGATCCAGACGGTCGCGGGATAGACGTGGGAGGTCGGATCGAGGCCGGTGGCGTGCGGGCCCCAGAGCAGCGCCGCGCCGCCGCCGATCGCGAGCACGACGGAGCCCGCCAGCCAGAAGCGCAAGGCGCCTGGGCTGTCGGCCGCGTTGGCGCGGCGGGCGAGCAGCATCGCGCCCCAGGAGGCGAGGACGAGCGCCATGGCGACGGCCGGCCAGAACTGTCCCGGCCCGACGCCCGCGGCCGGCGGGAACGCGCTGGCGTGGATCGTCCAGTAGAAGAAGTAGCCGAAGATCAGGCTGGCGAAGGCCGACATGTCGCCGATCATGGTGATGAACATCGCCCACCAACCGACCGAGTCCGGCCCGGAGACATAGAGCGGCAGCTTCAGGCCGAGGCCGACGTCCTTCTCCTTCTTCTCCGGGATGATCGCGGTTCCGGTCCAGAGCCAGATCACGATCGCGATCAGCGCCGCGATCGAGAAGCCGATCGTCAGCGTCCAGGCGTAGAACGTCGCCGCGATGAAGGCGCCGCCGGTGAGGAAGGCCGCCCCCATGGTGATGAAGGTGTTGCTCGGCACGCGCAGGCACTGGATCGGCCGCGCGTCGAGCACGGAGGTGATCAGGGTCTCGCGTTTTCCCTCCTCGGCGTCCGGCAGGTAGAACCGCCCCTCATCGTAGTCCCGCACGAAGTTCGGCTGCTGCCAGATGGGGTAGCGCGTCGAGATGATCGGCACGGTGCGTACGCCCCAATCGCGACCCGGATTCTCCGACAGCCACTCCAGCGTGCCGGCGTTCCAGACGTTGCGCGGGGCGTAGGGCTCCTTCGACTTCGGCCGGAGGATGTCCCAGGCGACGACCAGCACGCCGGCGGCGAACACGAAGGCGCCGACGGTCGAGACCAGGTTCAGCGTCTCGAAGCCGAGGCCTTCGGCGTAGGTGAACACGCGGCGCGGCATGCCGCGCAGGCCCGTAATGTGCATCGGCAGGAACGTGACGTTGAAGCCGACGAACAGCAGCCAGAAGCCGATCTTGCCGAGCCGGTCCGACAGCCGACGGTCCATCACGAAGGGGTAGTAGTAGTAGATGCCCGCGATCAGCGGGAAGAACATGCCGCCGATCAGCGTGTAGTGCAGGTGCGCCACCACGAAATGGCTGTCGTGCGCCTGCCAGTCGAACGGCGCCAGCGCGACCATGACTCCCGTCAGCCCGCCGAACACGAAGATCGCGAGCGCGCCGACCGCGTAGAGCATCGGCACGGAGTAGATCACTCGTCCGGCGAGCAGCGTCGCCAGGAACACGAAGATCTGCACGCCGGTCGGGATCGCGACGGCCTCCGACGCCGCCGAGAAGAAGGCGAGCGAGATCGACGGCAACCCGGTCGTGAACATGTGGTGGACCCACAGGCCGAACGACAGGAAGCCGGTGCCGATCGCGGCCAGCACGATCCAGGAATAGCCGAGGATCGGCCTCTGGGCGAAGGTCGGCACGATCATCGCGAGCAGCGCGATGGCGGGCAGGAAGATGATGTAGACCTCCGGGTGGCCGAAGATCCAGAACAGATGCTGCCACAGCAGCGGATCGCCGCCCTTGGAGGGATCGAAGAACGGCCAGCCGAACATCCGCTCCATCTCGAACAGGATGTCGCCGGCGATCAGCGGCGGGAAGGCGAACAGGATCATGCCGGCCACCACCAGCACGTACCAAGCATAAAGCGGCATCAGATTGATGCGCATGCCCGGCGGACGGCACTTCAGCGTGCCGACGATGAGCTCCACGGCCGCCGCGATCGAGGCTACCTCGATGAAGGAGAGCCCGAGCAGCCAGACGTCGGCGCCGATGCCGGTCTGCTTGTGGTCGGTCGAGAGCGGCGGATACATGAACCAGCCGCTGTCCGGCGCGGCGTTGAAGAAGATCGAGCCGCAGACGAACACGCCGCCGAGCAGGAAGCTCCAGTAGCCGAAGGCGGACAGCCGAGGGAACGGAAGGTCGCGCGCGCCCAGCATCTCGGGAAGGATGAGAATCGCGACCGCCTCGAAGATCGGGATCGCGAACAGGAACATCATCGCCGTGCCGTGCAGCGTGAAGACCTGATTGTAGAAGGTGGCGGAGAGGAAATCGTTGTCCGGCACGGCGAGCTGCGCGCGGATCAGCAGCCCGAGAACGCCCGCGAACAGGAAGAAGGCGAGCGCCGTCGCCGTGTACCAGATTCCGACCTCGGAATTGTTGACCGCCGACCAGTAGCGGAAGCCCTTCGGCGTCTCCCACACCTTCTCGAGCCGCGCTTCCTGGGCCTTGCGGAGTTCGGGATCGTCCTGTGGGGAGGCGAGCGCGGCGTCGGTCATGGATCGTTCCTGCGCTGCGGCTTTACGTGGAGGCCGGGCGCCCCCTCACCCGCCGCTGCGCGGCGACCTCTCCCCGCTGGGGAGAGGTGCGCAACGGCGCCGTTTGTCACCTCTCCCCAGCGGGGAGAGGTCGGAGGGCGCAGCCCTCCGGGTGAGGGGGCGTTACGCACGGACAGATCCCCGCTCACTTCAGGCTCCCGAGATAGCCTGCGATCGCCTGCAGTTCGTCCGGCTTCAACGCGCCATAGGCCGGCATCTTCGCCCGCGGCTTCAGCGTGTCGGTCTCGCGGATGAAGCGCGCGACGTTGTCCGGCGTGTTCGGCATGAGACCGGCGCCCACGGTCGGGCGCTCGCCGAAGCGGGTCAGGTCGGGACCGACGACGCCCTTCGCCTCGGTCCCCGAGACCGCATGGCAGGCGCCGCAGCCGTTGTTGAGAAACAGCTCCGCGCCCCGCGCCTGTTCGGAGGCCTGCGCGGCCGGGCGCGCCTGATCCTTCAGCCACGCCTCGAAGGCGTCCTTCTCCATCGCCACGACGTCGAAGGCCATCAGCGCGTGGCTCGCGCCGCAGAACTCCGCGCAGACCCCGCGATAGACGCCGGGCTTCTCCGCCTGCAGCACCAGCCGGTTCTCGCGGCCCGGGATCATGTCGACCTTGCCGCCGAGCGAGGGGATCCAGAAGGCGTGGATCACGTCCGGGGCGGTCAGCGCGAACTCGACGCGCTCGCCGACCGGCAGCCTGACCTCGTTCGCCGAAGCGACGGCCGCGCCGTCCTGCGGGCGATAGGTCACCCGCCACCAGAACTGCTCGCCCGAGATGTCGATCCGCAGCCCCTCGCCCGGCTCGCGCAGCGTCCACATCATCCCAAGGCCGTAGACCAGCAGACCGGCCAGCACGACGGTCGGGAACCCGACGCCGCCCCACAGGATGAGCCTCAGTCCGACCTTCTCCTCGTGCGGGTCGGGCCGGATGCGGGTGGCGTAGACCGCGATCGCCATGACGATCGCCCAGACCACGCCAGCGCCGATGGCCATGACCCAGAACAGGGTCGCGACCTCGCGCGCCTCGAAGCCCGCCGGGTCGAGCGCCGACTGGACGCCCGAACAACCGCCGAGGACGAGCGCTCCGGCTGCGACCGCGAGAATGCGCCAATGACGGCCGCGAGCTGCGATGGTCTTATCCCCCTGCGAATCCAAGCGCCCGCCCCGGAACCTTGTGATGATTCTAGAACCGGCGAGGGACTTTACCGCCTTGACGATCGATCACGACAGCGCGATCTGCGCCGACACACCGGTGAGGACCATGGCCGCGGACACCAGAAGCGCAACGCGACCCGGCGAGGTCGAGCGGGAATTCCTCGCCAATCTCGGCCGCGCCGCCGGCGGAGCGATCGTGTTCGCGCTGCCCGTACTGATGACGATGGAGATGTGGTCGCTGGGCGCCAGCCTGGAACGGTGGCGGCTTGCGGTCATGCTGCTCGGCGCGCTGCCGCTGCTGGTTGGCCTGTCGCATTTCGTCGGCTTCGAGGAGACCGACACCTGGGTGGACGACCTGCGCGACGCCTTCATCGCGATCGCCGTGGGCTTCACCACGTCGGCCGTCGTCCTGACGCTGCTTGGCCTCATCGGACCGGACCGGTCGTTCGACGAAACGCTCGGGTCGATCCTGATCCAGACCGTGCCCGCGAGCTTCGGCGCGATCATCGCGCAAGGGCAGCTCGGCCAGACCGACGCGGCCGACGAACGCGCAAACCGCAAGGCCGGCTACGGCGGCGACCTGCTGTTCAACGCCGCCGGCGCCGTCTTCCTATCGTTCAACATCGCGCCGACGGAGGAGATCGATCTGATCGCGGCGTCGATGACCCCCATCCACGCCATCGCGCTGGTGATCGTCTCCGTGCTCGCGATGCACGCCATCGTCTATGTCGTGCGCTTCGCCGGCCAGTCGCGGCTGAGACCGGAGGGGCACGGCTTCTGGAGCCTGTTCGTGCGCTACACATTGCCGGGATACGCCATCGCCCTGATCTCCTGCGCCGCGATGCTGTGGGTCTTCGGCCGGCTCGACGACTACGGCGCGAGCTCGGCGCTGCGCCTCGTCGTGGTGCTCGGCTTTCCGGCCGCGGTCGGCGCGGCCTTCGCGCGGCTGATCGTCGGAGGCCAGAGCTGATGGCGGATACCGAGTCCCGGCCGCAGAAGCCGGAAGTCGCGCGCGTCGAATGGGCGGTCGGCGCTCTCGGCGCCACGATCGTCATCGCGGTCTTGGGCGTCCTGGCCTACGAGGCCGCAGTCTACCGCGACGGCGCGCCAGCCCTGGTCGCGCAAGTCGTCGACGTGACCGCGACGGAGGCGGGCCATGTGGTGCGGTTCCGCACGGAGAACCACGGCCCCTCGACCGCAGCCGAAGTGGTCGTGCGCGCGACGCTGACCCAGGGCGACCGCACGCTCGAGGAGGTCGAGACGACGCTCGACTACGTCGCCCGGAAGTCGAGCCGCGAAGCCGGCGTGATCTTCAAAGCCGATCCGGCGACCGCGACGCTGGATCTGCGGGCGACCGCCTACCGGAAGCCCTGAGCCCGATCCCAGCGGAAGCTCCAGATGAGGAGAACGGATTGGAAGTGGCGTCATCGGCCGAATCCAGGCCATAATTGACGCATGGCCGCCGCGTCCCCCGCCCCCATCGCCGAAATCGGCGTGCTGATCTATCCCCGCGCTCAGCTCGGGGCCGTGCACGGGCTCAGCGACCTGTTCTCGGTCGCGAACCTGATGGCGCGAAACCGCGACGGCGCCCGGGCGGCCCAACTGCGGATCAGCCACTGGACCGGTCGCGAGGACGGCGGCGTCGAACGGACGCTCGACAGCCATCCCGGGCTCGCCGGCGAGCCCGATGTCGTCGTCATGCCGCCGGCCGTGATCGCCCCGATCACGGCCGAGGAGGCGAAGCCGCTCGCGATCTGGCTGCGCGAGCGCCACGACCGCGGCGCGACGCTCTGCTCGGTCTGCGCCGGCGCCTTCCTGCTCGGCGAAACCGGCCTGCTCGAAGGCCGCCCCGCTACCACGCACTGGCATTTCGCCGAGGATTTCGCGACGCGGTTTCCGGACGCGCGCATGGACATCGACAAGCTCGTCATCGACGACGGCGACCTGATCACGGCGGGCGGGCTGATGGCCTGGACCGATCTCGGCTTGAAGCTCGTTGACCGGCTGCTCGGGCCGAGCGTGATGCTGGAGACCGCGCGGTTCCTGCTTGTCGACCCGCCGGGCCGCGAGCAGCGCCACTACAGCCTGTTCTCGCCGCGGCTCCGGCACGGCGACGAGGCGGTGCTGAAGGCCCAGCACTGGCTGCAGGCGACCGGCGCGCGGGACGCGTCGCTCGCCGCCATGGCCGAGAAGGCCGGGCTGGAGCCGCGCACCTTCCTGCGCCGGTTCCACAAGGCCACCGGCATGAAGCCGACGGAGTATTGCCAGCATCTGCGCGTCGGCAGGGCGCGGGACATGCTGGAGACCACCGCCCGCCCGGTCGAGCAGATCGCCTGGGACGTCGGCTACGAAGATCCGGGCGCGTTTCGAAAGGTGTTCGTCAAGGTGACCGGGCTCGGCCCACGCGAGTACCGCCAGCGCTTCGGACTGGCCTCGGTCCGCGCCGAGGCGGCCTGACGGGAGCGGACGTTAGAACTCCCCTCGCCCCACGGTCACCGCCGCCAACGTCCGGATGACCTCGCGCAAGGCGTGCGTGTCGGAGGTCGTCCGCTCCTTGGCCGCGCGGAACAGCGCGCGCTGGCGGTCGGCGCTGGTCCCGCCCGCGGCGATGGCGCGGCAGCGCGCGATCCAGTCCGTCGACCCGAGCGCCGCGGCGTCGCTCTCGACCAGCGCCAGCACGGCGTCGAGCTGCTCCCCCACCGTGCGCGTTTCGCCGGAGCGGGCGTCGATCAGGCGGGCCTCCAATCCGTGCTGCTGCACCTGCCAGAGGTTCGACGCGCAGACGCCGCGATCGACGACGCCGACCTCCGCGTTGATCTCCGGCCGCCGCACGAGGCAGCGCGTCAGCGCCTGGTAGAGCGCCGCCAGCGCGACCGCGTCGTCGACGCGGGTGCAGCAGTCGCAGACCCGGAGCTCGACGGTCGGGAAGCGGACCGACGGCCGAATGTGCCACCACAGGAAGCTGGCGTCGTCGATGACGCCGCCGGCGACCATAAGCTCCACGAACCGCCGGTACTCGTCTTCGTCGGCGAACATTTCCGGCAGGCCCGTCCGCGGCCATTGCGCGAAGGCGGTCAGGCGGTAGGAGTGCAGCCCGGTGTCGCGGCCCTGCCAGAACGGCGACGACGACGACAGCGCGAGCATCAGCGGCAGAAACGGCGTCAGCCGGTTCATGAGACGCACGCGGCCGTCGGGCTCCGGCGTCTCCACATGGGTGTGCATGGCGCAGATCATGGCGCGCGGCGCGATGACGCCGAGCTCCGCCAGCAGCCGCTGGTAGCGCTCCTTCTCCGTGGTGTCCTGGTCGCGGGCGCGGGCGAGCGGATGGCTGCCGGCGGCGAGCAGCAGGAGGCCGTGCTCCTCCGCCACCTTGGCGAGCCCAAGCCGCGCGGCCAGAAGCTGGTCGCGCGCCTCCTCGAAGCTCGTGGTCGGCTCGGTCTGGACCTCGACCTGACCCTTCAGGAACTCGTGCGAGGCCGGCTTCACCTCGGCCCCGCGGGCGCGGTGGAACGCGTCCGCGACGTCCGCGTCGGGCGTCGCGCCGGTCTCCGCGTCCGCCAGGAAATACTCTTCCTCGATCCCGAACCGAAACACGGCGTCCATGGGCGGCGCTCCAACGACCACCGCCGTGTTATAGGGCGCGCCGCGCCGGCCGCGTCGTCAGC
The DNA here is from genome assembly GCF_027922325.1 of Methylopila turkensis. Classification (GTDB taxonomy): domain Bacteria; phylum Pseudomonadota; class Alphaproteobacteria; order Rhizobiales; family Methylopilaceae; genus Methylopila; species Methylopila turkensis. The sequence continues at coordinate 12,686 of NZ_BSFL01000002.1, forward strand.
CGCCGAGATAGGCCTCGCGCACATGCGGGTCGGCGATCAGCTCCGGCCCGAGGCCCCGCTTCACCACGCGGCCGGTCTCGATGAGATAGGCGTGGTCGCAGAGCTCGAGCGCGGCGAAAGCGTTCTGCTCGACCAGAAGCACGGTCGCGCCGCCGTCGCGGATCGCCTTGATGATGCGGAGCGTCTGCTCGACGATCGTCGGCGCGAGGCCGAGCGAGGGCTCGTCGAACATCACGAGCTTCGGACGGCTCATCAGCGCCCGGCCGATCGCCAGCATCTGCTGCTCGCCGCCGGACAGCGTTCCCGCCGACTGGTGGCGACGCTCGGCGAGGCGCGGAAAGTCGGAATAGACCCGGTCGTAGTCCTCCCGGACCTGGATCGGATCCTTCCGAAGATATGCGCCCATCGCGAGGTTGTCGGCGACGCTCATGTAGGGGAACACGCGCCGGCCCTCGGGGCAGTGCGCGATCCCGAGGCTGAGGATGCGGGCGGGGTCCGCCCCGGCGATGTCCTCGCGGCGAAAGCGGATCGTGCCCGCGCGCGGCTTCACCAGCCCTGAAATCGTCCGCAGCGTGGTGGACTTGCCGGCGCCGTTGGCGCCGATCAGCGCGACGAGCTCGCCCTCGCCTACGTCGAGGCTGATCCCCTTCAGCGCCGCCACCGGCCCGTAGCCGCATTCGAGGTCGCGGATCTCAAGCATGGGCGGCCTCCCTTTCGGCCTCGCGGGTCGCGGCGCTCTTGCCGAGATAGGCCTCGATGACCGCGGGATCGGCGCGGATCTCGGCCGGCGTCCCGTCCGCGATCAGCTTGCCGTGGTTCAGCACCACGATGCGGTCCGAGACCTCCATCACCATCGGCATGTCGTGCTCGACCAGCAGGATGGTGACGCCCTTGTCCCTGACCGAGCGGATCAGGCGCACGAAGTTCTTGGTCTCGGACGCGTTCATGCCCGAGACCGGCTCGTCCAACAGCAGCATCGACGGGTCGGTGGCGAGCGCCAGCGCGACGCCCACGAGCCGCTGCTCGCCATAAGACAGCGAGCCCGCGCGCTCCTCGGCGCGAGCGCTCAAGCCAACCCACTCGATCAGCTCGCGCGCTTTGGCGCGGCGCGCGGCCTCGCCGGCGCGCTCCTTCGGCAGATTGAAGATGGCGTCGAGCAGGCTGGCGCCGCCGTCCTCGCGGTGCAGGCCGATCAGCACGTTGTCGAGCACGGTGTCGTCGGGAAACACACTGGTGCGCTGGAAGGTGCGGGCGAGACCGAGCCGGTTGATGCGGTTCGGGGGGAGGCCGGCGAGGCTCGCGCCCTTGAAGCGCACCTCGCCCGTGGTGGGCTTCAGAAAGCCGGTGACCACGTTGAACGCGGTGGTCTTGCCGGCGCCGTTCGGGCCGATGAGGCTGAGGATCTCGCCGGGACGGACGTCGAAATGCAGGTCGGAGATCGCGACGAGCCCGCCGAAGCGCACGCCGACATGCTCGACCGAGAGGATGGGTTGGTCGCTCACCGCTGGCCCTCCAGTTGGGGCTTGGCGGCCGGCGCCGCCCCGTGCGCGCGGCGCGCCCTGCGGGCCGCGAACCAGTCGTCGACGTAGGGCGCGATGCCCCGCGGCATCAGGAACAGGATCAGGATGAGCACCGCGCCGTAGACGATCCACTGCGCCTCGGGCGCCATGTAGGGCCGCAGCGCCACCGGCAGCGTCCCGAAGATCAGGCCGCCGATCACGGGGCCCGCGAGCGCGCCCTTGCCGCCCGAGACCACCATGATGACCATGGTCACGGTGTAGGCGAACAGGAACACGTCCGGATCGATGATGCGGAAGTAGTGCGCGTAGAGGCTGCCGGCCGCGCCGGCGATCGCGGCGGAGAAGGTGGCGGCGACGGTCAGCGTCTTCGTGGCGTTGACGCCGACCGACATGGCGAGCTGCTCGTTCTCCTTCAGGCCCCGCATGGCGCGGCCGAAGCGCGAATGGACGAGCCGCGCCACCACGAGATAGGCGAGCGTCGCGACGCCGAGCATCAGGTAGTAGTTCTGGACCTTGGTGCGGAGCGTCAGCTCGCCGAGGCCGGGAAAGCCGAGCTTCATCTGCGGGATCGAGGTGAGCGCGAGCGGGCCCTGCGTCAGCTCGATCCAGTTCAGCGCGACGAGCCGCACCACCTCGGCGAAGCAGATCGTGACGATGACGAAGTAGGCCCCGCGCACCCGGAACGACAGCCGGCCGACGACATAGCCGAAGAAGCCGGACACCACGATCGCGACCAGGAAGCCGATGAAGGGATGCCAGCCCTCGTGGATCACCCGGACGTCGCCGAACAGGCCGACGTCGAAGCCGAGCGCGGTGAGCGCGCTGGCGTAGGCGCCGATGCCGAAGAAGGCGATGTGGCCGAGGCTGAGCTGGCCGGTGTAGCCGAGCAGCAGGTTCAGGCTGATTGCGCCGATGGTGAAGATGCCGCCGGTGATCAGCGCGTTGAGGAGATACGGGTCCTTCAGGCCGAGCGGCAGCAGGGCGAGGACGACGAGGACGACGGGCGGGAGGTAACGGGTCATCCGACGCGCTCCGCGCGGGCGAACAGGCCGGTGGGCTTCATCAGCAGCACCGCGATGATGATCAGGAAGCCCATGGCGTCGCGGTAGCCGGACGAGACGTAGCCGGCGCCGAACTCCTCAGCCAGCGCCAGCACGAAGCCGCCGATGGTGGCGCCCGCGATCGAGCCGAGGCCGCCGAGGATGACGATGGCGAAGGCCTTCACCGCGGCGAGGTCGCCCATCTGCGGGAACACGACGTAGACCGGCCCGAGCAGCGCGCCGGCGGCGGCCGCGAAGCTCGATCCGAGCGCGAAGGTCGCGGTGTAGATCAGTCGCACGTTGACGCCCATCAGCGCCGCGGTGTCGGCGTCCTGGAAGGTGGCGCGCATGGCGCGGCCGAGCCTCGTGCCGTTGATCATGGCGTAGGCCAGCGCGATCAGGGCGGCGGCGGCCAGCAGCACGAACAGGCGCAGCCACGAGATCGACACGCCGGCGAACTGCAGCGGCGCGTCCGGGAACGGCGACGGGATCGCCTTGGCGACGCCGCCGAAGATCCAGAGCGTGCCGGACTGCAGGATGATGCCGGCGCCGATCATCACCAGCATGGTGGTGTCGATGTCGGCGCCCCGGAGCGGCCGGAGCAGCGTGAGCTCGAGCAGCGCGCCGAGCGCGAGGCCCGCGACGATCGCGAACGGAAGCGCCAGGAAGAAGTTCATCCCAAGCGCGGTCGAGGCGAGATACATCGCGTAGGCGCCGAAGGTGTAGAGCGCCCCGTGGGTGAAGTTCACCACGTTCATGATGCCGAAGATCAGCGTGAGGCCGATCCCGAGCAGCGCGTAAGCGCCGCCCAGCACCATGGCGTTGACGAGGTGTTGCAGGAACTGGTCCACGGGAGCTCCGTTCGTGAAGTTCGCGGCCGTCATGCCCGGCGAAAGCCGGGCATCCACGACTTGGGCGTAGGGCGTTCGCCGCGAGGACGTCGTGGATGCCCGCGGAGGCGGGCGTGACGGCCGTGTGGTTTCAGGCCGCTGGGATCAGAGCTTCACTTCGGCGATCTGGCCGTCGGAAATCTCGATCAGGTAGACGCCCGGCTTGGACTGTCCGCTCTCCTTGCCCTCGGGGCCGGACTTCACGAACTTGATCGGGCCGTTCAGGCCGGTCAGCTCGACGTCCCAGAACGCCTTCTGGATCGCCTTGGGCTCGACCGAGCCGGCCTTCTCGATCGCCGCGGCGATGGTGCGGACGCCGTCATAGCCGCGGAAGCTTTCGGTCGTTCCCGCAAACGGATAGCCGCGCTTCTTCCACTCGGCGAGGAAGTATTCGGTCGCCTTCGGATCCGGGGTCTTGTCCGGGGACCAGGGCAGGAAGGTCGTGAGATGCATGGTCTTCTCGGCCGCCGAGCCCGCCTGCGCCACGATCTGGTCCGGGTTCTGCGAGCCGCCGGTGGTGACGACCCGCTTCTTCACGCCCGTGGCCGCCATCTGCTTGAACAGCAGCGTGAGCTGGTCCACCGCCGCGGTGATCATGATCGTGTCGGCGTCGGTGCCTTTGATCTTGGCGAGCTGGGCGCTCATGTCCTGCGCCGCGGCGTCCATGGTCTCGGTCAGCCCGACCTCGACGCCCTTACCCTTCAGCATCTTGCCGAAGTCGGCCGCCGCGCCGCGGCCCCAGTCGTTGTTGATGACGAGGAAGTCGACCTTCTTGATCCCGAGCTTCTCGACCATCGGCGCGAACATCTCGGCCTCGAGCGCCGAGGGCGGCGAGATGCGGAACACGAACGGGTTTCCGGACGTCGTGATCTTGCCCGAGGACGAGGTCTCGACCAGCATCGGAATCTCGTACTCCTCGAGCTTCGGCATCACCGCGAGGGTGAGGCTGGAGCCCCAGGCGCCCATCATCACCGGCGTCTTGTCGGAGGTGATGAGCTTCTCGGCGACCGCCGCCGCCTCGGTCGGGTTGGACTTGTTGTCCTCGATCACGAGCTGGATCTTCTTGCCCAGCACGCCGCCCTTGGCGTTGATCTCGTCGGCGGCGATCTTGGCGCCGTTGACGACATAGGCGCCGGAGGCCGCGAACGGCCCGGTCAGCGGCTGGTTGACGCCGATCTTGACCGTCTCCTCCGCGACGGCGGGCGCCGCCATCAGTCCGAGTGCCAGGGCGGCGATCGATGCTATGCGGTGCGTCGGCATGGCCATCTCCAAGTGTTTTCGAAACATGCTCATCGGCGCGCCCGGAGGCGCGCCAGCCAGGACGCGATCCGGCCGAACAGCAGTCCGGTCGCGAGGCGTAGGGGATTGAGGCCGGGCGAACCGGGTCCGGCGTCCGGCGCGCGGCCGGCGAGCCGCGCCTCCAGATTGCGGGCGAAATCGGCGACGAGCCGGCCGGCGATGTCGCGCACGAGGCCGGGCCGGCCGAACTGGGCGATCGGCCCCTTCAGGGCATAGCCGACCGTCAGCCGCACCTCCGAACCGCCGTCCGGCCCGTCGACCACGCGGTAGCGGATTTCGCCCTGCGCGCCCGAACGACCGTCCGCGCCGGCGCCGAGGATGCGGCCGGAGCGCTCCGCCTCGTCGCGCGCGATCGTCGCCGCGCCCCGGAAGGCGACGGCGATCGGGCCGAGCGCGACGCGGATGCCGCCTTCGGCGCGGTCGGGCGAAGGCATGGCGTCGACGAAGGCGCCGGGCAGACACTCCGCCACCGCGCGCACGTCGCCGAACAGCGCGAACACCCGTTCCGGCGGGAAGGCCACGACGAAGCTTTGCTCGAACGTGTGAGCGGGCGCGAAGTCGGACACCGCGACGGCCGAGGTCGACGGAGCGGCGATGGGCTCGATCGGCGCGGCGGGCTCACGGGGCGCCGCCGTCGCGCAGCGCGCCCCGACTGGCCCAAGCGCCCGCACCTCGCCGGAGACCGGCTCGATCCCGCGCGCGCGGCGGTCCGCGATGACCTGCTGGATCGCGCGGACGATGCCGAGATAGCCGGTGCAGCGGCAGAGGTTTCCGGCGAGGGCGACGCGGATGCGGCGCTCGTCGGGCTCGGCCAGGCGGAGCGCGAGATCGCGCGCCGTCACCAGCATGCCCGGCGTGCAGAAGCCGCACTGCAACGCGTGCTCGCGGTTGAAGGCGGCGCGTAGCTCGGCCATCAGCGCGTCGTCGTCGAAGCCCTCGATGGTGACCACGTCCGCGCCCTCGCAGGTCGCGGCGAAGGTCAGGCAGGACCGCGCCGGCTCGCCGTCGACCAGCACCGTGCAGGCGCCGCAGACGCCGTGCTCGCAGCCGAGATGGGTGCCGGTGAGATTGAGGTCCTCGCGCATGAAGTCCGCAAGGTGCGTGCGCGGCTCGACCTCGGCCGCGACGGCGCGGCCGTTGACGGTGAGCGCGACCGGCGTCGCGCCCGCGCGGCGGAGACGGACGGGGGCGTTCACGCTGCGCTCCTGAGGGCCGGAGGCGTCGCGTCGAAGGCCTGCGCCAGCGCGCGGCCCAGCGCCTCCAGATGGATGTGCCGGTCGACGGCGTCCTCGACGCCCCCGGCGGCGAGCCGCCGGCCGGCCTCCTCGCGATCGAGGCCCGACGATCGGTCGAACAGCGCGAGCGCGTCCTCGATCACCAGCGGCGGCGCGTCGATCGCGCCGGCGACGGCGCGGGCGGTTCCGCGCTCGGGATCCACCAGCGCCGCGCCGATCGCGTGCGCGAATTCACCGATCTTGCGGGCGTGCTTGACGTAGCCGAAGCGGGCAGCCGCCGAGACCAGCGGAATCCGTACGGCGACGAGCAACTCTCCCGGCTGAAGCGCCGTCGCGAGCGCGCCGGTGATAAAGGCTCCAATCGTGAGACGTCGCCGTCCCGAGCGCGAGGCGATCTCGACCTCCGCCCCGAGCGCCGAAAGCGTCGAGACCCAGTCGGCCGCGGGGTCGGCATGGGCGAGGCTGCCGCCGATCGTGCCCCGATTGCGCACCGCGCGATAAGCGATGCCCGACGCCACCCGCGCCAGCATGTCCCGCCCGACGTCCGGCGCGCGGCCGTCCTCGAAATCGGCGTGGGTGACGCAGGCGCCGAACACGAGGGCGTCGGCCTCGCGGTCGATGCGGCGCAGCTCCGGAATCCCCGCGATGTCGACCAGAAGGTCGGGCTCGACCAGCCGAAGGTTCAGCATCGGCCCGAGCGACTGGCCGCCGGCCAGAACCTTCACGAGGCCGGCGGTCGCGCCGAGCGCCGCCAACGCCTCGGACAGGTCGCGTGGGCGAACAAGATCGAAGCGCGCCGCCTTCATGCCGCGCTCCTCTGCGCGCCGCGCGCCTCGGAAACGCTTTCGCGCGCGGACAGAACCGCCTCGACGATGCGGCGCGGCGTGACGGGCGAAACGAGCATCTCGACGCCGAGCGGACGCAGCGCGTCGTTGATGGCGTTCGCGAGAGCCGCCGGAGGCGCGATGGCGCCGCCTTCGCCGATCCCCTTCACGCCGAAGCGGGTGTAGGGCGACGGCGTCTCCATATGGTCGATGCGCGGGCTTGGAACCTCGGCCGCGCCCGGCAGCAGGTAGTCGGCGAAGGTGGACGCCAGCGGCTGCCCGCTCGCGTCGAACGGCATCTCCTCCAGCAGCGCGGTGCCGACGCCCTGCGCCAGCCCGCCAAGAATCTGGCCGTCGACGACCAGCGGGTTCACCAGCACGCCGCCATCCTCGACGATGACGTAGTCGAGGATCTCGACGCCGCCGATCTCCGCGTCGACCGCGACCACGACCGCGTGAGCGGCGTAGGAGAAGGTGCCGCTGTCGCGGACGGGCTTGTAGCCGGCCGTCACCTCAAGCCCGCCGCCATGCGCGTCGGCCGGCAGGTCCTGCGGGCGCCGGTACCAGACGCGCGCGATCTCGGCGACCGTGGCGTCGCCGTTCGGGCCGACGACGGCGCCGGCCTCGAACCGGACGTCCGCGGGATCGGCCTGCAGCAGATGGGCGCCGATCGCGGTGAGGCGGCCCACGAGTTCGGTCGCGGCGGCGGCGACCGCGCCGCCGGTCATCACCATCATGCGCGAGCCCCAGGCGCCGGTGGAGTACGGCGTCATGGCGGTGTCGCCGTGGACGACGCGGATCTTCGCGACCGGCAGGCCGAGGATCTCGTTCGCGACCTGGGCGAGCGTGGTTTCCAGCCCCTGCCCGTGGCTGTGCGCGCCGATCCGGAGCTCCAGCCCGCCGTCGGGCGTCACGCGCGCGCCGGCCTGCTCGTGGCCCGGCACCATCGGGATGCCCCAGCCGGAATAGACCGAGGTGCCGTGCGCCGCCTGCTCGCAATAGATCGACAGCCCGAAGCCGATGCGCCGCCCGTCCGGCTCGCCCGCCTTCTGCCGCGCGCGCACCGCGTCGACGTCGATCGCCTTCACGGCGCGGGTCAGCGCCTGCGGGTAATCCCCGCTGTCGAAATGCTTTTTCGTGATGTTGTCGAACGGCATCTGCTCGGGCCGCACGAGATTCCTCAGGCGCACCTGCTCCGGCGTCAGGCCGGCTTCGACCGCGACCGCGTCGAGCGCGAGCTCCAACGCGAAGCAGACGCCGGTGCGCGCCACGCCGCGATAGGGAAGGATCGGAGCCTTGTTGGTCGCGACCGACCATGTCCGGCAGCGATAGGCCGGGAAATCGTAGGGGCCGGGCAGGATGCTCGCGACCTGCGCGGCTTCGAGGCAGGCCGAGAACGGATAGGCGGAGTAGGCGCCGCTATCGACGATCGCCTCGCAGTCGACGCCGCGGATCGCGCCGTCGCGGTCGGCGTAGACGGTGATCTCGTAATGGTGCTCGCGGCAGTTCGCCCCCGCCGTCAGGTGCTCGCGGCGGTCCTCGATCCAGCGCACGGGATGGCCGCAGCGCAGCGCCAGCCAGCCAAGGCAGACCTCCTCGGGCAGCAGGATGCCCTTGTAGCCGAAGCCGCCGCCCACGTCGGGCGCGGCCACGCGGATGCGGCCCTCCTCGATCCCGAGGCATTCGGAGAGGCCGGAGCGCACGATGTGCGGCATCTGGCAGGCGGTGTGGACCGTCAGCTGGTCCAGCCGGCGGTCGAGATGGGCGACGACGCCCCTGCCCTCCAGCGGCGCCATGCACTGCCGGCTGGTGGAGATCGAGCGGCTGACCTTGATCGGCGCGTCGAAGGCCTTTTCGATGCCGACGTCCACGAAGGTCTCGAGGAAGACGTTGTCGCCCCAGTGCTCGTGGACCAGCGCCGCGCCTGGCTCGCGCGCGAGACGCATGTCGTAGAGCGCCGGAAGCTCATCGAGATCGAGCTCGACGCGGGCGGCGATGTCCTCGGCCTCGGCGCGGGTCGCCGCCACGCACATGGCGACGAGTTCGCCGACCTGCCGGACCTTGCCGAAGGCGAGCACGGGCTGCTCGGAGACCTTGAAGCCGGGCAGGCCCGAGACCGCGCGGATCGGCGCCACGCCTTCAAGATCGTCGGCGACGAACACCTGCGCGCGGATGTCGTCCGGAATCCGAATCCCGCGGATGCGGGCGTGGGCGAGCGGGCTGCGCACGAAGGCGACGTCCTGCATGCCGGCCATCCGGATGTCGGCCACGTACTGACCGCGGCCGCGCATGAAGCGGTCGTCCTCCTTGCGCGGCAGCCTCGCGCCGACGCCTTCTCCGCGGGCTCCGGGCGCGGCGCTCATGCGGCCTCCGACCGTGCTTTCGCCACGGCGAGGATCGCGAGCGCGGCCTGGGTCAGGGCGCCGTCCGGCGAACGGAGCTCTTCGAGGATCGAGAAATGGTCCGCGCCCGCGATCGGGATCAGCGGACCGGCCGCGCCCTCGGCCGTACGCTTCGCGTGCAGCGCCTGGGCGTCACGGACGAGCGCGGGAACCTCGGCCGTCCCGTAGGCGATCGCCAGCGGCTTGTTCACGACCGGCAGCGACAGCGGCGAGAGCGTCTCGACCTCGCGGTCGGTCAGGTTCAGCGCGGCGTTCAGGAAGGTGTCGCGGATCGGCCCAAGCGCGTAGACGCCGGAGATCGCGAGCCCCGCCCTGACCGAGGAATGACCGAGCAGCATGGTGGTCAGGTGCCCGCCCGCCGACCAGCCGGCGAGCACGAACGGGCCGTTCAGCCCGTGCTGGCGGCCCTCGCGGGCGAGCCAGTCCAGCGCCTCGCCCAGCTCCGCGACGATCTCGGTGAGGCTCGCGTCCGGCGCCAGCGTATGGCTCGGCATCGCGACCGACCAGCCGGCCGCGACCGCGCCTTCGGCGTAATGCGCGAACACCTCACGCGAGTTTTTCTGCCAGTAGCCGCCGTGGATGAAGACGAGGCAGGGCGCGTCGCGATCGGCGGACGGGTAGAGGTCGATGCGGTTGCGGGGTTTCGGCCCATAGGCGAGGTCGAGCTTCGCCCCATGGCGCGAACGCCAGTCCGCCGCGAGCTCGTCGCGCTCGGCCGCCCAGGCCGCGCTGTTCGCGACCGCCGCGACGTTGTTGTAGGCGGCGTCGCGCTCGTCTTGAGACAGCGTCTCCCAGACGTCCTGCGGCGCGGGTTCCGCCATGTGGGCGGCCGGAGCGCTCACGCCGCGATCGCCTGCGGCAGGATCGGGCTGTCGGCGTCGATGCGCTTGCCGGCGCGCAGGCAGAAGGCCGGCTGCAGCAGGCGCTCGGCGATGACGCGGTAGTCCTCGTTGTCGCGCAGCACGAAGCGGCCGCGGACGTCGTCGAGCACGGACACGTCCGCCGTCCTCCCAACCGCGAGCGAGCCCAGCGTGTCCTCCATCTGCAGCATCTTCGCGGGATGCGAGGTGACCATCTTGACCACCTCCTCCAGCGGGATGCCGAGCGTCATCATCGAGCTCATGGCCTGGGTCAGGCTGAAGCGCGCCTGGCCCTTGAAGGGGTGGTTCTCGTCGTCCTCGTGCTCTTCCGGCGTGCCGAGCGGCACAGGGATCTCGGGCACCTGCGTGTTGTAGCCGTGCATGTCGGCGCCGAGCGTGTGCGGGATCACGCCGGCCGCGAGCGCCTGCTTGGCGAGGCGATAGGAGAAGTGCGACCCGTGGCCGACGTCCACCTTCAGGCCACGGTCGAGCGCCGCCTGGATGACGTGGTGCAGCTCGCCCTCGCGGTTCACGAAGCCGCCGGGGTGGCGCGTGAAGGGATGGGCCAGCACGTCGCCCTCCTTCAGCAGCGGGATCACGCGCTCAAGGATGGTGTCGGCGTCCTCGCCGTTCTTCCCGCTCTCGGGCAGGCCCCAGAGCTGGCCGAAATGGACGTAGAGCGGCACCTCGGCGCGGCGCGCGATCTCCGCGGCCATCTCCATGACCTTGATGCCCCAGCGCGCGAAGCCGCCGATCTCGGCGTGGCCCTTGATCCCGCGGACGAGGTCGCGGTTCGCGGTCGCCGAACGCACGGTCGCTTCGATGTCGACGCAGTCGGGGCTGTAGAGGTTGGGGTAGAAATGGCCCTCGAGGCCGCCCACGAGATAGGCGGAGAGGAAGGCCAGCACGTTGGTCTCGGACGGCTCGGCGATGAACTTGCGGAAGCCCGGCAGCGTCATGCAGGACGGACCGCCCTGGTCGATCACGGTGGTGACGCCCGAGCGCACGCCGACCATGTCGGGATCGAGCCCGAAGCGGCCGGTGACGTACTGGTAGACATGGCCGTGGGTGTCGATCAGGCCGGGCAGCACCAGCCTGCCGGAGACGTTGACGACCTCGGCCGCCGCGCTCGGCAGGATCGCCTCCTCGACCGCGGCGATCTTGCCGGCCTTCACCGCGACGTCGCGCACCCCGTCGACGCCGGAGGCCGGACAGATCACCCGTCCGCCCTTGAGCACCAGATCGTACCGTGTCGCGTCCGCCATTCGTTCCTCCATCCCGCAGGCCGCCCGGCTTGCCCGGCGGCGCGAAAAAGCGAAGTATGCTTCGCAATTCCTCATGCAGGCGGCATGCCATCTGGCGAGCGGCTTGCAGGGCGAAAGCCTGGAAGAGCCTTTCAGCGAGACCCTGCGCGTGAGCGAAAACGCCTCAGATTCAAATTGTTACAAAGAAATTTGGCCGCTGATCGAACGTCCCGGATTTCTGGCGCGGCGGCTTCATCAGATCCATGTGAGCCTGTTCGCCGAGCTGTGCGCCACGTTTCGGATGACGCCGCTCCAGTACAGCCTGCTGTCGGCGCTGGCGGTCCTCGACGAGGCCGACCAGACGACGCTGGCGCGGGCCGTGGCGCTCGACCGGACGACGACGACCGGGGCGCTGAAACGCCTTGAATCCAGAGGACTTCTGCAGCGCGTGACCTCGGCGCAGGACCGCCGGGCGCAGGTGTGCCGGATGACCGCCGAAGGGGCTGCGCTGCTCAGCGCGATGGAGGCATCGGCGCGCGCCGCCCACGAGGCCACCGTCGAGGCGCTCAACGCCGACGAGCGCGCCACCTTCCTTGAGTTGCTGAAACGCGTGGTGAGCGCCCATGCCGGGCGCCGCGCGGAAAACCTGCGCGAGAGTTAGGCTCGAAGCGCCCGATTGCTGTGCAGGATCATGTCCGCGCCATGGCGCGCGCCAGCACGTCGTAGACCCGCGGGTCGCCGCACTGCGCCACGTTGAAGCGCATGAAGCTGGACGCGGTGCGCGAGACGCTGAACACGTCGCCGGGCGCCAGCACGACGCCTTCGGCCAGCGCGGCGGTCGCGACGGCTGCGGCGTCGAGGCCGTCCGGCAGGCGGCGCCAGAGGAACACACCTGCCCGCGGTTCGGTCCATGGCGCGAAGCCGAGCCGCGCGAGCTTCGCGTCCACGTCGCGCATCGCGAGCGACAGGCGCCGGCGGAGCGCCTCCACATGCCGGCGGTAGCCGCCGTCGCCGAGCGCGCCCGCGATCAGTTCGGTCGCGGCGGGGCTCGCGGCCCCGAAGCCGGTCGCGACCTGCAGGTCGATCAGCCCCTCTATCCAGTCCGCCCGCGCCGCGATGTGCCCGCAGCGCACCGAGGCCGACAGGGTCTTCGAAAAGCTGCCGATCCGGATGACCCGGCAGAGCCCGTCGAGGGCCGCGAGCCGCGGCGACGGCTCCGGCTCGAAATCCGCGAAGATGTCGTCCTCGACGATGACGACGTCATGGGCCGCCGCCAGGCTCAGCACGCGGTGCGCGACGTGCGGCGACAGGCTCGCGCCGGTCGGATTGTGGAGGCCGGAATTGGTGAGGTAGAGCCGCGGCCGGCGCTCCGCGAGAACCTTCCCGAACGCCGCGAGGTCCGGGCCGTTCGGCGTGAACGGCGCGCCGACGATCTCGACCTGATGGGCGCGCAGCAGCGCGAGGAAGTTGAAATAGCAGGGGTCGTCGACCAGCACCGTATCGCCCGGACGGAGCAGAAAGCGGCAGACGAGATCGATCGCGTGGGTGCCGGAGGCCGTCAGGATGATCTGGTCCGGCGCGGCCTCCACCCCCTGGTCGGCCATGCGGCGCGCGAGCAGACGGCGCAGCGCAGCCGAGCCTCGCGCCCCGCCGTAATCGGCGAGCGTGGCGTCGTCGGCGCGCGCCAGCGCCCGGATCGACCGTCGCAGCTCGGTCATCGGCATCCAGTCCGCCGGCAGCCAGCCGCAGCCGGGCTTCAGCGTCTCCGGGCCGGCGTCGAGCGACTGGCGCGACACCCACAGCGGATCGACGGCGCGGTCGAGCTTCGGCCCGACTTCCGCAAGCGTCAGCGGCGCAGCGCCGCCGACGACATAGAAGCCCGAACCGCGGCGGGACCGGATCAGGCCCTCGGCGGCCAGCCGGTCATAGGCCTCCACCACCGTTGACGGCGACACCCGCATCGCCGAGGCGAAACCGCGGATCGACGGCAGCCGGTCGCCGGGCGCGAGCGTGCGGCTCGTCACCCGCCGGCGGATCGCGTCCATCACCTCGGCCGTGCGCGTCGTCTCGGCTAGGCTCATGCCCGCAGCCCCTAACTGTATGGGTTTAGCCTGCATAACAGTTTCGCCGGATTGTACTGCTCCGTCTCTGGCGGCGCCAGCCCGCTCCCCGCTAACGGTCGACGCCGCGACAGGGCGGGGAGGACGGCATGGGACGGGCGATGGAAGGCTGGGGCAGCGGCCTGATCGGCGTGATCATCTTCAGCGGCTCGCTGCCGGCGACGCGGGTCGCCGTCGGCGGCCTGCCGCCGCTGTTCCTGACCTCGGCGCGCGCGGCGATCGCCGGCGCGCTGGCCGCCGCCCTGCTGCTCGCGCTGCGTCAGCGGCGCCCCTCCCGCGCGGACCTCGTTCCGCTCGCGATCGTCGCGCTTGGCGTCGTCGTCGGCTTCCCGCTGCTGACCGCGATCGCGCTCGAGCGCATCACCTCGGCGCGTTCGATCGTCTTCATCGGCCTGCTGCCGCTCGCCACCGCCCTGTTCGCGGTCGCGCGCGCCGGCGAACGTCCGAAGCCCGCGTTCTGGCTGTTCGCGATCGTCGGTGGCCTGTCCGTCGCGGGGTTCGCGCTCGCGACCAGCGCCGGCGGCTCGCTCGCCGGCGACCTGCTGATGGTGGCGGCGGTCGCGATCTGCGGACTCGGCTACGCCGAAGGCGCCGCGCTGTCGCGCCGGCTCGGCGGCTGGCAGGTCATTTCCTGGGCGCTGGTCGTCGCGCTGCCGGCGGCCGCGCCGTTCGCGCTCGCGAGCGCTCCCGCGACGTGGGACGGCGTCGGCGGCGCGGCGTGGCTCGGCCTCGGCTACGTCTCGGTGTTCAGCATGCTGGTCGGCTTCGCGTTCTGGTACCGCGGGCTTGCGCTTGGCGGCGCCGCCGGCGTCGGCCAGCTGCAACTGCTGCAGCCGTTCTTCGGCTTCGCGCTGGCGGCGCTGCTGCTCGGAGAGCCCGTCGCCTGGCCGATGTTCGTCACGACCGCCGTCGTCGTCGCCTGCGTGGCGGGCGCGAGGCGCTTTGCCTGAGGAACGCCGGCCGCCGGCAACTAATTGCTGTCTCCGTTCCGCGGTTTCCCATCCTCTTGCAGGCACGATGCGAGAGGAGAACGCGATGGAGCATCCGCTCGAACGGATCGCCGGCGGCCAGCCGCCCTTCGATCCGGCGGACACGCCGGCGGAAGCCGCCGTCCGCGACGCCGGCCGGGAGCTCCGGCTGAGCTTCCACGACGGCGACGTCGCCACGCTTTCGGCCGAGACGCTCCGGCTCGGCTGCCGCTGCGCCTGGTGCACCCGCGCCCGCGCCGACGGACGTTTCCCCGCTGCGTTTCCGGGCGTCGCGATCACAGCGATCGAGCCGCTCGGCGGCTACGCCGCGCACATGACCTTCGACGACGGCCACGACCGCGGGATCTACCCGTGGACCTATCTTCGCCGCCTCGCCGCGGGCGAGACCGCCCCGGCGGCTCCCGCGCGCGCCGCCTGAACCGACCCCCGCGAGCCAGACGAGACATCTCATGAGCGAGCCCAAGACCGAGATCATCGAGACCGACCTGCTCGTCATCGGCGGCGGCACCGGCGGCCCGATGGCGGCGATCAAGGCCAAGGAAGCCAATCCGAAGCTGCGCGTCGTCCTGATGGAGAAGGCCAACGTCAAGCGCTCCGGCGCGATCTCCATGGGCATGGACGGCCTGAACAACGCCGTCGTGCCGGGCTACGCCACGCCCGAGCAGTATGTGAAGGAAATCACCGTCGCGAACGACGGCATCGTCAACCAGAAGGCGGTGATGGCCTACGCCACCGGCTCCTTCCCGATGATCCAGTACCTCGACAAGCTTGGGGTGAAGTTCGAGAAGGACGGCTCCGGCGAGTACAACATGCGCAAGGTCCACCACATGGGGACCTACGTGCTGCCGATGCCGGAAGGCCACAACGTCAAGAAGGTGCTGTACCGGCAGCTCCGCCGCCTGCAGGTGGCGGTGACGAACCGCTACATGGCGACCCGGCTGCTGAAGGGCGCCGACGGCCGCATCGCCGGCGCGGTCGGCGTCAACACCCGCACCTCCGAGTTCCTGGTGGTGAAGGCGAAGGCGGTCATCCTCGCCTGCGGCGCAGCTGGGCGCCTCGGCCTGCCGGCCTCCGGCTACATGTTCGGCACCTACGAGAACGCCGCCAACTGCGGCGACGGCTACGCCATGGCCTACCACGCCGGCGCCGAGCTCGCGAACCTCGAGTGCTACCAGATCAATCCGCTGATCAAGGACTACAACGGCCCGTCCTGCGCCTACGTCACCGGCCCGTTCGGCGGCTTCACCGCCAATAACAAGGGCGACCGCTTCATCGAGTGCGACTACTGGTCGGGCCAGATGATGCTGGAGTTCTGGCGCGAGCTGCAGTCGGGCAACGGCCCGGTCTACCTCAAGATGGACCACCTCGCGGAAGAGACGATCTCCGAGATCGAGACCATCCTGCACACCAACGAGCGGCCCTCGCGCGGCCGGTTCCACGAGCGGCGCGGCAACGACTACCGCAAGCAGCCTGTGGAGATGCACATCTCCGAGATCGGCTTCTGCTCGGGCCATTCCGCCTCGGGCGTCGCAGTCGACGAGTTCGCCCGCACGACGGTGCCTGGCCTCTACGCCGTCGGCGACATGGCGAGCGTGCCGCACAACTACATGCTGGGCGCATTCGTGAACGGCGGCATCGCCGGCGCCGACGCGGCCGAATACTGCGCCAACGTCGACCTCGCCGCGCATGACGAGGGCCACCTCGCCGCCGAGAAGGAGCGCGTGCTGGCGCCGACCCGGCGCGAGGACGGGCTGACGCCGCACGAGATGGAGTTCAAGACCCGCCGGCTGGTGAACGACTATCTCGAACCGCCGAAGGTGACCGCCAAGATGCGGATCGGCCAGCGCCGCTTCGCCGAGATCCGCGACGACCTTTCGGCGCTCTGCGCCCGCGACCCGCACGAGCTGCTGCGCGCGCTCGAGATGCAGACCATCCTCGACTGCGCCGACATGGCGGCGGCGGCCTCGCTCTACCGCACCGAAAGCCGCTGGGGCTTCTATCACCTGCGCGTCGACCATCCCGAGACCAACGACGACGAGTGGTTCTGCCACACCGCCCTCTACAAGGACGAGAACGGCCAAATGGCCCACGCCAAGCGCGCGGTCGACCCGTACATCGTGCCCGTCGAGGCCGACGAGATGGCCGCCTACCACCAGCTCCGCGTGAAGACGCCGGCCGCGGCCGAGTGAGGAAACAGAGCCATGCCGATCATCACCCACGCCAAGAGCGCCGCTGTCGTCATCGACGACGCCAAATGCATCGCCGAGAAGGGCTGCACCGTCTGCGTCGACGTCTGCCCGCTCGACATCCTCGCGATCGACGAGGGGCGGCAGAAGGCGTTCATGAAATACGACGAGTGCTGGTACTGCATGCCCTGCGAGGCCGACTGCCCGACCGGCGCGGTCAAGGTCAACATCCCGTACCTGCTGCGCTGAAGCCCCTCGTCATGCCCGCCCGCAGGGCGGGTATCCACGACTTGGCCGGGGCAGCGCTCGACGCCTAAGTCGTAGATGCCCGGCTTCGCCGGGCATGACGTTCGGAGGCTCGGCTGAACGTCGCGCTTAAATTTTGGAGCTTTGCGCCATGCCCGTTTTCGACGCCTTCGACGACGACCTCGACGACCTGAAGGAGCGTGCGGCCGATCCGGACGCCGGCGTCCGGCGCGTCGCCATGATGGAGCTCGCGGAGCAGGTCGGCCCGGAAGCGATCGTGTTGCTGCTGAAGGGTCTGGGCGATCCCGACCCGGAGGTGCGCGCCGCCGCCGCCAAGGCGCTCGACGAGCATGACGGTCCGGAGGTCGTCGAGGGCCTGGTCGGCTCGCTCGAGGATCCGGACGAGACCGTCCGCCTGTCGGCGGCGGAATCGCTCGCCGACAAGAAGGAGCCGTCCTGCGGCCCGCTGCTGATCGAGCGCGCGGAGCACTCCGACCCGTTCGTGCAGGCGGCGGCGCTGCGGGCGCTGCGGGAGCTGACGCTGCCTGACGCGCTCGCGGCGGCGCTCAAGGCGCTGCGCAACCCGGCCCCGGAGGTGCGCCGCGAGGGCCTCGGCGTCATCGGCTGGCTGAAGGCCGAGCAGGCGATGCCGGCGCTGATCGCGACCGCGTCCGACGAGGACCCGACAGTGCGCCGCGCCACCATGTCCGCGCTCGTGTTCGTCCGTCCGGGCGGCCCCGGCGCCTCGACGCTGGTCGCGGGCCTGTCCGACCCGCACTGGCAGGTGCGCGAGGAGGCCGCCGTCTCCGCCGCCAAAATCCGGTTGCCAGAGGCGACCGTCGCGCTGATCGGCGCGCTCGGCGATGACGTCTGGCAAGTGCGGATCAAGGCCGCCAACGCGCTTGGCCGGCTGAAGGCCGAAAGCGCGGTCGACGCGCTCGGGCCCCTGCTCGACAGCGACATACCGAACCTGCGCAAAGAGGCCGCCGCGGCCCTCGGCGAGATCGCCTCGCCCGCGGCGATCCCGGCGCTCGAGCGCGCCATGGACGACCCCGATCCGGACGTGCGCAAGATGATCCGTTGGGCGCTGGGACGCTGCCACGCGGCGGTGTGACCCGGCCGCCGCAGGGCGCCCATCCCTACTCGCAACGACGAACGCGCCGGCCCTCGCCGGCGCGTTTTGCGTTGGGGCCGCCTCCCGGATTTAAATGACTCAATCTATTTATTAGATATATTAAACGCGCCTCGCCCGTGGGGAAGCGCCGCAATTGCGCTCAGTCTGCACGACTTTGAAGCTTTGAATTGGAATCATTCCGTGTTTCGCTGCAGTGCGAATTCGGCTCTCGGAGGACGGTGACGTGCAACCATCGACGGCCGCAGCCTGGCCCCCTCTCCAGTCCGCTCACCCCGCGGTCGCCGCGCCCGCCGCCGCGCTGCTGCTGTCCGATGGCGAGGCGCAGGCGACGGCGCCCGGCGCGCAGCGCCAGCGCCCCCTGCTTGAAGGCCTGACCGAGAGCGAGCGCCGGCAGGTGCTGGAGCGCGGCCGCAAGCGCGTGCTCTACCGCGGCGGCACGCTGTTCAGCCAGGGCTCGCCCCATGACGGCATCTACCTGATCGAGAGCGGCCGCATCCGCGTGTTCTACGCCGCCCCCTCCGGTCGCGAGATCACGCTCGCCTACTGGTATCCCGGCAATTTCGTCGGGGGACCGGAGGTGTTCGGCGGCGCGCCGCACGTCTGGTCCGGCATGGCCGCGAGCAATTCGAGCGTGGTCCACCTGCCCGGCGCGGCCCTTCGCGACCTCGCGACCCAGATCCCCGCGCTCGCGATCGGCCTGATCGACGGGCTCGTGTTCAAGGGCAAGTGCTATTCGACCATGGCGCAGATGCTCGGCACCCGCTCGATCACCGAGCGGCTCGCCCATCTGCTGCTCCACCTCGCCGATCTCTACGGCGTGCCGGACGACGACGGCGTCCTGATCGCGGCGAGCTTCACCCATGCCGACCTCGCCCATCTCGTCGGCGCCACCCGGCAGTGGGTCACGATCAGCCTGAAGCGGCTCGCCGAGCGCGGCGTGGTCGAGGCGCGGCGCTCGGACATCCTGATCCGCCGGCCGGACGTGCTGGCCCAGATGCGCAGCAGCGGCGACGCCTGAGAGCGTAATGATCGCCGCTTGAACCGCGGCGTCATGTCCGCGGCTTCGTGGGCATCCACGACTTCGGCGTCGAGCTCGTTCATCCCGGAAAGTCGCGGGCGCCCAGTTCCGCCTCGCATGCGTTCGGCGAGGTCGCAGGGCCGTCGAGCGCCCGCTCAACCCGCCCAAACCGTTCACGCTCCCGGCACAGCCGCCCTCCGGCCGCCGCACATGACGGCAGTGGCATGGCGCGCAAACCGGCAGGCCTTGTTTTTTGGCAACTAATCCACCGCCTCACGGCCTCTCCGTTTGAAGCGGAGCCCCCCCGCTTCGATGATCATTGGCGTCAGTCCTGAACGGACGCTTGGTTCTTCGAAGCGAGGTGGGCGATGTCGGCAGTGAAGCGTGCGCGGTGCGCAATCTCCCTCACGGCGCTCGCCGCCGCGGCGGGCCTCATGGCGTCGGGTCCCGCCCAGGCCGAGACCATCCTCGTCGGCATCGGGACGCAGGACACCACCACCAACACGGTCACGACCGGGGTCGTGATCCGCAAGCTCGGCCTGCTCGAAAAGCATCTGCCCAAGGGCGGCAAATATGAGGGCGTCGAGATCAAGCTCGACTGGCAGAACTTCACCTCCGGCCCGCCCGTCACCAACGGCATGATGGCCAACAAGCTGCAGTTCGGCGGAATGGGCGACTATCCGCTGGTGGTGAACGGCTACACCTTCCAGAACAATCCGGAGTCGAAGTCGCAGCTCATCGCGGTCGCGGCCTACAACATCCACGGCTCGGGCAACGGGATCGTGGTCCACAACGACTCGCCGTACTTCGCGCTGGAGGACCTCAAGGGCACGGTCGTCAGCGTGCCCTTCGGCTCCGCCGCCCACGGCATGGTGCTGAAGGCGATGCAGGACGCCAAGCTGCCGAAGGACTTCTTCCAGCTCGTCAGCCAGAGCCCCGAGGTCGGCACGACCAACCTCAAGGAAAAGAAGATCGACGCCCACGCCGACTTCGTGCCCTTCGCCGAGCTGCTGCCGTTCCGCGGCTTCGCCCGCAAGGTGTTCGACGGCGTGCAGACCAACCTGCCGACCTGGCATGGCGTCGTGGTGCGCACCGACTTCGCCGAGAAACACCCCGAGATCGTCAACGCCTACCTGCAGGCGGTGCTCGACGCCAACGCCTGGGTCAAGGAGGACCCGAAGCGGGCCGCCGAGAAGATTTCGGAATGGACCGGGACCGACAAGGAGGTGGTCTACATCTTCCTCGGGCCCGGCGGCATCATGACGCTCGACCCGACCCTCAAAGCCCCGCTGATCGACGCCGCGAAGGAGGACGTGAAGGTCCTGCAGAGCCTCGACCGCATCAAGACGGCGTTCGACGTCGACCCCTGGGTCAACGACGGCTACATCCGCGCCGCCTACAAGGCCCGCGGCCTCGATTACGACGCCGAGGTCAAGAGCACGGCGAACTACGAGGTCAAGGGCGAGGACGCCTTCTGCAAGACCACGATCGCGGAGCCGCGCAAGGCCGGCGAGATCTGGGTCAAGGACGGCGACATCCTGCCGTTCTCCAGCGCCTCGTGCACGCTCGGCGCGCTGCAGGACTACAAGGCCAAGGGGACGGCGATCAACGTGGCCTACGTCTTCGACACGGCGCGCGGCATCAAGCTGTTCGCGGACAAGGCGTTCTACGTCGTGGGCGACAAGAAGGAGCTTGCGCCCTTCATGCTGAAGCAGGACGCCGACGCCTTCGCGGCGTCCTCGGGCGGCAAGGTCGTCACCTTCGACGACGCGCTCGCCGCAGCCGCGCGGGGCTGAGGCCATGGCCGGCGCGACGCTCCCCACCCCGCTGGAGCGGGCCTCCGCGCCGGCTTCGGCCTCGCAGCGCTGCGGCGCGGCGCCCGGGCGGGGCGCGCCCGCCGCGCCGCGCCGGAGCCGGTTCTCGCGCCTGCCGCTGCGCTCGGCGGCGTTGAGCGTGCTCTCGCTCGCGCTGTTCGTGCTGGCCTGGCACCTGCTGACGACCTACCGCGTCAACATCTACGTCCGCTTCATGAACGTGCCCTCGCCGTCCGACGTGCTGGCGAGCGCGCGGACGGCTCTGGCGAGCTCCGCCTTCTTCGACCACGTCTACATGAGCTGCCGGCGCATCCTCTACGGCTTCCTCATCGCCGCCGCGGTCGCGATCCCGCTCGGGCTGCTGATGGGCCGGTTCCGGCTGCTGAAGGAGCTGGTCTTCCCCGTCGCCGAGGTGCTGCGGCCGATCCCGGCGATCGCCTGGGTGCCGATGGCGATCATGCTGTGGCCCACGAACGAGGAGTCGATCGTGTTCATCACCTTCCTCGGCTCGTTCTTCCCCATCCTGCTCAACACGCTGCACGGCATGGCGACGGTCGATCCGGTGCTGGTGCGGGCCGCGCGCTGCCTCGGCGCCAAGGAGATCGCGCTGCTCCGCGAGGTCTATCTGCCGGCGACGCTGCCGCAGATCTTCACCGGCCTCACCGTCGGCATGGGCGTCGCCTGGGTCTCGCTGATCGCGGCCGAGATGATCTCGGGCCAGTTCGGCATCGGCTACTTCACCTGGGAGGCCTACAGCCTGGTGCAGTATTCGGACATCGCGCTCGGCATGATCTCGATCGGAGCGCTCGGCCTCGCCTCGAGCTGGGCGATCCGCATGGTCGGCCGCCTCGTGATGCCCTGGAGCGCCGCCCGATGACCGCGATCCCCCTGAAGCGCCCCGTCACGACCGAAACGCCGCGCGGGACCGCCCCGACCCGGGGCCGGATAGAGATCCGCGACTTCGGCCTGCGCTACGAGACCGCCGCTGGCGCGACCGACGCCGTCTCCAGCGTGTCGCTGACCGTCGAGCCCGGCGAGTTCGTGTCGATCATCGGCCCGTCCGGCTGCGGCAAGTCCACGATGCTGAACGCGCTCGCGGGCTTCCTGAAGCCGACCTCGGGCACGGTCGCCGTCGACGGCAAGCCGATTGACGGTCCCGGCGCCGACCGCGGCATGATCTTTCAGCAGTACTCGCTGTTCCCCTGGAAGACGGTGCGCGAGAACGTCGAGTTCGGCCTCAAGATGAAGGGGATCGACCGCGCGGAACGCGCGCGGCAGGCGCGCACGCTGCTCGGCCTCGCCGGCCTGTCGCAGTTCGAGAACCAGTATCCGGACGCGCTCTCCGGCGGCATGAAGCAGCGCGTCGGCATCGTGCGGGCGCTCGCCACCGGGCCCCGCATCCTGCTGCTCGACGAGCCCTTCGGCGCGCTCGACGCGCAGACGCGGCTGATCATGCAGCAGATCCTCACCAACATGTGGCAGCGGCTGAAGATCTCGGTGCTGTTCGTCACCCACGACATCGACGAGGCGATCTTCCTTTCGGACCGGGTCTACGTCATGACCGCCCGGCCCGGCGCCATCAAGGCGGAGGTCGCGGTGCCGCTGCCGCGCCCGCGCGAGCCCGCGCTGATCATGTCGTCGGAATTCCTGGCGCTGCGCCGGGGGCTGATGTCGCTGATTCGCGAGGAAAGCCTCAAGGCCATGGGCGGCGAGATCAACGACGACGCCATGAAGGGCCTCGCCGCCAATTTCGAGGGCCAGGACATCGCCAGCGCGCTCTGACGCGCCGTCGACGCCGCTCCCCGCAATCACCCGAAGGAAACGCCGACGATGACCTATGTCGTCACGGAGAACTGCATCCGCTGCAAGTACACCGACTGCGTCGAGGTCTGCCCGGTCGACTGCTTCTACATGGGCGAGACCATGCTGGTGATCTCGCCCGACGAATGCATCGACTGCGGCGTCTGCGAGCCGGAATGCCCGGCCGAGGCGATCAAGGCCGACACCGAGCCGAACCTCGAGGGCTGGGTCGCGTTCAACGCGAAATACGCCGCGCTGTGGCCGAACGTGACCGAGAAGAGCGATCCGCCGGCCGACGCTCCGGAATGGGACGGCCGGGCCGGCAAGCTGGAATCGACCTTCGGCCACGCCGACCCCGCGGCGGCGTGAGGTTTTGGTCCTGACGTCGTCCGCCCCCTCACCCGCCATCGCTGACGCGATGTCGACCTCTCCCCGCTGGGGAGAGGTGAAGAACGGCGCCGCTTCCTTACCTCTCCCCAGCGGGGAGAGGTCGGCCCGCAGGGCCGGGTGAGGGGGCGGACGGCATTCCGAGATTTGCCTGAAACCGAACGAAGCCCTGCACGGGACCTGAGCCGATGAGCAAGTACCTCGAAGAACGCGTGACGCATGTAAGGCACTGGACCGACACGCTGTTCTCCTTCCGAACCACGCGCGATCCGTCGTTCCGGTTCCGGAACGGCGAGTTCACGATGATCGGGCTCGAGATCGAGGGACGCCCGCTGGTGCGCGCCTATTCCGTCGTCTCGGCGAATTACGACGAGGAGCTCGAGTTCTTCTCGATCAAGGTGCCGGACGGGCCGCTGACCTCGCGGCTGCAGCACCTGAAAGTGGGCGACCCGATCCTCGTCGGCCGCAAGCCCACCGGCACGCTCGTGCTCGACAATCTCCTGCCGGGCCGGAACCTCTATCTGCTCGGAACCGGCACCGGCCTCGCCCCCTTCCTATCGATCATCAAGGATCCGGAGGCCTATGAGCGCTTCGAGAAGGTCGTGCTCGTCCACGGCTGCCGGCAGGTGAACGAACTCGCTTACGGCGAGACCATCACCGAAACCCTGCCCAAGGACGAACTGCTCGGCGAGATGATCTCCGCCGGCTTGATCTACTACCCGACCGTCACCCGCGAGCCGTTCCGCAACCGCGGCCGCATCACCGACCTGATGGCGAGCGGAAAGCTGTTCGAGGATATCGGCTTGCCCGCAATGTCGATCGAGAACGACCGCTTCATGCTGTGCGGCTCGCCCGACATGATCCGCGACACCCGCCAGCTTCTAGCCGACGGCGGCTATGAGGAAGGCAACCACGGCGAGGCCGGCCATTTCGTGATCGAGAAGGCTTTCGCCGAGAAGTGATGGCCCGGGCGCCGCCAAAGGCGCCCGAAAGGCCGCATTGCGCCACGCGGAAATGCGTCGTAATCGTGGCGGCGACGGTTCCCCTCGGGGATCAAAAGGGAACGCGGTGAGGACGTCTCGACGTTCGAATCCGCGGCTGCCCCCGCAACTGTAAGCGGCGAGTCCATCGTCATCTCAGCCACTGGGTTTCCGGACCCGGGAAGGCGACGACAGGACGACGACCCGTGAGCCAGGAGACCTGCCGTCAGCCGTGGTCACACGCGAGCACATCGGGCGGGGTGTCCTGATGGGTGCGGAACGGCTCCTCGCGTCTGGAGCCGGGAGGCTTCGTTCGCGGTGACGTGCCACTGCCGTCGCCCGGAGCTTCGCATTGTCGACCTTCCCTTCCCTGACGTCCGGGGCCGCGTTCCGACGCGCCTCGCCCTCCCGCACGCTCAGCTCGGCGCTCGGGGGCGCCTCGCTTCTCGTCCTGAGCGCCGCCCTCCCCGCCGTCGCGGAGGACGCCGAAGGCGTCGTCGCGCTCGATGAGATAAAAGTCTCCGGCGAAGCGCGCGGCCTCGCGCCCGGGCCGAACCTCACCGTGTCGACCGGCGCCGGCAGCCGCCTCGGGCTCACCCCGCTGGAGACGCCCGCGAGCGTCGACGTGGTCTCCGGCGACGTGGTCCGCGACCGCGGCCAGTCCTCCATCGCCGAAGCCGTGACGCAGAACGCCGCCGGCTTCAGCTTCATCGGCACGCCCGGCAACGGCTTCGGGGCCTATTCGTCGCGCGGCTTCACCGGCGTGAACTCGGTCACCACGCTATATGACGGCGTGCGGCTCTACCCCGGCAACGGCACGGTCACCTTCCCGTTCGACACCTGGACGGCGGACCGAATCGAGGTGCTGCGCGGCCCGGCCTCGGTGCTCTACGGCGAGGGCGCCATCGGCGGCGCCATCAACGTCATCCCGAAGAAGCCGCTGACCGACGCGCGCCGCAACGAAGCCCGCGCGGTGGTCGGCACGGACGGCCAGGTCGGCCTCGCCGCCGGCAGCGCAGGACCGATCAATGAGAGATTCGCCTACAGCTTCGACGTGGCGGCCAGCCGCGGCGACGGCTGGATGGACCGGGGCGACTACAAGAACCTCGCCTTCTCCGGCGCGCTGAACTGGCGGCCGACCGACGAGCTCTCCGTCACGCTCAGCCATGACGGCGGCCACAACCAGCCGAGCCGCTACTTCGGCACGCCGCTGAAGGGCGCCGGCAAGGTGGAGAAGGACTGGATCGGCGAGAACTACAACGTCCGCGACGGCGTCATCCGCTTCAACGACAACATCACCCAGCTCAAGGCGGAGTGGACGCCGAACGAGACGGTGGCGCTGCGGGCGGTGGGCTACTACGTCACCAGCAACCGTCTGTGGCGCAACGCGGAGGGCTACGCCTGGAATCCCGCGACCGGCCTGATCGATCGCGCGGACGGCGACTGGATCGCGATCAAGCACGAGCACGAGCAGATCGGCGCGCGGGCGGACGCCACCCTCCGGAGCGAGCTGTTCGGCATGGCGAACGAAGCGACCATCGGCTTCGACGTCAACCGGTTCCGGTTCAGCCGCCTGAACAACTCCCCTTACGCCGGGCCGGGCGGCGACACGTCGCTGCCGCCGACCGGTTTCGATCCGGGCGAGTACGGTTCGACGAGCCGCTATGACCGCGAGTACCGCGCCACCACCACGCAGTACTCGTTGTCGTTCGACGACCGGCTGAAGCTCACCGACCAGCTCTCGCTGGTGGCGGGCCTGCGTTACGACCACCCGGAGATCGACTACCGCAATCTCCGCACAGGCGCTAAGGCCAACCCGACGCTGGATTCGATCTCTTGGCGCGTCGGCGCGGTCTATGAGCCGGTGAAGAACCTCGCCTTCTACGCCCAGTATTCGGAAGCCGCCGACCCGGTGAACTCGCTTCTGTCGCTGACGCCCGCGCAGTCCGACTTCAAGCTCTCCAAGGGCCGGCAGGTCGAGGCCGGCGTGAAGCAGAGCCTGTGGGACGAGCGCTTCGAGTGGACGCTGTCGGCTTTCTACATCGAGAAGAAAGACCTGCTGGCGCGCAATCCGAACGACGCCACGGTCACGCAGCAGGTGGGTCAGCAATCTTCCCGTGGCGTCGAGGCCTCCATCGGCATGGAACTCGGACATGGATGGCGGATCGACGCCAACGGCACGATCCTCGACGCACGCTATGACGACTTCATCGAAGGCGTCTTCAACCCTGTCACGCAGAAGACCGATCCGGTCAGTCGCAAGGGCAACACGCCGAACGCCGTGCCGGAAAAGCTGGCCAACGTCTGGGCCACCTGGCGCTTCGCGGAGAATTGGAAGGCGCAGGCCGGCCTGCAATACGTGGGCAAGACCTACACCTCGGCCAGCAACGACTACAAACGGCCGGCTTACGCGCTGGTGAACGCCGGGCTGCAGTGGAAGCCGACGGGCTATGCCACGCTTGACGTCCGGGTGAAGAACCTCACCGACAAGACCTACGCCTACGCGGGCGGCGACTCCCAGTGGTACTTCGGCGCGCCGCGCACCGCCGAACTCGCGCTGCATCTCAGGTTCTGACGCCATGGCCGCGCCTGTCCGGCTGGAGGTGGAGAATCTGGCGTGGGGGCCTCCGGGCCGCCCCCCGGTGGTGTCTGGCGTAAGCTTCGCGCTCGCTCCCGGCGGCCGCCTGGCGGTGGTCGGGGCGAACGGTGCGGGCAAATCCTCGCTGCTGCGCTGCCTCTACCGGGTCAACCGGCCGCGGTCCGGAACGGTGCGGCTCGACGGCGACGACCTCTGGTCGCTCGCCCCCCGCTTGGCGGCGCGGCGGGTGGCCGCCGTGCTGCAGGAGACGCCGCCGGACTTCCCCTTCACCGTGCGGGAGATGGTTGAGGCCGGCCGCACGCCCCATGCGGCCAGCCTCTTCGCCGGCGACGCCTCGGCCGCGGTGGTGGCGGAGGCCATGGCGCGCATGGAGATCGCCCATCTCGCCGGACGCCGCTTCGCGACGCTTTCCGGCGGCGAGAAACAGCGGACGCTGATCGCCCGCGCGCTGGCGCAGGAGCCGGGGCTGCTGGTGCTGGACGAGCCCACCAATCATCTCGACATCCGCCACCGGCTGGAGGCGATCCGGCTTCTGAAGGGGCTCGACCTCACGATCGTCGCCACGCTGCACGATCTCGACTTCGCGGCCGACATGGCGGACGCGGCGCTCGTGCTGGACGAGGGGCGCCCCGCCGCGTTCGGCCCGGTGCGCGAGACGCTCCAGCCGGACCTGATCCGCCGCAGCTTCGGGGTCGAGGCCGAGGTCACGTCCTGGCGTGGCGGGCTGCGCTTCGCCTACAGCCTGCCGGAGGACAAGGCGTGATCCGGGCCCGAGCGACGGCCGGCGTCCTGCTCGCGCTTTGCGCCGGGCCCGCGGCGGCGCATCCGGTCACGGTGCGGAGCTGCGACCGGCTGGCGACCTACGACCGGCCGCCCGAACGCGCCGTCTCCTACGATTCCAACCTCACCGAGATGATGCTGGCGCTCGACCTCACCGACCGCATGATCGGCTACATCGGCTCGCGCGAGCGGGTGCGGGCGTCCGCGGAGCTGTTCCCCAAGGCGGCCCGCTTGCGCCAGATCCAGCGCCAGTACCCCACGCGCGAAGCGCTGCTTGAGGCCGGGGCCGACTTCTACTTCGCCGGCTGGAGCTACGGCATGCGCGCCGGGGGCGAAGTGACGCCGGCGACGCTCGGCCGGCTCGGGATCCCCGTCTACGAGCTGACCGAAAGCTGCGTCCGCATCGGGCGGCGCGAGAAGCCGACGCTCGATTTTCTCTACCGCGACCTGCTCAACCTCGGCCGCATCTTCGCCGTCGAGGACCGGGCCGAGGCGCTGGTCGCGGGCTATCGCGCCCGCGTGGCGGCGGTCGCCGGACGGGTGGCGGACGCCCCGTCCCGCCCGCGGGTGTTTCTCTATGACGGCGCCGGCCGGGCGGCGGGCACCGCGGGCGGCCACGCCATGCCGACCGCGCTGATCGAGGCGGCCGGCGGCGTCAACATCGCCCACGACGTCGCCGGCAACTGGACGCGCATAAGCTGGGAGAGCGTGATCGAGCGCGACCCGGACGCCATCGTGGTGCTGGACCACGGCGGCGGCAGCGCCGCGCAGAAGATGGCCTACATCCGCGCGCGCCCCGGCCTGCGCGATCTGCGCCCCCTCAAGGAGAACCGGGTGCTGATCCTCGGCTACGACGAGCTGACGCCCGGCCCCCGCAACGTGACGGCGGTGGAGAAGATCGCGGAGTTCCTGCATGGCGCGCGCTGACCGCCGGAGCGCCGGGGTCGGCGTCGCCCTCCGTTTCGCGGCGGTGGCGGGCTGCGGGCTGCTGCTGATCGCGGCCGCCATGGCGGCGTCCCTCATGCTTGGCGCGGCTCGCATCCCTCAAGCCGAGATCGTCGCCATCGTGCTGGAGCGCTTCGGCCTCGCCGGCCCGGGCGCCTCGACGCCGGGGC
Organism: Methylopila turkensis; assembly: GCF_027922325.1. Lineage (GTDB taxonomy): Bacteria > Pseudomonadota > Alphaproteobacteria > Rhizobiales > Methylopilaceae > Methylopila > Methylopila turkensis. The sequence goes on from NZ_BSFL01000002.1 coordinate 41,169, forward strand.
GGGCGGCGATCGTGTGGGAGCTGCGCGCGCCCCGCGCGGTGCTGGCGGCGATCGTCGGCGCGGGGCTTGGCATGGTGGGCGCGGCGATGCAGTCCGCCACCCGCAATCCGCTCGCCGATCCGCACCTTCTGGGCGTCGCCGCCGGCGCGGCCTTCGGCGCCAATCTCGCGATCCTGCATGTGGGCGACGCATTCGGCCCGGCCACCACGCCGCTGTTCGCCTTTCTCGGCGCGCTGGGCGCGACGCTGACCGTGCTCGCGGTGTCGCGCGCGACCGGCGCCGGGAGCGCGGACCGGTTGATCCTGACCGGCGTTGCGGTGGCCTTCGTGGTGACCGCCTGCGCCAACATGCTGATCCTGTTCGCGGATCAGCGCTCGGCGGCGAACGTCGTGTTCTGGACGCTGGGCGGCTTCGGCGCGAGCGACTGGTCCACCGTGCCGGTTCCGGCGCTGGCGCTTGTTCTCGGCGGAGCGTTTTTCGTGGCGAAGGCGCGGGACCTGAACGCCCTCGCCATGGGCGACGAGACCGCCGCCACGCTCGGCGTCGAGGTGGAGCGGGCGCGCCTCGCCCATATGGTGGTCGGGGCCTTCGTCACCGGCGTGATGGTGTCGGTGTCCGGCATGATCGGCTTCGTCGGGCTGATGACGCCCCACGCCGCGCGGCTTCTGCTCGGCGGCGACAACCGGCTCGTGCTGCCGGCGAGCGCGCTCATCGGCGCGCTCGCTCTGGTCCTGGCCGACATGGCCGCCCGCACGGTGATCGCGCCGGACGACATGCCGGTCGGCGTCGTCACCGGGATCGTGGGCGGCCTCGTGTTCGTGGCGCTGCTCGGGCGCCGGCCATGAGCGCGGCCGCCGCGCGACGGCGCCTCGCTCAGATGTCGTGGCCCTTCTTGCGCATCTCTTCGCGCATGCGCGTCACCACGTCCTGGCTCATCTGGCGGCTCCAGGCGTTGGTCCTCTCGTAGGACGCCTGCAGCACGCTCGGCAGGATGGTCACGAGCTTCTTGCCCGAGGCCGTCTCGTAGAAGGCCTTGATGTCGGCGAGCTCAGCGTCGGTGAAGCGCTCGGCGTAGACGGTGGCGACGTCGTTGATCAGCTGCTCGCGGCGCTTCTCGAACTCCGGCTCGAGCACCTTGATGACCTCGTCGAAGTCCTTCGACAGCTCGGGCCGGGTGCGGACGAAGGTGCGTTTGGCCTCGTCGAGGAAGATCGGGATGATGCCGTCGAAGCTGCTGGCGGCGCCGGACACCTCGATGACGTCATGGGCGAGCTTCAGCTTCGCGGCCTGGTCGGCCTGCGCGAAGGCGGCGCCGGTCGACGCGGCGAGGGCGAAAGCGGCCGCGACGCCGACGCGGCGCAGGGTGGCGTGGAACGTCATGCGGTTCTCCTGCGGGCTTCGGTCCCGGCCGGCTTCGCCTCGATGGCGGTGACCCCGTCGGCCCCCGCGATCAGCGCGAGGTCGGCGAGGCCGATGAAAAGTCCGTGCTCGACGACGCCGGGGATCGCCGACAGCGCGGCGGCCAGCTCCTCGGGACGGTCGATGCGGCCGAAATGGCCGTCGAGGATCGAGTGCCCGCTGTCGGTCACGATCGGACAGGCGTCCTCGGCGCGGCGCAGCTCCACCTTCCCGGACAGGCCGAGTTCGGCCGCGGCGCGCTCCACGGCGCGGCGGGTCGCCTCCTTGCCGAACGGCACGACCTCGATCGGCAGCGGGAAAGCGCCGAGGGTCGGCACGACCTTCTTGGCGTCGGCGATCACGATCATCCGCTTGGACGCGAAGGCCACGATCTTCTCGCGCAGCAGGGCCGCGCCGCCGCCCTTGATCAGGCGCAGCTCGGGATCGACCTCGTCGGCGCCGTCCACGGTGAGGTCGAGCTCCGGCTCCTCCTTCAGCGTGGTCAGCGGCACGCCGAAGCGCTCGGCGAGCTCGCGGGTGGACTCGGAGGTCGGCACGCCGACCACGTGGAGGCCCTCCGCGACGCGCGCGCCGAGCAACTCGACGAACAGCGCGGCGGTGGAGCCGGTGCCGAGCCCGAGCTTCATGCCGGGCTGGACGTGCGCGAGCGCGGCCTCCGCCGCGGCGCGTTTGAAATCTTCGGTGGTCACGACGTCGAAATCCTTCTGGCCGGCGGGGCCGGCCGCAAGCAGGCGTTGGCCTTTCAGCCGGCGAGGCCGGCCACGAGCAGATACTTGATGTCCACGAACTCGTCGACGCCGCGCTGCGAGCCTTCGCGGCCCTGCCCGCTTTCCTTGACTCCGCCGAACGGCGCCAGTTCCGTCGATATCAGACCGGAGTTGATGCCGACCATGCCGTATTCAAGGGCTTCGCCGACCCGGAATATCCGCCCCACGTCCCGCGCATAGAAGTAGGCGGCGAGGCCGTACTCCGTGGCGTTGGCGTAGTCGATCACCTCGCCCTCGGTCTCGAAGCGGAACAGCGGCGCGACCGGGCCGAAGGCCTCCTCGCGGGCGATCGCCATGTCCTGGCGGACGCCGCCGACGACGGTCGGCTCGAAGAACGTGCCGCCGAGCGCGTGGCGGCCGCCGCCGGTCAGGACCTCCGCGCCCTTCGCGGTCGCGTCGGCGAGAAGGCGCTCGACCTTGTCGACCGCCTTCGGCGTGATCAACGGCCCCTGGGTGACGCCGTCCTCGACGCCGCGCCCGACCTTCAGCTTCGCGACCGCCGCCACCAGCTTCTCGGCGAAGGCGTCGTAGACGCCCGCCTGCACGTAGATGCGGTTCGCGCAGACGCAGGTCTGGCCCATGTTACGGTACTTCGAGACCATCGCGCCTTCGACCGCCGCGTCGAGATCGGCGTCGTCGAAGACGATGAAGGGCGCGTTGCCGCCGAGCTCCAGCGCGACCCGCTTCACGGTCGAGGCGGACTGGCGCATCAGCAGCTTGCCGACCTCGGTCGAGCCGGTGAAGGACACGACGCGCACCGCCGGATGGCTCGTGAACACCTCGCCGATCGGCTTGGCGTCGCCGGTGACGACGCTGAGCGCGCCGGCCGGCACGCCGGCCTGCTCGGCGAGCTTCGCAAGGGCGAGCGCCGTCAGCGGCGTCTCCATCGCGGGCTTCACCACCACGGTGCAGCCCGCGGCGAGCGCCGGCGCGCATTTGCGGGTGATCATGGCCGCCGGGAAGTTCCAGGGCGTGATCGCCGCGACCACGCCCGCCGGCTGGCGCAGCACCAGGATGCGGGCGTCGGCGCGGTGGCTCGGCAGCGTGTCACCGTTGATGCGCTTCGCCTCCTCGGCGAAGAACTCGACGAAGGAGGCGGCGTAGTCGATCTCGCCCTTCGCCTCGGCGAGCGGCTTGCCCTGCTCGCGCGTCATGATCAGCGCGAGATCGTCGCGGTTGGCGACGATCAGATCGTACCATCGGCGCAGGATCGCCGAGCGCTCCTTGGCGAGCTTCGCCGCCCAAGGCTTGAACGCGCGGGAGGCGGCTTCGACCGCCGCGGTCGCGGCCTCCGCGCCGAGATTGGGAACCCGGCCGACGACCTCGCCGGTGGCGGGGTCCGTGACCTCGACCTCGGGCTCGCCGGTCCAGGCGCCGTCAACATAGGCGCGGTCGATCAGCAGAGTTGGGTCGGAAAGACCGTCCATGGCGCGCACGAACTCCTGTGTTTCGAGGCGGGGCGGTTTAACACGCGCGCGCCGGGCCCGGCCAGACCCCCGCCGATCAGCGCGCCATCGGCGTGCAGACCACCTGTTCGCCAAGCACGTAGCACACGCTCATGCGGCCCGTGCGACGGTCGACGCGGAACACCCCGGCCTCCTTGGCGTGGTTGGTGGCCGCGAGATCGTAGACGCCCGGCTCCTGCGGCCCGGCGCCCTCGCCCGCGGGGAAGCAGAGCGTGACGCCGACCGCGCCTTCCTTCACCGCATACTGGCAGGAGCCGACCTCGCCGGTCTCCCGGTCGACCCGGTACATCCGGTTGAGGTCGGTCTGCGGCGCGGCGAGAAAAGCGAACTCCTGCGCGCTCGCCGCCCCGGCCGAAAGACAGGCCAGCGACGCGAGCAGCACGGTGCGGACGACGGACATGGGACGGCCTCCTTCATCGGGCGGGACCCGGCCGACGAGGCGGCGAATCCCGTCCGGCAGGTTAGCAGCCGCCGCCCCCGCCGGCATGATCGCCCGGACGCCAGCCTTGCGGCGGCGGCGGCGGCGGCGGTAATCAGCGCCCAATCGCCCTTCCCCCGCCCGTCAGGACATCCCACGCCATGCCCCTTGCCTCCCCGCCCGCACCGCTGACCGTGGTGTTCGACCTCGACGGCACGCTGGTGGAATCCGCGCCTGACCTCGTCGAGGCGCTCGCCGCGGCCATGGCGGCGGAAGGGCTGCCGCGGCTGCCGGCCGACGAGGTGCGCGGCATGATGGGCGCCGGCGCGCGGGCGCTGGTCGAACGCGGCCTGCGCGCCGAGGGCGTCGACCTGCCCGAGGAGCGGATGCTCGAGCTCTACCGCGTGTTTCTCGACCATTACGACGCCCACATCGCCGACCGCAGCCACCTGTTCCCCGGCGCCGAGGCCGCGCTCGACCGGCTCGCCGCCTCGGGCGCGAAGCTCGCGATCTGCACCAACAAGCTCGAGCGCTTCGCGGTGAAGCTGCTCGGCGAACTGGGCGCCGCGGACCGCTTCGGCGCGATCGTCGGCGGCGACACCTTCGGCGTCGCGAAGCCCGACCCTAAGCCGCTCATCGGCGCGATCGAACGCGTCGGCGGCGACCCGGCCCGCGCGGTGATGATCGGCGACAGCGCGACCGACGTCGAAACCGCGAAGGCGGCCGGAATTCCGAGCGTGGTCATGAGCTTCGGCTACACCACGACGCCCCCGCGCGAGCTCGGCGGCGACGTCGTGATCGACCATTTCGACGAGCTCGACGACGCCCTGCGCCGCCTCGGCCTCGCCGCCTGAACGCCGCTTCGACCGCGCGTCTGCGATCTGACCATTGAAATCCGGTTCGATCCGGCGTAAACGACCGTCCTCGCATCGGCGCCCGAATAGCTCAGCGGGAGAGCACACCCTTCACACGGGTGGGGTCACAGGTTCGATCCCTGTTTCGGGCACCAACCTTTTCAATGGCTTAGCACGCATTTGGAGAAGTTCCCTCAGGTTACTCTTGACCTAGAGGGTTTGGATTTGCGTCAGCATCGATTTAGGCAGCCGACGCGGGTTTGGGCCGCATGCTCGCCATGGCCCGGCCCATGATCGCCGCGCGCGCCCGCCGCGGGAGCGGCGTGAGCGACCAGCCGAGAAGCTTCGCGACGAAGCCGGGGCGAACCGTCCCCGATCGACCGAGCGCGGCGATCGTCGCGCGCGCCACATCCTCGGGCGAAGCGGCGAAACCCATCTTCATATTGGCGCGGCTGGCGAAGCCGGTGTGCGTCGGCCCCGGAGCCGTGGCCAGCACGTCGACGCCTCGCGGCTTCAGCTCCTCCCCGAGTCCTTCCGCGAAGGTCTGCACGAAGGCTTTCGTCGCGGCGTAGTTCGCGGCGCCCGCCGCGCCCTGGAAGGCGAGGACGGAGCTGAACAGGACGAGGCCGCCTCGGCCGCGCTTCGCCAGCCGATGGCCGAACACGGACGAAATCTCGACGACCGCGCGGCAGTTCAGGTCGACCATGTCGAGCTCGGTCTCGAGCCGGGACTCGAGCAGGTCGCCGGACGTGCCGAACCCCGCGGCGGCGATCACCAGCCCGACGTCGAGATCGGCCGTCGCCCGATCGAGCTGCGCCGCCCCTCCCCGGGGACCGAGGTCGTTCGCCACCACGCGCGTCTCGACGCCCGTCCGGCCGAGATCGGCCGCGAGCGCGTCGAGCGCCTCCTGCCGCCGTGCGACCAGCACGAGGTTGAAGCCGCCCATCGCCAACCGCTCGGCGATGGCGCGCCCGATCCCGTCGGAGGCCCCGGTCACGAGCGCCCATGGTCCGTACCGCCGGAGATGCTTGCTCGGCGGCTTGGCGGCGGCGGCGGGCGCTTGAAGGCTCATGGAGGTTCTCCGATCGGTCAGGGTCGAGGGGGCCTTCGTCTCAGGCGCGCGCAGGCGCCGCGATCGGCGCCGGGCTCTCGCCCTTCTCCGGGCGGATGCGGAACCAGATCGCGTAGAGGGCGGGCAGGAAGAGCAGGATGAGAACGGTGCCGGCCGCGGTTCCGCCGATCAGCGTGTAGGCGAGCGAGCCCCAGAACACCGAGAGCGTCAGCGGCGTGAAGGCGAACACGGCGGCGAGCGCGGTCAGCACCACCGGCCGGGCCCGCTGGACGGTCGCCTCCACCACCGCATCGTAAGGGCTCATGCCCTCCGCCTCGTTGGTGTGGATCTGCCCGATCAGGATGAGCGTGTTGCGCATCAGGATGCCGGAGAGCCCGATCATCCCGAGGATGCCGTTGAAGCCGAACGGCACGTTGAACAGCATCAGCGTCGGCACCACGCCGACGAGCCCGAGCGGGGCGGTGAGGAACACCATCCACATGGCCGAGAAGCTGCGGACCTGGAGGATGAGGGTGAGCAGGATGAAGCCGACCATGATGGGGAAGATCGGGACGAGCGCGGCGTTGGCCTTGGCGGACTCCTCGGCGTTGCCGCCGATCTCGATGCGGTAGCCCGGAGGCAGCGCCGCGATCGTGGGCGCAAGCGCCTTGAACACTTCCGCCGTGACCTGCGGCGGCTGCAGGCGCTCGTCGATGTCGCTCTGGACCGTGATGGTCGGGATGCGGTTGCGCCGGCGCGTCACCGGGTCTTCCGGGCGCGCCTCGACGTGGCCGATCTGGGCAAGCGGCACCGGCGCTCCCTCGCGGTTCACGATGGTGAGGTCGCCGAGCCGGCCGAGATCGGGAGCCGCGCCGAGATCGCTCCGCACAACGAGCGCCACCGCCCGGATGTCCTCGCGGACCTGGGCGACGGTGACGCCCCTGAGCAGGACCTGGAGCTGATCGGAGACGCCCGCGGTCGTCAGGCCGATCGCCTGGAGGCGGTCCTGATCCAGCACGAAGCGCGCGGTCGGGGCGCGCTCGCCCCAGTCCTGGTTGACCGTGCGCGTGTTGGGATTGGCCGTCATCACGGCCTGGACCGTGTCGGCGATCCCGCGCAGGACCTGCGGGTCCGGGCCCATGACCCGGAAGGCGACCGGGTAGCGCGTGTAGGGGCCGAACACGAGTTGCGAGACTCGCACCTGCGCCTCCGGCGCGAGGCCGTCCGCGATCTCCCGCCGCGCCTTCAGCTTGAGCGCCTCGCGCTCCTCCTCGCCGCCGGTCAGCACGACGATCTTGGCGAAGGATGGGTCGGGCAATTCGGGATTGTAGGAGAAGAAGAAGCGCGGCGCGCCGGCCCCGACATAGGCCGTGACGATCCTGGCCTCCGGCTGCTTGAGCAGCCAGTCCTCGACTTTCGCGGCGGTGCGGCTCGTGACGTTGATCCCCGTGCCTTCGGGCATCTGCACCTCGAGCAGAACCTCGGGCCGGTCGGAGGTCGGGAAGAACTGCTGCTTGAGCGCGCCCATGCCGACCACGGAGACTGCGAACGCCGCGGCCGTCAGACCCGCGACCAAAAACTTGCGCCGGACGGACCAGCGCACGAGGCTCCGGAAGCGCTCGAACATCGGCGTGGCGTAGAGCTGACCGTGCGCCTCGCCGGGGAGCTTCTTGATGTCGGGCAACAGCTTCACGCCGAGATACGGCGTGAAGGCGACCGCCACGACCCAGGACGCGAGCAGCGCGAAGCCGGTCACCCAGAAGATGTTGCCGGCGTACTCGCCCGCGCCCGACGCCGCGAAGCCGACGGGCAGGAAGCCGAACACCGTCACGACGGTGCCGGCCAGCATGGGCGCCGCGGTGTGCGACCAGGCGTAGGTCGCGGCCTCGACGCGGCTCAGGCCCTCCTCGAGCTTCACCACCATGATCTCGATCGCGATGATGGCGTCGTCGACCAGAAGGCCGAGAGACAGGATCAGCGCGCCGAGCGTGATGCGGTCGAACATGCGGCCGGTGACCATCATGATCACGAGCACGATCGCGAGCGTCAGCGGCACCGCCGCGGCGACGACCACGCCGACGCGCCAGCCGAGGCTCATCAGGCACACGATCATCACGACGGCGAGCGCGACGTAGAACTTCAGCATGAACTCGCTGACCGCCTCGTCGATGTTGACCGCTTGGTCCGACACCTTGGAGATCGTCACGCCGACGGGAAGGTCGGCGCCGAGCGTGGCCTCGGCCTTCTCGAGCGCCGCGCCGAGATCCAGCCCGTTCCAGCGCTCCTTCATGACGACGTTTAGGAGAAGGGCCTCCTCGCCGCCGTTGCGGACGAGCAGCGTCGGCGGGTCCTCGTAGCCGCGTTCGACGGTCGCGATGTCGGAGAGCTTCAGCGTGCGGCCGTTCGAGACGATCGGCGTGTCGCGGATGCGGTCGAGGCTGTCGAGCGCGCCGTCGAGCCGGACGAACACCTCCGGCCCGGAGGTCTCGACCGAGCCCGCGGAGGTCACCGCGTTCTGGCGCTGGAGCGCGCCAAAGACGTCGTTGGGGCTGACGCCGAGCGTCGCAAGCCGGGCATAGGAGAAGTTGACGAAGATCCGCTCCGGGCGCTCGCCCATGATGTCGACCTTCTTCACGCCCGGAACCTGCAGCAGGCGCTGGCGGAGGGTCTCGGCGTGGCGCACGAGCTGGCGCTCGGGCAGGCCATGACCTTTAAGCGCGTAGACCGCGAAGGCGACGTCGGAATACTCGTCGTTCACGAAGGGCCCGAGCGCGCCCTGGGGGAGCTTCGTCCTGAGGTCGCCGAGCTCGAGCTTCTTGCGGGCCTCGTAAAACTGAGCGGCGACCGCCTGGGGAGGCGTGGAATCCACGAGGCTCATGGTCAGCAGGGCGAGGCCCGGGCGCGTCAGCGTCTCGACCCGGTCGTAGTACTGAAGCTCCTGGAGCTTCTTCTCGATCGGATCGGCGACGAGATCCTGCATCTCCTGCGCGGTCGCGCCGGGCCAAACCGCCGTCACCGTCATGACCTTGATGGTGAACAGCGGATCCTCGGCGCGGCCGAGCTTCAGATAGGCGACCGCGCCGGCGACGATCGTCGCGATGATGAGGAAGAGCGTGATCCCGCGCTCCCGGACGGCGAGCGCGGACAGGTTCCAGCCGCTCATTGCATCGCGGCCTTGTTCCCGGCCACGCGGATCGCCTCGTCTTCGCGCAGGAACCGGCCGCCTGTGGCCACCACCGTCTCGCCCGTCGCGACGCCCTCGGCGAGGGTCGCGAAGTCCGCGCCGAGGCGGGCGATCTTGACCGGTCGCCGTTCGAGCTTCGAGCCCGCGATCACGGTCCAGACGAAGGCGCCCGAGCCGTCGTCGTTCAGCGCCGACAGCGGAACGCGCGCGCCGCCCGCGGCGCCCTCGATCGTGACGCCCACGGTCACCGTCGCGCCGAGCGGCGCTTTGGCGGCGTCCCCGCCCAGCACGTAGCGCGCCTCATAGGTCCGGGTGCGGGGCTCGGCGGCGTCGGAAAGCTGGCGCAAGGTCGCGGCGCCTTTCAGCTCGCCGCCGTAGAGCGTCGCCTCAGCCCGCGACCCGATCGCGGGCCGGATCGCCTCGGGAAGGCTGATCGAGGCCTCGCGCGATCCGCTGCGGGCGATGCGCAGCACCACCTGGCCCGCGGAGACGACCTGTCCGGGCTCGCCCAGGGTCTCGACCACGACGCCATCCTCGTCGGCCACGAGGACCGAGTAGGCGCTCTCGTTCCGCGCCATCTGGGCCTGCGCCTTCGCGGCCTCGAGCTGGGCGTTCGCGGTATCGAGCGCGGCCTTCGCCTGCTCGTAGCGCTGCTGCGTCGACCATCCGGCTTTGCGGAGCTCGCGGTAGCGGACCTCGTCGGCGGCGGCCTGCTGCTGCACGGCCGCAGCCGACGCCACGGCGCGCTCACGCGACGTGATGGCGAGGTCGAGATCGGTCCGGTCGATCCGCATCAGCGGCTGCCCGGCCTTCACGGTCACGCCCGTGTCCACGAGGCGCTCGACGATCTTTCCCGAGACGCGGAAGCCGAGGTTGCTCTGGACCCGCGCGGCGACGACCCCCGTGAAGGACCGGCGCAGCGCCCCCGCCGGCTCCACCGTCGCGGTCTGAACCACGCGAGCCGCCTGGCGCGGGTCGGCTTGCGCCTCCGGCTTGCAGGCGCCGAGGGCGAGCGCCGCGGTCGCGACCCCCAGGAGGCCGGCAGTGCGGGCGGTGATCATCGGCTTCGTCCCCGAGGTCCCTTTACAAATTACGATCATCATATAAAAAGATCGGGCGTCGCCCGCAAGCGGATTCTTCGCCTCCTCCTCCGAGGCTCGGGATCCACGCGCGGCTTCGCTGCTGCGGCCGGCGCCGGCGCGGGTGCGCCTCGCGACCCATCGGATCCGGGTCGGGGTCGGCCGCAGCGACCTGCTCACGCGGCTCCGACGTCCGTGGCGAGCTTGAGCGCGTTTGCTGAGATCCGTTCCGTGTTCGCGAAGCCTGGACGGCTCAGGCTCAGGCCCGGCGGCGCCAGTCCGCAGCGGCCGTGAGCGCGCCCATCGCCACGCCGTAGAACACGAGGCCGATGGCCACCGCCGCGAACACGGTCCACAGCGGCGCGCCGAGCGCCGCGGCGAGCACGGCCCCGCCGATCGCGATCGCCGTTCGGCCGAGCGTGACGGCGAGCGGTCCGCCCAGCCGTCCCGCGCCTTGGGCCGCGAAGTAGAGCGCCATGCCGAAGGCGAAGAAACCGTAGGTCGGCCCTGCGATCGTCAGGTAGCTCGATCCGGCCGCGATCATTTCGGGCTCCGCGCCGAAGATCCCGAGCCACGCCGCCGGCGCCGCGGCGGCCGCCAGCCCGACGGCTTCGGCGGCGATGAAAGCGAAGGCCGCGCCCGTGAACGCGATCCGCTTGGCGCGCGCGGCGTCGCCCGCGCCGACGTTCGTGCCGACCAGCGGCACCAGCGGCGCGCCGAGGCCGAAGGACAGCGGGATCAGCAGGTATTCGAGCCGCGCGCCCGTGCCGTAGCCGGCGAGCGCCTCGGCGCCCGCCATTCGGCCGGCGACCGCAGTCACCGTGATGAAGATGAGGTTGGTCTGGACCGACGTCAGCGAGGCGAGCGCGCCGACCTTGAGGATGTCGGCGAAGAACCGCCATTCGAGAGGGCCGCGCTTCAGCCGGACGAGACTTCGCCCCGAAAGCACGTGCCAGGCGAGGTAGCAGCAACCGAGCGCGTTGAAGACGACGATGGCCAGCCCGCCGCCCGGCACGCCGAGCCCGGCCAGCGGTCCGTAGCCGTAGATCAGCAGCGGCGAGAGCGGGACGATCAACAGCACGCCGAAGCACGTCACGCCCGCCGGCACGAGCATGTCGCCCGTGCCCCGCAGCGCGCTCGCGAGCGCGTTCATGATCCAGAGCAGCACGTTGCCCGCGAAGACGACGTTCGAATAGGCCACCGCCGCCTCGAGCGCGCCGCCCTCGGCGCCCAGCATGGCGTAGAACGGCCGGCCGAAGGCGAGCGCGAGCAGAGAGAAGGTCGCGCCGATCGCGCCGAACAGCACGACGCCATGGAACGCGACGCGATCCGCGTCGTCGCGCCGGCCGGAGCCGAGCGCCCGCGCCACAGCCGACGACACGCCGCCGCCCATCGCGCCGACGGAGAGCATCTGCATCAGCATGAAGGGCGGAAACACCAGCGCCATGCCGGCGAGCGCATCCGGCCCGAGCCGGCCGACCCAGTAGGTCTCGATCAGCCCGGTCGCCGCCTGCAGCAGCATGACGACCAGGTTCGGCCAGGCCATCCGCAGGATCAGCGGCGCGATCGGCGCCTCGAGCATGGCGCGGGTGCGCGGGTCGAGCGCGGAGGTGAAGACGGGCGAAGCGGCCGCTTCGTCGCTCACGCCGCGAACGTCTTCTTCAACCGCTCGCGGCAAACGTCGATCACGCGATCCGACAGCGCCTCGTCGTCGCGGCAGGCGCGGGCCAGCACGATCGCGCCGATCATGCCCGCGTAGAGGCCGAGCATGTCGTCGAGAGCCTGGTCCCCGCCTCCCAGCGCCGCGCCAAGACGCTCGGCGGAGGCCCGAGCGCCGTCGGCCATCGCCTTCTGCACCACAGCCTCTCCGCGCGAGGTCTCCGCCCCAAGCGCCGCGACCGCGCAGCCGACCTCCGGATGGTCGCGATGCTCGGGGTTGACGTAGGCGTCGATCACGTCGGCCACGCGCTCGCGGCCGTCTTCGTCGCCGCGCCGGGCGACCGACACGAGGTGGTCGACGGTCTCGCTCAGCGAGCGCTCGACCGCCTCGGCGATCAGCGCGTCCTTGGAGCTGAAATGCGCGTAGAAGCCGCCATGGGTCAGTCCGGCCTCCTTCATGAGGGCCGGCACGCTGACGCCGTCGACGCCGTCGCGCCGGAAGAGCGCGGCGGCGCGCGACAAGATCCGCTCTCGCGTCGCGGCCTTGTGCTCCTTGCTCAGCGGCATGCGCGTGTCTCCCTTTGCGCGCCGCCGTCCAAACGGACGGGCGGCGCTCGTGGTATGTCGAATATAATATAATGTGACGCTTGTCATCTGAAAGCGCGCAGCCGGCCCGTCATAACTGGCCGTGGCGTTTCGGTCCCGGCGGCCCAGCCCCTCGCGCTGGACCGAGACGGGCGCTTCGGGAAGGGGAAAAAGCTCGCCGGCCGAGGATCGCATGAGCGCACGGCGCGGCGCGCCGCGAACCCTCGCCGGTCAGCGCCAGGCGGCTGATCGCCCCTGATCGATTGGCGGGATCGCCGTCGTGGCGAAGGACATCACTTGTAGCAATACACGATCATCTGGAAGGCGGCGGAGTAATATTCGCCGGACGGGACGTACAGGATCACGACATCAGCCGTCGAGCCTGTCGACAACGATGTGAATGTCATACCGGTGTTGTTCTGGCTGGTCGGGATGACCGTGCAGCCTTCAATGTTTCGACCGAACTCCACGAGGTAGCGACCGGGCCCGACCGACCGCGCCGAAACGGCGCCGGCGCCGTCGATCAATGCCCCGGCCGCGGTGACGCGGGCGCTCATCAGCGCCATGCCGCGATCGACGGGCGCCTGCTGCGCCTGCCCCGGCGCCGCCGCGGACATCCCGGCCGCGACGACGAGCGCTGTCAGAACTCTCATGATTCCACCCGACCCAGTAACGCGATCCCTGAGCGAACATCGCGGGATGCCCGGCAAGGCGCAAGCCAAAACAATACCAATACCATGCCCTCGCCGCAGCATCGCCCCTGACGCGCCGCCCTCGCGGACGATTGGAGATGGGGCCACCCTCACAAGCGCTCATGCGCGGGGCTTGGCGGCCCGACGCGGCGGGCTATATCCGCGTCCCCCGCCCCCGCCGGATCGCTCCGCTCCGGGCCGGCGGCCTTGTAGGGAGTAGGACGCCATGCCGTGGGCTTTGATCGCGATCCTGGTGGTCGTCTGGGCGCTGAGCTTCATCGTGTTCAAGGTCAGCGGCGCGCTGATCCACCTGCTCCTGCTCGCCGCGGCGGCGATCCTGATCTACCGGCTCGTGACAGGACGCAGCGCGGTCTGATCCAGCTGCCGGCTTAACCGGCCCGCGAAGCCGCGCTACACCGCCCTCGCCTTACGTCGACGAGAGGCTTGTCCATGCGCGCCGCAGCGCCGATCCGTCCATGAACCGCGCCACTTTGACCGGCGGCGGGGCGATCCTGCTCTGGGCGACGCTCGCGCTGTTCACCGCGGCGACCGGCGCGACGCCGCCATTCCTGCTGACCGCCCTCACCTTCGCGATCGGCGGCCTGCTCGGGCTCGCCGTCGCGGCGCTCCGGCCCGGCGGCCTCGCGGCCCTCCGGCAGCCCTGGTCCGTGTGGCTGCACGGCGTCGGCGGCCTGTTCGGCTTTCACTTCTTCTACTTCACCGCGCTCAAGCTCAGCCCGCCGGCGGAGGCGAGCCTGGTCGCCTATCTCTGGCCGCTGCTGATCGTGCTGTTCTCGGCGCTGCTGCCGGGCGGCGGCCTGACCGTGCGCCACGTGATAGGCGCCGCGCTCGGGCTCACGGGCGCGGCGACGCTGATCGCGGCGCGCTCCGGCGGTCTCGGCTTCGAGGCGGCGCATCTGCCAGGATATGCCTCGGCCGTCGCCTGCGCGGTCATCTGGGCGGCGTACTCGGTCAGCTCGCGGCTGTTCCACGCCGTGCCGACCGAGGCGGTGGCGGGCTTCTGCCTCGGCACGGCGACGCTCGCCGCGCTCTGCCACCTCATGCTCGAACCGGCGGTCTGGCCCGCGGGCGCCGCCGAATGGGGCGGCGTGATCGCGCTCGGCCTCGGGCCGGTCGGCGCGGCGTTCTACCTCTGGGACGTCGGCATGAAGCGCGGCGACGTGCGGCTGCTCGGCGTCGCAGCCTACGCCGCGCCGGCGCTGTCGACGCTGCTGCTGGTCGCGACCGGCTACGCCGAGGCGACGCCGGCGCTCGCCCTCGCCTGCGCGCTCATCGTCGGCGGCGCGCTGGTCGCGACCTTCGGCGGACGGCGCACGCCGGTCGAGGGCGGAGACTCACCCCCCGCCTGACGGCCGCGGCGTCGGCCGCCAATCCGGAGGCGCGAGCTCGAAGCCGGCGAAGTCGAAGCCCGGCGCCACCGTGCAGCCGACCAGCGTCCACGCCCCGAGCGATTCGGCTGCCTGCCACCAGCCGGCGGGCACCACCACCTGCGGCGCCTCGCCGGCCAGCAGGTTGGTCCCGAGCCGATGCGCTTCGGCGTCATGGCCGTTCGGCGACAGCGAGACCACCAGCGGCGCGCCGGCGTAGTGGTGCCAGACCTCGACCGCGTCGACCTTGTGCCAGGCCGAGACCTCGCCTGCGGCCAGCAGAAAGTAGATCGCGGTCGAACGCGATCGTCCGCCGGCGTCGGTGGCGGGATCGCGGAACGTCTCGCGGAAATGCCCGCCCTCGGGATGCGGCTGCAGCCCGAGGCGGGCCACGACTTCGGCGGCGGACAGTCCGGTCAGGTCGCTCATCCGCGGTTCTTCCGCTCGCGCAGCTCCGCGAAGGTCGCGGCCGGATCGTCGCCCTCGAGCCCGACCGCCGCCGCCACCTTGCTCTCGGCGGCGCGGAGAAAGACGTTGGTCGCCTTCTCGGCGCCGATCGTGGACGGCACGGTCGGCCGCCCCGCCGCGCGATCGGCTTCGACCCGCTTCAGCCGCTCGGCGATCGCCGGATCGTCCGGCAGCACGCCGGCGCAGAAGCGCGCGTTCGAGAGCGTGTATTCGTGGCCGCACCAGAGCCGCGTCTCGTTCGGAAGCGCCGCGAGCTTGGAGAGCGAGCGCCACATCGCCTGCGGCGTGTCCTCGAACAGCCGGCCGCAGCCCATGACGAACAGCGTGTCGCCGGCGAAGAGCCAGCGTTCGGTCGGCTCGTGATAGACGATGTGGCCCTTGGTGTGTCCGGGCGTCGCGATCACCTCGAACGACCATGGTCCGACCTCGGCCACGTCGCCCTCGCTGAGCGTGACGTCGAGCCCCGGGATCGCGGCAGCCTCCGCGGCGGGGCCGAACACCGTCGGCGCGAAGCGGCGCTTCAGCTCGGGCAGGCCGTCGATGTGGTCCGGGTGCTTGTGGGTGATCAGCACGTGGGTCAGCGTCCAGCCGCGCGCGTCGAGCGCGGCCAGGATCGGTCCGGCCTCCGGGGCGTCGACCAGCGCGACCGTTCCGCTCTCCTGGTCGGAGAGCAGCACGGCGTAATTGTCGGACAGGCAGGGGATGAGGACGATGTCGGCGGGCATGCGGTCTCCAGCGTTCGCCGCCTAGACTGGGCCTTGCGTCCGGCAGGTCAAGGCGGCGGTCTCGTGAGTCGCCAGCGGGCGACCAGACCGCTACATAAGCCCCATGCCGCTCGACGTCGTCGACCTTCGCGATTTCTACGCCCGGCCGCTCGGCGAGATCGCCCGGCGCATCCTGCGGGCCAAGCTGCGCGCGCGCTGGCCTTCCGTGAACGGCCTGCGCGTGCTCGGCGTCGGCTACGCCAGCCCCTATCTCGGCGTGTTCCGGAGCGAGGCGGAGCGGCTGCTGTCGTTCTCGCCGGCGCAGCAGGGCGTGATCGCCTGGCCGGAAGCCGGCCCCAACGGCTCGGCGCTGGTGGAGGCCGACATGTGGCCGCTGCCGGACGCGACCGTCGACCGCGTCGTGGCGGTGCATGCGCTCGAAACCAGCGACGCGGCGGGCGAGGTGCTGCGCGAGGCTTGGCGCTGCCTCGCGCCCGGCGGCCGGCTCATCGTGGTCGCGCCCAACCGGCGCGGCGCGTGGGCGCAGACCGACACGACGCCGTTCGGCCACGGCCGCCCCTTCAGCCGCAGTCAGCTCACCGACCTGCTGCGCGAAGCCCTGTTCACGCCCGAAGGCTGGGAGGAGGCGCTGTTCATGTGGCCGGTCGAGCGCGGGCTGATGCTGCGCTCCGCCTTCGCCTTCGAACGGATCGGCGCGCGGCTGTGGTCGCCCTTCGCGGGCGTCCACATCGTGGAAGCGACGAAGCAGGTGATGCGCCCGCTCCCGGCGCGCTCGACCCGGCGGGTCGTGCGGTCACCTGCGCTCAATCCCGCGCCGGCGGGCGTGCCCGCGCCGGCGCCGGGCGGCTGACCGCGAGACGTCAGCTGCGGCTGAGCAGAAACACGCCCTGCGCGCCGAACAGGTTCCACACCCACCACGGCGCGTTGACCCGCACAGGACGGCCGGTGGCGTCCAGCGCCACCGCGCGCTCGATGCGCGCGCCCAGAAGCTCCACCAGATCTACGAAGTCGCGGATGGTGCAGAGGTGGATGTTCGGCGTCTCGAACCAGGTTTCCGGCAGATTGGCGTTTTGAGGCATCCGCCCGCGCAGGAAGAACTGGGAGCGCGTGCGCCAGTGGCCGAAGTTCGGGAACGAGACGATCGCCCGCCGGCCGATGCGCAGGAGATCCTCCACCACCGCCTTCGGCCGGCGCGTCGCCTGCAGCGTCTGCGACAGCACCACGTAGTCGAAGGCGTCGTCGGGGTAGTAGCCGAGGTCCGCGTCGGCGTCGCCCTGGATCACCGACAGGCCGTGGGACACGCAGGCGTTGACCCCGGACTGCGACAGCTCGATGCCGCGGCCGTCGACGCCGCGCCGTTCGATCAGCAGCCTCAGCAGCGCCCCGTCGCCGCAGCCGACGTCGAGCACGCGGGAACCCGCCGCGACCATTTCCGCCACCAGCAGATGATCCGGCCGAGGCGCGACCGCGAGCGTCTCCGGGGCGACGATAGGATCGGTCGTTGCGAGGGTCATCACGCTCATGTTCACGGCGACGCGACGGGAAAGGCTGGACGCCGCCGGCCTGTGTTCTAAACCCCGTGTGGATAATCGATCCTGCGCAAACCGCATAGACCGCCGACGCGCCCTCCGCGCCGGCGGTTCTTACATGTCGGACGACCCAAGGAGCCTAGCTGAATGACGACCGCCGACGACGCCGTGCCGACCGCCCCGCATGGAACCGGTCTCCCGACGTCCGATCCGGCGACGCCGGTCAGCGCCTGGGGCCTGCCGTTGCTCGGCCTCGCCTTCGTCGCCGTGCTGAAGCTCACGGGACTGGACGGCGGCTATGACGGCTCGGCGCTCAGCCTCGGCGTCGCGATCGCGCTCGTGCCGGTGCTGTTCGGCGCGGTGTTCGCCGCGGTCTACCACGCCGAGCTGATCGCCCACCGCACCGGCGAGCCGTTCGGCACCCTCGTGCTCGCCATGGCGGTGACGGTGATGGAGGTGGCGCTGCTCGCCTCCGCGATGCTCGGCGAGAACGCCAACCCGGCGCTCGCGCGAGACACCATCCTGGCGGTGGTCATGATCGTCGGCAACGGCCTCGTCGGCCTCTGCATCCTGATGGGCGGCCTGCGCCACAAGGAGCAGAGCTTCCGCGTCACCGGAGCCAACGCCTATCTCGCCGTCCTGATCCCGCTCTGCGCGCTCTCGCTCGTGCTGCCAAACCACACGGTGGCGGCGCCGGGCGGGGCTTACTCGCCGGTGCAACTCGCCTTCGCCGGCGCGGCGACGCTCGCGATCTACCTCGCCTTCCTTTACACGCAGACCGTGCGCAACCGGGAGTATTTCGCGGTCGTCATCAAGGACGACGAGGTCGCGGACAAGGCGCACAAGCCGAGCAACCGAGCGACGCTGATCTCGTTCGGCTTCCTGATCGCGTCGCTGCTGGTGGTGATCCTGCTGTCGAAGACCTTCACCGCGACCGTCGACGTCGGCTTGCAGGCCGCGGGCGCGCCGGCGGCGGTGGCCGGCGTCATCGTCGCGTTCCTGATCCTGCTGCCGGAATTCAGCGCGGCGGTGCGCGCCGCCCGCGCCGACAAGCTGCAGAAGAGCGTCAACCTCGCGCTCGGATCGGCCTGCGCGACCATCGGCCTGACCATTCCGGCGATCGCCACGCTCTCGATCGTGTTCGGCGCGCCGCTGGAGCTCGGGCTCGATTCGAAGGACACGGTGCTCCTGCTCGTGACCTTCGGCGTAGCGCTGCTGACCTTCGGCACCGGCCGCACGAACATCCTCTACGGCCTGATCCACCTGGTTCTGTTCGCGACCTTCTGCTTCCTCGTGGTCAAGCCCTGAGGGCAGTCACCACAGGGTCGTCGCAGCCTTCGCGGGCCATGCGCGGTCATAGGCCTCGCCGTCGATGCGGACGTCCGTGATCGCGGCGAGGATGCGTCCGGGCGTCGGGATGTCGCCCGGCGCCACAAAGCCGGCGGGGTCCCACAGTTTCGACCGGATGACCGCCCGCGCGCACTGGAAATAGACCGCCTCGACGGCGATCACGAGCGCCGTGCGCGGCGCGGCGCCGTCGACGGCGAAAGAGGCGAGAAGATCGGGGTCGACCGAGATCTCCGCCCGGCCGTTGACGCGCAGCGTCACGCCGGCGCCGGGGACGAGGAACAGCAGCGCGACGCGCGGGTCGCGGAGCACGTTGCGCAACGAGTCGATGCGGTTGTTGCCCTTCCGGTCCGGCAGGATCAGCGTCCGGTCGTCCGCGATCCTGACGAAGCCGCGGCCGTCGCCCCGCGGCGAGCAGTCGAGTCCTTCCGGTCCCGAGGTCGCGAGCGCGGCGAAGGGCGAGGCCTCGATGATCGCGCGGTACTCGGGCGTGAGCCGCGCGACCTGCTTGACGAGCGACGGTTCGGCGGGCGCGCCGTAGATCGCCTCGAGTTGCTCGATCGTCGCGACAATATTGGCTGACATTTAACCCGCGGACATCACGATGCGCACGAGGTCGGCGGCGTTCCGGGCGCCGATCTTCTCCATGATCCGCGCCCTGTGCACCTCGATGGTGCGGGGGCTGATGCCGAGCGCCCTGCCCGCTTCCTTGTTGGATTGGCCGCCGGCGATCAGGGAGAGCACCTCCTTCTCGCGCGGGGTCAGCGCGGAATTGCCCGAGAAGCCCGCCGCCACGCCGTCCTGCCGCGCCTCCGCCCGCGCCGTCGCGCCCGCAAGCGCCTCGTTCACCCGGCGCACGATGGTGGCGGGATCGAAGGGCTTCTCGATGAAGTCCAGCGCCCCGTGCCGGATCGCGTCGACCGCCATGGGAATGTCGGCCGAGCCGGAGATCATGATCACCGGCGCGCCGTAGCCGCGTTGGTTCAGCGCCTTGAGCACCTCGAGGCCGGAGACCACGGGCATCATCACGTCGAGAAGCAGGCAGGACGGCGTTTCAACCGTCGCGCGTGACAGGAAGGCGGCGCCGTCGCCAAACTCCTCGACCGCGTAACCATCGGCCTTGAACACGGCGGACAGCACGTCGCGGATGGTTTCGTCGTCGTCGACCACGAAGACGCTGCGTCCCGTCTCTGCTGCCGTCATAAGCGTCCCCACGCTTCGCCCGCGCGCATTAACTACGTGAAAACCCGCAAGCGTTCCATCTAACTGCGCGAACTGGACGAAAGGCGCAAGGCATTCGTTTAGCGAGTGTTAACGCCAACAGTTCATGAGCGCGCTCCGCCCGGAGCGCGTCTGCGGCGATTGGGTCGGCGCTGCGTTTGGCGCGTCAGGCCGCCGCGATCTCGGCGATGATCGCTTCGGCCGCGGCGCGGGGATCGGGCGCCGACAGGATCGGCCGCGCCACAACCAGCCGGTCGGCCCCGTTGCGGATCGCATCCGCCGGCGTCGCGATGCGCTTCTGGTCGCCGGCCGCCGATCCCGCGGGGCGCACGCCTGGCGTCACCGCATGGAACGGCCGCGGCGCGACCGAGCGGATCACCGGAAGATCGGTCGGCGCGCAGATCACGCCGTCGACGCCCGCCTCAAGCGCATGGCGCGCGCGGCGCGCCACAAGCTGCTCAGGCGTCTCGCTGAAGCCCGCCTCTCTGACGTCCCCCGCGTCCCAGGAGGTCAGCACGGTCACGCCCAGCACTTTGAGGCCGCTTGCACCGCGCCCTTCCGCCGCCGCCTTCAGCGTCTGCGGGTAGGCGTGCACCGTCAGATAGGTCGCGCCCAGCTTCGCGACCTGCCGCGTCGCCTTCTCGACCGTCGCGCCGATGTCGTGCAGCTTCAGGTCGACGAACACCTTCTTGCCCGAGCCGGCGAGCCGTTCGGCGAGCACGAGGCCGCCGGCCAGCGCCAGCTCGAAGCCGACCTTGTAGAACTGGACGGCATCGCCGAGCCGGGCGACCATGGCCTCGGCCTCTTCGACAGTCGCAAGATCAAGCCCGACGATAAGCCGGTCGCGCGCGTCGTCCTGCGTCACGCCACCTGCCCCGCCTGCGCGACGAGGCGCCCCACCAGCGCCTCCAGAAAATCGGCCGTGCGCGCATTGGCGAGGCCGCCCTCGGGCGTGAACGCGTCGGCGCCGCCGCCGACCGCCGCCATTTCCGGAAGCACCAGGGCGCCGAGGCCGAGCTCCATCATCGCGCGGAGTTGAGTCAGGCCACGGTAGCCGCCCATGGCGCCGCCCGACACCGCGCCGAGCGCGAAGACCTTGGTCTTGAAGGCCGGCAGCGGCGGCCGTCCCTCAATGTTCACGCGCGACATCCAGTCGAACGCGTTCTTCAGCAATGGAGAGAAGCTTGCGTTGTATTCGGGGCTCGCGACAAAGGCCCCCTGCTGGGCCACGAACAGATCGACCAGCCGCTTCGCCGCTTCGGGAACGCCCGACTGGCTCTGCAGATCGCCGTCGTAGATCGGCAGCGGGTAGTCCTTCAGCGAGATGTGGGTCACGTCGGCTCCGGCGTCGCGCAACGACCGGGCCGCGAGCGCGGCGAGCTTCTCGTTGAGCGACCCCGAACGGATCGAGCCGGCGACGACGACGATTTTAGGATTGGCCATGGCGTTCCGTCGTTGGGCGAACGCGCGGCCTGCGCGCGCCCTTGCGCAGAATGGATAGTCAGGAGCGCGCGTCCTCGCAACTTGCGCCGCGGATTCCCGCCTTCAAATCGGGCGACGGTAGATCCAGACGCGGGCCGGCGGCAGGTTGAGCCAAACGCGCGGGGAGCCGACGGTGGAGACTGAGCCGATCGCCTCGCGGGGTATCGGCGGCGCGACGCCATATGTGAACTGGATGAAGGGCGCGCCCGGACGGGACATGTCGAAGCACTGATCGAGCAACGCGACCCGCTGGCGCACGGGCTTTGTCAGCAGCGGCAGGCTGGAGACGGTGGCGATCAGCGGCGAGTCGATCCGGCCGGAAAGAGTTTCGGCGGCGGAATAGGCGTCGCCCTGCACCACCTTCGCGCCCGGAAAACGCTTCTGGAGCAGCGGCACGAACTCCGCGTTGAACTCGATCAGCACCAGCCGCTCGGCAGGCACGCCGCGCTGGATCAGCGCCTCCGTAACGGGTCCGGTGCCGGGGCCAATCTCGAGCACCAGCCCGTCTTCCGTCGGGTCCACGTAGCGCGCCATCATTCGCGCCAACGCCTTGCCCGACGGGCTCACGGCTCCGGTGACGAGCGGCTTGTCGAACCACGATTTGAGAAAGCGCGCCTCGTCCGCGAGATCGATGCCCTTCGTGCGGGCGCCGAGGCGGCGTTCGTTGCGCCTTGCGGGCTCAAGCATACAGGGAAGCTCCGTTACGACGCGAAGAGCACAATCCGGACGTTACGATGGTCAGTATCGCGACGGTGTGACAAGAGCCACGACGTCACGCTCCTCCGAAAAACTCCTTCACCCGCGAGAAAAAGCCGCTCGATTCCGGATGGTTGGCCTCGGAGGATTCGGCCGCGAACGATTCCAGCAACTCGCGTTGGCGGCGCGTCAGCTTCTGGGGAATCTCCACGACCGCCTGAATGTACATGTCGCCGAACTCCTTGGACCGCAGCACCGGCATGCCCTTGCCCTTCAGCCGGAACTGCATGCCCGACTGCGTCCCTTCGGGGATCTTAACGCGCGTCCGGCCGCCGTCGATGGTCGGGGCCTCGAACGAACCGCCAAGGGCGGCCGTGGTCATCGGGATCGGCGCGCGGCAGTAGAGGTCGGCGCCATCGCGCTGGAACAGCGGGTGCGGTTCGATCGACAGGAAGATGTAGAGATCGCCGGCCGGTCCGCCCCGGGTCCCGGCCTCTCCCTCGCCGCCCAGGCGGATGCGCGTTCCGTCCTCGACGCCCGCGGGGATCGCGACCTCGAGCGTGCGTTCGCGGGTGACGCGGCCCGCGCCCTGGCAGGCGCCGCAGGGGTCGTCGATGATCTCGCCGCGCCCGCCGCAACCCGGGCAGGTCCGCTCCATCAGGAAGAAGCCCTGGCTCGCGCGCACCTTGCCGGCGCCGCCGCAGGTCGGGCACTGGCGCGGCTTGGAGCCGGCCTTGGCGCCCGTGCCGGAGCAGACCTCGCAGGTGATGCTGGTGGGAATACGGATCTGCGCGGTCTTGCCGGAGAACGCGTCGTCGAGCGTGATCTCCATGTTGTAGCGCAGGTCCGCGCCGCGCTCGCGCCCGCCGGACGACCGCGCGCGGCCGCCGCCGCCGCCGAAGAACGAATCGAAGATGTCGGACATGAAGTCCGACATGTCGGCGCCGCCGGCGCCGCCCCCGCCGCCGAAGCCGCCCTGCTCGAAGGCGGCGTGGCCGAAGCGATCGTAGGCCGCGCGCTTCTGCGGGTCCTTCAGGCAGTCATAGGCCGCGTTAAGCTCCTTGAACCTGGCCTCGGCGGCCGCGTCGCCGGGATTGCGGTCCGGATGCCATTTCATCGCCGACTTGCGGAACGCGGCCTTCAGTTCGGCGTCGGTCGCAGTCCGCTCCACCTCGAGAATCTCGTAGAAGTCGCGTTTTGACATTCCGTCACCAGCTTTGGACCGCGCCCGACCGCACGGTCAGATAAAGTGAACAGGGTCGACCCGCAAGAACGACGGCGTCGACCGTGATGAACATGCCGCCAGACCATGCCTAAGGACGGTCCGGGCGGATTATGATCTTCGCGCAGACCGTCAAACCTGCCCGAAACGCGCCGCAACGACGTTGAGCCGGGTGCGCGCCGCGATCTCGTAGCCGTTCGACCTCAGCAGGCCGATCATCGGCGCCGCCTCGGCCTCCGAGCGCCCGACCTCGACGACCAGGGTGCGCGGCCAGACCTCGACCGGCGCGGTCTCGAACAGGCCTGCGACCACGTCGAAATCCATGCCCTCGACGTCGACCTTCATGGCGTCCACCACGGCGAGACCGTGGGCGGCGAAAATCGCGCCGAGCGGCTTCACCTCGACCTCGACGCCGACGCCATGCCCGGGCTCCGTGAGATGCGACTCGCCGCGATTGCGCGGGTCGTCGACCATGCGCGCCAACCCCGCGACCCGTCCGACGGCCGCGGGCTCGACGGTCACGTCCGCGCCGCTCGCCGCCACGTTGGCCTCGAGGCGCGCGCGGTTGACGGGGTCCGGCTCGATCGCGAGCACCGAAACGCTTCGCCCCGCTCGCCTGCCCGCGGACGCGAGTGCGAGACCATAGAAGCCCGCGTTCGCGCCGACGTCGACGAAGACGAAGGGCCTCGCCGGGTCCGCCGCGAGCAGCGCCGTCTCGAGCGCGCGCCGCTCCTCCGCGTCCCAGAGATGGGCCGCGAGGAACACGTGCTTCTCCGTCCGGTTGGTCGCCGGACGGAGGCGCGCATGGATCGTCGGGAACACTTCGACGTCGTATGGGGCCGCGCTCGCCGCGAAACACACGCGCCTCAGCAGCGAGGCGAGTCTGCGGCCGACCGCATTATCCGGAACGCCGTCGGCGAGCGACCGCACCGCTTCGACGAAGCGGGACGCGCGGTGCGCGCCGTAGGGCGGCTCGACGGTCGCATCGGCGATCATTGGCGGGGTCCAGGCAGGCGATCGCCGCCCGCCCCCAGTTCTCCGGGGACGGACGGCGTCAGCCTGATCAGGCCGACTTCTTCTTGTCGTCGACCTCTTCGAAGTCGGCGTCGACGACGTCGTCCTTCGCCTGAGCGGAGGCGTCCGCCGAAGCTGCGCCCTCCTCGTTCGCGCCCTGCGCGTACATGGCCTCGCCGAGCTTCATGGAGGCCTGAACCAGCGCATTGGTCTTGGCCCTGATGGCCTCGACGTCTTCGCCGCCCAGCGTCTCGCGCAGCTCCGCGACGGCGGCCTCGATCGCCGTCTTGTCGCCGGCCGGAGCCTTGTCGCCCAGATCCGCCAGCGTCTTTTCGGTCGAGTGGATCAGGGCCTCGCCCTGGTTCTTGGCCTCGACCAGCGCGCGGCGCTGCTTGTCGGCCTCGGCGTTGGCCTCGGCCTCCTTGACCATCTTCTCGATGTCGGCGTCCGACAGGCCGCCCGAGGCCTGAATGCGGATCTGCTGCTCCTTGTTCGTCGCCTTGTCCTTCGCGGACACGTTGACGATGCCGTTGGCGTCGATGTCGAAGGTCACTTCGACCTGCGGCACGCCGCGCGGCGCGGGCGGGATGCCGACGAGGTCGAACTGGCCGAGGATCTTATTGTCCGCCGCCATTTCGCGCTCGCCCTGGAACACGCGGATGGTGACCGCGGTCTGGCCGTCTTCCGCCGTCGAGAAGGTCTGGCTCTTCTTCGTCGGAATGGTGGTGTTGCGGTCGATCAGGCGCGTGAACACCCCGCCGAGCGTCTCGATGCCGAGCGAGAGCGGCGTCACGTCGAGCAGCAGCACGTCCTTCACGTCGCCCTGCAGCACGCCGGCCTGGATCGCGGCGCCGATGGCGACGACCTCGTCCGGATTGACGCCCTTGTTCGGCTCCTTGCCGAAGAACTGCTTCACCGTCTCCTGGATCTTCGGCATGCGGGTCATGCCGCCGACCAGAACGACCTCGTCGATCTGGCCCGCCGACAGGCCGGCGTCCTTGAGCGCGGCCTTGAGCGGCGCGACGGTGCGCTGCACCAGGTCGTCGACCAAGCTCTCGAACTTGGCGCGGGTGAGCTTGAGCGTGAGATGCTTCGGGCCGCTCGCGTCCGCCGTGATGTACGGCAGGTTGACGTCGGTCTGCGCCGAGGACGACAGCTCGATTTTAGCCTTCTCGGCCGCCTCCTTGAGGCGCTGCAGCGCCAGCTTGTCGTTGCGCAGGTCAATGCCCTGCTCGCGCTTGAACTCGTCGGCGAGATAGCCGACGAGGCGCATGTCGAAGTCCTCGCCGCCGAGGAAGGTGTCGCCGTTGGTGGACTTCACCTCGAACACGCCGTCGCCGATCTCAAGGATCGAGATGTCGAAGGTGCCGCCGCCAAGGTCGTAGACCGCGATGACGCCCGCGGACTTCTTGTCGAGGCCGTAGGCGAGCGCGGCAGCGGTCGGCTCGTTGATGATGCGCAGCACCTCAAGGCCGGCGATCTTGCCGGCGTCCTTGGTGGCCTGACGCTGGGCGTCGTTGAAGTAGGCCGGAACGGTGATGACCGCCTGGTCGACCTTCTGGCCGAGATGGGCCTCCGCCGTCTCCTTCATCTTCTGCAGCGTGAAGGCGGAGATCTGCGCCGGGGAGTAGGCCTTGCCGTCCACTTCCACCCAAGCGTCGCCGTCGCCGCCGGCCACGATCTTGTAGGGGACGAGCTTCTTGTCCTTCTCGACGGTCGGGTCGTCGAAGCGGCGGCCGATCAGGCGCTTCACCGCGAAAATCGTCTTGTCGGGATTCGTCACCGCCTGGCGCTTCGCAGGCTGGCCGACGAGCCGCTCTCCGCCATCGGCGAAGGCCACGATCGACGGCGTCGTGCGCGCGCCCTCGGAGTTTTCGATGACGCGAGCCTGCGTCCCGTCCATCACGGCGACGCAGGAGTTCGTGGTTCCGAGGTCGATGCCGATGACCTTGCCCATGTGTCCCATTCCTCTCATTCAGCGTTCAGCGAACCGAAGCGGCCCCGAAGCGGCCCGCTGCGGGGCGGTTCTTGCGAACGCCCGGCAGCACCTCGGTTCCTCGAAAGAATTCCCGCGTCCCCGCGGGGTCGGCGGGGATATAAGGAGGCGATTTCAGGGCCGCAAGTCGCGCGATGACGCCGGCGTGAGGGACGGGGAAGGCGGCGTGCGCCGGGAGACGGGCGCGCGGCGGCTGGCCCCGTCCTGTCCGCTCCGGGACATCGACCGTCAAAGCCGAGACGCGGGTCAGCGCGTCCTGGTTTCCCGGAGCTGGGCGCGCCGCGTCGTCAGATCCTCGTAAGCGAGCAGAAGCTCGACCCGGCAATCGGCGGCGACCTCCCGTGGCGCGCCCATCGACAGCGTCACGGGCGCTGACTCGCCGCCGCCGCGCAGAGAGACTTCGCCGCGACCAGCCGCGACCGACGTCACCGCGACCCGCCAAGTCTTGCCGCAGATCGGCGTTTCGGAGCTGTCGGCGAGCGTCATGACCCGCCCCGCGGCGAGCGCGGCGGTCTTGACGCGTGTCTTTTCGAGGTCGGCGTTCAACTGACGCGCGCGGTCCAGCATGGAGCCGGCCGGTGCGTCACCAGTCGACGGGGGCGGCCCGGCCGACATGGACGTCGAGGGCGGGAGCGCCGGCTTGGGCGGCGCGACGTCTGCGGCGGACGGCAGACCGACCTTTGGCGCGGGCGACGCGACCTCCGCTTTCCGCTCCACCTGCGGTGGGGCCGCGGCGCGATCAGACGGAGCGGGCGCCGCGCGTTCCGGCGTAGCGGGGGCTTGCGGCGGCGCCTCTCCGCTCCTGAGGAGGCCGGTGATCGACTGAACGAGATCGTAGGCGACCGTGTCCTTCGGCGCGCTCAGCACGTTGGTGAAAACGGTCCCGACGAACCCGGCGACCGCGAGGGCCGCGGCGCCGATCGCGCCCTTGGCGAGCGCGCCCCAACCTGCTTTCGTCTCCCCGGACGTGGTCAAACGCGTTTCCTCCCACGCTGATCCCTCTCCGTAATTCTACGGATCAATCCTGCGCGCCTCAACCTCACATGAAGTTTGCTCCCGGCCATCTCTCCCCCGACGAACAGGTCGCCCTGCTGGCGGCGCTCCGCGCGGCTCTCGCGGAAGCTCCGTTGTTCACGCCGACCATGCCGCGCACCGGCAAGCCGTTCTCGGTGCGGATGAGCAATCTCGGCCCGCTCGGCTGGGTGTCGGACCGCGACGGCTACCGCTATCAGGCGACCCACCCGGTCACGGGCCGGCCATGGCCGCCGATCCCCGAGAGACTGCTGACGGCCTGGGACGAGATCGGCGGCTACCGGCTTCCCCCGGACGCCTGCCTTCTGAACTGGTATGAGCCCGGCGCGCGCATGGGTTTGCATCAGGATCGCGACGAGCAGGATCTCGACGCCCCCGTAGTTTCGCTGTCGCTCGGGGACGAAGCCGTGTTTCGCATCGGAGGCCTGAAGCGCGGCGACCCGACCCGCTCCTTCCGACTGGCCTCAGGCGACGGGATGGCGCTAATCGGCGACAGCCGCTTGGCCTATCACGGCGTCGACCGCATCGTTCCCGGCACGTCCGCCCTGCTCCGCAAGCAGGGACGGATCAATCTGACGCTGCGCCGCGTCCGACGCGGCTGACCAGACGGCCTTAAGCCGCGATCTCGGCCGCCTCGCGCTCCGGCGAAATGCAGCCGATCGGCGAGCCCGCGGGATCGCTCAGGATCGCGATACGGCCGACGTTCGGAATGAAGGTGGGCTTGCGTAACACGTTCCCGCCGGCGGCGACCGCCGTCGCGCAGGCGACGTCGACGTCGTCAACCTCGACGTAGGAGAACCAGTGCTCCGGCACGCCGTCGAACTCCGCGTCGTGCATGTGATAGAGGCCGCCCACGACCTTATCGTCCTTGAACACCAGCCAGTAATCCGCCGCTTCGCCAGCCTGGCGGAAGGTCCATCCCATGGTTGCGGAATAGAACAATTTCGCGCTGTCTGGATAGCGCGTGTTCAACTCAGTCCAGTAAAATGACATTTGCGCCGACCTTCGATGACCCAGAAACGCCAGCCCAACTCCAGCGCAGTGTCCCCACAATGCCAACAATCGCCAAAAGCACAAGCTCTGTTCAATAACTGATGGTCGTAAACATGGCACATGGTCCGAAGCGGGGCGAAACCGATCTTAAATCTCGTATAAGGAATTCGATCTGTTCCAAAATGACGCAGTTGCAGACAGAATAAAAAGCAGCTGTTTGACGTGATCGATCCCACTCCACGTGATCAACCTAACACTTGCAGAGGGAGCGTATCGGCAGCGATCCGTCCGCGCCATTGCTGAGGGTAGCCGAGCGACACCTCCTCGTAGCGTACGCCCTCGACGAACGTGGTCCCACGCATGTGCAGGTGACCCGAGATCACGAGTTCGGCGCGGAAGCGGCGGGGCCAGTCCGCGGTGCGCCGCGTGCCGCACCACAGCGAGAACCGCGGCGCCCGCGGCACGCGCACGAGCCCGGCCAGCAGCGGCCAATGATTGATGAGGACCGTGGGCGTCCCGTCCACGCAGGCCGCCGCAAGCCTGCGCTCCGTTAGATTGCACCGTTCGCGGCACCAGCTCGGACGGTCCGGATGCGGCGACGGATCAAGCATGATCTCGTCCGCGCAACGGACGCCCGCTTCGCGCGCCCACGCCACCGCCCGCTCGAATGGGACGTCGTCGGGACGAAAGCTGTAGTCGTAAAGCGTGAACAGCGGGACGACCCGAAACGTCCGCCCGCCGAAATCCGCCAGAGGATAGTCGTCCTCCGGGGTAAGGGCTCCATGCGCCCGGCACAGCTCCACCAGCCGCTCATAGCGGGCGCGCCCGCGCAACGAACCGGGCGGCAAGCTCCAGAGTTCGTGGTTGCCGGGGGTCCAGACGAGCCGGGCGAACTTTCCGCCGAGGGTGTCGAGGGCGAAGCGCAGATGCTCCTCCGTCTCGCCGACGTCCCCCGCGATCGCCAGCCAATCGTCCGGACGTGGCGTGATGGCCGCCAGCGCATCCCGATTTTCCGTCGAACCGAGATGGAGGTCGCTGATCGCGTAGAGCTTCAAGCAAGCTCGCTGCGCGATCGCGCATAGGGAGCAACGCCGACTTGGCGCCCCTCGGCCGCGATGGCGCGCCGCAGCCAGAGCAAAGCTTCCACCCGGCGCGCGAGCGCGTTCATCGCGGCGCGCTGGCGCGCGTTAAGCCCGCCCGGGCGGGGGTCACGACTGGCGACGCACATCAGCCCAAGGATCAGTCCATCCGGGGAACGCAACAGGGCGTTGGCGTAAAAGCGGAGATAGGGCGGTCCGTTGACGAAAATGCTGTCCTGGGTGCGCTCGTCCTCGTTCAGATCGTCGATGACGACCATCTCGCCGCTCGCGAGACTGAGCCGGCAGATCGAGTCGGCGATCGAGATGTTTTCGAGGTTGAGCCCGACGATCGCCTTGAACCAGATGCGGTCGCTGTCGACGAAGTTGATCGCGGCGAAATCCGCCCCGCACAGCTTTCCAAGCAGAACGGCGATCTCGTCGAACTCGGATTCGCGCGGGGTGTCGAGGATGCCGTAGCTGCGGAGGCTCCGGAGCCGGCGTGCTTCGTCCAACATGATCGTAAGGTTCCGATCGGTCCTGCAGTTCGATACGGTTAGGGCGCGCAGCGGATGATCGGAGGCCAGCCAGCGCTGAAACGGGATTCATTTCCATCACAACGGGATGCGCCGCAAGGGCCGCCCCGAAAAATGTGAGTATAACAGACGCCCACGCGGCATTTCCCGGCCCGCGCGGCGCGGGCGCTGGACGGCTCCGCCAGCGGGCGATAGCTCAAGGACATGGCGCTGCTTATAGATCCGAGACGCGGCGACATTGAGGACGACGCGTCCAGCACCAAGCTGTGGTCGCTCGCCTCGCTCGCCGCCTGGGTCCTGGTGGAGGTCAGCCTCCCCAAGCTGATCCTGTCCTGGCTGCTTCTGATCGTGCTGCCGTGCCTGCTGCTCGGGGCCGCGCCGCTCGCCGTCACCGCTTGGCTCTCGACCTTTTCGCGACACGCGGTTGACGTTTTCAGCGGCCTCGCCCCCATGCTCGCCTTCACCGGGTTGCTCGCGCTGGCGGCCTTTGGCGGCCGGCCAGCCTTCCGTCTCGCGGAGCGCAGCTTCTGGTCGTTGAACGCGCTCGCGGTGCAACCGAGCTTCGTGCTGTGCCGCGAAGCCATGAGGCATTTCGTCGGACGGCGCCTCTCGGTCTATTTTCGCCGCGACGGACAGCGCGTCGGACAGGTGACGGCGATCGCCGCGGCGCTGCTGATGTCGCTCGTCTCCGGCGCGGCGGCCTGGGCCGCATGGCCGCATTCGCGCTGGATCGGATCCTGGGGAGACGTCGCCGAGCCGTTTACGCTGCTTGTCGCCGCCTTTGCGAACAGCGTCGTGCTGTTCGGGGCCTATGTCGCCTGCGGCTCGCTCGCCTGGGGCGCGGCGGACGCCGCGATGGGCCAGCCGACCGGCCTCGGCGGCTACGATCCCGACCCCGGTCCGGACGCGAAGGTGTGGCGGGTCGCCCATCTGTCGGACCTCCACACCGTCGGCGAGCGCTTCGGCTTCCGGATCGAAAGCGGCCGCAGCGGTCCGCAAGGCAACGCGCGCCTGGAGCGGACAATGGAGGCGCTCGCCCGCGTCCATGAGGCCGAGCCGCTCGACCTCGTGCTGGTCTCGGGCGACATGACCGACGCCGGCCGCTCGTCCGAATGGGCGGAGTTTCTCGTCGCGCTCGAGGCCCTCGCTCCGTCGCTCCGGGACCGGATGCTGTTCCTGCCCGGCAATCACGACGTCAACGTGGTGGACCGGGCGAACCCGGCGCGGCTCGACCTGCCGTTCTCGCCTGGCAAACGCCTGAGGCAGCTGCGCGCGCTGGCGATCCTCGCGGGGCTTCAGGGCGAGCGGGTGTTCGTCCCCGACACGGCCGGCCGGCCGAAGAGCACGCTGTCCGCCTGGCTCGCGCCTTACGCCAGCGCGATGTCGAGCTTCGTGCGGACCGGCCGCGGCAAGCGCGTCTCGGCGATCAGGGCGTTGTGGGACGAAGCCTTCCCGATGGCGCTCCCGCCCGAGATCCCCGGCGGCCTCGGCGTCATCCTGCTGAACTCGAACGCCGACACCCATTTCTCCTTCACCAACGCGCTCGGCCTGATCCCCGCCGAACAGGAGCGCAGGCTGGCCGCAATCGTGAAGGCGCAGCCGGAGACGTGCTGGCTGGTGGCCTTGCACCACCACCCCGTCGAATACCCGCGCGCGACCCGCTCGCTGTCGGAGCGGATCGGCACGGCGCTGATCAACGGCAGTTGGTTCCTTCGCCAGCTCAAGCCCGCCGCCGGGCGGATCGTCGTCCTCCACGGCCACCGCCACGTGGACTGGACCGGACGGTGCGGCCCGCTGCGCATCGTGTCCGCGCCGTCGCCCGTGATGGGCGAGCCCTATTTCTACGTTCAGCGCTTCGTCTCCGCGAGCGGACGGTTGGCGCTGCTGAAGCCGCAACGCGTCGACCTGGAGAGGAACGCCTCAGCCATCGAAGCCTCCCGGCCCGCCCCCGCCTGGGCGGAGGCGCGGGACGAAAGGGTGAAGGAAGCCTGAACGGAGCCTCTGCGTTTTCAGCGCATCAGGCCCGCGCGCCACGGTCGCGCGCCGCCATCTTTCGACCGCAGGACTCACGGCAAGGTGCACGCTCACGTCGCGTCCGCATCTCCTACCGCCAAGCCGTCCTTCATGAGCCCGCCGCCTTCCATCGCCTCGGTCGAAACCGCCGAGGCCGTCGTCGTTTCTCCGCCCCGCATCCGGCTTCCGCTTCCCTCCGCGGACAACACGTCGCTGGCGATCGGGCTGGTGGTGGCCTCGACCGCCTTCTTCGCGGCCGGCGACGTGACGGCGAAGCACCTCGCGGCGACGCTTCCCGGCGCTCAGGTCGCGTGGATGCGCTACGTCGTGTTCGCGACCATCATGCTTGTCGGCGCGTTGGCCGTCAGCGGTCCCCGCGCGCTGCGGCCGAAGCGCCCCGGCCTTCAGGCGCTGCGCGCCATCGCGGTCGCCGGCTCGGCCCTGTTCTTCATTCTTGGGCTGAAGAGCCTCGACGTCGCGCAAGCGACGGCGATCCACTTCATGTCGCCGGTGTTCATCACCGCGCTGTCGATCCCGCTGCTGGGCGAACGCGTGGGCGCGAGCCGATGGGCCGCGGCGGCGGCGGGCTTCCTCGGCGTGCTGCTGGTGGTGCAGCCCTTCGACGCCCGCTTCACGCTCGCGGCGCTCCTGCCGGCCTGCGGGGCGCTGTCCTGGGCGCTCGGCGCCGTGGTGACGCGCAAGATGGCCGACGAGCGGCCGGAGACCACGCTCGTCTGCTCCGCTGTGATCGGCCTTGCGCTGCTGAGCGCGCTGGTCCCGTTCGTGTGGCGCACGCCGAACGCGCACGAGATCGGGGTCGCCGTCGCCATGGGCGCGCTGTCGACCGCCGGCCACGGGCTGCTGGTGCTCGCCTTCCGCAAGGCCGCGGCCTCGGCGCTGGCGCCGTTCTCCTACGTGCAGCTGCTGTTCGCGGGCGTGATGAGCTACATCGTGTTCGCGCGCGTTCCCGACGTCTGGACGATCGTCGGCTGCGCCGTCATCGCCGCGAGCGGTCTCTACACCGCCCGCCGCGAGCGCGCCTCCGCCAAGGCGCCTAAGGTCTCCAGCCGTTTCGCGGTCGAGCCGCACGCGATCGCCGACACGGAAGCGGCGCGCTAAGTTCAGGCCTGCACAGATAGAAATGGAAAAAGGCGACGCCGGAGCGTCGCCCTTATCTGGTGCGTACTGACGCTTGTTAACCGCCAGACCGCGATCTCTGAAGGCTGAAGGATAACCGATCAGAGATCGCGGTCAAGCGGGCGAAGAGATCACGGTCCAGCGGCAGCTAGTCTCGCTTCGGGAGGCTTCGGACACCAAAGCATGGCCCGGAAGCGCAGACCAGCAGCGCGGAGCGCCACAGCGCACGCAAGCAGAACGCGCATTCGACTAAATAATTGATCCATGCGCTTCGAAATTCCCTAGTCTCGCTTAGAGACGTCTGCCAGATTTTCGATCTGGCGAGTGCGCTTGACGATGCAACCCAAAAGCGTGGCGGCACAAGGGGAGTCTGCGATGCGATGGCGGCTAGCGCTCGATCTCGGAACAAACTCGCTCGGCTGGATAGCTTTGTCGCTGGACCAGAAGACGAAGCCAGACGGCATCGTCGCCATCGGCTCCCGCATCTTTTCCGACGGCCGCGACCCAAAATCCGGCGCTTCGCTCGCGGTCGACCGGCGCGACGCCCGCGCCATGCGGCGGCGACGGGACCGGTTCAAGCAGCGGCAGGCGGCCCTCCTCAAGCACCTGACGCGGCTCGGTCTGTTCCCGGAAGACGCCGAGGAGCGCAAGGCGCTGGAAACGCTGGACCCTTACGCGCTCCGGTCCGCCGCGCTGACGGAAAAGCTCCCCACTCTCCATCTCGGGCGCGCGCTGTTCCACCTCGGCCAGCGCCGCGGCTTCAAATCCAACCGCAAGGCCGACCGTGGCAAGGACGAGGATGCCGGAAAGATCGCGATCGGCGTCGAACGGCTGCGCGCCGCGATGGAGGACGACGGCGCCGAAACGCTCGGCGATTTCCTGCACAAGCGCCGGAAGCGCGCCGAGGAAAAGCGAGAGGCTGGCGAAGAGCCCGGCCGTGAAGGCTGGGTGCGCACCCGCCTGCGGGACGCCGCCGCCGACGGCTACGACTTCTATCCCTCCCGCGCGATCGTCGAGGAGGAGTTCGAGACGATCTGGGAGCGGCAGGCGCCGCATCATCCCGCCGCGCTGACGGCGGAGGCGCACGACTGTCTCTACGAGATCATCTTCCATCAGCGGCCGCTCAAGGCGCCGAAGATCGGCCGATGCACGCTGGTCCCGACCGACGATCGCCTGCCCAAGGCCCACCCACTGTTCCAGACGCGGCGCCTGCTGGAGGAGGTGAACGCGCTGATGGTGGTGCGCGTCGGCGAGGACCCGCAGCCGCTGACGCTCGAGCAGCGCGACCAATTGCTGCGGAAGCTTGAGGCCGCGAAGACCGGAAAGGTCACGTTCAGGACGCTTCGAGCGACGCTGAAGCTCGATCCGGACGCGCGCTTCAACAAGGAAAGCGACAACCGCCCCGATCTGAAGGGCGACGAGATCATCGCCGAGTTCGGCGCCGCCAAACGCTTCGGCAACGTCTGGGCCCACCTTTCGCCCGCGGAACAGTGGGAGGTCGTCTCCCGCGTCCGCGAGTTGGAGACCGACGCTCAGGAGGCGGACCTCCGCGCCTGGCTGCAGGAGACGCACAAGCTCTCCCCTGAGCAGGCCAAGGCCGTTTGCAGCGCGCGACTGCCGCAAGGGTTCGGGCGCTTTGGACAGGAGGCGACCGAGCGGCTGATCGCCGAACTCGAGAAAGACGTGGTCGTCTACAGCGAGGCGGTGCAACGCGCCGGCTTCGGCCACCATTCCGATTTCCGGACGGGCGAAGTGTTCACCGACGAGAGCGGCCTCCCAGCCCTGCCCTATTACGGCGTCGCGCTCGAGCGCCACATCATGCCCGGCACCTCCGACCCCAATGAGACCGACGAGGCGCTGCGGATCGGGCGTCTGACCAACCCGACCGTCCACATCGGCCTGAACCAGCTGAAGAAGGTAGTGAACGCCCTGATCCGCGCCTACGGGCCGCCGGAGGAGGTCGCGATCGAGCTCGCCCGCGAGCTGAAGCTCGACGAGGACGAGAAGAGGAAGCGCAACCGCGAGAACAACGACAATCGCATCGCCGCCGAAGCGCGCGCCAAAAAGCTCGCGGAGCTCGGGCAGCGGAACAGCGGCGCGAACCGGGCGCTGCTGAAGCTTTGGGAGGAACTCAACCCTGAAAACTGCCTGGATCGTCGGTGCCCTTACTCCGGGCAGCAGATCAGCGCGGCTATGCTGTTCAACGGCGAGGTCGACGTGGACCACATCCTGCCGTTCACCCAGACGTTGGACGATTCCAACGCCAACAAGACGGTGTGCCTGCGCGAGGCCAACCGGCTGAAGCGCAACCGCTCGCCCTACGACGCGCGCGCCGGCTTCGCAGCGAAATGGGGCGCCGCCGCCGAGTGGGACGCGATCGCCGCCCGCGCCGCCAACATGCAGAAGAACAAACGCTGGCGCTTCGAGCCGAACGCTATGGAGCGCTTCAACAGCGACGATCCCGAGTTCGGCAAGGGCTTCATCGCCCGCCAGCTCACCGACACCCAGCACCTCGCGCGGCTCGCCCGCGAGTATTTGTCCGCGCTCTACCCGCACAAGGGCGACGGCAGCTCCCACGTCTGGGTGTCGCCCGGCCGGCTGACCGAGATGGTCCGCCGCAAGCTCGGGCTGAACGATCTGCTGCCCGACCACAACTTCGGCGGCGGCGCCGACCAGCCTAAGAACCGTCTGGACCATCGCCACCACGCCATCGACGCCGCCGTGATCGGCGTCGTCGACCGCGGCCTGCTGCAGGAGATCGCCCGCGCCTCGGGCGAAGAGGGCAAGGACGGCCGCGAGAGGATCGTCATTCCCGAGCCGTGGGACGGCTTTCGCGACGACCTGCGCCGCGCCGTCAACGCGATCGTGGTGAGCCACCGGCCCGACCATGGAACGGTCTCGAAGGCGAGCCTGCCCAAGGGCCGCGACGCCACCGCCGGCCGGCTGCACAACGACACGGCCTACGGCCTGACCGGCGAAAAGGACGCGCGCGGCAGTGAGCTCGTCGTGCACCGCGCGCCGCTGTCGTCGTTCAAGAAGGCCGCCGATCTCGAGGCGATCCGCGACGACGGCCTGCGCCAGGCGCTGAAGGACTGGACCGCGGGCAAGGAGGCGCGCGCCTTCGAAGACGCCATCCGCACGTTCGGCGACCCGGAGAAAGGCCCCCGCAGCTATCCCAACATTCGCCGCGTGCGGGTGATGAAAGCGCTCTCGGTGATCCCGATCCGCGACCGCAACGGTCGCATCTACAAAGGCTACAAGGGCGACTCGAACTATCGCTACGACGTCTGGGAGTTGAGTGACGGTTCTTGGAAGGCCGAAGTCATCTCGATGTTCGACGCGCATAAGGCGGGCTGGAGCTCAACGCTGCGCACAGAGAACCCGACCGCGAAGAAGGTGCTGAGCCTGCGCCAGGACGACCTGCTCGCTGTCGAAACCGAAAGCGGCCTCGTTCTGATGCGCGTGGTGAAGTTCAACCAGATGGGACGGCTGTTCCTCGCGGATCACAACGAAGCCGGAGCGCTCAAGGCCCGCGACGCCGACAAGTCCGACCCGTTCAAGTATCTCGACACTGGAGCGACCGCGCTCCGCAAGCTCCGCGCCCGCCAGGTGCGTGTCGACGCCCTCGGCCGCGTCTCGGATCCCGGCTTTCCCGCCCGCACCGCGGTCCGGCGGACGCGCAAGCGCGCCCTGCATCCGGAGATCGCAAAGGACTCTTAAAGCACTTTATGATTGCATAACTCAGATCGAACACCCTGAGGGCGAGCCGCCATGGAGCGCGTCGTCGACATCGCGATCGACGGCCGCCATCTTTCGGCCTATCGCGGCTTTCTCGTCGTCTGCGAAGGGCGCGCCGAGGTGGGGCGGGTGCCGCTCGACGACGTCGCCGCGGTCATCGTCCACGCCCATGGCGTGACCTGGACCACCAACCTGATCGCGGCGCTGGCCGAACGCGGCGCGCCGCTGGTGCTGTGCGGCGCGAACCATGCGCCGGTCGCGGTCTGCCTGCCGCTCGACGGCCATCACGGACAGAACGCCCGCATCCGCGCCCAGTGGGACGCGGGGAAGCCGCTCGCCAAGCAGCTCTGGCGCGAGGTCGTCATGGCCAAAATTCGCTGGCAGGGCGCGGCGCTCGCCGCTCGTGGAACAGAGGCCGGCGCCTTCGAGCTGATGGCGCGCCGCGTCCGTTCCGGCGATCCCGACAATGTGGAGGCGCAGGCCGCGCGGCGCTACTGGCCCGCGCTGATGGGAGCCGACTTCCGGCGCGACCGCAGCCTGCCCGGCGCCAATTCGTTGCTCAACTACGGCTATACGGTGATGCGCGCCTTGCTCGCGCGCTCGCTGGTGGCGAGCGGCCTGCATCCCTCGATCGGCGTGCACCACGCCAACCGCGGCAACGCCTTCGCGCTCGCCGACGACATGATCGAGCCGTTTCGCCCGCTGGTCGATCTCGTCGCCGTCGCTCTCGTCGCCGGCGGCGCGACCGACGTGACGCCAGAAACCAAGCGCGCCTTCGCCGGGCTGATAGCGCTGGACCTGCCGGGCGAGGCCGGCCTCACCACCGTGACGGTCGCCGCCCAACGCGCCGCGCAGTCGCTCGCCCGCGCCTTCGAGACCGGCCGGGCGGCCGAGCTTGCGCTGCCGCGCCCGCCCTCCCCGCTGGAGCTCGCCCGTCTCGGCGCCGCGGCCGTGCCAGCGGACGCCGGGCCATGAGCGCGGGCAAGGCCATCGCCGCCCCTCCTTCCTCCTCGGTCTCGCAACTCAGCGGCTATCGTCTCATGTGGATCTTCGTGATGTTCGATCTGCCTGTGACGACGAAGGCGCAATCGAAAGCCGCGACCAAGTTCCGTCAATTCCTGCTCGATGAGGGATTCGAAAAAAGCCAGTTCTCGGTCTATGCTCGGTTCTGCAACGGCAAGGAGCAGTTCGAGGCCTATATGCGCCGCATCGAGCGCAGCCTGCCCGATCGAGGCGACGTGCACGTTCTGACCTTCACGGACCGGCAGTATGAAAACATCGTCCGATTCTCCGGCCAGCGCCGGCGCCGCCCGCGCAAAAATCCCGACCAGTTGGCGCTGTTCTAGCTATGTCCGCGAAGCGGTCGAGCCGAACACGGCCGCTATCGCCTTTGTTTTGAAAGGGATAGAGGCCGATCCAGAATAGCCGCTCAGAGATCGCGGTCCAGCGGCAACTTATCGCGGTGTTGAGCGGTTCGACATCGAGAATAGCCGCTCAGAGATCGCGGTCCAGCGGCAACCCGCCGAACAGCCGGAAGCGCAAGGGTCCGAGAATAGCCGCTCAGAGATCGCGGTCCAGCGGCAACTCGCGCAAGCAGCCTCCGAATTTGGGGTCAAGAATAGCCGCTCAGAGATCGCGGTCCAGCGGCAACGGCGTTACGAACATCCGAAACACGGGCTCGAGAATAGCCGCTCAGAGATCGCGGTCCAGCGGCAACGCGCTCTGCAGCGATGCCTTCGTCTTGTCGAGAATAGCCGCTCAGAGATCGCGGTCCAGCGGCAACGAAGCCGCCCAGCGTGATCGTCTTCAGGA
The DNA here is from genome assembly GCF_027922325.1 of Methylopila turkensis. GTDB lineage: Bacteria > Pseudomonadota > Alphaproteobacteria > Rhizobiales > Methylopilaceae > Methylopila > Methylopila turkensis. The sequence goes on from NZ_BSFL01000002.1 coordinate 79,768, forward strand.
TAGAATAGCCGCTCAGAGATCGCGGTCCAGCGGCAACAGGGCATCCACATCTACGACGACGGGACGAAGAATAGCCGCTCAGAGATCGCGGTCCAGCGGCAACCACGTGATCGTCCGCGCCGACGGCCGCGTGAGAATAGCCGCTCAGAGATCGCGGTCCAGCGGCAACAAACGCGGCGGTCGAAGCCTTCTGGCGCCGAGAATAGCCGCTCAGAGATCGCGGTCCAGCGGCAACGCGGCCGCGCCGCGGCTCTCCAGCACCAGCAGAATAGCCGCTCAGAGATCGCGGTCCAGCGGCAACTCGTCGAGCGCGTGCCGCTCGTCAAGGGCCAGAATAGCCGCTCAGAGATCGCGGTCCAGCGGCAACGTTCCCCGTGTCGCACAAGCGCGACCAACAGAATAGCCGCTCAGAGATCGCGGTCCAGCGGCAACTTTACGACCGGCGTCTCCATCTTTTATGCCAGAATAGCCGCTCAGAGATCGCGGTCCAGCGGCAACCGCCTGGCGCACGATGTCCTGATAGATCGGAGAATAGCCGCTCAGAGATCGCGGTCCAGCGGCAACTCTCGCCTCTGCCCGCCGATCCGGAGGTGGAGAATAGCCGCTCAGAGATCGCGGTCCAGCGGCAACACGAGACCCGCATCACCGCCCTGACTTAGGAACAGCCGCGCGGGCTCTCCGCTCAAAGATTTCGTCCGTTCCCGCCGGCCCTACGCTATTGCCGGCTCGTTACCGAGCTTCACCAGCAGGACCTCCGGCGGCACGCCGAAACGCACGGGCAGGCCGCTCATGCCGATGCCGCCGGAGACGATGAGGTGGCGGCCCTCCTCAACGATGTGGCCGTAGCGGAAGCGATCGCGGTAGGCGGAGGGGATGAACGGGTTGGTGAGGCCGGGGATATGCACCTGGCCGCCATGAGTGTGGCCGCACAGGGTGAGCGAGACCCGCGCCGGCACGGTCACGAAGATGTCCGGCTCATGGGCCAGCAGCAGGACGGGATCGTCGGTCTTCACCCGGGCGAGCGTGCCGGCCAGATCGTCCTCGCCGCGGAAGCCGCCGCGGCCGAGCCAATGCGCGAGCTGGTCGCCGAGACCCGCGAGCCAGAAGCGCCGGCCGCGGTGCTCGATCAGTTCGACGTCGTTCTCCATCACCCGCAGACGCGCGCCGTCGAGCGCGGAGCGGATGCTCATGTGGTTGTGCCACCAGTCGTGGTTGCCGAGGATGGTGTAGAAGCCGAGCGGGGCGGCGAGGTCGGCGTAGGCGGCGGCCCACTCCTGCGGCGGCACGCGGCCCGAGACGAAGCGGTGCGTCGCCTCGTGGTCGCCGAGATGCACGATCAGGTCGGGCTTCAGCGCGTTGACCGTCTCGACGATGCGCTTGACCCGGGCCATCGGCACGTAGGGCTCGCAGACATGCACGTCGGAGACGACGGCGATCGTGAGAGGCAGGTCGGCCGGCCAGCCGGGGGGCGTCAACGCGTATTCGGTGACGCCGAGCATCAGCGCCGGTTCGATCAGCCCGGCATAAGCGCCGCCGCTGGCGGAGACGAGAAAGCCTGCGCCCGCCGAGGCGAGCAGGGCGCGGCGGGTGATCAGCGGCATGGACGGCCTTGAAGCATACGCGACGGCGGCGTCGCGCCGTACATCTGCCGGCCGATCACGGCGACGTCGAGGCGCTCCGCGGTCAAAACCGCGGGAGGCCCGGCGGATGGTCGGACGGCCCCGGCGAAGGCCGGCGCCACGTCATGCCGGCCCGACGAGACGCGACGCGGCGGCGCTGGGCGCGGACGCGCTTACGCGGTCTGCTTGAGCGCTACGCCCGCCGACTTCAGGTGGCTCTGCAGCTCGCCGGCCTGGAACATCTCGCGGACGATGTCGCAGCCGCCGATGAACTCGCCCTTGACGTAGAGCTGCGGGATCGTCGGCCAGTTCGAGAACTCCTTGATGCCCTGACGCATCTCGTCGCTCTGCAGCACGTTCACGCCGGCGTAGGGCACGCCGAGGTGGTCGAGGATCTGCACGACCTGGCCGGAGAACCCGCACTGCGGGAACTGCGGCGTGCCCTTCAGGAAGAGCACCACGTCGTTGGAGGCGATGGCCTCGGCGATCTGGTCCTTGGCGGTCATTGGCGGTCTGCCTTTCGAATGACGGTCATCAGGCTTCGGGCGCGCTGGTCTGCAGCGCGAGGGCGTGCAGCGCGCCGCCCATCTGCCCTTTGAGCGCCTGATACACGATCTGGTGCTGCTGGACGCGGCTCTTGCCGCGGAAGGCTTCGGAGACGACGACGGCCGCATAATGGTCGCCGTCGCCGGCGAGGTCGCGAATCGTCACCGCCGCGTCCGGCAGGGCGTCGCGGATCAGCTCTTCGATCTCGCGGGCGTCCATCGGCATCGTCGGTCGTCTCCTTGGGTTGGTCGTGGGGGCTTCAGGCCTCGACGGCCGGGCCGGCCATGAAGGCCGGGAACCAGCTCTCGTGGGTCTCCCGCAGTTCGTTCAACAGGATGGGGGCTTCGCGGCCCGGAATCAATCGGTCGCCGCCGGTCGCGCCGATGCGCGTCACGGTGACGCCGGCCTCGCTGCCCGCGGAGATGACCAGCGACGCCTTGCTCTCCTCGACCGTGACGACGTAGCGGCCCTGGTCTTCGCCGAACCACCAGCCATGAGCGGGCGTCCCGTCCGGCGCGTCGTCGAGCTTCGCCCCGAGCCGGCCCGCGAGCGCCATTTCCGCCACCGCCAGCAGCAAGCCGCCGTCGGAGACGTCGTGGACCGCGGTGGCGGCGCCGCTCAGGATGAGGCTGCGCACGAAGTCGCCGTTGCGCCGTTCGGCCGAGAGATCGACCGGCGGCGGTGCGCCCTCCTCGCGGCCGGCGACCAGCCACAGCCAGCAGGAGCGGCCCAGCCAGCCCTGCGCGTCGCCGATCACGAGGATCGCCTCGCCGTCGCGCTTGAAGGCGATGGTGGCGCTCTTCGCCACGTCGTCGATCACGCCCACGGCGCCGATGGTCGGCGTCGGCAGGATCGCGCGCCCCTGCGTCTCGTTGTAGAGTGAGACGTTGCCGGACACGACGGGGAAGTCGAGCGCGCGACAGGCCTCGCCGATGCCTTTGATGCAGCCGACGAGCTGACCCATGATCTCCGGCTTCTCGGGGTTGCCGAAGTTCAGGTTGTCGGTGACGGCGAGCGGGCGGGCGCCCACCGCGGTCAGATTGCGCCAGGCTTCCGCGACCGCCTGCTTGCCGCCCTCGAACGGGTCGGCCTCGCAGTAGCGCGGGGTCACGTCGGCGGTCATGGCGAGGCCCTTAGGACCGCCGTTTACGCGCACCACGGCGGAGTCGCCGCCGGGCCTCTGCACGGTGTCGCCGAGGATGATGTGGTCGTACTGCTCCCACACCCAGCGGCGGGAGGACAGTTCGGACGAGCCTACGAGCGCCAGCAGCGCTTCGCCGGTCGGAACCGGCGCCTCGATCGACGCCGGACTGAGGACAGGCGCCTTCGGGGTCTCCACATGGGGCCGGTCGTACTCCGGCGCCTCGTCGCCCAACTCCTTGATCGGCAAGTCGGCCTTGAGCTCGCCGTTGAGGTAGACCTTGAAGCGCAGATCATCCGTCGTGTGACCGACGACGGCGAAGTCGAGGCCCCACTTCACGAAAATCGCGCGGGCCACCTCCTCCTTCTCCGGGTGGAGCACCATGAGCATGCGCTCCTGGCTCTCCGAGAGCATCATCTCGTAGGCCGTCATGCCCTCTTCGCGCACGGGCACGTTCTCGAGGTCGAGCCGGATGCCGAGGTCGCCCTTGGCGCCCATCTCGACCGCTGAGCAGGTGAGGCCCGCCGCGCCCATGTCCTGGATCGCGACCACCGAGCCCGAGGCCATCAGCTCGAGACATGCCTCCAGCAGCAGTTTCTCGGCGAAGGGATCGCCGACCTGCACGGTCGGGCGCTTCTCCTCGGAGGCGTCGTCGAACTCGGCCGAGGCCATGGTCGCCCCGTGGATGCCGTCGCGCCCGGTCTTGGAGCCGAGATAGACCACGGGCAGACCGACGCCGGTCGCCTTGGCGTAGAAGATGGCGTCGGCCTTGGCGAGGCCGACCGCCATGGCGTTGACGAGGATGTTGCCGTCGTAGCGGGTGTGGAAGCCGACGAGGCCGCCAACCGTCGGCACGCCGAAGGAGTTGCCGTAGCCGCCGACGCCGGCGACGACGCCCGAGACCAGATGGCGCGTGCGCGGATGCTGGGGATCGCCGAAGCGCAGCGCGTTCAGCGCCGCCACGGGTCGGGCGCCCATGGTGAAAACGTCGCGGAGAATGCCGCCGACGCCGGTCGCCGCGCCCTGGTAGGGCTCGATGAACGACGGGTGGTTGTGGCTCTCCATCTTGAAGACCACCGCGTCGCCATCGCCGATGTCGACCACGCCGGCGTTCTCGCCGGGTCCCTGGATGACGTGCGGGCCGGAGATCGGCAGCGTCTTCAGCCAGATCTTGGAGGACTTGTACGAGCAGTGCTCGTTCCACATCGCCGAGAAGACGCCGAGCTCGGTGAAGGTCGGCTCGCGGCCGATGAGGGCGAGGATGCGCTCGTACTCGTCGGGCTTCAGGCCGTGGGCTGCGACGAGATCGGGCGTGATGGCGGGCTCGTGTGCGGTCATCGGACTCGTGGCGCGTGGCGGACGGCGTCTTGCTACGCCAACGAAGCGCGTCATGCTAGAGCGCGCCTCCCGCGGGAACGGGATGGGAGGCTCTCGCTATCGCCTGCCCTTCGCGCCGCGCGGCCATTTGGCGGGCCAGCTCACCATGCGGTCCTGCAGGTCTTCTTCGGCGATTTCGGTTTCGGAGCAGAACACCTTGCCGCGCACGGAGACGCCGGCGGCGTGGACGGTCGCCGGGTCGCCAGAGACCAGCGGATGCCACCAGGGCAGATCCTTGCCCTCCTCGATCAGGCGGTAGGCGCAGGTCGGAGGCAACCATCCGATCTGCTCGACGACGCCAGGGGTCAGCGTCACGCAGTCCGGCACCTTCTCGGCCCGGCGCGGATAATCGGAGCAGCGGCAGGTGTCCCGGTCGAACAGCCGGCAGGAGACGTCCACATAGGCGATGCGGTCGGTGTCCTCGTCCTGCAGCTTCAGCAGGCAGCAGCGGCCGCAGCCGTCGCACAGGCTCTCCCATTCCGGCGCGGTCATCTCGGCGAGCCGCTTCACCCGCCAGAAGGGTTTTGGCGGGTCTGATGGGGCGGCGCCCGGCGTCGGGCGCGGGCGGAGGGGCGCGGTCATGGGTCGGCTCTTGCGCGCCGGGACGTAACAGGTCAAGCCATTCCGGGGCGGAACGGCGATGGGTGTGAGGCGAGACGCGTGTTCGGCCGGGGCTCAAACGGGGACAAGCTCGACGCGAAGCGCAGGCTGCTCGCGCTCGATTCGTGGCTCGACCACACCTTCTGGCGCATCTGGCCGGCGGCCTCGCGGCGCTGGGACAGCGTCTGCGCCGCCTTCGACGGTTTCCGCGCGCGCGGGTGGCGGCGGTTCGTCGCCGAGATTCTCGGCGAGGGGGTGACGCTCGGCGCCGCAGGCGCGACCCTGGTGCTGGCGCTCGCGACGCCGGCCTTCCGCGAAACCGGCCCGGACTGGCTGAACCGCGCCGACCTGTCGGTGACGTTCCTCGACCGCCACGGCGTCGAGATCGGCAAGCGCGGGGTGATGCAGAACGACGGCATCCCCTTGCGCGACTATCCGGACCACCTGATCAAAGCCGCGCTCGCGACCGAAGACCGGCGCTTCTATCAGCACTTCGGCATCGACGTCGCGGGCACCGCCCGCGCGATCGTGCAGAACGCGCGCGCGAACGGCGTGGTGCAGGGCGGCTCCTCGATCACGCAGCAGCTTGCGAAGAACATCTTCCTGTCGAACGAGCGCACCATCGAGCGCAAGATCAACGAGGCGTTCCTCGCGCTCTGGCTCGAGCACCACCTCACCAAGGACGAGATCCTCAAGCTCTATCTCGACCGCGCCTATATGGGCGGCGGGGCCTTCGGGGTGGACGCGGCGGCGCACTTCTATTTCGGCAAATCCGCCCGCGACATCACCCTCGCCGAGAGCGCGATGCTCGCGGGTCTGTTCAAGGCGCCGACCAAATACGCGCCGCACATCAACCTCGCGGCGGCGCGCGCGCGCGCCTCGACCGTGCTCGACAATCTGGTCGACGCAGGGTTCATGACCGAGGGTCAGGTGCAGCCGGCGCGGTTCCTGCCGGCGACGCCGAAGCCGACCGCTGTGGTTTCGAGCCCGGACTATTATCTCGACTGGGCCTATGGCGAGGTTCGCGCGCTGGCGGGCCAGGGCGCGTTCGGAGGCAAGCGCGTGCTGCAGGTCCGCACCTCGCTCGATCCGGCGCTGCAGCGCCACGCCGAGGCCTCGGTCGAGCAGATGCTGCGGCAGTACGGCGACCAGTACCGCGTCGACCAGGCCGCGGCGGTGATCATGGAGCCCGAGGGCGCGGTGCGGGCGATGGTCGGCGGGCGCGATTACGGCGTCAGCCAGTTCAACCGCGCCGTCGACGCCCTGCGCCAGCCCGGCTCGTCGTTCAAAACCTACGTCTATGCGGCGGCGTTCGCCTCGGGGAAGTACACGCCGGAGAAGGTCGTCACCGACGCCGCGATCTGCATCGGCAACTGGTGCCCGCGCAATTACGGCCGCCGCTTCGCCGGCCGCATGCCGCTGATCACGGCTTTCGCGAAGTCGATCAACACCATCCCGGTGCGCCTTGCGCTCGACGTCGGGCAGAAAAACGTCATCGAGATCGCGAAGCGCATGGGCATCCGTTCAAAACTCGACGTCGGCCGCGCCTTCGCGCTCGGCGTCGAGGAGATCACGCTGCTCGACCACACCTCGGCCTACGGAACGCTTGCGAACGGCGGCCGCCGCACCCCGCCCTACGCCGCGATCGAGGTGACGGACTCGAAGGGCGGCGTCCTGTGGCGGCACGACCGCGACACGCCGCAGCCGCAGCAGGTGCTCGGCCCGCACGTGGTGGCGGGCATGAACCGCATGATGCTCGCCGTCACCGAGGCCGGCACCGGCGGGCGCGCCCGGCTCGACGGCTACCAGGTGGGCGGCAAGACCGGCACCTCGCAGTCCTATCGCGACGCGTGGTTCGTCGGCTTCACCGGGTCGCTGGTCGGCGGCGTCTGGTTCGGCAACGACGACTTCACGACGACGCGGGAGATGACGGGCGGCTCCCTGCCCGCCATGACCTGGCGCGACATCATGGCCTTCGCCCATCAGGGCCTTGCTCCGCGTCCGATACCCGGCGTGCCGATGCCGACAGGACAGCGCCCCGCGGTCGCTTCCGCCGCGCCCGCTGCGCAGGAGGCGCCCGCGACCTTCACCCGCAACCTGTCGGAGCGTTCGACCCGGGTGCTGAACGCGATCCTGTCCGACGTGGCGGCGGCGCGGCAGGCGAGCGCCGGGCGCGCCTCGGCCGACCATGACCCAACCTTCGCGGCGGCTCCCTCGCCCGCCGCGCGCTGAACGGTCGCGATGCGGCTGATCCTCCAGGTGGTGCTGGCGTTCACGATCGCGGCCGGTCTCGGGCTTGGCGCGACATGGTGGTCTCTGACGCAAGCTTCGCCGCCGTTCGGCGCGCTCGCGATCGGCCCGTGGCGCGCGACGCCCGACGTCGGCGGGCTCGGCGCGGATCCCTACCTCCGGGCGTGGATCGCCCGCAGCGGCGAGGCGCCCCTGGCCTATGGCGACGGACTGAGCTTCGACGCCACGACCGACGACGCCGGCCGCCCGCTCGACGCGGCCTGCGACTACCGGCTCGAAGGCGACCTGCCGGCGGCCCGGCTCTGGACGCTCGCGGCCTTCACGCCGACCGGCGGTCGGCTCGCGAACCCGCTCGGACGCTTCGCGACCTCGAGCGCCGAAACCGTCCGCATGGCGGGCCGGCCGATCGCGATCGAACTCGCGCGCGACGCCCGTCCGGGCGACTGGCTGCCGCTCGGCGGCGAGGGCAGCTTCACCCTCCGGCTGGCGCTCTACGACACCGCGCTCGGGACGCCGCTCGCCCGCTCGGCGCCGACGGCTCTGCTCGCCATCATCCGCGGGACCTGCCGATGATCCGGCTCATCTACGCCGTAGCGATCGGGCTGGCGCTCGCGGGACTGATCCACGTGGCCTCGCTGCTCCGCGTGCCGCAGCTCGCGCCGAACGGGGCCTATGACCGGCTGGCGTCGCTCGAAGCGGACGGGCGGTTCGTGGTGCTGCCGGACGAGGGCGAGGCGGCGGACCGGCTGCCGTTCCGCGATCCTGCCTTCGTCACCGCCGCGTGCCGCTACGATCTTTCGCAGGGCCCAGTGACCGTGCGCGCCAACCTGCCGTCGTCCTACGGCGCCGTCGTGTTCCACAACCGCGGCGGCCAGCCGTTCTACGCGCTGAGCGATCGCGCGGCGACGAACGGCGCGGTCGAGGTCACCGTCCTCGACGCGGACGCCGCCGAGGAGGCCGAGGCGGACGAAACCGTCGAGGAGCGGCCGAACATCCGCATCGCCTCGCCGACGGAAACCGGATTCGTTCTCGTGCGTCTGTTCGCGCCGGCGCCGAGCGCGCGCGCCGGGCTGGCGGCGATCGCCGCCGGCGCAAGTTGCGCGCGCCGCGTCAGCCCTTGAACACGCCGCGGGGCGGTCCGGCCGGGCGCAGGCTGCGCAGCACGCTCTCCAACCGCGCGAGCGCGGCCTCCACGGCCACGGAGGCCCGGTCCGGCGTCTCGAGCACCAGCCGGTCGAGCGCGTAGCGGTAGGCGACGACGCGCTCCTCGAAGGCGATCTGAACCCAGGCCTCCAGCAGTCGGTTCTCCTCGACGCGGCCCTCGGCGTTCGCGACCTCGTCAGGCTCCACCTCGGGCACGGCGGCGAGCGCGCGCAGCCGGACGCGGTCGTCCTCCGCGACGCGCGAGGCGGCCTGGAAGAACGGCTCGACGCGCGCGGTGTCCGCCTCGATGTCCTCCTGCAGCCGGGCGTAGCGGGCGACGCTCGAGCGGTAGTCGACGCGGAGCAGCGCCCGCACGTAGTCGGCCTTGTCGATGCGCGCGCGCTCCTGCGGCAGGATGCGGGTGCGGCGAAGCTCCGCGAGCACGGCGCCGATCCGCTGGCCCTCATGCGCCGGCATGACCACCGCCCAGCCGAGCGCGCGCATGGCGTTCTCGTTGTCGGTGTAACGGTAGGACGAGACCGGCTCGCCGCGCGCCTGGGCGGCTTTGCGGCCGGCGAGCGGCAGCAGCCGGTCGTTGACGAGGCTCGGCTCGGCCCGGCCGAAGTCGCCCCGCGGCGGCGCGCAGGCGACGAGCGTCGCGGACAGGCAGGCGACGAGGGCGGCCGCTCGCGCTCCGGGCGCGAACGCCCGGAACGCGCGGGCGGTCACGAGGTCGGCTGCTCCGTCCGCGCCGGCGCGGACGACGCGGCCGACGCCCGGCCGGCGTCGCCGTGGCGCTCGTAGCGGACCCCGGTGAAGAACAGGATGTCGGCCCCGCGCCGTTCGGCGCGGCTGCGGTTCGCGGGCCGGGCGGACGGCCGCGGCGACGACTGGAATGCGAGCACGAGACCCATAATGGCTCTCCCTGCGGGGCGGGGATCGGATCGGTTCGTCTCGACCCGGGGCGGATCGACCGCCGGCGGGCCTTCTGAGGGGTAATTGGGCGACCGCGATGGTTAACGAGCGGTTACCGACGGGGTTAAGATCCCGATCACGCCTCCGGTGTGACCGCCGCGCCACGGCGAGGCCCCCTCCCCGGCGTCGGACTTGGCCGGTTTCCGACGAACATCCCGCTCTGGGACACTGGCGCGCGCTTTCCGTTCGCGCTTTAACGCGGCGCTAATCATAAGCGGCCTAGCGTTCCCGTACAGAAGCGACGGGATGGAACGCCGCCCCTCGCGCCCGCAGCGCCGGACAAAGGCTCGATGACCGACGAACTGCTTCCCGTCGAAGCTCTCGAGCGCCTGTCCCGGCAGGACGGCGTCGACGTCCGTCCGATCCTGCTCAGGGTGCTGACCGACCTGTTCATCCAGAAGCCGCACCACGCCCCCGAGGAGATCGCCCGCTACGAGGAGCTGGCGCTGCAGCTTCTGGATGTGGTCGGCGTCGAGACCCGCGCCGTGGTCGCCCGCAAGCTCGCCGGCGACCCGCACGCTCCGCAAGCCGTGATCGCGCGCCTGCTGAAGGACGACGTGTCCGTGGCGAGCCCGATCCTGGCGCGCTCGGACAAGGTCTCGCGGCATCATCTTCTGACGATCGCTCTCGACGGCGGCGTCGTGGAGGCGAGCGCGGCGGCGCAGCGCGCCGACATCGACGCCGACCTGGCCCGCATTCTCGCCCACCACAGGGACGAGCGGGTGGTCGAGACGCTGATCGCGAACCCCGCGCTCCAGCCGACGCCGCAGACGCTCGCGACGCTCGTCCGCCGCGCGCACTCGGCGCCCGTCCTCGCCGCCTCCCTGCTGCGGCGCTCCGATTTCGACCCGGCGGCGCTGTCGCCGCTCTATCTCGCGGCCGGCCCCGAGCAGCGCTCCCAGATTCGCGAGGCGATCGCCGCTCGCCCCGGCCGCGCCGCCCGCGCGGGCCGCATGACCGACCAGGCCGACGCCGCCATGGTGGAGGCCGCCGTCGCGAGCGGCGACCACGCGCTGATGGCTGAGGCGCTGTCGGTCGCGCTCGGCGTCAGCCCGACCGCCGCCGCGACGCTCGCCGCGGAGCCGAGCGGGGAGGCCTTTGTGTTCATGCTGCGCGGGCTCGGCGTCGAGCGCGACCAGATCGGACGCGCCCTGCTGCTGGCGCAGCCCGAGATCGCCCGGTCGGTCAACCGCTTCTTCCACCTGGTGGAGCTTGCCGAAACGACGCCCCGCGGCGTCGCGCTGGAGCTCGTGGGCGCCCTCGCCGGGCTTCAGGCCCCAACGCCGGCCGCGAAGCACGAGCCGCTGTTCGATCCCTCCGGCGCGCCTGAGCGGGCGGGCGCGGCCCGATCCGCGGCGCGGGTGCGCCGCCCGCTGACGCGGACGAGCGAGCCGAACCGCGGCCGCGGCTGAACGTTTCACCAGCGAGCGCTTGCGGCGCCGATCGCGTCAACGATGCGGAACGTTACTTGCGGGAGCTGCGACGAGCATGACCGACGACAAGACCAAAGGCCCGGCGTCCTATTTTCCGTCCATCGAGAAAAAATACGGAAAACCGATCGCTGAATGGAAGGCGCTGGTGCGCGCGGCACGGCCCGCCAAGCATATGGAGTTGGTCGCCCTCCTGAATGAGCAGCACGGAATGGGGCACGGCCACGCCAACGCGATCGTCGCCCATACGCTCGCCGAAGACGGCGCGTAGGCCGCGCGGACCTGTCTGTCGCCGGACATGGCTAGTCCAGAAACGCGCGTCCCTCGCGGTCTTCGATCGCCACGATCCAGACGTCGGGATCGAAGCGCAGCTCGCGCGCGAGCCGCGCCTCGACCTTGAGGCCGTCGACGCCCTCCAGCACGCGTTCGAACGAACGCGCGCGCGTATCATCGGCCTCGCTCTGCGCCGCCGGGACATAAAAGTCGTTGCGGCCGTCAAGCCGGTCGACGATCAGGAAGATCGCGCCGGCCTCCGCGGCGCCCCGACGCCGCACCATCGCGTAGGCGCCCTCGAGGTGGCACCGCCGGACATGGGCGGCGACCCAGAACTCCGACGTCAGCCGGGCGGTCATGACCTGGCGCCGGTCATTCCAGCGCCATGCCCGAGACGGCCTTCAGCTCCCGCAGCACCTGCGGGCCGGGTTCGCCGGTCTGCGGCAGCTTGCGGTCGCGCTCGAAGCTCAGCAGGGCGGCGCGCGTGGCGGCGCCCATCTTGCCGTCGATCGCGACCGGGCCGTAGCCGAGCCGCGCCAGCGCGCGCTGCACGGCCATGAGCTTCGGGGCGGAGATCGAGCCGGTGGTCGCGGGCTGGGGCTTTGGCGCCGGCGGCTCGGCGCGCGGCGGCAGCGGCGCGACGCGGGCCGCGTTCGCCGGCGCTACCAGCAGCGCCGCCAGCACGCGATCGGACGCGACGCCGGTCACGGCCGTTCCGGACGCCTGCTCGAAGGCCGAGATCGCCGCGCTGGTCTTCGCGCCGAACACGCCGTCGACGGCGCCGTCGTAATAGCCGCGGGCGAGCAGCGCCTCCTGGATCTGGGCCACCAGTTCGCTGCGCTGGGGCGCGGGCGCCGCGTCCGTCCGGGCGCCATGCTGGGCCGGCGCCTCGCGCTGAAGCGCCGCCGGGTGGCGACCCTGCTGCAGCGCCAGCGCATTCACGAGGATGGTGGCGACGCCGGCCGCGGCGACGAGGGCCGCGAGCGTGTCGACGGGCCGACGGCGGGCGACCGCAAACACCCTGCCCGCCAGCCCGGTCGTGGCCGACGCGTCGTCGTCATAGGTGCGGGCCATGGCTTTAGGCACTTTTCTTCACCTTCAACTCGAGCGGGGAAACCGGGCGCGAGCGGCCGAACGCGGGGCGCTCGACGGGGGATTCCGTCAGGGGCCGCGCGGGATCGAGCGGCAGGCTGACGGTCACGCGCGTGCCGCGGCCGACGACGCTTTCGAAGCTGATCCGGCCGCCGTGCAGGTCGACCAGCCCGCGCGTGATCGACAGGCCGAGGCCGGAGCCCTGGCGGCTCCCGCCGCCGGCGTTCGGAACCTGGAAGAACGCTTCGCCGAGCCGACCGACATGGTCGGGCGCGACGCCGACGCCGGTGTCGCGCACCACGATCAGCGCCGCGTCGCCGCTCGCGCGAAGCGAGACCGCGACCTCGCCGCCCGAGGGCGTGAACTTGATCGCGTTCGACAGCAGGTTGAGGATCACCTGGGTCAGCGCGCGACGGTCGGCCGCGATCTCCGGCACGTCGGCGCCGACATCCGCGACCACCCTGACGCCGCCTCGCTCAGCGTCGAGCGCGAGCAGCCCGACGCAGCGCGCCACGAGCGGCGCCAGCGCGCAGGGCTCGGACGCCACGGGAAAAGCGCCGGTCTCGATCTTCGCCATGTCGAGCACGCCGTCGACGATCTCCAGCAGGTGCTGGGCGGACTGGTGGATGAGCCGGCCATAGTCCGACCGGCGGCCGACCACCTCGGACGGCGCGGGGCTTTCGGACAGGATCTCGGAGAAGCCGAGGATGGCGGTCAGCGGCGTGCGGAGCTCATGGCTGACCGACGCGAGGAACCGCGATTTCTCGTCGGTGGCGAGCGCCGCGGCCCGCTCAGCCTGCTCGACGCGCTCGGCCAGCGCCTTGCGCTCGGTGACGTCGCGGAACATGGCGAGGGCGACGCCCGCCTCGGCGCCGGGGCGCGCGGTCATGTCGAAACAGCCGAAGCGCGGCGGGCAGCCGGCCGGCGCGGCCCGGCGCAGCCTGACCTCGACCGAGGAGCGGCGCTCGCCGGCGGCGGCCGAGGCGATGGCCTGAAGGAAGGCGGGGCGGTCGGCGATGTGGACGCGATCGAACAGGCCGGAGCCGTGCAGGTCGCGGGCGGAGGCGCCGAGCAGCCGCTCGCTCGCGGCCGAGGCGAAGGTCACGGCGCCGTTCGGGCCGTGGCGGGTGGCGAGATCCTCGACCGAGCCCGCGATCATGTCGAAACGCGCCTGCGCCTCCCGCGCCGAGGCGGCGGAGCCGGCGATGGCGGCGCAAGCGCGGACGGCGAGGCCGAGGGCGCAGAGCCCGGCCCACAGCGCGCCCGCCGCGGCGTAGCCGGGCGTCGCGGCGACCGCAGGCAGAACCGCGCCGGCCGCCGCGGCGGCGACGGCGCCGGCGAGCGCCGCGGCGACGCCGGCGAGCGTGATGCGGCGCGAGCCGGACAGCGCGGCCTCGAGCGGCGCGAGCGCGAGCCAGGGCAGCGCCGGCGAAGCGAGGCCGCCGGTCGCGGCGGCGACGCCCGCGATCAGGACGGTCAGCGCCAGCGACGAGAGAAGATGCGCGCGGGCGAGATCGCCGGTCGCGGAAAGCCGGAGAGCGATCACGATCGGCGCGACCAGCCAGGCGAGGACGCCGAGTTCCAGCGCGCCGGGCGCGCCGGCGAGCGCGAGCAGCATCGGCAGCGCCGCGAAGGGCAGCACGCCGGCGGCCATATGGGTGGCGAGAAAGGTCGCGTGCCGCGTCAGCGCAGCCGAATCGTCGGACGCCGAAGGATGGACCTTCGCGGCGACGTGCCCGGCCAACGCCTTGAGGGAAGCGAGCTGAAGCACGCGTTTACTCCGACGGCCGCGCCGCGCCGGAGCGCGTCGCGGAGGCCGCCCCGCGGGACGGCCGACACTCAATTCACGATCCGCAGACTGGCAGCGCAGGCTTAAGCGAACGCTAAAACGGCGAGGCGCGCCTGTCGCCAAATGCATTCGGCGAAGCCCGCGCGCCGGGCGCCGCCTCATACATTGACGAAAGCTTGATGAAAACTTTCAAAGGTCTGAACTGCTCGGGTCGAATGCAGCGCTTCCGGTTCAACGCGATTTAGGCCGACGGTGCTAGCGTCTGTACTCGACGCGCCGCAGGACGGGCGCGGGACGCGAAGTCAAGGTCCACGACGATGATGTTTCTTGTGCGAGCCGCCTTCTGGATTTGCGTGATGCTGATGATCCTGCCGGTCGCGGGTCCCAGCGCCGACGGCCCCACCGCTTCCGAGAAGGCCTCCATCGACGCGTTGTCGGCGCTCGCCGCCGCCGGCGCCACCGTCTCCGACGTCAAGGGCTTCTGCGAGCGCCAGCCGGGCGCCTGCGACGTCGGCTCCCAGGCGCTGAAGCTGATGGGCGAGCGCGTCGGCGTCGGCGCCGCGATGCTTCAGGACTATTTCGGCGGCGAAGCGACCACGGGGGCGGCCGCGACGCCCGCGGCGAAGCTCACGGCCCCCGCCCGCGACACGCTGACCCCCGCCGACCGCAAGCCGGCCTGGCGCGGCCAGCCCGCCGGCGCGCGCGCCGCCTGAGCGCTTTAGAGACCCCGCCGGACGCGACGGATCGGGGGCCGCCGCAGCCTTTTCCTTTGCAGCGGCGGCGCGAACGACTTACCTCGCGGGGAACAGCGAGGACGCCATGGCCGCCGGTATTGACGAGATCGTCGAGGGCTTCGAGTTCATCGACGACTGGGAGGAGCGCATCCGCTACCTCATCGAGCTCGGCCGCGAGCTCGAACCCCTGCCCGATTCGGCCCGCACCGCCGCGAACAAGGTGCAGGGCTGCGCCAGCCAGGTCTGGCTGGAGACCAACGTGGGCGACGGGCCCGACCCCGTGCTGACGTTCCGCGGCGACAGCGACGCCCATCTCGTGCGCGGGCTGGTGGCGGTGATGATCGCGCTCTATTCGGGCAAGCGCGCGGGCCAGATCCTCGCGACCGACGCCGGCCAGCTGATGGACCGCATCCAGCTCCGCGAGCATCTGACGCCGCAGCGCTCCAACGGTCTGAAGTCCATGGTGGAGCGGATCAAGCGCGAGGCGGCCGCCGCAGCCGGCGTCACGTCCGGCGCGGCCTGAGTTCGTCGGCCGCCGTCTCCGGCCAGCCGACGATCCGGCCGCCCCGGTCCGGGCCCGTGGCGCTGTCGCCGTAGCCGTAGTGCCGCGCGAGGCTCGCGAGCGCGAGGCCGAGCACCAGCTTGCCGCCGCGGGCCGGCCATCCGCGATCGCGCTCGACCGCCTCAATGCCCTTGAGGAAACAGCAGACGTCGAGCAGCGCGCCGGACAGCTCCGGCCCGACCGCCTGCAGCGCGCGCGTCACGCGGTCCCGCGCCGCGAGCGCCGCATCCGCTACCTCCGCCCCCGCGCCGGCGCCGCCCCGATGCGCGCGTCCCGCGCTGACGTCCCAGTTCGCGGTGACGCGCGGGCTCATCTGGCCGCGGGAGAAGTCGGCGCGCAGGCGCTCGCCCGCCAGCACCTCGTGAGATGCGAGCATCGGACGGCCGTCGCGGCCCTTGCGCCGGGCGAGCCAGGCGAGCGGGCTCTCGTCGAGATTGACCAGCGCCTCGGCGGTTTCGCCGTCCACCTCCACGGCGCGGCGCTGCAGCGCCTGATGCTGCGCCCGGAAGCCGTTCTCGCCTCCCGTCTCGCGGGCCGCCCGGGCGCGGCCGAGGGCGGTCGCGACGACGCGGCCGTCGGGCCGCCGCGCGATCAGCCCGCGCCGCGACAGCGCCTCCGCGGCCGCTTCCCCGACGTCGCCCGCCAGGCCTTCGGGGCCGGCGGCGAGAACGCGGCGCAGCAGCCGCCTCTCCGCGGCCTCTAGCCGGATGGACGACTCAGCGGCAGGGCGGCTCGGCGGCATCGGTGTTCTCCACAATCTATGAGCTATTATTCCTTTATAGGATTATATTCTAGACTCGACAAGCCGTCGGCTGGACGCCGGCGCGCTAACGAAAACGCCGCCCGGACCCGAGGTCCGGACGGCGTGGCGCACCGATCGTAAAGGTTGGTCGCCGCAAGAGGCGACCCGGCGGTCAGTCGCGCTTTCCGCGCTGCTGGCCGAGGCCCATCTTCTTCGCGAGCTCCGAGCGCGCGGCGGCGTAGTTCGGCGCGACCATGGGATAGTCGCTCGGCAAACCCCACTTCTCGCGGTACTCCTCCGGCGACATGTCGTACTGCGTGCGGAGATGGCGCTTCAGCGACTTGAACTTCTTGCCGTCCTCGAGGCAGACGATGAAGTCTGGCGTCACCGACTTGCGGACCGGCACCGCGGGCTTCGGCGCCTCCGCGACCGGCTCGGCATCGCCCTCGGAGACGCGGCTCAGGGCCACGTGCACGTCCGCGATCAGCGCGGGAAGGTCGGCCGCCGGAACCGAATTGTTGCTCACATAGGCCGACACGATATCGGCGGCCAGTTCAATGTAATTCGCGGTCGTCGCGTTCTCGCTCATAAAAACCCCAAATCCGTGCCTGTGAACGAGCCGGAGGTTCCGCCAACGGGACCGTCCGCTCGATGAATTGACGCAAGCATCTCTCGCAGGACGTCGCACTACGACAGCATTCCCAAATCCGGGGACGCTGCATTCCCGCCTTACATAGCTAGGGAGGCAAACGCCGGCAAGTTGTTCTGGTGCAAGCCTCCACACTTATTGCGCATAATCGCCGGAACACTGGCGCAGGTTCGCGAGGCGACCGAGCGCGACGCAAAGTCGCGGGCGCGGCCGGCGGTTCCTTGTGGCGGGGGCGAGCGCTGTCTAACGTCCGCCTCCCGCCAACGCACGCCCCGGAGCGCCTCGCCCGATGGTCGCCGCCCCCCTGCCCCCGCCGCCCGTGGCGGAACGCCGCCCGCATGTGACCGCCGCGCATGGCGTCCGCCTCGAAGACCCCTACGCGTGGCTGAGGGCGGACAATTGGCAGGAGGTGATGCGCCGCCCGGAGACGCTGCCGGCCGACGTGCGCGCCTATCTCGAGGCCGAGAACGCCTACGCCAAGGCGCTGCTGGAGCCGCTCGATCCTCTGAAGGCCGCGCTCGTCGCGGAGATGCGCGGCCGGATCAAGGAGGACGATTCCACCGTCCCGACCGCCGACGGCCCGTTCGCCTACGCCGTGCGCTACCGGACGGGCGGACAGCACCCGATCGTGGTCCGGCGTCCGGCGGACGACGCGTCCGCAGAGGAGACCGTACTGCTCGACGGCGACGCGCTGGCGGAAGGCCACGCCTTCTTCCAGCTCGGATCGTGGTCGCCCTCGCCCGACCACCGCCGGCTCGCCTGGAGCGCCGACGAGGCCGGCTCCGAGTTCCTGACCATCCGCGTGCGCGATCTCGCGACCGGCGAGGATCTGGCCGACGCCGTCCCCGACGCCACCGGCGCGGCGGTCTGGGCTGAGGACGGCTCGGGCTTCTGGTACGTGCGGCTCGACGCCCAGCACCGGGCGCTCGAGGTCTACCGCCATCGCCTCGGCGAGGATCCCGTTTCCGACGAACTCGTGTTCCGCGAGGCCGAACCCGGGTGGTTCGTCGGCGTCGACCGCACCCGCTCCGGCGCGTTCTGCGTCGTCACCGTCTCGGACCACGACACCTCGGAAGCCCATCTCATCGACCGCGCGACGCTCGACGGCGCGCCCCGGCTGGTCGAAGCCCGCAAGGCCGGAACCCGCTACGACGTGGACCACCATCCCGCGCTCGACGGCCGCTCGACTCTGGTGCTGCGCACCAACGCGGGCGGCGCCGTCGACTTCAAACTCACGGTGAAGCCGGTCGACGGCGGGCCGGAAAGCGACCTCGTCCCGCACCGTCCGGGCGTCTACGTGCTCGACCACGCTGTAACCGCCCGCCACGTCACGCGGCTGGAGCGCGAGGACGGCCTGCCCCGGATCGTGGTGCGGGAGCTCGCGACCGGCGCCGAGCACGCCATCGCCTTCGCCGAGGAGGCCTACGCGCTCGGCATGGACGCGGGCCCGACCTTCGACGCCGACCTCGTCCGCTTCGTCTACTCCTCGCCCGCCACCCCGTCCGAGACCTGGGACTACGATCTCGCGACGCGGGCGCGCACGCTGCGCAAGCGGCAGGAGGTGCCGTCGGGCCACGACCCGGACGCCTATGTGGTGCGGCGCCTGCAGGCGCCGGCTTCCGACGGCGCGCTGGTGCCGGTCACGGTCATCCACAGGAAGGGCCTCGCCCTGGACGGCCGCGCGCCCTGCCTGCTTTACGGCTACGGCGCCTATGGCATCTCGATGCCGGCGTCGTTCTCCGGCGGCCGGCTGTCGCTGGTCGACCGCGGCTTCGTCTACGCCATCGCCCACATCCGCGGCGGCGCGGACAAGGGCTGGGGCTGGTATCTCGACGGGAAGCTGGACAAAAAGACCAACACCTTCAGTGATTTCATCGCCGCAGCGGAGACTTTGGTTAACGAAAGCTTCACCTCGGCCGGACACATCGTGAGCCATGGCGGCTCGGCCGGCGGCATGCTCATGGGCGCGGTCGCGAACCTGCGGCCGGACCTGTTCGCGGGCGTGCTCGCAGACGTGCCCTTCGTCGACGTGCTCACCACGATGATGGACGAGAGCCTGCCGCTGACCCCGCCGGAATGGCCGGAATGGGGCGATCCGATCCGCGACGCGGCGGCCTTCGCGCGCATCCGGAGCTACAGCCCGGTCGACAACGTGGCGCCGCGGCCCTACCCCGCGATCCTCGCGCTCGCCGGCCTGACCGATCCGCGCGTCACCTATTGGGAGCCCGCCAAATGGGTCGCGCGTCTGCGCGCCGCGACCACGTCCGGCCGCCCGATCGCGCTCAGGACCAACATGGACGCCGGCCACGGCGGCGCGTCGGGCCGGTTCGACCGGCTCGAAGAGGTGGCGCTCGCCTACGCTTTCGCGCTCGCCGCCGTCGGCCATCCGGACGCCGCAGCCGCGCCGCCCGCCTTCGGCGCGGCCGGCTGAGGCGCGGAGCGCCGCGTTCTGACGACAAATCTCTATCGCCGCCTTGAGCGGCTAGGCGGGGTTCTTGGCGGTGGTCCGGTCGGAGGGTCTGAAGCGTCCGAAAAGCGACGACGACAAGCGCTGAGGACGCATGACGACTTCAGCTGAGCACGATCGGATGCAGCCAGTTGTGCACAGGCCAGGCGTTGTCCAGCCGCATGGGGTTTCCGGAGCTTCGAATGACGCCGCGCCCGCGACCATGATGATGACGACGGTGGGTGACCGTCGTGGCGTAAGCCAATTCGGGCGCGCCTATGATCTCGCGGCTAAATCTCAGAACGATCGTGTCCGGCGACAGGCTGTCCTGGAATTCCGGGCCATGAAGCACGGACTCGACTGTGAGAGGAAGGCCGCCGCGTATCGACTCGCCATCGCGCGCCGTCCATCCTCCGCCAGAGCCAAGCCCATAGGGCTCCTTAAATTTTACGATAGCGTTCGTCCAATCGACGGCCGCAAAGGTCTGGTCCGGCGTACGGAGCTGCACCAGAGCCGTGCGCGCGTCGAACATTCGCCACGTCTCGACGCTCGTCGCCACATGGCCGAGCCCCGCCATGCGGCGGCTGATGGCGTTGCCAATCTGAGCGCCCAGCATGCGGTATCCCATTACAGTGGGATGACCGCCTTTGCCGCTCAGCGTGTGCTGGATCGCATACATGGCGCCGGCGTTGACGTGCTTGAGCGGTGATAGCCGCCCCGCCTGTTCCGCCGCCATGGCCACATCCGGAAAGGCCCAACCGTCCGCGCCGGGCGGAGCGGTGTTGCCAGGATCCGTGTGGAACATGGGCACGCTACGGCTTTGCCCGGTGATGCTTCGAACAACATCCTCAAAGGCTTCCTGAAGCTGAAGGACCTGCCTCAAGCGGGTCCAGTGGCGCGTGCCGGTCTTGTGTTCCGCCTGGCCCTGCAAGAAAACGATCGCAGGCACGATCAGCCTTCTGCCCTGCGCCGCGGAAACGCGGTGGCAGCGTTCCACGAGCGTCGTCAACTGCGCGAAATAGAGGCCACCCTCGACGAACGTCTTGAACGCCCGGCCGCCCCGGCCGACCACCGCCATGACGATGCGGCTCGACACGTCGCCACGCTTCTCGAGGCCGACGACGATCTGGTGGCCGCACTCCGAGCAGATCGTCTCCGAAACGGCTGCGCCGTACAACTCGTCTCGGCGCCTTTCGACCAGCGGCTCATAGCTGTCGAACGCCCGGTCGGCCGGAAACACGTAACCCGGAGCTCCGGGCATCAGCAGGCGGTCGGGGTGCTTCGCTTCCTCATTGTAGGGCCTGTCGTCGCTGTCAATTAAGCCCAATGCGTAAGATTGACCGTAGACCGGGATTAAATAATCGACGCTAGTCATCTAGTCTCCGTCATGCGCGCACAGAGGAGATGCGTAAGCCGCCATATGTTGGCCTGCAAGTTTCCAGCGCGCGGCGCCTCGCCTCAGTCAGGTTCTGGCCCGAGCTTAGCCGAGATACGCCGAAAGGGCCGTAAGCCCGCCGCCAAGCGATCCGCGCTCCTCCGATTTCCGCCGTCTTCTCTTCCAGGCTGTGCCGTGACGACCAATCAGTTCGTACAGCTTTTGCCGACCAGGCCTTAGCGCGTCCTGTCAGGCCCCGCCGGTTCGCCGGACGGGCGTCCTTCGAGCGCCGCGAGCGCGGCCTCGAACTCCTCGTCGCCGCCACGTTTCGGATCGGGCGTCGGCTCCGGTTCGGGCTGCGGTTCCGGCTCGGCGTCCGGCTGGGGCTCCGGTTCGGACGCGCGCGGCGGATCGAGCGGTTCGGCGGCGTCCTCAGCCGCGGGAACGTTCTCCGCTTCCACAGTCGCCTCCGTTTCAGCCGCAGCAGGGTCCGCCGCGTCGTCTTCGTCCAGGCGGCCGCGCGCCGCGATGATGGTGGCGCGCAGCTCCTCGATCGAGGCGAACCGGCGGGCCCCGTGCTCGCGCTGGGCCTCGATCGAGCCGTCGGCGAAGAAACGGTAGAAGACGCCGTTGTGCTCGCCCTCGCGCACCACCTGCCGCGATGGATCGGTGTCGTCCGCGACCTCCGAGGGAGACGCGTCGTCAGGCTCCAGTTCGCGGGTCTCGGCGACGGCTTCCGCGGTCGCCGTCTCGGGCTCAGCTTGCACCGGCTCATCCGCGACCTGCGGCTCCGGCGCGTCGTCGTCGCCGGCGGGCCGGTCGTCGTCAGGCTGGACCTCAGGCTCCGACTGCGCGCGCGCTTCGCGGCGGGCGCGGGCTCGGGCGAGCCATTCCGGCACGCGCGGCTCGGGCTTCTCCGGCGCGGGCGCCGCAATGGGCTCCGGCTCGATGTCCGCCGCCACGGGCTCGACCGGCTGCGGATGCGCCGCAGGCTCCGGCTCGTCGGCCTCATGGCGGATGTCGTCCTGGCGCTCGCGCTCGGCGCTCGCCGGCGCGCCGGCGCCATAGGCCGCGGCCAGCACGCCGCCGCCGAGGATCGGCGCCACTACGGGCGGCGTCTCCACGATCGGCGGCGCCGGCTCGGCACGCTCGGCCGCCCTCGCCGGCGCGGGGACGCTCGGCGCGAGCTCCGCCACGCGCGGAAGCCGCGGCTCGCGCCGCCCGGAAGGAGCGACGGGCTCAGGGTCAGGCTCAAGCTCGCGCGGAGACAGGTCGCCGAAGGCGGGCTCGGGACGCGGCGGCGCGAGCGGTTCGGCCGGCGGGGCCGGCGGGGCGTGGCGGACGAAGGGCAAGGCCGGGGCGATGTCGGCGTGAGCCTCGACCGGCCGGCTGGCGACGGCGCGGGTCAGGCGCCCGATCGCGTCGGCCACCGCGCCGAGCCCGATCGCGAACGCGCCCGAGCCGGCGAGGTTGGCGGCGATGTCGAGCGTCGCGATCATGTCGCCGGTGACGAGCAGGAAGCCGCTCCACAGCAGCAGCAGCACGCCAAGGGCGTAAAGAACGACGGACATGAGCGGCGACCCCCCGTCATCCGGACTGATTCCAGCGGGCATGTTGCCGCCATCGTGGTTATTAGAGCGTAAAGCCTCGAATTCCACGGCTCGGGAACGGCGAACAGGCGTTGTCCCGGCCCGAATGCGGGCCTATGTACCGCGAGCACGCCGTCCGCCGGCGCGGTCGGCTCAAGAGACATCCGTTCTGGAGATTTCCATGTCGTTCAAGCTGCCTGACCTGCCCTACGCCTACGACGCGCTCCAGCCCTACATGTCCAAGGAGACGCTGGAGTTCCACCACGACAAGCACCACAACGCCTATGTCGAGACGGGCAACAAGCTGCTCGAGGGCTCCGGGCTCGAGGGCGCGACGCTCGAGGAAGTGGTGAAGCAGAGCCACGGCAAGAACGCGCCGCTCTTCAACAACGCCGCCCAGCATTACAACCACATCCACTTCTGGCACTGGATGAAGCCGAACGGCGGCGGCGCGATCCCGGGCGCGCTGGAGAAGAAGATCGCCGAGGATCTCGGCGGCGTCGAGAAGTTCAAGACCGACTTCCAAGACGCCGGCAAGGGCCAGTTCGGCTCGGGCTGGGCCTGGCTCGCGCTCAAGGGCGGCAAGCTCGAGATTCTCAAGACCCCGAACGGCGAAAATCCGCTGATCCACGGCGCGGTCCCGCTGCTCGGCGTCGACGTGTGGGAACACTCCTACTACATCGACTATCGCAACCGTCGCCCCGACTACCTCAAGGCGTTCATTGAGAACCTGGTGAACTGGGAATACGTCGAGAAGCTCTACGACGAAGCGAAGTGATTTTCGGGAAGGGCGGGCCGGCTTAGCGGCCCGCCCTTCCCTCCGCGTACAGAGCTAAGGCCGGAGACAGATGTCTCCGGCAGGCTGCAGCGGAAGAGCGCGGAACTTGATGGCGGCGCGGTAGTCGTCCTTCGGAGCGAGAGCGCCCTCGAACACCATCGCGACTTGCCCAGCCCGCACCAAAGCCAGATCGCTGTAACCCGCCCCACGCCGGTCGATCAGGCAGGACGACCACGTCCGCCCATCGTCGCGGCTCACCGACAGCGTCAGATCCTTTCGGTCGCGCCCTTTTGCGCGCCCGTTCGTCGGTCCGTCTGACGTCGGGTGCGACAGCGCCTGGACAGGTCCATCGACCAGAAATCCGGGCGTGACAGGCGGGATGGACAGATCGTCGTCCCGAGTCACCGACGCGTATGTCTCGCCGCCATCCAGGCTGACGGCCGAAATGCGATAAGGCCTGCCGTCGCCGGTCATCTGGAACGCCGCGCCGGTAGGGCGAAGACTGGCGACCAGGCGGACGCCGTCCGGCGAACCGATCACGGTTTCACCGCCCTGAAGCGCGCCCTCGCCGTGCGTGGTGGCCCCTTCGCGCCAAGTTCGACCGCCGTCATCCGACAGCAGCAGTCTGGGATAGGCCGGAACGACGATTCGCCCGCTCGCAAGCCGCACGCCATGGCCCGGTCCCGGCTGCTTGATGCGCGTGGACGGACCAACGAACGTCAGCGGCTCAGCCTTGGACCATGATCGGCCGCCGTCTGCGCTCCGCGACATCCACAGCGCCTGCTCGGCGCGCACCCCGTCGCATTCCGCCCTGTCGCTCGCCTTGAACCGTACGCAGCGGATGCTGTTACGCGGGCCCTTGGAGCGGTTTACGGAGAAAACCAAGAGAACATTGTCGTCGCCGGCCGGCGCCAGCGTGGCGTTCCCGGCCAGCGCCACCGTATAGCCATCGGTCATAAACGTCTTGTGGTCGACGACCACGCTCAGGTCGCTCCATGTTTCGCCCCCGTCGGTCGAACGTCGGGCGACGAGATCGATTGAACCGGAATCCGTGCAGCGTTGCACTTTGCGGCGGGCCGGCTTGAGATCGGCGGCGGCGGCGACGTCTTTTTCGTAACCGAAGCGGCGCTCCACGATGACGGTCAGCGCCCCTTTTGAGTTGATGAGGGCGGGAGCGCGATAGCAGACGCTGAACGATGACGTGAAGAGCGCCTTCTCCGGCGTCGCCGAACCGGCTTCCGACGGGGCGGCCAAGGCGAGCCCAATCGAGGCAAGCAGGGACGCCGCGACCACGATCGGTCGGAGCTTTCGCCGGCGCAGCGCAAACCAGCGCGGAGCGCGTGACTTCGGTAGGGCGTTCATTCGCTCTTCCTGATGCTGAACTTCGGCCCAAACGGAGCGAAGGACTGTGGCGCCGCCATGGTCCGGAGGGTCGCGCTCGGGGCGCGAATCGTCACGTTGGCGCGACGCCGCCCGCTTGCCCCGCCCGGCCCTGCGCCCTATCCAAAGGGATAAATGGTAACCCACCACCTGCAGGAGGGCTGATGAGGCTGCGTCTTCCGTCGCTCTGCGCGACCGTTCTGGCGCTTCTGTGCGCCTCGCCGGCCGACGCCGCGGGATCGACCGTCAAGCGCAGCCTCGAATTGCCGAGCGCGGCTCTCGGCCAGCCGCTGCGCTACTCGATCTACCTGCCCGACGGCTATGAATCCAGCGCCCGACGCTACCCCGTGATCTACCTGCTGCACGGCTTCGGCGGCGACGAGGTCTCGTTTCTCGACGACGGCGACTTGCAGGAGGTCGCCGACCGGCTGATCGCTACGGGCAAGCTGCCGCCCGCCATCCTCGTGACGCCGTCCGCCAAGAAGGGCTGGTACGTGGACAACGCCGCGACGGGGCGCTGGCAGACGGCGCTTCTGGACGACCTGATCGACGGCGTCGACGCGACCTATCGCACGGTGAACGCGCGCGAGGGCCGCGCCATCGGCGGCTACTCGATGGGCGGCTACGGCGCGCTGCGGTTCGCGCTTCTGGAGCCCGACCGCTTCGTCGCCGCCGGTAGCCTGTCGGGCGCGCTGTTTCCCGACGTGAAGGCGGCGAGCGACTTCCCGGCCTTCCAGCTCGCGTTCTTCGGCCACGCCTTCGGGCCGAATTTCGATCCGAAGGCGTTCAACGCCGCGAGCCCGTGGCGGAGCCTCGCGACCGACGCCGCGGCGGCCGAAACGCCAGCGCTCTACATGAGCGTCGGCGACGACGACATCAAAATCCTGCTCGCCGGCAACAACGCCTTCGACAAGGCGCTCGACGACGCCGACATCCCGGTCGTCTATCATGTGGTTCCCGGCCGGCACGACTGGAAGCTGTGGTCCTCGGAGCTGACGCCGATGCTGAGCTTCATCGGCGAGCGCCTGAAGAGCGCGCCGCCGGCGCCGGCCACCGATCCGGCGGCCCGCATCGCGGACCGGGTCGGGGCGGCCGCCCGCGTCGAGCAGGTCGGAGCGCCGGCGACGCCCGCCGCGCCCACGCCGCAGCCCGCGGCGAGGCCTATCGTGCTGCCCAGGCCGTAAAGCTACTCCGCGGCCTGCGCGTTGGCGTAGCCGAGCCGCTCGTTGAGCTGCGCGATCAGGCCCTTCGCGGCTTCGGCCACCACCGTGCCCGGCGGGAAGATCGCAGACGCGCCGGCCTCGCGCAACGCGGGGTAGTCCACCGGCGGAATGACGCCGCCGACCACGATCATGATGTCCTCGCGGCCCTCGTCCTTCAGCGCGTCGCGCAGCGCCGGCACCAGCGTCAGGTGGCCCGCCGTCATCGACGAGATGCCGACGACGTGCACGTCGTTCTCGATCGCCTGTCGGGCGGCCTCCTCCGGCGTCGCGAACAGCGGCCCGATGTCAACGTCGAAGCCGAGATCGGCGAAGGCGGAGGCGATGATCTTCTGCCCGCGATCGTGCCCGTCCTGCCCGACCTTGGCGACCAGGATGCGCGGCCGGCGGCCGTCGGCGCGCTCGAACGCGGCGACCAGCTTCTGCACCTCTTCGATCACGCCCATGTTGCGCGCCTCCCGCTTGTAGACGCCGGAGATCGACTTGATCTCGGCGCGATGGCGGCCGAACACATTCTCCATCGCGATGGTGATCTCGCCGACCGTCGCCATCGCCCGCGCCGCGTCGATCGACAGCGCGAGCAGGTTGCCGTCGCCGCGCGCGCCGTTCTCAAGCGCCGCGAGGGCCGCCTCCACCTTCTTCGGATCGCGCTCGGCGCGCAGCCGCTTCAGCTTCGCCTCCTGCGCGGCGCGCACCTCGGCGTTCTTGATCTGCCGGACCTCCAGAGTCTCGTTCTTCAGCACCTTGTAGGCGTTCACGCCGACGACGGTCTGATCGCCCGAGTCGATCCGCGCCTGCGTGGTGGCGGCGGCCTCTTCGATGCGGAGCTTGGGCACCCCGGCCTCGATCGCCTTGGCCATGCCGCCGAGGCGGTCGATCTCGGCGATGTGCTCCAGCGCCTTGGCGGCGAGGTCGTGCGTCAGGCGCTCCACATAGGCCGAGCCGCCCCACGGGTCGATGAAGCGCGTCGTGCCGCTCTCCATCTGCAGCACGAGCTGGGTGTTGCGGGCGATGCGCGCCGAAAAATCGGTCGGCAACGCCAGCGCCTCGTCGAAGGAGTTGGTGTGCAGCGACTGGGTTCCGCCTTGCGTCGCGGCGATCGCCTCCAGCGTGGTGCGGGTGACGTTGTTCCAAACGTCCTGGGCCGTCAGCGACCAGCCGCTGGTCTGGGAGTGGGTGCGCAGCGGAAGCGACTTCGGGCTTTTCGCGCCGAGGTCGGTCATGAGCTTCGTCCAGATGAGGCGCGCGGCCCGCATCTTGGCGATCTCCATGAACACGTTCATGCCGATCGCCCAGAAGAACGACAGGCGCGGCGCGAACGTGTCGATGTCGAGGCCCGCCGCCATGCCGGCCCGGACGTATTCCGCGCCGTCGGCGAGCGTGTAGCCGAGCTCCAGATCGGCCGTCGCTCCCGCCTCCTGCATGTGGTAGCCGGAAATCGAGATCGAGTTGAACTTCGGCATGTTCCGCGACGTATGCGCGAAGATGTCCGCGATGATCCGCATCGAGGGCTGCGGCGGGTAGATGTAGGTGTTGCGGACCATGAACTCCTTCAGAATGTCGTTCTGAATGGTTCCGGCCAGCTTCTCCTGCGGCACCCCCTGCTCTTCCGCCGCCGCGATGAACAAGGCGAGCACCGGCAGCACCGCGCCGTTCATCGTCATCGACACGGTCATCTTGTCGAGCGGGATGCCGTCGAACAGCGTGCGCATGTCGTAGATCGAATCGATCGCGACGCCCGCCATGCCGACGTCGCCGGCGACGCGCGGATGGTCGCTGTCGTAGCCGCGATGGGTCGCGAGGTCGAAGGCGACCGACAGGCCCATCTGGCCCGCCGCGAGGTTCGCCCGGTAGAACGCGTTTGAATCTTCCGCGGTGGAGAAGCCGGCGTACTGCCGGATCGTCCACGGCTGCGCGGCGTACATCGTGGGATAGGGACCGCGGATGAAGGGCGGCAGTCCCGGCCAAGTGTCGAGGCCCGCGAGCCCCTGAAGGTCGTCCTCGCCATAGAGCGGCGGCACGACGATGCCCTCGGGCGTGGTCCACGGCTCGCCGGCGCGCGCCGGCGGGGCCACATCGGGACGGCGCCAGTCGATCTCCGCGAAATCAGGCAGGCGGGCGGTCATCGGGCGGCTCCGGCGCTCTGGCGGTTCGGCAGATCGACGACGGAGCGCAAGATGTCGAGCGCGTCGTCGCCGGCCGCGACGAAGCGGGCTACGCCCGCGGCCGCGAGTTCGTCGCGACCTTCTCTCGGCTTGCCGGCGAGCCATACCGTCGCGCCGCGCGCCTTCAGGGCCGCGGCGAGCGCCGCCCCTACCTGGGCGTAGCCGTCGTCCGAACCGCACAGGATCGCGAGCGGGGCGCGCGTCGCGCTCCAGGCCTCGGCGACGGCCTCGGGCTCGGCGCCGACCGGCCCGTCGACGGCGTCGACGCCGCCGGCGACCAGCAGGTTGCGGATGAACCCGGCCCGTCCGGAATGGCGCGCGATCGGCCCGACAAGCGCGAGAAACGCCGAGGGCGGCGACGGCGCCGCCTCGTTGCGGGCCCGCAGCGTCTCGAACGGCTCGGCGAGCCGCTCGGTCGCGATCGGATGCGCCACCACGCTCGGGATCGGCTTCGACGCCGCGCGAATGTCCGCAAACGAGGCGCCGTCGTGGTACGCGCTGACCATGGCGTCGAACCCTGCGACGTCGTCGGTGATCTCGACCGCGAGCGGCTTCAGCGCCGGGGCGGCGGCGACCGCGGGCCCCGCCTCCGACACGACGGCGAGAGGCGGCCCGGCCTGCGGGAACTCGCTGACGCCGACGATCGGCGCGCTGCGCCTGGCGATCGCGGCGGAGCGGGCGGCGCGGGCGTCGGCGAGGCGCTGCTGCCAGCTCCCCTCGGTGAGCGCGGCGAGCATGCCGCCGCCGGCCTCCACCTCTCGGAACAAGCCCCATGCGGCGTCCGCCAGCGCGTCGGTGAAGGCTTCGATCGCGCCGGCGCCCGCGGACGGATCGGCCACGCGGTGGACGTTGCTTTCCTCGAGGATGATCGCCTGCGCGTTGCGCGCGATCCGGCGCGCGTCCCAGTCAGACGCGCCGAACGCGCTGGTGAAGGGCAGCACCACGATCGAGTCGGCGCCGCCGGCCCCGGCCGCGAAGGCGGCGATCGTGGTCCGAACCATGTTGGTGTGCGGGTCGCGCAGCGTCATCATGCGCCGCGACGTCTCGACATGGATGTGGACCGGGCGGTCCGGCAGCCCGCTCTCGCGCCGCCACGCCGCCCACAGCAGCCTCAGCGTCCTGAGCTTCGCGATCGAGGCGAACTGCTCGGCGTCGCAAGCGAGGGTGAAGGAGACCGCGTCGGCGGCGGTTTCGACGGACAGCCCGGCGGCGACGAGGCCGCGCACATGCTCGGTCGCGGAGGCCAGCACGCCGGCGAGCTCCTGGACCTCGCTCGCGCCGGCGTTGTGCCAGGACCGACCGCAGATGGTCAGCACCGGGCTCGTGAAGCCGCGCCGCGACAGCCCCGTGATCGCGCCGGCGACGCGGCCGCACATCGCCTCCCAGGAGCGCGGCAGCGCCCCGGTGCGGACGAGGTCGCGCAGCACGTCGACGCCGAACAGGATCGACACCGACGCCGGATCGATCTTGCGGCGCTCCACAAGCGCGGTCGCGAGCGCCGCGCTCTGCCTGCCGCCGAACGGCGCCACGTCGAGATGGATCGGCGCGAGATCGAGCAGCACGCCCTCGAGTGCCTGATCCAGCCGGTCCAACGTGTCGGCGGCGACGCCGGCGCTTGTCCCCGGCTCGCCGAACACGAGCGACAGACCGGCCGCGCCGTTGTTGAGATCCTCGAGCGCCTGGGCGTTGGCGGCGGCCGGATCGCCGATGTCGATGCGGGTCATCGCGACCCAGCGCGCGCCGGCCGGGCGACCGACGACGACCCGCGGCGGGACACGTTCCGTGATCGCGTCCACCGCAAGGCCGTCGAGCGTGCGGCGCGAGATGACGCCGTCGAGCGGGCGGCCCTTCAGCGCGGCTTCGGCCGCGGCGAGCCAGGCGTCGCGGCTCGCGTTCGCGAAATCTCCGGCGAAGGCGGTCGCCGACGCAGTGGTCGATGCGGTCGTCATACGGCTCTCATGTCGGCGGGCGCGCCCGCTTTCATCACGTTCCGGCGCACATCTTGGCGTGCGAAGAAGCCGGATCCGCGCGCCGAGGCTACGGCGGCGGCCGGCGACGCGCCATAATGCGCCGCAGCATAAGGAGCAGCATAGCGCCGCGCGCGACACCCGGCAGATAGTATATCGCCGAAGGGAGGAGAGCGCCGCGCCCTAGAACGACACGCCGAGCCGGCCGCGGGCGGCGTGGGTGGCGAAGCCGTCGCGGGATCCGTAATCGTAGCCGAAGTTCAGGTCCACGCCCTCGGCGAGCGACGTCCCGACGCCCAGTCCGCCGACCACGCCGCGCCCGGTCGGCGCGCCTTTCCACGACTGCCGGATGCTCGCGCCCGCCGCGGTCGACGCCCGCAGCGGCGTGCTGTCGAAAGCCAGCATCTCGTCCGCGCCGACGAAGGCTTCGAGCTTCACGGCGTGGGTCGGATCGACCTTGAACGAGCGCGCCGCCTTGAGCCGGAACGACCCGATCGCGGCCTGCGCCAGCCGGGAGCGGTAGCTGAAGTTCGTGGCGCCGCCGTGCTCCCTGTAGCCGGACAGGGCGTTGGCGTAGAGGCCGACACCGATCGAGGGCGAGACCTTGACGCCCTCGACGTCGAACGTGGCGCCGGCCTGCGCCGCGACGCGCGCGTTGCGGGCGATCGCCCGGCCGCGCGAGCGGCTCTCGTCAGGCCCGCGATCGATGGCGCGGAAGCCGATCACCGAGCCGCCAAACAGCAGCTTCGCGAAGGCGGAGCCCTTCTGCACGCGGCCATAGACGTCGACGTGCTGGGACAGCGTGCCGCCGACGAGATCGCCCGAGGACACCTCGCCGACCCCCGACGCCGTCATCGCGCCGAGGACGACCCCGTTGCTGACCTCCCGGTCGACGCCGACGCGGAACTGCGACGCGTTGCCGCCATATCCCAGACGCTCGCCGCGCTCGGCCTGGCCGAACGAGGCCGCGCCGAGATCGACGAAGGTCTTCAGCTCCGTGACCGGAGCCTTCTCCTTGCGCTCGGCGTCGAGACGGCTGAAGGCCGCCTCGGTCTCCGCGTGGGCTAGAAACACGCCGGCCTCGACCAGCGACTGGGCGCCGCGGAGGTCATCCGCCCGCGCGGGCGCCGAAAACGCCAAGGCGATCGCGCCGAGCCCGAGCCCCGCGCGTGTCCAAAACGAAAGCATTCCGCGACTCCGAAGATTCCGATCGGGCGGCCCGCACGGCGCGCCGATACGTGTCGTTCGCAGTCGCAGTATGAACGATCATTCAGAGTCCGCACCCCGCCTAGGGTCACAACCCTGTCATGCGGTAACCAGAGGGGGCTGATTGTGGCTTTTCGGACTCGGACCGGCTATCGGCCGACAGGATCATGCTGCATTGCAGCGTAACCGCTCAGGCCGCCAGCGCCGCAAGGATGCGTATCCAGGAGCGCGTTCCCTTTCGGAAACTTTCGAGATCATACTTCTCGTTCGGGGAATGAATGCGGTCGTCGTCGAGCGCGAAGCCCACGAGAAGCGTGTCGAGGCCCAAGAGGCGTTTGAAGTCGCCGACGACCGGAATCGAGCCGCCCGAGCCGATCGTCACCGGCTCGGCGCCCCATTCCTCGGCGAGCGCGGTCCGCGCCTTGGCGAGCGTCGGGCTGTCGAACGGCAGCCGGATCGCGCGCGAGCCTTTGTGACCTTCGAACTCCACCGCGCAGTCGGCCGGAAGCCGCTCGCGCACGAAAGCGCGGAACGCCTGCCGCACCTGCGCGGGGTCCTGATCGCCGACGAGCCGGAACGACACCTTGGCGTGGGCCTCGGACGGGATCACGGTCTTGGCGCCGGCGCCGGTGTAGCCGCCCCACAGGCCGTTGACGTCGCACGTCGGGCGGGACTGGATCTGCTCGATCACCATCCGGTCCGGCTCGCCGGCGGGAATGGCCAGCCCGATCGGCCCGAGGAAGCTGTCCGCGTCGAGCCCGAGGCCGCGCCACTGCTCGCGCACCTCCTCCGGCGTCTCGGGCACGCCGTCGTAGAAGCCCGGCAGCGTCACCTTGCCTTCCGGCCCGTGCAGCGCGGCGACGATGCTCGCGACCACGTGGAGCGGGTTGCGCGCCGCGCCGCCATAGAGCCCGGAATGCAGGTCGCGGTCGGCGGCGCGGACGGTGATCTCCTCATAGACCATGCCCCTGAGCGCCGAGGTGATGGCGGGGCGCCCCTCGCCCCACATCGCGGTGTCGCACACCAGCGCGACGTCGGCGGCGAGCTCGTCCTTCGCCTCCTCAAGGAAGCCCGGAAGGTTGAACGAGCCCGATTCCTCCTCGCCCTCGATCAGCAGGGTGACGCCGACCGGCAGTTCGCCGGTCGCCGCCTTCCAGCAGCGGCAGGCCTCCACGAAGGTCATGACCTGGCCTTTGTCGTCGCTCGCGCCGCGCGCCACGATGACCTTCCTGCCGTCTTTCGCCGTGACGATCCGCGGCTCGAACGGCGGCGTCGCCCACTTCTCCAGCGGGTCCACCGGCTGCACGTCGTAATGGCCGTAGAACAGCACGTGCGGCGCGGACGGCTTCGGCTGGGAGGCCAGCACGACCGGATGCCCCGGCGTCTCCCGCAGGGCGGCCTGGAAGCCGAGCGCCGCAAGATCGCGCTTCAGCCAGTCCGCGGCCTCGCGGCAGCCGTGCTTGTAGGCGGGATCGGTCGAGATCGAGGGAATCTTCAGCAGCGCGAACAGCCGCTCCAGACTCTTGTCGAGCCCTTCGTCGGCGGCCGCGAGCGCGCGATCGAGGTCGGACATTTGAAACATTCCTTCAGACGAGCGGGTGCTGACGCGACTGGCTTCGCGATCAGGCGAGATCTGTGTGGACGAAATCGTCGCCCTTGTAGAGCAACGGAACGGCGTGAGCCTGCGCACAGGCATAGGCGAAGCAGTCGCCCATGTTGAGGCGGGCGGGGTGGCCCGTGCCTTTGCCGTAGCGGGCGCGGGCGGCGACGGCGAGGCGGCCGATCTCGGCGGTGACGGGAATGGTTTCGACGCCGATGGCCTTCAGATAGCCGAGCACTGGAATTTCCGCCGCAGCGAAGGTCAGGGCGCGTCGCGTCGACACGGCGAGAGTCGTCTCGAATATGGCAAGCGGCGATGTGATCGCCGTCGAAGACGTCTCAAGCAGCCGGCGCTCCAGCTCGTCGCCGTCGCTTTCGGAAACCAGGATCGCGACCAACGCCGATGCATCGACAAACAAGACTTACTCGTCGTTCAGAGCGTCAAAGAACGCCTTGTCAGTTTTGACGCCGGTATCCGGCATCCCCGCCAGCTCCTCGCGGATCGCCCGCATGCGGGCATAGCGCTCGTCCTTGGTCATGTCGCGCCGGGCGTTCCGTAGCGCCTCGTCGCAGGCGGCGCGGATGGCCTCGGTCAACGTCACGCCCTTGGTCGCGGCGAGTTCACGCACGACCCGATCCGTTTCGCGATCCCTCACATGAAACGCCACCGTCTACACTCCATGGCTCTTCAGTGTAGATAAGTAGCGCTCGTTCGGGCGCCCATCAACGTCAGCGCTTCAGCAGGCTCCCGAGCACGCCGCGCACCACCGACCGGCCGATGGCGGAGCCGGCGGAGCCCGCGATCGACTTGCCGATCTGGGCCGCGATGTTGCCGGCGGTCTGGTTGACCACGGTCCGGGTGACGTCGCGGGCGATGGTCTGGGTGGGCGACAGCGTCTTCCCCCGGCCCGCGCCCGTACCGAAGATCGTCTTGAAGATGCCGCCGAAGCCGCCGGCGTCCGCCTCGACCGAGGCCTGCTCGGCGGCCACGGTCTCCTGCGCCTTGCGGGCGAGCATCTCGTAAGCCGAATCCTGATCGACGACCTCGTCGTAGCGGCCCGCGAGCGGCGACTTCTGGATCGCGGCGCGGCGCTCGTCCGGCGTCAGCGGCCCGATGCGCGCCGCGGGCGGACGGATCAGCGTCCGCTGCACGATCGAGGGCACGCCCTTGGCCTCCAGCGTCGAGACCAGCGCCTCGCCGACGCCGAGCTCGGTGATGACCTGCGCGGTCTTGAGCTCGGGGTTCGGACGGAACGTCTCCGCCGCCGCCTTCACCGCCTTCTGCTCCCGCGGCGTGAAGGCGCGGAGCGCGTGCTGCACGCGGTTGCCGAGCTGGCCCGCGACCTCCTCCGGCACGTCGATCGGGTTCTGCGTCACGAAGTAGACGCCGACGCCCTTCGAGCGGATCAGCCGCACGACCTGCTCGACCTTCTCGATCAGCGCCTTCGGTGCCTCGTCGAACAGCAGGTGGGCCTCGTCGAAGAAGAACACCAGCTTCGGCTTCTCGACGTCGCCGACCTCCGGCAGGGTCTCGAACAGCTCGGACAGCAGCCACAGCAGGAACGTCGCGTAGAGGCGCGGGCTCGCCATCAGCTTGTCGGCGGCGAGGATGTTGACGACGCCGCGGCCGTCGCGCTGCGTGCGCATGAGGTCGGCGAGCTCCAGCGCAGGCTCGCCAAAGAATTTGTCGCCGCCCTGTTGCTCCAGCACCAGAAGCTGACGCTGCACCGCGCCGACGGTCGCCTTGGCGACGTTGCCGTATTTCGTCGTCAGGGTCGCGGCGTTCTCCGCGACATTGGCGAGCAGCGCCTGCAGGTCCTTGAGGTCGAGCAGCAGCAACCCCTGCTCGTCGGCGACGCGGAAGACGATGTTGAGCACGCCCTCCTGCGTGTCATTCAGGTTCATCAGACGCGCCAGCAGCAGCGGGCCCATCTCCGACACGGTGGCGCGGATCGGGTGGCCCTGCTCGCCGAACAGGTCCCAGAACACGACCGGGAACGCGTCGTTGACGTAGGGCGTCAGGCCGATCTCCTCGGCGCGCTTCTGCAGGAAGTCCTTTGGCTGACCGATCGCCGCGATGCCGGACAGGTCGCCCTTGATGTCGGAGGCGAACACGGGCACGCCGGCGTCCGAGAAGCCCTCGGCCAGCGCCTGCAGCGTCACCGTCTTGCCGGTGCCGGTCGCGCCGGTGACGAGGCCGTGCCGGTTGCCGAACTTCAGATCGAGATACTCGCCCTTCAACCGAGCGCCCTTGGCGTCGAAACTCGTCCCGATGAAGATCTTGCCGTCCTGAAGCATCGATTCCGTGTCGGTCATGGCAGCCGTCCTGTTCGCCGGGTGGGCGAACCTGCCACGGAGCGCCTGCGGAACCAAGATCGCGTCCGCCGTTCGGACCGCTTGTCTTCGCCTCCCCCCAGTGCTCAACATGCGGCCCACGAAACGACGGGATGAAACCTATGGACGAACTCGTGACGCGCCTTTCCGGGGCGGCCCATATCGAGCCGGCCAAGGCCGTCTCCGCGGTGAAGACGATCCTCCTTTTTCTCGACAAGGAGGCGCCGTCCGACGCGGTTCAGGAGCTCGTCCAGGCGATCCCCGGCGCAGACGCGGCGCTGTCGGAGGCCAAGGCCGAACAGGACGAGGACGCCGGGTTCGCAGGCTTCGGTGCCATGGCCGCCTATCACGCGTTGACCGCGGTCGGCCTGTCCGGGTCGGAAGTGCAGATCGTCACCAAGGAGCTGCTCGCGCACGCCCGCGAGAAGGTCGGCGAAGAGACCACCGGCCGGATCGTCGGCGCGATCCCCGGGCTCGAGGCGTTCATCTGAACGCTCGGGGCCGCGACGCGCCCCGCGTTTGAGGCAGGCTCCGCGTCGCCCGCCGGGGTCCTTGCGTTCCGCAACGTGAAACCTCGCGCGGGAGGCGCAGACATGTCCTACCCCATCCTCTCCATCGAAGGCGTCGGCCCGGCCCTCGCCGAGAAGCTGAAGGCCGCAGGGATCGCCACCACGGCGGCCCTGCTCGAGAAGGCCAAGGACCCGAAAGGCCGCAAGGCGCTGGCGGGCGAGACCGGGATCGACGAGCGAAAGATCCTCAAGTTCGCGAACATGGCCGACCTGATGCGGATCAACGGCGTCGGCGAGGAGTATTCGGAACTGCTCGAGGCCGCAGGCGTCGACACGGTGAAGGAGCTCAAGACGCGCAACGTCGCGAACCTCACCAAGGCGATGGCGGAGGCCAACGAGACGAAGAAGCTCGTCCGGCTGGCCCCGTCGGAAAAGACAGTGGAGAAGTGGGTCGAGCAGGCGAAGTCGCTGCCGCCGGTCATGACCTACTGACGCAAGCGTCTTCAGACCGGCGCGCTTTGGCCTTATGAAACGACGCTGCGGGGGGGACCCCCGCAGCGTCGTTTCACGGCCACAGCGAGCCTCCATGACCTCCACAGCCCCCTTCGCCGCCGCCCGCCTGTTCGACCGGGCCGGGGGGCCGCGCGTCATGGGCATCCTGAACGTGACGCCGGATTCGTTTTCGGACGGGGGCCGGTTCGCCGCGGTCGAGCAGGCGGTCGCCCACGCGACCCGCATGGCGGCGGACGGCGCGGACATCATCGACATCGGCGGAGAATCGACCCGGCCGGGCTACCAGCCCGTCGACGCCGAGGAGGAGATCCGCCGCGTCGTTCCGGCGATCCGCGCCGTGCGGCGGACGACCGACGCGCCGATCTCGATCGACACGATGAAGGCCGCGGTCGCGGAGGCCGCGCTCGACGCCGGCGCGGCGATCGTCAACGACGTCTGGGGGCTGCAGCGCGATCCCGACATCGCCCGCGTCGCCGCCGAGCGCGGCGCGCCCGTCGTCGTCATGCATCATCGCACCGAGGTCGATCCGACGCTCGACATCGTCGAGGACATGAAGCGCTTCCTCGGCCGCTCGATCGACATCGCGCTCAGGGCCGGCGTGCCGGACCATGCGATCTGCCTCGATCCCGGCGTCGGCTTCGGCAAGACGGTCGAGCAGAACCTGATCGCGATCCAGCAGGTCGGCGCGCTCGCCGCCATGGGCTTCCCGGTGCTGCTCGGGACCTCGCGCAAATCCCTGATCGGACATATCATCCAACGCGCGCCCGAAGAGCGGGTTCACGGCACAGTGGCGACCTCGGTGCTCGGCTGGGCCGCGGGCGCGACGGTGTTCCGCGTTCACGACATCCGCGAGAACCGCGACGCCCTTCTCGTCGCGAAAGCCGTGCTGGACGCGCGATAGTTTCGAGTTTCGTCGGTCCGGTTAAGCCGCGGGCAAGACGTTTCTTCGGAGGGTGCGGACGGCAACCAGACATCGGACGCACATGAACCGGGTTCCCGAACGAGAGGCCGAACGCCTGACGGCGCTGCGCGCGGCGCATATCGTCGGGACGCCGACGGACCAGGCGTTCGACGCCATCGCGGACATAGCCCAGCGGGTCTGCGGAACCGCCATCGCGTTCGTGTCGCTGCTGGATGAGAAAGACGCCTGGCTGCACGCCCGGCGCGGCGTTGACGAGGTGAGTTGCCCGCGGGAGCAGGCGCTGTGCGCCACGACGATCCTCGCCGATGACTTGCTCGTGGTCGAGGACGCGGCCCACGACGAACGATTCGCCCGGCTTCCCATCGTGGCGGAGCGCGGCTTCCGCTTCTATGCCGGCGCGCCGATCCTCGCACGCCCCGGCGTCGCCTACGGCGCGGTCTGCGTGATGGACGTCGAGCCCCGCCTCCTGTCCGCCGAGGAGGCCCGCACGCTGACCGACCTCGCGACGCTCGCCGTCCGGCTGATCGACGAGCGCCGCCGCCGACGCGAGACGGCCGACGCCCACCGCGCGCTGGACGAACAGACCCGGGAGCTCGCCCTGCGCGCCCGCCGCTTCGAGCAGACGGAGCGGCTGGCCCACGTCGGCGGCTGGACCTTCGACCTCGACACGAACATCGGTGAGCTGTCCGAGGAGACGAGCCGCATCACGGGGTTCCCCGGGGGCGGCGACGTGCATTGGGACGACATCCTGCTGCTGCTCACGCCCGAGGATCGCCAGCGCCTTGACGCCGATCGTCGCCGGATCGTGGAGGAGCGGCGGTCCGTCAGCAGCGAGTACCGGATCAGGACCCCCGCCGGCGAGGAAAAGTGGGTCTACGTGATCGGCGACCTGGAGTGCGTCGACGGCGCGCCGCGCCGCCTGTTCGGCATCGCGCAGGACGTCTCGGAGCGCCGGCGCGAAGCCGACCTGCTGGAGCGCGCCGCCCAGACCGACTTCATGACCGGGCTTGCGAACCGGGCCCGGCTGAACGCCGTCGCCGAGGAGCTTCTGGCGCGCGACGGCCGGCCGTTCGGCCTGCTGCTGCTCGACCTCGACCGTCTGAAGACCGTCAACGACACGCTCGGCCACGCCCGCGGCGACGCGCTGATCCGCACGGCCGCTAGCCGGCTGGCCGCGGCGGTCGACGGCGAGGGAATGGCGTTCCGCTGCGGCGGCGACGAGTTCGCGGCCGTCCTGTACGATTGTCCGAACGCGGCGGCGCTGCGCGGCGCGGCGCGGCGGCTGGCGCGGGCCATCAACGTTCCGTTCGAGGTCGACGCCCAGACCATCGTGCCGGCGGTGACGATCGGCGGAGCGCTGTCCGGCGTCGACGGCTCCGATCTGGAGACGCTGACCCAGAACGCGGATTTCGCCCTGTTCGAGGCCAAGGACAACAACCGCGGCGGCTATGTGAAGTTCAAGCCGGGCCTCAGGACGACGATCACCCAGCGCATCACCATGGTCCGCGACCTCGACGCCGCGCTAACCGAGCGGCGGATCGTCCCGCACTACCAGCCGATCGTCGATCTCGCCACGGCGCAGATCTCGAGCCTCGAGGCGCTGGCCCGCGTGCGCACGCCGAAAGGCCGGCTGCTGTCCGCCGCCGACATCGCGCCTGCCCTGGCCGACCCGAAGGTCGCCTACCAGCTCACCAGCGCCATGATCGCCATGGTCACGAGCGACATCGCCGCCTGGGACGCCGCCGGGGTCGACTGCTCGCGGGTGGCGGTGAACGTCTCCATGGCGGACTTCCGAAAAGGCGACCTCGAGGCCCGGCTCAGCGCCGCCACGGCGCGGCATGGGCTGCCGCTGAGCCGCCTGACGCTCGAAGTCACCGAGACCGTCCTGCTGGACGGCGCGGACGCCAATGTGCCGCGCATGGTGCGCCGTCTGAGGGAGCGAGGCGTGCGGGTCGCGCTCGACGACTTCGGCACCGGGTTCGCCTCGCTCTCGCACCTCCGCACGCTTCCGGTCGACGTCATCAAGATCGACCGCTCGTTCACGCGCGCGATGGAGACGGACCGGCCAAGCCGCGCCATCGTGCAGGCGCTGATCGATCTGGCGCTGAAGCTGAACGTGAAGATCGTGGCGGAAGGCGTTGAGACGCCTGAGCAGGCCGACATGCTGCAGACGCTTGGCTGCCACTTCGCGCAAGGCTACCTGTTCGCCCGCCCCGCCTGCGCGGACGACACCCGTCGCATGATGGCGTTGTTTTCGCGCTCGGGACCGTCGGC
This sequence comes from Methylopila turkensis, assembly GCF_027922325.1. Classification (GTDB taxonomy): domain Bacteria; phylum Pseudomonadota; class Alphaproteobacteria; order Rhizobiales; family Methylopilaceae; genus Methylopila; species Methylopila turkensis. The sequence goes on from NZ_BSFL01000002.1 coordinate 118,967, forward strand.
GGGCGTCGGTTTCGAGCGGTGGAAGGCCGTGCGATCCTGAGCGTCAGGCGCCGATGCGGCGGCGCGGCGCGAAGCTTGCGCGGGCGCCGGCCATGGCGCGGCCGAAGCTCGCCTGCGCCGAGCCCGCGATTTCAGACGCGCGGCCGCGCAGTTCCAGCGCATGATCTCCGACCATGCGACCCCAGGCGCGCTGAAGCTTGCCCTTGAGCTGCTTGACCGAGCCTTCGAAACGATCGCGGTTCATGGCGCACTCCCTGGCGAGCTTGATTGCTCGATCATCGATTGTGCAGCGGAAACGTCGACGCCGTGATGACAGTTGCAGCGACGGGCGAAAATCGTCGCTGACTTTTGGCCCGGTCGCATGGCGCCGGCCGGTCTGTTAGCGTCCCAGTCGTTCCCATCCAGATCCGAACGGCCCGTTGAGCTCACACGCCTTTCCCCGCGACGCGTCCGACGTCGCAACCTTCGCCGACCGCATCCGTTCCGGAGACCGGGCCGCCCTCGCGCGGGCGATCACCTTTTCGGAATCGCGCCGCGCGGACCATCAGGCGGCCGCGCGCGCGCTGGTGCAGGAACTGCTGCCCGCGACCGGCCACGCGATCCGCGTCGGCGTGACGGGCGTTCCGGGCGTCGGCAAGTCGACCACGATCGACACGCTCGGCAGCCGTCTCACCGCGGCCGGCCGCAAGGTCGCGGTGCTCGCGGTCGACCCCTCCTCCACTCGCACCGGCGGCTCGATCCTCGGCGACAAGACGCGGATGCAGCGGCTCGCCATGGACCGCAACGCCTATGTGCGCCCCTCCCCCTCCGCCGGCACGCTCGGCGGCGTCGCGGCGAAGACGCGCGAGAGCATGATGCTGGCGGAGGCCGCAGGCTTCGACGTGATCCTGGTCGAGACGGTCGGCATCGGGCAGTCGGAGATCACGGTCGCCGACATGACCGACGTCTTCCTGGTGCTGATGCTGCCGGGCGCCGGCGACGAGCTTCAGGGCATCAAGAAGGGCGTGATCGAGATCGCCGACATCATCGCCGTCAACAAGGCGGACGGCGACGGCGCGGCGCGCGCCAGATCGGCGGCGGCGGATTATCGCGGCGCGCTGCGGATCCTGTCGACGCAGGGCGGCGCCTGGACGCCGGAGGTGCTGACCATCTCGGGGCTCGCCGACGAGGGCCTCGACGGGCTCTGGGCGCGCGTAGAGGCCTGTCGCGACGCTCGCCTCCGGACTGGGGAGCTTGCGAAGCGGCGCGAGGGCCAGCAGGTGCGCTGGATGTGGACCATGGTCGAGGCCCGCTTCCGCGAGCGACTCGCCGACGATCCCCGGCTTGCGGAGCGGGTTCCGGAGCTTGAGCGCGACGTCGCCTCCGGCGCGCTGGCGCCGACGCTCGCCGCCGACGAGATCGCCCGCGTGCTGGGCTTCTGACGCCGCGACGCGGTCAGCGTTTCGGCGACCACGCGGCGTGAGCCGCGCGAGCGGCGGCGTCGAGCAGGAAGCCGAGCGCCCCGATCACCAGCACGACCGCCGCGAGCTCGGAATAGGCCAGCCGATCGCGGGTATCGAGGATGAAATACCCGAGGCCTGCCGAGACGCCGAGCATCTCGCACGGCACCAGCACGATCCACAGAATGCCGATCGACAGGCGCACGCCCGTCAGCACATGGCCCGTCACGCCGGGCACGATCACGCGCGACAGGACTTCCCAGCGCGTGGCCGCGAGGCTTTCGGCGAGCAGCAGCCATCTGCGGTCGAGCGCGCGGACGCCGGCGGCGGTGTTGAGCAGGATCGGCCACACCGCGGCGAAGGTCAGCAGGAAGTAGATCGGCGCGTCGCCGACGCCGAGCGCCATCACCGCGATCGGCATCCAGGACAGCGGCGAGATCATCCTCAGCAGCTGGAAGGCGGGCGTGGTCGCGGCGTCGAGCGCCTTCGAGGCCCCGACCGCGAGCCCGACCGGCACGCCGATCAGCACCGCGAGGCCGAGCCCGACCGCGATCCGCTTCAGGCTGAGCGCGATGTGGGTCCAAAGATCGGAGCCGGAGGCGAGCTCGATCAGGCTGGAGAACGCCGCCGCCGGCGCGAACAGGCGGGCGAAGGAGCCCGGCGCCGAGCCGAACTCGATCGCCGCCCACCAGATCGCGACCAGCGCCGCGAGCCCGACCGCTCCGTAGACGGCGCCGTAGGAGCGCGCCCGGAGCTGCCGAACGGCCGTCCCGCCCGCCGCTGCGCCCTCCGCCCCGGCCGGGACCGCCGCTTGGCTCACGCGACGACGACCTCCTCGCGGGTCCAGGCGTCGGCGAGGCCGAAGCTCTTCAGCCCGCCCGCGGCCTCGACCGCCTTGCGCACGAAGCGGTCGTCGACCAGCTCGCGCGCCGCGACCGCGGGATCGAGCTCCGCGAGGAAGCGGTTGTCGCCCTCGATCGCGGTTTCCTTCAGCCGCTTCACCAGCTCCTCGGTGTAGCTCGGGAACGGATAGGGCTGGAAGTCGATGCGCCGCTCGCGCCAGTCCGGATGCTTGATCGCGCCGGATTTCACGTAGGCGTCGTAGTCGGCCTCGGCCGGCGCCAGCACCTTCTGGAGCACCGCCTTCGCGTGCGGGGTGTACTTGTTCTCGCCGTCCTTCGATAGCAGAGCCGCGGTCTCGGCGCGGTTTTCGCGCGTCCAGAGCTGCGCCTTGACCATGGCGTCGACGACCTTCTGCGACCATTCCGGGCGCTCGTTCAGGTCGCGCTCCTGCATGAACACGACGCAGCAGGCGTGGTCCTTCCAGACGTCGCCGGTGAAGCGCAGCACCTTGCCGACGTTGAGCGCCTCGGCCGCGGCGTTGAACGGCTCCGCCACGATGTAGCCCGCGATCTGCTTGGCCGCGAGCGCCGGGACCATGTCCGACGGCGCCATGATGACGAGCTGAACCTCGTCGGGCTTGAGCTCCCCGCCCTTCTTGGTGACGGGCGTCAGGCCGTTCTCCTTCAAGAGCGCCTGCAGCACGACGTTGTGGATCGAATACCAGAACGGCACGGCGACGGTCTTGCCGCCGAGTTGGCGGACGTCGGTGATGTCGTGGCCGACGGTCAGCCCGGAGCCGCCGGTGTGGTTCCAAGCCACCACCTTGGCGGGGGCCTTCGAGCCGAAGCGCGCCCAGACCGTGATCGGCGACAGCAGATGCACGACGTTGACCTGGCCGGAGATGAAGGCCTCGACGATCTGCGACCAGCTCCGGAACAGCACCGGCTTCTCGGCCTTGAGGCCTTCCTTGTCGAAGAAGCCCTTGCCGTGCGCGACCAGCAGCGGGGTCGCGTCGGTGATCGGAAGGTATCCGATCCTCACGGGCTCGTCGGGGCTTTGCGCGCGCGCCGCGGCCGCGCGCAGCAGCGGGGCGGCGCCCGCAGCCGTGAACAATGCGGCCAGCCGGACGGCGTCGCGGCGGGAGAAGATGAAATCGTCGGTGGGCATGGGACTGATCCGTCAGTGTCGGCGCACGGCCGAACGCAGGGCGGTGAGGATTTCGATGCGAAGCGCTCCGGTCTCGGCGATCGCCCCGTCGCGGGGATGGGGCAGATCGACCCGCCAGACCCCGACGACGCGCGCAGGAGCGCCCCCGAGCAGCACCACGCGGTCGGCGACGTTGAGCGCCTCGTCGACGTCGTGGGTGATCAGCAGCGCCGCGGCGCGCCGGCGCGCGACCACCTTGAGCAGCAGCGCCTGCATCGCCGCGCGGGTGACCTCGTCGAGCGCGCCGAAGGGCTCGTCGAGCAGCAGCACGTCCGGCTCGCGGGCGAGGCAGCGCGCGAGCGCCGCGCGCTGCGCCATGCCGCCGGACAGCGCTGCGAGATGGAGCCGGCGCGCCGCCTCCAGCCCGACCTCGGCGATCGCAGCGTCCACCAGCGCCCGCCGCTCGGCGGCGGAGCGCTTCGGCTGCCGGCGGAAATCAAGCCCGAAGGCGACATTGCCCTCAAGCGTCAGCCACGGCAGCAGCGCCGGGTCCTGAAACGCGACCGCGACGCGCGGATGCGGAGCGGCGAGATCCGCGCCGCCCGCGAGCACGCGTCCCGAACTCGGCTTCTGCAGGCCGCCCAGCACCCGCAGCAGGCTCGACTTGCCGACGCCGCTCTGGCCGAGCACCGCGACGATCTCGCCCGGCGCGACCGCGAGCTCCAGATCAGCGAGCACCGGGGCCGGCGCGCCGGGATAGCGGATCGAGACCCCGCGGGCCTCGAGCGCGGCCCCCGCCCCGCTCACGCCGCGCGGCCCGCGTCGCGCTGCGCCGCGAGCGCCGCCTTGAGCTGCACGAGGCTCGGCGTGATCACCGGCAGGAAGGCCGCCTCCCGCCAGCGCCGCGCGAAGCCCGCGCCGGGCTCGGTCAGGTAACATTTGCCGCCGTTGGCCTGCAGCTCCAGCAGGGCCGCGGCGGTGGCGGCGTCGCAGAGCGCGATGCGCAGCCGGAACAGCTCGGCCGGCCGCCCCTTGAACGAACCGTCGTCGAGGCCGTCGTAAAGCGCGCGGGTCGCCGCGGCCAGCCGTTCGCCGACGGCGTCGATCTCCGGCTGCAGCACGTGGCGGCCGGCGCCCGCGGCGGCGCGCGCCTCGGCGAGCGTCCGGCGGGCGAGGCCGATCGACATGCCGCACTGCAGCCCCAGGAAGGCCGGCCGCACCGCCGGCAGCCACGCCTGCGCGTCCGGCGCGATGACGTCGTCCCGCGCGATGGACACGTCGGACAGCCGGATCGCCGCCGTCGCGGTCGCGCGCATGCCCATCAGGTCGAGATCGGGAGAGCGCTCGACGCCGGCGAGATCATGCGCGATCGAGGCGACGAACGGCTTTCCGTCCCGTCGCTCGACGGCGGCTGCGACCACATAGCTGCCCTGCTGCAGGTTGGTGACCCACGGCAGCTTTCCGCTGAGACGGAAGCCGTCGCCCTCCGGTTCGGCGACGATCTGAAGCTCTTCGAGCCCGGCGAGGAACTTCATCGCGTTCGACAGCCCGGTCGCGCCCGCGACCTCTCCGACGAACAGGCCGTCGAGCAGCCGCTCGCGGAGAGCGCCGTTCGGGCTCTGCAGCAGATACTCGATGTAGGTCCGATGGCCCCAGGTCACGAAGCCCGCGGCGAGTGACAGCTCCGACACCTGCGCGAGCGCCTCGACGGCGCTGGAGAGCGCGCCCCCGGCGCCGCCGGCGTCTCGCGCCGCGCCGATCCGGAACAGCCCGGATCGGCTGAGCCGGCGCAGCAGCTCCGCGGGCTCGGCGGCCCCGGCGTCGAGCGCCGGCGCCGCGCCGTCGAGCCAGCCGGAGAGATCGCGATCAAGCGTCATGGCTGTCGCTCACTCGGCGGCGCGCGCTTTCGCGCCGTCCCAGCGGAAGGCTTCGAGCTGCGGGTTGAGCGGCGGCTGGCCGAGATTGTTGGCGAAGTTGCACAGCGTCGCGAGGCTGACGCCGAGCACGACCTCAAGCGCGGCCTGGTCATCGTAGCCCGCGTCCTTGAACGCCGCGAGGTCGGCGTCCGCCACCTTGCCGCGGGTCGCGATGACCGCGTTGGTGAAGGCCTGGACGGCGTCCAGTTTGGGATCGCCCGTGCCGTCAAGCGCGCGCAGCGCCTCGACCTTGGGCTCCTCGATCCCGGCCTTGGCGAGCGCGACCTTGGTGTGGCCAGCGACGCAGAAGCCGCAGCCGTGGGTCGCCGCCGCGGTGATCTGCACGACCTCCCGCTCGGCGAGGCTGAGCGACGCCCGGCCGTTGATGCCCCCGACCGTGAGATAGGCCTCGAGCGCGGTCGGCGCGTTGGCCAGAACGCGCAGCAGGTTCGGCAGGAAGCCGTTGGCCTTCTCGGCCTTCTCAAGCAAGGGCTTCGCCGCCTCAGGCGCGTCCTCGATGGTGCGAAGCGGAAGTCTGCTCACGCGAATGTCCTCGTCCAGATCCGAAATCCCATGGCGAAACCGCCCGCCGGACCAGCCGGACGCGCGGCGACGCCACCCTACGCCAGATCGGCGGGAAACGGGCTCACAATAGGGAGGAAATTCGGCCTTTAAACAATCGTTTTTGTAGAAATATAGGCGACGTCCGCAGGCCGGCCGCCTCGCCGCCCGCCGCTCGACAGCCGCGACCTGCGGTGCGACCCTGAGCCCGCGGGGGCGACGCTTCGGAACGGCATCGGACAGGACCCATGGCGAAATTCACGCTCTGCGCGCTTGGGGCCGTCGCGCTCGCCCTCGTCGCGGGCCAAGCGCGGGCGGAGGACCCGGTACAGGGCACCTGGTCGCCCACCTGCGCGCCTTCCCCGGCCCAGGAGATCGACAACAAGCTGGCGACCATCGTGTTCTTCCAGGGCGCCGTGAAGTTCCGCGACCAGGAATGCACGATCAACGGCTGGGGGAAGAAGCGCAAACAGGTCCGGAGCGAGATCACCTGCTTCGCGAGAAAGGGCGGCAAGCCCGCGACCTACACGATCGCGGTGCAGCCAGATGGCGAAAAGCTGCGCGTCATCGTAAGCGACCGCATGTACAAGCACGTGGTCGAACGCTGCGATCGGTAGCGCCCACGCCTGGAACGAAGGACGAGAGCTTGGCCCTGAACGACTGGAAGAAGCACCCCGGCGGCGGATTGGCGATCAACCCCATCGTCGGCTACGAGACCGCCGCCATGGTCGACGGCATGGCCGGCATGATCCGGCTGGAGTTCGCGCTCGACCCGACGATGCAGCGAAGCGACGCGGTTCAGCTCGTCGCGACGCCGAAACAGCTCGAGGATCTCATCCTCGCTCTGCGCGACCTCGCCGACAATCTGAACGTCTCGCAGGCCGTCGGCAGACCGGCGGGCAAGCTGAGCTGACAGGGCCTGAAACCGCGCCGCAAACACAAGATGCGGCCCGCCGTCGGCGGTCCGCGTTTGGTCTCGGATCGGAGTGTGCGGGAATGGTGCCCGGGGGCGGATTCGAACCACCGACACGCGGATTTTCAGTCCGCTGCTCTACCAACTGAGCTACCCGGGCGGGGCTGGCGCGCCGGTTCGGCGTGCGAGCGAGCCGCCTTATAGGGGGTCGCCCGCGGGCTGTCCAGACGTCCCGCGCGCGGTCTTCACAGCAGCAGGATTCCGACCGCGACGGTCGCGACGGTCAGCGGCGCGCCGACCCGGAGATAAGTCCAGAACGACAGCTCCACCCCGAGCTTGCGCGCGCGCTCGGCGACGATGAGATTCGCGACCGAGCCCACCAGCGTGAAGTTGCCGGCGAGCGTCGAGGCCATGGCGACGACGAGCCAGGCCCGCTGGGGGTCGGCGAGCGGCGCGACGAACGGCTCCAGCACCAGCACGGCCGGCACGTTGCTGACGACGTTCGAGAGCGCGGCGGTGACGAGGCTGAGGGTCGCCACATGGTCGAGGCCGAGGCCCGCGACCCAGGCGACGAGCTCGGGCGTGACCGCCACCTTCTTCAGCCCGGCGGTGACGACGAACAGTCCGGCGAACATCACGAGCAGAGGCCAGTCGATCTCGGCCCAGACGCGCGCGGGCTTCACCCGGCGCGTCAGCAGCAGGGCTGCGCCGGCGAGAATCGCCGCGGTCGCGACCGGCGCGCCTGCGAAGAAGGCCGCGATCATCGCGACGGTGACGAGCGCCGTCTTCGCGGCCAACGGCCGGTTGACGCGCGCCGGCGCCGCGTCGCCCGCCGGCGCGGGGAACCGGACGCCGGCGAAGAACTCGCGACGGAACGACAGCGCGACCGCCGCGAAGGCGAGCGCGAGCCCGACTGCGGCCACCGGCGCAAGCGCGGCCGCGAAGTCGAGATAACGCGCGCCCGACAGCGACCCGATGATCATGTTCTGCGGATTGCCCGTGATGGTCGCCACGCTGCCGATGTTCGAGGAGACGGCGATCGCGATCGCGTAAGGGACCGGGTCCCGGCCGAGCCTGAGCGCCAGCGTCACGACGAGCGGCGTCAGCACCACGCAGATGGTGTCGTTGACGAGGAAGGCCGACAGCACGCCCGAAGCCGCGACCACCGCGGCGAGCAGCGTCAGCGGCCGCCGCACGCGGGCGACCACGGCGCGGATCGCGAGCTCGAAGAAGCCCGAAAGCTGGAGATTGGCGGCGACGATCATCATGCCGAGGAGCAGGATGATCGTGTCGTAGTCGATCGCCGCGAACACCTCGTCATGGCTGAGCGCGCCGAGGCCGAACATCAGCGCGCCGCCGACGAGCGCGGCGCCCGCCCGGTCGATCCTGAGCGGCGGCGCGGCCCCGAAGGCGACGACCGCGTAGGTCGCGACGAACACGGCGATGGCGGCGAGGGATACGACGTCGTGAGGCACGGGGGACCGCCAGCGGGCATGCGCGGACGAGGCTCCGCGGCGGCCTAACTAGACGACCGCCGCTGGAACGCAACGTCCGGGCGCATCAGCGGCCTTCGGCGTCGTCCGCAGGCGGAAGCGCGTCGTCGTCGGTTTCGACCGCCGGCACGGCGTAGACGCCCTTCAGCCAGCGCGACAGGTCGATGTCGGCGCAGCGCTTCGAGCAGAACGGGTGGAACTCGGCGAGCGACATCTTGCTGCAGATCGGGCACGGCCGCGCCGCCGGCCGCCGCGGCGCTTCGGGGGCCGCGGTCATGCCCGCCCCGTCCATCCGCGGTGCAGCGGATAGCCCTCGCCCGCGAGCAGGTTCGCGGTCTCGCACAGCGGCAGACCGACGACCGCGCCGTAGGAGCCGGTCAGCTTGGCCACGAACGCTCCGGCGAGCCCCTGGATCGCGTAGCCGCCCGCCTTGCCGCGCCATTCGCCGGAGGCGAGGTAGGCCTCGATCTCCCTCTCCGACAGACGACGGAAGCGGACCCGCGTCTCGACCAGGCGGCTGCGCAGGCCGCCCTTGCGCGTCGTCAGGCAGATCGCGGTCTGGACACGGTGGGCTCGGCCCGACAGCAGGCGCAGGCAGTCCGCCGCCTCCTCCTCCGTCTCCGCCTTCGGCAGGATGCGGCGCCCGACGGCGACGACCGTGTCGGCGCCCAGCACCAGCGCGTTGGCGAGTTCCGGGTCCTGCGCGGCCATGACGGCGCCGGCGCGGGTCTTGGCCTCGGCGAGCCGCAAGGCCAGCGTCCGCGGGCGCTCGTTGCGCTCCGGCGTCTCGTCGACCGTGGTCGGCAGCAGAGCCGCCGGCTCGACGCCGATCTGCTCGAGGAGCGCGAGGCGGCGCGGGCTCGCGGAGGCGAGGACGAGTTTCACGCGATCCGTCACCGGGCTTGCGGGTTCAACGGGGCGGGGGCCGGCGTCGGAACGTCCCGGCCCGCTCCGCTCACTTGAAGCGGTACGTGATGCGACCCTTGGTCAGGTCGTAAGGGGTCATCTCGACCAGGATCTTGTCGCCCGCCAGCACGCGGATGCGGTTCTTGCGCATGCGGCCGGCGGTGTGGGCGATGATCTCGTGATCGTTCTCGAGCTTCACCCGGAAGGTCGCGTTCGGCAGGAGCTCGATCACGGTTCCGGGGAATTCGAGCAGCTCTTCTTTCGACATGTGCTCTCGGCGGTGCGTACGGCCGAAGCGCCGCACGATGCGGTGGTCGGTCGCAGTGAATACGATAGGGAGACGGGGTGATACCGGAATCCAGATGGTTCCACAACTCGGCAGACGCAAGCCCGTGAAGCGGGCCCCGCCTCACACCCGCGCCTTGGCGGCGTAGCGGAAACGGTCGCGGACGCGGTCGACCAGCGTGTCGCGCAGCGCGCGATAGGCGTTCAGGGTCTGCTCGCGCGATCCGCCGGCGGCGAGCGTCGGATCCATGGTGGGCCAGTATTCGACCTCGACGGGGTAGCGCGCGGTGAGGTCGAGCGCGGCGTGGTGCGCCTCCGGCGCGAGCGTCACGATCAGATCGAAGTTCAGGTCTTCGAGGTCTTCGAGCGAATGCGGCCGGTGCTTGCCGATCGTCAGGCCGAGCTCGTCGAGCGCCGCCTCGACGAAGGGGTCGTTGTCGCCCGGGCGGACGCCGGCGGAGGCGACGTAGAGCGAGCGGCCGAAGTAATGCTTGGCCAACACCTCCGCCATCACCGAGCGGATGACGTTCTGCCCGCACATGAAGAGCACCGACTGGGGGCGCCCCGCTTCAGGCCCTCCGTCGGCCACGAAACGTCAACCCTTCCAGCTGAGGGCGGCGATCAGCGTGAACAGGCGCCGGGCGGTGTTGTGGTCGGTCTCGATCTTGCCGGCGAGCCGCTCGACCAGCACCTGCGCGCCCTCGTCGTGCAGCCCGCGCCGTCCCATGTCGATCGCCTCGATCTGGCTCGGGCTCGAGGTGCGGATCGCGGCGTAGTAGCTCTCGCAGACCAGGAAGTAATCCTTGAGGATTTTGAGGAACGGCGTCAGCGAGAGAAAATGCGTCACCACGTCGTCGCCGCCCGCCGTTCCCACGTTGAGCGCGAGCTTGCGGTCGATCAGGCCGATCCGCAACGTGAAAGGCCCGTTGTCGGCCCCTGCCGGCGCGAACACGTTGTCGGTGACGAGATCGTAGATCGCGACCTGCCGCTCGTGCTCGATCTCCGGCGCCGCCCGGCCGATCGACGCCTCGTCGAGCGTCACCGAAACGAGCTTGCGGTTGGCGTCGGGGGCCGGGTCGGTCATCGCCGCTTTCGGTCCTAGTTCATACGGATCGCGACCGAGCGCGCGTGGCCGTGCAGGCCTTCGGCCTCGCCGAGCCGCATGGCCGCCGCGCCCAGCGCCCGGAGCTGTTCCGGGCCGCAGCGCAGGATCGACGTCCGCTTCAGGAAATCAAGCACCCCGAGACCGGAGGCGAAGCGCGCGGTGCGCGCGGTCGGCAGCACGTGGTTGGACCCGCCGACATAGTCGCCGATCGCCTCGGGGGTGTGCGGCCCGAGGAAGATCGCGCCGGCGTGGCGCACCTGCTCGCTGAGGCCGTCGGCGTCCTCGGCGATGATCTCGAGATGCTCGGCCGCGATGCGGTCGGCAAGCGCGGGAGCGTCCGCGATGTCGTCGACGACGATGATCGCGCCGAAGTCGCGCCAGCTCGCGCTCGCGATCTCGCGCCGGGGCAAAAGGGCGAGCTGGCGCTCGACCGCGGCCTCGACCGCGTCGGCGAGGCTCGGGTCGCTGGTGATCAGCAGCGACTGCGCCGCGACGTCATGCTCGGCCTGGGCCAGCAGGTCGGCCGCGATCCAGTCGGGATTGCCGGTGTGGTCGGCGATCACCAAAACCTCGGACGGCCCCGCGATCATGTCGATGCCGACGGTCCCGAACACCCGCCGCTTGGCGGCGGCGACGAAGGCGTTGCCGGGGCCGACGATCTTCGCGACCGGGCGGACCGTGGCGGTGCCGTAGGCGAGCGCGCCGATCGCCTGCGCGCCGCCGATGCGGAAAACCTCGTCGACGCCCGCGAGCTTCGCCGCGGCGAGCACCAGCGGCGACAGCTTCCCGTCCGGCGACGGCACCACCATGGCGACGCGTCCGACGCCCGCCACCTTGGCCGGGGCGGCGTTCATCAGCACCGAGGACGGATAGGCCGCGGTGCCGCCGGGAACATAAAGGCCGACGCTGTCGACCGCGGTCCAGCGATGCCCGAGCTGCACGCCGATCGGGTCGTGATAGGTCTCGTTCGCCGGCATCTGGCGACGGTGATGCGCCTCGATGCGGTCGCGCGCGAAGGCGAGCGCCTGCAGCGTCTCGGGATCGCAGTCGCCTTCGGCGGCGTCGATCTCCTCCGCCGTGACGCGGATGCCGGTCGTTTCGAGGTCGATCCGGTCGAAGCGCCGGGAATGATCCACCAGCGCGGCGTCGCCGCGGACGCGGACGTCCTCGAGAATGGCGGCGACGGCGGCGTCGACGTCTTCCGCCACCTCGCGCTTGGCCGCCAACAGCGCGTCGAAGCGTTCGGCGAAGTCGGCGTCGCGCGTGGAAAGTCGGATCGCCATGGCGTCAGGCCTCGCTGTCGTGGGCGGGCTCAGCCGAGGCCGCCCAGACCGGACCGAGATCGGCGGCCTGGCCTTCGACGCATTCGACGTCGAGCTGGAGGCTGGCGCCGCCCGAGAAAACGAACTCGATCACGCCCGAAGGCTCGTCCGAAGCCGTGAAGCCGATCGCGAGCAGGTTCAGCACCGCGTCGGGCCGCGAACGGTCGACGCCGCGCGCGCGCACCGCGGTGACGCGGTCGAAATGCGCGGCGGTCCGCCGGCGGCGCACCTCGCCGGGCGCGCGCCGGTCGATGCGGTTGCCGACGAAGGCGAGCCGCCGCTCGCGCGGCAGATAGACGATGTCGCCGACCTTGAGCACGAAGTCCTGCAGATGCGCCGACAGCACGGCGAGATCCTCGTCGTCGAGGGCGAGGAGCTTGAGCGGAGCGTCGTCGGCGGGATCGGTCATGGCTCTTGCGGCGTCTCGGCGGGCTGATGCGCACAGGTAGCGGCCGGCGGCCGCGACGGCAACCGGCCGCGCGTGGCCCGGTTCGCCGCCGTCAGCCCGAAACGCGCTCGATCGAGGCGCCGCAGCGGGAGAGCTTGGCCTCCAGCCGCTCGAACCCGCGGTCGAGGTGGTAGACGCGGTTGACCATCGTCTCGCCTTCCGCGACCAGACCCGCGATCACCAGCGAGACCGAGGCGCGCAGGTCCGTCGCCATCACCGGCGCGCCCTTGAGCGCGTCGACGCCCTCGATCGTGGCCGTGTCGCCGTCGAGCTGGATGCGGGCGCCGAGGCGGGCGAGCTCCTGCACGTGCATGAAGCGGTTCTCGAAGATCGTCTCGGTGATGGTCGACGAGCCCTTGGCGCGCGCGGTCAGCGCCATGAGCTGGGCCTGCAGGTCGGTCGGGAAGCCGGGATAGGGCGCGGTCGTCACATTGACCGGGCCGATCCCGTGGCCGTTTCGGGCGACGCGCACGCCGTCGTTGAGCTGAGTGATCTCGGCGCCGGCCTCGACCAGCACGTCGAAGGCGGCGTCGAGCAGGTCGCGCCGCGCCCCCTCAAGCACCACGTCGCCGCCGGCCATGGCGACGGCGATGGCGTAGGTGCCGGTCTCGATCCGGTCCGGCAGCACGCTGTGCCTGGCGCCGTGCAGGCGCTCGACGCCCGCGACCACGATGGTGGAGGTTCCCGCGCCCTCGATCTTCGCCCCCATCTTGATGAGGCAGTCGGCGAGATCGACGATCTCGGGCTCGCGGGCGGCGTTCTCGATCACGGTCTCGCCGCGCGCGAGCGCCGCCGCCATCAGGATGGTGTGGGTGGCGCCGACCGAGACCTTCGGGAACGTGACCCGCCCGCCCCTGAGCCCGCCGGGGGCCTTCGCGATGACGTAGCCGCGGTCGATCTCGAGCTCGACCCCGAGCGCCTTGAGGCCGGTGAGGAAGAAATCGACCGGCCGCGTGCCGATGGCGCAGCCGCCCGGCAGCGACACCGTGGCCTCGCCCATGCGCGCGAGCAGCGGGCCGATGACCCAGAAGCTCGCCCGCATCTTGGACACGAGATCATAGGGAGCGGTGGTGTCGACGATCTCGCGCGCGGTCAGGCGCACGGTCTCGCCAAGGAACTCGTCCTGGCCGGCGCGCTTGCCCTCCACCGTCACCTCGACGCCGTGGTTGCCGAGGATGCGCTTCAGCAGCGCGACGTCGGCGAGGCGCGGGACGTTGTCGAGGATCAGGGTCTCGTCGGTGAGCAGGCTCGCGATCATCAGCGGCAGCGCCGCGTTCTTCGCGCCCGAGATCGGTATGCGGCCGACGAGCGGCGGACCGCCCGTGATGCGGATGCGGTCCATCGGACCTCCTCGACAGTCTGGACGCGGACGGAGGAAACGAGGGACGGCCGCGCGAAAGCGTGGGTCTAGCGCAAGCGCCGCGCCCGCACAAACGGCGGGGCCGGCGTCGTCAGCCGCCCTCCCCGCCGCCCTCGTCTCGCGGCGCCGCGGCCTCCTTGCGGCCGCGCGCCTGCGCCTTGCGCTTCTTGAGGTTCTCGCGCAGCGCCGCGGCCGCGCGCTCGCGCCGCTCGGCCTCGCGGCGTTCGGCGTCGGGTCCGCGGCCGGGCGCGGCGGGCGGCTTGGGCGAATCGGAGCTCATCGGGCGCCGAGATTACAGCAGATCGGCGCGCGGCGGCGGGTCTCGCCCCCGGGAGCGTCCCGCGAGCCCGGCGCAAGCGCCTTCGCGTGGCATGGTTGCCGGCGAGTGAACCGCCCGGTTCCAGGTCCCGTGCGCCCGCGCGTCCGTCCCCAAGAAGGCCAAAGGTTTCGATGGTGAAGAAAGCTCGAATTTACGTCTCGTTTGAACTTCATTTAACTTGGATTTACGTCGACTTTTAATCGCATCGTATATGTCTGCGCTCAGACTGATCTTCGAGCCGGGGAAGCGCTCCCCCACCAAGTATTCGGCCGCCGACGGCGCAGGAACCGGGCGGACGGCCATGACGAAGGATCAGGTCCGATGGCGCGTTACGAGATGTCTTCGATCGATTGCGGCGCGATGGGCGCGGCGGCGACCGGCACGGTGCTGTTCCAGCTCGGCCTGATGTACGCGGTCGGCCGCTCGGTCCCCGTCGACCGGGTGGCGGCGCACAAGTGGTTCAACCTCGCCGCCCGCGAGGGCGTCGCGGAGGCCGCCCGCCTGCGCAAGGAGCTGGCGCTGGAGATGGCCGCGGACGAGATCGCGGAGGCGCAGCGCGCCGCCCGCCGTTGGCTCGGCCAGGCCTGACGCGACCGCCCCGCGCTTCGCCTCGGGCTGGATCGCGATCGAACGAGGCGTCGGCCTTGTCGGCGCGCGCCCAAGGCGCTTGACCAACGCTCGAACGAACGCCGCTCGCGGCCGCCGTGGCGCGCCGGCGCGGACGCCCTCAGGCGCCATGATCGCCCCCCGCCCTGCGAGGCCTTTCCGACGCCGCTCGCGGCCGTTGACCCCGGCCCGCGCTTCGCGTACCCCTCGCTGCGCCGGAGACGTGGCCGAGAGGCTGAAGGCACTCGTTTGCTAAATGAGCAGACCTGGAAACGGGTCTCGAGGGTTCGAATCCCTCCGTCTCCGCCACCTGCCTTTTCCACAGCCCCAAGACGACTGAAATCTGAGGACTTTTCGAACGTCAGGCGACGTCCGTGCATCCCGAAAAGTATCCCGCTTTTCGTCCGGATCAGGTTCTCTTCCGCCGAATTTTAAGTCCGCCCGGCCGCCGCCTTGCCGTCCTTCGCCGCCGCGTCGAGCGGCGCCTTCCGGCTGGACGGCATTCTCCATCGAGCCGCGACGAGTTTTCGGCCCTACACGCCGTTGCGGACGATTGGCGCCTCATAGCCTATGGAAGATGCTCGGCATCGACGGCAGATCGCCCACGCGGTCCAACATCGCCCGCCTCCGTTCGCTGGTCGCGGCTCGACCCTTCGTCCGCGAGCGGAGGTCGCACATTGAACAGTTTGCTCCGCCGACGCGTTTTCCCGGCAAGCCGCACAACCGGCGCTTTCATGGGAAGGAGACCCGGAGATGAGACGCTACGTCATTGCCGTTCTGGCCGTCGGTTTGATGACCCCTTTCGCCGCGTTCGCGAAATGCTCCGACGAGATAAAAGCGCTGCAGCAACAGGCGAGCGCCGCTGACGCAAGAGACAAGCCGGGCAATCAGGCGAAAGCCGATAACCCAGCCGCGTCCCCGAGCGGAAACGAGGGCGGCGGAACGAAGAGCGCGTCCGCCAAGGTCCTCGAGGCGCAGGCTCATGACCAGCGGGGCGACGAAGCGCTCTGCATGAAAGCCGTGGAAGAGGCTAAAACGTTGATCTGGAAATGATCTGGACGGCGGCGGAGCCTGGTCGACGGTTTAACGGCGTCACCGCGCAGCGGCGGGCTGAGGATTTCGACGCCCTGCTTTTCCGTGGAGCGGCTGCGCCTCCTGTTTTCCTCCCTTGGGCACGACGACGGGCAAGCTGGATTGGGCCGGTGGGGCCGCCATCAATCAAGCTAGCGCCTAAGGACGAGGACCGTGGCCGCGATGACGTTCGCAGCCGCGACCGCCGCCAGCGCCTCGAGCGTCGTCTCCGGTCCGGCTCGTGCGATCACCAGCCCGGCGGCGAACGGCGCGGCTGCCTGCACGACCAGGTTCGGCGCAGCGAGTCGCCCCATCACGACCGGGTAGCGCTCGGCGCCGAACAGCGCGAGCGGAACCGTGCCGCGGGCGATCGACCACACGCCGTTGCCCGCGGCGTAGAGCACGACCGCGACGGCGGCGGGTCCGGCGCCGATCGCGAACAGGATCATGCCGACTGCGACCAGCGCGCCCGCGCAGGCAAGCGTTGCGGTCGGGTGGAGGCGGTCTCCGACCAGCATCTCGACCACGCGGGCGCCGATCTGCGACGGACCGATGAGCGCGCCGACCGCGACCGCCGCGGCGAGCTGCATGCCCTGGGCCTGCAGGATCGTCAGCAGGTGCACCGACACCGTCGTCTGGACCGCGCCGTTCGCCATCAGGATCGCGGCCAGAAGCAGAAAGGTCCGTCGCTCGCGGGAGGTCGTCACGCCGGCGCCGGCACGGTTGGGTGCGGCCGGGGCTTTTCGCGCCTCGCGCGGCAACAGAAGGAACAGCGCCGGAGCCATGGCGAGCACCTGGACGGCGGCGTAGGCGAAGCAGGCGCCGCGCCAGCCGACATGCTCGACGGCGAGCGCCGACAGCGGCCAGCAGACCGTGCTGGCGAAGCCGCCGAACAGCGTAAGGTTGGTGATCGCGCGCCGCGCCGACGCGCCGTAGATCCGTCCGAGCGTCGAAAACGCCGCGTCGTAGAGCCCGGCGCCCATGCCGAGGCCGAGCACGGCCCAGCCGAGCAGATAACCCGCGAGGCTCGTCGACGAGCCGATCGTCGCAAGGCCCGCGCCCATCAGCAGTGAGCCGGCGGCCATGGTCGGCCGCCCGCCGAAGCCGTCGATCATGCGGCCGACGAAGGGCGCCGCGAGCCCGGAGCAGAGCAGCCCGACCGACCCGCCTCCGACCACCCAAGCGAGCGGCCAGCCAGTGTCGGCCGAGATCGGCGTCGCCAGAACCGCGAGCAGGTAGAAGCTCGAGCCCCAAGAGACAATCTGCGCGATCCCAAGCAGTGAGACCGCGATCCGGCCGCCGGGCGGCGCCGAGGCCGTCTCCACGCCTCAGACGGCCTGCTTGAGGTTCACTCGCGCCTCGAGCGCCGCGGCGCTCTCCTTGCGCTCGCTGTAGCGGTCGGTCAGGTGGTCGGACACGTCGCGGGTGAGGAGCGTGAACTTCACCAGCTCCTCCATCACGTCGACCACCCGGTCGTAATAGGCGGACGGCTTCATCCGGCCGTCCTCGCCGAACTCCTGGAAGGCCTTCGCGACCGACGACTGGTTCGGGATCGTCAGCATGCGCATCCAGCGCCCGAGCACGCGCATCTGGTTCACGGCGTTGAACGACTGCGAGCCGCCGGAGACCTGCATCACCGCGAGCGTGCGCCCCTGCGTGGGGCGCACCGATCCGACCGCGAGCGGGATCCAGTCGATCATCGACTTCATCACGCCCGTCATGGCGCCGTGGCGCTCCGGGCTCGTCCAGACCTGCGCCTCGGACCACAGCGACAGCTCGCGCAACTCCTGGACCTTCGGATGGTCGACCGGGCCGTCGTCCGGCAGCGGCAGGCCCGCGGGGTCATAGACGCGCGTCTCGCAGCCGAAGCGCTTCAGCAGGCGCTCGGCCTCCAGGGTGAGCAGGCGGCTGTAGGAGACGGGCCGGAGCGAGCCGTAGAGCAGCAGCACCCGCGGCGGATGGGTTTTCCGTGGGCCGTGGAGCCGGGAGAGATCCGTCGGGCGGAACGAGCCCTCGTCGAGGTTCGGAACATCGCTCACGAGGCGGGTCCCGCCTTCACGACCTCGCCGTCCTCCTTCGTGAAGTCGTCGGCCAAGGGCGCCGGCAAGATCTGTAGGACCAGCTCCGAGGGGCGGCAGAGCCGCACGCCGCGCGAGGCGAACACGAACGGGCGGTTGATGAGGATCGGGTGGGCCAGCATGGCGTCGAGGATTGCGTCGTCGGTGACGGACAGATCGCCTAAGCCAAGCTCCGCGAACGGCGTTCCCTTCTCCCGGGCGGCCTCGCGCGGGGTGAGGCCTGCGGCGGCGATGGCCTTCGTGAGATCGTCACGCGACGGCGGCGCCGTCAGATATTCGACGACGGTCGGCTCGATGCCGGCCGCCCGGATCATCGCCAGCGTGTTGCGGGACGTGCCGCAGGCGGGGTTGTGCCAGATGGTGACGGCCTCGGTCATCGCGGCCTCCTCAGGAGCGGGTTTCGGGGGCGGCCGCGCGCACGCCGCGGGCCTCGTACCAGGGCTTCGAGCGGTTCACGATCCAGACGACCGAGAGCATCACGGGAACCTCGATCAGCACGCCGACGACGGTGGCGAGGGCCGCGCCGGACTTGAACCCGAACAGGCTGATGGCGGCCGCCACCGCGAGTTCGAAGAAGTTCGACGCCCCGATCAGCCCGGACGGCCCGGCGACGCAGTGCGCCTCGCCGGTCGCGCGGTTCAGCAGGTAGGCGAGCCCGGAGTTGAAGTAGACCTGGATTAGGATCGGGACCGCGAGCAGCGCGATGACGAGCGGCTGGGCGATGATCTGCTCGCCCTGGAAGGCGAACAGCAGCACCAGCGTCGCGAGCAGGGCGACGAGCGAGAGCGGCTGGATGCGCGCGAGCAGACGATCGAGCGCGGCCTGTCCGCCGGAGGTCAGAACCTGCCGCCGCAGCGCCTGCGCCGCGATCACCGGCACGACGATGTAGAGGCCGACCGACAGCAGCAACGTGTCCCAAGGCACGGTGATCGACGACAGCCCGAGCAGCAGCGAGACGATCGGCGCGAAGGCGACGATCATGATCGCGTCGTTGACGGCGACCTGGCTCAGCGTGAACAGCGGGTCGCCCTTGGTCAGGTTCGACCACACGAACACCATGGCGGTGCAGGGCGCCGCGGCGAGCAGGATCAAGCCGGCGATGTAGCTGTCGATCTGGTCCGCAGGCAGGTAGGGTCGGAACAGCCAGCCTATGAACAGCCAGCCGAGCAGCGCCATCGAGAACGGCTTGACCGCCCAGTTGATGAACAGGGTCACGGAGATCCCCCGCCAATGCGAGCCGACTTCGCGCAGCGCCGCGAAGTCGACCTTGACCAGCATGGGGATGATCATCAGCCAGATCAGCAGGGCGACCGGCAGGTTCACGTTCGCGACCTCGAGCGAGCCAATCGCCTGGAACAGGCCGGGCGCGACGTAGCCGAGGGCGACGCCGACGATGATGCAGAGGAAGACCCAGACGGTCAGGTAGCGCTCGAACAAGGACATGACGGGCTTTCGGATGAGATCAGGCGGCCGAGGGGTGCGTCTTGCCGATCTCGTCGAGGCGGCGCTGCAGCGAGAGCTTGTCGATGGTCTTGAGCGGCAGGTTGACGAAGACCGAGATGCGGTTCGTCAGGCCGCGCATCGTGTCGGCGAAGGCGAGCGCCTTATCCGTGTTCGAGCCTTGGTAGGCGGCGGGGTCCGGCATGCCCCAGTGCGCCGACATCGGCTGCCCCGGCCAATAAGGGCATTCCTCGCCGGCGGCGTCGTCGCAGACCGTGAACACGAAATCGAGTTCCGGCGCGCCGTCTTGTGCGAACTCGTTCCAGGACTTCGACCGCAGCCCGGAGACATCGAAGTTGGTGCGCTTCAGCAGGTCGAGCGCGAACGGATTCACCTCGCCGCGCGGGTGGCTCCCGGCCGAGTAGGCCCTGAAACGTCCCTGGCCCTCCCGGTTCATCACGCACTCGGCGATGATCGAGCGCGCGGAGTTCCCCGTGCACAGGAACAGGACGTTGAAGGGACGAGCGGACTCATCGGACATTGGCGGTCTCCATGAGGTCGGTGTTTTCGCAATCGCAACGGTCGGAAAGGGCCTCGAACACCGGCGCGCAGACCTCGGGACGCCCGGCGCAGCAATCCTCGAGCAGGTAGTTCACGAGGCCGCGCATGCCGTCGAAGTTGGCGGCATAGAGGATCGAGCGCCCGTCGCGGACGCCGGTGATCAGCCCGGCGCGCGCGAGGATCGCGAGGTGGGTCGAGAGCGTGTTCTGGAGACAGCCAAGCGCCTCGGCGATATCGCCCGCAGGCTGGGGCTCCGGCGCCGTCGTGACGAGGCGCCGGAAAATGCGGAGCCGGGTCTGTTGGCCGAGCGCCGACAAGGCGTCGAGGGCCGAGGCCTCGTGGTCGCTGAGCGTGTCGGGCATGTCGCCTCCTCAAGTCATGGAGGACTTTATATCGATAAATCGGCGATTGTCGATATTTTAGGCGATCGTCGCCAGCGACGCCATCGCGGGGTCCGGGGCCTCCTGGGCGACCTTGCGTCTCGCCCGGCTTCGACGTCCTGAATCCAAGACAGCGGCTGGTGGCAGGACCGCGAAAGCCGCCCCTTTCATCGGCCGCCCGCGGCTACGTCCATTCCAAGGTCGGGGCGGGCGACGCACGTCGCGTTCGCGCGCCGCCTCGCGCCTCAGATCATCGATTTCGGCAGCATCATGTGGATGCCCTTATTGCCGTCCACGAGCTGCGTCACCCGCAGGTCGCCGGCGAGCGAGCACAGCATGTAGGCCTCGTTGCGAGTGAGGTTCGAGCGGAGGCAGACGTGCCTCACCATCTCGCGCACCGCCTGCTTGGCGGCGTCGTCGAGGTCCTCGTCGAGGCCGATCGACATCAGGTGCGTCTCGCTTTCGGCGAAGGGGAAATCGACCGCCATGTCCTTGCGGACGGTGAGGCGGAACGTGCCCTCGATGCCCATTTCGAGCGCCGTGATGCAGACCTCGCCGTCGCCCTGCACGCCGTGTCCGTCGCCTGCGAAGAACAGGGCGCCCTCGTTGAACACCGGCAGGTAAAGCGTCACGCCGGGCTTCAGCTCCTTGTTGTCCATGTTGCCGCCGAAGGCGCGCGGCACCGGCGAGCCGACGCGGCCCCAGGCCGGGGGCGGGGCGACGCCCATGATGCCGAAGAACGGGTCGAGCGGGATGTCGACGCCCCACGGCATGGTGCAGACGTCGCCCGCCGGGCTGATCTTGGGGTGGATGGTCTCGTAGTCGGTGAACTCGTCGGGAAGCGTGCCGAGCAGCGGCAGGATCGCCACGAAGCCCCAGTCCATGGTGGGCTTGGCTTCGAGGATGTCGACCTGCAGCGTGTCGCCGGGCTTCGCGCCCTCGACATAGACCGGCCCGGTGATGAAGTGCGGGCCGCCGCCTTGGCGGAGCGTGTCGAGCGCCGCCATGTAGTCCGCCGGCACGCGGCTCGCGTCCGGCGGAAGGCACTCTTTCCCGCCGGCCGGAAAGGAGGTCAGCGTGACGGTGTCGCCCGAGGCGATCCTGATGACCGGCTCCAGCGCCGAGTCGAGATAGCCCCAGACCATGTTTTCGGGCGCGGACGAGATCGTATGATGGCGGGCCATGGGCTCCCCTCGCTGTTCTTCAGACGGACATGAATTTCGAGAGCCGCTCGCGGCTCATTTCCGCGCGCTCGCCCTGATCGACGAGCCGGCCGCGCGAAAGCACGACGAAGCGGTCCGCGACCGCAGTCGCGAAATCGAGATACTGCTCGACCAGCAGGATCGAGAGCCGGCCCTTGAGGCCTGTCAGCACGGTCTCGATCAGCTGGACGATCGAGGGCTGGACGCCTTCGGTTGGTTCGTCGAGTACCAGCAGTTGTGGCTTGGTCACGAGCGCCCGGGCGAGCGCGAGCTGCTGCTGCTGGCCGCCTGAAAGCGCGCCGCCGCGCCGGCCCGCCATCTCGCGCAGCACGGGGAAGAGGCCGTAGACCTCCTCAAACGCCTCGTCGGTCGCGGCCCCGTGCGGGCGGGCGGCGGCGACGAGATTCTCCTTTACGGTCAGCTCCGCGAAGATCTCCCGGCCCTGAGGCACGTAGGCGAGGCCAGCGCGGGAGCGCCGGTGGCTGGCCGCGCGCGCCATGTCCACGCCGTCGAACGCGATCGCGCCGCGCGTGACCGGCAGCACGCCCGCGAGGCATTTCAACAGCGTCGACTTGCCCGCGCCGTTGCGGCCGAGCACCGCGAGGCATTCGCCGGGCGCGATCTCGAAGCTGACGCGGCGGAGCGCCTGAGCCGAGCCGTAGTGCTGGTCGAGGTCGCGGACGGAGAGCTTCATGGCGGTCACCGGCCCAGATAGACGTCGACGACGCGGGCGTCGGCGCGGGCGCGGGCCATCGAGCCCTCGAACAGCGTGCGGCCTTCGTGCAGCACGGTGACCCGGTCCGCGACGGTCTCGACGAAGTCCATGTCGTGCTCGACCACGATGACGGCCCGTTCCGGGCTCTTGAGCGCCCGGATCAGCGCGGAGGTGCGTTCGGTCTCCTCGTCGGTGAGGCCCGCGACCGGCTCGTCGAGCATCAGCACCTTGGGCTCGGACACCACCACCATGGCGATCTCGAGCCACTGCTTCTGGCCATGCGCGAGCTCGCCCGCGAGACGGCCGGCCTCGGCCGCGAGGCCGACGGTTTCGAGCGTCTTGTCGACGCGCTCGCGGGCGACGGCGTCGATCGCGCCGCCGAGCCCGATCTCGACATTGTCGCGGACGGTCAGCGCCTCGAACACGCTCGGCTTCTGGAATTTTCGGCGCACGCCCGAGCGCGCGATCTGGGCTTCCGAGGCGCGTGTCAGCTCGAGCTTCTCGTCGAACAGGATCCGGCCCGTCTTGGCGCGGCTCACGCCGGAGATGACGTCGAGCAGCGTGGTCTTGCCGGCGCCGTTTGGCCCGATCACCGCGCGGACCTCGCCGTAGTCGATCGCGAGCGACAGGTCGTCGATCGCCCGGAAGCGTCCGAACTCGACGGTCAGCGCCTCGACCAGAATAGCGACCGTCACGGCTTGGCGTCCCCCGGCTGAAGGACGTCAGGGCGGGAGATCCACGTCGGCCGCCAGCGGCCAATGTCGAGCAGCCCGTTCGGGAAGATCAGCGCGACCAGGATCACGAGGCCCGCCAGAACGAAGGGCCAGAGCTCCGGCATAGTGGCGGAGAGCGAGAACTTGATCGCGTTGACCAGCACGGCGCCGATCACCGCGCCCGCGAGCCGTCCGCGTCCGCCGATCGCGCACCAGACCGCGATCTCGAGCGAGAGCTCGGGCGACAGCACCCGCGGATTGATGATGCCGACCTGCGGCACGTAGAGCAGGCCCGCGATGGCGGCGAGAACGGCCGACAGACACCAGACCCCGAGCTTCAGCCGCAGCGTCTCGTAGCCAAGCGAGCGCAGCCGCGTTTCGTCGTCGCGGGTCGCGACCAGCAGGCGGCCGAACCGGCCGATCATCAGCAGGCGGCAGGCGACCAGAGCCGCGAACAGCACGAGGAGCGACGTCGCCGCCAGTCCCTTGGCGACGCCCGGCGTCTGGAACGGCGCGCCGAAGATCGTTTGGAAGCCGGTCATGCCGTTGTTGCCGCCGAAGCCGGTGTCGTTCCGGAACATCAGCAGCATCGCGACATAGACCAGCGCCTGGGTGATGATCGCGAAATAGACGCCGCCGACGCGCGAGCGGAACGACACCCAGCCGAACACGAAGGCGACCGCGAACGAAACGCCGAGCGCCGCGACGAGCGCGACCGGAAAGCTTTCCAGCGGGCCCCACCAGTCCGGCAGCGCCTTCCAGCCCATGAACTGGACGATGTCGGGCGTGACGCCCGTGGTCGCGACGGCATGCTCCAGCAAGTGCATGCCGATCACGTAGCCGCCGATGGCGAAGAACAGGCCGTGGCCGAGGCTGAGGATTCCCGCGTAGCCCCAGATCAGGTCCAGCGAGAGCGCGAGCAGCGCGAAACAGGCGAGCTGGCCCGCGATGTTGACGCGGTAGCCCGACAGGCCGGGGAACAGCGCCACGACGACCGCCGCGAGCGCGACTGCGGCCGCGACGCCGACGAAGATGCGGTCCTCGAACGCGCGGCTGAGGATGTGCGCCTTGTCGGTCACTTCCGGCGTCCCTTCACGGCGAACAGCCCATCGGGCCGCCACTGGAGGAACGCGATGATCATCAGCAGCACGATGACCTTGGCGGCCACCGCCCCATAGAGCGGCTCGATCAGCACGTTGATCTGGCCGACTCCGAGGGAGGCGATCACCGTGCCGGCGAGCGTGCCGACGCCGCCCAGCACCACGACCATGAAGCTGTCGACGATGAAGTTGGAGCCCATCTGCGGATTCACGTTGTAGATCGGGCAGAGCGCGAGCCCCGCCAAGCCGGCGAGGCCGGAGCCCAGCCCGAACGCCATCATGTCGACCCGCCGGGTCGCGATGCCGAGGCAGCCCGCCATGGCGCGGTTCTGGGTGACGGCGCGGATGTTCAATCCGAGCGGCGTGCGTTTCAGCACGACCCATGTGAGGACGAGCGTCGCGGCGGCGAAGACGATCGCGAACAGCCGGTTCCAGGTGACGATGAAGTCTCCCATCAGCAGATGGCCGCCCGACATCCAGCTCGGCGTTACGAACTGCAGGTTCTGCGTCCCGACGCCCACGCGGACGAGATTGACGATGAGGAGGCTCACCGCCCAGGTCGCGAGCAGGGTCATCAGCGGCCGCGTGTAGAGCCGCCTCACGAGCGTCGCCTCCAGGAACACCCCGACGCCCGCGGTCGCAAGAAACACGATCGGGATCGCGACGATCAGGTACCAGTCGAGCAGGTCGGGGGCCGCGGCGCGAAGAACCTCCTGCACCGCGTAGGTGACATAGGCCCCGATCATGATGAACTCGCCTTGGGCGAGGTTGATCACGCCCATGAGCCCGAAGATGATCGCGAGCCCCGCCGAGGCCATGAACAGGATCGAGGCGAAGGACAGCCCGTTGTAGAGCGTGTTCAGCGCGTTCGAGATCTGGAGCCGCCGCTCGATCGAGGCGACCCCGGCGTCGACCGCCGCCTTGAAGGCTTGATCTGTAGCGTAGGCCGGATCGGTCTTCAGCCCCGCGACCTGCGTGAGCGAGCGGCGGTCGGCGCTCACCGAGATGCGCTCGATCGCGGAGATCCGCTTCGAGACGTCCGGCGAATTGAGCAGCGCGGCCTGGCCGACGCCGAGGATGCGCTCCTTGAGGCCGACGTCGGTTTCGGCATCCGCCGCCTTCTCGAACAGTTCCGGCGGCAGGGAGCCGGCCCGCCGCTCCAGCGCCGAGAGCGCCGCGCCGCGTTCGCCTTGGGTTACGCCCGAAAACAGCGTTGCAGCCGCGCGGGCGGTCTCGAACAGCGGCCGGTTCTTCAGGCTGAGCAGCGGAGAGGTCCCATCGGCAGACGTCGCCGGCGCGAGCGTCGCGGCGTCGCGCGCGCCCGCGGGCGCGGCGATCACGGGCGGCGAACCGCATTTCAGCGTCCGCTCGATCGCGGCGCCTGAGAGCGTCGCGGCCCAGGCGGCGTCGTCTTTCGACGCGGTCGCGACGCCCGCCGTCAGCGCGGCCGCGGCCTCCGTCATGCTCCCGGGTCCGCCGCAGGCTTGAGCTACGATCGCGGCGCGGTCGAGCGCGAGAGCGGGCGCCGCCATGAAGGCGATCGCCAGGACGATCGCCGCCGCTTTCCGAATGAACCGCGTCATGCCCCGGCTCGTCCGGGGCATCCAGCTTTCCGTCGCGCGGCGCTCGACGATGGAGCCTGGATCCCCCGGACAAGCCGGGGGATGACGGGCGTCGAGAGTCGGGGACTTGCGCATGCGGACGCTGAGGCGGTCTCGGCTCAGTACTGGCTCATCGGCACGGGCTTGGGCGTGTCCGGCGACTGCCACAGCACGTCGAAGCCCTGGGTTTCGTTGACAGAACCGATGAACACGCCGCGCGACACGTAGTTGTTCTCGGCCGTCATGCCGATCTTGTAGCCCGAGGGACAGTCGAAGCTCAGTCCGTCGAACGCCTTGCGCACCTCTGGCACGTCGAAGGATCCTGCCTTCTTGGCGGCCATCGCCCAGAGATGGACGGCGTCGTAGGTCGAAACCATCGGGTCGATCGCGACGTCCTTCTTGAACGGCGCGCCGGTCTTGGTCACGTAGTCCGACCAGCTTTTAAGGAACTTGACGTTGGCGTCGCCCTTGGCCTGCTGGAGATAGGCCCAGCAGTTGAGGTGGCCGACCATCTTCGCCGTGTCGAGGCCCTCGAGATCGGCCTCCACCATGTCGAGGCCGAGCACCGGCACGTCGGACGACGAGATGCCCTGATTGGCGAACTCGCGCATGAAGTCCGGGATCGAGGAGCCCACGACCGTCAGCACCACCACGCACTTGCCGCCGGGGGCGTCCGCGAAGGCGCGGATCTGGTTCACGATGGTCTGGAAGTTCGAGAAGGAGAACGGCACGTACTCCTCCTTCCAGGCGCTCTCCTCGATGCCCTTCGACTTCCAGTAGCCCTTGAGCTGCTTGTTGATGGTGCGCGGCCAGACGTAGTCCGAGCCGATCATGAAGAAGCGCTTCGCCTCCACCCCGTCCGGGCTCATAAGGTAGTCGACGGCGGGCAGCACGGAGCTCGCGGGCGGCGAATTCACGTAGACGACGTTCTTGGAGTTCTCGTCGCCTTCGAAATGAAGCGGGTAGAACAGCAGCCCGTCGTTCTGTTCGACGACCGGCAGCACAGACTTGCGCGAGACGGACGTCCAGCAGCCGAACAGCGCGGCGACCTTGGTCTCGGCGAGCATCTGGCGGCCGATCTGGGCGTAGAGCGGCCAGTCCGACGCGGGGTCGGACGTCACCACCTCGATGGTCGAGCCGTTGACGCCGCCCGCGGCGTTGATCTCGTCGGCCGCCATCTTGGCCACGAAGTTCATGCGGCCTTCGAGGTTGGCCATCGTGCCGGAGGAGGAGAACAGGCAGCCGAGCTTCACCGGGCCGGCCGCGCGGGCGGAGCGGATCAACGGCGGAGCGGCGAGCGGCAGGGCTGCGCCGGCCGCGAGGCCCGCGGTGGTCATGAGGAAGCTTCTGCGGTCGAACTTGCTCATCGCCAAACGCCTTCGAGAGAATTTCGGGCGCTTGAAGCTGAGAGCCGGATCCCTTGAGCGGCAAGGCCAAATAATCGGTCGTGGCGCGCGCGGATTGGGCGCCTCGGGGTCGTGTGAGGCGCAATGTCAAAATTGACAGACGTCGCGGCTGCGCCGACGTGCGCTGTCGTGCCGGGCGCGTCGCGCCGGACCTTGCATCTGAGCGGGCTCGCCTGCGTTCCGGCATCGCCCGACGCGGGTGGAAGGCTGTTGCCAGCGCTTCCGTTCCGGACCATTCTGCACCGAGATTGTGCATGCCTGTTCGCGCGGCGCGACGCCGAGCGGAGAGCGTGAAGCCGCGAGGTTCACGAGATGGCCGCGTCGCGTCTGACCGACGAAGAGATCGCCGTTCTTCTGAGCGAAGTCTCGAACGGCGCGTCCATGGAGGCGGTCTGCGCGGCCGCCCACGTCTCGGTGCGCACCTTCTACCGCTGGAAGCGCAAGTTCGACGGGCTGACGCCGTCGGGCGTTCGTCAGCTGAAAGCGCTGCGCCGGGAGAACAGCGAACTCCGCCGGCTTCTGGCCGAGCGAAGCGCGCGCCCGCCGCTCAACGCGTCGCCGGCGGCGGACGCGTCCGAACGCCGTGCGCAGGAGGCCCGCCTGCGCGAGATGCACGGCGTGAATCTCGGCCGCTTCGCGACCGTGCGCGTCCACGGCGGATAAAGCCCGAAGCGCCGTTCGAACCCCGCGTTGAGCCGCGGCCCCTCAGCCGGATGACATCGGGCGGCGCGGGACCCCGCCGCGCGCCCGGTCGCGGACATCGGCGAGCGGAGGCGGCGACGATAATGCCGACTAGATCGATCGTTTGTCTGCGGCGAACATATTGGCCGTAATAATGAATTGGATCGAAAGCGAGGGGATCGCGATGCTGCGCCGAACGATTGGAGATCGTCGTGGCCGCAGTCGCCGATTCAAATGCGAAGATCGTCCGGACCGACGGGGACGCGCGTCGCGGACCGGTCGCGGCGCTTCTGCCCGGGATCGCGCTCGCGGGTTTGATCACGGCGGCGGCCTATGGCGTTCGCCTCGCCCCCGGCATGGGCTCGCTCAGCCCGATGATCCTCGCGATCGCGCTCGGCGCCGTGATGAGCAATCTGATCGGCGTGCCGGACGTCGCGCGGGCGGGGCTTACCTTCGCCATGCGCCGGCTGCTCCGCATCGCGATCGTACTGCTCGGGCTTCAGCTCACGATCTCTCAGGTGATCGCGGTCGGGGCCGGCGGCGTCGTCGCCATCGTCGTCACGCTGATCGCGACCTTCGCGGTCACGACCTGGCTCGGCCGCCGGCTCGGCGTCGACCGCGGCCTCACCCAGCTGATCGCGGCCGGCACGTCGATCTGCGGCGCCTCCGCGATCATGGCGGCCAACACGGTGACGCGCGCCCCGGACGAGGACGTCGCCTACGCGGTCGCCTGCGTCACCCTGTTCGGCACGGTCGCCATGCTGGCCTACCCGCTGCTGCCGGGCGTGCTGAACCTCGATCCGCTGGCCTATGGGCTCTGGACCGGCGCCTCGATCCACGAGATCGCGCAGGTGGTCGGCGCAAGCTTCGCGCAGGGGCAGGCCGCCGGCGAATTCGGCACGGTGGCGAAGCTCGCCCGGGTCATGATGCTCGCGCCCGTCGTCATAGCGCTCGGCCTGATCGCGGCCCGCGCGACGGGGGCGGGCCCGGCCGGCCGCGCGAACGCGCCGACGCCCTGGTTCGCTCTCGGCTTCGTGGCGCTGATCGTCGTCAACAGCGTGTTCGCGATCCCGGTCGAGGTGAAGGAGTTCGCGGCCCCCGTCACTACTCTCCTGCTGACCGTGGCGCTTGCGGCCATGGGGATCGGCGCGAACATCGCGGAGCTGCGCGCGCGGGGCTTCCGCCCGCTTCTGCTCGGGCTCTGTTCGTTCCTGTTCATCGCCGTCTTCAGCCTGGGGCTGGTCAAGCTGCTGACCTGAGGCCCCGACCGTGACGCTGGAGCAGCTCCGCATCTTCGTCGCGGTCGCCGAGCGCGAGCACGTCACCAACGCGGCCGCGGACCTCCGCCTGACCCAGTCGGCGGTCAGCGCCGCGGTGTCGGCGCTAGAGGCGCGTTACGCCACCAAACTGTTCGACCGGGTCGGCCGCCGCATCGTGCTGAGCGACGCTGGCTCGGCCTTTCTCGGCGAGGCCCGCGCGGTGCTGGCGCGGGCCGCGGCGGCCGAGGCGGTGCTCGCCGACATCGCGGGCCTCAAGAAAGGCCGCCTCGCGCTCGCGGGCAGCCAGACGGTCGCGAGCTACTGGCTTCCGCCGCTCATCCACCGGTTCGCGAGCGCCTATCCCGGCGTCTCGGTCGCGGTCGAAATCGCCAACACCGAACGCGTGGCGGCGCTGGTCCACGACGGCGAGGCCGACATCGGGATCGTCGAGGGCGAGGTGGACGACCCGGCGCTCGCGGCCCTCACCGTGGCCGAAGACGAGATGACGCTCGTGGTCGGCAGGAGCCACCCCTGGGCGGACGGACGGACGATCCAGGCCGGCGATCTCACATCCACGCGCTGGGTGCTGCGGGAGCCTGGGTCCGGCACGCGGTCGGCGCTGGAGGCCGTCATGAGGGCCGCGGGAGGCGGCCTTTCGGACCTCGACGTGGCGATCGAGTTCTCGTCGAACGAGGCGGTGCGGACCGCGGTGGAGGCCGGCGCGGGCGCCGCCGTCATGTCGCGGCTCGTGGCGGCGTCGTCGCTGTCATCCGGCGCGCTGGTCGAAGTCGCCATGGCGCTGCCGCGCCGCCGCTTCACCGCGCTCAGGCACAAGAGCCGCTACGCCACCAAGGCCGCGACGGCCTTCCTCGACACGATCGCGGCGGGATAGGCTTTCAACCTGACTTGAGGCGGCCATGGAGCGCGGAGCCACCATTGACGCTCGGCCGGACGGCGCGCGGTCCCCTCGCCTCACGACATCGGCGGCGGGGGAGGCGCCGGCTCGTCCGGAAGGGGAATGAACTCTTCGTCGTCGGCGTCGGGCAGCTTCATTCGTCCGGCCTTCCAGTCCGATGCCGCCTGGGCGAGGCGGTTCTTCGAGGACGACACGAAGTTCCAGTGGATGAAGCGTTCGCCGACGGGCTCGCCGCCGAGCACCATGACGGCCGAGCGCTCCAACGCCTTCACGCGCGACGCCGCGGCGCCGAGCACCAGCATCTTGCCAGCCTCGTAGCGCAGCCCGTCCATCTCCACCGCCCCGGTCGCGACATAGACCGCGCGCTCCTTGTGCTCGCTCGGAATCTCGGCGGTCGCGCCAGGCTCCATGTCGAGATGGGCGTAGAACAGCGGCGAATGCGTCCTGGCGCCTGCGGTGAGGCCATAGGCGCTCCCGGCGATCAGCTGGCCATGGACGCCCACGTCGCTCCACTGCGGCAGATCGAGGCCGGCGTGGTGCGAGAAGGACGGCGCGGTCTCCTCGAACTCGGTCGGCAGCGCCACCCAGGCCTGGACGCCGTGCAGGTGGTCGCCATGGACGCGCGCATGCTCGAAGCGCTCGCTGTG
The DNA here is from genome assembly GCF_027922325.1 of Methylopila turkensis. Classification (GTDB taxonomy): domain Bacteria; phylum Pseudomonadota; class Alphaproteobacteria; order Rhizobiales; family Methylopilaceae; genus Methylopila; species Methylopila turkensis. The sequence continues at coordinate 149,399 of NZ_BSFL01000002.1, forward strand.
CGTGATGCCGCGTCCCGCGGTCATCCAGTTCACCTCCTGCGGGCGGATCGCCTGCTCGTAGCCGAGACTGTCGCGGTGCATGATCTCGCCGGAGAACAGGTAGGTGACGGTCGACAGGCCGATATGCGGATGCGGGCGGACGTCGAGGCCGCGATCGACGCCGGGCGCCAGATCAAGCGGTCCCATGTGGTCGAAGAAGATGAACGGACCGACCATGCGCCGCTTCGCGAAGGGCAGCACGCGGCCGACCTCGAAGCCGCCCAGGTTCTTGCGCCGTTGCTCGATGATGAGCTCAATCATCCCTTCCCTCCTGCTTCATTGGGATCGAACGTCGAAACGCCGCCGCGGAACGCCGGCGCCTCGTCCTGCGGCGTCCCTCATGGCGCGGGCCGGGCGGCGCGGACGATCGGCGCGACTTCGGCGCCCAGCAGTTCGATCGAACGCTTCATCGCCGCCGTCTCAAGCGAGGCCGTGCTCATCTGGAAGGTGATCCGCGACACGCCGCCCAGCGCCTCGCTCGCCCGCACCATCTTGGCCGCGACGGTCGCCGGATCTCCGATCAGGAACGCGCCTTCCGGCCCAGCCATCGCTTCGAACTGCTGACGCGTCGGCGGCGGCCAGCCGCGCTCGCGCCCGACCGTCGACATCAGATGCGCCCAGCCGGGGAAGAAGGCCTCCCTGGCCGCTTGCGCGGTCTCGCCGACGAAGCCGATGGCGTGGACGCCCACCGTCAGCTTGGCGGGATCGTGGCCGGCCGCGAGCCCCGTTTCACGGTAGAGGTCGACCAGCAGCCGGAAGCGCTCGAACGTGCCGCCGATGATCGCGACCATCAGCGGGAGGCCAAGCGCGCCGGCGCGCGCGAAGGACTGCGGCGTGCCGCCGACGCCGATCCAGACCGGCAGCCGCGCCTGGTGTGGGCGCGGAAAGACGCCCTGCCGGGTGAGCGCGGGGCGGAAGCGGCCCTCCCAGGCGACCTCGGTCTGTTCCCTCAGCTTCAGAAAAAGGTCGAGCTTCTCGGCGAACAGGGCGTCATAGGAGCGCGTGTCGAGGCCGAACAGAGGATAGGCCTCGCCGAACGACCCGCGGCCGACGACGATCTCCGCGCGGCCCTTCGAGATCAGGTCGAGCGTCGCGAACTCCTGGAACACCCGCACCGGGTCGGCGGCGCTCAGCACCGTCACGGCGCTGGTCAGCCTGATCCGGTTCGTGCGCGCGGCCGCCGCGGCCAGAATGACCGCAGGGGCGGAATCCAGGAACTCGGCGCGGTGGTGCTCGCCGATCCCGAAGACGTCCAGCCCGACGCGGTCCGCGACCTCGACCTCGCCGAGCAGATCGGCCATCCGGTCGGTCGCGGAAGGCGGCCGGCCCGTCGCAGGGTCGGGAAGGATGGCGGCGAAGCTGTCGATGCCGATGTCCATACGATGTCCTTGCGGCGTCTATGGCGGCGGACCGCCTGCGCCCGCGCCGCGGCGAAGGGCGTCGCCATCCAAGCGACGCCCCCGACCAGGCGCTACCCTGCCATCAGGTTTCGATCAGCGCACGGCCTTGGCGGGCACCGGCGTGTTGAGCAGCTGCTGCTCCCACAGGAAGGCGATGCCGCTGGCGCCGGCGTACTGCTTCATCACCTCGACCGCCGCGGGCAGCTTTTCCGTCCGCGCCCAGTCGCGCTGCCATTCGCCCAGCACGGCCATCCACGTGATCATGTTCACGCCGGCGGCGATCATGCGCTGGATCGCGACCTGATGCGCCTCGAGCGACACGCCGCCGGAGGCGTCGGTGACCACCGTGACGTCCCAGCCTTCGCCCGCGGCCTGGATGGCCGGCATGGCGACGCAGATCTCGGTGTAAAGGCCGGCGATGATCAGCTGCTTGCGGCCCGTCGCCTTGACGACGTCGACCACCTTCTGGTCCTCCCAGGTGTTGATGAAGGTGCGATTGATCACCTCCTGACCGGGGAACTGGCTCGTGATCTGGGGGAAAATGACGCCGCCCTGAGCTTCGAGCACGCTCGTCAGCACAACGGGGACATCGAACGCCTTCGCGGTCGCGGCCAGCGCCGCCGCGTTGTTGATCGCCATATGCGGGTCATGGCTATTCAGATTAGTGAGCTGGAAAGGCTGGTGGTCGATCAGCACAACAACCGAGTCTTCGGGGCGCAAAAGGGAATCAAGTCCGTTACGAAACGTCACGACTACATCCTTGGATATCGAATTGATGAGCTTTATCTGCATAGACATCCGCCGATTGCGTCGCCGAACGCCGGGCGAGACGTTGCCATTGTGGAATGCGCGGCGGTAGCGTCGGTTTGAGCTAAACTGTGTCGCGCAACGGGGAACGCCGACGTGGACATCGAGGACCTGCGGACGTTCGTGGAAGTGGCCGACGCGGGAGGCGTCACGGCGGCCGCGCGCAGGCTCGGCGTGTCGAAGTCGATCGTCAGCCGGCGGCTTCATCGCATCGAGGAGGAGCTCGGCGTGCAGCTTCTGGCGCGCACCACCCGCGGCGCCGCCCTCACCGAGGCCGGAGCCACGTTTCGGGACCATGCGGCGCGGGTCTGCGCCGAGATGGACGAGGCGCGCGAAACGATCCTTCCAACCGGACACCTTCGCGGCCGGCTGAGGGTCGCGGCGCCGCTGACCTTCGGGCCGACCCACTTCGCCCCGGTGCTGGCGGAGATGGCGCGGCGCCACCCGGAGCTCCACGTCCACGCCTGCTACAGCGACCGCTTCGTCGATCTCGTTTCGGAAGGGTACGACTGCGCGATCCGCGTCGGCTACTTGCAGGGCTCCAACCTGATCGCCAAGCGGGTCGGGCCGATGTACGGAAAGCTCGTCGCGAGCCCCGGCTACATCAAGGCTCACGGCGCCCCCGAGACGCCGGACGAGATCGTCGAGCACCAGGCCCTCATGCAGGGGACGGAGACCTGGCAGTTCGAGAATGGAAACGAGGTGGTCACGGTCCACCCGCAGGGGCGGTTCAAGGCCGACAACGGCGTCGCGCTCGCGGCCGCGGCCGCGGCGGGTCTGGGGGTCGCCCGGCTGCCGGACTGCGTCACGCACGACCACATCGTCTCGGGCGAGCTCGTCCCGATCATGACGCGCTATCCGCCGCCCGCGGCCGGCGCTTATGTGGTTCGTCCGAGAGGACAGCACCCCGAACGCAAGGTGCGGGTTCTGACCGACCTGCTGATCGAATACTTCGGGAAGCCGCCCCACCTCGCTCAAAGCGGTCACCGAAGCCGGCCCCGCGAGGGCTGACGGCGCCGTCCGCCCGACGCGGGATCGTCGTCGATCCGCCGAACGGCGCGGCTCCTCGCCGCGCCTTAGCGCGCTATATCCGTCTCATGCATGGACGCGACTTTGACTGTTGACGATCTGAAAGGCCGCTTGGCCGCGCTCGAGGAGCAGCTCCGCGAACGCGACCGCGAATTGCGTCGGCTGAGACCTATCCTCGAAGCGATCGACACCGGCTTCTGCGTGATCGAGGTGATCTTCGACGACGCCGGCGCGCCGATCGACTACGCTTTCCTCGAAACCAATCCGGCCTTCGTCGCGCAGACCGGCCTGACCGACGCCATCGGCAAGCGCATCCGATCGCTTGCGCCGAGCCACGAGGCGTTCTGGTTCGAGACCTACGGCCGGATCGCCCTCACCGGGCGGCCGGAACGGTTCGAGCATCGCGCCGACGCGCTGGGGCGATGGTATGAGGTGTGCGCCTTCAGGATCGACGAGCCGGAACAGCGCCGCGTCGCGGTGCTGTTCGAAGACATACGGGAACGGCGATGCGCTGAGACCAGCCTTCGCGAGAGCGAGCAGCGATTCCGGGCCTTCGTGACCGCCAGCTCGGACGTGATCTACCGCATGAGCCCTGATTGGAGCGAAATGCGGGCCCTGGACGGCCGGGGCGTCCTGGCCGACGCCGCGACCCCTACGGATGAGTGGCTCGAGCGGTACATCGAGCCTGCGGATCAGCCGATGGTGCTCGCCGCGATCGACGAGGCGATCCGCTCCCGAGCGGTCTTTGAACTTGAGCACCGCGTGCGGGACGCCGAAGGCCGGCTGAGGTGGATCTCGTCCCGGGCGGTTCCGATCGCGGACGACAACGGCGCCCTCCGCGAGTGGATCGGGACAGCGACCGACGTGACCGAGCGCAAGGCGTCGGAACGGGCGCTGCTGGAGAGCGAGGCGCGCTACCGGTCGCTGGTGCAGGCCTCGAACCAGGTCCTCTACATGCATGACCCCAACTGGACGGAGATGCGCCAGTTGTCGGGCGGCGGCTTCCTCGCAGACACCGAGACGCCTGATCCGGACTGGTTCGATTTCTATATCCCGAAGGAAGATCAGGCCCACGTTTGGTCCGTCATCCAGAAGGCGGTCGAAGCTCGGGGCGTGTTCGAGCTCGAGCACCGGGTGCGCCGCGCGGACGGCACGATCGGCTGGACCTCCTCCCGCTCGGCGCCGGTGTTCGGCGACGACGGCGAGATCGTCGGTTGGTTCGGCGCGGCGAGCGACGTGACCGACCGCCGGGAGGCGGAGGAAAGACTGCGCGAGAACGAAGAGCGGCTGAAAGCGGGCGCGGCTCGCATGGAGATCATGGTCTCCGAGCTTCATCACCGCACGCGCAATATTCTGACCGTCGTTCAAGCGCTGTTCGAGCAGACCGCGACCGGCGTTCCGACCGACGTCCGCGAGCGGTTCAACGCCCGTCTCGGCGCGCTATCGCGCGTGAACAGCCTCCTGTCGCATCTCGAAGGGGCCCAGCGGATATCCTTCGACGAACTCATCCGCGAGGAGGTGGCGGCGATCGCTGGCGAGAACCGGGGAAACCGCGTTTCGCTGGAAGGCCCGCGCGGCATCAAGCTGCGGTCGTCGTCGGTCCAGACGTTCGCGCTCGCGCTGCATGAGCTCGCGACCAACGCCGTGAAGCATGGCGCGCTCGCGCGACCGGACGGGCAACTGCGGGTGACCTGGCGGTCGACCCGCAAGAGCGACGGGAACCGGTGGCTTCACATCGAATGGCGGGAGACCGGCCTGGTCGGGCGGCCTGACGTTCGCGCCCCGGCCCGCGGCGGAGGCGCCGGACGCAAGCTCATCGAGCGGGCGCTGCCGTACCAGCTCGGCGCGACCGTCGATTACGACCTGACCGCTGATGGGCTCGTCTGCCTCATCAGCCTGCCGACCTCGCAAGAGCATTGAACGCGGGCGGCCTCCGCGTCGGGCGGTGAGACCTCGCCCGACGCCTCAATTGTCGCGGCGCGGGAACGACCGCCGATTTGAACTGTTCTGATGTCGAGACCACCTGTCGCGCGGGTCGATGGACGGCGCGGCGTTCCAGTTTTGGGAGATGTCCCGGTGTCGCCAGCGCAATCCGGCTCGGCCCCCGAGCCCGTGTCCGTCACGCTCAGCGTGAACGGCCAGACTCACACCCTGTCCCTCGAGCCGTCCGTGACGCTGCTCGACCTGCTGCGCGAGCGGCTTCACCTCACCGGATCGAAGAAGGGCTGCGACCAGGGCCAGTGCGGCGCCTGCACGGTGCTCGTCGACGGACGGCGGGTGAATTCCTGCCTCCAGCTCGCCGTCATGAAGGACGGCGCCGAAATCACCACCATCGAAGGGCTCGGGACGCCGGACCGCCTGCATCCGATGCAGGCCGCCTTCATCGCCCATGACGCCTTTCAGTGCGGCTACTGCACGCCCGGCCAGATCTGCTCGGCGGTCGGGATGCTCGGCGAAGGCCATGCGCACGGGCCGGAGGAGATCCGCGAACTGATGAGCGGCAACCTCTGTCGCTGCGGGGCCTACACCAACATCGTGGACGCGATCGAAGACGCGCGCCGCGGGCGCGAGGCGCCGACGCTGGGAACGCCCTCGCTGGAGGCCGCGGAATGATCAACTTCGGCTACACGCGCGCCGCCACGATCGGCGAGGCGATCCAGGCGGTTGCGGGCGATCCGCAGGCGCGCTTCATCGCGGGCGGCACCAACCTCGTCGACCTGATGAAATACGGCGTCGAGCGGCCGGGCCGCCTGGTCGACATCACGCGTCTGCCGCTCAAACATATGGAGGATACGCCGGGCGGCGGGCTCAAGATCGGCGCGCTCGTGCCGAACTCCGACCTCGCCTATGACGCCCGCGTCGAGCGCGACTACCCGCTGCTGTCGAGCGCCATCCTCGCGGGCGCCTCGGCTCAGCTCAGGAACGCCGCGACCACCGGCGGCAACCTGCTCCAACGCACCCGCTGCTACTATTTTTACGACGCCGCAGCGCCCTGCAACAAGCGCGAGCCCGGCTCCGGCTGCTCGGCGATCGGCGGCGTGACCCGCGTTCACGCGATCCTCGGCGCGAGCTCGTCCTGCATCGCGACGCACCCGTCCGACATGTGCGTCGCCCTCGCGGCGCTCGGCGCGACCGTCCATGTCGAGGGACCGGACGGCGCGCGGACGGTCGCGTTCGAGGACTTCCACCGCCTGCCCGGCGACGCGCCGGAGAAGGACAACACGCTCGCGCATGGCGAGATGGTGACGGCGATCGAGCTGCCCGCGCCGCGGTTCGGGTCGAACCACAGCTACCTCAAGCTTCGCGACCGGCTGTCCTACGCCTTCGCGCTGGTCTCGGTCGCCGCCGCGGTCGAGCTGGACGGCGACCGAATCGCCGAGGCGCGCGTCGCGCTCGGCGGCGTCGCGCACAAGCCCTGGCGTGTTCCCGAAGCCGAGGCGCTGCTGAAAGGCGAGACGCCGTCTCCGGACGCGTTCGGCAAAGCGGCGGACCGTCTGCTGGAAGGCGCGGTCGGGCAAGGCGAGAACGACTTCAAGATCGAGCTCGCGCGCCGCGCCGTGATCCGGGCGCTGTCCCAGGCCGCCGCCGGAACGCCGCAGGTCCAGTCCAACAAGATCGTCAACTGAAGGGACGGAAAGACATGTCCAACGTCCATCCCTATGTCGGCCGCGCCGAGCCGCGCGTCGACGGCGCGCTCAAGGTCACGGGCCGCGCGAAATACGCCGCCGAGTTCCGCGCCGACGACATGGTCTACGCAGCCGCCGTGCCGGCGACGATCGCGAAGGGCCGGATCGTCGCCCTCGATCTGTCGCGCGCGCTATCCGCGCCCGGCGTGCTCGACATCCTCACGCATGAAAACCGCCCCGAGATCCCCGAGAGCGACGAGCCCTATCTCAACGACATGGTGGCGGTGCCGGGCAGCCCGTTCCGGCCGCTCAAAGACGACCGCATCGTCTATGGCGGTCAGGCGATCGCGCTGGTGATCGCCGACACCCATGAGAACGCGCGGCACGCCGCGTCCCTGGTCGCCGCGGAGTACGAGGCGGAGACGCCCGTCGTCGACGTCGCCGCGGCGCGCGGGGAGGCCTACGACACGTTCGAGCCTCGCGACGGCATCCCCCCGCCCCCGCCGCCCCGCGGCGACGCCGAGGCTGCCTTCGAGGGTTCGGCGATCCGCCTCCGCCACGACTACCGGGTCGCGCCGGAACATCACAATCCGATGGAGATGATGGCGACGACGGTGGTCTGGGAGGGCGAAGGCCGCCTGACGATCCACACCAAGACCCAGGGCGTCATCAACCCGAAGAACTACATCTGCGCGGTGTTCGGGCTCGATCCGGACAAGGTCATCGTGAACTCGCCCTTTGTGGGCGGCGCCTTCGGCATGGCGCTCCGGCCGCATTACGACCTGATGCTCGCGACCATGGCGGCGCTGAAGCTGGAGCGTTCGGTGCGGCTCGTGCTGACCCGCGCCCAGATGTACACGATGGGCTGGCGCCCCGACACGCTGCAGACCGTCGCGCTGTCGGCGAGCGCGGACGGCGCGCTGACCTCGATCAGCCATCACGCCGTCCAGGCGACCTCGCGCTACGAGGACTATCAGGAGCCGACCGTGAATTGGTCCGGCCTGCTCTACGACTGCCCGAACGTCAGCCTGAAGTACGAACTCGCGAAGATCGACACCGCGACGCCCTCCGACATGCGCGCGCCCGGCGCGACGCTCGGCGTCTATGCGCTCGAGGCCGCGATGGACGAACTGTCCTACGAGCTCGGGATCGATCCGCTGGAGCTCCGGCTCAAAAACTACGCCGAACGGGACGGCAACGACGACAAGCCGTTCTCGTCCAAGGAGCTCAAGGCGGCTTACGCGCAAGGGGCGGAGCGTTTCGGCTGGTCGAAGCGGAGCCCCGAGCCGCGATCGATGCGCGACGGCAAAGAACTCGTCGGCCTCGGCATGGCGACGGGCTGCTGGGAGGCGATGATGCAGCCGCATTCGGCGAGCGCGACGCTCTCTGCCGACGGCAGGCTCGAGGTCGCTTGCGGCACCGCCGACATCGGAACCGGCACCTACACCATCCTGTCGCAGATTGCCGCCGACGAGTTCGGTCTGGACATCGGCGACGTGACGGCCAGGGTTGGCGACACGACGCTGCCGATGGCGCCTGTCGAGGGCGGCTCCTGGGGCGCCGCATCCGCCGGCAACGCGGTTCGCGCCGCGTGCAAGGCGCTGAAGGAAGACCTGCTGAAACACGCCCGCGGGCTCGACGGCAGCCCGCTCTCCAACGCCGCGATCGACCATGTCGCGTTCGCGAACGGACGGATCGCGCTCGGCTCGGACGAAAGCCAGTCGGTGAGTTTCGCCGACGCGGTCCGCGCCTCGGGGCAGGCGGCGGTGTCGGCCAAGGCGGACTTCGCGCCCGACGAAGACTTCTCGAAAAAGTTCGCGGCCTACACGCATTCGGCGGTGTTCGCCGAGGTCAAGGTCGACGAGGAGTTGGGCGTCATCCGCGTGACCCGCGTCGTCAGCGCGATCGCGGCCGGCAAGATCCTGAACCTCGCGACCGCACGCAGCCAAATCCTCGGCGGCGTGGTGATGGGGATCGGCATGGCGCTCCACGAGGAGACCCTGTGGGACAAGCGCCTCGGCCGCGTGGTGAACGCCAATCTCGGCGAATATCACGTGCCCGCGCACGCCGACATCCAGAACATCGACGTCATCTTCGTCGAGGAGGACGACAAGGCCAATCCGCTCGGCGTGAAGGGTCTCGGCGAGATCGGCATCGTGGGCGCGGCCGCGGCGATCGCGAACGCGGTGTTCCACGCCACCGGCAGGCGTGTGCGCGACCTGCCGATCACGATCGAAAAGCTGCTCTGAGGCGCACAGGCGGCCCGCATCGTCCACGGCGCCGGGCCTGCTCCGTCATCATCGATCGGGAGGGGACGGAACCCCTCCCCTTGCGCCTGCGGACCGGTCTTGGCCTCCCAGCAGCGGGCGTCTCGCGCCCGCGGTCGACCGCCTGCGCCAAGATCCTACGGCGGTCGCGATCTCCCGATTGCCCCGGCGCGCGCCTTCGGCTAGGGTCCGCCCGGCTCAGGCACCCGTAGCTCAGCTGGATAGAGCGCTGCCCTCCGAAGGCAGAGGTCAGAGGTTCGAATCCTCTCGGGTGCGCCAGAATTTCCCTTATCTGTCAATGACTTACGGGCAGTCGCCGGGTCGACGATCGTTCGTCCCACACAGGCGTCCCACAGCCGTCGCAATGCGGCGGCGCTTGCGGCTGTCGTCGTAGCCGACCCGGCTGACCGCCGGCCTCGAGTGCCTCGAAGGCCTGTCGATGGCGTTCTTTATCGCCAAGGACCACCGTGACATCCGCCATGCCGCGCGCGTCGGCCTGCCGGCCGCCGATCTCGACGCGGCTGCCGGAACCCGCCCCCGCGGCCGGAACGGCGGACGTCGGGATCATCACCGGCACGTCGCGCACGGGCGGCGTTCGTTGTCGACGGGGGGCATGGCTTTCGGGCGGACCGACGCAACGACCGCGTTCTCTGCGAAAGGTCGTCGTCACGAGAACAATATCGCTGCTAACCTCAAGTCAGGTTCGCCCCGCATCTTCAAAAAGTCGATATCGTCGGATGTACTGAAGGCGGTTGACTTTTAGATATTATCATCCATCGCCTTATAATTAAAATTCAAGCCTCGGCTTCAAAACGCTGACGCTAAGCCCAGGAACGGCGAAGCGCCGAATAATCGGAAAAGTTGTACGCATTCGTACGTCTAGCGCGCTGCTTTCTTTTCGCGGATTTTCCCGACGTGCGGGGAGAAGGCGAACGGAGCCGGCATGCGGTACGCATATGACGCTTTCTCGGCCGGCGCTTTCGTAACCGCCACCGGCTTCCTCGACGTAATCCGTCTCCCCTCGGGCGGTTTCGTCGTTTTCACTTTCACTTCCGCCGCAGGCGCCATCGTGCCGACGGTGACGACATTCGGCTCCGACGGCGAGCCGACCGGCGACTCGGCGACGTTGACCGGCGCGCATTCGAGCCATGCGCTTATCGACGTCGTGATGAGACCGGACGGCGGCTTCCTGGCCGCGTTCGGCATCAGCGGCGCCGCCTATTTCCGACGCTACGGCCCTGACGGAACGCTGTTGCAGGACAAGGACGGAGACACTGACATCCCCGTCGCGCCGCCGGTCGGCGCGTCCTTGGCGTCTATGGAGACGCTGTCCGACGGACGGGTCCTCGCGGTCTTCATTCAGCATTCGTCCGGCGGGTCGTCGATCCATCGGCAGATGTTCTCGCCCGACGGCGTCGCCGTTGGAGCCGCCTCGGTCGCCGTTTCAGGCGTCGCGCCTGCTCCCGGAAGCCTGCAGAGCGCGAACGCCGTCGCACTCTCGAACGGCGGCTATCTCCTAGAGTACGTCGTCAACGTTTCGTCCAACGGGCAGACGCGGCATGTGCAGGCCTTCGCCGGCGACGGCTCGGCGCTAGGGTCGCCAGGGGCCTTCGAAAGGTATTCATCGAGCGTGACCGCTCTTTCCAATGGCGGTTTCGCCGTCGGGTACATGGAGGAGGTCGGAAGCAACGATCTCCTGCGCGTTCAGCTCTACGGCGCGAATGGCGCGGTCTCGGGCGGACCGATCACCGTGGGCCTGTCCGTGGACAATGGGTATGCCCACTACCAGTCGTTGATCGAACTGGTGGCGATGCCCGGCGGCGGCTTCGCCGTCATCAAGACGAGCTATGACGAAGAGCGCATCGTCATACAGTCGTTCAGCGCCGCAGGCTCCGCCACGAGCGCCGAGGTCGAGATTTCGGATCCGACCGGCGTCGATCATCGGTATCCCCAGGCGACCGCGCTGTCGGATGGTCGCATCGCGGTGGTCTGGACATCGGACGTCGACGATTTTTCGTTTCCAAGCGCCGTCGGGACCCGCACGAACGGCGTCATCATATCGCTTCCGGGCGTCAGCGATCCTTACTTCACCAATGGCGGCGACCTGATGGTCGGCACGTCCGGCGGCGACACCTTCTTCGCTTTCGGCACAGCGTTCGGCGCGGGCGATCGGGTCGACGCCGGCGGCGGTTCGGACACCATCCTGGTGCTTGACGCCGGCGTCCTCGACGCTGCGGCGGCCGATCTGCACAGCGTCGAGACGCTGCAGGGCAGCTTCGGCGACGACGTCATCATCGTCTCGCAGAAGGTCCTGGACGGCGTGTCGACGATCGACGGCAACGAAGGGATCGACGTCCTGCGCGTCGTCGACAGCGTTGATTTGCGCCCCGAGGTCCTCAGCGGCATCGAGCGCATCGAGGCCGCCGGCGCCGGGCCGATCGTCGTCCGCGTCGCGGACGCCGCGACGGCGACGCTGGTCCACGCCGCGCCGGACCAGCACGTGACGGTCCGCGCCCCCTCGACGACCTTCGACCTGCAGCAGCGCAACGCGCTGTTCGCGAACGGCGTCGACGTCGTCCACGGCGCCAACGACATCCTGTACTACAGCGACGGCTCGGCGACCGCGATGCTCGCAGAGGTCCGCGCCAACACCATCACGGCCAACACGCAGATCCAGCCGGTCGGCGCGACGCTCGCCTCAGGCGGCTGGGTCTCGGTCTGGTCGTCGATGATCTCCGGCTCGTACGACGTCAAGATGCAGCTTTACGGCGTCGACGGCGCGCCCGTCGGCGGCGAGACGCTGGTCCATACCGCGACCTCGGGAGCGCAGAGCCAGCCGGCGGTGGCGGCGCTCGCGGGGGGCGGTTTCGTCGTGGTCTACGCCGGCGCGAACACCGTGCACGTGCGGCGCTTCGACGCCGACGGCGTCCCGCTCGCCACGCAGACGACGCTGTTCACCGCGAGCGCCTCCAGCCTGATTGTGGAGCCGTCCGTCACGACGCTCGATAACGGCTCCTACGTCGTCGCGTGGCAGACGACGGGGTATGACGGGTCCGGCTACGGCCTTGCGCTGCGCATGTTCGCCGAAAACGGCGTCGCGCTCGGCTCGGCCGTGAGGATCAACACCACGACTTTCAACGATCAGGCCGCGGCCTCGATCGCCGCGACCGAGGACGGCGGCTTCGTCGCGGCATGGCTGACGGGCAGCCATCTGTCCGCGGAGGTCGCGTTCCAGCGCTTCAGCGCCGCGGGCGCTCGCATCGGAACCGAGACGCTCGCCAGCACAACCCCGTTCGCGTTGGGTGTCCCGATCTCCGCGGAGACGCCGGTCGCCTTGTGCGCGCTCGCAGGCGGCGGCTTCGTCATCGGCTGGTCGGCCCCACGCGAGCACGCCCTGCGCGAGGCTGTCCTTCGCCGCTTCGACGCCGACGGTCAGGCCCTCGGCCCTGAGGTCGTGGTCAACCTGCAGCGGCAGGGCGACCAGACCAGGGTGTCGCTTTGCGCGCTCGACGACGGCGGCTTCGTGGCGAGCTGGGTGTCGCGTACGCCGGACGATCCGAACTATGACCACATCTTCGTACAACGCTTCGACGCCTCCGGCGCGGCCGTCGGCGAGCAGTTCGACACCGGACGCGGCGTCGGTGCGTCGCTCGTGGCGCGGCCGGACGGCGGCTTCGCCGTGCTCGTCGAAATGTCCGACGGCGTCTCGACCTACCGCGACATCGTCGTGCGCGAGTTCCGCGCGCTCGACCATCACGTGCTCACGCCCGGCGGCGATCTCGTCGCGGGCGACGGCCGCGCCACGACGATCATTGGCGCGCCGGGCGATCTCGGCTCGCAAGACCAGATCGACGGCGGCGGCGGGACCGACATGCTGCAGCTGGCGAGCTCGGGGCGGATCGACCTGACAGCGCCGGCGATGTTCGCGAATGTGGAGCGCATCGTCGGCGCGTCCGGCGACGACATCGTCGTGGTCTCGACCGCCCGGCTCGCGGATGTGGAGATCATCGACGGCGGCGAAGGGACCGACACGGTCGAGACGGGCGACGAGACGCTCGACCTGCGCGGAGTGACGCTCCTTAACGTCGAGCGCGTCACGAGCACGCGCGCGGTGGGCACGGCCTATCAGGTCGACAGCGCGGCGACGGCGCTGCTGATCGACGGGGGCGCCGGCGGCTGGACCGAGATCGACGCGACGTCGATCACGCTGACCGAAGCCCAGATCGCGAACATTCTCGCCAATGGCGTGAACCTCGTCCGCGACGCCAGCGGCGCATACGGGGTGGTGACGCCCCGGCCCGACGTGATCGCCGCCGTCGAGGGCGCGCCGGTGGTGTTCAACGTCTTCGCCGACAACGGCTTCGGCCCGGACCTGGGCGGCGCGGGGCTCGAGATCGCCGCCGTCAACGGACTGCCGATCTCGGTGGGCGAGACGATCTGGCCAGTGTCCGACATTTCGCACGGAGGCTGGCTGACCTACCTTGGCGGCGGGTCATTCTCGTTCGACCTCTCGGTCTTCGACTACACGCCGGCGCCGGGCTCCGGCGCTTCCAACATCGTCGCGCACCTTGGCTTCTACTACACCCTCGCGGGCGGCGACACGACCTCGGTGCGCGTCGACTTCACGGGCGCCGACAGCAACGACTTCCTGCTCGGCGCCTCCGGCGTGGCCGATACGCTGCGCGGCGGCCTGTACGACGACGTCTACAACATCGACGAGTCCGGAGACCGGGTGATCGAACGCGACGGCGAAGGCCACGACACCGTCCAAAGCTCGGTGTCGTTCTCCCTCGCCGGCCAGTTCATCGAAGCGCTGCACCTCCTCGGCGACGGCGCCATCAATGGGACCGGAAACGCTCTCGACAACGCGCTTCACGGCAACTCCAACGCCAACACGCTGCTGGGGCTCGGCGGCGACGACAATCTGGACGGCTATCTCGGAGCGGACCGCCTCGAGGGCGGCGAGGGTTCCGACTCATACTTCATCCGCGATTCAGCGGCGCGGGTGATCGAGGCCAACGTCGCCGGCTACGACACCGTCCACAGCTCGGTGTCGTTCTCGCTGGCGGGACAGTTCATCGAAGCGCTGGTCCTGGTCGGGTCCAGCGCGCTCAACGGAACCGGCAACGCTCTCGACAACGCGATCACCGGCAATGACGGCGCCAACACATTGCTCGGGCTCGGCGGCGCCGACGTCCTCGACGGCGGCTCGGGCGCCGACCGCATGGAGGGCGGCGAGGGTTCCGACACCTACTACGTCGATTCCACAGGCGACCGGGTGATCGAGGCCAATGTCGCGGGCTACGACACCGTCCACAGCTGGGTGTCGTTCGCGTTCGGCAGCCAGCACCTCGAGCGCCTTTACCTGAACAGCGGCGCCGGGGCGATCAGCGGAACCGGCAACGGCTTGGCCAACGCCATCACCGGCAACGAAAGCGCAAACACGCTGCTTGGCCTGGGCGGCGACGACATCCTCGACGGCGGCGCCGGCGGGGACCGGATGGAGGGCGGCGAGGGCTCCGACACCTATTACGTCGACCATTCCGGAGACCGGGTGATCGAGGCCGACGTCGCCGGCCTCGACACCGTCAACAGCGCGGTGTCGTTCTCGCTCGCGGGGCAGTTCATCGAAAAGCTCGTGCTGACGGGCGAGGCGGCGATCAACGGAACTGGCAACAGCCAGGCCAACACGATCATCGGCAACGGCGCGGCCAACACCATCAACGGCGGCGGCGGCGCGGACCGGATGGAGGGCGGCGCCGGCGACGACGTCTACGTCGTCGATGATCTCGGCGACCGGGTGGTCGAGGCCAACGTTGCGGGCTTCGACACCGTCAACAGCGCGGTGTCGTTCTCGCTCGCGGGTCAGTTCATCGAGAAGCTGGCGCTGACCGGAACCGCCGCGATCAACGGAACCGGCAACAGCCAGGCCAACACGCTGGTCGGCAACGCCGCGGCGAACACCCTGAACGGCCTCGCGGGCGACGACCGGCTCGACGGCGGCCGCGGCTCGGACATTCTGACCGGCGGCGCCGGCGCGGACGTGTTCGTGTTCTCGGCCGCGCTCGTCGGCGGCGAGGTCGACAGCATCACTGATTTCGTGGTGGTGGACGACACGATCGAGCTTAGCCGTTCGACGTTCGCAGGCCTCGCGCTCGGCACGCTCGCGACTGGCGCGTTCAACGCCGGAACGGCGGCCACGGAGGCCGACGACCGCCTCGTCTATCACGCCGCGACCGGGCGGCTGTTCTTCGATCAGGATGGCCTCGGAGGATCCGCGGCCGTCCACTTCGCGACCCTGTCGCCGAACCTCGGCGGCCTGTCCGGGCTCGATTTCGTCGTCGTGGGTTGAGGTTTCGACTTCGGTTCGCACGGCGCGGCCGCCTCCTCGTCCGTAGCGCTCGATGACAGTTCGCCCGCCACTCGAAGCTTTCAGGTCTGCGGACGCCGGATATCTCTCGGCCCAGACGACCGCGCTGATCAGGGCGAGCTGGCGGAATTGCTGAGGAGTATCGCCGATATGCGCCGCGCCGAGCACGAACGTCTCGGCGATCAGACCGACGTGATCGCCATGGACTGACGCTGCATGGAAGCGTCGTTCTGAGCGACGTCCGCCTAGCGCGGATTGGTGAAGCCAGTGATCGGAGCGACATTTCCCTTGGCGCGGATGAATGAGGCGCACGAGCTCGCAGAGAACGGGTCAGCAAGGGCCCTACGTGGAAAGATCGCGATCGATGTGGCGGGCGGCGCGCAGGCTTAGCGCGTGGTGGAGCCGGCGCGTCCGGGCGCGGGGGGCGGCGCAGCGCGGCTGCGTCGACCTTGGGGGAACGGCTACTCGCGCCGGCTCCAGCGAGCCTCGATCCGCTCCTTCTCGTCGTCGGCGGACAGCGGGCCGGCGCTTCCCATGGCCTCGAGGGCGTTTTCGACGACGCTCGCGCCCGACGCCGCGGCGTAACCCTCGGCTTCAGCCTTGCGGGCGACAATCTCCGTCCGCCAGCCGCCGTCCGACAGCCGGCAGCCGAGGGCGACCAGGCCGCCGGCGCGTCCCTCGACGCTCGCTTCGTATTCCCGGCAGACGCCCTGCCCGACGGCGTGGGTCGCGATGACCGAAACCGCGCCCTTGATCGTGTTGGCGGAGGTCGACCAGGAAACCGCCTCTCCGCTCGGCGTCCGCTCGAGCGCCGTGGAGATGGCCGCGGTCACCGCCGGGTCGCCGAGCGCCGCGACCACGTCGCCAGCGGAGCCGCTCCCCGGCGCTTCCCCGCGGCCGACCGCGAAGCCGAGCGCCCCGCCGACGACGAGCGCGAGCGAGGCCGCGAGCGCCGGCGTCGCGTACCGGAAGCGCGCGGCCGGGCGCGCGCCTGGGCGGGCGGCCGCCGGCTGCCGCTGCGCCGGCGCCAGCCCGCCCTCGATCAGCGAGAGCGCCGGAGTTCTGCGCGCTTCGGCCCCGGAGGCGCGGATCGCGGCCGCGAGGCGGTCGAGGCCCGCCTCCGCCTCCGCGGCGGGCTCAGGCGCGAGCAGCGCGCGCGTCTCGACGAAGACCGCGAAGCGATCGGCGAGCGCCGCGTCGCGGTCGATCCGCGCGCGCAGCGCCGACGCCTCATCGGCCGGCAGCTCGCCGTCGGCGAGCGCCGCAAGCCGGTCGTCGGGAACCGAGGTCTTGTCCATCGCCTGCGTCCTCAAGCCTATCCTTGCGTCGCGCCCGCCTCGGGTCACTCCAGCAGGGTCTCGCCGTCGGCGAGCCCGAGTTGCCTCGCGAGCGCCAGCCGCGCGCGGCTGAGGCGGCTCATCACGGTGCCGATCGGCGCGCCGATCGCCTCCGCCGCCTCGCGGTAGCTCATTTCCTCCACGCAGACGAGCGTCAGCACGCGTCTGTGCTCGTCGGCGAGCCGCCCCATAGCTTCGGCGACCGCGCCGGCCGCGAGCGAGGCGTGGGCGACGTGGCGTCCGTCCTCGCCTGCGAGGTCGAAGGCGTCGTCGATCGGTTCGGTCGCGCCTTCGCTCCGGCGCTTGCGGATGCCGTCCAACCACACGTTTCGCAGGATGCGGAACGTCCACGCGTCGAGGCGCGTGCCGGGCTCATAGAGGTCGCGCGCCTTGAGCGCCCGTTCGCAGGCGAGCTGCACCAGGTCGTCTGCGAGCGCCGCGTCGCCGCACAGCGAGCGCGCGAAGCGCCGCAGGCGCGGCAGCAGCGCGACAAGCTCCTCGGCGAAGGGCGGCGATGTCATCCGGCAACGTCCTCATCGCGCGGAGAACGCTCCGGCGCACCGGTTTATTCCGGGCGCGGGGCGTTCGTGTTCACGAAGCCGCGAAACGGTCGGGCGGCGGGCGGCGGAAGAACGGCGGCCTCGCTAACGTTGGGTCGTCAGTCCCGCACTGCCGAAAGGCCCGCGCCATGCTCGCGCTGATCCGTCTCCTCGCACTCGGTCTCGCCGCTCTCGTCCCCGTCGCCGCGATCGAGGCTGCGGCGCTGGGGCGGGGCCCGGTTTTCCTGGCCGCGCCGGCGCTCGCGGACGACGACGATGATGATGACGACGATGACGATGACGACGATCGCCCCGTCACCCGCTACAGGTCCGCCCCGCGTGAGCCGCGGGCCGAGCGGCCCACGCGCCCGCGCCGGGCGCGGCCGGAGATCGTGGCGTCGGGCGTCGACGCCGCCGCCCTCGATCGAATCCGCGCGGCGGGCTTTCGCGTCCTCGCCGAGCGCCGCCTGTCCGTCCTGCCGGAGGCGACGGTCCGGCTCGCGCCGCCGCCCGGCCTGTCCGACGCGCGGGCTCGCGCCCGGGTGGGCGAGCTCGCCCAGGGCGCGATCGTGGACGTCAACGCGATCTACCGGCCGAACGCGCGGGAGCGCTGCGCGCCCGGAGCGTGCTTCCCCTATCGCCGGGAGGGCTGGAACGTCCCGGCCTGCGAAGCGCGCGGCCTCGTCGGCCTGATCGACACGCGCGTCGACGTCCGCCATGCCGCGCTCGAAGGCCGGTCGGTGGAGACGCTGGTCTCGCGCGGCGACGGACGGGAGCCGTCGTCCGCGACGCACGGCACCGACGTCGCGATTCTTCTGACGAGCGGTGGAGAGACGACTGGCGATCTGCGACTCGTCGCCGTAGACGCCTTCCACCGCAAGGGCGCGACGGACCAGGCGGACGCGTTCGACCTCGTGACGGCGATCGACATGCTGGCGCAGCGGAAGGTCGCGGTCGTGAACCTCAGCCTTGCGGGACCCGAGAACGCGCTCCTCGACCGCGCCGGCGCGAAGGCGGCGGAAAGCGGAATGCTGCTGGTGGCGGCGGTCGGCAACGAGGGTCCGAAGGCGAAGCCGCGCTATCCGTCGGCCTACCCATGGGCGGTCGCCGTCACCGCGATCGACGCGCGGGGGGAGCCTTATGCGCGCGCCGGCCGAGGCGCCCACGTCGCCTTCGCGGCGCCGGGCGTGCGGCTGGAGCTTCCGGACGCAGCGATGAAGCCTGGCAAGACACGCTCCGGCACGTCCTACGCGGCGCCGCTCGTCGCGGCGGCGCTCTCGGCGATCCGCGCCGACGGCGCGGACAGGCCCGTAGCCGAGACCATCGCGGCGCTCGCCGGTCATGTCGAGGACAAGGGCGCGCCCGGCCGCGACCCGGTGTTCGGATGGGGCGCGCTGACCAGCGCCAAGGGGTGCCCTGTGCGCGCGTCGCAGTTGGACTGAGACGAGGCGCCGCTCTCCCCTCGCCTCGCCCTCCGCAGGCGAGGTCGAAAGCCGGGACGACGCTCATCTTGCATCTCGGAGCGAGCAAAACGCTGGTCCACCGCCGCGAGCCTTTCCGCAAGCGCGCGACGTCCCGGGAATAAGCCTGCCGCTCCCTTCGTTGGCCTCTCGAACGGCAAACGGGAGGAGACGAGATGGCGGCGATCGCCTTCGAACGCGACACGGCGAAGGGAGCGGGTCGACGGCTTCGAAGCGTCGGCGGCCGCGCCTTGGCCGCGCTGCGCGCGCGGCCCGCGCTTGCGGTCTCGCTCGTCTCGGTCGCCCTCGTCGAGGCGGGCTTCGCCGGTCTCGAGCCCGAGGCGCGCCGGGCTCTCCAGATCTTCCTCCTGGCGCTCGTCGGCTGGACGCTGACGCGTCTTGACGACGCCTTCGTGGCGCTCGCCGCCGCGCTCGGAATGGCGATCTTCGTACTCGACGAGCCCGACGAGATGTTCGAGGCGCTCGGCCACGAGATCGTCTGGCTCATGGTGGCGGCATTCGTCCTGGCCGCCGCCGCCCGCGCGGCGGGCCTGACCGATCGGCTCGCGGCCTTTGCGCTCGCCAGGGCGCGGACGCCCCGTCAGGCCTTCCACGCGCTCTCCGCCATCATGCTCGCGAGCGCCTTCGTCGCGCCGTCGACCTCGGGCCGCGCCGCCATGATGGTCCCGATCTTCGAGCGGGTCGCGAGCGGCCGGGACGCGGCCGGCCGCAAGGCGCTCGCGCTGCTGTTCCCGACCGTCATCCTGCTGTCGGCCTTCGCGTCGCTCACCGGCGCCGGCGCCCACGCGCTCGCCGCCGAGATCCTCGACGAGATCGGCGACGGCGAGATCGGCTTCCTTGGCTGGGCGCTCTACGGGCTGCCCTTCGCCGCCGCCTCGACGGCGCTCGCGGCGGAAACGATCCTGCGCCTCTTCGCGCCAAAAGACCCCGCCGCGGCCTTCGCGGCGCCCGCCCTCGACGTCGCTCCGCTCGACCGGCGCGCCTGGTCCGTGCTTGCGATCCTCGCCGGCGTGCTGATCGGCTGGCTGAGCGAGCCGCTCCACGGCGTCGACGAGACGGTCGTGGCGCTGATCGGCGCCTGCGCGGCCGCCACGCCCACGGTCGGCGCGGTGGACTTCAGGTCCGCCGTGAAGGGCGTCGAGTGGCCCCTCATCGTCTTCATGGCCTCGACTGTGGTCCTCGCCGAGGGACTGGACGACAGCGGGCTCGTCAAGACGGCCGCCGGGGCCGCCTTCGCGCCGCTCCGGGAGATCGGCCTGCCGCCGCTCGCCTGGCTGGTCGCGCTCGGCGCCGTCGGCCTCCTGTCGCATCTCGTGATCCACAGCCGCACCGCGCGCGTCGCGGTGCTCCTGCCGCCCGCGCTGATCGCCGCCGAGGGAGCCGGCGTCTCGACGCTCGCCGCGATGCTGACGCTCGTCGCCGCCACCGGCTTCTGCCAGCTCCTGATGGTGAGCGCCAAGCCGGTCGCGCTGTTCGGCCAGCTGCCTGGCGGCTCCTACGGCGCGGCTGACCTGCTTCGCCTCGGCGCTGCGCTGCTGCCGCTGCAACTCGCCCTGATCGCCCTGTTCGCAGGCGTCGTCTGGCCGCTTCTCGGCCTCGACCTCGCGCGCTGACGCCCTCCCCCCTAACGACGAGAAGGAGCCTTCCCATGTCGATCCGGCCCATCCGCGTCCTGCTCGCCCCCTCCGGCTTCAAGGAGAGCCTCGGCGTCTCCGACGTCATCGACGAGATGGCGAAAGGCGTCGCCGCCGCCGCGCCCGACGCGGAGATCCTGCGCGCGCCGATGGTCGACGGGGGCGAAGGCTTCACCGAGACGCTGGTGGAGCTCACCGGCGGATCGATGCGCCCCGTCACGGTGACCGGCCCGGTTGGAGCGCCGGTCGAGGCTTTCGTCGGCTTTCTCGGAGGTCTGGACCGACGGACCGCCGTCATCGAGATGGCCGCGGCCGCGGGGCTCCGCCTGGTGCCGCGCGACCTTCGCGACCCGGGCGCGACGACGAGCTTCGGCGTCGGCGAGCTGATCCGCGCGGCGCTTGACCTCGGGGCCGAACGAATCCTCATCGGTTGCGGCGACAGCGGTATCAACGACGCCGGCGCCGGCATGGCGCAGGCTCTCGGCGTGAGGCTTCTGGACGCGGAAGGCCGCCAGATCGGACGCGGGGGCGCAGAACTCGCGCGGCTCGCCCGTGTCGACCTTTCGGGTCGGGACCCGCGGCTTGACGGCGTCACGATCGACGTCGCGGTGAACTGGCACAACGTCCTGCTCGGTGAGCGCGGGGTCGCGCGCGTGTTCGGGCCGCAGAAGGGCGCGACGCCGGCGCAGGTCGAGGAGCTTGCGGCGGCGCTGGAGACCTTCGCTTCGGTGGTCCGACGGGACCTCGGCGTGGAGTTCGACGGCATGCCGGGCGCCGGCGCGTCCGGCGGCCTCGGGGCGGGCCTCCACGCGCTCATCGGCGCGACGCTCCGTCCACGCTGGGACGTGGTGATGGCCTACATCGATCTCGACCAGAGCCTCGCGATGGCCGACCTCGTCATCACGGCCGAGGGCAGCCTCGACGGGCAGACGCCCTTCGGCAAGGCGCCGGCCGAGATCGCCCGCCGGGCGAAGCGCTGGAACCTGCCGGTGATCGCGCTCGCGGGCACGGTCGGCCAGGGCGCGGCCTCGACGCTCTCGGTCGGCGTCGACGCCTATTTCTCGATCCTGACGCGGCCGTGCTCGATGGACGAAGCGGTCGCCGACGCGCGCCGGCTCGTCCGCGAGGCCACGGAACAGGCCGTTCGCCTGTTCGCGCTCGGCCGTCGGCTGGACGCGCGGGGACGGGTCGCGGCCTGACTGACGAGTTTCGAGCCGGAATGACCCCCCGCTTCGCGACCGACCTCATCGGCTCGTGATTAGATTGCAACTCGTTTGCACTTGCAAAGCGGCCCGGACGCCGCGATAGTGCGTTTGCAAGTCAATCGCAAAAAGGATCGTACATGTTGATGGGCTCGAGGCGTTGGGCCGGAGCGGCCCTCGCCGGCGCGATCTTCGCCGGGCTCTGGCCCTCCGCGGCCGCCGCCGAGAAGTTCAAGGCCGTGACGACCTTCACGATCATCGCCGACATGGCCCGCAACGTGGCTGGCGACGCTGCGATCGTGGAGTCGATCGCCCGGCCCGGCGCCGAGATCCACAATTACGCGCCGACGCCGGGCGACATCCGCCGGGCGCAGGGCGCGAAGCTGATCCTGTGGAACGGGCTCAATCTCGAGCTCTGGTTCGAGAAGTTCTTCCAGAACCTGAGCGACGTGCCGGAGGCGGTGGTCTCCAAGGGCGTCGAGCCGATGAGCATTTCGGACGGGCCCTATGCGGGCAAGCCCAACCCCCACGCCTGGATGTCCCCGGCGAACGCCCTGATCTACGTCGACAACATCCGCGACGCCTTCGTGGCGAACGACCCCGGCAACGCCGCGACCTACAGAGCCAACGCCGAGGCCTACAAGGCGAAGATCCAGGCGGCGATCGGGCCGATTCGGGAGAAGCTCGACCGGATCCCGGAGGAGAAGCGCTGGCTGGTGTCGAGCGAGGGCGCCTTCTCCTATCTCGCGCGCGATTTCGGCCTGAAGGAGCTCTACCTCTGGCCGATCAACGCCGACGAACAGGGCACGCCCCGACAGGTGCGAAAGGTGATCGATACGATCAGGGCCGAGAAGATCGTCGCCGTGTTCAGCGAGAGCACGGTGTCCGACAAGCCGGCGCGCCAGGTCGCCCGCGAGACCGGGGCCGTCTATGGCGGGGCGCTCTATGTGGACTCCCTGAGCGACGCCCGTGGCGAGGTTCCGACCTATGTCGACCTGCTGCGCGTCACGTCGGACACGATCGCGAAGGGCCTGGCGGAAGGCCTCACGCAGTGACGGCCCACGTCGTCGCGCCGGCTCAAAGCCCGGACGCAGGGTCCGGCGTCGCGGTCCATGGCGCGACCGTGACCTATCGCAACGGCGTCACCGCGCTCCGCGACGCGAGCTTCGAGATCCCGACCGGCGCGATCGCGGCGCTGGTCGGCGTCAACGGCTCCGGCAAGTCGACGCTGTTCAAGGCCATCATGGGATTTCTGACGCTCGCGGCGGGCGACATCCGCGTGCTCGGCATGTCGGTCCCCGAGGCGCTGCGGAAGAACTTGGTGGCCTATGTGCCCCAGGCCGAAGAGGTCGACTGGAACTTCCCCGTTCTGGTCGAGGACGTCGTGATGATGGGCCGCTACGGCGGCATGGGTTTTCTGCGCATCCCGCGCGCCGCGGACCGCGCCGCGGTCGAGGCCGCGCTCGCCCGCGTCGACATGAGCGCGTTCCGCAAGCGCCAGATCGGCGAGCTTTCGGGCGGCCAGAGGAAGCGCGTCTTCCTCGCCCGCGCGCTGGCGCAGGAGAGCCGCGTCATCCTGCTCGACGAGCCCTTCACCGGCGTCGACGTCAAGACCGAGGACCAGATCATCGCGCTCCTGCGCGAGCTGCGCGACGAGGGCCGGGTGATGCTGGTCTCGACCCACAATCTCGGCTCGGTGCCGGAATTCTGCGACCGCGTCGTCCTGATCAAGGGCACGGTGCTGGCCTATGGGCCGACCGAGGAGACCTTCACGCAGGCGAACCTGGAGCGCGCCTTCGGCGGCGTGCTTCGGCATTTCGTGCTGAACCAGCCGCCCGGCGGCGGCGCGCCGACCCCGTTCGGCGTGTTCACCGACGACGAGCGGCCGCTGATCCTGCATCAGGGCCGGGCCGCCACGCGCGCGCCCGAGACCGCCGCGGCGGACCGGCCGTGACCGCCGGCCTGCTCGAACCCTTCGGTTACAGCTACATGCTGAACGCCATGTGGGTGTCGGCGCTCGTCGGCGGGGTCTGCGCGTTCCTCTCCTGCTACCTGATGCTGAAGGGCTGGTCGCTGATCGGCGACGCGCTGTCCCATTCGATCGTGCCGGGCGTCGCCGGCGCCTACATGCTCGGCCTGCCGTTTTCGATCGGCGCCTTCTTCTCCGGGGGGCTTGCGGCCGCCGCCATGCTGTTCCTCAACCAGCGCACGAAGCTGAAGGAGGACGCGGTCATCGGCCTGATCTTCTCCTCCTTCTTCGGGCTCGGCCTGTTCATGGCGTCGCTGTCGCCGATGTCGGTCAACATCCAGACGATCGTGCTCGGCAACGTGCTGGCCATCACCCCGGAAGACACGCTTCAGCTCGCCGTCATCGGCTTCGTCTCGCTCGCGATCCTGCTGGCCAAGTGGAAGGACCTGATGGTCGTGTTCTTCGACGAGAGCCACGCGCGTACGATCGGACTGAACCCGACGCGGCTGAAAATCCTGTTCTTCGCGCTGCTGTCGGCCTCCACCGTCGCCGCGCTGCAGACGGTCGGCGCCTTCCTCGTCATCGCCATGGTGGTGACGCCCGGCGCGACCGCCTATCTGCTCACCGACCGCTTCCCGCGCCTGCTCGCGATCGCGGTCGCGATCGGCGCGATCAGCAGCTTCGCGGGCGCCTATCTCAGCTACTTCATCGACGGCGCGACCGGCGGCGTCATCGTCACGCTGCAGACCCTGATCTTCCTCGCGGCGTTCCTGCTCGCGCCCAAGCACGGCCTGATCGCCGCCCGCCGGCGCGCGGCGCGGACCGCGGAGGCGGCGCGATGAGCGTCGTCGAACTTCTGGTCGAGCCGTTCCGCTTCGACTTCATGGTGACGGCGCTCGTGATCGCGACGCTGATCTCGATCCCGATGGCGTTGCTGTCCTGCTTCCTCGTCATCAAGGGCTGGTCGCTGATGGGCGACGCGATCAGCCACGCGGTCTTCCCCGGCGTGGTGATCGCCTACGTCGTCGGCCTCCCCTACGCCGTCGGCGCCTTCGCGGCCGGCATGCTCTGCGCGGTCGCCACCGGATTCCTCAAGGACAACAGCCGCGTCAAACAGGACACCGTGATGGGGGTCGTGTTCTCCGGCATGTTCGGCTTCGGGCTGGTCCTGTACGTCAAGGTCCGGCCGGACGTGCATCTCGACCACATCCTGTTCGGCGACATGCTCGGCGTGTCGTGGCTCGACATCGGCGAGGCGGCGCTGGTCTCGGCGATCACCGCCGGGATCATCGGGCTGAAATGGAAGGACTTCCTGCTGCACGCCTTCGACCCGACCCAGGCGAAGGCGGTCGGACTGCGGGTCGGACTGCTGCATTACGGCCTGCTCGCGCTGATCTCGCTGACCGTCGTGGGCGCGCTGAAGGCCGTAGGCCTGATCCTCGCCATCGCCATGCTGATCGCGCCGGGGGCGATCGCCTTCCTGGTCACCCGCCGCTTCAGCGCGATGCTGATCGTCGCCGTGGCGGTCGCCGCCGTCGGCTCCTTCGGCGGCGTCTACCTCTCGTTCTTCATCGACAGCGCTCCCGCGCCGACGATCGTGCTGACGCTTTCGGCCGCGTTCGTCGTGGCCTTCGTCCACGCCACGCGCAAGGCCGCCCGCATCGGTCGGACGCAGGCGGGTCCCGGAACGGCCGTCCAGACCGACGCGTAGCGCGCGACGGCGCTCGCGCTCACGCGCCGCGCCCGAGCGTCGCTTCCGCCGCGCCGCGTCGATGCGGCGCGGCGGAAGCCGGGACGATCACTCGATCTGGATCCGGCTCTCCCGGGCGACCGTCGCCCAGCGGCTGTAGTCGGCCTCGAGCAGCTTCTCGAACGCGTCGCCGGTCCTTGCGGTGACCACCGCTCCGTCCTTGGTGAAGAGGTCGGAGACCTTGGGCATGCGCATGGCGTCGCCGGAGACTTTGGCGATCCGATCGACGATCGGCTGCGGCGTGCCGGCCCGCACCATGATCCCGAACCAGGCGCCGACCTCGAAATCCGGATAGCCGGATTCCGCCATGGTCGGCACGTTCGGCAGGATCGACGAGCGCTGCTTCGAGCTGACGGCGAGCGGCCGCAGCTTGCCGGCGCGGATGTTCGCGATCGAGGCCACGATGTTGTCGAACATCATGTCGACCCGGCCCGTCGTGAGGTCGAGCTGCGCCGGCGCGCTGCCGCGGTAGGGCACGTGGACGATGTCGATCCCGGCGGTGAGCTTGAGCAGCTCGCTCGCCATCTGGTGCGTCGTGCCCGGCCCGGAGGACGCGAAGCTGACGCCGCCGGGCTTCTCTTTGGCGAGCGCGACCAGCTCCTGCACCGAGTTCGCCTTGACGTCGGGGTGGACCACCAGCACCAGCGGCATCGTGGTGAGCTCGATGACGGGGATGAAGTCCTTCCGCGGATCGAAGGCGAGCTTCTTCATCGTGACGGCGGTGATGGTGTGCGCGGCGGTCGCCATCAGCAGCGTGTAGCCGTCGGCCGGAGCGGCGGCGACCGCCCCGGTGCCGATGGCGCCGCCGGCGCCCGGCTTGTTCTCGACCACGATCGGCTGGCCGAGCATGTCGCCCATCGGCGCGCCGAGGGCGCGCGACAGGATGTCGGAGGCGCTCCCCGGAGGAAACGGAACGGTGATCTGGATCGGTTTGTTCGGCCAGTCCGTCTGGACGGCCTGCGCCTTGGTCAGAAGGGCCGGCGCCGCAAGTGCGCCGGCCCCGAGCGCGAGAAACTCTCTACGCCTCATGTCAGTCCTCCCAATGATCGGCTTCTTGTTTTTTTGAGCTCGCGGATCAGGCGGTTCGGCGCTGTCGCGGCTCCTCGGTTTCGCCGAGGAACGCGCCGTCCGCGATAAGCCGCTTCTGGAGGTCCGCGACGTCGAGATGGGCGACCGGCGCGTTGCCGCGCGCCGCGAGCGCCGCCGCGGTCCCGGCGGCCTGGCCGGTGACGAGGCAGGGCGCCATGTTGCGCGTCGCCCCATGGGCGAAGTGGGTCGCGGAAAGGCAGCGGCCGGCGACGATCAGATTGTCGATCCCCTGCGGCAGCAGCGAGCGATACGGCACGTCGAACGCGCCGTCGCCGCCGACGTCCACGAAGTAGGCCTGGCCGGTGTCGGGGTGGTGGATGTCCACGGGGAAGCAGATCTGGCCGACCGTGTCGTCGAACTTCCGGCCCTCGAGCACGTCCTCCTTGGAGATCTCGTAGCGCCCGAGGATGTTGCGGCTCTCACGAACGCCGGCGACGACCTGCGGCGCGAAGTAGCCGCGCTCGAAGCCGGGAACGTGCTTCACGAGGAACTCGCCGGCCTTCACGCACTGCCGGGTCAGGTCCTGGAAGGCGCGCGACATGGCGAGCGGGTCGGTGCCGTCGACGCCGAACACCGCGGAGGTGTTCACGTTGATGCGGTCCGGCCAGACCGTGTTGAAGAACACCTTGTGGTCGCGGTTCGGGAAGATCTTCTCTTCCGCGATGATGTCGTTCCACGCGCTGAACGTGCCGTTGAAATAGACCGGGATCGGCTCGCTCTCGCCGGGCTTGTCCGCCATCGCCGGCGCGACCTCGCCAAGAGTCTTGGCGATCAGGCGGGTGTCGACGCGGTGGAAGTGCATCAGCATCGAGACCGGCTGCATCTTGCCGGTGCCCTCCTCGCCCTTGCGGGTCGGGGCGCCTGCGAGCGCCGCGATGTCGGCGTCGCCGCTGGTGTCGATGTAGGAGTTCGCGATCACGCGGCGCAGGCCGCCCTTCATGGCGACGGTGAGCGCGTCGATCGCGTCGCCGTCGCGCTCCACGCCCACGACGCTCGCGCCGTAGATCACCTGACAGCCGGCCTCGGCCAGCATCTCGGCGGCGAGGATGCGGAACCAGTCGCCGTCGACCGGCGTCACGGCGCTGACGAAGCCGTCATAGGGGATGTGGCCGACGGCGGCGCCGACCGTCTTCAGACGATCGACCATCTCCTGCGCGAGGCCGAACACGGTCTGGCGGCGGTCGCGGGTCAGGAAGCTGTGGAGGCAAAGGCCCGTGGTGGCGTTGCCGCCGACGAAGGGCCTCGGCTCCAGCACCACGGCCTTGGCGCCGGCGCGCGCCGCGGCGACGCCCGCCGCGACGCCGGTCACGCCGCCGCCCACCACCACCACGTCGAAAGTCATCTGGTCCATGTCACGCGTCTCCCTGCGCAGCTTTGTCGGTCGCGCGCTCAGCGCGCGTCCTCGTCGAGGCTTTCGAGATTGGCGAGCTGACGCGCGGCTTCGCCGTCGTCGCCCGCCGGGTCGATCTGCAGCACCGCGTCGGTGATGCGGCGGCCGGCGCGCGCGATGTGGGCGCGCATCAGCGCCTCGGCGCGGTCGCCGTCGCGCGCAGCCAGCAGGTCGATCAGGCGTCCGTGCTCGTCGATCGACGCGGCGCGATGGCCGGGCGCGAGCAGCGAGAGCCGGCGATAGGTCGCGACCAGCGGGTCGAGCGCCATCAGGCTGTTCTCGGCCCTGACGCTGCCCGCGACCGCCGCGATCGCCGAATGGAACTCGCCGTTCAGCGCGACCAGCGAGGCGATGTCGTCGCGGCCGTTGGCCTCGAGCGTCCTCGTGTGGATCTTCCGCAGCGCGGCGATCTCGTCCGGGGCGACGCGCGCGCACGCGGCGCGGATCATCGCGCCCTCGATGGCGGCGCGCAGGAAATAGACTTCCGCAACGTCCTGGGGTTTCGGCCGGAACACCCTGAGGCCGCGCGGCGTGCTCTCGACCAGCCCGTTCGCCACCAGCCGCTTCACCGCCTCGCGCACCGGCGTGCGGCTGATCGCGAGCTCCTCGGCGAGCTTGACCTCGGAGATGACGTCGCCGCCACGCAGACGCCCCGAGATGATCATCTCGCGCAGCGTCTCGTACGCCTGCTCGTAGCGGGTCGGGGCCGGGCCGGGGCGGTTGGAAACATCCTGCATGGCGACCTGCATACAGGTCTGCATGCGACTCTTCAAGCCGCCCGACGGCCTGCTGGCCGAAGGTCGAAAGGGCGGCTCAAACGGCTTGCGACCGCGAACGGCCGGCGATGTCCGTCTCCGGTCACGCACGGCCGCGAAGCGGCCGCGAGCGCGGTCGTTCAGAAGCCGTCGTCGAGCAGCGCCGCGAAGGGGCCGAGCGCCGGATTGCGGTTGTCGTCGCTCCAGACCGCATGCAATTCGGCGCGCGCGGCGCCGAGATCGAGCGGGCGGAAGACCACGTTGTCGAAACAGGCGTTGCGCGCCTCGCTCGGCACGATCGCGAGGCCGAGCCCGGTGCTCACCAGCGCAAGGATCGCCTGGGCGTGCTTCATCTGCTGGATGCGGACCGGCTCCACCCCCGCCTCCGACAGCACCCCTTCGACGATGTCGTGGAGATGCCGGGCCTCCGGCGCATAGGCGATGAAGGGCGCGCCCGCGAGCAGGCCGAGCGGCGGGCGCCGGCGCGCGGCGAGCGGATGGTCGGCGGGGAGCGCGAGCGCGAGCGTCTCGCGCATCACGCAGCGCGACCGCACCCGCCGCGTCTCCGGGATCGGGCGGACGAGTCCGAGATCGATCCGGCCGAATTCGAGCTCCACCACCTGCTCGGCGGAATCGAGCTCCCTCCATGTCAGCGCCACGTCCGGCAGCTCCCGCCGCGCGCGCGCGACGAGCCGCGGCAGGTAGCCGTAGCAGGTTGTGCCGATGAACCCGACGGTCAGCGCGCCGGCGCTGCGGCCCGCCGCGCGCCGCACGGCCTGGACCGCGTCCTCGGACCGCCGCAGCAGCGCCTGCGCTTCGGCCATGAAGGCCTGGCCCGCCGGCGTCAGCGTCACGCTGCGGGTGGTGCGCTCAAACAGCCTCGCGTCGAGCGCGCGTTCCAGCGCCTGCACCTGCCGGCTGAGCGCCGACTGGGTGAGATTGAGCCGTCGCGCTGCGCGGCCGAAATTCAGTTCGCCTGCGACCACCAGAAAGGCGCGGGCTTGGGCGAGCTCAAGCATTGATGCGCTTCCCGCATGAAATTCATGAAAACATAGCCTTGGACGCGCACGAATGACAAAGCCTATCCATCGTCCCGAGACGCCGGCGGAACAGCCGGCCCGCAACGAGGAGACGCCAGATGACCGCCGTCGATCAGCCCGAAGCCCTGACCATCGCCGCGACCGCCCCCGGCGGCGACCGCATCGCCTGGGCGAAGCTCTCGCTCTGCTTCCTGCCGCTGAAGACCCCGATTTCGGACGCCAAGGTTCTCACGGGCCGCCAGAAGCCGCTCACCGAAGTCGCGATCCTGTTCTGCGAGATCGAGACCCGCGACGGCTTCCGCGGCATGGGCTTCTCCTATTCGAAGCGCGCCGGCGGTCCCGGCATGTTCGCGCACGCCAAGGAGATCGCCGACCGGCTGATCGGCGAGGACCCGAACGACATCGAGAAGATCTGGACCAAGCTCGTCTGGGCGGGCGCCTCGGTCGGACGGTCCGGCCTCGCGACGCAGGCGATCGCCGCGATCGACATCTGCCTCTGGGACCTCAAGGCCAAGCGCGCGGGCCTGCCGCTCTCGAAGCTCATCGGCTCTCATCGCGACAGCGTGCGCTGCTACAACACCTCCGGCGGCTTCCTGTCGACTCCTCTCCCCGAGGTTCTGGAGAACTGCGCCGCGTCCCGCGAGAAGGGCATCGGCGGCATCAAGATCAAGGTCGGCCAGCCGGACTGGTCCAAGGACTTCGAGCGCGTGAAGGCGGTGCGAAAACTCCTCGACAACGGCTTCCCGCTCGCCGTCGACGCCAACCAGCAGTGGGACCGTCCGACCGCCATGCGCGTCGGCCGCGCGCTGGAGGACTTCGACCTGTTCTGGATCGAGGAACCGCTCGACGCCTATGACGCCAAGGGCCACGCCATGCTCGCCGCGGATCTCGCGACCCCGATCGCGACCGGCGAGATGCTGACCTCGGTCGCCGAGCATTACGAGCTGATCCGCAACGACAGCGTGGACTTCATCCAGCCGGACGCCGGCCGCGTCGGCGGGATCACGCAGTTCCTCAAGATCATGAACATGGCCGACCACGCCGGGCTGATGATGGCCCCGCATTTCGCCATGGAGATCCACCTCCACCTCTGCGCCTGCTATCCGCGCGAGCCGTGGGTGGAGCATTTCGACTGGCTGGAGCCGCTGTTCGACGAGAGCCTGGAGATCAGGGACGGCCGCATGGTGGTGCCGGACCGCCCCGGACTCGGCGCGACCATCAGCGAGCAGGCTCGCGCCTGGGTGGTGGACGCCCATGAGGTCGGCAAGCGGGCTTAATCCCTACACGCCGTCATGGTCCGGCTTGACCGGACCATCCATGTCAGGCGTCGAGCGCTACGCGGACCATGGGTTTTCCGGTCAAGCCGGAGGACGACGCCTCATCCTGAGGCGCCCCCTACTCCGCCAGCGCCTCTTCGCGCTTCCGCGCCACCTTCGGCGAGAACATCGCGACCAGCAGCAAGGCGACGACCGCAAGGATCGTCGCGGAGATCGGCGACGTCACGAACACGGTGACGTCGCCGTCGGCCAGCAGCATCGCGCGGCGGAAGTTCTCCTCGAGCTGGGGGCCGAGCACGAGGCCGAGCAGCAGCGGGGCGGGCTCGACGCCGACCTTGATGAAGAAGTATCCGATCGCCGCGCAGCCCAGCATCAGCCAGACGTTGAACATAGAGTTCGAAATGCCGTAGGCGCCGATGCAGCAGAACAGCACGATCGCCGGGAACATCAGCCGGTAGGGGATCTTCAGCATCGAGATCCAGATGCCGATCATCGGCAGGTTGATGACCAGCAGCATCAGGTTGCCGGTCCACATGCTGGCGATCAGGCCCCAAACGAGCTGCGGCTGTTCGGTCATGATCTGCGGACCGGGCTGGATGCCGTGCATCATCAGCGCGCCGATCATCAGCGCCATCAGGGCGTTGGACGGGATGCCGAGCGTGAGCAGCGGGATGAAGCTGGTCTGCGCGCCGGCGTTGTTGGCCGCCTCCGGTCCCGCGACGCCCTCGATCGCGCCATGGCCGAAGCGCGAGGGATCCTTCGCGAACTTCTTCTCCAGCGCGTAGGCGGTGAAGGGCGGCAGCGCCGCGCCGCCGCCGGGCAGCACGCCGAGGAAGGAGCCGATCGCGGTGCCGCGCAGCATGGCCGGGAAGGCCCGCCGCAGGTCGGGGAGACCCGGCATCAGGCTGCCGACCTTCTGCGCCACGATACGGCGCTCGGCCGGGCGTTCGAGGTTGGCGATGATCTCGCCGAGGCCGAACAGGCCCATGGCGATGGGCACGAAGTCGAGCCCGTCGGCGAGGTTCGGGATGCCGAAGGTCATGCGCGAGGCGCCGGAGGAGACGTCGATGCCGACGATGCCGAGGATCAGCCCCAGCACGATCATGGCGAGCGCCTTGGCGACCGAACCATGGGCGAGCACGACCGCGGCGATCAGTCCGAGCACCAGAAGGCTGAAATACTCGACCGCCGTGAATTTCAGCGCGAGCGCCGCGAGCGGCAGCGCCAGCAACGCGATGACGACGGTGGCCACGGTGCCGGCGAAGAACGAGGAGATGGCGGCGAGCGCCAGCGCGTGGCCGGCGCGGCCCTGCTTCGCCATCTGATGGCCGTCGATGCAGGTCACGACCGACGAGGTCTCGCCAGGCACGTTAACCAGGATCGCCGTTGTGGAGCCGCCGTATTGCGCGCCGTAGAAGATGCCGGCCAGCATGATGAAGGCGGTCGAAGGCTCCAGCCCGAAGGTGAAGGGCAGCAGCAGCGCGACCGTCGGGATCGGCCCGATGCCGGGCAGCACGCCGATGGCCGTGCCGATCAGGACGCCGAACAGGCAATAGAGCAGGTTCTGCGGCTCGACCGCGACCTGAAGGCCGAGGAACAGGTTGTCGAAGAGCTCCATGCCGTCACCAGGGCCAGGCGGGAATGGGAAGCGCGAGCGCCGTCACGAACAGCAGCACCGAGGCGACCGCGAGCGCGACCGCGAACAGAACCGCCTCGACCGGCCGCGTCTCGTCGCTCCCTGCGGCGGCGACCAGCACCGCCGCGAGCGCCGCGACCGCGAGACCCGCCTTGACGCCCAGAAGCGCGAACACCGCGATCGCGCCCAGCACCGCCGCGAAGGGACGAAGATGGGGGCGCTCGATCGCCTCGCCGCCGCGGCTGAGGCCGCGCGCCACGAAGAACAGGCCGAACGCCATCGCGATCCCCGCCAGCACGCGCGGCATGAAGCCGGGGCCCATGTCGGCGGGCGAGCCGAAGGTCAGCGTCCGCGTCGCGTAGAAGGTGAGCGCCGCGACGGCGACCAGGAACGCGCCGAACAGCGCGTCCTGCAGGTCGAAGCGGGTGGTCACGGCCTCACTGGCCCTTGATCCCGGCGTCGGCGATGATCTTGCCCCAGCTCTCGGTGTTGGTCGCGAGCCAGGCCTTGAGATCGTCCGCAGGTCCGCCGACCACGCGGCCGCCCTGCTGCTTGATGCGCTCGATCACCTCGGGGCGCTTCAGCGCCTCGTTCACCGCGGCGTTCACCGCGGCGATCTTCTCAGGCGGCGAGCCCGCGGTGGTCAGCAGGCCCTGCCACGAGCCGACGTCGGGCTGCGGCAGCTTCGCCTCCTTGAAGGTCGGGAGATCGGGCGCGGCGGCGACCCGCTCGTCGCCGGTCACCGCGAGGCCCTTGAGCTGGCCGTTGGTCACGAAGGGCAGCGTCGCGGTGGCGCCGTTGATGATCACCTTGCTCTCGCCGGAGACCACGGCCTGGGTCGCGGCCGCGCCGCCCTTGTAGGGCACGGTCTTCCACTGGACGCCGAGCTCCTTCGCCATGGCGACCGCGGTGATGTGGTTGACGCCGCCGATCCCTGAGTTCGCGACCGCGAGCTTCCCCGGATTGGCCTTGGCGTAGGCGAGCAGGCTCGCGACGTCGGTCACGCCCTCGAGCTTGGGGTTCACCGCCAGCACATAAGGCGAGAACATCACCATCGTCACCGGCGCGAGGTCTTCGAGAGGCTTGTAAGTGAGGTCGGCGAAGAGGCCGGGAGCCGAGGCCACGGTCCCGACGTCGGTCAGCAGGTAGGTCTGCCCGTCCTTGTCGGCCTTGGCGACGGCGTCCGCGCCGATGTTGCCGGCCGCGCCCGGCTTGTTCTCGACGACGACCGTCTGGCCGATTTTCTCCGAGAGCAACGGCGCAATGATGCGGGCGAGGGTGTCGGAGGTGCCGCCGGGCGCGTAAGGCACCACGATGCGGACCGTGCGGTCGAAGGCTTGGGCCGCGGCGGGCGCCGCGCCGAACGAGACGCCGGAGAGCGCGATGGCGCAGGCGAGCGCGCAGGCCGCGCGGCGAGTGACGGTCATGGATTCCTCCCAGGGAACGCTGCGTTTCGCAGACTGTTGGGAGGAGCGTCCCTGCAAAGACGATGGCCGTCCAAGACAAATCCGGCATGGATCGATGCCGAAATTGGATCGATGCCGTCCTAAGCCTCGTCTCCGAGGATGATCGCGAGAGCCCGCTCGGCGGCCGGATTCTCGTTGTCGCGCCGCCAGACCGCGCCGAGTTCGGCGGTCTCTCCGGCTTTCGCGATCTCGCGATAGGCCACGCCTTCGAAATGAAGCTGGCGCGCCGCCTCCGGCACCAGCGCGACCCCGAGCCCGATCCTGACGAGCGCCAGCACCGAGTGGATCTGGCTGACATGCTGGGCGATCGTCGGCTGGGCGCCTGCGGCCGAGAACAGCCTGAGCGTCAGGTCGTGGAAGTAGCGCGCCTCGAACGGCGAATAGCTGATCAGCGGATCGCCGCCGAGGTCGGCGAGGTCGATGGCGGCGCGGTCCGCCAGCCGATGGTCCGGCGGCAGCGCCACGATCATCGGCTCGCGCAGAACGATGCGGAACTCGAGCTCCGCGTGACGCACCGGCGGCCGCACCAGCCCGATGTCGATGCGGCCGTTCGCCAATGCGTCGAGCTGGGCGGAGGTGACGGCCTCCCTCAGCGCCACGTCGACGCCGGGCAGGCGCCGCTTCAACCGCTGGAACACGTCGGGCAGAAAACCGTAGCCGGAGGCCGCGGTGAAGCCGATCGTCACCGCGCCGGCGTCGCCCTCCGAGACGCGCCGGATCGACATGGCCGCGCCCTCGGCGAGCGACAGCAGACGGCGCGCTTCGGGCAGAAAGGTGCGCCCCGAGGACGTCAGGGCCACGCGGCGGTGGGAGCGCTCGAACAGTCGCGCCTCGAGCAGGTGCTCGAGCAGCTGGATCTGCCGGCTCAGCGGCGGCTGCGTCATGTTCAGCCGACGGGCCGCGCGGCCGAAATGCAGCTCCTCGGCCACCGCCACGAAGCAGCGCAGGTGGGTGAATTCGAACATGCGCTCGCTCGATACCCAATGAGCATCGATCGATGCCTCCTATAGCTTAGACCGGAATGACGGGGCTGGCTACGGTCCCTGCCAGCGAGCGAGCGCAGCTCCTAAGACTGCGCGGCTCCGAGGAAACGACCGGGAGAGGATCGATACTGATGCGCGCATTCAAGCTTCTGGCGACCGCCGCAGCGGCGCTCGCCTTGGTCGCGCCGCAGGCCGCGGCGGCGACCGAATACCCGACCCGCAACATCACCATGGTGGTGCCGTTCCCGCCCGGCGGCGCATCGGACACCGCGGCCCGCGTCGTCAGCCAGCAGCTCGAGAAGCAGCTTGGCAAGAACATCATCATCGAGAACAAGCCTGGCGCGACCGGCAACACCGGCGCCCGGCTCGTCGCAAGCGCGACGCCGGACGGCTACACGCTGCTCTGCGCGGCTTTGTCGGTCTGGTCGATCAACGCGGCGCTGTTCCGGGAACTGCCTTACGACCCGGCCAAGGACTTCGACCACCTGACCATCGCGGTGCGCACGCCGAACGTGCTGGTCGTGCGAAAGGACTTCCCGGCGAAGGACTACAAGGAGTTCGTCGAGTACCTGAAGGCCCATCCCGGCGAAGTCACCTTCGCGAGCTCGGGCAGCGGCTCGTCGGACCATCTGACCGCCGAACTCTGGTGGCAGAAGACCGGCACCAAGGCGAACCACATTCCCTACAAGGGCGGCGGACCGGCCATCGCCGACCTGATCGGCGGCCACGCCGACGCCTCGTTCGCGAACCTCGGCAACATCTATCCGCAGGTGAACCTCGGCAAGGTCCGCGCGCTCGCCATCACGGCTGAGAAGCGCGATCCGCTGCTGCCGGACGTCCCGACGCTCGCCGAGCTCGGGCTCCAGGGCGGCGAGGTCTACTCCTGGCAGGCCTTCGGCGGCCCGAAGGGCATGCCCGAGGACGTGCGGACCAAGCTCGCGACCGAGATGGTCAAAGCTCTGAAGGAGCCGAGCGTGAAGGAAGCCTTCGCCAAGACCGGCTTCGAGATCGTGGCCAACACGCCCGAGGAGTTCCGCGAATTCCAGGCCGGCGAGATCGCGCGCTGGAAGGAGGTCGTGGCCAAGGGCAACATCCCTTCGCCGTAAGCCCCTTCGCGACGCTTCACCTCGCCCGCTCGGCGGGGTGAAGCCCTCCGCCCCTCGTCGACCTATCCGGAGCCGTTCCTGTGACCACCCTCGCAGAAGACGTCCAGCGGCAGTCCTCGGCCCGCGCCGCGACCCCCGTGGTGACCGACCTCAAGGTCGTCCCCGTCGCCGGCCACGACTCCATGCTGATGAACCTGAGCGGCGCCCACGGTCCGTTCTTCACCCGCAACCTCGTGGTCCTGACCGACAGCGCCGGCCATACCGGCCTTGGCGAGGTGCCGGGCGGCGAGAAGATCCGCCAGACGCTGGAGGACGCCCGCGAGCTGATCGTCGGCCGCCCGATCGGGGCCTGGAACGCGGTCCTGAACGAGATGCGCTCCGTCTTCGCCGATCGTGACAGCGGCGGCCGCGGCCTCCAGACCTTCGATCTGCGCATCACCATCCATGCGGTGACGGCGGTCGAGAGCGCCTTTCTCGATCTTCTGGGCCAGCACCTCGACGTGCCCGTCGCCGCCCTTCTCGGCGAGGGCGTGCAGCGGCCGGCGGTCGAGATGCTTGGCTACCTGTTCTATGTCGGCCCGCGCACGAAGACCGACCTGCCCTACCGCGCCCCGACGGCCGCGGACGGCTGGCTTAGGCTTCGCGACGAGGAGGCGATGACGCCAGAGACCGTGGCGCGGCTCGCGGAAGCCGCGAAGGAGCGCTACGGCTTCAACGATTTCAAGCTCAAGGGCGGCGTGCTCCGGGGCGACGAGG
This sequence comes from Methylopila turkensis, assembly GCF_027922325.1. Classification (GTDB taxonomy): domain Bacteria; phylum Pseudomonadota; class Alphaproteobacteria; order Rhizobiales; family Methylopilaceae; genus Methylopila; species Methylopila turkensis. The sequence continues at coordinate 186,347 of NZ_BSFL01000002.1, forward strand.
AGATCGCGGCCGTCACCGCGATCAAGGACCGCTTTCCGGACGCCCGCGTGACGCTCGACCCGAACGGCGCCTGGTCGCTCGACGAGGCGATCCGGCTCTGCAAGGGCCAGGGCCATGTGCTCGCCTACGCCGAAGACCCCTGCGGCGCCGAGCAGGGCTTTTCCGGCCGCGAGATCATGGCGGAGTTCCGCCGCGCGACCGGCCTTCCGACCGCCACCAACATGATCGCGACCGACTGGCGCCAGATGCGCCATGCGATCCAGCTCGGCTCGGTCGACATCCCGCTCGCCGATCCGCATTTCTGGACGCTCGCAGGCGCCGTCCGGGTCGCGCAGCTCACCCGCGACCACGACCTCACCTGGGGCTCGCATTCGAACAACCACTTCGACGTCTCGCTCGCCATGTTCACCCACGCGGCGGCGGCGGCGCCGGGCAAGGTGACCGCGATCGACACCCACTGGATCTGGCAGGACGGCGAGCGGCTGACGAAGCAGCCGCTCGAGATCAAGGGCGGACTCGTGGCGTTGCCCGAGCGGCCGGGCCTCGGGATCGAAATCGACTGGGCGGAAGTCGAAAAAGCCCACGAGCTTTACAAGCGCCATGGCCTCGGGGCGCGTGACGACGCGGCCGCCATGCAGTTCCTGATTCCGAATTGGACCTTCGACAACAAGCGCCCGGCGATGGTGCGCTAGGCGCAGGATCTACAGGCCGTCATGCCCGCCCTTGCGGTCTTGACGCAACGGGAATGACGGCGAGAAGACAACGAGAAGGCGATCAGCCATGGACATGCCGAAAAACACCTTCAAGGCCGCGATCACGTCCGGCCGCCAGCAGATCGGCCTGTGGTCGAGCCTCGCGAGCAACATTTCGACCGAGGTGATCGCAGGCTCGGGCTTCGACTGGATCCTGCTCGACATGGAGCATTCGCCGAACGACCTCGGCGACATCTACGTCCAGCTCCAGGCCATGATGGAGAACGCGACGCAGGCGGTGATCCGCATGCCGAGCGACGACCCGATCGCGATCAAGCGCATCCTCGACGCCGGCGCGCAGTCGCTGATGATCCCGAACGTCGAGGACGCCGGACAGGCGGCCCGCGTGGTGGCGGCGACGCGCTACGCGCCCCGCGGCGTGCGCGGCTTCAGCCAAGCCCCCCGCGCCGCCCGCTTCGGCCGCGTGCCGAACTACCACGCGACCTGCGAGGCCGAGATCTGCGTGATCGTGCAGATCGAGAGCCAGAAGGCGCTGGACAACATCGAGGAGATCGCGGGCGTGGAGGGCGTCGACGCCCTGTTCGTCGGCCCGGGCGATCTGTCGACCAGCCTCGGCTACATCGGCAAGCAGGGCCACGCCGACGTCGTCGCCGCGATCGAGAAGACCATCGCGCGGATCACGGCGACGGGACGCGCCTGTGGTATCCTCACCGGCGACGAGACACTCGCGCGCCGCTACATGGCCGCCGGCACGATCTTCACCGCGGTCGGCTCCGACATGACGCTGCTTGCGCGGTCCACCGAGGCGCTCGCGGCGCGGTTCAAAGGCTGACGAAGAAGCGCCGCTTCCCTCGTCCACTCCCTCTCAACAGCTTCTCCACAGCCTTACCCACAGACGGGAGACCATCATGAACGTCGGTTTCGTCGGCCTCGGCATCATGGGCAAGCCCATGGCGGGCCATCTCATCGCGGGCGGCCACACGCTCTTCCTCAAGACCCGCCGCGAGGTTCCGGCCGAGCTGGTTTCCGCCGGCGGAACCGCCTGCGCCACCGCGAAGGAGGTCGCCGAGAAGTCCGACGTCGTCATCACCATGGTGCCGGACACGCCGGACGTCGAAGCGGTGCTGTTCGGCGACAACGGGATCGCCGAGGGCTTGTCGGCCGGCAAGATCGTCGTCGACATGAGCTCGATCTCCCCGATCGCCACCAAGGCCTTCGCCGAGAAGATCGCGGCCAAGGGGGGATCTTACCTCGACGCTCCGGTCTCCGGCGGCGAGGTCGGCGCGAAGAACGCCTCGCTCACCATTATGGTCGGCGGCGACGAAGCGACCTTCGACAAGGTGAAGCCGCTGTTCGAGCTGATGGGCAAGAACGTCACGCTCGTCGGCCCCACGGGCGCGGGCCAGTCCACCAAGGTCGCGAACCAGATCATCGTGGCGCTCACCATCGGGGCGGTCGCCGAAGGGCTGCTGTTCGCCTCCAAGGCCGGCGCCGATCCGGCCAAGGTCCGGCAGGCGCTGACCGGCGGGCTCGCGACCTCGCGCATCCTCGAACTTCACGGCGAGCGGATGATCAAGAGGACCTTCGATCCGGGCTTCCGCATCGAGCTTCACCAGAAAGACCTGAACCTCGCGCTCGAAGGCGCGAAGTCGCTAGGCCTCGCGCTGCCCGCGACCGCCGTCGCGCAGCAGCTGTTCTCGGTCTGCGTCGCGAACGGCGGCAAGGCCTGGGACCATTCGGGCCTCGCCCGCGCGCTCGAGATCATGTCGAACCACCAGATCGCCGACGCCTCCTGACGACGCTCCTCGACGGGGCGCGCGACGCCGCGCGTCCCGTTCGCCTTCGGCGCGACTGCGCTAAAGCCCGGCGCCGCGCGTGTGATTCGACAGTTCGCCGCATTTACGCCACATATGTGTCAAGCTCCCGCGAGGGCGGCATGTTTAGGGCGTGGATCATGATGTCGAACAGGATCATGGGCCTGCTGGCCCTCGGTTTCGGGCTCGCCTTCGCGGCGCCCGCGCAGGCCACCGTGGTGGCGCAGATCAGCCTCTCGCAGCAGCGCATGGACGTGATGGTGGACGGGGTCCGGGCCTATTCCTGGCCGGTCTCCACCGCGCGCCGCGGCTATGTCACGCCCACCGGCAGCTACCGGCCGTTCCGCACGGAAAAGATGTGGCATTCCCGGAAATACGACATGTCGCCGATGCCCTATTCGGTGTTCTTCCGCGGCGGCTACGCCGTGCACGGAACCACCTACGTGCGCTCGCTCGGCCGCCCCGCGAGCCACGGCTGCGTGCGCCTGCAGACCGCGAATGCGGCGAAGCTCTACGCGCTGGTGCAGAAGAAGGGCATGGCGCGCTCGCGCATCGTCATCACGCGCTGAAGCCGCGACCTGACGCGCCGCTCAGGCCGCGACAGGCGTCGCCCGCGTGACGATGCGCTCGCCCTCCACCTCGGCCTCGATCGTCACCTCCATGTTCGCCGCCTTGGCGACGAGGCCGGCGTAGAACGGCTGGATGACGTGGGCGTCGACGCGGTCTTCCGGCGCGCGGCCGGCGATCAGGTCGACCACGTTGGCGGGCACGCGCGCGGTCGGTCCGGTCGCGACGATGCGGAACGCGGTCGCGTCGCCCTCGCCCTCGGCAGAGACCGCGATGACGCCGCCGCGCGGGATGGTGGTGGTGGCGACCAGCACGAGGTTGAGCAGCAGCTTCACCTTGTTCTTCAGCAGAAGCTGGCGGTTCGCCTCCCAGGTGAGCTTGGTCTTCTGGTCCTCGATGAAGCCGCGCGCCACCTGCTCGGCGTCGCCGAGGTCGAGAACGGACGCGGCCGAGCCGGCCGCACCGAAGGCGATGCGGCAGAACTGAAGGCGCGCGGAGGCCTGCGCCGCGCTCTTCTTGATCAGGTCGAAGGCGAAGCCGCGCATGCCCTCGTCCTTCTCGTCTTCGAGGATCTCGAGGCCGTTGACGATGGCGCCGACCGGGCTGATCACGTCGTGGCAGACGCGGCTCGCGATCAGGGCCGCGAGGTCGAGGCCGTCGAGCGTGATGATCTGCGAGGGCGGCGAGGCGTCGGAGGTTGACATGGGAGCTCCTGCCGAGGCTTGGAGAGGACCTGAACGCCGAGCCGACTCAAAGCTGTCCACGAACGGCTTCGAGCCTGATACACGCTACGTTGCGCGCCCTCAAGGCGACGCCGTCCCCTCCCCCGGAGCCCGATCGATGCCCCAGCCCGCCTTCGACGCGCGCCTGCTTGCGGCCCTGTCCGAGCTGTGCTCCGAAGCCGGCCGGGCGATCCTCGACGTCTACGACGCAGAAGCCGTGATCGTGCGCGAGAAGGGCGACCGCAGCCCCGTCACCGACGCCGACGAGAGGGCGGAGGACATCCTGCACGCCGGCCTCGCCAAGCTGCTGCCGGGCGTCGCCGTCATCGCCGAGGAGGCCGCGTCGCGCGACGGCGTGCCGGACGCCGCCCCCGACGCCTTCCTGCTGGTCGATCCGCTCGACGGCACCCGCGAGTTCCTGTCGCGCAACGGCGAGTTCACCGTGAATGTCGGGCTGGTGGTCGCCGGCCGGCCGGTCGGCGGCTGCGTGCACGCGCCGGCGCTCGGCGCGACCTGGATCGGCGCCGACGGCCTCGGCGCCCGCAAGGCGGTCGCCCCAATCCGCGCGACGCCCGCGGACGACGCCTTCATCGGCATCTCGGTCCGGCAAGCTGCGCCCGGCGCGCTCTGCGCGGTCGCGAGCCGCAGCCATTCCGACGCCGAGACGGAAGCGTTCCTCGAACGGCTCGGCGTCACCGAGCGCCGCTCGGCCGGCTCGTCGCTGAAGTTCTGCCTGGTGGCGGAGGGCGCGGCCGACGTCTACCCCCGCTTCGGCCCGACCATGGAATGGGACACAGCCGCGGGCCACGCCGTGCTCGCGGCCGCGGGCGGGGCCGTGACCGCACCCGACGGCGCGCCGTTCCGCTACGGCAAGTCCGAGGCTGGCTTCCGCAACGGCGGCTTCGTCGCCTGGGGCCGTCGGGGCTGAGCGCTCAACGCGCCAGTTGGGCCTCGACGCGCGGCCAGGCCTTCTCGGCGGGGCGCGGATCGCGGAAGGCGTCGCGCTCGCCGGGCGAACGGAACAGATAGAGGGCCTCGCCGCGCACGGCGAAAATCAGCGGATGCCCCGCCGCCGGCGCGCCGTTCGCGACCGCCGCCGGATCGTAGCCGCCGAAGCGCGGGGCGTAGACCTCGGGCGCGGACAGAAAGGCCGCCATGTTCGCGGCGCTGGCGAAACGCCACGCGGCGCCGTTCCATTCGGCCTCGTGCTCGCGCTGTCCCGGCACGGCGCGGCCGTCGGTGAAATAGGCGACCGGATCGTAGCCGTAGAGCGCGATGCCGTTCGCGGGGTCGGACACGTAGCGCTCATCGACGCCGGGCGTCGCCGCGGCGGGAACGATCCCGCAGAGACCCACGATCGCCAGAGCTCCGAACACGCTACGCACGATCGTCGAACTCCCCCGCCTGCGCCATCGCGGCTTTTTCCGTCACGTTCCTTCTAAACCCGCCGCGTTCACCTTTGAGTAAACCCGATCGCTCAAATTCGACGCATCGGCGCGTCTTCCGTGATTCGCACGGCTTCGAGCGCGCCCACGGACGAGAAGGATGAACGCGATGTCGTGGAACGCGATCGTCGCCGCCGCAGCGCTCGTGGCCGGCATGACCCTCCCGCACGCCGCCTCGGCGCAGTACGCCGGACCCGAGGCCACCCGCGCCGCCTATTCCGATGGCGAGTACGGCGGCGCCCGCCAGACCTATTCGAGCCAGGAAATCCTGGACAAGGGCCACGCCTTCTTCGGCTCGATGTCGCGCGGCCTCGCCGGCATCGTAGAGAAGGCCACCAGCCAGTGGGGCGAGCCCAACGGCTACATCCTCGGCGAGGAAGCCGCGGGCGCCTTCGTCGGCGGCCTGCGCTACGGCGAGGGCAAGCTGTTCACCCGCGGCGGCCAAGAGCAGCGCGTCTACTGGCAGGGCCCCTCGCTCGGCTTCGACTTCGGCGGCGACGGCGCCCGGACCATGATCCTGGTCTACAACCTGCCGGCGAACGAGGCGATCTTCAGCCGCTTCGCCGGCATCAACGGCTCGGCCTATCTGGTCGGCGGGCTCGGCATGACGGCGCTGAAGGACTACAATACCGTGCTGGTGCCGATCCGCACCGGCCTCGGCGTCCGGCTCGGCGTCAACGTCGGCTATCTCAAGGTCACGCCGCACTCGACCTGGAACCCATTCTGAGCCGCGCACGGCGCTCCCCCGGCTTGGCCTCGGGGGGCGCCTGTGCCATGCTCCAGCGACGAACGCCACCGGCGCTCGCCGGGGCGGCGGCGCTTGCGCGGAGGCCCCGCATCGCATTCCGCGAGCACGCCTGAATGGTCGAGCCTGCCCTCTACGCCGCCTTCGGCGCCTGCGTCGCCACGCTGCTCCTGCTGCTGTTCCTGCCGCTGTTCTGGAACCGCGCGGTGCGCCTCACCACGCGCCGTCTGGCGGGCCGGCTGCCCATCTCCGTCTCCGAGATCGTCGCCGCGCAGGACCGGCTTCGCGCGGAGCACGCCGTCTCCCTGCGCGCGACCGAGCGGCGGGCGGAGACCATGCTGGCGCAGGCCGCGCGCGAGCGGGTGGAGGCCGGAGCGCTGCGCGCCGGGCAGCTCGCGCTCAAGGCCGAGGCGGCGGACCTGCGCGAGACGGTGAAGCGGCTCGAGACCCAGAACGCGCTTCACCGCGGCGATCTCGACCGCACCAGCGCCGAGTTCGCCGACGCCCTCAAGGCGCTCGACGCCGCCAAGCTGGACGCGCGCGCCGCCAACCGCGGCCGCGACGTGGCCCGCAAGGAGGCGCTCGCGGCCCAGACCACGGCGGATGCGCTGCGCGTCGACTTGGCCGCCGCCGAAGCCGCGCTCGCCTCGGCCCGCGCAGGCCTCGCCGAGACCGAAGCGCGCCTCGCCCGCACCCAGAACGCGCTGACGCTGGTCGAGGCCAAGGCGGCCTCCGCGGCCGTGCAGCTCACGGAGGCGCAGGCCGGGCGGCTCGCGGCGGAGAAGCGCCTCGTCGAAGAGACGGCGGCGCTGGTCGCGGCCCGGGCGGAAAGCGCGCGCGGCGGCGCGGCCCCGTCGCCGGCGTCCGCTTCCGACGACGACCTCATGATCGAACTGCGCGCCAAGCTCGACGAGCTCGCCGACGCGATCGTGCGGGCCGAAGACGGCCGGCCGGCCGAGCCCGCCCGCGCGAAGACGCTGCCGCCGGCGGCTGCGTCCGGCGTGACCGGGCTGCTGCCGAGCCACGCCTAATCCCGTCAGACGGCGCGCGCCTCGCGCGCGCGGCCGGCGCCGAAGCCCAGCCCCAATGCGAGGCAGGCGGCCAGCGACGCGGCCGCCACGACCCCGAAGCCGGCGGCGAAGCCGAAGGCGTCGCCGAGCGCGCTGACGAGCCACCAGCCGACCACCGCCACGATGGCGTCCATGCTTTGGAACAGAGTGAAGTCGACGCCGGCCTGATCGGGCGAGGCGCGTCCCATCAGCTCGGAATAGACCGCGACGAAGCCGAGCGACAGCGTTCCCGCCGAGACGACGGCGATGGCTGAAAGCAGCGCCGGGGAATGGATCTCGGCGTAGGCGCACAGCGCGAAACCCGCGGTCGCCGCGGCCTGGGCCGCGAGCGCGGCGGCCATGACGCCGAAGGCGCCGTAGCGACGCACCAGCGCGCCGCCGCCGGCCGCGCCGGCGAGCCCGACCACAGTGACGCCGACGCCCTGGAGAACGCCGAGCAGCGTCAGGCTCAGGCCGGCGTCGATCAGGAACGGACCGATCAGCACCGAGGCCCATTTCTGGCCGAGCACATAGAAGGCGATCAACGCAAGGCCGGACCGCATCTCCGGGCGCTTCAGCGCGGCCATGATCGACTGCGGCGGCCGGTCCGGCCGGGCCGCGCGCGCCCCGTCGGGCGCGAGCAGGAACGGCAGCGCGAGCCCGACCAGGATCGCGGCCATGACCAGCGTAGACGGCGTCCAGCCGAGATGGTCGATCAGCACGAGGAACAGGCCGCCGCCGATCGCCGCGCCGAGATAGGCGCCGCCGACCTGGGCCGCGTTGCCCCAGCCGCGGTCCTTCTCCGCGAGGCTCTCGACCGCATGGCCGTCGCAGGCGATGTCGACGGTCGCCGAGCAGAACGACGCGATCACCATCGCGACCATCAGCGGAAGGAGCGCCGCGGTCCCGATCACCGCGCAGGCGGCGATCGCGCCGGCCCCGAACGCGCCGACCACGCCGACGACCAGCCGCGACCGCCGCCGCCCCACATGCGGCGAGCGGAAGCGCTCGACCGCCGGCGACCAGAGGAATTTGAACGACCACGGCAGCACCGTGATCAGGACGAGCGCGATGTCGTTCAGCGACGCCCCGCTCTGGCGCATCACGGCGGGGAGCCCCGTGAAGATCACCCCGCCGATCACGCTCTGGGCGGTGTAGAGCCCGCCGAGCCCGACCAGAAGCCGGACCGGCGAGGCGTCTCCGCGCCGCGGGCCGTTCGCCAGATTCACCAGCGGTACTTCAGGCTGGCGATCACTTTACGGCCCTCATCGAAGTAGCAATAGTTCGACGAGCAGACCTGTTCGACCTTGTCGAGCAGGTTGGTGGCGTTCAACTGCAACTTCAGCCCTTTCAGCTTGGGATTCAGGTTCTCGAGCTCGTAAGACGCCTTGGCGTCGACGAACGCGCGGGCCTTGTTGGCGATGACCGAGCGGTTCGCGTTGTCGCCGAAGTTGCGCCCCGTGTAGCGGACGCCGGCGCCGAGGCTCAGCCCCTTGGCCGCGCCGTCCGGCACGTCATAGCCGCCCCACAGCGAGAACGAGTGCTTCGGAATGCTGGTGAGGTTCTTGCCCTTGATGCTGTCGGGCTTGCCGATCTTCGTGTCTACATAGGCGTAGGAGGCCAGCAGGTTGACCCCGTTCGCAAGCGTCGCCGTACCCTCGAGCTCGAAGCCGCGCGACCGGAAGTCGAGCTGGGTCTGGCGGTTGCTTGAGCCGGACGAGTCCGTGACCACCGCGTAGACGATGCCATCATCCTGCTTCAGGTTGAAGACGGAGGCGTTGATGGTCGCGTTGGCGTCCGGGAACTTGTACTTGACGCCCGCCTCGACCTGCTCGCCCACGGTCGGCTTCGTCACGGTCCCGTCGATGACGGTGCCCGGATTCGGAACGAAGGACGTGCCGTAGCCGACATAGGGCGTGAGGCCGAACTCCGTGACGTAGCTCAGGCCGACGCGGCCGGTGAACTTGCCCTCGTTTTGCTTTTGCGTGTCCTTCGTGCGGACGCCATCAAACGCTGTCGTATCAGATTTGTACGTGCTGTCGAACCAGTCGTAACGGCCGTTTAGCGTCAACCGCCAAGCGTCCATCTTCAGCTCGTCCTGCGCATAGACGCCGATTAGGCTCTGGTCCTGCTTGGCTCTGAACGGCGTCGCAGCGTCCGAGCCGAAGTCAGGAATCTCGATCTCATCGGGATCGGAATAGTAGCTCAGCGCATATTTCGACGAGTACTTCAGCAGGCTGACGTCCACGCCGGTCAGCAGCGTATGCGAGACCGGACCTGTCTGAAGCTCGGTCTTGAGATAGGTGTCCGCCGCCAGAGCGACGAACTGCTCCTTGACCAGCCCGGCGCCACCCGCTTCCGAGAGTTCGCTGTACCGGCCATTGTATTCCTCGCGCTGGGTGAGCGCCGACCCGCGAACGTTCTGGTGGATGCTGACCATGTCGCTGAAGCTGTGCTTGAACTCGTAGCCGACCCGGCCCTGATCCTGCGTGAAGTTGTTGAACTTGCCATTGGCGAGCTGCGTCTTTACCGCGCCGATCGAGTTAAAGTCGGCGTCGTAATGGTTCACATAGGCGGCCGATCCGCCGGTCCGGCCATGCATGAACTCGGTCAGGATGGTGAGTTCGGTGTCGTCGTTCGGCCGGAAGGTGACGGCCGGCGCGATGAACACGCGGTCGTCCGGCACGTATCTCATCTCCGTGTTCGCGTCGCGCGCGAGGCCGGTCAGCCGGTAGAGCACCGTGCCCTGCTCGTTCAGCGGCCCGCCGATGTCGAAGCTGACCTGCTTGCGTGCGTGAGAGCCCGTCTGGACCTCGACCTCGCCGAACTTGTAGTCGGTAGGACGCTTCGAGATCAGGTCGATGACGCCGACGGACGCGCTCGCGCCGTACAGCGCGGAGGACGGCCCCTTGAGCACCGTGACTGATTCCAGCCCGTAGGGCTCCAGCCGGAACAGACCGCTCGGGCTGCTGAACTGGCGGAGGCCGTCGCGGAACACGCCGGTGTAGGTGACGTCGACGCCGCGGATGAAGAAGCTGTCGAAGCGCGGGTCGCCGCCGTAGGCGCCCGTGCGAACGCCCGGGGTGTAGTTCAGCGCCTCCTGGAGATTCTGCGGCCGGCGGTCGTCGAGCTGCTTCTGCGTCACCGTCGATATGGTCTGAGGCGCCTCGTTCACCGGCGTGTCGGTCTTGGTGGCCGAGCGCGTGGTCTTGGCGACGTAGCCGTCGTTGGTGGCGACGCCCGGCGCGCCGTCGACGCGGCGGGTCTCCGTCCCCTGACCCTCGACCGAGATTTCCTCGAGCACCGTCGTCCCGCCGGCCGCGCCTTGAGCCTGCGCGCCCTGCGGAAGCGACAGAACGGCGAGCGAGACGCTCGCAAGCATAGCGTGCGACAAACGTGACATGAAACGGAACTCCAGCGCGAAACGATGTCCGCCCGTACAGGAGACTCCGCAGAACACTCAAGAGCTCTCGCAAATATTCGAATTCGAACAATTCAAATCTATGTCCAGCTCTCGCACCACACATAGAACTAAGCCGGATTTATCGGGGATAAGGAGCTTATGTTGCTGTCTTCCTATGGCGACGCGGCAAGATCATCGTCGCTTTCGCCGCCCCGCGGGATGATGTCGCCGCGCAACATCACAGGAGCGTGATCCCCGAGGCGGCCGATGCGAAAGACGAGGCCGCGGCGACGACCGGGCCGAGGCGTCGCGCGCCGGCCATGGCATTTGGCATAACTTGGAGACCGACCCATGAACCCCGAGTCGCTTTTCGGCCACAGTTCGGCGGCGATCGTCCGCGGCCTAGCCAGCGCGCTCGCCACGGCGGCCGTCGTCGCGCTCTCGCCTGCCCCCGTGGCCGCGGGCGAGGCCGTGGTGCGCGTCGCCCGGCAGCCCGGCGTCGACACGCGCCTCTTTCGTTCCGCGCGCGAGCGGGACGCGGCGTTCGCCGCGCTGTCGCGGCATCTCGCCCGGCTGGCCGAAACCCGGCTCCCGGCCGGGCAGTCGGTCGCGATCGAGCTGATCGACATCCGGCCCGCCGGCCAGTTCGAGCCGTGGCGGGCGACGTTTCAGGACGTGCGCGTGCTGCGGGACGTCACGCCGCCCCGGGTCACCCTCGCCTACACGCTGAGGGAGCGCGGGCGGACGCTCGCCCGCGGGCGCGAGACCCTGACCGACATGAGCTACCTCGCGAGCCCGGCGGCGCGCTCGTCGCTGTCGAGTTGGCCCTACGAGAAGGAGCTGCTGTCCGACTGGTTCCGGTCGCGGCTCGTGCTGCGCCGCCCGGCGCCCTGACCATCTGCGGCCTTACGCCGTTCGGAGGGCGTTTCCAGCGGCCGCGGATGCGTGTAAGGCGATATTGCAGTGCGGTCACATCATCAGCGGACGGGCGGGCGATGGCGCTTTCCAATTCCACGGCGACAGCGGTTCAGGCCCCCCTCAAGGCGCTCTGGACGCGCATGGAGGCGCGTCGCGTCTACGCGCAGCCGTTCATGGACCTGATCCTGCAGGCGCAGACCGTCCATCGCCGCCATTTCCCGGCCAACGAAGTGCAGATGAGCCAGCTTCTGTCGATCAAGACCGGCGGCTGCCCCGAGGACTGCGGCTATTGCAGCCAGTCCGCCCGCATGCCGGGCGAAAAGCTGTCCGCCTCCAAGCTGATGGAGGTCGAGCGGGTGCTCGCGGAGGCGCGCAAGGCGAAGGACGGCGGCGCCACGCGCTACTGCATGGGCGCCGCCTGGCGCTCGCCGAAGGAGCGCGATATGGAGATGGTCGTCGCCATGGTCGAGGGCGTGAAGGCGCTCGGGATGGAGACCTGCATGACGCTCGGCATGCTGTCGCCGGCGCAGGCGATCCGCCTCAAGGACGCAGGGCTCGACTACTACAACCACAACATCGACACCTCGGAGCGCTATTATTCCGAGATCATCACCACCCGCTCCTTCGCCGACCGGCTTGAGACGCTCGACAACGTCCGCCAGGCCGGCATGAAGGTATGCGCCGGCGGCATCCTCGGCATGGGCGAGACCGAGGACGACCGCATCGACATGCTGGTGACGCTCGCGAACCTGCCCGAGGCGCCGGAGAGCGTGCCGATCAACATGCTGATCCCGATCCCCGGCACCCAGCTCGAGAACGCCGCGCCGATCGACCCGATTGACTTCGTCCGCACGGTCGCGCTCGCCCGCGTCATGATGCCGACGAGCCATGTGCGGCTCTCCGCCGGCCGCACCGAGATGTCGGACGAGACCCAGGCTCTGTGCTTCCTCGCCGGCGCCAATTCGATCTTCGTCGGCGAGACCCTGCTCACCGCCGACAACCCCGGCGAGGACCACGACGCGGGCCTGTTCCGCCGCCTCGGGATCAAGCCGGAGGCTCCGGGCGCCGCGGGATGACCGCCGCGGGCCTGGCGCGCTACGCCTCCGCGCTCGACGGGCTGGAGCGCCGCAGCCGCCGCCGCGCGCTGATCCCGCGCGCAGGCGTCGACTTCGCCTCGAACGACTATCTCGGCCTGAGCGCGTCGCCGCGCCTCGCCAACGCCGTGCGCGACGCGCTCGCGCGCGGGGTCGCCGTCGGCGCGGCGGGCTCGCGCCTGCTGCGCGGCAACGATCCCGAGCACGAGGCGCTGGAGGCCGAGGCCGCGGCCTTCTTCGGCGCTGAGCGCGCGCTGTTCCTCGGTTCGGGCTACGCAGCCAACGTCGCGCTGGTCGCGGCGCTGCCGCAGCGGGGCGACCTCGTCGTGCACGACGCGCTGGTCCACGCCAGCGTGCATGACGGCCTCAGGCAGACCAAGGCCGATGTCGCGAGCGCGCCTCACAACGACGCGCAGGGCTTCGACGACGCGATCCGCGCCTGGCGCGCGGCCGGCGGGCGCGGGACCCCGTTCATCGCGGCCGAAAGCATCTATTCCATGGAGGGCGACGCGGCCCCGGTCGCGGACCTGCTTGCGATCGCCGAGGCCCATGACGGCTTCCTGCTGCTGGACGAGGCCCACGCCACCGGCGTGTTCGGCCCGGGCGGGCGCGGCCTTGGCGAGGCCTTCGAGGGGCGCTCCGCGCTGATCGCGGTCCACACCTGCGGCAAGGCGCTCGGCGCCTCGGGCGCGCTCGTCACCGGCCCTGCGCCGATCGTCGACTTCCTCGTCAACCGCGCCCGGCCCTTCATCTACGCCACCGCGCCCTCCCCGCTGATGGCGGCGGCGGTGCGCGAGGCGCTCAGAATCGTCGCCGACGAGCCCGAACGCCGCGCGGCGCTGGCGCGGATGGTCGAACTCGCCGGCCGCAGGCTGGGCGTTCTGGGCGTCACGCCGACGGGCACGCAGATTCAGCCCGTGATCCTCGGCCTCAACGCCCGCGCCGCGGCGATCGCGCGGCGGCTGCAGGCCGCGGGCTACGACTGCCGCGCCATCCGCCCGCCGACCGTGCCCGAAGGCACCGCCCGGCTCCGGATCTCGCTCACGCTGAACGCGGACGAGGCGGCCGTGACCGGCTTGACCGACGCCATCGCGGAGGCCCTGACGGCGGCCGCGGCATGACCCCGATCGTGGCGACAGGCACCGACACCGGCGTCGGCAAGACGGTGGTCGCGGCGGCGCTCGCGGCGGCGCTCGGCGCGCACTACTGGAAGCCGGTGCAGGCCGGGCTCGACGAGGCGACCGATTCCGAGACCGTCGCTCGCCTCGCCGGGCTTAACCCCGAACGCGTTCTGCCCGAGGCCTACCGGCTGCGCACGCCTGCCTCGCCGCACCTCGCGGCCGAACTCGACGGCGTCGCGATCGAGGTCGATCGGCTCGACCCGCCTTCCGTCGACGGCCCGCTCGTGATCGAGGGCGCCGGCGGGCTGCTCGTCCCGCTGACGCGCGACGTCCTCACCATCGACCTGTTCGCGCGCTGGGGTTTTCCGGCGGTCCTCGTCGCCCGCACCGCGCTTGGCGGCATCAACCATGCTCTGCTCTCGCTGGAGGCCCTGAAAGCGCGCCGCATCCCGATCGCCGGCGTCGCCTTCGTGGGCGACGACAATCCCGACACGATCGCGACCATCGCCGCCTTCTCCGGCGCGAAGGTCCTGGGACGCCTGCCGCGGCTCGACCCGCTGACGCCCGAAACGCTGAAGGCGGCCTTCGCGGCGGGCTTCGATATCCGTCCGCTCCGATGACATCGCCCTCCCCCGTCTGGCGTCCCTTCTTCCAGCACGCGCTCGAGCCCGACCCGCCGACCGTCGTCCGCGCGCAGGGCGCGTATCTGCACACCTCGGACGGGCGTGCGCTGCTCGACGCCATTTCGTCGTGGTGGGTCACGACCCACGGCCACGGCCATCCCCGCATCGTCGCGGCGATCCGGGAGGCGGCGGAGAGCCTCGACCAGGTGATCTTCGCGAGCGTCACCCACGAGCCGGCCGAGCGGCTGGCGCGCGAGCTCGTGGCGCTCGCGCCGGCCGGCCTGACGCATGTGTTCTATTCCGACTCCGGCTCGACCGCGGTCGAGGTCGCGCTCAAGATGGCGCTCGGGGCGTTCTCCAACCGCGGGGTCGCGCGGACCAAGATCGTCGCGATGGAAGGCGCCTATCACGGCGACACGATCGGGACCATGAGCGTGGGCGAGCGCGGCGTGTTCAACGCGCCCTACGCCCCGCTGCTGTTCGAGGTCGGCCGTATCCCCTTCCCCGCCGCGGGCCGGGAGCAGGCGACGCTCGACGCCTTCGAGGCGCTGGCGCGGGCGGGCGACGTCGCGGCGCTGATCGTCGAGCCTCTGGTGCTGGGCGCGGGCGGCATGCGTATCTACACGCCACAGGTTCTGGCGGAGCTGAAGCGCATCGCCGAAAAGCATGGAGCCTACTTCATCGCCGACGAGGTGATGACGGGATGGGGCCGGACCGGAACGCTGTTCGCCTGCGAGCAAGCCGGCGTCTCGCCCGACATCCTGTGCGCGTCGAAGGGGCTCACCGGCGGCGCCGTCCCGCTCGCCGCGACGCTCGCGAGCGAAGAAATCTTCGCCGCGCATCATTCGAGCGACCGCGCAAAGACCTTCTTCCACTCCTCCTCCTACACCGCGAATCCCATCGCCTGCGCGGCGGCGGTCGCCAATCTGGAGATCTGGCGCGAGGAGCCGGTGACGGAGCGGATCGCGGCGCTGTCGCGATGGCAAGCCGCGCGCATCCGCCGCTTCGAGGGCGATCCCCGCTTCCGCGCCCCGCGCGCCTGCGGCACGATCGCGGCCGTCGACCTCGCGGTGCCCGATCCCGGCTATCTCGCGGAGGTCGGGCTGAAGCTGCGCCGGTTCTTCCTCGAGCGCGGCCTGCTGCTGCGGCCGCTCGGGGATACGCTCTACGCCATGCCGCCCTATTGCGTCACCGAAGCCGAGCTCGACCGCGTGTTCGACGCCTTCGAGGAGGCCGCGGACGTGGCGGGGCTCGTGCGATGAGGTCGCCCGGCGTCCAGCTCGCGGGGCTCGGCTGGGCCGCGCCCGAGCGGCGCGTGACGAGCGCGCAGATTGAGGCCGATCTCGGGCTGGAGCCCGGCTGGATCGAGCGCCGCACCGGCATCCGCGAGCGGCGCTGGGCCTCCGACGGCGACACGCTGTCGGACCTCGCCGCGGCCGCCGGCGAGCGGGCGCTGGCGAGCGCCCGGATCGACCGCGGCGCGATCGGCCTCACCCTGCTCGCGACCTCGACCCCCGATCACCTGCTGCCGCCGAGCGGCCCGCTGGTCGCCCATCGCCTCGGGCTCGAACGTTCCGGCGCGGTCGATCTCGCGGGCGCCTGCGCGGGCTTCCTCTACGCGCTCAGCCTCGCCGACGCCCATGTCAGGGCGCGCGGGCAGGCGGTTCTCGTGATCGCGGCGAACCTTCTCAGCCGCCGCATCAACCCGGCCGAGCGCGGCAGTTCGGTGCTCTTCGCGGACGCCGCCGGCGCGGTCGTGCTCGCGCCCGACGCCGACCCGACCCGCGGCGCGGTCGCGGTCTCGCTCGCCTCCGACGGCGCGGGCTACGGCCTCGTCGGCATACCGGCCGGCGGCAGCGCGCGCCCATTCGCGGCGGACACGCCGATCGAGGACACCCGCATGACCATCGCCGACGGCCGCGGCCTGTTCGCGGACGCGGTGAAGCTGATGACGGCCTGCTCGCGCGAGGTTCTCGAGGAGGCCGTCGTCGCGGCGGAGGCGGTCGACCGCTTCGTCCCCCACCAGGCCAACGCCCGGATCTTCTCGGCCGTCGGCGCGAGGCTCGGCGTGCGCGACGAGGCCATGGTCTCGTCGATCGCGGAGTTCGGCAACTCCTCCGCCGCCACCATCCCGCTCTCGCTCGCGCTCAGCGCCGAGGCGCGGCCGATCGCGCCGGGCGAGACGCTGCTGCTCGCCGCCGCCGGCGCGGGGCTGACCGGCGGGGCCATGCTGCTCAGGGCGTGAGAGGTGGGGATGACGGCGGGTAAGCGCCGGCCTGCGCCTCGTCCTGCGCCTTCGCGCCATGGTAGGGATCGGCGTCCGCCATCCGGCTCGAAGAAGGCTCCATGACCGAAGTCCGCGATACCGCCCCCGCGCGCGTGACGCCGATGATGGAGCAATACGTCGAGATCAAGACCGCCAATCCCGACAGCCTGCTGTTCTACCGGATGGGCGACTTCTACGAGCTGTTCTTCGAGGACGCGGAGATCGCGAGCCGGACGCTCGGCATCACGCTGACGAAGCGCGGCAAGCATCTCGGCGAGGACATCCCGATGTGCGGCGTGCCGGTGGAGCGCGCCGACGACTACCTGCAGCGCCTGATCGCGGCCGGCCACCGCGTCGCGGTCTGCGAGCAGACCGAGGACCCGAAGGAGGCGAAGAAGCGCGGGGCGAAGTCGGTCGTGCGGCGCGACGTGGTCCGCCTCGTGACTCCCGGCACGCTGACCGAGGACGCGCTGCTGGAGCCCCGGCGCGCGAACCTGCTGGTCGCGGTGGCGCGCGCCCGCGCGGAGACCGGCGGCTTCGCCTTCGGCCTCGCCCATGTGGACGTCTCGACCGGAGCCTTCGCGGTCGGCGAGGCGGCGGCGGAGACGATCGGCGCGGCGCTCGCCCGGCTCGATCCGGCGGAGATCCTCGTGCCCGAAGCGCTGGTCGCCGAGCTCGCGCCTGCGACGGCCGAGACCCGCGCGGCGGTGACGCCGGCCGCCCGCGACCTGACGGACCCCGCCCGCGCCGACGCCCGGCTCGCCGGCCATTTCGGCGTCGCGACGGCGGACGCCTTCGGCGCGCTCACCCGCGCGGAGCTCACCGCCGCCGCGACCGTCGTCGGCTATCTCGAACGCACCCAGCTCGCGAGCCGTCCGCCGCTCGCGCGGCCCGTGCGGGAGGGGCGCGGCGCGACCATGGAGATCGACGCCGCCACCCGCGCCAATCTGGAGCTCACCCGCACGCTCGGCGGCGATCGCGAAGGCAGCCTGCTCAGCGTGATCGACGCCTGCGTCACCGCCGGCGGCTCGCGGCTGCTGGCGAGCCGCCTCGCAGGACCGCTCACCGACGTCGCGGCCATCGCCCGCCGGCACGACGCGGTCGAGGCCTTCGTTGAGGCGCCCGACCGTCGCCGCGCGGTGCGGGCGGCCTTGCGCGCCGCGCCCGATCTCGCGCGCGCCGCCCAGCGCATCGCCTTCGGACGCGGCGGCCCGCGCGACCTCGCCGCCATCCGCGACGCGCTGAAGGCGGCGGAGCAGCTGGCCGCCCGCATCGACGGCCTCGCCGAGGAAGGCGCCGAGATCGCCGGCGTCGCCTCCACGCTCGCCCGCGCCGACCACGCGCTGGCGCGCGATCTCAAGGCCGCGCTCGCCGACGACCTGCCGCTCCTGAAGCGCGACGGCGGCTTCGTGCGGCCGGGCGCCTCGCGGGAGCTGGACGAGGCCCGGAGCTTGCGGGACGAGAGCCGCAAGGTGATCGCGCAGCTTCAGGCCGGATACGCCGATGCGACCGACGTCCGCACGCTCCGGATCAAGCACAACAACGTGCTGGGCTACTTCATCGAGGTCCCCCAGCAGCATGGCGAGCGCCTGCTCAAACCGCCCCATGGCGAGACCTTCGTGCACCGCCAGACCATGGCCGGCGCCATGCGCTTCACCACCACCGAGCTCGGCGATCTCGAGCGCCGGATCGGCGAGGCCGGCGACACCGCGCTGAAGCTGGAGCTCGATCTGTTCGAGACGCTCGCCGCCCGCGTCTCCGCCGGCTGGGACGGGCTCGCCGCCTGCGCCGGGGCGCTCGCCGTGCTCGACGTCACCGCAGGCCTCGCCGAGGTCGCGGTCGACTGCGGCCATGCGCGCCCGCATTTGGACGCCTCGCTCGACTTCAAGCTCGAAGGCGCCCGCCATCCCGTCGTCGAGCGGGCGCTGAAGAGCGCCGGCAAGCCGTTCGTGCCGAACGACGTCGCGCTGTCGGAGCCGGAGCTCGACGCCGGCCTCGTCCAGCTCGTCACCGGCCCGAACATGGGCGGCAAGTCGACCTATCTCCGGCAGGCGGCGCTGTGCGCGGTGCTGGCGCAGGCCGGCGCCTTCGTCCCGGCCAAGGCCGCGCATATCGGGGTGGTGGACCGGCTGTACAGCCGCGTCGGCGCGGCCGACGACCTCGCCCGCGGCCGCTCCACTTTCATGGTGGAGATGGTCGAGACCGCCGCCATCCTGAACACCGCGGGGCCGCGCTCGCTGGTGATCCTCGACGAAATCGGCCGCGGCACCGCCACCTTCGACGGCCTGTCGATCGCCTGGGCCGCGATCGAGCACCTGCACGAGGTCAACCGCTGCCGGTCGCTGTTCGCGACCCATTTCCACGAACTGACGGCGCTCGCCCGCCGCCTGGGCCGGCTGCGCAACGCGACCGTGCGCGTGAAGGAGTGGAAGGGCGAGGTGGTGTTCCTGCACGAGGTCGCGCCCGGCGTCGCCGACCGCTCCTACGGCATCCAGGTGGCGAAGCTCGCCGGCCTGCCGCCTTCCGTCGTGCGCCGCGCCAAGGCGGTGCTGGACGAGCTGGAGGCCGCCGACCGCGCCTCGCCGGTGGAGCGCATGATCGACGACCTGCCGCTGTTCGCCGCGACCCGGCCGAAGCCCGAGGCCGGCCCCGACCCGCTCGCAGAAGCGCTCGACGCCATCGACCCCGACGAGCTGACCCCGAAGGGCGCGCTGGAGGCGCTCTACAGGCTGAAGGCGCTGCAGAAGGAATGATGGGCGCGGCGCAGTCGGAAACCGCTGCGATGAAGATCGGCGATCTGGTGAAGGTCGCGAGCCTCCCCGCAATACTGCCCGCGGACAGCCGCGCGATCTTTCACCTCTGCGTCGGCCGGGTGTTTCCGATCGTCGGCAGGCAGGGCGACCTCGACGAACTCGAGGTCGGCGAAGTCGTCGGGCTCCCTCTTGCGATGCACTCGATCTGGCTGGAGCCGGAGCATCTCGTTCCGCAAGATTCGGCTGCGTCCTGATCAGCCGGGTTTGGGGCTTTCTTCGCGTTCAACCCTCGCTGGAGGTCCCACGCATGGCGCTTTAACGCCTGTCCCCTTATGTTCCGCGCCCGAACCGCCCGATCGTCCGCTTCGACGCCTGCGAGTCCCGATGTCCACTGTCCGTCAACGCCTGCGCGCCGCGCGCGACGCCCGCGAGCTTTGCGACGCCAAGGCGCTCGCGGCCGATTTCGCGGCGATCGCCGCGAAACGGAAGGGCGACGGCCAGACGCGGCACAACGAGGTGGTGGCCCGGGTCAAGGAGGCGCTCGCGAGCGGGCGCGCCACCGCGCGCAAGTGGCTCGAGGAGGACGCCGCCGGCATGCTGTGCGCGCAGCGCCTGTCCGGCCTGATGGACGCGGTGCTGCGCGCGCTGTTCGCCCACGCGACCGAGGACCTTTATCCCCGCCAGAACCCCTCCTCCGGCGAGCGGCTCTGCGTCGCGGCCGTGGGCGGCTACGGGCGCGGGGCGATGGCGCCGGGCTCCGACGTCGACCTGCTGTTCCTGCTGCCCTACAAGCAAACCGCCTGGGGCGAGAGCGTGGTCGAGGCCATGCTCTACGTGCTGTGGGACGCCGGCCTCAAGGTCGGGCACGCCACGCGCTCGGTCGACGAATGCGTGCGGCTGTCGCGCGCCGACATGACGATCCGCACCGCGGTGCTCGAGGCCCGCTACCTCTGCGGCGACGAGGAGATCTTCGCCGAGAAGATGCGCCGCTTCGACGCCGAGGTGGTGGAGGGCACCGGCGCCGAGTTCGCCGCCGCCAAGCTCGCCGAGCGCGACGACCGGCTCGGCAAGTCCGGCGCCTCCCGCTACCTGGTGGAGCCGAACGTCAAGGAGGGCAAGGGCGGGCTGCGCGACCTCAACACGCTGTTCTGGATCGCGAAATACGTCTACCGCGTCCACGACGTGGAGGAGCTGGTCGGGATCGGCCTGTTCTCGGCGGCCGAGCTGAAGCTGTTCCACAAGTGCGAGGACTTCCTCTGGGCGGTGCGCTGCCACCTGCACTTCATCACGGGGCGGCCCGAGGATCGGCTGTCGTTCGACCTGCAGCGCGAGATCGCGATCGCGCTCGGCTACACCGAGCATCCCGGCCTGCGCGACGTCGAGCGCTTCATGAAGCACTACTTCCTCGTCGCGAAGGACGTGGGCGACCTGACCGCGATCCTCTGCTACGCGCTGGAGGAGCGCGAGGCCAAGCCCAAGGCCAGGCTCGACCGCTTCCTGACCCGGCTGAAGCCGCGCCGCAAGCCGAAGGCGCTCGGCGACTTCATCGTGGAGCACGAGCGGCTGAACGTGGCCGACGATCAGGCCTTCGCGCGCGATCCCGTCAACCTGATCCGCTTCTTCCAGCTCGCCGACGCCCACGGGCTCGCGCTGCACCCGGCGGCGGTCCGGCTCGTCACCCGCTCGCTCAAGCTGATCGACGGTGAACTGCGCGACGACGCCGAGGCCAACCGGCTGTTCCTGGAGATCCTGACGTCGCGGCGCTCGCCGGAGGTGACGCTCCGGCGGATGAACGAGGCCGGCGTGCTCGGCCGCTTCATCCCCGACTTCGGCAAGATCGTCGCGATGATGCAGTTCAACATGTACCACCACTACACGGTGGACGAGCACCTGCTGCGCTCGATCGGCATCCTGTCGGAGATCGAGCGCGGCGAGGCCGGCGACCAGCATCCGCTGGCGAACGAGCTGATCGCGGTGGTGCGCGATCGCGTCGTGCTTCATGTGGCGCTGTTCCTGCACGACATCGCCAAGGGGCGGCCGGAGGACCATTCCGTCGCCGGCGCGCGCATCGCCCGCAGGCTCTGCCCGCGGCTCGGCCTCAGCGCGGCGCAGACCGAGACGGTCGCCTGGCTGATCGAGCAGCACCTCACCATGTCGATCGTGGCGCAGTCGCGCGACCTGTCGGACCGGCGCACCATCGCCGACTTCGCCAAGATCGTGCAGAGCCCGGAGCGGCTGAAGCTGCTGCTGATCCTGACGATCTGCGACATCAAGGCGGTCGGGCCGGGCGTGTGGAACGGCTGGAAGGGCCAGCTGCTGCGCACGCTCTACTGGGAGACCGACAACGCGCTCACTGGCGGCCGCGAGATCGGCGACCGCAAGAGTCAGGTCGAGGAGGCGCGGCGGGAGCTCAGGGCCGCCCTGCCGGACTGGACCGACGAGGCCTTCGAGGCCTACGCCCAACGGCACTACCCGCCCTACTGGCTCAGGGTGGAGCCGCAGCGCGCCGTCGCCCACGCCCGCTTCCTGAAGGAGGCCTGCGTCGACGGCTGCAAGCTCGCGACCGAGGTGAAGACCGACGCCTTCCGCGGCGTGACCGAGCTGACCGTGCTCGCGCCCGATCATCCGCGCCTGCTGTCGATCATCGCCGGCGCCTGCGCGGCCGGCGGCGCGAACATCATGGACGCGCACATCCACACCACCACCGACGGCTTCGCGCTCGATTCGATCTTCATCGGCCGCGCCTTCCCGCAGGACGAGGACGAACTGCGCCGCGCCCGCCGCATCGCCGAAAGCGTGGAGCGGGCGCTGACCGGCGACATCTGGCTGTTCGACATCGTCGAGCAGAAGGTGAAGGGCCATAAGGGGCGCCCGCGCGCCTTCCAGGTGACCCCCGAGGTCAACGTCACCAACGCATGGTCCGACCGGCACACGGTGATCGAGGCGGTCGGGCTCGACCGGCCCGGCCTGCTCTACGAGCTCACCACCGCGATCTCGAAGCTCAACCTCAACATCGTCTCGGCCCATGTGGCGACCTTCGGCGAGCGCGCGGTCGACGTGTTCTACGTCACCGACCTCACCGGCGCGAAGGTGAGCTCGACCGCCCGGCAGAACACCATCCGCCGCCACATGACGGCCGCGCTCGAAGCCGGCGACAGGGACCGCCACAAGGCGAAGGAACGCGCCTGAAACTCCGCCGCGTCCGGGCCGCCGGTCCAGGCCGGCGCGTCCCCGCCGTCATGCCCGCGCCTTCGCGGGCATCCACGACTTGAGCGTCGCGCGCTACGTCAAAGTCGTGGATGCCCGGCTACGCCGGGCATGACGCGAGATCAAATGTCCCGACACGCTCTTGGGCTTTCCCCCTCAGCCGCCCGTCCGCGCATGACAGCCTCCGCGCCGACGCGTGTCTTGGCCCCGACGAAATGCTAAGGTGCGCCCGAAGCGCCGCCGTAAGCGGCGCAAATCCCTGACGCGAGCGCGCAGCCCCTTGTCCGCACCCGACCAGAACCTCGTCGCCTCCGCCCACAAGCTCTGCGCCGACCTCGCGGCCGCGCGGCCTGCGGTCTACTGGACCGACCTGATCCTGACCGCCGCCGTCGCCTACGCCAGCTTCGCCGGCGTCGTGCTGGCGCCCGGCCTCGGCCTCAAGGCGGCGTTCTTCGTCGTCGCCACCCTCGCCTTCTACCGCGGCGTCAGCTTCATCCACGAGGTCAGCCACCTCAGGCCGCAGGACGTGCCGGGCTTCCGCGCCGGCTACGACGCGCTAATCGGCGTGCCGTTCCTGACGCCCTCGCTGATGTACGAGGGCGTGCACAACCAGCACCACGCCAAGTCGCGCTACGGCACGAAGCTCGATCCGGAGTACCTGCCGCTCGCGAACGGCGCGCTGGCGCAGGTCGCCGTGTTCCTGGCCGTCTCGGCGCTGGCGCCGCTCGGCCTGCTGATCCGTTTCGCCGTGCTCGCGCCGCTGTCCTGGATCTCGCCGAAGCTCCGGACCTTCGTGATCGAGCGCTGCTCGGCGCTCGCGATCAACCCAGAGTTCAAGCGCGACATGCCCGCGGGCGATCAGGCCCGCCGCTTCCGCCTGCTGGAGACGCTCTGCGCGGTCTGGGCGCTCGCCTTCCTGGGGCTCACCGCCGTGGGCGTGATCGCGCTGCCCGTGTTCGTCACCGCGCTCGCGCTCGGTTCGGCGGTCGCGGTGGTCAACCAGTTCCGCACCCTCGTCGCCCATCACTGGGAGAACGAGCACGGCTCCGAGATGACCGCGACCGAGCAGTTCCTCGATAGCGTGAACGTGCCGCCGCCGGCGACCCTGCCGATGCTGTGGGCGCCGGTCGGCCTGCGCTACCACGGCCTACACCACCTGCTGCCGCGCCTGCCCTACCACGCGCTCGGCGCGGCCCACGCCCGCCTCTGCGCGACGCTGCCGCCCGACAGCCCCTATCACAAGGGCAGCCACCGCGGCTTCTGGCACGTCACCGGCCGCCTGCTCGGCGCGATCCGCTCGCGGAAGAACGCAGTCGCGGAGGTGGTTCCGGGAGAGTAAGGCGCGCCGTGGCCTGTCACACCCGCACGCGTTGCAGGATCTCGTAATAGGCGTTCAGGTCCAGCCATTCGATTCCTGAGACGACCTTCCCGTCCTTGATCGTCATGATGTACATGTAGCCGTTCCTGTAGGGCTCGCCGTCGATGGCCCGGCTCGAACTGTCGATCTGCGCGAACACCTTGTCCCCGTCGGCCCAGACGCCGCGGGTCGTGATCTTCAGCGGTTCCGCGAAGCGCGCGAAGAGCGCCTCCTCGGCGTTGTCGAAGAGATCCTTCAGGCCATGATAGGTGCGCGCGACCGGACCATGTCCGGCGATCGTCCATTCAACGTCGGGCGCAAACGTCGTTTCGAAGAACCGCGTGAAATCCTGCGACGCGTCGTTCAGCGCTTCGGTCACGAGGCGGCGGTTCGCGTTTTCCTGTTCTGAGTAAGCCATATCGAGTTCCTTTGGAGTTGGAATCGAACGACCTTGACCGGCGGCGGGCGCCGGCTAAACTGATCGTTCCAGAATTAGAGCTATACCGATCGTTCCAAAAGTCAACCGGGATGATGGCGGGGCGGCGGGCGTGTGGTCATGAGCGAACGCGATGCGACGCCGGCGACGACGGGAGGCTCAGCGGCGCGGGGGCGGCCGCGTCAGTTCGACAGCGACGCCGCCTTGGCGGCGGCGATGCGCGTGTTCTGGCGCCACGGATATGCGGGAGCGAGCGTCGGCACGTTGATCGAAGCGATGGGGATCAGCCGCGCCACGCTGTACGCGTCCTTCGGCGACAAGGAGAACCTGTTCCGGAAGGTCATGGATCTCTATGAGCGGGAAAAGACCGCTTACATGCTCGAGGCGCTGGACCAGCCCGATGCGCATGGCGTCGCCGAACATCTGCTTCACGGCACGATCGCCCTTCAAACCGGCACGGCGGATCCCAAGGGCAGCATGGGCATCGTCCACTCGCTCAGCCATGCGCCTGGTGACGAAAGCATCCGCGAATTCGTCACCGAGCGTGGCCGCTACTGGCGCGACAGGCTGATCGCGCGCATCGAGCAGGCGGCCCGCGATGGCGACTTTCCGCCCTCCTACGAACCGCGCAGTCTGGCGCTGACCCTCAAGGCCGCGACGGACGGCCTGCTGGTCGCCGCCGGCAGCGGGGCGAGCGAAAGCGAGCTGCGGGCGATCGCCGAGACATTTTTGGACATGTGGCCCGGCCGGCGGGCGTAAGCGATCGCAGGCCTGACGGCGAGGGCCAACTCCGGTCGCGGGAGAACGCGGTTGCGGAGGTGGTTCCGGGGGAGTGACCGCGGCCCGACCGCCTCACGCCATGGCCGCCGGGTCGCCTCTCCCGTCGCGTAGCGTCTCTTTGACGATCGAATGCGGGCCTCAAATGCTGGATGATCGGCGTCTATCGGCACTGCGGCGAGGCGCTGTCACAGCAACGACGGTATGCGCCGCGCGGAAACGCTTAAGGCGATCAGCCAAGCGCGTCTAATGTCAGAGTTTGGCGTGGCCGGGAAAACCCCGTCAGAAATTCCGGCCCTCTTTTCTCTTGGTAAAGCGAGAAACCCCACGTTCTAGCCAGAACTTTTCCAATCTCGGATTCTCGGCGAGAGTTGGGCATGCTCTTCAACACGTCGTCTTGGTTCTGGTCGCCTGCGAGGCTGATATGACAGAAAAACCCTCTGGTGGCGGTGGGTACTACGCGGTGAACACAAATGACGGCCGGACGACGACTTATTTTAACGGTGCCCTTATCCAAAGCTATTCGCAGGAAACTCAATCATTAACTACGTTTCGTCCTGTCAAACCGACCGATCCATCGAAGCTCATCGGGCCGAAATTAAAAGTCGAACGCGCCAAGCGTCACATTGCGGAATTAGCAAACCTAGCAGCCGACTTCGCTACTCGAAACGCTTATGAACTCACTCACGACATTGATCCGCAGACTGGTGAGAATGTCTTTCGCATGCTGGTCCACGAACCGATCCCACGGGATGTGAGTTCCATTGCCGGGGATGCGGTTCATAACTTGCGAACAGCTCTCGACTATCTTGTGTGTGATCTAGTCCGCGCGAATGGAAAGACGCCCCACCAGAATGGGGGATTCCCTATAGAGGCCAGAGCTAAGCGATCGAAGCCCGGAACTATCTCGAAAATACAGGGTGTTAGAGCATCAGCTGAGAAACTTATCCTCCGGATAAAAGCTTGCGAAGGAATAAACGCTGCACTTTTCAGGCTTAATATTCTCGATGTATTCGACAAGCACAATGGCATTGTAGCCGTGGCCGCGGCCACTGTTCAACTGAGCGCTAGGGTCGAAGTCCCCGGCGTGTTCATCGGGCCGAACGGAACCTTCTGCATCGGCGGCGGCTTAGCATCGCTCATGATCGACGCCGGAACACCCACTCAGTTTCGCAAAATCTGCCCGCTTGAAAACGATGTTGAAATTCACCGATCTCCGGGAGAATTCCGCGAGGAAATTCAGGCATCTATCGCCATATCGTTTGGAAAAACCAGCATTATAGACATCGAAGGCGAGCCAATTATCGAAACACTAGAACTCGTCACGAACATCGTGGAGAGAATTATTGGCATGTTCGAGCGCAGGGCGTTCTAGCTCTGGCCTTTTCGATCGTCACCGCCTCCCTCGCATTTAAACGATTCGATCTTAGACAAACAATTGGCGAAATCGCCTTCTCGCTTACTTTTAAGGAATATAATCCTTGACATTCGCCCCCTCCTCAGCCACGCTTTCCCCGCCTCCTCCCAACCATGGAGGCGTCGGCGGGCCGTCCGCCGGCGCGGGAGGAGGGCGGAGCCTGCGCCAGGGGGGACCGGCTTCCCTGTCCCGGGAACCTGTTCGAGGGACGGATCGCGAATGGCCCGTCGGCAACACGTCAAACCCCCGGCACTACGACCGGGGCGTGGCCAGAGCGTCTCGACTTGCCGAAAACCGTGCGCGGGGCGCCGCAGCGTCCCTCACTCAACCCAAAGCATCGACGTTGCGGCGTTCCCGCGCCTCCATCCGTCCGATCCCAAGCCCGTCCCGACCACAAGCCCCGCCCGACACGCTTCCGCCCCCGCGGAACGCTTCCCTGCGACCGGAGGCGGGTCGGGCGACCACGCGATCATGCCGCATCAGGGAACGGATTTGTCGGCGCCACGCGCAGGGGGCATGACGGCCGGACTTGGGACATGTCGGAAACCGTCGCCCCGGCCGCACGGCGCGAACCGTTCGCGGAAAAGCCCCGCGGCGAAGGTGGCGCCGCAGAAGTCATGGAGCCGCGGTGCGCTCCGAAAACCTCAATCGTCGTCGGCGTTTATGGCGCCCAGTTCGCCATGCGCCTGATCGTCCGCAAGCGCGCGGTCGATCGCCTCGATCGCGTTCTGGATCTGCGTGAGCCGTTCCGCGTTCGAAGCCGTCGCGCCCGACCGCCCGGCTTTCGCGCACCGTCGGACATGGCGCACGCGTTGCTCGACGAGCGTGGCGCGGAACCCGGCGAGATCCTGGCTGGCCGTGCTCATGACGCGACCGGGGCCGCAAGGCGCAGGGCGTTCGCCTGCACCACGCCGCGGTAGTCGTCGATCATCCGGTCGAACGATCCGCCGGCGAGCAGCGCCGGACCGCAACGAAACGCCGACGCCGTCTTTTCGGACATCATCAGCTGAATCTCTTCGCCGACCTCGGCGCCGCCACGGGCGACCATCGCCATCCGCAGGCCGATCACCTGCTGGCATTCGATCGTCAGCATCGCGAGTTTCCACATTGTCTCGAACATCAGGCGGCGTCTCCGGTGCGCGGCGCGACCACTCACGCCGCCTTGACCAACGGTATCCAGGCGCCGTCGTTCCATGTCCTGCGGTCGGGGCGGACGCGCCCCGGCGGCGGGCGTCGGCGCCACGACCGTCGCGGCGCGGAACGAACCGCCGCGCGCCTTGGTTCTGACCGAGCCCCCGCCAACCGCACCGGAGCGCCGCGCATGATTTTTCCCGCCCTCACCGCCTTCTACGGCGCGCTGCTCGCGCTGATCTTCGTCGGGCTTTCGGCGTGGGTGGTCGCGGGCCGGGTCGGGGACCGGACGCTGCACGGCGACGGCGGCCACAAGGGGCTTTCGAAGCGCATCCGGTCCCACGGCAATTTTGCGGAGTACGTGCCGTTCGCGCTGCTGCTGATCGGGCTTTACGAGGCCGGCGGCGGATCGACGGGGCTGACGCGCGCCCTGCTGCTGGCGCTGGTGGTCGCCCGGCTGCTGCATCCGATCGGCATGTTCGCAGCCCCCAACACGCCGCTCCAGTTCGCGTGCCGCGGCGGCGGCATCCTGACGACCTTCGCCGTGATCGCGGCGGCGGCGGTCGCCCTGCTGCTGCGCTGAGGGCCAAGGCCGCCGCACGCGCCGCGGGCGCTCGTCCGCAAGGGCAACCAACCGACTGGCCGGAAAGCGCTTTCGTCGGCAGGTGGCGCCGCGTTTGCGTCGGTCTCCCCGCCGGCGTTCCGGGCCGGCGGGAAGAGACAAGGACGACACGCCATGTGCCGCGGCGACGATGCGAACTGCCCACAATTCGAGCTGCACTACCGCGCCTT
This sequence comes from Methylopila turkensis, assembly GCF_027922325.1. Lineage (GTDB taxonomy): Bacteria > Pseudomonadota > Alphaproteobacteria > Rhizobiales > Methylopilaceae > Methylopila > Methylopila turkensis. The sequence goes on from NZ_BSFL01000002.1 coordinate 214,697, forward strand.
CCGCGAGGATCTCGACCACGAGCGTCGCGGCTTCCTGAAAAGCTCTTTCGTCGCCGCCGGCGGGATCGCCACCCTCGGCGCGGCCGGCGCCTCGCTGGTGACGCCGGCGCTCGCCCAGGCGACCGCCGCGAAGTCGCCCGCGGTCCCGAAGTCGCATTACCTGCCGGCCAACGCCGACACCGTGCACTGGGGCTATTTCTCGAAGTCGCTGAAGCCGCGGGTGGAGGTGGACTCGGGCGACATCGTCACCATCGAGACGCTGACCCACCACGCCAACGACGACGCCGAGCGTATGGTCGAGGGCGATCCGGGCGCCGAGAGCGTGTTTCTCTGGACCAAGGACAAGAAGGGCGTCGACCGCCGCGGCGCCGGCCCGACCGACCCGAAGGTCTACAAGAAGGGCTCCGGCGAGGGCCAGGGCGTCCACGTCATGACCGGGCCGGTCTATGTGCGCGGGGCCGAGCCCGGCGACGTGCTGGAGGTGCGCATCCTCGACTGCGTCCCCCGCCCCTGCGCCAACCCCAAGTTCAAGGGCAAGGCCTTCGGCTCCAACGCCGCCGCCTGGTGGGGCTACCACTACAACGACATGCTGAGCGAAAAGCGCGAGGTGGTGACGATCTACGAGGTCGACGCCGCGGGAGCCAAGAGCTGGGCGCAGGCGGTCTACAACTTCAAATGGGTGCCGCAAACCGACCCGTTCGGCGTCGTTCACGAGACCATAGACTATCCCGGCGTGCCGGTGGACCACGCCAAGACGAGCCGGAACTTCGACGTGCTGAAGGGCGTGCGGGTGCCGATCCGCCCGCATTTCGGCACGCTCGGCCTCGCCCCCTCCGAGGTCGAGTTCGTCGACACGATCCCGCCGAACTATGTCGGCGGCAACATCGACAACTGGCGCATCGGCAAGGGCGCGACGATGTACTATCCCGTCGCGGTCGAGGGCGGACTGCTGTCGGTCGGCGACCCGCATGCGAGCCAGGGCGACAGCGAGCTCTGCGGCACGGCGATCGAGTGCTCGCTCACCGGCGTGTTCCAGCTCGTCCTGCACAAGAAGGGGGATCTGGCCGGCACGCCGCTCGAGGAGCTGAACTACCCGATGCTGGAGACGAAGGACGAGTGGCTCGTCCACGGCTTCTCGTTCGCGAACTACCTGAAGGAGCTCGGGGCGGAGGCCCAGTCCGCGATCTACGGCAAGTCGTCGGTCGACCTCGCGATGCGCGACGCCTTCCGCAAGATGCGCCATTTCCTCATGACCACGCAGAAACTGACCGAGGACGAGGCGACGTCGCTGATGTCGATCGGCGTCGACTTCGGCGTCACGCAGGTGGTGGACGGCAACTGGGGCGTCCACGCCGTGGTGAAGAAGGCGATCTTCGCCGGCCGCGCCTGACCCGAGGACGGAGGAGCGCGGCGGCGGGGGCCGCGCTCCTCCGTATCTCAGCGCTGGCCCCCGGAGACCGCCAGCGTTTCGCCGGTGACCCAGCCCGACGCGTCGGAGGCCAGGAAGACCGCGACCTTGGCGATGTCGTCCGGCTGGCCAAGACGGCCGAGCGGGGTCGAGGCGATGATCTGCTGCTCGAACTCGCCGCCGATGACGCCAGCCGCGTGCGTGCCTTCCGTCTCGACGCCTCCGGGATTGACCGCGTTGACGCGGATCTTCTTCGGGCCCAGCTCCGCGGCCAGGATCCGTGTGAAGTGGTCGACCGCCGCCTTCGTCGCGCTGTAGACCGAGACCGTCGGATACACGCCGCGGCCCGCGACCGACGACACGTTGACGACCACGCCGCCCTCCGGCCCGAAGCGCTTGGCGGCCTCGCGGATCGTAAGCAGCGAGCCGAGCACGTTGATGTCGAACTGGCGGCGGTAATGCTCGACCGTGAGGTCCTCGATCGCGCCGAATTCGTAGACGCCGGCGTTGTTGACCAACACGTTTGGCCGACCAAGGGTCGCCTCCGCCTCGTCGAACAGGCGGAGCACGTCCGCCTCCTTCGAGACGTCGCCCTGCACGGCGACCGCCTTGCCGCCGGCGGCCTGAATGTCCGCGACGACGCGCTCGGCGCCCGCCTTGTCGGACGCGTAGTTCACGACCACGGCGGCGCCCGCGGCGCCGTACGCCCGCGCTATGCCCGCGCCGATGCCCTTCGAGGCCCCGGTCACGATCGCGGTTTTGCCCTTGAGTTCGCTCATTTGGATTTACCCTGCAGCGAGTTGCTTCGATAGTTAGATGAATGTCGAACTATTGAAGCGCAAGAGGCCCGCTCCGGGGATTTTTCTGGGGCGTCAGATGGCGGCGAGCCGCGCGAGATAGGCGGCGAGAACTTCGCGGTTCAGCGTCAGGTTCGCATAGCGTCCGTCGCGCTGGATCGAGATCAGCCCGGCCGTCTCGAGCTCCTTCATGTGGTGCGACAAGGTGGCGGCGCTGACGGCTTGGCTCTCCAGCAGGGCGCTGCAGGGCGTCGGATCGGAGGCCGCGCCGATCTCCTTCAGGATCTGCACGCGGCGCGGCTCCGCCAGCGCGCGCGCGATGCGCTCGGCCTGCCGGTCGGAGAGGTCGTCGCCGTTTGTCGTCATGCCCGATAGGTAGTGCGTCACGCCGCTGCGCGGAAGCAAGGATGGACTGCGGAGCCGCGACCGCTTCCTCTCGCCAACCCGCCTCGACGCGAAAGAATGGCGCCGCCGGGCTCCACGCGTGTCCTCGGAGCCCTGATCTCCTTGCCGACTCCGCCCGTCCCTGCTATCCGCGCGGCCATGGCTTCCGCACCGCAAGACAATATCCGCAACTTCTCGATCGTCGCCCACATCGACCACGGGAAGTCGACCCTCGCCGACCGCCTGATCCAGACCACGGGCGGCCTGCAGGCGCGCGAGATGACGGAGCAGGTGCTCGACTCGATGGACATCGAGAAGGAGCGCGGCATCACCATCAAGGCGCAGACCGTGCGCCTTACCTACCCTGCGCAGGACGGCAAGACCTACATCCTGAACCTGATGGACACGCCGGGCCACGTGGACTTCGCCTACGAGGTGTCACGCTCGCTTGCGGCCTGCGAAGGATCGCTGCTGGTGGTGGACGCGAGCCAGGGCGTGGAGGCGCAGACGCTCGCCAACGTCTATCAGGCGCTCGACAACAATCACGAGATCGTGCCCGTACTGAACAAGATCGATCTGCCTGCGGCCGAGCCCGACCGCGTCAAGGAGCAGATCGAGGAGGTGATCGGCCTCGACGCCTCCGACGCGGTGCCGATCTCCGCCAAGTCCGGCCTTGGCATCGATCTCGTTCTGGAGGCCATCGTAAAGCGTCTGCCGCCGCCGAAGGGCGACCGGGACGCGCCGCTGAAGGCCATGCTGGTCGACAGCTGGTACGACGTCTATCTCGGCGTCGTCGTGCTGGTGCGGATCGTCGACGGCGTCCTGAAGAAGGGCATGAAGATCCGCCTGATGGGCACCGGCGCGGTCTACGACGTGGACAAGGTCGGCGTGTTCACGCCGAAGATGACGGATGTCGAGAGCCTCGGCGTCGGCGAGATCGGATTTCTCACAGGTTCGATCAAGGAGGTGGCGGACACCCGCGTCGGCGACACCATCACCGAGGACAAGCGCCAGACCAAGGACATGCTGCCGGGCTTCCGCCCCGCCCAGCCGGTGGTGTTCTGCGGATTGTTTCCGGTGGACGCCGCCGATTTCGACGACCTGCGCGCCGCCATGGGCAAGCTCCGGCTCAACGACGCCAGCTTTTCCTTCGAGATGGAGAGCAGCGCGGCCCTCGGCTTCGGCTTCCGCTGCGGCTTTCTCGGCCTGCTGCATCTCGAGATCATCCAGGAGCGGCTGGAGCGCGAGTTCAACCTCGACCTGATCGCGACAGCGCCCTCGGTCGTCTACAAGATCAAGCTGACGGACGGCGAGGAGATCGAGCTTCACAACCCGGCCGACCTGCCGGACGTGATGAAGATCGAGGAGATCGCGGAGCCGTGGATCCGCGCCACGATCCTCACCCCCGACGACTATCTCGGCTCTGTCCTTAAGCTCTGCCAGGATCGGCGCGGCCTGCAGATCGACCTGTCCTATGTCGGCAAGCGCGCCATGGTGGTCTACGATCTGCCACTGAACGAGGTGGTGTTCGACTTCTACGACCGGCTGAAGTCGATCTCGAAGGGCTACGCGTCGTTCGACTACAACATCACCGACTACCGCGTCGGCGACCTCGTGAAGATGTCAATCCTGGTCAACGCCGAGCCGGTCGACGCGCTGTCCATGCTGGTGCACCGCACTCGCGCCGAAGCGCGCGGCCGGGTGATGTGCGAGAAGCTCAAGGAGCTGATCCCGCCGCACCTGTTCGTCATCCCGGTGCAGGCGGCGATCGGCGGCAAGATCATCGCCCGCGAAACCATCCGGGCGCTGCGCAAGGACGTGACCGCGAAGTGTTACGGCGGCGACGCCAGCCGCAAGCGCAAGCTGCTCGACAAGCAGAAGGCCGGCAAGAAGAAGCTGCGCCAGTTCGGCCGCGTCGAGATTCCGCAGGAAGCCTTCATCGCCGCGCTCAAGATGGACGAGTGAGCGGCGGGTCCAGCCTGTCCGCGCATCGGCGCCGGAGGTCGCGGTTACAGGAACTCGACCTCGATATGCCTGTGCGCCACGCGCACGACGCGACACGGGTGGGCTAAGTCTTCGGCCCCGATGGCGAGGTCGAAGCGTTCCGGCACCTCGGCGGCGCTTGAAACGTCGATGCGGGCGCCGCGGCCCGACAGCGAACGCACGGTGCATTCGACGGCGGCGGCGCCATGCCCGGTCAGGATGCGGCCGTTCTTGAGCACCCGGCTGAAGCCGGTCGCCTCCGTCTCCCTCTCCTCGGACCCCGCGGCGACGCACCGGTTCCGCCCTTGCGCCTTCGCGAGGTAGAGCGCCGCGTCGGCGTCCCGCAGCAGTTCGTCGACGTCCGCCGACGACGGTCCACGGGAGGCCACGCCGAAACTCGCGGTCATCTGAATGGTCGCGCCGCCGAACGTGTGGGTCTCGGCCACGATCGCCTGACGCAATCGTTCGGCCACCTCGAGCGCCGCGCGTGCGCCAGCATGGGGCAGCGCGATAGCGAACTCTTCGCCGCCAAGGCGGCCGATGACGTCCGATCCCCTCAATTGACCGACGCAGGCCGCGGCCGAGCGCCCAAGCACCGCGTCGCCGGCGGCGTGGCCGAAGCGATCGTTGACGCTCTTGAACCGGTCCAGATCGACCATGAGAATCGACAGGTCGTGGCCATGCCGCACCGCCAGTCGCAGCGCGCGTTCGGCCTCTTCGCGGAAGGCGCGGCGCGACAGCACCCCGGTCAGCGCATCCTGCGTGGCGAGCAGCCTCAGCTCCATCTCGTCCATGACGATCTTCGCCAGATCTTCGAGGATCGCGACTTCGGCGCGTCCGAACGCGCGGGGGTGCTGATCGATCACGCAGAGGGCGCCGATCGCGTGGCCGTCGGGCGTCATGAGGGGCGCGCCGGCGTAGAAGCGGATGCGGGGATCGCCGACGACGAACGGATTTTCGGCGAAGTCCGGATCGATCGACGCGTCCGTCACGACCAGCGGAGCGGCTCGCTTTACGGTCGCGTGACAGAAGGCCGGCCAGCGTGGCGTCTCGGTCGCGTCCAGACCTTCGCGCGCCTTGAACCACTGCCGATGCCCGTCGACCAACGTGACGGAGGCCGTCGACGTGCCGAAGATGCGCCGGGCGAGACGCGTGATGCGATCGAACGTCTCTTCGCGCGGCGTCTCGAGAATGTCGTAGCGATCGAGCGCCCGGAGCCGAGCGCCTTCGTCGTCGCCCTGCGCCATCCGCTGCGCTTCTGACGCCGTGGACCGCATCGTGTCCGACAGGATGAAAGCCATCGTGATCCTCGCAAGTGGTCGCGCCACGGATCTGACGACGGCTTAGCAGACCAAAAGCTTATCGAACGTTTACGGTTTCGAGGAATCGCGCGCCGCGCCAGGCGCGCCGAGAAAGCCGCGCAACAGGCAGGCTACCGCGTCGGCGTCCTTGAGCGCGCACTCCCACAGCACCAGCGCCTCCCAGCCGAGGGCGGCGAGATCGTCCACAGCGCGAGCGTCGCGCGCGCGGTTCCGCTCAACCTTGGCCCGCCAGTAGTCGGCGTTCGCCTTCGGCGTCCGGGCGCCGCGCGCGCAGTCATGCCCGTGCCAGAAACAGCCATGGACGAAAACGACCTTCTTCCGCGTCGGGAAAACAAGATCGGGAGTGCCGGGCAGATCCTTACGGTGCAGCCGGAACCGGTAACCGAGCGCATGCGCGAGCCGGCGCACGGTCCGTTCAGGCTTGGTGTCGCGCGCCTTCACCGCCCGCATGACGGCCGATCGCGCGGCCGAGGTCTCGACGCTCAACGTGCGTGCCCCCTGCGATCCGGCATCAGTCTTTCTCACCTTAAGCGAGCCCGCCTGACACGACGATCTCCGCGGGTTGAATGGAACAAAATATGAACGTATGCTACGGCTCCCTCGCCGGAGACGTTATCTCGTGGACATCGCCGCCAAGCTCGCCATCCTCGCGGACGCCGCAAAATACGATGCGTCCTGCTCTTCGAGCGGAACGGAAAAACGCCATTCCGCCGGCGTGAAGGGCGGTCCGGCGCGCGGAATCGGCTCCACGGAAGGCGCCGGCATCTGTCATTCCTACGCACCCGACGGGCGCTGCATCTCGCTGCTGAAGATCCTGCTCACCAACGCCTGCGCCTTCGACTGCCTCTATTGCGTCAACCGGTCGAGCAGCAACGTCGCGCGCGCCCGCTTCAGCGTGGAGGAGGCGGTGAAGCTGACGCTCGACTTCTACCGCCGCAACTACATCGAAGGGCTGTTCCTGTCCTCGGGGATCATCCGCAGCCCCGACTACACCATGGAGCAGGTGGTGCGGGTCGCGAAGGCGCTGCGCGTCGACCACGGCTTCCGCGGCTACATTCATCTCAAGACGATCCCGGACGCGTCGCCGGAGCTGATCGCGGAGGCCGGGCTCTACGCCGACCGTCTATCGATCAACGTGGAGCTGCCAAGCGAGACCAGCTTGAAGCGGCTCGCGCCCGAGAAGGACCTGCGCGCCGTGCGCCGCTCCATGGGCGGACTGCGCAGCCGGATCGAAGAGGCGAAGGCGGACAAGCGCGCGCCGCGCTTCGCGCCGGCGGGCCAGAGCACGCAGATGATCATCGGGGCCGACGGGTCGGACGACCGCGCCATCCTCGGAACGAGCGCGAATCTCTACGGGTCCTACCGGCTGAAGCGGGTGTACTATTCGGCCTTCAGCCCGATTCCGGACGCCAGCGCCAGTCTGCCGCTCGCGGCCCCTCCTCTGATGCGCGAGCATCGGCTGTATCAGGCCGATTGGCTCATGCGGTTCTACGGCTTCTCCGTCGGCGAAATTACGGAGGCTGGCGGCATGCTCGACCTCGCCGTCGATCCGAAGCTCGCCTGGGCGCTGAGGCGCCGCGACCGCTTCCCGCTCGACGTGCAGCGCGCCTCCCGCGAGGAGCTGCTGCGCGTTCCGGGGCTCGGCAAGACGGTGGTCGACCGCATCCTGTCCGCCCGACGCTTCCGCGCGCTGCGGGTAGAGGACCTCCGGCGCATGCGGGCGCCGGTCGAAAAGGCGCTTCCCTTCATCGCGCTCGCCGACCACCGCCCGTCGATCAGCCTGCTGGACGGCCCCGGCCTGCGCGAGCGGCTCGCGCCGCGACCTCGCCAGATGGCGCTGGCGCTATGACGCCGCGCCGGGTCGCGCTCGACGGGCCCGCCGACGTCGCGGGCTGGCGATCCGCGGCGCGGCGCCTGCTCGCCGCCCGCGTGCCGCCGGAGGCCGTCATCTGGAGCGCGGGCGATGGCGGCGACGACCTGTTCGCGCAGACAGAGCCCCTGCCGCCCGTCGCTCCGGAGAACGGCGCCGTCCATGTGCCCCGCGCGTTTCTCGACCTCGCCGAGACCGCGCTGCTTCATTCGGATCCGGGCCGGTTCGACCTCGGCTATCGTCTCCTGACGCGCGTCGTGGCCCGCCGCCACCTGATCGAGGACGAGGCCGATCCGGACGTGGCGCGCCTGCGCGGGCTCGCGAAGGCCGTGCGGCGCGACAAGCACAAGATGACGGCCTTCGTTCGCTTCCGCGAGGTCGCGACCGACAACGGCCCATGGTTCGTCGCCTGGTTCGAGCCCGAGCATCATATCGTGGAGGCGACCGCGCCATTCTTCGTCCGCCGCTTCGCCGCCATGCGCTGGACAATCCTCACGCCGGAGCGTTCGGCGCATTGGGACAGTCAGGAGCTCAGTTTCTCGGCCAGCGCGTCCCGGAGCGAGGCCCCGGCCGAAGACGCGCTGGAGGACGTGTGGCGCACCTATTACGCGAGCATCTTCAACCCGGCGCGGCTCAAGGTCGCCGCCATGCGCTCCGAAATGCCGAAGAAATACTGGCGCAACCTTCCGGAGGCCTCGCTCATTCGTCCCCTGATCGCGTCCGCCGCGCGCGTGACCGCGGAGATGGTGGACGCCCCGCCCCCTGAACCCAAGAAAGGGCAGCGCCTCATGGCTCACAACGCCCCGACCGTCGACCGCGACACGGACGCGCTCGGCCGGTTGCGCGACGCCGTCGACGGTTGCCGCGCCTGCCCGCTCTGGGAGCCCGCGACGCAGGCCGTGTTCGGCGAGGGCCCCGCCGACGCGGCGGTGGTGGTCGTCGGCGAACAGCCCGGCGACAAGGAGGACGTCGCGGGACGTCCGTTCGTCGGTCCCGCGGGCGCGTTGTTCGACCGCGCCGCCGTCGAGGCGGGCCTCGAGCGACGCAAGGTCTACGTCACCAATGCGGTGAAGCACTTCAAGTTCGAACCGCGGGGGAAATTCAGGCTGCACAAGACGCCGGCTCCGGGCGAGATCGCGGCGTGCGGCCGATGGCTCGATCAGGAGATCTCGACGATCCGCCCGAAGCTGGTGGTCGCGATGGGCGCGACCGCCGCGCGCGCGGTGCTGGGCAAGGCGGTGAAGGTCGGGGAAGCCCGCGGCCATATCCTGCGGCGCGCCGACGGCGCGGAGGTGCTGGTGACCGTCCACCCGTCCTACCTGTTGCGCCTGCCGGACGAGGCCCGCAAACGGCAGGAATACGCCCGGTTCGTCGACGACCTGAGAAGCGCCCTGCCCTATCTCGACGCGGCGTGAGGTCGTGAGACCGCTCAGGCGGCCCGCAGCGCGCGCTTTTCGCGCGCCTCGAGCCAGAACGACAGCAGCGCGATGGCCAGGCCGCCGACGGCGAGCAGCGCGCCGACCCATCCCGGCGCGGTCCAGCCGAGGCCGGCGGCCACCGCCGCGCCGCCAAGCCATGCGCCGAGCGCGTTGGCGAGGTTGAAGGCGGAGTGATTGAGCGCCGCCGCAAGCGTCTGCGCTTCGCCCGCGACGTCCATCAGCCGCGTCTGCAGCGCAGGCCCGATCGCGATGCAGGCTCCGATCAGGAACAGGTTGACGGCCGCGAGCCAGACCGAGGACGACGTCACCACGAAAAGCGCGAGCACCGCGCCGTTCCACACCAGCGCGCCGAGGATGGCGGCCTTGAGCGCACGGTCGGCGAAATAGCCGCCCGCGATGTTGCCCGCGATCATGCCGAGCCCGAGCACGCCGAGCATCAAAGGCACCGCGCCGACGTCGAGGCCGGTCACTTCGGTCAGCGTCGGCGAGATGTAGCTGTAGACCGCGAACATGCCGCCGAAGCCGATCGCCGCCACGCCGAGGGTCAGCCAGACCTGCGGCCTGAGGAACGCGCCGAGTTCGCGCCGCGCGCTCGCGCCGGCGGCCGCCGGAACCGCGGGAATGAACGCGCGGACCAGCGCCGCCGTCAGAATCCCGAGGCCCGCGACCGCGATGAACGTCGCCCGCCAGCCGAATTCCTGTCCGAGCCAGGTCGCCGCCGGCACGCCGACGACGTTCGCGATCGACAGGCCGAGCAGGACGTTTCCGGCCGCTTGCGCGCGGCGGTTCGCCGGCACGAGCGAAGCCGCCACCAGCATGGCCACGCCGAAATAGGCGCCATGCGGCAGACCGGAGAGAAAGCGCGCGGCGTTGAGCGAGAGATAGCCCGGCGCAAGCGCGCTCGCGAGATTGGCGAGGGCGAACAGCAGCATCAGGCCGACCAGCAGCGCGCGCCGGGCCGTGCGGGCGAACAGAATCGCAAGGACGGGCGCCCCGACCACGACGCCGAGCGCATAGGCGCTGATGGTGTGGCCGGCCGCGGGAATGGACACGCCGACGTCGCGCGCCACGCCGGGCAGCACGCCCATCGCGGCGAACTCGCCGGTGCCGAGCGCCAGTCCGCCGACCGCAAGCGCGAACTGGCCTGCTGCGGCGCCGAATGGAGCGGTCTCGGCCGGGCGTTCGGCGGCGGACTCGACGAAGGCGTCCGCGCAGATTGGATTTGGGCTTGCCATAAGCGCCTCCAAGAAAAAAAGGCCGGCTTGCGCCGGCCCAAGTCTAGGGAGGAAACGCCCAAGGAGGGCTGCGCCCGACAACCGCCGGGCACGTTGAGAACGTATCCCACCCGCGATCTTTATTGCAACGCAGCACGGCGCATCGCTGGCATGCGTTTGCGCCGTCCGACATGTTGTCGCGGGATTATCGGAAGGGAGCGTCGAGGGGGGCGCAGCTTCCTCGACTGCCGGAGAGGTCAAAAAAATTCCGGCGCGGTTCGCCTGTTTTGGCGTCGATAGGCGTTCTAGGTCGAGGGCGCGGCGATTCCGGAGGACTCAGACGTGACTGGAAGCGAAGCTCCGCGGCGCGGGGATGGGCCGGTGACGGTCGATCCGCTCGCCGCTCGCATGGCCTCGGGCGGCGGCGCCGCACGGCCGATCGGCGCGGCTGCTTTCGTGGCGCGCGAGCGCCGCCGGCGCGAGCGCGCGCGCAATCCTGCCAGCGCCCTGTTCGGGGCTGGGATCATAGCGTTGGCTGCCGGGGGCTGGGTTGCGTTCGCCTGGGCGCCCGCGCCGACCTCGGCCGGATCGGTTGACGCCGCGCCGCCGCAGGCGGCCGGGGATCGCGCGAAACTCGATGAGGACGTCCGGCGGCTGTCGCACGAGCGCGCAGCGCAGGCGGAAGAAGTCGCTGAACAGGAGAAGCGCATCGCCGAGCTTGTGGAGCGGCGAAAGACGCTTGAGAAGCAGGTGGCGGACCTTGCCGCCCCATTGTCTGACCCGGGGAACGCCGAGCGCGCCCCGACCGAACGCTCTGAGCCCGCGGCGAGAGACGACACTCCGGTGGAGGAGAGTTCGAACGCCGCCCGCGAGCGCGCGGCCGTCATGACGTCAACCGACGCGCCGGAACGGCCAGGGGCGACGCCGCCTTTGGAAACTGCGAACGCGGACCCGGGCGCCGAAGCGACCGCAGCGCCGGGCCCGGTGCGGGTGTTCATTCATGTTCGCGCTGGTGATCCCACGGCCCGCGCCCGCGCTGACGCCCTCGCGCAGGCGCTGCAGGACGACGGCGTCGAGGTGGCGGGCATCCGGGGCGTCCCCCGCGCCGTGCGGCGGGACACGGTCCGCTACTACTACGACGACGACCAACTTGCGGTCGGGACGCTCGAACGCGCGCTGCGCGGCGCGTCAAGCCGGAGCTCCGCTCCGCTGACGCAGGACTTCCGGAACCGCCGGATCGCTCCTCGCAAGGGTACGCTGGAGATATGGCTGTCATAGCCATGCGCATGAACGGGCGGGGCACCGAAGCGGCCCACCCGTTCATAGCCATGCGCATGAACGGGCGGGGCACCGAAGCGGCCCACCCGTTCATATTCAACTAAAGCGTAAAGAAATTACGCTGTGACGGGTCTATATCAGCGACGGAGCGCTTCCGTCCAAAACGCCATAGCCGTCATCCAGAATGCGATGTGCGTTCCAGCAAGAGGATGCATCACGCGAACTCTCCTGACAACGTTTCGATCCGAGGGCCTGTGCGGCGTCTCGTCTCTTGTGTCGGTAGAAAAACTCCCGCGCAACTTGGAAGTTCCGACGTGCGACGAAAGCACGACGTCACTCGCGCTGCATGATGACCGCCGCCGCCCGTCCCGCTATGAAGCCTTGGATGGCTATCGAGGAGGGTCGGATGATTTGGGAAATCGCTGAGATCGACGTGAAGCCGGGCTCGGAGGCCGCGTTCGAAGCCGCGGCGGCGAAAGCCGTCCCGCTGTTCAAGCGGTCGAAGGGCTGCCGCGGCATGCAGATCCAGCGCTCGATCGAGCATCCGAGCCGCTACAGGCTGATCGTGGACTGGGAGTCGGTCGAGGATCACACCGTCGGGTTCCGCGGCTCGGAGGAGTTTCAGGAGTGGCGGCGACTGGTCGGGCCGCACTTCGCAGAGCCGCCGCGGGTGGAGCACACCGAGAAGCTCACTCTCGGCTTCTGACGCCGGATCACGCGGCGCGCGCTTCGCTCAGGCGTTCGGCCAGCGCGGCGACGTTGCCGTCGAGGGCGCCAAGCGAATAGGCGAGGCTGAGCGCCGCCATGGCGCGGGCCGGATCGCGCCCCGTTTCGGCGCCGGCGACCCGCAACGCCTGGACCGCCTCGTCGAGCCGCCTGCGAATCTCGGGCGCGGGGGGTGGAACGGCGGCGTGCGGCCCCTTCGCCGCCGCCATGAGACGCTGCGACGCGTCGGCGAGCGCGGCCTTCGCGGCCGCCTTCACGTCTGGCATGTCGGCGCTCGCAATCGCCGCGCAGGCCCGCCCGATGGCGGCGCTGTCATTGCGGACGCGCCAGAGCGCCCGCACCAGAGCGCCGCGCTGCTGGCCGAGCGCGCTCGACCCGGGCGCCTTGCGCGCGTCGAGAACCGCCCGCTCGAAGGCCGACAGCCGACGGCGGATGCGGTCATGGGCTCCGAGCAGCTTGTGGGCGTCGTTCGGGTTCGACGCCCAGTTCATCAGGTCGCCGAGGAGACCCGCGATCTCGCGGGCAATCTCCTCGGCCTCGCTGGTCAGTTCGTGGTGCAGCTTGGTCGGGAAGATCGCGAAGGTGACGGCGATGCCGATCACGCAGCCCAATAGAATCTCGGCGATCCGCTCGTAAACGAGGTCGAACGAGCCGCCGGGGCTCGCCGTCGCGACGATGAGGATCGCCGCCGTGACGGGCGCGACCTTGAGCGCCGGACGGCCGGCGGCGAGAAAGGCGAGAGCGGCGACGCTGAGCGACAGCGCGAGCGACGTGGAGAGCACCGTCTGCGGATGCAGCAGCGCGACGGCTCCTCCGAAAAAAGCGCCCACCACCGTGCCGGCCGCACGCTCCCGTGCGGCGACGATGGTGCCCGCCACGCTGCCCTGGACGACGAGCACCGCGGTGATCACGCTCCAGTAGCCTTGCGGCAGTTGGGCCAGAGTGGCGAGCACGAAGGCGAGGCCCGCCGCCACGGCCACCTTCAGCGCGAGGCGCATGTCGCGGGTTCGGCTGGCGAAGATCGACGACGGCCGGATCATGGGCTTGGGCCTTCGCAGGGGAGCCGCCGGGCGGCTTCGTACGGGGCTCGGGCGCGTCGTGGCGGGGAAACCGCGGCCGAGGGTTGCGGAGCGACGCCGCTCGGCTCAAAACCACGGCGACTTTCGAGTTGAGAAGCTGTGTCACACGCCCAAGACCAACGCGCCACCCGCCGGCTGGGTCCGGACGAGACCATTGAGGCTGGCAGGCTGCTCGCGGCGGGCCGCCTCGTCGCGTTCCCGACCGAGACCGTCTACGGCCTCGGCGCGGACGCCACGGATGGGCTCGCGATCGCCGCGCTCTACGCCGCGAAGGGCCGTCCGTCGTTCAACCCCTTGATCGCGCATGCGGCGTCGGCGGACGACGCCTTGAAACTTGGCCTGTTCAACGCCGACGCGCGGCGGCTTGCGCAGGCGTTCTGGCCCGGACCGCTGACGATCGTGGTCCCCGCGAGCCACGGCGGCCCCGTCAGCGACATCGCGCGGTCCGGCCTCCCGTCGCTCGCGCTGCGGGTCCCGGACCACGCCCTCGCCCGCGCGGTGCTCGCCGCCGCCGGACGGCCGATCGCCGCCCCGTCGGCCAATCTCTCGGGCCGCGTCAGCCCCACGACGGCCGCGCACGTTCTGGAGGATCTCGACGGCCGGATCGACGCGGTCATCGACGGCGGGCCGACCGTCGTCGGGGTCGAATCCACCATCGTCGCGTGCCTCGGCGAAGAGGTCCGGCTGCTGCGGCCCGGCGGCCTCGCGCGCGACGCCATCGAGGCCGTGATCGGACGACCGCTTGTGCAAGCGGAAGAGAGCGGGCGCCCGATCGCGCCTGGCCTGCTGGGCTCGCATTACGCACCAAACGCGGCGGTCAGGCTCGACGCCCGAAGCGTCGCCCCCGGCGAAGCCCTGCTCGCCTTCGGGCCGCTTCCAGACGGGGCCGATCAGGCGGCCGCGATCGAGAACCTCAGCCCGTCCGGCGATCTCGCGGAAGCCGCCGCCCGGCTGTTCGCGGCCCTGCGCGCTTTGGACGCCAGCGGCGCGCCTACGATCGCCGTCGCCCCGATCCCGTCGACCGGGCTCGGTGAAGCCATCCGCGACCGGCTGGCCCGCGCCGCGGCGCCGCGGACCATGCCGTAGATAAAAAGAAGCCAGCGAGCCGAGGAGAACGCGATGTCCGAGACCATGCCGCACGAGGTCGCCGCGCGCTTCAGGGCGCTGGTGGCGGAGCGCGACCAGCTCGACGCTGAAGCCGCCGCGCCCAAGCTCGTGGAGCCGCGCGGGCTGTACCAGGGGCGCGCGGCCTTCGTGCTGACCCCGCGCAGCGTCGACGAGGTCGCGGCCATCGTAAGGCTCGCCCATGAGACGGGGACGACGGTGGTGCCACAGGGCGGAAACACCGGCCTCGTCGGCGGACAGACCCCGGACGGGAGCGGCCGCGCCATCCTGCTCTCAACCGCCCGGCTCGATCGCATCCGCGAGGTCGACGCCGAAGGCAATCTGATGGTGGTCGAGGCCGGCGTGACGCTGCAGCGCGCGCAGGAGGCGGCGGAGGCCGCCGGGCGGCTGTTTCCGCTCAGCCTCGGCTCGGAGGGCACCTGCACGATCGGCGGCAACATCGCGACCAACGCCGGCGGCACCGCGGTGCTCGCCTATGGCAACACTCGCGACCTCGTGCTCGGCGTCGAGGCGGTGCTGCCGGACGGGCGCGTCTGGAACGGCCTGCGCCGTCTCCGCAAAGACAACACCGGCTACGACCTGAAGCACCTCTTCATCGGGTCCGAAGGAACGCTTGGGATCGTCACCGCCGCAGTGCTCAAGCTCTTCCCGGCGCCGCGGGAAACGGCGACGGCCTTCGTCGGTCTCTCGTCGCCGCAGGCGGCTCTCGCCCTGTTCCAGATCGCGCGCCTCCACGCCGGTCCGGCGCTCACCGGCTGCGAGATCATGCCCCGCATCGGCGTCGACTTCACGCTGCGCCACATGGCCGGGGCGCGCGACCCGCTCGAGGCGGTTCATCCCTGGTACATTCTGCTGGAATTGTCCTCGCCGCTCGCCATGGGCCTCGGCGAAACGCTGGAGGCGATCCTCGCGGAGGCGTTCGAGGCGGGGGTCGTCGACGACGCCGCGATCGCGGCGTCCGGCGAGCAGAGCGCGTCGTTCTGGCGGCTGCGGCTCGGCCTGTCGGAGGTTCAGGGGCACGAGGGCGGCTCGATCAAGCACGACGTCTCGGTGCCGCTTGCCCGCGTCGCCGCCTTCATCGAGGAAGCGACGGCGGCGGTCGAGGCCCATCTGCCAGAGGCGCGCGTGGTCGCCTTCGGGCACATCGGCGACGGCAACATCCACTTCAACGTCTCGCAGCCGGTCGGCGCCGACAAGGCGCAGTATCTCGCGGGCTGGGACGCGATGAACCGCGTGGTGCACGCGGTCGTCGCCGCGCATGGCGGCTCGGTCGCGGCCGAACACGGCGTGGGACGGCTGAAGCGCGGCCTGCTGGAGGACGTCAAGTCGGACGTCGAGCTCGATCTCATGCGGGCCGTGAAGCGCGCGCTCGACCCCAAGGGCGTCTTCAATCCGGGAGTCGTTCTGGCGGAAACGCGCTCTTAACGGCGAAAAGGCCACTATCGGGCGCGTTTGTGTACAGGAGTAGCCCGATGAGCCGTCTCGCCGGACGTATGATGATCGCGATCATGCTTCAGCTGATCGTGACGGGAGGCGCGAAGGCCGGCTCGCTTCACGAAGGCGATTGCGCACCGGCGCAGATCGTCACCGCGCCCTACAAGGAGCAGATCTGCTACGCCGGCGCGCACGGCTATGCAGCGTGCCGCTGGGTGAAGCGCGAGTACGCCGTGCGCATCCCGCCGGAATGCGTCCGCCCTGGCGAGATCGAGGACGCCTACAAGATCCGCTGGCGCGACCGCACCGGCGTCGTCGCCAAGGGCTGACGGCGCGTCAGATCAGGCGCGGCTGCGCCAGCTCCAGCGGCTCGGCGGGCTCCTGGACCGGCTCCTGAACCTGCGGATCGTCGTTGGACGTCTGGTTCACCCGCGCGCCGATCGCGACCATTTCGAAATCACCGACCGGCGCCGGGTGCAGACCGCGCAAGGCGAGGCTGCGCCCGTCGACCCGGGTGTCGAGCCAGGCGTCCCAGGCCTCCGGCGGCAGCACCGCCGGCATGCGCTCGTGGATCGCGGCGAGATCCTGGTTCGCGGTCACGGTGACGATGGTCATCGACCGGAGCTGAGCGCCCTCGGAGCTGGTCCAGCTTTCCCACAGCCCCGCGAACATGAAGGGCGCCCGGTCGCGCCGCCGCACGAGGTAGGGCTGCTTGAAGCGGCCGACCGCCCGCCACTCGTACCACCCGTCCGCCGGCGCGAGGCAGCGGCGGCGCTGCAGCGCGGAGCGAAACGCCGGCTTCTGCGCCAGCGTCTCGGCGCGCGCGTTGAACAGCAGCGGCGTCGAGCGCTCGTCGCTCGCATAGCCCGGCACGAGCCCCCAGCGGTGCAGCGCGATGCGGCGCTCGCCGTCCTCGGTCAGCACCACAGCCGCAGGCTGCGTCGGCGCGATGTTGAAGCGCGGCGCGATGTCGGCGACTGCGACCGCGCCCAGCAGAGCCTCCAGCGCCTTCACGTCCGTCGTCTGGGCGTAGCGACCACACATACGAAATTTCCCCTACGTCACTGCGCGCCAAGGTTAACCGCGACGAAAGCGGATGCCCATGATCATCGCATTTCCGTCCACGTCGACCGTATCGCGACGCCCATCTTCCATGACAGCCGCGCCATTTCCATACGCCACCGCGCCCGAAGGGCTCGCGCTTTCGCCGGACGCGCTGAAAGCCGCGAACGTCGATCCCGTCACCGGTCTCGCGACGGACTATCTCAACCATTTCAACGAAGTGGTGATGCTGCTCGACATGCTCCCGGACATGCCGGAGATGCGTGAGGACGTGCTCGCCTGGACGCCGGCGTCCTATCGGGAGCATTTCGAGCGCTCGGGCTTCAGCGGCCGGGCCGTCGCCATCGCCGCCTACGCCGCGGCTCCGATTCCGATTCGGACGGCGTTCGACACGACCGTCGCTGCCATCGACGCCCGCCTCGTCGCGGCGCAGGAGGCGCTCGCGGCTGCGGACGACGCGGCCGTCGCCTTCATAGCCCCGGCGCGCGCGGCGGAGGTCCGGCCTCTGCTCGCCCGCGCCGACGCGCTGATCCACGGCGCGACCTACGAGGCTGCGCTTGCGGCCGGCGTGGCATGACCGAGGCCGACGACCGCCTTCATCCCAAGCGCCCCCTGCTTGCGGCCAGCATCGCCTGCTTCCGCGACGGCAAGGTGCTGGTCGCCCGCCGCGGCAAACCGCCGTCGGACCGACTTTGGTCCCTCCCCGGCGGCATGGTCGAACTCGGCGAGACGCTGGCGGCAGCCGCCCTGCGTGAGCTCGAGGAGGAAACCAGCGTGACGGCGGAGGTCGTGGGACTCGCGGACGCCGTCGACGTGATCGCGCGCGACGGCTCCGGCGCCGTCGAGCGGCATGTGGCCGTGATCGCCTTCGCAGGCCGCTGGCGTTCGGGCGACGGCGACGTCGGACCTGAAGCCGTCGAGATCGCCTGGGTCGCGCCCGAAGAGCTCGTCGCCATGGACACGACGCCGGGGCTCGCGGCCGTGGTCGCGCGCGCCGCACTGCTGGTTCCATGAGGCCCGGCTTGCGCGCTCTCCGACGACGGGCGAAAATCCGCGCCATGTCGGCGATGCGGCTCTGCTTTCTCCTCCTGGTCGCGCTCGCCGTTCCGGCTGCGGCGCAGCCCTCCGCCGACCGCAAAGCTCCGCCCCGCGCCGCGCCGGCGGAGCCCGCGCCTCCGCCTCCTCAACAGCCTCAGGCGGCGCCCTACGAACGGCAGTTGCTGCGGCTGTCCGA
Organism: Methylopila turkensis; assembly: GCF_027922325.1. Taxonomy (GTDB): domain Bacteria; phylum Pseudomonadota; class Alphaproteobacteria; order Rhizobiales; family Methylopilaceae; genus Methylopila; species Methylopila turkensis. The sequence continues at coordinate 233,052 of NZ_BSFL01000002.1, forward strand.
AATGCTCGGGGCGCTGCATCATCTGAGATCGGTGTGCTCGGCGGCAGACGCCAACACTTGGCGCGACCGCATGGCGGCGCTGATCGAGGCCGAAGCCCCGGCCCCGGATCGCCGCGACCGGCTGGCGGGCGCCTTCAACGACAGCTACAGGGCCTGGGCGCGCGGCCACCGCACCTGCACCCCCGCCGCAGAGCTCGCGGTCAGGCGCTTCCTGGACGAGACCTCGCAGCTCGTGGCCGACGTCAACGAGCGGTACGGACAGTAGGCATTTCGCTCAAACTGTCGCCGGGGCGTTAACCCTTTCTTCGAGAATCGACCGCGCCCTGCGCGGGATTCCGCTACTGTCCTTCCGGGACAGGGAAGGACCCTTGATGGGACACGACGATTCGACGATGCATGAGGACGCGGTCGACGGCCGTCGCGCCGCTCTCGCCTATCTCGACGAGGCCTGGGAGGAGGCGCTGCTGGACGGCATAGCGCCGGACTGCGTCGCGCACGCCGCGCTGTTCGCGGCGCTCAAGGAGCTGGTTCTGGCCTTCGGCGAGGAGGCGACCGCGAGCTTTGTCGAGCGGCTGCCGGAACGCATCCGCACCGGGGGCTACACCCTGCCGAGCCTGCCGCACTGACGCCGGCTCAGTAGCCGAGAGCCACCCCGAGAAGCACGATCAGGCCAAACAGGGCCAGCCCGCCGCCGGAAATGGCGTTGATCCGACTGAGCCAGCGTTCGGCGATCCGTTCGCGCAGGCGGCTCGCGCCGGTGGACAGGGCGAGCCACCACGCCGCGCTTCCGATCGCGACGCCAAGCGTCAGCAGCGCCGCGGTGCCGAAGTCCCCCGGCTTCTGGCCGATGCCGGCGAGGCCGCCGAAAATGGCGAAGAATCCCAGCAGCACGGCCGGGTTGGTCACCGTCAGCGCGAATGAGGTGAAGGCCGCCTTGAACAGCGAAAGCCGCGTGTCGTTGGCGGGCGCGGCCGCGCTGGAACGCGGCGCGTAGAGCAGCTTCACGCCGAAAGCCAGCAGGATGGCGCCGCCGAGCACCTTGATGACCGCCAGATGCCCCTCGACAAAGGTGGAGATCGCCGTCACGCCGAAGGCGGCCATGCCGGCGAACAGGACGTCCGCCACGAAGGCCCCCGCCCCGGCCGCCATCGCCGACGCCGCTCCGTTGCGCACCGCGCGATGGATGCACATGACGTTGACGGGTCCGACGGGGGCGTTGACCCCGATTCCGATCAGGATTCCCGTCGCGATCAGCGATACCTCGTCGATCACGCAGGGGTCTCCGTTTCTGACGCAAGGCGTTCCGTCGAATGCGGCGTCTTAGAACGCGGCGGCGATGCAGGGCAACATGGGGCTGAACCGCTAACGAACAACCAAACGCGAGCGCCGGCAGCGCTCTTCTGGCCGATCAATAGCCGCGGACACGATCGACCACCGCCGGAACGGCGCCCGTTTGCCGGTAAGCGCGCACGTTGGCCGCGACGATCGCCGCCGCGCTGTCGCGATCGGTCGGGCCAGACACATGCGGCAGCACCGTGACGCGGTCATGACTCCAGAGCGGGGATGACGCCGGCAGCGGCTCGACGTCGAACACGTCGAGCACCGCATGCGACAGCCGTCCCTGATCCAGCGCGGCGAGCAGATCGTCCACGACGACGATCGGGCCGCGCGCGAAGTTCACCAGCGCCGCCCCCGGCTTCATCGACGAGAACCGTTCGGCGTTCATCAGGCCTCGGGTGTCCGGCGTGAGCGGCACGAGGCAGATGACGATGTCGGCGCCGGCGAGGCACTCGTCCAGCCCTGCCTCACCCGAGAACGTCTCGACGCCCGCAAGCGCCTTCGGCGACCGGCTCCAGCCGCGGACGACGAAGCCCGCGTCGCCGAGCCGGGCGGCGGCGGCCCGCCCGAGAGCGCCAAGGCCGAGCAGCGCGACCGTGACATGGAACGGCGGACGATAGTCGAGCGGGCGCCAGACGCCCCGACGCTGTTGCGCGGCGTAGGCCGGCATGTCGCGCTGGAGATAATAGGTCCAGGCCAGGGCCGCCTCGGCCATGGTCCGCGCCAGCTCCGGATCGACCAGCCGCACGATCGGCGGCGCGTCCGCTCCGAGTTCGGCGACGAGGCGTTCGACGCCGGCCCACAGGCTGTGCACCCAGCGCAGGCCCATCAGGCCGGCGAGATCGGCGGGATCGGGATCGGCCACGATGGCGATCTCCACTGCGGCCCGGAGCTCCGGTTCGATCGCGCGCAGCGGGACGACGTTCTCGCCAGCCAGCGCCTTTGAAAGCGTCGCCAGCCAGGCCTCGTCCGCCGCGGCGTCGAGCCGCGTCACCAAGGCGATCGGCGCCGGACTCAACGGACGGACACGGCGTCGAGGGCGAGCGCGGCGCAGTCCTGACCGGCGGCGTTCGGATCAGAGATGGGACGATAAGATCGGTGCGAAGAACGCATGCGGGCCTCTCGGGACGCCCCGCCTTCCTTAGACCAAAGCCGTTTTGGTCGCTAGTTCGCCGCTCAGACCGTGACGCTCCAGGCGAACTCGGCGCTCTCGCCGGGCGGCAGAAGCACGACGCCGGGCTTCTCGGCGAAATCGCCGTCCCAGCCGACCGGGCTCGCCATGCCGCGCCAGGGCTCGATGCACAGAAACGGAGCGCCGGACGGCTTCGACCACACGCCGAGATCGCGGTAGCCGCGCCACGCGACGGTGATCTGGCGCAAGGCGGCGCCGTCCGCCCCCAGCGCCACGTAGCGCACGAAGCGGCTCGCCACGTCGGGGAGAACGAGCGCGTCGGCGGCGAACAGCTCCGGGCTCAACGGCAGCGTTTCCCCATCGAACGGCAGCGGCATGTCGGGGCCGAGCAGCCCGCCGTCGATCGCGCGGGCGGTCCCGGTCTCGCGCGTCTCGAAAATGAGCGCGTGGCTCTCCTTGGCGGCTCCGTCCACGAGCGGCCAGCGGAAGGCCGGATGCGCGCCGACGCAGAACGGCAGCGTCGTCTCGCCCGGATTCGAGACGCGCGCGGTCTGCGTCACGGTCGCGCCTTCGACCGCGTAGGCGAGGTCGAGCACGAAGGCGAAGGGGTAGATGGCGCGGGTTTCGGCGTCGTCGGTCAGCCGCAGCGTCATGCGGTCCGCCGCGCGCTCGATCCAGGCGAAGGTCCGGTCGCGCGCGAACCCGTGCTGGGTCATGCGGCGGGCGACGCCTCCGCTCCGCAGCGTATCGCCGGTCAGCTTGCCGACGATGGGGAACAGCACGGGCGCGCGCCGCGGCCATTCCGGACCCGCCTGCCACAACAGCTCCACGCCGGCCGCGTCCCGGATGCTGGCGAGCTCGGCGCCCGCGGCGGACACGACCACCTCGACGGCGTCGGTCGCGATCCTGTGGACGTCGCTCAAAGCCCGCCTCCGCTCAAGCCGCGGCGGCGGACAGGCCGCCGGCGCGCGCGATGAAGCCCACGATCGCGTCGAGGCCCTCGCCGGTCTTCATGTTGGCGAACACGAACGGACGGCCCCTCCGCTGCGCCGTCGCGTCGCGGTCCATCACCTCGAGGCTCGCGCCGACGTGGGGCGCGAGATCGATCTTGTTGATCACCAGCAGGTCCGAGCGCGTGACGCCGGGACCGCCCTTGCGCGGAATCTTGTCGCCGGCCGAGACGTCGATGACGTAGATCGTGAGGTCCGCGAGCTCCGGCGAGAAGGTCGCCGCGAGGTTGTCGCCGCCGCTCTCCACCAGCACGAGCTCGAGATCGGGGAAGCGCGACGTCAGATCGTCGATCGCCGCGAGATTGATCGAGGCGTCCTCGCGGATCGCGGTGTGCGGGCAGCCGCCGGTCTCGACGCCTATGATGCGGTCCGGCTCCAGCGCGCCCGAGCGGGTCAGGAACTCCGCGTCCTCCTTGGTGTAGATGTCGTTGGTGATGGCGGCGAGCCGCACCCGGTCGCGCAGGCGCTTGCAAAGCGCGTCCATCAGGGCGGTCTTGCCGGAACCGACCGGCCCGCCGACGCCGACGCGCAGCGGGCCATGGGGCGATCGCGTCATGTTCGGAACAGCCTCGTGCGTTGGGTTTCGTGGCGCATGGACGCGATGTCCGACCGGAGCGCGGCGCCCGACAGCCGGTCGAGCGCCGTGGCCTCGCCGCGCGTGACGGCGCGCAGCGTCGCCTGCTCGAGCGCGGCGATCGCGCGGAGCCCGTCGGTCTGGCCGAGCGGAACGAGCCGCACCGCGGCGGAGACCAGATTGGCGACGCCCGCGGTCAGAAAGGCGGCCAGCGCCGGCCGACGCGGCAGGCCGTGGCCCGCGGCCGCGACGGCGACCGCGACGGAGTACGCGACCGGCCCGCTCCAGCCGGCGCCAAGCCGGTCGACGGCGGCGCAGGGCGCGGTGGCGCGGATCGCCGCGAGAAACGCCCCGCCCTGACCGAAGCTTTCGGTCCGCCGCTCCCGCGACGGCTGGAACGCCGCCGCAAGCTCCGCGACCTCCCGCAGGGCGTCGTCGTCCTGCTCTTCGGCCGCGTCGTGGGCGCGAGCGAACAGGACGGCGTCGGAGCCCAAACCGCCCATCTCCAGCAGCGCGTCGATCCAGTCCACAAGCGCCGCGCGATCGGTGACGTCGCCCTGCTCGATCGCCCATTCCAGCCCGTGACTGTAGGAGAACGCGCCGACGGGAAAGGCCGGCGAAAGCCACGTCATGAGCTTGAGCAGCGCGGCGTCGTCCGCGGCGCCGGTCCTTCGGTCGAGCATCAGCCGTGGCCGTGGGCGTGATAGGCCCCGCGCTCCGGCGCGAACGGCCTTTCGACCTCGCGCACGGCGCCGCCAAGGCCCCGCACCATCTCGGCGAGCACATGGTCCGGCTCGATCAGGATGGCGTCCTCGCCGATCTCGGCCGGCGTGTGCCGGTTTCCGATGTGCCATGCGAGGCGTGCGAGGCGCAGCGGGCTGCCGGCCGTGATCTCCATCAGGCGCTGCGGCGCCGCCCGGACGAGCACCAGCCGGCCGTCCTCCAGCCGCAGGGCGTCGCCGTCCTGGATGTCGGCGGGGCGTTCGAGATCGAGCAGCACGTCGAGCCCGCCCTCGCAGGCGAGCGTCAGACGACGGCGCTGGCGGCCGTCGTGGTCAAGCGTGACGCTGTCGACGGTCTGGTCGGGACGCACGGCGGCGCGGCGAAGAACGGAGACGGCGCGGATCATGAAGCGGCGACATGCGAATGGTGGGAGGCTCGGACTATGGGCGGCGTGCGCGCCGCTGTCCACGCGCGCGGCAGCCGCGATGACGGGCGCCTGCCTCACGGGGCGCCCAAGCGATAGGCGCCGGCGTAGCTCGACGTTCCGGCTTGCGCAGGAGGCCGCGGGTCGCGACGCGATGGCATGGCGCTTGCTCTCATTCTGGCGTGCAGAGCGTCTAGGGTTCCGGCCGCCTCAGGCGGCGCTGGTCCAAGAGACGCACTTTCCGCTGCCTCTCATGCGGAAAGACACGGCGGGGCAAAATCCCGGGAGGTCACTGCACGGGTTCGTCGCCGCGGACCGACCTCCGATTCCGTGCGCGCGAACTCCTTGACGACGACACCGGCCGCCGCGGCCGACCGACCGAGGAGTGCTCATGCTGCGCAGTCTCATCGCCGCTCTCGCCCTGTCCGCCGCCGCGCTCGTCGCGCCGGCCGAAGCGGCGCCCAAGAAGAACTTCGAGATCGCCTGGACCATCTATGTCGGCTGGATGCCATGGCCCTACGCGGCCGACGCCGGCATCGTGAAGAAATGGGCCGACAAGTACGGCATCGACATCAAGGTCACGCAGATCAACGACTACGTGGAGTCGATCAATCAGTACACCGCCGGCAAATTCGACGGCGTGACGCTGACCAACATGGACGCGCTCACCATTCCGGCCGCCGGCGGCGTCGACACCACGGCGTTGATCGTCGGCGACTTCTCGAACGGCAACGACGGCATCGTCTCCAAATCCGCGAAATCCGTCGCCGACCTCAAGGGCGAGAGCATCAACCTCGTGGAGCTGTCGGTCTCGCACTACCTGCTCGCCCGCGCGCTCGAAGGCGCAGGCCTCGCGGAGAAGGACATCAAGGTCGTCAACACCTCCGACGCCGACATGGTCGCGGCCTTCAAGGCGCCCGACACCAAGACGGTCGTCACCTGGAACCCGCTGCTCGCGGAAGTGAAGACCGAGCCGGGCTCGACCGCGCTGTTCGACAGCTCCAAGATTCCGGGCGAGATCATCGATCTGCTCGGCGTCAACACCGAGACGCTCAAGGACAATCCGGACTTCGGCAAGGCGCTCGCCGGCATCTGGTACGAGACGCTGGCGCTGGTCGTGGACCCGGGCGAGAAGGGCAAGGAGGCGCGCGCGGCGATGGGCAAGCAGTCCGGCACCGACCTTGCGGGCTTCGACGCCCAGCTCGCGGCGACCAAGCTGTTCGCAAAGCCCGCCGAGGCCGTCGCCTTCGTCGAGAGCGCCGATCTGGTCAAGACCATGGACCTCGTGCGCACGTTCTCGTTCGACCACGGCCTTCTTGGCGACGGCGCCAAGTCGAAGGACGCCGTCGGCATCGGCTTCGCCGGCGGCAAGACGCTGGGCGACCCCGCGAACGTGAAGCTGCGCTTCGACCCGACCTTCATGAAGATGGCCGCCGACGGGAAACTGTGACGGCGCCGCGGCGATGCGCTCCGCGCGCGTCATCCCGGCCGAGCGCAGCGAGAGCCGGGATCGTCGTCCGCGCGGGGCGCAACGGCTTCGCGCCTTCGCCGTCGAACGATCCCGGATCGGCCTTCGGCCGTCCGGGATGACGGCCTAACCCCCGGGAGTCCCCATGCGTCGCGCAATGAACGTCCGGCCCGCCGCCGGCGCCCGGATACTGCTTGCGATCATCCCCTTTCTGCTGATCGCGGTCGTCTACGTGCTCGGTTCCGCCGAGCGCCGCGCGGCGAATCCCAACGACAAGCTTCTGCCGCCCGTGTCCGAGATGGTCCAGACGACGACGCGGATGGCGACGGAGCCCGACCGGCGCACCGGCGAGATCACCATGGTGGCGGACACCGTCTCAAGCCTGCAGAGGCTCGCGCTCGGGCTCGGGATCGCCACCCTGACCGGGCTCACGCTTGGCATCGCGCTCGGCATCCTGCCCGCGTTCAACGCCGCCGGCGGCTCGCTGGTCGCGGTCATCTCCATGGTGCCGCCCATGGCGATCCTGCCGATCCTGTTCATCATCTTCGGGCTCGGCGAGCTGTCCAAGGTCGCGCTGATCGTCATTGGGGTCGCGCCCCCGATCGTGCGCGACATCGCGATGACGGTTCAGGCGATCCCGGTGGAGCAACTGGTCAAGGCCCAGACGCTGGGCGCCTCGACCTGGCAGACGGTTCTGCGCGTCGCCCTGCCCCAGGCGCTGCCGCGGCTGATCGAGGTGGTCCGGCTCCAGATCGGCCCGGCCTTCCTGTTCCTGATCGCGGCGGAGGCGATCGCGGCCGACAGCGGCCTCGGCTACCGCATCTTCCTCGTGCGGCGCTATCTCGCGATGGACGTCATCCTGCCCTACGTGGCGTGGATCACGCTGCTGGCCTTCCTCATGGACTGGGCGCTGGCGAAGCTCGCCCGCTCCGCCTTCCCGTGGGCCTATGCGGAAGAGCGGCGATGAGCGCGATCTCGGTCCGCAACGTCTGGGTGGAGTTCGGCGACCAGGTCGTCATCGAGAACCTGAACCTCGAGATCGCGTCCGGCTCGTTCGTATCGGTCGTCGGGCCGTCCGGCTGCGGCAAGAGCACCTTCCTGCGCATGGTTCTGGGCCAGGACCGGCCGACCCGCGGCGCGCTGCTGCTCGACGGGCGACCGCTGCGCGACGAGCCTGACGCCGACCGCGGGGTCGTGTTCCAGCGCTATTCGGTGTTTCCGCACATGACGGTGCTCGCCAACGTCGTCGCGGGCTACGAGTTCGCGCAGTCGCCGCTGCTGGGCCGCCTGTTTGGGCGCGCGAAGCGGCAGGCCGTGGAGAAGGCGGAGGAGTTGATCGAGGCCGTCGGTCTCGCCGCCCACCGCCACAAGTATCCGCTCGCGCTTTCGGGCGGCATGCAGCAGCGGCTCGCGATCGCCCAGGCGCTCGCCAAGGATCCGAAGATCCTGCTGCTCGACGAGCCGTTCGGCGCGCTCGACCCGGGCACGCGCGCGCAGATGCACGCCCTGCTGAAGCCGCTCTGGGCGCGCCTCGGCATGACGGTCATCATGGTGACGCACGACCTGCGCGAGGCGTTCGGGCTCGGCACCCGGGTGGTGGCCTTCGACAAGGTGCGGCACGATCCGCAGGCTCCGGGACGGTTCGGGGCGCGCGTGACCTACGATCTCGACCTCACCCGCGAGGGACCTGTGCCAGTGCTCGGCTTCCAGAAGCCGCCGGCGCCGCAGCCTCTCGTCGCATCGGATTAATCTCCCGAGCCTGATCCGGGCGCGCTAGCATCCCGTCCGGACCCCGACCGAATCCCGGCCAGTCCCGCCGTTCAAAGGAGACGCCTATGCGCAGCCACCTCCTTCGCCTCGCCGTCGTGACCGCGGCGACGCTCGCTCCCGCCCTCGCCTTCGCCCATGTCGGCGCCGGCGCCCATGGCGGCTTCGCCCACGGCTTCGAGCACCCGCTCGGCGGTCTCGACCATGTGCTGGCGATGGTGATGGTCGGCGTGTTCGCCTACCAGCTCGGCGGCCGCGCGGTCTGGGCCGTGCCGGCGACCTTTGTGCTCGTGATGGCGGGCGGCGGCGCGCTCGGCGCGGCCGGGATCAACATGCCCTTCGTTGAGACCGGCATAGCGCTCTCGATCGTCGTGCTCGGCGCGGTCGTGGCGTTCGGCGTCCGGGCCCCGGTCGCGGCGGCCATGGGCCTCGTCGGCCTGTTCGCCATCTTCCATGGCTACGCCCACGGCGCCGAGATGCCGGCGTCGGCCGGCGGGGCGGCCTATGCGGCGGGCTTCATGCTGGCCACCGCGCTGCTGCACGCGGCCGGCGTGGGCTTCGGTTTCGCGATCGGCCGGATCGCCGAGCGTCGCGGCGATCTCGTGACCCGCGCCGCCGGCGGGGCCGCCGCGCTCGCGGGCGTCGCGATCCTCCTCGGCGCGGTCTGACCGACCGTCGAATCCCGGGCGGCGCAGGCGCCGCGGCGGGAAATGGCCGGCGGATCAGACCGCGACGCGGCGGCGGAGCTCCTCTTCGGAAATTTCGGACTTCGGCCCGTGGAGCACGATCTCGCCGCGCTCCATCACCGCGATCTCATCGGCGAGTTCATGGGCGAACTCGACATACTGCTCGACCAGCAGGATCGCCATGTCGCCGCGCGAGCGCAGCAGGTTGATGGCGCGGCCGATGTCCTTGATGATCGAAGGCTGAATGCCCTCGGTCGGCTCGTCGAGGATCAGCAGCTTCGGCCGCATCGTCAGCGCCCGACCGATCGCGAGCTGCTGCTGCTGGCCGCCCGACAGGTCCCCCCCGCGGCGGCCGAGCATCGACTTCAGCACCGGGAACAGGTCGAAGATCTCGCTCGGAACTGTGCGGTCCTTGCGCTTCAGCGGTGCAAAGCCGGTCTCAATATTTTCCTTCACGGTCAGCAGCGGAAAAATCTCGCGGCCCTGCGGGACGAAGGCGACGCCGCGGCGCGCCCGCTCATGCGGCGCGAGCCGGTCGATCGTCTCGCCGTTCAGCGTGATCGAGCCGGCCTTGATCGGCCGGACGCCGGCGACGGCGCGCATCAGCGACGTCTTGCCGACGCCGTTGCGGCCGAGCACGCAGGTGACCTTGCCAAGAGCCGCGGTGAGGGAGACCTTCTTCAGCGCCTGGGCCGCGCCGTAATAGAGGTCGAGATCGGTTACGGTAAGAGCGCTCATCGGCCGAGATAAACCTCGATTACGCGTTCGTTCGACGAGACATGGTCGAGGCTGCCCTCGGCCAGCACCGAACCCTCGTGCAGCACGGTGACCTTCACGTCGAGATCGCGCACGAAGATCATGTCGTGTTCGACGACGACGACGGAGCGGGTTTCGGCGATTTCCCGCAGCAGCACCGCGGTGTCGGCGGTCTCGGCGTCGGTCATGCCGGCGGCGGGCTCGTCGACCAGCAGCAGCTTCGGCTCCTGCGCCAGCAGCATGCCGATCTCGAGCCACTGTTTCTGGCCATGGCTGAGGTCGCCGGCCCGGCGGTGGCGCGCGTTCTTGAGCCGGACCCGCTCGAGGATTTCGTCGATCCTCTCCTGCACCTGCGGCGTCCGGCGGGAAAACAGCTTGGCGAACGGCCCCTTGTCGGCCTTGAGCGCCAGCTCGACGTTGGTCTCGACGTCGTGGTTCTCGATCACCGTGGGCGTCTGGAACTTGCGGCCGATGCCGAGGCCCGCGATCGTGGCCTCGTCGAGCCTGGTGAGATCGTGGACGCCGCCGTCGAACAGCGCCGTTCCGACGGTCGGCCGAGTCTTGCCGGTGATGACGTCCATCATCGTGGTCTTGCCGGCGCCGTTCGGACCGATGATCGCCCGCATCTCCTTCTCGCCGATGGTGAGCGAGAGGCTGTTCAGCGCGCGGAAGCCGTCGAACACCACCGAGACGTCGTTGAGATAGAGCAGCTCCGGCGAGATCTTCTGGTCCATCGGCCTCACTCCGCCGGTTTCGCGACGGCGCGGCGGCGGGTCGTCCACGCCTTGACGCTGTCCATGGAGCCGATGAGCCCCATGATGCCCTTGGGCAGGAACAGCGTGACGACCACGAACAGGCCGCCGAGCGCGAACAGCCAGAGCTCCGGAAAGGCGCCCGTCAGCCAGGTCTTGGCGAAATTGACGAGGACGGCGCCGAGGGCCGCGCCCACCAGCGTGCCGCGGCCGCCGACCGCGACCCAGATCACCGCCTCAATCGAGTTCGCAGGCGAGAACTCGCCAGGATTGATGATGCCGACCTGCGGCACGTAGAGCGCGCCGGCGACGCCCGCCATCATGGCCGAGATGACCCAAACCACCAGCTTGTAGTTCTCGACCTTGTAGCCGAGGAACCGGGTGCGGCTCTCCTGGTCGCGGACGGCGACCAGCACCTTGCCGAAGTTCGAGGTCACGATGTAGCGGCAGAGCAGGTAGCCGAGCCCGAGCGCGAGCGCGGAGAGCGCGAACAGGCTGGCGCGCATTCCCTGGGTTTGCAGCGGAATGCCGAAAATATCCTTGAAATCGGTCAGGCCGTTGTTGCCGCCCATGATCATGTCGTTGCGGAAGAAGGCGAGCAGCAGCGCGAAGGTCAGCGCCTGGGTGATGATCGACAAGTAGACGCCCGTGACGCGCGAGCGGAACGCGAACCAGCCGAAGACGAAGGCGAGCGCGCCGGGGACGAGCAGCACCATCAGCGCCGCGTAGGGGAAGAAGTCGAAGCCCCACCACCAGACCGGGAGCTCCTTGAGATTGAGGAACACCATGAAGTCGGGCAGTTCGGGATTGGCGTAGACGCCGCGCGGACCGATCTCGCGCATCAGATGCATGCCGATGGCGTAGCCGCCGAGCGCGAAGAACGCGCCGTGGCCGAGCGAGAGGATGCCGCAATAGCCCCAGACCAGGTCGACGGCGAGCGCCAGCAGCGCGTAGGTCAGGTACTTTCCGAGCAGCGGAACGAGGTAACTCGGGATGTGAAACGGGTTATCCGCGGGCAACAACAGGTTAAGTCCCGGGACAATGACAACCGCCGCCACCAGCACGGCGAGGAACACGTAGCCCTTAAAGTCGATCAGGCGCGTCGACGTCATGCGCGGGCTCCGCGAACTGCGGCGGGGACGCCGGGGATCGGACGAGGCGCGGTCGTGGAGAGCATCGGACGGGTCCTCATGCGTCCACGAACCGGCCCTTGAGCGCGAACAGGCCGCGCGGCCGCTTCTGGATGAACAGGATGATCATCACCAGCAGGATGATCTTGCCGAGCACGGCGCCGGCGAAGGGCTCGAGCAGCTTGTTGGCGACGCCGATGGTGAGCGCGCCGACGAGCGTGCCCCAGAGGTTCCCGACGCCGCCGAACACCACCACCATGAAGCTGTCGATGATGTAGCCCTGGCCGAGGTTCGGGCTGACGTTGTCGATCTGGCTCAGCGCCACGCCGGCCATGCCGGCGACGCCGGAGCCGAGGCCGAAGGTCAGCGCGTCGATGCGGTCGGTGCGGATGCCCATGGACGACGCCATGCGGCGGTTCTGCGTCACCGCCCTCACCTGCAGGCCGAGCGTGGTCTTCTTCAACACGAGCTGCAGCGCGAAGAACACGGCGAGCGCGAACAGCACGATCGCGACGCGGTTCCAGGTCAACGTCAGCCCGAACAGGTCGAGCGAGCCCGACAGCCAGTCGGGCGTCGAGACCTCGCGGTTCGACGGCCCGAAGATCGAGCGCACCGCCTGCTGAAGCATCAGCGAGATGCCGAAGGTCGCGAGCAGCGTCTCGAGCGGGCGGCCGTAGAGGTGTCGGATGACGAGGCGCTCGATCGCGACGCCGACGGCGCCCGCGACCAGGAAGGCGGCGGGCACGGCGATCGCGAGCGAGCCCTCCATCAGGCCCGGCGCGAAGGTCCGCAGCAGATCCTGCACAAGGTAGGTCGTGTAGGCGCCGAGCATGACCATCTCGCCATGGGCCATGTTGATGACGCCCATGACGCCGAAGGTGATGGCGAGGCCCACCGCCGCGAGCAGCAGCACCGAGCCGAGGCTGACGCCGTAGGCCACGTCCTGAACGCGCGCCAGCATCGCCTGCCGGGTCTCGATCGCCTGGATCGCGCTCGCGGCGGCGGATTTGACCGCCGCCGGCGCCGTCTCGGAGAGGCCGCGCAGCAGGACCAGCCCGTCCTGGTCGCCGCGTTCGGCGACGAGCCCGACGGCCGCGACCTTGTCGGCCTCGGGCGCGTCCGTGGTCAGCGTGATCGCGGCTTTCGCGCGCCGCATCGCCGCGAGGACGCGCTCGTCCTTCTCGGCGGCGAGCGCCTTGTCGAGCGCGGGAAGCGTCTCGGGGTCGCGGCCGCGGAACACGCTCTCGGCGGCGCGGAGCCGCGCCCTCGCGTCCGGCGACATCAGCGTCAGCGTGCCGATCGCCGTCGCCACCGCGCGGCGGATGCGGTTGTTGACGCGGACGGGCTTCAGTCCGGCGTCGGCCCCGGCCGCGGCGGGCGCGTTGGTGGCGACGTCGATGGTCGTGCCCATCGGCGTCTTGAACAAAGCCGGCTTCCCCGGCGCGACCAGCAGGCGCCCGTCGAGCGCCGCGGACAGCGCGTCGGCCGCGGCCGGCAGGCCGCTGGTCGCAAGGTCGCCCACGCCCGCTTCGATGTCGTCGTACTTCGTGCTCGCGAGCCTGTCGAAGATCGCCTGCGGCTCGGCCGCGCGGGCGACGCCCGCAAGCGCCACGAGACAGAGAAGGATGCGGAGAAGGGTCATGTGCGGTCCGGCGCCAGACAGACGGGCGAGCGAGGCTGTCGCTCGGGTCCCGGCGTCGGGCCGGGACCGCCAAGCCGTCGCGGGCCTATGTGGAGGCCCGCGACGGGTCGTTCGGCGAGCGCGGCCGGCGTCACGCCGGCCGGGCGCGGCTCACTGCGAGGCCTTGGCCCCGCCGCCGCACTTGCCGGTCTTGACGTTGAAGTTTCCGCAGGAGAGCGGCTTGCGCCAGTCCGCGATCAGGTCCTTCGAACCCTCGAGATACGGCGACCACTCGTTGGCGACGAGCAGGCCCGGCGTCTCGAACACGGTGTCGAACTGCCCGTCTTCCTTGATCTCGCCGATCAGCACCGGCTTGGTGATGTGGTGGTTCGGCATCATGGTGGAGTAGCCGCCGGTCAGGTTCGGCACCGAGACGCCGATCAGCGCGTCGATCACCGCGTCAGGCTCGGTGGTGCCGGCCTTCTCCACCGCCTTCACCCACATGTTGAAGCCGATGTAGTGCGCCTCCATCGGGTCGTTGGTGACGCGCTTGTCGTTCTTGATGAACGCCTGCCACTGCTCGATGAACGCCTTGTTGGCGTCGTTGTCGACGCTCATGAAGTAGTTCCACGCCGCGAGGTGGCCGACGAGCGGCTTGGTGTCGAGGCCGGCGAGCTCTTCCTCGCCCACGGAGAAGGCCACCACCGGGATGTCGGTCGCCTTCACGCCCTGGTTGCCGAGCTCCTTGTAGAACGGCACGTTGGCGTCGCCGTTGATGGTCGAGACCACCGCGGTCTTCTTGCCCGAGGAGCCGAACTTCTTGATCTCGGAGACGATGGTCTGCCAGTCGGAATGGCCGAACGGCGTGTAGTTGATCAGGATGTCCTCCTGAGCGACGCCCTTCGACTTGAGATAGGCCTCGAGGATCTTGTTGGTGGTGCGCGGGTAGACGTAGTCGGTGCCGGCCAGCACCCAGCGCTGCACGCCTTCCTCGTTCATGAGGTAGTCGACCGCCGGGATCGCCTGCTGGTTGGGCGCCGCGCCGGTGTAGAACACGTTCTTGGAGCTCTCCTCGCCCTCGTACTGGACGGGGTAGAACAGGATGCCGTTGGCCTCCTCGAACACCGGCAGCACCGACTTGCGCGAGACCGAGGTCCAGCAGCCGAAGGTGGCCGCGACCTTTTCCTTGGTCAGAAGCTCGCGCGCCTTCTCGGCGAACAGCGGCCAGTTCGAGGCGGGGTCGACGACCACCGGCTGCAGCTTCTTACCGAGCACGCCGCCCTTCTTGTTCTGCTCCTCGATGAGCATGAGCATGACGTCCTTCAGCGTGGTCTCGCTGATCGCCATGGTGCCCGAGAGCGAGTGCAGGATGCCGATCTTGATCGTCTCCTGAGCAGTGGCCTGGGCGGGCGCGAAGGCCGCCCATCCGAGCGCGGCGGCCGCAGCTATGGCCCGCCCGAACGTTCCGAAAGTCATTGTTCAGCTCCCCGAGTCGCGGCGCGCGCCATCCCGGCTCACACGCCCGTTCGCGGGGTGAAAGGCATCATCCGTGCCACCGCAGGACGAGCACCGCGCCTTCTGATCAGGCGCCCCGGGAGCAAACCGACGGCAGTCCAGAATTGCCTATTTTTTCATCATTCGCGCCCGCTGGTGGGCGCCAGGGTCGGCGTGGAAGCGACGCCCTCTCTCGCCCAGCTTTGCCTGGGCTCCGACGTCTCTGCGCGTGATCGATCATGACGGCGTCGTTTCAGGCGAGATCGTCGTCATGCCCGCGCTTTTGCGTGGGTATTCAAAGACTTGCCGCTGAGCTCGGCGCCCAAGTCGTGGATACCCGGCTGCGCCGGGCATGACGGCGCGAGCGATCCGAGGCGATCGCGCCTCAAGATGGGGCCCGGCCGAGCGCGCCCATGCCGGCGCGCGCGTGGTCGAAAGCCGGCCTCAGCCGCCGGAGGACGACAGGACCTGCAGCAGATCGAGGCTGGGGTAGCCGTCGGCGGGAAGGTTGTGCTTGAGCTGCGCCTTGCGCGTCGCGCGGCGGGTGTCGCCGCCGAGCTTGCCGTCGATCTCGCCGACGGGGAAGCCGTCGCGGGCGAGCAGGGTCTGGAGCTGCTTCAGCTCGGCCGCGTCGAGCACGCGCACCGGCGCGTTTCCACTCGAAACAGAGGGCGCGCCCTCGTAGCGGGTCGCGAGATAGGCCGCCGTCATCGCGTAGATGAAGGACTGGTTCCACTTCCGGTAAATGTCGAAATTGTCGTAGGCGAGGAAGGCGGGTCCGTTGCGGCCCATGGGCAGCAGCAGCGCCGCGTTGGCCTCGGCGGGCGCGAGGGAGCCGTTGCGGGCCTTCACGCCCCATTCCGTCCAGCGCGCCACCGAATGCTTGACGTCGATGTCGGCCTCGACCCACGGCATTTCCGCCGGCGCGACGACCTCCTGCAGCCAGGGCTGCCCGCGCCGCCATCCGAGATCGGACAGGTACTTGCCGGCGGTCATCATGGCGTCGGGCACGCTGCGCATCAGGTCGCGACGGCCGTCGCCATCGCCATCGACGCCGTCGCGGACATAGTCCACCGGCATCATCTGGGTGTGGCCGAGTTCACCCGCCCAGGCGCCGCGCATGTCGCCGGGCGCGAGGTCGCCGCGGTCGACGATCTTGAGCGCCGCGATGAGCTGCGGCCGGAAGAAGGCCGGTCGGCGGCAGTCGTGGCTGAGCGTCGCGAGCGCGTTGCGGGTGTCGAACTTGCCGAGATTGGCGCCGAAGTCGGTCTCGAGACCCCAGAAGGCCGCGATCACCGAAGCCGGCACGCCGTATTCCGCTTCGACCCGCTCGAACAGCGCCGCGTTCTGCTTGATGACCTGCGGGCCTTTGGTCACGCGGGCGCCGGCGACCATGCGGCCGGCGAACTGCAGGAAGCTCTGCTGGAACACCGACTGACCGCGGTCGAGCTGGAGCACCTTCGGGTCGATCGCGACGCCGTCGAGGCCGGCCGCAATCGCGTTCTCCGACACGCCGGCCTCGCGGGCCTCGGCGCGCACGCCGTCGAGAAAGGCGGCGAAGTCTCCGCCGCAGGGAACGGTCGCGGCCGGCGGCGCGGCGGGCGCCTGCGCCAGCGCGGGGAAGGCTGCGAGGACGAACGCAGATGCGAGACGCACGACCAGAGACATTGCGACTGCGGGCCTGTTGGAGCGGAGGCGCATGGTTCGGCCGGAACGCTCTGCGGGTCAACCCTCGGGCGCGCGCTTCAGCCGGCGGACCAGCCGCGCGAGCGCGGCCTCGGCGCGGCGCAGGCCCGGACGGCCGCGCGCGTCGTCGTAGGCGCGGCGCAGCGCGCCGGCGCCGAAGGCGTCGACCACCAGCGCGTGGACATAGGACTTGCGCACCACCGCGGGCGTGTTCGCGAGCCGCTCCGAGATCGCGCGCATAACGCCCGCGAGCTGTCTCCGGCGCGCGGTCTCGCTGGTCGCGGGCTCGAGGTCGGCGAGGTGCTCGGCGGCGTTCGCGCTCGCGCCCAGCATGCGCAGGTCCTTGGCGGTGACGGGCAGGCCGGTCGCCTCGCGGATGTAGGCGTTGACGTCGACCGCCGTGATGCGGCGCACCGCGCCGTCGTCGCCGCGGTACTGGAACAGCCGGCGGCCCGGCAGCCCGCTGAGGCGGCCGAGCGCCCGGGCGAGCCGACCCGAGCGCATCGAGCATGCGATGTCCTTGCCGCCCTTGCCGCGGAACGACAGCCGCACGGTCTCGCCCGAGATTTCGACGTGGCGCTTCAGCAGCGTCGACGCGCCATGGGCCTTGTTGGAGCGCAGATAGGCTTCCGAGCCGACGCGGATGTGGGTCTCGTCGATCAGGGCGACGGCGGCGGCCAGCGCCTTGGCGCGGCTCAGCTTCGGGCTCGCGAGGTCGCGCGCCACCTGGCGGCGCAGCTTCGGCAGCGCCTCGATGACGCGGTCGAGACGCTCCACCTTGCGGGTCTCGCGCACCACGTTCCAGTCCGGGTGATAGCGGTGCTGGACCCGGCCGGCCTCGTCGCGGCCGATCGCCTGCAGATGACAGCGCGGGTCCGATGCGACCCGCACGTCCTCGTAGGCCGGGGGGATCGCGAGCGATCTGATGCGCGCGACCGCCTCGGCGTCGGTGATGCGCTTTCCCCGGCGGTCGAGATAGACGAAGCCCTTGCCGGCCCGCCGGCGCGTGATGTCGAGGTCGCGGGCGCCGGAGAGCCGAAGGCCCGCCTGCCGCGCGATCTCCTCGATCGTGAGATCCGTCTCCTCGGCCATCAGTGCGACCGCAGCGCGTGGATGAGGTCGCCCTTGGTGGCCCGCGAGACGCCCTTCAGTCCGATCTCGCGCGCCTTGGCGTAGAGGTCGTCGCGCCGCCAGTCCTCGTAAGGCGGCGACTTGCCCCCTTTGGACGACGGCGCGTTGGCGCCGCGGTCGCCGTATTTCGCTTGCGCATTGGAGATGCGCGCGGCCTTCTCGGCGCTCGCGCCCTGCTCCCGCAGAGCCTCGTAGACTTCCGGGTTCTTGATCGAAGGGTTTTTGGACGTGGCCTTTTTCGACGACGTCGCGCGCTTCGCAGCCATTGCCGTTCTCCCTGACCTTTGCGCCGCCGCCGACCAAACACGCGGCGCGGCCTGCGGGTTCCGGCCGTGAGCGCGGGCGAGATCCTGGTCGAGGTCACGCGCGGGATCGCGGTGGAGAGCCGGCACGCGGGCTCGGTCGCGGTCTCCGACGCCGCCGGCCGGCTCGTGTTCGCGCTCGGCGACGTCGCGCGCCCGACCTTCCCCCGCTCGGCCGTCAAGGCGCTGCAGGCGCTGCCGCTGGTCGAGAGCGGCGCGGCGGCGCGGTTCGGGTTCAGCGACGAGGAGCTCGCGCTCGCCTGCGCCTCCCACAGCGGCGAGCCGGAGCACGTGGCGACGGCGGCCGGCGCGCTCGCCCGCCTCGGCCTCGGCGCCGAGGCGCTCGAATGCGGCGCGCATTGGCCGACCAGCGACGCGGCCGCCCGCGCGCTCGCCGCAAGCGGCGTCGGCCCGACCGCGCTCCACAACAACTGCTCCGGCAAGCACGCCGGCTTCCTGTGCCTCGCCTGCGCGATGGAGGTGGAGCCGGCCGGCTACATCCAGCCTGAGCATCCCGTCCAGCGCGAGGTGACCGCGGCGCTCGAGGGCGCATTGGGCATGAGCCTCGCGGAGGCGGCGGTCGGCGTCGACGGCTGCGGCATCCCGACCTACGCCGCGCCGCTTGGCGCCGTCGCGCACGCCTTCGCCCGGTTCGCGACCGGCGAGGGCTTCGGCCCCGCCCGCGCCGCGGCGGCCAAGACGCTGATGCGGGCGGCCTGGTCGGCGCCGTTCCAGGTCGCCGGCACGGGACGCTTCGACACCGAGGCGATGCAGGCGCTGAAGGACCGCGCCTTCGTGAAGATGGGCGCGGAGGGCGTCCACGTCGCCGCCCTGCCCGAACTGGGCTTCGGCGTCGCGCTCAAGATCGAGGACGGCGCGACCCGCGGCGCGGAGGTCGCGATGGCGGCCGTGCTCGCCCGGCTGCTGCGCCCCGAGGGCGAGCAGGCCGCATGGCTCGCGAGCCGCATGCGGCGCCGGCTGATCAATTGGGAAGGGGTCGAGGTCGGCGAGCTGCGGCCGGGCCCGGCGCTCAGCGCCGCCTGACCCAGGCTGGAAGCTTCGGCCCCGTCGACGCTCGACGCCGCGGTCGCCCCCCCCCCGGCCCCCGGCCGCTCCGGCGTCGCCCCGTTCAAAACGAAAACGGGGAGCGCCATGGGCGCTCCCCGTTCCGTCAGTCTCGAGATCAGATCTGCGAGGCTGTCCGTTCGTCTCAGTACTTGGTGACGAGCGGAGCCATCGGCTTCTCGGGCGACCACAGCGGGATCACGATGCGCGACCAGAAGCGGGTGTCGTCGCCCGAGTTCTTCGAGTAGATGCTGGTGGTCAGAGCCGCCTGCAGGATCACCGGGCCGAAGTTGTAGCCGATGAGCGGGCCGACCGCGAAGGTCTCGACCTTGCCGGGGCCGCCGTTGCTACGCTTCTGCGCGTCCGGCAGGTCGTACTCGGTCGAGCCGAAGCCGATCGCGCCGATCTCCCACTTGCCGAAGGTCTTGGTGGCCGTCAGGTCGAGGTTGAAGCCGTTCGAGGTCTTGCCGCCGACCGCGCGGTCGGTGTCGAACGTGTTGCCCCAGATCAGGTTCGCCGTCAGGTTCCAGCCGTCGTTGGTGTAGCTGACCGCGAAGTCCTGACGCCAGGTGGTGGCGCGGACCGAGACGTCGTTGTCGCCGATGTTGAAGTAGATGCCCGACAGGTAGCTGACGCCGAGGCCGCCGCCGAGGTCGAACGCGATGCGGCCGGCCAGGAACGGGTTGTAGAAGCCATACGCGTCAGCGCCGAACGGGCCGTCGGCATGGATCAACGGGGTCGCGGCCAGAACCTGGATGTTGCCGCCGAAGAGCTGCCACGGGGTCGACCACGCGATCAGCGGGATGTCGACCAGAAGCTTGGTGTCCGGTCCCGGGTTGTCGATGACGCCCCAGCTGAAGGTGTTCACGAAGTACAGACCTTCCGGCAGCGGGGCGCCGGCGGCGAGGCCGGCCGTCTCGCCCGGCTGCGCCGTCGCGGCGGCGAAGGCCCCCGTCGTCATGGCGCCGAGGGCGAAAGCGCCCGCAGCCGCGATCTTCATCACTTGCTTCATTTCTCTTTTCCTCCGATCGGCGGTCCAGAGGGCCGCCGCCTACCCGAGCTGATTTTCGATCACGCCTTCGGTTCGTTTCTTTCGCGATTTAAATCGAAAGTCTTATGAACCCGAACTTTAGACGCAACAAGCGCCCCCGACTCGGCGCCGCCACATGAAGAGGACAGTTTTTGACCGCCGATTGCTATAGGAATGATCTCATTCTGACCTCATTCCCGCCCGAGTGTCGCGGAAATGTCGCAGCGTGGCCATGCACATGGCGCCGTTAACTTTGTTAACGTTCGCGTTGTTTGCTGCACCGCCACATTGAGGTCTTTCTAAGAACATCAACGGGTTGTCAGACGCCCGTGAGCGCTTTGGATCACGCCGGCGTTAACGAACGGACGTCGGCGGGCTATCGGACGGTGTTCTGCGCCACCGTCAGCCCGGGCAGCCCGCCGGAGCCCGCGGACCCGAGATCGGGGGTCGCGGCGTCCGCCCAGCGGTAGCCGACCACCGCGCCCTTGCGCGAACCCGTCACGGTGTTGCCGACGATCGTCGCCGGGCCGACGCCCTCGACCACCGAAACGCCGATTCCCACCTCGCAATTGCGGACGATGTTTCCGCTGATCGCGACATCGCGCATGTACGGCCCCCAGCCGGCGTGAACGCCGAACGAAGCCGCGTTTTCGATCACGTTGCCGGTCACCGCCACGTCGGCCTCGACCCCGATCCCCTGGCCGTAACCCTCGCCGGGCCGATCGAGATGCTTTCGGCGGAACAGGTTGCGGACCACGTTGCCGGTGACGGCGGCGAGGCGCCCGCCCTCGTTGAAGTTGGCGATCGACACGCCGTTGGCGGCGCCGTCGACCAGGTTTCCCGAGACGACGGCGCCGGAGAAGCCGTATTCGACGTAGAGGCCGGTCTCGCCGCAGTCGAGGCACAGATTGTCGGCGATGACGACGTCGCTCGATTCGTGCGCGCGCACGGCGGTGAAGGCCGAGCGACGGATGGCGTTGCCGGAGACCACGACCCCCGACGCCTTGGACACGTTCACCGCGTTGCCGTTCCAGCCGAGCCCGCCGTCGAGCGCGCCGGTGTCCTCGATGCGGTTGCGCGAGACCACGGCGCCGTCGTCGCCCTTGGCGGTGCGGCGGATCACGACGCCGTTGTTGCGGCAGCCTCGAATGACGTTGTCGGCGACGGTGATCCCGCGGCCGTCCATCGCGAACAGGCCGGACTGGCGGGCGTTGGCGATGCGCGATCCGCGCAGCGCGCCGCCGGAGCGGAACAGCGCGAGGCCGGAGCCGCCGGCGTCCTCGATCGCGAGTTCGTCGAAGGCGAAGGCGGCCACGTCCTCGAGCTGGATCAGGCCCGCCTGCAGGCCGCCCGGAAGGTTGGAGCCGTCGAGCAGCAGCCCGCGCATGGCGACGCGGCGCAGGCCTTTGCCCGTGAACAGCGGGCCGGGCTCGGACAGCTCGATCCGCGTCATCTCGGGCACGCCGACGATGGCCGCGCCCTCGGGCAGGGCGATGCGGGCCGCGCGGTAGACGCCGGGCGCGAGCGTGAGCGGCCGCCCCTCCCGCGCCGCCCGCTCCAGCGCGCGGGCGAAGGCCCGGCTCTGGTCGCCGCCGGCGCCGGGTTTGAGCCCAGCGGCCTCGGCCCCAAGCCCGCCGGGCGCGGCGTCCGCCAGCCGCGGCGCCGCGGCCGCGGCGAGGCCCGCCGCGAGGCCAAGCGCGAGGCGGCGCCGGGCCTGATCCACCGTATCGCGGAACCGTTCCGCCGCGCGCTCGCGCTTCATGCCCTGATCGTCCGCTGGTCGTCGTCTCTCCCGGAGCCTAACGCCGAACCTTTAAGCTCCGGCGCCGCCCCGCGCCGGCGGGCGAACCGGGGGCGCATCTTTTCGTGAGGCCTGAGGTTCGCGCATCCCGCGCTTCATGCCTATAGAAGCGCTCCGTTCCTCAACCCGCTCATCGCCGCGCCGCCCCGTGACAGCTTCGTCTCCCTCCCCGCGCCGCCGGGCCGACCTGCTGCTGGTCGAGCGCGGCCTGTTCGACAGCCGCGCGCGGGCGCAGGCGGCGATCGCGGCCGGCGGCGTGCGGGCGAACGGCGTGGCCGTCGCGCGCGCCTCCGACATGGTGCCGCTCGACGCCGAGATCAGCGCCGAGCCGGCGCACCCTTGGGTCTCGCGCGCCGGCGTGAAGCTCGCGCACGCGCTCGACGCCTTCGGCCTCGATGTGACCGGCTGCGAGGCGCTCGACGTCGGCGCCTCGACCGGCGGCTTCACGCAGGTGCTGCTCGCCCGCGGCGCGGCCCATGTGACCGCGGTCGACGTCGGCCGCGGCCAGCTTCACGCGCTACTCGTCGGCGACCCGCGGGTGACGAGCCTCGAGGCGACCGACATCCGCGACCTCGCCGCGTCCGCGCTGCCGCGCGCGCCGGACGTCGTCACCGTCGACGTCAGCTTCGCCCCGCTCGGCGTGGTGCTGCCGCCGGCCGTCGCGCTGGCTGCGCCCTCCGCAGCGCTGGTCGTGCTCGTGAAGCCGCAGTTCGAGGTCGGCCGCAAGGAGATCGGCAAGGGCGGCGTCGTCCGCAACGCGGAGGCGCGCGCCCGCGCCGCGGCCGACGCCCGCGCGCTCGTCGAGCGCCTCGGCTTCGCGATCCTCGGCGAACTGCCCTCCCCGATCCCCGGCGGCGACGGCAACATCGAGCACCTGATCGGAGCGCGACGTCATGGCTGAGCGGCTCGCCATCGCCCGGCTCGGCCATCGCGGGGACGGGGTCGCGGACACTGCGGCCGGGCCCGTGTTCGTGGCGCGGGCGCTGCCGGGGGAGCTGGTGGAGGCCGAGCGCGCGGGCGAGCGCGCGACGCTGCTGCGCGTGGTCGAGCCCTCCGCCGACCGGCGCGAGGCCTATTGCCCGGAGGTCGGCGTCTGCGGCGGCTGCGCCACGCAGGAGCTGGCGCAGGACGCGGCGCTCGCCTGGAAGCGCGCGTTGCTGATCGAGGCCTTCGCCCGCGAGCGGCTGGACGTCGCCGCACTGGTCGGCCCTTGCGTCGACGCCCACGGCGCCGGCCGCCGGCGCGCCACGTTCCACGCCCGCGCCGGCGCGGACGGCCGGGTCGTCGTCGGCTTCGCCGCCGCCCGCAGCCACGCCATCGTTCCGATCGCCGCCTGTCCGCTGCTGGCGCCGGAGATGGCGGGGGCGCTCCCCGCCGCGCGCGCGGTCGCCGCCGCGCTCGGAAAGATGCGCAAGCCGCTCGACCTCGCGGTGACGGCGACCGCCGGCGGGCTCGACATGGACGTGCGCGGGTCCGGACCGCCGCCCGAGGCGCTGAGGCTGAGGCTGGTGACGCTCGCGGGCGAACTCGACCTCGCCCGGCTCGCAATCCACGGCGACGTGGTGGTGGAGCGGCGCAAGCCGGTCGTCGTCATGGGCCGCGCCCAGGTGATCCCGCCTCCGGGCGGCTTCCTGCAGGCGACCGCCGCGGGCGAGGCGGCGATCACCGCGCTCGCGGCCGAGGCGGTCGGCCGGGCGAAGCGGGTCGCGGACCTGTTCTCGGGCGTCGGCGCCTTCGCGCTCCGGCTCGCCGAACGCGCGGAGGTCTACGCCGCGGAGGCCGACCGGCCGGCGGTCGCGGCGCTTTCCGCCGCGGCCCGCGCCACGCCGGGGCTCAAGCGGGTGACGGCCGAGGCGCGCGACCTGTTCCGCCGCCCGCTCGCCGGCGCCGAGCTCAAGCCGTTCGACGCGGCGGTGTTCGATCCGCCGCGCGCCGGCGCCGAGGCGCAGGCGCGGATGCTGGCGGAATCGCGCGTCGCCACGGTCGTCGCGGTGTCCTGCAACGTCGCGACGCTCGCCCGCGACGCCGCGATCCTGATCCGCGGCGGCTACCGGCTCGAGCGCGTGACGCCGGTCGACCAGTTCCGCCACTCCGCCCACGTGGAGGCGGTGGCGACGTTCCGGCGGAGCTGACGCTCGCCCCGCGCCTTACCGCGCCTTCTGGCGTTCGCGGGCCTGGGCGACGGCGTCCTTGAAGCCTTCGTAGTCGAGCGGGGCCGCCACCAGCTTGGGGCCGACGAGATAGACCGGCGTGCCCGGGAACCCCATACCCCTCGCCTGCGCGTCGTTGCGCTTCAGGAGCGTCACGATCTCGGCCTGCGACGCCTTGGCGTCCGCCAGCAGGCGGGGCATGTCGACGCCCGCCGCGGCGACCGCAGCGTCGAGGTCGGCATGGGGACGGGAGGCGCCCTTCAGCGCCATCAGCGCGCGGTGGGCCTCCTCGTACTTGCCCTGCCGCTTGGCCGCGAGCGCGAGCTTGGCGCCGTAGACCGAGCTCTCCGACAGGATCGGCCAGTCCTTGTAGACGAGGCGGATGCGGCCGTCGTCGCGCACCAGCTTCTCGAGCGCGGGCGCGGAGCTTTTGCAGTAGGGGCAGTTGTAGTCGAGGAAGGCGACGATGGTGACGTCGCCCTTGGGGTTGCCGGCGACCGGAGCCGCGGGATCGGCGACGATCATCTCGCGGCTGAGGTCGCGGTCCTGGGCGCGGGCGGCGGGGGCCGCCGCGAGAAGCGCGAGCGCGGCTGCGAGAGCGCGGACGACGACCATGGCTTTCCCATTCCCTGACATGACGACGGCGCGCCGAGGGGTGTCCTCGCGCGCGCCGCCTGTCGTACCGCGGATCGGGGTCGTCCCGAACGCAAAAAAGCGCGGGCTCCCCGATCGGCCGGGTGAGCCCGCAGTCGGCCTCGTCCCGAGGGGCGACGAGGCAGGGGTAGGAGATCGACCCGCGGCGCGTCCTCGAGGGCGCGCCGCGGGAAGCTTGGGGATGGCGTCAGGCGTTGGCGAGCACGCCGCCCGGCTTGCCGTCCGGACCGTCGAGGGTCGTGGGGTTCGTCACGCCCGAGCGGCGGACGTGCTCGGCGAGAACGGGGCGCAGGGCCACGATCGCGAGGAAGGCGGCCAGCAGGTCCATGCAGGCGACCGTGTAGAGCACGGTGGCCCAGGTGCCGGTCCACTCCATCAGCAGGTTGCCGACCGGCACGAACAGCGCGCCGATGCCCTTGGCGCAGTAGAGCACGCCGTAGATCTTGCCGATGTGCTTGGTGCCGAAGGCGTCGCCGGCGAGAGCCGAGAACAGCGAGTAGACTTCGCCCCAGGCCAGGAACACCACGCCGGACAGGATCAGGAAGGCGTAGGGGTTATGGCCCCAGTAGCCGAGCGCGATGATGCCGAAGCCTTCGAGGGTGAAGGCGATGACCATCGTCTTCTCGCGGCCGATGTTGTCCGAGATCCAGCCGAACAGCGGACGGGAGATGCCGTTCATGATGCGGTCGAGCATCAGGGCGAGCGGCAGGGCGGCCATGGTGAAGAAGTAGAGGTTGACGCTGTAGTTCTTGACGCCGAGGTCCTGAGCGATGACGCCGAGCTGCGCGACAGCCATCATGCCGCCGGTGACGACGCAGATGAACATGAAGAACATCAGCCAGAACAGCTTGGTGCGCAGAGCTTCCGTGAGCGTGTAGTCGCGACGCGACTGGGCCAGCTTGTCGGAGACCCTGACCTCGTCCTTGGACGGGGCGCGCAGGAACATGGCGGCGATGAAGGCGAGAATGCCCTGCAGGATGCCGAAGAACAGGAAGGTCGCCTGGAACCCGCTCGTGCCGATCATCGAGGCGATCGGAAGGATGGTCGCAGCGGAGCCCATGCCGTAGCCGCCGGCGGTGAGGCCGACCGCGAGGCCGCGGCGGTCCGGGAACCACTTCAGCGCGTTGTTGATGCAGGTCGCGTAGATGCAGCCCACGCCGATGCCGCCGACGGCCGCGCCGATGTAGAAACCCGTGAGCGAGGTCGCCTGCGAGTTGATGACCCAAGACAGGCCCATGAACACGGCGCCGAACGCGACCATGGCGCGCGGGCCGTACTTGTCGATGAAGTAGCCTTCGATCGGCGTCAGCCAGGTCTGCACCAGCACGAAGATCGTGAAGGCGATCTGGATCGAGGCGCGGTCCCAGCCGAAGGTCGACTGAATTTCGGGCACGAACAGCGTCCAGGCGTACTGGATGTTCGCGGTCGCGACCATGCAGACGACGCCGACGACGATCTGGGTCCAACGTTTCCGTTCGGATACGTTTGGCCTCAGCGCTGGATTGGAAGCGTGGCTCATTGGACTTTCCTCTCTCGGTGCACGGCCTCAGGGCCGTTTATGTCATTGTCGTTTTGGTCTCTGCCCGACTTCCGGAGCAGCCCCCTTCAGGGAAGCTTTCGGACCCGGGCCCAGCCTTGACATTCTTCTGAAAACCCCCGCCGCTCTCGTCCCCCAGACGGGGCGACCGCGCGGCCGGTGCGACGAATGGCGGAGAAAAATACCTCCGCCGCGACTTGCGGGCGCCCTCCAACGCGCCGAAAGTCTGATCCGCCCTCTTTGCGTCGGCGGCCGCGTCGCTTCGGTGCGACAGTTTGGCTTACCTAATGGCGCATATCTGGCATGCAAAATATGGCATGCCACTTTTGAGCGGATAAAGATGCCCGCGGGGGTCTAGAGGCTCACATTCTCGTGATAATCCGCGCTGCAGCGCACGCGCCGTTGTCGTCGCACTTCATTTTTCCATTTATAAGCAAGGCCTTGGGGCGGTGCGGCAGCGCGTCGCAGACCGTTGCGGGAAGCCCAAACTTTTCTATGGAACGATTGGCTCCGCCGTCGTCTGAGGCCCGCCAGGTATGCCAGCGGGCGGCAAACGGGGTCGGAATCGCCGCCGGCGGCCTCTTTCCATCAGCCGAGGGGCGCTGAGGGGCGGTCTTTCGCACGCCGCCCAGCCCTCTCCGGCGCGTCGGCGGAGGCGGTTGGAACGACCATCAGATCCAGCGCCAGCCGCCGGTGCCGAAAACCAGCGCGCGGCCCTGCCGGATCGCGATGTCCGAGACCTTGTCCCGCGCGACGCCACCGAGCGTCGCCAGCAGCACGCGGGCGACGCCGCCATGGGCGACGATCACGGCCGGGCCGGGCAGCGCCGCGACGGCCTCGCCCACGCGGGCCTCGAGGTCGGCGTAGCTCTCGCCCTCCTCCGGGCGGAACGACCACCTGTCGGCGTCGCGGGCGCGCATGGCCTTCGGGTCGCGCAGGCGCGCCTCGGCGAGGGTGGATCCTTCCCAGCGGCCAAAGGACAACTCCTTCAGCCGCGCGTCGGTCGTGAAGCCGTCCGCGTCGAGCCCCATGGCGGCGCGCATCCGGCGCATGGTCTCGGTCGCGCGCGACAGTGGGCTCGCGACGAACACGCGCCCGGCGGCGTCCGGCAAGGCGGGGCCCAGGGCGCGCCCGACCGCGTCGGCCTGGTCGCGGCCGCGGGCGTTCAGGGGGATGTCGGTCTGCCCCTGCAGCCGGCCGGAGGCGTTCCAGTCGGTCTCGCCGTGGCGGACGAAGACGACGTCCGGCGTCACGCCGGCGTCCGCGGAGCCGCGACGCTTCGCGTCACGGGCGCGATGACGCTTCGCGTCACGCGGGGGACATGTCGGGCGCGTCGGGGTTCTTCATGCCGACGATGTGGTAGCCGGCGTCCACATGGTGGACCTCGCCGGTGACGCCGCGGCCGAGGTCCGACAGCAGGTAGAGCGCGGAATCGCCGACCTCCTCGATCGAGACCGTGCGCCGAAGCGGCGCGTTGTACTCGTTCCACTTCAGGATGTAGCGGAAGTCGCCGATGCCGGAGGCCGCCAGCGTCTTGATCGGGCCGGCGGAGATGGCGTTCACCCGGATGGCGTTGGGGCCGAGGTCGGCCGCGAGATAGCGCACGCTCGCCTCCAGCGCGGCCTTGGCGACGCCCATGACGTTGTAGTGCGGCATCCACTTCTCGGCGCCGTAATAGGTCAGCGTCAAAATCGAGCCGCCGTTCGTCATCAGCTTCTCGGCCCGCTGCGCGACCGCGGTCAACGAGTAGCAGGAGATGAACATGGTCTTGTTGAAGTTGTCGGCCGTGGTCTCGACGTAGCGTCCGTCGAGCTGGTCCTTGTCCGAGAACGCGATGGCGTGGACCACGAAGTCGAGCCCGCCCAGCAGTTCGCCGGTCTTCTCGAACACCGCGTCTATGGTGGCCGCGTCGGTGACGTCGCAATGGCCGACCACTTCGGCGCCGAGCTCGGCTGCGAGCGGCTCCACGCGCTTCTTGAGCGCGTCGCCCTGATAGGTGAAGGCGAGTTTGGCGCCCGCGTTGGCGGCGGCTTTCGCGATGCCCCAGGCGATCGATCGGTTGTTGGCGACGCCCATCACCAGGCCCCGCTTTCCGGCCATCAATCCCTGAACGCCAGTCATGAAAACACCTCTTTACGACGCGCTGCGCGACGAGTGGGGCCCGCTATGGCATAGGGTCCGGGACCCTTCAAGCGAACGCGGGCGCCGCAGCATCACAGCGCGTTTCAGTGCGCGACAGGCCCGGCCGGCCCGCCGCCCCGTCCGGCGTCACGAGCGCGGGTCGTAGGCGCCCTCGTCGCGCATCTTGCGGGCGAAGGCCTCCAGCTCGCGGTCGCCGCCCTTTGGAAGCGCGATGCGGAGCTCCACCAGCAGGTCGCCGGCGGCGCCGTCCGCCCCGACGCCCTTGCCGCGCAGCCGCAGCGTGCGCGTGCCGTCGGAGCCCGGCGGGACCGTGAGCTCAACCGTGCCGTCGAGCGTGGGAATGCGGACCTTGGCGCCCAACACCGCCTCGTAGAGCGTGATCGGCGCGGTCACGCGCACGTCGCGGCCTTCGGCGCGGAACTGCGGATCGGGCAGCACGCGCACGGCGACGAGCGCGTCGCCGGGACGGCCGCCGAGGCCGCTGGGCTTGCCCTGCCCTTTCAGGCGGATGGTCTTGCCGCTCTCGATCCCGGCCGGGACGGCGATTTCCAGCTCCTTGCCGGTCGGCAGCCGGACCCGCCGCTTGGCGCCCAGCGCCCACTCCCGGAACGGGACCGCGATCTCGGCCGTCACGTCCTCGCCGCGCGGCGGCTCGCCGCCGCCGAAGCCGGCCCCGCCGCGGGGCGGACGCCGGCCGCCGAAGGCGCCGAGAATGTCCTCGAAGATGTCTTCCGTCCCAGCCCGGCCGCCGCGCGCGCCGCCGAAAGGCGAGCCGCCTCCGAACTCGAAGTCGAAATGGGCCCCGCGCGCGCCTGCGCCGCGGGCGCCGGCTCCGGCGCTTTCAAAGCTGTGGAAGCGCGGCTTGCCCTCGGCGTCGATCTCGCCGCGGTCGAACTGGGCGCGCTTGTCCTTGTCGGACAGCAGCTCGTAGGCCGCGCCGATCTCGGCGAAGCGTTCTTTGGCCTTGGGGTCGTCCGGCTTCTGGTCCGGGTGCCAGGTCTTGGCCAGACGGCGGAAGGCTTTCTTGATCTCGGCGTCGCTCGCCTGGCGCGTCACGCCGAGCACGTCGTAGGGATCGCGCATCGCGTCGTCACAGTCCGTCGTTCGCGTGGATCGGGCGCCGCCGGCTCGCGGCGCCGTCGCTCCACGGCAATGTGGGACGGCTGTGGCCGGAACGCAACAGTCCGGGCCTGCGCCTAAGACGCGCGGCCGCCGGACGTCCGGATCGACACCGCCTCCCAGTGCCCCGCCGCGGTGCGGCAGGCGGTGCCTTCGAGCCGCTGCTCGCGGCCGCCGGCGCTGTGGCTGGCGGCGAACGGGCGGCAGGTGGCGCCGTTCTCGATCACAGGGGCGGACGAGGCGGTGAACGAGCCGTAGGCGCCGCTGTCGGGATTGGCCCAGGGCACGGAGGCGTTGGCGGCCTCGGCCCCCATGGCGAGCCCAAGCGCGCCGCGGGCGTAGCTCCAGTCGTCGGGCGTCAGCGTGGACGGGGACGCCGGCGCGGCGGCGCCAGGCTGGGGCGCCGCATAGGCCGAGGGGGCGGCGCTGGGGGCCGCCGCCGGCGCGGCGCCCTCGATCGGGGCGAGCGGCGCGCGGCTGACCTTGTCGGCCGGAGCCGGCTGCGGAGCCGCGGCGTCGGAGCGCGCGATGCTGCCGGTCGGGATGTCGTCGTCCTTGCCGAACAGCGGATAGGACACGCTGCAGCCCGCGCATGCGAAGGCGGCGACGATCGCGAACGCCGCGGCCGCGTTGCGGCGCAGCGTCGCTCGCGGCCCGAGGCCTGCTCGTGTAGATATCGGAACGGCGCGCTGACGCTGATCGAGGCTACGCATCTTTACTCGGGAACTCCTTGATCATGCGGGGAATGGAACGGCAGGAGCGGTTAATGTCGAGTGACTTCCACGCAACGGACGATCCCTTCGCGACGTTCGCCGCCTGGATGGAGGAGGCCAAGGCCTCCGAACCCAACGATCCGAACGCCATGGCGCTCGCGACCGTCGACGCCGACGGCCTGCCGGATGTGCGCATGGTGTTGCTCAACGGCCTCGATCGCCGGGGGCTGGTGTTCTTCACCAACTCCGAAAGCGCCAAGGGCGTCGAGCTCGCGGGCCAGCCGAAAGCCGCCGTCGTGTTCCACTGGAAGTCGCTGCGCCGGCAGATTCGGGCGCGCGGACCGGTCGAGCCGGTCTCGGCGGAGGAGGCCGACGCCTATTTCGCGACGCGTCCGCGCATCAGCCGCCTCGGCGCCTGGGCCTCGCGGCAGTCGCGCCCGCTCGGCTCGCGCGCGGAACTCGAGGAGGCGGTCGCCGCGCGCGACGCCGAGTTCGGCGCGGCCGAGCCGCCGCGTCCGCCGCACTGGAAGGGGTACCGGATCGTCCCCACCTCGTTCGAATTCTGGCAGGACATGCCGTTCCGCCTGCACGACCGCGCGGTCTTCGACCGCGCTCCCGACGGGTCCTGGACCCGCACCCGTCTCTATCCCTGATCGGCCCCCCGCGTCATGAGCACCAGCGACTCCAAGCCCGACGACGCCCCGGCCACCTGCCCCTTCACCGGGGCTCGCGCCGGCGAGGCCGCGGCGGCCGACCCGGCGGCCGTCGGATCGACGGCGAAGGCGCCTCAGCCTGCGTCCCGGCCGCGGCCGTCGCCGTCCAACGAGCCGCGCAAGACGCTGCTGCTGACCGGCGCGAGCCGCGGCATCGGCCACGCCACGGTGAAGCGCTTCTCCGCGGCGGGCTGGCGGGTGATCACCTGCTCGCGCCACGCCTTCCCGGAAGAATGCCCCTGGGGCGCCGGCCCCGAGGACCACGTGCAAGTCGACCTCGCCGACGTCGAGGACACCGTCCGCGCCATCGCCGAGATCCGCAGCCGTCTCGACGGCGGCCTGATCCACGCGCTCGTCAACAACGCCGGCATCTCGCCCAAGGCGCCCGGCGGCGGCCGCCTGAACGCGCTCGCGACCGATCTCGACGACTGGAAGACCGTGTTCCAGGTCAACTTCTTCGCGCCGATCATGCTGGCGCGTGGGCTTTCGGAGGAGCTGACGGCCGCGAAGGGCTCGATCGTTAACGTGACCTCGATCGCGGGCGGCCGGGTGCACCCGTTCGCCGGCGCCGCCTACGCCACCTCGAAGGCGGCCCTCGCCTCGCTCACCCGCGAGATGGCGGCGGATTTCGGCCCGCTCGGCGTGCGCGTCAACGCGATCGCGCCCGGCGAGATCGACACCGCGATCCTGTCGCCCGGCACCGACAAGCTGGTGGCGCAGATTCCGCTGCGCCGTCTCGGCACCCCGGACGAAGTGGCGAAGACGATCTACTTCCTCTGCACCGAGGCGTCGTCCTACGTCACCGGCTCGGAGATCCACATCAACGGCGGCCAGCACGTCTGAGCGCCGAGACGGCGCTCAGCTCGCGCGCCGCGTCCTCCCCGGGCGCTCGAACGGCGAGTCGAACGAGACCAGCGGGCTCGGGCGTCCGACGAGATAGCCCTGGATCTCGTCGCACTGCAGCTCGGCGAGGAAGCTGCGCTGCTCGTGGGTCTCGACGCCTTCGGCGGTGATCGGCATGTCGAGGCTCGCGCCGAGCGCGACCACCGCGCGCACGATCGCCTTGGCCTGCGGGCTGGAGCCGAGCGTGCGGATGAACGAGGCGTCGATCTTGATGCGGTCGAACGGGAACGCCTGCAGGTAGGACAGCGACGAGTAGCCGGTGCCGAAGTCGTCCATGGCGATCTGGACGCCGAGCGCCTTCAGGCGGCGGAGCGTGCTGAGCGCGCCGGGCAAGTCATGCAGCAGCACGCCTTCGGTGATCTCGAGCTCGAGCCGGCCGGCGGGAAGCCCGGTCTCCAGCAGGATGCCGTGGACGAGCCCGACAATGTCGCCGTGCTGGAACTGGATCGGCGACAGGTTGACCGCGACCTTGCCCGGCCGCATCCAGCGCACGGCCTCGGCGCAGGCGGTCCTGAGCACCCATTCGCCGATGGGCACGATCGCCGCGGTCTCCTCGGCGACGGGGATGAACACGCCGGGCGGCACCACGCCGCGCACAGGGTGCTTCCAGCGCAGCAGCGCCTCGAAGCCGCGGATCTCGCCGCTGACGGTGTCGGCCTGCGGCATCCAGTGCAGGAACATCTCGTTGCGCGAGATCGCGGTGGCGAGGTCCTGCTGGAGCACGCGGCGCTCGCGCAGCGCGAGGTCCATGTCGGGCTCGAAGCCGCGCGCGAGCCCGCGGCCGTCGGCCTTGGCGCGGTAGAGCGCCGCGTCGGCGTTGGCGAACAGGGCGTCGATCGTGGAGCCGTGATGCGGGAACACGGCGAAGCCGACGCTCGCGCCGCAGCGGATCAGCGTGCCGCCGACCACGGTCTCGACGTTCAGGCGCTCGGTCAGCCGGCGCGCGAGCTTGTCGGCGTCGCCGGCGTCGGGCCCGGTGCCGATGGCGACGAATTCGTCGCCGCCGAGGCGGAACACCATCGCGTCCGGCGCCGCGGCCACGATGCGGCGCGCGGCGGTCTTCAGGATCTCGTCGCCGGTCGAATGCCCGAAGACGTCGTTGACCTCCTTGAAGCGGTCGAGATCGATGCAGAACAGCGCGACCTCGCCGCCCCGCTTGAGCGCGCCGGCCAAGGCCTCGTTGAAGGCGGCGCGGTTGGCGAGCCCGGTCAGCGGATCGTGGTAGGCGAGATGGCGAATCTGCGTCTCGCTGCGCCGCTGCTCCGAGACGTTGCGCAGCGTGAAGACGCGCCGGGTGCGGCCGAGCACCTGCAGGTCGCGGCTCGCGACCTCCACGGGCAGCGGTTCGCCGCCGGTGGTGCGCAGCAGCGCGTTCTGCGGCTTGGCGAGGCTCGCCGAGAGCACGCGGTCGGGATCGGGCGCATCGATGAAGTCGCGGAAGGCGCGCCGGCGCAGCACCGTGGGATCGAGCCCCATGAGGCGCGCGGCGGCCACGTTGACGTCGACGATCTTGAGTTCGTCGCAGACGACGAGGCCTTCGGAGGAGAGGTCCGACAGCGCCTGCAGGCGGTCCACCTCGCTGCCGCTGCGGTTCTCCAGCCGCCAGTCCAGCACGATCGCGAACAGCGCGAACAGCAGCAGGCCGCTCGCGGCCGCGGCCGCCGCGGCGAGCGCCTCGGTGTGGTCGACCGCGACCTCGGGGATGGCGACCCTCGGATCGAGCGTCGCGTCGACCGCGATCGCGCCGAGCGCGTGGAACGCGAAGGCGCCGACCGCGAAAACCGCGCCGGCCGCCATGCGGCCGTTCAGGCCCCGGAACGTCGCGGCGAGCGCGAAGGCCGCCGCCGAAGCCGCGACCGCCACGCCGCCGCCGACCAGGAACAGGGTTCCGAACATGTCCAGCCGCCCGGGGAGGCGGACGGCGTTGACGCCGACGTAATGGGTCAGCAGCAGCGCCGCGCCGACCGCGGCGCCGCCGGCGGCCGCGTTGAGCACGCCGTTCTCGGACAGGTTCGGGGCCGCTAGAGCCACGCCGCAGGCGACCATCACCACGGCGACGACGAGCGCCGCGCCCGCGATGCGCAGGTCGAAGCCGGCGTCCAAGCCGGCGCCGACC
This sequence comes from Methylopila turkensis, assembly GCF_027922325.1. Taxonomy (GTDB): domain Bacteria; phylum Pseudomonadota; class Alphaproteobacteria; order Rhizobiales; family Methylopilaceae; genus Methylopila; species Methylopila turkensis. Next base: position 266,989 of record NZ_BSFL01000002.1, read on the forward strand.
GCGAGCATGCCGCCGACATGCGCCGCCCAGATCAGAAGGCCGACCGCGCTCGCCGTGACGCCGACCCACAGGGACTTGCGCCCCGCGCCCTCCACGACTTCCACCCGCCGCATCAGGGAAAACAGCAGAATGGCTGCGGCCACGCTCGACGCGAACGCGAACGCCAGCGTCGCCGGGTCGAGCGGACCTGAGGTCAGGTAGGACAACGCCATGTTCTGTGGCCGCAACGAACCGGAATGATCGCGATCACACCTTGCGGTTTCCGATCATAAGAATCCGTAAAGCGCGGGCCCTGCGGCCGCCTTCGGAGGCTTCGTTTTCAATTGGAATCCGCGCGGGTCGCCGCGATGGCCTAAAGCCAGCGTCGCCACTTGAAAAAGAGGTATGGGACTATGGCGCTGATAAGCATCAGGGCCAGCGCGTAGGGGTAGCCGAACCGCCAGCCCAGCTCGGGCATCGCCTCGAAATTCATCCCGTAGATCGAGGCGACCAGCGTCGGCGGCAGGAAAACCACCGCCATGACCGAGAACAGCTTGACGATGTCGTTCTGCGCCAGCCCGACGAGGCCGAGCATGGCGTCGAGCAGGAAGGTGATCTTGTTCGACAGGAAATCGGCGTGTTCGGTGAGCGAGACCACGTCGCGCTGCAGCGGCCGGAGCTGCGCCTTGGTCTCCTTGGCCGGCTTCACGCCCTCGATCTCGGCGACGAGATAGTTCGCGACCCGCTGCAGCGTCACGAGGCTCTCGCGCGTCTTGGAGACGAGATCGCCCTTGCGGCCGATCATCTTGAGCAGCTCCTGGTAGGGCTTGCGGTAGGCCTGCGCCCCGGCGCGCTCGAACACGATCGCGGACAGCTCGTCCACGTCGGCGCCCACGTGCTCGAGAATGTCGGCGAGGCGATCGACGATGGCGTCGAACAGCCCGAGCATCACCCCTTCCGGCGTCTTCGGCGGCGTCACGCCGTTCGCCTTGCAGGCGCGGGCCGAAAACATCGCGAACGGGGTCGGATCGTCGTAGCGCACGGTGACGAGCGTCGAGCGCGTCAGGATGAAGGTGACGGCGGACAGCTTCGGCTGCCCCGACAGCACGTTGCAGAGCACCGACGCCGTCATGTAGCGGGCGCCGTCCTCGAGATAGAGCCGGCTCGAGGGCTCGATCTCGACCATCTCTTCGCGCGTCGGCACGGAGGCGCGCACGGCCGCCTCGACGAGCGCGTCCTCCTCGGGCGTCGGCGCGAACAGGTCGATCCAGAGCGCGTCGGCGGGCGGCGGCGCGCCGGGAGCCGGCTCGGTCCTGTGGAGCGAGCCGTCGCGCAGGACATACGCGTAGAGCATGGGCGACGGCTCCGGCGACGGGAAGGATGACGAAGGCGGCGGACGCGGCCGCGGCTCAGCCCGGATCGAGCGGGGCGACGCCCTTCGGCGCGCCGTCCGCGCCGGTGGCGATGGTCTCGACCCGCGCCTCGGCGCGCTTCAGCAGGTCGTCGCACCGCGCCTTCAACGCCTCGCCGCGGCGATAGTTCTCGATCGATTCCTCGAGCGGCACCTGGCCCTGCTCCAGGCGGCCGACGATCCGCTCCAGCTCCTGGAGCGCGGCCTCGAAGGTCAGGTTCGAAACGTCGTCGTTCGGCGCGTCCGTCACGGCGGGCCTCCCCTGTTCGCAGCCAAGGCGCGGACTTTTAGGCGCGCTTCAGCCCCGCATCAAGGCGCGGACATGGGCCGCGGTCGACTGGGCGAGGCCGGTCAGGTCGTAGCCGCCCTCGAGGATCGAGACGACGCGGCCGCCGGCGGTCTCGTCGGCGACGCCCATCAGCTCCTGCGTCATCCAGGCGTAGTCCGTGTCCCGGAGCATCAGGCCGCCGAGCGGATCGCGCGCATGGGCGTCGAAGCCGGCGGAGATCACGATCAGGTCCGGCGAGAAGGTCCGGAGCGACGGCAGGATCGCGTCGTCGAACGCCTCGCGGAACTTGTCGCCGCCGTCGCCGCCGCGCATGGGACAGTTCACGATGTTGCCGACGCCGGTTTCGCTGCGCGCGCCGGTGCCGGGAAACAGCGGCATCTGGTGCGTCGAGGCGTACATGATGGACGGGTCGTCCCACACGATCGCCTGCGTGCCGTTGCCGTGGTGGACGTCGAAATCGACGATCGCGACCTTCTCGACCCCGTGCGCCTTCTGGGCGTGGCGGGCGGCGACGACCGCGAAGTTGAAGAAGCAGAAGCCCATGGCCGTGGTCTGCTCGGCGTGATGGCCGGGCGGCCGCATGGCGCAGAAGGCGTTGCGGGCGCGGCCGCCGACGACCTCGTCGACCGCGAGCGTCGAGGCGCCGAGGGCGCGCAGCAGCGCCTCCCAGGTGCCGGGGCTCATGGTGGTGTCGCCGTCGATGCGGACCATGCCCTCGCGAGGGCGAACGCGGTCGAGCGCCTCAACGAAGGCCTCCGGGTGGGCGAGCGTCGCGACGGCGGCCTCGGCGAGCGGAGCTTCGACGCGGGCGAGCGCCTGAAACGCCTCGGCCTCCATCGCCTGCTCGACCGCGCGCATCCGCTCCGGCCGCTCGGGGTGGCCGGGGGTGACGAGATGGTCCCGGAAGGCGGGATGCGTGACGTAGAGGGTGCTCATGATGCTCTCGGATGCGTGCGTCGCCATGGTCAGTATGGCGCTGGCGCCTGGGATGCCAAGCTGAAACGCCAACCGCGCTCGTGGTTCAGATGCCGAGCGCGGCCTCCGCCGCCGCGCCGTCGAGCGCTCCCGCCCCCTCGGTGACCGACCGCGCGAGGCCCGAGGCCCCGGTCGCGATGTTCTCCGCGAAAAACCGCGCCAGCGCGACGCGGCCGAGCGCGCCCTCGCCGGCTCTCAGCTCCGCGAGCGCGTCCTCGACCAGCGCCGCGCCGCCGGCCGCCAGCGCGAACAGCCGGAGGTAAGGCGTCGCGCCGGCCAGCGCCTCGGCGGGGCTGCGGCTCGCGGCGGCGATCCAGGCGGTGGCGTGGTCGAGCGCGTCGATCGCCTCGGCGAGCCTCGGCGCGGCGGCGCCGAGCTCCGGCGCGTTCGTCTCGGCCGCGCGGCGCACGACGTCGCGCAACGACGCGATCTCGATCCGCACGGTCTCGCCGTCGGCGAGCGGCAGCTTGCGGGTGACGAGGTCGATCGCCTGGATGCCGTTGGTGCCTTCGTAGATCGGCGTGATGCGGGCGTCGCGCATGTGCTGGGCGACGCCGGTCTCCTCGATGTAGCCCATGCCGCCATGCACCTGGACGCCGAGCGAGGCCACCTCGCAGCCGACGTCGGTCGAGAACGCCTTGGCGATCGGGATCAGCAGGCTCGCCCGCTCGTGCGCCGCCTTGGCGACGGCGGGATCGGCGGCCGCGCGCGACCGGTCGATCTCGACCGCGGCGCGGTAGCAGATCCCGCGGGCCGCGGCCGTCATGGCGCGCATCGTCAGCAGCATGCGCCGGACGTCGGGATGGGCGATGATCGGGGCGGCGCCCTCGCTGCCGTTGGCGCGGCCCTGCCGGCGCTCGCGGGCGTAGGCCAGCGCGTCCTGGGTGGCGCGCTCGGCGATCGCGACGCCCTCGAGCCCGACGCCGAGCCGGGCGTTGTTCATCATGGTGAACATGCAGGCGAGGCCGCGGTTCTCCTCGCCCACGAGCCAGCCGACGGCGCCGCCGTTCTCGCCGTAGACCATGGTGCAGGTCGGGCTCGCATGGATGCCGAGCTTGTGCTCGACGCCGGCGCAGACGACGTCGTTGCGGCTCCCGTCCGGCAGCACCTTCGGCGCCAGGAACAGCGAGATGCCGCGCGTGCCGGCCGGGGCGTCGGGCAGGCGCGCCAGCACGAGATGGACGATGTTGTCGGTGAAGTCGTGCTCGCCGTAGGTGATGTAGATCTTCTGGCCGGAGATGCGGTAGGAGCCGTCGCCGGCGCGCTCGGCCTTCGCGCGCAGCAGCGCGAGGTCGGAGCCGGCTTGCGGCTCGGTCAGGTTCATGGTCGCGGTCCATTCGCCGCTGACCAGCTTCGGCAGATAGCGCTCTTTGAGCTCCTCCGAGGCGTGGGCCTCGATCGCCTCGATCGCGCCGTGGGTCAGCATCGGGCACAGGCCGAAGGCGAGCGAGCCTGACGCCCAGAGCTCCGTCGTCGCCGCCCACACCGCCACCGGCAGCCCCTGCCCGCCATGGGCCTCGTCCGCCAGCACGCCGTTCCAGCCGGCCGCCGTCCACCGCCGGTAGGCGTCGGCGAAGCCCGGCGGCGTCGTGACCGCGCCGTCCGCGAAGCGCGCGCCGTGACGGTCGCCCTCGCGCGACAGCGGCGCGACGACGTCGGTCGCGAAGGCGCCGGCTTCGTCGACGACCGCGGCCAGCGTGTCCGCGTCGAGATCGGCGTAGACGCCCTCCTCCCGCGCGCGACCAAGCCCCGCGGCGTGCTCGAGCGTGAAAAGGATGTCCGTCACCGGCGCGCGGTAGGTCATGGGGCGTCGTCTCCTGCCTGCTGCGGTCTTTTAGGGCGGAAGCCGGATCGGCGCCCCTCGCCGAAAGGTGGAGGCGTCCGCGGGCTGTCCGTAAGCGCCGCAGCTTGGGCGTCCTCGGTCTTCGATCGTAAACGCGCCAAAGCGGCGGCGTCGAGGCGATCCCGGCGGCCGGTCGCCGGCGGTCCCGGAGAGCGCCTATGTCCGCCGTCGGCCACTCCTACTACACGCTCGACGTCGGCGATCCCGCGCCGTGGTCCGGCCACACCGACGACGACTTGGGCCGGCGCCGCTTACGGGGAGCTAAGCAGATCCGAAAGGGGGCGAGCTCACGATGCATTGCAAGTAGTGAGACGATTTTCGCTGATGAACGTTCACCACTTACCGTTGCCATAGCGCACGAACGCAATCAAAATGGGCCCAGACTTGGCAAGGACGCCCGTTATGATCCGTCTCGCTTGCGCGCTGATCGCCTTTGTCGTGCTCGCAGCGGAAGCGCGAGCCGAAAGCGCGACGGGCTTCTGGAGGTTCGGCACAGTGACGCTGACCTTATCTCCCGTCCCCCGCGCGGGCCCGCGGTGCGATGCGCCAATGGTCCATTACGATCCCCGGCCGACTCCTGGCGGCACGTCCTCTCAAGTCATCGCCGTCGCCGCGTCGCAGATCGAGTTCAAAACGCCCCTTCTCGCTACGATCACCTTGCCTACGTTCAACATTTCGTACATCAAGGTCAATGAAGAGCCTGAAAAAGCGTCTTTTGGCGGGACAGCCTATATTGATCTGACCGCGCCGGAACGCGGTAATCTGAAATTTTTCGCGCGCGGAGTGGGTTTCAAAGGCGTGGCCGGGGAGCCACCTTTGTTTTATCCTGCAAGCTTCGCTCTCACCGGCTACGAAGCAACCACTGAAAACCAGTATCTGAACGTCAAGTTCCGGTTCAGAGCAGAGATTCCTTCAGCGCACTGCTACATCCACGTCGAGGGCAAGTTCATCCGCTGAGCCGGCGCGCGCCTCAGACCTTGCGGGTCTGGAACGGCGCCATGCCGTCGCGGGCGAGCTGGTCGGCGCGCTCGTTCTCGGGGTGGCCGGCATGGCCCTTGACCCAGCGCCAGTCGATGCGGTGGATCTTCAGCGCGGCGTCGAGGCGCTGCCAGAGGTCCTGGTTCTTAACCGGCTTCTTGTCGGCGGTGCGCCAGCCGTTCTTCTTCCAGCCGTGGATCCACTTGGTGACGCCGTCGCGCAGGTACTGGCTGTCGGTGTGCAGCACGACCTCGCAGGGCCGCGTCAGCGCCTCGAGCGACGCGATCGCGGCCATCAGCTCCATGCGGTTGTTGGTGGTCGGGCTCTCGCCGCCCTTGAGCTCCTTCTCCGCCGCCCCCTTGCGCAGGATGGCGCCCCAGCCGCCGGGGCCGGGATTTCCCGAGCAGGCGCCGTCGGTGAAGATCTCCACCGCGTCCGCCCCGACCGGAGCCGCGGGCTCCGGCGCGGAGGCCTTCGGCAGCGCGGGCTTCGCGCGTCGGGGGCGGGAGACCGGGCTCACGGCCGCCACCCGTAGTCGGCGACGCCGCGCGCGCGCTGGTGGAACTTGAGCTTCTTCAGATATTCAAGCGGATCGAGCTTTTTCACCAGCGCGCCGGGCGGGGTGTCGAGCCAGTCCACCAGCCGCGTCAGCATGAAGCGCAGCGCGGCCCCGCGCGCGAGGATCGGCAACGCGGCGATCTCGGCCTCCGACAGCGGCCGCGCGGCGTGATAGGCGGCGAGCAGCGCGCCGCCCTTGGTGACGTTGAACTCGCCATTCGGTTCGAAGCACCAGGCGTTCAGGCAGATCGCGACGTCGTAGGCGAAGACGTCGTCGCAGGCGAAGTAGAAGTCGATCAGCCCAGACAGTCGGTCGCCGAGAAAGAACACGTTGTTGGGAAACAGGTCGGCGTGGATGACGCCCGTCGGCAGGTCGAGCGCGGCGAAGGCCGGTTCGAGCGCGTCGAGCTCCTGCGCGATCAGCGCGTCGAGGCCGCCCGCGACCGCGTCGCCGCGCCCGCGCGCGCTCCGCTCCAGCGCCCGCCAGCCCGCGACCGACAGCGCGTTCGGCCGGGTGAGCCCGAACCCCCTGCCCGCCTCGTGCAGTTCGGCGAGCGCGCGCCCGAGCTCGGCGCAGTGCGCCGCCGTCGGCCGCCGCACCGAGACGCCGTCGAGGAAGGTGACGAGCGCCGCCGGCCGGCCGCAGAGCTCGCCCAGCACGGCGCCGTCGCGCGCCTTCACCGGCTGCGGGCAGTTGAGCCCCTTCGCCGACAGGTGCTCCAGCAGGCCGAGGAAGAACGGCAGGTCGGAGCGCTCGACCCGCTTCTCGTAGAGCGTGAGGATGAAGCGCGCCTGGGTGGTGACGAGCAGGTAGTTCGAGTTCTCGACGCCCTCGGCGATGCCCTTGAACGCGACCGCCTCGCCGATGTCGTAGGCCTTCAGGAAAGCGGCGAGGTCCTCGTCGGGGACTTCGGTGTAGACGGCCATGGAGAGGTCTCGGCTTCGGGGACGGCGCGTCGGCTGCTTAAGAGGTCGGCGCGCGGGCCGCAATGGCGACGCCTACTTGTCCCGGCCTTGAGCCGGGACCCGGACCCTCGACGCCTGAGATCGAAGCGTATCCGCGCTGGTCAACCAGAGGCGTTTCTGGGTCCCGGCTCAAGGCCGGGACAAGTGAGCCGCCCGTCTCACTCCGCCGCCGCGTCCCTGAGCTCGCGCGGCAGTGGGAAGAACACGCTTTCGTCCGCGGTCGTCACCGTCTCGACGGTCACGGCGTAGCGCTCGGCGAAAGCGTCGATGATCTCCTCCACGAGAATCTCCGGAGCCGAGGCGCCGGCGGTGACGCCGAGCGTGCGGAGGCCCGAGAACTCGTCCCAGTCGATGTCGCTCGCGCGCTGCACCAGCCGCGCCACCCGGCAGCCGGCGCGCTCCGCCACCTCGCGCAGCCGCTGCGAGTTCGACGAATTCGGCGCGCCGACGACCACCAGCCCGTCGCAGGCGGGGGCGACGCGCTTCACCGCCTCCTGCCGGTTGGTGGTGGCGTAGCAGATGTCTTCCTTATGGGGGCCGTGGATCGCGGGGAAACGGCTTTTAAGCGCCGCCACCACGCCCGCGGTGTCGTCGACCGACAGCGTGGTCTGGGTGACGTAGGCGAGCTCCTCGCCCTCGGCGGCTGCGAGGCCCGGCACGTCGGCCTCGGTCTCGACCAGCGTCACCGCGCCCTCGGGGAGCTGGCCCATGGTGCCGACCACCTCCGGATGGCCGGCATGGCCGATGAGCAGCACCCGGCGCCCCCGCTTGTGGTGGATCTCCGCCTCGCGATGCACCTTGGTGACGAGCGGACAGGTGGCGTCGATCGCGAACAGGTTGCGCGCCTTCGCCGCCGCCGGCACCGACTTCGCCACGCCGTGGGCGGAGAACACCACCGGCGCGTCGCCGTCCGGCGCCTCGTCGAGTTCGTCGATGAACACCGCGCCCTTCCGCTTCAGCGCGTCGACCACGTAGCGGTTGTGCACGATCTCGTGACGGACGTAGACCGGCGGCCCGAAGCGCTTCAGCGCCGCCTCGACCACGTCGATCGCCCGCACCACGCCGGCGCAGAAGCCGCGCGGCGCACAGAGCAGGATCGTCAGGGGCGGCTTGTCGGACATGCGCGGGCTCTAAGGCGTGCTCACGGGCGCTCGGGCGCGCTTTTCGCCCCCGCGTCTCCGGTGATGCGGCCGGGCGGCGGGGGGTGTCAAGGCGGCGTCCTTCCGCGCCGGCTCCCGCCTTGCTATAAACCGGCCAGCGTCGCGGGCGGGGCCGCGGCGCCGCGGGCGAAGGATGGTGGCGTGATGCGTTCCGGCGGTCTCAAGAGGCTCGGCCTCGTTTCGGGCCTTCTCGCGGGCGCGCTCGCGCTCTCCGCCTGCAGCACGGTCGGCGGCGACCAGCCGCAACAGGCCGGACAGGACGGCGGCCAGAACGCCAGCCTCGCGACCAAGCTGATCATGGGCACCCCCAACCCGCCGCCCTTGAGCGAGCCGGTCGACACCCAGATCAAGCGCGACTGCCCGCCGGTCGACGTGCTGGACGGCGCCGCCGCGTTCCGCGCCTACGCCACGCCCGGCTCCGCTGACCCGTTCGACATCCGCTACCAGGCCAGCATCGCCGACACCGCGCGCGAATGCTCGAGCCTCGGCGTCGAGGCCGCGATCCGCGTCGGGGTGACCGGCCGCGTCATCCTCGGCCCGAAGGGTTCTCCCGGCAGCTTCCGCCTGCCCCTGCGAATCGCGGTCGTCGACGAGAAGGGCGTGCCCGTCTATTCGCGCATGCACCCGATCGACGTGACGGTGCCCGCGGGCCAGACGCAGGCCGACTTCCCGCACATCGAGGACGGCGTGGTGGTGCCGATCCCGGCCAACCGCTTCCGCGGCTGGAAGATCATGGTGGGCTACGACCCCTCCGGCGCGACCCAGACCCGCGCCTCGCGCGCCCGCTGACGGCCTGCGGCGGCCTCGTCGAACGCAGGCCGCGAGCGGCCGCGTCGGCGACGTTTTCGACGGTCCCCCGCCCGAAGCGCCGCGCTCCCGTAGCGCCGGGAACGAGACCATCCCCGGCCGATCGGCGGCCCGGCCGCGGTCGTATCGCGCTTCCGCGCCGCCGGTTCGGGAGGGCCCGTCCCTAGCCTCGATCGCTGGGCCGTGCGGCCTTGACGCCGCACCGGCCGGAGCGCGCCGACGCCCTCGCCAGAACCCGGCGACGCCGGCGCGCCGCGCGGCTTGACTTGGCCCCCGCCGCTTTCTTATATCCGCCCGCGCCGCGCGCCCGTCTTCACAGGCCCCGCCGGGGCGGAGTAGCTCAGCTGGTTAGAGCAGCGGAATCATAATCCGCGTGTCGGGGGTTCGAGTCCCTCCTCCGCTACCAATCGATTCGTCTACGTCGTCATTCGACGCCCTCCGCGCCGGCGCTGGAGAGGTGCTGACGTTTCGACTCTCTCCGATCGCCCGATCGCGCCCGCTCGGCTTCGGCCGGCGGGGCGCTTTTTGCGTTATAAGGCCAGCGTGAGGGCTCCTAACTTGTCACCCGCTGATTTCTCGCCGAGGCTCGACTTCCAGCTTGGGGGATTGGAGCATGAAGTTTATCATCGTGGCGCTCGCTTTGGCGGGGATGACTAGTAACGCGTCAGCGCAGGCCTCTTCCGCTGATCAGCCGCCGCCGAGCACCTCACTGAAGCAAAGCGCGGTGCCTGGTGATCTGGGCATGGCGATCATGTCCGCCGTAGTCAGTTCAAACGGCAACCTTGCCCGCGGGGAAGGCGCGACGAACGCGTTCGAAATCCCCGGCGCTCCAGGAAGATACGAAGTCGTGTTCGGGCGCGATGTTACAAGCTGCACTTTCGCTGTAACAGGCACTAGTTCCACGGCTGTTATCGTATATGCACAAAATAGATTTGGCAATCCAAACGCAATTTTCGTCAACGCCGCTTCGGCGATCAATCAGTCTAATGTTCAGTCAGGTTTTACGGTTATTGTATACTGTGGTCGCTAAATAATAATCGATTGCGCCTGCTGCGGCTCTGGCTGGAGCGGGCGCTTTTGCGTTTCAGCGGGGCTCTGGCTTCGGCAGGTAGAGCCCTTCCTCAGCGTCCTGATTCACAAGTTCGTCGTGGCAGAGCTCCCCGGCTCCCGCTCGAGATCGGGCTCGGCAACCTCGGCCGCGCCTCCCCCCGCCCGATCACACCACGAAACGTAAGACGAACAGCGGCTGATCCGTCGGGGGGTGCGAGTAGAACGGGCCTCCGCTACCAATCGATTCGTCTACGTCGTCATTCGACGCCTCCACGCCGGCGGTGGAGAGGCGCTGACGCGTCGACGCTCTCCGATCGCCCGATCCCGTCCCGCTCGGCTTCGGCCGGGGGGCGCTTTTTGCTTTCCGGAATCACGCGCATGTAAGAGGCGTCTCGGCGGCGTTCCGCCGTCCTTGTCGCTCTCGCATGTCGGCCTAGATGAGCGGCCATGCTCGAGTCGAGCCAAGTTCTGCGGGGGCGCTATGAAATTCAACGTCGGTTGCCAGCTCGACTACACGATCGAAAGCGACACCGTTTTCATATTCAACTTCGAGGTCGCCCGGATTCCCAACCACAGCGATCTTGTCGAACGGCTTACGCTCAGCCCGGACGTCGCTCGGGTGACGCATGAATCGCCCGAAAACCTGAACCGCTATCTGCGGGCGGTGGCGACGCCGGGCGAGTTTTCGGCGAGCTATGAGGCGACCGTCGATCTCAACGTCTACAGAGCCGATCCGACGACGATCAACGAGACGCCGATCAGGGACCTGCCGCTCGACGTCCTGCCTTACCTGCTGCCCAGCCGTTTCGTGCCGTCAGACCGGCTGGCGGATTTCGCGCTTCGGGAGTTCAGCGCATTCCCGCCCGGCCATATGCGGGTGAGCAACATCTGCAGCTGGATCTACCGGAACATCGACTACGTCCGGGGGAGCAGCGACTCCGAGACGACGGCGACCGAGATCCTGATCCAGCGCGCCGGCGTCTGCCGCGACTTCGCGCATCTCGGCATCGCCTTCTGCCGCGCGCTCGGCATCCCGGCGCGTCTCACGAGCTGCTACGCCTTCGGTCTGAGCCCGGCTGATTTTCACGCCGTGTTCGAGGCCTATCTCGACGGACGCTGGTGGTATTTCGACGCGACGCGGCAGGCGGCGCTCGACGGTCTGGTGCGGATCGGCGTCGGACGGGACGCAGCCGAGATCGCGTTCTCGACGCCCTTCGGCGCTATGACGCCCAAGGGGCCGCCGAGGATCTGGATCGACCGCGCAGACGGCCAGCCGGAGCCGTCGCCCCGGACGACCGATGCGATCAGCACGGACGAACCGCATTCGGGCTGATGGCCGGCGCAACGGGCCTCCGCTAAATCACGGAGCTAGACGGCGAGCCCCTCCGGCGCCAGGCGTTGGATCTCGTCGAGAGGGTCGTGCGCCACGTCTCGCGCGACGGCCAGCATTTTTCGGCGACGCGCCGCCGCCGCCGGCGGCCGACCGCGATCTGTCGCCTCCGTCCTTGGCTTTTGACGATCGTCAATGTTTCCGGACCGGGTCCGGCGTCTCATCACGGCTTAGACGTGGCTTGCGCTTAATTCGACTTGGAGCGGCGCGCTCTATGTGGTCGACGAGCCGACGACCGGCCTTCATCCGACCGACGTCGAGCGCCTGCTCGGCCAGCTCCACGCCTTGGTCGACGCCGGCGCCAGCGTCGTCCTGGTCGATCACGACATGACGGTGGCCGCGGCGAGCGACTGGGTGATCGACATCGGCCCGGGCGCGGGCGACGAGGGCGGGCGGATCGTCGCGAGCGGCCCGCCGGCGAAGGTCGCCGCCAACGGTGAGAGCCGCACGGCCCCTTATCTCGATCGCGCGCTTGGCGGAGGCCTGCTCGCCACGACTACCTGACCTCCGAGCCTCGGTCCTGTCGCGACGTCGACCACTTCAGGCTTCGAGACGTCGACCGGTCTGTCCCAGCCGCCGCCGAGCGCCTTGTTGAGCGCGACGTAGTCGGTCGCGGCCAACACGCGGCTCTGGAGCAGCGCATCCTCCGCCTCGAAGGCCGAGCGTTCGGCGTCGAGCACGTCGAGGAAATCGGACGAACCTGCGCGATAGAGCTCGCGGGCGAGCCGCGCGGCCTCGCGATAGTTCGAGGCCGCTGTCGCAAGCTGGCCGGCGCGTTGGCGCTCCTTGGCGAGCGAGACGAGCGCGTTCTCGACGTCTTCGAGCGCGGTCAGCACGGAAGCCTTGAACGCCACAAAATACTGGTCGCGCTGCGCCTTGGCGACGTCGACCGCCGCGCGCAGCGAGCCGCCCTGGAACAGCGGCACGTTGACGGATGGCCCGTAGGACCAGCCGATCGTCGAGCGCTTGGCGAGGTCCCCGATCTTGCTGCTCGTGGTCGAGATCGAGCCTGTCAGGCTGACGCTGGGGTACAGCGCGGCCTCGGCCTGGCCGATCTTCGCGGTGTATTGCGCAAGCTGACGCTCAGCGCGGCGGACGTCCGGCCTCGTGAGCAGGACGTCCGCCGGCAGGCCTGCGGCGGGGGGACGCCGCGGGCTCGGGATCGGCTTCGTCGCCGCCATACGCGGGCTGAGCGACGCGGGGGACCGACCCGTCAGGACGCCCAGACGATGGATCGACTGGGCAAGCGAGGATTCGAGCGAGGGAATTTCCGCCGCCGTCGTGGCTGCGAGGCCGGCCGCGTTCGCCGCGTCGACGGATGAGGCCGAGCCCGCTTCGAGTTTCTGTCTCGTGAGGCCCGCAGTCTCGCGCTGGGAGGCCGCGGTTCGTCGCGCGAGCGCGATGCGCGCCTGGTAACCCCGCGCCTCGACATAGTTCTGGGCGACGTCGCCGACGAGCGTCAGCAGCGTCGAGCGAAGCTCCTCGTTCGCCGCGTCGACCCCATAGGTCGCAGCCTCGACCTCCCGGCGGGTCGCGCCGAACAGATCGAGCTCCCAGCTCGCGTCGAAGCCCGACTGAAAGGTGCTCGCGGTGACGGACGCGCCCGTGCCGGTCTGGGTCGCGGCGGTCTTGGTCCGGTCGGCGTCCGCGGTCCCGTCCACGGTCGGGAACAGCCCGCCGACGGCCTGCCGCCGCGTCGCCCTGGCCTCGCGGATCGCGGCTTTGGCGGAGGCGACGTCGAGATTGCCGGCGACGGCCTCATCGACCAGCGCATTCAGCAACGGGTCGCCGAGGTTGCGCCACCACTGCGAGAGCTGCGGGCGGGCCGGCCTCGTCTTGGCGGCTTCGCCCTTCCAGCTCACCGGCATGGCGAGCGACGGCGTCCTGTAGTCGGGGCCGACCGCGCAGCCCGCGAGCAGCAGAGCGAGCGACGCGGCGATCCCGACGCGCAGGGCGGACGCTGTGGCGGTCATGGGTCAGGCTCCCGCGGTCTGGACGGTTGCGGGAGCGGGCGAGCGCCAGAAGATCCGCCGCACGGTCACGTAGAGGAGCGGCGCGAAGAACACGCCGATCACGGTCGAGGCGATCATGCCGCCCATGACCCCAACGCCGATCGCGTTCTGCGCGCCCGATCCGGCGCCGCTTGCGACCGCAAGCGGGGTCACGCCGAGGATGAAGGCGAAGGAGGTCATCAGGATCGGGCGGAGGCGCTGCCGCGCGGCGTCAAGCGTCGCCTCGATCAGACCGAGACCCGCCGCCTGTTTCTCGATCGCGAACTCGACTATGAGGATCGCGTTCTTGGCCGCAAGCCCGATGGTCGTGAGCAGGCCGACCTTGAAGTAGACGTCGTTCGACTGCCCGAAGAGCGTCGCGGCCGCGAGCGCGCCGAAGACGCCGATTGGCACCGACAGCATCACCGCGAAAGGCACGGACCAACTCTCGTAGAGCGCGGCGAGACACAGGAACACGACGAGGAGTGAGATCGCGTAGAGCGCCGTCGCCTGGTTGCCCGACAGCCGTTCCTGATGCGACAGGCCCGACCATTCGTGGGCGTAGCCCGCGGGAAGCTGCGCGATCAGGCGATCGATCTCGTTCATGGCCGCGCCTGAGCTGACGCCGGGCGGCGACATGCCCTGGATCTCGACCGCCGAGGAGCCGTTGTAGCGTTCCAGCCGCGGCGAACCGAAGGTCCAGCGGCCGCTCGCGAAGGCCGAGAACGGCACCATCTCGCCCTCGGAGTTGCGTACGTACCAGAGGTCGAGATGCTCCGGCTGCATGCGATGCGCGGCGTCGGATTGGACGTAGACGGTCTTCACCCGGCCGCGATCGATGAAGTCGTTCACGTAGGTCCCGCCCCAGGCGGTCGAGAGCGTCGTGTCGACGTCGGAGAGGCTGAGGTCGTAGGCGCGGGCCTTCTCCGGATCGATCTCGACGGCGTATTGCGGCGTGTCCTCCATGCCGTTGGGCCGCACGCCGGCGAGTTGCCCGCTCTTCGCCGCCTCGGCGAGCAGCCGGTCGCGCGCTGCGATCAGCGCCTTGTGGCCCGCGGCGTTGATATCCTGCAGGTAGAAGCTGAAGCCGGCGGTGTTGCCGAAGCCCTGGATCGCCGGCGGATTGAGCGCGAACACCTGGCCGTCGCGGAACGAGGCGAAGCGGCCCATGGCGCGGCGCGCGACCGCCGAAGCCGACAGTCGCTCGTCCTTGCGCTTGTCGAAGTCCTTCAGCCGCACGAAAGCGATGCCGACGTTCTGCCCGGAGCCGCCGAAGCCGAAGCCGACGCTCGCGAACACGCTTTCGACCGCGTCCTTTTCCTCCGTGAGGTAGTAGGAACGGACCTGGTCGAGCGCTTTCAACGTCCGGTCCGCGGTCGCGCCGACCGGCATCTGGACCGAGGTGATGAGCAGGCCCTGATCCTCCTCCGGCAGGAAGGAGCTCGGCAGCTTCACGAACAGCCAGCCCATGGCGGCGGCGATCGCCGCGAAGGCGCCGAGGCCAATGGCGGCGCGGCGCAGGAGCGAGCGCACGCCGGACTGGTAGCCGCCCGTCATCCGGTCGAAGCCGCGGTTGAACCAGCGCGCGAGCCGGTTCTTGTCCCCGTGCGTCTTCGGCTTCAGCAGCGTCGCGCAGAGCGCCGGCGTGAAGATCAGCGCGACCAGCGCCGACAGCGCCATGGCGGTGACGATCGTGACCGAGAACTGGCGGTAGATGACGCCGACCGAGCCCGAGAAGAACGCCATCGGGACGAACACCGCCGACAGCACCATCGCGATGCCGATCAGCGCGCCGGTGATCTCGCCCATGGACTTGATCGTCGCATCGCGTGGGCCGAGCCCTTCCTCCTCCATGACGCGCTCGACGTTCTCGACGACCACGATCGCGTCGTCGACCAGAAGGCCGATCGCCAGCACCATGGCGAACATGGTCAGCGTGTTGATCGAGTAGCCGAACAGCGCCAGCACGCCGAAGGTCCCGAGCAGCACCACGGGCACCGCGAGCGTCGGGATGAGGGTCGCGCGGATGTTCTGCAGGAACACCAGCATGACGACGAAGACGAGGACCACCGCCTCGATCAGCGTGTGCACCACGGACTCGATCGAGAGGCTGACGAAGGGCGTGGTGTCGTAGGGGTAGGCGACATCGACCCCTTCGGGCAGCGTCGACTTCAGGCGCTCGATCGTCGCCTTGACGTTCGCGGCCGTGTCGAGCGCGTTCGCGCCGGTCGCGAGGCTGATGGCGAGGCCCGCCGTGTTCAGGCCGTTGAACGAGGCGGCGGTGGTGTAGTCCTCGGCCCCGAGTTCCACCGTCGCGACGTCGTTCAGCCGGACGATCGACCCGCCGGTCTCGCTCTTCAGGATGATGTTCTCGAACTGCGTCGGGGTCTGGAGCCTGCTCTTCGCGGTGATGGTGGCGTTGAGCTTCTGTCCCTTCGCCGCCGGCAGGCCGCCGAGCTGGCCGGCCGACACCTGCGTGTTCTGCGCCTCGATCGCCGACGTCACGTCGCTCGGCATCAGGGCGTATTTCTGGAGCTTCGCCGGATCGAGCCAGATCCGCATGGCGTAGCCGGAGCCGAAGAGCTGGGTCTCCCCGACGCCGTCCACGCGCTTGATCGTGTCGTTCAGCGTCGAGTCGACATAGTCGGCGAGGTCGGTCGAGCTCAGCCGGCCGTCCTTCGAATAGAAGGCCACGACCAGCAGGAACCCGCCGGTCGATTTCGTGACCGTCAGTCCGTTGTCGCGCACCGCCTGCGGAAGCTGCGCCTCGACGAGTTGCAGCTTGTTCTGGACCTGCATCTGCGCGACGTCGGGGTCCGCCGCGTTGGTGAAGGTCAGCGTGATCGTGGCCGAGCCGGTCCAGGTCGACGTCGAGGCCATGTAGTCGAGGTTGTCGAGCCCGGTCATGCCCTGCTCGATCACCTTGGTGACCGAGTTCTCGATGGTCTGGGCGTCCGCGCCGGAATAGGTGGCGCTGATCCTGACGGTCGGTGGCGCGATCTCCGGATATTGCGAGATCGGCAGCGACCGGATCGCAAGCACGCCGCCGAGCATGACGGCGATCGCGAGAACCCAGGCGAAGACCGGCCGGTCGATGAAGAAGCGCGACATCACCTCAGTCCTTCAGCGCGGCTTCGCGGACTTCGCCGGTGGCGTCGTCGACGGTGACGTTCTCCGCCGTGACCGTCTGGCCGGCGCGGACGTTCTGCGCGCCCTCGACGATCACCCGCTCGCCCGCCCTGAGACCGTCCTCGACGAGCCAGGAATTGCCGACGCTGCGCCGGACCTTCAGCGCGCGCTCCTCGACCTTGCCCTCGGTGTTGACGACCTTCGCGGTCGGCTCCCCCTTGGTGTTGCGGGCGACGGCCTGCTGCGTGACCAGGATGCTGTTCTCGGCCACCCCCTCCTCGATCACCGCGCGGGCGTACATGCCGGGCACGAGCAGTCGGTCGGGGTTCGGAAAAGTCGCCCGCACGGTGAAGGTGCCGGTGGTCGTGTCGACATTGGCTTCGGCGAAGGCGAGCTTGCCGGTCTGGGCGTAGGTCGAGCCGTCCTCGAGGATCAGCTTCACGGCGACGTTCGGGCCCTCGAACTTCAAAAGCCCGGTGCGGATCGCCTCGCGGAAGCGCAGCAGGTTCGTGCTCGACTGGATGACGTCGACATTGACGGGGTCGAGCGTGCGGATCGTCGTCAGAGCAGTGTCCTGGCTCGCGGTGACGAGCGCGCCGGGGGTCAGCGACGAAGCGTCGGCGCGGCCGGAGATCGGCGCGCGGATCGTCGTGTAGTCGAGGTTGATCTTTGCGGTGGCGACCTCGGCCTTCGCCGCCGCCACATCGGCCTTCGCCTGCGCGAGCGTCGCGACCGCGTCGTCGACATCCTGCTTCGACACCGCGTTCGATTTCGACAGCAGCTGGTAACGCTCGACCTTGGCCTGGGCGCTCGGCACGGCGGCCTCGGCCTTCTGCTCGGCCGCGACCGCGCTGTCATAGGTCGCCTGGTAGCTGGACGGATCGATCTGGTAGAGCGGATCGCCCGCTTTAACCTCGCTGCCCTCCCGGAAGATCCGCTCGCGGATGAGTCCCGCCACCTGGGGGCGGACCTCGGAGACGAGCGAGGCGCTGACCCGTCCGGGAAGTTCGGCCGTCAGCGCGACCGACCTCGCCGCGAGGGTCACGACGCTCACCTTCGCCTGTTCGGAGTCGCGCGGCTGGCCGGCCTGCTCCTGCCGCTCGCACGCCGCGAGCAGGATCGCTAGACCTAGGGCGAGGAGCCGAAAGGCTGCGGAAACGCCTTGACGGCGGTTGAGCGAACAGGACATGTTTCGAAACATACCAGTACCGGAACAGATAAGTACCGATAATGCCGACTGAGACCCTTTGTCAATCGGCGTCGCTCGACGACGCGAAGCGATCGCCCGGCCGGCCGCGGGTGAGCGAGGACGACCGCCGCGCCGCGTTCATCGCGGCGGCGCGATCGCTGTTCGTCGAAGGCGGCTATGCGGCCCTGACCACGAACGCGGTCGCGGCCCGCGCGAAGGCGTCGAAGCGCTCGCTGTACGAGGCGTTCGAGAGCATCGACGCTCTGTTCGCCGCGGTCGTCGCCGAGCATTCGGTGGAGATGCTGCGAGAGCCGCCGGACGACGACGCGACGCCGCTCGAGGACGCGATCGCCTACATTTTCAATCTCGACATCGACGAGGAGAGCGATCGGTATCGCTCCACCTTCCTGCACGCTGCGATGTTGGACCAGAGCCGTTTTCCGCAATCGCACGCCGCAATCGTTGAGCACGGCATCGACCCGGCACGTCGCAGGCTGACCGGATGGCTTCGACGCCAGATCGACGCCGGCCGGATCGTGAAGGAGGATCCCGACAGGCTCGCCCGTCTCCTCATGGACCTTGTCTTCGCATCGTCGCGGTTCCAGCCCGGATCTGCCGACGACTGGCCCGATCGCGACACGAAGAAGGATCACGTGCGGTGGTGCATCCGGATGGCGCTTCGGGGGCTCAGAGCTTCGTGACCTCTACACCGATGACGGCTGCCGGCGAGCGCGGCCGCGTGCGAGCGGAGACCTGCGCCTGCCGCCGTCGCGTCTCTGACGCGCAATGCAAGAACGTCGGGCGCCGCTGACGAGCGGAATCAGCTGACCGAGCCGAACGACGCCCACGCGCGAAGCGAATGCCGCTCCGGCGCGTGGGCGTTCCCAAAGTGGAAGCAGGGAGACAGCACGCCCGCCAAAGCGAGCGACGAACGCTCAGGCGACCGCCTCCGGATTGAGGACGAAAGCGCTTCGCTCGGCGAGATCGCCGACGCGCGTCAGATAGGCTTGGAAGTGCGGGCTCGCCCGATGCGCGGCCACCGCCGCTTCGTCGACGTAGAGTTCGTCGAGGACGAAGCGTGCGGGGTCGGCCTGATCGACCCAGAGGTCGTAGCGCAGGTTTCCCGGCTCGCCGCGGGACGGCGCCAGCATCCCGTCCAGGAGCTGCCTCAAGTCCGCGGCCTTGTCGGGACGGGCGGTCAGAACGGCCACGATCTTCACATGGTTCGACATGATGTCATTCCTTTCCTGTCGCCGTGCGAAGCGCTGTCGGAGCGCCCCGCCGGTCCTCCTGGTCGGCATCGCGTTCAGCCGAGCCGCGCGTCCAAAGCTTCGACGAACGCCTTGGCGAGCGGATGATCCGACCGCGGGTTCTGCCCCGTGATCAGTTCGCGGTCGACGACGACATGGGGCTCGAAGTCGACGGGGGTGGTCTCGACCCGGCCGCCGGCGGCGGTCAGCGCCTGCGGCATGTCGAAATACATCTTGGCGTGGAGGATGTGCTCTTCGACGACCTTCTCCTCGGAGGCGGAAAAGATCGTCATGCGGTAGTCCCGGTAGGTCCAGTCCTTGGCCCACTCGCTGGCCTTGGCGTCGTCGCCGGCGATCAAGGCCGCCCGGAAGGCGCGTGGGTCGGGCATCGCGGCCGTGAGCGCGATCGGCCCGTGGCAGAGCAAGGCGGTCGGCTTCTCGGCCTCATGGAAGTGGCGCAGGATCTCGCCGACCTCCGCGTCCTGCATCAGATCGACCACAGGCGCCTGGCCTCCAGGGACGAACACGCCCGCGAAGCCGTCGAGACCG
This sequence comes from Methylopila turkensis, assembly GCF_027922325.1. Taxonomy (GTDB): domain Bacteria; phylum Pseudomonadota; class Alphaproteobacteria; order Rhizobiales; family Methylopilaceae; genus Methylopila; species Methylopila turkensis. The sequence continues at coordinate 286,503 of NZ_BSFL01000002.1, forward strand.
TCGTCGATCACCGAACGCAGGGTGCGAGGGCTGTTCATGGCGGCGCTGGCGTCGAAATAGTCGCGGCCGGCGCGGTAGGCGGCCGCGTCGTTCTCGAAGTGCGCGGGCGCATCCGAGGCCGCGTCGATCGTCGGCTTCTCGCCGTTCGGGGTGGCGAGGACGACCTCGTATCCGGCCGCTTCGAGCGCCATGGCCGGAACCACGGTCTCGTTCAGATATTGGCCGGTCGCGCCCCACCTGTTGCCCTGCACCTCGATGCGGGTAGCGTTGGAGCCGACCACAAGCACTTTGCCCTTCGTCATCGTGACCTCCTGTCTCGAAACTCGTCCGCATCCCGGACGCGACGGAAGATGCGCCTGACCCTTTCATTCCAGATGTTTATTTCTTGGATTTCAGATATATCTATGACAGCATAACTTATGCGCTATGACCTCAATCTGCTTCCGGTGTTCGTCGCGCTCATGGAGGAGCGCAGCGTGACCCGCGCGGCCGCGCGCCTCGGGATGACGCAGCCGTCGATGTCGAATGCGCTGGCGCGTCTCCGCCTGATGCTCAAGGACCAGCTTTTCGTTCGCGAGCGCTATGGCGTCCAGCCGACCCCGATCGCTCTCGAACTGGCTCCGGTGATCGCCGATGCGCTCGCGCTGCTGGACGACGCCGTGCTCGGTCAGCAGGATTTTGATCCGGCCACCGCCGAGCGGCTCTTCACGATCGCCCCCAACGGCTACGTCGAGGCGGCGATCATGCCGGCGCTCGCCGCGCGGTTCGCCGAGGTCGCCCCCAGGATCAGGCTGCGGCTGGCGCCCTATGGCAACGATCTCGTCGAGACAGGCGTGGTGTCCGGCACAACGGCCATGGTCCTCGGACGCATCACCGATCCGCCCGACAACCTCGTAGTCCAGCACCTGATGGACGACGGTTTCGACTGCGTCGTGCGCGCCGATCATCCGGAGATCGGCGCCAGGATCACGCGGAAGCAGTTCGAGACGATGCGGCATGTCAACGTGATCCCGCCCGGACGCATGCGGGCCGGACTGTTCCAGGCGTTGGCCAAGCAGAGCCTTCGTCGTGAGGTCGCGCTGTCCGTCACCAACTTTCTGGCCGTGGCCGAGATGGTCGCGGTCACGGATCACATCGGGACGCTTCCGCGGCTGATCTGCCGACGCCTCGTCAAGGACCCGCGGGTCCGCGTGCTGCCCGCTCCGGTGGATCTGGGCAGCTTTCCGGTCGAGATGGCATGGCACGTCCGGTACCGGCACGACCCCGCGCATCGATGGTTGCGGGGAATGGTGGCGGACACGATCGCGTCCATCGCCTCTCCACCTTGATTTGGTCGCGTCCCGGATCGTCAGCGCCGGCCCGACGCCTGCGCGCGACGTCGGTCGGGCCCGAAAAATGCGCGTCGTTCTGCGCCGCGCCGCCTCCGAACTTTGTGTGTTTACGACGTCGTCGCGGCCTTGACGCCGAACTCGCCACCGATCGTCGCGTGCGCGCCGCTCGGTTCGCGCCCGAGCCCGAGATTGGGGAACAGCAGCTCGGCGACCTTGAAGGCCTCCTCAAGATGCGGATAGCCGGACGCGATGATCGTATCGATCCCGACCGCCTGATACTCCCGCAGCCGCTCCGCCACGGTCGCCGGATCGCCGACGAGCGCCGTGCCCGCGCCTTTGCGCACGAGGCCTAGTCCCGCCCAGAGGTTTGGCGCGATCTCAAGGTTCTCACGCTTGCCGCCGTGGAGCGCCGTCATCCGCTTCTGGCCGACGGAATCGGATTTGGCCGCCATCGCCTGCGTGGCCGCGATCGCCTCGTCGCTCACACGGCTGATCAGCCGGTCGGCGGCCGCCCATGCTTCCGCGGCCGTCTCGCGAACGATGAGGTGGAGGCGCAGCCCGAAGCGCAGCGTCTTGCCGCGTTTGGCGGCGGCCGCCCGCACCCGCGCGATCTTTTCGGCCACCTGATCCACCGGCTCGCCCCAGGTGAGGTAAACTTCGGTGTGATCGGCCGCGATCTCGATCGCGGCGTCCGACGAGCCGCCGAACCAGAGCGGCGGATGCGGCCGCTGCACCGGCGGGAAAGCGAGCTCCGCCCCGATCGCCTTCAGGTGCTCGCCCTCGAAGTCGACTCGCTCGCCCGACAGGAGCTTCCGCCAGACGGTGAGAAACTCGTCGGCCTGAGCGTAGCGCGCGTCGTGGTCGAGGAAGACGCCGTCGCCGGCGAGCTCGGCGGCGTCGCCCCCCACAACGACGTTGAGCAACAGGCGGCCGCGGCTGATGCGATCGAGCGCCGCCGCCTGCCGCGCCGCAAACGCCGGACTGGTGACGCCGGGCCGCAGCGCGACGAGGAACTTGAGCCGCTCCGTCGCGGTCGCGAGCGCCGTCGCGACGATCCAGGACTCTTCGCAGCCCTTTCCCGTCGGCAGCAGAACGCCCTCGAAGCCGAGCCGATCGACCGCTATCGCGACCTGTTCCAGATAGAGGGGATCGGCCGGCCTGTGGCCTTCGCTCGAACCGATATAGGTTCCGTCTCCCTGCGTCGGGATGAACCAGAACATCGTGAGTGGCTTGGTCATCGTCGTATCGCTCCGAGCGTCGCCCGCCTGAGGTCAGGCGCGGTTCCAGGCGCCTTGGCGAGCAGAAGGCCCATGCCGCACGTGTCGCTCACGCCGGCGAAAACCAGCCCCGCGCCGATGAAGGGCGGAGCCGCGCCACGTAGGCGCACGAATGCTGCATCGATCAGACGATCGCTCGAACCTGCGCCTTCGCGGCGCGCGCGCTGCGGACAGGCGGCGCACCGAACAGACGGCCGTATTCGCGGGCGAACTGCGACACGCTTTCATAGCCGACCGCGAAGGCGGCGCTGCCGGCGCTCGCGTCTTCCGACAGCATCGGCCGCCGCGCCTCGACCAGCCCAAGCTGCTTCTTCCTGGTCATCACGTCCTGCGGCTCCCTGCCGAAGCTCGCCTCGCCGGCGGTCGAGGAGCGACGGCGATGCGGCGCTGCTCCTTCGCGCTGATGACCCGCGCCCCCTGCGAGGCGGGCGCAGCTAATCGTCGTCGTGCTGACCGCGGGCCGCGAAGGGAGGCGTGTGCACCAGCGTGGCGATCAGTCGAAGAAGTGCCTGATGCTCCGGCCCCTGGGGGTCGTGGCTGAGAAACGCGCCCAGTCCGATGTGAGAGAGGCGCCCGCCGGAAGGCCCGTTCGGCTGGTGAATGACGAATGCGGCGCCGTTTGTCGGTTCGCGACCCAAGAACCAGGAATCTCCGTTCGGGCTTCGGTACAGCTCTCGCCTATCCGTCATGGTCGGTGCGCCTCCTTGGCCGTTTCGACCATACAGGACGTCGCAGGACTGCGAAGGCGCATGATCATTCCTGCATGGCGATCCAGCGCGCGCCTAGTCCCCCAGCCGCTTCGCCCGCCTGTATTCCGCGACGGTCTCTCGCAGGCTTTCGATCGTCTCAGCCGATCGCGCCGCCGTTTCGACATGGGCGGCCTTGTCCGAGCGCAGCTTCTCGATCGCTTCGGCCGCGTCGAAAAGGAGGACCTTAAAATCCTCCGGTCGCAGCTCGCCGGGGATCACGGCCGCCGCCCGCAGGACGGTCACGATGTCAGGCTCTTTGTTTTTCATGCGTGATTCTCCGGCGGCTCGCCTCCTTGTTCAATATCTGGGCCCGTCGCGATACCGCCCTTCTTCGGCATCCTGCTTCAGAAGTTCGTCGTGACGGAGCTCCCCGGCTCCCGCTCGAGATCAGCGATCGAAGCGCGCGAGTGAGAACGGGCGCAGGGGTTCCCAGCTCCCTGTCATGACCGCGGCCGCGACCGCCTCGCCGATGCCGGCGGAGTGCTTGAAGCCATGGCCGGAGCAGGCCGAGATCGCGACGACGCGGTCCATGGCCGGGTGGCGGTCGATGATGAACCCGTTGTCGGGCGTCACGGTGTAAAGGCAGGCGGCCGCCTTCGCGACGGTGGCCGAGGCTCCTGCGAGGCGACCTGCGACGTGGACGCGGTGCATCTCGGCCGATTCCTCGGCCGAGACCTCGCGCGACATCGCGTCGGCGGTGGTGGCGTCCGCGTACTGTTCGGTCGCGACCTTGACGCGCGGATCGCCGGGCAGCGGCGGAAAGCCGTAGAGATAGTCGACGTCGGTCGGTCCGTGCATCCAGATGAAGACGGGGGCGTCGGCGGCGTAGGCGCTCATGTCGTCGAGCGCGAACCAGTGCAGGACCTGCCGGTTGACGGTCAGCAGCCGGTCGAACGGCGCGCCGAGCAGGTCGGCGGCCCAGCCGCCGGCCGAGACGATCACGTGTCCGGCGACGACCTCGCCCCGCGACGTCGTGACGATCGCCCGATCGGCCTCCTGGCGCACCGACAGGACGTGCGTGTCGCTCCGGAGCTCCGCGCCGAGCGCCGCGGCGCGCGCGAGCTGCGCCTCGATGCAGCGTTCGGGGAACACGTAGCCGCCGCCGGGCTCGTAATAGACCTTCTCGTCGCCTTCGAGATTAATGAACTGCGGGAAGCGCCGCGCCACGTCGGCGCCCGTCATCGTTTCGTGCGGGACGCCGAACGCGCGCGCCGCCGCCGTCGAGCGCGCGACGAAATCCGGCTTGCCGTGGTGGGAGCTCTCGCCCTTCCCCGGCGCCATCACCAGCACGCCGCAGGCCTCGAACAGCTTCTGCCCAGTCTCCGCCTCGAGCTCGCGCCAGATCCGGTGCGAGGCCGTGACCAGCGGCACGTAGTCCGCGCCTTCGCCGACCGCCTGCCGGGTGATGCGGGTCTCGCCGTGGCTCGATCCGAGCGCATGGGGCGGCGCGAAACGGTCGAAGCCGATCACCTTCGCCCCTGCCCTGGCGAACTGATACGCGCAGGCCGCGCCCATCGCGCCGAGCCCCACCACCACCACGTCGGCATGCGTGCTCACGAAACGTCTCTCCTCGCAGGGACCCGCCGCGACATTGAAGCAGCGGGCGGGCCGGAGAAATGGGGAACGACCGATCTCCAGCGCTTATTCATTCCATGCCGCGGACTTGAACGGGGCTGTGCGGATCGCAGCCGTTCGACAATTTCGAAAGCAGTTTCTTGCACGGACGCCCGTGAGACCCCCGGGCGGACCCTCCATATAAGGCGCGGGCGCCCAAGACGCGCCGCGCGGACCTGAGGTGACGGCTTTGCTCAAGATCGGATTCCTATCCTTCGGCCACTGGGCGCCCACGCCACAGTCGCAGACGCGCTCGGCCGGCGACGTGCTCCTGCAGTCGATCGATCTCGCGGTCGCGGCCGAGGAGATCGGCGTCGACGGGGCCTATTTCCGCGTCCACCATTTCGCGCGCCAGCTCGCCTCGCCCTTTCCGCTGCTCGCGGCCGTCGGCGCGAAAACGAAGCGGATCGAGATCGGCACCGGCGTGATCGACATGCGCTACGAGAACCCGCTCTACATGGCGGAGGACGCAGGCGCCGCCGACCTGATCGCCGGCGGGCGGCTGCAGCTCGGCATCAGCCGCGGCTCGCCCGAGCAGGTGATCGAGGGCTGGCGCCATTTCGGCTATGCGCCGGCGGAGGGCGAGAGCGACGCGGACATGGGCCGGCGCCACGCCGAGAGGTTCCTCGACGTGCTGAAGGGCGAGGGCTTCGCTGAGCCGAACCCGCGGCCAATGTTCCCCAACCCACCGGGCCGGCTCAGGATCGAGCCGTATTCGGAGGGCTTGCGCGACCGCGTCTGGTGGGGCTCGGCCTCGAACGCGACCGCGGTCTGGGCCGCGAAGCAGGGCATGAACCTGCAGAGCTCGACGCTGAAGAAGGATGAGAGCGGCGAGCCGTTCCACGTGCAGCAGGCGCGCCAGATCCGGGCCTATCGCGAGGCGTGGGCGGCGGCCGGCCATCAACGCACGCCGCGCGTCTCGGTCTCGCGCTCGATCTTCGCGATCGTCAACGACCAGGACCGCGCCTATTTCGGCCGCGGGCAGGACAGCGACCAGGTCGGGATCATCGACGACATGCGGGCCGTGTTCGGCCGCTCCTACGCGGCGGAGCCGGACCGGCTTGTGGACGAGCTCAAGGCCGACGAGGCGATCGCCGAGGCCGACACGCTGCTGCTCACCGTGCCGAACCAGCTCGGCGTCGCCTACAACGTCCATGTGCTCGACGCGATCCTCAGGCACGTCGCCCCGGCGCTCGGCTGGCGCTGACGCCCCGGCCCAGCCGGGATGATGCGGGATCGATCACGAGCCGACCCGGAGCGGCGCGCCGAGCTTGCGCAAATAGGCGATCACCGAGAGCGCGGTGATGCGGCCGGTCTTGGGGTTGTCGGTCGGCACGTTCTCGATTGTCATGCGGAACGTCGCGGAGTCCGCCTCGACCTCGACATGGTGGGTGTTGAGGGTCAGCGCCGGATCGGCCCAGATCTCAAGCGTCGTCCTGTCGGGGCCGACGCCGGCGAGCGAGAGCGCGACCGCGACGTTGAGGTTGGCCGGAAAACCCACCGCCGCCTCGCGGGGCGTGCCCTTGAAGATACGAAGCGGCTCGGCGATGTCGTCGATGGCGATGCCGTTCTCGACGAGGTAGGGCGCGCCGGCGAGGCCTTTCACGGGCTTGCGCGTGACCATCCGCACCGAGCGGATCTCGCCTTCGGCTGCGGCCGTCACGGCGTCAAGGCCGAGCAGCGCGCCGGTCGGCACGACGATCTGGCCGCCATGGGCACGGGCGAGCTCCACCAGCGCCTCGTTGGCCAGCAGCGCGCCGGAGCTCAGCACTACGACCGTCTTGCCGGCCTTCAGGAACGGCTCGGCGATCGCGGGCAGCAGGGAGGCCGGGGCGCATTCGACGACGATGTCGGCCAGCGGCTCCAGCTCATCGATCGGCACGACCGGGACCGGCGTCCGCAGACGGCCGAGCCTGGCGCTGGCCCGGGTCAGGTCGTTCGCCGAAACCGCCGCGAGCGCGCAGCCGGGCAGGCCCTCGTCGAGCGCCTCGGCGACGCGCAGGCCGACGGCGCCCAGCCCCGCGATCGCGACGCGGCGCGGACCGCCGACGGCTTCGTTGCGAGCGTCGCTCATCGGGCAGGGTCCTTCCAGAACGTTTCGGTTACAGGCCATGCGGCCTTGGGCGCTGGCCTTCCCTTCGGGACGGCGTTGTGACGAACTTTGGGCTTCCCGCTCCAGGCGCGGCCAGCGCGCGCTGCGCTCGAAACATCGGACGGGCCCGATAGCGGTCGAGCTCCGATACTATCCCCTGTCGACGCCTTCGATCGCGAGAATCCGCGGCGCCGCGAAATCGGCGAAGGCGCGCACCGCTGGCCTCAGGAACCGTTTCGAGAGGTAGGACATGCGGATGTCGGTGGGCGTCACCCGATGCTCGGGCATGACCCTGACGAGCCGGCCGTCCGCCAGTTCGTCCGACACCAGCAGCACCTGAGCGGTCGCGATCGCGCGGCCGGACAGCGCCGCGCCCATCAGGATCTGCACGCTGTTCGTGCGCAGAACCGGATCAAGCGTCACGGTCTCGGGTCCGTTCGGCCCGATCATCGAGAGCCCGCCGTCCGCGGAGAGCGAGGCGTCGGTCACCGCGACGTCGTGGGCTGTCAGCTCCGCGGGCGTTCCGGGCGCGCCCCTCCGCGCGAGATAGTCGGGCGACGCCACGAGAACGCGCCGGGCGATCCCGATCCTGCGCTCCTGGACGTCGGCTTGCGTCGCGCGCCTGAGCCCGAAGGCGAGGTCGATCCGCTCGTCCGCGAGATCGACGCCGGCGTTTCCCAGGATCAGATCGACCGAGACCGTGCGGTGCCGGTCGCGGAAACTCTCCGCGATACGGTGAAGATGACGCTCGCCGAGGCAGGCGGGGCTGTGGATCCGGACGTTTCCGGAAATCTCGTCGCCCTCGGCCCTAACGGTCGCGAGCGCTTCGTCGATCGTCGCCAGAGCGTCGCCGCAGAGCGAGTGCAGACGGCGGCCGGCCGCCGTGGGGGCCATGCCGCGTCGCGAGCGGTGGAACAGGCTCGCCCCGCAATGCTCCTCCATCTTCCGCAGGAGCTTGCTCGCCGCCGGCTGCGCGAGGCCGAGATCACGGGCGGCCTGCGAGAGCGAGCCCGTCTCGACTGTCCGAACGAAGACCCGGAGAGAGTTCGCGACGTCCATCCATTCTCCTCGGTCATGACGATTATGGCGATCCCCGCACTATCGCGCCGGGGCCGGCTTCGCAATCATCCGCGCCATTGACGCCGGAGACCTGATCGATGACGCCCCGCCGCCGCGACCTTCTCCTGTGGTCCGCCGCCGCCTCGACGGTCGGCCTGCGGGCGGCGGCGCAGGCCGCGCCCGGGCCATCGGATGCGGCGGGCCTCGAGAGCCGATATCTCGATCTCGACGACGTGCGGCTGCGCTACGTCGTGGCGGGCGAGGGACCGACCGTGGTCCTGCTCCACGGATGGCCCGAGACGTCGGCGGCCTGGTCCGGCGTCATCCGCCGCCTCGCCGGCCGCTTCAGGCTGATCGCCCCGGATCTGCGCGGCGTCGGCGGATCGAGCATCCCGACGACCGGCTATGCGAAAGAGCGGATCGCGGCCGACGTCGCGGCGCTGATCGAGCGGGAGGCCGGCGGGGCCGCGGCCGTGGTCGGCCACGACATGGGCGGCAAGGCGGCCTATGTGCTCGCGCTGACGCAGCCGGCCCGCGTCTCGCGGCTCGTGCTGGTCGACTGTCTACTGCCGGGCACAGAGAACGGCGACGCCCTGCGCGGAGGAGCCTGGCACTACGGGTTCCACATGGCCGAAGGCTTCGCGGAACTGCTGACCCAAGGGCGCGAGCGAGACTACATCGCGGCCCAGATTCGCGCCTGGTCTCACGTCAAGGACGCGATCCCGGAAGCCGAGATCGCCGCTTACGCGCAAGCCTACGCCCGGCCCGGCAGGATGACCGCCGGCTTCGGGCTCTATCGCGCGCTTCCCGAGGACGCCGCGTTCGCGGCCGGATTGCGGTCCCGGACGCTCGCCATGCCGGTGATGACGGTCGCGGGCCGCAGCAGCGCTGGGACCACGCTCTCGAAAGCCGTCGAGCCCCAGGCTCCGAACCACGCCGCGGTCGTGATCGAGAATTGCGGGCATTTCGTCGCCGCGGAAGCGACGGACGTCCTTTGCGACAGACTCGCGTCGTTCTTGGACGCATGAGCCGGCGCCCGGCCGGCCAGCCGGACGCCTCGAAGGACGCCGCGCGCGCCCCCGGCGACGACGCCCGCCTTCAGATGACGCCGTGGCGCTGGAGGAAGTCGCGGATGCGCGCGGCGATCTCGGTCGCGTGCGTCTCCAGCGCGAAGTGGCCGGCGTCGAGCAGATGGATTTCGGCCTTCGGCAGGTCGCGGCGGTACGCTTCGGCCCCGGGCGGGATGAAGAAGGCGTCGTTCCTGCCCCACACCGCGAGCAGCGGCGGCTGGTGCTTGCGGAAGTAGGCCTGGAAGTCCGGGTAGCGCTCGACATTGGTGCGGTAGCTCAGGATCAGGTCGAGCTGGATCTCCTCCGCCTCCGGGCGGCGCATGTAGTGCATGTCGAGCGTCATGCCGTCGGGCCCAACCCGGCCCTCCGGCGCGCCGTGGGTCCACTGGAAGCGGATCGCCTCGTCGGTCAGCGCGGCGCGGCAGGCCTCGCGGTTCTCGGGGGTGGGGTTGCGCCAGTAGGCCTCCCACGGGCCCCACTCCTTGCTGAACCCTTCCACATAGGCGTTGCCGTTCTGGCTGATGATCGCCGTCACCCGCTCGGGATGCGCCATGGCGAGGCGGAACCCGGTCGGCGCGCCGTAGTCGAAGACGTAGAGCGCGTAGCGGGTGAGCCCCATGGCCTCGACGAAGCCCTCCGTCACCTCGGCCAGCTTGTCGAAGCTGTACGCGAACGAGGCGCGCGGCGGCGCGATCGTATTGCCGAAGCCGGCGAGGTCCGGCGCGATGACGCGGTACCGGTCGGCCAGCAGCGGGATGAGGTCGCGGAACATGTGGCCCGCGGTCGGGAAGCCGTGCAGCAGCAGCAGCACGGGCGCGTCCGGCCGGCCGGCCTCGCGGTAGAACACCGTGACGTCGCCGACCTTTTTCGTCCCGAAACGCAGGCGGACGTCGTCCGCCGCGACGGGGCTCGGGGACGGCGCCGCTCCGGCTGGCGCGGTAGCTCCCGCCGCGGCGAGGCCGCCCAGGCCGATCGCGGCCATCACCGACCGCCGTTCCCAGCTCTTCTGCAGCATCTCCATGATGTGCGCTCCTGTCTCGATCATCTCTGTCGAGCCAGAAGCTATGGCTTGCAGGTTCATGCTATAAGACGCCAAATTCGCACTCTTCGATTTCAGGAAATGAAATCATGGACCGGCTCGACGCCATGGTGATGTTCGTCGCGACCGTGGATCAGGGGTCGCTCGCAGGCGCCGCCCGCGTCTTCGCCTGCTCGCCCGCCAAGGTCACGCGCGCGCTGCAGATGCTGGAGGAGCGGCTCGGCGAGCGGCTGGTCCACCGCAACGCCCGCCGCCTGCGTCTGACGGACGCCGGCGAGCGGCGGCTCGCGGTCTACCGCCGGGTGCTGGCGGAGCTCGACGCGGCGGAGGGCGGCTCCGGCGGCGCGATCGACGGCCTGATCGGCGTGACCGCGCCGGAGCTGTTCGGCCGGCTGCACGTCGTGCCGGTGATCGAGACGTTTCTCGCCGAGCATCCGGCCGCGCGGGCGCGGGCGCTGCTGCTCAACCGGATGGTCGATCTGGTGGAGGAAGGCATGGACGTCGCGGTCCGCCTCGCGCCGCTGCCCGATTCCGGGATCGTGGCGACGCGGCTGGGCGAGGTCCGCAAGCTCGTCTGCGCCGCGCCGTCCTATGTGGAGCGCGCCGGCGCTCCAGCGAACCCGATCGAGCTGCAAAAGCACGCCTGCGTGGGCGAGGAGGAAGGCGACGCCGGCGCGCTGTGGCGCTTCGCGGAGCCCGGGCCGCGACGGCGCAAAACGTTCGCGGTCGCGATCCGGCCCCGCATGGCGCTGAACTCCGCCGGCGCCGCGATCGACGCCGCCGTGCGCGGCCACGGCGTCTGCCGCGCGCTGTCCTACCAAGTCGCCGAGCATATCGCCGCCGGGCGGCTGGTGACGCTGCTCGACGCGTTCGAACCGGAGCCGACCCCCGTCAGCCTCGTGTTCCATCCCGTGCCGCGCCGCAACGAGACGCTGCGCGCCTTCATCGACCACGCGGCGCCGCGCCTGCGCGAGACCCTCGCTGGGGTCGCGCGGCAGATCGGCGAGACCCGCGGATGAGCTCCCTGCGCCGGTCAGGCCGCCGGAGAACTACCCCCTGCGCCCCCGCGCCGGAACGCCGCCGCGACCTCGCCGGCGACGTCGATCGCCCGCGTGATCCCCGCCGCGTCCACGTCGAGATGGGTGGTGGCGCGGACCTCGTGCGCGCCGGTCGCACGGAAACGCACGCCGCGCCGCTCGCAGGCCTCCACGAAGGCGGCGGCCGTCGCGTTCAAGCCCTCGACCGTGAAGCGCAGGATGTTGGACTGGGTCGCCGCCTCGAACTTGACGCCCTCGATCGCCCGCAGACCGCGGTCGAGGGCGGCGGCGTTGTCGTTGTCGACCTTGAGCTGCGCGACGTGATGGTCGAGCGCGTAGAGCCCGGCGGCGGCGAGCACGCCGGACTGGCGCATCGCGCCGCCCAGCCGGTACTTCCAGCGCCAGGCCTCGACGATGAACGCGCGCGTTCCGCACAGCACCGCCCCGACCGGGCAGCCGAGCCCCTTCGACAGGTCGATCCAGGCGCTGTCGAATCCGGCCGCGTAGTTGGCCGCTGAGATGCCGGTCGCCGCGACCGCGTTCAGCAGCCGCGCCCCGTCCATGTGCGCCTTCAGGCCGTGGCGGCGGGCGACGTCGCGCACCTCCCGGACGGTCCCGAGCGGCCAGATCGAGCCGCCGGAGAAGGCCGTCGTGTTCTCGATCGAGATAAGCGCCGGGCGCGGCGCAGTGCGGGCGGCGGGCCTAATCGCGGCCTCGGCCTGCGCGGCCGAGAACACGCCGTCGCGGGTCGCGAGCGGCAGGGTCGCGACCCCCGCGATCGCGGCGGCGCCCGCGGCCTCGGTGTTGAAGATGTGGGAGGTCCCGTCGACCACGATCTCGTCTCCCGGCCGCGTCTGCACGAGGATGGCGACCAGATTGCACATGGTGCCCGACGGCATGAACACCGCGTCCTCCATGCCGAGCAGATCGGCGACGCGGGCGCAGAGCGCGTTGGTCGCGGGGTCGGAGCCCGCCTGCTCGTCGCCGACCTCGGCGCGCGCCATCGCGTCGCGCATGCCGGCGGAGGGGCGCGACTGGGTGTCGGAGAACATGTCGACAAGATCAGGCAAGGGCGGCTCCCGCTTCGGCTCCGGACGGGCGTGATAGCGGGAAACGCGTCCGCGCGCACGGCCCCCGCCCTCTCCGGGCGACGCATAAAAAAAACGGCGGGCCGCCAGGAGCCCGCCGTGTCCATAAGTCCTGCGCCCGGCCGAGGGAGGAGATAGCCGGGCGCGTCTGCGCTATGGAAAGTTTCGTCGGGGGGCCCGGGTAGGACAGCCCCAGACCTCGTCAATTCGGAAGCTTGAACACCGTGAGCTGGCCGCCGAGGGCGGTGTAGCTCGACAGAGCCGCGTAGCCGCCGACCGCGCCGAGACCCTCGTTGCCGCCGGTCAGGCCGGCCGCGAGGCCGATGCCGGCCCAGCCGCCGACGCCCGAGAGCACCGCGACGTACTGCTGGCCCTTGTGCTCATAGGTCGTGACGTTGCCGATGATGCCGGACGGGGTCTTGAACTTGTAGAGCTCCTTGCCCGACTTGGCGTCGACCGCCTTCAGGTAGCCTTCCAGCGTGCCGTAGAACACGACGTCGCCGGCGGTCGCGAGGGCGCCCGACCACACGGAGAACATCTCCTTGTTGGACCAGACGATCTTACCCTTGACGTTGTCCCAGGCGATGAAGTTGCCCATGCCGCCGTGGCTGTTCGGCGCGGCGTACATCGACAGCGTCGCGCCCACATAGGGCTGGCCGGCGGTGTAGGACACCTGGAACGGCTCGTAGTCCATGCAGACGTGGTTGGTCGGCACGTAGAACAGCTCGGTCTTCGGCGAATAGGCCGCCGGCTGCTGGTCCTTGGTGCCGAGAGCTGCGGGGCAGATGCCCTGGCTGTTCACGTCTTCGCCGTTCTGCTCGGTCGAATACTTGGCGACGACAAGCGGACGGCCGTAGGTCTTGGACGACTTGTCGAGATCGACCTTGGTGGCCCAGTTCACCACGGGATCGTACTTCTCGGCGACCAGCACTTCGCCGGTCTCACGGTTCAGCGTGTAGGCGAAGCCGTTGCGGTCGAAATGGGTGAGAAGCGGGACGTCCTTGCCGTCAATCTTCTGATCCGTGAGGATCATCTCGTTGACGCCGTCGAAGTCCCACTCGTCGTGTGGGGTCATCTGGTAGACCCACTTGGCGACGCCGGTGTCCGCGTCACGGGCCCACACCGTCATCGACCACTTGTTGTCGCCGGGACGCTGCTTCGGGTTCCAGGTCGAGGGATTGCCCGAGCCGTAGTAGACGAGGTTCAGCTTGGGGTCGAAAGCGAACCAGCCCCAGGTCGTCCCGCCGCCGATCTTCCACTGGTCGCCTTCCCAGGTCTTCAGCGACGAATCCTTGCCGACCGGCTTGCCGTGCTCGGTGGTCTTCGCCGGATCGACGAGCATCTCCTCGTCCGGACCCATGGAGTAGCCGCGCCAGGCGAGCTTGCCGTCCTTCAGGTTGTAAGCCGTGACGTGGCCGCGCACGCCGAACTCGCCGCCCGAGATGCCGACCAGCAGCTTGTCCTTGAAGGGCATGACGGTGGTGGTGTTGGACTCGCCCTTCTTCGGGTCGCCGTTCACCACCGACCAGATCTTCTTGCCGGTCTTGGCGTCGAGCGCCACCACCGTGGTGTCGGCCTGCTGGAGGAAGATCATGCCGTCGGCGTAGGCGACGCCGCGGTGAACCGTGTCGCAGCACATCACCGGCACGACGCCGGCGTCCTGCTTCGGCTCGTACTTCCAGATGATGCGGCCTTCCTGATTGAGGTCGAGCGCGAACACGTTGTTGGGGAACGGCGTGTGCACATACATCATGTCGCCGACGATGAGCGGGCCGCCCTCATGGCCGCGCAGGACGCCGGTCGAGAACGTCCAGGCCACCTGGAGCTTGTCGACGTTCTTGTTCGTGATCTGGTCGAGCTTGGAGTAGCGGGTGTTGGCGTAGTCGCCGGTCTGGATGCCCCACTGCTTGGGGTCCTTGACGATCGCCTCGACGCTGTCGTTGGCGAGCGCGGGCGAGGCCGCAACGGCGGCCGTCAGGCCGAGGCCGAGAAGAAAGGCGCGGTTCAAATGGTCGTCCTCCGACTGCGCGGACAATGGCGCCGGCGGCGCTCTCTTCTGGTTTCACCCTTGCGGGCGTCCGTCCGCTGATTGGCAGAGACTCCCGAACGGCGCGCGGATGCGTAGAGACCGGCTCCCAAGTTCGATTGGGAAATCTTCCCGATCTCGATCGGGTCCCTTGCATTCGGCGCGGCGGTCCCGGACACCGGAGCGTCGAGACGAAAGGCGGACGCGAACCCATGTCGCTCATGACCGGGCTTGTTCTGCGCATCTTCGCGGTCGTCGCGCTGTGCCTCGCCGGAGCGGGCGCATGGACGATGATGGAATCGCACGACGTCATCCGCCGCGAGGTCGCCGCGACCGCCGAGCGGGTGGAGCGTGAAGCCAAGAACCTCGCCTGGCGCGAGGTGATGTTCCGCGGAAACGAGGGCCCCAACGCCCGGCTCGCCTTCCCCGAATGGCGCACCGCCGACACGCTGCGGATCATCAGTCCGGGCTACTGCGTCACGCTCGCCTGGACCGGCGAGCCGCCGACGCGGTTCTGCGGCGGGCCGGAGAACGCGCGCGACGCGGCGCCGGGCTGGTTCGCGGCCCTGCATCACGCGCTGTTCGGGGCGCTCCCGCCGGTGCGGAAGACGATCGCGGCCGGCCGCCACGTGGTCGGCATGGTCGAGGCCTCGGCGGACGACGCCGCCGTGGCGTGGCGGGTGTGGCGGCAGGTCAGCGTGGTGCTCGGCGTCGCCGGCGCCATGGCGATCGCCATCGCCGCGCTCGCGACCGTCGCGATCGGCCAAGCGCTGCGTCCGGCTGACGTCATCGTCCGCGGCCTGAAGCGGCTGGAGGACGGCGACCACGAGGTCCGCCTGCCCGACTTCGCGGCGCGCGAGTTCGCCCATGTGGCGCGGGCGTTCAACGACCTCACCGAGCGCCTCGCCCGCACCACCGCGCAGCGCGCCGCCGTCACCCGCCGGCTGTTCCAGGTGCAGGAGGAGGAGCGCCGGGCGCTGGCGCGCGATCTTCACGACGAGTTCGGCCAGTGCCTTACGGCCACGCGCGCGCTCGCCGCGGCGGTGGCCGGCGCGAGCGCGAAGGACCGGCCGGACATCGCCGGCAGCGCGCGCGAGATCGGCGCGATCAGCGAGGGCATGGCGATGACGCTCCGGAGCGCTCTCGCCCGGCTGCGGCCGCCGGAGCTCGACGAGATCGGGCTGGAGCAGAGCCTCGAACAGCTCGTGGCGACGTGGAACGCCCGCACCGCGACGGCCGCCCGCCGGCCGACCTTCCGGCTGGATGTCTCCGGCGACCTCGACGACGTCCCGCCCCAGACGGCGCTCACGATCTACCGCGTCGCGCAGGAGGGACTGACCAACGCCGCGCGGCACGGCGCCCCGCAGGAGGTGCGGATCGCCGTCGCGCGGCCGGAGGAGGCCGCCGCGGCGGTCACCGTCACGGTCGAGGACGACGGCGGCGGGGACGCGCAGGGCCTCGAATCCGGCGCCGGGCACGGCCTGCTCGGCATCCGAGAACGGGTCGACGCGCTCGGCGGCGCGTTCACGGCGGAGCCGACCGGACGCGGCGTGCGTATCTCGGCGCGGATACCGCTCGCGGAGCGGACCGACGCCCGCGCCGCCGCGCGCGAGGCCGCCTGACCGATGCAGGGCCTGACCATCCTGCTGGTCGACGACCATCCCGTCGTGCGCGCCGGCTACCGCAAGCTGATCGAGCTGCAGCCGGGCTACCGCGTCGCGGCCGAGGCCGACAGCACCTCCGCTGCCTATCTCGCCTACCGCCGCGCGCCGACCGACATCGTGATCATTGACCTCAGCATGCCGGGCTCCAGCGGGCTCGAGGCCATCCGCCTGATCAAGGCGGTCGACCGCAACGCCCGCATCCTCGTGTTCACGATGCACGAGGGCCTGTCCCACGCCCTGAAGGCGTTCGAGGCTGGCGCCTCCGGCTACGTCACCAAGAGCAGCCCGCCCGAGGCGCTGATCGCCGCGATGGGCGCGATCGCCGAAGGCCGCAAGGCGGTGAGCGACGACATCGCCCGCGAGATCGCGGTCGAGCGGCTGTCCGGCCGGCGTTCCCCGCTCGACGCGCTCGGGCCGCGCGAGGTCGAGATACTGCAGCTCATCGCCTCGGGCCGGACCACCGACGAGATCGCCGACGCGCTCTCGCTCAGCCAGAAGACGATCCAGAACTACCATTCCGGCATCAAGGCGAAGCTCAACGCCCGGACCGACGCCAATCTGGTCTGGGTCGCGATCGAGGCCGGCCTGATCGAGATGCGGTCGGTCGGGGTCGGCGCGGGCTGAACCGGCGCATCGGCCGCCCCCGCAAGAACCCGCGCGCCGACGCCAGGAATCGGAGATAAGTCGTCGCCCATGACCACGCGCCCCGACCTCGATCAGATCGTTCAGGACATCGCCGGCGAGATGCTGC
This sequence comes from Methylopila turkensis, assembly GCF_027922325.1. Classification (GTDB taxonomy): domain Bacteria; phylum Pseudomonadota; class Alphaproteobacteria; order Rhizobiales; family Methylopilaceae; genus Methylopila; species Methylopila turkensis. The sequence goes on from NZ_BSFL01000002.1 coordinate 303,300, forward strand.
GGCGGCCCGACCGCGGCGACGTCGCGCGCTACATCCCCGAACTCGCGCGCGTCAGCCCAGACCAGTTCGGCATCGCCGTGATCGACGCCGACGGCGCCGTCAGCGCGGCCGGCGACTGCGACGCGCCGTTCTCGATCCAGAGCGTCTCGAAGGCGTTCACTCTGACGCTCGCGCTCGGCAAGGTCGGCGACAGGCTGTGGAAGCGGGTCGGACGCGAGCCCTCGGGCAGCCCGTTCAACTCGATCGTCCAGCTGGAGCGCGAACAGGGCGTCCCCCGCAACCCCTTCATCAACGCCGGCGCGATCGCCGTCACCGACGTCATCCTCTCCGGCCACAAGCCGCGCGAGGCGCTGGGCGAGATCCTGCGCTTCATGCGCTTCCTCGCCGACGACGACGCCATCTCGATCGACGAGGCGGTCGCGGCCTCCGAGCAGCGCACCGGCTTCCGCAACGCGGCGCTCGCCAACTACATGAAGTCGTTCGGGGTGATTGAGAACCCGGTCGAGTTCACGCTCGGCGTCTACTACCACCACTGCGCTATCGCCATGTCGTGCCGGCAGCTCGCAATGGCGGCGCGTTTCCTCGCCCATTCCGGCGTCCAGCCCACCACGGGGCGCTCGGTCGTCCCCCCTGAGCGCGCCCGGCGCATCAACGCCCTCATGCTGACCTGCGGCCACTACGACGGCTCGGGGGACTTCGCCTACCGCGTCGGCCTGCCGGGCAAGAGCGGGGTCGGCGGCGGCATCGTCGCGGTCGCGCCGGGCAAGGCCTCGATCGCGGTGTGGTCGCCAGGCCTCGACGCCGCCGGCAACTCCCATCTCGGCCGCCTCGCGCTGGAGATGCTGGTGAAGCGCACCGGCTGGTCGATCTTCGGCGCCTGACGTCGCGAGCGCAGAGAAAAGCCCGCGGCCGCCGGGGCGGACGCGAGCTCAAGACGCTTTAAGCCTTCGACCCGGGGCCGGCTCAGGGCGCGACGCGGTAGGCTCTGAGCCGCGCGTCCGGCCCAAGATCGACCGGGCGGAGCCACGCCGGCGTCTCGCCGGCAAGCAAAGCCGCTGCGAAGCCGTCGGGATAGCGTGCGGCGAAGCCGGCGACATCGCCCTGGCCGGGACATATCACCACATAGGCGGCCCGGCGCGACAGCGCGACGGCGCGCGCCTCCTCGGCGCTGCCGGTCAGCGCGTCGACCTGGGCCGTCAGGCCGTCCACGCCGCGATGGTAGGGCGCGGCGACCACCGCGTGCGGCGTGAAGGCCAGCACGAACGGCCCGGCGTCGGAATTGTTGAGCGCGAGCCCCGGCGCGAGCCGCGCCAGCGCCGCGTAGTCCGAGCGCGGGCAGGCGGCGAGCGGCGCGACCGACGCCGGCGTTCCCTTGAGGCTCGCCGCGTGGGCGAGGCCGAGCCCCGCGACGCCCGCCGTCACCGGATTGAGCGCGATCAAGGCGAGCGCGGCCCGCGCCGCGAGGGGCTCGCCGTTCCGGGCGAAGCGCACGGCCGCGGCGCCCAGGACCGGCGCCGCGAAGGCGAGTGCCAGCGTGACGCCGCGGATCTGCCAGGCCGCGACCAGACAGGCGACGGCGACCGCGGCCGCCGCCGTCCAGGCCCGCCAGCGATCGTCGCCGCGGCTGGTCGCGCAGAGCGCCGCCGCCGCCGCGAGCCCGAACAGGGCGGACACCGCGATCACGACCGAGGTTTCCGGATCGTCCGCCCACAGCGTGAAGGCCCCCTGCGCCTCCCGAATGCGGTCGAGCCATTCGATCTTGAGGCGTTCCGGAAGAGCGGCGTAGGGATCGCCGAGGCAGGCTGAGGCGACGAGCGCGATGCCGATGACGACCACCGCGCCGACGAGCGCGAGCGCCGCGAGCCGCGCCAACACGCCGTCGCCGCGGGCGCGGGTCGCGAGCGCGAGCCCGCCGCCGCCGAGCGCCGCGGCGACGAGATGGCCGCTCGCAAGCGCGTCGCAGGCCGGTACGAGCCAGCGCGCCGGAGGCGTGGTCGCGACGAAGGCGGCAGCGGTGAACAGCGCGAAGCTCGCCCCGAACAGCGCCGCGCCGCGCGCCAGCGCCCGGCCCTGGATCGCGAAACGCAGCGCGACGATCGCCGCGAGCGACGCCAGCGCCGGCAGCGTCTCGAGCCCGATCGCGAGCATGGCCGCGGCCGCGAGCCCGCCGCCGACCGCCGCGCGGTCCGAACGGTCGAGCCGCAGCACGCAGGCGAGCAGCGCCATCGCGAGCGCGATCTGGGGCCCGTGATGATCGATCGCGCCGGGCTGGAACGCGCCCATGGCGCCGGGCGACAGCGCGAACAGCAGCGCTGCCGCGAGCCCGGCTCCGGGCCCTCCGAGCGAGCGACCCGCGGCCGAGGCGCCGATCAGGGCGACGGCCAGCGGCAGCAGCGGCCAGACCGTCAGCGTCGCCTTCAACGCCGCCTCCGGCGAGAGCAGCCGCTCGAACGTCCACAGCAGCGCCGCGATCGGAAGGTCGATCAGCCGCGACCAATGCATCAGCACGCCGTCTGGCGGATCGAGCCGCCGCTGCATCAGGTCGAACCAGCCCTGCCCGGCCAGAAAGTCCCGCACCTCGACGAGCCGCATGGCGTCGTCGCTCGAAAGCGCGTCAAGCGATCCGGCGAAGCCGCGCCACGCCAGAACGGCCGCGACCGCGCCCCACAGGACGAGCGTCGCCGCCGCTTCGGCGCGGTCGGTGAGAGCGACGGCGGGACGCCGGCGGCCGGCGACCCCGGCCGCGTCGAGACTGGCCATGGCCCAAGCGATTCCCTGAAACGGGCGCGAGGACGCCCGGATGAGGGCCGCAGGCTAGGCCACGCAGCGTTAGGGTCTCGTAAACCGGAAGCGCCATTTCGCGGCCGGCCCGCCGGCGCTATCGTGGCTCCCAACGACGCCCGTCCTGCACGCGGCGTCCGCTCTGGGGAGGGCGCGGTCATGCTGCGGATGTTCAGGACGCTCGGCTTCGTCGGGCTGACGGCTGCGGCGGTCGCCGCGACGGCGGCCGGTTTCTCCGCTCCGGTCCTCGCCGCGACCGACGGGTTCCAGAACAAGGACGCCCGCGACAGCGCGCTGAAGCTTGCCGCCCGGCTGGCGCGCGAGGCGGCGTCCGACGCGCGGCCCGCCGCCGAGCTGATCAAGCAGGGCGTCGCGCAGGTCCGCGCCGGCCAGTGGCGCGACGCGGCGGTCAGCATGGCGCTCGCCGCCGGCAAGGACCCGAACAACGAGCAGGCGTGGCGCAACCTGTCGATCGCGCTGTCGCGCGTGCAGACCGACGACTATTCCGAACGCGAGACCCTGAAGGAGCAGTCCGCCGGCGCCGCCTGGCGCGCCTACGAGCTCGCGGGCGACGCCAAGACCCGCGCCCGCGCGCTTGCGGTGCTCGCCAACGCCTTCATCTTCCGCGAGGAGTTCCGTCCGGCGCTCGACGCCTACAAGGCGAGCCTCAGGGATCAGCCGAGCGCCGAGGTGCAGGCGGCCTACGACAGGCTGCGCGCCGAGCACGGCTTCCGCGCGCTGGACTATTCCGTCGACGCCGAGGCGGCATCCCCGCGCGCCTGCGTTCAGTTCTCTGAGAAGCTGGCGCAGGGCCGGATCGACTTCGCGCCCTACGTCGCGCTGAAGGGCGTCGAATCGCCAGCCGTCACCGCCGACGACACGCAGATCTGCGTCGACGGCCTCAAGCACGGCGAGACCTACGAACTGACCGTGCGGCAGGGCCTGCCGTCCGAGGTCGACGAGACGCTGCCGGCCTCCAAGGACTTCCGCATCTATGTCCGCGACCGCGCGCCCGCCGCGCGCTTCACCGGGCGCAACTACGTGCTGCCCTCGACCGGCCAGCAGGGGCTGCCGATCGTCTCGGTCAATGTGGACGCGGTCGAGGTCGAGCTGTTCCGCGTCGGCGACCGCAACCTCGCGCCCTCGGTCGTGTCCGGCGACTTCCAGCGCCAGCTCGACGGCGAGGCGGTCGACAAGCTGAGGAGCGACACGGCCTCACTGGTCTATTCCGGCGAACTCGCGGTGGAGCGGAAGCAGAACGCGGACGTCGTCACCGCCTTCCCCGTCTCGGAAGCGGCGCCGGACCTGAAGCCCGGCGTCTACGTCATGGTCGCGAGCCCCAAGGGCGCGGTCGATCCCGAACCCTGGGACGCCCGCGCCACCCAGTGGTTCGTGGTGTCGGACCTCGGCCTGACCGCGGTGTCGGGAACCGACGGCGTCAAGGCCTTCGCCCGTTCGCTCGCCTCCGCCGGGCCGCTCGCCGGCGTCGAGCTCAAGCTCGTGGCGCGCGACAACGAGGTGCTCGCCACCCGCACCACCGACGCGGACGGCTTCGTGACCTTCGAGGCCGGGCTCACCCGCGGCTCCGGCGGCTCTGCGCCCGCCGTGCTGGTGGCGGCGAAGGGCGGCGACTACGGCTTCCTCGACCTCACCAAGCCGGGCTTCGACCTCTCCGACCGCGGCGTCGGCGGCCGCGCCGCGCCCGGCCCGCTCGACGCGCAGGTGTTCGCCGAACGCGGCGTCTACCGCTCCAAGGAGACGGTCCACGTCACCGCGCTGCTGCGCGACGACAAGGGAGCGGCCGTCGACGGCCTGCCGCTGACCCTCGTCGTCAGCCGGCCGGACGGCGTCGAGGACCGCCGCGCCGTGCTCGCGGACGCCGCCGCCGGCGGGCGGACCTTCGACATCCTTCTCGTCGACCAGGCCATGGGCGGCACGTGGCGCGTCGACGCCTACGCCGACGCGAAGGCCGCGCCGGTCGGCTCGACCACCTTCCTCGTCGCGGACTACGTGCCCGAACGGCTCGACCTGAAGCTCTCGACCGACGCCAAGGCGCTCGGCGCCCGCGGCGCGACCGTGGCGATCGACGGGCGCTGGCTCTACGGGGCGCCGGCCGCCGACCTCGCGATCGAGGGCGACCTGACGGTGCGGGCGAGCGACGCGACCCCGCCGGGCTTCGAAGGCTACCGTTTCGGCCTGTCCGACGAGACGGTCGCGCCGACCCGCACGCCGATCGACGCGCCGGGCCGCACCGACGCGGCCGGCAAGGCGTCCGTCGTCGTCGCCGAGCCGACGCTGCCCGAGACGACCCGGCCGCTCGAAGCCGAGGTCGCGCTCCGGCTCGCGGAGCCCTCCGGCCGGACGCTCGAGCGCACGGTGGTCCTGCCGATCGCGCCGAAGGGCGACCGCATCGGCGTCAAGCCGCTGTTCGCGTCCCGCGTCGGCGACGGCGAGAACGCCCGCTTCGACGTGAAGGTCGCCTCGCCCGAGGGCGCATCGCTCGCCGCAAAGGGCCTGACGTGGCAGCTCGTGCAGCTCGAGACCTCGTACCAGTGGTACGCGACCAACGGGCGCTGGAACTTCGAGACCGTCACCCGCACCCGCCGGATCGCCGATGGCGCGATCGACGTGGCGGCCGACCGGCCCGCGCGCATCGACGCCAAGGTAAGCTACGGCCGCTACCGGCTCGAGGTTTCCTCCGCCGATCCGCAGGGGCCGGCGACGAGCGTGACCTTCGACGCCGGCTTCTACGCCGCGGCGTCCACCGACACGCCCGACATGCTCGACGTCGCGCTCGACAAGGCGGCCTACGCGCCGGGCGAGACCGCGACCGCGACGCTGTCCTCCCGATTCGCGGGACGGGCGACCCTGCTGGTGGTGGGCGCGGGCGTGATCGCGCAGAAGACGCTCGACGTCTCCGACAAGGGCGCCTCGGTCGGCTTTGAGGTCACGGAAGCCTGGCGGCCCGGCGCCTATGTCGTCGCCTTCGTGCACCGCGCGCTCGACGCCAAGGCGAGCCGCATGCCGGGCCGCGCCATCGGCGTCGCGCATGCGGCCGTCGACGCCCGCGACCGCACCATCGGCGTCAGCCTCGACGTCCCCGACGCCGGCGAGCCGCGGAAGCCCTTCGCCGTCCCGGTGAAGCTCTCGGGGCTCGCGAGCGGCGAGCAGGCCTATGTCACGGTCGCCGCCGTCGACGTCGGCATCCTCAACCTCACCGGCTACAAGCCACCGGCGCCCGACAGGACCGTGTTCGGCCAGCGCCGCCTCGCAAGCGAAATCCGCGACCTCTACGGCCAGCTCATCGACGGCATGGGCGCCAAGGCCGGGCGCATCCGCTCCGGCGGCGACGGCGCCGGCGCCGGCGGACTGCAGGACACGCCGACGCAGGCCCCGCTCGCGCTGTTCTCCGGCCTCGTGCCCGCCGGCCCCGACGGGGTCGCGAACGTCGCCTTCGAGCTTCCGGCGTTCAACGGCACGGTGAAGCTGATGGCCGTCGCCTGGAGCCGGACGAAGCTCGGCAACGCCGCGAAGGACGTGGTCGTCGCCGATCCCGTGGTGGTGCAGGCGGCGCTGCCGCGCTTCCTCGCCGACGGCGACCGGGCGCGGCTCAGGCTCGACCTCGACAACGTCGCAGGCCCCGCCGGAGAGCATAAGCTGACGGTCGCCGTCTCCGGGCCGCTGACCGCGGGCGCCGCGCCGAAGGCGGTCACGCTCGCGGCCAAGGCGCGGACGGCGGTCGAGATCCCGCTGACCGCAAAAGGCGTCGGCCCCGCGCGCATCGACGTGGCGTTGAGCGGCCCGGATGGCCGCAGCTACCTCCAGGCGTTCGCGCTCAACGTGAAACCCGCGACCGCGCCGATCTCCCGCCGCAGCGTCGTCGCGCTCGCCAAGGGCGCGGGCGTCACCGTCTCGAACGACATGCTGGCCGACATCGTGCCCGGCACGGGCTCGGTCGCGCTTTCGGTCGGGCGGCCCGGCGCGCTCGACGCCGCGACCTTCAAGCTCGCGCTCGACGGCTACCCCTACGCCTGCTCCGAGCAGCTTTCGAGCCGGCTGGTCGCGCTGATCTACGGCGACGAGCTCGGGCTGTCGTCGCGGACGGCGGGCGCATCGCCCGAGGAGGTGAAGCAGCGGATCGGCGACATCGTCGCCCGCGTGCTGTCGCGCCAGGACGGAAACGGCTCGTTCGGACTGTGGTCCGCGGGCGGCGGCGACCTCTGGCTCGACGCCTATGTCACCGACGTGCTCGCCCGCGCCCGGACCGCGAAGGCCGACGTGCCGGCGAAGGCGCTCGAGCTCGCACTCGACAACCTGCGCAACACGATCGGCCTCAGGCAGGATTCCACGGAGTCCGACGTCGCCTACGCCCATTACGTGCTCGCCCGTTCCGGCCGCGCGCTGGTGGGCGAGCTGCGCTACCTCGCCGACGTGAAGATCGGCGAGTTCGCGAGCCCGCTGGCGCGGGCGCAGATCGGCGCGGCGCTGGCGCAGATCGGCGACCGGACACGCGCCGAGAAGGCCTTCGCCGCCGCCGAGACCGCGCTCGACGACGACCAGGCCCGGACCGATTTCGGCTCCGGCCTGCGCGATCAGGCCGGCGTCGTCGCCCTCGCCTCGGAGGCGCGGGCGGGCGCCGAGGTCACGCCGCTCGCCCTCCGCCGCATCGGCGAGGCGCGCGCCCAGCGCTCCTACCTGTCCACGCAGGAGAACGCCTGGCTGCTGCTCGCGGCGCGGGGCCTGCGGGCGCAGAGCGCCGACCTTTCGCTCACCGTCGACGGCGCGGCGCGGACCGGGGCGCTCACTGAGACCTATCCGCCGGAGCGGCTCGCCGCCGGGCCGTCGCGCATCGTCAACGCCGGCCAGACGCCGCTTGAGGCCGTCGTCACCGTGCGCGGCGCACCGGCCTCGCCAGAACCGCCTGCGGAGCGGGATTTCCACCTCGAGCGACGCTACTATACGACCGCGGGCGTCGAGGTGGACCCGTCGAAGGTCGCTCAGAACACGCGCCTCGTGGTCGTGCTGCGGGTGACGGAGCCCGAGCCGAGGCCCGGCCGCGTGCTCGTGGTCGACCGGCTACCCGCGGGATTCGAGATCGACAATCCCGAGCTCGTCTCCAGCGCGAAGCTGCCGGCGCTCGGTTTCCTCGGCGAGGAGCCGTCCGCGGCGCATTCGGAGTTCCTCGACGACCGCTTCGTCGCGGCCTTCGAGCGCGAGGCCGGCGGCGACGCGGTCTACTCCGCGGCCTATGTGGTCCGCGCGGTGACGCCGGGGCAGTTCGCGCAGCCCGCGGCCGTCGTCGAGGACATGTACCGGCCCGAGCGCTTCGCCCGCACCGGCGCGGGCCGGATCGAGGTGACGGCGAGGTGAGCGCCTACGGGCGCCCTGCCCGCCTCGCCGCGGGCTGCCTGCTCGCGGCCCTCGTCGGCGGCGGGGCGGCGGCGGTCGCGCTCGGAGGCTACGCCGCCCCCTCCCCCGGCCGCGCCGAGACGCTGTCGACGCTCGTGGTCGACCGTGACGGACGGCTGCTGCGCCCGTTCACGGCGACGGACGGCGCCTGGCGGCTGCCGGTCGCGCGCGAGGCGGTCGACCCGCGCTTCGTGCGGCTGCTGACGGCCTACGAGGACAAGCGCTTCTTCCGGCACCCCGGCGTCGATCCGCTCGCCGCCGCCCGCGCCGCGGCGCAGGCGTTCAAGCATGGCGGCATCGTCTCGGGGGGCTCAACGCTGACCATGCAGGTGGTTCGCCTGCTGAACCCGGACCGAGCGCGGACGCTGCGCCGCAAGCTCGACGAGGCCGCGACCGCGCTCGCGCTCGAACGGGCCGTCGGCAAGAACGGCGTGCTCGACCTCTATCTCCGGCTCGCGCCCTATGGCGGCAATCTCGAGGGCGTGCGCGCGGCGAGCCTCGCCTATTTCGGCAAGGAGCCCGCCCGGCTCTCGATCGCGGAAGCCGCGCTGCTGATCGCGATCCCGCAGGCGCCCGAGGCGCGTCGGCCGGACCGCGACGCCGCCGCCGCCCGCCGCGCGCGGGACCGCGTGCTCGACCGGCTAGCCGAGGCCGGCGCGATCACCGCGGCGGAGGCCGCCCACGCCCTGGAGGAGACGACGCCGTCCGGGCGGCGGGCGTTCCCGAACCTCGCGGCCCATGCCGCGGAGGCCGCCGCGCGCCGCGCCGGGCCCGGCGGCGTCGTTGGGCTCACCCTCCGCCGCGACGCCCAGCACGCGCTGGAGGAGCTGGCGCGCGACCGGGCGCGCGCCCTCGGCCCCGGCCTGTCCGCCGCCATCCTCGTCGCCGACCACGCCACCGGCGCGATCGAGGCGAGCGTCGGGGCGGCGGACTATTTCGACGCAAGCCGGGCCGGCGGGCTCGACCAGACCCGCACGGTGCGCTCGCCGGGCTCGGCGCTGAAGCCCTTCATCTACGCGCTCGCCTTCGAGAACGGGATCGCGGCGCCGGCGACGCTGATAGAGGACCGCCCCGCCCGCTTCGGCTCCTACGCGCCGCGCAACTTCGACGAGGGCTTCCACGGCACGGTGAGCTGCGCGCAGGCGCTGGCGCTGTCGCTGAACATTCCGGCGGTGGCGCTGATGGAGGCGGTCGGGCCGCAGCGCTTCGTCGCGCGGCTGCGCGCGGCCGGCGCCGAGGTCTCGCTGCCGGGGACCGAGGCGCCCGGCCTTGCGGTCGCGCTCGGCGGCGTCGGTGTGCGGCTCGTCGACCTCGCCACGCTCTACGCCGGGCTCGCCCGCGGCGGCGCAACCGTGCCGCTGACCGACGACCCGGCGCGTCTCGCGGAGCCGGGCGCGGCCGGGCGACGCCTCGTCGATCCGGTCGCCGCGGCCCAGGTCGCGCTGGCGCTGCTGAAGAGCCCGCCGCCGGAAGCCGCGCTCGGCGGGCGCATCGCCTTCAAGACCGGCACCTCCTACGGCTACCGCGACGCCTGGGCGGTCGGCTTCGACGGCCGCCGCGTGGTCGCGGTCTGGGTCGGACGGCCCGACGGCGCCTCGAGCGCGGGCCTCGTCGGGCGCGACGCCGCCGCGCCGATCCTGTTCGACGCCTTCGCCCGGCTCGGCGGCGGGATCGCGCCGCTCGGCCCCGCCCCGGCGGAGACGACCGTCGCCGCCGCAGACCTGCCCGCGCCGCTGCGCCGCTTCCGACCCTTCGGGAGCCTTCCGGAGGCGGAGCCCGGCCGCTCGCCGCTCGTGGTCGCCTATCCGCCGGACGGCGCGCGGGTCGAGCTCGACGGCGGCGCCGAGCTGGCGCTGAAGGCGGCCGGCGGCGTGGCGCCGTTCCGCTGGCTGGTGGACGGACGCCCGCTGCCGCCCGAACGACGGCGTGAGACGCTGTGGCCGGTCTCCGGACCCGGCTTCGCCCGCGTCACCGTGACGGACGCGACCGGCGCGACCGCCTCGGCCGAGGTGCGGATCGACTGACGGCGCTCGGGCGCGGCGGAGCTTGATTTTCGGCGCCGGCCGCCTGATATCGGGCTCGCTTCCCCTTCCCGTGAACGACTTGCAAGAGGCGCGCGATGCCGGACCCGACTTCGCCCCGCACCCCCGAGACCGAAACCGCCGACGAGGCCCCGACGAACGCCGCCGCCGCGACCGACGAGCAGCGCGCGGACGGCACGGTCGAGCCCGAGGTGACCGAACCGGCCGCGCCGGCCGACCGGACCGCCGAGCTCGAGGCCGCGGTCGCGGACCTGCGCGACCGTTTCCTGCGCAGCCACGCCGAGATGGAGAACCTTCGCCGCCGCACCGAGCGCGAGGTTCAGGACGCCCGCAAGTACGCGCTGACCGCCTTCGCGCGCGACCTGCTGTCGGTCGCGGACAATCTGCGGCGCACGCTCGAATCCTCAGGGTCCGCCGGCGAGGCGGCGAAGCCGCTGGTCGAGGGCGTCGAGCTCACCGAGCGCGAGCTGCTGAAGACGCTCGACAAGCACGGCGTCGCCAAGCTCGACCCGAAGGGCCAGCCGTTCGACCCGAACTTCCACCAGGCGATGTTCGAGGCGCCGGACCCGAGCGTGCCGAACGGCACCGTGGTCCAGGTGGTGCAGGACGGCTACGTGATCGGCGACCGCCTGCTGCGGCCGGCGATGGTCGGCGTGGCGCGCGGCGGCCCGAAGCCGGGATCCGCCGAGGCCGCGCCCGCCGAACCGAAGGCCGGCGTCGACCGCACCGCGTGAGCCGGAGCTCGCGCGCTCAGAACCTGAGCGCGCGAGCCTGCTTCACGTGCTCCAGCGACTGGACCTGGGCGACGACGGCGTCCGGGATCTCGCCGTCGATCTGGACGATGGCGATGGCGTCGCCGCCCTGCGCGGCGCGTCCGAGATTGAAGGTCGCGATGTTGACGCCCGCGGCGCCGAGCGTCGCGCCGAGCGCGCCGACGTAGCCCGGCTTGTCCTCGTTGGTCACGTAGAGCATCGACGGCCCGAAGGCGGCCTCGATCTCGATGCCCTTGATGTCGATGATGCGCGGCTTGCCGTCGGCGAACACCGTGCCGGCGACGTGCCGGGTGAGGTCGCCGGCGGTGACGGTGAGGCGGATGACGCTGTCGTAGGTCTCCGCCTCCTCGCGCAGCACCTCCTCGATTGCGACGCCGCGCTCGCGCGCGATGACGGGCGCCGAGACCATGTTGATGTCGGCGAGCTGCGGCTTCAGCAGCCCGGTGACGGCCGCCGAGGTCAGCGCGCGGGTGTTCATGTCCGCGACCAGCCCCTCGTACTCGATGCGGATCGCCGTGATCCCGCTCTCAGTGAGTTGCCCCGCGAAGGAGCCGAGCTTCTCGGCGAGCGCCACGAACGGCTTCAGCCGGGGCGCCTCCTCGGCGGTGATAGAGGGCGAGTTCACCGCGTTCGAAACCGCGCCGCGGAGCAGGTAGTCGGACATCTGCTCGGCCACCTGCAGCGCTACGTTCTCCTGCGCTTCCGAGGTCGCGGCGCCGAGATGCGGCGTGCACACGACCGCGGGATGGCCGAACAGCGGGTTCTCGGTCGCGGGCTCGGTCGTGAACACGTCGAAGCCGGCGCCCGCCACATGGCCGGCGTCCAGCGCGTCGCGCAGGGCCTTCTCGTCCACCAGGCCGCCGCGGGCGCAGTTGACGATACGCACGCCCTTCTTCATCCGCATCAGAGCCTTGGCGTCGATGACGTTGCGCGTCTTCTCCGTCAGCGGCGTGTGCAGGGTGATGAAGTCGGCCCGATCGAACAGCTCATCGAGCTCCACCTTCTCGACCCCGAGGTCGAGCGCGCGCTCCGGCGACAGGAACGGATCGAAGGCGATGACGCGCATCTTCAGGCCGATCGCGCGCTCGGCGACGATCGAGCCAATGTTGCCGCAGCCGATGATCCCGAGCGTCTTGGAGGTGATCTCCACCCCCATGAAGCGGTTCTTCTCCCACTTGCCGGCCTGGGTCGACACATCCGCCGCGGGAATTTCGCGGGCGACCGCGAACATCATCGCGATGGCGTGTTCGGCGGTGGTGATCGAGTTGCCGAAGGGCGTGTTCATAACGATGACGCCCTTCGCCGTCGCGGCCGGCAGGTCGACGTTGTCGACGCCGATGCCGGCGCGGCCGATCACCTTGAGGCGCTCGGCGTTGGCGAGGATCTTCGGCGTGACCTTGGTGGCCGAGCGGATGGCGAGGCCGTCGTAGCCTCCGATGACGGCGGCGAGCCGGTCCTTGTCCTTGCCGAGATCGGGTTGGAAGTCGACCTCGACGCCGCGGTCCTTGAAGATCTGGATCGCGGCCGGGGACAGCTTGTCGGAGATGAGGACGCGGGGGGCCATAGGCTCGTCTTTCGTGTTCGCCGCCCCTCGCGGGGCCGGCTCAGGTTTTCCGATAGAACGGCTGCACGTCGCGCTCGAAATAGGCGTCGAGCGGCGAGCCGGGGACGGGAACGAAATCGATCGTGTCGGTCGGGCGGGCGACGTTCTCCAGCACCTCCTCGACGCGGTCGAGCACGGCGTCGAGATCGCTCTCGACCCCGAGCCCGATCACGAGGCGCTTGACGCCGTCGGCGTCGGCGAACAGCGCCTGCGCGATGTGCGCCGTGGTGACCTCGGGCGTCGTCGCGAACAGCGCGGCGAGCGGCGCGGTGAGATGGGTCGGCATCGGGTCGGGACGCCCGACCAGCGTCGGGAGCTCTCCGGCGTCCTCGTCGCCGACGTCGGGCGCGTCGTCGAAGCCCTCGTTGGCGCGTTCGAAGTCGCCCTCGAGCATGGCCGCGACGTCTTCCGCCATGAACTCGTGGCCGTAGTCCGAGCCCGGATTAAGGACGAAGTTCGCGTCCTCGATCTGGCTGACGATCTGCTTGAACGACTGCCGGACGATCAGAAGCCTTTCCTCGCCGAACATCGCCGTGACGCGGCTGTCGGCGGTGAAAATCGGCACGAAGCTCAGGTCCTCGTGCGTCACTTCGGGCACCGCATAGCCGCCGCCCTTTCCATCCGCCGGATCGAGCAGCGCGAAGGACAGTTCGGCGTCGAGGAACTCCTTGAGAAAAGCGACGCGGTGCGCCGGCTCCTCGATCGCGCGGATCAGCGAACGTTCGAGAGCGTTCTCGGGCGTGAACATGAGGTGGGCTCCGGGCTGGGCTTCATACGTTCGGATGGAAAAACGCGTCGTCATGCCCGCCTTCGCGGGCATCCACGACTTGAGACGACAGTGGGCTTGCGCCCGAAGTCGTGGATACCCGGCTTCGCCGGGCATGACGCGTCTTTTTTCGTCGCGAACGGCCGAGCCTGCCGCGCCGGGAAGGCTCAGGCCGCCTTGGCGAGCTTCGGCGTAAGCTGCGCATAGGCCCATTCGAGCCAGGGCAGCAGCGCCGCGACGTCCGAGGCCTCGACCGTCGCGCCGCACCAGATGCGCAGGCCGGGAGGCGCGTCGCGGTAGGAGCCGAAGTCGAAGGCGACGCCCTCACGCTCAAGCAACGCGACGAAGGCCTTGGCGAACTCGGCCTGCTCGGCCTTCGGCAGCGCCGCGACGGCTGGATCCGTGAAGACCAGGCAGACGCCGGTGTTGGTCCAGGTGGCGCGGTCCTCGGCCAGCACGCCGAGCCACGGCGTGCGCGCGACGAAGTCGTAGACCACCTTTGCGGTGGCGTCGGCGCGGGCGATCAGGCCCTTGAGGCCGCCGACCGATTTGCCCCAGTTCAGCGCGTCGATGTAGTCCTCGACGCAGAGCATGGACGGGGTGTTGATCGTCTCGCCCTGGAACAGGCCCTCGTCGATCTTGCCGTTCTTCGTCATACGGAACAGCTTCGGCAGCGGCCAGGCCGGCGTGAAGCTCTCCAGCCGCTCGACCGCGCGGGGGCCCATGATCAGGACGCCGTGCGCCGCCTCGCCGCCCATGACCTTCTGCCAGGAGAAGGTGACGACATCGAGCTTGTCGTAGTCGAGCTCCATCGCGAAGGCGGCCGAAGTCGCGTCGCAGATGGTCAGGCCCTTGCGGTCAGCCGGGATCCAGTCGTGGTTCGGGACCCGGACGCCGGAGGTGGTGCCGTTGAAGGTGAAGATGACGTCGCTGTCGAAATCGACGGCGGCGAGGTCCGGCAGCTTGCCGAACTCGGCGACGGAGGCCTTGGTGTTGGGCAGACGGAGCTGCTTGACCGCGTCGGTCACCCAGATCGCGCCGAAGCTCTCCCAGGCCAGCACTTCGACGCCGCGGGCGCCGAGCAGCGCCCACATGGCCATCTCCACGGCTCCCGTGTCGGAGCCCGGAACGATGGCGATGCGGTGGGTCGCCGGAACCTGGAGAACCTCGCGGGTGAGGTCGATCGCCTGCTTGAGCTTGGCCTTGCCGGCCTTGGAGCGGTGCGAGCGACCGAGCGCCGCGCCGTTCAGCGCGTCGAGCGACCAGCCGGGGCGCTTGGTCGTGGGTCCGGACGAAAAATTGGGATTGGCGGGGCGGCCCGCGGGAGCTGCAATCGTCATGGTCCATCCTTCCAGATGGTCAGCCCCTCGTTGGGGAGGGGTGGCCCGCCGCGAGCATTAGGATCGACGCCTGCGGCGGTCAAGCTAATTTCGCGGCCCTTGCAGGACGTGCTTCCCGGGCCGTAAACGCCGATGGCGGGGCCTCACGACCCCGCCATCGCAGTTCTCACAAAGATGAGCCGAAGGGCTCGTCAGTCGATCATGTAGCGCACGCCGACGCGGAACTCGTGGGCCTCGAGGTCCTTGAACTTGACCGGCTTGTCGTTGACGCCGCCGAACTTCTTGGTCTTGCCGTCGCCGAGGTTCAGGTAGCGGTAGCCGGCGTCGACGACCAAGTTCTCCGAGACGTTGTAGCCGATGCCGGCCATGAGCGCCCAGGAGAAGTCCCAGTTGTTGTCACCCTTGATCTTGCCGCCGGTGCCGTTCGGATTGGTGTAGCGGTAGTTGTCGACCATGATGTACGAGGCGCCGATGCCCGCGCCGACGTACGGCGTGATGCCATACCAGGTGCCGAGATCGGCGTAGACGTTCACCAGCGGGGTGAGCGCGGAGATCTTGGCGCGCTCGTCGCTGTAGAGCCCGGCGGTCGTACAGCCGAAGCAGTCCAGCTTGCCGTCGAACTTGGACTTGAACTCGTAGTCCAGCGTCACGTCGGCGCGGAACCACTCGTTGAACTTGTAGCCGACGCCGCCGCCGATGACCGCGGTGTCGTTCAGGTCCTCTTCCTTGAACTTCGTGCCGTGGAAGCGGGTGTCCGGGTCGCGATAGACCTTGTAGCCGACGTCGCCGCGCAGATACCACGCCGAGCCGAACTCGACAGGCTCCGGGACCGGCTCCAGCAGCGGAGGCTCCGGCAGATCGGCCGCATGACCCGCGACCGGCGCGAGCGCAACAAGGAGCGCGCCCGCAAGCGCGTAGGTCGAAAGTCTGGCCATACCGCCATGTCCCCGATTGGGCGACCGCCTCGCGAACCAAGGCGAACGCTTGTCTGTAATGAGGCTGACTTTGGCGTGTATTCGTTAAAGAGCGCTTAACCTTAACCTTTAACCGTAAGCGTCGCTTCTGCCCCGATGCACTGGCGTATTAGGGACACACTGCGCACGCAGCGGCGCGGCGCGGATGAAGTCAGCGGTCGACAAAATGGGCTGGCTTAGCTGCGCGCCATGTGGCGCATGCGGCCGATGGGGATGAGGGACTGGGAGGGCTGAGGCCACAGCCCGAGCAGAGTCGCCCGGACTGCGATAGGCCTTCGCGGTCGTGTCAGGCGGCGGCCTTGGTGATGACGTCGACCACGCCGTCGACCACGTCGGCGACGAGGTCGCGGTCGTCTCCCTCCGCCATGACGCGGATCACCGGCTCGGTGCCGGACGGGCGGATGACGAGGCGGCCGTCATGGCCGAGCCGCGTAGTCGCAGCCGCGATCGCGGCGCGCACGGCGTCATCGTCGAGCGGGCGGCCCGACTTGTAGCGCACATTCTTCATGATCTGCGGCAGCGGCTCGAAGCGGTGGCAGATCTCCGACACCGGGCGGTCGGCCTTCTGCACCACGGCGAGGAGCTGAAGCGCTGCGACGAGCCCGTCGCCGGTGGTGGCGTAGTCCGACAGCACGATGTGGCCCGAGGGTTCGCCGCCGAGATTGTACCCTTGCGCGCGCATGCGCTCGACCACGTAGCGGTCGCCGACCGGCGTGCGCTCGAGCGTCAGGCCGAGCGAGGCGAGATAGCGCTCGAGCCCGAGATTGGACATGATGGTCGAGACGAGGCCCGGCGCGGACAGCCGCCCCTCCTCCGCCCAGGACTGCGCCACCACCGCCATGAGCTGGTCGCCGTCGACCACATGGCCCTTCTCGTCGACGATGATGACGCGGTCTGCGTCGCCGTCGAGCGCGATGCCGATGTCCGCGCGGGTCTCGCGCACCTTGGCGATCAGAGCGTTCGGCGCGGTCGAGCCCACGTCCTTGTTGATGTTCATGCCGTTCGGCTCCACGCCGATCGCGACCACCTCGGCCCCGAGCTCCCACAGCGCCTCGGGCGCGACCTTGTAGGCGGCGCCGTTGGCGCAGTCGACGACCACGCGCAGGCCCTCGAGCGAAAGGTTGCGGGTCAGCGTGCGCTTGGCGAACTCGATGTAGCGCGCCTGCGCGCCCTCGATGCGCTTGGCGCGGCCGAGAGTCTCGGAGGAGGCGAGCTTCGGTCCGAGGTCGGCGTCGAGCAGCGCCTCGATCTCCAGCTCGTCCTCGTCGGACAGCTTGTAGCCGTCCGGCGCGAACAGCTTGATGCCGTTGTCGGCGAAAGGATTGTGCGAGGCCGAGATCATGACGCCGAGGTCGGCGCGCATGGAGCGCGTCAGCAGCGCGATCGCCGGCGTCGGCATCGGCCCGAGCAGCAGCACGTCGACCCCGACCGAGGTGAAGCCCGCCTGCAGCGCGCTCTCGATCATGTAGCCGGAGAGCCGCGTGTCTTTGCCGATCACCACCCGGTGCCGGTGGTCGCCGCGGCGGAAGGCGATGCCGGCGGCCATGCCGACCTTCATCGCGAAGTCGGGCGTGATGGGGAACTTGTTGGCCTGGCCGCGGATGCCGTCGGTGCCGAAATACTTGCGCGTCATGAAGCGTTTCTCCCGGCGCGCGAAGCGATGGCCGCGCATGGCCCATGGTCAGTCATAGCGCGATGATAGCGCAAGACGGGTTCAAAAAGCGTGAGCGATGGTTACGGCGCGGTTGGAGGCGTAACCCGCGCAAAGAAAAAGGCCGGGATCGCTCCCGGCCTCATCTGTTCGTCCGTCAGCCTCACGCCTGCGGCTGCGGCTCCAGCCCGCTGTCGGGCCGCGGCCGGGGCTTGCCCGCGGTCGGCACCGCGGAGCCGCGCGGGGCCGGCGGTTCGTCGGCGGCGTCGCGCACCGGCGGCTTGCCGGCGAGCAGGCCCTTGATCTCCTCGCCCGTCAGCGTCTCGTATTCGAGCAGCGCCTTGGCGAGCTGGTCCATCTGGTCCTTGTGCTCGGTGATGATCCGCCGCGCGGTCTCGTAGCCCTCGTCGATGAAGCGTTTGATCTCGTTGTCGATCTTCAGCATCGTCGTGCCGGACACGTTCTGCTGGCGCGCGACCGACATACCGAGGAACACCTCGTCCTGGTTCTCGCCATAAGCGACGGTGCCGAGCTCCTTGGAGAAGCCCCAGCGCGTCACCATCCCGCGGGCGATGTTGGTCGCCATCTGGATGTCCGACTGGGCGCCGGCCGTCACCTTGTCGTCGCCGAAGAACACCTCCTCCGCCACGCGCCCGCCCATCGCCATCGCGAGGCGCGAGGTGAGCTGCTCGTAGGAGATCGAGATCTGGTCCTTCTCCGGCAGGTACTGGACCATGCCGAGCGCGCGGCCGCGCGGAATGATCGTCGCCTTGTGGATCGGATCGTTCGCCGGCGTGTAGAGCGCGACGATGGCGTGGCCGGCCTCGTGATAGGCGGTGACCCTCTTCTCCTCGTCGGTCATGACCATGCGACGCTCGGCGCCCATCATGATCTTGTCCTTGGCCGAGTCGAACTCGGCCGAGGTGACCATGCGCTTCGAGCGGCGTGCGGCGAGCAGCGCCGCCTCGTTGACGAGGTTCATCAGGTCGGCGCCGGAGAAGCCCGGCGTGCCGCGCGCGACCGTCTTGAGG
Source organism: Methylopila turkensis (assembly GCF_027922325.1). Classification (GTDB taxonomy): domain Bacteria; phylum Pseudomonadota; class Alphaproteobacteria; order Rhizobiales; family Methylopilaceae; genus Methylopila; species Methylopila turkensis. The sequence continues at coordinate 321,670 of NZ_BSFL01000002.1, forward strand.
TCGACGTCCGGCGCCAGCGGCACCTTGCGGACGTGGACCTTCAGGATCTTCTCGCGGCCGATGATGTCCGGGTTGCCCACCACGACCTGGCGGTCGAAGCGGCCTGGACGCATCAGCGCGGGGTCGAGCACGTCCGGACGGTTGGTCGCGGCGATGAGGATGATGCCCTCGTTCGCCTCGAAGCCGTCCATCTCGACGAGGAGCTGGTTCAGCGTCTGCTCGCGCTCGTCGTTGCCGCCGCCGAGGCCAGCGCCGCGATGGCGGCCGACCGCGTCGATCTCGTCGATGAAGATGATGCAGGGCGCGTTCTTTTTGGCCTGCTCGAACATGTCGCGCACGCGGCTCGCGCCGACGCCCACGAACATCTCGACGAAATCGGAGCCCGAGATCGTGAAGAACGGCACGTTCGCCTCGCCGGCGACGGCGCGCGCGATCAGCGTCTTACCGGTGCCGGGAGGTCCGACGAGCAGCACGCCCCGCGGAATGCGGCCGCCGAGGCGCTGGAACTTCTGCGGATCGCGCAGGAACTCCACGATCTCCTGCAGGTCGTCCTTGGCCTCGTCGACGCCGGCCACGTCCTCGAAGGTCACGCGGCCATGCGCCTCGGTGAGAAGCTTGGCCTTCGACTTGCCGAAGCCCATGGCCTTGCCGGCCCCGCCCTGCATCTGGCGCGACAGGAACACCCAGACGGCGATCAGCGCGATGAACGGCAGCCACTGCAGCAGCAGCGCCACGAACCAGGGCATGCTCTCGCCGGGCGGACGCGCGGTGATCGCGACGCCCTTGGCGTAGAGCTTCTGCACCAGCGACGGATCGTTCGGCGCGTAGGTCTGGAACTGCGTGCCGTCGGTGTACTGGCCCGAAATGTTCGGCCCCTCGATCGTCACGCCGCGCACGCGGCCGTTGTCGACCTCGGTCAGGAGCTGGCTGAACGAGATGTCGTTCGTCTGCGCCCGCTGCCCGGGGTTCTGGAACAGAGTGAACAGCGCAAGCAGCAGCAGAACGATGATCACCCAGAGGGCGAAGTTCCGGAAGTTCGGGTTCATTGCGGGCCTTTCGCGTCGGTCGCGGCGGCGGAGCCATGGGCCAGCGACGCTTGGCCGAATGTAAGGCCGGGCGCTCGCTCTGCCAAGACGAACGAATGACGGGAGAATGCGAAGGTCGCGTTGTCTTCGCCACAATTGCGCGGTGTAGTCGCACGGATGGAGCGATGCGTGGCGGCGTGACCGCCAAAAAGGACGTGTGATGACTACCTTCGACCAACGCGAGCAGGCGTTCGAGGCGATGTTCGCCCATGACGAAGCGATCCGGTTCTACGCCTATGCGCGGCGGAACAAGCTGCTCGGCCTCTGGGCGGCGGGGAAGCTCGGCAAGACCGGCGACGCCGCCGACGCCTACGCCAAGGCGGTCGTGCTGGCCGACTTCGAGGAGGCCGGCGACGAGGACGTTTTCCGTAAGCTGCGGCGCGACTTCGACCGCGCCGGCGTGTCCGAGCCCGACCAGACGATCCGCGGCAAGATGGCCGAGCTGCTGTTCGTCGCGGTCCAGCAGGTCAAGACCGAGCAATAGCGCACTCCCGGCTGGAGGCCGCGCGGCCCGACCGCGGGAGCGGCGGCCTCAGGCCCTTAGCGGCAGGTCGCGGAATTCTTCCATCGCGCCGGATACTCCGACCGCGCCTGCCTACGAAATCCCACAATCGGCGCGTGAAACTCGGCGGCGCATCGGCGCGTTGTAGCGTCGCTTCGGGCGGCTCGCGGGCGGGCGGGGGTTCCGGCGCATCACAGGGAACGTAAGGAGTCCCGCATGTCACCCCTACTCAAGCGTCTGCTCTGCGCCTCGGGCGCGCTGGCGATGTCCGCCGGCGCCGCCTGGGCCGCCCCCGCCACGGCGACCGCCTCGGTCAACGTCCGTTCGGGCCCCGGAACCGGCTACGCCGTCGTCGACACGCTTCGGCCGGGCGAAACGGTCGAGGTCATCGGCTGCACCGGCTCCTGGTGCGAGATCGATACCGGAGCCGGCTCCGGCTTCGCCAGCGCCAGCTATCTCGACATCGGCGGCGGATCGCGCTCCACCGTGGTGATCGAGGAGCCGGACGACGACGTGTTCGTCTCGGGCCTCTCCATCGGCGGCTATTGGGACAACCGCCCCTGGTACTTCTACGACGGCAGCTACTACTGGGGCGGTCGCTGGTACGGCTACCGACCCGGCCGCCCGGGCTGGCGGGGCTCGCACCGGCCGCGGCCGCCACATTGGGGACGCCCCGGCCGGCCGGGCTGGCATGGCGACCGCCCCGGTCGCCCGGGTCGGCCTGACCGTCCCGGCCGTCCGGACTGGAACGGCGGGCGGCCGGACCGTCCTGACAGGCCCGGCCGGCCGGGCTGGGACGGCGACCGTCCCGGACGGCCCGACAGGCCGGACCGCCCCGACCGGCCGAGCCGGCCGGACTTCGGCGGCGACCGCGGCGGCGGACGCGACGTCGATCGCGGCGATCGCGGCGGCGGGCGTGATTTCGACCGCGGCGGCGGGCGCGAGTTCAACCGGATGGGCCCGAGCGACGGCGGACGGTCGCCCGGCGGCGGCGGAAGGGACCGGGACCGCTAACCGGTCCGGCGCGCTGAGCGAGGGCGGCCCAAGGGCCGCCCTTTTTTGTCCCGCAAGCCGGCGGGCGGGGCGGGCCGCGACCTTCGGCGCGTCTTTTGGATCCGGACATCATGCAAACGCCGGGATGAACCAATCACGTCATGCCCGGCGGAGCCAGGCATCCCCGATTTTCTAGGTTCGCCGAGCTCTACTGAGAAGTCGTGGACACCAGCGAAGGCGCGGGCGTCACGTGGCGACGCCTCCCGAGACAGGCCTGATCCGGTCGGCTCAGCTCGCGCCGAAAACCCGCGCGAAGGTCTGCTCGACGGCCTTGAAGTGATAGCCGAGGTCGAAGGCGTCCTCGAGTTCGGCGTCGCTCAGCAGCGCCGTCACCTCGGCGTCGGCCTTCAGCAGGGCGAGGAAGTCGCCCTCCCCGCGCCAGACCGGCATGGCGTTGCGCTGCACGAGGCGGTAGGCGTCCTCGCGGCTCGCGCCCTTCTGGGTCAGCGCCAGCAGCACGCGCTGCGAGTGCACGAGGCCGCCCAGCCGGTCGAGATTGCCCTGCATGCGCTCGGGGTAGACCAGCAGCTTCTCCACGACGCCCGCGAGACGGTTCAGCGCGAAGTCGAGCGTCACCGTCGCGTCCGGGCCGATCATGCGCTCGACCGAGGAGTGCGAGATGTCGCGCTCGTGCCAGAGCGCCACGTTCTCCATGGCGGGCAGCGCATAGGCGCGCACCATGCGGGCGAGGCCGGTGATGTTCTCGGTCAGCACCGGGTTGCGCTTGTGCGGCATGGCGGAGGAGCCCTTCTGCCCCTCCGAGAAGAACTCTTCCGCCTCCAGCACCTCCGTGCGCTGCAGGTGGCGGATCTCGGTCGCGAGCCGCTCCATCGACGAGGCCACCACGCCAAGGGTCGCGAAGAACATGGCGTGGCGGTCACGCGGGATGACCTGGGTGGAGACCGGCTCGACCGTCAGGCCGAGCTTCTCCGCGACGTGGGCCTCGACCGCCGGATCGATGTTGGCGAAGGTGCCGACCGCGCCGGAGATGGCGCAGGTCGCGATCTCCGCGCGCGCCGCGACCAGCCGTTCGCGCGCCCGCTGAAACTCGACATAGAAGCCCGCGAGCTTCAGGCCGAAGGTGGTCGGCTCGGCGTGGATGCCGTGGCTGCGGCCGATGGTGGGCGTGAGCTTGTGCTCGAGCGCGCGGGCTTTCAGCGCCGCGAGCAGCCGGTCGACGTCGGCGATCAGAATGTCGCTCGCCCGCTTGAGCTGAACGCTGAGGCAGGTGTCGAGCACGTCCGACGACGTCATGCCCTGATGCACGAAGCGGGCGTCCGGGCCCACGAACTCGGCGAGATGGGTCAGGAAGGCGATGACGTCGTGCTTGGTGACCGCCTCGATCTCGTCGATGCGCGCGACGTCGAAGGTCGCGGCGCCGCCCTTCTCCCAGATCGTCCTGGCCGCCTCCTTCGGGATCACCCCGAGCTCCGCCAGCGCGTCGCAGGCGTGGGCCTCGATCTCGAACCAGATGCGGAACCGGGTCTCCGGCGACCAGATGTCGGCCATCTCGGGGCGGGAGTAGCGGGGGATCATGCGGACTCGTCTCCGATAAGATGCGGGCGCGCATAACATGGAACTGCAGTCGGATGTCCAGTCAGATCGTGATCGCTCCGATCGGATAGGGATTACCGGAGAAGCGCGGCATGACCTTCAATCCGAAAACTCTCCAGTCTTGGGATCCGCGATCCTCCAAGAATTTTCGGAGCCATACCATTCGCATTCACCGATGACTGACAGCTCCAAGATCTTTATTTTTTGCTTCTCGATAAAAAGTCCGTATGTGCCTCCATACGGCAACCCATCCATTTCAAAATGGCAATAATTTCCCACCCCATGCCATCCATCCGGAAGCGCAACGACGCCCGGATGGCCCAGATAGGTATAGCGACCGGCACCAGTATGTTCCCTGTATTCGACTTGCAACTCCGATATGTCCGGAAAGCCTTTGTCGGAATACGCCACGTGGAACCGACCGAGAATATCCTTCTCAAGCTCTGTCAGTTGCGGATCGGTCCCCGCCGGCGATGCGCCCCACCATAGGGTCATCTCAGCCCTGCCCTTCGTCCTTCAACGGCTTCAGCACGTTACGCGTCCGGCCTTCCGGCCCCGGCCGTCCTTCGACCAGCGCGGTGACGACGCCGTGCAGGGTCTGCAGATCCTGCTTCGTCGGCTCCATGCGGTGGATCATGTTGCGCAGGTTGCGCACCATCGAGGCGCGCTTGTCGGCGGAGCGGAAGAAGCCGGCCTCGTCGAGCTCGCCTTCGAGATGGCGGTAGAACGCGATCGCCTCCGCCTGGGACGCCTCGGGCGAGCGCGGCGGCATCGCGAAGGCCGGTGCGCCGCCGGTCGCCGCCTTGAACCACTCGTAGCCGACGAGCAGCACGGCCTGGGCGAGGTTGAGGCTGGCGTAAGCCGGATTGACGGGGAAGGTGACGACCCGGCTCGCGAGCGCGACCTCGTCATTGTCGAGCCCGGTGCGCTCGCGGCCGAACAGCACGCCGGCGCGCCCGCCGCCCGCGCCATGCGCGACGAGCCGGCCCGCCGCGGCGTCGGGCGCGTCCACCGGCTTCGCCTGCCCGCGCTCGCGCGCCGTGGTGGCGAACAGCAGGGTGAGATCGGCGACCGCCTCCTCGAGCGTGTCGAACACCTGCGCCTGCGCCAGCACGTAGTCGGCGCCGGCCGAGAACGCGATCGCGGTCTCCGAGCGGACGTCCGCCCGCCCCTGCACGACCCGCAGGTCCGTCAGGCCGAAATTGGCCATGGCGCGCGCGACCGATCCGACGTTCTCCGCGAGCTGGGGCTGCACCAACACGATCGCCGGCCCCTCGGGCAGCGCGGCCGCGAGGTCGGCTTTGGTGTGGTCGGTTCCGGCCATGCCGTTCGGGCCTTCGAAGGTTTCTCGTGGGGGCGGAGCGATAGCACGCGGGCGCGCGGCCGCGCCAACCTCAGTCCGCGCCGCGGTCGAACGCCGCGAAGGCGAAGGCGATCAGCGGCAGGATCGCGCCGACCGCGGCGACGCCCGGCCAACCGAAGCTCGTCATCAGCGGGCTCACCAGCGTCGAGCCGGCCGCGCCGCCGAGGAACAGGATCGCGACATATAGCCCGTTCAGCCGGCCGCGCGCCTCGGCATCGAGGCCGTAGATCGCGCGCTGTCCGAGGATCATGTTGATCTGGACGCCGACGTCGACCACCACCGCCCCGAACAGGAGGCCGGCGAGGCCGAGCCAGCCGTCGGCGCCCGCGACGGCGAAGCCGACGGACGCCATGACCAGAGCCGCCAGCGTGCCGGGATAGGTCAGGCCGCGGTCGGCGAGCTTGCCGGCCCAGGGCGCGACAAGCGCGCCGGTCGCGCCCGCCAACGCGAACAGGCCGACGAGCGAATGGGAAAAGCCGTAGGCGTCGATCAGGCGCATCGGCGCCGCCGTCCAGAACAGGCTGAACACGGCGAACATCGCCGCCTGGTAGCCCGCCCGGCGGCGCAGCACGCCATGGCGCGCGAGCAGCTTCGGCATGGACGCGAGGAAGGCGCCGTAGCCCATGCCGCCCTCGGGCCGGCGCGAGGGCACCGCCGCCCGCACGACGAAGGCGATCAGAACCATGAAGGCGGCGGACGCCGCGAACACCGCGCGCCAGCCCGCCACGTCCGCGAGCACGCTGGAGAATGGCCGCGACAGCAGGATGCCGAACAGCAGCCCGCTCATCACGGTGCCGACGACCTCGCCGCGCTTCTCCTCAGGTGCCGCGCTCGCCACGATCGGCAGCAGCATCTGCGCCGCGACCGAGCCGACGCCGATCAGGAACGAGCCGGCGAAGAACCAGCCGCCCGAGGGCGCCGCGGCGGTGAGCGCGAGCGCGAGCGCCGCCGCGAGCAGGGTGACGGTGAGCAGCCGCCGGCTCTCCGTCAGGTCGACCAGCGGCGCGACCAGGAGGAGGCCCACGCCGTAGCCAACCTGCGTCAGCGCGACGACCGAGCTCGCCGTCGCCGGATCGAGCCCGAGGCCCGCCGCGATCAGGTCGACCAGCGGCTGCGCGTAATAGAGGTTCGCGACGATCGCGCCGCAGGCGACGGCGGCGACGAAGACCAGACGGCGGTCGGCGCCGGCGGGCGGCGCGCCGACAGTCGCGCTTTCGACTTTGCTCATGAGGCTCGATTCCGACGGAGCGCCGTTTTTGGGGCTTTTCCGCTCATCGACCACCCCGCCATGCGCACGACGAACATGCGCCCGCGCATGACCGGCGCTTCCGCCAAAGGCCGCGCGATGCTACACGAGCGCCGAATTGCCGCAGCGCACCCTCCGCCGTCCCTCCCCTTGCGAAAGGCTGTCCGCATATGTCGAAGATCAAGGTCGCGAACCCCGTCGTCGAACTCGACGGCGATGAGATGACGCGGATCATCTGGCAGTACATCAAGGACAAGCTGATCCACCCCTATCTCGACCTGGACCTTCACTACTACGATCTCGGCGTCGAACACCGCGACGCCACCGACGACAAGGTGACGGTCGAGGCCGCCGAGGCGATCAAGAAGCACGGCGTCGGCGTGAAATGCGCGACCATCACCCCCGACGAGCAGCGCGTCGAGGAGTTCAAGCTCAAGAAGATGTGGCGCTCGCCGAACGGCACGATCCGCAACATCCTCGGCGGCGTGATCTTCCGCGAGCCGATCATCTGCAAGAACGTGCCGCGGCTGGTGCCCGGCTGGACGCAGCCGATCGTCGTCGGCCGCCACGCCTTCGGCGACCAGTACCGCGCGACCGACTTCAAGTTCCCGGGCAAAGGCAAGCTGACGATCAAGTTCGTCGGCGAGGACGGCCAGACCATCGAGCACGAGGTGTTCGACGCGCCGGGCTCCGGCGTCGCGATGGCGATGTACAACCTCGACGACTCGATCCGCGACTTCGCCCGCGCCTCGCTGAACTACGGCCTCAACCGCGGCTTCCCGGTCTACCTCTCCACCAAGAACACGATCCTCAAGGCCTATGACGGCCGGTTCAAGGACATCTTCCAGGAGATCTACGAAGCCGAGTTCAAGGACCAGTTCGCCGGCAAGAAGATCTGGTATGAGCACCGCCTGATCGACGACATGGTGGCCTCCGCCCTGAAGTGGTCCGGCGGCTACGTCTGGGCGTGCAAGAACTACGACGGCGACGTGCAGTCCGATACGGTGGCGCAGGGCTTCGGCTCGCTCGGCCTGATGACCTCTGTGCTGACGACGCCGGACGGCAAGATAATGGAGGCGGAGGCCGCCCACGGCACCGTCACCCGCCACTATCGCGAGCACCAGAAGGGCAAGGCGACCTCGACCAACTCGATCGCCTCGATCTTCGCCTGGACCCGCGGCCTCGGCCACCGGGCCAAGCTCGACGACAACGCCGAGCTGAAGCGCTTCGCCGAGACGCTGGAGAAGGTCTGCGTCGACACGGTCGAAAGCGGCTTCATGACCAAGGACCTCGCGCTGCTCGTCGGCGACGAGCAGACCTGGCTCACCACCACCGGCTTCCTCGACAAGATCGACGCCAACCTGCAGAAGGCGATGGCCTGAGCCGCGCCCAATTGCGCGACTCTACGTATTTAACTCCAGGTTGCATCATGTAGGCTTCTCCTCCTCATGTCGGGAGGGGAAGCCATGAGCATGCCCGCTGTCGTCGACGTCGCGCTCGGCGTCGTCCTGATGTACCTGATCCTGAGCCTCGCCGTGACGGCGATCGGCGAGATCATATCCACGACGCTCAGCCTGCGCGGCCGTCACCTGTCGCGCACCATCGGCATGCTGCTGGACGACGACGCCGTCCGGAAGAGGTTCTACGAGCACGGGCTGATCGTCAGCGCCAAGACCGCGGCCCGCGGCGGCGAAGCGCTCGACGGAACCACGACGCCGCCCGACGCGGCCGTCCGCCCGCCGGCTCCCGCGACGGACAAACGTGGCGTTCCGCGGGACAAAGACCACCCGTCCTATTTCGACCCGCGCGTCTTCGCCATGGCGCTGCTCGACAGCCTCGGCGCGACCGCAAAGGCGAAGAGCCTGACCTCGACCGGCACGGCGTTCGGCGACCTGAAGCAACTGGCCGAGGCGCTGCCGGAGGGAAGCAAGCTTCGCGACGTGGTGACGGCCAACCTCGCGGCCGCCGAGGGCGACCTTACGGCGGCGCGAGACAACCTCGCCTCATGGTTCGACAGCGCGATGGACCGGTTGAGCGGCGACTTCGCGCGGGAGAGCAAGCGCATCGCGCTCGGGGTCGGCCTCGTCCTGGCCGTGGCGCTCAACGCGGACACCTTCGCGGTCGCGCGCGCGCTTTGGGCGGACAAGGATCTGCGCGCGAACGTCGCCGCGGTCGCGGAAGCGGTGAAGTCGACCGACGACCTCAAACCCGCCTGCGCACAAGCGGACGCTGCGGACCGGCTGGAATGCCAGCTCCGCGTCGGGTCCGAGCTCTACGCCAAGCTGCAGCCGTTTCCGATCGGCTGGGGCACGCCGTCGACCGTCGCAGGCGGTCCGGCGAACCCGCCGGAGCCGATCGGCCTGGCCGATCTCGTCGCGGCGGCGGTCAAGGTTCTGGGACTGGCCTTCACCGGCCTCGCGCTTTCGTTCGGCGCGCCTTTCTGGTTCGACCTGCTGCAGAAGATCGTCAACCTCCGCGGTGCGGGCCCGAAGCCGAAGAAGACCGCGGACGGCTGAACGCGGCCGCGCCCGATAAACCCGCCCGCGCGAGCAGCAGATATCCTTGCACATCGGACCGCGAAAGCGCGCGATCCGGGACGGTCAGTCCCGGCCACCGTCGCTGGGCGATAGGGCTTGATAAGAACGTCGCGCGCCCCGTCAGGACGCGCGAGCAACACTCAAGCCGCGGCGAGACGGGCCGCGACCGCGTCCAGCGCGTCGTTCGCCTTGTCGCCGTCCGGTCCGCCGGCCTGGGCCATGTCGGGACGGCCGCCGCCGCCCGAGCCGCCGAGCGCGGCGGAGGCCGCGCGCACGAGCTCGACCGCGTTGAAGCGCTGCGTCAGGTCCGGGGTCACGCCGACCACGACGCCGGCCTTACCCTCGGAGGTGACGCCGACGATCGCGGCGACGCCGGAGCCGATCGACTTCTTGGCCTCGTCGACCAGACCCTTGAGGTCCTTCATCTCGATGCCCTCAACCGCCCGCGCGAACAGCTTGATCCCGCCGACGTCGCGCACCGCGTCGACGGCGCCCGCGCCCCCGCCGCCCATGGCGAGCTTCTTGCGGGCCTCCACCAGCTCGCGCTCGATCTTCTTCCGCTCCTCGACCAGCGCTTCGACGCGCGCGACCAGATCGGCCTCGGGCGTCTTCAACAGCGCCGCGAGATCGGCCACGCGCGCGTTCTGGCTCTCGAGATGGAGCCGCGCCGCCTCGCCGGTCAGCGCCTCAAGCCGCCGCACGCCGGCCGCGACCCCGCTTTCGCCCACGATGGTGATCGGACCGATCTCTCCGGTCGCCCCCACATGGGTGCCGCCACACAGCTCGATCGAATAGGGCTTGCCGTCGCCGGCCCGCCCCATCGCGACAACCCGCACCTCGTCGCCGTACTTCTCGCCGAAGAGCGCGCGGGCGCCGGAGGCGCGCGCCTCGTCAATGCCCATCACCCGCGTCGCGACGGGATCGTTCTGAAGCACGATGCCGTTCGCGATCGCCTCGATCCGCTCGAGTTCGGCGTCCGCGATCGGCTTGGTGTGGCTGAAGTCGAAGCGCAGCCGGTCGGGCGCGACCAGCGAGCCCTTCTGCGCCACATGGTCTCCGAGCGTCAGACGCAGCGCCTCATGCAGCAGATGTGTCGCCGAATGGTTGCCGCGCACGAGCCGGCGGCGCCCGTGATCGACCGTGAAGGTGAGGCCGTCGCCGACCGAGACCTTGCCCTTCCTGACCTCGACCGCGTGCACGAACAGGTCGCCGAGCTTCTTCTGCGCGTCGGAAACGACAACCTCGACGCCCGGCGCCGCAAGCGTTCCCGTGTCTCCGACCTGACCGCCGCTCTCGGCGTAGAACGGCGTCTGGTTCGCGATCAGGAAGCCGCTTTGGCCCGCCTCAAGCGCCGCGACCTCGGCCCCGTCGCGCACCAGGGCGACGACCGAGCCGTCCGCGCTTTCGGCGCCATAGCCGAGGAATTCGGTCGGGCCGACCCGGTCGCGGATCGGGAACCACACCGCCTCGGTCGCGGCTTCTCCGGACCCGGACCACGCGGCGCGCGCCTCGGCCTTCTGGCGCGCCATGGCGGCGTTGAAGCCTTCGACGTCGACCGAAACGCCGCGCGCGCGCAGGGCGTCCTGCGTCAGGTCGAGCGGGAAACCGTAGGTGTCGTGGAGCTTGAACGCGGTCTCGCCGGAGAGGCTGTCGCCTGAGGCCAGATCCGACGCCGCCTCCTCGAGCAGGCCGAGCCCGCGCGCCAGCGTCGAGCGGAAGCGCTTCTCCTCGAGCTCCAGCGTCTCGGTGATCAGCGCCTCGCCCCGGACGAGCTCGGGATAGGCCGCGCCCATCTCCCGGGTCAGCGCCGGCACCAGCCGCCACATCAGCGGATCGGCGGCGCCGAGCAGCTGCGCGTGCCGCATCGCCCGGCGCATGATGCGCCGGAGCACATAGCCGCGCCCCTCGTTCGAAGGCAGCACGCCTTCCGCCACCAGGAAGCTCGCGGCGCGCAGATGATCGGCGATGACGCGGTGGCTCGCGCGCGCGTCGCCCTCGGCCGGCACGCCGGTCGCCTCGACGGAGGCCGCGATCAGGGCGCGGAACAGGTCGGTGTCGTAGTTCGAGGGCACGCCCTGCAGGATCGCCGAGATGCGCTCGAGCCCCATGCCGGTGTCGATGGACGGCCGGGGCAGCGGGCGGCGCTCGCCCGGCTCGACCTGGTCGTACTGCATGAACACCAGGTTCCAGAACTCGAGGAACCGGTCGCCGTCCTCGTCCGGGCTGCCGGGAGGACCGCCAGCCAGCTTGTCGCCCTGGTCGAAGAAGATCTCGGAGCAGGGCCCGCAGGGCCCGGTGTCGCCGGCCGCCCAGAAATTGTCCGAGCTCGCGATCCGGATGATGCGGTCGTCGGAGAAGCCGGCGATCTTCTTCCAAAGCGCGTGGGCCTCGTCGTCGTCGATGTAGACGGTGACGAGCAGGCGGTCCTTCGGCAGATCGAAATGCTTGGTGACGAGATTCCAGGCGAGCTCGATCGCGCGCTCCTTGAAATAGTCGCCGAACGAGAAATTCCCGAGCATCTCGAAGAAAGTGTGATGCCGGGCGGTGTAGCCGACATTGTCGAGATCGTTGTGCTTGCCGCCGGCGCGCAGGCACTTCTGCGCGGTGGTCGCGGTCGAATAGTCGCGGCGCTCGAGCCCGGTGAAGAGGTTCTTGAACTGCACCATGCCGGCGCTGGTGAACATCAGCGTCGGATCGTTGCGCGGGACCAGCGGGCCCGAGGCGACGGCCGCATGCCCTTCCTTCTGGAAGTAGTCGAGGAAGGTCTTCCGGATCTCGTTGACGCCGCTCATGGACTTGATCGAACCGCTCTCAGGACGGGGAGGTCGTCGGCCGCGGAACGGCCGGCGCCTCGTCCGGCGCGGAGGTCAAGCCGCACGCCGAACGAGGCGCGCCGCACCATAGGGGGCGCGGCCCGCGACTGTCCAGAAAACCAAGCGCCGCGCCTTGAAGCCCTGAGGGCCGGCCCGTCAGTCGGCGTCGACGTCCGGATCGTTCGGATCGACGCGGTCGAGGATCTTCTCGGCGAGAACGCCGGCGCTCTGCCGGACCGCCGCCTCGATCCGGGCCGCGACGTCGGGTTGGTCCTTCAGGAAGGTCTTGGCGTTCTCACGCCCCTGCCCGAGCCGCTGGCTGTCGAAGGAGTACCAGGCGCCCGACTTCTCCACGATACCGGCCTTCACGCCGAGATCGATGAGCTCGCCGGTCTTCGAGACGCCCTCGCCATACATGATGTCGAACTCGACCTGCTTGAACGGCGGCGCGACCTTGTTCTTCACCACCTTGACGCGGGTCTGGTTGCCGATTGTCTCGTCCCGCTCCTTGATCGCGCCGATGCGGCGGATGTCGAGGCGCACCGAGGCGTAGAACTTGAGCGCGTTGCCGCCCGTGGTGGTCTCCGGGCTGCCGTACATCACGCCGATCTTCATCCGGATCTGGTTGATGAAGATCACCATGGTCTTGGACTTGGAGATCGAGCCGGTGAGCTTACGCAGCGCCTGGCTCATCAGCCGCGCCTGCAGCCCCGGCTGGACCTCGCCCATCTCGCCCTCGAGCTCGGCGCGCGGGGTCAGCGCCGCGACCGAGTCGATCACCAGCACGTCGACCGCGCCGGAGCGCACCAGCGTGTCGGCGATCTCGAGCGCCTGCTCGCCGGTGTCGGGCTGGGAGATCAGAAGATCCTGCAGGTTCACGCCGAGCTTGCGGGCGTAGACCGGGTCGAGCGCGTGCTCGGCGTCGACGAAGGCGCAGATGCCGCCCTTCTTCTGCGCCTCGGCGACGGTGTGCAGCGCGAGCGTGGTCTTGCCCGAGCTCTCCGGCCCGAAGATCTCGATGATGCGGCCGCGCGGCAGGCCGCCGACCCCGAGCGCGATGTCGAGGCCGAGCGAGCCGGTCGAGACCGTCTCGATGTCGAGCGTGGTCTGGCCGCCGCCGAGGCGCATGATCGAGCCCTTGCCGAAGGCGCGGTCAATCTGCGCGAGCGCGGCGTCCAGCGCCTTGGTCTTGTCCATGGAGCTTCCTTCGACGAGGCGGAGATTGGCTTGCGACATCGCGTCGGCTCCTTATGGCACGGCGGGCGAAAAACCTTCAACGCATGGAGATGTACCCACTTTGTTCCAGGAACACAAGAGGAACATAGCCATCGCGCGAAACAGCGATGGAGGCGTCAGCCGCAAGGAAAGCAAGGGATCGCGGCGTCAGCCGCCGATGGTCTGCTTCACCGCCTGCAGCAGCTGCTTCAGCGTGAACGGCTTCGGCAGGAAGGCGAACGATTCGCCCTCGGGCAGGTTCTTCTTGAAGGCGTCCTCGGCGTAGCCCGACACGAAAATGATCTTGAGGTCGGGCTGCTTCTTGCGCAGCTCGCGCAGCAGCGACGGGCCGTCCATCTCGGGCATCACCACGTCGGAGACGACGAGCTCGACCTCGGCCGCGTGCGTCTCCATCTGCTCCAGCGCCTCGACGCCGGAGCGCGCCTCCAGCACGGTGTAGCCGCGGGAGGCGAGCGCCCGGGCGCCGAAGGCGCGCACGGCGTCTTCGTCCTCGACCAGCAGCACGGTTCCGCGTCCGGTCATGTCCTGCGGCGCCGCGGCGGCCGCGATGGGCTTCGCCTCCTCCGCCTCAACCGGCACGTGGCGCGGCAGGAAGATGCGGAAGATCGCGCCTTCGCCCGGCTCCGACAGCGCGAACACATAGCCGTCGGTCTGCTTGACGATGCCGTAGACGGTGGAGAGCCCGAGGCCCGTGCCCTTGCCGACCTCCTTGGTCGAGAAGAACGGCTCGAAGATCTTGTCGATGATCTCCGGCGGAATGCCCTCGCCGGTGTCCTCGACGTCGACCATCACGTAGTCCGCCGCCGGAAGCCCGCGATAGCCGAAGGTCGGCGCCTCGGCCGCGGTCACGTTGCGGGTGCGCACCGTCACCGTGCCGCCGTCGGCCATGGCGTCGCGCGCGTTGACCACGAGGTTGATGATCACCTGCTCGAACTGGTTGAGGTCGGCCTTCACCAGCCACAGGTCGCGGCCATGGACGAGCTCGAGCTTGACCTTCTCGCCGAGCAGGCGGGAGAGCAGCATCCGCAATTCGGCCAGCACGTCGCCGAGCCCGATCACCTGCGGCCGCAGCGTCTGGCGGCGCGAGAAGGCCAGCAGCTGCCGCACCAGGCTCGCGGCCCGGTTGGCGTTCTGCTTGATCTGCATGATGTCCTGGAAGGACGGGTCGGTCGGCCGATGGTTCGCCAGCAGCAGGTCGGAATAGCCGATGATGGCGGTCAGCACGTTGTTGAAGTCGTGCGCCACGCCGCCGGCGAGCTGGCCGACCGCCTGCATCTTCTGGCTCTGGGCGAACTGGGCCTCCAGCGCGCGCTGGTCGGTGGTGTCGAGCGCGTAGACCACGGCGGCCTCGCCGTCACCGTCGGCGTCGTCGACGCGGGTCACGAACAGGCGGACGGAGCGGCCGCCCTCGCCCGGCAGCGCCGCGTCCACCGGGGCGACGTCGCCCGCGCCGCCGGCGGCCGCCTCGATCGCGGCGGCGAGCGCGGCCTGGTCGCGATCGCTCGCGAGCGCCGACATGATCGAGCGCTCGCCGGCGTCGCCCTTCAGCCGCTCGCCGATCAGCCTCGCGAACGGCGCGTTGGTCCGCAGGATGCGCCCGCGGATGTCCACGGTCGCGATCGCGAGCGGGGTGTTGTTGAAGAAGCGGGCGAAGCGCACCTCCGCCGCCCGCAGCGGCTCGGAGACGTCGGCGCCCGGCCCGCGGTCGAGCACCAGCGTGCGAGAGGCGCCGGGCGTGCCGTCATGGGCCCAAGCGACGGCGTGCAGCAGCCGGGCCGGCAGCGAGCGCCCGCCGCGCGTCTTCAGGTCGACGTCGATGATCTCGGTCGCGACCGCGCCCGGCTTCGGCGCGAGCGCGCCGACGAGCGCGGCGCCGTCGCCGGCGAGGATCTCGCGCAGCGACAGCGCGCCGCCGCCGACCCGCGTCAGATCCTGGTCGAGCCAGCCGGCGAGCGTGGCGTTCATGTAGACGATCGCGCCGTCGCCCTCGGCCGCGAAGAAGCCCGCCGGCGCATGGTCGAGGAAATCGACCGCGTGCTGCAGCTCCTGGAACACGTTTTCATGCCGCTCGCGCTCGCGGGTCACGTCGGCGACCGTCCACACCGTCTCCACGGCGCCGTCGCGGGTGATCGGCCGCACGCCGATGCGGAACCACGCGCCGCGCCCGTCCGGCAGCGTCACGCGGGCCTCCTCGAAGGCGCGCTTGCCGGCGCGCGCCGCCTGCGACAGCCGGTAGATCGCCTCGGCGACGTCGGCGTTGCCCGCGAAGGCGCGCTCCACCGTGCGCACCGCGCCGGGGCCCTCCGCCCGCGTCAGGTCGAGATAGGCGTCGTTGGCGAACACGATGCGCCCGCCTGCGTCGGTGACGAGCACGCCCTCTTCCGCGGTCGCGGCGATCGCGCGGGCGAGATCGTCGCGCGAGCCGCGGCTCGCGAACTGGATCAGACCGACCGCGCCGGCGAACAGCGCGAACACGCCGACGACCGACAGCGCCGCGAGCAGCGCGAGAATCCAAGGCTGCGCGCTCTCGCCCTTGAGGAACGACACCGCGATCGCGGCGCCCACCAGCGCGCCGGCCAGCAGCACCACGAGCCCGATCGAGCCCGAGCGCCCGCTGCGGTCGATCGGCGGCTCGGCGGACATCGGCCCTCCTTCGGCGACGCTGCTCATGGGAGATCTCGTCTCAATCGCGTTCCGGACCGGCGCCACGCCGACGATTCGTTCGGTCGACGACCCCGCGGCGACCATGCGGCCCCTGCGGCGCCGTTGCAAGAAGGCGTAGGCGCCGTGGGTCGTGGCGCGTCCTGGCGCTCCCTCACCGCCGCTTCCTGCGCATCACGAAGCCGATGACCTCGGCGACGGCCTTGTAGTGCTCGGCCGGAATTTCGCGATCGATCTCGATCGCGGCGTGGAGCGCGCGGGCGAGCGGCGGGTTCTCCACCACCTCGACGCCCGCCTCCTCGGCGATCTTGCGGATGCGGAGCGCGAGCGCGTCGACGCCCTTCGCCACGCAAAGCGGCGCGTTCATGCCCGGCTCGTACTTCAGCGCGACCGCGTAGTGCGTCGGGTTCGCGATCACGACCGTCGCTTTGGGCACCTGCGCCATCATGCGCTTGCGCGAACGTTCGCTGCGGAGCTGGCGGATCCGGGCCTTGATGTGCGGATCGCCCTCCTGCTGCTTGTGCTCCTCCTTGATCTCCTGGATCGACATCTTCAGCCGTTCGTTCCAGCGGCGGCGCTGCCAGATGTAGTCGGCGAGCGCGATCACCGCGAAGACGGCGACCGCCGACACCAGCACGTCGAGCGACAGCGTCTTCAGCGCGCCCAGCATCAGCGCTGGATCGGCGTCGACCAGCGCCGAGACCCGCTGGCGCTCGGGCCAGATCACCATCCAGATCACGACGCCGACGATCGCAAGCTTCAGCAGGCCCTTGAGGAAGTTGACGAGGCTTTCGACCGAGAACAGGCGCTTGAAGCCCGACAGAGGCGAGATCTTCGAAAGCTTCGGCGTGATCGATTCGGTCGAGAACACGAAGCGGTGCTGCACGAGATTGCCGCCGATCGCCGCCGCCATCAGGCAGAGCACCGGCAGGGCGAGCGCGGCGGCGACCGAAAGGCCGACGCCGCCGGCCATGGCGGTGAGGGAGACGCCGTCGGTCCGAAAGCTGTGCGCGTCCGACAGGAACCGCGTCAGCGTCGCGTTGAGGCTGGAGATGGCGCCGTCGCCGAACACCGAGAGCGCGAGCGTCGCGGCGGCGAGGCTGAACCAGGTGCTGACCTCCTGGCTCTTGGCGACGTCGCCGCGCTTGACCGCGTCGTCGAGCTTCTTCTGCGTCGGTTGTTCGGTCTTTTCGCCGCCTTCGTCCTCCCCCGCCACGCCGGTCTCCTCAGCCGCCGGACAGGGCGCGCAGCGTCGCGCCCATGTCGCCGAGGAAGACGCTCATGATCAGCCCGATGACGAGCAGGAGCAGGACGAAGCCGCCCGCGATCGACAGCGGCGTCGCGATGAAGAACACCTGGAGCTGCGGCATCAGCCGCGACAGCACGCCGAGCCCGAGGTTGAACACCAGACCGAAGACCAGGAACGGCGCCGAAAGCTGCACGCCGATGCGGAAGGCGTCGGCGACGCCTTTGAGCGCGAGCTGCGCGGCGTCGCCGGTCGGCGGGATGACTCCGGGGCGAAAGGCATCGTAGCTGCCGGCGATGGCGCCGATCGCCAAGTGATGCAGGTCGGTCGCGAAGATCAGCGCGACGCCGGTCAGGGTCAGGAAGGTGCCGATCAGTGCGCCCTGCTGCCCTTGCGTCGGATCGACGGTGGTGACGAAGCCGAGGCCGAGCTGGTTCGCGATCACGAAGCCCGCGACCGACAGCGAGGACATCACCAGCCGCGCGACGATCCCGAGCACGAGGCCTACGGCGATCTCCGCGGCGAGCAGGCCGAGCAGGCCGACCGGATCATTGGGGTCGATCGCGTACATCGGCCGGGCGAACGGCCAGAACACGAAGGTCAGCAGCAGCGCGATCGTCAGCCGGAAGCGGGCCGAGACGTTCTCCTCGCCAAGCGCCGGCATCAGCATCACCAGCGCGCCGACGCGCGCGAAGATCAGCGCGAAGGCGGCGACGTCGGCGGGGAGGAGATCGATCGTCATCGCGGCCCTTCGGCGGCGCCCGTCAGCCGCCCGAGGCGATCCGCCCCGCCATGCGCGCCATGTGGCCTGCGAGCGCGTCGCCCATGAAGGGTAGCGCGAGAATCATCGCCGCGAACAGGGCGAGGATCTTCGGCACGAACACGAGCGTCATTTCCTGGATCTGGGTCAGGGCCTGGATCAGCGAGACCGCGACGCCGACGATCAGCGTCACCGCCATCAGCGGGCCGCCGACCAGCAGGATGGTCCAGAGCCCGTCGCGGGCGACGTCGAGCACTTCCGCGGCGTTCATGGGGGCGGCCCTCAGATCGGCATGCGCATGACGTCCTCGTAGGCCGCGATCACCTTGTCGCGGACGCTGACGAGGGTCTCGAGCGCGAGCTCGCTCTCGGCGACGGCGGTGACGACGCTGACGACGTCGCCCTTGCCGGAGACGGCCGCGAGCGCGCTCTGCTCGCTCGCCTTGCCCTGCTCGACGACGCCCGCGAGCGCCTGCTGCAGCATGTCTCCGAAGCCGCCCTCGCCGGCCGCCGCCGGCCCGGCGCGGCCGGAGCCCTGGCCGGACGCGATCCCGGCGAGATTGGCGTAGGCGCTGGCGGCCGCGGCGGGAGAGGTCATGGATCAGGCTCCGGGGTGGGGCGAGGCGGGGATCAGGCGCGCAGGATGTCGAGGGTGCGGGCGATCATGCGCCGCGCCGAGCCGACCATGTTGAGGTTGGCTTCGTAGCTGCGCTGGGCTTCGCGCATGTCCATCTGCTCGATCAGCGGGTCGACGTTCGGCAGCCGGACGTTGCCGGAGGCGTCGGCCATCGGGTTGCCGGGCTCGTGGCGGACGCGGAAGTCCGAACGGTCGCGCTCCACGCGCCCCAGCGCGACCACGCGGGCGTCGAGCTCGCGGTCGAATTCCGAGGTCATGGTCGGCACCTTGCGGCGATAGGGATCGCCGCCGGGGGCCGCGGCCGCCGAATCGGCGTTGGCGAGGTTTTCGGCGATGACGCGCATGCGGCCGGCCTGGGCCTTCAGGCCGGAGGCGGCGACGCCGATCGCGCGGGCGAGATCCATGAGCGAGCTCCTCGTCGTCCGTCAGCGCTTGCCGATGGCGATGCGCAGCAGGCCGAGGCTCTTGCCGTAGAGCGTGGCGGCCATCTGGTGGTCCATCTGGTTCTGGGCGGCCTTGGTCATCTGCTCCTCAAGCACCACGGCGTTGCCGTCGGGCGTGCGCTCGAACGAGCCACGCTCCTCGGCGCGGCCGCTCGCGGACGCCGAGGCGAGCGTCAGATGCCCGCGGTTCGTCAGCGCGACGCCGATGCCGCTCTCCTGCGCCGGAAGCGGCGCAAGGTCCTGCGCCCGGAAGCCGGGGGTGCTGGCGTTGGCGACGTTCTCGGCCAGCACGCCCTGCCGCGCCGAATGCCACTGCATCTTGTTCTTCAGCGCGGCCAGCAGCGGAGGTTCGATCGACCCGGTCACCGATGATCTCCCGCTTCGGGTCCAATGGAGCGGAGGCCTTACGCCGCCGCGAGGGCTGAAGGGCGGTTCGCGAATTGCGCGCGCCGCCCGGCAAAATCTGCCGCGCCCATGGTTAATGGACTGTTAAAGACGTTAACTTTCCGTTCACCTTGATCGTGACTTTGTCTATGACGGTTGCGGCCGCGTCGGTCTTGGTGCTCCGGGCGGCCGTCGGCGAGCGACGCCGTGCGGGTCCTCACGGCGCCCGGACCGCGCTTCTGAGATCGAGGGAAAGACCGCGTGCTGAACCAGATTTTCGGCGTCGAGATTCCGGCCCCCGTCGGCTTCATCCTGCTTCTGGTCGCGTTGATCGCCGTGGTGCTGCTGTGCGCCTGGCTGATCCGCAGCTTCGGCGGCAAGCGTCTCGGAGGCTCGGCCGCGACCGGCCGCTCGCGGCAGCCGCGGCTCGGCGTGCTCGACGTGCTTGCCATCGACGGGCGCCGCCGCCTGGTGATCGTGCGCCGCGACAACGTCGAGCATCTGGTGCTGCTCGGTGGCCCGAACGACGTCGTGGTCGAGAGCGGCATCCTGCGCACCCCCGCCGGCTCCGGCCAGCGGGAGCCGATCGCCTTCCCGGCCGAGACGCGGTCTGCGCCGCCGCAGCCGGCGCCCGCCGCCGCACCCGTCCGCGCGCCTCAGCCCCAGCCGGAGCGCGCCCCTGCGGCGCCCCGCGCGCCCGAACCTCCCCGCGCGGCGCAGCCCGCCCCGACGCCGGCGAAGGCCTCCGAGGCCCCGCCCGTCGCTCCGCCCACGCGCGAAACCCCGAAGCCGCAGGCCCCGGCCGCGCCGACCGTGGCACCTGTGGTTCGCCCGGGCGCTGCCGCCGCTCCCGCAGCGCCGCGCCAGGCTCCTCCGGTCGACGCTCCGACGCCCGCTCCGGCGCAGCCGGCGGCCCCGAAGCCCCAGCCCGCCGCCGCCGCTCCCGTCGCCTCCGCGATCCCCGCCCCTGCCGTGCAGCCCGCCGCCGCCGCGCCGCGGTCGAGCGAGATCGCCGACCGGCTCGCCGCTGCGCTCAAGCGCCCGGTGACGCCGGTCAACGACGCGCCGAAGACGGCGCCGGCCGCGCCCAAGGTCGAGGCGCCCAAGGTCGACGCGCCGAAGAGCGACGAGCCCAGGCCGGCCGCAGCCGCTGCGCCCGCTCCGAGGCCGGCCGCTCCTGCCGCCGTAGCCGCCGCTCCGGCGCTTGCAGGCCCCGCTCCGGCGCCGGCCGCCCCGAAGCCCCCCGCCCCCGCCGTGAAGCCGGAGCAGCGCGCGGCGCCGGCGCCCGCGCCGAAGACCGACGACGAGGATCCCCTCGCCTCGCTCGAAGCCGAGATGGCGAGCCTCCTCGGCCGGGACCTGAGCAAGCCGCAGCCGTGACGACGCCCCGAACCACGGCACCGGCGCTCCGCCGCGCGGAGCCGTGACGGGAATCGCGAACCGCGCCACGGCCGCGGTCGCCTTCGGGTTCGCGCTGGCGCTCGTCGCCGCGCCGGGAGCGGCGCTCGCCCAGTCGGTCACGCTCGATCTCGGACAGGGCGGCGGCGTCAGCGAGCGGGCGCTTCAGCTCGTCGCGCTGATCACGGTGCTGAGCCTCGCGCCGTCGATCCTGATCATGGTGACGTGCTTCACCCGCATCGTGGTGGTGCTGTCGCTGCTGCGCACGGCGATCGGCACCCAGACCGCCCCACCGAACACCGTCGTCACGGCGCTGGCGCTGTTCCTCACCGCCTTCGTGATGGCCCCGACCTTCCAGGCGGCCTACGACCAGGCGATCGCGCCGCGCCTCGCCGGCCAGATCGACGACGCCACCGCCTTCCAGCGCGGCGTCGCGCCGTTCCGCACCTTCATGCTGGCGCATGTGCGCGAGAAGGACCTGGCGCTGTTCCAGGAGCTGTCGCGCGAGCCGACTCCGGAAGGGCCGGAGGCGGTGTCGCTCCGGGTGCTGGTTCCGGCCTTCATGATCTCCGAGCTCCGGCGCGCCTTCGAGATCGGCTTCTTGCTGTTCGTGCCGTTCCTCGTCATTGACCTCGTGGTGGCCTCGGTGCTGATGTCGATGGGCATGATGATGCTGCCGCCGGCGATCGTGTCGCTGCCGTTCAAGCTCATCTTCTTCGTGCTGGTGGACGGCTGGAACCTGATCGCGGGCAGTCTGGTGCAGAGCTACGGCTAACGCCACGCCCTGTCAGTTGAAGCGCGGCGTCATGGTCCGGCTTGAACGGACCATCCATGCCCGGCGTAAAGCTCGGCGCCCACGGTGGGTCCTCCGGTCAAGCCGCAGGACGACGAGCGGATACGGCGGCGCTCCATCGGCGGCCGCGATGCGGCCCGGTTTCGCCACACGCCGTTGAACGACGCTCCCCACGCCCGCGCAAAAAGGCAGCCCGCTTGGCGCCGGGAACCCCAGACGCTCAGTCGTCGGCGATCCAGCCCCGGCGGCGGGCGTGGCGGATCTCGTCGCGCGGGGTGACGGAGCCGATCCTGCGGTCGGGCACGGCGACCGGCCGGGAGCCCGCCAGCGCGTCGTAGTCCTCATAGGTGTCAACGGCGAGCATCGCGGCGTAGAACGGCGCTCGCGGGTCGTCCCGCTCGGCGTGCTCCCGCAGAAGCGCCTCCTTCACGCGGATGAAGCGGCCGCTCAACGGACCCTGGCCTCCCGACATCTGGCTCCCTTCTACCCTCGGCCCCGGCGCGCACGCGAAGAATCCCGCCGAACGCAAAGAGCCCCGGCGTCGCCGCCGGGGCCCCTCGCAACCTCCGGCCTCAGGAAAGACCGGAAACCGTCGAACCGATCACTCGCGGTTGCCGAACAGCGACAGCAGCATCGTGAACAGGTTGATGAAGTTCAGGTAGAGCGACAGCGCGCCCATGATCGCCGACCGGCTGAGCGTGTCGCCGTCATAGCCGCCGTAGTAGCTTTCCTTGATGCGCTGGGTGTCATAGGCGGTGAGGCCCGAGAACACCAGCACGCCGACGACCGACACCACGAACTGCACCATGGTCGAGCCGATGAAGATGTTCACGAGGCTCGCGATCACGATGCCGAACAGACCCATGATCAGGAAGGTGCCCATGCCCGACAGGTCGCGCTTGGTCGTGTAGCCCCAGAGGCTGAGCGCGCCGAAGGCGGCCGCCGTGATGAAGAACACGCGCGCGATCGAGGCGCCGGTGTAGACGAGGAAGATCGACGACAGCGACAGGCCCATCAGGCCCGCGAAGACGTAGAACGCGATCTGGCCCGCCGCCGGCGACATCTTGTGGAGACGCGCCGACAGGAAGAACACCATGCCGAGCGGGGCGAGCATGACGACCCACTTCAGCGGGCTCGCGAACAGCGCGTAGCCGAACTGGGTGAGCTGCATGCCGCGCGCCGTAGCGACCGCCGAGGCGGGGTCGCTGGTGACGGAGAGCATGAACGCGCCGATCGCGGCGAAGCCCGTGATGGCGAGGCCGAGCGACATGTAGTTGTAGACGCTCAGCATGTAGGAGCGCAGACCCTGGTCGACGACGGCCGACGTGGTCGCGCCTCCGACAGCCGTGCGGCCCCAAGCGTTGCGTTGGAAGTCGGACATAGTCTGAGTTCCTCAATGATCCTTCAGAACCGCCGCACACCGGCGATCTCTTGGGCGATGATATGGTGAGGGCCGGCGCGCGCACAAGTTCGCGAGCCCCCGGTCGTGCTGACATCTTCGTCAGGTCGACGCCGCGGGCGCCGGTCAGTGCTGGCGGCGGCGCGGCCTCGGCGGCGCGCCGACGCGCAGGACCGTGCCCGGCCCCATGAGCGCGATCAGCCGGCGGAGCTTGCCGGGCGCGACCGCGACGCAGCCCGCGGTCGGCGTGAAGCCGGGCCGAGCGGCGTGCAGGAAGATCGCGCTGCCGCGGCCCTGGCGCGCCGGGCGGTCGTTCCAGCCGAGCTCGACCACAAGGTCGTAGAGGCCGTCGTCGCGCCACATCCGCTCGTGGGACGCGGCGAACGGCGTCCGCACGAGGCGGTTGTAGAGCCTGTGCCCAACGGCGTCGCACCAGCCGTCGTCCGGGCGGATGGCGCGGGTCGGGGCGGCCGTCGACGGCCGCCGTCCCCGGTCCGGCCGCCAGAACACCCGCCGCACGGCGAGATCGCCGCGCGGCGTCGCGCCGTCGCCCTCGCGCTTGTCGACCACGACGCCGGCCGGTCCCAGCGCGCAGGGCAGGACGAACGCCCCGGCGGCGAGTCGCCCCCGCGCCCGCGCCCCGGGCAGCGGCCGGACGGCGATGATTCTAAGCGGATGTCGCATGGCGGGATCGGGTCGTGGCGGTCAGAATGGCGTGAGGCGTGGCGTGATCATGCCCGGCGGCGGCCCGTTCACCTTGCCGAGCGCGGGGTACGTGCTCTAGTTCACGCGGCAGTAACGCGGCGGAACTGCATCGGAGATGACCCCTGAATGGCCACCAAGCGCAAGATACTCGTAGTCGATGACGACGCCGATCTCCGCGGCGAGCTCACCGAACAGCTTAACCTGCACGACGAGTTCGAAGCGGATTCGGCCGAAACGGCCAGCATTGGTCTGGCCAAGGCGCGCGCGGACCATCTCGACCTCGTGCTGATGGACGTCGGCCTGCCGGACATCGACGGTCGCGAGGCGGTGAAGATGATGCGCCGCGACGGCTTCCGCGGGCCGGTCATCATGCTCACGGGGCAGGATTCCGACGCCGACCAGATTCTCGGCCTCGAGGCCGGCGCCAACGACTATGTGGCAAAGCCGGTGCGCTTCGCGGTGCTGCTCGCCCGCATCCGCGCCCAGCTCCGCAGCCACGAGGCGAGCGAGGACGCGGTGTTCGCGGTCGGGCCCTACACGTTCAAGCCCGGCGCCAAGATGCTGGTGACAGACAAGAACGGCCGCATCCGCCTGACCGAGAAGGAAACCGCGATCCTGCGCTACCTCTACCGCGCTGGCCCCGCCGTGGTCGGGCGCGAAACGCTTCTTCAGGAAGTCTGGGGGTACAATTCGGGCGTGACGACTCACACGCTCGAAACGCACGTTTATCGGCTAAGACAGAAGATCGAGGCCGATCCGTCGAATGCGCGTCTGCTCGTCACGGAGGCCGGGGGCTACAAGCTCGTTCCCTGAGACGAGCTGACGACGCGCGTGCGGGGTTCGATTGGCGCTTGAGGACGACATCCGGACGCTCGGCCGCACGCCTTTGCTCGACGAGCTCGGTCGCGAGGCGCTGAGGCTCATCGCGTTTTCCGCCGACCGGATCGACCTCGCCGACGGCGCCGTGCTGTTCAGCGAGGGCGATGACGCCCCGGGCGCGTTCGTCGTGGTGTCCGGGTTCGTCCGGCTGACGCGGTCGAACGGCGCCAGCCGGCGCGTCGGCGAAGGCGCTCTGATCGGCGAACTCGCCCTGCTGTGCGAGACCCGCCGGCCCGCGACGGCTGCGGCCGAGGGGCCGGCCACGGTCTACCGGATAGCGCGCACGCTGTTCGCTCGGCTGTTCGACGAATATCCGGAGCTGGCGCGCAAGCTGCGCGCCAGGATCGCGGCGCGGGTGACGACCAACGCCGAGGACCTCAAGGCGATCGAGGCGGCGCTCCGGCGCTGAGGCCTCAGCCGCGTCACGCCCGCTGCGGCGCGGCGTCCGACCGCAGCGACGGCGCGGCGAGCAGCGAGCCCTGCAGATAGGTCGCGCCCCAGGCGGTCAGCATCTCGGCGACGGCCTCCGTCTCGACCTGCTCCGCCACCGTCTCGAACCCGAGTTCGCGCGACAGCGCCAGCAGAGCCCGGACGAAGGCGCCGCTGTCGGCCGAACGGCCGAGATCGCGGACGAACGACCCGTCGATCTTCACCAGGTCGATCGCGAGCTCCTTCAGCGCCTTGAACGAGGTGTGGCCGGTGCCGAAGTCGTCGATCGCGACCTTCACGCCGAGCGCCCGGAGCTCGGCGACGAAGCGCGACGTGGCGACGAGGTCGGCGATCGCCGCGGTCTCGGTGATCTCCACCATCATCCGCTCGGCGAGATCGGGGCGCAGCGTGAACCACGAGGTCAGCGCGTCCATCCAGCTTTCATCGTTGGTGGTCGACGCCGAGATGTTGACCGCAAGCCGGATGTCAGGGTCGGCCGCGAGCTTGCGGATCGCGAGGTCCAGCACGCGGTGGTCCAGCATGTGGACGATGCCGACCTCCTCCGCCGCCTCCACGAGCGGGCCGCCCGAGATGATGTCGCCGCCGTCGGTGCGCACGCGCACCAGCGCCTCGCTCCAGACCGCCTCGCGCGTGTCGGCGCGGAACACCGGCTGGAACGCGAGCGCCACGCGATGGGCGTTGAGCGCCGCCACCAGTTCGTCGGCGAGCCGCACATGGGCGCGGCGCGCGGCCTCCCGCTCGGGATCGGGCGCGTAGATGCTGAAGCCGGAGGGAGCGGCGCTCGCCCGGTTGAGCGCGGTGCGGGCGCGCGACACGAGCTCGGCCGTGTCGCGGGCGTGGCGGGGCGCGACCACGGCGCCGACCGCGACCCGCACCGAAACCGGGCCGAACTCCGTCGCCATCGGCTCCTCGTTGACGGCGGCGAGCAGGCGGCGGCCGGCGACCTGAAGGTCGGCGGCGTCGCACTCCTGCAGCACCACGCCGAAGGTCGAGGTCGAGAACCGGCCAAGCGAATCGCCGCCGCGCATGGCGCCGCGAAGCCGCCGCGCGACCTCGACCACGGCGCGGTCCCCGATGTCGAAGCCGTAGGCGTCGTTGATGGCGCCGAGATTGACGAGCGCGGCGAGCGCGAAGGACGAGGAGGTCTGCATCCGCGCGCCGGCCGCAAGCGCGCTCGCGGCGATCTCGATCAGCCGCGCTCGCGCGAGCTGCCCGGTGAGCGGGTCGAACCGCGACATGGCGGCGACCTCGGCCGGTCGCTCCTGATGGTCGCCGAGACGCCGCACCACGCCGACGACGCGTTGCGGACGGCCGTCGGCCCCGGCGTACCAGCGCCCGCGATCCTGGAGCCAGAGCCGCTGCGCCCGCCCGCCGCGCAGGAGCGGGTACTCGATCTCGAACGGAACGCCGGCGCCGTCGTCGGCCTGCGAGGCGCCGAACACCGCCGAGCGGCGGGTGGTCAGCGCCTCGGGGTCCAGCAGGGTTTCGAAACGGGCCGCCTCGTCGATACGGACCGAAGGCGGCAACTGGAGCAGATGTCGCGCATTGGCCGTCCACTCCAGGCGGTCGGACGCGACGTCCCAGTCATAGGCGGCCTCACCGACGGCCGACAGCGTGTCCTCGAGGGACAGCGGCCGGGCGTCTCGGGTCGCGGCCGTTTCGACATTCGGCATTCGATCGACCCATGACTCGCGTGGACGAAGAATCGCTGCCCTGGACTCTAACGAAACTTCCTCTAGCTTTCCTGCAGGTGATCGCGGCGCAAGCCAAATGGTTTATGTTCGGTTAACAGATCTGCGGTCAGGCGAGGAATTCAAACCTCACTCAAAGTATGACAGACGTCCGGTGGTGAATTGATGCTGATGATCAGCGGCCCATCTGGTGTGACCCGGCCCGCCCGCGTGGAGCGGCCCCGCAAGGCCGCCGACGCCGCGGACCACGGCGTCGAGCCCGTCTCGCCATCGGAGGACGCGCCGGCGACCCCGAAATACGGCCGACGCGCGACCGACGCGCCGACGCCGGAGGCCCGCCCGACGGCCTCCCCCGAGCCCGCCGCCCCCCGCTCCTACGCGCCGCTCGTCGCGCAGCTGATCGCGGGCAAGCTCGGCGTTCCGCAGACCCGCCAGCGTCGCCGCGGACCCGTCGCGGACGCCATCACCGCCTATCGCCGGACCCGCCGCGCCGTCGCGCGCGCGCCGCACGGGTTCGAAACCAAGGCCTGACGGCGCTTCGCCAAAGCGCACGCAAAAAAGCCGGCCCTCGGCAGGGCCGGCTTTTTTGTCGATGGCGCGAAGTCCTGAACGGAGCCGCCTGCAGGCGGCCGGGTCAGGCCTCCTTCGGCGTCAGGATCTGACGGCCGCGGTACATGCCGGTCTTCAGGTCGACATGATGCGGGCGGCGGAGCTCGCCGGAGTCCTTGTCCTCGACATAGGTCGGGGACTTGAGCGCGTCGGCCGAACGGCGGAAGCCGCGCTTCATCGGGGAGGTCTTTCGCTTCGGAACGGCCATAGTCAAAAACTCCGTCGGATCGGGCCGCAGCGCTCACGCGCGCGCAAAGGTCGTTGGGCGGGGCGCTTTCGCCTCGCCGTCAAGCGCGGGCTTATAACGGCATCGCGACGCGAACGCCAGAGCCAATCCCGCGACGCCCGCTCGCAGGCTATCGCGCCAGACAGCCGGTAAGCGCGGCGGCCGCTCGCGCCCGCCGCACGATGACCGCCGCGTGCGACGACGCCTGACGGTTCGGGCGCCGCGCGTCGCGGACGATCGGGTTCGGCAGCGCCGCGGCCATCACGGAGGCTTCCCGCGCCGTCAGCGCGCGCGCGCTCTTGCGGAAGGCCCGCCGCGCGCCGGCCTCGGCGCCGAACACCCCGTCCGGCCCCCACTCCGCGATGTTCAGATAGACCTCCATGATCCGGCGCTTGCTCCAGACCAGCTCGATGCCCTGGGCCAGCACGATCTCCAGCGGCTTGCGGAGGTACGGCGCGCCCTGCCAGAGGAACAGGTTCTTCGCGACCTGCATGGTGATGGTCGAGGCGCCGCGCCGCGGGCCGTTGTCCCCGCCCTCGCCGAGCACGAGCCGCACGGCCGCCCAGTCGACGCCGCCGTGCTGGCAGAAACGGGCGTCTTCGGAGACCACGACGGCCCGCGGCAGCGTCGCCGCGATCTGGTCGAGCGGCATCCAGACGCGTTCGACCGGCCTCAGCGTCAGCCAGCGCGCGACCATCAGCGTGGAGACCGGCGGAACGACCGCGTAGACGAGCGTCAGTACGAGCGGCGCCGCCGCGAGCAGCGTCAGGGCGATCGCGACGAACCGCAGCCATGGCGTCCTGCGGCCCAGCCTCAACGGCCCCCCGCTCGATATCGACGCCATCGGCACCCGTCGCCTCGTGAGAGCCGCAATGTAGCAGAGCGGAACCGCCGCGCCACCGGCCGACCATCGTGATGACGCCGACTTGACGAGGCCGCGCCCTTGAGGCACGGCCGGGCTCCGCACACGAGGTCTCCCCCATGGCCCACTCCGCCGTCGAGCGCCGGCTGTCCACGATCGCAGCGTCCGTCGAGGCCGCGCTCGACGGCGTCCTGAGCCTCGAGGCCGGCGCGGGCGAAACCGCCCGCCCCGCCCGGCTGGTGGAGGCCATGCGCTACGCCATGCTCGGCGGCGGCAAGCGGTTGCGGCCGGCCCTTGTGGTGCTCACGGCCGAGATGCTTCGCGCCGACACGGCCGGAGCGCTGCGGGCCGGGCTCGCGGTCGAATGCGTCCACGGCTACAGCCTTATCCACGACGACCTGCCGGCGATGGACGACGACGCCCTGCGGCGCGGGCGCCCGACGTTGCACCGCGCCTTCGACGAGGCCACCGCCATTCTCGCGGGCGACGCGCTGCTGACGCTCGCCTTCGACCTGCTTGCGGCCCCGGCGACCCATCCGGACGCGCAGGTCCGCATCGGCCTGGTCTCGGAGCTGGCGCGCGCGGCGGGCGTCGGCGGCATGGTCGGCGGGCAGATGCTCGATCTCGCCGCCGAGGGGCGCTTCTCGGGTGCGCCCGCCGAACCGCAGGACGAAGCCGCGGTGCTGCGCCTGCAGGCGATGAAGACGGGCGCCCTGATCGCGGCGCCGATCGTGATGGGGGCGGCGCTCGGCGGCGCGACGCCGGAGCAGCGCGTGGCGCTGGCCGCCTACGGCCGCGCGCTGGGGGCGGCGTTCCAGGTCGCGGACGACCTGCTCGACGTAGAGGGCGAGGCGGCGACCGTGGGCAAGGCCACGGGCAAGGACGCCGCCGCCGGCAAGGCCACGCTGGTGGCCGCGCTCGGCGTCGACGGCGCGCGGCGGCGCCTCGCGGACCTCACCGCGCAGGCTGGCGACGCGCTGTCGCCGTTCGGCGCGGACGCGGAGGGTTTGCGCGACCTCGCGCGCTTCGTGGCCGAGCGCCGCGCCTGACCGGGCCTAGCTGTTCGAACCCGCGACCTTGTCGAGCCGGGCGCGCATCTCCGCCATCTCGCGACGAAGCTCGTCGAGATCGAGGCTCGGCTTCTCCTCGCGCGCAGGCGTCGCCTGCTCCGGCGTGGAGGTCGCCTCCGTCTGTCCGGGGAAGGCGGTGAACATGCGGAACGCGCGCTCCATGATGGCGACGTTGGTCCGCATCTGCTCCTCGACCGCGGACTGGAAGGTCGCGCCGCCGAACGTCCCAAGGCTCGCGCGCATCTTGTCCTGGTCGCGCGTCAGAGCGCCCATCGACAGCTCCAGATACTTCGGCACGATGCTCTGGATGCTGTCGCCGTAGAACCGGATCAACTGCCGCAGGAACGTGATGGGCAAGAGATTCTGGCCCTTGTTCTCCTGCTCGAAGATGATCTGCGTCAGCACCTGATGGGTGATGTCGTCGCCGGACTTGGCGTCGACGACGTGGAAATCCTCGCCCTTTTTCACCATCGCGGCGAGGTCTTCGAGCGTGACGTAGGTGCTCGTGCCGGTGTTGTACAAACGGCGATTGGCGTACTTCTTGATCGTAATCGGATCGGTCGTGCTCGGCATATCGCCCTGATCTCCGCGCGTCTGGCGGCCTTTTTCTTCGGCTTCTTCGGCGTTCCTCCCGCGGCGCGGCACGCTCAAGCCGGCCGAGGCCCTTGGACGATAAGGCGATAATGAGGCGTCGGCTAGATTTTTGTGCAGTGCGGAGCCTTCAAGCCCGCTCTATGCTCCGAAAGGCTTAGTCGTCCAACGCCGCCGCTAGTCCATTCGGCGATTCGCGAGGCGAATCGACCTAGGTCGTCTTGACGTCGCGAACGGCGGCTACCGATAACCAGCACTCTTTCGGCCGTGCAGCGCGGTCGGCATCGAACGTGCGGAGGACTGAACATGGCCGAGACCGACGTCGTGATCGTGGGCGCAGCCCGCACCGCGGTCGGCGCCTTCAACGGCGCGCTGAGCTCGCTCCCCGCCCATGAACTCGGGAAGATCGCCATCAAGGCGGCGCTGGAGCGCGCCGGCGTGGAGCCGGGGGAGGTCTCCGAGACAATCCTCGGGCAGGTGCTGACCGCCGCGCAGGGGCAGAACCCGGCCCGGCAGGCGTCGATCGCGGCCGGCATCCCGATCGAGGCGGCGGCCTGGGGCATCAATCAGGTGTGCGGCTCGGGCCTGCGCGCCGTGGCGCTCGCCGCCCAGGCGGTCGCGCAGGGCGACAGCGCCTTCGTCGTCGCCGGCGGCCAGGAGAGCATGAGCCAGTCCGCCCACGCCGCGCACATGCGCTCGGGCACGAAGATGGGCGACGTCAAGTTCATCGACACGATGATCAAGGACGGCCTGTGGGACGCCTTCAACGGCTACCACATGGGCACAACCGCCGAGAACGTCGCGCAGAAGTGGCAGATCACCCGCGAGCAGCAGGACGAGTTCGCGGTTGCCTCGCAGAACAAGGCCGAGGCGGCGCAGAAGGCCGGCCGGTTCAAGGACGAGATCGCCCCGGTGACGATCTCGTCGAAGAAGGGCGACGTCGTCGTCGACCAGGACGAGTACATCCGCCACGGCGCGACCCTCGACAGCGTCGCCAAGCTGCGCCCGGCCTTCTCGAAGGACGGCTCGGTGACCGCCGGCAACGCCTCGGGCATCAACGACGGCGCCGCCGCGCTGGTGGTGACCTCGGCGTCGGCCGCGGCGGCGAAGGGCCTGAAGCCGCTCGCCCGCATCGTGAGCTGGGCGCAGGCCGGCGTCGACCCGTCGGTGATGGGCTCCGGCCCGATCCCGGCCTCGCGCAAGGCGCTCGAGAAGGCCGGCTGGTCCATCGACGACCTCGACCTGATCGAGGCCAACGAGGCCTTCGCCGCGCAGGCCTGCGCGGTGAACAAGGATCTCGGCTGGGACGTCTCGAAGGTCAACGTCAACGGCGGCGCGATCGCGATCGGCCATCCGATCGGCGCGTCGGGCGCCCGCGTGCTGGTCACGCTGCTGCACGAGATGATCAAGCGCGACGCCAAGAAAGGCCTCGCCACGCTCTGCATCGGCGGCGGCATGGGCATCGCCCTGACGGTCGCCCGCGACTGAAGACGCCCTCGCGATAGCCGGCCGCCACGGCGGCCGGCCGGTTCCTTCACGGGCGGGGACAACGCCCGAACCCATTGTGATTCCTGGGAGGCATGACATGGCACGGACGGCGCTCGTCACCGGCGGCACGCGCGGCATCGGCGAGGCGATTTCCATCGCCCTCAAAAAGGCCGGCTACAACGTGGCCGCCACCTACGCGGGCAACGACGAGAAGGCGAACGCCTTCAAGGCGGAGCACGGCATCGCCGTGTTCAAGTGGGACGTCGCCGATCCGGACGCCTGCGCGGCCGGCGTGGCCCAGGTCGAGGCCGAGGTCGGCCCGATCGACGTGCTGGTGAACAACGCCGGCATCACCCGCGACTCGATGTTCCACAAGTCCACGTTCCAGCAGTGGCGCGAGGTTATCAGCACCAACCTCGACTCGATGTTCACGATGACGCGGCCCGTGATCGAGGGCATGCGCGAGCGCGGCTTCGGGCGCATCATCAACATCACCTCCATCAACGGCCAGAAGGGCCAGATGGGCCAGGCCAACTACTCCGCCGCCAAGGCCGGCGTGATCGGCTTCACCAAGGCGCTGGCGCAGGAAAACGCCAAGAAGGGCGTGACCGTGAACGCCATCGCCCCCGGCTACATCGCGACCGAAATGGTGATGGCGGTGCCGGAGAAGGTGCGGGACTCGATCATCGCCACGATCCCGGTCGGCCGCCTCGGCGAGAGCGACGAGATCGCGGAGGCCGTGGTCTATCTCGCCGGCGAGAAGGCCGGCTTCGTGACCGGCTCCACGCTGACCATCAACGGCGGCCAGTACATCGCCTGACGCCCGCCGGCCCTTTGGGGGCCGGACAAACGAAACGGCCGGGTCTCCCCGGCCGTTTTTTGTCCGCAGCGCCATGACGCGCGGCGCGGCGGCGGTGGACCGATCCCTGGATCCGCGGACAGCGAAGCCCGACCGGCCGGAACCGCTTACTTGACGATCATCACGACCACGCCGCGGCCGGCCTTGGAGTCGAGCTCGGCCGCCGTGAGCTTGCCGTCCTTGTTCTTGTCGGCGGCGTTGAAGCGCTTGCGGGCGATCGACAGCCACTCGTCCATCTCGAGCGTGTCGTCGCCGTCCTTGTTGGCGCGCTTCCAGTCGGCCGCGGACAGCCGGCCCTCGGTCTCGTCCGGCTCGAGGGTCGAGTCGCCGTCCGGATTGATCTCCGCGTAGAGCTTGCTCGCGAGGTGGATGACCTCGGCGATCTCGAGCGTGTCGTCGCCGTCCTTGTTGTAGGTCTTGAGGACCTCGGCGCCCGTGACGGTCTTGGTCTGGGCGTAGGCGGGCGCGGCGACGAACATCAGAGCGGCTGCGCCCATGACGAGGCGGCTGGCGGTCTTCATCTTGGCTCTCCAAATAATAATAAGATCAACGGCTCAGCACATCGACGTCCGTTGATGCACCACGCTGCTCTAGCTGGCGCGGCAAAATAAGAAAACAATAAAAAATGGGACTCATCCCCTTCGCGCCTTCCGGACGACGGCGAAGGGGACCAAATCGGCTGGCGTCAGTCCGACCGCGCGAGATCCGACGCCTGTTCGACCCACTTGTCGCGCGCGATGCGTCCAGGCGGCGTCATCTTCGCGTCGAGAGCCTCGCGCTCCGGGCCGTCGAGCCGGGCGATCTGCCAGAAATGGAAGATGCCCTCCTCGTTCAGCAGCTTCTGCAGCTTGGGGCCCACGCCGGCGATCTTGGTGAGGTCGTCGGCCGGACCCTTGGGCTCATCCAGCCGCGCCGGCTCCGCGGTCTTCGCCGCCTTGGCGGGGCGGGCGAGGCCCGGCTCGTTCGACAGGATAAAGTCGTGAATGCGCGGCGCGATCTCGGAGCGGAAGCGCGAGCCGTTGAACACGCCGTAATGGCCGACGCGCTCCTGGAGATAGTGCACGCGCTTGTCGTCGCTGAGATTGGAGCAGAGCTTGTGCGCGGCCTTCGTCTGCCCGACGCCCGAAATGTCGTCGCGCTCGCCCTCGACCGTCATCAGCGCGCAGCGCGTGATCTTCGAGCAGTCGACCGGCTTGCCGCGATGGGTCATCTCGCCCTTCGGCAAGGCGTGGCGGATGAAGACCGTGTCGACCGTCTGCAGGTAGAACTCGGCGGTCAGGTCCATCACCGCGAGGTACTCGTCGTAGAACTCGCGGTGCTTCCCGGCGTTGTCGCCGTCGCCGTCGACGAGATGGTTGAAGAATTCGGTGTGCGCGGTGACGTGCCGGTCGAGGTTCATCGACACGAAGCCGGTGAGCTGCAGGAAGCCGGGATAGACCTGCCGCATCAAGCCCGGATTGGGCCAGGGCACGATGGTGATGACGTTGCGCCGGAACCAGTCGAGGCCGCGCTCGTGGGCGAGGTCGTTGACCGCCGTCGGATTCTCGCGGGTGTCGATCGGCCCGCCCATCAGCGTCATGGAGCGCGGCACGTAAGGATCGTTCTCCGCCTCCATCCGCGCGATCGCCGCGAGCACCGGCACCGCCGGCTGGCACACCGCCATGACGTGGCAGTCGCCCTTCAGGAAGCGGAAGATCGAGATCAGGTAGTCGATGTAGTCGTCGAGGTCGAAGGCGCCGTCCGACAGCGGCACCATGCGCGCGTCGGTCCAGTCGGTGATGTAGACCTCGTGGTCCGGCAGCATCGCCTCGACCGTGCCGCGCAGCAGGGTGGCGTAGTGCCCCGACATCGGCGCGACGATGACCAGGTTCGGCTGCTTGCGCGCGTTCGCTCTCCGATTGCGCTCGAAATGGACGAGGTCGCAGAACGGGCGGCTCCACACGCGCTTCTCGGTCACCTCGACGCGCTCGCCGCGCGCAAGCGTGGTCGGAAGGCCGAATTCAGGCTTGCCGTAGCGTCGGGTGGCGCGCTCGAACACCTCGCAGAGCGCGCTGACCTTGCGGCCCCAATCCGTATGCGCGATTGGGTTCGCGGGATTCTTGAAGTACAGCTTTCCGGCGTCGGCGAGGGCGCGGGCGGGACCAAGGGAGGACTGCGCCGCCTCATAAAGCCAGTAAAGCGGCAGGGAGGTCGCCGATCCGCCCCAGTCGGCGTAGACGGGCGCGCCGCCGAACTCTCCGATTCCGCTTTCCTTGGAGCTGCGTGGCATCGGTAAACCCTCGCCGATTGTGCGGCGCATCATAGCGTCGGAGCCTCAAGATTCCGCTGATCTCGCGTCGCGTCAATGGGCCCATCGTCTGCGGCGTCGCAGCGTAGCCTCCTCCCTGAAAACCGGAAAGCCCGCCTGGTGACGTTCCCCCTCTCTCCCCCGCGCGATCGCCTGCTGAACCAGCACCAGCTCCGGCTGGACACGCTGATCCGTCTGCGCTGGCTCGCGATCGCGGGCCAGAGCGTCGCGGTCGTCGCCGTGCATGTGGCGTTCGGCTTCCCGCTCCCGCTCGCGGCCTGCTTCGCCTTTATCGCGATGTCGGCGCTGCTGAACGTGGTTCTGCGGCTTCGCTACCCGGTGAGCCACCGGCTGTCGCCGCCCGCCGCCTGCGCGTTGCTCGCTTACGACGTGCTGCAGCTTGCGGCGCTGCTGTTCCTGACGGGCGGGATGGAGAACCCGTTCTCGATCCTGTTCCTCGCGCCGGTGATGATCTCGGCGACGGCGCTCCCGCCTCAAACGACCGCCATTCTCGGCGCCCTGGTCATGGGTTGCGCCACGATCCTCGGCGTGGCGCACCTTCCCCTGCCCTGGACGGCTCCGCAGCCGCTCGAGATGCCGTTCCTTTATGTGGCGGGGATCTGGACCGCGCTGTTGCTCGCGCTCGGCTTCATCGGCGCCTATGCGTGGCGCGTCGCGGAGGAGGGCCGAGAGCTCAGCCAGGCGCTCGCGGCCACCGAACTCGTGCTCGCGCGCGAGCAGCATCTGTCCGCGCTCGACGGGCTGGCCGCCGCCGCCGCCCACGAGCTCGGCACCCCGCTCGCCACCATCGCGCTGGTGTCGAAGGAGCTAGAGCGGGCGCTGGCGCCGGGGCCCCACGCCGACGACATCGCCCTCCTGCGCGAGCAGGTCGCGCGCTGCCGCGAGATCCTGAAGAAGCTGACCTCCCTCGACGAGCACGGCGCCCCGTTCGACGTGCTCTCCATGAGCCACCTGCTCGAGGAGATCGTCGCTCCGCACCGCAATTTCGGCGTCGCGTTCGAGGTCGCCCTCACCGGCGACCCCGCGATCGCGCCGCGGTGGCGACGCAATCCGTCCGTGCTTTATGGACTGGGCAACATCGCCGAGAACGCGGTCGACTTCGCCAAGGAGCGCGTGCGGCTGGCGGTGCGCTGGGACGACGATGAGGTGGCGATCGAGATCGCCGACGACGGTCCGGGCTTCGCGCCGGAGGTGATGACCAAGATCGGCGAGCCTTACATCTCCACCCGTTCCGACAGCCACGTCCATGACGTGGAGGCCGGCGGGCTCGGGCTCGGCTTCTTCATCGCCAAGACCCTGCTGGAGCGGTCCGGTGCTACCCTGGTGCTCGGCAACGCGGCCCCCCCGGCCTCCGGGGCCGTGGTGCGCGCGATCTGGCCGCGGGCGCGCTTCGCTGCGGTCGCG
The DNA here is from genome assembly GCF_027922325.1 of Methylopila turkensis. Classification (GTDB taxonomy): domain Bacteria; phylum Pseudomonadota; class Alphaproteobacteria; order Rhizobiales; family Methylopilaceae; genus Methylopila; species Methylopila turkensis. Next base: position 357,921 of record NZ_BSFL01000002.1, read on the forward strand.
GACGCGACCGGCGCGATCGAGCGCCATGCGTGATCCCCGCGCCGTTGACGGCGCCGGCGACTGTTGCTAGGAGACCGGCTCCGCGGCGGGCGAAAGCTCGCCCACAGACGTTCGTCGACGCGCCCTCAGAGCCGCGCGTCCACCGCAGATAAAAGGAACGAGACGCCCATGGCCAACACGCCGTCGGCCAAGAAGGCCGTTCGCAAGATCGCCCGCCGCACCAAGGTGAACGGCGCGCGCCGCAGCCGGGTCCGCACCTTCCTCCGCAAGGTCGAAGAGGCCATCGCCTCCGGCCAGCCCGAGGAAGCCAAGACCGCTCTTCGCGCGGCCGAGCCGGAGATCATGCGCGCCGCCCAGAAGGGCGTGCTGCACAAGAACACCGCCTCGCGGAAGGTCTCGCGCCTCGCGGCTCGGGTGCGCTCGCTCAGCGCCTGATAACGACGCTTCCACGTCGCTCGAAAACCCGGCCATGCGCCGGGTTTTTTCGTTTGTGACCCTTTTGAGACGCAGGGCTTGATCGTCGCGGCGCGCGCGAATCCGTATTGACTCGCGGATTCCGGAGCTTCCCGCCGCAACCGCTTCCAGCGTCGATTGATGAGCAGAAAAAGCTTTTCGTTTTCAAACATTTACGGGCAAGTCGCGTGGGAGCCCCCGGAATCTGAAGCTGCGCCGATGTGAATCACAGACAGCGCAAAAAGAATCTCGCGGCGCCCTGTGCGGAGGCGCGGGGCGCGACGTCAATTCGATTTTGCTGGCTATGCAGAGGTTTGAGCAAAGCGGTCCGGCGCCCATGGCGACGGCGTCATCCGATTCGCGCCCGCGCCGCGCCGATTCGCAGCTCCCCCACCCGTTGCGCGCCCTCGGACCCCTGTGTATCTTCCAAAGCCATGGAGAGACGCCGCAACTACTTCTTCCCCGCGGACGAGGATAAGATGGCGAGCTTTCAGAGAAACAGCGACGGCGGGCTTTGTTTCGCAGTCGTCTGATTCATTCTCAGTAGTAAAACCTCATACCAATGCACCGGCGTATCAGCGGCTTTGGCGCTAGCGATAACACGCGCCTGGCGTAAGCGTATGCGCAACCTGGACAGAGAGGCGCTCGGCGCACTGCCGGCGAAGAGATTTCTATGGTCGAACCGCGCGGATCCTATGCTGGCGACGTCGCTCCGCGCGACGCCTGGGAGAGCCTGGAAACGGACCCCGCCGCAGCCCTGGTCGACGTCCGCACCAGCGCGGAGTGGTCGTTCGTGGGCGTGCCGGACCTGTCCCCGGCCGGCAAGCGCGTGCTGCTTCAGGAGTGGCAGCGCTTCCCGTCGATGCAGATCGATCCCGGCTTCGCGGAGGCCGTGGCCGAGACGCTGAAGTCCGCGGGCGCGACCGAGGACACGCCGGTCTACTTCCTCTGCCGCAGCGGCGCGCGCAGCCAGGCGGCGGCCGCCGCGCTCGCAGCCCTCGGCTGGACACGCGCCTACAATGTCGCCGGCGGCTTTGAAGGCCCGCTGGACGGCGAACGCCGCCGCGGTTCGGTCGCCGGCTGGAAGGCCGACGGCCTTCCCTGGGTCCAGAGTTGAACGCCGTCGCGTCCGCCGTCCGTCACTCATCTGATCGCCGCACCGAAAATTCCCGGAGATGTCCGATGCTTCCTGCGCAGTCCGAACGTTTTGCGGCCGCGTCTCCGGCGATTGGCGATGACGAGGGCCACGAGGCGGCCTGGCGGCGGGCGACCGCGCGGCTGCGCGCGGAGTATGGCGACGACGTCTATCTCAGCTGGTTCGGGCGCATCGCGCTCGACCGCGTCGAGGACGGCGTGGCGCATCTGACGGTGCCGACCCGCTTCCTTAAGAGCTGGATCCAGTCGCATTACGCCGACCGGATCACCGTGGTGCTCTCGGAGGAGGCCCCGGAGGTCGACCGCATCGCGCTCGGCGTCCGGGTCGCCGCGCCCAAGCTCGCCGCGAGCGGCGGCGACGTCATCGTCGCTCCCGCCCCGCGGATGGAGCAGCAGGAGGAGCGCGCCTCGGCCCCGATCCCGACGGGCTTCGCTCAGTCGCGCGACGGCCAGCAGCGGCTGACCGGCTCCCCGCTCGACAAGCGCCTCACGCTCGACACCTTCCTCGTCGGCCGCTCGAACCAGCTCGCTCACGCCGCCGCGCTTCAGGTGGCGAGCGCCAAGGCCGGCGATCCCGTCACCTTCAACCCGCTCGTGATCCACGCCGCGGTCGGCCTCGGCAAGACCCACCTGCTGCAGGCGACCGCCCACGCGGTCGAGGCGACGGGCCGGCGGGTCATGTACCTCACGGCCGAGAAGTTCATGTTCGACTTCGTGGCCTCGCTCAAGGCGCAGACCGCGCTGACCTTCAAGGAGCGGCTCAGGGCGATCGACCTCCTGATCATCGACGACCTGCAGTTCCTGCAGGGCAAGACCGTGCAGCAGGAGTTCGGCCACACGCTGAACGCGCTGCTCGACGGGCGCCAGCAGGTGATCGTCGCCGCCGACCGGGCGCCGTCCGAGCTTGAAAGCGTCGATGAGCGCCTGCGCTCGCGCCTCGCCGGCGGCCTGACGCTCGAGATGGGCGCGCTCGACGAGGGCCTGCGCGCCAAGATCCTCGAAGTTCGGATCGAGGCGGCCCGACGCCTGCATCCGAAGTTCGACGTGCCGGCCGACGTGGTCGCCTATGTCGCCCGCATCATCACCGCGAACGGCCGCGATCTCGATGGCGCGGTCAACCGGCTGCTCGCCCACAACACGCTGACGGGCGCTCCGATCAGCGTCGAGATGGCGGAGACCGCTCTGCGCGACCTCGTGCGGCAGGTCGAGCCGAAGCGCGTGAAGATCGAGGACATCCAGCGGATCGTCGCGCGGCACTACAATGTCAGCCGCGCCGACCTGCTGTCCTCGCGGCGGACCCAGACCGTGGTGCGTCCGCGCCAGGTCGCTATGTACCTTTCGAAGCAGATGACGCTGCGCTCGCTGCCCGAGATCGGGCGGCGCTTCGGCGGTCGCGACCACACCACGGTGCTGCACGCCGTGCGCAAGATCGACGAGCTGGTCAAGACCGACATCGCGCTCAGCGACGAGATCGAGCTGCTGAAGCGGATGCTGCTCGACTGAGGCCTCGGCGCCGGCCGCGCCCGTCGTCCCTTGCGCCGCGGCCGGCGCGTTTTCTCCAAGCGCCTCTTTGACTTTCGGATCAGATCGACCGCCTTTCGGCGCGTTGACTTCGCAGGCGCCGCACCCCTACTGTCCGCCCCGGTCAGCGGCGCGCCACCCTCGATCTTCGGCGCGGCCCAGCGGGCATCGGCAGCGAATCCGAGGTGAACGACGCGATGAAGGTTCTCGTCCCGGTCAAGCGAGTGGTCGACTACAACGTGAAAATCCGGGTGAAGCCGGACGGGTCGGGCGTCGAGCTTGCGAACGTCAAAATGTCGATGAACCCGTTCGACGAGATCGCGGTCGAGGAAGCGCTGCGCCTCAAGGAGGCCGGCAAGGCGACCGAAGTGGTGGTCGTCTCCGTCGGTCCGGCCCAGGCGGCGGAAACCATCCGCACCGGGCTCGCCATGGGCGGCGACCGCGGCATTCTGGTGAAGACCGATCAGCCGACGGAGCCGCTCGCCGTCGCCAAGATCCTCGCCAAGATCGTCGAGGAGGAGAAGCCGGGCCTGGTCGTGATGGGCAAGCAGGCGATCGACGACGACTGCAACCAAACCGGACAGATGCTCGCGGCCCTGCTCGGCTGGCCGCAGGGCACCTTCGCTTCGAAGGTCGCGCCCGGCGGCGAGAGCGTGGAGGTCACCCGCGAGGTCGACGGCGGTCTCCAGACCGTGTCGCTCAAGCTGCCGGCGGTGGTCACCACCGACCTGCGCCTGAACGAGCCGCGCTACGCCTCGCTGCCCAACATCATGAAGGCGAAGAAGAAGCCGATCGACGAGAAGTCCGCGGCCGATCTCGGCGTCGACCTCACGCCGCGGCTCGAGGTGCTGAAGACGACCGAGCCGCCGAAGCGGCAGGCCGGCGCCAAGGTCGGCTCCGTCGCCGAGCTCGTCGCGAAGCTCAAGTCCGAAGCGGGAGTGATCTGACCATGGCGACCCTGCTCCTCGCCGACCACCACGAGGACCACCTCGGCGACGCCACCGCCAAGGCGCTGACCGCGGCCAGGGCGCTCGGCGCGCCCGTGCACGTGCTGATCGCCGGCAAGGCCCCGCGCGGCGCGGCGGACGCCGCCGCCAAGCTCGAGGGCGTCGAGAAAGTGCTGCTCGTGAACGGCGAATCCTACGGCCACGGCCTCGCGGAGCCGTTCGCGGAGCTCATCCTCGGGCTGATGGGCTCCTACGACGCGCTGGTGGCCTCCTCCTCCACCACGGGGAAGAACATCCTGCCGCGCGTCGCCGCCAAGCTCGACGTGATGCAGATCTCCGACATCACCAAGGTCGAGGGCCCCGACACGTTCGAGCGCCCGATCTACGCCGGCAACGCGCTCCAGACGGTCAAGTCGAAGGACCCGAAAAAGATCATCACCGTCCGCACGGCCTCCTTCGCGCCGACCGGCGACGGCGGCTCGGCCACGGTCGAGGAAATCTCGGCCGCGGCCGACCCTGCGCTGTCGAGCTTCGTGGGCGAGGACCTCACCAAGTCCGACCGGCCGGAGCTCGGCTCCGCCAAGGTCGTGGTCTCGGGCGGGCGGGCGCTCGGTTCGGCCGAGAAGTTCAAGGAGGTGATCGAGCCGCTCGCCGACGCCTTCGGCGCCGCGATCGGCGCGAGCCGGGCCGCGGTGGACGCGGGCTACGCGCCCAACGACCAGCAGGTCGGCCAGACCGGCAAGATCGTAGCCCCCGAACTCTATGTGGCCCTCGGCATCTCCGGCGCGATCCAGCATCTCGCCGGCATGAAGGACTCGAAGGTCATCGTCGCGATCAACAAGGACGAGGACGCGCCGATCTTCCAGGTGGCGGATTACGGCCTGGTGGCCGATCTCTTCACGGCGGCGCCGGAGCTGCAGGCGGAGCTAGCCAAGGCCAAGTGACGAGCCGCAGCGCCGGAAGAACCCTTTTCCGGCGCTGGTTTTGTGCGTTGCAATAACTATACTGATCAGGTGCGCCGTATGTGGCGCGCCAAGACACCAAGAAACGGCCAGGCGGATCACATGGCGACGGAGATTGGCAGGATCGGCGTGATCGGCGCCGGCCAGATGGGCAGCGGCATCGCGCATGTCTGCGCGCTCGCAGGCCTCGACGTCTCCTTCAACGACATCGACCAGAACCGGATCGCCGCGGCGATCGAGCGGATCGACCACAACATCAAGCGCCAGGTCGGCAAGGGCGCCGTCACCGACGCGGACCGCGCGGCCGCCCTCGCGCGCATCCACCCCGTAAGCTCCTACGCCGACCTCGCGGACTGCGATCTGGTGATCGAGGCCGCGACCGAGGACGAGCAGATCAAGCGCAAGATCTTCTCGGAGCTCTGCCCGACGCTGAAGCCCGAGACGATGGTCGCGACCAACACCTCGTCGATCTCGATCACGCGGCTCGCCGCCTCGACCGACCGGCCGGAGCGCTTCATCGGCATTCATTTCATGAACCCGGTCCCGGTGATGCAGCTCGTGGAGCTCATCCGCGGCATCGCGACCGAGGACGAGACCTTCGACAGCGCGCGCGCGCTGATCGACAGGCTCGGCAAGACGGTCGCCGTCTCGGAAGACTTCCCGGCCTTCATGGTCAACCGCATCCTGCTGCCGATGATCAACGAGGCGATCTACACGCTCTACGAAGGCGTGGGCTCCGTCGACGCCATCGACACCGCCATGAAGCTCGGCGCCAACCACCCGATGGGGCCGCTGCAGCTCGCGGACTTCATCGGCCTCGACACCTGCCTGTCGATCATGCAGGTGCTGTACGAGGGGCTCGCGGACAGCAAGTACCGCCCCTGCCCGCTGCTGGTGAAGTATGTGGAGGCCGGCTGGCTCGGGCGGAAGACGCAGCGCGGCTTCTACGACTACCGCGGCGCCGAGCCGGTCCCGACCCGCTGATCGATCGCTCATCACGTTAGCTTCGCGTTAATCCGGGCGCCTCAAAATCCTTCCCCACGCCGTGAGGAGGGACGCCATGGAGATCGGTTCGCTTGCGGCCTCCGCCGTCGCCACGTCGGCGCAGCAAACCCGCGACGGCTTCACCATCGCCGCGCTCAAGATCGCCAACGAACAGCAGCAGGCGGTCGCCGGTCTGGTCGCCCAGGTGGCCGAAACGGTGAAGGCCCAAACGCCCGACGGCGTCGGCCGCCTGCTCGACGTCAGCGCCTAGCTCGCGGCTGGGGCCGGCCCGGCGTCGTTCCGACGCCGATCCCACCGCATGACCGAGCGACGCCCGCGCGTCGCGCCCTTCGGCCGACCACGCTTGACGGCCGCGCGGCCGACCGTCGGCGGCTAACCCTGGGACGTGGCCCGCCGTTTGCTCAGCCGCAACGGGCGACCAGACGTAAACAGGCGGCCATGACGGATCGCATGACGAGATCGGAAGCCGAGGAACGGGCGGCGCATCGCGACGCGGTCCCGTCGGATCCGGGCTTCGCAGAGGCGATCGAAGCTCTCACACGCGTGCGGACGCGAGAGCTGCGCCTGCCGCCCGCGATCCACGCCGCGTTCCGGCAGGCGACCTGGCAGAGCCGCAAGAAGATCATCCGCGCCTGGCTGGTCTCGATCGCGCTCCTCAACGCGCTGTGCCTTCCGCTCGACCCGCTGCTGGCCGACGAGCAGGCCCTCGGCGCCTTCGCCGCGGCGCGGTTCGGGCTGACCATGTTCCTGCTGGCGGCGGCGTGGCTGATCCACGCCATGGCGAAGCCGGGGCTCGAGGGCGTGATCATGATCGCCTGCTGCGCGGCGGTCATGGTCGTCGCCGGCGCGACCGGCCTGCGCTACGGGCCCGAACTGACGGAGCGCTACATCGTCCACGCCGCCTTCGTCGCGGGCAGCGGCGTCATGGTCACGCGCATCGCATGGCGCGACACTCTTATCCTGACCGGCGTCTCGATCGCCCTGTTCTGCGGGTTCCTGCTCCAGATCCCCGATCCCCCGCTGTCGATGAACGCGGCGGCGCAGATGGCGCTGTTCTATGGCGGCGGCCTCGCAGGCCTCACCTTCGCGCGCCGCGCCCACGACCGGCTGCACTACCGCGTCTTCGTGCTGACGATGAGCGAGCGGCTCAAGATGCGGGAGATCGAGGCCATGAACAGCCGGCTGTTCGCCATGGCGCGGACCGATCCGCTGACCTCGCTGTCGAACCGGCGCCATTTCGACGAAGTGTACGGCGCCCTCAGGATCGGGGCCGACGAGCGCTCGACGATCGGTCTGTTCATGATCGACGTCGATCGCTTCAAGCAGCTCAACGACGAACTCGGCCACGCCGCCGGCGACGAACGGCTCGCGGCGGTCGCCGGTCTGATCCGGTCGGAGCTCCGGGAGGGGGTCGACTTCGTCGCGCGTTTCGGCGGCGAGGAGTTCGTCGTGCTGCTGCCGGACGTCGTGCTTGAGGAAGCCCGCGCGATCGCCGAGCGGGTGCGCGCCAGCGTCGAGAACCGGGCGCTTCTCAATCCGGGCGGCCTCGCGGGCGTCGTGACGGTGAGCATCGGCGTCGCAGCGGCGCCGCCGGGGCGGCTCGAACGCCTGGTCGAGGAGGCGGACGCCGCGCTCTACGCGGCCAAGCAGCGCGGCCGCAACCGCGTCGAGCTGGCGGCGGGAGCCGCCGTGGAGACCGCCTGACGCCACGGCGGCCTACGCCCTTCCCGTCATCCCCTCACGAACCAGACTACGACGAGCCCGATGACGGCGCAGCCGACGCCGAGGGTCCGCAGCGCGCCGTCGTCGGTCTCGAGAATGTGGGCGCAGGATCTCTTCGCCGCCGCGGGAAAGCCCGCGAACAGGACGCCCTCGATCACGAGCACGAGACCGAGGGCGGCGAAGAAGTCGATCATTGCGGCGCGGGCGTTCCAGCCGGCGCCGCCGGCCGGGCCGGCGCGGGCAGGCCGCCCGACTGCTCGAAGAAGCGGAAGAAGGCGCTGTCGGGCGCCAGCACCAGCCGGGTGCCGGACCTCATGCTCTTCTCATAGGCGTCCATCGACCGGGAGAACGCGAAGAACTCCTGGTTGGCGCCGAAGGCCTCCGCGAGAATGCGGGTCTTCTCGGCCTCGCCCTCGCCGCGCAGAACCTCGGCGTCACGGTTCGCCTCGGCCACGATGACCTGCGCGTCGCGATCGGAGCGGGCGCGGATGCCCTGCGCCTGCTCGGCGCCGCGGGCGCGGATCTGGGCCGCCTCCTGCGCGCGTTCGGACTGCATGCGCTCGAACACCGCCTTGGAGTTCTGCTCCGGGAGGTCCGCGCGACGGATGCGGACGTCGACGATCTGGATGCCGAACCGGTCGGCCTCGCGGTTCGCCTGGTCCCGGATTCGCGCCATGATCTGGTCGCGCCGGTCGCGCACGATCTGCTCGAAATTGTTGGAGCGGATGGCTTCCAGCAGTGCGTCGGTCAGAACGTTGGTGAGACGGGCGTTCGCCTGCTCGATCGTGCCGACCGCCTGCCGGAACCGCAGCGGGTTGGTGATCCTGTAGCGAGAGAAGGCGTCGACCACGAGACGCTTTTGGTCGTTCGCGGTCGCCTCGCGCTCAGGCAGGTCAAGATCGAGGATGCGCTTGTCGATGCGCACCACCGTCTCGATGAACGGCACCTTCACGTGGAGGCCGGGCTCCGTGACGGTGTCGACCGGCTGGCCGAAGCGCAGAACGATGACCTGCTCGGTCTGGGCGACGGTGTAGAGCGCGCTGTAGCCGGCCACGAGAGCGGCGACCGCGACGAAGGCGAGGAAGCCGCCGAGAATGTTGCGGTTCACTGGTTCGCTCCCCCGCCTGCCGCGCCTGCGCGCGGCGCCTGCTGCTGGCGTTGCTGTTGCTGTTGGCCGCCGAGTTGGTCGAGCGGCAGGAAGGGCACCACGCCCTGGCCCGAGGCCTTGGGATCGATGATCACCTTGTCGACCGCGCCCATCACGCGCTCCATCGTCTCGATGAAGATGCGCTCTCGGGTCACTTCCGGCGCTTTGGTGTACTCGGTCACGACCTGCGAGAAGCGCGAGGCCTGGCCCTGCGCTTCGGCGACGGTGGCGGCCTTGAAGCCTTCGGCCCGCTGCAGCGTCTGGGTCGCCTGGCCGCGCGCTTCCGGCACGATGCGGTTGGCGTAGGCCTGCGCCTCGTTGGTGAGGCGGATGCGGTCCGCCTGCGCCACCTGCACTTCGCGGAAGGCGCCGATGACCTCGCCAGGAGGCGCGATCTTCTGGAGCTGGACCTGGGCGATGTCGATGCCGGCGTCGTAGCTGTCGAGCGTCTTCTGCATCAGCTCGCGCACGGCCGCCGCGGTGACCGCAGCCGACTGCACCTCCTCGGGCTTGCGCACCGGCTCGACCGGCGGAGCGCCGGGCGTGGTGGGCTGCGCCGTGACGTCGGTCTCGGGCGTGCCTTCGGTGAGGATCTGCTGCAGGCGCGACCGTCCCACCACCTCGCGCATCGCGCTTTCGGCGACCGCCTTGATGGTGCTTTCGGGGTTTTGAAGGTTGAACAGGTAGGCCGCCGCGCCGCTCGGGCGTCCGGCGGCCGGGTCGGCCGGCTTGATCATCCACACGACCGAGAAGTTGACGTCGACGATGTTCTCGTCGCCCGTCAGCATCAGGCTTTCCTGAGGCACTTCGCGGCTGGTGGGCGAGCGCGCGCTGCCGCTCGCCGCGGTGCGCATGCCGACCTCGATCGAATTCTGGGTCGTGACCTTGGGCGTCAGAACCGTCTGTATCGGGTAGGGCAGATGGTAGTTCAGGCCGGCCTGGGTGGTGCCGGTGTAGCGGCCGAAGGTCAGCACGATGCCTTCCTCGTCCGCCTCGACCCGGTAGAAGCCTGAGACGGCCCAGGCGACCACCGCGACCGCCACGAGCGCGAGCACGCCGCGGCCGCTGCCGCCGCCGCCGGGCAGCACGCTGCGCAGGCGTTCCTGGCCGCGGCGGATCAGGTCCTCCAGATCGGGCGGGTTAGGCCCCCCCTGCTGCTGGGGACCCTGCCCCCACGGGCCGCCGGGCTTGTTGCCCCACGGTCCGCCGCCGCCACCGCCACTCTGGTTGCTCCAGGGCATCGAACGTCCTTTTGGCTGGCGGTCCCGAGGGAGCCGCACGACCTCACGAGCCGCGCTTATAGGCGACCGCTCCCCGCCATTCAACGCGAAGAGACTCTTAGCGCCACGCGAGGTGGCGCCGCGCTCGCGCGAAATCAATCCTTCGCGACGACGCAGCCGATCACGAGCGCTTCAGCCCGCGCTCGCGCACAAGGTCCCGGAAGGTGAAGGCGAACTCGTCGCGCGGACCGGCGGCGTGCGCTTCTCGGAAGGTCTCGCGCCATTGCGCGGGGTCGTAGTCGGGGAACAGCACGTCTCCGTCCGGGGCCGCGTCGATCTCCGTCAGCCGCATGCGCTCGGCGAGCGGCAGCGTCAGCGCGTAGATCTCGCCGCCCCCGGCGCTGATGATCTCTTCCGCGCCCATCTCCTCCGCGAGCGCCTCGGCGAGGCCGAGCGCGTCCTGGAGGTCGTGGGCGACGTGGACGCCGGGCTCGCTGAAGGAATGGTCGCGCGTCAGCACGATCGTCTGCCGGCCGGGGAGCGCCCGGCCGATCGCCTCATGGTTGCGGCGGCCGACGATGAGCGGCTTGCCCATCGTCACCGCCTTGAACCGCTTCAGGTCGCTCGAGATCCGCCACGGCATGTCGTTGTCGCGACCGATCACGCGGTTGCGGGCGACGGCCGCGACGATGACGATCGGGAGGGTCAATTGATCGGGCGGCCGCGCAGGCAGAGCGGCGTCCAGAGAGCCTGAACCGTGCGCGTGTCGTCGGCGCCGAGCGTCTCGATCGCGGCGTCGCCGGCGTTGTAGCGGTAGACAAACCGCACCAAGCTCGGCTTGTCGCGGCCGACATAAATCGTCGCCTGGCCGCACACGGCCTCGTCCTTGCCGTTGGTGCGGCGGCGGAAGTTCTCGAAGCCGAAGCGCGCCGGCTGTCCGGCGTAGGCCGACTTCAGCTTGGCGCGCAGCGTCTCTTCGGTCTGCGCGAACAGCTGCGGAGTGCTCTGCGCCAGCGCGACCGTCGCCCCTGCCATGACCATCACCGCGGCGGCCGCGGTCCGTGCCCAGAAAAACATCGTCGTCCGTCCTCGCCCTCGCGCGATCTCGCGCGACATCCCTCGCCGCGGTCGCGGGTCGAGTCGCCGCCCGCCCGCAACGTTCTTTCGCGATACACGTTCCGATCCTTCGCCGCCATGGCTTAAGGCTCGCCTAAGCGTCGCGTGATCGGCTCTCACCCCCGCCTCGCGCGGCCGAGAGCCGCCAGCGCCTCGCCGTCGAGCCTGTAGCCGGTCCAGCCCTCGACCGGGCGCGCGCCGAGCCCCTGATAGAACGCGATCGACGGCGCGTTCCAGTCGAGCACGGACCATTCCAGCCGACCGAGCCCCCCGTCGCGGCAGCGTTCGGCGAGACGCGCGACCAGGGCCTTGCCGAGGCCCCGCCCACGGAACTCCGGACGCACGAACAGATCCTCGAGATAGATGCCGTGCCGGCCGCGGAAGGTCGAGAACGTGTAGAACCAGACCGCGAAGCCCGCCGGCGCGCCGTCCCATTCGACGATCTCGCAGAACGCGCGGGGCTGCGGCGCGAACAGCGCGGCGGCGATGTCCGCCTCGGAGGCTTCGACCTCATGGGTCAGCTCCTCGTAGACCGCGAGCTCGCCGATCAGCGCGTAGACAAGGCCGGCGTCCGAGGGGACGGCGGCGCGAAGCGATGCGCTCACACCGCCACCGGCGCCTTGATGGCGGGATGGGGGTCGTAGCCCTCGAACGCGACATCGTCGAAGCGGACGTCAAACACCGATCGCACGGCCGCGTTGAGGCGCAGCTTCGGCAGCGGGCGCGGCTCGCGCGCCAACTGCTCGCGGGCCTGGTCGAGATGGTTGAGGTAGAGATGGGCGTCGCCGAGCGTGTGCACGAAATCGCCCACGGCGAGCCCGGCCTCATGGGCGACAAGGTGAGTCAGCAGCGCGTAGGACGCGATGTTGAACGGCACCCCGAGGAAGACGTCGGCCGAGCGCTGGTAGAGCTGGCAGGACAGCCGGCCGTCGGTCACGTCGAACTGGAACAGGCAGTGGCACGGCGCGAGCGCCATGGCCGGGACGTCGGCCGGGTTCCAGGACGAGACGATCAGCCGGCGCGACGACGGGTTGCGCTTCAGCTCCGCCAGCACGTCCTTCATCTGGTCGATGGTCCGCCCGTCGGGGGCGGCCCAGGAGCGCCACTGCCGGCCGTAGACCGGACCGAGCTCGCCCGAGGCGTCGGCCCACTCGTCCCAGATCGTGACGCCGTTCTCCTGCAGGTAGCGGACGTTGGTGTCGCCCGCGAGGAACCACAGCAGCTCGTGGACGATCGACTTCAGGTGCAGCTTCTTCGTCGTGACGAGCGGAAAGCCTTCCGTCAGGTCGAAGCGCATCTGGGCGCCGAACACCGACAGGGTGCCGGTGCCGGTGCGGTCGTCCTTGCGGACGCCCTCTTCGAGGATCCGCCGGAGAAGGTCGAGATAGGTCTGCATGCCCGGGCCGTGGCGCGTGTGTCAGCCGGGGCACCATAGCACCGAGGGCGTCCGCGTCAGCGGGCGCCCTCCGATGCGTCCACAGCTCTCGCGCCGAGGTCAGGCGGCGCGCACCTCGTGCAGGAAGTCATCGACCTCCTTGCCGAGCTGCGAGGACTGCTGGGCGAGCTCGCCCGCCGCGATCCGGAGCTGGCCGGCGCCGGCGCCGGCCTGATCGGCCGCGATCCGGACCTCGTCCATGTCATGGCTGACGCGCTGCGTGCCGCGGGCGGCCTCGCTGACGTTGCGCGCGATCTCGTTGGTGGCGGCCTGCTGCTCCTCCACCGCGGCGGAGACGCTGGTCGCGATCTGGTGCACCTCGCCGATGGTGACGCCGATGCCCTCGATCGCCAGGACGGTCTCGCGGGTCGCGGCCTGGATCGCGTTGATCTGCGCCGTGATCTCCTCGGTCGCCTTGCCGGTCTGGCCGGCGAGCTGCTTGACCTCGGCCGCGACGATCGCGAAGCCGCGGCCGGCCTCGCCCGCGCGCGCCGCCTCGATGGTGGCGTTGAGCGCGAGCAGGTTGGTCTGCTCGGCGATCTCGCGGATGAGCTGCACGAACTGGCCGATCTTGTTCGAGCCGTCGACGAGCTGACGCACGCAGGCGTGAGCGCTGTCGACGTTCGCCACCGCGGCGGAGGCCGCCTCCGTGGTGCGGGCGACCTGCGAGCCGATCTCGCCGGCGCAGGCCGCGAACTCCTCGGCCGCGGCCGCCACCGCGTTGACGTTGGCCGCGGTCTCGTTGGCGACGGCGAGCACGGCGCCGGACTGCGCGTTGGTCTGGTCGGCGTTGGCCGCGAGCGAGCGCGAGGTGACCTCGAGCTCCTGCGCCGCCGCCGCAAGCTGCTGCACCAGTTCGCCGACGCTGCCCTGGAAGCGGCCGGCGAGCCCGTTCATTTCGGCGCGGCGGCGCTCGACGCGCGTGCGCTCGTTTTCCGCCTGTTCGCTGCGCATGCGCTCGGCGTCGCGCATCTCGCGGGCGAACACCTCCATGCTGCGGGAGATGTCGCCGACCTCGTCCTTCGAGGCGCGGGCCGGCGGCAGATTGAAGTCGCCGGCGGCGAGCTTGCCGAGCGCCGCGGCGACCTGCTGCAGCGGAGCGGCGATCTGCCGGTTAGCCATCACGCCGGCGATCGCGAGCGCCAGGCCGGTGCCGCCGAAGGCGACCAGCAGGATCAGGGTGAGCCGCTCGGAGTAGAGCGCGTCGGAGCGCTCATGGACTTCCGCGACCGCCTTCTGGCTCCGCTCGGTCATCGCGTCGACGCTGGCCTGGAACGCCCGGCGGTTTGCGCGATTCGCCTCGTTGTTGCCCTGCTCGTTGGCCGCCTGGGGCGAGACTTCGACGCCAAGCCGCGCGGTCTCGGTGCGGAAGGTCTTGAACCCGGCGGCGCTGGCGGTCACGGCGTCGAACAGGCCGCGGTCGGCCTCCGGCACGGTCGGCGCCCAGCTCGCCAGCAGCGCGTCGATGTCGGCGAGGCCGGCGAGGATGCCCTCGCTGAATTTCTTGGCGTCCGCCGTGCTGTCGGCGCCGTAGACGCCGCGCGATTCCATGACGACGCGCGTCACCAGGCGGTTCAGCCGCTCGCTGTTGAGCGCCTGCTCGGCCGCATTCTTCACGCCGTTGAGCGAGTCCTCCATCGCGCGCAGGGACGACAGGCCGATGGCCGCCGTCAGCAGGGCGACGACGCCCAATCCGCCCACCAGCATGAAAATCTTCGACCGAATGCGCACGACCGTCTGCCCCCTGCCGCGGGTCCCGCCCAAGCGCGGACTCCGGTGCGCGCAGGCTAGCGCCACATCCTTAAGAATTGATCGACGGTTGAAAGACCTCGTTAGCGAAAACGATCCGCGGGACCTGCGACGCGCTGGGGGGCTTTCGGTCCGCCGCCCACGCGCCTATATTCATCGGCGTCGGGCTTGCCCGACTATGGTGATAAACGGTCGCCGCAATAAACCCTTCGGACCCGGGGGCAGCACCCGGCGCCTCCACCCAAGCCCATGGTTCGCCGTGGGTTTCGGCGGGGGCGAAACAGGATCGACGGGGGCGTAAAGGGCGAGCTTTCCCCCGGCATGGCACCGCCGTTATCGGGCTCAATCTATAGTTGCCAACGACAACTATGCTCAGGTTCGTCTGGCCGCGTGAGCGGTCCGATTGACCAAATTCAAGTCCTAAGGGGTTAGCTCTTTTAGGCGGGGTTCGGAGGTACCTGGCAACAGAAACCTCCACTTCTCCTTATGCGCCGGCGCCCCCGAATTTCCGCCTGCGACAGCCGGCGTGGTGTTTCCCCGGCGTCGAATCCGGTTATGTGGCAGACATGACGACCGAGCAGACGCCGCCCGCCCAGGACTTCATGCGCTATGATCTGCTGACGCAGAAGGCGCTGCGCGGCGTCGTGCGCGACGTGCTGTCCCGGGTCGCCCGCGAAGGCACGCCCGGCGAGCACCACTTCTACATCTCCTTCCGCACCACCGATCCGGACGTGAAGCTCTCGAACCGCCTGCGCGAACGCTACCCTGCCGAGATGACGATCGTGCTCCAGCACCAGTTCTGGGACCTCGAGGTCACGGACTACGGCTTCGAGGTCGGCCTGTCGTTCGGCGGCGTACCGGAGAAGCTCGTGGTGCCGTTCGAATCAGTCACCGGCTTTTTCGACCCGTCGGTCCAGTTCGGATTGAAGTTCGACAATCCGGACGCGATCGAGAGCGAGGACGCGGTCGAGACCGACGCCGAGAAGCCGACCCAGGCCGCGGCGGAGCCGGACGACGCCGCCGGAACGACCGCCGCGGACGGCGGCGCCGAAGTCGTAAGCCTCGACAAGTTCCGCAAGAAGTAAGCCTCCCCCGCATGGCGTGACGCAGCGCGAAGGCGCGTGCTAAGCACCGGACCGCGGCGCGTTGACGCGCCGATCCGGTCCAATCAGCACGAGAGCCGCGCCATGACGTCGACCCGCACCGAGACCGACAGCTTCGGGCCGCTCGAGGTCCCCGCCGACAGGTATTGGGGCGCGCAGACCCAGCGTTCGCTGCAGAACTTCAAGATCGGCGGGGAGACCATGCCGAAGCCGCTCATCCGGGCGCTCGGCGTGGTGAAGCGCTCGGCGGCGCTCGCGAACCGCGAGCTCGGCGTCCTGAAGCCGGAGCTCGCCGACGCGATCGCGAGCGCGGCGCAGGAAGTGATCGACGGCAAGTTCGACGACCACTTCCCGCTGGTGGTCTGGCAGACCGGCTCCGGCACCCAGTCGAACATGAACGCGAACGAGGTGATCTCGAACCGCGCGATCGAGATCCTGGGCGGCGAGCTTGGCTCCAAGACGCCGGTGCATCCGAACGACCACGTCAACATGAGCCAGTCGTCCAACGACACCTTCCCGACCGCGATGCACATCGCCGCGGCCGAGGAGATCGAGAACCGGCTGATCCCCTCCCTGAAGCACCTCGAAGACGCGCTCGACGCCAAGGCGAAGGCGTTCGAGCACATCATCAAGATCGGCCGCACCCACACCCAGGACGCGACGCCTCTGACGCTCGGTCAGGAGTTCTCGGGCTACGTCGCGCAGATCCGGCTCGGCGTCGCGCGCGTGAAGGAAGGGCTCCAGCACCTCTATCCGCTGGCCCAGGGCGGCACGGCGGTCGGCACCGGCATCAACGCCAAGATCGGCTTCGCGGAAAAGTTCGCGGAGAAGGCGGCCGAGATCACCGGCCTGCCCTTCGTCACCGCGCCGAACAAGTTCGAGGCGCTCGCCGCCCACGACGCCTATGTCTACGCCCATGGCGCGCTGAACGCCGTCGCCGCCGGACTGTTCAAGATCGCGAACGACATCCGCTTCCTGGGCTCCGGTCCGCGATCAGGCCTCGGGGAGCTGATCCTGCCGGAGAACGAGCCGGGCTCGTCGATCATGCCGGGCAAGGTCAACCCGACCCAGTGCGAGGCGCTGACGATGGTTTGCGCTCAGGTGTTCGGCAACAACGCCGCCGTGACCTTCGCCGGCAGCCAGGGCCATTTCGAGCTCAACGTGTTCAAGCCTGTGCTCGCCTACAACATGCTGCAGTCGATCCGGCTGATCGCGGACGCCGCGGTCAGCTTCGCCGACAACTGCGTGGTGGGGATCGAGGCCGACGAGACGCGCATCGCCGACCTGATGGGCCGTTCGCTGATGCTGGTGACGGCGCTCGCGCCCACCATCGGTTACGACAACGCCACCAAGGTCGCGAAGACCGCGCACAAGAACGGCACGACGCTGAAGGAGGAGGCCGTCAAGCTCGGCTTCGTCACGGCCGAGGAGTTCGACCGCGTGGTGCGCCCGGAGACCATGATCCGCCCGGGCTGAAGCGCGGCCATCGGGCGCCGCGCCGTCTCGGCGCTCGATTTCCTGCGCGCGGGCGTGTAAAACGCGCCGCGATGGCTGACATCGTCAATCTGCGCCAGGCGCGCAAGCAGCGGAAGCGGGACGAGAAGGAGGCGGGGGCCTCCCAGAACCGCATTCGTTTTGGCCGCAGCAAGGGCGAGAAGGCCGCTGAGACGGCGCGGCGCGAGCAGGCGGCGCGGCTTCTCGATGGGCACCGCCGAGAGAATGGGGGCGACGCAGACGCATGAACCGGGTTTCCGAAGCCATCGATCTCGCCGAAGCCAACGCCCCGCGCGCAGGCGAAGGCATCCTGATGACCGACCTCGGCGCCGCCGCCGGGCTCCCGGACGCCGGCTTCGTCGGCGGCGAGGTCTCGAGCCCCGACATCGTCAAGCGGTCGATCGTCGTCGCCGGCCACAAGACCAGCGTCAGCCTCGAGGACGCCTTCTGGCACGCGCTGAAGGACATCGCGCGCGAACGCGGGCAGTCGCTGCGCAGCCTGGTTGCGGAGATCGACGCCGGACGCAAGGGCGGCAACCTCTCATCGGCCGTGCGCCTGCATGTGCTTGACCACTACCGCCGCCGGGCGGGCGCCGCGGCGAGCGTCGCCGGCGTCTGAGCCGCCTCAGCGAAGCTGCGGCGGCGGAGCGCCCGTCAACGGATCGGGCGACGCCGCGGCCCCGCCGGGCGGGGTGATGTCGATCGCGGGGGGCAGCGCCGGTGCCCCGGGGCCGGTCTCGGGACGCTGCGGCGCCTGAAGCGCGGCGCGGGCGCGTTCCTCCGCCTCGCGCCGCCGCCGGTCCTCCTCGGCCCGCGCGCGCTCCTCGTCGGCGCGCCGCTTCTCCTCCGCCCGCCGCTTCTCCTCGGCCGCCGCCCGTTCGCGCGCGATGCGGGCGCGCTCGCGCATCTCCGCCTCCATCGCCTCGATGCGCCGGGTTTCGCGCTCGACCGCCCGCACCGACAGCCAGCCGGTGAGCGCGGTCGCGTCGATCCGCCGTTTCGGCGTCGCGAGCGGCCCTTCGAAAATGACCGTCGCGGCCTGCGGGGCGTCGAGCCGGCGGGGCGCCACGCCGAGCGTCGCGTCGAGCGTGAGCCGCGACAGATCGAGGCTCGTCGCGCCGCCGAGCCGCGCCGGCCCCCCGCCGTCGTCCAGCGCGCCGGTGCGGACCACGCCGCCGGAGACCGTGAAGGGCGCCGACGCCCGCGCGAGGACGAGATCGCCGCCCGCGAAGGCGCGGTCGAGTTCGGCCGCGATCTTCGCCGCCTCGAGCGGCAGGCCGGCGATCACCCTGGGCTCGATCCGGTCGAGGGCCGCCGGGTCGAGCCTGCGCACCACGCCGTCGCGCAGCGAAATCTGGCCCGCGCCGGACAGCGTCGCGACGATCGCCCCGAGCGTCCGGCCGGAGCCTTGGACGTCGGCCGCGACGTCCAAGGCTCCGGCGACGGGAGAGGCCGGCGCGGACAGACCTGCGAGCCGCTCCACACGTGCGCCGGTCAGCGTCGCCCGCAGCGCGACGGTCGCGTTGGCGTCGGGCCGCCCGACGTCGAGCGACGCGTCGAGCCGGCCGCCGGCGAAGGCGGCGGAAAAGTCGCGGATCGCCATCGAGCCGGGCCGGGCCCCGAAGGTGAAGCGCGCCTCCGTCGCGGCGCGGCCGGGCGCGAGATCCACGGATTTCGCCGTCACCGCGACGCTGCCCGCGAGGCCCTGGATCGGCGAGGGGCCGAACGGCTGCGACGGCCAAACCGGGCGCTTGGCGCCGGCCGCGGGCGCGAGCGCGTCCGGCGACAGCGCGACGCCGAGGATGGCGGCCAACGGCAGCTCATTGAACGCCAGTTCGCCCTCCGCGCCGCGGCGCGGATCGCTCGGGGCGGACAGCCGGCCGGAGACCGCCCGGCCCGCGATGGCTCCCTTGAGCCCGTCGAGCGCGACGCCGTCGCGGCCGAGCGAGACGCGCGCCCCCAGCTCGACGGGAATCGCAGGCGCCGCGCCCGGCACGAGCCGGCCCAGCGCCTCCAGCGCCCCGGTGACGTCGCCGGAGGCGAGCGTCGCGTCGGCGGCAGCGGTCCAGGCTCCGCCCTCCGCCGCGGCCGCCTCGCCGCGCCCGGCGAGATCGAGGCCGAGCGCGCGCACGCGGGCTTCGCCCGCCATCCGCCGCGCCGGAACGCCCTTCAGGCTCAGGCTGATCTCGCCGCCCTCGGCCTGCGCGACCGGGCTGAGCGCAAGCCCTGCGAGCGCCGCGAGCCGGCGGCCGTCCGGGCTCGTCAGCCGCGCCGTCAGCTCGGTCTCGGCGTCGGGCGAGAAGGCCGGCGCGGCGTAGCGCGCCTCGATCGCGCCGCCGGCGAGGCCGCCGGTCACGGTCGCCGCGCCGCCGTCCTCGGCGATCGTCACGTCGATCGACAGCTTCACCGGCGCGAGCGCGGACGACCGCGCTTCGATCGCGGCCACGGCCGGCTCCGGCAAACCGGCTGCCCGCGCGAGCGTGAGAAGGCCGCGGAGATCGACGCCCTCGATGTCGAAGGCGAGATCGCCGTCCTGCGCGCCCGCCGCGATTCGGCCGGCGCCGGACACCTTGACGCCGCCGGCGTCCCCGACGAGCAGCTTGCGGACGTCGAGCCCGTTCCCGTCGACGGTGGCGTCGATCTCGACGTCCTCGAAGGCCACGCCCAGCAGCCTCAGCGCCTTCGCGTCGAGCGCCAGCATCAGGTCGACGCCGCCGCCCCCGCGCGCCGCCGATCGGATCAGCCGGTCGAGCCCGAGCGCGTCGAGATCCAGCCGGTCGGCGCTGAGCGCAGCCTCGACGCGCTCGCGTTCGCCCCGCTCCGCCGCGCGCCAGGCGATGCGTCCGGAGCTTGCGGCGCCGTCGGCCGTCACGCGGGCGTTCTCGACGGTGAGCCCGCCGATGCGCGCGGTGACGTCGCCTTTGACGGCGAGCTTGCGGACCGCCGCCCGCCCGCCGGCCGCGCCGCCTTCGAGCCACCGCCGGAAGGCACCGAGGTCGCCGGTCGAGAAGTCCACGGACCCTGCGAAGCCCGGGGCCTGCCCCATGAAGGCGATCGCGCCGCGGGCGCCAAGCGCGGCTTCGCCCGGAAGCTGCGCGCTCAGGCGGCCGATCCGCCAGGCGCCGTTGTCGCTGACGAGTTCGGCGCGCAGCCCGCGCACCACGTCGCCAGCGAGCAGAAGCCCGCCGAGATCGAGCGTCACGGCGCCGTCGAGCGCGGGATGCGCCACAGGTCCCAGCCGCTGCAAAAGCGCCTCGATCCGCGCGGCCGGCCCGCCGGCGCCGAGGTCGAGGCTGCGGTCGAGATCGATCTGGCGGGAGGCGAGCGCGAGATCGAAGCGCGGCGCGGGGCCGAGCGTCAGCGCGCCCTCGCCGCCGAGCCGGACCGCCCGCTCGTCGGGGCCGTAAACGGCGTCGATCGCCTCGAACCCGAGCCGGGCGGGATCGCCCGTCACCTTCGCGGCGAGCCGCCACGGCGGGGCCTTCGCCGCCGCCTGCTCCGGGGTTTCGCCCTCCCCCGGTCTCGGGGCCGGCCGCGCGACCACCGCCTGACCCTCGAAGCGCGGCTTCGCGCCGACCGTCAGAAGGCCGTCGGCGTCGAAGGTCTCGGGTCGTCCGTCGATCGTCGCCGCGAGCTTGAGCCGCAGCGCGCCGGCCGCGTCGGCGCGCCCCGTCGACAGCTTCAATGCGGTCCTGCCGAGCGGCGTGGCCGCCGCGCCTTCGAAACGGAACGGTCCTTTGAGCGAACCGGCCTCGGCGATCCCGGTCAGCCCGGTCACGGCGAGGCGGCCGGCCGGCGCCGCGACGTCGATCCGACCGTCGACGATCTCGGCCCGCTCCAGCGCGATGCTGGTCTCCTGCGCTGCCGAGGCGCCGCCGGGCCACTTCACCGCGCCGTCGGCCCCGACCGTCAGCGACAGCCGCGGCCGCACGATCCTGACGCTCTGCGCGACCACGTCGCCGCGGAGCAACGGGCCGACGCCGAGCGTGATCTCGATCTCCGCGGCCTGAAGCCGGGCGTCCGCCGCGCCCGCCGCCACGTCGCGAAAGCGCACATAGGGGCTCGGCAGCAGCCGCGCGTCGACCGCGCCGGACACGGTCACCGGCGCGCCGACGATCCGGCTCGCCTGCCGCTCGAAGTCGGCGCGGTAGGAGTCCCAGTCGACGAACCACGGCCCCACCAGCGCGGCGACGAGCGCAAGCACGAGCGCGAGCCCCAGTCCGGTGAGGGTGTTGTTCACGTGAAAGCCTATGTCCGTCCGGCGTTTGGCGGCCGCCCCGCGCGGGCGATCTTATATGCCGCGAGGCGGCTCAAGGAGTCACGATCTTGCCGGGATTCATGATGTTCAGCGGATCGAGCGCCCGCTTGATCGCCCGCATGGCGTCGAGCGCGCCGCGCCCGTGCTCGGCCTCGAGATACTTCATCTTGGCCTGTCCCACACCATGCTCGCCGGTGCAGGTGCCGCCCATGGCGATCGCCCGCTCCACCAGGCGGCCGAGGAAGGCTTGTCCCGTCGCGACCTCCGCGGGGTCCGACATGTCGAACAGCGGCTGGCAGTGGAAATTGCCGTCGCCCACATGGCCAACGATCGGCGAGACGACGCCGGAGCGCGCGATGTCGCGCTTGGTCTCCGCGACGCATTCGGCGAGCCGCGAGATCGGCACGCAGACGTCGGTCGGCACGCAGCGCGCGCCCGGACGCAGCGCGAGCGCCGCCCAGAATGCGTCGTGCCGGGCCGCCCAGAGCCGGGTGCGGTCCTCCGCCCGGGTCGCCCAGTCGAACGGCCCGCCGCCGAGCTCGCCCGCGATCTCGCCGAAGCGGGCGGACTGCTCCTTCACCCCCTCCTCCGTGCCGTGGAACTCGAGGAACAGCGTCGGGACCTCCGGCAGCGCGAGCTGCGAATAGAGGTTCACGGCGCGGATCTGCACCTCGTCCAAGAGCTCGATGCGCGCGACCGGCAGCCCCGACTGGATCGTCGCGATGGTCGCGTCGCAGGCGGCCTCCACGGTCGGGAACGGGCAGACGCCGGCCGCGATCGCCTCTGGAATCCCCTGAAGCCGGAGCGTCAGCTCGGTGATCACGCCGAGCGTGCCCTCCGCGCCGACCAGAAGCCGGGTCAGGTCGTAGCCGGCCGAGGACTTCCGCGCCCGGCCGCCCGTGCGGATGATCTCGCCGGACGGCAGCACCGCCGTCAGGCCCAGCACGTTGTCCTTCATGGTGCCGTAGCGCACCGCGTTCGTGCCGGAGGCGCGGGTCGACGCCATGCCGCCGAGGCTCGCGTCCGCGCCGGGATCGATGGGGAAGAACAGGCCCTGGTCGCGCAGATTCTCGTTCAGGCGCTTGCGGGTGACGCCGGGCTGGACGACCACGTCGAGATCCTCGGCGTGGACGGCGACAACCGCGTCCATCCGCGCGGTCGAGATCGACACGCCGCCATAGGGCGCGTTGACGTGCCCCTCGAACGAGGTGCCGGTTCCGAACGGCACCACCGGCACGCCATTGCCTGAGCAGACCGACACGATCTCGGCGATCTCCTCGGTCGTCTCGGGAAACACGACCGCGTCCGGCGGCTGCGGCTCGACCCAGGTCAGGGTGCTGGCGTGCTGCTCGCGCACCGCCTGCGAGGCGGAGAACCGCGGGCCGAACCGGGCGGCGAGACGTTCAAGCGCGGCGCCGAGCGCATCGGCTTCGGGACGGGCGGCGAGAGCGGGCATGGGAGCGGACGGAATCCTTTAAGGCGACGCCACGGGCGGCGCGACCATAGGAGCATTCGCGCCCGGCCGCGACATCCGGCCCGCGGCTCGCTTTCGCGCGGCCGCTGTCGTAACCCTGCGGCGCCGATCGCAGTCCGAAAGCCCCGACCGCATGACCGACCCCGCCTTCGTCACCCCGCCGCTCGCGATCGAGACCTCCTATCTCGACCACAACGGCCACGTGAACATGGCCTATCATCTGGTGCTGGCGGACACGGCGCTCGACCTCGCCTTCTCGGCGTTCAAGGCCGGGCCGGAGTTCGGCCAGCGCGGCCTCACCACCTTCGCGGGCGAGATGCATGTGCGCTACCTCGCCGAGATGAACTTCGGCGACGAGATCGTGGGACGTGTCATCCTGATCGAGTCCGACGCCAAGCGGGCGCGCTGGGCGGTCGAACTCGTGCGCCGGCCGGACGAGACGGTGGTGACCACGGTCGAGGGCGTGTCGCTCGTGGTCTCGCTCGAGACGCGGCGCGTCGCGCAGTGGCCGGACGACGTGCGCGCGCTGATCGAGGCCACCGTCGAACGCTGCCGCCCGGCCGCGGCGGAGCTCGACTGGCTTGGCCGCTCGGTCGGAATGCGCCGCTGACGCAAAAACCCCGCGCCGTGGGCGCGGGGTCTGTGTTCGGCCGATCGGGGCCGTTCAGCTCATTCGACGACTTCGACCACCTGGCGGTCCTCGTCGACGATGTAGCGCTTGTCGTTGACGATAGTGTAGCTGTAGTCGCTGTCCGGCACGCGATAGACCTCGACGGTCTCCGGCAGCGGCTTACCCACGACGACTTCGCCCTGATAGACGACGGACGGGCGCTGCTCCTGAACGACGTAGGTGCGGACCTGCTTCGGCGGCGCGATCAGGGTGCCGGCCACAGCGCCGGCGACGCCGCCGACCGCGGCGCCTACGGGACCGCCCACGACTGCGCCGGTGACCGCGCCGCCGGCGGCGCCGGACACCGTGCCTTCCTGAGCGAAGGACGCGGCCGGGACGGCGAGGGCGAAGGCGGCGCCAAGAACGGCTGTGCGGATGCGCATGGACTGAAGTCTCCTCATGTTGATCGGCGAAGCAACGCCGCGCACGTGGATTTGGTTCCTTGCCTCAGTGCGATTCTGCTTCCGATGAAAAGTTACGGGAAAGCGCAGGCGACGACGTCCGTGCCTTTACATGAGCGAATGCTTCCCAAGCCGCTTGTCCGCAGGCGCCAGCGCCCTAAGCGCGGCGCGCGCTCGCATTTCGGACCTTCCGGCGCCATTTTGTTCTCCTAGACGATTTGAGTCGCGCAGCGGCTCGCCGCGCGTCCGTCCGGAGCTTATCGACGCCTTGTCCGACTTCCACGACCGCCCGTCCGACGACCTGACGCTGCCCGCGCCCCGCGCCGGCGGGATCGCCGCGCGCGCGTCCGCCGCGCTCCGTCCCGCCGGCGCGCCGGATTATCTGCAGGGCTTGAACCCCGAGCAGCGGGAAGCGGTGGAGACGCTCGACGGCCCGCTGCTGGTTCTGGCCGGCGCCGGGACGGGCAAGACCCGCGTGCTCACCACGCGCATCGCCCACATCCTGGCGCTCGGAAAGGCGCGGCCGTTCGAGATCCTCTCGGTCACCTTCACCAACAAGGCCGCGCGCGAGATGCGCGAGCGGGTCGGCAAGCTGCTGGGCGAAGTGGCCGAAGGCATGCAGTGGCTCGGAACCTTCCACTCCATCGGCACCCGCATCCTGCGCCGCCACGCCGAGCTCGCCGGCCTGTCGTCGAGCTTCACGATACTCGACACCGACGACCAGATCCGCCTGCTGAAGCAGGTGCTCGCCGCCGAGAACATCGACGACAAGCGCTGGCCGGCGCGCCAGCTCGCCTTCGCCATCGACGGCTGGAAGAACCGCGCGCTCTCGCCCAAGGACGTGCCGGCGGGCGAGGCCCAGAGCTTCGCGGCCGGCCGCGGCGCCGAACTCTACGCCATCTACCAGGCGCGGCTGAAACAGCTGAACGCGGTCGATTTCGGCGACCTGCTGCTGGAGCCGATCCGGCTGTTCCGCGACCATCCGGACGTGCTGGAGCAGTACCACCGCCGGTTCAAATACATGCTGGTGGACGAGTATCAGGACACCAATGTCGCGCAGTACCTGTGGCTGCGGCTGCTGGCGAAGGGCTCGACCAACCTCGCCTGCGTCGGCGACGACGACCAGTCGATCTACGGCTGGCGCGGCGCGGAGGTGGAGAACATCCTGCGGTTCGAGAAGGATTTCCCGGGCGCGAAGGTGGTGCGGCTGGAGCGCAACTACCGCTCCACCGGCCACATCCTGAACGCCGCCTCCCACCTGATCGCGCACAACCAGGGCCGGCTCGGCAAGACGCTGAGGCCGCAGACCGAGCTCGGCGAGAAGGTCACGGTCGCGGGCGCCTGGGATTCCGGCGAGGAGGCGCGCCAGATCGGCGACGAGATCGAGGCGCTGCAGTCCAAGGGCCACAAGCTCGACGAGATCGCGATCCTCGTCCGCGCGTCGTTCCAGATGCGCGAGTTCGAAGAGCGCTTCATCACGCTTGGCCTGCCCTACCGCGTCATCGGCGGCCCACGCTTCTACGAGCGCGCCGAGATCAGGGACGCCCTCGCCTATCTCCGCGTCGTCGCGAGCCCGGCGGACGACCTCGCCTTCGAGCGGATCTACAACACCCCGAAGCGGGGCCTGGGCGACGCGGCGCTGAAGCAGATCGTGGAGGTCGCGCGCGCCGAAGAGATTCCGCTGCTGGAGGCCGCGCGCCGGCTGCTCGACGGGCCCGACCTGAAGCCGAAGCCGCGCGCGACCTTGAAGGAGCTGGCGCAGTCGTTCGATCGCTGGTCGGGGCTCGTCGACAAGATCCCCCACACCGAGCTCGCCGAGCAGGTGCTGGAGGAGAGCGGCTACACCGACATGTGGACCAAGGACCGCTCGGCGGAGGCGCAAGGGAGGCTCGAGAACCTGAAGGAGCTGGTGCGCTCCATGGAGCCGTTCGAGAACCTGCGCGGCTTTCTGGAGCACATCTCGCTCGTCATGGACGCCGACCGCGGCCCGAGCGAGGACGCGGTCACCATCATGACGCTGCACGCCGCCAAGGGGCTCGAGTTCGACACCGTGTTCCTTCCGGGATGGGAGGAAGGCCTGTTCCCCCACCAGCGCTCGCTCGACGAGAGCGGCCGCGCGGGGCTGGAGGAGGAACGCCGCCTCGCCTATGTCGGCGTCACCCGCGCGCGCAGACGGGCGAAGGTGTGGTTCGCCTCCAACCGGCGCATCCACGGCATGTGGCAGTCCTCGATCCCCTCGCGCTTCCTCGACGAGCTGCCGGAGGCCGACGTCGATGTGATCGAGGCGCCGGCGACCTTCGGCGGCGGCGGAATGGGCGGCTCCTATGGCGCGAGCCGCTTCGACCGCGCCGAGCCATTCAAGTCCACCTACGACACGCCGGGCTGGCGGCGCGCGCAGGAGAACCGCGGCCCCGCCTCCCCCGGCCCCGGCGCCCGCCGCGGCGGGCCGGTGACAATCGAAGGCGAGCTGGTCGCATCCTCGACCGCGACGTCCGCAGGTTTCCCGACGGGCGCCCGCGTTTTCCACCAGAAGTTCGGCAACGGCACCGTGGTCGAGGTCGACGGAAACAAGCTTACCGTCGCCTTCGACAAGGCCGGCCACAAGCGCGTGGTGGACAGCTTCGTGAAGGCGGCTTGAGCGTTCACCGTCGGCGCGGCCGCGGATCGAACCAAGGCGCGGGCTCGCAGAGCCTCCCAAGCTCGGACTTAAGCTCGGCGGGTGCGCTGAAGTGGTAAAGTTCGATCCGATCGTCGTGCGACAGCTTTACGATCGTTCGGGTTTTGTCCGTTTTGAGCAGCGTGTCCCAGCCAAGATAGAGCGCGACCGCGATAAACTCGCGCAAATCTGCGCTTTCGCCCCGGCCGAAGAGATGGCCCGGCGCCTCGCCCAACGTTCGGGTCGCGCCATGAGCCGTCCGCCATGCGACGTATCGGCTCCAGTCGGGGCGGACGACGTTTTCGCCGGTGTGATCGCCGAGCGCTCGGCGACAGACCCAAGCGGTGCATGTCAAGAAATCACCGAGATGAACTACGAGCGCGCCGGCGATCTCTTCGGCGTTTCGGACGCGGCTTTGGTAGCTGAAGGCCGACCAGCTCATGCGGCTCGCGGCTCGGGAACCGTCGATCAAGCCGTCTTCATCAAAGCCGCGCTTTCGGAACTCGGCTGCGGAATCGGCTTGTAAAAGAAACGAAACCATCAGCTTTTGAAAGATCGTTGCGCTCGTCATCATGAGGCCGATCAAGGCTGGCCACAAGCGTGGCGATCCGTGGGTTCGTGGCCCATATGACGTCGGACAACCGAGGGACTTCCACGATGCACGCGCTCTGGACTGACGAGGCCTCGACGGCCATCGGCGAGATCGCCCGGCGGCACGGATTCTCCGACGAGGCCGGCCGTGCGATGGCCGACGCGCTGTCCGCGGGCTCCGGGTCCATGGCGCAGTTCGGCCACCATGAGCTTGGCGGCATGGGACAGTGGTCGCGCGGCGGCATGCTGATGATCGGCGACATGTTCAACCACGGTCTGAAGGCGCGCGTCGGCGGGCTCGCCGACGACCTGTCCGCCGCCATGGCGAGCGGCGCGATCACGGCTCGGCGGCCGGCGCCCGGACAGTCGTCCCTGGGCTTCGCCAACTGGTGGCCCGAGGAACTCGGCGTCCCGTCCGCGACTGGCGCGCAGAACGGACAGCGCTACGCGGTGTTTCCGGGAACGGGACGGCTTGCGATCGAGCGCGACGGCCGGGTGCGGATCTATGACGTCGGGGACCACAACATCGGCGGCGCCGGCCAGCAGCAGGGCGGCGGCGACAGCCTGAGCTTCTCGACCGACCGCGGATCGATCGGCGTGCACGATCTCCGGGAGGTCGGCGCGGCGACGGTCGAGCCGGACCGGGCCGCCGACGTCGCCCCGTCGCCGAGGTCGGAGCCTGAGCCGCAGCCGTCGTTCGCGCCGGCCCCCTCGACACCGTGGACGCGCGAAACCGAAGGCGCCGCCGCACCGGCTCCCTCCGCGCGTCCGGACGAGCTTCGGACGGCCGCCGCGCGACCGTCTGACGCGGCGAGCGACCCGATCGAGCTGATCCGCAAGCTCGCGGCCCTCAGGGACGCCGGCGTGCTGACCGACGACGAATTTCAGGCGAAGAAGACCGAGCTGCTCGCGCGCATCTGAGCGTGCGGCCGTCGCGCCCGGATCGCGCGCCGCGGTTTCCCATCGCGGGCGGACCGGCTATGGCTCCCGCACAAGGCCGGGACGCGCTGTCACGGCTCCGCGCACGCGCTGAAGGTCCCACTTCCCATGTCCACCCCCCTCGTCCGCCTGCGCCTCGACGAGGCGACCGCCAAGCGCGTCGCCGACGTGCTGGAGGACGCCTTTCCGTTCGGCGAAGCCTCGATCGCCGCCTTCGAGGTGACGAAGGACGACTGGTCGGTCGAGGTCTATGGCGGCCCGGAGGCGACGGCGGACGAGCTCGCCGCCGCCCTGCGCGAGGCGCTGGGACCCGAAAGCGCCGGCCTGCGCATCGAGGCGGACGCGATCGAGGAGGCCGACTGGGTGGCGAAGAGCCTCGCAGGCCTCGCGCCCGTGCCCGCCGGCCGCTTCGTGGTGCACGGCTCCCACGACCGCGACAGGGTCCCGGCCGACGTCATCGGCATCGAGATCGAGGCGGCGCTCGCCTTCGGCACCGGCCACCACGGCACCACCCGCGGCTGCCTGCTCGCGATCGACGAGCTGCTGACGGAGCGTCGGTTCGAGCGCGTGCTCGACCTCGGCTCCGGCACCGGCGTGCTCGCGATCGCGATCGCGCTGGCCCAACAGTCGCCCGTGCTCGCGACCGACATCGACGAGACCTCCGCCCGCATCACCGGCGAGAACGCCGAGGCGAACGGCGCCGGCGCCTTCGTGGAGTCGATCCACGCCACCAGCTTCGACCATCCGGCCTTCGCCGAACGCGGGCCGTTCGACCTGATCGTCGCGAACATTCTCGCCGGCCCGCTGGTCGAGCTCGCGCCCGACGTGAAGCACCATCTCGCGCCGGAGGGCCGCGTGGTGCTGTCGGGGCTGATGAACCACGAGGAGGAGCGCGTGCTCGCGGCCTATGTGGCGGAAGGCCTCGCGCTTGTGGGATCTCGCCAGCTGGAAGGCTGGTCGACGCTGGTGTTCAAGGGGTGAGCCGCGCTCTCGCCCATGATGCGCTAAGCATGAAACGCGGGATCTGAGATGAGCGCCAAGCCGAAGCGCGGTCCCGAACGCCGGGTGATGTATGTGGAGAACAAGAACGGCACGATCGAGGGCGTCGGCGCCCGGATCGGCTGGGTCGAATTCTCGAAGTCGGGCCAGACGATCTACTATCGCGGACTGATGCTGCAGAAGGGCGTCGTGCCCCGCGGCAACTGCTTCGACGTCGTCACGGGCGAGACGTACTGGGTGTCGGACGTCAAGAAGCGCGGCTCCAACGCGCATCCTGATAACCCCAACCTTGAGGTTGAGGTCGATCCCGACGCCTTGGACGAGTATCGAAGGATCCGATCGAGGTGACCGCGTACGGCTCCGCCGTCATCGATCATGCGCACGGGCTGACCTCATGTTCGAAGCGAAGTTCCAGACTTTCGACGAGACCGCCGATCCCTCGCAGGGGGCGCCGCGCCTCGCCGCGCTCAGGGCGAGGCTGGCCGCGCAGGGGCTCGACGGCTTCCTGCTGCCCCGCGCGGACGAGCACCAGAACGAGTACCTGCCGCCCTCGGCCGAGCGCGTCGCCTGGCTCACCGGCTTCACCGGCTCGTTCGGCTTCGTGGCCGTGCTCGCCGACCGCGCCGCGCTGTTCGTGGACGGGCGCTACACCGTTCAAGCGCGGACGCAGGTCGACCCCGCCGCCTTCACGGCCGTGAACGTGAGCGACACGCCCCCGGGCGAATGGCTGAAGCGGAACCTGAAGGCCGGCGCTCGCGTCGGCTACGACCCGCTGCTGCACACCCTCGAGGGGCTGGAGCGGCTGGAGAAGGCCGCCGAGCACGCCGGCGCCGAGCTGGTCGCGATGCGCGAGAACCCGGTCGACGCAATCTGGGCCGACCGCCCCGCCCCGCCGCTCACGCCCGTCGTGGCCCACGACCCCGCCTTCGCCGGCGAGACCGCGGAGAGCAAGCTCGGCCGCATCGCCGAGGAGCTCGCCAAGGCGCGGGCCGACGCGCTGCTGGTGACGGACGCCCACGCGCTCGCCTGGGCGTTCAACATCCGCGGCGGCGACGTCGCGCACACGCCGCTGCCGCTCGGCTTCGCGCTGATCCCCGCAGAGGGCCGCGCAACCGTGTTCCTCGACGGCCGCAAGCTCTCGAACGCGGTCCGGGCCGAGCTTGAAACCCTGGCCGAGGTGGCGGAGCCCCAAGCGCTCGACGCGGCGCTGGAGCGGCTGTCGGGCAGGACGGTTCGGGTCGACGCGTCGTCGGCCGCCGCCGCCTTCGGCCGCAGACTGGAGACCGCCGGCGCGAAGCTGCAGCGTGGCCCCGACCCGATCGCGAAGCTCAAGGCGGTCAAGAACGCCGTCGAGATCGAGGGCGCGCGCGCGGCCCAGCTCCGCGACGGGGCGGCGCTCTGCCGTTTCCTCGCCTGGCTCGACGCCGAGGCGCCGAAGGGGACGCTGGACGAGATCGGCACCGCGGAAGCGCTCGAGAGCTTCCGCCGCGAGACCGGGCTGCTGAAGGACGTGTCGTTCCCGTCGATCTCGGCGGCCGGCGAGCACGCCGCGCTGCCGCACTACCGGGTGACGCGGGCGAGCAACGCGCGGCTGACGCCGGGCTTCTACCTGATCGACAGCGGCGCGCAGTACGAGGACGGCACCACCGACGTCACCCGCACCGTGGTGATCGGCTCCGCGACCGAGGAGATGAAGGACCGCTTCACCCGCGTGCTGAAGGGGCATGTCGCGATCTCGACCGCGGTGTTTCCAAAGGGCGTCTCCGGCGCGCAGATCGACGCCTTCGCGCGGCGGCCGCTGTGGGAGGCGGGCCTTGACTTCGATCATGGCGTCGGCCACGGCGTCGGCTCGTACCTGTCGGTGCACGAGGGGCCGCAGCGCATCTCGAAGCTCGGGACCACGCCGCTGGAGCCCGGAATGATCCTCTCCAACGAGCCCGGCTACTACCGCGAAGGCCATTACGGCATCCGCACCGAGACGCTGGTGCTGGTGGAGCGCCGGGCGATTCCCGGCGCCGAGCGCGAGATGTACGGCTTCGAGACCCTGACGCTCGCGCCGATCGACCGCCGCGCGATCGCTCCCGGCCTGCTGACGGTGGAGGAGCGCGGCTGGCTCGACGCGTACCACGCGCGGGTGCTGGCGGAGATTGGGCGCCTTGTGGACGCCGAGACGCGGGCTTGGCTGCAAGCCGCCTGCGCGCCGCTGTAACGGGCGAGGCTGACGCGCGGCGGCGCCGTCCCTTGTCCCGGCCTTGAGCCGGGACCCAGACGCGCCGCGATCGACAAAGATGCTCGACGACCGGATGCGGTTCGTTTTGCGACGCCGGCGGCTCTGGATCCCGGCTCGAGGCCGGGACAAGGCGTCGAGCCCCCCGCGCTACGCCTGCTTGCGCCAGCGGCCGTCGTCGTCCTGCCGCCAGTAGGTCAGCGCGTGGCCGGCCTCCTTCAGCGTCTTCCACTGCGCGCGGGCGGCGTCGACGGCGTCGGGGTCGTGGCCGTCGAACATGATCAGCGCGCGCTCGTAGGCGCCGAGGTCCGGCGGCGCCGCGCCGTCCACCAGCACGCGCACGGCTGCGCCGTTGGGATTGCGGTCGGAGGTGGTGAGCCAGACGGTCTCGTCGGCGCCGTCCGCCTCCGCGCCATGGGGCAGGAAGCTTTCGTCGGCGTAGGTCCACAGCGCGTCGTCGAGCGCCGCGACGCGCTCGGGCGCGGCGGCCTGCACGACCACCTTCCACTTCCGCTCCAGGCACTTCTCCAGCAGCGCCGGCAGCGCCTTGGCGAGCGGATGGGCGGTGAGGTGGTAGAAGAGGACTTCGGTCACTTCGGCCCATCCGTCATCCCGGACGGCCGTCAGGCCGAGCCGGGATCGTCGCCAGGAAGAGGCGCGTCAGGCGGAGGACGATCCCGGCTCTCGGCTTACGCCTCGGCCGGGATGACGACCAGGCCGTTCACTCCTCGTAGTAATCCTTCACGAGCCGGTCGAGCAGCCGCACGCCCCAGCCCGAACCCCAGCTGCGGTTGATGTCGCTCGCGGGGCTGCCCATGCCGGTGCCGGCGATGTCGAGATGCGCCCAGGGCGTGTCGTTGACGTGGCGCTTCAGGAACTGGGCGGCGGTGATCGAGCCGCCGTGGCGACCGCCGGTCTGCTTCATG
The DNA here is from genome assembly GCF_027922325.1 of Methylopila turkensis. Taxonomy (GTDB): domain Bacteria; phylum Pseudomonadota; class Alphaproteobacteria; order Rhizobiales; family Methylopilaceae; genus Methylopila; species Methylopila turkensis. The sequence goes on from NZ_BSFL01000002.1 coordinate 390,091, forward strand.
TCGGCGAACCTCGAGTCGATCAGCTTGTCGAACTCAGGGCCCATCGGCATGCGCCACACCTTCTCGCCGGTGGCGAGGCCGGTCTTGTAGAGGCGCTCCGACAGTTCATCGTCGTTCGAGAACAGGCCGGCGTTGTCTACGCCGAGCGCGACGAGGATCGCGCCGGTCAGCGTCGCGAGGTCGACCATGAACTTCGGCTTGAAGCGGTCCTGCACGTGCCAGAGCACGTCGGCCAGCACGAGCCGTCCTTCCGCGTCGGTGTTGATGATCTCGATGGTCTGGCCGGACAGGCCGGTGATGATGTCGCCGGGGCGGTAGGCGCCGCCGTCCGGCATGTTCTCGACGCAGCCGATCGCGCCGATCACGTTGACCTTGGCCTTGCGGGAGGCGAGCGCGTGCATCAGGCCGACGACGCAGGCGGCGCCCGCCATGTCGCCCTTCATGTCCTCCATGCTGGCGGAGGGCTTGATGGAGATGCCGCCGGTGTCGAAGATCACGCCCTTGCCGACGAAGGCGACGGGCTGCGCCGCCTTATCCTTCGCGCCGTTCCAGCGCATGATCGCGACCTTGCTCTCCTGCACGGAGCCCTGGCCGACGGCCAGCAGCGCGCCGAAGCCGGCCTTCCTCAGCTCCTTCTCGCCGAGGATCTCGACCTCGACGCCGAGCTTCTCGAGCGCCGCCGCGCGTTTGGCGAACTCGGTCGGCGTCAGCACGTTCGGCGGCTCGTTCACCAGCGTGCGGGCGAGCTCGACGCCCTCGGCGAGGCCCTCCTTCAGCTTCCAGGCCTTCTTGGCCGCGGACTCGTCCCCGACGGCGAACGTGACCTTCGCGAGCCGGCCGCGCTCGTCGTCCTTCTTCTTGGTCTTGTAGACGTCGAAGGCGTAGTCGCGCAGCCGGACGCCGAGCGCGATGTCGGCGACCGCCTCGGCGGCGAGAGCGCCTTCCGCCGTTTCGGCGATCACGGTGACCTCGGTCGCGCCCGAGGCGACCCTGCCGCGGATCTGGCCGCCGAGCTTGACCCAGTCGGTCGGCTCCTTGCCGTCGCCGAGCCCGACGACGATCAGCCGCTCGACCCCGTCGAGCGCCGGCGCCAGCAGCTCGAAGCCCGAGCCCTGCGCCGCCTTGAACCGTTCGGCCGCAGCCGCACGGCCCAGCGCGTCGCGCGCCGGCGCGACAGCCGCGGTCGTCGCGGGACCGAAGGCGAGGTCGGGGCCGGCGAGCGCGACCACGACGCCCGAGACGTCGGCGTCGGGCTTCTGGAACGCGATCTTCAGCGCGCCGCTGGGGGCGTCCGCGGACTTGGCCATGGGGACGAAGGCTCCTTGAGAAACGAAGGCGGGCGGAGGGAGGCCCGTGGGCTAAGCGTCGGCGTCACATCTATACGACAGGTCCGCCGCCTTCCAGCGTCCGCGACCGCGTCGCGCAGACGGCGCGCTTGCGTGGACGCGCGATCCGGCCTTCAAGTGAACGTGGGAGACGCGTTCACGGCCGCCGCGGCGGCCGTGCGCCTGGTCAGACGGTATGCCGCTTGTCGAACGCTACATCTTCGGGCTGACGGCCAAGGCCTTCATCGGGATCCTCGTGATCCTGACGGCCGTGATCTGGACCACGCAGGCGCTGCGCGAACTCGACCTGGTCACCGCCAAGGGCCAGACGATCTGGATCTTCTTCGCGATCACCGGCCTGACGATCCCGTCGCTTTCCGTGATTCTCGCGCCGGTCGCGCTGTTCGGCGCGGCCGCCTGGGCGCTGAACCGGCTGAACGGCGATTCGGAGATCGTGGTGATGAGCGCGGCCGGCGTCGGTCCGGGCCGTCTGCTGCGGCCGCTGCTCGTGCTCGCCCTGATCGTGTCGATCTTCGTCGGGCTCATGAGCGTGTGGGCGATCCCGGAATCGCTGCGCCTGCTCCGGACGCAGCTCACCCAGGTCCGCGCCGACGTGGTCGCCAACATTCTGCGCGAGGGCCAGTTCACCCGGATCGAGAACAACCTCGTCGTCCATGTCCGCGAGCGCCGCGGCGGCGCGCTGCTCGGCATTTTCGTGCAGGACGCGCGCGACGCGCCGCAGGAGGTGACCTACCTCGCCGAGCGCGGCCAGATCGTTGAGGAGCGGGGCTCGACCTTCCTCGTGCTGGAGGACGGTTCCGTGCAGCGGCGGGAATCCGCGGCCAAGGACCCGGCGATCGTGGTGTTCCAGCGCTACGCCTTCGACCTCTCGCCGTTCACGGGCGCGAGCGAGGTCACGTCCTATAAACCGCGCGAGCGTTACACCTCAGAGCTGATGTCTCCGGACGCCAACGACAGCGCCTACAAGGCGCAGCCGGGGCGCTTCCGGGCGGAGCTTCACGAGCGGCTGGTCAATCCGCTCTATCCGGTCGCGTTCATGCTCATCGCCTTCGCCGCCCTCGGCCGCCCACGGACGACGCGTCAGAGCCGGGCGACCGCGATCCTCGCGGCGATCGGGGCGGTGGCCGCGACCCGCATCGCCGGGCTCGGCGTGACCAATCTGCTGGTCTCCAGCGCCTGGGCCGTGGCCGCCGTCTACGCGCTGCCGATCCTCGCCGGCGCGGCGGCGCTGGGCTTCGCCTTCCGGCGGCCCCGCGCGGCGGGTCCGCGCTCCGGCGCATCCGGCGCGGTCACGGCGGCGCGCGCATGAGCACGGGGGTCAACGCCGTCACCGGCACGCTCGCGCGCTACCTCGCGGCGCGGGTCGCGACGACGATCGTCGCGGTGATCGCGGGCTCGCTGCTGCTCGTCTTCGTCATCGACTTCATCGAGTTGCTCAGGCGCGCGGGCGACGCCTCCAACGCCTCGATCGCGACGATCGCCAACCTCTCGCTGCACCGCGTGCCGGCGATCGTGGAGCGGGTGCTGCCCTTCGCCGTGCTGTTCGGCGCCCTCGGCGCCTTCGTCATGCTGAGCCGCCGGCTGGAACTGGTGATCGCGCGCGCAAGCGGGGTCTCGGCTTGGCAGTTCCTGACGCCCGCGGTCGCGGTGGCGACGCTGGTCGGCGTGGTCGCGACCGCGGCTTTCAACCCGATCGCCGCGCACATGCAGGACCGCGCCGAACGCATGGAGAGCCGGCTGTTCGGCGCCGGCGGATCGACCTCGACCCAGGCGCGCTGGATCCGCCAGCGCAGCATGGATGGCCAGGCCATCATCCGCGCCAGCTCCGCCTCGAGCTCCGGCGTCACGCTGAACGGCGTGACCGTGTTCAGCTTCACGCCCGACGGCGAGTTCCGGGAGCGAATCGAGGCCCGCACCGCGCGGCTCGTCGCCGACGCATGGGACCTGGACGAGGCGCGCGTCATAGCGGTCGGGCGCGAGCCCCAGGTGCTGCCGCGCTACCGACTCGCGACGAATCTCTCCGCCGCGCAGGTGCGCGAGACCCTCGGCGCGAAGACCATGGTGGGCTTCTGGAACCTGCCCGAGGCCATCGCGCTCGCAAGCCGCGCCGGGCTTTCGCCGCTCCGGCACGAGCTTGAACTGCAAGAGCTTCTCGCCCGTCCGGCCCTCTTGATCGCGATGGTGCTGATAGCGGCGACGGTCGCGCTGCGCTTCTTCCGCTTCGGCGGCGTGGCGCGGACGATTCTCGGTGGCGTGGCCGCAGGCTTCGTGCTTTATGTCGTCACCGAGTTCGCCGACGATCTGGGGGCGGCGGGCTTGATGCATCCCGTTGCGGCGGCCTGGCTGCCCGCGATCGTCGGATGTCTTATGAGCGTCACCGTGTTGTTGAATCAGGAGGACGGATGACGCTCGCTACGCGCCGCTCCGCTCTCCATCGCGCGCGGAAGGCGCGGCCTGTCGCCGTGCTGACGTCCCGCATCGCAGCGCTCTCGCTTCTTGGCTCCGCCTCGCTGCTCGCGCTCGGCGCGACCGCGTCCGCGCAGGTCGCGAACGAGTTCATCCCCGCCCCGCCCAAGCAGCAGAACGCCAAGTCGCGCGGGCTGCCGAACGCCCTCGGCGGCGGCGCCGTGGTCGACGGCGGCTCGCTCCAGCGCCGCGATCCCAACGCGCGGATGCTGATGGAGGCGAAGGAGCTCGTCTACGACTACAACACCGAGGTCGTGACCGCGGTCGGGCCGGTCGACATCTACTATGACGGCCGCGCCCTGCAGGCCGAGCGGGTGATCTACGACCAGAAGAAGAACCGCGTGCGGGCGGCCGGCAACGTCAAGCTCACCGAGCGCGACGGCACCATCGTTTACGCCGACAGCCTCGACCTGACCGACGACTTCCGCGACGGATTCGTCGATTCGCTGCGCGTCCAGACCACCGACCGGACGCGCTTCGCCGCGGCCCGCGGGCGTCGCGAGGAGGGCAAGCTCTCGGTGTTCGACCGCGGCGTCTACACCGCCTGCGAGCCCTGCCGGGAGAACCCCGAGAAGCCGCCGCTCTGGCAGATCAAGGCCAAGCGCATCATCTTCCGCGAAGACGAGAAGATGGTCTATTACGAGGACGCCACCTTCGAGCTGTGGGGCCATCCGATCGCGTGGCTGCCGTTCTTCTCGCATCCCGATCCGTCGGTGAAGCGCAAGTCCGGGTTCCTCGCGCCGAGCGTCGGGCACGCCTCCGACATCGGCTACACGATCGAGACGCCGTACTTCTGGGCGATCGCGCCCAACATGGACGCGACGCTGTCGCCGATGTTCACGTCCAAGCAGGGCGTGATGATGAAGGGCGAGTTCCGGCACCGCCTGATCGACGGCGCCTACTCGATCCGGGCGGCCGGCATCCACCAGCTTGACGCGGACGAGTTTAACGACAAGCTGGATTCGTCTGACCCCAACAGCCTGACGGTCGGTCCCGGCGACAAGAAGAACCGCTGGGCGTTCTCGACCGAAGGCCGGTTCGACATCAACGACAAGTGGGCGTTCGGCTGGGACGTCAACCTGTACTCGGACAAGTGGGTGCGCGGCGACTACAGCCTGTGGGGCAGCAGCCGCACGGCGGTCTCCACGCTCTACCTGCAGGGCCAGGGCGACCGCAGCTGGTTCGACCTGCGCGGCTACCATTTCTACGGCATGACCCGCTTCGACCGGCAGGACCGCCTGCCGAACGTCGCGCCGGTGCTCGACTACAACTACGTGTTCGAGGATCCGGTCCAGGGCGGCGAGCTCGCCTTCAACCTCAATGCGACCAGCCTCTACCGCGAGGAGAGCGAGTACCGCCGCGGCCGTCTCGGCGTCGGTCCGCGCAACGACGTCGCCGTGATCGGCGCCGCGGGCACCTACAGTCGCCTCTCCGCCGACGCGCAGTGGCGCCGCCGCTTCATCGACCCGATCGGGCAGGTCTGGACGCCGTTCGCCTTCGTGCGCGGCGACCTGATCTACACGAACCCGGACGACGACGCCCGGCTCGGGCCGTTCCTCGACAATGGCCAGGACGCGCTGCTGCGCGGCATGGCCGGCGTCGGGCTCGAATACCGCTACCCTTTCGTCGCCCAGAGCAGCTACGGCACCCACCAGATCGAGCCGATCGCCCAGATCCTGCTGCGTCCGAACGAGACCAACATCGGCGACCTGCCGAACGAGGACGCCCAGAGCCTGACCTTCGACGACACCACGCTGTTCGCCTGGGACAAGTTCTCCGGCTACGACCGCGTCGAGGGCGGCAGCCGCGCCAATGTGGGGCTGCAGTACACGCTGACGACGAACAGCGGCGCGATGTTCAACGTCATGTTCGGCCAGTCCTATCACCTGTTCGGCCGCAACTCGTTCGAGAAGGGCGGGCTCGACGCCACCCGCACCGGACTCGATTCGGGCCTTGAGACCACGCGGTCGGACTACGTCGCCGGCTTCACGATCGTGCCGACCACGAACTTCGCGATCGGCACGCATTTCCGCCTCGACGAGGACAGCTTCGCGGTGCGCTCCGCCGAGATCGAGGGCCGCGCCACGCTCGACCGCTTCCAGGCCAACGTCGCCTACGGGCGCTACGACAGGCAGGCCAAGCTCGGCTACGACGACATCCGCGAAGGCGTGCTCGCCGGCGCCCGGGTGTTCGTCACCAAGGACCTCTATGTCGGGGGCGGCGCCCGCTACAACTTCGACCGCAACGAATTCGACCGCACCCAGGTCGGCTTCGGCGTCAACAACATCCAGGACTGCATCTCGCTCGCGTTCGACTACATCCGCGAATACGACGTCGACACCAGCGCGAGCCGGCTGGACTCGATCGACCACCGGTTCCTGCTGCGGGTCGATCTGCGGACGCTGGGCTCGGTCAGCGCCTCCACGAGTTCGTCGTCGGACGTCTTCGACAGCGAATCCAGCCGCGCCAACACCCTTCAGTGAACGGCCCCGACGGGCGTCGCGGTTGACGCAGGCGCCGTCGCGCCGGAAAAAGACGCCGTTGCTGCGCGTGGTTTCGTGGGGAGGCCGCGCGACGCCGGGGATCAAGTGGGACCGCCTAGCCATGTCGACGCGTCTTCGTCTGTTCGTCGCCCTAGCCTGCCTGGCCGCCGCGGCCGCGCCCGCCCGCGCCCAGTCGGTCGCGGTGGTCGTCAACGGCCAGCCGATCCTGTCGAGCGAGATCAAGAGCCGGGCGGCGCTGATCGCGCTCGCCGGCGGCGGCAAGGGCGGCGGCGTCGCGGCCGCCCGCGATGAGCTGATCGACGAGAAGCTGAAGGTCGCTGAGGCGAAGCGCTACGGCATGGAGGCGAGCGACGCGCAGGTGGACGCCGCCTTCGCCTCGATCGCGCAGCGCACCAAGCTCACCCCGGCCCAGTTCACGCAGGCGATCGGCCAGCGCGGCGTCAGCGCGCAGACGCTGAAGAGCCGGCTGAAGGCGGAGATGACCTGGGCGATGCTCGTGCGCCGCAAGTTCGCGGCGCAGGCCGCCGCCCGCGAAAAGACCGCCATCGCCTCCGCCGCCAACCGCGGCGGCCAGATCGACAACCGCGCCATCCAGTACACGCTGCGCCAGGTGATCTTCGTGCTGCCGAAGGGCGCGACCGAGGCCCAGGTGAACCAGCGCCGAACCGAGGCCAACGCCGCCCGCGCCCGCTTCCCCGGCTGCGACCAGGCGGTGCAGTTCGCGACCAGCCTGCGCGACGTCGCCGTGAAGGAGCCGGTGACGCGCTCCTCCGCGTCGCTCGGCAAGGAGCTCAACGACAACCTGTCCAAGGTCAAGCTCGGCTCCCTGACCGCGCCGGAGCGCGGCGAGCAAGGCCTCGAGATGATCGCGGTCTGCGAGCGCAAGGACATCGCCGACGACAACATCCTCCGTCGCCAGGCCATGGACGACACCGGCGGCAAGGAGCTCGAGGAGCAGGCGAAGAAGTATCTGCAGCAGCTCAAGTCGCGCGCGATCGTCCAGGTTCTCAGCCAGGGATGACCGCGCCCGCCGACCTCGGCCGTCCGCTCGCGCTCAGCATGGGCGAGCCGGCCGGGATCGGACCGGACCTGGCGCTCAGGCTCTGGAGCGAGCGCCGCGCCCGCGCGACGCCGGCCTTCGCCGCGCTCGGAGACCCCGCGGTCTACGCGGAGCGCGCCGCGCTGCTCGGGATCGATGTCCCGATCGCGGAAGTCGAGCCCGAGGCCGCCGCCGCCGTGTTCGCCGAGCGCTTCCCCGTGACGCCCGTCGGCCGCCGCTGCCGCGCCGAGCCCGGCCGCCCCGACCCCCGCGACGCCGAGACCGTGGTCGCCGCGATCCGGGTCGGCGTCGAGCTGGTCCACGCCGGGCGCTGCGCCGCGCTCGTCACCGCGCCGATCGCCAAAGCCCCGCTCGCCGAGGCCGGCTTTCCGCATCCCGGGCACACCGAATATCTCGGCCATCTCGCCGCGACGCTGTGGGGCGCGCCCGCCCGCGCGGTCATGCTGCTGTGGGCGGAGGAGATCGCGGTCGTGCCGGTCACGGTGCATGTGCCGCTTAACCAGGTTCCGGCGCTCCTGACCGAAGACGAGATCGTCGAGACCGGCCGCATCGTCGCGCGCGACCTGCGCCGGCGCTTCCGCATCGACGCGCCGCGGCTCGCGGTCGCCGGCCTCAACCCGCATGCGGGCGAGAGCGGCCTGCTCGGCCCCGAGGACGAGGCGGTCGTCGCCCCGGCCGTCCGCCGGCTGAAGGCTGAGGGGATCATGGCCACCGGCCCGCACTCGGCCGACACCATGTTCCACGCCGCGGCGCGCGCCCGCTACGACGCCGCGCTCTGCATGTATCACGACCAGGCGCTAATCCCGGTGAAGACGCTGGCGTTCGACCGCGCGGTGAACGTGACGCTCGGCCTGCCCTTCGTGCGCGCCTCGCCCGACCACGGCACCGCCTTCGACATCGCGGGCACGGGCGTCGGCGATCCCGCGAGCCTGCTCGCGGCGCTCGTCCTCGCGCGGCGGCTGTCGCGGGAGCCGGCGCTCGCGTGAGCGCGATCGACGATCTGCCGCCGTTGCGCGACGTCATCCAGCGGCACGACCTCGCGCCGAAGAAGTCGCTAGGCCAGAACTTCCTGCTGGACCTCAACCTCACCGCGCGCATCGCCCGCACCGGCGGCCGCCTGGAGGGCGTGACGGTGGTCGAGGTCGGGCCCGGCCCCGGCGGCCTGACCCGCGCGCTGCTGGCGGAGGGCGCCGGACGGGTCATCGCGATCGAGAAGGACGCCCGCGCGCTTGGCGCCCTCGCCGAGATCGCCGCGCGCTATCCCGGCCGACTCGACGTGGTCGAGGGCGACGCGCTCGAGGTCGACATGGGCGCGCTCGCGGGCGACGGCCCGGCGCGGGTGATCGCCAACCTGCCCTACAACGTCGCGACGCCGCTGCTGCTGGGATGGGTCGCGGCGGACCGCTGGCCGCCTTGGTGGGACGGGCTGACGCTGATGTTCCAACGCGAGGTGGCCGAGCGCATCGTGGCGCGGCCGGGCGACGGCGCCTACGGCCGGCTGGCGGTGATGTGCGGCTGGCGCTGCGAGGCGAAGATCGCCTTCGACGTGAACCCGCAGGCCTTCACCCCGCCGCCAAAGGTGGTGTCCTCCGTGGTGCGGCTGGAGCCGAGGCCGCAGCCCCTGCCCTGCGCGGTCAAGGCGCTCGAAACCGTGACGCAGGCCGCCTTCGGCCAACGCCGCAAGATGCTGCGCCAGAGCCTGAAGAGCCTCGGCGACCCTTCGGCGCTGCTCGACGCCGCCGGGATCGAGCCGACCCGCCGGGCCGAGGAGATTCCGGTCGAGGGCTTCGTCGCGCTCGCCAACGCCTGGGTCGCGACGCGGGCCTGACCGGCCGTCAGATCAGCGTCTCGGCGAGTTCGGCCGCCAGCCGGTTGGCGAACTCGCCGGTCTCCACGCGACGGGAGCGCCGAAGCCGCTCCGCCTCGAGGATCGAGCGGATCTCGTTGAAGCAGCGATCGAGGTCGTCGTTGATGACGACGTAGTCGTATTCGGTCCAGCGCGCGATCTCGACCGCCGCGTTCCTCAGCCGGCGCAGGATCACCTCGGGGGCGTCCTCGGCGCGCCTCTCCAGACGGTGGCGCAGTTCGGCCGCGGAAGGAGGCAGCACGAACACGCTCGCTACGTCGTCCGGCATCGCCTCGCGCGCCTGCAGCGCGCCCTGCCAGTCGATGTCGAACAGGATGTCCTGTCCGCGGGCGAGCGCGTCCTCCACCGGCTTGCGTGGGGTGCCGTAGCTGTTGCCGTGCACCGTCGCCCATTCCAGCAGTTCGCCCGCGTCGCGCATCGACTCGAACTGGCGCTGGCTGATGAAGTGGTAGTGGACCCCGTCGATTTCGCTGCCGCGGCGGGCGCGGGTCGTGACCGAGATCGAGACGTTCAGCCCCTCGGCCTTGTCCATCAGGGCGCGCGTCAGCGTGGACTTTCCGGCGCCCGACGGCGACGACAGCACGAGCACGACGCCCCGGCGGACCATATCCTTCTTGGCGACTGCAGGTTCGCTCGTCATCGCGCTCACTCCACGTTCTGGACCTGCTCGCGGAACTGCTCGACCACGGCCTTGAGCTCGAGGCCGATCGCCGAGAGGCTGCGGTCGTTGGCCTTGGCGGACAGGGTGTTCGCCTCGCGGCCGAGCTCCTGCGCCAGGAAATCGAGCTTGCGGCCGACGGCGCCGCCCTCCTCCAGCAGCTTGCGCGCCGCGGCCACGTGGGCCGCGAGCCGGTCGAGCTCCTCGCGGATGTCGGCGCGGGAGGCGAGCAGCGCCGCTTCCTGATGGAGGCGGTCGGGGTCGAGCGCGGGACTGGCGCCGAGCAGCGCGGCCACCTGTTCGGCGAGCCGGGCGCGCACCGCCTCGGGGCCGCGCGCGGGGCAGGCGTCGGCGCGCGCGGTGAGCTCGGCGATCGACGACAGCCTTTCGGCGAGCACGGCGTCGAGCGCCGCGCCCTCGGCGGCGCGCATGGCGGCGAGCTCGTCGAGCGCGCGTTCGAAATCGGCGAGCGCCGCGGCTTCGAGCGCCGCGCGCTCCTCCGGCGATTCGTCCGCCTCCACGAGCTCGACCACGCCGCGCTGCGCCAGCAGGCCGTCGATCGTCGGCGGCGCGGCGTCCGGCAACCGGGCCGCGATCGCGGCCGCGGCGGCGAGCACCGCGGCGAGCGCCGCCTCGTTGACGCGCGCCTCCACGGCCCGCGCGGAGCCGGCGAAGGTCAGCGTCGCATGAGCGGTCCCGCGCTTGAGCCGCGCGGCCGCGGCGGCGCGGGCCGCCGGCTCGATGGCGTCGAAACCCGGCGGGGTGCGCAGCCGCAGGTCCAGCCCCTTGGCGTTGACGCTGCGGATCTCCCAGGTCCAGCGGGCGTCGCCGAGCCCGCCCGAGACGCGCGCGAAGCCTGTCATGCTGGCGATCGGCATGGGCCGGGGGTCCTTCGGTCGGAAGCGCACCGGAACGATGGCGGGATAGGCTTGTGGACCGCGGCCGCAGCCCTCGTCAATCGCGGGTGGCGACCGCCGAGCCCCGAGAGCCCGCGCAGCCGCCGCCCGGCCGTCAGGCCGCGACGACCTCAGCCAGTTCCCCGGTCTGGCGCTCGAACAGGCGGCGGTAGATCCCGCCATCGCGCGCGACCAGCGCGTCGTGGTCGCCCTGCTCGACGATCCGGCCGGCGTCGAACACCAGGATGCGGTCCATGGCGCGCACGGTGGACAGCCGGTGCGCGATGACGACCGTGGTGCGGCCGACCATCAGCCGCTCGATCGCCTCCTGGATCGCCGCCTCCGATTCCGAATCGAGGCTCGACGTCGCCTCGTCCAGAATCAGCACGGGGGCGTCGGCGAGGAAGGCGCGGGCGATCGCGACCCGCTGGCGCTCGCCGCCCGAGAGCTTGACCCCGCGCTCGCCGACCAGCGTGCCGTAGCCCTTCGGCAGCTTCGAGATGAAGCCGTGGGCGTTGGCGAGCCGCGCCGCGCGCTCGATCTCCGCCATCGTCGCGCCCGGTCGGGCGTAGGCGATGTTCTCGGCGAGCGAGCGGTGGAACAGCGTCGGCTCCTGCGGGACGATCGCGATCTGCGCCCTGAGCGACGCCTGCGTCGCCTGCGCGACGTCCTGCCCGTCGATCGTCACCCGGCCGGCGGTCGCGTCGTAGAGGCGTTGGACCAGCTTGACGAAGGTGGTCTTGCCTGACCCGGAACGGCCCACGAGACCGACCCGCTCGCCGCCCTCGATCACGACCGAGAGGTCGCGGTAGAGCGGCGTCGCGTGCCCGGAATAGTGGAACGTCACGTTCTCGAACGCGATCCGCCCCTGCCCGACCACGATCGGCGCCGCGCCCGGCCGGTCCTCTACGCCGACCGGAACGCCGTGCAACTCGACCAGCTCCTGCAGGTCGTTCACCGCGCGCTGAAGGTCGGCGACATGCATGCCGACGTCGCGCAGATAGCCGTGGATCACCGCGAACATCGTGAGCAGGAAGGCCGCGTCGCCCGCGCTCGCCTGCCCCGTCCACCACAGCCAGACGCCGAGGCCGAGCGTCGCGGCGCGCAGCAGCATCAGGATGAGGTTCTGCAGCACGCCGTTCCAGGTGCCGCGCCGCCAGGTCCGCGTCGTCCGCCGACTCCACTTGTCCATGACGAAGCCGAGCCGGCGCTCCTCCCGCGCCTCGGCGCCGAAGGCCTTCACCACCGCGTTGCAGGTGACGGCGTCGGCCATCACGCCGCCGAGCCTCGTGTCCCAGGCGTTCGAAAGCTGCGCCGCCGGCGCGACCCACAGCAGCGAGATCGAGACCGTCGTCGCGACATAGGCGACGGCGCCGACGAGGGTGACGAAGCCCATCAGCGGCCAGTGCGCCGCCAGCACCGCGGTGGATGCGACCAGCACCAGCAGCGATGGCGCGAGCGCCATCAGCAGCAGGTCGTTGAACTGGTCGATGGCCCACATGCCGCGCGTGACCTTGCGCACCGTGGAGCCCGCGAAGCTGTTCGCGTGCCAGTCGGTCGAGAGCCGCTGCACCCGCGCGAAAGCTTCCGCCGCGGCGTCCCTCATGATGGTCTGCGTCATCGGGATGACGGTCATGAAGGCGAGCGCGCGGAAGCCCGCGATCATCGCCGACAGCGTGACGATGGCCGCGAACGACCACAGCGCGGCGTCGAGCCCCGCGTCGCGGTCGGCGCTCGCGAAGGCGTCCACCAGCCGCCCCGCGAACACCGGGATGGCGACGTCGGCCAGCGTCGCGAGCGCGATCGCGCCGGCGATCAGCCCCACGCGGCCGGGCTGGCGGGCCCAATGCTCGAAAACGAAACGCATGGAGCGCGCGAACGGCGCGTCCCTGAGGGAAGTCGAAACGGTCATGACGGCTCCCGGCCGCGCGAGGACGCGGGCCGGCTCCTGAAACAAAGCGCGGAGGCGTGCATCCGCGACGGCGACGTGCCGACGCGGCTATCACGCCACGCAGTGAAACATCACGGATGAAGCGAAGGAAATTCGGCGGGCGCCGCGGCGGGCCGCGCGCAGATCTGGCCTAGCGGCGGGGCGGCCGGCCGGAGGCGGCGAAGGCGATGATCGCTGTCATGCACGTCCCTCCAGACCAAAGGTTCAAGCCGAATGGCTACGTAAATACCCGTAAGCGAATCGCTCCGCAAGCCGCGCCGCGCGCGATCCTCGGGACCTGTCGCCATTATGCATCAGACATGAAAACGCCGCCGGCCCTGCAGGTCGACGGCGCATCGTAGCGAAGATGAGTGGGGCTTCGTGGAAGGCTAGTGGACCGTAGCCGCCGTTGGGGCCAGCCTTACGATCTCATCCTTGATCCGCAATTTCTTGCGTTTCAGCGTCGTAACCTTGACATCATCCGTATTCGGATGAGCGAGTTCCAGTTCAATCTCACGCTCGATGGCGCGATGCTTCTTCTCCAGCTCAACAAGATGCGACTCGATGGACATGAAGCACGTCTCCCTCGTCTGGTCTTGACGTCATGAGCATGTCACGAACGACCGGCCCTGTCGAACCTTCTTGCGCGTCGACTTTAGATCACACTTGCGCGACTCCCAGGCCGCCCTTGCCCGGCGCCGGCCGCCCGGCGATACTCCGCCGGAACGGCGCGTGGCGTGGCATGGACGGGGGTCGATGGCGAGACGGGAAGACGACGCGCGGGCCGAAGAGCTGGCGGCGCGGGAAGAGCTTGCCCGCCTGAAGGAGGAGCACCGCGATCTCGACACCGCCATCGAGGCGCTCGAGCGCGTCGGCGCCGGCGACCGGCTGCAGATCCAGCGCCTGAAGAAGCGCAAGCTGGGGCTCAAGGACCGGATGTCGTTCCTCGAGGACCAGCTCACGCCCGACATCATCGCCTGACGGCGGTCACTCCGCCGCTTTCGCCGCGCCGGCCGCCCAGCGCTCCATCGCGCGGCGCGTCGAGACGGCGATCCCGTCCCCGATCGCGACGTCGTCCCAGCCGAGCACGGCGCCTTCCGCGACGTCGCGGACAAGCCGCACGCCGTGGGCGAGCCCGATCGGCAGCGCGCCGCGCGCGAGCGAATCCTCGGCCCGCATCAGCTTGCCCCAGACGGTGAAGCCGCCCTCGCCGTCGAGCGTCTCGCCGGCGCGGAGCGGCTTCTTGGCGCAGGCGGCGACGTCGGCGCGGAAGCCGGTCGGGGCGCCGGTCGCCTCCCCGCGCAGCGCGGCCGCGGCGACGCTGACGCCGAGCTCCAGCCCGATCAGGTGCGACGGCCGGTGCAGCGAGGCGTAGCGGCCGGACGGATCGACGCTGACCCCGTACTCGCGAAAGCACCTGCGGGCGTAGTCGCCCCGCGGGCCCTCGTCCGCCGGCTCGAACACCACATAGACGCCCCAGCGCAGGTCGTTCATGACCTGCCGCCCGTCGCGCTCCAGGCTCGACACCACCTCCACCATGCCGGCCTCCTCCAGCACGCCGCCGGCCGCCCGCGGCCTCAACGTCTGGGCGAGGTCGTGCGCGCCGCAGGGCGGAAAGGCGAGTCCCTCCTTCGGAGCCTTGAGCCCGGTGGCGTTGGCGATCGCCGCCATCTCGATCGCCGACTTGGTGCCGTCGAGGAAGGAGTTGAACATCTGCGCGTTCATGCCCGCGCGTTCCGCCTCCTCGGCCCTGAGGCCGTAATGGTCCCACACCGTGTCCGGCGTCGAGGCGTGGTAGGCAGGCAGGTACTTGGTGCCTTTGCCCGCCGCCACGACCCGGAAGCCGCAGGCCTCCGCCCAGTCGACCATCTCGCAGACCAGCGCCGGCTGGTCGCCATAGGCGAGCGAGTAGACCAGGCCTGCGCGCGCGAACGCGTCGGCGAGATAGGGGCCGGCGAGCACGTCGGCCTCGACGTTGACCATGACCATGTGCCGGCCGTTCTCCGCGGCGAGCAGAGCGTGGCGGCAGCCGGCGGCGGGGCTGCCGGTGGCGTCGATCACGACGTCGAGACCGTCGGCGCGGATCAGCGCCTCGGAATCCTCGGTCAGCATCACGCCGCCGCCCTTGCGCGCCGCCTCGAACGAACCGGCGACGGCGGCTTCGGCGTCCCAACCGGTGGCCGCCAGCGCGGCCTTCGCCCGCGCCACGGAGAGATCGGCGATCCCCATGAGGTGCAGCCCCGGCGTCGTGCGGACCTGCGACAGGAACATGGAGCCGAACTTGCCGGCCCCGATCAGCCCGACCCGGACCGACCGGCCTTCGGCGGCGCGGCGGCGCAGCTTTGCGGCGAGGTTCATCGACGCATCCTCCCTTTTCGACGTTTCCCGCGGACGCCTCTGCGGGCGGCTCGCACGCCCGAGCAGACCCGTCCCGGCCCGCCGCGTCAACGCGCCACGATCCTAAGGCCTGCTTGCGCGCAGGCGCCGCGGCGCCTATCGTCCGGCCATCCCTTCTCACGCACGGAGCTACGAACGATGGTCGCGGAAGACCGCGCCGAGGCGGCCCCTGTCGCCATCGTCATGGGCAGCCAGTCCGACTGGGCGACCATGAGCCACGCCTCCGAGACGCTGAAGGCGCTCGGCGTGGCGCACGACGCGCGCATCGTCTCCGCGCACCGCACGCCCGACCGGCTGGTCGCCTTCGCGAAGGGCGCGAGGGACGAAGGCTTCCGGGTCGTCATCGCCGGCGCGGGCGGCGCCGCCCACCTGCCGGGCATGGTCGCGGCGATGACGCCGCTGCCGGTGTTCGGCGTGCCGGTGCAGTCGCACACGCTGTCCGGCCTCGACAGCCTGCTGTCGATCGTCCAGATGCCCGCGGGCGTTCCCGTCGGCACGCTCGCGATCGGCCGCGCCGGCGCGGTCAACGCCGCCCTGCTCGCCGCCTCCGTGCTCGCGCTGACCGACGCGGGCCTCGCGGAGCGGCTCGACGCCTGGCGCGCCGCCCAGACCGACGGCGTGGCCGACCGGCCCACGGAGTCCTGACATGACCGAGACGCCCCTCGCCCCCGGCGCCACGATCGGCATTCTCGGCGGCGGCCAGCTTGGCCGCATGATCGCGCTCGCCGCGGCCCCGCTCGGGCTCAAGGCGCACGTGTTCTCGCCCGATCCGCACAGCCCCGCCTTCGACGTCGCGGCCGAGCGCACGATCGCGAACTACGACGACGAGGCCGCGCTCGCGCTGTTCGCCGACAGCGTCGACGTCGTGACCTACGAGTTCGAGAACATTCCGGCCGCGACCGCGGAGCTGGTGTCCTCGCACAGCCCGCTTTTCCCGGACGCCCGCGCGCTCGCGACCACGCAGGACCGGCTGACCGAGAAGACCTTCCTGCGCGACCTCGGCCTGCCGACGCCCGCTTTCGCGGAGGTGCACGACCGCGCCAGCATGGCCGCCGCCGTCGGCGCGATCGGCCGGCCGGCGGTGCTGAAGACGCGCCGCTTCGGCTATGACGGCAAGGGCCAGGTGCTGGTGCGCGAGGGCCTCGGCCTCGACCAGGCGCTCGCCATGATGAACGGCCAGCCGGCGATCCTCGAGGCCTTCGTGCCGTTCCGCGCCGAGGTGTCGGTGGTGGCGGCGCGCGGGCGCGACGGCTCGTTCGCGGCTTTCGACGTGGTCGAGAACCGCCACGAGAACCACATCCTGCGCTCCTCCCACGTCCCCGCGGCGATCAAGCCGGAGACGGCGGCCTCCGCTGTCGCGATCGCGCGCAGGATCGCCGACGCCTTCCAGTATGTCGGCGTGTTCGCGGTCGAGATGTTCCTTGTCGAAGGGCCGACCGGCGAGAAGGTCGTCGTCAACGAGATCGCGCCGCGCGTCCATAATTCCGGCCACTGGACCATCGAGGGCGCCGAGACCAGCCAGTTCGAGCAGCATGTGCGCGCCGTCGCCGGCTGGCCGCTGGGCTCGACCGCGACACGCGGCCGGGTGGTCATGACCAACCTGCTCGGCGCCGAGGCGAACGGCTGGCGCGAGCTGCTGGCCGAGCCCGGCGCGGCCGTCCATCTCTACGGCAAGGGCGAGCCGAAGCCCGGCCGCAAGATGGGCCACGTCACGCGCGTGACGATCGGCTGACGCCTCGCGCGCATAAGGCCTCGATCCGCGTAGACAACCCCTGAGCCCTCTGGTAAACGCTTCGCCGACGATGGCGGCGTTCGCACACCAGCGGGCGTCGGCCTTTTGTTTTTTGCTTCCGGCGCCGTCCGCGGCGACCGTCCGCCCAGAGACAAACGCTACCCGAGGCACGACGTGCAGGTTCTCGTCCGCGACAACAATGTCGACCAGGCCCTGAAGGCCCTGAAGAAGAAGATGCAGCGCGAAGGCATCTTCCGCGAAATGAAGCTCCGCGGTCATTATGAGAAGCCGTCCGAGAAGAAGGCGCGTGAGAAGGCGGAAGCCGTCCGTCGCGCCCGCAAGCTGGCCCGCAAGCGCGCGCAGCGCGAGGGCCTGCTGCCGATGAAGAAGAAATGATTCGCTGAGGGCGACCGGCGCCGGCTTCCGGCGCTTGACGTCTCGCGACGTGACTGCGATGCGCCCGTTGGATCCGTCCGGCGGGCGTTTTTGCGCCTTGAGGGACACGCTCCGGCCCGCGCCGCCGGCAGCAGGGGCTGCGGACGCAATCTCGCCGCAATCCGCCTGTGTCTGACGGCTCTTGGGCTTGGCGCGCGGTAAGGTGGTGAGGACATGCAGGGTTCGGGTTCGGGCATTCTGGCGCGCCGCGGCGCGTTTCTCGTGGCGATGCTCGCGCTCGCCGGCTGCGAATCCATGGGCCCCTCGGCCGCGACGCTCGAGCCCGAGGCCTACGCCGCCCGGCAGAGCGACCTCGGCTCCCTGACCCAGGTCGTGCAGTCGAACCCCGGCGACGCCGAGGCCTGGAACATGCGCGGCTCCGCCTACGCCCGGCTTGGCCAGTACGACAACGCGATCGGCGACTTCAGCCAGGCGATCCGCATCAACAGCGGCATGGCCAAGGCCTACGCCAACCGCGCGCTCGCCTTCCGCTCGCAGAACAAGACCGCCGAGGCGATCGGCGACTACAACCGCGCGATCGAGGTCGACCCGAACTACAGCCCGGCCTTCGTCGGCCGCGGCAACCTCTACCGCTCGACCGGCCGCACCGACGCCGCGCTCGCCGACTTCGACCGCGCGATCGAGCTCGACCGCAACAACGCCCAGGCCTGGCACAACCGCGGCCTGATTCATCAGGCGCAGGGGCGCCACGACGACGCGATCGACGACTTCACCAAGTCGACCGCGATCGCGGTGACGGCGCCGGAGCCCTATGTCGGCCGCGGCATGAGCTATCTCGCGCTCAACGACGCCGCGGCGGCGCTCGACGACTTCAACACCGCGCGCACGCTGAACCCGAAATACATCGACGCCTGGATCGGCCGCGGCCTCGCCTTCGAGCGCCAGAACGAGCTGCTGAAGGCCCGCGCCTCGTTCGCGCAGGCGCTCAACATCGACCGCAACGACAAGCGCGCCAACGAAGCCTTCAAGCGCGTCGGCGGCGTCGCGGGCGCGACCTACACCGAGCGCTGAGCGGTCGGCGCCGCTGAAGAAAAAAGAAGGGCCGGAGCGACGCTCCGGCCCTTCTTTTTTCTGGCTCCGACCTGCCGACGCGGCGCGCGACCGTCATGCCCGGCGAAGCCGGGTATCCACGACTTCCGAGGACACCGACTTCGGCGCCGAAGTCGTGGATGCCCGCAAAGATGCGGGCATGACGGCGTGGATCCGCGCGCCGGCGGAATCGGCGCGCGGCTTACTCCGCGGCGTCGACGTAGAGCTTGCCGCCGCCCTGCAGGAACTCGGCCGACTTCGCCTTCATACCCTCTTCCGCCTCGAAGGTGACGTTCTGGGCGCGGACTTCGGCGCGCAGGTCCTGCGTGATCTTCATCGAGCAGAACTTCGGACCGCACATGGAGCAGAAATGCGCCACCTTGTGCGCGTCCTTCGGCAGCGTCTCGTCGTGGAAGGCGCGGGCGGTGTCGGGGTCGAGCGAGAGGTTGAACTGGTCCTCCCAGCGGAAGTCGAACCGCGCGCGGCTGACCGCGTCGTCCCGGATCTTCGCCGCCGGATGGCCCTTGGCGAGGTCGGCCGCATGGGCCGAGATGCGGTAGGTGATGACGCCGGTCTTGACGTCGTCGCGGTTCGGCAGGCCGAGATGCTCCTTCGGCGTGACGTAGCAGAGCATGGCGGTGCCGAACCAACCGATCATCGCGGCGCCGATGCCGGAGGTGATGTGGTCGTAGCCCGGCGCGATGTCGGTGGTGAGCGGCCCGAGCGTGTAGAACGGCGCCTCGCCGCAGACGGCGAGCTGCTTGTCCATGTTGGCCTTGATCTTGTGCATCGGCACGTGGCCGGGGCCCTCGATCATGACCTGGCAGCCCTTGTCCCAGGCGATCTTGGTGAGCTCGCCCAGCGTCTCCAGCTCGGCGAACTGCGCGGCGTCGTTGGCGTCCGCGATCGAGCCCGGCCGCAGGCCGTCGCCGAGCGAGAACGAGACGTCGTACTTCCGCATGATGTCGCAGATGTCGCCGAAGCGCTCGTAGAGGAAGCTCTCGCGATGGCCGGCGAGGCACCAGCGCGCCATGATCGACCCGCCGCGCGAGACGATGCCGGTGACGCGGTCCGCCGTCAGCGGCACATGGGCGAGGCGCACGCCGGCGTGGATGGTAAAGTAGTCAACCCCCTGCTCGGCCTGCTCGATGAGGGTGTCCTTGAACACCTCCCAGTCGAGCTTCAGCGGATCGCCGTCGACCTTCTCAAGCGCCTGGTAGATCGGCACCGTGCCGATCGGCACCGGCGAGTTGCGGATGATCCAGGAGCGGATGTTGTGGATGTTGCGGCCGGTGGAGAGGTCCATGACCGTGTCCGCGCCCCAGCGGATCGCCCAGACCAGCTTCTCGACCTCTTCCGCCGCGCCCGAGGTCACCGCCGAGTTGCCGATGTTGGCGTTGACCTTGACCAGGAAGTTGCGGCCGATCGCCATCGGCTCGAGTTCGGGATGATTGACGTTCGCCGGGATGATGGCGCGGCCGCGGGCGATCTCGTCGCGCACGAATTCCGGCGTCACGAACTCCGGGATCGACGCGCCGAAGCTGTCGCCGTCGGCGTGGCGGACGCCGGCGCCCTCCAGCGCCTGCTCGCGGGCGAGGTTCTCGCGGAACGCCACATAGACCATCTCCTCGGTGATGATCCCGGCCTTCGCGAACTCGTACTGGGTCACCATCTGGCCGTTCGCGGCCTCGCGGATGACGCGCGTCGCCGGGCACGGAGCGACCAGCTTGTCGGCCGAGACGTTGCCGTTGTCCTCCGGCTTCACCGCGCGCCCCGGGGCGATGTCGAGCCCGCGCTTGGCGATCCAGTCTTCGCGCACCGGCGCCAGACCGGCGGCGAGGTCGATCGCGACGTCGGTCTCGGTGTAGCGGCCCGACGGATCGTAGACCCGCACCGGCGGCTCGTTCGGATCGCTGAGCGTGATCTCGCGGAACGGCACCCGAAGCTCGGGATGCGACTTCGGCGAGGCGTAGACCTTGCGCGAGCCGAAGATCGGCCCGGTGGTGACGCTTTCGGGCGCGGCCTTGGCGTCCTTCGGCGGAATATGGACGTTCATGGGGATCCCCTCCTCGATGTTCTCGTTCGGGAGATCCGGGGTGTCGCGAAACGTCTGGGAGGCGTTCGGCAGCTTGCGCCGGCTCGGCCTTCGGTTCCCGTCCCTTCGCCGGCATGACCCGGATCAGGTTCTAAGGGATCGGCGTGCCGCCATCTCAGCCCCGCATCGCAGCGGGACGCCCCTCGGACCGGGGCCGAGGTTATGAGCTTGGAATCGTTCTGTCGAGCCCGGAGGCGCCGGCGTCGCGGCGTGCGCTCGCCGCGTCCCGCCCCTCTCCGCGTCCCGCCCCCCTCCGTCACTCCGGCCTCCGGGTTACGCCTTCCGCCCCCTACCCGCGCCTCCCTCGCGCGCGAGCCGTTTGCCAACCGCGCTCCGTCGAGTTAATATTTTGGAATTCCGAATTCGGAATTCTGATATGCAGCCACTTGCGACCTCGCCGAACCTGATCTCGCAGACCTATGACCGCATCCTCGAGGCGATCGTCGACCGCAGCCTGCCGCCGGGCGAGCGCATCCGGCAGCATGAGCTCGCGGAGCGGCTCGGCGTGTCGCGCCAGCCGGTCAGCCACGCGCTCCACCTGCTGCGCGGCCAGGGCCTGCTCGCCGACAGCGGGCGCAAGGGCTTCCAGGTGACGCCGCTCGACGGCGTCCGCATCCGGCAGCTTTACGAGGTGCGCGGCGCGCTCGACGCGCTCGCGGCCCGGCTCGCGGCGGAACGCGGCGCGGACGGCGCGGCGCTCGAACGCGCGCTCGACGCCGGGGCCGCCATCACCGCGCGAACGCCGCTCGCCGAGCAGATCGCCCGCGACGCGGACTTCCACCGCGCGCTCTATCGGCTCTCGGGCAACCCGGCGATCGAGGAGACGGTCGGCCCGCAATGGCCGCACATGCGCCGCGCCATGGCGACGGTGCTCGCCGATCCCGACCACCGCGCCCGCGTCTGGGCCGAGCACGCCGCGATCGCCGATCGCGTGCGCGCCAGAGACCCGGACGGCGCGGAGGCCGCGGCGCGCGACCATGCGCTCGGCGCGGGACGAACCATGGAAGAGCGGCTCAGCACGCTGCGCGACGCCGCATAAGCCCGAACACAAGCAGCGGCAGGAGGAAGCGATGAAGCTCACAGAGGACCAGCTCGCGCAATTCCACGAGGACGGCTGGCTGTTGCTGCCGGACCTGTTCACGCCCGAGGAGGTGGACCTGCTCCGCCGCGAGGCGGTCGCGATCTACGACGAGCACCGCCCCGAGGTCTGGCGCGAGAAGGACGGCGCGCCGCGCACCGCCTTCGCCGCCCACACCTACAACGAGGCCTTCCGCCTGCTCGGCGCGCACCCGCGCATGATCCGGCCCGTCGAGCAGGTGTTCGGCGAACATGTGTATCTGCACCAGTACAAGATCAACGCCAAGTCCGCCTTCACCGGCGCGGTCTGGCAATGGCACCAGGACTACGGCACCTGGAAGCGCGACGACGGCATGCCGGAGCCGCGCGCCATGAACATCTCGATCTTCCTCGACGAGGTGATGCCGATCAACGGCCCGCTGATGCTGGTGCCGAAAAGCCAAACGGCCGGCGACCTGAAAGCCAGCCACGACCTCGAGACCACCTCCTACCCGCTCTGGACGCTGGATGAGGAGACGGTCACTCGGCTGGTCGCGGAAGGGGGCATCGTGGCGCCGACGGGCCGGCCCGGCAGCATGCTGATGTTCCACGGCAATCTGGTGCACGGCTCCGCCGGCAACATCACGCCCTACCCGCGCAAGATCGTCTATCTCACGCTCAACGCCTGCTCCAACTACATCCGCACGCCGACGCGGCCCGACTTCATCGCGCACCGCGACTTCGCGCCGATCCAGTGCGTCGAGGACGACGCCCTCGTCCGGCTCGCGCGGAGCCAGAGCCGGCAGGCGGCGGAGTAGGAGTTGGCGCACGAAGCGCCGCCGACGGCGGAGCCGGAACGTCGGACTAGTGGCCGCCGGCGTCGCTTACGAGAGGATCGCCGCGGCCAGCTTCGCCGCCGTGGCCCTCGGATCGAAATCCTCGGATGCGACGCTCTCGAACGTCACGGGGCAGGTCTCGGGAAACAAAGGCAGTATTTGCCCCCGGTCCGCGAAATCCGCCCTCGCTTCCTTCACCGCCCGACGCCAGACGGCGTCCATGTCGATCCGGCCGCGCATGGACGGCGCGAGCCGATCGATCATATCGCTCTGAAACGTGCGAATCTCGCCAAGCCAGTGAACCACCGGATCGGCGTCGCCGTCAGCGGCGATCTTCACCAGATGACGGAGAATGTTCCGCAGGTGACTGCGGACCGTATCGAACTCCGACCGCCCCACGCTCTCGATCTCCTCGGCGACGTTCTCCAGATCGAGCTCGTTCGGCAGGCCGCGCGCCCGTGTCTTGAGGTCGCGCAGAAGCGCGGCCTGACGTTCGGACCAGAGCAGGATGTCGGCATCGTAGTCGGCGACGTCGCTCATGACGCGGCTCCTCGACCGGAAATGTCGCGTTGGACCTTTGGAAAAGCAAGCTTGGGCCACTGCCCGCGCGGCTACTCCATCGCCCAGCGCAACGGCGGCGGAAGCGGCTCCGGGGCGTAGTCGACGTGCAGCACGCGCCGCGGTGAGGTCGACCGGGAGCGTCCCGAGGCATGGAGAGCGAGTAGCCGCATGGCGAGCACGTCGCCGGCCTCGCCGGTCGCGATGAGCTCTGGCGCGGCCTTCGCGCGATCAGCGACCTCGGCCGCCGGAACGCGCCCGAGACGATGGGAGCCGAGCGCGATACTCACCGGCCCCTGATCGGAGCCGCATGGGTCGACGAACAGCCGCAGCGTCAGCATGCCGTCGAGAAGCTCCGCCGGCGGCTCCACATGAACGACGCCGCCTTTCACGCTCCAGGGCCCGTAGCCCTCGACGTCGCGCCGCTCGGCGACCGCGATCGTGCGGTCCTGATGCCAGGGCGTGATCCAGTTGTCGGCCGCGGTCTTATCGAATTGCACCACCCGCACGGGTCGCATCTCGCGTCCCGAAAGCGCCGTCGCCAGCGCTCCGAGCGCGCCGGCGGGAGCGATCAGACGTTCGATCGCGCTACCGGGAAGGGAGCCTCGCGTCCCGCGGAGGCCTTCCGTGAACTCACGCGCGATCCCGGCGATCTCGTCGCCGGAAACGACACGGCGGACGACGCAAGCGCCGTCCGCCGTCAGTTGCTCGCGAAGACCCGAGCTCACAGACTCTTGACGATGGCCTCGGTGACCTTCTTCGCGTCGCCGAACAGCATCATGGTGTTGTCGCGGAAGAACAGCTCGTTCTCCACGCCGGCGTAGCCCGCCGCCATGCCGCGCTTGATGAAGAGCACGGTGCCCGCCTTTTCCACGTCGAGGATCGGCATGCCGTAGATCGCCGAGGTCTTGTCGGTCTTGGCCGCCGGGTTGGTCACGTCGTTCGCGCCGATGACGAAGGCGACGTCCGCGCCCGAGAACTCCGAGTTGATCTCGTCGAGCTCGAACACCTCGTCGTAAGGCACCTGCGCCTCGGCGAGCAGCACGTTCATGTGGCCCGGCATGCGGCCCGCCACCGGATGAATGGCGTACTTCACCTCGACGCCTTCTTCCTTCAGCTTGTCGGCCATCTCGCGCAGCGCGTGCTGGGCCTGCGCCACCGCCATGCCGTAGCCCGGCACGATGATGACCTTGGACGCGTTCTTCATGATATAGGCCGCGTCCTCGGCCGCGCCCTGCTTCACCGGGCGCTGTTCGCCACCGCCCGCCGCCGCTCCGCCGCCGGCCGCGGCGTCGCCGCCGAAGCCGCCGAGGATGACGGAGATGAAGCTCCGGTTCATGCCCTTGCACATGATGTAGGACAGGATCGCGCCCGACGAGCCGACCAGCGCGCCGGTGATGATCAGCGCCAGATTGCCGAGCGTGAAGCCGATGCCGGCCGCCGCCCAACCCGAATAGGAGTTGAGCATCGACACGACCACCGGCATGTCCGCGCCGCCGATCGGGATGATGATCAGGAAGCCAAAGGCGAGCGAGGCCAGCACGATGAGCCAGAACACGAAGTGGCTCTCGGTCAGGCAGAACACGATCACGAGCACCACGATCAGCGCCGCAAGCCCGGCGTTGATGAGGTGG
The DNA here is from genome assembly GCF_027922325.1 of Methylopila turkensis. Classification (GTDB taxonomy): domain Bacteria; phylum Pseudomonadota; class Alphaproteobacteria; order Rhizobiales; family Methylopilaceae; genus Methylopila; species Methylopila turkensis. The sequence goes on from NZ_BSFL01000002.1 coordinate 414,611, forward strand.
CGCATCGGCAGCAGGATCGGCGTGCCGGACATCCGGCCGTCGAGCTTGGCGAAGGCGATCAGCGATCCGGTGAAGGTGATCGCGCCGATCGCGACGCCGAGCGCCATCTCCACCAGCGATTGGACGTGGATCGCGCCCGGAAGCCCGATGCCGAAGGCGTCGGGGGCGTAGAGCGCCGCCGCCGCCACCAGCACGGCGGCGAGGCCGACGAGCGAGTGGAACGCCGCCACGAGCTGCGGCATCGAAGTCATGGCGATGCGCTTGGCGGTGAGCGCGCCGATCGCGCCGCCGACGCCGAGGCCGGCGATGACGAGGACCCAGCCGCCGACGCCGTGCGGCGGCGAGACGAACAGGGTGGTCAGGATCGCGAGCGTCATGCCCGCGATGCCCATGGCGTTGCCGCGCCGCGAGGTCGCCGGGCTCGAAAGCCCCTGCAGCGACAGGATGAACAGGACGCCGGCGATGAGGTAGAGGATCTGGACGAGGTCGGTCATCGGTCCCGTCAGCCCTTCTTCTTGTACATGCCGAGCATGCGCTGGGTGACGAGGAACCCGCCGAAGATGTTGATCGAGGCGAGCACGAGGGCGACGAAGCCGAAGCCGCGCGCCCACCAGGGACCGGAGCCGCCGGCGAGGTCGACGCCGACCGCGAGCAGCGCGCCGACCACGATGACGGAGGAGATGGCGTTGGTGACCGCCATCAGCGGCGTGTGCAGCGCGGGCGTCACGCTCCACACCACGTAGTAGCCGACGAACACGGCGAGCACGAAAATCGCGAGCCGGAACACGAACGGGTCGATCACCCCGCCGGACGCGCCGTGCAGCGCGGCGCCGGCGGCGTCGGCGATCTGGTCGGCGTAGCCCTGAGCCGCGGCTGCGGCTTCGCGGGCGGCGTCGGCCGCGGCCTGAGCGCGGTCCGCGGCTTCTTCGGGAGACAGGACGGCCATCAGTTCGCCTCCGCCAGTTTCGCGATCGGATGGATGACGGCGCCGTCGCGGGTGAGCGCGGTCGCCTTGACGAGCTCATCGTCCCAGTTGACGGCGAGCTCCTTGGTCTCTTTGGAGATCAGAGTCTCCAGGAAGGACGACAGGTTCTTGGCGTAGAGCGCCGAGGACGAGGCGGCGAGACGGCCGGGAACGTTGAGGTGCCCGACGATCTTGACGCCGTCGATCTCGACGACCTCGCCCGGAACCGCGCCCTCGACGTTGCCGCCGCGCTCGACCGCGAGGTCGACGATCACCGAACCCGGCTTCATCGACTTGACCATCGCCGCCGTCACCAGACGGGGCGCCGGACGGCCCGGGATGAGCGCCGTGGTGATGACGATGTCCTGCTTGGCGATGTGGGCCGCGGTCAGCTCCGCCTGCTTGGCCTGGTACTCGGCCGACATCGGCTTGGCGTAGCCCGCCGCGGTCTCGGCCTGCTTGAACTCCTCGTCCTCGACCGCGATGAACTTGGCGCCGAGCGAGGCGACCTGCTCCTTGGCGGCCGGACGGACGTCGGTCGCCGAGACGACCGCGCCGAGACGGCGGGCGGTGGCGATGGCCTGGAGGCCCGCGACGCCCGCGCCCATGACGAAGGCCCGGGCCGGCGGAACGGTGCCGGCGGCGGTCATCATCTGCGGCATGGCGCGGCCGAACTCGGCCGCGGCGTCGATCACCGCGCGGTAGCCCGCGAGGTTCGCCTGGCTGGACAGCACGTCCATCACCTGAGCGCGGGTGATGCGGGGCATCAGCTCCATGGCGAAGGCGGAGACGTTCGCGGTGGCGAGCGCCGCAATGGCGTCGGCTTGGCCGTAGGGGTCCATCGTGCCGATGACGAGCGCGCCGGGCTTCAGGCCCGAAAGGCTCTCAGGGGTCGGGCGGCGCACCGTCAGCAGCACGTCGGCGCCGGAGAGCGCGTCGGCGCGCGAGGCGGCGATCTGGGCGCCGGCCTCCTCATAGGCGGCGTCGATGACGCCCGAGCTGAGGCCTGCGCCCGTCTCGACGCTGATCTCGGCCCCGAGGCCCTTCAGCTTCTTGACGACGTCAGGCGTCAGAGCGACCCGAGGCTCGGCCGGGTCGAGTTCCTTCGCAACGGCGATCTTCATCGGTTCAGACGATGTACCAGAGCGCGACGACCAGCAGCGCCGACAGGCCGATCGGAAGGATGGTGCCCTTCTCGCTCAGCGCGCCGATCACGCCGCCGACGATCGACAGCACCACGCCGAAGCCGCAGAGCCACCAGTGGCCGGTCGTGCCGCCGATCGCGAGCGAAATGACGATCAGAACCGCCATCGCCGTGCCGATCTTGGAGAGCTTCATCACGGCGGCGTAAGTGCGCTCATGCTCGGCGTAGTCGTTGCCTGTAGCGGTCGCGTATTCCGTAATGCCGGCCATGATGTCGGTCCCTCTTTGCGTTCTAATCGGCGCTTGGACTTCCGCATTTATCGGAAACGCCGAGGGGTGGCAATTCCCTTTCAGCCTCTGGCATGCCAAATACCAAAAATCTTCAGACAAGCTGAACTGCTGATAATTGAGGCTTTTGAGCGGACTCCCTGAATCTCCAGCGCCGTCGCTCGCGCCCCGCTTCGCGGGCGCAGCATCGCCATCGCGAATGGCTTATGCTGCGGGGCGGAAAACCACGGCGAAAGCGCCCCGTCAGCGTCCGGTCACCGAGACCTGCACGGCGGCGGACCGCACGCGCGAGAACCGTCAGGCTCGATCCGTGAGGCCCGCGGCCGCCATCGCCTGCGCCTGTCGGGCGGCGACGCGTTCGACCGTGAAGTCCGCGATCGCGTCCTCGAACAGACGGCGGAAGTTGAGCTCCGCCCTCAGGTGCAGGAACACGCCGCCGAGGCCGATCGCGGCGCGGTCCATGAAGACGAACTCGCGCGGGATGCGGATCGGGCCCTTGCGCTTCAGCTCCTGATGCACGCGGAACGCTTCGGCCCGGCCATAGGCGCCGGGCGACACGCCGTCGGCGATGGTGCGGACGCGGTCGTCCAGCAGCGGGCCGTAGATGAAGCGCGCCCAGATGTTGAGAACGTCGATCAGCTCGCGCTTCAGGCCGCGGAAGCCCCAGGTCTCGTAGGCGTGGACGACACGCTGCTCGTCGCCGTCGCGCAGGCCCTCGTAGAGATCGACCACGCCGCCGACGAAGGCCGGCGGGAAGATGCGGACGCAGCCGTAGTCCAGCAGGTTTACGCCTTGCGGCTCGCCGCCCTCGTCGAAGGCGGCGTAATTGCCGAGGTGGGGGTCGCCGTGGATCACGCCATGGCGCGAGAACGGCCGCCACCACGCCTTGAACATCGCGACGGCGAGCCGATTGCGGATCTCAAGCGAGGCCTCCTTGTGGACGAGCAGCCGCCGCCCCTCCAGCCAGTCGAGCGTGAGCAGCCGGCCGGTGGACAGCTCGCTCCAGACGCCGGGCACGCGCACCTCCGGCGTGTCGTTGAGCATCAGGCGGTAGAGCGCGGCGTGCTTCGCCTCGCGGCGGTAATCGAGCTCCTCGCGGATGCGCGCGCCGATCTCCTCCACGATCTCGGAGGTGTCGATCGCGCCGTCGAAGCGGCGGCGCAGGTCGAACAGCAGCGCGAGCTGGCCGAGGTCGGCCTCCACCGCGGAAGCCATGTCCGGGTATTGCAGCTTCACCGCGAGCGGGGAGCCGTCCGGCGCGGCGGCGCGATGGACCTGGCCGAGCGAGGCCGCAGCCGCCGGCTCGCGCTCGAACGAGCCGAAACGGCTCAGCCAGTCGGGCCCGAGCTCGGCCGCCATGCGCCGGCGCACGAAGCCGTAGCCCATCGGCGGCGCGTCGGACTGGAGCTGCGCCAGCTCTTCCGCGTATTCGGGCGGCAGGGCGTCGGGAATGGTGGCGAGAAGCTGCGCCACCTTCATGATCGGCCCCTTCAGCCCGCCGAGCGCCGCGGCGAGATCCGCCGCCCTGCCCGCCCGCCCCGTGGCGCGGCCGAGAAGCTGGGACCCGGCGATCCGGGCCGCGACCCCGCCGACATTGACGCCCACGCGCGCATAGCGCGTCGCGCGGGCCGTGAAGCGGTTGCGTTCGAGATCGCGGTCGGACGGGGGCATGAAGGGCTTTCGGTGCGGGGCGGTCCAAGCGCTAAAGGTGGGATGCGAACGCGCGGTTCCCAATCACTTGGACGATATCCGCCCCGCCTTCCCGGTCCGGGATCGGAGAGCCGGCCGGCCCCGGCCGCGTCACCCCGCCCGCTTGATGCGGATCATCTTGAAGAACGGCGCCGGGAAGATCGACGTCACCTCGACGACGCTCATGTCGGGAGTCGTCGCGGCCCAGGCGGCGAGGCGCGAGACCTTGAAATCGGTGGACCAGCCGACCGTCTTCACGATCGGCGCGAGCGCGGTCTCGATCTTCATGAGCGGGCCGTCCTCGGCGCCCATCTTGGACGCCACGACGATCTCACCGCCCGGCTTCAGCACGCGGCGCATCTCCGACAGCGCGGCCTCGGGGTCCGGAACCAGCGTGATGACGAAGGGCACGGTGACGGCGTCGAAGGTCGCATCAGGCAGGCCGAGCCGGCAGGCGTCCATCACCGAGAGGCCGCGCACCTGGGTCAGGCCCTGCGCCACGACCTTCTCGCGCGCCTTGGCGAGCATATGCTCCGAGAGGTCGACGCCCACGACGCGCGCCGTCGGCGGGTAGTAGCGCAGCACGAGGCCCGTGCCGACGCCGACCTCGAGGATGTCCGGCCCGCAAGCGGCGGCGGCCGCGGCCGCCTTCTTCTGGCCGTCGGCCAGGAACCGCACATAGACCTTGTCGTAGAATTTGGCCCAGACTTCGTAGGCCTTCTTCTGCCCGGCAAGATCGTACTGAACGCTCATCGCGCCGCCTCGCTGACCGACAGCGCCGGCGCGCGGACGCGCTCCGGAGCCCGGATGATCCCGCCGCCGAGAACCCGGTCGCCGGTCGCGTCGTCATAGAACACGCAGGCCTGCCCCGGCGCGACGCCGCTCTCGCCCGCGAGCAGCTCGACCTCGGCCTCGCGGGGGCCGAGCGCCCTGATCCGCGCGGGCGCCGCGGGCCGGGTGGAGCGCACGCGGGCGCGCGCCGCGAGCCCTTCCGCCGGCAGGTCCCCGAAGGCCCCGTCGCCGAGCCAATTGACGTCGCGGACGCGGACGACGCGCGTCTCCAGCGCCTCGCGCGGGCCCACCACCAGCGTCTTCGCCGCGGCGTCGATGCGCACGACGTAGAGCGGCTCGCCGACCGACAGCGCGAGCCCGCGCCGCTGCCCGACGGTGTAGCGCAGCACGCCCTCGTGGCGCCCGAGAACGCGGCCGTCGAGATGGACGATCGGGCCGGGCTCCGAAGCGCCGGGCTTCAGCTTCTCGATCACGTCGGCGTAGCGGCCGTTCGGCACGAAACAGATGTCCTGGCTGTCCGGCTTGTCGGCGACGATCAGGCCGAGCTCGCGGGCGATCTCCCGCACCTCCGCCTTCGGCAGCCGCCCGAGCGGAAAGCGCAGCAGGGCGAGCTGCTCGGGCGTCGTGCCGTAGAGGAAGTAGCTCTGGTCGCGGTCGGCGTCGGCGGGGCGGAACAGGCCGCGGCCGCCGCCCGGCAGCGCGCGGCTCTCGATGTAATGGCCGGTGGCGAGCGCCGCGGCGCCGAGCTGCTTCGCGGTGTCGAGCAGGTCGACGAACTTGACGGTCTGGTTGCAGGCGACGCAAGGAATCGGCGTCTCGCCGTCGAGATAGCTCTGCGCGAACGGGTCGATCACCGCCTCGCGGAACCGGCTCTCGTAGTCGAGCACGTAATGCGGAATCCCGAGCGTCTCGGCCACGCGGCGGGCGTCGTGGATGTCCTGGCCCGCGCAGCAGGCGCCCTTGCGGGCGGTCGCCGCGCCATGGTCGTAGAGCTGCAGCGTGACGCCGACGACGTCGTAACCGCCGCGCGCCAGCAGCCCGGCGACGACCGAGGAGTCGACGCCGCCCGACATCGCGACGACGACGCGCGTCACGGCGGGCGGTCCCGGCAGTTCGAGGTCGACGGTCATCCGGCGGACAGGCTCGCATTCGTTCGTTGCAGGCGGCGGACCACCTCTTATCTGGCGACGTCCTATGAAGGAAGCATGTCGCTTCGCCTCACCGGGCGCGCACCAGCCGCACGGGCTCGAACCCGGCGCGCTTCTTCCAGGTCAGCAGCCCCTCGCCGCCGTGCTCGGCCGCGCCGTAAAGCACGACGCGGACGCCTGCGGCGAGCGGGTCGCCGCTCTCGATCAGCCAGCGCATGATCTCGACATGCAACAGCCACATGACGCCGGCCTCGAGATGGTCGGCGTGGCCCATCAGGTCGGTGTAATGCGCGAGCTCGCCGACGCGCGTGAGCTTCATATAGGCTACGAGGCGCTCGTCGACCGTGACGGCGCCCTGCATGTGGCCCGGCTCCGCCACGAACACGCCGAACCACAGCGACCAGCGCTCCGGGTTCTCCGGCGCCTTGAGGCGGATCGGACGCATAGCGGGCGGGGCGATGTCCTCCGGCGCCAGGAACCAGTAGTCGAGCACGGGCCCCGCCGCCCGGACGGGCGTCGAGGTCTTCACGCGGTGGATGTCGTAGACGTGGCGGCGCAGCGGGAAGCGGTGGAAGGCGTAGCCGGCCTTCAGCGCCTTCCTCACCTTCGGCAGCGTGCGCGACGAGCGCTTGCGGAGCGCCCGCTCGAACGCGGCCATGTCCTCGAACCGGGCGAGATCGACCGCCATCGGCGTCAGCCTGAGCCGGCGCGCCAGCGGCCCGGCGCCGCCGACCGGCTCCACATAGCGCCCGACGATGTCCCTCGCGCCTCCCTCGACGGGACCGCTCGCGCCCTGGACGTCGACCAGGACGACCGGAGGCGCCTGCTCGCCGGCGACAAACGCCGCGAGGCGCGCGCGGCGTCTGCGGAGAGCGATCAGCGGCTCTCCGACGCCATGATAGAGCGCCATGACCGGCGCCTTCAGCCACTTCGCCATCGCCAAGAGCTGTCGCCGCTCGGCCGCGCCGAAGCAAGAGCGGAAGAAGCCTAGTTCGCCGCCGCGGTCCTGATGTGCTTCAGCGAGGACAGGGGCACGCGCAGGTCGCCGATGGTCAGCACCGCGGTCCCGGTGGTGAGGTCGACGCCGTCGACCGTGCCGGCGATCTCGGACGTCACCGAAACCGTCGATCCCGCCGCGTCCTTCGCCGTGACGACGATCGAGTAGAGCCCTTCCGGAGCGTCCGCGCCGGACGTGGTCTTGCCGTCCCAGGTGAAGTCCTGGTCGCCATAGTCGAGGTCCACCGTCCGGGTCGCCACCAGCGCGCCGCTGGCGTTGCGGATCTCGACCGTCGCGCTCGCGGCGGAAGGGGCGTTCAGCTTCCAGGTCGCGGCGCCGTCGTCGAGCAGCGTGGTGTCGCCGTCCGCCGTCACCGACTTGCCCACGAGGCCGAGCGCGGTCGCGGCCTGCGAGGTCTGGGTCGCGGCCAGAAGGGCGCCCAGCGTGTCGTTGGTCTGGAGCTGCTGCTCGACGCCAGCGAACTGCACCAGCTGCTGGGTGAACTGGTTGGTGTCGAGCGGGTCGAGCGGGTTCTGGTTCCTGAGCTGCGTCGTCAGCAGCGTCAGAAACGTGTCGAAGTTGCTCGCGAGCGTCGACCGCGACGTGGTGGTCGCGGATGTCGCGCTGGTCGAGCTGCCGGTCGCGTCGACGGGCATGGCGGTCGTTCCCTTCTTCAGACCCGAAGGTCGAGCGCCGAGGCGGACCGCCTCATCGCGGCGTAGGCGAGCGGAGCCGCAAGCGCGGCGCCCTCGTCGATGGCGTCGTTCCGGCCGGCCGGCGCGAGCGAGGCCGCGCGCTCCCGCGCCCAGCCGCCGCCGTCGCGCAGTTCGAAGGCGAGGCCGTCGCCGGCGAGCTGGAAACCGGCCTGCTGCAGCGAGCGCGCAAGCTCGCCGGCGTCCTGCTTAAGCATCGCCAGCGTCTCCGGCCGCTCGACGACCAGCCGGGTCGAGACCTTGCCGTCGCTCGCGATGTCGAGCCGGACGTCGATGCGGCCGAGATCGCCGTCCTCGAGCTGGACGTCGAACCGGGTGCGGCGCGCGCCGGAGGCCGCGGGCGCCGCCTGCGTCGCCGCGACCACGGCGGCGGACACCTGCGCGGCGGCGCTCGGCGCGGTCTGCGACGACGCCTGAACCGCCTTCGCGGCGGTCTCGAAGCCCGAGGCTCCGGTCGGAATCTGGTCCGCGATCTTCGCAGCCTGCCCGGCCGCGCTTCCGCCGCCGGACGCGCCGTCGTCCTGGGCGGAGGCGTCGTGATCGCTGGAGGCCTCCGCGACCGGCTTGGCGGCGGCTTCGATCTCTGGGGCAAGGGCGTCGGCGTCCGCGGAGGCGTCGGAACCTGCGGATGCGGGCGCCGGCGGCGACGGCTGGGCCGCCGCGGCGATCGGGACAGGGGACTGCGCCACAGGCTGGCTCGCGGCCGGTTTGGTCGGGCTGGTCACGGCGTCGGCGACGTCAGGCTGACCGGCATCGTCGACGGCCTGCGTTCCCGCCGCCTCGATCTCGTCCACGAAGCCGCCGACCACCTTCAGGACGACGGGGGCGGACGCCGCCGCATTGGCCGTCCGCTCCGCTGCGGCGGCGCCGGACGTCTGCGGCTTCACGACCGCCGTCTCGGGAGCGGGCCGGGCCTCCTTAGCGTCGCCGGCCGCCGGTTCGGCGAGCGCGAGCGTCGGTCCGGCGCTTTCGCCGGCCCCCTCGCCTCCGGCGGCGTCGGCCGGCGCGGGCAGGATCGCCGACTGCGCCGCCACCAGCACGGCGGCCGGCGACGACCCGGCCTCGTCGCGATCGGAAAGCTCATCGATAGACGAATTCGATTCGGCGCCGGCGGTGGCGGACGCAGGCCCCTCCGCGGTCTCCGACGCCGCCAGCACGTCCGCGAAAGCGCCCACGGTCCCCGACGCCGGCGTCGTCGGGGCAGGCGCGGCGGTTCTGGGAGCGGCGGCGGAGACGGCGATCATGAGCGAGGGGCACCCGGGTGGTTCAGTCCCAACTCGCAATCCGCATGCCACCGGAGAATCCAACAGGATCAACGCGCAGGCCTTCGCGGCGCCCGGCGTTTTCTGCCCTTCGGCGGAAAATTTTGCCCGCCTCCAAGTGACGTTGCAGCAGGTCAGACATCACCATTCGTTAGTATTTGAATTACTTCTCATTAACGATTGGAAATCGGTCGAAATCATCTTTTCCGCTTAGCCAAATGTTAAATCGGGACGCCTAACGTTGCTACAGACGGGTCAGATGCGTGTGAGAGTACCGATGACCGAAATGCAACGTGGACGCGCCAAGTATGTGATCGGGCCGGACGGAAGTCCGCTCACGGTCGCCGACTTGCCGCCGTCCGACACAAAACGGTGGGTGATCCGGCGCAAGGCCGAGGTCGTCGCCGCCGTGCGCGGGGGGCTTCTCAGCCTTGAGGAGGCCTGCCAGCGCTACACGCTGACGGTCGAGGAATTTCTTTCCTGGCAGGCGTCGATCGACCGCCATGGCCTCGCAGGGCTCCGCACCACGCGCATTCAACAGTATCGCGCCTGACCGCATAAAGTCTTCGCGTACGTCCGCGCCGGCCCTCGTGGCCGGCGCCATCGTTTCCGGCGCCCTCTCAGGCGGGGCATTAACGACCCGTTTACCATGCGCCGGGCAATTCTTGCCGGGTGGCGCCGGTTCGCAGCGCCCTTTCGGGAGAGGCTCGTTGGGCGGCGCCGTTGCATTCCTGCGTACGTTCGGGCCGGGCCGCATCGCCGCGATGCTGGCGGTCGCGATCGCCCTGATCGGGTTCTTCGCCTTCACGATCGTGCGGTTCACGCAGCCGCAGATGTCGCCGCTGTTCAGCGACCTGTCGCTGCAGGACTCATCGGCCGTGATCAAGGAGCTCGAGCAGCGCGCGGTGCCTTACGAGCTGCGCCAGGACGGGGCGTCGATCCTTGTGCCGAAGGAGCAGATCGCCAAGCTGCGCATGGGCCTCGCCGAGAAGAGCCTGCCCGCCGGCGGCGGCGTCGGCTGGGAGATCTTCGACAAGAGCGACGGCTTCTCCGCGACGAGCTTCGTCCAGAACGTCAATCACCTGCGCGCGCTCGAGGGCGAGCTCGCACGGTCGATCCGCTCGCTGAACCGGGTCGAGGCCGCGCGCGTCCACCTCGTCATTCCGGAGAAGCCGCTGTTCGCACGCGACGCGCCGCAGCCCTCGGCCTCGATCGTGATCCGCGCGCGCGGCGAGCTCGAAGGCGGCGAAATCCGCGCCATCCGTCATCTCGCCGCCTCCGCGGTGCAGGGGCTGAAGCCGGAGAAGGTGTCGCTGGTCGACGAGAGCGGCCGGCTGCTCGCCGACGGCTCCGGATCGGAGGACGGCGCGGGCGGCTCCGGCGACGAGCGCACCGCGACGCTGGAGCGGCGGCTGCGCGAGCGCGTCGAGGCGATCGTCGGACGCGTCGTCGGGCGCGACCGCGCCCGCGTCGAGGTCCGCGCCGAGATGGACACCACCAAGTCCACCGTCACCGCCGACAGCTTCGATCCGGAAAGCCGCGTCGTCCGCTCGACCCAGACGCGGGAGGAAAGCTCGCAATCGTCGGAGGCCGGCGACCAGGCCGTGACGGTCGGCGCGCAGCTGCCGAACGCGCAAGGCGCCGCCGCCGCGCAGAGCCCGCAGAACCGCGACGCCTCGAACAAGACCGAGGAGGTGGTCAACTACGAGATCTCGCGCACCACCCGCACCGAGGTGAAGGACGGCGCCCGGCTGAAGCGGCTCTCGGTCGCGGTGCTGGTCGACGGCGTCTACGGTCGCGCCGCCAATGGCGACGTCTCCTACGCGCCGCGGCCGCAGGAGGAGCTCGACCGGATCGGCGCGCTGGTGCGGGCCGGCGTCGGCTTCGACCAGGCCCGCGGAGACGCGGTCGAGATCGTGAACCTGCGCTTCGCCGACCTGCCCGGCGCGACCGACGCCGGCGCGGCGCCGGGCCTGTTCGATCTCACTCGCGAGGACATCATGCGCTGGGCGGAGCTCGCCGTGCTGGCGCTGCTGACCGTGCTGGTGCTGTTCGTGGTGGTGCGCCCGCTGCTGCGGAAGGCGCTGTCGCCCGAGACCACCCTCACCACCACGCGCACGCTGGTGGTCGGAGCGCCCGGCGACGCGGCCACCGCCGCGCTCGCAGGCCCCGGCGAGACGCCCGCCCTCGCCGGCCCCGCCGGCGCCATGACGACGAGCGGCGGCCAGGGCCAGGAGCCCGGCACCGCGCGGATGATCGCCGCGGCCGAGATCGCGGGCCGCGTCCAGGCCGAATCGATGCAGCGCATTGGCGAGCTGGTGAAGAACAACCCGAACGAAACCCTGTCGATCATCCGGCAGTGGATGCAGGAGCCCGCGTAAGATCATGGCTCAGGCCGTCGCAACCCGGGGCGCCGCCCCCCGCGCTCTCGCCGGCATCGACCGCGCCGCCGTGCTGATGCTCGCGCTCGGCGAGGAGCACGGCGCCTCGATCTGGCCGCAGCTCGACGACGACGAGATTCGCGCGCTGTCCTCGGCCATGTCGTCGCTCGGCCCCGTCGACATCGAGACGGTCGAGGGGCTGCTGATGCAGTTCGTGTCGAACCTCTCCACCGCCGGCGCGCTGATGGGCACCTTCGACAGCACCGAACGGCTGCTCGCGAGGCTGCTCCCGAAGGAGCGCGTCGGCGCGATCATGGAGGAGATCCGCGGGCCGGCCGGCCGCAACATGTGGGAGAAGCTCTCCAACGTGCAGGAGGCGGTGCTCGCGAACTACCTGAAGAACGAATACCCGCAGACGGTCGCGGTGGTGCTGTCGAAGATCCGCGCCGAGCATTCCGCGCGCGTGCTCGCGATACTGCCGGAGGACTTCGCGCTCGACGTGGTGCGCCGGATGCTCGCGATGGAGGCGGTGCAGAAGGACATCCTCGAGCGCGTCGAGCAGACCCTGCGCTCGGAGCTGATGTCGAACCTGTCCCAGACCTCGCGCCGCGACGCCCACGAGCAGATGGCCGAGATCTTCAACTCGTTCGACCGGCAGACCGAGACCCGCTTCCTGACCAAGCTGGAGGAGGCGTCGAAGGACAGCGCCGAGCGCATCAAGCAGCTCATGTTCACCTTCGACGACCTTCAGAAGCTCGACGCCGCCGGCGTCCAGACGCTGCTGCGCGACGCGCCGCGCGACAAGCTGGCGGTGGCGCTGAAGGGCGCGAGCCAGACGATGCGCGACTTCCTCATGGGCTACATGTCGAGCCGCGCCGCCAAGATGCTGATCGACGACATGGAGGCGATGGGGCCGGTGCGGCTCAAGGACGTCGACGACGCGCAGTCCGCCCTGGTCGGCCTGACCAAGGACCTCGCCGCGAAGGGCGAAATCCGCATCTCCAAGAGCAAGGGGGAGGACGAGCTTGTCTACTGATCCTCTCCCCTTCGGGCGGAGCGCCGCGTGACCGCCAAGCCCGCCCGCTTCCTGTTCGATCTCGACTTCGGCGCGCCGCCGCCGGCGCCGGCCGCGGCTCCGGTCGTGCCGCTCGCGGACCATGAGGCCGCGCTTGCCCGCGCCGAGGCCTCCGCCTTCCGCCGCGGCGAGGCCGAGGGCCGCAAGGCGATGCGCGACAGCGACGCCGCGCGCCTGACGGCCGCGATCGAGACGCTCGGCGCCCAGCTCGCCATGTCGATCGCCGACGCCGACGCGCGCGCGCTCCAGATGCAGCGCCAGTCGGTCGAGCTCGCCCTCGCCCTCGCCCGCAAGCTCGCGGGGGCCGCGGTCGCGCGCGCGCCGCTCGCCGAGATCACCGCGGCCGCCGAGGCCTGCTTCCTCGAGCTGCGCTCGGCCCCGCACGTCGCCGTGCGCGTCGCGCCCGACCTCGTCGAGACGGTCAAGACGGAACTCGGCGCGATCGCCCATGTCCGCGGCTTCGCGGGCCGCCTCGTCGTGCTTGGCGATCCCGAGGTCGCGACCGGCGACGCCCGGCTCGAATGGGCCGACGGCGGCGTGGTGCGGGACGCCGGAGCGGTCCTGCGCGCTATCGAGGCCGCGGTCGCCCGCCACTTCGCGCCGGCCGGCCCGCCGGACGTCACCACTTCGGAAGGAGCCGACGCATGAGCGCAGGCAAGGAAGTTCCCCTGCCGGAGTTGAACGCGGGCGAGATCGACCTCGTCGACACCAGCCGCCGGCGCGCCGAGGACACGACGGACGCCCGCGTCGCAGCCGAACTCGAAGCGGTGTTCGACGTGCCGGTCTCGGTCTCGGCCGTGCTCGGGCGGTCGCGCGTCGACGTCGGCGAGCTGCTGCGACTCAAGCCCGGCTCGATCCTCGAACTCGACCGCAAGGTCGGCGAGGCGATCGACATCTACGTCAACGACCGGCTCGTCGCCCGCGGCGAAGTGGTGCTGGTCGAAGAGCGGCTCGGCGTGACGATGACCGAAATCATCAAGCCCGACCGCGCCTGAACGGAGGACGACCCATGCGGCTCACCATCGTCGGCCAGCTCAAGGGGCAGCTCACCGCGGCCACCCGGATCGCCATGGACCGCGGCGCGGCCGTGACCCACGCCGAAACCATCGACCAGGCGATGCGCAGCCTGCGCGCCGGCCGCGGCGCCGATCTGATCATGATCGACGTCGCGCTGCCCGTGCGCGAGCTCACCGAAGCGCTGAAGGCCGAGCGCTTCCACGTGCCGGTGGTCGCCTGCGGCGTCGACAACGACGCGCGCGCCGCCGTCGCGGCGATCCAGTCGGGCGCGCAGGAGTACATCCCGCTCCCGCCCGATCCGGAGCTGATCGCGGCGGTGCTCGCCGCCGTCGCCGACGACGCGCGCGACCTCGTGTTCCGCGACCCCGTCATGGCCTCCGTCGTCCAGCTCGCGACCCAGGTCGCGGCCTCGTCGGCGAGCGTCCTGATCACCGGCGAGAGCGGCTCCGGCAAGGAGATGCTGGCGCGCCACATCCATGCCCGCTCGCCCCGCGCGGCCAAGCCGTTCGTGTCGGTCAACTGCGCCGCGATCCCCGAGCAGCTTCTGGAAAGCGAGCTGTTCGGCCACGAGAAGGGCGCCTTCACCGGCGCCTCGGCCCGCCGCATCGGCAAGTTCGAGGAGGCCTCCGGCGGCACGCTGCTGCTGGACGAGATCTCCGAAATGGACGTCAGGCTGCAGGCGAAGCTGCTGCGCGCGCTGCAGGAGCGCGTCATCGACCGCGTCGGCGGCGCGAAGCCGGTGCCGGTCGACATCCGGGTGCTCGCGACCTCGAACCGGGTTCTGGCGGACGAGGTGCGCCGCGGAACATTCCGCGAGGACCTGCTCTACCGGCTGAACGTCGTGACGCTCAAGATCCCGCCGCTCCGCCAGCGGCCGGGCGACATCCTCGAGCTCGCCACGCATTTCGCGAAGAAGTACGCGCAACTCAACGGCGTCGGGATGCGCCCGCTGTCCGCCTCGGCGCGGACCGAGATCGTGCGCTGCGCCTTCCCCGGCAACGTGCGCGAGCTGGAGAACATGATCCACCGCGCGGTGCTGCTCGCGAGCGGGCCGGAGATCGGGCCGGAGGCGATCCTCAGCCCCGAGGGCGCGCCGATGGCGCCGCGCGGCGCGGACCCGGCGTCGCGGGCTGCGGAAGCGGCCGAGACCATCACGCGGAACTTCGTCGGCCGCACGGTGGCGGACGTCGAGCGCGAGCTGATCCTCGACACGCTCGGCCATACGCTCGGCAACCGCACCCACGCGGCCAACATCCTCGGCATCTCGATCCGCACGCTGCGGAACAAACTGAACCAGTACGACGACGAGGGCTTCGCGATCACGCCGCCGCAGGGCGGGGTCGCCGCGGCCTGAACGGTCGCGGCGTCAGCGGCCGACGCCGAAGGCCTGCCGCAGGAGTTCGAGCTGGCCTTCGAGCGGGTTGCGCGACGGCTCCTCGGCCCTGACCTTGCCGTCGAGCTGCACGTCGAGGATCTGCACGCGCTCCTGAAGCCGCGCGGTGCGGTCGACCAGATCGCGAAGCCGCTCCGGCAACCGTTCGAACACGTCCCGCGGAAGCGTCGAGGCCACCGCCGACAGCCGCACCTTGAGCTTCTCCTCGCGCGCCTGGTCGAGCGACATCTCGCCCTCGTTCACCGCGCGCTGCACCAGGAGCCAGGACGCGATCTGCATCAGGCGCGTGGTGAGGCGCATGCTCTCGGTGGCGTAGGCGATGGACTCGGCGCGGCCCAGCTCGCGGGATTCGCCGCGGCCGTCGCCGTCGAGATAGGCCGCGGTCTCCTCGACAAGCGCCATGCCCTCGCGGAACAGCGCCGTGAACGCCGCGGAGCCGACCAGACGCACGCCAAGCGAAACGGGTTCGGACGGAGCCTCGGTACGCTCGGACCTGTCGATCATGATCGGACAACCTCTCTCGGGAACGCGCGCTCAAGCCGGCGAGAAGCCTTAGCCTTCGGGCAGCGTCGCATCAACGACAGGGGTTGGGCAATCGTCGCGCCAACAGACGGCTTTTCCACCGGCCGCGCCCCGACGTGGCGAAGAGACCGTTAACGCGGACAAAAAAAGGCCGCCGGAAGCGGCGGCCTTAAGTCCATGACAGGGAGGCGTCACAAAGAGTGGACAGGAACCACTCGGAATCCAGAAAACTGGACAGCACATTAATCGCTTGAAAAGGTTAACGCCGCCTTAACGATGCCGGAGACCGTTCGGAAGCCAGCGCGGCGCGGCCGATCAACTTCGGAAGATCGCGTCGGCCGCGCTGCGATGGGACGATTTCGCGGCGATCGTCGCTTCGACCCGGACGATCTCCGCCTTCAGCGCGGCGACCCGCTCCACAAGCTCGTCGACCGACAGGCGGCCAAGGTCCTGCCCGATCGCATGCGGCGTCGACGCGGCGGCGGGTTTTGGAGCGTCGTCATCGAAGACCGGCATGGCCGTCCTCCCATCGGCTCGTTTTCGGACGCCGAACGTGCCGCATCGGGACGGGCCGGCGCAAGCGGTCCCAAGGACGGACATGCGTTGCAAGGATAGCGGCCCCGGCATATAAAGCCCGCAACCCCCGTCATCGAGATAACGGTCAGGGCTCCGCCGCACCCCGGCGGTCGGAGCGAGAGGAGCATTGCACCCATGTCGAACGCGCCGCTGATGCCGAAGGCGACCGCGGTCTGGCTCGTCGAGAACACCTCGCTGTCGTTCGCCCAGATCGCCGATTTCTGCAAGCTGCACGAGCTCGAGGTCAAAGCCGTCGCCGACGGCGAGGCCGCGCAGGGCATCAAAGGGCTCGACCCGATCACCTCCGGCCAGCTCACCCGCGAAGAGATCGAGAAGGGCCAGAACAACCCGGACTACCGGCTCCAGCTCGCGGTCTCCAAGGTGCGCCTGCCGCCGGTGAAGCCCCGCAAGGGCCCGCGCTACACGCCGGTCTCGCGCCGGCAGGACCGGCCGAACGCGATCCTCTGGCTGGTCCGGAACCACCCGGAGCTCAAGGACACGCAGATCATCCGCCTCGTCGGCACCACCAAGTCGACGATCGCCGCCATCCGCGACCGCACCCACTGGAACGCCGCCAACCTCGCGCCGGCCGATCCGGTGACGCTTGGCCTGTGCTCGCAGATCGACCTCGACTTCGAGGTGGCGAAGGCCGCCAAGGCCAATCCCGAAGCGGTGCTCCGCAAGGAAGAGGACAACGAGACGCTGCTGCCGGCCGAGGTCACGACCGGCGACGACGCCTCGTCCGAGCGCGAGCTCGATGTCCAGAGCGTGTTCGCGAAGCTCAAGCAGCTCAAGCGGGACGACCAAGACGAGGACGACGACGGCCGCTGAGGCCGAGTTTCGGCGTCATCCCGGCCGGAGCGCGAACGAAGAGCCGGGATCGCGGCCCTGCGTCAACGGCCGCGGGTTGGGCTGCCGCTCCGGCTCGCCAGGTGAGCCTCGTCGTCCTCCGGCTTGACCGGAGGACCCACCGCCGGCGTCGAACTCCACGCCTGACATGGATGGTCCGGTCAAGCCGGACCATGACGATGAGGCGAGGCGAAGACCGCCGGCCTTGCGGCCTCGTCCGGGACGACGCCTCGTATCACCGCCGCGCCGCGAGCGCGTCGCCGATCTCGTCCAGCGTCGCCGGGTCCTCGATGGTCGCGGGCATGGCCCAGTCCTCGCCGTCGGCGATCTTCTGGATCGTGCCGCGCAGGATCTTGCCGGAGCGGGTCTTGGGCAGGCGTTGGACGGTGAGCGCGGTCTTGAACGCCGCGACCGGGCCGATGCGGTCGCGCACCAGCGCGACGATCTCGCGCTCGATGTCCGCCGGCGTGCGGTCGACGCCCGCCTTCAGCACCACGAAGCCGGTCGGCGACTGGCCCTTGAGCGGGTCCGCCACGCCGACCACGGCGCATTCCGCCACGTCCGGGTGGCTCGCGATCACCTCCTCCATGCCGCCGGTCGAGAGCCGGTGGCCGGCGACGTTGATGATGTCGTCGGTGCGGGCCATGAAGAAGACATAGCCGTCCTCGTCGACGAAACCGGCGTCCGAGGTCTGGTAGTGGCCGGGAAAGCCCTCGAGATAGGCGGAGCGGAAGCGGTCGTCGGCGTTCCACAGCGTCGGCAGGCAGCCCGGCGGCAGCGGCAGCTTGATGACGATGTTGCCGAGCGTTCCGCGCGGCGCCTCCTGGCCGTCGTCGGTCAGCACGCGCACGTCGTAGCCCGGCATCGGCACGGTCGGCGAGCCGAGCTTGACCGGCAGCCGCTCGAGCCCGATCGGGTTCGCGACGATCGGCCAGCCGGTCTCGGTCTGCCAGCAATTGTCGATCACGGGGACGCCGAGCAGCGTCTCCGCCCACTGGATGCTGGGCGGGTCCGCCCGCTCGCCGGCGAGGAACAGCGCGCGCAGGCGGGAAAGGTCGTATTTCGCCGCCTCCCGGCCCTCCGGGTCCTCCTTACGGATGGCGCGCAGCGCCGTCGGCGCGGTGAACAGAGCCGCCACGCCATGCTCGGAGACGACGCGCCAGAACGCGCCCGCGTCCGGCGTCCCGACCGGCTTGCCCTCGTAGAGCACCTTGGTCGCGCCGATGATCAGCGGCGCATAGACGATGTAGGAGTGGCCGACCACCCAACCGATGTCGGAGGCGCAGAAGAACGTCTCGCCGGGATTGAGGCCGTAGACGGCCTTCATCGACCAGGCGAGCGCGACAAGATAGCCACCGGTGTCGCGCACCACGCCCTTTGGCGTCCCCGTGGTGCCGGAGGTGTAGAGGATGTAAAGCGGATCGGTCGCAGCGACGGGCGCGCAGGCCGTTGTCCGCCCTTCCGCCGCGGCGCGCAGGGCGGCCCAGTCGTGGTCGCGCCCCGGCGTCAGCTCGGCCTCGAGCTCCGGCCGCTGCAGCAGGACGACCGCGTCCGGCTTGTGGGAGGCGGCGGCGATCGCCTGGTCGAGCAGCGGCTTGTAGGCCACCTTCCGCGTCGGCTCGACCCCGCAGGAGGCCGTCAGCACCACCTTGGGCGCCGCGTCGTCGATGCGCTTGGCGAGCTCGGCCGCCGCGAAGCCGCCGAACACCACGGAATGGATCGCGCCGAGCCTCGCGCAGGCGTACATGCCCACCAGCGCCTCCGGCACCATGGGCATGTAGATCACCACGCGGTCGCCCTTCGCGACGCCGAGGTCCTGCAGCACCGCGGCGAAGGCCGAGACCTCGTCGCGCAAGCCCGCGTAGGTGTAGCTGCGCTTCGATCCGGTGACGGGGCTGTCGTAGATCAGCGCGGTCTGTCCGCCCCGCCCGGCGTCGACGTGGCGGTCGAGCGCGTTGTGGCAGGCGTTGACGACCCCGTCCGGGAACCAGCGGCCATAGGCGCCCTGACCGGCGTCGAAGGCGCGGGTCGGCGGCTCAAACCAGTCGATTGCGCCGGCCGCCTCGAGCCAGAAGCTCTCGCGATCGGCGAGCGATCGCGCGTGCAGGTCGCCGTAAGCGCCCATGGACCCAATTCCTCCCGGATAGCCGCGTCTTCGTCGCGCCGCTTCCCGCACCACTTTTAGGGCGATCCGTCGCCTCCGTCATCGCGGCCGTGCGCAACGTACGGTACGCAATTAACCGCAGGGTAACTCGATGCCTCGCAGTCTGCGCGTGCAGCGCCCGCCGTGCGGCGGAGCCAAATACGAGCAAAGCATGCGCACCGGCCTGGAGTCTTTCGATCTGCTCGCGAACGCGGGCTGCGCCGGCTGCCGCCAGCCCTTCGCGATCGACATCGCCATGGCCTTCCAGCCCATCATCGACGTGACCGACGGGAGCGTCTTCGCCTACGAGGCGCTGGTCCGCGGCGCGAACGGCGAAGGCGCGGCCGCGGTCCTCGCGCACGTCACGCCGGACACGCGCTTCGCCTTCGACCAGCTCTGCCGCCGCACCGCCGTGGAGGCGGCCGCCCGGCTGGGGATCCAATCGCTGGTCAGCATCAACTTCATGCCGAACGCCGTCTACGAGCCGGCGCTCTGCCTCGGCACGACGCTCGCCGCCGCGCAGCGGCACGGCTTCCCCATCGACAACATCATGTTCGAAGTGACGGAAGGCGAGAAGATCGAAGACCGGCCGCATCTCACGCGGATTCTCGCCGAATACAAGCGGCAGGGCTTCACCACCGCCATCGACGATTTCGGCGCGGGGCACTCCGGCCTGAACCTGCTCGCCGAGTTCCAGCCCGACGTCGTGAAGCTCGACATGGACCTGATCCGCGGCATCGACGGCAGCCGCGTGCGGCAGGCGATCCTCGCCAGCATGATGAGCTTGGCCGAGGCGATCGGCATGAGCGTCGTGGCCGAGGGGATCGAGACCGTGGAGGAATACGCCTGCCTCAAGTCCATGGGCGTGACTTTGATGCAGGGCTATCTGTTCGCGCGCCCGGAGCTTGGGCGTCTGCCCGCCGTCGTCCTGCCGGAGACGCCGCGGGCCCACGCCGCGGTGGCTTGAAAGAGCAGAGGGGCCGCCCTTGCGGACGACCCCTCCCATCTTCAATCGCGGCCGTGAAAGACCTCCGCGACCGCCTGAATCAGGCGCGCACCCCAGCCGAAGCCGAGATCCAGGTCACGGCGCTCTCCGAGCGCTGATCAAGACGATGAGACACCGGATCACCTCCTTTCGGTTGTTGACGACACCGAAAGTATGAGGCGGCGGAACGAGTCGGGCAAGGGGGCTTCGGGAGCGCCGCGGCCCTCCGTGCGACGATCGCGCGTGCCTGCGCCTTGAAGCGCGGCGCCGCCGCCCGATGATCGTGCCATGGATCTTCGCCGCTCGTCCCGCATCGAAACGCTCGCCCGCCTCGGTTTCGCCGCCAGGGGTCTCGTCTATTGCCTAGTCGGAGGCCTCGCCGTGCTGGCGGCCATCGGGGTCGGCGGTTCGACCGGCGGCAGCCGGAGCGCGCTGCTGGTCCTGCTGGAGCAGCCGTTCGGCGCGGCGATCCTCGCCGCCGTCGGCGCCGGCCTCGTCTGCTTCGCGGCGTGGCGCATCACCAGCGCCGTCACCGACGCCGACGGCCGGGGCGACGGCGCCAAGGGCCGCGGCGTCCGCGCGCTGCAGGCGGCGAGCGGCGTGGTCTATCTCGGCCTCGCGGGCACCGCCATCGGCCTCGCCGCCGGGCGCGGCGGCGGAGGAGGAGGCGAAGATCAGGCGGCGCAGGACTGGACCGAATGGGCGCTCGCGCAGCCGCTCGGGCGCTGGGCGATCGCGGCGATCGGGCTTGGGGTCGTCGCCGGCGGACTTGGCTACGCCTGGAAAGCGTGGCGCGGCGACGTGGTCAAGCGGCTCTCCGTCCCGTCGGACGCGATGAGCTGGGTGACGGCGGTTGGGCGCGCGGGCTACGCCGCGCGGGCCGTCACCTTCGTGCTGATCGGCGGCTTCCTGGCGCTCGCCGCCTGGCGCGCCGACTCCGAAGAGGTTCGCGGCCTCGGCGGCGCGCTGCAGGCGCTGCGCGCGCAACCCTATGGCTGGGTCCTGCTCGGCCTCACCGCGGCGGGCCTGTTCGCCTTCGGCCTGTTCGGCTTCGTCCAGGCGCGCTACCGCCGCATCGACGCCCCCGACCTCGACGACGCGCGGGCCGCGCTGCGCAAGGTCGTCTAGCGGCGCGGGGCGGTGGAGCCGGGAGCCGCGGCGGAGCCGCCTTCCGGCTCGGGAGCGGCCTCGTCCGGCGCGGCCCGGTCGGTCTGCGCGCCGCGGGCGCGCTCGACCTGGCGCCAACGCTGGACGTTGCGATTGTGCTCCGCAAGCGTCGCGGCGAAGGCGTGGCCGCCGGTGCCGTCGGCGACGAAGTACAGCTCGCCGGACGTGTCGGGGCGGGCCGCGGCCTCCAGCGACGCGCGGCCGGGATTTGCGATCGGCCCGGCCGGCAGTCCGTTGATCACATAGGTGTTGTAGGGCGTGCGCGACTGGATGTCGGTGCGCGTGAGGCTGCGCCCCAGCGTGCCGCGGCCGCCGACGAGGCCATAGACGATCGTTGGATCGGACTGGAGCCGCATGCCCTTGCGGAGACGGTTCACGAACACCGCCGCCACCCGCGTCCGCTCCGCGGCGACCCCGGTCTCCTTCTCGATCAGCGAGGCCAGCACCAGCAGGTCGTCCGGCGTCTTCACCGGCACGGAGGGATCGCGCCCGCGCCAGACCTCCTCGAGCGCGGCCTTCTGCGACTGGCGCATGCGCGCCAGCACCTGCTCGCGCGACGTGCCACGCATGACCCGGTAGGTCTCCGGCAGCAGCGCGCCTTCCGGGGGGATCTCCTTGACGTCGCCGGTGAGCAGATCGATGTCGCGCAGCCGGTCGACGATCTGGAGACTGGTCAGGCCTTCGGGGATCGTGATGGCGTGCTCGATCGACCGGCCGGAGGTCAGGATCTCCATCGCCTCGCGCATCGAGACGCGGGCCGGGAAGGCGTATTCGCCAAAGCGCAGCCGGTCGTTGGCGCGGTAGAGCCGCACGCCGGCCTCGAACAGCTTCGGATGGTCGATGACGCCCGCGGCGGCGAGCGAGGCGGCGATGTCGGAGACGCCCTGGTTCCGCGGCACCATGACGGTGGTCTCGGCCGCGAGCGGACCAGGCGCGTCGAAGGTCGACTTGCCCCAGTAGAACGCGCCGCCGACGCCGAGCGCCAGCAGCGTGAGGAAGGTGAAGACGCCGCTGAGATAGCCCACGAGCGCGCTCTGGCGGCGGGAACGGCGCGGCGACGGAGGAGCCGGCGGCGTGGTCGGGCCGGACGCCTCCCCAGACGCGCGGGCCGAAGGCCGGCGCGCGTCGGCGTCGTTGGCGGGCGCCGGGGCGGGCGTGGTGGTCCGCGGTCCGGAGGGCGTTCCCTCGGTCGTCACCGTCGCGTGCCTCCTCTGCGCCCCGCCGCGCGGGGCAGAATTCCATGCGCGGCGACTTTACGTGCGATTGTGGCGAAACCCGACCGATCGCTCAGGCGTGATGACGACGGAACACCAGCGACGCGTTGGTGCCGCCGAAGCCGAAGGAATTCGACAGCGCGATCTCGATCGGCATCGGTTTGGCGGCGCGAGGCACGAGGTCGATCGGGGTCTCGACGGAGGGATTGTCGAGATTGAGCGTCGGCGGCGCCACCTGGTCGCGGATCGCCAGCAGCGAAAAGATCGCCTCGACAGAGCCCGCAGCGCCGAGCAGATGCCCGATCGCGGACTTCGTCGACGACATCGTGATCTTGCCCGCGGCGTTCCCGACCAGCCGGGTGACGGCGCCGAGCTCGATCTCGTCGCCGAGCGGCGTCGACGTGCCGTGGGCGTTGATGTAGTCGATCTCGCTCGCCGAGACGCCGGCCCGCTTCAGCGCGGCCGACATGCAGCGGTACGCCCCATCGCCGTCCATCGCGGGAGCGGTGATGTGGAAGGCGTCGCCGGACAGGCCGTAGCCGATGACCTCGCCGTAGATCTTGGCGCCGCGCGCGATGGCGTGCTCGCGCTCCTCGAGCACCACGATCCCGGCGCCTTCGCCCATGACGAAGCCGTCGCGGTCGCGGTCGTAGGGACGGGAGGCGCGGGTCGGCTCGTCGTTGAAGCCAGTCGACAGCGCCTTGCAGGCCGCGAAGCCCGCGACCGCGATGCGGCAGACCGGGGACTCGGTCCCGCCCGCCACCATCACGTCGGCGTCGCCGAAGGCGATCAGCCGGGCCGCGTCGCCGATCGCGTGCGCGCCGGTCGAGCACGCGGTCACGACCGCGTGGTTCGGGCCCTTGAGCCCGTGCCGGATCGAGACCTGGCCCGAGGCGAGGTTGATGAGGCGGCCGGGAATGAAGAACGGCGAAAGGCGCCGTGGGCCCTTGTCCCGCAGCACGTGCGCCGCTTCCTCGATGCCCTGCAGGCCTCCGATGCCGGAGCCGATCAGCACGCCGGTGGCGTACTTCTCGTCCTCGGTCTCGGGCTTCCAGCCGCTGTCCTCGAGCGCCTGGGTCGCGGCGGCCATGGCGAAGACGATGAAGTCGTCGACCTTGCGCTGCTCCTTGGGCTCCATCCAGTCGTCGGCGTTGAAGGTCCCGTCGGACCCGTCGCCGCGCGGAATGACGCCTGCGACCCGCGCCGGAAGGTCGTCGACCTGGAACTGGTCGATCGCCTTCAGGCCGCTCTCGCCGGCGATCAGCCGCCGCCAGACGGTCTCGACGCCCGAACCGAGCGGCGTCACCAGACCGAGACCCGTAACGACGACGCGTCTCACCGCGCCGTCCGTCGGAACCGACGTCCTTGCATCATGCCCGCCGTGCCGCGCGCGCGCAGGTCAAGCCTGCGCGGCGTTCTTCTCGAGGAACTTGGTGGCGTCGCCAACCGTCAGGATCGTCTCCGCGGCGTCGTCCGGGATCTCGCAGCCGAACTCTTCCTCGAAGGCCATGACGAGCTCGACGGTGTCGAGGCTGTCGGCGCCGAGGTCGTCGATGAAGCTCGCGTTCTCGGTGACCTTCTCGGCGTCCACGCCGAGATGCTCGACCACGATCTTCTTCACGCGTTCGGCAATGTCGCTCATCTACCTAATCCTTCGGTGGTTCTACGTTCGGAAGATCGCCTCGCAGGAACATTCGGACCCGACGGCGTCGTCATGGACACGAATCTTCCGAGAGGCTTTTTGAAGGCGGAACGCGGTCCCGGCAACGACTTTCTAAAACCGCCCCCGCGGGACCCGTTAAGCTTTTGGTCGCCCACCGCCTCTCGCAGGCCGCGGGTCTGGTATCATGTCCCCCCCGCCCGCGCCAGTCGGGGCCGGGGGCGTCCTCAGATCATCGCGATGCCGCCGTTGACCTGCAGCGTGTGGCCCGTGACGTAGGCCGCCTCGTCGCTCGCGAGATAGACCGCCGCCGCCGCGATCTCCGCGCCCTGGCCGAAGCGGCCGAGCGGGATGTGGGCGAGCGAGGCCTCCTTCTGCTTCTCGTTCAGAGCGTCGGTCATCGGGCTCTCGACGAAGCCCGGCGCGATGCAGTTCACGGTGACGCCGCGGCTCGCGACCTCGGCCGCGAGCGACTTCGACATGCCGATCAGCCCGGCCTTCGAGGCGGCGTAGTTGCCCTGCCCCGGATTGCCGGTGACGCCGACGACCGAGGTGATGCCGATCAGCCGGCCGCGGCGGCGCTTCACCATGCCCCGGAGCGCGGCGCGGTAGAGGCGGAAGCCGGCGGTCAGGTTGACCTGGATCACGTCCGCCCACTCCTCGTCCTTCATCCGCAGGAAGAGGTTGTCGCGGGTGATGCCGGCGTTGTGCACCAGCACGTCGAGCGAGCCGAGAGCGGCCTCCGCCTGTCCCGGCAGGGCGTCGACGCTCGCCGCGTCCTTCAGGTTCGCCTGCAGCACGTGGACGCGCTCGCCGAGCTCGTCGGCGAGCGTCTGCAGCGCGTCGACGCGGGTGCCGGAGATCGCGACCGTCGCGCCTTGCGCGTGCAGCGCCCGCGCGATGGCCCCGCCGATGCCGCCGGTCGCGCCGGTGACGAGGGCCGTGCGGCCCGTGAGGTCGAACATGCTGGTTCCTTCCCGGTCAGGACGCGCCGAAGGCGCCGTCCGTCTTGAGGCGTTCGATGTCGTCCGGGGAGCCGACGGCTTCGCCCGTCGCCCCGTCCGCGATGCGCTTGACGAGGCCCGACAGGACCTTGCCGGCGCCGATCTCGATGAAGCGCGTGACGCCGGCGCCGGCCATGAAGCCGACCGATTCGCGCCAGCGCACTGCGCCAGTCACCTGCTCCACCAGCCGCTTGCGGATGTCCTCCGGGTCGGTCAGCGGGCTCGCGGTGACGTTGGCGACCAGCGGGGCCTTCGGCGCGACGATCTTCACGCCGGCGAGCGCCTCGCGCATCACGTCGGCGGCCGGCTGCATCAGCGCGCAATGGAACGGGGCGGACACGGGCAGCAGCACCGCGCGCTTGGCGCCCTTGGATTTCGCGATCACCAGCGCGCGCTCGATCGCGGCCTTCGCGCCCGAGACCACCACCTGGCCGGGCGCGTTGTCGTTGGCGGCCTGGCAGACGTCACCCTCGGCGGCTTCCGCCGCCACCGCGCGCGCCGCCTCGAGATCGAGCCCGAGCAGCGCCGCCATGGCGCCCTCGCCGACCGGGACCGCCTTCTGCATGGCGTCGCCGCGGATGCGCAGCAGGCGCGCGGCGTCGGACACCGTGAGGCTGCCGGCGGCCGCGAGCGCCGAATACTCGCCGAGCGAATGGCCCGCGACGAAGGCGGCGTTGCGCGCCACGTCGAGCCCGGCCTCGGCCTCCAAAACCCGCAGCGTCGCGAGGCTCACCGCCATCAGCGCCGGCTGGGCGTTGGCGGTCAGCGTCAGCTTGTCCTCGGGCCCCTCGAAGATCGTCGCGGACAGGCTCTCGCCCAGCGCCGCGTCCACCTCCTCGAACACGGCGCGGGCGACGGCGAAGCTGTCGGCGAGCGCGCGGCCCATGCCGACCTGCTGGCTTCCCTGCCCGGGGAAGATCAAGGCTATGCTCACGTGACGGCGTTCCCCACGGGTTTCTGTCGCGGCGTGCAAAGCAGGCCCGCGCGGGGGCGTCAAGGCTGCGGGCGGCCGAATTGACGGCGGCTCTGGCCCAAAACGACCATTTCTCCGTTAGCCTGCGCCGCGCATCTCCTGACATCCCGCCGAAGAGGATCCGCCATGACCGACGAGCCGAGCGACGCCCAGGAGAGCCGGCAGGAGAGCCGGCACGCGCGGGGCCTGCGGATGCTCAAGGCGATCCATCCGCAGGTGGGCGAGCGCGTGGTCGACGGCGTGGCCGCGGTCTCGCCGGACCTCGCCCGCTGCCTCGTGGAGTTTCCCTTCGGCGACGTCTACGCCCGCCCAGGCCTCGACCTGCGCTCGCGCCAGATCGCGACGATCGCCGCGCTCGTCACCCTCGGCGGGGCCGAGCGCCAGCTCAAATGGCACGTGCGCGGCGGCCTCAACGTCGGCCTGAACCGCGACGAGATTCTCGAAGTCATCCAGCAGATGACGATCTACGCCGGCTTCCCCCGCGCGCTGAACGCCCTCACGGCGGCGCAGGAGGTGTTCGAGGAGATCGAGGCGGAAGCGGCGGAGGAGGCCCGGCAGGACGACGCGTGACACGACCGCCGGTCGAGATCCACGTCTCCTTTCCGACTTCGCTTTACGCGCGTATGTAGACATAGTGTTCAGCCGTAGAGCGCCACTGATCGAAGCCATGAACCCCGCCACCGCCATCAGCGCCGTATCGGCCGTCATCCTCGCCGTCGCGACCGCCTTCATGGGCGCGGCGACGACGGCGATCTGGGATCAGGCGGTCAAGCTCGGCCAGATGGACGCCAAGCTCGACGCCTTGCAGGCGGCTTCGCAGAAAATCGACGGGCGCGTCGCCTCGATCGACGACCGGCTGACCGAACGAGAAGTTGATCCCATGACGTTGCTCGCGCGCGTCGGCGTCAATGTTCAGGCCGAGTTCGTAGGCGTCCGGGTGAAGGACTCGCTGTTCATCCTTCCGAAGTCCGAGGCGGCGCTTGAGGGCCTCCTCGCCGGCGGCTATCTCGAGAAGCAAATCAGCCCGATGATAAAGGCCTTCGAGGTTGTTCCTGCCGCGAAGGACAGGGACGGCTGACCCGTTTGCCGGCGGCGCCTTCCGCCTGAACAGGGCTCTGGCGTTGATCGCCAGGGCGGAACCCCCGCCCCACTCTTGCCTCCCCGCCGCTCATCCTCTATACGGCGCGCTTCGCGTCGTTCGGCTGGGGGCTGAACGGAGGGTTCGGGCTTGCCCGATCAGGATCGTAAAAGGTCCGTCCTCCCGTGTCTCCGCCTTCGAGAATCTGTTCGGGCCTTCGCGGGCTCGGAGGGCTTCGCGCCGGACGGCAGAATCCACCGCAAGAAGGTTCAAGCCCTCATGCCGCTTTACGAACACGTCTTCCTGGCGCGCCAGGACGTGACCGCGCAGCAGGTCGAGGCTCTCACCGAACAGTACAAGGCCGTGCTCGAAGGGCTCGGCGGCGAGGTCAAGAAGACCGAGTACTGGGGCGTGAAGCCGCTCGCCTACCGCATCAAGAAGAACCGCAAGGCGCACTACACGCTGCTCAATATCGACGCGCCCGCCGCGGCCGTCGCCGAGCTCGAGCGCCAGCAGGGCATCAGCGAGGACATCCTCCGCGTGCTCACCCTCAAGGTCGAGGAGCTCGAGGAAGGCCCGTCGGCCATGCTCCAGCGCCGCGACCGCGACGATCGCGACGACCGCCCGCGTGGCGGCGGCCGTGACGGCGAGCGTGGCGGCGGGTTCCGCCGCGAGGGCGGGGACCGTGGTCCGCGCCGTGACGACCGCGGCCCGCGCCGCGACGAGCAGGGAGCCGAGTGATGGCCATCGCAGCGTCCGGCGGCCAGCGCCGCCCGTTCTTCCGCCGTCGCAAGACCTGCCCGTTCTCCGGCGCCAACGCCCCGAAGATCGACCACAAGGACGTGCGGCTCCTGCAGCGCTACATCTCCGAGCGCGGCAAGATCGTGCCTTCGCGCATCACGGCGGTCTCCGCCAAGAAGCAGCGCGAGCTGGCCCGCGCCATCAAGCGCTCGCGCTTCCTCGGCCTGCTGCCCTACGTCATCAAGTGATCTGAGGCGGCGAACGCCCGCCTCAGATCATGCCCGGCCCCTTCGGCCGGGCATCCACGACTTGCCGTGGAGCCCGACGCCCAAGTCGTGGATGCCCGCGAAGATGCGGGCATGACGGCGAAACGAACGTCCCGGACCGCGGCTTAGCCTCTGTCCGGGACGGCGACGCACTTCCCAGGCGGCGTCTCCGGACGTCGCCGTTGGGCGGGACCCACCCCGCCCTAACCGCGGCCTCCGGGCTCGCGGGACAGCCGGAACGAACGCGATGACGCCGCCCCTGATCCTGATCGGCCTCGGAGCCGGACTCTCGTCCGCGCTTCTCTACGCCTCGGCGACGTCGGGCTCCCCGCTCGCGCTCATCCTGTTCTACGTCGCGCCGCTGCCGATCCTGCTCGCCGGGCTCGGCTGGCGCCACCACGCCGGACTGATCGGCGCCGTCGTCGCGGCGCTCGCGATCGGGCTCGTGTTCGGGCCCTGGGCGGCCACGTTCCACTTCGTCATGATCGGCGCGCCGTCCTGGTGGCTCGCCTATCTCGCGCTGCTCGCCCGCCCCGGCGCGACGGAGAGCGCGACCGAATGGTACCCGATCGGCCGCCTCGTGCTGTGGGCGTCCGTGATCGGCGCCACGCTGATCGCGCTGACCATCCCTCTGGTCGGCGCGTCGCTCGAAGAGTACCGGGCGACGCTGAAGGCGCTGTTCGAGCAGGCGCTGCAGAGCGACCGGCCCGGCGCGCCGCAGCTTCCGGCCGAGAACCGCGACGCGATCATCAATCTGATGACGGCGCTGCTGCCGATAATGGCGGCGGCGATGTGGACCATCGTCTCGCTGGCGAACCTGTGGCTCGCCGGCCGCATCACCCGCGCCTCCGGGCGGCTGACCCGGCCTTGGCCGGACCTGCCCGGCCTGACCTACCCGCGGCAGGCGACGCTCGCCTTCCTCGGGGCGACCGCGGCGTCGCTGCTGCCCGGCCTCGCGGGCTTCGCGGCGGAACTCTACGCCGCGACCTTCCTGGTCGCCTTCGCCCTGCTCGGCCTCGCCGTGGTGCACACCACGACGCGGGTCGCGCCGACGCGCGGGCTCATCCTCTTCGGCGTCTACGCCCTGCTCCTGATCCAGCCCTGGGTCGGCGTCTTCCTCGCCGCCCTCGGCGTGGCGGAGCAGACGGTCGGCGTCCGCAAGCGCTTCGGACCGCCGCCGGGCCCGCCGCCCACGGCGACCGCTCCCAAACCCTGAACCATCACGACATCGACGAACTCAAGGAACGCTCCCATGCAGGTCATCCTCCTCGAACGCATCGCCAAGCTCGGCCAGATGGGCGACGAAGTCCGCGTCCGCGACGGCTACGCCCGCAACTTCCTGCTGCCGAACCACAAGGCGCTGCGCGCCAACGACGCCAACCGCAAGAAGTTCGAAGGCCAGCGCGCCCAGCTCGAGGCCCGCAACCTCGAGCTCAAGCAGGAGGCCGAGGCGGTCGGCGCCAAGGTCGACGGCACGAGCGTCATCCTCGTCCGCCAGGCCGGCGAGACCGGCCAGCTCTACGGTTCGGTGTCGGCCCGCGACGTGGCCGAGGCGCTGACCGCCGCCGGCTTCTCCGTCGGCCGCAACCAGGTCGTGCTCAACACCCCGATCAAGTCGATCGGCATCCACTCCGTGCCGGTGCGGCTGCATCCGGAGGTCGAGGTGTCGGTGCAGGTCAACGTCGCCCGCTCGACCGCGGAGGCCGAGCGCCAGGCTCAGGGCGAGGACCTGACCCAGCGCGAGGAAGGCCCGGCCTTCGAGACCTTCTCCGAGGACGACGACGACGACCGCCGCGGCCGTCGCGACCGCGACGACGCGCCGGCCGACGAAGCCGGGGACGAGGACGAGGCGCGCTGAGCGCGGCCTGATCCTTCTTTTGCTTCGCGACTTGCGAACGCCCGGCCCAGCGCCGGGCGTTTTCGTTTGGCCCGCGCGGCCGAGGGGTTAAGCCTCGCCGCGAACTTCACCGGCTGTCGCCAGCGCCTGCTTGATTTCGCCGCCCGCGCGCGGCTTAACCTGCGCGCCCTGCGCCCTCATACGGGAACGACCTCCATGACCCTGCTCGCCCGTCGTTCCCTGCTTCTGCTGCCGGCCGCAGCCGTTCTGGCTCAGGCGGTTCCGGCCGCGGCGCAGACCCCGGCCGAGAAGGCGCTCGCCGAATCCGGCCCGCTGCCGGAAAACTCGTTCGGCTCGGCCTCGGCCCCGGTCACGGTGATCGAGTACGCCTCACTCACCTGCCACCGCTGCCGCGACTTCCACCTCAAGACCTGGCCGGCGGTGAAGCAGAAATACGTCGACACCGGCAAGGTGCAGTTCGTGTTCCGGGAGTTTCCGCTCAACGCCCTCGACGCCGGCGGCTTCATGCTGGCCCGCTGCGCTGGCGAGAAGCGCTGGCATGCGGTCGTCGACATGCTCTACCGCACCGACGACGCCTGGGCGCACGCCCCTGACCCGCTCGAAGGTCTCCGCAGCCTGATGCGCCAGTTCGGCATGGGCGCGGAGCAGGTGAACGCCTGCCTGTCGGACCAGGCCATGCTTGACGGCGTCAACGCCGTCGCGCGCCGCGGCGCGGTCGCGGGCGTCACCGGCACGCCGACCTTTTTCATCAACGGCGCCAAGGCCTCGGGGATGATGACGATCGACGAGTTCTCCACGCTGATCGACCCGCATCTCGCGGCCCGCTGAACCGCCCGCCCCCGCGGCCTCGGCGCGTCAGTCAACCGGCGTCCGAAGCTTTCTGCGCCGCCCTGTGTGAATCGGGGGCGACGGCGGATTCCGTCCGGTCTGATCCCGCTTCGTTCTCGCCAGGCGGCGCGCCGTGTTAAGCTTCGGTCAACCACCCGCAGCCCAAGACGCCCGCACCATGGCCCTCGCCGATTCCCTCGCCCGCCGCCTGATCGATCCCGAGCCGCAGTACCGGCTCGCGCCGTCGAACGTCGAGGCGGAGCAGGCGCTGCTGGGCGCGCTGCTTGTGAACAACGACGCGTTCTGGCGCGTCTCCGACTTCCTCGAGCCGGCGCATTTCTACGAAGGCCTGCACCAGAAGATCTACGAGATCGTCACCAGCCTCGTGCGGGCCGGCAAGGCCGCGACGCCCGTCACGATCAAGACCTTCCTGCCGACCGACGTCGATCTCGGCGGCATGACGACGGCGCAGTACCTCGCCCGGCTGGCGGCGGAGGCGACCACCGTCATCAACGCCGAGGACTACGGCCGCACGATCTACGATCTCGCGATCCGGCGCTCGCTGATCGGCATCGGCGAGGACCTCGTCAACGAGGCCTACGACGCCGCGGTCGACGCCACGCCGCGCGACCAGATCGAGGACGCCGAGCGCAAGCTGTTCGCGCTCGCCGAATCGGGCCGCTACGACGGCGGCTTCCAGCCGTTCTCGCAGGCGCTCGCGACCGCGGTCGACATGGCGGCCGCGGCCTACAAGCGCGACGGCGGCCTCTCCGGCATCGCCACGGGGCTGACCGATCTCGACCGGCTGATGGGCGGGCTTCAGTCCTCCGACCTGATCATCCTCGCCGGCCGTCCCGCGATGGGCAAAACCTCGCTCGTCACCAACATCGCCTACAACGTGGCGAGCGCCTACAAGGGCGAGGTGCAGCCGGACGGGCGGATGAAGACCGTCAACGGCGGCGTCGTCGGCTTCTTCTCGCTGGAAATGTCGGCCGAACAGCTCGCGACCCGCATCATCGCCGAGCAGGCCTCGATCTCGTCGTCCAAGATCCGCCGCGGCGACATCCTCGAGAGCGACTTCTTCAAGCTGACCGAAGCGGTCGCCGAGATGCAGCGCGTGCCGCTGTTCATCGACGAGACCGGTGGCATCTCGATCGCCCAGCTCGCCGCCCGCGCCCGCCGGCTGAAGCGCTCCAAGGGCCTCGACGTCATGGTGGTCGACTACCTGCAGCTGCTGTCCGCCTCCGCCAAGAAGGGCGAGAACCGGGTGCAGGAGCTGACCGAAATCACCACCGGGCTAAAGGCGCTGGCGAAGGAGCTCGCGGTGCCGATCATCGCGCTGTCCCAGCTCTCCCGCCAGGTCGAGAGCCGCGAGGACAAGCGCCCCCAGCTCTCCGACCTGCGCGAATCCGGCTCGATCGAGCAGGACGCCGACGTGGTGCTGTTCGTCTTCCGCGAAGAGTATTACGTGAAGAACAAGAAGCCCCGCGAGGGCACGCCCGAGTTCGACCAGTGGATGTCGGAGATGGAGAACGTGGCCGGCAAGGCCGAGGTCATCATCGGCAAGCAGCGTCATGGCCCGACCGGCTCGGTGCTGCTGCAGTTCGAGGCCGAGTTCACCCGCTTCGGCAATCTCGCCCAACCCGACCATCTGCCGGAGCAGATGTGAGCGCCGCCGCCCTATGAACGAGGCGGCGGGCGCGCGCCTGACGATCGACCTCGCCGCGCTGGCCGCCAACTGGCGCACGCTCGCGCGCCTCGACCCCGGCTCCGAATGCGCCGCGGTGGTGAAGGCCGACGCCTACGGGATAGGCATCGCCCACGCCGTCCCGGCGCTCGCCGACGCCGGCGCGACGACGTTCTTCGTCGCGCATCTCGACGAGGCGCGCGCGGTTCGCGCGGCCGCGCCGCAGGCGACGATCTATGTCCTGAACGGCCTGCCGCCGGGCTGCTGCGACGCCTTCGCCGCGATCGACGCCCGGCCGGCGCTGGGCTCTGTCGAGGAAATTCTCGAATGGACCGCGTTCCGCGCCGCGACCGGCGCCGCGACGCGGGCCGCGGTCCATGTGGACACCGGCATGACCCGCCTGGGCCTCGACCCGGATCAGGCGCGCGACTGCCTCCCGCGCCTGCCCTTCGCGCCCGCGCTGCTGATGAGCCATCTCGCCTGCGCCGACGAGCCGGCGCGCCCCGAGACCGAACGGCAGCGCGCGCTGTTCGCGGAGCTGCGCTCCCTGAAGCCGGACGCGCCGGCGAGCCTCGCCAACTCGGCCGGAACGCTGCTCGGCAAGACGCAGGGCGGCGGCCTCGGCTTCGATCTGAGGCGGCCCGGCGTCGCGCTCTATGGCTCGAACCCTGTCGCGGGCCGGCCGTCGTCCCTGCGTCCGGTCGTGTGGCTGGAGGCGCGGGTCGTGCAGGTGCGCGAGGCGACGGCGGGCGCGGCGGTGGGCTACGGCGGCGCGGAGCGGCTCAGGCGGCGCTCGCGGCTCGCGATCCTGTCGCTCGGCTACGCCGACGGCATCCTGCGTTCCGGCGGTTCGGAGGACGGCGCGCCCGGCGCCTGCGCCGCGATCGGCGGCGTGCCCTGCCCCTATGTCGGCCGCATCTCGATGGACCTGATCGCGATCGACGTCACCGACGCGCCCGAACGCCCGAACCGCGGCGACTGGGTCGAGGTGCTCGGCTCCACCGTCTCCGTCGACGACCTCGCCCGCGCCTGCGGCACCATCGGCTACGAGGTGCTGACCGGGCTCAGCCGGCGATCCGAGCGCAGGTTCCTGGGGTAAGGCGTCGGTATTGACGGCGCCCTGGAGGCGCTACAGATTATCAACAGTTGATAACGCAGGAGGATCGTGATGCCGTCCAGTTTCGCCCTCGGCGAGCATTTCGAGGGCTTCATCCGGTCCATGGTTGCGTCCGGCCGCTACAACAACGCGAGCGAAGTGGTGCGCGACGGACTGCGCGCGCTCGAAGATCGCGAACTCGAGCGGGCGAAGGATCAGGCGGAGCTCGACGCTTTCTTGGCCGAGAGTTTCGATGACGTCGAGGCGGGACGGGTCTACCCGATCGAAGAGGTCTTCGACGAAATCCTCAGCGAGGTTCGCGAGCGGTCTGGACGCGCGGGTGACGATGTAAAATGAAGGTCGTGGTCACCCGCCGCGCCCGAAGCGAGCTGAGGGACATTGGCCGCTACGTCGCGGGCGACGACCCAGCGGCGGCGGAGCGATTGGTGGCTGACCTTTATGCGCGGCTGGCGGCGCTTGCCGACGTCGCCGAACGTGGAATGGTCGTCGGTATCAGTCGAACGCGACCGATCCGTCGTCTGGTCCATGGGGCCTACCTGATTATCTATACCGTCGACGTCGACGCCGTCCGGGTTCTGCGCGTGGTCCACGGCGCCCGAAGCCCGAAGCTTTTGCTCAGAGACATTGATCCCCAAGCCTGATGGCCCGCCTGAAACCCACCTTCGTCTGTCAGGCCTGCGGCGCGGTCACCTCGCGCTGGGCGGGGAAGTGCGAGGCCTGCGGGGCCTGGAACGCGATCGTCGAGGAAGCCGTCGCGGCGCCCCTGCCCGGCGGCGCGTCCTCGACGGCGGCGCGGGCGCTCGGCCGCGGCCGCGTGGTCGTTCTGGAGGGGCTGTCCGGCGCGACCGACGAGGCGCCGCGGCTCGTCGCGGGGCTCGGCGAGCTCGATCGCGTCACCGGCGGCGGCTTCGTCCACGGCTCCGCGCTGCTGCTGGGCGGCGAGCCCGGCATCGGCAAATCCACGCTGCTGCTGCAGGGCTCCGCCGCGCTCGCCCGCGCCGGCCATCGGGTGGTCTACGTCTCCGGCGAGGAAGCCGCGGCGCAGGTCAGGCTGCGCGCGCAGCGGCTTGGCCTCGCCGACGCGCCGGTCGCGCTCGCCGCCGAAACCAATGTCGAGGACATCCTGGCCACGCTGAAGGACGGCCCGCCGCCGCGGCTCGTCATCATCGATTCGATCCAGACGCTGTGGACCAGCCAGGTCGAGGCCGCCCCCGGCACCGTCACGCAGGTGCGCGCCGCGGCCCAGGCGATGATCCGTTACGCCAAGACCACGGGCGCCTGCGTCATCCTCGTGGGCCACGTCACCAAGGACGGCCAGATCGCCGGTCCTCGCGTCGTCGAGCACATGGTCGACGCGGTGCTGTCGTTCGAGGGCGATTCGGGCCGCGACTTCCGCATCCTGCGCGCGCAGAAGAACCGCTTCGGACCCACCGACGAGATCGGCGTGTTCGCCATGACCGGCGACGGGCTGGAGCAGGTGACGAATCCCTCCGCCCTGTTCCTCGGCGACCGGGAGCCCGACGCTCCCGGAGCCGCGGTGCTCGCGGGGCTCGAGGGGTCCCGACCGATTCTCGTGGAGATCCAGGCGCTGGTGGTGCCGTCGACCCTCGGCACGCCGCGCCGCGCCGTCGTCGGCTGGGACAACGCCCGTCTCGCCATGGTGCTGGCCGTGCTGGAGGCGCGCTGCGGGGTCCGGCTCGGCGGCCATGACGTGCATCTCGCGGTCGCGGGCGGGCTGCGCATCCAGGAGCCGGCGGCCGACCTCGCGGTCGCCGCCGCGCTCGTCTCCTCGCTCACCGGCGCGGCCCTGCCGGTGGACGCCGTGTTCTTCGGCGAGATCGGGCTCACCGGCGCGGTCCGGCCCGTGTCGCATCCCGGCCCGAGGCTGCGGGAGGCCGCGCGCCTCGGCTTCAAGCGCGGCGTTCTGCCGGCGGCCGCCGCGGACGCGGCGCAGGGCACGGACGTCTCGATCGTCGCCATTCCAACGCTCGACGTGCTGGTCGCCCGCCTTGCGGCGCGCGCAGACGCCGCGCATGCGTCGCGACAAGGCGCGTGACGGGCGCATGACCGCGCGGTATAGAGAGCCCGCTCGAAGGCCCGCGAGGGTTCACGCCCGCTCACGATCCCGATCGACCGCGTAGATGACCATCACACTTCTCGACGTGATCCTTATCGGCGTGATGCTGATCTCGGCCGTGCTGGCGATGGTGCGCGGATTCACGCGCGAGGTGCTGTCGATCGCCTCATGGGTCGCCGCGGCGGCAGCGACCATCGTCGCGTTCGAGCCGGCGCGAGCGCTCGCGCGCGAGCACATCAAGTTCAATCCGCCGCAGATCGCCGACGTGGTCGCCGCGGGCGGCGTGTTCATCGTCACGCTGCTGGTGGTGTCCTTCATCACCATGAAGATCTCGGACGCGATCCTCGACAGCCGCATCGGCCCGGTCGACCGCACGCTCGGCTTCATGTTCGGCGCGGCGCGCGGCCTGCTGCTGATCGTGATCGCGTTCCTGTTCTTCTCCTGGCTGGTGCCGGAGAAGGGCCAGCCGGACTGGTTCCGCACCGCGCAGTCCAAGCCCATGCTCCAGAGCGCGGGAGACCAGCTCCTGGCGCTGTTGCCCGAAGACCCCGAAAGCACCATTTTGCAGCGACTGAAGCGGCGCGACGGCGCGGCGGGCGAAGGCAATGCGGCGCCCTCTGCGCCGGCCACGCCTGACGCGGCGCCTCCGCCTGAGGAGACGCCCTCGGCGGCGCCGTCGCGGCAGGACAGGCAGGGCATACAGAACCTGCTCGACCGGGACGCCCGGCCGAACCAGTGAGATCGCCGCGCGGGTCGCGCGGCCGGCGTGGAGGCGGCGGAATCGCCTCCGGGAGACGGACCATGAGCGAGCCCAGCATGGCGCGCGCCGACGCCCAGCGCGCGCCGGACGCCGTCGAAGACGTTTTCGATCCTTACGCCGACCGGCTGCGTGAGGAATGCGGCGTCTTCGGCGTGTTCGGCCACCCGGACGCCGCCGCGCTCACAGCGCTTGGCCTGCACGCCCTTCAGCACCGCGGCCAGGAGGCCGCGGGCATCGTCTCCTTCGACGGCGGTCGCTTCCACGCGGAGAAACGCCTCGGCCTCGTCGGCGATCACTTCTCCGACGCCAAGACCATCGGCCGCCTGCCCGGCCGCGCCGCGATCGGCCACAATCGCTATTCGACCACCGGCGAGACCATTCTCCGCAACGTCCAGCCGCTGTTCGCGGAGCTCGACGCCGGCGGCCTCGCGGTGGCGCACAACGGCAACCTCACCAACGCGCTGACGCTGCGCCGCGAACTGGTGAAGGCGGGAGCCATCTGCCAGTCGACCTCCGACACCGAGGTCATCCTCCACCTCGTCGCCCAGAGTCGCCGCCCGCGCATCGTCGACCGCTTCGTCAACGCGCTGCGCGAGATCGAGGGCGCCTACGCCCTCGTCGCCCTGACCACCAAGAAGATGATCGGCGCGCGCGATCCGCTCGGCATCCGCCCGCTGATCCTGGGCGAGCTCGACGGCTGCCACATCCTGACCTCCGAGACCTGCGCGCTCGACATCATCGGCGCGAAGTACATCCGCGACATCGACAACGGCGAAGTCGTCGTCATCACCGACGAGGGCGTGCAGTCGCTGCGCCCGTTCCCGCCGCAGCCGATGCGCCCCTGCGTGTTCGAGTTCGTCTACTTCGCCCGACCCGACAGCGTGGTGCAGGGCCAGTCGGTCTACGAGGTGCGCAAGCGCATGGGCATGGAGCTCGCGCGCGAATCGATGCCCGACGCCGACGTCGTCGTGCCGGTGCCGGATTCTGGCGTCCCCGCGGCCATCGGTCTGTCGCGCGAGAGCGGGGTGCCGTTCGAACTCGGCATCATCCGCAACCACTATGTCGGCCGCACCTTCATCCAGCCGACCCAAGGCGTGCGCGAGCTCGGCGTGCGCATGAAGCACAGCGCCAACCGCAGCCAGATCGAGGGCAAGCGCGTCGTGCTGGTCGACGACAGCCTGGTGCGCGGCACCACGTCGAAAAAGATCGTGAAGATGATGTATGACGCCGGCGCCAAGGAGGTGCATTTCCGCCTCGCCTGCCCGCCGATCCTGTACTCCGACTATTACGGCATAGACACTCCGGAGCGGGAGAAGCTGCTCGCCGCGACCCACACGCTGGAGCAGATGCGCGAGCTGATCGGCGCGGACAGCCTGGCCTTCCTCTCGGTCGACGGGCTCTACCGCGCCATGGGCTACGACGGCCGCGACGACCTGCGGCCGCAGTTCGCCGACCACTGCTTCACCGGCGACTACCCGACCCTGCTCACCGACCGCTCGGGCGAGACCCCGCGCCAGCTCTCGCTGATCGCCGAGGCGAGCTGACGACCGGTTTTCCAAGGCTGGAGCCGCCCCGCGCGGTGTCTTTCGGCGCGCCTTTGCGGTAAGGGGTCCGGGCTCGCCGACCGGGAGACGTCACGTCCCGGTCGGCGAGCCGCGCATACGCAGACGGACGCCGAACGCCCATGTCGACTGAAAAGCTTCTCGCCGGCCGCGTCGCGGTCGTCACCGGCGCCTCCCGCGGCATCGGCAAAGCCGCCGCTCTCGCCCTCGCCGAGGCCGGAGCCCACGTGGTCGCGACCGCGCGGACGCAAGGCGGGCTTGAAGAGCTCGACGACGCCATCAAGGCCGCCGGCGGCTCCGCCACCCTCGCTCCGTTCGCCATCGACGACTACGACGCCATCGACCGCCTGGGCGCGGCGCTCTACCAGCGCTTCGGCAAGCTCGACATCCTGGTGGCCAACGCCGGCCAGCTCGGGCCGCTCTCGCCGCTCGGCCATGTGGAGCCGAAGGACTGGGACAAGACAATTGCGGTCAACTTAACCGCGAATTGGCGGCTCATCCGCTCGCTCGACCCGCTGCTGCGGCTCTCGGACGCCGGACGCGCCGTGTTCCTGACGTCCGGCGTCGTGCACAAGGACCGCGCCTACTGGGGCCCCTACGCCGTCACCAAGGCCGGCGTGGAGGCGCTCGCCCGATCCTACGCCGCCGAAACCCGGACCAACACGCCGGTGCGGGTGACCCTGGTCAGTCCCGGCCCGCTGCGCACCGCCATGCGCGCCCGCGCCATGCCCGGCGAAGATCCGGCGACCCTGAAGACGCCCGAAGACCTCGCGCCGAAGATCGTGGCGCTCTGCCGCCCTGAGTGGACCGAGACCGGCAAGCTCTACGACTTCCCGACCGACAGCCTGCAGAGCTTCCACGCGCCGGCGTGACGGCGCGTCAGCGCAGCAGCAGGTCCGGCAGCGCGCCGATCCGGCGGACGGCGCCGCTCCGCCGCGGCGTGACGGACACGTCCAGCATCATGCGCTCGACGCCTGAGAACCAAGGCAGATCGAGTTCGATCGTCTCGGCCGACCACCAGTCCGCCCGGGATGCGCGCCGGACGCCGCGCATGGACAGCGTCACCGTCATCGGCTCCGGCCCAAGGCCGGGATTGCGCAACGTCAGCGGCCGTCCGTCGTAGAGCGGAGCCTTGAGCGGTGGAGCGACGACGCCGAAGCGCGCCGCGAGATCGCTCTCAAGCCGATCGGCAGCCCGGACCAGCGCCTCTGGAACCTTGGCCGGGCGCACGGCGTCCCAGTCGATCGCGGCGAGCGACGCGGGATCGTCGAGAAACGCCGTCGGCAGAAAATCCCGGAAGCCGCTGAACCGCCGCAGCGCGTTCGATATGCCGCGGTCGGGCAGCGCGACCACCGGCGTGCCGAAGCCGACGCAGGGCAGCGCCACATGCAGCCGGCGGGTGATCACCAGCCGCGCGGTCCGCAGCCGCTCCAGCAGCCGGGCGAGCGCTGCGTAGCGCATCAGCGAGTCTTGCTGCGTCATCGGCGGCAGGAAGTTGCTGATCACCTCCGCCCCATCGCGGAGATGGGCCGGCACATGGGCCGCAATCGCCTCATCCGGCAGGTCGACGATCAGCACGCCGCGCCGCTGGTCCTCCGGGACCGGCGACAGGCCGCGCCCGATGAACAGCGTCAGGCACCCGACCCAATCCGCGGCCACGCCGGCCGCGCGCAGGAGCTCCGCGCTGTCCAGGTCTCGGGCGCCAACCGGACCGCGCGCCGCAAGCCACGGCTTCCACGCGCTCATCATCAACGCGTCGGAGCCGAGCGCGAAGCCGAACAGCGCCGGCTCGATCGACGGGTGCGGCGTCCGGTAGTCCTGCCCCTGCTTGAACCAGGAGTTGAAGATGGTCAGGTGGGGGCCGTCGAGCGCCTCGATCGCCATGCGGTCGCGCGCGATCAGCGCGTCGAGCCGCGGCAGCCGCGCCAGCGCCGCGTAGGACTGGATGTCGTCGCCGATGTTGTAGGTCGAGAAGCCGAAGGCCGCGGCCCGCAGGCCGGGCCGCTCCGCGCTCGTCCGCGACGGGGCCGCCACGCGCCGGCGCGTCAGCAGGTCGGTCAGCGGCCGGATCAGCCGCTGCGCCCGCTCCGCCGGCGTGCGCTTCGACACGGCGCCTTCAGCCCTTGTCGTAAGGGTTGTCCGGCGTGCGGAAGGTCAGCCGGATCGGCGCGCCGGGCAGGTCGAAGGTCTCGCGAAGCCCGTTGACGAGGTAGCGGACGTACGAGTCCGGCAGCTCCTCGGTGCGGGTTCCGAAGATGACGAAGAACGGCGGCCGGGCCTTCGGCTGGGTGGCGTAGCGCAGCTTGATGCGCTTGCCCGCGACCGCGGGCGGCGGGTGCCGCTCGAGCACGCCCTCGAGCCAGCGGTTCAGCGCGGCGGTGGAGACGCGGCGGTTCCAGACCTCATGCGCGGCCGCCACCGCCTGCATCAGCCGGTCGACGCCCTCGCCGGTCTGGCCGGACAGCGCGACGAGCTGCGCGCCCTTCACCTGCGGCAGCAGGCGATCGAGCGCCTCGCGATGGTCCTTCTGCGCCTGGCCGCGGTTCTCGACCAGATCCCACTTGTTGAGGGCGATCACCAGCGCCCTGCCCTCGCGCGCGACGAGGTCGGCGATCGACAGGTCCTGCTTCTCGAACGGCATCGTCGCGTCGAGCAGCACGACCACGACCTCGGCGAACTTGATCGAGCGGATGGCGTCGGCGACGGACAGCTTTTCAAGCTTGTCGATCACCCGCGCCTTGCGCCGGAGCCCCGCGGTGTCGACGAGCCGCACGCGGCGGTCGTTCCACTCCCAGTCGATCGAGACCGAATCGCGGGTGATGCCCGCCTCCGGCCCGGTCAGCATGCGCTCCGATCCGACAAGCCGGTTGACGAGCGTCGACTTGCCCGCGTTCGGACGGCCGACGATCGCGATGCGCAGCGGCGCGTCCTCGCCCGGCTCGTCCTCGTCTTCGTCGGAGGGCTCCGGAAAGAACGGCCGCAGGGCGTCGTAGAGCTCGCCAAGGCCCTCGCCATGCTCGGCGGAGACCGGCAGCGGATCGCCGAGCCCGAGGGAATAGGCCTCGTAGGAACCGGCGACGCCGGCGCGGCTCTCGGCCTTGTTGGCGAGCAGGATCACCGGGCGATGGGCGCGCCGGACAAGATCGGCGAAGCGGATGTCGTCCGCGGTCACGCCGGCGCGGGCGTCGGTCATGAACAGCACGATGTCCGCCTCCTCGATCGCGGCCTCGGTCTGCTGGCGCATGCGCGCCTCCAGCGAACCTTCGGCCGCGCTTTCGAGCCCGGCGGTGTCGACGATGCGGAAGGTGAGATCGCCGAGACGGCCTTCGCCCTCGCGACGGTCGCGGGTCACGCCCGGGCGATCGTCGACGAGCGCGAGGCGCTTGCCGACCAGCCGGTTGAACAGCGTGGATTTGCCCACGTTTGGCCGGCCGACGATGGCGACAAGCGGCAGCGGGTAAGCGGGCGGCGTTTGTTCGGTCACGTGTCGACGCCCTCCCGGCGCCCGTTCCGCGGGCGGCCGGGGATCGGCCGTCAGGCGGTTACGACAGAGGCTGCGGCACCGTGGCCGGAGGTTGCGGCGCGACCGGCGGCACCGGCCGGCGCTCGCCCGGCAAGGCCGTTTCCTTCTCGCCGAACGGATTGAGGTTTGAGATCGACTCGCAGCCGCCAAGCGCGCCCGCGAGCGACGCCACCACGGCGAGACGGAGAAGCAGTCTGGAGCGCTCGGTCACGTAATCGTTTCCCCGGTTTGAACCTACCCACACGCGTATGCGCGCGAACCTACTTAGCGGGCGCGGCCGCCGCAGCCGGCATCACCGACAGCATCAGGTCGGCGCGCTGCCGCGCGCCCTGGCCGGTTTCCGGATCGGAGACGAGCGCCTCGAACTGGCGGCGGGCGTCCACGAGATCGCCGGCCTTGTAGGCGGCGAGGCCCAGAACCTCCCGCGCGGCCTGCCGCCACGGGCCGTTGTCGACGGCGAGAGCCTCGACCAGCTTCCGGACCTCGTCGCGCGAGGCGTGATCCACCGCCACATAGCCGGCGCGGACCCTAGCCGCATCCCGCAGCAGTGCGTCGGCCGCCGAATCGTTCGCCACCGCCTCGTAAAGCTTCAGCGCCGCAGCGGGGTCGGACTTCACGACCTCGGCGGCTTCGCGCAGCCGCGCCAGCGCCTGATAGCCCGCCGGCGCGTTCGCGGCGAGCTCGGCGAAGGCTGCCTTGGCTTCGTCAGCCTTTCCTTCCTCGGCCAGCCGAGCGGCGGCCTGATACCGATCGCCCGCGGCCTCCGCCTGCCGCGCCTGCCAATACTCATAGCCCCGCCATCCGCCGGCGGCGGCCACCAGCAGCACCGCCACCGCGACGATCAGCCAGCCGTACCGCGTCCAGAGCCTCTGCAGCCGCTCGCGACGCAGGTCCTCCTGCACTTCATGGAAGATGTCGGTCATCGGCTCTTATGCGCATCCAGTCGTCATGCGGGGACTTTGCGAGCCGGGATCACGCGGCGCGCAAGCGGCGCGCACCATAGCGACGGGGCGGCGGCGCCGCAAACCCTTTGCGTCACGCGGGTCCTAGAACGTGAAGGCGGGAACGCCGATCAGGATCGGGTGCAGGAACACGCCGAACAGCGCATAGACGACCGCCCCCAACGCCACCGCGACCACGTCGTTGCGCCCGTCCGCCGGGCCGCGCGCCAACTCGCCATGGGCCCGCGACTCGCGCTTGATCAGAATGCGGGCGACGACGCCATAAGCGAGGAAGCCGCCGAACAGCAGGACGCTCGCGAGATCACCGTTGGCGACAAGATGGCCGGCGGCCCACAGCTTCAGCGCCGCGAGCATGGGATGCTTCGTTTTCGCGCGGATGTGACCGGGCAGGTAGGCCGCGACCAACAGAATGAAGGCCGGCAGCATCAGCGTGATGGGGATGTGCCGCGTCCAGGCCGGGGGCGTCCAGAGCGGAACGAAAGGCGCGGTCGCGTAGCCATAGACAACGAGCGCGAGCCCGGCCGCCGACACCAGCGAGTAGAGCCCCTTGTAACCGCTCTCCCCCAGCCGCGCGATGAGTTCGGCCCGGCGCCCGCGCGCGCGGGTGAAAATGTGCCCGCCGAGGAAAAGCGCGAGCCCGAGCAGCAGGAAAATCATGGCGCCCCTACCCCAGTTTGGAGAGGCTCCAGACTATCGGCGCCGGCCACGCGACACCAGACCGACGGCGAATGAAACCGGCGTCCCTGTTTCAGGCGGCGCGCTTCGGCGCAGGCAGCGCGGCGACGGCGTTGCGCGCCGCCGCGGCGTCGCGGCGAGCGCGCTCGGTTTCGGTCTCGAGCCGCGCGACCTCGGCGCGCTTGGACCGCGCCTCCTTGCGCCACTTGCCCTGGCGCGCCCAGGCGGCGACCCCGCCAACCAGCACGCCGATCATGACGGCCAGGAGGATCACGGCGAACAGCGGCAGATTGACGGCCAGCGCCGGCGCCTCCGGTGAGAATGGGTCGAATCCGATCTGCACGGACTGCCGATTCGCCACGGCGAACAGCACGAGGAACAGCGCGAGTGGCACGCCGACGAGGCCGGCCAGGAGACGACGCAGTGTCATGCCGAGGCTTCCGCCGCCGCTGCAGGATCGTCCTTGTTGAGGCGCACGCGCATCTCCTTTCCCGTCTTGAAGAACGGAACCACCTTGCCGTCGACGGAAACGTGCTCTCCGGTGCGGGGGTTCCGGCCGACGCGCGCCGGTCTCGCCTTCACCGAGAAGGCCCCGAAGCCGCGCAGTTCGACCCGGTCGCCACGCGCGAGCGCGTCGACGATCTCGTCGAGA
This sequence comes from Methylopila turkensis, assembly GCF_027922325.1. Taxonomy (GTDB): domain Bacteria; phylum Pseudomonadota; class Alphaproteobacteria; order Rhizobiales; family Methylopilaceae; genus Methylopila; species Methylopila turkensis. The sequence goes on from NZ_BSFL01000002.1 coordinate 458,352, forward strand.
ATCGCGTTGACGATGTTCTCGACATCGCGCTGGTAGAGGTGCGGATTAACGCTCGCGATCCTCGCCACCAATTCGGACTTGATCATTGAGCCCTCCCGCGCCGCCTTCCAGGACGACGCATTACCCCTAAGTATCGGCAAAATAAGAATTATTGCTGGGCAGGTTGCCAGATGGCGAGCAGACCGTCAAGGACGGCCCCCTCGCCTGCATAAGCGGTCCGGATCGCGCTGGCGACGCTCGGAAGCCCAAGCGCCTCCGCAACCCACGCCGCCGAGGCCGTTGCGAGGCCGAGCCGCTCCAGACCGTCCGTTCTCGGCTTCCATTCGCGGACCGGCAGATCGGGATCGACGCCCCGGGTTTTGAGCCAGTCAATCGCCTCCGCCTCGCCGCCGAGTTCGTCGACAAGCTTGAGTTCGATCGCCTGGCGGCCGGTGAAGACGCGCCCGTCGACGACCGTCGCGAGCGCCACGCCGTCGAGCTTGCGTCGATCGGCCACGATCGCCTTGAACCAGTCGTAGCTGTCGAGGATCAGGGCTTCGAGCGCCTTGCGCGCCTCCGGGCTCGTGGGCTCGACGCCGCTCGGCGCCGCCTTCAGAGGGCTCGACTTCACCGACTCCACCTGGACCCCGAGCTTTTCCAGCAGGCCGGTGAAGTTCGGATACTGCGCCAGCACGCCGATCGAGCCGGTGATGGACGTCTGGCGCGCGACGATGCGGTCGGCGGCGAGAGCCGCGATGTAGCCGCCCGACGCCGCCATGGTCTCGACGACCGCGACCACCGGGCGCTTCTCGGCGATCTTGCGGACCGCGTCGTAGATGTCCTCGGACGCCGTCACGCCACCGCCCGGGCTGTTGATCATCAGCAGCACGCCGCGGGCCTCGCTCTTCTCGAGGTCCTTCAGAAGCTTGTCGCGCTTGTCGTCGCCCATGATCACGCCCGAGAGCTCGACCTTGGCGATATGCGGCTCGCGGGGCCCCGGCTTGCCGTCGCCGCCGCGTCCGAGCGCGAAAGCCACGATCGCGACGCCGAGGATCGCGACGGCGCCCACGCGCCAGAACGCCAGTCTGCGCCGAAGCGAGCGACGCTCGAGAATTGCTTCGGTGTCGAGTGCCATCGGCGTCGGTCCGTCTTCAGAGCGTCGTGTCGGCGGCCACCGGCGCGCGGTGGGCCGACAGGCCTAACACGACGAAAGCCCGCGCGGAACTCCCGCGCGGGCTTCGGATCAAGCGTGGGCGCTTTCTCTTCGCGGACGAGCCGCGAAGAGAAGACGCGGGGCTTATCAGTCGTCGCTCTCGGCGTCGCGCCGCTTGAGCGCGGCCCCGAGGATGTCGCCGAGCGAGGCGCCGCTGTCGGACGAGCCGTACTGCGCGACGGCCTCCTTCTCTTCGGCGATCTCGAGCGCCTTGATCGACACGGAGACCTTGTGGGCCTTCTTGTCGAACTGCGTGATGCGGGCGTCGAACTTCTCGCCGACGGCGAAACGCTCCGGACGCTGGTCGGCGCGGTCGCGGGCGAGATCGGCGCGGCGGATGAAGGCCGTGAGGTCGGTGTCCTGGATCTTGACCTCCAGGCCGCCTTCCTTGACCTCGATCACCTCGCAGGTGACGACCGAGTTCTTGCGGATCTCGCCCGAGTCCACGAACGGATCGCCGCCGAGCTGCTTCACGCCGAGCGAGATGCGCTCCTTCTCGACGTCGACGTCGAGAACCTGGGCGCGCACGATGTCGCCCTTCTTGAACTCGTCGATGACCTGCTCGCCCGGACGGTTCCAGTCGAGATCCGACAGGTGGACCATGCCGTCGACGTCGCCGTCGAGACCGAGGAACAGACCGAACTCGGTTTTGTTCTTGACCTCGCCCTCGACCTCGGAGCCGACCGGATACTTCTCGACGAAAGCTTCCCACGGGTTCTGCATGGTCTGCTTCAGGCCGAGCGAGATGCGGCGCTTCACCGGATCAACCTCGAGCACCATCACCTCGACCTCCTGAGAGGTGGCGACGATCTTGCCCGGGTGGACGTTCTTCTTGGTCCACGACATCTCGGAGACGTGGATCAGGCCCTCGATGCCCGGCTCCAGCTCCACGAAGGCGCCGTAGTCGGTGATGTTGGTCACGCGGCCGGTGAACTTCACGCCCGCCGGGTACTTGGCCTCGATGCCCTGCCACGGATCGGCCAGCAGCTGCTTCATGCCGAGCGAGATGCGGTGGGTCTCGTGGTTGATCTTGATGATCTTCACCTTCACCTGCTGCCCGATCTGGAGCAGCTCGGTCGGGTGATTGACGCGGCGCCACGCGATGTCGGTGACGTGCAGCAGGCCGTCGATGCCGCCAAGGTCCACGAACGCGCCGTAGTCGGTGATGTTCTTGACGACGCCCTCGATGACCTGGCCCTCTTCGAGGTTCTGGACCAGCTCCTGGCGCATTTCGGCGCGGGACTCTTCAAGCACGGTGCGGCGCGACACGACGATGTTGCCGCGGCGGCGATCCATCTTGAGGATCTGGAACGGCTGCGGCGTGCCCATGAGCGGGCCGACGTCGCGCACCGGGCGGATGTCGACCTGGCTGCGCGGCAGGAAGGCGGTCGCCCCCTCGAGGTCGACCGTGAAGCCGCCCTTGACCTGGTTGAAGATGACGCCTTCGACCTTCTGGTTGTCGTTGAAGGCCTGCTCGAGCTTGACCCAGCTCTCCTCGCGGCGCGCCTTGTCGCGCGACAGCACGGCTTCGCCGAGCGCGTTCTCGACGCGCTCCAGATAGACCTCGACGACGTCGCCGACCTTGAGCGGGTTCTCGCGGCCGTGGCCGGTGAACTCCTTGACCGCGACGCGGCCCTCGGTCTTCAGGCCGACGTCGATGACGGCCATGTCCTTTTCGATCGCGGTGATCGTGCCCTTGATCACCGAACCTTCGGCGATGTCGGCGGTCGCAAACGATTCTTCGAGCAGCGCGGCGAAATCTTCGCGCGAGGGTGCGGCTGCGGCAGTGGCGTTCATGAAGTCTCCTGCCCGTCTTCGGGCCTAAGGCGCCGGCTTTGGTGTTGACGATCGGCTTCCGGGCCGCCGCTGTCCGGTTGCGCGCCTCTCCGGAAAGAGAGACGGGCCGGCGCCGGGACGGATGCGGCCGGGGAGCCCCTCCGTAAACGCGCCTTGCGCGACGGCCGCTCGTGGACGAGGGCCGCTCCAACGCCGTGACGCCTTAACGGATCGCGGCTCGTTAGCAGATCGGCCGTCTCGGCGCAACGAGGGAGCGCGGATGTCAGGCGGTTCGCGCCTTCACGACGAGGCGGTCGACGATCGCGACCGCGGCCGCGAAGGCGGCGTCGGCGTCAAGCGCCGTGGTGTCGAGCGTCACCGCGTCGTCCGCAGCCTTGAGCGGCGCGTTGGCTCGGCTCATGTCGCGATGGTCGCGGGCGCGGATGTCGGCCAGGATCGCCGCTTCGTCGACGTCCTCGCCGCGGCCGCGGAGCTCCAGCGCGCGGCGACGGGCGCGCTCCTCGGCGGAGGCGATGACGAACAGCTTGGCGTCGGCGTCCGGGCAGATCACCGTGCCGATGTCCCGCCCGTCGAGCACGGCGCCCGGCGCTTCGGACGCGAACCGACGCTGGAACTCGAGCAGCGCCTGACGGACCTGCGGATAGACCGAAACGATCGAGGCGCCGGCGCCCGCCGCCTCGCTCCGCAGCATGGGATCGGCGAGGAAGGCGGGATCGAGCGCGCGGGCCTCCTCCGCGCCGGCGTCGGCGTCGTCGAGCATGTCGCGGTGGATCAGCTTCAGCGCGACCGCCCGGTAGAGGAGGCCGGTGTCGAGATGGCGCAGCCCGTAATGGGCGGCGATGCGGCGCCCGAGCGTGCCCTTGCCGGACGCCGCCGGCCCGTCGATCGCGATGATCACGGCGCGACCTCGAGATCGCCGCCGAGGCCGCCCATGAGGTCGAAGAAGGTCGGGAAGCTGGTCGCGATCATAGTGGCGTCGTCCACGGTCACCGGCCGCTCGGCGGCGAGCCCCATCACCAGGAAGCTCATCGCGATGCGGTGGTCGAGATGGGTCGCGACCGCAGCCGCCCCGCCCGGCGCGCGGCCTCCGCCGCCACGGACGATGAGGTCGTCGCCCTCGATGCGGGCCTCGACCCCGTTCGCGACGAGGCCGGCGTGAACCGCGGCGAGGCGATCGCTCTCCTTGACGGTCAATTCGTGCAGCCCGCGCATCCGCGTCTCGCCCTCCGCGAAGGCGGCGGCGACCGCGAGGATCGGATACTCGTCGATCATGGTCGGCGCGCGCTCCGGCGGCACGTCTACGCCCTTCAAAGGGCCGGCGCGGACGACGAGATCGGCGACCTCGTCGCCGCCGTCCTCGCGCACGTACTCGAGCGAAATGTCGGCGCCCATCTCCAGAAGAGTGGTCACGAGGCCGGTCCTGAGCGGGTTGGTCATCACCCCCTCCAGCGTGACCTCCGAGCCCGGCGTGATCAGCGCGGCGACCAGCGGGAACGCCGCCGACGACGGATCGGCCGGCACCCGAACCTCCGCCGGCCTGAGCTCGGGCTGGCCGACGAGCCTGATCTCCCGGCCATGGGCGCCATGAGGCTCGACGGTCACCTCGGCGCCGAAGGCGCGCAGCATGCGCTCGGTGTGGTCGCGCGTTGCCTCGCGCTCGACGACCGTCGTCACGCCCGGCGCGTTGAGGCCCGCGAGCAGCACCGCGGACTTCACCTGCGCGGACGGCACCGGCGTCTCGTAGGCGATCGGCAGCGCGCGATCCGGTCCCTTCAGCGTGAGCGGCAGCCGGCCGCCCTCGGCGGCGTCGACGACCTTGGCGCCCATAAGGGCGAGCGGATCGAGGATGCGCCGCATGGGGCGCGAGCGCAGCGAAGCGTCGCCGTCGAACGACGCCTCGATCGGATGTCCGGCCACGACCCCCATCATCAGCCGCGAGCCGGTGCCCGCGTTGCCGAAGTCGAGCGGCGCCGCCGGAGCGCGCAGGCCGCCGACCCCGACGCCGCGCACGCGCCAGCTCCCTTCGCCGAGCCGCTCCACCTCGGCGCCGAGCGCCTCAGCCGCGCGGGCGGTGGCGAGCACGTCCTCGCCCTCCAGAAGGCCCTCGATCCGGGTTTCGCCGACCGCGAGCAGCCCGAGAATGAGCGCGCGGTGCGAGATCGACTTGTCGCCGGGCGCGCGGACGCGGCCGGCGAGCGGCCCGGCCCGACGGGCCGTTGCGGGACGGGATAGGGCGGCGGCGGACACGGTGGGCGGACCCCGGGAACGAGACGTTGGATGGCGGACCGCGGGCCGCGGGCGCGGGCGGAGCCGGCCATGCGAACCGGGCGGCGGGGCCGGACGGCGCGCATTGGCTCTTGACAGCCCGGTCCGCCCACGTCAATCCACCGCCTCGTTTCGCGACAGATGGGATGAACGCCTTGGGGAAGCCTGAACTCGGCGTCAAGCGCGTGTGCCCGGAGACAGGGCGCAAGTTCTACGACCTGAACAAAGATCCGATCGTTTCGCCGTACACCGGCGTGGCCTATCCCGCGTCGGCGTTCGAGCCCGTCGTGAAGGTTTCGCGCGTCGCCGCGGAGAAGGCCGTCCCGCGTCCGAAGAAGGACGAGGAAGACGAGGCCGTCGACGACGCCGACACCATCTCGCTGGAGGACGCCGACGACGAGGCGACCGGCGGGGCGAAGGCGTCCGGCGACGACGACGGCGACGATGTGGACGTTGACGTCGATTCGGACGACGACGCCGACCCCGAACCGTTCCTCGAGGACGACGAGGACCCGAACGACGTGACGGAAATCATCGGCGATCGGGAGAAAGACGAGGAGGCTTGAACGCCGCCCCGAAACGTGATTTGAGATGCGCCGCCCCGGTTCGCCGGGGTCGCGACCTTCCCCGGATCGCCGAGATTTGGGGACGAGACGCCTTCACTGCGAAGGCGTGACTGTCCGGTCTCCCCGGCGCGACTGTTCCCAACAGCGCCGGACCAAGGAGACCGTCCCCCGGTGGGGCCATAGCTCAGTTGGGAGAGCGCTTGAATGGCATTCAAGAGGTCGGCGGTTCGATTCCGCCTGGCTCCACCAATCACTCCCTGCGAACCTGGGAGCGTTCAGACTGGACGATCGGTCCGGTCTGCCACGCGACTTAGCGGGCGGGCGGCTCGCTAGGCGGCCTCTTGGACGATCTCGATCGTGCCGTCGCCGAGTCGAATCGCGCCTGCGCGCTCGAACGCCGCGAGCCATCCTTCCATCGGCCAGCGCCCCCATTTCCGGCGAAACACCTCCGCGTTGCGGACGATGTCGGCGAGATGCTCGAACGGCGGATCGCTGACCGGGTGATGCTGATGGAACGCGCGCGCTTCACCCATGAACAGGAGCGGAACGCGCTTCGTTTCGGCGCGGAATCCAAAATCGGTGTCTTCGCCGCCATAGCCGACGAAGGTCTCGTCGAAACCGCCGAGCGCTTCGAACGTTTCGCGCCGCACCCCGAAGGCGAGCGACCAGAACAGGCCGGGATTGGATACGATCCGGAGGCCGCTTTCCGGAAAACGCCGAGCTTCGTGCGGGCGCCCGGCGGCCACCAGATCCCGCTCGGTCCAATCGCCGCGGGCGTCGTCCGGTCCGAGATAAAGCACCTCGGGGCAGACGACGCCGTCCCGTTCTCTCAGAACCTGGTCGACGGCGCCGAGGAGCGCGCGCGACGGGATGCAGTCGGCGTCGAGGAACAGGAGCCGTGCGCCGGTCGAGAGCCTCGCGGCCAGATTCCGAGCGGCGGCGAGTGGCAAGCGCTCTCCCGGCAAGCGGACAAGCCGGAGCGGGAAGTTAGGGGCCTCCAAAACGAGCGGCTCGTCGTTCATATCGACGACCACCAGCTCGTCCGGCGCGCGTTCGGACCGGCCGAGGCCCTCCACCAGATTGCGCAGATGCTCGGTCCGCCCGCGCGCAAGGGTCAGGACGCTGACGCCCGTCATGCGCGCCTCCACAGGTCGAGACGATAGTTTTCGTGGCGGTCGGTCCGCAGGCGAGCAATCGGCGCGACCATTGCGGCGCCGAGCTTGGCGACCGCGTCGTCGGCGGTTTGGGGGTAGTCGGTTTCTCCGGTCCAGTGGACGAGGAGCAGGTCGCCCGAGGGAACGAGAGCCCGATCGATCCAGCGGCCGGCGGCAGCGAGATCCTCGTCGCCGAGATAGTAGGCGACCTCCGACATCACGATCAGATCGAACCGGCCTTGTGGAGCCGCGCCAGGAAAAGCGCGCTGCTCGAACCGGACGCCCAAATCCGCGCAGCGTGCGACGGCAAGACGGAGCGCCGTCTCGCTGACGTCGATCGCGAGCAGGTCGACTGCATGCTCATTGAGGCGCCGCGTCAGAACGCCATTCGCGCAACCGATCTCAAGTGCAGACCGGTAGCGTCGACCGCCGAGCGCGGCGATCGTGGCGTCGTACTTCGCGGCCTCGTAGGCGCTGGTCTCGAAGCCCCAAGGGTCTGGATTCGCGACGAACATGCCCTCGAAGTAGCCGGAAGGCAGGCTTCCCTTATGGCGCATGCGGGGACCCGTCGAGATAGAGGACGTCGGCGGCCGGCATCCGTTTCAGCCGCTCGGGGACCCGGAAACCTTCGCCGTGGAGCGGCGTCGTCTGGCTTCGATGCGCGGCGAGCGCGAGCCGCCGCGGGCCGGGGCGGGACGGTTCGGTGCGGTAGGCGGGTCCCCGAGGCACGCGCTCCGCCCAGACCACATAGTCGAACACCTCGATCGGCCGCATGACGGCGGCCGCGACGGCGCGCGCGAGCGCTGAGGCCGCCTTGTGGTCGCAATGCGGATCGAGCGCGGACGTGGTGGCGATGGCGTCGACGCGGCGCGCCCGACACAGGGCTTCCAGGCGTCGGACGCCGCGCGTCCAGGCCGGCGATCCCGGCGCCGGGGGATGCGCGTCCGGCCAATCGAGGAAGACGGGGGACGGCGCGCCGGGGGCCAGCGTTCTCAGGGCCGCGCGGGCCTCGCGCCGGCGGATGGCCGCGAGATCGGCCGGTCCATCCGGTCCATGCGACGCGCGCCCATCGGTCAGGAACGCCACGGCGGCGAGCCGCCCGCCGGCCGCGGCCTCCGCGATCAGGGCCCCGGCGCCGATGGTCTCGTCGTCGGCGTGCGGTGCGAGCACCAGCCACCGCGCCTTGGCCCACGGGCTTCGGCTCAGCGGCCTCGGAAAACGGGAGGTCACCACAGCTCGTCCTCGCCCCAGACGTCGCGCTCGAGGAACGCCTTGGCGGCTTCGTCGCGGGCGTGGTCGGGGCCGGCCTGCCGGAGGTAGAGGCTCAAGTCCCGGATGATCTTGTCGATGCGGGAGCCGTCGAGCGCGCTTCGCGTTCCGACGATGCGCGCCGAGAGCTCCATCACGTCGAGGGCCGCCCGCTCCACCACGCCGCGCGTCATCATGACGAACGGCTTTGCGTCCGGGTGATCGCCCGCCGCGCGCTGCGCCGCCTCGCGCGTCCAGAGCCAGGCCCCGCGCGCGGCCGCGACGGCTTCGGCGAATTTGGCGCGCTGCAGCGGATCCTCGCGGGCGTCGTCCCGCATCGCCTTGCGGGTTTCGGCGAGCAGCCCTTCGACCCCGCCGAGCTGCACGGCGAGGAACCGCCACGCGCCGGCGGTGAAGCGCGGCTCGCGATCGTAGTCGCCCGGCGCTCCGAGGAGGTCTTCGCGGCGGGGGCGCATGCCCGTGAGGTCATAAGTCCCGCTCATCGTCGCGCGCATGCCGCGCACGCGCCAGCCGGAGGTGTCGGCGCGCTCCGGCTGGTTGGCCGGGACCACCACCAGACGCCGCTCGCCGACCGCAGGTCGCGCCGTGACGATGGCGAAGTCGAGCCCGCCGGCGCCCGTCGCGAAGCGCTTCGAGCCCGAAAGGCGCGGCCCGAAGGGATCGTCCTCCAGCGCGACGCCGGGCGAGGGCTCGGTGGCCCAGACGCCGAACAGTCGTCCGGCGTCGAGGTCCTTCGCCAGCCGGCGGAGCTGCTCGGCCGAGCCGTACCAGGCGAACAGCTTCAGCGCGTTGACATGGCCCTCGTAGATGCGGCCGAGACTGAGGTCCGCCCGTCCGACCAGACGCAGCGCGTCGAACAGCGAGCGGTTCTCGGCCTCGGCCGAGCCGAACGCCTCGCCGCCGCACTGGAGCGGTGCGAAGGTCCTGTGAAGGCCGCTGCGCACGAGCAGCCGGACGCTTTCCGCAGGAAAAACGCCTTCGGCGTCGTAGCGTTGGCCGAGCTTGCCGAGTTCGCCGTCGAACAACGCGAAGTGCAGGGCGGCGGATGGGATCTGCGTCATCGGTCGGCCCATCGCTCTATAAGGGAGGCCGCGCTCCCCGCGCCGTTCGCGTCGTGGAACGACGCGATCCTGCGATGGTCGAGGGCCTCCGCCTGCTGCAGAACGCGCGGCCATGCGGATGCGGAGGGCCAACGGGACAGGACCACCGCCGCGCCTGCGCGGTCGAGCGCCGCGGCCTTGGCGTGCTGCTCGGCGAAGGGCCGGTCCTCGGGGATGCAGACGAAAGGCCGTTCGGCGGCCGCGACCGCGGCGAGAACGCCGTCGCCGGCGCCGCCGACCACGACGGCGGCGACGCCGATCTCGTCAGCGGCGTCATCGACCCATCCGGCGACGTCGAGGTTGGACGGCGCCTGCGTCGGCCGCTCGACCCGGCCGATCACCCGCCATCGGCGATCCGGCGTCGCGCGGGCGGCCTCATCGATATCCTGCGCTGTAATTCGGCTTCCGCCCCGGCCGAACGCCACCAGGACGACATTGTCGGTCCGGTTGCCGGCGGGTGGAAAGGAGCCAAGACCGGAGGCGTAGACCGTCTTCGCGCGCACCCAGTCCGGGACGTCGTCGGCTTCGCAACGCGGATCGAACGGCGCGAGGAGCGCCTTCGCGCCGCGGAACGCGTCGAGATGGGCCGGGTCCCACCGCGCCCCGGCGAGCCGGACATAGACGGTCGGGGTGGCGCAGAGCCGCGCCAGCATCGCGACCTCGACGGAGACGTCGACGACCATAAGCGCGGGTCGCCGCTCAGCGATCCAGGCCGCGATCAACCGCATGCGATCACGGACGCCGGAGTGGTCGATCGGCGCGTAATGCAGAGCGTCGGGCCGATCCGCAGCTCCGTCCTCGCCCGAAAAACCTCCGTCCGACCGGTCGTCGGGAAGCTCCAGAACCTCGAATGGGCCGAACAATCCCGTCACGCCCGTGCCGATCAGCGTGAACCGCCCCGGCGCTTGCGCGGCGATCGCCTGCGCGCGCCGGCGGTGGCCCTCGCCATGGTGGTGCACGTAATAGCCGATCTGGCCGCCGTTCATGCCGCGGTCTCGATCGCGGCCGGAACCACGACGACGTCGCAGGTCATCGGCGGCAGCCCGGCCTCCAGCGCGGCGACGCGCGCGTCGCCGCCGGCCAATCGAACGACGCGCCGCCAACGCGCGCGCTCCCTCCACTGGTCGAGCGACGGCGCCGCCATGGCGTGGGAGGAGGAACTGGCCAGCTCCTTCATCTTCGCGGCCATGCCGCCGGTCGCCCGGGCGTCCGTCCTCGCCGAGACTCGGGTCCAGACCGAAGGCGGATGGCTGAGGCGGAAGCCGAGCGCGCGCGCCGCCATGACGAAACTGGCGTCTTCGCCGGAGGGGATCGGAGGGATGCCGCCGACGGCGCGATAGGCCGCGACGGTCGTCGCGAGGCTGCCGCCGGTATGGTCGCCATGACGCGGCCAGGGATCCCACGCCACGGGATCGATCTCATCCTCGATCTCGCGGACCGCGCGCCAATAGGCCGACAACGCCTCCCATCTCGACCGGACGAGCGGCGGCACGGCTTCGTCTTCATCGAGCGTCAGCGCGCCGCCGACCAGGTCGACGCCGAGCTCGATCGCCTTGACGTTCTCGCGGACCCAGTCCCGCGGCGGCCTGGCGTCGGCGTCGGTGGTCAGCAGGATCGCTCGATCATCCTCCCCGAGGACGGCGACTCCGAGGTCCATCGCGCGCCGGCGCGCCGTTCCGGCATGGGCTGCTCCGGGTGGGAACGTCTGTTCGTCGAGGTGAAGCGTCAGGGCGCCTTCATGTTCGCTCGCAAAGCGCTCCGCGATCGCTCGCGAGCCGTCCGACGTGTTGTTCAGCGCGACCACCACCGGCAAGGGGCTCGGCCAGTCCTGCGCCGCGAGCGCCGCCAGCAGGCGCGGCAACCGCTCCGCCTCGTCGCGCGCCGGAACGCAGACGCAAACCCGCCGCGGCCCCGCGTCCGCGGTCATACCGCGACCGCCAGCTCGCCGGTCCGCAGGGTCGGAGCGCTGTCCCTGACCATCTGCGCATAGAGCCGCTCGTAGATCGAAACCATGAGGTCTGCGTCGCAGTGGCGTTCGGCCCGGAGCCGGCACTTCCGGCGGTCCAGCCGCTGCGCCGCGATCGCCGCGTCCGCGAGAGCGCACGGATCGTCGGGCGTCGCCAGCACGCCGCAGGTCTCGTCGAGGACTTCGGCGACGGCGCCGCGCGCGAAGGCCGCGACGGGCGTTCCGCAGGCCAGCGCCTCCGCCGCGACCAGCCCGTAGGGCTCTTCCCAGCACGGCGTGAACAGCAGCGCCAGCGCCCCGCCGATCACCTCGGCGAGCTCCGCATGGCCGAGATGGCCGAGATAAATCGCGTCCTGGTTCAGACGAGGCCGTATCTCGCGTTCGAAATAGTCGGCGTTCGCGATCGGGCCGGCGATGCGCAGCGGCAGACCGACGAGCCGCGCGGCGTCGATCGCGAGATGCAGCCCCTTCTCGGGCACGATCCTTCCGGACCAGGCGAGATAGCAGGCCGAGGGCGCGGGATTGAACGCGAAACGCGTCAGGTCGATGCCGTTGAGCACGACGCCCCTGACCGGCGCGATGGGAGCCCAGAGGCTGCGCAGCGCGTCCGACACCGCGACGAGGATCGAGCGGGAGTTGCCGATCCGCACGCCGCTTTCGAGCCAGCAAAACGGCGGCGTGTGCAGGGTCGTCAGCATCGGCGTCGCGACGGCGTCCGCCATCGCGACCGGCAAGTAATGCAGCGAGTTGTTGTGGATGACGTCGAAGCCGCGGCCGCCGATCCCGGTCATCAGCTTCAGATAGGCGTGGTGCTCCCGGAAGAACGCCACGTCAGTGGCCTCCGCGAGGCCGACCTCGCGGATGGCCGTCTCCTCGCAGATCGGCTCCACGCCCACCGACGGATCGGACCCGTCGGAGGCGAAGACGACGACGTCGTGGCCGCGTCGGCGCAGACCGCTCGCGAGCAGGTGGGTGTGTGTCTCGAGCCCGCCTGCGAAAGGCTCGCCGATGCGGTGCTTGAGATGCGCGATGATGCCAATACGCAAAACGACGACCTACCTTTTTCGAAGACCAAGCGCGGTCCCATCCGCGCGGCGAGACGGATCAGGCTGCGAGCTGTTCCGCGATCTTCGAGAGGCGTTCGTCGGCGGCCTTCTCTTCCTCGAGGGTCTTCTGCAGAAGCGGCGTCGCTTCGTCGTAGCCGAGCTTGGCCGACCAGGACCGGAGCATGCCGTAGCGGGCGATCTCGTAATGCTCGACGGCCTGCGCGCAGCCGATGAGGACGTCGTCGGAGGCCGGCGACTCCGCGAAATCCTCGAGGTCTTCCTCCATCTCGGAGGTGATCCCCTGCATCGCCTCGCACGTCTTCGCGCGCGGCGTCTTGCCGATGATCGCGAAGATTTCGCTCAGACGCTCGATCTGCGTCTCCGTCTCCTCGAGATGCTCTTCGAACGCCTTCTTGAGTTCGAGCTCCTTGGCCGCCTTCGCGGACTTCTTCAGCGCTCGCGCGGACGCGCGCTCGGCGTAGAGCACGTCCTTCAGCGTTTCGTGGAATGCGTCCGCAAGCGTCTTGGTCGTAGCCATCCGGCGATCTCCCTGATCCGTTCGATTGGGAGAGTCCCGCTTTCGCCTTCCCGTTCCCAGGCGCAGGGGGAAAATCGACCAGCCGGCCTATCCGGGTCGGTTCGGGAACGGATTCCGTTATACCGGGATAAGGTCCCCCAGCTGCCGGCCGAGCCAGCGCTCGGCGGCGGCGAGATTGGCGAACAGCGGAGGCTTGGTGCTGTCGACGCCGTTGAAGCCGGCCTCGAGGCTCCATTGCCCCACGACCGGCCCATGGTCGGGATCGTCGAGCCGGACAAGGACGGCGATGAGCTTGCCGTTGAGCAAGACCAGCCGCCCTTCTTCGTCGGCTGATCCGGTCTCGACCTTTACGGGCAGGAACTCCATCACGGGCGCTCCTCGCGATCCTGTCTGAAGTGCAGATAACTCGGGTCAAACTCGGCGAACGCCTTCAGGGCGTCCACGTCGGGAATGGTGATGCCGCGGCCCGCGGAGACGATCAGGCCGGCTCCGCGCAGGCGCTGAAGCGCGCGGTTCACCGAGACGGTCGTCAGCCCGACGGTGTCGCCCAGCTCGGCCTGCGACAGCTCGAGCCTGAAGCTGTCGTCCGTGGCCTGGCCGACGACCTGCAAGCGGACAAGCAGCTCGCAGAGGATGTGCGCGACGCGGGCGCTCGGCGTCCGGCGGCCCATGTTGACCAGCCATTCGCGCAGGATCGCCGCGTTGACGAGCTCGGACCACCAAAGCGCGCGCGCGAGCGCAGGGCGCGAGGTCAGCATCAGCACATGGTCTTCGGAGAGCTCCGCGACCTGGCACGGCGTTCGCGCCGCCATGCCGTGGTCCATCTTGTCCAGCAGGAAGCCGTAAAGGTCGCAGAAGTCGCCGGGCACCAGATAGCCGATGATCTGCCGCTTGCCGTCGGGCAGCGTCTTGTAGCGGTAGCCATGCCCCTCGATGATCACATGGACGGTGTCGGTGTGATCGCCTTCGCCGACGATGTCTTCGCCGGACTTCAGCGTCCGCCCACGTCCCATCACGGCGTGAAGAAGCGTTTTATCCTCATCCGGCAATGGATGGAGCGCTTCGAGTTTGCGGATGACTGCCGTCGACATTCTGCCCTGTTCTCAATCCACGTCGCTCGTACGATCCCCGGGGGCGCTGTCCGCCGCGCCGCCGGCGGCGTCCGCGGACGCCTGGTCCCGTTGCGACGACAGCACGGCCTCGAGGCGCGCGGATATGTGGTCCGCCACCCGGCCATCGAGCTTCATCGCTTCCAAAGCCGCCTTCAAAGCCTCGAGCGCCTGCACGCGGTCGCCGGTGGCGCCGGCGACGTAGGCGTCGATGTGTTGGTCGGCGAGTTTGACGCCATCGTCGGCCGGGGCCCCGGCCGCCACGACAAACCACGTCAGACACGTCTGGAGATCGCTCATTCCACGGTTATACGGCGTGCAATAACGTCCGGATATAAACCCCTATAACGCTCCGCGGCGCAGACTGTCGATTTATCCGGCGATCGCCCCGATCCCGCCTTTTCTCGCGGAACGACCGCCGCCTGAAAGCTCTCACCTGTCGAAGCCCGCGTGCGACGCGCGGCGAAGGGAGAGCTCCATGTTTATGAGAATCGATCGGCTCCAGGCCGAGCTGCCGAAGCCCAAAAGGGCCGATCCGAACGCCGCCGCCGCTCTCCAGGAGCTTCTCGGCGGCAAGTTCGGCGAGATGTCGACGCTCAACAACTACATGTTCCAGAGCTTCAATTTTCGAAACAAGTCCAAGGCGAAGCCGTTCTACAGCCTCGTCGCCAGCATCACGGCCGAAGAACTTGGCCATGTCGAGCTGGTTTCGAACGGCATCTCGATGCTCGCGAACGGCCCGACGCCCGAGAAGGACCACGACCGGGACATCTCGAAGGCACCGTTCGAGGAGATGAAGGACATCCGCTCCGCGGCGTCCTTCCTTCACGCCGGCGGCGGCGCGATGCCTGCGGATTCGAACGGCCTGCCGTGGAACGGCACCTTCGTGTTCACGACCGGCAACCTGATCCTCGACCTGCTGCACAACTTCTTCCTCGAATGCGGCGCGCGGCTGCACAAGCTCCGGGTCTACGAGACGCTGTCCGACCCCACCGGCCGCGAGGTGTGCGGCTATCTGCTCGTCCGCGGCTCCGTGCATGCGCACTCCTACGCGCTGGCGCTGAAGAACCTGACCGGCGTCGAGATGGAGAAGATGCTCCCGACGCCGAACATCGATCTCTCCAAGATCCCGGAATCGCAGAAGTATCTCGACGAGGGCAGCCATCGGCGGCTCTACACCTGGGGCGAGGAGACCTATCGCGACATGGCTTCGATCTGGGGCCAGGGCGAGCATGCGCTTCCCGGCGATCCCCCTGGCGAGCTCGAGGTCGTGCACGGCGCGCCCGACGGCGCGCGGATCGACGAACTGCAGGGCGCGTCGGCCGCCTTCACCTCCGATTACGACCCCGCCGAGATCTTCGAGATGGCCGCCAAGCTTCAAAAGAAGATGTGACGCGACGGCGGCTTAGCCGAAGCGCAAGGCCGCCGAGGATGACGCGAGGGAGCTATGGCTCCCTCGCAAGCCGATCCGGGCCACGACGGCGTTCAGAGCGCCGACCCGCGCCGCGAGGCGTCGACGCACCACCGCTCGTCGCCGGGCGAACCGGAAATCACAGACCGCAGGAGAACAACGATGGCCACCACAGTCGGACATGAGAGCGACATCACGAAGCTCGTCCAGAACTTCTCTATCTCGAGCACGACGCGATCGCGGCCTACGACTCGACCATCGACAAGCTCGAGAGCGAGGCCCTCAGGGCGCAGGTCGCCTCCTTCCGCGACGACCATCTCACCCATGTCTCGACGCTGAAGACCATCGCGTCGGAGCTCGGGATCGAAGCGCCCCGCGAAGGCGACATGAAGCAGATGCTGACGACCGGGAAAGTGGCGCTCGCTGGCCTGATGGGCGACGGCGCGATCCTGAAAGCCATGAAGACCAACGAGGACGACACCGTCACCGCCTACGATCGCGCCCGCCAGCACGCTGACGCGCGTCCCGAGTCTGTGGCGTTCTTCGAAAAGGCGCTCGGCGACGAGCAACGGCATCGGACCTGGTTCGAGCAGACCGCAGCGGCGGCCTGAGCGCCGTCTCGATAGGTCCGCGCCGTCATTTCAACGGTGGGGGCGTTCGGTCCATCGACGCCGAGCAATGTCGAGAGGTGACCTGGAGCGCCTCCGCCATCCGGTCCGACACATCGGCGAGCGCGTCGAACCGGTCGTTCCGATCGTCAGGAAATATCGGGAATTCGCTTCGGCCGCCATTCGAGGCGCCGGCGTCGCTCCCGATAAACCGGAGACACCCATGAAAGCGCTGACATGGCATGGCAAGGGCGACGTCCGTTGCGACAGCGTGCCCGACCCGACCATCGTCGACGGCCGCGACGCCATCATCAAGGTGACGTCCTGCGCCATCTGCGGCTCGGACCTCCACCTCTATGACGGCGTGATGCCGTCGATGAAGCATGGCGACGTGCTCGGCCACGAGACCATGGGCGAGGTCGTCGAAGTCGGCTCGCAGAACAAGGCCCTCAAGGTCGGCGATCGCGTCGTCGTCCCCTTCACGATCTCCTGCGGCGAGTGCTTCTTCTGCAAACGCGGCTTTTTCTCGGGCTGCGAGCGGTCAAACCCAAACAGCGATATGGCCGCGAAGCTCTGGGGGTCCTCGCCCGCCGGTCTGTTCGGCTACTCGCATCTGCTGGGCGGCTACGCCGGCGGGCAGGCCGAGTATCTGCGCGTGCCCTTCGCCGACGTCGGTCCGATCAAGGTCCCGGACCACCTTACCGACGATCAGGTCTTGTTCCTGTCCGACATCTTCCCGACCGGCTACATGGCGGCGGACTTCTGCGACATCCGGGGCGGCGAGACGATCGCGATCTGGGGCTGCGGGCCGGTCGGCCAGATGGCGATCCGCTCGGCCTTCATCCTCGGCGCCGAACGCGTCATCGCGATCGACACCGTGCCCGAACGCCTCGCGCTCGCCGCAGCCGCCGGGGCCGAGACGCTCGACTTCAACAAGGTCGACATATTCGAGGCCATCATGGAGAAGACCCATGGCCGCGGCGCGGACGCGACGATCGACGCCGTGGGCACCGAACCCGAGACGACAGCGAGCGTCGACAGCGTCATCGACAGGGTCAAGGTCGCGCTGTTCATGGGAACGGACCGCCCCCACGTGCTGCGTCAGGCGATCCACTGCACGCGCAACTTCGGCGTCGTGTCGATCGTGGGCGTCTACGGCGGCCTGCTCGACAAGGTGCCGATGGGCTCAGCCATCAACCGCGGCCTGACGTTCCGCATGGCGCAGACGCCCGTGCAAAAGTATCTGCCGCTGCTGCTTGAGCGGATCGAGAAGGGCGAGATCGACCCGTCCTTCGTCATCACCCACCGCGCCGGCCTCGAGGCCGGACCTGACCTCTACAAGACGTTCCGCGACAAGCAGGACGGCTGCATCAAGGTGGTGCTCCGGCCATGATGACGATGGGGACCAAAGCTGCGGCGAGGCGCTCGCGGCCGACGTCCCGGCGGGACGCCGCGGCGAAACGGATCGCGGTCGTCTGGAGCCCAAAAGCTTGGCTGCGCGCGGGCCGCACGGGGTCGGCTGAAGATTACGAAGCGCTGAAGGAGGAGAGGACGATGAGCGGCGACGCGACCCTGTTGATGATGCCGGACGGCGACAGACCGGAGGCGGCGGACTTCGCGGCGGGCGACGCCTTCCGGACATTCGAGGCCGCCGTTCGAGCCGCGCACGAGCGTGTCTCCCCGAAAGATCCGTTCGCGCCCTGGATCAGATTCGGCGGGACGATCATGAGTCCGGAGGAAGTCATGGCCATCAATACGCCGCCGGCGCCGCTCAAGGTCGCGGAAGGCGCTGAGGTCAGCGACCGGCTCGACGACGATCTGGAGAACACGTTTCCGGCGAGCGATCCGCCGGCGCGCACGGAGCCCTAGAAACGGTCAGTCTCTCGCGCGGGAGCGTGATGCTGACGCCTTTATGGCGGTTTGACGCTCCCGCGATCCGGGGATTTGGCCCCGTGCCGCGCTGAGCCGGACGTTGGTGAACTCGGCCGCTCGTAAGCAGGGGTCGTCGCCTTCCAAGGGGACGCCCGCCGGCGTTTTCGCCTGAAACGTCCGCATCCGCGACGGGCGTTGGGACGCGTCGAAGCACAGGCTTCAGCCGTCGGCGCGGGCGGTGTTCGGCGCGGCGCCAGAAGCGATCACGACAAGAACTTCCGCCTGCTCGTCGCCGAGGCTCCGGATCTCGTGACGCTCCTCGCCGGAAAAATAGAGGCAGTCGCCCTGGCTCATCAGGATCTCTTCGCCGCCGAGCTTCACGGCGATCTTGCCTGAGACCACGAACAACATCTCCTCGCCGCCGTGGGCCCAGCGCGGACCGCCGATCGTCCCGGGCGACCGGGCGGGGCGCATGAGGAACGGCTCCATCATCTTGGCCGCCCGGCCGGTCGCGAGCGGCAGCAACCCGTAGCCCTTCTCGGGGGAGCTGTGGTCGCCCGCGCGCTGCAGCGTATAGCGGACGTTGGGGGCCGCGTTGAGGTCGAACAGCTGGGCGATGTTGACCTGCAGCGCGTTCGCGACGCGGAGCAACGCGGTGATCGACGGCGTCTTCAGCCCGCGCTCGACCAGCGAGAGATAGCCGCGGGTCAGCTCGCTCATGCCCGCGAGCCGGTCCAAGGTGAGGCCCCGCTCCTGGCGCAGAGCGCGGAGATTGGGCCCGAGCCGATCGCTGTTCGAGATATCCAGCACCGAAGTCCTCCGATCGCCGCTCCGTCGCACATTACGGCGGCCGGCGCATCATCCGTCTTGGCGGCGGACGCGCTGATCCGGCCACCCGTTTTATGGAGGAAATCATGTCGGAGCCGGGCTGACGATGCAATTAATTCAGGCGCCGATCAGGCGGAAGTGGACCGAGAAACGCTGAATTTGAACGCGCTCTGCGCAAGCCGAGGACACGGCGCCCAGCGGATGGGCGCTGGATAGGCATGCCCTGAAAATCAGCTTTTGATTTCCATCAGTAAACATGTTTCGATCCTCGGGCGGCCCGCGATGGCGGGCTGCGACACGCAGAGGACAGGCAGCATGGCCATATCACCCACCCGCCGCCGCGGGCCGGACGCCGAGAACGTCGGGAACAACACCCGGTTCATTTCGGACAACATGCGGTTCATTTCAGGCAAACATTGCGCCAAGGCGGGTGAATCCGGCCGCGGTCGCGTTCTCCTTCCCCTGAGGCTGGCGGCGTGATCCGGCGTATCGGGACCGGGCCCCGTCTGTCCGCCGCGACCGTCCATGGCGGCCTCGTCTACGTCTCCGGCCGGGTGCCGGACGATCTGAGCGTCGGCGTCGTCGATCAGACCCGACAGGTGCTGGCGAAGATCGACGCCATTCTGGCCGAGGCCGGCACGGACAAAAGCCGCATCCTGAGCGCGATGGTCTGGCTTCCCGCCATCGGCGACTTCGCCGCGTTCAACACGGTCTGGGACGCCTGGGTGGCGCCTGGCGCCGCGCCGGCGCGGGCCTGCGTCGAGAGCCGGCTGGCCGATCCGGCCATCAAGGTCGAAGTCGGCTGCATCGCGGCGCTGCCGACCGACTGAATTTTCGAAGCGTCACCCGCGCTCCGCGCGGCTCTGGCCTCCCGGCCTGATCGGCCGGGCGGCGCGCCGATCCCCTGCGCCTGGCGCGCGCCCGCACGAGCGGGGGCGAGGAGCGCGGGGGCCGGCCGATCGACAGCCTGCAATCGAACGACGTCTCCACATCCCAGCGGGGGGTAATGATGACAGTTGCAGCCGATATCTCTCAGGCGCCGGCGCTCGCCGCCGGCGAAAAGCTGCCGGACGCCGAACGGCGCAAGATCGTCTGGTCGAGCGTTATCGGCACCACCGTCGAGTGGTACGACTTCCTGATCTACGGGACGGCGGCGGCGCTCGTCTTCAACAAGCTGTTCTTCCCGAGCTTCGACCCGGTGGTCGGCACCATCGCGGCGTTTGGCTCCTACGCCGTCGGCTTCGTGGCGCGCCCGCTCGGCGGCGTGATCTTCGGCCATTTCGGCGACAAGCTCGGCCGCAAGGCGATGCTCTCGCTGACGCTGCTCATCATGGGCGTCGGCACCTTCCTGATCGGGTTGCTGCCGACCTACGAACAGATCGGCATCTGGGCGCCCATCCTGCTGGTGCTGCTGCGTCTGGTGCAGGGGCTCGGCATCGGCGGCGAATGGGGCGGCGCGGTGTTGATGGTCGTGGAGAGCGTGCCCGACCGGAAGCGCGGCTTCTACGGCGCGCTGGTGCAGCTCGGCTATCCGCTCGGCGTGATCACGTCGATCGGCGCGTTCCGGATGGCGGGCCTGATGTCGGACGAGGACTTCCTGTCCTGGGGCTGGCGCATCCCGTTCCTCGCCAGCGCCTTGCTGGTGGTCGTCGGCCTGTTCATCCGGCTTCGCCTGCACGAGTCTCCGGCCTTCCAGCGCGTGAAGGCGCAGAACGTCGTCGCGAAGATGCCCGTGATCGAAATCCTGACCCAGCACACCAGGACCTTCATCACGGCGGTCGGCCTCAAGGTCTCGGAGATCGCCTATGTCAGCATCGTCACGGTGTTCTCGATCTCCTACGTCACCTCCAAGCTTGGCCTGCCCCGCAGCGTCATCCTGAACGGCATCCTGATCGCGGCGATCATCGAGCTGTTCACCCTGCCGCTGTTCGGCATGCTGGCCGACCGCTACGGCCGGCGGACGATGTTCATCCTGGCCTGCGTCTTCTCGATCGGCTTCGCCTTCCCGATGTTCAGCCTCCTGAACACCGGCGACCCGACCATCATCACGATCACGGTGGCGATCGCGCTGAGCCTCGGCCAGGGCGTCATGTTCGCGATCGGGGCCGCATGGATGTCCGAACTGTTCGACGCGCGGCTGCGCTACACCGGAGCCTCGCTCGGCTTCCAGGTCGGCGCGGCGCTCAGCGGCGGCTTCACGCCGCTGATCGCGGCCGCGCTCCTCGCCTGGAGCGGAGCGACTTGGCCGATCTCGATCTATCTGATCGTGCTCGCGCTGATCACGCTCTCGGCCACGCTGATGGCGCCCGAAACGGCCGGCAAGAAGATCGATTGACGCCGGCCGGCGCATGAATGACGACGCGCGGCTCCCGGACTTCTCCGGGAGCCGTCCCCGTCCGGACCTTGAAGCGGCATGACTTCGCCGCGAGGAGACGACCATGAGAGACGACGACCAACGTCACGACGCCATCCCCGACGCCGGGGTCGACCGGCCCGCGCCTAAGATGATCGAGGCGTTCGAGCACGCCGCCGGATCGATCGCCCGCCATGTGACGGGCGGCGCCACGGGCTTCAAGGGCGCGCTGCTGCACATCCATGTGGCTCCCGCCGCGAGCTATGAGATGGAGGAGCTTCAGGAGGCGCATTGCGTCGCGGGCCGCGGGATCGTGGGCGACCGCTATTACGATGGAACCGGCACCTATTCGCCGAAGCCCGACACCCGCGAGGTGACCCTGATCGAGCAGGAGGCGCTCGACGCGCTGTCGCGCAACGACCCGCCGCTTCAGGGCGGCGCCATCGCGCTCGCCGCCGGCGACCACCGGCGGAACCTCACCGTGCGCGGCGTGCCGCTCAACCATCTCGTCGGCCGCCGCTTTCGGGTCGGCGAGGTGATCCTGCGCGGCGGGCGCCTCAACTTCCCCTGCAAATATCTCGAGGAACTTCTTGGGCTCCCGGTCTACCTGCCGCTCTACAACCGTTCGGGCCTGAACGCGGGGATCGAGCGTGGCGGCGTGATCCGCCCCGGCGACGCGATCGAGCTGCTGGACGACGCCTGATCCCATGACCGCACGCATCGTGATGAAGCTGAAGGTCAAGGCCGCGCGGCTTGCGACCCCAAGCGTCCTGCATCTGACGCTCGTCCATCCGACCCGGCCGGCGCTGCCGGCGTGGGAGCCGGGCGCGCATGTCGACCTCAGGCTGCCAGACGGCAAGATCCGGCAGTACTCGCTCTGCGGCGACCCGCAGGACCTCAGCGCCTACGAGATCGCCGTCAAGCGCGAGGACGCCGGACGCGGAGCATCGCTGTGGGCCCATCAGGCGCTGGTCGAAGGCGCGACCGCCCATGTCTCGGCGCCGCGCAACAATTTCCCGATCCGCGAGGCGACGCGCCATGTCTTCGTGCTTGGCGGCATCGGGGTGACGCCAGGACTTTCGATGGTCCGGAAACTGCGCGCCGAGGGGGCGCACGTCGCCGTCCATTTCTGCGCGCGCAGCGCGGCCGAAGCGCCCCTGCTCGCGGAACTGTCCGCGGCCTGCGGCGACCGGCTCGCGACCTGGTTCTCGAGCGAGGGACGGCGCTTCGATCCCGCCGCCGTCGGGCCCTACGCCGCCGGGTCGGTCCTCTACGTCTGCGGCCCGGGCCGTCTGCTGCAGGCCGTGCGGGACGCCGCCGGCGCGCTCGGCTGGCCGGATGAGTCCGTCCACGCGGAAGCCTTCCAGGCGACGCTCGACGAGAATTTCAAACCGGAGCCGTTCGAGGCGAAGCTCGCGTCGACGGGCGCGACCCTCCATGTGCCCGCCGACCGTTCGCTGCTCGACGTGCTGCGCGAGCATGGCGTCACCATGCCGTCGTCCTGCGAGCTCGGCGTGTGCGGCTCATGCGTGTGTGGCTACACGGAAGGCGTGGTCATCCACCGGGACGCCGCCATCTCGACCGCCGACCGGCAGGACAGGATCGCGCCCTGCGTCTCCCGCGCGCGGGTGTCCGTCACGCTCGACCTCTGACGCCGCTCCCCCTCACCCGGCCCTGCGGGCCGACCTCTCCCCACTGGGGAGAGGTGAAGGGAGCGCGTCCCACACCTCTTCGATGAGGCGCCACGCCGCCGCTGCGCCACCTCTCCCCGGAGTGATTTGGTTCGGGAACTCCCGAACCAAATCACTCCGGGGAGAGGTCGGATGACGAAGTCGTCCGGGTGAGGGGGCTGTGACGTCCTGGACGCCCGGCTCCGCCGGCAAGACGGGCGCGGATTGAATCACACGCCGCTGCGTTCCGCTTCGGGGCGCCATCGCGCGGCGCCCCGAAGCCCCTTCGCTGGATCAGGCCGCGACGTCGAAGCGGTCGAGGTTCATCACCTTGGTCCAGACGCCGACGAAGTCCTTCACGAACTTCTCCTTAGCGTCGGAGGCGGCGTAAACCTCGGCCAGGGCGCGCAGCACCGAGTTCGAGCCGAAGACGAGATCGGCGCGGCTCGCCGTTCCGGTCGTCTCGCCGGTCTTGCGGTTGGTCCCGACGAACGAGGTCTTGTCTTCGTCGGTCGCGGTCCACTTCGTGTCCATCGAGAGCAGGTTCACGAACACGTCGTTGGTGAGCTGGCCCGGCTTGTCGGTCAGAACGCCGCGGGTGTCGCCGCCGACGTTGATGTTGATCGCGCGCAGGCCGCCGAACAGCACCGTCAGTTCGGGCGCGGTCAGGGTCAGCAGCTGCGCCTTGTCGATCAGGGCCACCTCGGCGCGCTTGGTGTTGGACTTCTCATAGTTGCGGAAGCCATCGAGCTCGGGCTCCAGCCACTGGAAGCTGTCGACGTCCGTCTCCTCCTGCCGGGCGTCGGCGCGGCCGGGCGTGAACGGCACGGTCACCGAATGGCCCGCCGCCTTCGCGGCCTTCTCCACGCCCGCGTTGCCCGCGAGCACGATCAGGTCCGCGATCGAGACCTTCTTGCCGCCGCCGGCGTGGGCGTCGAAATCGGCCTTGATCCCTTCGAGCACGGACAGGACCTTCGCCAGCTGCTCGGGCTGGTTGACCTCCCAGTCCTTCTGGGGGCTGAGGCGGATGCGGGCGCCGTTCGCGCCGCCGCGCTTGTCGCCGCCGCGGAACGTCGAGGCCGAGGCCCAGGCGGTTCCGACCAGCTCGGAGACGGTGAGCCCGGACTCGAGGATTTTGGCCTTGAGGTTGGCGCCGTCCGCCTCGTCGATCAGCGGATGGTCGACGTCCGGGATCGGATCCTGCCAGATCAGCACTTCCTTCGGGACTTCGGGCCCGAGGTAGCGCGAACGCGGGCCGAGGTCGCGGTGGGTCAGCTTGAACCAGGCGCGCGCGAAGGCGTCCGCGAAGGCCTGCGGGTCCTCGAGGAAGCGGCGCGAGATCTTCTCGTAGATCGGGTCGACGCGCAGCGAGATGTCCGTGACCAGCATCGTCGGCTTGATCTTCCGCGACGGGTCGTGCGCCATCGGGATGATCTCGGGGGCGTCCTTCGCCTCGTACTGGATCGCGCCGGCCGGGCTGCGGGTCTGGACCCACTCGAACTTGAACAGGTTCTCGAAGTAGAAGTTCGACCACTGGGCCGGGGTCTGGGTCCACGTGACCTCAAGGCCGGAGCCGATCTGGTCGCCGCCGTGGCCCGCGCCGTAGCTCGACGTCCAGCCGAGGCCCTGGTCCTCGATGTCGGCGGCCTCCGGGTCCGGACCCTTGTAGCTTTCGGCCGCCGCGCCGTGGGTCTTGCCGAAGGTGTGGCCGCCGGCGATCAGCGCGACGGTCTCCTCGTCGTCCATCGCCATGCGCCCAAAGGTCTCGCGGATGAACTCCGCGGCCGAAAGCGGGTCGCCGTTGCCGTCAGGCCCCTGCGGATTGACGTAGATCAGGCCCATCTCGGTCGCGCCGAGGCCCTTCTCGAACTTGTCGAGGGTGCGGTGGGTGAGCCACTCGGTCTCGTTGCCCCAATTGACGTCGCGATCCGGCTCCCAGGTGTCGGCGCGGCCGCCGGCGAAGCCGAAGGTGCGGAAGCCCATGCTCTCGAGCGCCACGTTGCCGGTGAGGATCAGCAGGTCGGCCCAGGAGATCGACTGGCCGTACTTCTGCTTGATCGGCCACAGCAGGCGACGCGACTTGTCGATGTTGACGTTGTCCGGCCAGGCGTTGAGCGGGGCGAAGCGCTGCTGGCCGCGGCCGCCGCCGCCGCGGCCGTCCGCGAGGCGGTAGGTGCCGGCCGCGTGCCACGACATGCGCACGAACTGCGGGCCGTAATGGCCGAAGTCGGCCGGCCACCAGTCCTGGCTGTCGGTCATCAGCTTGCGGAGGTCGTTCTTCAGCGCGTGGTAGTCGAGCTTCTTGAACGCCTCGCGGTAATCGAACGCGGGATCAAGCGGATCGGACTTGGAGGAGTGCTGGTTCAGCAGGTCGACGGGCAGCGTGTTCGGCCACCAGTCGGTGTTCTGCCTCGGGCCGCCGTGAGCGACCGGGCATTTTCCCGTGGTGTCCTCGGTCTTCGCGTCCATGGTCTTCTCCGGTTCTGGCTGGGCGCGCCGCAGTGCGCCGATCGGCGGGCGACCCGCTCCGCCATCCGGCGGGGGCTGGTCGCTCGTCCTTGTCCCGCGAGCCTTTTAGCAGGGCCGTTTCATTATATTAATTCCGATTTCCTGATTGTGACGATAAGCTGAACTTATGACGAACCTGACGTTCAAGCAGTTCCGCTATTTCGAGGCGCTGGCGCGGCACGGTCATTTCGGACGCGCGGCCGAAGCCTGCGCGATCTCGCAGCCGGCTTTGTCGATGCAGATCAAGGCGCTGGAGGAGGAGCTCGGCGCGGCGCTGTTCGAGCGGGACCGGCGCCAGATCCGCCTGACGAGCTTCGGCGAGGAGATCGCCCGCCGCGCGCGCGAGATCATGCGCTCGCTCGACGAGCTGGAGGGCTACGCCCGCGCCTCCCGCGGCGGCTTGGTCGGCCGGCTGCGGATCGGCGTCATACCGACCATCGCCCCCTACCTGCTGCCGGGTCTGATCGCGGAGCTCACCCGGCTCTACGAAGGCCTCGACCTGCACGTGCGCGAGACGCTGACGCCGCGTCTCGTCCAGGAGCTGAACGAGGGACGGCTCGACATGGCGATCGTCGCCCTGCCGGTGTCGGAGCCGTCGCTGGTCGAGGCATCGCTGTTCACCGAGGATTTCGTCCTGGTCCGTCCCCGCAGGGACGAGGGAAAGCCGGTGCCGAACCGCGAGGCGCTCAAGGAGATGAGGCTGCTGCTGCTCGAGGAAGGGCACTGCTTCCGCGATCAGGCGCTGTCGTTCTGCAACAGGAGCCCGCATGCGGCGCAGCCGCGCGACCTGCTGGACGCGAGCTCGCTGTCGACGCTCGTGCAGATGGTGGAGGCGGGGCTCGGCGTGACGCTGGTTCCCGAGATGGCGGTTGCGGTCGAGACTCGCTCGGCGTCGGTCTCGGTGGCGCGCTTCCGGACGCCGCCGCCCTCCCGCACCATCGGCATGGTCTGGCGCCGGACGAGCCCCCTCGCCCAGCAGCTGCTCCAGATCGCGGACGTGGTGCGCGCCTCCGCAGCCGCGCTGCGCCCGTCCGGCGCGGCGGCCTGATCTTACGCCCGGCTAAGCGGAAGCAGCTCGCGCCCGACGTCGTCGAGGCCGCGCGCGGCCAGCGCCGCGACGAGCTCCGGCGCGAGCGGACGGTCGGAGGTGAACAGCGCCGTCGCGCCGCTCGGGGCCGCGTCCGGGAACGGCCCGACGAGCGCGGCCACCCGGCGCGCGATCGCAGGCGCGGGGTCGATCCACGCCACCGGCCACGGCGCGACGCGCGCGAGCCGATGCGCGAGCAACGGGAAATGCGTGCAGGCCAGCGCCACCACGTCGGTGCGCCGCCCGCCCGCCTCCACGAAGCAGGGCGCGATCTCGGCCGCGAGCGTGGCGTCGTCCACCGGCTCGCCGCGAAGCTCCGCCTCGGCGAAGCCGGCGAGCCGCGGCGCGCCGACGAGCGTCACCGCCACGTCGCCCGCGAAGGCCTCGATCATCGCCTTGGTGTGCTCGCGGCGGACGGTTCCGGGCGTGGCGAGGATCGTCACGAGGCCGGACCGGCTGGCGGCGACCGCGGGCTTCACCGCCGGCACCGTGCCGACGAATGGCGTCCGGAACCGGGCGCGCAGGCTCGGCAGCGCGATCGTGGACGCCGTGTTGCAGGCGACGACGACGAGATCGGGCGCCGCGCGCGCGATCAGGCGCTCCATCACCGCGACGACGCGCTCGGCGAGCCGCACATCGTCCAGCGCGCCATAGGGAAACGCGGCGTCGTCCGCAGCGTAGACGTAAGCCGCGCCCGGCAGCGCGGCGCGCAGCGCGGCGAGCACCGTCAGGCCGCCGAGCCCCGAATCGAACGCCAGAATTTTCGGAGCCCGGCCGAGCGGCGCCAACGTCGCGCTCGACAATCCCGCAAACAGATCCACGCCCATCCCGCGCCGCGACCGTTCAATGCCACTCGCCCGATTGAAGCGCCGGGATAGTTACCGAATCGTGGCGAAGCCCGGTCGAAGCCGCGCTTTGTCGCGGGCCGCGCCGCGGCGGCGACGGCGTGAGGTCAGCCGAACCGCCCGCGCCAGCCGGGCTGCGCGCCCGGAAACGGCAGCGGCGTCGCCTCGTAGACCCCGCGGGCGACCGCGCGGGCGAGCGTCATCGCGGCGACATGGCCGATCGTCGCGAGCGCCGCGACGCGGTCCCCACCGAGCCCGACCCGCTCGGTCGAGGCCGCGAACACCACGTCGCCGTCGAGCGGCGTGTGCACCGGAACCAGCGCGCGGGCGAGCCCGTCCTGCGCCATCACCGCGAGGGTCCGCACCTCGGTCTTCGTCAGAACGGCGTCCGTCGCCACGAAGGCCAGCGTGGTGTGCGCGCCGGCCTGCGGTTTCGCGGGCGGAAACCACGCTTCCGGCGGCGTGATCCGCGGGAGCCCAAGCCCGCCGAACTCCGCCCCGATCTCGAACGGCGCCGCCCAGAATTCGGGCGCGTCGCCGACGGTCGCCGATCCCAGCGCGTTGACCGCCACGAGCGCGCCCACGGTCACGCCGAGATCGCCGATGACGCTCGACGCGGTTCCGACGCCGCCCTTCAGCGTCGCTGTCCGCGCGCCGAGGCCGGCGCCGACGGAGCCGAGCGCGAAGCGGGTCTCGGCCGCCTCCGTCGCGGCGAAGCCGAGCTCGCGATAAGGAGGGTAGCGGCCCCAGGCCTTGTCGCCGCCGTTCAGCAGGTCGAACAGGATCGCGGCCGGCACGATCGGCGCGCGCGCCGCGCCCACTTGAAAGCCGCGGCCGGCTTCGGCGAGCGCCGCCGTCACGCCGGACGCCGCGTCGAGGCCGAACACCGAGCCGCCCGAAAGGCACAGCGCGTCGATGCGCTGGACCGTGCGCTCGGGCGCCAGCAGCTCGGTCTCGCGCACGCCCGGGCCGCCGCCGCGGACGTCGACGGAGGCGATCGCAGGCTGGTCGAACAGCACGACCGTGACGCCGGAGGCGAGCGCCGCGTCGTCGGCGTGTCCGACGCGCAGGCCGGCCACGTCGGTGACCGCGTTGAGGGGACCTGGGATCAGCGCAGACGTCATGCCGCGAAGCCTAGCACGCCGTCAGGCGGCGTCCTCCGGCGGCGTGTGCCAGCGCACGCGGTAGAAGATGTGGAGGCCGATCGCGTCGAGCTTGACCATGTCGCGGATCCAGCGCGGACGGACATAGGTCGCGTGGTAATGCGTCGCGTCGCCGACCTCGGGCAGCCAGGCGCCGCCCTGCGTCACGTCGCGGGCGACGCGCTCGGCGATCTCCCAGGCGCGGGCGTTGTTCACGCGGTCCGGGATGCGGTCGCAGGCGAAGGAGAACTGGCACGCGTTGCGCCGGTGCTTGTTCTGGTAGACGACGCCGCAGATCGTGTCGGGATAGTAGCCCGATCGCACCCGGTTCATGACGACCTGCGCCACCGCGTACTGGCCGGTGACCGGCTCGCCGCGCGCCTCGAAATAGATCGCCTCGGCGAGGCACTGCTCGGCGCGGGGGAGTTGATCCTCGGGGATGAACAGCCGGCGCGACAGCCGGGTCTCGATGCGGCCGGCGCCCTCGATGTCGCCGCGCAGCGCCGTCGTCGCGCCGCCCGGCGCGGCGTCGGTCGCGGGCGTGAAGGCGACCTGCGTGACCGCGCCGGTCGCGGGCGTGGCTCCGGCCTGGTGCGGCGCCACCGGAAGCGCCGCGACGGCGAGCGGGGTCTCCGCGGTGGGCGTGGTCGTGACCGGCATGCGGCCGCCGGCGAGGTAAAGCACGGACGGGGTCGAGCCGTCGTGGTTGGCGCCGGACTCGCGCGGCGTCATGGCGAGGCGGGTGACGGCCGCCTCTTCGGACGCGGCCGCGTCGGCGTAGGCGCTGTCGGCGAGCGCCCCCTCCTGCGGCGCGGCCTCGGCCGCCTTCGAAGGCGCCTTGGCCGGCTCCGGCGACGGAAGATCGAAGGCGAGCGCGCCGTCGGACGGAACGGTGCGCGCCACGTCGCCCATCTGCGGCAGCGTCGCGAGCGCGCCGCGCCGGTCGGGCCGCATCAGGTCGCCGAGCGCCGGCAGGGTGGCGAGCGCGTCCGGCGCCGCGCGGCGCGGCGCGGCGTCGAGTTGGAACGGCTTCACGGCATGGATCGGCTGCAGGTCGCCCTTGGTCGTCCGGTCGACGAACGGGTCGAGCGCCGCGGGGTCAGGAGCCGGGTCCGCCCGCTCCATCAGCACGAGATTGTCGCCGGCGCCGCGCGCGCTCAGCGCGAAGCCCGGACCGTGGCCGGCGCCGAACAGGTCCGCCGCCTCGAGCGACACGACGTCGAGGCCGCCGAGCGGCTCGACCACGAGGAAGGCGCCCTCGCCCCGGCTGCGGCCGTCGCGGCCATCGCGGCCGTCGATCAGGCTGAGCGCGTCCTGGCGCGCGATCGAGGTGGTCGCGAACACGAGCGCGGTCCCGGCGAGCGCGAGGCGCAGCAGCGAGGGGCGCAGGCGCAGGCGGCGGGACGGGCGGCGCACGGAACCGGAGCGCTTCGTCTGTCCCGCTCGCACCATCGACGCCACCCTGAACGCGCCAGCCGGAGCGGCGCGCGAACGGCCGTCCCGGCGTGGTCAGATCCACACACAGGTATGGTTGTCGCGTTTTAACCTTGAGGAGCGGTTAACGCGGGCCCGCGAGCCGGGCGGACAGCTCGGCGGCAGCCTTCGCCTCGCGCATGGCGGGGCCGCCGGAGAGCCCGGCCAGGATGGGCCCTGCGGCCGCGAGGCCGGCGGTTCCGAACCGTCCCTTCAGCGCCGCCTTCAGACGCGCCTCGCTCTGCGCCGCGCGGCGCTGCGCCCGCCGGTCGCCCTCGCGCAGGAAGGCCGCGTGCTCCTCGATCAGGGCCACGAGGCTGTCGAGCCCCTCGCCGGTCTCGGATGACACCAGGGTCACCGGCGCTCGCCAGGCGTCCCGGCCGGGGCTCGCGAGCGTTAGCGCGGATTCGAGGTCGTCGCGCGCCCGGAACGCCGGCGCGCCGAGATCGGCCTTGGTCACGGCGACCACGTCCGGCAGCTCCATGACGCCGGCCTTGATGAACTGCAGCGCGTCGCCGGACGCCGGCTGCACCGCGAGCAGGATCGTGTCGGCGACCAACGCCACGTCGGCCTCGGACTGGCCGACGCCGACGGTCTCGACGATGACCCGGTCGAACAGGGCGCGCAGCAGCAGCACGCCGCCGAAGGCGAGGTCCGACAGGCCGCCGAGCCGGTCGCGCGCCGCGAGCGAGCGCACGAACACGTCGCGGTCGTCCGGATCGGTCGGGATGCGGGCGCGGTCGCCGAGCAACGCGCCGCCGGAGCGCATCGACGACGGATCGACCGCGATCACCCCGACGCTCATGCCGCGGCCGCGGAACGCCCGCACCAGCGCGCCGGTCAGGGTCGACTTGCCGACGCCGGGCGGGCCGGTGAGCCCGAGCACGTCGCCCTTCGGTTCGGCTTCCGCCGCGTCGAGCAGCGCCGCCGCCTCCTCCGTGCCCGCGGAACGTTCGAGCCGCGCCAGAGCGCGGGCGAGGCCGGCCTTGCCGGAGGTCCTGAGCGAGGCGAGATCGGGGAAGGAAGGCGTGCTCACGAGGACCGGGACACCTGCGGGAAGGATGAAGCTCGGCCTCCGTCTCGCACGATTTCCGCCGCGACGCGACGCGCCTTAAGTCACGTCTCCCGCCACCCGTAACGTGGCGGCGGCGCGCCGCGTAACCTACATCGACACGAACCCGCGGAAGCCCGAAAGGCCCCCCATGCTCGACGAAACCTACGAGGTCACCCGCACGGACGCGGAGTGGCGCGCGCTGCTCAGCCCGGAGCAGTACCAGGTCATGCGCCGGCACGGCACCGAGCGCCCCGGCTCCTGCGCGCTCTTACGCGAGAAGCGCGCCGGCGTGTTCGAATGCGCCGGCTGCGGGCAGCCGCTGTTCCGCTCGGGCGACAAGTTCGAGAGCGGCACCGGCTGGCCGAGCTTCGACGCGCCGCTCGAGGGCGCGTTGGGCGAGACCGTCGACCGCGCCTACGGCATGGTGCGCACCGAGGTGCACTGCGCGCGCTGCGGCAGCCACATGGGCCACGTGTTCCCGGACGGCCCGCCGCCGACCGGCCTCCGCTACTGCATCAACGGCGTGGCGCTGAACTTCCAGCCGGAGTGACCGCGGCCGGCTCGGGGCCGACATAGCTCACCCGGTAGATCGCGCCGTTGTGGTCGTCGGAGACCAGCAGCGAGCCGTCCTTCATGACGTGGATGTCGACGGGGCGCCCGACATACTCGTTGTCCTGCACGAAGCCGGTCAGGAACGGCTCCACGCTGATCACCCGGCCGCGGGCGTCGCGCAGCGCCACGGCGACGTCCGCGTCCTTGCGGGTGCGGTTCCACGGCCCGTGCCGGGCGACGAAGATCGCGTGCGCATAGGCCGGCGGGAACATCCGCCCCTGGTAGAACCGCATGCCGAGCGGCGCCATGTGCGGCCCGAGCAGCGCCGCCGGACGGCTGAACTCGTCGCAGGAGCGGCCCCAGCCGAGCTCGGGGTCGGTCATGATCCCGGAGTGGCAGTAGGGGAAGCCGAAGTGCTGGCCCGGCTTCGTGACGTGGTTCAGCTCGTCGGAGGGCATGTCCTCCGACAGCCAGTCGCGCTGGTTGTCCGTGAACCAGAGATCGCCCGTCACGGGGTCGAAGTCGAAGCCGACGCTGGTGCGCACGCCGTCCGCGACCGTCTCGACGCCGGAGCCGTCGAGGTTCATGCGGATGATCCGGCCCTGCTCCGGGCCGGGGGCGCAGGCGTTGCAGGGCGCGTTGACCGAGACGTAGAGCTTGCCGTCCGGCCCGACCCGCAGCGACTTCCAGCTGTGCTGGCCGCCGGGAGGAAAGCGGTCGTAAATCACCGTCGGCGGTCCGGGGTCGTCGAGGCGATCCTCGATGCGGTCGAAGCGCAGGATCCGCTGCGGCGTCGCCACATAGAGCGCGCCGTCGTGGAACTCGATCCCGTTCGGCAGCGGCGTGTCGTCGAGCGCCACCTTGAGCTCGCGGCCGCCGCCCGGCTTCGGCGCCAGCGCGTAGACCCGGTTCGCCACGAACAGGCTCGACACGAAGATCGTGCCGCGGTCGCCCTCGCGGATCATGCGCGCGTCCAGCACGTCGCTCGCGAAGGTCTCCACCTTGAAGCCGGGCGGGGCGCGCAGCCGCGGCGTCGGAAGCTCCTCGGCCGGCGTCGGGGCGGGAAAGGCCGCGACCGGCGCCATCCGACGCGCGGCCTCGCTTCCGGGACGCCCGATCGACCAGAAGTCCTCGGTCGCCGTCGCGGCGAGCGCCGTCCCGCCGATCAGGGCGGCGGCGATCGCAGCGAAGAGCGCTCTCGGAAAGACACGTGGCATGGACCGACCCCGGCGCCTCGACCGCGTCGGCGCGCGAAACGTGCGCTGAAGCTAAGGCCGACCCTGCGCGTCGCCAAGCCGCCGAAGGTCGAGCGACGCGCGGAACCCGGGAACGCCGGCCGCCGTCGTTCGTTGACGTACGACGTCGCCGACGCGTCGCCGCCTGCCCGAAAGGACGCTGCATGAATCCGACACTCGCGCGCGCCGTCCCCGCGCCCAGCCCGGCGCTCGCGCTGTTCGCCTCGGTCCGCGCGCACAGCGCCCATCTCGCCGCCCCGCTCGGCGACGCCGACGCGACGGTGCAGTCGATGCCCGACGCGAGCCCCGCGAAATGGCACCTCGCGCACACGACCTGGTTCTTCGAGGCGATGGTGCTGGAGCGTTTCGCGCCCGGCTACGCGCCCTATTCGCCGAGCTTCAGCTACCTCTTCAACTCCTATTACGAGACCCTCGGCCCGCGCCAGCCGCGACCGCGGCGCGGCATGATCACCCGCCCGTCGCTCGACGAGATCATGGCCTATCGCGCCCATGTGGACGCCGCGATCGAGCGCCTGCTGGCCGCGGGCGCGTCCCCGGAGGCGGAGGAGATGGTGGAGCTCGGCTGCCACCACGAACAGCAGCACCAGGAGCTCTTGCTCACCGACATCCTGCATCTCTTCGCCCAGAACCCGCTTCATCCGGCCTATCGCGAGCCGGCGCCGGCCGCGGTCGGCCATGAGGCGCCGGAGGCCGCCTGGATCGGCTTCGAGGGCGGGATCGTCGAGATCGGCCATGACGGCGCCGGCTTCGGCTACGACTGCGAGGGTCCGCGCCACCGGACGCTGATCGAACCGTTCCGGCTCTCCGACCGGCTCGTCACCAACGCCGAGTGGCTCGCCTTCGTCGAGGCCGGCGGCTACCGCGACCCGCTGCTCTGGCTGTCTGAGGGCTGGGCGCAGGTCAACGCCGAAGGCTGGGCGCACCCGCTCTACTGGCTGGAGCGCGACGGCCTCTGGTGGAGCATGACGCTGAACGGCCTGCAGCCGCTCGATCCGGCGGCGCCGGTCGCCCATGTCAGCTATTTCGAGGCCGACGCCTTCGCGGCATGGGCGGGCGCGCGCCTCCCCACCGAGGCGGAATGGGAGCACGCGGCGACCAGCCTCGGCGCGCTGCCGCCCCAGACGCCCGACGCGCGGCTGCGGCCGAAGCCGGCGGAGGACGCGCCCGGCCTCAAGCAGATGTTTGGCGAGGTCTGGCAATGGACCCGCAGTCCGTTCACGCCCTACCCGCGCTTCGCCAAGGCCGAGGGCGCCGTCGGCGAATACAACGGCAAGTTCATGTGCGGCCAGTTCGTGCTGCGCGGCTCCTCGCTCGCCACCCCGCCCGGCCACGCCCGGGCGAGCTATCGCAACTTCTTCCAGCCCGACAAGCGGTGGCAGTTCTCCGGACTGCGCCTCGCCGAGGACGCCTGATGCTCGACAGACCGAACCCCGCCGCCGCCCAGCGCGAGGCCTTCCGCGCCGACGTGATCGAGGGCCTGTCCCGCCCGACCAGGACGCTGCCGAGCCGCTGGCTCTACGACGACCGCGGCTCCGAGCTGTTCGAGGCGATCACGCGGCTGCCGGAATACTATCCGACCCGGACCGAGACCAGCATCCTGATGGAGCAGGCTGAGGCGATGGCCGCCTTCTGCGGGCCGCGCGTCACCCTGATCGAATACGGCGCCGGCGCGAGCCTGAAGACCGAGATCCTTATCGCGGCCCTCGCCGAGCCCGCGGTCTACGCGCCGGTCGACATCGCCGGCGACTTCCTGCTCGCCGCGGCCGCCCGCGTCGAAAGCCGGTTCCCCTGGCTCGAGATCCGCCCGGTGGTCGCCGATTTCACCGCCGACTTCGAGCTGCCGCGCGGGCTGCCGGCGCTGAACCGGCGGGTCGGCTTCTTTCCCGGCTCCACCATCGGCAACCTCACGCCGCACGAGGCGGTCGCCTTCCTCGACCGCATGCGCGGCCATGTGGACGGAACGGACGCCGGCGAGGCCGGCCGCGCCATCGTCGGCGTCGACCTCGTGAAGGACCTCGAGACCCTTCTTGCGGCCTATGACGACGCGGCCGGCGTGACGGCCGCCTTCAACCTCAACCTGCTCGCCCGCGTGGTCCGCGAGCTCGGCGCCGAGGCGGACCTCGACGGCTTCGCGCATGAGGCGCGCTGGAACGCGGCCGAAAGCGCGGTCGAGATGCATCTCGTCGCGACATCGGCGCAGGAGATCCGGCTCGACGGCGAGATCTTCCGCTTCCGCGCCGGCGAGACCATCCACACCGAAAGCTCGCGCAAGCACACGGTCGAGGGCTTCGGGCGCCTCGCCGCCGCCGCCGGCTGGGACCTCGGCGAGGTCTGGACCGACGCCGACGAGGCCTTCGCCGTCGCCGGGCTCGTCTGAGCTCCTTCTCCGGCCGCCCCCATCCGACTTCGGGAGGGGGTGGCTGATCCGCACGCGGCGTGGCAAACGTAAGCGGCTTATAAGAAGGAGCGGCCGCGCGACGCACGCGGCGCCCGACGAGGAGAGGGTTGTTTCATGTCCGCCACGCGTATCGTCCGCCCGTTCGCAGCCCTGGCGCTGCTCGCTTGCGCCGCGAGCGCCGCGCTGGCGCAGGGCGCGCCCTCGGCGGAAGGGCCGCAGCGCGCCGCCAACCCGGAGCAGTCCGCCGAGATCGACGCCAAATACGTCGCCGCCTGCAGCGCCAAGGTCCCGAAAGAGCTCTGCGGCTGCGTCGTCGGCGTCGCCAACGTCCACATCAACGACATCGCCGAGCGGCAGGTGTTCTACGACTACATGATGGGCGAGGTGGACAAGGCGAAGGCCCAGCGCGCGATGTTCTCGCCGGAGAAGTCCCGCACCTTCAACGTCGCGCTGCAAAAGGCCGACAGCCTGCTAGGCCAGGAATGCGACAAGTTCAAGCCCAAGGACGCCGCTCCGCCGAAGTAGTCTTTTCCGCTTCGCCGCCCAGCCTCGTCTGCTCCGACGTCGTCCTCCCGGCGCCGCCTTTCCGCCGTCATCCTCCGGCTTGACCGGAGGATCCATCTCCGGCGCGGACGCGCCGGCTTTGGATGGATGGCCGGGTCAAGCCCGGCCATGACGGTTGAGGTTGTGATGCGCGCCGGGCCGTCCTCTCCCGTCATGACCGCCCTTACGGGCGCGCACGCCTTCCTTCGATCCGCCGCCCACGCTCGACGCCACCCTCAAGTCGTGGATACCCGACGCGAAGGCGCGGGCATGATTGCGAGCGCGTCTCCGGCGTCATGGAGCCTCTGGCGGCCTCTGCATGGGCGCGGCCCGGTCACAGTGCAGGGCGGGTCGCTGACGCCCGGCGCGAACCTCCGTCCGAGGGTTTTGAACCTCCCCCAGAGCGGCGTCGCGCGCCGCGCGTCCCGTCCGACGTCCCGGGGGCCCGGCTTCCGGTAGAGCCGAACCCGCAGGCGCCGCCCCTGTCGCCGCATGGCCGGCCGGTCCGGACACGCCCTCCGTAATGGGGCAGGATGGTTTCATCCGTCTCATAGGACAAAAACAATATCAAGGATAATATTCCGATATCAAAATTTTTTCCCCTTCAACCCACGACGTCATCTCCGTCGCGCCACGTGACCGCGCACGAATACCTACGATCTCGGCGGAGAGCCCGACGATCTCGAGAAGTCGTTGATCCGCGAAGCTATAGGGAATAAGGATGTCAGCTGTGCAGCTGAGTGCGCACGGGAGCCTGAACTCGCTCATCGTGGCTCAAGTGTCCACGCCATCGCCGCTTCATATAGGTAATGGCCTAATGTCAAAGCCTTGCGTATAGGATTTAAGTCGGATTAGATCCTTAATAAGAACTGCTTGGTACCGTTCCGAGACGATAATAGCGCCAACTCCGGCAAACTGACCCGTCAAGGACAGCCTATGGCTTCCACGGCTCCTTATGATGCCCGTGCGGTGGCAAATTTTCTCCTCGACCTCGCGGACAGCCGAGGCGTGGCCTTGACTCAGGTGACTCTTCTAAAATTAATCTACTTCGCACATGGCTGGTACCTGGCTGCTCACGGAAAGCCTTTGGTGTCTCATGATTTTGAGGCTTGGCAATACGGCCCCGTATTGAAAGTTATTCGGGACGCTTTCAAACAATTTGGACCATCACCTATTACGTCTCGTGCAAATAAATTAGTTCTCCAGACGGGGGAGTATATCCGAGTAAAATCGGATTTGCTGAACACCGACGCATCGTTTGTTACAGCAATCTTTGAAGAGTATGCGAATTTTACACCGTGGCAGCTTTCCGAGATGACCCATGAGCCTGGGTCGCCTTGGCATCGCATCTGGCACACTCAAGAAGCTGTGGGCAGAATTGCATTGCGCATACGAAACGACGACATCCTCGCGCACTTCGCTAGTATTGGGCATCGAATGCCTATATCTTGAAGTGCCCAGACTGGGAGTGCCCTATGTCAAGTCTGCTCCTTCTAAACGTGCTGGACGTTGCCCGCTCATTTGGAGAGACGCCTTCAAAGGCGGTCGCTCGAGAAATTGCGAATTGGCTAATTGAAGCTTACGCTAAGAAGGGCGGCGGTGGATTTAATTATAACCCTGCTATAAACACACTTTTTGATTTATTTCGGGGTGCTATCGATCGAGATGCTGCCGTTCTTCATTGCATGACTCGCGGAAACCCAAAAGGTCGAAGTCAGAACGTTCAGGCGATTAAAACAGTGGCACCTTACGCGGCCGAAAACATATCAACCTGTTATCGCATCGATTTTTCTGCAGTCGCTCTCGGTCGCGTGAAAGATCAGACTGTCTATGCGGCGATTAAGGCACCGATGGTCCGAGTCGTTCATGACGAAGCCTTCGTTGTTCTTCCAGGTTTTCGCATGTCATATAGGCCAAATCAAGCGCAGATAGATCTTGCTTGCTCTATCGCTCTCGCTAATTTGGCGCGGGATGATTTTGCTGGTGCCGATTTTGAGTATTTGTCAGCCGGACCCGGCGTGTCAGGCCAACGCGAATTTCAAGCGGTTCGAGGTCGCGACCGAACAGTCTATGATCGAGATCAACTGGACTTAATGATGCATGAGTATGTGCGGGGAGTTGCGATAGCGCTTGAGGAAGGTATCGAAAGACGAGCGCCTAATTTAAGGGGCTACCGTATAATCGATCCTAGAGAGCCTGATTTGTTTGCCTGATTGCTCCGGCGACGCCACACTGGTGAACTGTAGCGGTGGCCGGGCCACATAGCGTTCCGAAAGGGCGGCGCGCGACGACTTTCGCGTCGCATTCCGCTCAGAGGCGCTCTTCGACCACCAAGGTGTCCACGATCGGGCCGTCGGGGTAGGCGCGTTCGTCACCTGTTCTCCCCTCGCAATGACGGGAGAGACGTTCCATATTGCCCCCATGCCAAAGCCCACGCGCCGTCCCTCCCCCGGCTTTTCGGAGCAGCCTCAGG
This sequence comes from Methylopila turkensis, assembly GCF_027922325.1. Classification (GTDB taxonomy): domain Bacteria; phylum Pseudomonadota; class Alphaproteobacteria; order Rhizobiales; family Methylopilaceae; genus Methylopila; species Methylopila turkensis. The sequence goes on from NZ_BSFL01000002.1 coordinate 496,427, forward strand.
CCGACTTCGACGCCGGGACGCCTGTCGACCTCGCGGACGTCTCCGGCGACGCCGCGCTTTTGCGCGCGCTCGGGCGCGGGGCGGAGGCGGCGGACGCGGCGCGGCGGGCGGTCGCCGACGACGCGACGGCGAAGGCCGCGAGCGCGGGGCCGCAGGCCGAGGCCGTGCCCGGAGGGACCGTGGCGGCGAAGGCGCGCGCCAAGGCCGCTCCCGAAAAGGGCAAGCGCAAGCAGGCGCGGGGCTCTGCTCCCGCCGCCATCCCCGATCCGCAGAAGGCGCCGCGCGGCTTCGGCGCCGTGCCCGAGACCGACCTCGCCGCGCTGCCGGCGGATTTCGATCCGTCCAAGAGCGTGTCGGCGACGGTCGCGGCGCTGGAGGACCTGATCCAGAACGGCCGGCCCGAGCTGAAGGGCAAGCCGTGGGCGCCGCATCGCCCGCCCCGGCCGGAGAAGCTGGAGAGCGGCCAGACCTTCAAGCTGACCAGCCCTTACGAGCCCAAGGGCGACCAGCCCACCGCGATCGCCGAGCTTGTTGACGGCATCCGCCGGCAGGAGCGCGACCAGGTGCTGCTGGGCGTCACGGGGAGCGGCAAGACCTTCACGATGGCGCAGGTCATCCAGCACACCCAGCGGCCGGCGCTGATCCTCGCGCCCAACAAGACGCTGGCGGCGCAGCTCTACGGCGAGTTCAAGTCGTTCTTCCCCGAGAACGCGGTCGAGTACTTCGTCTCCTATTACGACTACTACCAGCCCGAGGCCTATGTGCCGCGGTCGGACACCTATATCGAGAAGGAGAGCTCGATCAATGAGCAGATCGACCGCATGCGGCACTCCGCGACGCGGTCGCTGCTGGAGCGCGACGACGTCATCATCGTCGCCTCGGTCTCCTGCATCTACGGCATCGGCTCGGTCGAGACCTACACCTCGATGACCTTCACGCTGCGGGTGGGCGAGCAGATCGCGCAGCGCCAGCTGATGGCCGATCTGGTGGCGCTGCAATACAAGCGCGCCGACGTGAACTTCACCCGCGGCACGTTCCGGGTGCGGGGCGACACGATCGAGGTGTTCCCGGCGCATTACGAGGACCGGGCCTGGCGCATCGGCCTGTTCGGCGACGAGATCGAGAGCATCCAGGAGTTCGACCCGCTGACGGGCGCGAAGATCCAGGAGATGGCGGCGGTCAAGGTCTACGCCAACTCGCACTACGTGACGCCGCGGCCGACGCTGAACCAGGCGATCAAGGGCATCAAGGAGGAGCTGAAGGGCCGGCTGGTCGAGCTCACCAAGATGGGCCGGCTGCTGGAGGCCCAGCGGCTGGAGCAGCGCTGCACCTTCGACATCGAGATGATGGAGGCGACGGGAAGCTGCGCCGGCATCGAGAACTATTCGCGCTGGCTGACCGGCCGCAAGCCCGGCGAGCCGCCGCCCACGCTGTTCGAATACCTGCCCGACAACGCGCTGGTGTTCACCGACGAGAGCCACGTCACCATTCCGCAGATCGGCGGCATGTACCGCGGCGACTTCCGGCGGAAGGCGACGCTCGCCGAATACGGCTTCCGGCTGCCCTCCTGCATGGACAACCGGCCCATGCGGTTCGAGGAGTGGGACGCCATGCGCCCGCAGACGGTGCATGTCTCCGCCACCCCCGGCGGCTGGGAGCTGGAGCAGACCGGCGGCGTGTTTTCCGAGCAGGTGATCCGGCCGACGGGCCTCGTCGATCCGATGATCGACGTGCGGCCCGCGCGTAGCCAAGTCGACGACCTGCTGGGCGAGGTGAAGGAGGTGGCGGCCAAGGGCTACCGCTCGCTCATCACCGTGCTGACCAAGCGCATGGCCGAGGACCTGACCGAGTATCTGCACGAGCACGGCGTCCGGGTGCGCTACATGCATTCCGACATCGACACGCTGGAGCGGATCGAGATCATCCGCGACCTGCGCCTCGGCGCCTTCGACGCGCTGGTCGGCATCAACCTGCTGCGCGAAGGCCTCGACATTCCGGAATGCGCGCTGGTCGCGATCCTCGACGCCGACAAGGAAGGCTTCCTGCGCTCGGAAACCTCGCTGATCCAGACCATCGGCCGCGCCGCCCGCAACGTCGACGGCAAGGTCGTGCTCTACGCCGACCACGAGACCGGCTCGATGAAGCGCGCCATGGCGGAGACCGCGCGCCGGCGCGAGAAGCAGCTCGCCTACAACGAGGCGAACGGCATCACCCCGGAGACGATCAAGCGCGACATCTCCGACGTCATGAGCTCGATGTACGAGCGCGACCGGGTCACCGTCGACAAGGGCTTCTCCGAGGACGCGCCGAAGGCCGGCCACAACATGAAGGCGACGCTCGCCGACCTCGAGGCGCGCATGCGCAAGGCCGCCGGCGACCTGGAGTTCGAGACCGCCGCCCGGCTGCGCGACGAGATCAAGCGGCTGCAGGCGACCGAGCTGCTGCTCGCCGACGACCCGCTGGCGCGCCAGTCCGAGATCGACCGCCAGACCGGCGGCTACGCCGGCGAGCGCAAGTACGGCCGTTCGGGCAACGAGCCGCCCAAAGCTTCGGCGAGCACGTCCCGCGTGGCCAAGCCCTCGCTCGACGACATGGGCCCCGGCACCGACCGCGCCACGCCGCTGCTCCACGGCGACGCGCCCCGGCCGCAGAAGCCCGACATGATGACGACGAACTTCAGGGCCGGCGGCCGCCGGAGCGGCCCGAAGCGGCGCTGAGCCGACGGGGCGTCCGGTTTGGCGACCGCCTCCGTATCCGCAGGCGACGCCGGCGTCATCGAGGACGGTCCCGGATCGGCCTTCGGCCGTCCGGAACGACGGAGCGGCGCTTCTCGCCCCGCATGCATCGCCCTGGTCCGGCGATAGAGCTCGCGGCTCGGGCCACCCTCCACCGTCGTCCTCCGACTTGACCGGAGGACCCATCGTCGACGTCGAACTCCACGCCGGACGTGGATGGTCCGGTCAAGCCGGACCATGACGGGCTTCATTCCGAGTCTGGCCGGCGTCGCCTGCGAGCGCGCCTTGCCGGGGGCCGGGCTCAGACCTGCGCCAGGCCGCCGTCGACGAACAGCTCCGCGCCGTTCACGAAGCTGGAGGCGTCTGAGGCGAGGAAGACGGCGACCTTGCCGGTCTCGTCGGGATCGCCGATCCGGCCGAGGGGGACCACGGCGGAAAAATGCTCGATCAGACCAGGCGCCTGCTCCGCGACGCCGCGCAGCGCCGGCGTGTCGATCGGCCCGGGGCTCAGGACATTGACCCGGATGCCGCTGCCCTTGAGATCGAGGATCCAGCTGCGCACGAAGTTGCGGATCGCCGCCTTCGTGCCGCTGTAGACGCTGAACGCCTCGGTTCCCATGATCGAGGTGGTGGAGCCGGTCACGATGATCGAGCCGCCCTGCCCCATCAGCGGCAGCGCCTTCTGCACCGTGAACAGCACGCCCTTCACGTTGATCGCGAAGGTCGTGTCGTAATGCTCCTCGGTGATCTCGCCGAGCTTCGCCAGGCTGCCGCCGCCGGCGTTCGCGACCAGCACGTCGATGCGGCCGTGGCGCTGCGACACGTCGGAATAGAGCGCGTCGAGGTCGGAGAGCGAAGAGACGTCGGCGCGGAACGCCGAGGCCTTCTCGCCGATCTCCGCGACTGCGGCGTCGAGTTCGGCCTGGCGACGCCCGGTGATCACCACAGTCGCGCCCTCGGACGCGAAACGCTTGGCGATCCCGAGGCCGATGCCGGTGCTGCCGCCGGTGACCACCGCGACCTTGCCTTCGAGTGAGTTTGACATGGGGACGTTCCTTTGACGGCGCGAGCGCCGGACAGACGGGCGAGGTCGATTTCACATCGACCGGTTCTGTACCGATCGGTATTTATCGAAGCGGGCGCTGTCAACGCTTACTGTATCGTTCGCTACTGAAAGCCGCGCGGATGGTCCGGCCTAGAGCCGTCCGCTCGATCTGAGGACTTCCAATCGCCGAACCGCCTTCGCTGTTCGCACAGCCCGAGGCCGGCCGCCGGTACGGGCGCGCGGGTCCAAACGAGCTTGCCCAGCGCGGGTCTGCGCTCCGGCGAATGGTCGCGGGGCCGCGACGTCCGGTCCGTTGCCATCCCATGCGTTCCGGCCCATGAAGGCCGCGACGCCGAGATCAAGAGCCACACTCAGGAAGCGCGCCGTTTGCAATGCAGTCTTATGGAGCTTGAAAAGCCTTTATGAAGATCTTGATCCTCGGCACGTCGAACTCGATCCTCAAGGATGGTTGGACTTACGGCTTCCGCGCAGCTTTACCTGACGCCCAAATCGACAAGCACATCGTCGGCGCATCCCCCGGTATGCAGTTCGTCACCAATCTGGCCGATGACCTGTCAGGATACGATCATGTCATCCTGGACTGCATCGTAAACGACGAACATCTTTCGCGACGCATCGGCGACATAAATTACAACAATCGGCTGATCTTCGAGCTCATGTCGACGCTGGCCTCGCGCGTCAACCTGATCACGCTCGGCTTCACCAAGGTGAACTTCATCAAGAAGGCCTCGCCGCAGTATCTGAAACGGCGCGTGATCGCGGCCGCCTGCGGGTCGCAATTCGTCAGCTTCCGGGACCTGACCCTCAGGTACGGACGCAAGATCCTCGGCGACAAGCCCGGCCTCTACGAGCATCTCGGCCATCCCAGGCGCGAGATCGCCTATGCGGCCGGACACCAACTCGGGCTTGCGCTTGCGGATTACGCCGCCCCGAAGGCCGCGCCCGCGGTCGACTATTCCGACAACTTCAGCGTGTTCAAACCTGAGCAGTTGATCCCTGGCCGCGCCCTGTCGGTGCGCGCGAACAGGCTGTTGTCCTTCGAGCACATCGAGCTTCGCGCCGGCGACGCGATCGAATTCCCGACCGCCGGACGCTGCATCGGCTTCTACGTTAACGCTCGAGACTGCCGCGCCATGCTGAAGCTCGCCGGGCCCTCCGGCGTGCGGTTCAAAGAGACCTGGTTCAACGTCAGCGACGGCCTCGAGCTGAAGTTCGTGCCGGTGACCGGCGGCTTCCCGCTCGACCGCATCGAGGTCGCAGGCGCCGAACTGCCGTTCGAGCGCTCGATCCACACCCGGTTCGACGAATGGCCGGGAAAGAAGGGAGCGCGGGTGACGCTCGGGACGGTCGCGTTCTGGAACGGCGACATCGACATTCCGATACCGGCGCCCGCCAACGACTTCGACGCGTTCGACCTTCATCGCCTCGTCGATCGCCGGATGGCGGAGCAACACGGCTGAGGGCGGCGCGGACCGAAGCGCCGCGCCTCTTCGCTGGGCAAGGAAAGGGCGGCGAAACCGGACCGATTGCTCAAAATCAGACCATTTGGTCCGATCGCGCTTCACTCGCTCCACCTAAGCTGTTGCGATAGCTGACGCTTCCTCGTCTGGCACGCCGGCTGCTTCCGTGACGCACGACCTGTCGGGCGGCGATCCGCCCGATCAGCCGGAGCAGAAGGACGCGGCCCATGAAAATCGGCGTATTCATCCCGATCGGGAACAACGGGTGGCTGATCTCCGAGACGTCGCCGCAATACAAGCCGACCTTCGAGCTCAACAAGACCGTGGTGCAGAAGGCGGAGAAGCACGGCTTCGACTTCGCGCTGTCGATGATCAAGCTGCGCGGCTTCGGCGGCAAGACCGAGTTCTGGGACCACAACCTCGAGTCCTTCACCCTGATGGCGGGGCTCGCGGCGGTCACCTCGCGCATCAAGCTGTTCGCGACCTCGGCGACGCTGGTCGTGCCTCCGGCGATCGCGGCCCGCATGGCCTCGACGATCGACTCGATCTCGAACGGGCGCTTCGGCCTCAATCTCATCACCGGCTGGCAGAAGCCGGAATATTCCCAGATGGGGCTGTGGCCCGGCGATGCGTACTTTAGCCGGCGCTACGAGTATCTGGCGGAATATGTCCAGATCCTGCGCGAGCTGTGGGAGACGGGCCGCTCCGACCGCAAGAGCGACTTCTTCCAGATGGACGACTGCCGGCTGAGCCCGCGGCCGGAAGGAGAGTTGAAGATCATCTGCGCCGGGCAGAGCGACGCCGGCATGGCGTTCTCGGCGAAGTACGCCGACTACAATTTCTGCTTCGGGAAGGGCCTCAACACGCCGACCGCCTTCGCTCCCACGGTCGAGACGCTGAGCCGCTGGACGAACGAGACCGGGCGGAACGTCACCTCCTTCGCGCTTTTCATGATCATCGCCGACGAGACCGACGAGGCGGCACGTGCGAAATGGGAGCTCTACAAGTCCGGCGCCGACGAGGAGGCGCTGAAATGGCTCGTCGACCAGTCGAACGTCGACAAGTCGTCGGGCAAGGACACCAACGTCCGCCAGATGGCCGACCCGACGTCGCCGGTGAACATCAACATGGGCACGCTGATCGGCTCCTACGCAACCGTCGCGAGGATGCTGGACGAGATCGACACGGTGCCGGGCTGCGAGGGCGTGCTGCTGACCTTCGACGACTTCGTGAAGGGCGTCGACGACTTCGGCGAGCGCATCCAGCCGCTGATGCGCTCGCGCGCGACGGTCGCGCCGCTGGCCGAGGCGATCTGATGGCCGCGCCGCTCCACGCCGGCTACGTCGCGCCGTCCGCCGACGACCACGTGATCCTGCCCGCGCGGCCTGAGCCGCTGACGCTCAGGCCGAGCGAGACCGCGGTGATCGTCGTCGACATGCAGAACGCCTACGCCTCCACGGGCGGCTATGTCGACATCGCCGGCTTCGACGTCTCCGGGGCCGCCCCCGCCATCCGCCAGATCGGCAAGACGCTCGAAGCCGCGCGGGCGGCGGGCGTCACCGTCGTCTATTTCCAGAACGGCTGGGATCCCGACTATGTCGAGGCCGGGGGGCCGGGCTCACCCAACTGGCACAAGTCGAACGCGCTCAAGACCATGCGCGCCCGGCCCGAGCTCAAGGGACAGCTGCTCGCGAAGGGCGGCTGGGACTACGACATCATCGACCAACTCAAGCCGCAGCCCGGCGACATCCTGATTCCGAAGACCCGCTACAGCGGCTTCTTCAACACCAATGTCGACAGCGTGCTGCGCTCGCGCGGCATCCGCACGCTGGTGTTCGTCGGCGTGGCGACCAACGTCTGCGTGGAGTCGTCGCTCAGGGACGCGTTCCACCTCGAATATTTCGGCGTCGTACTCGAGGACGCCGTGCACCACCTCGGACCGGACTTCATCCGCGAGGCGAGCCTCTACAACGTCGAGAAGTTCTTCGGCTGGGTGTCCACCACCGCCGACTTCTGCGGCGCGATCTCCCAGACCCCGGCCGCGAAGGCTTGAAAGGAGCTCCGATGCCGAAGACCATCATCACCCCGCCCGGAACCGGAACGCCGATCGCGCCCTACTCGCCCGGAACGCTCGCCGACGGCGTGCTCTACGTCTCCGGCACGCTGCCCTTCGACACGAACAACGACATCGTCCATGTGGGCGACGTCGCCGCCCAGACGCGCCATGTGCTGGAGATCATCAAGTCCGTCGTCGAGGCCGCGGGCGGCGCGATGACGGACATCACCTTCAACCACATCTTCCTGACGGACTGGGCGAACTACCCCGCGATGAACGCCGTCTACGCCGAATATTTTCCGCAGGACCGTCCGGCCCGCTACTGTATCCAGTGCGGCCTCGTGAAGCCCGACGCGCTGGTGGAGATCGCCTCGATCGCCCATGTCGGCCGAGCCTGAGCCGGACGGGGACCTGCGGCATGCGCTATGACGTGACGGGCCGGACAGGGCCGGACGCCGGCGCGGTCGTGCTGTCGACCGGCCTCGGCGGCTTCGGCGCCTATTGGAAGCCGCAGCTCGCCGCGCTCGAAGCGCGCTACCGCGTCGTCGTCTACGACCATCGCGGCTGCGGCGCGAACGCGGGTCCGCTGCCGGACGGCTACACGATCGGCCACATGGCCGACGACGTGATCGAGATCCTCGACGACGGCGGCTTCGGGCCGGTTCATTTCGTCGGCCACGCGCTCGGCGGGCTCGTCGGCCTCGATCTCGCGCTCAGGCGGCCGGAGCGGCTCGCGAGCCTGACGCTCGTCAACGCCTGGGCGAAGGTCGCCTCGCCCACCCTGCGGTGCTTTGAGGCCCGCACCGCGCTGCTCCGGCATGCGGGCATCGTGGCCTATGCGCGGGCGCAAGCGATCTTCCTCTATCCCGCGGAATGGATCGCGGCGAACGAGGCGCGTCTCGCCGCCGACGAGGCCCATGCGATCGAAGGCTTCCAGGGCGAGGACACGCTGCTGCGGCGGATCGCGGCTTTGAGCGCCTTCGACGTCTCGCGAAGGCTGTCGGATATCTCGACCCCCACGCTGGTCGTCGCGGCGACGGACGACGTCCTGGTCCCCTGGACCGCCTCGCGCGACCTCGCCGAAGGCCTGCCGCGCGGCCGGCTGCGGCTGGGCTCCGGCGGCCACGCTTCGACCGTGACGGAAGCCCCCGCCTTCAACGCGGCTTTGCTGGAGTTCCTCGATGACCTCTGAGACGGACGTGGGCCGGGGCGATGGGCGGTCGGCGCAGGGCGCAGGCGCGGGGCGGCGCCCATGAACGCGATGACCGGGCGTCCCGCGGCCGATCCCGAGCGCGCCGCGGTCAGCCGCGACCGGTTCCGGCAGGGCATGTCGCGGCTCTCGGCCGCGGTGACCCTCGTCACGACCGACGGGCCGGCCGGACGCGCGGGCTTCACGGCGTCCGCGGTCTGCAGCCTCTCGGACGCGCCGCCGTCGCTGCTCGTCTGCCTCAACCGCTCGGCGTCGGTGTTCGAGACCTTCGCGGGCAACGACGCGCTGTGCGTCAACGTGCTCGCTCCCGGGCACGAAACCCTGTCGCGACTGTTCGGCGGAGAGACGCCGACGCCCGAGCGTTTCGCCGCGGCGGAGTGGCGCGAAGGCGTGACCGGCGCGCCGGAGCTGGTCGGCGCGACCGCCGCGTTCGACTGCCGCATCGTCGACGTCTCGTCCTTCGGAAGCCACGACGTCCTGTTCTGCCACGTCATGAATGTGCGTCTGCACGATATCGCCGCGGGCCTGGTCTATTTCGACCGTCGCTACCACGCGGTGTGACGGATGCCGGGCGGACCCATGCCGACGAGCCTGAAGACGCGGTCGTCCGGAACGACGGCGCGACGCGAGCCCGGGCCGCCTGATCGGCCGCGGCGTCGCCAGCGCGTCGCGGAGCGCAAGTCCGCCATTCTCGACGCCGCGCTCGGGCTGTTCTCGCGCTACGGACTGCGCGGCGTCACCGTCGACCAGATCGCCGAGGCCGCCGACGTCTCGAAGACCAACCTGTTCTATTACTTCCGCAGCAAGGACGAGGTTTACGTCGCCGTGCTGAAGCGCCTGCTCGACGACTGGCTGGCGCCGCTGGAGTCGCTCACCGTCGACGCCGAGCCGCTGCAGGCGATCGAGGATTACGTGCGGCTCAAGATGAGGATGGCGCAGGCCGAGCCGCGCTCCTCGCGCCTGTTCTGTCTCGAGGTCATGCAGGGCGCGCCCATGATCGGCGAGGAGCTGCGCACGTCGCTCAAGGATCTCGTCGACCGCAAGGCGGCGATCATCAGGACATGGGCGGACGAGGGCAAGATCGCGCCGGTCGACCCGCACCATCTGATCTACGCGATCTGGGCGATGACCCAGCACTACGCCGACTTCGCGACCCAGGTCGAGGCGATCTCCGGTCGCGGCCTCGACGATCCCGCCTTTTTCGACCAGGCGACGGACAACGTGCTCCGTCTGGTGATCCGCAGCCTCGCGCCCGATCGCGCCTGAGCCGCGCGCGTCAGTCGTCGGCCTGAGTTCAGCGGGCGAACGAGAGAGCGCGCTGAGGCCTCGAAGTCGGCGGTGGCCTTCGTCGGCTGCAATCCGGCTGTCGTGATCCTGGTCGACCCTCGACCCTTGTTCTCGTCGTCGCAAACTGCCGACGTCGCGATCGAGACGGCGCAGGCCGGCGTCTCGCGGATCGAGGACGACATCCTCAAGCGTGAGCCGCCGCTTGCGAAGATCGCGAAGCCGCAAAAAGGTGAGCCGCTCGACTGCTAATATTTATACGTTCTTTATATCGGCGAACAAGCTTCCGTCTCGATCCTTTATACGGTCACTGACATCTATTGCTGCACATCGCGCAGCTTTCGCACCGGCGGATGACGTTTGCGCGCAACCCACGTGCGGGATGTTGACAATGGATATTCTGATGCTCGGTCTCGGGGGCGGCTTCTTCGCCCTCGCCATCGGCTACTGCTTCGCTTGCGACCGGCTCTGAGGAGATCCCGATGAGCTTCGAATTCACGCTCGCGGCGATCGTAACGGTCGGCCTTCTCGGCTACCTCACCTTCGCCCTGATCCGCCCCGAGCGGTTCTGACGGACATCAAGACATGACACTCAACGGCTGGCTGCAGATCGCGATCTACTTCGCGGTCCTGACGGCGCTCGCGGCTCCGCTCGGGCGCTTCATGGCGAGAACCTTCGACGGCGAACGGACCTTCCTCACCCCCGTCCTGGGCCCGATCGAGCGCGGCTTCTACCGCGTCGCGGGCGTCGACGAGCGGACCGAGCAGAGCTGGACCGGCTACGCGGTCGCGATGCTCGTGTTCAACGCCGCGGGCTTCTTCCTGCTCTACGCGATCCTGCGCCTGCAGGACGTGCTGCCGCTCAATCCGCAGGGCATGTCGGCGCTCTCGCCGGAGCTCGCCTTCAACACCGCGGTCTCGTTCGCCACCAACACCAACTGGCAGAACTACGGCGGCGAAAGCACCCTGAGCTACTTCAGCCAGATGGTGGGCCTGACGACGCAGAACTTCGTCTCGGCCGCGACCGGCGTCGCCCTGCTGCTCGCCATCATCCGCGGCTTCGCGCGCGCCTCGGCCAAGACGGTCGGCAACTTCTGGGTCGATATGACCCGCACGACCCTCTACGTGCTGCTGCCGCTGTCGATCCTCCTCGGCCTGTTCCTCGTCTGGCAGGGCGTGCCCCAGAACATGGCGGCTTACGTCGACGCCACGACGCTCGAAGGGGCGAAGCAGACCATCAGCCAGGGCCCGGCGGCTTCGCAGATCGCGATCAAGCAGCTCGGCACCAACGGCGGCGGCTTCTGGAACGCGAACTCCGCGGTCCCCTACGAGAACCCGACGCCGCTCTCGAACTTCGTCGAGATGCTCGCGATCCTGCTGATCCCGGCCGCGCTCTGCGTCACCTTCGGACGCATGGTGAAGGACGAGCGGCAGGGCTGGGCGATCTACGCCGCGATGTCGGTCGTGTTCCTGGCTTGCGTCGCCGTCTCCTACTGGGCGGAAGGCTCCGGCAACCCGCTGCTCCACGCGCTCGGCCTCTCGGGCGGCGCGATGGAGGGCAAGGAGGTCCGCTTCGGGATCGCCAATTCGAGCCTCTGGTCGGTCGCGACCACGGCGGCCTCGAACGGCTCCGTGAACGCCATGCACGACAGCCTGACCCCGCTCGCGGGACTGATGCCGATCCTGCTGATGCAGCTTTCCGAGGTCATCTTCGGCGGCGTCGGCTCGGGCCTCTACGGCATGCTGCTCTATGTCATCGTCGCGGTGTTCGTCGCGGGCCTGATGGTCGGCCGCACGCCGGAGTATCTTGGCAAGAAGATCGAGGGGCGCGAGGTCAAGTTCGCGCTGCTCGGCATCCTCGTGCTGCCGCTGTTCATCCTCGGCTTCATGTCGATCGCGACGGTGGCGCCGTTCGGCCTCTCCAGCGTGCAGGACGCGGGTCCCCACGGCTTCTCGGAGATCATGTACCTCTACTCGTCGAGCGTCGGGAACAACGGCTCGGCCTTCGCCGGCTTCACCGGCAACACCCCCTGGTACAACATCACCGGCGGCGTCTCGATGCTGGTCGGCCGCTACTTCATGATCATCCCGGTGATGGCCATCGCCGGCGCGCTTGTGGCCAAGAAGACCGCGCCCGCCTCGGCCGGCACCTTCCCGACCCATGGCGGCCTGTTCGTGGGCCTGCTGGTCGGCGTCGTGATCATCGTCGGCGGCCTCACGTTCTTCCCGGCGCTCGCGCTTGGACCCATCGTCGAACATCTCGCCATGCTCGCCGGCCAGACCTTCTGAGCCGCGCGAGGGAGCACCGAAAATGTCACGCAATTCGACAGCCAGCCTGTTCGCGCCCGAGATCGTCGGTCCCGCGGTCACGGCCTCGTTCAAGAAGCTCGACCCGCGCGCGCTCATCAAGAATCCGGTGATGTTCGCGGTCTGGGTCGTGGCGCTCCTCACCACGATCATCTTCGTCCGCGACGTGGCGAGCGGCGGAGCCGAACTCGGCTTCTCGTTCCAGATCGTCCTGTGGCTCTGGTTCACCCTGCTGTTCGCCAACTTCGCCGAGGCGGTGGCGGAGGGGCGCGGCAAGGCGCAGGCGGACTCCTTGCGCAAGGTGCGCAGCGAGACCGAGGCGAACCTGCTGACCGCCGACGGCTCCATCGAGCGCCTCGCCGGCGCGAGCCTCAAGGTCGGCGACGTCGTCGTGGTCGAGGCCGGCGAGATCATCCCGGCGGACGGCGAGGTGATCGAGGGCATGGCCTCGGTCAACGAGGCCGCGATCACCGGCGAGTCCGCGCCCGTCATCCGCGAAAGCGGCGGCGACCGCTCGGCGGTCACGGGCGGCACTCAGGTGCTGTCCGACATGATCAAGGTGCGGGTGACGGCGGCCGCCGGCTCGACCTTCCTCGACCGCATGATCTCACTGGTCGAAGGCGCGCAGCGCCAGAAGACCCCGAACGAGATCGCGCTGACGATCCTGCTCGCCGGCATGACGCTGATCTTCATCTTCGCGGTCGCCTCGATCCCGAGCTTCGTGGCCTATGCGGGCGGACAGATCGGCGTGATCGTGCTCGTCGCGCTGTTCGTGACGCTCATCCCGACCACGATCGGCGCGCTGCTGTCGGCCATCGGCATCGCCGGCATGGATAGGCTGGTGCGCTTCAACGTGCTCGCGATGTCCGGCCGCGCGGTCGAGGCCGCGGGCGACGTCGACACGCTGCTGCTCGATAAGACCGGCACGATCACGCTCGGCAACCGCCAAGCCTCGGAGATGATCCCGGTGTCGGGCGTCACCGAACAGGAGCTCGCGGACGCGGCCCAGATCGCCTCGCTCGCCGACGAGACGCCGGAGGGCCGTTCGATCGTGGTGCTGGCCAAGGAACGATACGGCATCCGCGAGCGCGACATGGCCTCGCTCAAGGCGACCTTCGTGCCGTTCACGGCCCAGACCCGCATGTCGGGCGTCGACATGGACGCCTCGAGCGTCCGCAAAGGCGCGGTCGACGCCGTGTTGAGGCACGTCGCAGAGCCGGCGGCCTCCGCCGCCTATGGGTCCCGCGTCGCCCGCGCCTTCAGCGTCGGCGCGGACGCGAAGGCCGAACAGGACGTTCGCTCGATCGCGGAGCGGGTCTCGAAGGCCGGCGGCACGCCGCTTGCGGTCGCGCGCGACGGCCGCCTGCTCGGGGTGGTCCATCTCAAGGACATCGTGAAGGGCGGCATCCGGGAACGCTTCGCCGAGCTCCGCCGCATGGGCATCCGCACCGTCATGATCACGGGCGACAACCCGATGACCGCGGCCGCGATCGCCGCGGAGGCGGGCGTCGACGACTTCCTCGCCGAAGCCACGCCCGAGGACAAGCTGAAGCTCATCCGCGACGAGCAGGCCAAGGGCAAGCTGGTCGCCATGTGCGGCGACGGCACCAACGACGCGCCCGCGCTCGCGCAGGCCGACGTCGGCGTCGCGATGAACACCGGAACCGTGGCGGCCCGCGAGGCCGGCAACATGGTCGACCTCGACAGCGATCCGACGAAGCTCATCGAGATCGTCGAGATCGGCAAGCAGCTGCTCATGACCCGGGGCTCGCTGACGACCTTTTCGATCGCCAACGACGTCGCGAAGTACTTCGCCATCATCCCGGCGATGTTCGCGGCGGTCTATCCCCAGCTCGGCGCGCTCAACGTCATGGGGCTCTCGACGCCCCAGAGCGCGATCCTGTCGGCGATCGTGTTCAACGCGCTGATCATCGTGGCGCTGATCCCGCTTGCGCTGAAGGGCGTGACGTATCGCGCGATCGGGGCCGGGCCGCTGCTGCGCCGGAACTTGGCTGTCTATGGCCTCGGCGGCCTCATCGCGCCGTTCATCGGCATCAAGCTCATCGACGTCGTCATCACGACCATCGGTCTCGCGTGAAGGAGCGCGCCATGCTGAACCATCTTCGTCCCGCGCTCGTCCTTCTCGGCGCTTTCACCCTGCTCACCGGCGTCGCCTATCCCTTCGCCATGACGGGCGTCGCCCAGGCCGTCTTCCCGAAACAGGCTAATGGCAGCCTGGTGGAGCAGGACGGCAAGGTCATCGGCTCGTCGGTCATGGGTCAGAGCTTCGTCTCCGACCGTTACTTTCAGAGCCGGCCGTCGGCGACCGTCGGCCCGGACCCGGCCGACAGCTCGAGGTCGATATCGGCTCCGTACAACGCCGCGAACTCCGGCGGCTCGAACTACGGCCCTACCTCGAAGGCGCTGATCGAGCGGGTGCAGGCCGACGTCGAGGCGCGCAAGGCGCAGAACCCGTCGCAGCCGGTCCCGATGGACCTCGTGACGACCTCGGCGTCCGGCCTCGACCCGCACCTCAGCCCTGAGGCCGCGCTGTTCCAGGCAGACCGCGTGGCCAGGGCCCGGGGTCTCGCGCCCGATCGGGTGCGCGAGCTCGTGGAAAGGACCGTCGAGCCGCGCACCCTCGGCCTTCTCGGGGAACCGCGCGTCAACGTGCTCGCCCTCAATCTCGCGCTGGACGAACTCGGCGCGCGTTGACGGCCGAAGGCGGCGCTGGGACCCTCGCGCGATGACATTTGACGACAGCGCCGATCGACGCCCCTCGCCGGACGCTTTGCTCGAGACGGCGCGGCGGGAGACGCCGGGCCGCCTCAAGATATTCCTCGGGGCGGCGCCGGGCGTGGGCAAGACGTTCGAGATGCTGTCGGAGGCGCAAGCCGCTCGCGGAGCCGGCCGGGACGTGGTCGTGGGCGTGGTCGAGACCCACGGTCGAGCCGAAACAGAAGGTCTGCTCGAAGGGCTCGAAGTCCTGCCGCGACGCGCCTCCGCGTTCGGCGGGCGCGCCTTCGACGAGATGGACCTCGACGCGCTGATCGCGCGTCGCCCCGAACTCGCTCTCGTCGATGAACTCGCGCACACCAACGCCGAGGGCTCCCGTCACGCCAAGCGCTGGTCGGACGTCGAGGAGCTCCTGTCCGAAGGGATCGACGTCTGGACGACGCTCAACATCCAGCATGTCGAAAGCCTCAACGACATCGTCGCGCAGATCACCCGCATCCGGGTGCGCGAGACCGTGCCGGACAGAATCATCGACCGCGCCGATGACATCGAGCTCATCGACATCACCCCAGACGACCTCATCCGCCGCCTGAAGGACGGCAAAATCTATCTGCCAAAGACCGCCGAGCGCGCCACCGCCCACTACTTCAGCCAAGGCAATCTGACCGCCTTGCGGGAGCTTGCGCTCCGGCGCACCGCGCAGCGCGTCGACGCGCAGCTCGTCAACCACATGCGCGCCAACGCGATCGCCGGGCCATGGGCCGCGGGCGAGCGGGTGATGGTCTGCGTCGAGGACGGCGCGCAGGCCGCGAACCTCGTAAGGGCGGCGAAGCGGATGGCCGACCGGCTGCAGGCCCCATGGCTCGCCGTCCATGTCGAGCTGCCGGGCGGCGTCCGGTCCAGCGAGGAGAACAAGGACGGCGTCGCGCAGGCGCTGCGCCTAGCCGAACGGCTCGGCGGCGAGGCCGTGATCATCCCGGCCGTGCGGCGCGAATTCGTCGACGACATTCTTGCGCTCGCGCGCGAGCGCAACGTCACCCAGATCATCATCGGCAAGTCGCCGCGGCCGCAGTGGATGCGGTGGCTCCAGAACTCGCTGACGGCCGAGCTGATCGACCGCTCCGGCGGCATCAGCGTCCACATCGTGGCCGGAGCGGTCGCCGGCGCGGCCCCTGCTGCGGCGGCGGCGACCCGCGGCCGTATCGTCAACGAGCCGACGTCGTTCGCGGCCATCGGCGCGGCGCTGGCCGCATCCGCCGTCGCGTTGGGCCTCGGCCTCGCGCTGCTGCCCTGGATCGGCGTCGAAACGGTCGACCTCCTGTTCCTGACCGCCATCGTCGTCGTGGCGGTGCGCTTCGGGCTCTGGCCTTCGCTGGTCGCGGTCGCCGCTGGGTCGCTCTGCTACAACTTCTTCTTCCTGCCCCCCACCGGGACGTTCACCATCGCCGATCCGACGAACGTCGCGGCGCTGATGCTGTTCACCGTCGTGGCGCTCGTCGTGTCGAACCTGGCCGCGCTCGTCAGCCGGCAGGCTTCCGCCGCGCGCCGGCGCGCGAAGAATACCGAGGCGCTCTACAGCTTCAGCCGCAAGCTCGCGGGGGTGACGACGCTCGACGACGCTCTCTGGGCGACCGCTTACCAGATCGCCTCGATGCTGAACCTGCGCGTCGTGCTGCTTCTGCCGTCCGCAGCCGGGCCGCTTGAGATCGGCGCGAGCTATCCGCCGGAGGACGTGCTGGACGCAGCCGACCTCGCGGCCGCCAAATGGACGTTCGAGAGCAACACTCCGGCCGGCCGCGGCGCGGATACGCTGCCGGGGGCCAAGCGCCTGTTCCTCCCGCTAAGAACGGCGCGTGGGCCGGTCGGCGTCGTCGGCGTCGACCGCGACACGGTCGGCGACCTTCTCAACCCCGAGCAGAAGCGCCTGATGGACGCGCTCGCCGATCAGGCCGCGATCGCGATCGAGCGCGTCAACCTTGTGGCCGACATCGCGATCGCCGAGCGAGCCGCCGAGACCGACCGGCTCAGGCAGGCGCTGCTGACCTCGATCAGCCACGACCTCCGGACCCCGCTCGCCGCGATCATGGGCGCAAGCTCTACGCTGCGCGACTTCCGGTCGGCCCTGGACGAAACCGCCACCGACGAGCTGCTGCTGACGATCCGCGACGAGTCCGAGCGGCTCAATCGCTTCATCGCCAACCTGCTGGACATGACGCGGCTCGAGTCAGGGGCTCTCGAACCCAACATCGGACCGCACGACGTCAGCGACCTCGTGGGCGCCGCGTTGAAGCGGGCCTCTCAGGTGCTTGGCGACAGACACGTCGACGTCGAACTCGCCGCGGAACTTCCGATGGTCAAGGTCGACGCGGTCCTGTTCGACCACGCTCTGTTCAATCTTCTCGACAACGCCGCCAAATATGCGGACGCCTCGACGATCACGATCCGAGCCGAGCCTGGACGTCGTGGGGCCGTCGTGATCGAAGTTCTGGATGAAGGCCCGGGGATTCCTCCGGGCGATCTTGATCGCGTGTTCGATAAATTCTACCGCGTGACCAAGGCTGACAGCGTCCGCGCCGGCACCGGCCTTGGCCTGGCGATCTGCAAAGGGTTCATCGAGGCCATGGGCGGCTCCATCACCGCCGGCAATCGGCGCGATCGCAATGGAGCCGTCTTCGCGATCTCGCTGCCGGGGGAGATTACGACCGGAGCCCTGCAATGAGCGCGCCTGCGATCCGGGTTCTCGTGGTCGACGACGAGCCGCCGATCCGAAAGCTCCTTCGCACGGGCTTGGGGACGCAGGGCTTTGAGGTCATCGAGGCTCAGAACGGGGCGGAAGCCCGCGTGATGCGGGCTCGCAAGCCGGCGCCGGACCTCATCATCCTGGATCTCGGCTTGCCCGACATCGCCGGGCAAGACCTGCTGCGGGAATGGCGCGCCGCCGGCGACCTGACCCCGGTCGTGATCCTGTCGAGCAGGATCGACGAGCCGGGCATCGTAGAGGCGCTCGAGCTCGGCGCCGACGACTACGTGACGAAACCCTTCGGGGCGGCCGAACTCATGGCGCGCCTGCGGGTGGCGCTGCGCCATCGGCTGCAGAGCCGAGGCGAGCGCGCGATATTCACGCTCGACGATCTTTCGGTCGATCTCGTCCGGCGGGTCGTGAGACTCGGCGATCGCGACGTGAAACTCACCCCTCGCGAATATGAGATTCTGCGGGTGCTTGTGCAGAACGCCGGGCGGGCTCTCACCCATGAATATCTCATACGGGAAGTCTGGGGGGGCTCTTTCGAAGTGCAGAACCTCCGCGTTCATGTCGCCCAGCTCCGGCAAAAGATCGAAGCCGAACCGGAGCGCCCGCGGTTCATCCTCACAGAAACAGGGGTGGGCTACCGTCTTCGGGCGCCCGACTAGCGATGCAGCTTCACGATGCTTTCCCGGCTTCTCACGCCTCCATCAACTATCCGGCGAATTCGAAATCAGAACTGATCCGCGACTTGGGCGTCCGTCTGTGCAGGGTCGCCGGCGTCGACCCCAAAGAGTGCGTCCAAGCGCTTCTCGACCGAGAAGCTCTGGGATCCACGGGAATGGGCGACGGAACCGCGATTCCCCACGCCCGGCTGGCCGCGTTGCGCGAGCCGATCGGCTTCGTGGTCCGCCTCAGGAAGGCTATCGACTTCGAAGCGATCGATGGGCGACCGGTGAGCCTCGTCTGCCTTCTCCTGCTGCCGGCGGGGAACGCGACCCTCGCTTCTGAAACGCTCGCCAAGGCGTCACGGCGATTTCGGGATCCCGTCGCATTGAAGGGCCTGCAGAACGCGGTTTCGAACGCCGCCTTCCATCAGGCATTCGTCACGCGCTGAGCCCGCCCCCCGCCAAGCCGTCCGCGCAGGACCAGCGCCCAAGCGTCTTAGGCTTGGTCTCCGCAGGTCCGCGTCCGGGGCTCCCCTGTGTGGGCGGTGACAAGGCCCGTCGCAATTGCGCAGATAGACACTATGCAAGATGAGGACGATATCCATCCGGAGGCGGCGATCGCCCCAGGATACCTCGCCAACCATGCCGCACGCGCCTTCAATCGCGGAGTGGACGCGGCGCTTAAGCCGCACGGCCTGACGATGGCCTTGATCGGGCCGCTCCTGCTTCTGTCGTGGAAGGGGCCGCTTCTTCAACGCGACATCGTCCGGTCGTCCGCCGTCAGGCAGCCGGCCATGGTGGCCATGCTCGACAAGCTGGAGACTATGGGACTGATCGCCCGCGCGCCGTCGCTGGACGATCGACGGGCGGCCCTGGTGCAGCTGACGGACGCAGGGCGGGACGCCGCCCGGATCGGCGGCGAGGCCCTGATCAACGGCAACGCTCGCGGGCTTCAGGGTTTTGAGCCCGAGGAAGTCGGCCAACTTGTCGCGTTGCTTCAGAGGCTGATCGGCAACCTTGACCGAGCCTAATCCGATTTATATCAGATATGATATTCTTTGACCGCAGAGGTCCATGTCATGTCACGCCGCATCCTCGTTTCCGGAGCCAGCGTCGCCGGCGCCACCGCAGCCTGGTGGCTCGGTCGCCTGGGCCACACGGTCGATGTCGTCGAGAGAGCCTCGGAGTTCCGCGACGGCGGTCAGAACATCGACGTACGCGGCGTCGGACGCGAGGTGCTGCGCCGCATGGGGTTGGAGCAGGCCGCGCTGGAACGGGGAACGGGCGAGGAAGGAACGGCATGGGT
Source organism: Methylopila turkensis (assembly GCF_027922325.1). Lineage (GTDB taxonomy): Bacteria > Pseudomonadota > Alphaproteobacteria > Rhizobiales > Methylopilaceae > Methylopila > Methylopila turkensis. The sequence continues at coordinate 515,998 of NZ_BSFL01000002.1, forward strand.
CGATCGGAATGGCGCCGTCAAGGCGGCGTTCTTGACCGACGAGCTGTCCGGTGACGGCCCAACCGCCGAGTTGGAGATCCTGCGCGGCGACTTGGCGCGTCTCCTTTACGAACCCGCGCGCGAGCACGCGACGTTCCGCTTCGGCGATTGGATCGAGCGCATCGAGGACGAGGCGGACCGCGCCGTCGTCACCTTCGCCGGCGGCGCGACCGAAAGCTACGATCTGGTCGTCGTTGCCGAGGGCGTCGGGTCGCGGACGCGCGAACTCGTGTTTCCCGGCGAGAACGATCCGCGTTGGATGGATCTCACCATCGCCTACTTCACCATCGCCCGCGCGCCGGACGACGATCGGATGTGGCGCTGGTGCAATGCGACCAAGGGACGGAGCATCTCGTTGCGTCCCGACAATCACGGCGCGACGCGCGCCAGCCTGACCCTTCAGCAGGCGCCGGACGGAGAGCATGAGTGGGATGTGGACCGGCAAAAGGCCTACATGCGTGAGCGCTTCGCGGACGCAGGATGGCAGACGGAGCGTGTCCTAGCAGGGATGGACGGCACGCAGGACTTCTACTTCGACGTCTTGCGCCAGGTCCGGATGAAGCGCTGGTCGAAGGGTCGCGTGGTGCTGACGGGCGACGCGGCGTGGTGCGCGACGCCGCTCGCCGGCGTCGGCACGACGCTCGCGTTGACGGGAGCCTATGTGCTGGCGGGAGAGCGCGACCGCGACGGCGACGTGTCGGCCGCGCTGGAGCGCTATGAGGCCGCGATCCGCCCCATGGTCGAGGACGGCCAAGGCGTGCCGAAGATCGCGCCCCGCCTGATGCATCCCCGTAGCCGGCTCGGCATCCGCCTTCTGCACGGTGCGTTGGGTGTCGCGAGCCGGCCAGCCGTGCGCAATCTGGCCGCCAAGCTGTTCGCGGGGGAGACGAAGGCGCCCGACCTGTCCAGCTACCCTGAACATCCGTCAGACAGCCGCACACGTCCGCCATCGAGAGGCGAAGCGGCTTGGAAATGACCGTGGGGGCTAGGCAGGCGCCTGCCCGCGGCGGTCCTTGCCGCGGCGGTGGAGCGTCGCGCCGGGCGTCGCGCTGACGCTGTCGATCGCGCTGATCGGAATCCAGTTCCGATGAAAGGCGCAAGGATCAAGCGTCGACGGCGCTCGTGTCCCGATCGGCGGAATACGCCACGCTGCGCTGCCCTCTCGCCTCGGCAAGACGCTTTTCCAGCGCGGCGGTGATGGCCTCATAGGCCGAGCCGCCGAGAACCAGACGGAAGGGAGGCGTCGCCATGTCGGCGGCTGCGATGATCGCGTCCACCGTGCGCGCCGCATCGCCCCTGACGACGAAGCTGCCGTCCGCGATGGCGCGCCGAACCGCCCCGGCCGGCGTGTCGTCGTAGACGGTCATCTCGGACGCGCGGTCGAGCCCGGCGCCGAAGTTCGTCGCCGTGGGACCTGGTTCGGCGATGATGAAGTCGATCCCGAACGGGCGCACTTCCTGAGCGACGGCTTCGATGAAGCCTTCCACGCCCCATTTGGTGGCGTGGTAGAGGCTGAAATTCGGGTAGGCGATCTGGCCGCCTTCCGACGACACCTGAACGATACGGCCGCCGCCTTGGCGGCGCAGGTGCGGGATCGCGCTTCGGATGAGCTCGATCGGGCCCATCAGGTTGGTCGCAATCTGACGGTCGATCTGCTCGCTCGTCACCTCTTCGGCCGCGCCGAACAGGCCGTAGCCGGCGTTGCTGACGACGACGTCGATCCGTCCCGCGCGGGCGAACGCGTCGTCGATCGTCGAGGAGACGGCGGCTTTGTCGGTGAGATCGAGGCGCAGCGTCGTGAGACGGTCGCCGTGGGCGCGCTCAAGCTCAGACAGCGCGTCCACGCGCCTGACCGTGGCGACCACGCGGTCGCCGCGGACGAGCAGCCGCTCGGTCGCGATCCTGCCAATACCGGAGGAGGCTCCGGTGATGAACCATGTTTTGCTCATTGGGGCTCTCGGGTGGCGACGCGCTCGGCTCGCTGGCTGAGGCGTCTCGATGCGAGGGATGGCGGACGAGACCGCAGGGGACGATCAGGCGGCGCCCAGCTTCTGCAGAAGCGATCGGACGTCGTAGCTCACCCATTCCTCGGCCAGGCGATCCTGCTCGTCGTAGCGGAAGAGGTTCATCACCTCCCACTCGACATGCCGGCCGTGGGGCCGCAGCGGCCCGACCGGCGAACGGCTGAACGTCGCCGTGAAGGTTCCGGAAAACATCGTCCGGGACGCCAGATAGCGTCCTTCGCCGACGATCGCGGCCCGCCTGATCCTGAGATCGGCGAACGCCGCCCGAAGCGCCGCGAAATAGGCCTTGAGTTCGCCGTAGGGCAGGTCTCCGCCGGGGCTATGGATGACGAAGTCCGGCGCGAAATAGGCGTCGAGCGCAGCGTCGTTCTCACGCGCGATCGCGTCTTCGCCGATGCGGATCAGGCCGGCCGCGAACCGGCTTTGCGACATGGGCCGGGGCGCGCCGGCGGCGGCGTCCGCGGATTCGCCGAACGCCACGGTCGGCGCCCCGATCAAGCCGAGAACCATGCCCATCTGGACCGCCTGCCGTCGGTTCGGCCCGGACGATCCGCCTGGGCGCACCGTCGTCGCGTCGCCGGCCATGGGTGTGGCCGAAGTTTCGGGCTCGCTCATGATCGCTCCTGCAGCCTGTTCCTCCAGCCCATATGGACGATGCCCTCTGGCGCGATAATCATCGCAATCCGGCATGACCTCGTGAGGAGCGGTCACCAATGCAAAGGCCCAGCCTCAACGACCTCGAAGCGTTCGTCGCTGTCGCCGACAATCGCAGTTTTCGAAAAGCGGCCGAGCGGCTCGGCGTCTCGCGATCGGCCTTGAGCCACGCGCTCCGTGAGCTTGAGCTGAAGCTCGGCGTCCGTTTGCTTCACCGCACGACGCGGAGCGTGTCGACGACCGATGCAGGGGCGCGGCTGCTGGCGCGGCTGAGGCCGGCGCTGGACGATCTCGACGCCGCGTTCGACGTCGTGGCGGAAGCTCGCGGAAAGCCGAGCGGGTCGCTTCGCATCAACGCAGGCAAAGTCGCGGCGCGGTTCCTTATGCGGCGTCTCGTACCTGAGTATCTGGCGCGCTTCCCCGATGTCGAGGTCGATCTCGTCTCGGAAGGCCGCCTGATCGACATCGTGGAGCACGGCTTCGACGCCGGAGTTCGGCTCGGCGAGGCCGTTCCCCAGGACATGATCGGCGTGAAGCTTCTGGATGAGACGCGCTTCGTCGCGGTGGCGTCTCCGGGCTATTTCGCCGAACACGGCCAGCCGGAGACGCCGCTTGCGCTCGCGCGGCATCGCTGCATCCGCCAGCGCCTGCCCAGCGGAAAGCGCTACAGGTGGGAGTTCGGCCGACATGGCGAAGAGATCGCGATCGACGTCCCCGGCGTTCTGACGCTCGACGACAACGATCTGATGGTCGAGGCGGCCGCGGCCGGAGAGGGCGTGGCTTACGTCCCGGAGCTCGCCGCGCTGGACCGCCTGTCGGACGGTCGTCTCGTGGCGACGCTCGACGATTGGTGCCCCTCCATCCCCGGCTTGATGCTCTACTACCCCGGCCGCCGCCACGTCCCGTCGCCGCTGCGGGCGTTCATCGATCTCGCGACGCATCAGCGGCAGGAACGAGGTTCTGAGGGCTCGGCTGCTAGGCGGCGGGGTCAACCCACCGCCTAAGAGCCGAACAGCCGGCGCTCAACGCCATCTCGGGCGTCGTCCTCTGGCGCGGACCGCGCCGCCGGGTTTCTTCGGAGCGACCTGCCGCATGCGTCACGTGCGGACGGCTGCGATGGCCTCGATCTCGATCATCGCGGCCGGATCGTAGAGCGCCCGGACCTCCGCGATCGTGTCGGCCGGATAGGGCTCGGAAAAGAACGTCCGTCGCAGTTCGACCACTTCCGAAAACTGTCCCATGTCGGTGACGAAGATGGTCACCTTGATCACGTCCTTGAGGCTCGATCCGCCGGCCTCCAGAGCGCGGCGGAGGTTCGCGAAGGCCTGTTCGCCCTGCGCCCGAAAGCCGCCCTCGACGATCTTGCCGTCGTCGCCCGCGCCCGCCTGGCCCGAGATGAACAGCAAATCTTTGAAGCGGATGCCCTGCGACAGCAGGTAGGGCGCGTAGTTGTCGGGCTCGGTGATGACGCGTTCCAGCATGATCGTCTCCTCGGGATGATGATGAGCCGCCTTCAGGCGGCGAGCTCGCGATCCTTGACGTCCGCCACGGGACCAAGGATCGCGGGGTCGAAAGCCTCGACGGCGCGTCCCTCGCGCGCCCGGACCGGAAGGTCGGGATTGGCGAGCGCGCCCTTGCCGAGCGAGACGAGGTCCGCGCCCTGGGCGATGACGTCCGCCGCGCGTGCGAGGTCGTGCAGGCCGCCGTTCGCGATGATCGCGACGTTCGGCGCGTAGCGCCTGGCGAGCGCCGCGAGGCTCGCGTCGCCGCCCTCGAAGGCGGGACGCCAGGCCTCGTGCTCGGTGACATGGATGTAGTCGGCGCCGGCGTCCTTCAGCGCGCCGAAGATCGTCTCGGCGTCGGCCTCGCCGCCCGCCCATTTGTGCGCGAAGTCGTTGACCTTTCCCTGGGAGATCCGGACCCCGACCGCGACGGCGGCGCCGACCCGCTCGCGGACGGCCCCGAAGACCGCAAGGGTCAGCTCCATCCGCCGCCGCGTGTCGCCGCCCCAGCGGTCGGCCCGCCGGTTGGTGTGGTCGGTCAGGAACTGATCTAGCAGGTAGCCGTTCGCGCCGTGAATCTCGATCGCGTCGAAGCCCGATATCTCGACGGCACGGGCGGCCGAGGCGGCGAACCCTTCGATGGCGTCGGCGATCTGCTCTTCCGTGATCTCGGAGGGCGTGGGGTATCGGCCCTCGCCGCGATAGAACGCCATCTGCTCGCCCTTGGGCCGGATCGCCGACGGGCCGACGGTGGTCGGGCGGAAGCGGTTGCCCTGGCTGAGCGCGCCGGCATGCATGAGCTGCGCGACGATGCGCGCCCCATGGCGGCGCACGGTCTCGACCACCGGCGCCCAGCTGAGCGCCTGCTCCTCGTCGGCGAGGCCCGGCTGGTGCAGGTAGCCCTGCGCGTGAGCCCGGTCGGTGTAGAGCCCCTCCGTGATGACGAGGCCGAACCCGCCACGCGCGAAGCGATCGTAGTAGCGCCGCATCCGCTCCGTCGCGACGCCGTCGGCCGTGGCGCTGACGCGCGTCATAGGCGCGACCGCGAACCGGTTGCGGAGCGCCAGCCCGTTTATATCGATTGCCGTGAAGAACGTATCGTTGGACATCTTTCGCCCGCCATGTCTTTGGGTCCGTCGCGCCTCGATGACGACGCTCGGACGGCAAGTTCCATGCGGTGAAAATAGACAGGCGTCGCGCCGCCATGAAGCGCGGCTCGACGAGAAGCAGTTTATCGTTCAGTGATATGATATGGACCTCGACGACGTCGCTCTGTTCCACGCGATCGCGTCAGCCGGAAGCCTGTCGGGCGCCGGCAGGCAGGCCGGGCTGTCGCCGATGGCGGTCAGCCGACGGCTCGCGACGCTCGAAAAGGAGCTCGGCGTCCGGCTGTTCCACCGCACCACCCGCTCCGTCGCGCTGACCAGCGACGGAGAGACGTTCCTGCCGCTCGCGCAATCGATGCTGGAGGCGCGCGAGGCGGCGGCCGCGGCCTTCGCGGAGAGCCGGGAGGCGGGCCTCAGCGGCGTCCTCCGGATCACGGCCCCGAACCTCATCGGCCGATCGATCGTGGTTCCGCTCGCCGTGCGGCTCATGGCGGAGAACCCGCTCCTCACGGTCGATCTGACCTTGAGCGACGGCATCGTGGACATCGTCGCTGGCGGCATCGACGTCGCGATCCGCGTCGCGACGCTGCAGGAATCCGGTCTGGTCGCCATCAAGGTCGCGGACAATCCGCGGATCCTGTGCGCTGCGCCGAGCCACGTCCAGGCGAACGGAGCGCCGCGCACGCTCGCCGAGCTCGACGATCATGTCTGTCTGACCCTTCACGCCATGGACGCCTGGGTGTTCGTCCAGGCCGGACGGCGGGTCGCGAAACGCGTCGTCGGCCGCCTGTCGGCGAGCAGCGTCGACGCGGTCCGGGCGGCGTGCCACGCGGGGGCGGGCTTTGCGCTGCTGACCTACTGGGACGTGGCGCAAGACCTCGCCGACGGAAGGCTTGTGGCGGCGCCGCTCGGCGACGCCGCGACCGAACCGCTCGCGATATGGGCGGTGCTTCCGACGCGGCGCCACGTGCCTGTGCGTGTGCGGCGCTTCATTGATGAGATGAAGGCCCTGCTTTCGAAACCGCCGGCCTAACGTCGACCAAGCGCGGCGCGCTGAATGAATGTCCGCTCGCCGTAGGGCTTCAGGGTCGGCTTTTGGCGCTTCGCGCCTGACCGCCATGGACCGATCCGTCGATGCGAACGCATGCGGCGGCATGCGCTGAATCCCCATGACGCTTCAGGAGCAGTCGGGCCGCCGGAACCCGGTTCCGGCGGCCCGGTCCTCAATGGGCGCCCGAGACTTTCGCCTGCAGGCGCTGGGCGGCCCAGCCGGCCGCGATGCCGAGGCTGGCGGCGGCGCAGAGCTCGGCGATCGACAGAAGGCTCGGCGCGAGGTGCGAGGCGAAGAACGTGATCAGGCCGAGGAACCAGGCCAGCACGTTCTCGAACGGAGGCGTCGACCGAAAGGCGAGCACGATGGACGCCGCCACGAACACGACGGGTATGATGGACGCTTGGCCAAGCGTCGGGGTCAGGGCGCCGAGAGCGAGCGCGGCGCCGGCGCCGAGCGTGATCCCGAGCCAGACGCAGAGGCCAGTCTTGAGGCCCTCCGCCGCGGAGATCGGGCGCGTGAAGTAGGCGACCCAGCCTACGAACATCGCCCAGGGCGCAAAGCCCATCGTAAGGGATGCGAAGGCCGAGCAGGCCGCCACAATCGCGGCGACGCTAATGAAGATCAGGGACGCGGCCGGCGCCGCACGCCGCTCCACGACGGCGTCGTTCATGGGTTCGGACATTGTGAGGTCCTTTCAGGTTCCGATTGAGGGTGTCTGGCGCGCGGGCTTCAGGGCGCGACGCGGGGCGACAGCAGGTCTTCGAGTCCGATGTTGCGGAACATCTCGCGCCGCACCCGGTCGCCGACCGCGAACACGACCTCCGCGCCGTCCTGGGAGGGGTCGACATGCACCCGGAACGGGCGCTTGCCGTGCGGCGCGTCGACGATGGCCACCATGGCGCGCGCGACGTCCGCGACGTCGGCGTCGGGGGGCTCGAGCGCCGCGAGCCGGGTCATCACCTGGTCGGCGACGCCTTTGTAGGGGCCAGCCGCGTAGTCGTCGGCGCGCTCCTGATCGTCGGGCGCGCCGGCGTTGGCGAAGTGCTGGGTGCCCTTGGTGAAGGCGCCGGGCACGAGGATCGTGGTCTCGATCCCGTAGCGCGACAGCTCCGCCGCATAGGACACCGCGACCGAGTCCATCGCGGCCTTGGCGGCGAAATAGGGCGCGAGGTAAGGCGGCGTGCCGCCGCGCGCGCTGCTCGATCCGACCCAGAGGAGCAGGCCTTCGCCCTGCCGACGTAGATGCGGCAGCGCCGCGCGGTTGACGCGCTGGGTCCCGAGGACGTTGACGTCGTACAGGGCGCCGTACTGCTCGGGCGTGAAGGCTTCCGCCGGTCCGAACACCATGTGGCCCGCATTGTGGACCACGACGTCGATCCGACCGGCTTCGCCGATTATCGCTGCGACGGCCGCGTCGGCGGACTCCTGCGACTGCACGTCGAGTTCGACGGCGCGCAGCGCGACCGAACGCTCGGCTGCATAGGCGCGGACCTCGTCGACCTTGGCGGCGTTCCGCGCGCGGGTCGCGCGCATCGCGGCGTAGACCGTGTGGCCGGCGTCGGCCAGCCGGCGCGCCGCGAGCGCGCCGAAGCCGGAGGATGCGCCGGTGATCAGGATCACCTTGCTCATGTCTGTCTCCCTTGTCCGGTGTGGTTGTTTCGCCGTGTCAGGCGATCGGCGGCCGGCGCGGGGACCGGCCGCCGAGGCTCGCGATCAGACCATTCCGCCATTGGCCCGCAGCGTCTGACCGTTGACCCAGCCGCCGTCGGGGCCGGCGAGGAACGCGACCGCCGCGGCGATGTCGGCGGGCTCGCCGAGCCGCTCCAGCGGGTTCATCTTGGCCATCCGCTCGATCACGTCCTGCGGCTTGCCGTCGAGGAACAGGGCGGTGGCGGTCGGCCCGGGCGCGACGGCGTTCACGGTGATCCCGCGGCCGCGCATCTCCTTGGCGAGGATGGCCGTCATGGTCTCGATCGCGGCCTTGGTGGCGGCGTAGACGCCGTAGGTCTCGAGATTGAGCCCGACCACGGACGTCGAGAAGTTCACGACGCGACCGCCGTCGCGCAGCCGCCGCGCGGCCTCGCGCATGGCGTTGAACGACCCCTTCAGGTTGATCGCGACGTGGCGGTCGAACAGCGCGTCGTCGCTGTCGGCGATCGGCTTGAGCGCCATGACGCCGGCGTTGTTGACCAGCACGTCGACGCCGCCGAAGGCGGTTTCGGCCGCGTCGAACATGCGTCTGACGGCGGCGGGATCGCTGACGTCGGCCTGCACGGTCACGGCGTCGCCGCCGGCCGCCTTGATGCGAGCCACGACGGTCTCGGCGTCCTTGTGGCCGCCGGCGTAATTCACCACGACCGTGAAGCCGTCCCGGGCGAGGCGTTCGGCGACCGCGGCGCCGATGCCGCGCGACGAACCGGTCACGATCGCGACCTTGTTCGGCTTAATGTCCGTCATCTTGGGTCTCCTTCGCTGACCGCCATGTCCGGCGGCGATGCGGGGAAGGTAGACCGCTGGTCGTTTGGAATAATCCCGGCTAGGCTGGCATCATAATTCGAGTTTTCGAACAATGGATCGCTACGACGCCATGCGCGTCTTCGCCCGGATCGTCGAGCGAGGAAGCTTCACCCGCGCGGCCGAGGACCTCGGCGTGCCGCGCGCGACCGCGACCGAGGCGATCAAGGCCATGGAGGCGCGCCTCGGCGTGCGGCTGCTGCAGCGGACCACCCGGCACGTCAGTCCGACGCTCGACGGCCAGGCGTTCTACGAGCGCTGCCTGCGGCTCATCGCGGACCTCGAGGACGCGGAAGGCGCGTTCGCCGGCGCGAAGCCCAGGGGCATGCTGCGCGTCGACGTGCATGGGACGCTGGCGTCCCACCACCTCATGCCGCGGCTGCCCGAGTTCGTCGCCGCCTATCCCGACATCGAGCTCCACTTCAGCGAAGGCGATCGCTTCGTCGATCTGGTGCGCGAGGGGGTGGACTGCGTGATCCGGGTCGGGACCCTTCAGGACAGCGACATGATCGTCCGCCGCCTCGGGCTGCTGGAGGAGGTCACCTGCGCCTCGGCCGCCTATTGCGACCGCTGCGGCGTCCCGCGCGCGCTGAAGGAGCTGTCGGGCCACCGCATGGTCGGCTTCCGCTCCTCCGCCGCCGGCGCGATCCTGCCGCTCGAGTTCACGGTCGGTGGTCAGTTGCGCACCGTCATGCTGCGCTCCAGCGTCACGGTCTCAGGCGCCGAAACCTACACGGCCGCAGCGCTCGCCGGGCTCGGGCTGATCCAGGCGCCGCGCTATCGGCTCGAGCGCCATTTCGCCTCCCGCGAACTCATCCCGCTGCTCGAAGAGCACCCGCCCTCTCCGACGCCGGTGTCGGTTCTCTACCCCCGCGCAGGACAGCTCTCCGCACGGCTGCGCGTCTTCATCGACTGGATCGCCGACGCCATGGTCTTCCGATAGGCGGACTGCGAACGTTTCTCGTCCGCAAAGGGCGTGCGCCGGGATGGCTCAGGCTCCGCAGCGGCGGCTTGGTTGCAAGACGAAGGCCCGCTTTCGAGCAGTGGGCCAATGTCCTTCGTGGCGCCGAGTGGCGGCCCTTCCAGGTCGCAGCTGGCCCCCCCCCCGACATCAGGCGGGGCGCCGGATCCGACGGTGACGAGTGGTCCCGCCTGGATCATCGCCACAGTCGCAAAAAGGTCGATTGCTTCGCCTCCACCTGGCGCATCGCCCCGATAGTCACAGAGCCAGTCGGCTTTGCGCGTGGCCGATAGCTCTGCGTCGAACAAGCCGACAAACATCGTCTCGTTGGGAGCTGGGCAAACGAATGCCGCCCACAGGCGACGCTCGCGAAAAAGCTTACGGCCGGCCGTCTGGGTGGCCTGGTATCGAGCAAAACCCTTTGCGTCGTTCCGCCAAAGATCGAACAAGGTCGCGTAGCGCGCGCCGGGTTTAGACGTGTGATGACGGATCACGCAGACATCGTGTGGCCTTAAGCCAGCGGCCATCAGAAGGTCATTGAAGGTCACGCTTGGCCGGCCCCCATCGAGTGGTCCGGTTGCAATGTTAGTTCATGAGCGGCGCTGATGCGACGGTTGGTGTGGCCGGCGGAGCTGGGCGGGGTTGCGCAGCCGGCCATAGCGCGACCTCCGGCGCGGGCGGCCTGTAGCCGAGCGCCGAGTGCGGGCGAACAGCGTTGTAATGCCGCCGCCAGCCTTCGATCACGGCCTTGGCCTCGGCGAGCGAGTAGAAGATCTCGCCGCTGAGAAGCTCGTCCCGAAGACGGGCGTTGAAGCTCTCGCAGTAGCCGTTCTCCCAAGGACTGCCTGGCTCGATGAAGGCGGTCCGAGAGCCGACGGCCGCGATCCATTCACGGACGGCTTTGGCGACGAACTCTGGACCGTTGTCCGACCTGATGTGGCCCGGCGCGCCGCGCAGGATGAGCAGATCCGACAGAACGTCGATCACGTCGGTCGACCGGAGCCTCCGTCCGATCCGGATCGTCAGGCATTCGCGCGTGAACTCGTCGATCACGTTGAGCATCCCGAACTTGCGGCCGTCGTGCGTGCGATCCTCGACAAAGTCGTAGGACCAGACGTGGTTCGGCCGCTCCGGCCGCAGCCGCACGCATGAGCCGTCGTTGAACCAGAGCCGCCCGCGCTTGGGCTGCTTCACCGGGACCTTCAGCCCCTCCCGTCTCCAGATCCGCTCGACCCGCTTCAGGTTCACGACCCAGCCGGCGGAGCGCAGCAGAGCCGCGATCCGCCTGTAGCCGTAACGGCCGTACTGGACAGCCAGCGCCACGATATCGGCGGTCAGCGCCGCCTCGTCGTCAAGCCGGGTCGGGATCTTGCGTTGTGTCGATCGGTGTTGGCCGAGAACCAGACAGGCCCGGCGCTCCGTGACGCCGAGCTTCTCCATCACCCGATCCACGCAGTCGCGACGACGGGCGGGGCTGATCAGTTTCCCCGCGCCGCCTCAGCCAGGATCATCTTGTCGAGCGTCAGGTCCGACACCGCTCGTCGGAGCCGGGCGTTCTCAGCCTCGAGCTCCTTCAGGCGCTTCACCTGATCACCCTTCAGCCCGCCATACCCGGTACGCCAGCGATAGAACGTAACTTCGGTCACGCCGATCGAACGGATCGCTTCCGCCATCGGTCGACCCTGTGCGGTCAGCACTTCAACCTGCCGCAGCTTCGCGACGATCTCTTCAGGCGCGTGCCTCTTCCTCGGCATCAGAAGGTCCTCCAAATGGCCAAAAGCCATACATCAGGGAGGACCACTTCTCAGGGGGCAGACCAGATCTGGAATGCGCAAGCGCTTCAGGCTACGTCATTCTTTCGCTTCCGTGGGATCGCACCGGCGCTCTTTGGTCGGCCCTTGTAGTGCTTCCCGACCGTCAACTTCGGCGCTGCGACAGCCAATGGCCGTTCCTCAATAATTTTGCCGCTCGCGTCCTTGATCGTCATCTCAGCGGATGGTCGGAAAGGTTTCGCTTTTGGGATCCGGCCTGGAACGAACTTTTCGCCCGGACTGAGGGCAGGCTCAAGCTTCGACGCGGGCCAAGGGTCAAGTAGGGCCTCGCCGACAGTCTCGGCGTATCGTCTCCGAACCCTTCTTTTAAGCTCAGCAACGACCGGCTTAGGCTCGGCAGCGACAGGCGCAACATCGGGCTGCGCGGCGCGCGCATCCATCCGCTCGGCCAGCGTGCGGACGCCGTTTTCGTCAAGTTTCTTGAGACCATCGACGATGAGGTCGCGGATCAGCTCGCCTTTGCTTTTCTTCTGCGTGAACGCAATGCTTCTCAACCGCTGATCGAGCTCAAGCGGAAGATAGACGGTCCGTAGCGCCATTTTCTCGGCGTGAGCATCAGCCATCGCGCGCCTCTTTTGAATGATGCATTCATATGTACATATGAACAGGCTGACTTCAAGCCATCAGGGCTTCGATGTAAGGCAGCAGGATCGCATCCGACATATCGCCCAGCGCGATGAGAGAAGCGAAAGACGGACTGATCAGTTGCGAAAGCATCGGCGCATGAAGTTTCGGCGCGCCAGCCAGCGGGAGCGCCGTCGAGGCGTCCATGCCCGAACGCATCGCTCCGATGTCGTCACGCACTTGGCGGCAAAGCGCAGGCGGGAGGAGGTCTGCGAACCACGCAAGGTCAAAGCCGCTGGCGTCGACGACGATAACCGCCTCCTGGCTGACGGCGGTCGGCGTCGCGGATGTGGCGTACTCGACATATGTCCCGCCTGAATCGGCCACGCGCGCGGCGCTGACCGTGCCAGGCCGATAGAAGACGCGGTCTGACCGGCTGAGATCGTCCACGACGTTGGCCCATACTGCGCCACGCGTCAGACGATCGCTGAACGCCAGGCGATGCGCCTCGCTCAACGTTGCCCAGATGTCAGGGTCGCGAAACGCGCGGTTTTCGAAGAAGCTGTCGGTCCGTGCAAACAACGCCGGTTGCCCGCCCAGGATGATGATCTCGTTCGGAACGTCAGCCCTGACGAGCCAGCTCGCTGTCGCAGCAGCCGTTCCGCCAGAGCCGACGATGACCACCGGCTCATCGGGTTGGCCGAGGCAAGCGGTCCGCGCATCCTCGAGCCGGTTCCAGAAGTCGACGCTGTCGTAGACGACCGCTCCCGGAGCCACATCGAATTTCGGCGCGGCCGGACCAGGCCCAGTCGCCACCACGCCGTCGAACTCGCCGTGAACGCGCCGCGCCGAAGGTTCGTTAACGCCGATCGACCACTTGGAGCCTGTGGGCGTCAGTCCGACCACCTCGCCCTGCACGATCGGATACCCGGACGCCCTTATGCAGGCATCCAGATAGTTGGCGAACTCATTGTGGCCCGGCCGCGGACGACCGCGATCGACCCAGTCTCCATAACTTCCGGATGACGCCTTGTAAGCGAGCCAGGAATAGCGGCTGTACATCGCCCGGCTGACCGCATCGCCGTAAGACGCGGGGTCGTAGGGAAAGCCGATATCGCGCTCAGCCGGCGTGCAGAGCCTCTGCGCGCCATCGGAATAGCCGTGATCCCCGGTCCAGTTCGCGCCAGGCCTGTGACGCTCAAACACGGTCACCTCGATCGGCAAGCGCGTCTCATCGCGGATGCATGCGGCCTTGGCGCAAATCGCAGCCGCCTTGGCGCCTGCTCCGATCACCGCCAGTCTCTGAACGTTCGCCAATTCCCAACCTCTGTGCGCGGAACGGAGTCCGTTTGGCATAAGCGCGCCGCGCCTTGTCTCCAGGGGCCGGCGCGCCGACAAGACAATCCTGCAAATCGCTCTGCTTGGCGGCTGATGAAGACCAATCGGCGGCCCGAAGGGCGGTCAGCCGGACGGCAGGCTCGGCGCCGGTCCAGCGGAGAGCCGGGCTGCGACCCGACGGTCTATCTTGAGCTTGCGACCGTCGGCGGACGCCCAGACCAGCTTGCGGCCCTTGCTCAAATCCTTGTTGTGCAGGAACACATGGCTCCTCGCATCGCGCGCGTCCGCTTGCGTCACGATATAGACGACGTAGTCCTGCCGATGCTCGCGAGCCTGCATCATCCGATATTCGTTCGGCGTAAGCTCGACCACCACGTCCGACCCCGATAGCCCTTTGACCTCGACTTTCAGAACCGCGCCGGTGGGAGCGGTCACGGTCAGATCCCAGCCGACATTGTCGCCCTCTACAGACTTCACATGGTGACCGCCGCCCGCCACCGACTCGTAGAACTCGGTCGCATGCTTGACGGCCAGCAGTTCGATCTTTTTCCGCGCCTCCGGATCCAGGTTCCTGTTGCGGTTCGCCTTGTTGGACGGCTTCGACTTTGGAAAAGCCCCCCCGGCTTTGACATAGTCGAAGACCTTTTCGCGAAACGCGTCCGTTCCCCCGTACCAGACCGGACTCTGGCCAAGGTTTCCCTTCACCTTCGCGGTCGGAATGACGAACTGCCTGCGTGGGGGCGTCAACAAAGTCGCGTCGTCGCTTGCAGCATGGATCTTGTAGCCAACTTCGATGCCGCCTTTGCGCTTCAGCACGATGTCGTCGGAGCGGCCGAGAATGGTGGCGTTCTTGTACCAACCTACGATGTAGTTCTGGTGATCCCGGGGACTTTTGGCGATCCAGACGACCGTGACGCCCGCCATGGACGCGTCGTTTTTTCCGCCGCCGAGCTTCTCGAGATTGGGTCGCGCGGACCGTGGGATATAGCCGTAAACCCGTCCCCGATGAGGCGCGAAGTTCCACGTTTCATGACCGATCGAACTGCTCTTCAGGAAACCGAAGTCGCCGACGGTCGGATCCGCGGGCGAGATGCCGGCATACTCAACCATCCAGCCGATATTGATGAAGATGACGGGCGCTTTCGCCATTCGATCTGGTCCCGGTGCGTTTCAAGAAAAGCCTGGCCAACGTTCGTTTCGAACAAGCGCTCGCGAACGAAGCGCGACGTCCCGGCGCGAGCAAAAGAGGGCGTTGGGCGTTGAGCTTTGCTGACCTGAGGGCCAGTTCTGGCTTCTCGATGGCGCCTGTGCACGATGGCCAATAGGAGAGTTTGCTTGGCGTTCGAAGAGTTTGTAGCTGCAACGCCGACCGCGCTATTGGGCGAAAGTGGCAAAGTGTTTTACGCGGGACGGGCAGCGTTCAGCGCGCCGTCGGATATCTACATTCTTGGACTGAACCCTGGCGGCGATCCCGCCGATCCGGGGGAGTGCTCAGTGCAGGACAACATCCGCTTCGTCTCCACCAAGGCGCCCGATCTGTGGTCGGCGTATCAGGACGAGGCTTGGAAGCGGTGGGCGCCAGGCGATGCGCCCCTGCAGCAGCGTCTGCAGCACCTCTTTCATGACCTCGCCGATCTACGCACGGTTCCGAGCAGCAATCTCATCTTCGTTCGATCGCGACGCGAAACAGGACTTGGCGCAGGCGCGAAAGAGCTCGAGGATCTTTGCTGGCCATTTCATGAAACCGTGCTGCGACGGCTGTCCACAAAGGTCATCGTTTGCCTCGGCGACAGCGCCGGTCGCCGCGTCAGGCGGCGCATCGGCGCCATCGCCGAGGTCGATCGCTTCGTCGAACAGAACGAACGCAAATGGACAAGTCGCACCCACCGTAGCCCAACCGGAATGGCGGTCGTCACCCTGACCCATCCTGGCGTCGCGGACTGGACGACGAGCGCGGCCGACCCTTCAGCGCTTCTGCGTCGGGGGCTTCGTGGAGAATGCGGCAGTTTTCGAATCGCGGCTACGGATTTGGTCGGCCCGGCGAGCCGACAGCGCGAACAATCTGGTCGATGATATCGGGACCTGCGGCCGGGGCTGGCGGGCCATCGACGAAATCCGTGCCGGCGTCCACCGGGAAAATCTTCAGCTCGCCGACGCCGGCGTCGATCGCATGACGGAAGAAGTCTTCGTCCTGGTCCGTCTTGTTCGGCGACTGAAAGCGGCTGACGAAACCGGCGACCAGGTCGCAGAGCTGCAGCGATGGTGGCCGGACGCCATTCCCGGCGTGCTCACCCTCGAGCAGTCCGTCTCGGAGCCTCGGACCCAGGCGATCGTCGCGCTCGCGCTGAGCTGCATTCTTCCGGTCATCTTGGCCTACGTGTTCTACTCCTACTGGGTGTTTCGAGGGAAAGTCGCTGAGCTCGACTGAGAGGGGGCCGAGGAGCGCGCGGCTCTCTATCCGACGAGCAGGCTTCGGCGGGGGCCCGCCCCAAATGACCCATCCGTGAGAGGCGCAGCCGTTTCGCCTCGATTGGTCGGACCCGGTGAAGCACGCCACGTTCAACGTCAATGGAATCAACGGGCGCCTTTCGGTTCTCCTCGACTGGCTGGAGGAGGCCAGGCCCGACGTCGTCTGTCTCCAGGAGCTGAAGGCGCCGCAGCACAAGTTTCCGGAAGCGGCGATCCGCGACGCCGGCTACGGCGCGGTCTGGCTCGGACAGGCCCGCTGGAACGGCGTCGCGATCCTGGCCCAAGACGCCGATCCGATCGAGACGCGCCACGGCTTGCCCGGCCTCAAGGACGACCAAAGCCGCTACATCGAGGCCGCGGTGAACGGCGTGCTGATCGGGTGCCTCTATCTGCCGAACAGCAATCCGGCCCCCGGTCCGAGATTCGACTACAAGCTCGACTGGTTCGATCGCCTCGACCGACACGCGGCGGAGCTCATCCGGGCGGACCTGCCTGTGGCGCTGATCGGCGACTTCAACGTCATGCCGTGCGAGCTTGACGTCTACAAGCCGGAGCGATGGGTCGACGACGCGCTGTACCGGCCGGAGGCGCGCGACGCCTTCCACCGGCTCGTCGCCCAGGGATGGACCGACGCGATCTGCAAGCTCCATCCGGACGAGCGGATCTACACCTTCTGGGACTATTTCCGGAACGCCTGGGGGCGAAACGCCGGGCTGAGGATCGACCATCTTCTGCTCAGTCCGTCGCTCGCCGCCCGTCTTGAGAGCGCGGGCGTCGACCGCGAAGCGCGCGGACGCGAGAAAGCGAGCGATCACGCGCCGGCCTGGGTCGAGATTTCCGACGCTGCGCCCGACAGGGCGACCGGACGACCGGCCGCCGGGAGAAGCCGAAATGGGTGAGGATCCTTATGACCTGAGCCGCTTCGCCTCGGCGCAAGACGGCGTGTTCGAACGCGCGCTCGTCGAGCTCGAAGCCGGCCGCAAGACGGGCCATTGGATGTGGTTCGTGTTCCCGCAGCTGCGCGGCCTCGGCGCGTCTCCCGCCGCTCACTTCTATGGTCTGAGTTCGATCGCCGAGGCGCGCGCCTATCTGGGGCATCCCGTTCTCGGCCCCCGGCTGATCCGCTGCACGCAGACCGTCCTCGGCGTGGAGGGACGCACGCTCCACGAGATCTTCGGGTCGCCCGACGATTTGAAGTTCAGGTCGTCAATGACTCTGTTCGAGCTCGCCGCGGCCGGCGAAGACATTCCGTTCTCGACAGCGATCGCCGTGCTTTGCGAGGCCCAGCGAGATCAGCGGACCTTGCAGCTCGTCGAGGCCCGCTAGGGCTGTCGTCTTCGGCTCGTTGTTCAGTCGCGCATCGTCAGCCCAGTGGCGGGGCGCGGCGGCGCCGACTGCCGGGTCCACGCAAGATCTACGCTTATTCGTCTATATGAATAAGATCGAGCGCGGCCAGGACGATCTGGCGGAACGGTTCTGAGACCTCCAGAGCCTTTGCGGCCCGCTTCTGGAGACGAGCGTCGCGGGCGATCTCGGGCGCGTGCGTGTCGGCCAGCTCGAAGGCCAGCCGCGACGCGGTCTCACGCAAGCGGCTCTTGCCTTTGAGCGCGCGCGAAATCATCGGCTGCGACATCTCGAGCCGTCGGCCGAAAGTCGTCTGGTTTTCACCGAGCGCACGCCACAACCGCTCGAGATTGACCGCGTCCAAACTACACCTTGAGTTATTCGAAGATGTGAATAACAATGGTTTTCGGGATCGCGTCAAGCTTGACGATGGCGACGACGCGACGATGTGCGAAGCGTGGACAACTCGACTCCTGGCCTTGCGCAGAGACCGCCAACCGATGTTCAAGTAGCTCCAGACGGCAGAGGGCGTAGAGATGATTGCAGTCAATATCGCCGTCGGCCCAAGAATGATGCTGCAGAGCGGCGCATGGTTCGACTTTCTCGACCCGGAAAGCAGCGACTTCACGATCGAGGACATCGCAGCAGGACTGTCTAATACTTGTCGATATGCGGGCCAGTGCTCCGGATTCTATTCCGTTGCAGAGCACAGCCTGCTGGTGAGCGAGGTCGCTCACGAGCATTCCTATGCAGCCCTGATGCATGACGCCGCCGAAGCGTTCATCGGCGACATCACCCGGCCGCTGAAGCAGCTCCTGCCTGATTTCAAGCGCATCGAGGCCCGGGTCGAGACGGCGATCTTCGACCGTTTTGGCGTGCCGAACCCGATGCCGAAGGCGGTGAAGGCTGCGGATCTGCGGGTGCTCGCTGCCGAGCAGGAGCAGATCATGCCGCGCGAGACCTCCCTGTGGGCGTTTACCGACGGCGTCGAGCCCGCCCCGGTCAAAGTGCGGCTGCTGACGCCGCCGGAAGCGCGAGAGGCGTTCCTCGCGAGATACGCCGAGCTGCACGCCCCCTCGGCCGCCCGGAAGCATGCCCGCTTTGCGTAACGCATCGTATTTGAGGCTTGTCGCCGATCCGCGGGAGGCCGACGCTGCCGTCGTGACGACGCAGCTCCAGACGCCGAAAATCCGCAAGGACCGCTCGCTTGACCGGCTGGCCGAGACCGGCAACGTCGCGCAGTTCGTGAGCTTCTCGCCGGACGGCGGCAGGACCCGCCAGGAATTCAGCAGGGTCGCAGGCCACGCGCCCAACGACCCGTTCCTGTCCGAGCGGCTCGCGCTCGAGACGCTGCTGATGCGCAGCCCCGAGGCGTCGATCAACCTCAGGAGCTTCAGTCCCGACGATCCGCGCAGCCGCGAGTTCGTCTACGGCATCACCAATGTCGACGATGCGGTCAACGCGCTCGACCGGCTGTCAGGCGACGGCCTGTTCGTCATCGCGAACGAGACCGTCGACGTTAAGGACGGCGGCGTGTCAGGCGTCGCGCAGGGCGGCGTCATCGAGTTCTCGCCCGACGACACGCCGCGTTGCGTGGAGAAGGACGGCGTCGCGTCGCTGCCCTTGCATCTCGGTCTGTCGATGCTCGAGACGGTCTACGGGTTCAGGCCCGAACTCGGCGAGACCCACGGCGCGCGGCTCGAATTCAGCGTCCATCCGCGGCCGCGCGGATGGCGCCAGACACATACGCTGCTCTGGGAGCATGAGCAGATCGGGCCGGAGCAGCACCGGCCCGCGCTCACCTGGCCGAACAATTTCAGCCGGCATCTCGGAGACAAGGCCTACGGCTTGCTGATGGCGTATCTGGTCGGGCTTCCGACGCCGCGGACGACCGTGATCGGGCGGCGCGTGGCCCCGTTCAGCTTCGGCCTGGCGACCGCAAGCCGTGAGGTCTGGACGCGGACCTGTCCGCGCGAACCCGAGCCCGGGCTTTACACGACGGTGAAGGGCTGGATCGACCCCTTCGCCTTGCTCGCCGCCGAAGACAAGACCGGCGACGCCATCCGTTCGGTGCTCTGCCAGGCGGCGGTCCCGGCGCGCTACTCCGGCGCCGCCATCGTCACCGGCGACGGGTCGCTCGCGGTGGAAGGCCGCGAGGGCGAAGGCGACCTGTTCATGCTCGGCGTGAACGCGCCGGAGCTCCTGCCGGCGACGATCGTCGACGCCGTCAAGGCCGCTCACCGGCGGCTCGAGGACGCGCTTGGGTCGGTCCGTTTCGAATGGGTCCACGACGGCGACCGGGTCTGGATCGTCCAGCTGCACCTCGGCGCGACACGCAGCACCTCAAAGGTGCTGGTGCCGGGCGACGCCGAGGACTGGGTTCGCTTCGACGCGCGCAACGGCCTCGAGAAGCTTCGGGCCGCCTTGCGGACGCTCGGTCCCGGCGCTGGCCTTCAGCTCGTCGGCAATGTCGGCCTGACGAGCCATATCGCGGACGTCGTCCGCAAAGCCGGCAAGCCCGCCCGCATCGTGGTCGGCTGACCGGATCAGGCCGGCAGGTAGGGACCCTCGTCCTCGGATGAGCCGGGCCTGCGCCAGATCAGCTTGGCCTTCTCCTCGTGCACGCGGTGGACGGCGAGCACATGGTCGCGGATGTCCGGCACGCCGCCGGTAATGACGAGCTCGACGACCGCGTCCTGCTTGCCACGAGCCTTTTTCCAGGTGGCGTAATCGTAGTCGGCGACCGTCCTGAACGTGCCCTCTCCCCGTTTCACCGGGTTCATGATGGTCGACCCGCTGTTGTAGGGGCAAAGCAGGACGTTCTGCTCGTTGGCCTTCACCAGGCTCGCCGTGTCGATCGTCAGCACGACCTGCGGATCGGCGCGATACGCCTTGGCGTGGAGCAACCGCTGCAGGCGCTTGCCCGACAGCCAGAAGAAGCACTTCTTGTTGAGCGTGCGGTACCAGTCCTCGGGCGTCATCCCGTCGAGCAGGCATTTTTCGAGCGCGCTGTCCGACATCGGCTTCTGGTCACGCACCATCGCGCCGGGCAGCCCGTCGGCCGCGATCGGAATCGACTCCGGGCGATGCTTCGCCTCGATGGCGTGGCGTTTCTCGCCGGAATAGCCGTAGAGATCGAGCAGCGCGCTCGTGCTGAGCAGGCCGTGCTTTTTGATCGACGGCCAGCTTCCGTCCATCGCCATGTGCCAGAGACGCGGATAAGCCGCGAGGAGCTCGTCGACGGTCATCGCCAGCGCCTCCGGTCGATGATTCCGCGCTTCTCGAAGCGGGTCGAGATCAATGAAACCGGCGCGTTCGTCACGCGCTCGACGCCCTCGATAAAGCGGCGGGTCTCCTCCGTTAGATCCTCGTACTGCCGCGCCTTCTGGTTCTCGATGCTGATGTAGTCGGCGAACGACAGGGCGATGTCGGTCGCGCCATTGAGCGAAGCCGCCCGACGCACCTGCTCCCAGTCGAATTGCGCCATGCGGCGCGGATTCCTGGAGACGGTGCCCTTCTCGGTTTTGGCGATGTCTTTCTCCGGCACGCCGCTGCGGTCCGAGATCACCTTGTACTCGATCGGCCGGGCGATCGGACCGGACGTGCCGCCGACGCGGATCGGGTAGGTCCGGGTGACCATGATCACCTTGCGGACCCGGCCGGGCGCGATGCCGGCGTCGGCGAGGCAGCCCGCGGCGGTCGTGTCGCGCGACGTCACGTTCGGCCATGCGCCTTGCGCGATCGGACCGTCCTCGCTCGGGCAGACGCCGTGATGCAGGCTGAGGTCGGTGCCCTGCGTGCCCTCCAGAAAGACCTTCTTGCCCTTGGCGAACGCCAACTCGAACAACGGGATCGCGGGCCGCACGAAGTCCTTGAGCTCGCTGACGTCGCGGGCCAGCCGGACCGGGATGCCGAGGGGGCTCGGATCGAACCGCCCGAGAATCTTCCGCGCGGTAGCCGCGCCGACGCCCTGCTTGGTCGACCCGATCCTGTCTCCTCGCTCGAACTCGTAGTCTCGGTCGGCGTCCTCGATGATCATCGCCTGAGGATCGATCGACAGCCTGGCGCCGGTCAGACCGAGCTTGCCGATCTCCTCCAGCACCTGCGGCAGGTAGAGCGTGGCGCCGGCGCCGATGACGATGTCCGCCTTCGGATTGGCGGCCGTGCCGGAGGGCAGCTGGATGTACTTGATCTTCTCGGGCAAGGCCGCCCAGTGCCCGGCGTTCGGTCCGCCGACGCGCACCAGCATGTCGTAGCTCGGGGCGAGGTAGCTGCAGACGTGGCCCTTGCCCTCGCTGCCATATTGGCCGCCGACGGCGACGTCGACGAGTCGCTCGACCTCCAGCGGAAACAGGCCGAGACCCGCGACCGCCTGGGCCGCGACAGAGTCGGGCTCGCAGCGCGACGCGTCGACGACGCGGTCGGCCACCTCCTTGAGCGACCGGATCTCGCGCTCGGTGGCGCTCCGCTTCAGATCATCGTAGTCGGCGAACTCGCCGATCGGGCTGTCGCGCTCCGCGTAGCGCGCGCGCAGAATGTCGTCGTCGGCGTCGATGAAGACGTGCCAGACCCGAAACCGGCCGCTAAACGCGCGGCGAATATGATCGATCTGCTTCTTGATCCGGATCGAGTCGACCACGACGACGTCAGGACCGTCCTCGGTCAGCTGCTTCGCGAGCGCGTCCGCCACCCACTGGCCGTCGGTCTCGCGGTCGAGGCGCTCGCCGGCCTCCTGAAGATCTTCCCGCTCGCTTTTCGCACCGGTCGCCAGCAGCAATTCCCGCGTCGACAGACGCTGCGCGCCGAAGCGCTGCTTCAACACCTCGTAAAAGCTCGTCTTGCCGACGCCGACAGGGCCCGACAACGCAATAAGCACGCGCATGCTGACGCTCCCTCCGTCCGCGGCTCTTCAGGCGTTCTCGCTGATCGCAGGCACGACCAGGGACAGCGTCGACGCGCGGATCTCGAAATTCACGGATTAAAAGTCCCGCAAGAACGAGCTTGCATTATGGGTGCCGCTTGTCCAGCGGGCGACGCCGCCGACGGTGGGATCGTCGGTCGCGTTGTCGCCGTCCGCGTTGGGGATGTAAGGTCAATGCCGCTACGACGCCGTGCGGACCGGCGTCGCCATGACGGGACGGGCCGATTTTCGCGCGCGCAGCGCAGATTTCGGACCCTCTGCTGAGGATGGCTTATGAAGCAGACTCCGCTGCGCGACATGCCATGTCCGATCGCCAAAGGCCTCGACCGGGTCGGCGAATGGTGGAGCCTTCTGATCCTTCGCGACGCGTTTTATGGCGTGTCGCGCTACGACGATTTCCAGACCAGCCTCGGCATTGCGAGCAACACGCTGACGCGACGTCTCGCGGCGCTGGTCGACGAGGGCATACTGGCGAGATGCGCCTATAGCAGCCGTCCGAACCGCTACGAGTATCTCCTCACCGACAAGGGCCGAGACCTGCGGCCGGTCCTGGTGGCGCTTCTGGCGTGGGGAAACCGGCATTATGCGCCCGACGGCGCGCTGATCGAACTCGCCGATCTCGAGACCGGCGACCGGGTCGACCCGGTGCTCGTCGACCGACGCACCGGGCGCTCTCTCGAACAGGGCGTGCGCCTTTCGGACGGGCCTTCCGCCGACGAGGCGTTGCGCGACTGGATCCGCCGCGGCGTTACGCTCTGAACCTTCGTAGCGGCACGAACGAAACGCCCGCCGTCATGTCAGCGCGCACTCCGAATGGGCGTCCGCGCCGACCACGGACTTGGCGATCTCGACCAGATGCGGATGGTGCGTGAAAAACAGCACTTGGGTCGTCTTCGCGAGCTCGGCCAGAACCTGGAAGCCGGCCGCCGCACGTTCATTGTCGAAATTCACGAACAGATCGTCTGCGAGAAACGGCAGCCGGACGCCGGCCGCGACGGATTGCTCGACCGCGGCGACCCGAAGCGCGAGAAACAGCTGATCGGCGGCACCCTCGCTCATGTCGTCGACCCTGACCGCGCTTCGGCCGTCTTTCAGCAAGCCGAGAAGCCTCGGCGTCTCTGCTTCCGTATCGATGCGAAGGCCAAGATGAGCGCCCACCGTCAGCGTCGAGAACAGATCACTTGCGCGCGTCAGCAGCGGGTCCTGAAACTGTTCGCGATATTTCTCGATCGCCCACCGCAGGATCAGCGCCTCGGAGCGCTTCAGGATGTAGTGTTCCGCGAGAACGTCGAGTTCCGCACGGGCCTGCTCGGCGTCCGCGGCGGCGTCCGCAGCGGACGCGTCGCCGGCGTCAATATCCTCGAAGGCGCGCCGCGCGGCGCCATGCTCTTC
The DNA here is from genome assembly GCF_027922325.1 of Methylopila turkensis. Taxonomy (GTDB): domain Bacteria; phylum Pseudomonadota; class Alphaproteobacteria; order Rhizobiales; family Methylopilaceae; genus Methylopila; species Methylopila turkensis. The sequence goes on from NZ_BSFL01000002.1 coordinate 539,712, forward strand.
GCCGCGCTCGGCGACCTCGGCGCTGATCTCGGCATGCGCCGCCTCGAGCGCGGCGACCCGCCCGGCGATCTGATCCGGATCGGACGCATCGACCGCAGCGACCAGGTCGCCGAGCGAGAACCCGTCGCCCTCGGAGATGATGCGGGTTTCGGTTTCGGCGTGAGCGAGCCTGACGTCCCGCTTCGCTCGGGACCGCTCGATCGCCGTCGTGAGCGCGGCGCGATCGGCCGCCCCGGTCTCCGTCATGAGCGCGACCAGCGCAGCGTCGGCCGCCTGCAAGGAGGCGTCGGCCTCCAACGCTTCCTTTTCGCGCCGCGCCACCTCGTCGGCCAGCGTGCGCACGATCGCATCCCGCTCGCGCGCAAGCGTCAGCCGCGCTCTCAACGTCCGCAAGGTCGCGACGGCGTCGTCGCCCGGAACGCTGTGCCGTTTGGCGAGCGCCTCGATCCTCTCGGCATGATCGCCGGCGTCGCGCTTGATGCCTTCGATGCGGCGCCCGAGCTTAGCGTGCGCTTCGACGGCCTCCCTGAGACTGTCCAGCAGGTCGAGCACGACGGCCGCCGTCGCACGCTCGAGCGACAGGCCTGACGCCTTAAGGGTCTCGCGCCAGGCGCCGTCGTTCGCCTCGAGCGCCTGCTGCTGCGGTTGGCTGCGTCGCGTCAGCGCCGCGAGATCGAGATCGGCCTGGTCGAGCTCTTTCTGATCCAGCGCGCGCTGCCTGACGACGTTTTCCGACTGCGTCCTCAATCGCTCGCCGATCGCGAGAATCGGCGCCAGCGCCGCGCCAGGCGCGGGTTCCGCGTCTCCTATCACCGCCTTGAGCCCGTCAATCATGGTTCGCCGGCGACGGTCGAGAACATTCGCCTCGTCGCGGAGAGCTTCCAGTTCAACCTGTTTCGCCTCGACCAAGACCCGGTTCTCCTGCCAGCCGGCGAGCTGGGTCGGATCAAGATCGGGGAGTCCGGCGTCGACGAGGCGCTTGCGCCATTCGCCACGCGCCTTTGCGAGCTCTTCCGCCGCCAGGCCGGCGCGCCGTTCGGCCTGCCGCGCCTTCAGCTCCCGATCGCTACGATGTTGACGGCTGAGCGCCAGGCGGCTCGACGCCTCCGCCACGGCGAACCGGCTGTCGGATCGCTCATCAGCCCGGGCGACGGTAAGCTCGAACGCCTCGACGGCCTGGGCCGGATCCGGGATGGCGGCGCCTGTCAGCATGTGATCGCGCAGCGGCGCCCAATGGGCGGATCGGTCCGATCGCGCCAGCTCGATGTCCTCTCCCGAAATGGCGTGGCCGGCCTCGAGACCGGCGGCCTCGAGCTCGAAGGTGGCGGCCTCGTCGTCAAGGCGACGGGCTTCGGCGAGCTCCCGCTGACGCTGCCCCTCGAACTCAGCCAAAGCGGATTTCGCGCGATCGATCTCGTCCGCGGTCAGCACCGGAAGCCTGAGGAGCGCGTCGACCTCGCCCCGCCAGGGCGCAAGTCTGGCGATCAGCGCCGGCAAGGCGGATTCGCACGCGGTCGCCGCTGACGCTGCGGCGTCGCATCGCTCGTCTGCGTCCGCGCCGAAGGCGCGCGCGGCGTCGACGGCCGTCAGCAGAGCCTGCGGCGCGTCGCCCGCGTCTGCGGCCTTCAGGCGAAGCAGCGCGCTCTCGCGACGCTCCTCGAGCGTGCGGCGCGTCTCGGCGAGTTCGCCGAGCGCCGAGGTCAGTTCGCCATGTCGGCGGGATAGATCACGCAAGGAGGCGGCGGCCGCACGCGTCGGCTGGGCGTCCGCGTTCGCGCCCGCCTCGCGACGCAGCGTCTCAATGTCCTCCGCAAGACCGTCCTGCTCAGCCTTAAGGCGCACCAGATCGAACGCTGCTTTCTCGCTCGCTCCGGCGCCCTCGACCAGCCGGTCCAAGGCCTCGGCGTCCTCCAGGATCGTCGGGTCCGCCTCGGTCGACTGGATACGCCCCTTGGCCTCGTCGCGCAGGCGCTCAGCCGTCGCTTTCGCGCGTTCGGCGATCCCCGCTTCGCTGATGGCGGTCTCCGCAGCCTCGGCGCGCGACGGCTCGATCTCGACCACATCGGCCTGGTCGGCGAGCTGGGCTGCCTTTTCGGCGCGCAGGCGCACAAGCGGCGCGAGTCTCCGGACGCGCTGCGCGGCGCTCAATTCCTCCAGCACGGCGGCAGACCGTTTTCTGGCGTCCTCGAGCGCTTGACCGGCGCGCTCGACCGCAGCCTTCGCGTCGAGCCAGACGCGCGGTTTCAGCGCATCATCGCGCGCCGCGCGGCTGCGTTCGGTCAGTTCGCGATGCGCCTGGGTAAAAGACCGCTTGTTGCTGGCGTGCGGTCCCCATATCGCGTCGATCTCACCGTCGAGCGCTGCGAGTTTGTCGGAGACGCCCGTCAGGCCGGATCCTGCAGCGAACAGGGTGCGCCCGAGGTCGTTGCTTCCCTCGACGATGGCGCGACCGCCCTCGCGGAGCCCGACCTGGTTGAGGCTGAACGACAAGCGGAACGTATCGCGCGTGTAGCCGCGGAGCATCGCGAGAAGCGGAGCCTCGTCGATCGCTTGGTCCTGAGCGTCGAGCAGCGTGCCGACATTGCCCTTCCTGCGGCGGCAGGCGAGCCTGGCGGCGTCCTCCTCCAGCTCCGCGCCGACCCGCAACAGCGCGTTGTCGAACACGAAATTGTAGGGCGAGCGCCCGGGAAACCCGAACAGGAGGTCGGAGATCGCGGCGAGCGAGGTGGATTTTCCGGCTTCGTTGCCGCCGTAGATGATGTGCAGATCGGGATCGCCGGACCGGAAGGAAAGCTCGCAGCCGTCGAAACGTCCGTAGCGCTCCAGCGCCAGCTTCGCAAAACGCATGCTCAGGCCCTCTCGGCGAGCCGGGCGCGAAGGGCGAGCGAGGCCGTCCGCACGATTGTGGGCCAATCGCCGCCAGCGGCGGCGCGGCGTAGCGCTCCGTCTTCCGCCGGTCCCGCGGCGCCCTCAACGATCCCGAGAAAGCGGTCGAGGTCGGCTTGCAGGACTGCGACGAGCGCGGCGTCAGACGCCGCTTCGTCGATCAGCGCGGACAGGTCCCCGGACGTGACGACCTGCGCCGTCGCCGGCGCCGTGACCGCAACCCGGACCTTCTCGACGAAGAGGTCCGGGGACAAGGACGCGGCGATCGCGCGCGCATCGTTCCGCAGTTGCTCCGCAGCATCGTGGTAGGCGCCGGCGGCGGAGGTCGCTCCGACAAGCGTGAGCCGGACGATCAGCGGCCCTCCCGAGACGTCGGCCGCCTTCGCGTCCCTGAGGGCCGCTCTCGCCAGCGCGGCGAAATCGTCGAATGACGCGCCGCCGCAGTCGAGCTCGACCGAGGTCCAGCGCACGACGTCGAACGGCACATGCTCGACCGCGCGGATTTCACGATCCGTCACCGTGACCACGACCGCGCCCTTGGGGCCGGTCTCTCGGATCGTGCGCCCCTGGACTGCGCCCGGGAAAACGATCCAAGGCTCGCGGCTGACGATCTCATGCTCATGCACATGACCAAGCGCCCAGTAGTCGTAGCCCTTGGCTGAAAGGTCCTCGACGCTGCAGGGCGCATAGGCGGCATGGCCGCGCCGCCCCGCCAGCGCCGTGTGCAGCATCCCGATGTTGAACATGTGGGACTCTGCGGCCGGATAGCCGGCGGCGAGGTTTGCGGTCACGGCGGCGGTCGCGAAGCTCTGGCCGTGAATGGCGACGCCCAGCTCATCCAGTCTGTGGGTCTCGGGTTCACGGCTGCCGAACTGCCTGACGTTCGGCGGCCAGGGCACGTTGCGCGTGATCACGGAGGTCGCATCGTGATTGCCGGCCAGAATGAACACCGCGACGCCGGCTTGATCGAGACGGCCGAGCGCGCGCGCCAGATAGAGCCCGGTGCTCATGTCCCGCCATTCGCCGTCAAACAGGTCACCGGCGATGAGAACGAAATCGACGGCCTCGGCGATGGCGTGGCCGACGAGGTTGTCGAACGCGGCCCTGGTCGCGGCCCTGATTTCGTCGGCCGGAAGTCCCTCGTAGCGCGACAGGCCGTGCAGCGGACTATCGAGATGAACGTCGGCGGCGTGCAGGAAACGAAAGCTGGTCAAGGATAGCATGTCCGGTTCCCGCAATCGCATTGGCGCGGATTGCGGTCAGGTCGCGCAGGCGCACGACGGAATCCAGAACATAAAACGAACAACGCGGTTGTGCGTCAACTGCTCTGCAACGCTTCTCCACGGTCGTTTCCAGCTCGCGAAGCGACCGAAGGCGGGGCGGCGATGAACGCCGCCTCGTGCCCCCGCCGTCGCCTCGTGACGCCAGGAATTGGCGCGCGGGCGCAAGAGAAAATCACGCCAGGTGACTTTGTGGCTGTCGCCTTATAGGCGATCATTCCGATCGGCTCGCCGGGTGAAACGCACCCCGCCGAGCCCTTTGCGAGAGATCCTGGCGCGCAACGTCAAAGAGCTGCGCGCCGAACGCGGCTTCAGTCAGGACGAGCTCGCGCATCGCGCCGACGTGCACCGGACTTACATGTCCGCGGTCGAGCGCCGTCGGCGCAACGTGTCGCTCGATGTGCTCCACAAGATCGCGGCCGCCCTGGGCGTCGCCGCCAGCCTGCTGCTCGAGGATGGCGCGACGCGCGATCAGGAAACGACCTGACGCTCCCTCAAAATCAGTATAGCTATTCCTGTCTTTAGCGACTGCAAATCCTGATGCTTGCGTTCTGAACTATACCTTAGCAGGATAGCAGTCTATATCCCGCATGAACGCGGCTTCAGGATCGATTCATCTTTTATTAAAGAGACGAACTATATAAGTCACCTGTCCTCGCCAATGAGGCGGACAGGTTCAACAACGTGCGCCGCTCAAGGCGCGACGATCTCCGGGCGCCAGACGGGCGCCGACGTGAACGCAGGCTCGGACCTGCTCACCGGAGAACCTTGTGATGTCCATTCGTCATCCCGAGCGCCAGCGCAGGCTGAGCGGCGAGGGCCACGCGCTCATGAAACGGCTCGGCCGCATCGCCCGCGATCGCGGCATGCGCACGATCGGTCCCGATTCCTATGTCGAACGCCTGGCTCTCTGCCATGCGCCGAACGTGGCGGGCGTGCGCGCCCTGTCGGTGCACGGCGCGACTGCCCTGACGCTGATCACCGCGCCGGGGATCGCGTTCCGTGACCCGGATCTGCGCGGCGAACTGAAGGCGCTCACCGAGGCGGCGCGCAGCAATGACCGCCGCGCCATCCTGGTGCCGAAGCGCTCGATCATGCTGCGCGCGCCGGCCGGAGACCCCGGCCTGCGCCCGCGCCGCCGGCGCAAGCGCAGGGGCGGCCGCGCCGCCGCGTCGTCGCGGTCGCCGCGGCCGTGATCGTCACTCATCCGCGCCTCCAGCGCGCGGTCACAGGGCGGACCGGCGCGACCGCGCCGTTCCGGATCTGGATGGAGGCCGCGCGCTTGGCGCCGGCGGCTGCGCGCGAACAGCTGGCGCGTGACCTCGCGCCAATCGCCTTGCTGGATGACCGGCGGTTCGCTCTCGCCGCCGCCGGCTGCCCGCAGGCGGCGATCGGGCTTGCTCTCGACCGTATCCGTCGGGGGCCGGTCGTCGACATCCGTAGCCACCTGATCCTCGCCGCCCTGTGGCGCTGCGCGGCCGACGGCGACGCGGCCGCGGCCGCGGCCCTGGCGGTCGTCAAGCGTCGCGTTCCCAGGACCCTGTCATGAGCAAGCAAAAATTCGACGATGTCAGCGACGACGACGACGAACTCGTCAGCCGCGCGCCGTCCGCGGCGCTCGCACGCGAGATGCTGCGCGAGGCGATGCCGCCGGCGGTTCGCAGGGCCATATCCGACCAGACGCCGACGCTCGTGGTGCTGACCGCGTCCGGCGCAGGATGCGTCAAATGGCTCGGCATCACTGCAAAACGGGTCTGCGCGTGCGCCTCGGTCATCAGCGTGCCGTCGGCTCCCAAGCCGAGCGCTTCAAGCCAGTTCGAAATGAACCTGCTTTTGCCGACCATCGTGATCACGGGCGACGCCAGCTGGGTTCCGTCGGAGATCATCGCCGCCCAGGATCACAGCGCGACGCTCAGGCTCACGCCGCGCGTCGTCGCCTGCGCGATCGCAGCCTATTGTCGATCGTCGCCCCCGCGATTGACGGCCGCCGATCTTGTCGGCCTCCAGTTCGAGGATGTGGCCTTTGCGATCCGGCACGGCGATCGCGCAGTCGATTGCGTCGCCCGACTGCGGCGCACCCGCGCGCGCCGCAGCGCGCACGGCCGTCCCGCGAGCGCCCCGCCGCTCGAGCGGTTGAGTGGTTTCGGACCCGCGCTCGACGAGATCAAGGCGATCGCCGCCGACGTCAGACGTCAGCACGGACGCGGCGAACGGTCGCCGAGCATCCTGCTTTACGGCCCGCCCGGCACCGGCAAGACCATGCTGGCGGGCTCGCTCGCGCAATCGGTCTCCTTGCCGATGGTTAGGACCAGCGTCGCGGACTGGTTCGTCGGCGACGGCCACCTTGGCGCCGTGGTGACGAAGGCGGATGAGTTTTTCCGGTCCGCGGAGGCTCACGGGGCCTGCGTCGCGTTTCTCGACGAGATCGAGGCCATCCCCGACCGGTCCGGGCTGCGCGACGAGCATCGCGCCTGGTGGACGACGATCGCCACCGGCATCCTGACGATGATCGATCGCACCCGCGCCGCAGCGCCCGGCGTCCTGCTGGTCGCGGCGACCAACCACTACGAGCGGCTCGACGCCGCCGTGAAGCGTCCGGGCCGGTTCGACCGGCACATCCAGATTCTTGGGCCGCGCAGCCCGGACGACGCCAGCGACATTTTACGCTTCCACCTCGGCGAGGCGCTCGACGCCGATGCGCTCGCCGCCGCCGGCGCCATCGCCTCGGCTCAAGAGATGACGGGCGCCGCGATCGAAGCCGCGGTGCGCGCGGCGCGCTCAAACGCCCGCGCGGCCGGCCGGCCTGTTGAACTCGCGGATCTCGTCAGGCTTCTGGCCCCGTCAAACGAGCGCGACGCCGTACGTCGACGCAGCACCGCGATCCACGAGGCGGGACATGCGATCGTCGCCCACGCGATCGGGCTCAAGGTCGACGTCGTCAGCATCGTCGCCTCCGGCAAGGCGCTCGGGTTCACCCGCTACGCCGACGGCGCGTTCGTCGAGAACAGCCGCGCCGCGATCGAGGCGCATGTCATCGCCGGGCTCGCCGGCCGGGCGGCCGACGAGCTCCTGTCCGGCGGCGCGGCGGCGGGAGCGGTCGCGGACCTCAGATTTGCGACCCATCTGATCGCGGCGCTGCATGCCTGTTACGGGCTTGGCGACACGCTGGCCTCGCGCGGCGATCTCGAACGGGCGGAGACGCTGCTCGACTGCGATCCCGGCCTTGCGCGCCTGGTCGAAGACGAACTTCAGCGATTGATGACGGTGTCACGCGATCTGGTCGCGCGTCACCGGGGCGCGATCCTGGCGCTGGCGGAACGTCTGTCGGCGCGACGCGTGGTCGCCGCAAGCGAGGTGGCGGAGATGTTCGACGCGTCGATGAGGGATCACGGGATCGGCGCGATGAGGGATAGCAGGCAGGCGACCGCGCCGGCGCACGAGGCCTGCGCGAACCCTCAAATCGAATGAGGGATCAGCCGATTCTGAGGGACTATCGACTGGTACCAGTCTGGTACATCGTCGATTTGGGCACTCAGGCTCGCGACCGCCCGCGCGAGTCTTCCGCTAAATGCGCGCAGTAAAACGAAGATTTGGAGCGGGCGAAGGGAATCGAACCCTCGTATGCAGCTTGGGAAGCTGCCGTTCTACCATTGAACTACGCCCGCTCGGGCGGGAATGACCTTAGGGGCCGGATGCGGCGGCGACAAGGCCGTTGTCCGCCCTGCGCGCGGCGTCGTGAAGCCGTTCGCGGGCGGGAACGTCGACGGCGGGCTCCGGCGGGTCTATGACAGCGCGCAAGGCTTCTCGAGCGCCTGCGCGCTGTCACATGACCCAACACGAACCCGCGCCATCGCCGCCATCCCCCGCCGCGCGGCTCGCCTGCGCCGCCGCGGCCGTGGGCGTCGCCGCGCTCACCGGAGCGGCGCTCGCCCTCTGGGCCTCCGAAGGCTCCGGCGTCTTCCTGGAGCAGGCCTTCGCGGCGGTCGTCGCCTGTTTCTGAAGGAGTATCCGTCGATGTCGTCCCGCACCGCCTTCCTCGCCGGCACCCTCGCCTTCACCGTCGGAGCGGGCGTCCTCGCCTTCAGCCTGATCCATTTCAGCAAGCCCGGCGGCGAGGTCGCGACCCAGGCGTCGAGCGTCGGCGGCCCCTTCAGGCTCGTCGATCAGAACGGCGCGACGGTCACCGAGAAGGACGTCGCGGGCAAACCCTACCTCGTGTTCTTCGGCTTCACTCATTGCCCGGACGTCTGCCCGACCGCGCTCGCCGACATCACCCAGGTGTTCGAGGCGCTCGGCCCCGACGCGGAGAAGGCTGAGGCGCTGTTCGTGACGGTCGACCCGGGGCGCGACACGCCGGAGGCGCTGAAGTCCTATCTCGACAGCTTCTCGCCGCGCATCCGCGGCCTGACCGGCGCGCAGGAGCAGGTCGACGCGACGGTCAAGGTGTTCCGCGCCTACGCCAAGAAGGTCCCGCTCGAAGGCGGCGACTACACCATGGACCACACCGCGCTGGTCTATCTGATGGACCGCAACGGCGCCTTCGTGGCGCCCTTCAACCTCAAGCGCGAGCCGCAGCAGTCCGCCGACGAGCTGCGCCGCTACCTCGGGGCCTGACGGCGGCTCAGGTCGGCGTGCGGCGTCGGTTCGAGACGCCGTGCATGGTCTTCTCCCAGCGGGTGGAGCTGCCGTAGACGATCTGGCCGAGCGCGCGCCAGGCCGCCACGCCCACCAGCAGCCAGTAGATCGGCATGGTGAAGAGGTCGAGCGCGAGCCGCGCCGGGCCGCGTCGGTCGACGCCCATCCAGCCGCAGGCGAGGCCGGTCGCGTAGCCCACGATCAGGTTGGCGACATGGACGCCGACGAAGGCCGCCTCCGTGAGGCCGCCCGACACGGCGAACAGCGAGCCGGTCAGCCCGCCGATCAGCAGCCCGACCACTACGACCGGGTAGGCCAGCGCCGTCAGGGCGACGCCCGCCACCGCCATGCAGGCGCTCACGAAGCGCGCCGGGCCGAGCCGCGACGCCAGATCGCCGCCGCTGCGGCCGTGCACGACCGCCGTCACCATGAACCCCTTCATCCAGCGCGTGCGCTGCTTGAGCCACGGCCACAGCGAGGTCGTCGCCTCCTCCCAGGTCGTCGAGCGCACCGTGGTCGTCCGCCATCCGAGCCGGGCGAGCCTCAGCCCGAGGTCGGCGTCCTCGGTGACGTTCGAGGCGTCCCAGCCGCCGACCATGCGCAGCGCCGAGGTGCGGAAATGGTTCGACGTGCCGCCAAGCGGGATCGGCATGCCGAGCGTGGCGAGCGCGGGGACGGAGACGTCGAACAGCGCCGCGTATTCGACGCCGAACTGCCGGGCGAGCCAGCCGTCGTCGAGATTGTCGATCGCGAGCCGGGCCTGGACGCAGGCGAGATCCGGCCGGTTGCGGCGGAACACCTCCAGGGCGCGCCGCAACTGGTCCGGCTCCGGACGATCCTCGGCGTCGAACACCGTCAGCAGCGTCCCGCGCGCGGCGAGCAGCCCGGCGTTGAGCGCGCGCGGCTTGGTCTTCGGACCGCCGGGCGGCAGCGTCAGGACCTCGATCCCCGCGCGTGGCGGCCGGCGCGCGAGCGCGCCGAGCGTGTCGTGGTCGCCCTCCTCGATCAGCAGCTTGATGTCGAGCTTCGCCGCGGGATAGTCGAGCGACTCCAACGCGTCGAGCAGTCCGGGCACGACGGCGCCCTCGAACGCCAGGCCGACCAGCACGGTGTAGATCGGCAGATCGCCGTCGTCGCCGCGCGGCAGCGCGACGTCGTCGGTCGCCGGCGTCATCGCGAGCAGGAACCGGAACAGGTTCATCGCGAAGAACAGCAACCCGGCGATGGCGGCGAGGGCGAAGAACACCATGTCGAAGGCGAAGGCGGCCGCGACACCCACTGCGGCCGCGGCGAGCGTCGCCTCCCTCCGAGGCTGGTCGAGAACCGGCATGGCGACGGCGGCGGTCAGCTCCGGAGCGATCGCGCCGGGTCCAAGGCTCGCGCGGTCGGCGAGGGCGGAGCCGGCCCGGCGAACGGCGATATTGGCGAAGGCGCGGGGCCCCGCGATGGCGACGCGGCGGCCGTCGGCCGGGCGGCCGCGACGGGAGGACGCCAGCCGACCTATGGCCGGCCCCCGCGCCGCGACCAGCAGGCGCGCGCGCCCGTCGACGTCGAGGCGCATGACGCCCGTGCGGCAGGCGAGCGCGAACTGATCCGCGTCGATCGGGTCCCCGGCCGGCGCGTCCGATCCCAGGGCCTCGAGCCCGATCGCCCGCGCGAGCGCGGCCACGAGTTCGTCCTCGGGGACGCCGCCCGCGGCCATCAGCACGTCGAACGGCGCCGCCCGAAGGCGGGACGCCTCGCCGGCGGCGTCGATCAGCGGCTGAAGCGGAAAGCCCGCCGCCGCCATCGCCGCGAATTCAGGCGGGAGGCCTAAAGCGGGGGGCGGAGCGCGCCGGGCGCGCGGCGGAAGCACGTCGACCGCAGCCCTCCCCGCCGGCGCAACGCGCCGCGCCTGCTCCGATCCGGCCATGCCGAATGTCCCCGCCCGGACGCCTTCCTTGGATCAGAAGGGTCGAACAAGTGTAGAATCGGCGAAAGTGAGGAGTCGAGTCGCATGCAACCTCTACGGGTTTTCGCGCAGATCGGCGCTGCGATCCTTGGGGTTGCGATCGCCGCCGTGGCCTACGCCGCCGAGACGTCGTCATCTCCGGTCGCGATCCCGCGCTTCAGCGATCCGAAGGCGCGGCTCGAGAAGCCGGATCTGCCCGCCGGGCGCGTCGTCAAATGGGCGACGGGCGACGACTACCCGCCGTTCCATTATTCCGACGCCGACGGCCAGCCCGCCGGCTTCGCCGTCGATCTCGCCCGCGCGGTCTGCTCGGAGCTCGCCCTCGCCTGCACGCTGCAGGCGTGGCGCTGGGACGCGCTGCTCGACACGCTCGACAGGCGCCAGTCGGACGTGATCCTCGCGATGGTCAAGCCGACGCCCGAACTGCGCGCGCGGTTCGCGATGACGGAGCGGATTCACCAGACGCCGGCCCGCTTCGTGGCGCGCCGCGACAAGGCGATCGCGTCGACCGCCGCCGAGGCGCTGAAGGGGCGCTCCGTCGCCGTGGTGACGGGCTCGTCGCATGAAGCCTTCCTCAAGGCGTTTTTTCCGGGCGCCGAGCTGAAGACCTTCGAGCGCGCCGCGGACGCGCAGTCCGCCGTCCGGAACGGCGAGGCCGATCTGGCGTTCGGCGACGCCGCCGCCCTCGCCTTCTGGCTGAATGGCGCGGCGTCCGAGAACTGCTGCGCCTTCGTCGGCGGCGCTTACGCGGAGAGCCGCTACTTCGGCGAGGGCGTCGGAGCGATGCTGCGCCCGAACGACGACCGGCTGCGCCAGGCGATCGATTTCGCCCTGCAGCGGCTCGACGAGAACGGCGTCTACGCCGAGATCTACCTCCGCCACTTTCCCGTGGGACTGTGGTGACATCGCCTTCGATTGACGCGCAGGCGGACGGTTTCTAGTTTCCGCCCTCTTCTACCCTTACGCCTGCAGGCATCATGACCGTCCCTGACGCATTCGCCCTTGTCGAATCCGCGCTCGCATCGACCGCCTGGCCGTTCGAGGAGGCGCGCAAGATCGTCGAGCGGCTGAAGCGCAAGCCCAAGGACGGCCCGGTGCTGTTCGAGACCGGCTATGGCCCGTCCGGCCTGCCGCACATCGGCACCTTCGGCGAGGTGGCCCGCACCACTATGGTGCGGCACGCCTTCCGCACGCTGACCGAGGACAGGATTCCGACCCGGCTGCTGTGCTTCTCCGACGACATGGATGGCATGCGCAAGGTGCCGGAGAACGTGCCGGACCCGGCCGCGCTGACGCCGTATCTGCAGATGCCGCTGACCTCGGTGCCGAACCCGTTCGGCGGCGACTATCCGAGCTTCGGCCACCACAACAACGCCATGCTGCGGCGGTTCCTCGACACCTTCGGCTTCGACTACGAGTTCGCCTCCGCCACCGACTACTACACGTCCGGCAAGCTCGACGCCGTGCTGCTGCGGGCGGCGGAGCGCTACGACGCCATCATGGAGGTGATGCTGCCGACGCTCGGCGAGGAGCGGCGCGCCACCTATTCGCCCTTCCTGCCGATCTCGCCCGTCTCGGGCCGCGTGCTCTACGTGCCGCTGAAGGAGGTGAATGCCAAGGACGGGACGATCACCTTCACGGACGAGGACGGCGTGGACAAGACGCTGCCGGTCACCGGCGGCAAGGTGAAACTGCAGTGGAAGCCGGATTTCGGCGCCCGCTGGGCCGCGCTCGACGCCGACTTCGAGATGTTCGGCAAGGACCACCAGACCAACGCGCCGATCTACGACCGGATCTGCGAGATCCTGGGCGGCGTCGCGCCCGAGCATTTCGTCTATGAGCTGTTCCTCGACGAGAACGGCCAGAAGATCTCAAAGTCCAAGGGCAACGGCCTCACCATCGACGAGTGGCTGACCTACGCCAGCCCCGAGAGCCTCGCGCTCTACATGTTCCAGTCGCCCCGCTCGGCGAAGAAGCTGCACTTCGACGTCATTCCGAAGGCGGTCGACGAGTATTACAACTTCCTCGCGCGCTACGAGGCGCAGGACTGGAAGACCCGGCTCGGCAATCCGGTGTGGCACATCCATTCCGGCAAGCCGCCGGCGAACGACATGCCGGTGTCCTTCGGACTGCTGCTGAAGCTCGCCTCCGCCGCCAACGCCGAGGACAAGGCCGTGCTGTGGCGCATGATCCGGCGCTACGCGCCGGGCGTCACCGCCGAGACCCATCCCGATCTCGACCGGCTGGCGGGCTACGCCGTGCGCTACTTCATCGACCGGGTGAAGCCGCGCCGCGCCTTCCGCCTCGCCGACGAGGTGGAGGCGGACGCGCTCGCGAAGCTCGACTCGGGGCTCGCCGCCCTGCCCGCTGACGCGGACACCGCGGCCATCCAGGACGTGGTGCTCGACGTCGCGCGGCCGATCGAGCGCTATCAGGACAAGAAGCGCAAGGGCCCGGACGGCGGCCCCGGCGTCTCCTTCGCCTGGTTCAGCGCGCTCTACGAGCTGCTGCTGGGCGAGAAGGAAGGCCCGCGCTTCGGAACCTTCGTCGCGGCCTATGGCGTTGACGAGACGCGCGCCCTGATCCGTCGCGCGCTCGCCGGCGAACTGGCGCAGGCGGCCTGAGAGCGGGAGAACACCTATGTCCTATGGTTCGTCAGGCGTCTCGCGCTTCCTCGGCGGTTCGCCGCTCGGTGTGCTGCTGCGCCTGCTGCTGCTGTGCGTGATCGTCGGGCTGGTGCTGGACCAGCTCGACCTCGACGTCTTCCGCCTGCTCGACTACGCGATCGACGTGGTGCGCGATCTGCTCGCAAACAGCGCCGACCTGCTCAGGGCGCTGCTGCGCTACCTGATCATCGGCGCGGCGGTCGTCATCCCGGTATGGCTGATCCTGCGCGTGCTCAAGATCGGCTCCGGCCGGACCTGACGCGTCACGCCTCCGGCCCCGCCGCCGCGACCGCCGCGGCGTCGCGGCCGACGAGCGGAGCGAGCGATCCGGCGCCCTCGGCGGCGATCGCCTCGTTCAGGTCGGCGAGAATCCGCCCGATCAGCGCCGGGCCTTCGAACACCAGCGCGCTGTAGAGCTCGATCAGCGTCGCGCCGGCGCGGATCTTCGCGACCGCGTCGGCTCCGGACGCGATGCCGCCGACGCCGACGAGCGGAATGCGGCCTTCCACACGCTGGAAGGTCTCGGCCAGCATCCAGGTCGCGCGGCGGAACAGCGGCGCGCCGGACAGGCCGCCCGCCTCCTTCGCCGCGGACGAGCGCAGGGTGGCCGGCCGGTCGAGCGTGGTGTTCGATACAATAAGCCCGTCGAGACCCCGGCCGAACGCGACCTCGACCACGTCGTCGAGGCCGTGCAGGTCGAGATCGGGCGCGATCTTCAGCAGAACCGGGCGCCGCCGCGCGCCGCGCGCCACCGCCGCGTTCCGCGCGTCGAGCGCCCGGGCGACAAGGTCGTCGAGCGCGGCGCGCGCCTGAAGGTCGCGCAGGCCCGGCGTGTTGGGCGACGACACGTTGATCGTGAAGAAGGACGCCACCTCCGCGAAGGTTTCGACGCCCTGCGCGTAGTCGGCGGCGCGGTCGGCGGCGTCCTTGTTGGCGCCGACATTGACGCCGACGATCCCCGGCCGGCCGCGGCGGCGTTCGAGCCGCGCCAGCGCCGCCGCGGCGCCGTCATTGTTGAACCCCATGCGGTTGACGACCGCCTTGTCCTCGCCGAGCCGGAACAGCCGAGGGCGCGGATTGCCCGGCTGCGGCTTCGGCGTGACCGAGCCGATCTCCACGAAGCCGAAGCCGAGGCTGAGCAGAGCGTCCGGCGCCTTGGCGTCCTTGTCGAAGCCGGCGGCGAGGCCGACGGGATTCGGAAACAGCATCCCGAACGCTTCCGTCGCGAGACGCGGATCGCAGGCCGGCGGTCGCATGAGCGGCATCCGCTCGAGCGCGGCGAGCGTGGCCCGGTGGGCGGTCTCGGCGTCGAGCGCGTGCAGCGCAAGCCGCGCGAGCGGCCAGAGCGGGCCGATCATGCGCCCTCTCCCGCCGACAGCTCCGGCGGGAACGCATGCGCGCCGTCCGGTCCGAGGGGCAGCTCCTCGACCCACAGCACGGCCGACAGCGGAAGCGGCGCGTAGAGATGCGGGAACAGAGCCCCGCCGCGCGACGGCTCCCATTTCAACGCCGGGCCGAGCGCCTCGGCGTCGACCGCGACCAGCACGAGATCCGTCTGCCCGACGAAATGCTTCGCGGCGGTCTCGCGCGCTTGGGGACCCGTCGAAAAATGGATGTAGCCGTCCGCGACATCGACCGGCGCGCCGTCGAAGCGCCCGACCCGCTCAGCGTCCCGCCAAAGGTCCGCGGACGCGATTTTGTAGATCGTTGGGGCGGGCATGGCGGCGAACTCGTACTGTCATGAAGCGCGGAACG
Organism: Methylopila turkensis; assembly: GCF_027922325.1. Classification (GTDB taxonomy): domain Bacteria; phylum Pseudomonadota; class Alphaproteobacteria; order Rhizobiales; family Methylopilaceae; genus Methylopila; species Methylopila turkensis. The sequence continues at coordinate 554,885 of NZ_BSFL01000002.1, forward strand.
CAGACCTATCCGGCGCGTTTGACACTGGAAAGCGCGCCCGAAGGCCTAAAGCGGCCGGCCCCGCCATGCAAGGCGTGAAGAAAAGCAAGAAAATCATGGACAGGCCGTCCATGAGGTACTAATTCCTATTGGAGCGGCGTTCCGCTCGCCATGAAAGGTGGGAGAGACAGGATGCTCGGGCACGGCCAGATCTGGTCCGCGATCGACGCGCTCGCCGCGAAGAACGGGCTGTCCGCCTCCGGCCTCGCGCGCAGAGCGGGGCTCGACCCCACCACGTTCAACCGTTCCAAACGCATCGCGAGTGACGGCCGGCCGCGTTGGCCGTCCACGGAATCGATCGCGAAAGCGCTCGACGCCACCACGACCGATCTCGACGCCTTCATGACGCTGCTGACGGACGGCGCGCCGCGGCAGCGCAAGCGCGTCCCGCTGATCGGCCTCGCGCAGGCCGGCGAAGGCGGCTATTTCGACGACGCCGGCCTGCCGACCGGCCAGGGCTGGGACGAGATCGAGTTTCCGGACGTCGACCGCGAACAGGTCTACGCCGTCGAAATCCAGGGCGACAGCATGGACCCGGTCTTCCGCGACGGCGACGTCGTGCTGGTCGCGCCGGGCTCGCCCGTCCGCCGCGGCGACCGCGTGGTGCTGCGGACGACCGAGGGCGAGGTGCTCGCCAAGGAGCTGGCCCGCACCTCCGCCAAGCAGATCGAGCTGCGGTCGCTCAACCCCGCGCACCCGGACCGCACGATCCCCGCCTCGCAGGTGGCGTGGATGGCCCGCGTCGTCTGGGCGAGCCAGTAAGCCTCAACTCCCCGCCGCGGCCTCGCGTTCGTCGATCAGCCTCTCGAGGCTTTCGAGCCGATCCGCCTCGTGGGGCGGCTTGTCCCAGCGGATGCGGGCGACCCGCGGAAACCGCATCGCGACGCCGGACTTGTGGCGCGCCGACTTCGCGATCCCTTCGAAGGCGATCTCCAGCACCAGCCCGATCGCCTCGGTGTGCGTCACCTCGCGCACCGGACCGAAGCGGTTGGTGGTGTTCTTGCGCACGAACCGGTCGAGCTCGACCAGCTCCTCGTCCGTGAAGCCGAAATAGGCTTTGCCCACGGGCGTAAGCCGCGGGCCCTCGACGTCCTCGGTCCAGACCCCGAAGGTGAAGTCGGAATAGAACGACGAGCGCCGGCCGTGGCCGCGCTGGGCGTACATCAGCACGGCGTCGACCGTCATCGGGTCGTGCTTCCACTTGAACCACAGGCCCTTGGGCCGGCCGACGACGTAGGGGCTGTCGCGGCGCTTCACCATCAGCCCCTCGACGGCGGCCGCGTCCGCGCCGGCGCCGGCGCCGGCTGGATCGAGGCGGGCGGCGGCGAGCCCGTCCCAGTCGTCGAACGGCACCAGCGGGGACAGGTCCATGCGCGGGCATGCGGCGCGCGCCACGAAGGCCTCCAGCCGTTTGCGGCGCTCGACGAAAGACAGCCCGCGCAGGTCCTCATCGCCGTTGAACAGCAGGTCGTAGGCGCGGATGTGGGCGGGAAACTCGGCGGTCAGCTTCGGCGTCACCGCCTTGCGGTTCAGCCGCTGCTGCAGGACGTTGAAGGTTTGGACCCGCCCCTCGCGCAGGATCAGGAGCTCGCCGTCGATCGCGCCGTCGAAGGTCAGCGCGTCGAGCAGGTCGGGGAACGCGGCCGAGACGTCCTCGCCGGAGCGGCTCCACAGCCGCGCCACGTGGCGACCGTCCGCGTCGCGGCCGGCGGACGCCTGAACGCGGATGCCGTCCCACTTCCACTCCGCCGCAAACTCCGCCGGGTCGAAGGCCCGGAAATTGGCGTCCTCCAGCGGATGCGCGAGCATCGGCGGGCGGAACGGCGCGGGGTCCTCGGCGTTCGGGCGCTCGGCGCGGCCCTCGACCCAGGCGAACAGCGCGTCGTAGGGCGGCTCCAGCCCCGGCCAGACCAGCTCGACATCGTCAGGCTTGATGTCCTCGCCCAACGCCGCGACCGCCGTCTTGGCGAGCCGGGCGGAGGCACCGATACGAAGTGAGCCGGTGATGAGCTTCAGCAGCGCCCAACGCCCGGTCTCGTCCAGCGCGTCGAGCCACTGGGCCAGGCGCTTCGGCAGGTCGAGCTTGGCGGTCGAGGTCAGCCCCTCGACGATCTCGGACAGCGGCGGCGCGCGGTTGGCGCGCGTTTCGCCGGGCCACATCAGCGCGACGGTCTCGGCGAGGTCGCCGACGTAGTCGTAGGACATGGCGAACAGTTCGGGGTCCGCGCGCTCCATGATCAGGCCGCGGATCAGTCCGGCCTTGGCGTGCCGGAACGACAGCGCGCCGGTGATCGCGGCCAGCGCCCAGCCGCGCTCGGGGTCCGGCGTCTCGCGGAAATAGTCCGACATCAGCCGCACCTTGGCGTTGCGGCGCGGCTCGTAGGACAGGCGATCGAGCAGGAAGGCGAAGCGGTTCATGGCGTCGCGCCCTTCAGAAAGAAACGCGTCATGCCTCGGCTTGTCCGGGGCACCCAGATTTCGGACGCGCGCGACGGCCCGCGGGCGATGCGCCGGCGCGAGCCGCGACGGGCTGGATGCCCTGGACAAGCCGGGGCTTGACGGCGCGTTTTATGCTGGAGGCGAACGCTAAATACTGGCGGCGTCTTTTCGTCTCGCCAAGACCCGGCGATGTTGCCGCTATGGAACGGCGGTTCTTCGTCTACATCCTCGCCAGCGACCGGATGGGCACGCTCTATGTCGGCGTGACCAGCAATCTGGTGCGCCGGACATGGCAGCATCGCGAGCACGTCGTCGACGGCTTCACGGCTCGGTACGGCGTCACGAAACTTGTCTATTTCGAGATTCACGCCACAGCCGAAGCCGCGATCCATCGCGAAAAGCGACTGAAGCACTGGCCGAGGGACTGGAAGCTCAACCTGATTGAGCGCGACAATCCGACGTGGAACGATCTGTTCGACCCGATCGCGTCCTTCTGACCTCCCCAGTCCCAGAACCAAGCTCGTCATGCCCCGGCTTGTCCGGGGCATCCAGGTTTCGAACGCGCGCGGCGGTGGGCAAGCGATGCGCCGGCGCGGTCGGTTGCGGGCTGGATGCCCCGGACAAGCCGGGGCATGACGGCGTGCTTTACGCTTGAGCATGAGCGCTCTCGCCACCCTCCGCCGCCGGCTCGTCCGCCTCGCCCTCGTCGCCGTAGCCGACGAGCCTGAGCGGGCGCGCCTTCAGCCCGGAGGTGCCGCACCAGTGCACCAGCGCGTCCTCCTCGCCGTGGGTGACCCAGATCTCGCCCGCGCCGGTGTCGAGGATCGTCCGGCGCAGGTCGTCCCAGTCGGCGTGGTCGGAGACGACCAGCGGCAGCTCGACGCCCTTCTGGCGCGCCCGCGCGCGCACCCGCATCCAGCCTGAGGCCGCGACCGTCACCGGATCCGGGAACTTGCGCGCCCAAAGCTCGCGCAGCGCCGAGGGCGGGCAGAGCACGATCGCGCCGGCGAGCTCCTTGCGGTCGGCGGCCTTGACCTGCACGGTCTCGCCCAGGTCGATCCCGAGATCGCGGTAGGTCTCCGTCACCCGCACCATGGCGCCGTGGAGGTGGATCGGCCGGTCCCAGCCGGCGAGCCGCAGCAGCTTCATCAGCCGCTGCGCCTTGCCCAGCGAATAGGCCCCGACGAGATGGGCTCGGTCCGGGAACAGCTCCACGCTGTCGATCAGCTTCGCGACCTCGTCGCTCGCGTCGGGATGGCGGAACACCGGAAGCCCGAAGGTCGCCTCGCTCACGAACAGGTCGCAGGGGACCACCTCGAACGGCGCCGCGGTCGGATCTTCCTGCCGCTTGTAGTCGCCGGAGACGACGGCCCGGAACCCTTTCCACTCGAACAGGATCTGCGCCGCCCCCAGCACGTGGCCGGCGGGGTGGAAGCTGACGGTGACGTCGCCGATCTTCGTCCGGGCTCCGTAGGGCGCCGGCTGGCGCGTGGCGCAGAACGCTTCGCCGTAGCGCGCCGCCATGATGGCGAGCGTCTCCGGCGTCGCCATCACCGCGTCGTTGCCGGGCCGGGCGTGGTCGGCGTGGCCGTGGGTGACGAGCGCGCGGGCGACCGGCCGCATCGGGTCGATGTGGCAGTCGGCCGGCGGGCAGTAGAGCCCTTGCGGGGTGGGGACGAGCAGGTCTTCGGGGCGCATGCCCAGAGACAGATAAGCCGCGCGCGGCCGGAAAACAGACGGCGGCTCAGCCGTAGCGGCGCGCGGCCTCCAGCGTGAGGCCGAGGCCGACGGAGCCGAACACGTCGCCCTCCACCGGCCGCGCCGCCGGAACGGCGCCCAGGATCGCGCCGCGCACATGGGGGATGCGGGTGGAGCCACCGGTGAGGAACACCGCGTCGATCCGCTCCGGGCCGACGCCGGCGGCCGCGAGGCAGCGGCCGATGCGCTCCGTGATCTTCGCCGTCAGCGCGCCGGTGTGGGCGACGAAGCGCTCGCGCCGCACCGCCGCGGCGAGCCTCGGCTCGGCCCAGCCGAGCGGCACGGCGGTCTCCTCCGTCTCCGACAGCCTGATCTTGGCGCCCTCGACCTCGGCCGCGATCCCGTGCCCGCCCTCGCTCTCGATCACCCGGATCAGCCGGTCGAGCAGCTCCGGCCGGGCCGCCTCGCGCCGCGTCTCGCGGATCTGGCGCACGACGCGGCCGTCGTAGAGCTTGTTGATGCTCGACCAGGTCGCGAGCTCGTGGAACCAGCTCGACGGCGCCTCCAGCTCGCGGCGCTTCATCGGCGAGCGGAAGCCGAGCAGCGGCATGACCTCGCCGAGGCTCAAGCGGCGGTCGAAATCGACGCCGCCGACGCGCACGCCGTCGTTCGCCAGGATGTCGGCCGCCCGGTCGTCGCGGCCGCGCCGGTCCGGCGACAGCCGCACCACCGTGAAGTCCGAGGTGCCGCCGCCGATGTCGGCGATCAGCGCCAGTTCCTCGGCCGCCACGCTGCGCTCGTAGTCGAGCGCGGCCGCAACCGGCTCGTACTGGAACGACACCTCGCGAAAACCGACCGACTGCGCGATCTCGCGCAGCGTGGCTTCCGCGCGCGCGTCGCCCTCGTCGTCGCCGTCGACGAAATGCACCGGCCGGCCGTGGACGACCGCGTCGAGCGACGCGCCGGTCGCGGCCTCGGCGCGGCGCTTCACGATCGCGAGGTAGCTCGCGATCACGTCGCGGAACTTCACGCGGTCGCGGCCGACCTGGGTCGCCTCGTCGATCAGCGAGGTCCCGAGCACGGATTTGAGGCCGCGCATCAGCCGGCCGGGCTCGCCGTCGAGATAGGCGCTCATGGCGGCGCGCCCGACTTTGGCCGCGGCGGTCGGCGCAAAGAAGATCGCGCTCGGCAGCGTGACCTCCTCGCCCTCGAGCCGCGCAAGCTCGGCCCCCAAGGCTTGGGCCCCCAAGGCTTCGGCTCCCTCGGCGCGGGCGAGCCCGAGCGTGGTGTTGGACGTGCCGAAATCGAGGCCGCAGGCGGTCATGGGAAAAGTCGGGGCTCTGGACGAAGGGCGCGTCTTCTATCCGCCCCGCCGGCCGGCGTCCATGCCGGGGGGGGCCGGTCAGCTATGGGCGGCGGGCTCAGGTGAGGAGCGCGTTATCGCCGCCTAGCGAGGCGCCCGATCGGAACGCGCCGCGTCGTCGTAGCCCGGCGCGAGCGCGGAGGCCGCACGCTCCCGTTTGTGCGCTGCGCGCGGAGAGCAAAGGCTTGGAAATCGCCAAGCGTGTCGTGGATCGGCTCGCCGTCATCCACGCTGACGAGGCCGCGCATTGGGATGCGCCCGCTCCGGCTGGTCCGTGAAGCGCATCAATCGCTCTGAGGCGTTCAGCTTCGACGGCGCGTGCGCCAATCGGCGCCAAAAGCTACTTCTCACGCCTGCGCCACATGGTGACCGGCCAGCACCACGACGTCTCGCCGCGCCACCTCAGCCAGTACGCCCACGAGGCGGGTTGGAGGAAGATCACCGCCGGATGGACAACGGCGCTCTGGCGTTCCGCTCGCTCGGGCTGCGGCTTGCGCACGGCGTCAGCAGCAATCGGGCGGGCTACTGGAAGCGGGCGTCTGCGTAACACCCACAAGATGTAGTGTGTCGACTGGGGGATGAAGCGGTGCGACAACTTGACTCACGGACTGAATTCCGCAGAGTCCGATTCGGCACGGAAACCCGGCCGGGGGTCATCACCCCCCGGACCGGGCCCGTGCCGAAACCGCAAGGGCCCTGTCGGGCTTGCGGCGCGACGCCTTAACAGGTGCACCCTGCGTGCACAGCGCTTGTGCTGTCAAGTTCTGGCGGGGCCTCCAACCCAGGAGGCCTTCATGGCTGGAACCGCACGCCTACCCTCATATCGACTGACCTTCGACGACGCTGTAACCGTCTGGCTTCGCTACTGGAATGGCGAATTTCAGAACCGCATTGCCGCGTCGTTCGACACGAATCCCGGCCGCGTTAATGAGGTTTTGAAAGAGCGTTCTCATGTTGGAAGTCGGCAGGTCGCCGCTGAAAAGCGAAGGGCCGCCTAATGAGCGCGGATCAAAAGACCGTCCTTTGCGGCAAGTGCAAGATCGGCCTCGAAGGCCCGACTGATCCGAAACCCGAGAGTGTGTTTTCCTGCCCGCGTTGCGGGGAGGGCGACAAACTCAAAAACATCCACAGGATTGTTGGCGAGTTTGTCAAAGAGGAGACGGCTCGCCACTTCCAGCAGAAACTGCGAGACGTGGCTCGGAGGAGCAAATTCCTCCAATTCAAGGGTAATACGATCCCAAAACGCAGTCACCGCTTCGTGGTCGATCTCAAGCTCTAGCATCGAACATCCTCGGCGGGCGGCTTAGGTCGCCCGCCACTCCCGAGCACCTTTCCGCTTCTCCCCTGCGAGCAGACCGCCCCGCTTCACCTGCATCGTCAGCGCCTGCACGATCTTGAACGCGCTCGTCTTGCGCAGATCGTTGTCGGACGCAAAGCCCTTCGCCGCCATGACCCTGTGAGACAGCTCGCGCGTGTCGAGCGGGCCGCGTTCCGCCAGCGCCGCCGACCGGCGTCCATGCTGGGGTGGGTGGGTCAGCCCCATAGGCCGCGGGCTCGATGAAGCGCTCGCCGCAAACGCGCCGTCATGCTTCCTCGTCATCCTCGGGCTTGACCCGAGGATCCATCGGGCGCGGACGCGCCCGGGAAGATGGATGCTGAGGGTCCAAGTCCGAGCATAACGGGCAGCAAGGCTGAAAACCGGGGGCGGCATCCGCCCCCGCGCCCTCACCCCCCGATCTTCGCCATGATCTCGTCGGAGATCTCGTAGTTACCCCAGACGTTCTGGACGTCGTCGTCGTCGTCGAAGGCGTCGAGCATCTTCAGCAGCGAGGCGGCCTTGTCCTCGTCGAGGGCGGTGGTGGTCGAGGGCCGCCACACGATCTTGGTGCTCTCGGCCTCGCCGAGCGCGGCCTCGAGCGCCTTGGAGACCTCGTTCAGGTCCTCGAAGGCGCAGGTGACGACGTGGTTCTCGTCGTCGGACTCCACGTCCTCGGCGCCGGCCTCGATCGCGGCTTCCAGCACCGCGTCGGCGGAGCCGGCCTTGGCGGGATAGACGATCTCGCCGACGCGGTTGAACATGAAGCCGACCGAGCCGCTTTCGCCCATCGCCCCGCCGGCCTTGGTGAAGTAGGAGCGCACGGCGGCGGCGGTGCGGTTGCGGTTGTCGGTCAGCGCCTCGACGATGATGGCGACGCCGCCGGGGCCGTAGCCCTCGTAGCGCACCTCTTCGTAATTGTCGGCGTCGCCGCCGGCCGCCTTGTTGATGGCGCGCTGGATGTTGTCCTTCGGCATGGACTGCGCCTTGGCGGCGGCGACCGCGAGCCGGAGGCGCGGGTTCATGGCCGGGTCCGGCAGGCCGGCCTTGGCGGCCACCGTGATCTCGCGCCCGAGCTTCGAGAACAGCTTGGCCCGCACCGCGTCCTGGCGGCCCTTGCGGTGCATGATGTTCTTGAACTGTGAATGCCCGGCCATGTTCGCTCCGACGTCGTTCCGGGAACGTCGCTCCGCCGCCGCGCTCGCGCGACGCTCCGGCGGACGGCCGCTCCAATCCCTGAGGTGGGCGGCGTTATATGATTCTCACGCGCCTGAGGGAAGACCGTCAGCCGGCGGCCGCGAAGGCGCCGGCGACATCCTCGGCCGTGACCTCGACCGTGGGCTTCAGAAGCTTCACGGCTTGCGTCTTCCGGCCGACGCGCATGACGAGCACCACCGTCTCCGCGCCGCCGCAGGCGGGGTCGCCGCAGTCGATCTCGCTGACCGTCACGGCGTCGTCCTCGCCGAGCGCGAGCGCGGCGCGCACCAGCCCCGCGACCCGGCGCGAGGCCTCGGCGCGGCCGGGATTTTCAACCTTGGCTTTGAAGAACAGCGGCATGACGGAGGGGAGATAAGCTCAGGCCGCGTCCCGGCGCCAGAGGGGGAAGGGATCGGGCAGGCCGGGATAGGCCGCCCAGTCCGGCGCGGCCTCGTCGCGGCCCACGAGCGCGGCCTCCAGCGCGGCGCGGAGCGGCGCCTCGTCGAGCCCCACGCCGATGAACACGAGCTCCTGCCGGCGGTCGCCCCAGCCCTCGGCCCAGCGCGCGCCGAGCCAGCCGCGCCATTCCTCGTGCTCCGGCCAGTCGCGGCGCGGGACCGCGGCCCACCACGTCCCCGCGCCCTCGGTGCGGCAGATCGCGCCCGCGAGCGACATCTCGCCGGCCCAGTCCGGCCGCGTCGCGAGCCAGAAATGCCCCTTGGCGCGCACCAGCCCCGGCCAGGTCCGCTTCAGGATCGCGTCGAACCGCTGGGGGTGGAACGGCCGGCGGGCGCGGAACACGAAGCTCGACACGCCGTATTCCTCGGTCTCGGGCACGTGGTCGCGGAAACCGAACAGCTCCTTCGCCCACATCGGGTTGCGGCGGGCGCGCTCGAAGTCGAACCTCCCGGTCCCGAGAATCTTCGACAGCGCCACGCGCCCGAAATCGGCGTCGACGATCTCGGCGTCGCCGTTCAGCGCGCGGACGACGCCGCGCACGCTCGCGCGGGTCGCGGCGTCCACGGCCGACGCCTTGTTCAGCACCACCACGTCGGCGAACTCGATCTGCTCCACCAGCAGGTCGACGAGCCTGCGCTCGTCGCCCTCCCCCGCCGTCTCGCCGCGGTCGCCGAGGAAGTCGCGGCTGCCGTAGTCCTTCAGCAGGTTGGCGGCGTCGACCACCGTCACCATCGTGTCGAGCCGGGCGACGTCCGACAGCGAGACGCCGTCCTCGTCGCGGAAGTCAAAGGTGGCGGCCACCGGCAGCGGCTCGGAGATTCCGGTGGATTCGATCACCAGATGGTCGAAGCGCCCTTCCTCCGCGAGGCGGCGCACCTCGGTCAGGAGATCGTCGCGCAGCGTGCAGCAGATGCAGCCGTTGGTCATCTCGACCAGCTTCTCCTCGGAGCGCGACAGATCCGAGCCGCCGCGCACGAGGTCGGCGTCGATGTTCACCTCGGACATGTCGTTGACGATCACCGCGACCCGGCGGCCCTCGCGGTTGGCGAGGATGTGGTTCAGGAGCGTCGTCTTGCCGGCGCCGAGGAAGCCGGAAAGCACGGTGACGGGCAGGCGAGCGTCGGGCATGGCGGCGCGATCCATGTTTAAATGTTATAACATAACATATCAAGACGAGACCGCGCGGACAACCCTTGCGCCGCCGCGCAAACCGTCGCGGCAGGCCGGCGCGAAGGCGGCCGGTCGGCCTGCACCCACGAAAACAGTCGCGCTCGGGCGTCTCGCCTGCTAGACGCGCAACCGTTCCGCCCGCCTGCAACAGTCCCCGCGTGCCTGCCCGATGTCGCCTCTGGTCCCGATCCCGCCGAGCCTGCTCGACCGCTTCGAAGCGGCCGGCTTCGCGCGCGCCGAGCCTTCGATCCTGCAGCCGGCGGAGCCCTTCCTGCATGTGATGGGCGAAGGCCTGCGCGCGCGGATGTTCCTGACGAGCGATGGCGACGGCCGCGACCTGTGCCTCCGGCCGGACTTCACCATCCCGATCGCGCTCGGCCACATCGCGGGCGGCGATCCCGCGCGGGCGGCGTCCTACTACTACGCCGGCCCGATCTTCCGTCACCGTCGCGGCGGCGGCGGCGAGAGCGCGCAGGCCGGCGTCGAGAGTTTTGGCCGGGCCGACGCAATCGCGGCCGAGACCGAGATCCTCGCGCTCGCGCTCGAGGCCTCCGCCCTGCTCAGCGAACCCGCGCCGATCATCCGGCTGGGCGACCTCGCGCTGATCGCGGCGGCCGTCGAGGCGCTCGACGCGGCCCCCGCCTTCCGGCGGCGGCTGAAGCGCGAGATCACTTATGGCGAAAGCCTCGACGCGCTGTCCGCTGCGACGCCGGCGCAGGCGGCGCGGGCCGGCCACGCCGGCCTGTTCGCGGCGCTCGACGCCGCCGGCCCGGAGGCGGCGCGCGCCGTGATCGAGGACGTGCTGTCGCTCGCCGGCATCGCCGCCGTCGGCGGCCGCACGCCGGCCGAGATCGCCGACCGCTTCATCGAGCAGAACGCCGCCGGCGGCGCCGCGGGCCTCTCCGCCGGAGAGCGCAGGGCGCTGACCGACGTGCTCGCCGTCGACGCCGACGCGCGCTCGGCGGTGGAGCGGCTGCGGCGCCTCGCCGACGGCGGGCTCGCGATCGGCCCGGCCGTGGAGCGGCTCGGGAGCCGGATCGAGGCCTTCGCGGCGGCGGGCCTCCCGGTCGAGCGCATGCGCTTCGCGAGCCGTTTCGGCCGCAAGCTCGACTACTACACCGGCCTCGTGTTCGAGCTCGGCCGCGACGGCGGCGACGGGCCGCTCGCCGGCGGCGGGCGCTATGACGGGCTGCTCGGCGCGCTTGGCGCCGCGCCTGCGCCGGGCGTCGGCTTCTCGCTCTGGCTCGACCGTTTCCCCGGAGCCGCGCGATGACCGGTCCGTTGATCCTCGCCGTGCCCTCCAAGGGCCGCCTGCAGGAGAACGCGCAGGCGTTCTTCGCCCGCGCCGGCCTCAACTTCGTGCGGGCGAACGGCGCGCGCGAGTACCGCGGCGCGATCGCCGACCTGCCGGACGTCGAGATCGCCTATCTGTCGGCCTCCGACATCGCCGGCCAGCTCGCGAGCGGCGCGGCCCATCTCGGCGTCACCGGCGAAGACCTGATCCGCGAGCAGATCCCCGACGCCGCCGGCCGCGTGAAGCTGCTGCAGCCTCTCGGCTTCGGCTACGCCGACGTGGTGGTGGCGGCGCCGAAGGCCTGGATCGACGTCCGCACCATGGCCGACCTTGACGACGTCGCCGCCGACATGCAGCGCCGCCACGGCCGGCGGCTGCGCGTCGCGACCAAGTACCTCAACCTGACGCGCGGTTTCTTCGCCTGGACCGAGCCCGGCGGCGGACGGGCGCGCACCAGCGTCTCAAACTACCGGATCGTGGAGAGCCTCGGCGCGACCGAGGGCGCGCCGGCCGCAGGCGCCGCCGACGTGGTGGTGGACATCACCACCACCGGCGCGACGCTCGCCGCGAACGCGCTCAAGGTGCTCGACGACGGCGTCATCCTGCGCAGCCAGGCGCAGCTCGTGGCGAGCCTCGGCGCGGACTGGAGCGTGGCCACCCGCGCGGCCGCCCGCACCATCCTCACGCGCATCGCGGCTGAGGTGCGCGCGCGCTCGATCCGCGAGGTGCGCGCCCGCTTCGACGCCGGCGTGGAACGTGTGCTGATCGACGTCGCCGCCCGCTTCGACGCCCGCGCGCCGTTCGGGCCGCCGGGGCCGGGCGCGCCGCTGGTGCTGCACGCGCCGAAGAAGGCGTTGTTTCCGCTGGTCGAGGCGCTCGCCGCCGCGGGCGCCGGCACGGTCACCGTCGCGACGCTCGAAGACGTGTTCGAGCCGAACCCGCCTCTGGTGGCGAGCCTGTTCGACGCGATCGGCGGAAAATAAAAAGGCGGAGCCGCTTCGGGGGGTAGCGGCTCCGCCTCTGTCCAGGCGCTTCGGTCGGGGGGTCCGAAGGCCGGATCAAAAAGCTCTTCTCGAGCTTTCGGACGGAAAACGCGGACCTCGGCTCCCGGTTCCCGGCCCGCGCAAAAAAATGCGCAGCCGTCGTCCGGACGGCCGATCAGGTCGGCGGCGGCGCCGCGCCGAGATGGCGTTCCAGGAAGGCGATGGTGCGGTCCCAGGCGAGATCCGCCGCCTTCTTGTTGTAGCGGGCGGGATTGGCGTCGTTGTTGAACGCGTGGTCCGCGCCCTCGTAGATGAACAGCTCGAACGGCTTGTCCGCGGCCTCGAGCGCCTTCCGGAAGGCCGGCACGCCCGCGTTCACCCGCTCGTCGAGGCCCGCGTATTGCAGCAGCAGCGGGGCCTTCACCTCCGCCGCCTGCTCGTCGGGCAGCGTCGGGCCGTAATAGGACACCGCGGCCTTCAGTTCGGACGAGGCCGCGGCGAGCCGGTTCGCCATGCCGCCGCCCCAGCAGAAGCCAACGGCGCCGACCGAGCCGTTCGCCTCCGGATGCTGCTGGAGGAAGGACACGGCCGCGACCAGCATGGCGGTCGCCTTCGCGGGATCGAGCCCGCCGATCAGCTCGCGCGCGGCGTCCTCATCCTCCGGCGTGCCCCCGACCGGCGACAGCAGATCGACGCCGAACACCATGAAGCCCGAGACGGCGAGCCGGCGGCAGACGTCCTGAATGTGCGGATTGAGGCCGCGGTTCTCGTGGATGACGACGACCGCCGGCCGCCGGCGCCCCTCGGCCGATCCGCGGGCGAGCAGGCCCTTCACCGGGCCGTCCGGACCGGCGTAGGTCGCGTTCTCGATCTTCAGCCGGCGGTCGTCCGGCGCGACGATGGCGGCGCGGGCGTAGTCGTTCGACAGCGCCGACAGCAGCGCCTGCGCCGCGGCCGTCGAGCCGGCGAGCGCGGTCAGCCGCGCCATGAAACCGCGACGGTCGAGCTCGCCATGGGTGAAGCGATCGTAGAGCGCGATCGCGCTTCGGTCCGGTCTCGGCGTCATCAACGTCCTCGGGACTTGGCTCCCGCGCCGAAGCGGCGGGGGAAGCCCCGGAGACTACACGCTGCGGCGCGCGAAAACCGCCCTCACTCAGAAGTCATCGCGGCGGCTGCACCGCCCGCGCCACCGCCTCGAACTCGGCGCGTCGGGCGTCGAAGTCGGCCCGCGCCGCCACGCAGACCAGCGTGGTCCGGCCCTTCGGCGTGTCGAGCAGCACGAGATAGGAGCGCGCGTCAGGCGCCTGGGTCTCGCCCTCCGCGGCCTTGATGTCGCCGATCACCGCGGCCCCGGCGAGCCCGCCCTGCTCGAACGGATCGACCGAGGCCACGTCGTAGTAGAGCGCGAGCGTCGCCTTGATCAGGTCGGTCCACTCCGGCTTGGCGGTGAAGGCGTTGATCTCCTCCTGCGTCAGGCCCGCGTTCTGCGGGCTCGCCTGGAAGCCGACCCGGCAGCCGGGCTCGTCCGCGCCCGCCTTCTTGACGTTGAAGGCCGCGGCGTAGCGCTGCCCGCCGTCGATCTTCTCGGCGGAGTAGCCTGCCGGCGGATCGATCGTGAGCCCGCTCGGCTCGTCGCGCACCGGCTCGGCCGCCGCCGCGAACGGAAGGATCGCGAGCGCGACGAGGCAGGCGATCGGGGTTCTGACGGTCATTCCGGGCCCTCGCTCGCGCCCCATTATAGGATGAAGCGACGACGGAAGCGGGCCGATCGTGGCGACTTGAAGACATTTCCGCACGAGGACGGTCGCGGGAAGCCGGACCAAAGGACCGGAGCGAGCGCGCCGAGCCTTCTCGACCGCGCGACCTCCGGTCGACGCCGCCGGCCCGCCGCCCGAGACGTCTCCGCTCGGCGCGAACGCCAAGCCGCCCCGCCGAAACTTGCGTCACTTCTCCGTCATCAAGCTTAACTAAAGGTTTCGTCAGGAAGCGCGAGTTTTAGGCGCGGAGACCTGCCGACGAGCATCGCGACATCTTGGCCGTTCCGCGTCTCGCGCGGCGCGGAACGCGAACTCCGGCTTTTTTCAGACTGGGGCGCGTTCGATGCAGCAAGTCGACATCTTCACGCAGATCATCGTTCCAGTGATCGGGGGCCTGGGCATCTTCATGCTCGGGCTCGAATTCATGTCGAACGGCATCCAGTCGCTCGCGGTCAACAAGATGCGCGCGCTGCTCGCGAAATTCGCCGGGACCCCCGCGAAGGGCGTGGTCGCCGGCACCTTCATTACCGGCATTATCCAGTCCTCCACCGCCATGACGGTGATGGTCGTCGGCCTCGTCAACGCCGGCGTCGTCGGTCTTCGTCCCGCGATCTCCGTGATCATGGGCGCCAACATCGGCACGACGCTCGGCAACGGCTTGATCGCCCTGCCGCTCGGGCCGCTCGGCCTGCTGTTCGCCGGCCTTTTCGCGCTGCTCTACATCTTCGCCAAGACGGACAAGCTGAAGAACATCGCGCTCGCCTGCATCGGCTTCTCGCTGATCTTCTATGGTCTCAACCTGATGACCGGCGGCCTGAAGCCGCTGCGCAACATGCCCGAGATCATGGCGGTGATCTCGGCGCTGACGGCCGACACCTATGTGAACCTTCTCTATTGCGTGCTGATCGCGGCCGGCGTCACCGCCATGATCCACTCGTCCTCGGCGACGATCGGCATCGTCATGGGCCTCGGCGCCGCCGGCATCATCGACTGGAAGACCGCCGTCGCCTTTTCGCTCGGCGCGGATCTCGGCACGACCGTCACGTCCTGGCTCGCCTCGCTCAACCTGTCGAAGAACGCCAAGCGCGCGGCCTACGCCCACATCTCTTTCAACATCATCGGGGTGATGGTCACCATACCCCTGTTCTTCGTCTCGATGGACGTCCTGACCTGGGTGATGCAGTGGTTCGGCGGCGATCCGGGAACGCCGGTCGTGGTCAACGGCAAGGAGACGTTCCCGCTGGTGCCGGTGGCGATCGGCCTCTACTCGACCTTCTTCAACATCTTCAACGTTCTCCTGCTCTACCCCTTCGTCGGCGTGTTCGAGCGGTTGCTGATGAAGGTCGGCGCCTCCTCGCTCGACGACGTCGAGGACTATTCGGTCCCGCGGCATCTGACGGCCGAGGCGGCGGGCGCTCCGGAGACCGCGGTGCCGGCGATCCTGCGCGAGAACGAGCGCTACCTCGAGGCGGCGATGAAGTTCCTCGACATCGCCCGCGGCCGGGACGACGCGCCCGACAAGGTCGAGGAGCATCACGCCCAGATGGACGTGCTCAACCGCGAGATTCGCGCCTACACCTCCGGCTTGTTCAAGGCGGAGATGCCCTACGAGCGCGCCGACCTCGTCGCGAGCCTGATCGAGGAGGAGGACCACACCGCGAGCCTCGGTCAGGCGCTTTACCAGATCGCCCGCCGCGTCGAGCGACAGCCTTTCGGGGAGACGGGACGCCCGCTTGTGGACCGGATGCTCGATCAGGTGGCGGACGCGCTGCGCGTGGTCGCCAATCCGGCCGAGGCGCGCCGCGACAACCTCTCGGCCGAGGCCGCGCCGCGCGTCGCGGCGCTCAACGAACTGCGGTCGGAGGCGCTTCGTCTCAACGGCTCGCTGCCCTGGGTGGAGCGGGGCGCGATCCTCGCTCTGCTCGGCAGCGCGGAGCGGGCCTACTTCCTGATCGAGCGGATCGACGCCGAGCGGCGGTCCGTCTCGCGGGTCGTGCCCGTCGAGGCGCCGGCGCCGCGTGAGGTCGGCGGCTTCGACGCCGCGCCCGTCCCGGCCTGAGGCCACGCGAACGCCGGCTTTCGGGCCGGCGCTCGCCGTCATGCCCGGACAACGCCGGGCGTGACGGCGGGACAGGGTACAGACCGCCAGAACGCCCGGAGAAGCCGCATGATCCGCCAAACATCGCACCGGGCGCCCGCCCGCCTCGCGCTCGCCGCCGTCGCGCTCGCCGGCGCGATGCTCGCCGCCGCCCCGGGTCTCGCGCAAAGCGTGACCGGTTCGGGCTCGACTCTCGTCCAGCCGCTGCTGAACCGCTGGAACCAGGACCATCTCCGATCGCAGTGGACGGCCGAATCCCAGCCGTCTGGAGGTCTCGACTACGAGGCCGTCGGGTCGCAGGCGGGCGTGATGCGGATCAGGGCCCGCGCGGTCGATTTCGGCGCGACCGAGGTTCCCCTCTCGCCGGAAGAGGTCAAGGAATATCGTGTCGCGCAGTTTCCGGTGGCGGTCGCGGGCGTCGCGGCGGCGGTCAATCTAACGGGCGTCGCGCCGGGCGCGCTGCAGCTCACCGGCGAGGTTCTCGCGGACATCTATCTCGGGAAGGTCACGACCTGGTCGGACCCTGCGATCAGGGCGCTCAATCCGGGGCTGAACCTGCCGGACGCCGACATCCGCCCGGTGCGGCGCTCCGACGGATCGGGCACGACCTTCGCCTTCACGAGCTATCTCGCCAGGATCAGCGAGCGCTGGAGGCCGGTCGGCGCCGGCCAGACTGTCGAATGGCCGGTCGGACGGCCCGCGAGGGGGAACGGCGGCGTCGCCGAGATGATCGCGCGGACCCCGAACTCGATCGGCTATCTCGATCTGGCCGCCGCGCGCCGCGCCGGCCTCGCCGTCGCCGCGCTCCGCAACGCCGCCGGCGCGTTCGTGACGCCGGGCCCGGACGGGTTTCGGGCGGCGGCCGCGAAAGCCGGCTGGAGCGGAGCGAACGATTTTGGCGTGTCGCTGATCGACGTCGCGGGCGAAGGCGCCTACCCCATCGTCGTCACGACATTCGTGGTCGTGCCCGACACCCGACCGGTCGCGACCGCCACGGCCGCCGCCCTCGCCTTCTTCAACTGGGGTTTTGAAAGGGGCGCCGACGCCGCCTCGGAGCTCGGCTACGTGCCGCTGCCGCCCGAGACGGTCGACGCGGTCCGCGGCTACTGGCGCGACCGGCTCGGCGTCGCGCCCGCAATCGACCCCGGCGCCGGCTGACGCTGCAGGCCGGACGAAGACCCATGCCGGCGAAAGGCTTCTGATCCTGCGACGTTTCGGCGAGGGAGCCGATCGGCCGGTCCGGACGTTGACGCCTATTGAGGCGCAGCGAGGGTGATCGGCATGAGGTTCGTCTGGGGCATCGGCGTCGGGCTTTCGGCGCTCGTCTTGATCGGCGGGCCGGCTTCGGCGCAATCGCAGTCGAACTCGCCGGCTCCCCCGCCCGCCCTCACGGCCGAGGCGATCGACGGCTCCGACTTCGAGGATTGGCGCGCCGGCGCCGACGCCCGCGCGAAGGCCGCCGAGGAGCGCAAGGCCGCCGAGGAGGCCGTCCGCAAGGCCAAGCGCGCGCGGGACAAAAAGGCCGCGCGCGAGCGGCTGGCGCGGCTGCCGAAGCCCAAGGACGCGCCCGACCCGTTCCTCGTGCGCGTCCAGACGCTGCTCGACCGCGCGCACGCCTCGCCCGGCGCGATCGACGGGCGCGACGGCGACAATCTCAAGAAGGCGCAGATCGCGTTCCGCGAGATGCGCGGCCTGCCGCTCGACGGCGGCTTGGACCGCGCGCTCTGGGACGCGCTCGCGGCCGACACGGCCAAGGCGACGAAGACCTACCTGATCTATCCCGAGGACGTGAACGGCCGCTACGAAGCGAAGCTCCCGGCGGACTACGCCAAGCTCGCCAAGCTCAAATGGCTCGGCTATCGCGACGCGGTCGAGATGCTCGGCGAGCGGTTCCACGTCGATCCCGGCCTGCTGAGGGCGATGAATCCGGGCGTCGACTTCAAGACCGCCGGCGTCCCGATCGTCGTGCCCGACGTCGGCGCCCGGGCGGAAGGCAAGGTCCGGCGCATCACCGTCGACAAGCGCCTTGGCGAACTGCGCGCCTATGACGAGGCCGGCAAGATCTTGCTGATTGCGCCCGCGACCATCGGCTCGCCCGACACGCCCTCGCCGGAGGGCAAGATGACGATCAACGGGTCGTTTCCGGACCCGCACTACATCTACGACCCGAAAAAGAACTTTCAGCAGGGCAAGAACACGCGGAAGCTCACGCTGCCGCCGGGCCCGAACGGGCCGGTCGGCTCCATGTGGATCGACCTGTCGAAGCCGACCTACGGCATCCACGGCACGCCCGAGCCGTCGCAGATCAGCAAGACCGCGAGCCACGGCTGCGTGCGGCTGACCAACTGGGACGCGGCGGAGCTCGGCCGGCTGATCGAGCCGAAGGTGACGGAGGTGGAGTTCGAGGGGTGAGGCCGCGGCCGGTCGCCGAGGTCACGTGTCGAGGCCGGGGATCGCCGGGCGCGCGACCATCAGCCAAACGATCGCCAAGACCATGAGGAAAGCCGGCACACCGCACCAGAACCACAGACGGAACAGCCGGTGATATCGGAGCGGCAGAGGAGTCCCCTCCGCCGCCGCCGCTCGCGCCAGATCGCGCATCACGATCTGCATGCGCACCACCGGCAGCCAGAGGAGGCCGATTGCGACGTAGAGGATGAGCGACAGCACGATCCAGCCGGTGTCGAGCGGCCAGCCGACGAGATGCGCGAGGACAGCGCCGGTCACAGGTTGAAGAAGGGCGGCCGTGGCGGTGAAGATCATGTCCGCCAACGCGACGGTCCCCGCGACGTGGGCGATCAAAGCGGGCGCGCGGGTGCGGTGCGCCATCAGCATGAAGAACGCGATGCCGGAGCCGGTTCCGAGCAGGACGGCCGCGCCCACGACGTGCGCCCAGCGAAGAAGGTCGATGAGCGTCATCGGTCCTCCGCGATGGCGGCGACGACGAGCGCCAGCGCGAGCCCCGGCCATGTCTTGACGAGAGGGCCGAGCGGATCGAGCCAAAGATCGGGCGCCAGCACGCTTCCCAGCAACAGGTAGATGCAGGTCGTCGCGACCATGCCGAGCGCCGCCGCGACATGCGTGCGCCGGAGCAGAAGCCCGAACCCGAGGGCGAGGTCGAGAACAGCGCCGCCTCCGACCGCGAGAGCGGAGAGCCCGGGCGAGCCTGCCCGGTCGGCGAGCACGCCGACCGCCGCGTCGAAACGGAAAAGCGCGATCGCGCCGGAAGCGATCCAGAAGGCGGCCAGCACGCTGATGGCGAACGGCTTGAGGAGGAACAGGCGCGCAAACCAGCGCTCCTGGATCGACGAGGGCATCCGCGCGAGCGTGTCCCCAAGGGGTCTCAGGCCCGCTCCGCGCGCCGCGCGCCATCGGGCGGCGTCGCCGCGGACACCAGCCTCGATCTCGTTGAGGGCGGTCGTCCGCAGCGGCGGACGCCACCCAAGCCATCCGAAAAGGTCTCCGGCTCGGCAGAGAACCCGCGCCAGGCCGCGAGGCAGGGCGATGCGAACGCCCGCTGGATGCCCGAGCCAGACCCGGAACGCCGCGACGATTTCCTCGAGACTATGAGGCGCGTCCTCCACGAGGTCGTAGACCACGTTCGGCGGAACGCGGCCGTCGAGCGCGGCGACGACCGCTTCGGCCACCTCGTCGACGCCGGCGGTTTGAATGGGGCCCGCGCCGGCGAGCGTCGGCGAGACGATCGGGAACGCCGCCAGCCCACGGAGCAGCGCCGTGCCGCCGTAAGCGCCCGGCCCGACGACGAGGCCCGGCCGCAGGATCGTCCAGATCAGCCCTGACGCCTTTAGCGCCGCGTCAGCCTCGCCCTTGCTGCGCATGAAGACCGTATCGGCGTCTTCGGCCGCGCGCGTGGCGGAAATCTGCACGATATGTGCGACGCCCGCGCGTGCGGCCGCGCCGTAGAGCGCGAACATGGCGCGCGCCTGCACCGCCGATACGTCGTCGCGTCCGCCGTCCTGGAGCGCTCCCGCGCAGTTGACGACTGCGTCGACGCCTTGGAGCAGCAGCGCCCAGTCGTCCGGCGCGGCGAGGCGCGCGATATCGGCCGCACGCCATCTGACGTCCGGGCGCCTGCGGCGGGCGGCGTCGATCGAGCGGCCGACGCCGATGACGTCCCATCCCCGCGCGACGAGAGCGTCGACGACGGACGAGCCGATGAAGCCGTAGGCGCCGAGCACAAGAACGTTCATGGGTTCGCGCCGCGTCGTGGTTCCGCGTCGCCAGAATCGCATGCAGACATGAAAAAAGGGCCTCGGATGTCTCCGAGGCCCTTCGCAGTTCCGACGTTCAGGTCGCGTGGATCAGAAGTCCATGCCGCACGCCAAGTCGGGTGTTCCCGACTTGGCCATCCCTTAAGGGATGGGCGGCTTTTATGGACGTCCTCAGAAGTCCATGCCGCCCATCCCGCCGCCGCCCATGCCGCCCGGCATGCCGCCGCCGCTGTCCTTCTTCGGCAGCTCGGCGATCATCGCCTCGGTGGTGATGAGCAGCGCCGCGACCGAAGCCGCGTCCTGAAGAGCCGTGCGCACGACCTTGGTCGGGTCGACGATGCCGGCCTGGATCATGTCGACATACTCTTCCGTCTGGGCGTTGAAGCCCGACGTCGCGTTGTCGGTCTCGAGCAGCTTGCCGACGACGATCGAGCCTTCGACGCCCGCGTTGGCGGCGATCTGACGGATCGGAGCCTCGAGCGCCTTCAGAACGATGTTGAAGCCGGCCTGGATGTCCGGGTTGTCGTTCTTGATGTCGCGGATCGAGGTCTTGGCGCGGAGCAGAGCGACGCCGCCGCCCGGCACGATGCCTTCCTCGACGGCCGCGCGCGTCGCGTTGAGCGCGTCGTCGATGCGGTCCTTCTTCTCCTTGACTTCGATCTCGGTCGCGCCGCCGACGCGGATGACGGCCACGCCGCCGGCCAGCTTGGCGAGACGCTCCTGGAGCTTCTCACGGTCGTAGTCGGAGGTGGTCTCTTCGATCTGGGCCTTGATCTGGGCGACGCGCGCCTGGATCGCGTCCTTGTCGCCGGCGCCGTCGACGATCGTGGTCTTCTCCTTCTCGAGCGTCACCTTCTTGGCGCGGCCGAGCATGTCGAGGGTCACGTTCTCGAGCTTGATGCCGAGGTCCTCGGAAATGACCTGGCCGTTGGTCAGGATCGCGATGTCCTCGAGCATCGCCTTGCGGCGATCGCCGAAGCCCGGAGCCTTCACGGCCGCGACCTTGAGGCCGCCGCGGAGCTTGTTGACGACGAGGGTGGCGAGCGCCTCGCCCTCGATGTCCTCGGCGATGATGACGAGCGGCTTGCCCGACTGCACGACCGACTCGAGCACCGGCAGGATCGCCTGCAGGCCGGAGAGCTTCTTCTCGTGGATGAGGATGTAGGGGTCCTCGAGGTCCGCGATCATCTTCTCGGCGTTGGTGATGAAGTACGGCGAGAGGTAGCCGCGGTCGAACTGCATGCCCTCGACGACTTCGAGCTCGGTCTCGAAGCTCTTGGCTTCCTCGACCGTGATGACGCCCTCGTTGCCGACCTTCTGCATGGCGTGAGCGATCATCTCGCCCACTTCCTTGTCGCCGTTCGCGGAGATCGTGCCGACCTGCGCGACTTCCGCCGAGGTGGCGATCTTCTTGGACGAAGCCTTGAGGTGCTCGATGACCTTCGAGACGGCGAGATCGACGCCGCGCTTGAGGTCCATCGGGTTCATGCCGGCGGCCACCGACTTGGCGCCCTCGCGGACGATCGCCTGGGCGAGCACGGTCGCGGTGGTGGTGCCGTCGCCGGCGAGGTCGTTGGTCTTCGAGGCCACTTCGCGCACCATCTGGGCGCCCATGTTCTCGAACTTGTCCTCGAGCTCGATCTCCTTCGCGACGGTGACGCCGTCCTTGGTGATCCGCGGAGCGCCGAAGGACTTCTCGATCACGACGTTACGACCCTTCGGGCCGAGCGTGACCTTCACCGCGTTGGCGAGGATGTCGACGCCGCGCAGCATCTTGTCGCGCGCGTCGGCGGAAAAACGTACGTCTTTCGCAGCCATGTGAGTGCTCCCTTGAGCGAAGTTTCAGGTTCGATCCCGCCGGCCGCTGCGCCATGAAGGGCGCGGCCCGGCCGGGCGTAAAAAAAGCCGGAAAACCTCAGGCGATGACGCCGAGGATGTCCGACTCCTTCATGATGAGCAGGTCTTCGCCGTCGATCTTGACCTCGGTGCCCGACCACTTGCCGAACAGGATCTTGTCGCCGGCCTTGACGTCGAGAGCGACGATCTTGCCGCTGTCGTCACGGGCGCCGGCGCCCACGGCGACCACTTCGCCTTCCTGCGGCTTCTCCTTCGCCGTGTCCGGAATGATGATGCCGCCCTTCGACTTCTCTTCGGCGGTGAGGCGGCGGACGACCACGCGGTCGTGCAGCGGACGAAATGCCATTGGTGAACCCTCTCGAGCGCGCGCGTTGGCGCTTCGCGTTCCAATATCTCGACCGGACGCCGTACGTCCGGGTGTTAGCACTCGCTTATGGAGAGTGCTAACACTTCGGCGAGATACGAAGGCGGAGGTCGACTGTCAAGGACGAGGCCGGACGCGAGGCGCAGGATTTTTTGCGTCAGGCGGAGGGGGGCGCGCCGCGTGGGCTCCGGATGCGCGGATAAGGCCTCAGCCGCCGCAGCAGCGCGGCCGCCCTGCGCCGGAGACGCCGCCATGCGACGCGTCCCGCCCAGCCCGGCGGAGCCGGCCTCGGCGATAGGTCGAAGGCGGCGTCGATGTGCTCGTCGACGGTCGGGAGCGCGCCGGCCGCAAGGATCTCGCGCACGAGCGTCAGCCGCTGGGCCTCGTCCGCGAACAGGCCATCATCCGCTGCGTCGCCGCCGAACATGCGGTCGACGCCGGCCCGGACCTCCTCCTCCGGCCGCCGGATCAGGTTGAGGAAGCCCATGGCGTTGTGGATTGCGGTGGGGACCGCGGCGTGGCGGACGTTCGGCCCGTCGAGGGCGAGCGCCTGCTCCATGTCCTCGGCGTTCCGGCCGGGATAGACGACCTGGGCCACCAGGTTCGGGAGCTCAGCCACGAAACGGACGTCGCCGAAGCGGCGCATGTCGGCCCTGAGGCCGGGCTCCTTCGACGCGCGCCGGTGCTGGCGGTGATAGCTCGGGACCCTGCGCTCGCGCTGGTAGGGCCAGATCCAGGCGCGCGGCTGGAAGGCCAGCACGCGGATCACCCGGTCCGGCCGCATCCGCGCCGCCACGCCCCCCACCAGCAGCGCGCCGAAGCCCGCCTTACTGCCGCCAACCAACAGCACGCGCTCATAGTCGCCGCGATCCGCGATCGCCATGATCGCCTCGGCGAGCGCCTCGGTTCCGTGCACGTAGAAGCCGACCCGACCGTCCGCGACGAACAGCACGTCGCGCGAGAACTCCCGCCGGTACATCGCGAAGCGCCGCTTGGTGGACAGCACGACCAGCAGGTCGCCGCCGCCCACCTCGGCCCTTCGGAGCTGCAGCGTGAAATCCGCGACCTGAACCGCGGCCTGCGGCGGCGCGGTCATGCGGGGACGGCCGCGCAAGCGTAGGCGGAAGCACGGCGCATCGTCGTCATCGGGCCTCGGGCGTCCTCGCGCGTCGGGCGCCGCCGCGCCGACCCTTCAGCCAGACTATCCGCCCGGCGTTCCGGGGGAAGCCCGCGCGACGCCGCTGTGGCGTCTTGGCGCTTGATCTTTCGCAGGATTCGGCGCGATCTTCACGGAATGGCGACCCGCGAGGAAATTCTCGACATCCACACCATGTGCGCCTGCTCGCACACGCGCATGGCGGCGCGCGCCGTCACGCGCTTCTACGACGACGCGCTGCGGCCGTCGGGCCTAAAGGGCACCCAGTTCGTGCTGCTCGCGGCGATCGAGGCCGACGAGGCGGGCTCCATCACCGATCTCGCCGACCGCATCGAGATCGAACGCACCACGCTCGTCCGCAATCTCCAGCTTCTGCGCAAGGAAGGCCTCGTCGCCCCGGAAAAGGGCGCGAACGGCCGACGCAAGCCGACGCTGACCGAGAAGGGCCGCGGGGCGCTCGACGCCGCGCTGCCGCTGTGGCGCATCGCCCAGGGCGAAATCGAGAACCGGCTCGGCTACGGCTCGTGGCAGGTCACCCGCCGCCGCCTCGGCGAGCTGCGCAAGGCGGTCGGCTGACGCTCACGCCGCCTGCGCGACATCCCGCGCATAAGCGTGCTGGAGAGTGTCGCCGGCGTCGTGGCGTGCGCGGACGCCCGGGAGCCTGAGAAACCCCTGACGCTCGTAGAACCGCGCGCCGCTGTCGAAGCGGGCGTCGAGCCACGAGGTCAGACGTACGCCGCCCGAGGCCGTCGCGAAGGCGGTCGCGCCCGCCAGCAGCGCCGCCGCCAGCCCCTGCCCGCGCACGTCGCGGTCGAGATAGAGCAGCGCGATCTCGAACTCGCCAGCCCGGAAACGGCGGGCGACGGCGAGCGCGCCGACCAGCGTCTCGCCCCGCGCCACCACCCAGAGCCGGCCGCCGCGCCCGGCATAGGCGCTCGCCGGCTGGTCGAGCTCGGGATGCCGCGCGGGATCGAACGCGGCGCCGCCGTGCTCCTCGAACACGCGGCGGGCGAGGCCGACCAGCTCCGAGCCGTCGCCGTCGTTCGCTTCGCGGATCAGGAATTCGCTCATCGCAGGTCCGTCCCGTCGGCTGGAGGAGCGTCGCGTTCTGTCACGACATGCGGAGCCGGACAACCCGGCGCCGCCGGCCCTCGTTTTCGCCATGGTCGCGCAGGACAAGGCTCACGCGCTCGTTCATGCAACGTAAGGCGGTTTCCGTCCATTGTAGCGTAAGATGTCGTCCGGCCGCGTCTCCGGTCGGGCCTGTTTTCGAGGAGTAAGCATCCGTGACCGCATTCCGCGCTCCTCTCGCCGCGATGCTCGGCGCGCTCGCCATCGCAGCGCTGGCGCCGGCGGCGCCCGCCGCCGCCCAATCCCGCGTGATCGAGACGCGCGAGTACGCGCCCCGCGCCGGCGCGCGCTATTACTATGAGGACGAGCCGCGCGTCGTCCGCCGCGCGCCGTCCCGCAGCATGGGCGGCGGCCTGATCGAGGAGATGTTCGGCGACGAGGAGCCGGTCTACCGGACCCGCCGTATCCCGACCTCGCGGGAGCGTCAGACCGAGCGGCGCAGCGGCCGCATGGCGCTCGACGGCGGCGACGTCCGCGTCTACCGCTACGGCGACGAGCCGCGGGTGCTCTACGGCCGCGAGTACCGCCGGTACGATTACGACGACCGCTACGACGATCCTTACGAGGCGCGTGAGCCGCGCGTCGAGCGCTATGCGCCTCGCCGCCTCGCAGGGCCGCCTTCGGCCGCAGGCGCCGGCGACGCCGCCCGCCGCACGGTGGACCCGAAGTTCGCGCGCACGACCGTGCAATACGCCGGCGCCGAACCCGCCGGCTCCATCGTCATCAACACCCGAGAGCGCTTCCTGTACCTCGTGCAGGGCGACGGCACCGCGATCCGCTACGGCGTCGGCGTCGGCAAGGAAGGCTTCTCTTGGAAAGGCACCGAGACCATCTCGCAGAAGCGGGAATGGCCGGACTGGCGTCCGCCGGCGGAGATGCGCCAGCGCCGTCCCGAGCTGCCGGTCTTCATGCCGGGCGGCCCGGACAATCCGCTCGGCGCCCGCGCGCTCTATCTCGGCTCGACGCTCTACCGCATCCACGGCTCCAACGAGCCTTGGTCGATCGGCCGCGCCGTCTCCTCGGGCTGCATCCGCATGACCAACGAGGACGTGACCGACCTCTACGAGCGCGTCCGCATCGGCACCGTCGTCAAGGTGATCTAAGGCTCAGGAACGAGGGGCCCGCCACCGCGCCGGCCCCTCGCTCGCTGTCAAAATTAATTCCTCGTCGACCATGAAACCGGACAGGCCTGAGCGCGTTTCTGTGCGAGTGAAATCCGCCAGGAGTACCTGCGTTGGCGCCGTTCCGCGTTCTGATCCTCGAAGATGACGCCATTCTGGCGCTCGATCTCGAAACCATCGTCCGCTGCTGGACCGACGCCCGCATCACGTCCTGCCGGTCGATCGCGCAGGCGCAGAAGGCCATGAAGGGCGGTTTCGATCTCGCACTGCTCGACATCGACGTTGTCGACGGCAAGTCCTACGACTTCGCGCGCAGCCTGAAGGAGCAGGAGCTCCCGTTCGCCTTCGTGACCGGCTCGGACGTCTCCGGCTGCCCGGAGGGTCTGCGCGACGCCGCATTCATCGCCAAGCCCTACAGCCAGCGCGCGATCGAGGCGGTCGTCGCCTCCGCGTCGGGCGGCCGCCGCCACCCCTGAGATCAGGCGGACTGAGGCAAAACAGGCGGCGCCAAGCGCCGCCTGTTTTCGTTGGATCGCCCGTCTGTCCATTGCCCGGCGCGTCGCCTCCGGCTTGACTGGAGGACGACGCGGAGGTGAGCGACGTTATCCGCCGCTCGATCTTGGGGGCACGAACCGGTCCAGGAACGAGCCCGCGCCGGAATCCTCCGACCCGGTCGCGCCGTCGTCTATGTCGTCCGAGGCCATGAGGTCGAGCTCCTGGCCGTCGCGCTGGTCCGGCTCGACGCCGGGCTCGCGGATCATCTCGGGTTCGTCGTATCGCTTCCGTTCAGCCATCGCTGAAATCCATCTTCTGGCGACCGCCCGGCTGCCGCGCGGCCGCAAACTCGCCCCTGCTTCGATGTCCTGGCCGTCAGATCCAGTCGCTGTCGCCGCCGTCGTCCGGCGGGGTCGACCCAGCCTCGTCGCCGCCGAGCAGGCCGGAGAACCAGCCGCCGCCCGCGTCCTCGGGGGCGGCGCCGGCGTCCGCCTGCGGCTCGGCCGCGTTCGCAGCGGCGCCGGCGGCCTGGGCTTCCTCCCCGCCGAACAGCGACTGGATGCCGGAGACCAGCAACGCGCCGCCTGCGACGCCGGCTGCGGTTGTCAGGGCGCCTGCGAGAAAACCGCCGCCGCGCGACGGAGCGGCCGCCGGCGGCGGAGCGCCGTAGGGGTTCTGCCCGAACGGGCGATCGCCGTAGGACAGCCGTCGCCCGTAGTCCTGATCCGGATCGCGTTCGCCTTGCCCGCCGAAGCCGGCGGGAGCGCCCATGGCCTCGCTCGCGCGCGGGCCCCAGGGCGTCGCCGTCTGCGGCCCGCGCGGCGTCTCGTCGAGCGCGCGCTCCAGCTCGCCGATGCGCGCCTGCGCCGCTTCCAGCGCCTGATTTTGCACGATCAGCGTCTGCGCCATCGCGTAAGGCGCATGCGGCTGTCGCGCGACCTGCTCGCGGATGAACTCGTCCGCCTCGGGGTCGCGATAGCCATTCTCCACGCCGCGCAGCCTGTCGAACAGGCCCGCGATCAGACGGCGTTCTTCGGCGTTCATGACGAAGCCCTCCTGAGGCGTCGAAACCCTTGCAACGCTTGAGGATCGCCATTGGTTGTGGCGGGGTTCCGATAACGTCGTGACGTTTTGTTGGCGGAAGCGCGGCCGATGGACGGCGGCGGAGCTTCGCAGGGAACCAAAGCGCCCCGCTGCCCCTTTGAGGATGACGGCGGCGCTCTGGACGGCGCCGCGCAACCCTGAAGGAGACGACGGATGGAAGGCGGAGGAGTCCTCTGGCTGATCCTGACGGTCGGCGGCGTGATCGTGCTGGGCGTCGCGCTCAGCTACGGCATGCTGCGCAACCGCCAGACGACGCGATCGGAAAAGATCGCCGCGGAGCGTGGAGCCGAGCGGGTCTACGACGCGGAGAGCCGCGATCCGGCGAACTAGCGCGCGGGCGGAACGTTCACGACCGTTCCGTTCGGCAGGATGACGTCGCCGGGCCGCTGGTCCGGCTGGCAATCGCCGAGACGGCGCGCCTCGATTGCGGAGGTGAAGGTGCGCGGCCCGGCTTCGCCCGGCAGGCCGGACATCACCGTGACGGTGGCCACGCGCGCGAAGGTCGCGAAGTCGCCAGTGATCTCGACCTTGTTGTCGACCGACATGCCCCCGGAGCGGCAGATCGCGCCGGCGGCGTAGCCTTCGGCCGTTCGCTTGAAGTCGTCGTTGCGGCAGGTCACGCCCGACGTCGCCTGACGCACGATACGGTCGGTGCGCGCGTCGATGCATTCGCGGGCCACCGTGCGGCCGGCGTTGGTGATGGTCGCGGTCTCCCACAGGCCGGGCGCGCGCGTGGGCGGACGGTCGGCGAAGGCCGGCGTTGCGGCGAGAGCGAGACCTGCGAGAGCAAGACCTGCGAAGGCGAGTCGGACGGCGGCGAGCATGGCGGCGTTCATCCTGTGGACCAGCCGCGCGTTGCGAATCCGTGCGGCGGGCGATGCTGCGGCGGCGGGCGCGCCGGAGCAATGGGTCTTGTGGGGTATGCCCGACCTAGCGCCCGAGAACGCGGCCGGCCACGGCGTCGAGCTTCGCGAGCAGCGCGGCGTCGCGGTGCTCGGGCGCCGTGATGATCGCGAAATCGAGCGCGCGGTCGGAGCCGACCGGGCACGGCTCATGCTCGGCGGGGAAATCCGCCGCGAGGCGCGCGACCAGCCGGCGGGCCTTGTCGCCGTTGTCGCGCATCACGGCGATGACGTCCGCCACATCGACGCCGGCCTCGTGCGGACGCCAGGCGTCGTAATCCGTCACCATGCCGACGGTGGCGTAGGAGATCTCCGCTTCGCGGGCGAGCTTGGCCTCCGGCATGTTGGTCATGCCGACGATCGACGCCCCCATGGCCTTGTAGGTCGTCGACTCCGCGCGGGTCGAGAACTGCGGCCCCTCCATGCAGACGTAGGACCCGCCGACCACGTGCGGCACGGATTCCGCCGCTGCGGCGCGGGCGAGCCGGGCCACGAGATTGGGCGCGACCGGGTCCGAGAAGGCCACATGCGCCACGCAGCCCGGCCCGAAGAAGGTGGGCTGGCGCCGGAACGTGCGGTCGATGAACTGGTCCGCCAGCACGAAGGTCCCGGGCGGCAGTTCCTCGCGGTAGGAGCCGCACGCGGAAAGCGAGACGAGGTCGGTGACGCCGGCGCGCTTCAGCACGTCGATGTTCGCGTGATAGTCGATGTCCGACGGCGACAGCCGATGCCCCGCGCCGTGACGCGGCAGGAACACGATCGTCGTCGCGCCGATGCGGCCCTGCTTCGGCTTCGCCGACGGCGTCCCCCAGGGGCTTGTCAGGTCGAGCTCGCGCACGTCCTCGAGTCCTGGCAGATCGTAGACGCCGGACCCGCCGATCACGCCGAGGATGGCTTTCGTCATGGGTCGTCTCCGCTGCGCCGGCCTGACATGAAAACGGCGGGCCGATGGCCCGCCGTCGATCCTATCCGCTTCGGCCGAGGCCAGGCGATCAGGCGTGAACCGGCTTCGCCGCGCTCCACACCTTCTTCTTCACGTAGACGAGCAGCCCGAGGAAGATCGCCAGGAAGATCATCACCACCAGACCGGTGCCCTTGCGCGCCGCGAGGTGCGGCTCGGCGGTCCACATCAGGAAGGCGGCGAGGTCCTTGCCGTACTGGTCGATCGTCGTGGGCGTCCCGTCGGTGTACTCCACCTGCCCGTCCTGGATCGGCTGCGCCATAGCGATCCAGTGGCCGGGGAAGTACTTGTTGTAGTGCAGGCCCGGCGAGCTTGGCTTGACGCCCTCCGGCGGCGCTTCGTAGCCGACCAGCAGGGCGTGGATGTAGTCCGGCCCCTGCTCCTGGTACTGCGTGAAGATATCCCAGAGGAACCAGGGGAAGCCGCGCTCATAGGTGCGGGCCTTGGCGAGCAGCGAGAAGTCCGGCGGGTAGGCGCCGCCGTTCGCCGCGCGCGCGGCCTGCTCGTTCGGGAACGACTTCGGGAAGGCGTCGGAGAGCCGAGCCGAACGCTCGAACATGTCGCCGCTGTCGTTCGGCCCGTCCTGAACCTTGTACTCTTCCGCGATGGTGCGGACCTGTCCTTCCGAGAACTGCGGGCCTCCCGGCTGCATCAGGTTGCGGAACGACACCAGCGAGAGCGAATGGCAGCTGGAGCAGACCTCGCGATAGACCTTGAAGCCGCGCTGGAGCTGGCCGGGATCGAACTTTCCGAGCGGTCCCCAGAAGCTCCACGACTGCATCGGCGGCTTGGGGCCGGCTTCCGCGGCGTGGGCCGCGCCGGCTCCGCCCAGCGTGACGGCGAGGACGGCCGCGGCCGCAAGCGACCGCGCGAGGCGGGAGAGGGTCATGGGCATGCTTTCCGAACGCATGGTCATCGCCGCCTTCAGCCCCGTCGCTCGGGCGCCGCCACGGCGCCGGCCGGCGTCCCGTGCCCGCCGAGCACGGATTCGGCGATCGAGTTCGGCAGGGGCTTGGTTTTTTCGTACCAGCCCAGCAGCGGCAGGATGACCAGGAAGTAGCCGAAGTAATAGACCGTCGCGGCCTGCGCCACGGCGACGTAGGGCTGCTCCGCCGGCTTGGATCCGAGCCAGCCGAGCAGGATCGCGTTCGCTACGAACAAGCCGAAAAAGATCCGGAACATCGGCCGGTAGTTGCCCGAGCGCACCTTCGACGTGTCGAGCCACGGCAGCACGAACAGGACGGCGATGGCGCCGAACATGGCGATCACGCCGCCGAGCTTGGAGGGGATTGCACGCAGGATCGCGTAGAACGGCAGGAAGTACCATTCCGGCACGATGTGCGACGGCGTCACCAGCGGGTTCGCCTCGATGTAATTGTCGGCGTGCCCGAGGTAGTTCGGCACGTAGAATACGAAGTAGGAGAAGAACAGCAGGAACGCGACCAGCGCCACAGCGTCCTTCAGGGTCGCGTAGGGCGTGAAGGGCAGCGTGTCCTTGCGGAAGTCCTTCACCTCGACGCCGGTGGGATTGTTTTGGCCGACATGGTGGAGCGCCCAGATGTGCAGCCCGACCACGCCCGCGATGATGAACGGCAGCAGGTAATGCAGCGCGAAGAAGCGGTTCAGGGTCGGGTTGTCGACGGCGAAACCGCCCCACAGCCACGTCACGATCGCCTCGCCCACGCCCGGCAGCGCCGAGAACAGGTTGGTGATAACGGTCGCGCCCCAGAACGACATCTGGCCCCAGGGCAGCACGTAGCCCATGAAGGCGGTGGCCATCATCAGCAGGAAGATCAGCACGCCGAGGATCCAGAGGATCTCGCGCGGCGCCTTGTAGGAGCCGTAGTACATGCCGCGGAAGATGTGGAGGTACACCGCGATGAAGAACATCGACGCGCCGTTGGCGTGCAGGTAGCGCAGCAGCCAGCCGTAATTCACATCGCGCATGATCTTCTCGACCGACGCGAACGCTTTGGTCGCCTCCGGCGTGTAGTGCATCGCAAGCACCACGCCGGTCAGGATCTGGGCGACGAGCATGAAGGTGAGGATGCCGCCGAAGGTCCAGAAGTAGTTCAGGTTACGCGGGACCGGGTAAGCGACCGCGCTGGAATGGACGAGGCCGACGATCGGCAGCCGGTCCTCCAACCACTTCGCGACGCCGCCCTTCGGCTGGTAGGTCGAGTGTCCTTGCATCGTCCCTCTTGCCTCATCGCCGCGGCTTCAGCTGGGCCGCAGTCTCGTTCAGCCGATGGTGATCTTGGTGTCGCCCATGAAGGCGAACGGCGGCACGTGCAGGTTCTCCGGCGCCGGCCCCTGGCGGATGCGCCCGGCGCCGTCGTAGTGCGAGCCGTGGCAGGGGCAGAACCAGCCTCCGAAGTTGCCCTGCTGGCTGATCGGAACGCAGCCGAGATGAGTGCATACGCCGACCACCACCAGCCAGTTCTCCTTGTCCTTCGCCGCGCGGTTCGCGTCGGTCGCCGGAGCGTCGTCGGGGAGATTCTGGTTGCGGGCCAGCCGGTCGGGAAGCTGCGACAGCTCGACCGCGTTGGCCTCGTCGATCTGCTGCTTCGAACGGTTCCAGATGAAGACGGGCTTGCCGCGCCACTTGACCGTGATGACCTGGCCTTCGGCGATCTGGCTGATGTCCGCTTCGGTGGTCGCCAGCGCAAGCGCCGAAGCGTCCGGATTCATCTGCGCCACGAACGGCCAGGCGAGGAACCCGCCGCCAACGGCGGCCGCCGCGCCGGTGGCGAGAAACAGGAAATCCCGGCGATTGGGATCCTGCGCGTCATGCGTCGCTGCCAAGAGATCAGTCTCCTCACGCATCCATGCCGCGCCGGGTTGGAGGGCTTTCGCGCCCCCGTCCCACCGCGCGAGCCGCATCTTGGAACGGCTCTGATCTTTGAGGCTATCTCGCACTAAGGTCGGAGACTGTCCACCCCGGCCCCAACCCTATGACACCGTGTCGCACGGGAACTATTGCCGCGCCTTAATATTCGGCGCGCCAGAGATCGCAGCGGTGGCGTGGCGTTCGTCAGAGGCGTCTAGAGCAGATCGCCTTCGGCTTCGTTCTCGCGGCTCATGGCCTGGTCGCGAAGCTCCTCCGGCGACGGCGAAAGCGTGCCCGCGAAGCTATGGAGAATGAACAGAACGAGCATCGTGTACAGGCCGCCGGCAACGCCGAAAACGACCACGGGAGGGATCCAGTGCACCGTCTTCACGATGTAGATGCAGAACGCTCCGATTAAAAAAAACAGCCCTATCGTGAGCGCGAAGACCAGCAGGCCGCTTGCGTAACGCGCCATCGGACCGCCTCCGCTCCAAGCGGCGTCACAGTGCCATGAAAGCGCCGCTGACGCGAATCGCCGACTTCCTCAGACGTGAAGGTTCGCGCGCGGGAGAAGCGTCGACGGCGACGACCCGAAGGCGCCTTTCGGCCGGCCTTTCCAATAGGGCGACAGCGCGAAGCCCTCCGGGGGCGCGACCTCCTGCCCGCCTTCGAGCCGCGCCTGGACGAAGGCGAGCACGGCGAGGATGCGGGCCTCGTCATAGGGTTTTTCCACCAGCCCCACCGCGCCCGCGAAATCGTTCGGCACAAGCCCGGAGTTGGCGGTGGTGAAGGCGGCGACGGCGCCGGAGGCGACGGCCGCGCGGACGACGTCGACGCCGGTCCAGCCGTCGATCAGGTGGATGTCGACGAAGGCGAAGTCGACCGTCGTGGACTGGAGCAGCGCGATCGCGCTGCCGCGGTCCGCGGCGAGGCCGACGAGTTCATGGCCCGCCCGGGCGACCAGAGGCCCGAGATGACCGGCGATGATCATGTCGTCCTCGACGATCAGAACCCGCATCGTCTCGACCCCCGGAGTCCGCGAAAGGCCCGCAGGGTTAACGCAAACTTGCGGCGCGCGCCACCGGCGCGCCGGAATTCGTGAGCGACGTCAACGCGTCAGGGCGGCGAGAGCGGCGGCGAGATCGCCCTTCGGCTGCACCGCGACCTGGTCGAGGCCGAGCCACGCCCCCGCGCGGCGCAACTCGTCGGCCGCCGCCTCCGCCGTGGGTCCGGCTGCGGAGCCGGGTTCCAGCCAGGCCGCGGCCACCACGAGGCGCCGGCCGGCGCGGTCGGCCTTGAGGTCGAGCCGCGCTGAGATCCGCTCGCCTATCAGCAGCGGCAGCACGTAGTAGCCGTGCTGCCGTTTGTGCTCCGGCACATAGATTTCGATGCGGTAGCGGAAGCCCAGCAGCCGTTCGGCGCGGTCCCGCTCCCAGAGCAGCGGGTCGAAGGGCGACACCAGCGCCGCCGCGCGAGGACGCCGGCGCGGCGGCTCGGTTCCGGCCGCGAGATAGGCCGGCTGCCGCCAGCCCTCCACCCGCGCCGGGATCAGCGCCCCCTGATCGACCAGCTCGGCGACCCGGGCCGCCGCATCCTGCGGGCCGATCCGCCAATAGGCGCGCAGATCGCCGACGGTCGCGACGCCGAGCGCCTGCGCGGCCGCCCCGATCAGGCGCCGCTGCCCCTCGGCGTCGTCCGGCGTGGGCAGCGCCGCGATCTCCGGCGTCGCCCGCTCCGGCAGGTCGTAGACGCGCTCGAATCCGTGGCGGCCATGGGTGGTGACGAGCCCGCCCCAGAACAGCCATTCGAGCGCGCGCTTGGCGTCGCTCCAGCCCCACCAGCCGCCCGCGCCCTTCTCGCCGGCGTCGAGGTCGCGCGCCGCGAGCGGGCCGCGCCGGGCGATCTCGGCGAGCGTCGCGTCAATGAAGGCGCGGCGCTCGCGGCCGAATCGGGCGAGCCCGTCATAGATCCCTCGCCCGTCGCGCGCCCGCGCCATGCGCCAGCGCAGGCTGGGCTGGAGATCGGCGCGGATCAGCGAGGCCTCATGGCCCCAGTACTCGAACAGGGCGCGCCGCTTGCCCGAGCTCATCGTCTCGAGCAGTCCGACGTCGTAGCCGCCGAACCGGGAGAACGCCGGCAGCGTGTGCGCGCGGGCGAGCACGTTGACGCTGTCGATCTGCGCCATCCCCAGCCGGTCGAACATGCCGAAGAGCGCGGCGCGGCCCGCGCGCGCCGGCCGCGGCCGGTCGAGGCCGACCGCGGCGAGAGCGACGCGCCGCGCCTCGGATGCGGAAAGTTCGATCATCGCCCCGATCTGGAGCGCGACCCGCCGGCCGTCACTGGTCCCGCGCCGAGATCGCCTCGTGCCAGGCCACCGCGCGCCGCGCCATGCCGATGTGCTGGCGCTCGTACATGCGGCCGTCGATCTTGATCGCCCCTTTTCGGGCGTTCTCCGGCAGGTCGAACACGTCGATGACCTTGCGCGAACGCGCCACCTCCTCGGCCGTCGGCGCGAAGGAGGTGTTGGCGGGCTCGATCTGGTTCGGGTGGATGATGGTCTTGCCGTCGAAGCCCAGATCGCGCGACTGGCGGCATTCGGTTCGGCAGCCCTCCACATCCGCGATGTCGTTCCAGACGCCGTCGAGAATCGACAGGCCGTCGGCGCGGGCGGCGGCGAGCGCGAACATGATCCAGGGCAGCATGGGCGCGCGTCCGGGCACGAGCTGCGCCCAGGTGTCCTTGGCGAGATCGTTGGTGCCGAGAACGAGGCAGGTGAGCCGCGCCTCCGGCATCACCCTCCGGACGGCCGTGATCTCCTTGATGTTGAGAATCGCCGCCGGGGTCTCGATCATCGCCCAGATCTTGATGTCCTCGGGCGCGTCCATCGCCTCCAGCCGGTTCGCGATGCTCTCGAGCACCGCCGGCGACGACACCTTCGGCATCAGGATGGCGTCCGGCTTGGCCTCGATCGCGGCCTTCAGGTCCTGCTCGCCCCACGGCGTCTGCGGCGCGTTCACGCGGATGATCAGCTCGCGGTGGCCGTATTCGCCGCTCTTCACCGCAGCGCACACCTGCTCGCGGGCGAGCTCCTTCGCGTCCGGCGCTACGGCGTCCTCGAGATCGAGGATCAGCGCGTCGGCGGCCAGGGTCTTCGCCTTGTCGAGAGCGCGCTGGTTCGAGCCCGGCATGTACAGCACGCTGCGGCGCAGACGCAGATCCGAAGCCATTCTCGATCTCCCCTTCCGATGTTATCGTTGGCGACGAACCTAGTCCGGCCGACAAGGCCATCGCAACGTCGCCTTTCGCAGGTGCGAGATGGCGGGCGGGGCGCCGCCGTGGAGCCGCCGGCCTTGCAAATTGGGCCGCGTCCGACTAGAAGGCGGCCCGAACCGGCGGTCGCCGAGGTCGCGGCCGGGCCGTGACCTGTCCGCCCCGACGAACACGAACACGACCGACGCAAGTCGCCGCGCCAGCGGCCGGCGTCTTGAGGACGAGACCGATGAAGATCCGCAACTCGCTGAAGTCCCTGCGCAACCGCCATCGCGACAACCGTCTCGTGCGCCGCAAGGGCCGCGTCTACGTCATCAACAAGACGCAGAAGCGCTACAAGGCCCGCCAGGGCTGAGACCGCGCGGCCGGCGGACGCCCATGTCCGCCGCGCTTCACGCCGAAGATTTTTGACGCCGCGCCGGTCCGGAGCCTAAGCTCCGGGCCATGACGCGTTTCGCTCAGTCCGCGGCGCTTGCCGCCCTCCTCTCTCTCGGCGGCGCTTCAGCCGCCATGGCGCAGCCGGCGCTGCCGCCCGACGCCTCGCCGGAAGGCTCCACCCCGATACTGCCGGCGCCGCCGCCTCCCGCCGCGCCGCCGCCCGCGGACGCCCCATCGACCGCCGATCAGGGCAAGGCCGTCGACGGGCTGCTGGAACGTCTGGCCAAGACCGAGGATCCCGCCGCCGCCCGCCGCATCGCGGGGGCCGTGCAGGCGCTGTGGATGCGGTCCGGGAGCGACACCGCCGACCTCCTGACCTCGCGCGCGCTGGAGGCCCAGCGCAAGGCCAAGGCCGACGTCGCGATCAAACTGATGGACCGTGTGGTGTCGCTGAGGCCCCAGTTCGCGGAAGGCTGGAATCGCCGCGCGACGCTGCACTTCCTCGGCAAGGACTACGACCGCGCCATGATGGACCTGCACGAGGCGCTCGTGCGCGAGCCGCGCCACTTCGGCGCCTGGCTCGGGCTTGGCCGCATCTTGCGCGAATCCGGTCTCGACAAGCCGGCGCTCGGGGCGTTCCGCAAGGCGCTCGCGATCCATCCGCAGATTGACGGCCTCAAGCGCGAGGTCGACGAGCTGACGCTGAAGGTCGAGGGCCAGCCGATCTGATGCGCGCGGGTCTCGCCGCGGCGGCCGTCCTCGCGACGCTCGCCGCCCTGCTTGCGGCCGCCACCGCCGTGGAGGCCCGGCGTTCCGCCGCCCTCGCCGAGCATGGCGTCGCCCGCCGCGTCGCCGTCGCCGGCGGCGCGCTCAACGTCGTCGTGCTGGAGCCGCAAGGGACGAGCTCCGGCCGCACGCTGCTGCTGCTGCACGGCGCGAGCGGCAACCTCAAGGACCTCGAGCTTTCGATCGGCCATCTTCTGGCCCGCCGTCACCGCGTCGTGCTGGTGGACCGCCCCGGCCATGGGCGCAGCGACCGGCTCGGTGGCCGCGAGATGGCCTCGCCCGCCCGCCAGGGCGCCGCCATCCTGCAAGCGCTCGACGCGATCGGCGTGAGACGGGTGGTGGCGGTCGGCCACTCCTGGTCCGGCGCGCTTGCGGCCAATCTCGCGCTCGACCATCCCGATCGGGTTTCCGGCCTCGTCACCATCGCCGGCGCCACCCATTCC
Organism: Methylopila turkensis; assembly: GCF_027922325.1. Taxonomy (GTDB): domain Bacteria; phylum Pseudomonadota; class Alphaproteobacteria; order Rhizobiales; family Methylopilaceae; genus Methylopila; species Methylopila turkensis. The sequence goes on from NZ_BSFL01000002.1 coordinate 591,727, forward strand.
TGGCCCGGCGGCGTCGCCTGGTACAACAGCGTCGCGGCGACGCCTCTGATCGGCGACCTGTTCGTAGCGACCGTGGTGGCGCCGGTCGGCCTCGCCACCTTCGACAAGGCGGTGGAGAGCGTGTTCGCGCCCGCGAGCCCGCCGCCGGACTACGTCGTCCGCACCGACGCGCGGTTGCTGCTGCGCCCGTCCGAGTTCCGCGCCAACGCGCAGGACCTGACGGACCTGAAGCCGTTCATCGAAGCCCAGGCGCCGCGCTACGGCGCGATCCGCCAGCCGACGCTGATCGTCACAGCCGACGCCGACTCCACCGTTTCGCCGACGCTGCATTCCCGCGCGCTGCACCGTCAGGTCGCCGGCTCGAAGCTGGTGGTGCTGCCCGGCGCCGGGCACATGCCGCACTGGAGCGCGACCGAGCGCGTGGTCGCCGAGATCGACGCGCTGGCGCGCCGCGCCGGCCCGGACCGCTGACGCGGGCGGCCGTCGCGGCTCTTTCCACCGCCGCCGCCGGATTCTAGAGTCGCGGCGGCGTCCACCCGTTCGCGAGCGTCCCGCGCATGACCGCCCACGATCTCGCAGCGCCCCCGGACCTCGCCGGCCGGCTCGCCGCCCGAGGCTATTCGGTCACGATGGGCTCCGGCGCGGAGGCGCTGTGGCGCGAGGGCGCGGTTCCCGCCTCCGATCTCGCCGACGCGCTCGCGGAGACCCACGGCCTGCCGCGCGCCGCCTTCGCAGAGGTGGCGCAGCGCCGGCCGCTGATCGGCGGGCTCTCGCTCCGGTTCCTGCGCGACGCCCGCGCCTACCCGTTCGACGACAGCGGGGCTCCGACCGCCGCGATCGCCGATCCATCGGACCACGACGCGCGCGACGCCATGGCGCTGGCGCTCGGCCGCGCGCCGGCCTTCGTCGTGCTCTCCTTCGAGGAGATCGAGCTGCTGTTCGAGCGCTGCGCGCCCGAGGCGCCCGCTCTGGACGGCCCGGCGGAGGCCGCCGACGGCGCCCGCGCCGACACCGTCGAGGCGCTGCAGGATCTCGCCCGCGGCGCGCCGATCGTGCGCACCATCGACGAACTGCTGGAGCGCGCGGTCGAGACCGGCGCGACCGACATCCATCTCGAGACCGGCCGCGACGAGGTGCGGATCAGGCTGCGCGTCGACGGGCGGCTGAAGGTGGACCAGACGCTGCCGAAACATCTCGCCGCCGGCCTGATCTCGCGGGTGAAGATTCTGGCGGGCCTCGACATCGCCGAGCGCCGGCTGCCGCAGGACGGGCGCGCCAACGTGCGCGTCGGCCGCGTCGAGGCCGACCTGCGCGTCGCCATCGCGCCGACCATGTATGGCGAGACCGCGGTGCTGCGCATCCTGATCAAGGACGGCCGGCTGCTGGATTTCGACCGCCTCGGCCTCAGCCCCCGCGACCGCTCGACGCTCGAGCGCCTGCTCGCCGAGCCGCACGGCGTCGTGGTCGTCACCGGCCCGACCGGCAGCGGAAAGACCACGACGCTCGCGACCGCCATGGCCGCGCTCAACGATCCGTCCCGCAAGATCGTCACGGTCGAGGACCCGATCGAGTACCAGATCCCCGGCGTGCACCAGACCCAGATCAAGCCGGCGATCGGGCTGACCTTCGCGGCGGCGCTGCGCTCCTTCCTGCGGCACGACCCCGACGTGATCATGGTCGGCGAGATGCGCGACCGCGAGACCGCGAGCGTCGGCGCGCAGGCCGCGCTGACCGGCCATCTCGTGCTGACGACGCTCCACACCAACACCGCCGCCGACGCCGTGCTGCGGCTCGCGGACCTCGGCGTCGAGCCCTACCTGATCCGCGCGGCGCTGCGCGGCGTGGTGGGCCAGCGGCTGGTGCGGCGGCTGTGCGATCGCTGCAAGGCGTCCGACCCGCTGGCGGCCGAGCTGGCGCGCGGCGTCGGCGAGGCCCGCGGCGCGGCCGCGCCCGCGCGCGCCGCGTTCCACGCCCCCCGCGGCTGCGCGGCCTGCGGCGGCTCCGGCTTCCGCGGCCGGATCGGCGTGTTCGAAGCGCTGCGCGTCGACGACGCCGTGCGCGCCTGCATCGACGACCGCCCCGACCCGACCCGCATCCTCGCCGCGGCCCGCGCCGGCGGCATGACGACCATGCTCGAGGACGGCCTCGCCAAGGCCGGCGCAGGGCTGACCACCGTGGACGAAGTGCTGCGCGCGACCGGCTGACGCCGTCATGCGGATGTCGTTGACCTCGGCGCGCCGCAGGCTAGGGTCGGCGCGGAGGGCGATCGCCCGAACCGATGCTGGGGGCCGGCGCCGTGGCGCTTGCGGGCGTGTTTCGTAACCTCGCGGACGACCTCGCCGCTCTGGCGGCGCCGCTGTTCGCGCGCGCCGGCGGCCGGCGCCGCCGCGTCGCGGTGGCCGAAGGCGACGCGCTAGCGCTCTACGAGATCGCGCCCGATGGCGCCCCCCGGAAGCTGACGCCGCCGGTCGTGGGCGCGAACGGCGCGCTGACGCTGCCGCCGGGCGCGGCGCTGCGGCGCGAGCTAAGCTTCCCGGCCGCCACGAAGCCCTATCTCGACGCCGTGCTGGACGCGCGCCTCGACCGGCTGACGCCTTGGGCGCCGGAGCGGGTCGTCTACGCCTACCGGCAGGAGGACGCCGCCGACGGCGCGCTGAAGGTCGAGGTCTTCGCCGCCGCGCGCGAGACGGTCGAGCTCTGGAGCGCGCGCGCGGAGGCCGCCGGCTTCACGCCGACCGCGATCGGGCCCGGCGGCGGCGACCCAGGCGCGCCGCTCGCGCTCGATCTCTGGCGCGGTCGCCGCGATCCCGCGCGGGCCCGCGCCCGCCGCGCGGTCGCGTTCGCGGCGGCGGCGAGCGCGCTCGTGCTGCTGCCCCTCGCCGGCTGGTCGTTCGTCGCGCTCGGGGCCGGCGAAGCCCGCGTCGCCGATCTCGAGGCGCGCGCCGCCGCCGCCCGCGCCGCCCTGCTCCGCCTTGCCGGCGGCGGCTCCCGCGAGGCCTCGCTGATCGCGGAAAAGCGCCCGGAGACCGCCGCGGTGACCTTCGTGGACCGGCTCGCCTCCGCGCTTCCCGACGGCGCTGCGCTGCGCGAACTTGAACTCGACGGCGCGCGGGTGCGGCTCGCCGGCGACGCCGAGGCCGCGCCCGAGCTGATCGGCCTGCTGGAGGCGACGGGCGCGCTGCGCGGCGCGCATTTCGCGGCCCCCGTGCAACGCCGACCGGACGGCCGCGACGGGTTCGAGATCGCCGCCGAGCGCATGCCGGCCGCGCCTCCTGCCGCCGGAGGAACGCCATGACCGCGCCCCGCGGCCCGCTCCGCTTCGCCGCGCTCTGCCTCGCGCTCGCGACGCCGCCGGCGCTCGCCGCACTCGCGGCCCTGAACCTGCTGGCGGCGCGCGACCTTGATGACCTCGCCGCGCGCCAGGAGGCGACCGTCGCAAGCCTGGAACGGCGCGTAAGCGAGGCCGAGAGCCGCCCGGCCGTGCAGCGCGACGGCTCCGCGATCTACGTTCCGGGCGCGACGGCGGAGCTCGCCAAGGCCAGCCTGCGCCGCCTGCTGACGGACGCCGTCGCGGCGTCCGGCGGGAGCGTGATCGAGACCCTGGACGCGCCGGCTCCGGAGGCCGAAGACGCGGGCGGTGAGCGCGTGCGCCTGCGCGTCGCCTTCGACGCCGACAACGCCGGCTTGCTCGCGCTGATGCACGGGCTGGAGACCGGCCTGCCCCTGATCGCGATCGAGCGGCTGGAGATCCGGCGGCTCGAAGCGGGGGGAGACGGCGACCCGGAGAACCCGGCCCTGCGGGTCGGCCTGGTCGCGGCGGGCCCGGTGCGGAGCGCCGCGCCATGAGCCTGATACGTACGTTCGGGACATTGGCGTTGGCCGTCGCCGGGGCGCTGTCCGCGCGGGCGCAGGAACCCCCGCCCTCCGGCCTCAACCCGCTGCAAAGCCTCGGCGCTGCGAGCCTGACCGGGTTCCGCGACCGCCCGCTGTTCACGCCTTCGCGCCGGCCGCCGCCCGCCCCGGTGGCGGACGAAGCGCCCGCGCCGCTCGAGGAGGCCGCGGCGCCGGAGCCGCCGCCCGCGGTTCAGCCCAGTCTCCGCCTCACCGGCGTGATCGAGGGCCCGGACGAGTCCGTCGCCGTGATCGAAGAGCTCGGCTCGAAACAGGTGAGCCAGCTTCGGCTCGGCGACATGCTTGACGGCTGGCTCGTGACGGCGATCGACCCCGCGGCGCTGCGCCTGACGCTCGGCGAGCGGGAGGAGGAGTACCGGCTGTTCGATCCGAAGCCGGACGCGCCGGCGCAGGGCGGAACGCAGGACTGACCTCCGCCTCGTTGGGTATCGGCTCTCGCCGAGGCCTTGCAGAGGGAGCCCGTCGTCCTCCGGACTGACCGGAGGACCATCCCCGACCAAGACCGGGCGCTCGGACGGCCGGGCCTCGTGTCCCGCGTGCGCTGACGATCGCGGTCAGACCACCTGGAAGTCGAGGTTGGTCAGGCTGAGGCCCGCGGTCAGCGTCGCGAACTGGACCTGCCCCGCGCCGCCGACGCCGTCCTGGTCGAAGAACAGCGCGCCGGTCGTGGCGTTGTAGATGATGCGGTCGAACGCGTCCGTCGCCGCCGCGCCGATCGTGAACGCGCTCGCGGCGAGCACGTTGCCGACGGGGGTCGGCGTGACCGCGAGGCCGGTGAAGATCGCGTTCTCCAGCCGGATGGAGTCGTCGACCACCGAGAAGTCGTTGATGCGGTCGATGTTGCCGCCGCCGAGCGCGGTGTCGAACACGAAGATGTCCGCGCCCGCCCCGCCCGCGAGCGTGTCCGCCCCGAGCCCGCCGTTGAGCACGTTCGCCGCGCTGTTGCCGAGGATCAGGTTCGACAGCCCGTTGCCGGTCCCGTCGATCGCCGACGTCCCCGTCAGCTTCAGGTTCTCCACATTGGCTGCAAGCGTGTGGCTGACGGTCGCCTCCACCGTGTCCAGCCCCGCATTGCCGTTCTCGACCACCCGGTCCCCGACATTGTCGACATAGTAGCGGTCGTCGCCCAGCCCGCCGCGCATCTCGTCCGCGCCCGCGCCCCCGTTCAGGCGGTTCGCCGCCACATTGCCCAGAAGCAGATTGTCCAGCCCGTTGCCGATCCCGTTGATCGCCGACGTCCCCGTCAGCTTCAGGTTCTCGACGTTCGCGCCCAGGGTGAACGACACGGAGGATTCGACCGTGTCGAGGCCGGCGCCGCCGGCCTCCGTCACCCGGTCGCCCGCATTGTCCACGATGTAGCGGTCGTTGCCGAGCCCGCCCCGCATGTCGTCCGCGCCAACGCCCCCGTTCAGCACGTTGTTCGCGACGTTGCCGAGAAGAACGTTGTCCAGCGCGTTGCCCGTGCCGTTGATCGCCAACGTTCCCGTCAGCTTAAGGCTCTCCACATGCCCGGACAGGGCGTAGCTGACCGACGCCTCGACCACGTCGTAGCCCTGATCGGCCCGCTCCACCACGACGTCGCCCGCATTGTCCACGATGTAGCGGTCGTTGCCGAGACCGCCGCGCAGCTCGTCCGCGCCCGCGCCCCCGTTCAGGATGTTGTTCGCGACGTTGCCGAGAAGGACGTTGTCCAGCGCGTTGCCGGTCCCGTTGATCGCCGACGTCCCCGTCAGCTTCAGGCTCTCGACGTTGCCCGTCAGGGCGTAGGTGATGGAGGCCTCGACCACGTCGTAGCCCTGGTCGCCGCGCTCCGCCACGACGTCGCCCGCATCGTCGACGATGTAGCGGTCGTTGCCGAGCCCGCCGCGCAGCTCGTCCGCGCCCGCGCCCCCGTTCAGGATGTTGGCGGCGGCGTTGCCGAGGATCAGGTTCGCAAGCGCGTTGCCCGTGCCGTTGATCGCCGACGTCCCCGTCAGCTTCAGGTTCTCCACATGGTCCCCGAGCGTGTAGCTGATCGACGCCTCGACCGTGTCGGTCCCCTCGCTCTCGTACTCGAACACGATGTCGTCGACGTTATCGACGATGTAGCGGTCGTCGCCGGCGCCGCCGATCATCTCGTCCGCGCCGCCGCGCCCGTTCAGCACGTTGCGGCCGGCGTTGCCGACCAGCACGTCGTCCCCCGAGCCGCCGGTCGCGTTCTCGATCACCACGCCGTTCGCGATCGTGAAGCCGCCGATCACGTCGCTGGCGTAGGAGATGAAGCCGCCGCCGCCATATTCATACAGCAGCGTCGCCGCGCGCAGGTCGATCGTGGCGCCCGCCGTCCCGTCGTAGCGGATCTCGTCGACGCCGCCGCCGTCCCAGATCGCCGAATAGAACGTCCCGAGCGCGTTGGCCGAGGGCAGCGCATAGACCGTGTCGCCCGAGTTGTAATCCGTGTTGGCCCCGTACTTCTCCTGCAGTACGGCGATGTCGAGCGCCATCGGCGTGCCCTGCCACCCATAGGCGAAGGTCCCCGACAGGCCGAGCGGGCCGAGCGGCCACGCGTCGTTGTAGGACATCGTCGTGAACACGCCCTGGTTTAGGTCCGCCACGCCGTAGCTGCCGAACGGACCCGTCACGCCGTCCATGATGACGGACGTGCCGCCCGTGTCGTGCGGATGCGCGAGGCCGAGACCGTGGCCGAACTCGTGGATCAGCGTGATGAAGCCGTAGCCGCCCTGCTCCAGCCCGTCGCTCCAGCCCGACCCGTCGGCGTTGAACCAGCCCACGCCCTCGTTGAACGTGCCGGGCGGGTTGAAGTAGCCGAGGAACCCGCCGGCCTCAGCGTCGAGCACGAGCTGGAAGTCCGACGACGCAGCATCGTCGACGACCTCGAAGGTGAGGTCGACGATATGGGCGAAGGTCTCGAAGGCGAGCATCGCCTGCGTGATCTCGTAGGCGCTCCAGCCAATCGACGTCTCGCCGTCGAAGGTCTCGCCGTCCTCCGCAAAGTAGACGCGGATCACCCCGTCCGGCGTCGAGACCTGCGTGCCCCAGTCGATCGAGTCGAGCAGGTCCGCCGGCGGCGGGGGCACGTCGATGTCGATGCTCAGCGTGTACTCGCCGGTGTTGCCGGTGTCGAGGTAGGCGGCGGCGCCGAGGTAATACTGGCCGGTGTAGGTGGCGGTGAAGGTCAGGCTGGAGTCAAAACCCGGCCCGTTGTCGTCATCCTCGTAGAGCAGGCTTCCCGCTTCATCGTAGACGTAAAGATACGGGTCCAGCCCGCTTCCGCCGCTCGCGGCGAGGTTGACCGTGTAGGTCTCCCCCGCGGTCAGCGTGACGCCGTACCAATCCTGGTCAAAGGTGTCGGGCCCGATGTAGCCGACTTCCGAGCCGCCGACGGCAATCGTCTCCGTCGTGGTGGCGTCGCCCGGAATGGTGTCGTCGAACACGCGCGACGCCGCTCCGGACGCCGGATCGAGCCCATCGAAATCCGCGACGCGCATGCTGTCCTCCCCCGGCGTCGGCCTATGGCCGATCGTTCCCCAGCCAGAGGCAAGCAAATCCTGATCGCGGAAACAACTGGTGGTAGTGCGTAGCGCGTTTGGACCATGGCCGGCGGGCGGCCCGAGAAGTCCCGCCGCTTGATGTCGCGGCCGCGACGCGGGATCGTCTTCGCCAGAGGAGGCCGCCCATGAGCCACGATCACGACCATGACGCCCAGACGGGCGAGCGCTGGAAGCACGACGGCGTGCGCGTCATCCGCGGCGACCGGCTCGACCCCAACACGGCGCAGACGCCCGGCATGTTCCGGCAGGCCGCAATCAATCACGCCCGCGTCGGCGCGCAGAAGATCTGGGCCGGCACCGTCTCGATCCAGCCCGACGCCAAGACCGGCGTGCACCATCACGGCGCGCTCGAAAGCGTCATCTATGTGGTGAGCGGCCGGGCGCGGATGCGCTGGGGCGAGCGGCTGGAGTTCGTCGCCGAAGCCGGGCCCGGCGACTTCATCTTCGTGCCGCCCTTCGTGCCGCACCAGGAGATCAACGCCGACCCCGACAACCCGCTCGAATGCGTGCTGGTGCGGTCTGACAACGAGGCGGTGGTGGTGAACATCGCCGACGTCGACCCGGTCGAGGCCCCGGAAGAGGTCTACTGGATCGATCCGATCCACACCCGGCCCTGATCGGACCGCGTCTCAGTCGATCGCGACGATCTCGACCTCGCCGCCGGCGACCGTCGCGGAATCGCCCACGGCCTTGCCAACCAGCGCGCGGGCGAGCGGCGACACGTAGGACACCGAGCCCTTGGCGGGGTCCGCCTCGTCCTCGCCGACGATGCGGAAGCTCTGGCGGCGCCCGTCCTCACGGTCGAAGGTCACCCGGCTGCCGAAGGTCGCGACGCCCGATCCGCGCTGCGGCTCGACCAGCTCGGCGCTCGCCCGGCGGGCGGCGTAGTAGCGCAGGTCGCGGGTCGCGCGCGCCATCGCGGTGCGGTCGGTCTGGATGTCGCCCGAGGCCTGCGCGGCGGCGTAGGCCGCCCTTGCTTCCGCGAGCGCGGCGTCGAGGGCGGCGAGGCCTTCGGCGGTGACGAGATTGGGATGCGGCGAGATCGGGCGGTCAGGCAGGTCCGCCGCGGTCGCCTCGTTGTCCTGCTCGCGGGTGAACGCGACGCTCATGCAGTGTCGTGCCTTCCTTTGGCGCGGACTTCTGTCGGGGCGGCTACGGGGCCGCACCCGTCGTCAAGGGTTCCGCAACGCCCTGCACTCTAGCATGTCCCGGCGGCGCGCGACGTCTCGCGCCGCCGGAGACCGACCACGTGGGTATTGACGCCGCAGCCCTGCTCCTCGCCGCCTTCGCCGCAGCGATCGCCGTCGTGGCGACGGCCGCCTGGACGCGGGCCCGGCGGCGTGTGGACGCGCTCGAGGATGCGCTCGAAAACGCCGGCGACGCGCTGTGGGAGGCCCGCGACCGCGAGGGCGCTCCGCGGCGCGACGACCGTTCAAACCCCGCCGGCGACGCGTCGTCCGCTGCGCGGGCCAAATCCCGGTTCCTCGCCGCCGTCACCCATGAGATGCGCACCCCGCTGACGGGCGTCGTGGGCGCCGGCGAGCTGCTGCTCGACACGCCGCTCGCGCCCGATCAGCGCACCTACGCGCTCGCCATGAAGACCTCCGCCGAGGCGATGCTGTCGCTCGTCGACGAGATTCTCGACCTGTCGCGCATCGAGGCCGACGCGGTCGCGCTAAAGGCCGCTCCGTTCGATCCGGCCGAGGTGCTGGAGGCGGTCGCCGAGTTGCTCGCGCCGCGCGCGCACGACAAGGGGCTAGACCTCGCCATCCGCATCGCCGCCGACGCGCCCGCGCGGATGACGGGCGACGCCGCGCGGCTGCGGCAGATCCTGCTCAACCTCGCCGGCAACGCCGTGAAATTCACCGCGTTCGGCGGCGTCGGCCTCACGCTTGCGCGCGACGGCGACGGCGCACGCTTCGAGGTCGCCGATACCGGGCCGGGCTTCGACCCGGAGGACGGCGCCCGAATCTTCGCGGAGTTCGAGCGCGCGGGCGCCGATCCCGCCCTGCCCGGGGTCGGCCTCGGGCTCGCGATCTCGGAGCGGCTCGCAAAAGCCATGGGCGGCGCGCTGACCGCCCGGTCCACGCCTGGGGCCGGCGCGACCTTCACGCTGCGGCTCCCCGGGGCCGACGCCGCCGCGCAGCCCGTCTCCGCCGATGCGCTCGCGGGCCGCCGCGTCGCGGTGCTGTCGGCCGCGCCCTTCAGCGGGCCGTTCCTGGTCGAAGCGCTCGCCGCGCGCGGCGCAACGGCGACCCTGATCGCCCAATCCGCCCCGCACGAGGTGGCCGCCGCCGTGCGCGACGTCCGCGCCGACGCGGCGCTCATCGACCGGGACGCGACGGGCCGGGCGAACGCCTTCGCGATCGCCGCCAAGCTCGGCGGCGCTTCGCACTGCGTCGCGTTGCTGGCGGCCTCCGAACGCCGCGAGCTGCCGGCGCTCGCAGCCGACGGGTTCGACGGCTTCCTGATCAAGCCGGTGCGGCCGGGTTCGCTCGTGAGCCGGCTCGCCGACCCTCGTCCGATCGCCGCGCTTGCTGGCGCGCCGGCGGCGGAGGCCGCCGGATCCGCGCCGCCGCGCGCCGGCGGGCTGCGCGCGCTGCTGGCGGAAGACGATCCGGTGAGCGCGCTGATCGCCTTCGCCCATCTCAACCGGCTCGGCTGCTCCGTGCAGCAGGCCGGCGACGGCGTCGCCGCCTGCGAGGCCTTCGACGCCGAGCCGTTCGACGTGGTGCTTCTCGACCTGCGCATGCCGCGCCGCGACGGCCTCGCGTCCGCCCGCGCCATACGCGAGGCCGAGCGCGCGTCGGGACGTCCGCGGGCGCTGATCCTCGCGGTTTCGGCGAACGTGGCCGAGGAGGACCGTGACGCCGCGCGCGAGGCCGGCATCGACGAGATGCTCGCCAAACCTCTCGACGCCGCGCGCCTCGGAGAGCTGCTCGATGCCCGGCGCGAGGACCGCGCGCGCGTCGCCTGACGTCCGCTCACGCCCTGTTTTCAGGCGACCGCCGCCGCTCGCGTTGTCACACGTTCGTCGGCTGACTATGTTGATCTCCGTATCGCGACCGCCTGATCGGTCGTCGGCGGACGAGCGCCAGCGGCGTCCGACGCCCGAGAGCCGCGGCGCGGGCGGTCCCGCGCCCCCATCCGCAGAGGCTTCCCATGGCCATCGTTCGTGCGACGCGCGCCGCTCCCGGGGGGCTGGTGCGCCGCTTTCGCTCGCACCGCCCCGCGTCGGGAGCCGCGCGCTGGCCGATGTTCGGCCGCAAGGGCGCGCCGGCGGCGACGCCGACCCGCGCTGAACTCGCCGCCTCCGCAGCGCTGCTGCCGTCGCCGCTCGGCCGCATAGGTCAGCTCGAGCTGAAGCTCGCCGACCGGCCGAAGGACGTGAAGCGCGCCCAGCGGCTGCGCTACGAGGTGTTCTACAAGGAGATGTCGGCCGTGGCCGACCCGCTGGCGCGCCTCGCCCGGCGCGACATGGACGCCTACGACACGGTTTGCGACCACCTGCTCGTGCTCGACCACAGCGCGAAGCGCAGTCCGGCCGCCGCGCTGTTCGCCGGACTGCAAGGCTTCGACCTGCGGGGTCTGGACCGAACGCGCCTGGTGGAGGCCGCGGAACCGCCGGCGCCTGCCAAGCCGAACAAGCCGCGCGTCGTCGGCACCTACCGGCTGCTCCGGCAAGAGACCGCCGACCGCGCCTTCGGTTTCTACACCGCAGGCGAATTCGGCATCGACGAGCTGATCGCGCGTCATCCGACGCGGTCGTTCCTCGAGCTCGGCCGCTCCTGCGTGCTGAAGCCGTTCCGCGACAAACGCACCGTCGAGCTGCTGTGGCACGGGATCTGGCGCTACGTGGTGGCCCATGACGTGGACGTCATGATCGGCTGCGCCAGCCTCGAAGGCGCCGATCCGGAGCGGCTGGCGCTGCCGTTGTCCTACCTCCACCACTTCCACGCCGCGCCGCCGGAGTGGCGCGCGAGCGCCCTGGCCGACCGGCGATCGCCGATGGATCTGACGCCGAAAGAGGCGATCGATCCACGCGCGGCGCTGCGCGCGCTGCCGCCGCTGATCAAGGGCTATCTCAGGCTCGGCGCCTATGTCGGCGACGGCGCGGTCGTCGACCGCCAGTTCGGCACCACCGACGTGCTGATCGTGCTGCCGCGCAGTGTGATCAATCCGCGCTACGTCGCCTATTACGGCGCGGACGCCAGCCGCCACGCCGCCTGACCACCTTGCGGCTCCGAACGCAAAAGGCCCGGCGCGAGCCGGGCCTTTTTCGTGCGTCCCGCAGGCGCGCCTGCTGCGCCTTACTGCTGCTGCAGGCGCTGAACGGTCTGCGCGGTCTGGGCGATGTTGCGGGCGCTCGCGAGAATCTGCAGGAACTTCTGCAGCTCCGACAGCTTGGCGTTCGCCACATAGAGCACGTCGCGATCGCGGACCACGAAGGCCTTGGCGTAGAAATAGGCGGCCGGGTCGCGCAGGTTGACGCGGTAGACCACCGGCACGCGCTCGCCGAAGCGGCCGTTGTAGTCCGGCCGTATGGCGCGAACCGCCGAGGCCGGCTCGTAGCGGAACACGAACAGCGCTCCCGGATCCGAGCGCTGGTCGATCAGACCTCCGGCCTTGCCGACCGCCTCAAGCAGCGAGATCCGCTCGAGATCGAACGGGATCGGTCCCGGCTGCGGCACCGCGCCGAAGGCGAGGAACTGTTCCGGGTCCTTGGTCACGAAGATGCGGTCGCTCGGCTGCACGAACACGTTGTCGGCCGGACTGTCGATCAGCGTCTTCATGATCGCCGACGCCTGCGACGAGCCGCGCACCAGCGTCACGCGCGTCTGGAACGCCTCCTGCTTGGAGCCGCCGGCGATCGCGATCGCGTCGAGCACGCGGTCGCCCGCGGCGGTGACGGGGAAGCGGCCGGGGCTGTTGACCTCGCCGTTGACGACGAAGCTGCGGCTCACCGTCTCGGTGACCTGAACAAGCGCCTGCGGCTGGATCGCGCGGCCCTCGAGCGCGGCGACGATCCGGCGCTCCACCGCCTGCGTCCCGGAGCCGGCGGCCATGATGCGCCCGGCGTAGGGGACCGTGACCGAGCCGTCCGAATCGACCCGCTGGGTGAACTGCACGCGCGCGCCGATGTCGCTGGAGAACAGGCCGCCCTGGCCGGCCTCGAACAGCTGGATCGCCAGCACGTCGCCGACGCCGACGATCTGGCCGGGCGCGGGACGCGCGGCCGCGAAACGCTTGGAGAACGGCGCGGCGCGGTACTGCGAGACGATGTCGACGACCTGCTGGTTCATGTCGACCAGCACGTAGTCGCGGATGGCGTCGTTCGAAACGCTCGGCGGGTCGATCTGCTCAGTCGACGGACCCGTGGCCGGCAGCGTGGAGCAACCGCTCAGCAGTCCAGCCACGATCGCGAACGCGACCGAGCCGGAAGCATGTTTGGAGTGCATACGCCCTCGCTCTGACCTTAACCCCGGTCCGCCGAGGTAGCACCGAAGCCCTTTCGTGCCAACTAACGGAACCTTAAGCACGGCCTTGATCACGAAACCGCCATGCCGTGTTCGCCGGGGTGAGGCGTTAGGGCAACATGCCGGGCCCTTAAACGGCGGCCAGAAGCCTCCGGGCAAGGTCCGAAACGTCGAGAGTCTCAGGCGCCGCCGGCGAATCAGCCACCTTCCGCGAGTCCCACAGCAGGTAGTCGGTGGCGCGACGATCGGGCAACTCCCGATGCAGCGTGAGGCCGGGCGCATGGTCGCCGTAAAGGCAGAGCACGCCGCCGCCCGGCAGGGCGCGCAGCGCCTCGGCCACCCGGCCGATCATGCGGTCGGCGTTGGCGAGATGGAGCGCGTATTGGGCCGCGGCGTCGTCGGTCTGCGGCAGCCGTCCCGGCCCCCACGGCCCGTGGTTCTCGATCGTCACGGCGAACAGGAACGCGGGCCGCAGGGCCGCCTTGATCTCTGCGACGAGGGCGTCGGCGACCACGCTGTCGGCGACATAGGGCCCGAAGCGCGCGGCGCCCGCGAAGGCCTCGCCGTGGACGAAGCGGCCGAAGCCGAACTTCGGCACGAGAAGGTGGCGGTCGAAGAACCGCCGGTCGTAGGGGTGCAGGAAGGTGGTGGCGCGGCCGGAGGCGGCGAACAGCGCCGGCAGGCTGCGCGCGAGATAGGGTTCGGCCGTCAGATAGGGGTCGAAAGCGTCGAGGCCGAGCGCCTCCGGGGCCAGGCCGGTGAGGAAGGCGAACTCGCTCCGCATGGTGTAGGCGCCTTCCGCCGGCACGCGGCAGCGGCCCCAGGCCAGCGCCTCGGCGCGCAGCCGGTCGAGCGCCGGCAGCGGCGGCCCGTCGAACCCGCGCGCGGCGATGTCGACGAAGCTTTCGCACTGGATCGCGACCACGACGCGCGGCCCCTCGGCCGCCGGGCGCGGAGCCGGCAGCGCCGCCGCGGCCGCCATCGCCGCCTCGGACGGCCGTGTGGCCGACCGCCAGGCGAGCCAGTGCAGCACGAGCGCCGCGACGAGGCCGAAGCGCCGCACGTCGCCGTCCGCGTCGGCCGGATCGGCGACGACGGAGCGCGCGAAGGCCGCGACCGGAGCGGAGCCAAGCGCCGCCCATAGGCCAAGCACGATCGCCGGCGGCGCGAGCACGAGCGTCGGCGCGTCGCGGGGCAGGATCGACGGCTCGATCGCGAACCACAGCACGGTCGCCACCAGCAGCGTGGCGAGCGCCGCGAGCGCCGGGGGCCGAGCGAGCCGCTCGGCGTAGTAGAGCCGCGGGTGCCGGATCGCGTGCCGCACCAGCGCCGCGTCGGTGAAGATCAGCGGCTCGCCGAGAATGCCCTGCTTGACGTTGCTGCCGGCCGCGAACAGGCCGGTCGTGACCGTCACCACGAAGGCCGCATGCCAGGGCCGCCACGACAGCGCGAACAGGGCGGCGAACAGGGCGAGATGGACCGCGAGCCGCAGCAGCAGCGCCTTCGGCGGCGCGCGGAAGGCGCGCAGCGACGGCGGCATGGTCTCGACCGCGAGCGAGGCGGCGAAGGACAGCGCGAAGGCGAGCGCGAGCCCGGTCAACGCGCCCTCCGGTCGAACGGCCCGAGCAGGCGGTGGCGGGCGAGCGCATAGACGCGCCGGACGCGGGCCAGGGCCCGGCCTTTCGCCGTCGCCGCCCGGGCGCGCGCCTCGGCGATGCGGTCGAGCGCGGTCTCCGGCCCGCAGGGAAGGCCCGAAACCGGATCGCGGTAGAGCGGGTAAAGGATCAACGTGGCCGCCACCAGTTCGTCGAGGCTGCGGCGGCGACCGTGGCGCGGCTGCGCGGCGAGATCCTCGGTCAGGCCCCAGCCGGCGTAGAACGGCTGGCCGTGGACGGTCACCTTGAGACCGCGCATCAGCGCCTCGAAGCCGGACAGCGACGTCATGGTCTCGACCGCGCGGCACTGCGGGTAGAGCGCCGCGATCGCGCCGTCGGTCACCACGGCGTCGGCGAGCCGGCGCAGCTCACGCTCGGGGACCGCGCCGGCGCGATAGCCCGCCACGACGTCCGGGTGCGGCTTGTAAATGATGAAGGCGTCGCTCCCCCGCCGCGCGCGCGCCGCCTGCAGCAGCCCGAGATTGGTGCGCACGGCGCCCGCGCCGCGCAGGATCGAGGCGTCGTCCTCGACCTGCCCCGGCACCAGCACGCCGAAACGGCCCGCCGGCACGATCGAAGCGACGCTCTCGCCGACATTGTACTTCGTTACGGCCTCCGCGATCAGCCGCTCGCGCAGCGCCGCCGCGCGCGCGGCGAGCGCCGGCGGAATCGCGCCCTCGCTCAGGATGCGCTCGAGATCGCTCGGCGCCGACGGGTCGTAATAGACGCCGCTGTCGTCGAGCACGAGCGACAGCGGCTCCACGAAGGCCGCGCCGAGGCCGACCGAGCGCAGGAAGCCGTCCTCCATGCGGGCGATCGGGACGCCCGCCGCCTCGGCGGCCGCGACCGCGGGCCCGGCGCCGCGCGAGGCCCAGACCACCACCCGCCCTGAACAGGCCTGCGCGGCCCGCGTGGCCGCCTCGGGCGAGGCCTCGAACAGCGGCGGACCGTTGGGACCGTCCAGAAAGCCCGCCACCGTCGTCCGCTTCCAGCCGGTGACGCCGCAGCCGACCGACCGCCGCGCGGTGCGCGCCCGGTGACGCAGGATGTCGCAGGCCGAGCGCAGGGCATGCTCGGCCGGGACGAGGCGTCGGACATGGGGATCGAGCCAGGCGAGCGCGGGATCGGCCGGATCGAAATCCGCCTCCATGCGAAGTTCGCCCGGCCCAGCAAGCTCCAGCAGCTCGGCGCGGAGCTCCGCCAGCCGGTCCGGCGCGCCGGGCGGCGGCGGCGCACCATCGAAATTAATCAATCGATAACAAAGAGTTCGGCCGGCGCGCCCGAGGACCGACAGCGCGACGGGACCGGGCGCGAACCGCACGAGCCCGACCCCGTTCGCGCGCGCGAAGGCCTCCGCTTCGCGCTCGCGAACGTCGCCCGTGGCGGTCGCGACTGCGGCGACATGGGTCAAACGCCTCATTCCAGAGACGACCGGCCGCCCGACGATCGCGGCCACGTCGGCCGCGCGTCGCACCAAACGCTCGGAGATGATTGCCACTGTGCGGGGGCTATGGTTCAATCAGTCACGTCCGGGTGAATTGCGACAGGGGCTCGCGCAGCGCTATCGGCCTATCGACAGCGTGGCAATGGCTCAGAAAAACTCAATCGTCGACGCGCCTGTCTCGCAGGCGCAGCATCCGTGGAATGGGGCATCGTTTTTATCGGCGTGCGGCGGCTGCGTCCGGCGTGTGCTATTGGGCGATTGATGAGCCGTACCGGAGACGATCCGCATACCCGGCCTGACCGGACCTTCCTGTTTTTGCAGGGTTTGGCCTCGCCGTTCTTCCGTCGTTTGGGCCGCACGCTCGCGCGGAAGGGCTACGGCGTCGAACGCATCAACCTGAACCTCGGCGACCGGCTGTTCTGGACGCTGCCCGGCGCCGCCGACTATCGCGGCCGGTTCGAGAACTGGCGCAGCTATCTCGCGAAATTCATGGACGAGCGCGGGGTAACCGACCTCGTGCTGTTCGGCGACGGGCGCCCCTACCACCGCGTCGCGATCGCGACGGCGCAGCTCCGCGGCGTGAACGTGCACGTGTTCGAGGAAGGCTACATCCGGCCGGACTGGATCACGATGGAGGCCGGCGGCGTCAACGGCTTCTCCAGCCTTCCGCGCGAGCCGGAGGCGATCCGGGCGCTGGCGCGGGCGCTCCCCGAGCAGTCCCGCCCGGCGCCGATCCGCGGCGACATGCGGACCCGCACGCTGTGGGACGTGATCTACAATTCCGCCAACACGTTCTTCCCATATCTCTACCCGTCCTACCGCCGCTACCGGCCGCACCACCCTTACGTGGAATACGCCGGCTGGGTGGCGCGGCTGTTGCGCTCCAAGGCCGAGACCAAGCGCGCCGAGGCCGTGCAGGCGAGCGTGGCGGACGGAAAGACGCCCTACTTCCTGCTGCCGCTCCAGCTCGACAGCGACTACCAGATCCGGCTGCATTCGCCGTTCAGCGCGATGAACGAGGTGGTCAATCTGGTCGCCCGCTCCTTCGCCTCCCACGCCCCGGCGGAGGCCAAGCTGATCGTGAAGCTGCACCCGCTCGACAACGGGCTCGTGAACCGGCGGCGCACCACCAGCGTGACGGCGCGCAAGACCGATCTCGGCGACCGGTTGATCTTCATCGACGGCGGGCACATGCCGACGCTGATCGAGGGATCGCGCGGCGTCGTGGTGGTGAACAGCACCGTCGGCACGCAGGCGCTGCACCATATCAAGCCGGTGGTCGCGCTGGGCCAGGCGATCTACGACATGCCCGGCCTCACCCATCAGGGCTCGCTCGAGTCGTTCTGGACCGCGCCGACGCCGCCCGATCCGGAGCTCGCGGCCGACTTCCGCCGCGTGGTCATCGCGCGCACGCAGCTCAACGGCGGCTTCTATTCCCGCGAGTCGGTCGAGATCGCGGTGGCGAACGTGGTCGAGCGCCTCACCGAGATCGCGCCGCTGTCGCAGCGCCGCCCGGTCGCGCTCGGATGGCGGCCGCCGGCGGTGGTCGACGTCGGATCGACCGTTCCGGGCGAGTGAGCGCCGTCCCCGCCTTCACCAACGTCGTCGTCACCGGCGGCGGCCGCGGCATCGGCGCCGCGCTCGCCCGCGCCTACGCGGCGCCGGGCGTGACCATGCTGCTCGTCGGCCGCGACGCCGGCCGGCTGGAGGCGACCGCGACCGACGCGCGCGCGCGAGGCGCGACCGTCGAGACCGCCGCGGCGGACGTCTCGGACGCCCCCGCGCTGGAGCGCATCCTGCTCGCCTTCGACGCCCGTCATCCCGTCGATCTCGTGATCGCCAACGCCGGCGTCTCGGGCGGGCTTGGCCCGAACCGCGAGGCCGAGACCTTCGCGAGCGCCCAGCGCCAGCTCCGGATCAATCTCGAGGGCGCGGTCGCGACCGTGACGCCGCTGCTGGAGCCGATGCGCGCCCGCAAGCGCGGCCGGATCGTGCTGATGAGCTCGCTCGCCGCCCTGCAGGCCGTGGGCGACACCGCCGCCTACTCCGCCTCCAAGGCCGGCATCCTGATGTGGGGACGCGCGCTCGCCGATTTCCTGGCGCCGGACCGCGTCGGCGTGTCGGTGGTGTGCCCGGGTTTCGTGACCAGCGACATGAGCGCCCGCTATCTCGGCCCGAAGCCCTTCGAGATGTCCGCGGACGACGCCGCGGCGCTGATCGCCCGGCGCGTCGCCAAGGGCCGCGAGATGATCGCCTTTCCCTGGCCGATGGTTGCCCTCATCCGCCTCTCCAACCTGCTGCCGCGGCGGGTCGCGCGTTACGCGCTGACGCATTTCCCGGTCACGATCGCCCCCGACCGGCACGGCTGACGGCCGGAGCTTCGACGATGACGCCCTCCCCCCGCCGCCGGACCGGCGCCGAGATTCTGGTCGACGCGCTGATCGCGAACCGGCTCACGACCGGCTTCGGCGTGCCGGGCGAAAGCTACCTCGCCGTGCTCGACGCCATGCGCGACCGCGATTTCGACTTCGTCGTCTGCCGGCAGGAAGGCGGGGCGGCGATGATGGCGGACGCCTGGGGCAAGCTGTCCGGCGCGCCGGGCCTGTGCTTCGTCACCCGCGGCCCCGGCGCAGCCAACGCGATGAGCGGGGTCCATGTGGCGAGCCAGGACTCGACGCCGCTGCTGCTGTTCGTGGGGCAGGTCGAGCGTGGCTTTCGCGAGCGCGAGGCGTTCCAGGAGCTCGACTACCGCGCGGTGTTCGGCTCGGTGGCGAAATGGGTGGTCGAGATCGACGAGACGGCCCGCATTCCGGAGCTGGTCACCCGCGCGATCCGCGTCGCGACGCAGGGGCGGCCCGGTCCGGTGGTGATCGCGCTGCCGGAGGACATGCTGGCCGAGGCCGCCGAGGTCGCGGACGCGCGGCCCGTCGCGCCGGCCGAGACCTGGCCCGGCCTCACCGACATGGCGCAGCTCCAGAAGCTGCTGTGGGCGGCGAAGCGTCCGATCGCGCTCGTCGGCGGCGGGCGCTGGTCGGAGAAGGCGACGCAGAACCTCGCCCGCTTCGCCGAACGGTTCCGCCTGCCCGTCGCGACCACCTTCCGTCGACAGATGCTGTTTCCGGCCGACCACCCCTGCGCCGCGGGCGATTTCGGCATCGGCCCGAACCCGGCTCTCGCGGCGCGCGTCAGGGACGCCGACCTCGTGCTGCTGATCGGCGCGCGGCTGGGCGAAATGCCGAGTCAGGGCTACACCGCGCTCGCCGTGCCGACGCCGCGCCAGACGCTCGTCCATGTGCACGCCGACGCCGAGGAACTCGGCCGGGTCTATCAGCCGACGCTCGCGATCAACGCCACGCCCAACGCCTTCGCCTCCGCGCTCGAGGGGCTGCAGCCGCCGAACGCGCTCGGCTGGGAGGGCGAGGCCGAGGCGGCGCACGCCGACTATCTCGCCTGGTCGGAGGCCGCGCCCGAGCATCCCGGCGCGGTCCAGATGGGCGAGGTGATGGCGGCGCTCCGCACGCTGCCGCCGGACGCGGTCGTCGCCAACGGCGCCGGCAACTACTGCGGCTGGCTGCACCGTTTCCACCGCTTCACCCGCTACGGGACGCAGGCCGCGCCGACCTCGGGCTCCATGGGCTACGGCCTGCCCGCCGCGATCGCGGCGAAGCGACTGCATCCCGAGCGTGAGGCGGTCGCGCTCGCCGGCGACGGCTGCTTCCTGATGACCGGGCAGGAACTGGCGACGGCGGTCCAGCACGACCTGCCGGTCGTCGTGATCCTCATCGACAACGGCCAGTACGGCACCATCCGCATGCATCAGGAGCGGGAATTTCCCGGCGCGCCGTTCGGGACGGCGCTCAGGAACCCCGATTTCGCGGCGCTCGCCCGCGCCTACGGCGCCGAGGGCTTCACGGTCGCCGAACGCGGCGCGTTCGCGCCGGCCTTCGCCGCCGCCCGCGCCTGCGGCCGGCCGGCTCTGATCCATGTGACGATCGACGCGGACGCCATCTCGCCGGCGACGACGCTCACCGCGATCCGCAAGCAGGCGCTCGCCCGGCGCTGATCACCAGACGCGCGTGACGCGGTAGCCGTCGCGGCGGACCCGCTCGACGAGGCCGTCCTCGCCCGACAGATGCAGGGCCCCGACCGCGACCACCACGCCGCCTTCCGCGAGCGCCGCCTGGGAGCGCTCGTGCATCCGGGCGTTGCGGCCGGGCAGCAGGCTTTCGAGATAGTCGATCTGCGTGACCATGCGCTCGCCGCCGAGCTTGGCGTCGCGCAGCGCGGCGGCGAGGAAGCTCATGCGGCGGTCGCGGTAGAGGTTGAGCGTGGTCTCGACGTAATCGGCGAAGAGAGGGCCGAGGCGCGCGGTGTCGATCAGCACGCGCAGCGCGAGCTCCGGATCGACCGAGGCGAGCGTCGCGAACTGCTCCTCGGCATCCTCCAGCCCCTCCACGCGCACCCCGGCGGCGCGCGCCGCCTCGACGACGAGCTGGTCCACGTTGAGCTCGCCGCGGTCGATGCGCGCGATCTCACAGCTCGGCGCGGTCGCGAGCATGGCGAGGAACCAGGGCTCGAGCTTCTGCGCGGTCAGCTCCGGCACGCCGCGCGCAGCGAGCAGGTTGATGACCGCACGCCGGTCCCGCTCAGGAACCAGGAACAGCGCGCCGCCCTGCGGCCGCAGCGCGCGCCGGCCGGCGGCGCGCTGCGCGGCGACGCCCGCCTGCGGGTCCGAGATCTCGCGCGGCTCCACCAGCACGAGCCGCGCCGCAGCGATCGCGTCCAGCGCCGGCTGCGGCAGCGGCTTCAGCCGGTCGTCCGAGGAATGGATGGTGCCGAACAGGAAGGAGGGCGGAGCGCCGCCCTTCTCGACCCGCCAGAGCAGCCCTTCGGCGTCGGGCGTGCGGCGGCCGGCGGCCTCGAAGGCGGCGAAGGCCTCCGGATCCTCGTCGCGCAGCGCGCCCACGAGGTCGGAGCCCTGGCAGGCCGGCGCGGCGTGAGCCGCTCCGCCCGACAGGGCAAGCGCCAGAAGCGCGGCCGCGATCCGCTTCGCAGGATGCGAAGCGGCGCGGATCACGGAGCGACCACCAGCAGATTGCGCGGACCTTCCGCGGTCTCCCGGGTGTCCGTCACCTCGCCGCTGGCGAGATCGATCAGCGACAGGGTGTCGTCGAACCAGTTCGCGACCACGGCCTGCCTGCCGTCGGGCGTCAGCGCGACCCCTTCGGGATAGTCGCCGACCTTGACCTTCGCGGTCTCCGTGAGCGAGCCCCCGTCCACGATCGAGACCGTGCCGTCGTGCTGGTTGGTGACGACGATCTTCGCGCCGTCGGGCGTAACGGCTACGCCGTAAGGCATCTTGCCCACGGGCACGCGCTTCAGCTCCTGCCCGCTTTCGAGATCGACCACCGACAGGTCGTTGCTCTGGACGTTGGCGACGTAGAGCCGGCGCTCGTCCGGCGACAGCGCGAGCGCGAAGGGCGCGCGGCCGACCTTGATCTGGCCGGTCTCCGTCATGGTCCTGAGATCGACGATCGAAATCGCGTCGGCCTCGCGGGCGGCGACGAAGGCGCGGCGGCCGGCCTTGTCGAGGATCACCGCGGCCGGCGAACGCCCGACCGAGGCCTGGCCGACCGACGCGCCGGTCGCGACCTCCAGCCGGTGCAGCACGTTGCCGGTCCAGTCGGTGACGTAGAGGCTCTCGTCGGTGGCGGCCGCCCCGAACGGCGAGCCCTTGATCGGGAACGAGGCCGCCACCCGCCGCGTCACCGCGTCGAGCACGGTGACGCGGCCGCGGTCGGGATGGGTGACGTAGAGCGTGCGCCCGTCCGGCCCCACGGCGACGCCCGCCGGCGACTCGCCGATCGCGACGCGCTCCGGCTCGCCCTCACTGAGCGGCAGGAAGCCGAGCGTCGCGCCCTTCTGCGACACCACGACGATGGTCGGCTCCGCCGCCAAAGCGCGGCCGGCGACGCCGGCCGCGAGAGCGAGCGCGACGACGCCGGCGATACGGAGCCGGCTTATGCTCATCCGCCCGCCTCGACCTTCTGCTTCAGGCCCTCGAGGCCGGTCTTGAAGAACTCGGTCATGCCGGCGACGGCGGAGGCGTCGTCCTTGCCCTCCGGCGGTTCGTTCGAGGTGTCGGCGCGGTAGAAGCGGCCCTGCCACGTCACTTCGGAGCCGCCGTCCTTCGGCTTCACGGCGATGGCGGCCGAATACGAGCTGACCGGCAGCACCTCTCCGGCCTCGCCGGACAGGCGATAGCCGTACATCATCTTGCCCTCGTCATACTCGTCGAGGCCCTCGACGATCTCGCCGGGCTTGCCCTTCACCGAGAAGGTGCGCTCGGCGCTCTGGCCGCTTTCCGGGCCGGAGCTCTTCTCGACGCCCGGGTGCCAGGCCTGGAGCGCGCCGTAGTTCTTCAGCACGGCCCAGACCTTCGCGGGCTCGGCCTTGATCTCGACCTTCTCCTCGACCTTCTGCGGCGTGGGGCCGTGGGCGAAGGCCGGCGCGCCAAGGACGGCGGCGAGGGCTGCGGCGGCTGCGGCGCGTTTGATCATAAGGGAAGACTCCTCAGGCGTAGGTCTGGCGCGAACGCCGCAGCCGGGCTACGAGCGGCGCTCCGAAAAGGGCGACGAGCGCGAGAAGCGCCGCCGCGGCGGGGGCTGGGGACAGGTCGATCGCGACCGGCAGCGGCCGAGGCCGCGCGTTGGCGGCGATGGCGGCGGCGAGATCGTCCGGGGCGCCGAGCCGGGCGTAGCCGAGCCCGGTCATCTCGCCGAGCTCGCGCAGATAGGGCTCCTTGACCGAGGTCAGGTGCTCCTCGCCAGCCGGCATTTCGCCGAAGGGGGCGTTGCGGGCGTTGTAGCCCGGCAGGCTCTCGGCCGCTTCCGGCGGCGGCCCGAGGCGGGACGCCTGGGGCACGTCGTCCATGGAGAAGAACCCGACCTCGCGGCCGAAGTCGTTGTATTTCGGGATCGGCACGAGGTCGGTTCCGCCCACGCCGACGATCAGGCCGCGCACATCGCCCTTCTCGCCGTCGTAGGACTGGGTCATGTCGGTCCTGAGCGGGGGCGCCTCCTGGCCATCTGTCAGGAACATCACGTCGGCGCCCGCCGGCCGCGCCGCGTCGATGGCGCGGAACAGCCCGGCCGAGACGCGGCTGTCGCCCTCCCACGCCATGCGCCAGTCGAGCCCTGCGATTGCGCCCGAGATGGCGTTGAAGTTGCGGCAGGTCTCCATCGGCTCGAACAGCAGGAACACCCGCCGTTCGGTGAACACGCCGAGGCCGAAGCGCGAGCCGCAGGGCAGCCGGCCGACCGCCGTGGCGAGCCGGCTCTTGACCGCGTCGAGCCGGCTCTGCGGCTTGCCGTCCGCGGCGGCGTAGTCGCGCGCGTTCATGCTGCCGGTGATGTCGACGAAGGCGATCACGTCGTAGGTCGGCTGCTCCGCCTCCGCCTCCGGCTGCAGCGCCGCCGCAACGCTGAGCGCGAGCGCGGCGCCAAGCGCCAGCGTCCTCGAGTCGGGCCGCTTCACGGCAGCCCCCGCGGCAGGCCCGGCAGGTCGGTCCAGAGCTTCTTCGGCTGCGCCTTGGTCTCCTCCTCGCCGCGCTCGACCTCGGGGAAGTCGCGGACCAGACGCATGACCACGTCGAGGTTGAAGCGCGCGTCCCACAGCTCGGGATCGGCCCGCAGCGCCTCGCGATAGGATTCTTTGGCGAGACGCACCTCCGGCACCGCGACGTCGATCTTGGTGGCCTCGATCGCGGCGATCGCGCGGCGCGTGCGGGCATTGCCGACGTCGTAGTGGAACCGCGCCACGACCGCGGGCGAACCGCGCTCGGTGATCCGGCCGACCAGCCCCTGCGCCTCGTCGATGCGGTCGCGCGCCAGCAGGTAATGCGCGCGGGCGAACAGCGCCGCGGCGGTGGCGTCATCCGCCGGCTGCACGTCGCGGTTCGCGGCGAGCGCCTGGATGTAGGCCCGCTCCTGCCGCTGCTCGTAAAGCCGCCAGCCCGCGTAGCCGAGCGCGACGAGGGCCGCAAGCGCCAACGCCGGCGGCAGCAGGCTCCTGAGCGCGCCGAGCCTCATGTCGCCCTCCCCGCAGGCCGCGCGCCGTAGTTCCAGTCCGCCGCGATCGGACCGTCGTCCAGCCGGCGCTCGGCGAACTTGGCGCCGAGCAGCAGCAGCAGCGCGCCGGCGGCGAGCCAGTAGCAGAGCCAGTCGAGGTCCTGACGCGGGATCACCTCGCGGTACGTCGTCGGCCGCTGTTCGAGCTGGTCGATCTCGCGGATCGCGTCCGACACCTCCTTCGGGCCGTTGGCCTCGAACGCCCGGTACGGCAGTCCGAGGCTCTTCAGGAACAGGTTGAGATGGCGCTCGGGATAGACCTGCGGGCTGTCCGGCTCGCCCGGCGCCGGCGCGTCGTAGATGCCCTTGGCGCCCTGCGTCCGCAGGAACAGCCAGTAGAGCCGCACCGGATCGCGCGCGGCGGCGTCGCGCAGCGCGTCCTGGACGCGGCGGTCGATGACGGCGGCGCCGTCCGAGACCAGCACGATCGCGCGCGAGGTTTCGCTGGATTCGTCGTCGAACAGCGAGAAGGCCAGCGACAAGCCTCGGCCGACGTCGGTGTGCGCGAGGCCCGGCCGGTCGATCGCGGCGATCGCGGCGCGGATCGCGTCGTGCTTGTCGGTCATCGGCGTGACCAGCATCGGCGCGGTGGAGAAGGCCGCGACCGCGACCCGGTCCGCCGGCCGGCGCGCCGCGAAATCGGTGAGCAGCCGGCGGGCGGCGGCGGACTTCGACTCCTCTCCGCCGTCGGGCGCACGGTTGGCGAAGGTCGAGTCCATGCTCGACGAGCGATCGATCAGCAGCACGATGTTGGCGCCGGCGCCCCGGCGTTCGACCGTCTGGTCGCGGCGGTGCGCTCCGGACAGCCCGAACACGATCAGCGCGATCGCGAGCGCCCCGAGGCCGGCGATGGTCGCGCCGGCGATCGCCGACAGCGGATCGGGCGGCGCCACCTCGTCCGACGGCACGCTCGACAGCCTGAGCGGCGAGACGAACAACGGCAGCAGCGCGAGCGGCAGCAGCAGGAGCGCCCAGGGGTGGTCGAAGCCGATCCAGCTCACGCGGCGCGCTCCGCCGACGCCAGATCGCGCGCGAGCTTCGTCAGCGCATCCGCCGACAGGCCGCTCGCGGCCGGCGAGGCTCCCCCGAAGAAGGCCCGCCGGGAGGCGTCGAAGAACGCCCGGATCGCCGCCTCGTGGCGCTTGAACGACGGCCGCGCGCCGAGGAACGCCGCGACGTCGTCGCCGAGCAGGCGCTTGCCTGCCGACACGTCGAAGGCGCGGTGCAGAGCGAGCAGGCTGTCGCGCCAGCCGGCCTCGCCGGCGCCCGCCCGCCGCGCGACGGAGCGCGCCGCGGCTGCGAACGGCCGCGACGGGCGGCGATGGAACGGCGGCCAGGCCCGGCTCCACGCCAGCAGCGCGAGCGCCGCGAGGGTCGCGGCCCCGGCCGACGCGAAGCCGATCTCGGCCTCGCGCAGGCTCGGGACGCGCGGCGTGGCGTCCGGCCGGAGCGCGTACTGGGTCTCGCCGGAGGTGGTCGCGATCGGCCTGAGCGGCGAGGTGAGGTAGGCCCAGCCGCCGGCCTTTGCTTCCCGCCGGCCGCCCTCGCCGTCGACGAAGGCGAGGTTGAGCGGCGGCACCGTCTCCTCGCGCGTCTCGAGCGCGGAATAGAACGTCTGGTACTGCGCGGTGATGTCGTAGCGCGTGGCGCCGTTCGGGCCTGCGCTTTCGGCGACGTCGATGCGGCGGAGGTCGAGCGCGTAGGTCAGCGCCCCGGTCTTCGGCAGCGAAGCCGGGTCGAGCTTGAACGGGGCGTCGGCCGTCAGCACGGTGCGCAGGGTGAACACGTCGCCGATCAGCACGCCGAACGGCCGCGGACCGTAGGTCTCGCCGCCCCGAACCTGGGCCTGGGCCGGAAGCCCCGACGCCGCCAGCAGCAGGACGACGGCCGCGATCCGTCTCCGCATCAGACGCCCCCCGAAAGCAGGTGGTCGGCGAAGGCTTCCGGGTCGAACCGGTCCACCAGGTCGAAGGCCGGCCGGCCATGGCGGCGGAACACCGCGTCGAGCGCGGCGCGGCGGGCCTTGGCGGCCGCTATCCAGCGCTCGCGCAGGCTTTTCCGCATCACCATCAGTCGCCGGCGGCCGGTCTCGAGATCGCGCGTCTCGACGAGGCCGAAGCGCGGCAGCCGCGTCTCGACCGCGCTCGAGCGCACCACGACGGGGGCGACGTCGTGCTGCCAGAGCCGGCCCATCAGCTCCTCCAACTGGCCTTCCGGCATCAGGAAGTCGGACACGACGAACACCAGCGCGCGCCGCTGCGGCAGTTCGTCGGCGGCCTCGATCAGGCTCGCGACGCCGCGTCCGGCGCCGCGTTCGCGTTGAAGCAGGTCCCACACCTCGTCGGCGGCACCGCGCCGGCGGGTCGGCCGGATCGCGATGTCGGCGCGCGGATCGGGACCGGCCGCGATCAGCCCGAAGCGGTCCTGGCCGCGCGCGGCGGCGTAGGCGACGGCCGACACGAGCTCCGCGACCGGATCGTCGGCGCGCCCGCCCCGGCCGAACGCCATGGAGCCCGACAGATCGAGCAGCGCGAACACGTCGATGCGGGCGCGGTTCTCGAACCGGCGCACCTTGATGCCGCCGAGCGGATCGAGCAGCGAGGCCCGCATGTCGATGCGCCGCGCGTCGGGAATCTCGAGGATGGAGGCGTGCCGCAGAAACGAGCCGTTGGCGCCCACGCCGACCGCGCGGTGCGAACCCGGCGCGACGCCGCGAGCCCGGCCGAACAGGCGATACGGCAGATCCGCGCGCGGCGGGCCTTCGCGTCCGGCCGGAGCGCTCACGGCGCAGGCACCCGTTCGAACACCTGCCGGCAGAGGTCCGGCACGATGCGGTCGCGCCGCATCTCGTAGATCGGGTCGAGGAAGATGCGGTGCGCCATCACCGGCCCGAACACCGCGCGCACGTCCTCCGGCAGCACCATGTCGCGGCCTTCGAGCCAGGCGCGGACGCGCGCCGAGCGCACCAGCGCGCCGACGCCGCGCGGGCTCGCGCCGCCCTGCAGCAGGCGGTTCATGTCGACGCCCGCGATCTCGATCCCGGCAGAGACCGGCTGGCGGATCGCGTCCCACAGCCCGAGCACGTAGGTTTCGAGCGTCTGGCTGGCCTTCACCGTGTTCTGGATCGCGCGGCCGGCGTCGCCGAGACCGCGATGATCGAGCACGCCCTCCTTCAGCGAGCCGATCAGCCGGTCGACGTCGTGGAAGCGCGGGTCGAAGATCAGCTCGCGCCGCACCTTCGGATCGGTCGGCGTGTCGACCGCGATCTCCATCAGGAAGCGGTCGCGGGCGGCGGCCGGCAGTTCGAAGGTCTCCTCCTTCTCGACCCGGTTCCGGTCCGCGAAGACCTGCAGGTGCGGGAAGGACCATTCCTTTCCGAACGCGGTGACGCTGCGCTCGGCCATCAGCCGCAGCAGCAGCGAATGCACCTGCGGCCGCGCCCGGTTGATCTCGTTGAAGAAGAACACGGCGAGGTTCTCGCCGTGGTGCAGCACCGGCCCCGGCTCGACGCGCGGCTTGCCGTCGTCGTCGACGAAGGCGGTGTAAAGCATGTCGGTCGGCATGAGGTCGACCGTGCCCTCGATGCGTTCGAACGGTCCGCCGAGCGCGCGGGCCACGGCCCGCAGGATGGTGGTCTTGCCGACGCCGACGTCGCCTTCGAGCAGCACATGGCCGCGGGCGAACAGGGCGATGGCGAGCAGGCGCACCACGTGCGGCTGGCCGACCACCGCGCGCGACACCTCGGCTTCGAACGCCAGCGCCTGGTCGCGCCAGGCGTCGAGCCCCTGGCCATTGATCTCCGTCGCGCCGGCGCGGCGCTCGGAGGCGATCGTTGCAGCCGCCATGGATGAACCTCGAACTTCCGCGTCCCCGACGGACCGCCTTCCGAAAAAGGCGGTCGCCGCGACGGGCTCCGGCATGCCGACGCCGGCCGCAGCGACCGCGAGGTGCGTGTCGCCATCCCGTGGAGCGTTCGGAAGACATCCGCCCCGACGACGAGAGGGAGCGATCCGACAGCGATCGAACCGCGCGGGATTGCTGATCGGCGGACCGGGCGCGCGACGAAGGCCGCGACGCCCGGCCGCCGTCGAAGATTACTTGGCGCCGATCTTCGACACGTCGTATTCGAACTTGCCGGTCTTGGCGAAGTTGTCGGCGCGCTTCTTGTTGCGCTCCTCCATCGCCTGGATCGAGGCCGACTGCTTGTTGATTTCCTTCGGGTCGTGCTTCGGGTCGTACTTCGAACCCTTGATCTCGTTCTTCGCGGGGTAGTTCGGCTTCGGCTCCCAGCACACGCCGGGCTCCTTGCAGTTGGTGCCGTCATAGGCGAGCGCCGGAGCGGCGAGCGCGACCACGGCGAAACCGGCGGCGGCGAAGAGGCGACCGTAAGCGGCGATCTTGGACATGGGCATTCCTCCTTGAGGCGTTGTCATTCGGGCTTTCCAACCGCGGACCGCGCGTCTTGGGCGCGCGCGTCCGTCCCGCGCCGGTGGTCGGCGGAGATTCGCGTCATTCCGAAACCTTGCAGGCCTCGGGGGTCTTGGCCGGGTCGGGCTTCGGGGCGTGGCTGTGGCCGTCGTAGGGCTTGAAGCTCGCCTTCTGGGCGTCGTCGAGCCACTTCGCGTCGTCCACGCCGTCCTTGTAGAGGTGCCGGACCCACGCCATGATCTGGAGCATCTGGTCGGGGTTCACGGCGCCGTACATCGGACCCATCTGGCCGCTTGCGCCGCCGAAGATGGTTTCGAACAGGCCCTTGTCCGTGTTGTTGTCCGGATAGGTCCAGTAATTGTCGTTGAGGCCGGGCCCGATCTTGCCCTCGGCGACGTGCCCATGGCAGCCCGAGCACATGCCGAGATAGAGCTGCTCGCCGTTGGCCAGGCAGTTCGGCTCGTTGTTGTAGGGGTTCTTGCCCGTCTCGATGAAGGTCTTGAACGCCTCGGTGTCGCGGCCTTCCGGGCCGGCGTCGTCGAGGTTGAGCGGCTCGCCGGTCACGGTGTTGTGCAGCTCGATGGCGGCCTGGGTGGTCGCCGGGCCGCCGAGAAGGGCGAACGCGGCGACGCCGGCGGCCAGAACGATGCGATTGATCATCAAGAAACTCGCTTGAACGGTTGAGGACGGACCCCGATCGCCACGCTCAGCCGTTGGGCTCGAGCGTCGGGATGCCTTCCGCGGAAAGCGTCTCGTCGATCTGGGGCTTCGCCTTGTCGATCGCGGCGTTCAGCTCGTCGCGGAGCTTCGCATCGTCCTTGCGGACGCCGATCGCCTGGTCGAAGTGGAGGGGAATCTTCATGCCGTCGGACCGTTCGAAGTCGTCGCGGATCATGGTCATCCGCAGCGGCTTCGACGCCGACTTCACGTAGCGCGCGACGTCGGAGGCGAAGGCGATCGCCATGTCCGCCTCGCCGTTGACGACCGCGTTGATGAGCTTGTCGGCCGGAACCTGCGTGTACTTGTTCCGCTTGTCCTCGAAGTTCACCATCGAGAGGTTGTAGGAGAGGTTCTCCTCGTACTTGCCGGCGTACTTCAGGATTTGCTCGGCCGGAGTGCTGAACCTCACCGCAAACCGGTTGTAGTCGGGCTTGCCGGCGTCCTCCCAGCTCGACCCGATCTCGGGGCCGTCAGCGGGGGTGACGAACACGTAGCCGGTGCGGAAATAGGGCTTGGTCGCGAGCACCCGCTCATCGTCAGAATCGACGCCGAAGACGACGTCGCAGGCGTTCTTGTCGAGATAGTCGCGGACGAGATAGATAGCCGGCTTGTCGCTCCAGACGAATTCGGCCTCACGTCCCATCGTCTTGGCGACGGCGATCGCGATTTGGTTCTCGAAACCCTGGGCCTTGGCCTGGGAATAGGGCGCTTCGACGCTCGAGGCGCAGACGCGGAGGGGTTCGGCGGCCTCGGCCGCGGCGTAAGGAGCGAGCGAAAAGGCGGCGGCTCCAAGCAGCGCGGCGCGCGCGCGCGTCGTAAACTCAGTCATCAACGTCGTCTCCCTGCGGCCCGGGTCGCTTCTCCACCGCCGGGGGCGTGCGGGGGACGATCCCTTGGGACCTACGTCGTCATCGTCCGGGAAGAGACCCCGCCGACGGCGTCGCCGCCGGCGGGATCGTCATCGTCTCGGGATCGGGGATCCGGCGATCAGTTCGCCTTGCCGACCCACTCGCCGACGTTCGGATCGTCGTAGGGGTTCTTGCCGTTGAGCGAGAACACCTGAACGCCGCCGCCCATCTGGGTGTAGTGCTGCAGGTTCTTGAACGCGCCCACCGCGCCGAGACCGGCCGTCGGATCGGTCAGGTCGAAGACGAGGCCGACGCCCGCCCAGCCGCCGACGCCGTAGTAGATGGCGACGTACTGGGTGCCGTCATGCGTGTAGGTCATCGGGTGACCGATCACGCCCGAAGGCAGGCGGTACTTCCAGAGCAGGTCGCCGGTCTTCGAGTTGCGGGCCTTCAGGAAGCCGTCCAGCGTTCCGTAGAACACCAGGTCGCCGGCGGTCGCGAGCGTGCCGCCCCAAACCGCGAAGCGCTCCATCTTCTCCCAGGCGTACTTGCCGGAGATCGCGTTGTAAGCCTTGATCTGGCCAAGGCCCTCGTAGTTCTGGCGATCGCCCTTCGGGCCGGGGTACATCCACAGGGTCGCGCCGACGAAGAACTGACCGGCGCGGTACGGGAGCATGAAGGGCTCCCAGTCCATGCAGATGTGGTTGATGCCCATGTAGAACAGCTGCTTCTCGGGGTCGTAGCTGTCGTGGCCCTGGTTGTGGTAGCCCATGGCCGACGGGCAGATCTCGGTCGCCTTGTGATCCATGCGGGTGGCGAACTCGGGATCGCGGACCGGGATGCCGGTCTTCAGATCCACCTGCTTCACCCAGTTGACCGTGTCGTCGAGCTTGTCGGCCGAGATGAGCGTGCCGTCTTCGCGGTCGAGCGTGTAGACGATGCCGTTGCGGTCCGGGTGGGTCAGCAGCTTGCGCAGCTTGCCTTCCTTGTCCTTCTGCTCCGAGAGCATCATCACGTTGACGCCGGCGTAGTCCCACTCGTCGTGCGGGGTCTTCTGGTAGCCGAACTTGGCCTCGCCGGTGTCGATGTCACGACCCCAGATGGTCATCGTCCACTTGTTGTCGCCCGGACGCATGGTCTCGTTCCACGGCGCCGGATTGCCCGAGCCGTAGTAGAACAGGTTGGTGTCCGGATCGTAGGCGTACCAGCCCCAGTTGGTGCCGCCGCCGATCTTCCAGGCGTCGCCTTCCCAGGTCTTGTTCGTGCCGAGGTTGAACTGACCGTAGTGCTTGTTCGCCGAATTGAAGTCCTTCGCGAGCAGCAGCTCCTCGTCCGGGCCGGTGGCGTAGGCGCGCCACTTCTGGGCGCCGGTCTTGACGTCATAGGCGGTCACGTAGCCGCGCACGCCGAGCTCCGCGCCGGACGAGCCGACCAGCACCGAGTCCTTGATCACGTAGGGAGCGATCGTCAGGGTGGAGCCGACCTTGATGTCGGAGTTCTCCATCTTCCAGGCGAGCTCGCCCGTCTCAGCGTTCAGCGCCACGATGTGGCCGTCGAGCTGGGTCTTCAGGATGAGCGCCGGGGTCTTGCCGTCGCCCGGCCAGTAGGCCAGACCGCGGTTCACCACGTCGCAGCACGCCACCGCGCGGGCGGTCGGAGCCTGCTTCGGCTTGTCCATCCACTCGATCTTGCCCGGCTCCTTGAGGTCGAGCGCGAACGTGATGTTCGGGAACGGGGTGTGGACATACATGCGGTCGCCGATCACGAGCGGGGTGCCCTCGTGGCCATGCAGCACGCCGGTCGAGAACGCCCAGGCCGGCTTCAGATCCTTGACGTTGTCGACGTTGATCTGCTTCGACGTCGAATAGTTCTGCGCGCTGTAGTTCTTGCCCGTCATCGGCCAGTTGGCTTCGCTCTTCGACAGCTCGACGAGCTTGTCGTTCGCGAATGCCGGGAGGCCCGTCGCGGCCACGCCCATCGCCGCGGTGGCGGCAAGCGTGAACGCCGAAACGGACGTTCGAAGGTTGATCATCTGGAACCCCTTGCGTTTCCCGTTCTTGTGGTGCGGCGCCGACCTCTTTGAGGGCCGGCGCCCGCGGCGCGCTGCGACGCTGGACGGAATGACCGTGGCGAATGATCCGTCATTTTTAGTTGGCGCCTGACGCGCTTCTTGCGTTCTGCAGCGGCGCAACTCTTTCCGAAGACGTGACGACTGTCTCGGGCCAAAATAGAAAAATGGACCGGGAAGATTTTCCAGGCCGTCTTCCGCGTCGTGGCGCCGCGGCGCACAAGCTGAAAAACCCCAGAAAATTCAATTTGCTCAGTTCTCTAAGGGAACCGAGCTGAAGCGGCGCCGCGACGGCGGCGCCGGCTTTCGTCGGGGATGCGCGCCCTCTCGCTATCCATTAGACCAACGTTTATGAGTGTTTTCGGACCCTTCTCGACAGTCAAAAATCCCAATGTCTCAATATTCGCTTATTAAGAGAATTGCTTCGGCGATGATATCTTCGGCGCTCTTCTGTCTCGCGGCTTGCGACGATCCTGCGCCGCCGGAGCCGCCGCACGACGTCGTCGCGACGCTCACCAAAGAGACGCCGCTGACGGAGCGGCGCTGGCTCGAGCTCAAGGACAAGGTCTCGCCCGCGCTCTGGCTCGCGAGCCGCGAGGCCGGCCGCGACCTGGACGAGCGCGCGCCGGAGGTCGCGCGCATCCGCGCCTCGATCGCGACGGCGGACGCGCGCTTCACCGAAGGCCCGCGCATGATCGCGAACCGCGCCGTGCAGGTGCAGGAGATGCTGGCCGAGAACGGCGTTAGGGAAGCGCCGAGCGTGGTGATCGAGTCGCTCGCCTCGCTCGCGACCGAGGCGGATGGCGAGCGCGCCGGCTTCGGCGAGACCTGCCAGCACTACGTCACCTCGCGCATCTCCGGATTGTCGCGCGAGGACACCCTCGCCGCGCTCCGCCGCACGCCGCTTCCCGCCGCCAAGCCCGGCGGCGAGCGGTGACCGACCTCACCTTGGCCGCGGCGTCGACGCCCGCCGAGGACGCGCCGGCGGCTCCTCCCCGGCCGGCCCGGTCGCTGCGGCTGCGGATTCTCGCCGTCGTCGCGGCGATCGACGTCGCCTGCTGCCTCGCCGCGGTCGCGGTGACGGTGTTCAACGCGCGCGAGGCGACGCGCGTCGAGATCGCCGCCTCGCTGGAGCTCGCCGAGCCGTTCGTGCGCGAGACGCTGCTGCGGCTGCAGCGCGACGTCGGGCGGGTCCGCTCGATCGAGGACGTGCAGCTCAGCCTGCCCGGCATGCGCCATGTCCGGATCTCCGTGCTCGACGCTTCCGGCGCCGTCGTCGCCGCGCCCGAGCCAGAGCCGGGCCGCACGCCGGGCGAGAACGCGGCGCCCGAATGGTTCGCGGGGCTGATCGCCTCCGCGCCGGAACGCCGCGAGATCCCGGTGGTCATCAACGGGCAGGCCGCGGGCCGCGTCGTGATCCATGGCGAGGCGTCGGACGAGGTCGCCGAGGTCTGGGAGGACCTCGTTTCGCTCGCGGTCCTGTTCGCAATCCTCAACGCGCTCGCGCTCGTGATCTTCGCGGCCGCGCTCGGCCGCGTGCTCGCGCCGCTGGGCGCGCTGGCGGAAGGACTGTCCGAGCTGGAGCGCCGCAAGCTCGACCGCCGCCTGCCCGCACCGCCGAGCCTCGAACTCGCGGCGCTGGCGGAGCGCTTCAACGCGCTCGCCGACGCCCTCGCCTCCGAGCGGGCCACCAACGCCCGGCTCTCACGCCGGATGGTTACGCTGCAGGACGACGAGCGCCGCCAGATCGCCAACGAGCTTCACGACGAACTCGGCCCCTGCCTGTTCGGCCTGCGCGCGAACCTCGCCTCGCTCGAACGCGACGTCACGGCGCCGGCGGCGCGCGACCGGGTGCGCTCCATGATCGAAATCTCCGAACGGCTGTCCGACGCCAACCGCCGCCTGCTGCGCCGGCTGCGCCCGATGGCGCTCGGCGAGGCGCCGCTGGCCGACGTTCTCGCCGGGCTCATCGCCGACTTCGAGCGGCATCACCCCGAGCGGACGTTCACTCTCACGGCGGACGGCCTCGCCGACGGCTATGGCGAGGCGATCGACCTGACCGTGTACCGCTGCGTGCAGGAGGGCGTCACCAACGCGCTCCGGCACGGAGACGGATCCCTCATCGACGTCAGCGTCGCGATCGGCGACGACGACCAAGGAGACCCTGCGATCGTGCTGCGCGTGAAGGACGACGGCGACGGCGTGCCGGAGAAGACCCCGCCGGGATTTGGGCTCATGGGACTCGGCGAGCGGCTGCAGGCCCTCGGCGGGAGCTTCCGCCTCGAAGGCGCGCCCGGCGGCGGCGCGACCCTCGCCGTCAGGGCGCCGCTCGACGGCGCGACGCCGCGCGGAGGACGCAGGCCATGAGCTCGGCGCTGATCATCGACGACCATCCGATCGTGCTCGAGGGCTGTCGCCGCGTTCTGTTCGACGCCGGCTTCGACAACGTGCTGGAGGCGGGCACGGTGCTCGCGGGCTTCCAGCTCTACCGCCGCGCCAAGCCCGACCTCATCATCGTCGACCTCGCCATCCGCGGCTCCGGGCTCGCGGGGCTTTCGCTGATCAAGCGGCTCCGGGTGCGCGACGACCAGACGCCGATCCTCGTGTTCTCGATGCACGGCGACCCGGTGATCGCGAGCCGCGCGCTCAAGGCGGGCGCGACCGGCTTCCTCGCCAAGGACACCGGACCGAAGACCTTCCTGGAGGCGATCGAGAAGGTGCGGCGAAGCCAGCCCTACATCGCCCACGACATGGCGGTTCAGGTCGCCCTGCTCGGCTCGCGCGCGAACCGTGACCGGAGCGACCTCACCGCCCGGGAATTGCAGACGCTGGCGCTGCTCGGCGAGGGCAAGTCCTACGCGCAGATCGCCGACGGTCTCGGCGTCAGCTACAAGACGGTCGCCAACACCTGCTCCAGCCTCAAGGAGAAACTGCGCGTCACCACGCTGCAGGATTTGGTGCGCAAGGCGGTGCTGAGCGGCGCGGGGCTGACCGACAGCGCCTGACCGCGCGGGTCATGGTGAACGAATCCTGACTGCGGCGTGTCGGATTCGATCCGTCGCCGTTCACGGTTCCTCACGGCTTTTGCGGCATAGTGGCCCGATCAATCAACGATCGGGCCGATCGCCGGGAGAGCCCCATGCCCGCAGCCGCAGCATCCGCGAAGCCCCGCCTCGACTGGGTCGACGTCGCCAAGGGCATCTGCATCGTCATGGTGGTGATGATGCACTCGACGCTCGGCGTCGAGAAGGCCGTCGGCGAGACCGGCTGGATGCACCACGCCGTCGCCTTCGCAAAGCCGTTCCGCATGCCGGACTTCTTCCTGATCTCCGGCCTGTTCCTCGCGCTGGTGATCGACCGCGACTGGCGCACCTATCTCGACCGCAAGGTCGTGCACTTCGCCTATTTCTACGTGCTGTGGCTGCTGATCCAGGGCGCGTTCAAATGGCCCGGCCTCGCGCTCGAGGAAGGGTTCGGCGCGGTCGTCCACGCCTTCCTCATCGCGCTGATCGACCCGTTCGGCACGCTCTGGTTCATCTACCTGCTGCCGATCTTCTTCGTGTTCGCAAAACTGGTGCGGAAGCTGCCGCCGGCCGCCGTGCTGGGCTTCGCCGCCGTTTTGGAGATCGCGCCGGTCCAGACCGGCTGGATGG
The DNA here is from genome assembly GCF_027922325.1 of Methylopila turkensis. Classification (GTDB taxonomy): domain Bacteria; phylum Pseudomonadota; class Alphaproteobacteria; order Rhizobiales; family Methylopilaceae; genus Methylopila; species Methylopila turkensis. The sequence goes on from NZ_BSFL01000002.1 coordinate 627,612, forward strand.
TGCCGGACGAGTTCTGCGCGCGGCTGTTCTATGTGATGCTCGGCTGGTACGGCGCGCCCTACATCTTCGCGCTGGCGGAAAAGGCGCGCTCGCGCCGCGGTCTCGCCGTGGCCGGCCTTGTCCTCTGGGCGCTCATGAACGGCGCGGCGGTCTATGGCGGCGTGTCGGAGCTGCCCGGCGTCGGCCTGCTTCTGGGCGTGGCGGGCGCCGTCGCGGTGGTCGCTGTCGCGGCGCTGATCGCGGGAACGACCGTCGCGGAGCCGCTGCGCTACGCCGGCGAACGCTCGATCGTCGTCTATCTCGCCTTCTTCCTGCCGATGGCGGTCACCCGCACGGTGCTGCTGAAGCTCGGGATCATTCCGGACGTCGGCACGGTCTCGCTGCTCGTGACCCTCGCAGGCATCGTGGCCCCCCTTATCCTCGAATGGCTTGTGATGCGCACGGGCTGGGGGGTGTTCCTGTTCCGGCGACCACGCGCATTCCGCATCGACCGGCCGAACAGGAACCAAGGCCGACTCGCGCCAGCGGAGTAGGTTTTCAAACCTCATCCGTCCGCGGCGAGAGGACGCACCGCTCCTTTTTAACTAGAAAAAGTTCACCGCCGGACGGCTTCCGATTGGTAATAACGCCCTACCGTAAGGGTGAACTGCGTATCTAAGAAAAGGAGATACCCATGAGGGCTTTCGGACTTCTCGCAGGCCTGATTGTCGGCGCCGCGGGCTTCGCCACTTCGGCTTCGGCCGCCGAGCCGGCGTTCACCCAGGCGCAGCTCGACAAGGGCACGTCCGAGTACAACACCCACTGCCGCACCTGCCATGCGGCTAAGGGCAAGGGCGCGCTCGGTCCGGCGCTGTTCGGCGATGTCTGGAAGGCCCGTTTCGGCGGCGGCTCCGCGACCGACGCCCGCACCTGGATCTACGAGAACATGCCGCAGACCGCGCCGAAGTCGCTCAAGGACGAGCAGCTCGACCCGATCATGGCCTACATCCTGTCGCTGAACGGCTACACGGCCGGCGACAAGGAGTTCACCGCCGAGAGCGGCAAGGCGATCACCCTCGCGAAGTGACGGTTCCGCGCCTCGCGCGGACCGTCGGAAACAGGCCGGACCGCCCCCGTGGTCCGGCCTGTTTCGTATTGGGCCGACCTTCGGGGAACGTCCGTCGGGTTCCCTTCGGGCCGGCGGCGCTTATAGTCCCGGCCGCACCCTCCTCCGGGATCAGGCCGAACGCATGCCAAGCCGCCCCGTCGCCAAAGGCGACCATGTCGTCCTCGTGGACGGCTCGTCTTACATCTTCCGGGCGTTCCACGCGCTGCCGCCGCTGACCCGTCCGTCCGACGGCCTGCCGGTCGGCGCGGTCTCCGGCTTCTGCAACATGCTGTGGAAGCTGCTGCGCGACGCCGGCTGGGTCGACCCCACCCACCTCGCGGTGATCTTCGACAAGTCGGAGGCGACGTTCCGTAAGGATGTCTACGCCGACTACAAGGCGAACCGCTCCGAGCCGCCTGAGGATCTGATCCCGCAGTTTCCGCTGATCCGGAACGCCACGCGCGCCTTCTCCATTCCCGCGCTGGAGCAGGCCGGCTACGAGGCGGACGATCTGATCGCGACCTATGCGCGGCTCGCCTCTGAGGCCGGCGCGGAGACCACGATCGTCGGTTCGGACAAGGACCTGTTCCAGCTCGTCGGCGGCGGCGTGACCATGCTCGATCCGGTCAAGGACAAGCGCATCGGGCCGGACGAGGTGTTCGAGAAATTCGGCGTCGGCCCGGAGAAGATGATCGACCTGCAGGCGCTCGCCGGCGACTCGGTCGACAACGTGCCCGGCGTGCCGGGCATCGGCGCGAAGACCGCCGCGCAGCTGCTCGAGGAGTACGGCGATCTCGAGACGCTGCTGGAGCGGGCGCATGAGATCAAGCAACCCAAGCGCCGCGAGAACCTGATCGCGAACGCCGAGCTCGCGCGCATTTCGAAGCGCCTCGTGACGCTCGACCGGCACATGACGCTCGACGTGCCGCTGGAGGCGCTCGGCGTCGACGAGCCCAATCCGACCCGGCTGGTCGCCTTCCTGAAGGCGATGGAGTTCAACACGCTGACCCGCCGCGTGGCGGAGGCGACCGGCGTCGACATCGCGGCCGTCACGCCGGACGCGGAGATGATGTCGACCCGGCGGCCGGCGCCCTCCCCCTCCGCGGAGGCCGACGGGGCGGCGCTCGACGCCGAACCGGATTCGCCCGCAAGCCGGGCCGGCGAGATCGACCGTATCGAGCGGGCCGCCGCGACGGCCGACGGCGCGACGCCGCAGGCGCTCGCCGAGAGGCTTCGGGCGGAGGCGGCGGCCATAGCCGTCGACCGCGGCGGCTACGACGTGGTGCGCGACGCGGAGCGTCTCGCCGAATGGATCGCGGCCATCCGCGAGCAGGGGCATGTCGCAATCGGCCTCGAAGCCTCGTCGATCGACCCGATGCGCGCGGAGCTCGTCGGCGTGTCGCTCGCGGTCGCGCCGGGGCTCGCGGCCTATGTTCCGCTCGGCCATGTCGCGGCCGGAGGCGACCTGCTGAGCGAGGGCGGAGCCGGGCCGGTTGAGGGCCAGATCCCGGAGGCGGACGCCCTGACGCTGCTGAGCGACGTGCTCGAGGACGATTCGATCCTCAAGATCGGCCACGGCGTGAAGTTCGGCCTGACGCTGCTTGCGGAACGCGGCCGGGGCGTCGCTCCTTACGACGACGTGCTGCTGATGTCGTATGTTCTGGACAGCGGCCTCGGCGGCCAGGGCCTGGACGAACTCGCCCGCCGCCATCTCGGCCACGCGATGATCACGCCCGACGAGGTGACGGGAACCGGCCGCGCCCGGCTGCCGCTGGAGCAGGCGCCGGTCGACAGGGTCGCGCCTTTCGCCGCCGAGCGCGCGGACGTGGCGCTGCGGCTGTGGCGGCTGTTCAAGCAGCGGCTGATCGCCGAGCGCATGACGACCGTCTACGAGACGCTGGAGCGGCCGATGCCGGCCACGCTCTCGGTGATGGAGCGGCGGGGGATCGCAATCGACCGGGCGATGCTGTCGCGGCTGTCGGGCGAGCTCGCACAGCGCATGGGCGCGCTCGAGGCGGAGATTCACGCCCGCGCCGGCGAGCCGTTCAACCTTGGGAGCCCGAAGCAGCTCGGCGACATTCTGTTCGGCAAGATGGGCCTGCCCGGCGCGAAGAAGACCAAGACCGGCGCCTGGGGCACGGCGGCCAACGTGCTGGAGGAGCTCGCGGCCGCCGGCCACGACCTGCCGCGGCTGATCCTCGACTGGCGCCAGCTCTCGAAGCTGAAGTCCACCTACGCCGACGCGCTGCCGACCTACCTGCACCCGGACACTCGGCGGGTGCACACCAACTTCCAGCTCGCCGCGACCACGACCGGCCGGCTGTCCTCGACCGAGCCCAACATCCAGAACATCCCGATCCGAACCGAAGAGGGGCGCAAGATCCGCCGCGCCTTCGTGGCGGAGGAGGGGCGGAAGCTGATCTCCGCCGACTACAGCCAGATCGAGCTGCGCGTGCTGGCCCACATGGCCGACATCCCGCAGCTGCGGCAGGCCTTCGCCGACGGGCTCGACATCCACGCGATGACGGCCTCCGAGATGTTCGGCGTGCCGGTCGAGGGCATGCCCTCGGACGTGCGGCGGCGGGCGAAGGCGATCAACTTCGGCATCATCTACGGCATCTCCGCCTTCGGTCTCGCCAACCAGCTTTCGATCGGCCGCGAGGAGGCCGGCCTCTACATCAAGACCTATTTCGAGCGCTTCCCCGGCATCCGCGACTATATGGAAGCGACCAAGGCGGCGGCGCGCGAGGACGGCTACGTCACCACCATTTTCGGCCGGAAGTGCCATTACCCCCTGATCAACGCCAAGAACCCGGCCGAGCGCGCGAACTACGAGCGCGCGGCGATCAACGCGCCGATCCAGGGCTCGGCCGCCGACATCATCCGCCGCGCCATGGCGCGCATGGAGGCCGCGCTGTCGGACGCCGGCCTGAGCGCCAAGATGCTGCTGCAGGTGCATGACGAACTGGTGTTCGAGGCCCCGGACGAGGAGATCGAGGCGACGCTGCCGGTGGTCGCCCGCGTGATGGAGCAGGCGCCGCTGCCGGCGCTCCAACTCAGCGTGCCGCTCAAGGTCGACGCCCGCGCCGCGACGAACTGGGACGAGGCGCATTGACGCTTCGCCCGTTTCGCAGCCATGGCGCGGGATCGGGCGCCGCGCCTCTCGCCTTGAGCCGCTCGCGGCCTAAACCCAAGGACTGAAGGCCGCGCCGCGGCCGCAGCAGGGGGCCGAGGTTCATGTCCGCGACAATCGTCCGTTTCGCCGCCCCGCGGCTCGCCGCCGCGCTTCTGGGCGTCGCCCTCGCCGCTCCCGCCGTCGCGCAGGACGCCGGCGCGCCGGCTCCGCAGGCGCAGGCGGCGGCGAAGCCGCGCATCGTGGTGATCGGCACCGGTGGCACGATCGCCGGCGCGGGCGCGTCGAGCGTCAACACCGGCGACTACGACAGCGCCAAGGTCGCGGTCGACAAGATCATCGCCGCCGTGCCGGAAATGAGCCAGGTCGCGGACGTCCGCGGCGAGCAGATTTTCCAGATCGGCTCCGAAAGCTTCAACGACGAACGGCTGCTGAAGCTCGCCAAGCGGGTCTCGGAGCTCGTCAAGCAGCCGGACGTGGACGCCGTGATGATCACGCACGGCACCGACACGATCGAGGAGACGTCCTACTTCCTCAATCTGACGCTGAAGACCGAAAAGCCCGTGGTGATCGTCGGCGCGATGCGGCCGGGAACCGCGCTGTCGGCCGACGGTCCGCTCAACCTCTACAACGCGACCGTGGTGGCCGCGAGCCCCGAGGCGAAGGGCAAGGGCGTGCTGGTGGCGCTGAACGACGAAATCCACTCCGCGCGCGACGTCACCAAGGGCCATGCGCTCAAGGTGGAGGCGTTCCGCTCGCTCTACGGCCCGCTTGGCGTGGTGGTGGAGAGCAAGCCGTACTTCTATCGCCTGCCGGCCCGCCCGCACACCACGGCGACCGAGTTCGACATCGACCGGATCGACAGCCTGCCGAAGGTCGACGTGTTCTACGCCCACGTGACCATGGACCCGAAGGCCCTGACGGCGATCGCCGATCTCGGCGGCAAGGCGCTGATCTACGCCGGCACCGGCAACGGCAGCGTGGCGGATTACATGGAGGCCCCGCTCGCCGAGGTCCGCAAGAAGGCGCTTGTGGTCCGCGCCACCCGCACCGGCGGCGGCATGGTGATCCGCAACGGCGAGGAGAAGGACGACGAGCAGGACTGGGTCGCCGCTGGCGACCAGAGCCCGCAGAAGGCGCGGATCCTGACGGCGCTCGCGCTCACCACGACGGATGACCCGAAGGCCCTGCAGGAGATTTTCTGGAAGTACTGAGGCGCTGGGAGCGCGGTCAGCCTCACGCCTTCCGGGTTCGCGCCCGCCGCTTCGCCGGAGCCGGCTTCGCGCCAAAGGCCGCGCCGGTCCAGAACGCGACGCTCTGGCGCGTCGCCTCCTCGAACATGGCCGACTGCGTGCGCCGCATCTCGGCGGCGGTCAGGCCGCGGGCGGCGCTCGCGAACGCGTTGGCGCCGCTCAGCCACATGCTCATCCAAGGATTTTTCATGCCGCCTGCTCTCCGGGTTCGGATGTCAGGAAGCAAACGTTTCGGGCGCGGCTTCGTTGCAGCGCTCGCGGGCGTCCTGCGCCCTTGCGCCGCTCAACGGCGGCGCTGGCCCTTCGCCTTGACGCGCACGGGCTGGGGACGAGGAGCGATCGCGGCTGACCATGCGAAAGCCATCGCGACCAGCACCACTCCAACGAAGGCGGACACTTCAAAACCCGTCACGGCGATGGCTCCTGAACTCGGTTCTACGCCAGTCCCGATCCAATGTAGGACTGAACCGCGAAAACGCAAACCGGCCCGCGCTCACCCTTGTGCGCGCGGCGCCGGGGGCCGGCATCGCCATCCGTCCCGCAATCGGGCCAACCGCGCGAAAATCGCGTCACCGCGTTCACGGGGCGCTCACCGTGCCGCGAGAATCCCGGCGGCCGGAAGCGCCGCGTTAAGGGGCGGGGCGCTTGGGTGAGGCCTTCGCATCAGCCGAGGCCAGCGACGGATGGCGCCGTCAACCGAGTTCACCCAGAAGCGCGGCGCGTTCCGCACGAGCTTCCGCTTCCGTCCCGACGCCCTCGAGCACACGCTCGAGCAGAAGCGGGAGCACGCCCGTCGCGTGAAGGTCCCGTGGCCGGAGATCGGCGCGCCGTCCAGCCACGAGCGGTTGATCCTCCCCGACGGCGCCCTGCGCTGGGTGATCCTGGTCCCGGCCGCGCTCGCCATCTTCGCCGCCTGGCGGGACGGGCCGCAGCCGATCACGCTCGCCGTCCACGCGGCCGGGGCGCTCGTGCTGCTCGCGGGGGCGCTGCTCACCCGGCGGTGGCGCGGCGGCGAGGTGACCCGCATCTTCGCCGGCGAGCGTGTGATCACGGTGCTCGACGATCCGCAGCGCGCGACGCTGCTGGCGGAGATCGAAAGCCGGCGCGCAGGGTCCCTCCTCGCCGCCGAGGAGGACGACGCGCCCCAGACGGTCCGGGAGCGCCTGCGCAGGCTGGAACGCCTGACGCGGGCCGAAGCCATCCCCGCGGCCGAAGCGGAGGCGGAGCGCGCGCGGCTGATCGGCGCCGAGCCTGCGCCTGCGCCGGACCAGAGCTTCCGCCAGCGTCGCGCCTTCGAGAGCGTGACGGTGACGCTCGGCCCGGACCGGCTCAGGTGGCGGGGAAACCACCTGTTCGAAGGCGGCCGCGAGATCGCGCTCGCCTACGCCGACCTGCCCGAGCCCGCCGCCGAGGACGACTACGACACGGGCCTCGATTTCGTGCTGGCCGCCGGCGTGATGCTGTGGACATTCGCGATCGTCTCCACCCTCGCCACGATCGTCACCGCCGGCGTTCCGGCCGACCATTATGTCGGCGGCCCGGGCCTGCCGCGCGCGATCGCGGATTTCGGGCCGCTCGGCCTGATCCTGCTCGGCGGCGTCGCGCTTGCGAGCGTCGTGGCGCGCACCCGATACGCCGCGCCCTATCCGTGGCTACGGCTGATCGCCGACCGGCAGGCGCCGGCGATCGTGGCGGCGGTCGATGCCCGCCGAGTCGCCGCGCTGCGGGCCTTCGCCCGGCCGAACCCCGCAAGGACCCTCGAGGAACAGACCGACGTGCTCGACTGGCTTCGGCGCGACGGCGTCATCACGCCGTCGGAGCGCGCCAAGCATCTCGAGGAGGCCCGCGGCGTCTGCGAGGACCCCGATCTCGACCGGCTGGCCGAAGAGCCGCCCGCCGCGCCGGCGCGACGGGCGCTGCACTGAAGCCCAGCCTCAGAGGCGGGCCTGGGAGCCGGCCAGAAGGTCGCGGATCTCGCCGAGCAGCTTCACGTCCTGCGGCACTTCCGCCGCTTGGGCCGGCTTCGCTTCTTCCTTCCTCTTCAGCCGGTTCACGGCCTTGATCACGAGGAACAGGATGAAGGCGATGATCAGGAAGTTGATGGCGATGGTCAGGAAGTTGCCGTAGGCCAGCACCGCGCCCTGCTTCTTGGCCTCGGCGAGCGATGGGGCGTTCACGGCCGACGACAGGCCGACGAAATAGTTCGAGAAGTCGAGCCCGCCGACGACCGCGCCGATGATCGGCATGAACACGTCGCCCACCAGGCTTTCCACGATCTTGCCGAACGCCGCTCCGATGATGACGCCGACCGCGAGGTCGACGACGTTGCCCTTCATCGCGAATTCTTTGAATTCCTGAATCATCGACATGTGACGCCCCGTAATGCATGGCCGGCCGAACCAACGGACAAATTGTCAGCCGAGCCGCCCGACGTTAACGAAGGATTGAAGCGCAAGGCAAGCAGCCCCCTCCCCGGTCGGCGGCGCGACGCCCGCGCGTGAGGAGCCGTTACGTGCAGTCCTGGGTCGTCGGCGCCGCCGCGCTTTATTTCGCCGTCCTGTTTGCGGTGGCCTTCTATGGCGACGCGCGCAAGCCCGCCTGGCTCTCCGGCCGGCTCAGGCGCTGCTCCTACGCGCTCGGCCTCGGGGTCTACTGCACGGCCTGGGCGTTCTTCGGCGCGGTCGGCTACGCCGCCTCCACCGGCTACGCCTATCTCGCGCTCGCGATCGGGCCCGCGCTTGCGATCGGCCTGTTCCATCCACTGGTCGCGCGGGTGATCCGCGTCGCGAAGGCGCAGAACATCACTTCGGTCGCCGACTTCATCGGCGCGCGCTACGGCAAGAGCCAGCCGGTGGCCGGGCTGGTCGCGCTGGCGGCCATCCTCGGCGCGCTGCCCTACATCGCGCTGCAGCTCAAGGCGATCACCGCGGCGCTCGGCGTCGCGCTCGGCCCGCAGGCCTTCCAGTCGTTCGATCCCGCGCTCGCGGCGGCCCTCGGGCTCGCCTTGTTCGCCGCCCTGTTCGGCACGCGCCAGGTGGACGCGACCGAACGCCATGACGGGCTGATGCTCGCCGTCGCCACCGAATCCGTCGTCAAGCTCGCGGCCTTCGTCATCGTCGGCGGCTTCGTGCTGTGGGGCGCGTTCGACGGGCCGGCCGACCTGTTCGCCAAGGCGCGGGCCGCCGGCGTCTCGGCGCCGTTCGAGCAGGCGCCCGCCGCGGCCCCCTTCGTCGCCATGCTGGTGGTGTCGTTCTGCGCCGCGCTGCTGCTGCCGCGGCAGTTCCACGTCACGGTCGTGGAGGCGCGCGATCCGTCCGAGGCGCGCAAGGCCGCCTGGCTGTTCCCCGTCTACCTGCTGGCGATGGCGCTGTTCGTCGCGCCGGTGGCGCTTGGCGGCCTCGTCGTCTTCGCGCAGGCGCCCGGATCGCCGCCGCCGGACCTCTACGTCCTGGCGCTGCCGCTTGCCGTCGACGCGCCCGCGATCGCGGCGATCGCCTTCGTCGGCGGGCTTTCGGCCGCCACCGCCATGGTGGTGGTCGAGACGGTCGCGCTCGCGATCATGGCGTCGAACGACCTCGCCGTCCCCGCCCTGCTACGCGGCGGCGGCTCCGCGCGGCGCGGCGACATGGTCCGCCGGCTGCTCATCATTCGTCGGGTCGCGATCGTCGCCATCCTGCTGCTGGCCTATGCGGCCCACCGGCTCGCCGGCGGGGCGGAGCTTGCCAAGCTCGGGCTGATCGCGCTCGCCGCCGCGGCCCAGCTCGCGCCGGCGTTCTTCGGCGGCCTGATGTGGCGGCGCGCGACCGCCCGCGGTGCGGTCGCCGGCCTGCTCGCCGGACTTGCGGTGTGGGCTTGGACCCTGGTGGTCCCGAACCTCGCCTTCGCGGCGCGGCTGACCGCCGAAGGCCCGTTCGGCGTCGCCTGGCTGGCGCCTCAGACCCTGTTCGGCTTCGGGTTCGACGATCCGTTCGCGAACGGCGTGTTCTGGAGCCTCGCTCTCAACGCGACCGCCTTCGTGCTCGCTTCGCTGAGCCGCGGGCCGAGCGCGATCGAGCGCCAGCAGGCCGAGAGCTTCGCCAATGACGGCGCGCCGCAGGAGGCCGGCGTGTCGGCCGCGCCGTTCCGCCCCTGGCGCGCCCGCGTCACCACCGCGGACGTGAAGCACGCCGTCGCGCGCTACATCGGCGCCGAGCGGGCGGAGCGCGCCTTCCTCGGCTACGAGGCCGGCCGTGGCGGCGCCGTGGCCGAGGACGGCGAGGTCGACGTGCAGACGCTGCGCTTCGCCGAGCACCTGCTCGCGTCCGCGATCGGCGCCGCCTCGTCCCGGATGGTGCTGTCGATGCTGCTGAGCCGCCGGAACGTCACTACCCGCGACGCGCTCCAGCTGCTCGACGACGCCTCCGCCGCGCTTCAGTCGAACCGCGACGTGCTGCAGACGGCGCTCGACCACGCGCGCCAGGGCATCACCGCGATCGACAGGGACATGAAGCTCGTCGCCTGGAACCGCGAGTTCCGCGAGCTGTTCGACCTGCCGGAGGAGATGATCTACCTCGGCGTCGGGCTCGACGACATCTTCCGCTTCAACGCCGCGCGCGGGCTGTACGGGCCGGTGCACGCCGAGGAGTTCGTCGCCGACCGCATCCAGCGCTTCGTCGTGCGGCTCGAGACCATGCGCACCCGCCTGCAGCCCTCGGGCCGGGTGATCGAAATCCGCTCCGCCCGCATGCCGGACAGCGGCGTGGTGACGACCTACACCGACATCACCGAGACGGTCGCCGCGCAGCAGGCGCTGGAGGTCGCGAACGAGAACCTCGAGCGGCGCGTGCGCGAGCGGACCCGCGAGCTGACGCGCCTGAACCAGGAGCTCGCCCGCGCCAAGACCGTGGCGGACGAGGCCAACATCTCGAAGACGCGCTTCCTGGCCGCCGCGAGCCACGACATTCTGCAGCCGCTGAACGCCGCGCGGCTGTTCTCGACCAGCCTCATGGAGCGGATCGGACCCGATCGGGAGGAAGGACGGCTCGCGCGCAACGTCGAGGCTTCGCTCGACGCGGTCGAGGAGATCCTGTCGGCGCTGCTCGACATCTCCCGGCTCGACACCGGCGCGATGCGGCCGGAGCTCTCGGCGTTCCGGCTCGACGACATCACCGCGCAGCTCGGCCGCGAGTTCGCGCCGGTCGCCGCCGAGAAGGGGCTGAAACTCAGCGTCATCGGGACCAGCCTCACCGTCCGTTCGGACCGCAAGCTGCTGCGCCGGCTGCTGCAGAACCTGATCTCGAACGCCATCAAGTACACGCCGCGCGGCCGCGTCATCGTCGGCGTCCGCAGGTTGAAGGGGCGCATCCGCGTCGAGGTGTGGGACACCGGCCTCGGCATCGCCTCGGGCCAGCAGCAGCTCGTGTTTCGTGAGTTCAAGCGGCTCGAGCAGGGGGCGAAGGTGGCGCCGGGTCTCGGCCTCGGCCTTTCGATCGTGGAGCGCATCGCGCGCGTGCTCGACCACCCGCTGACGCTGCGGTCCCAGCCGGGCATGGGCTCGGTGTTCTCCGTCGAGATCCCGACGACCGTGGCGGCGCCGCCCGCGCGGGCCGTCGAGGGTCCCGCCGCGGCGAACAGTTCGCCGCTGTCGGGCCTCGTCGTGCTGGCGATCGACAACGAGCCCTCCATTCTGGAGGGGATGTCGACGCTGCTGACGGGCTGGGGCTGCACCGCGCTCACCGCCGCCAGCCAGCGTGAGGGAGAACGCGTAGTCCACAAGCATAAATTGACCCCCGACGTCCTGCTTGCGGACTATCACCTCGACGAGGCCGACGGCCTCGAGGCGATCGTGAACCTGCGATGGAAGCTGGGGACGCCGATACCGGCCGTGCTCATCACGGCGGATCGCTCGCCGGGGTTGCGGAATCTGGCGGCCGAGAAGGACATTCAGGTCTTGCCGAAGCCGCTCCGCCCGGCGGCGCTCCGGGCGCTGCTGGCGCAGCTTCTGGCGCGGCGCGCGGCGGCGGAGTAGCCCGCGGCCGGGCGCCTCCGCCGCGCCGGATCGCGATCCACCCGCTGGCCGCGGCCGACCTGAGGATCGTCCGCTGGACGCTTCAGAACGACGACCGCTTCCGGCTGTCGCATCTCGGCCCCCTGCTCTTCGCCGCCCTCACGGAGCGGCTGCGGCGGCCCTGGATCGAAAAAGCGCAGGCGGCGGCCGCCGCCGTGCCCAACGATTGGAGCCTCGCGCTGCCGCCGGTCCTGATCGTCGGCTTCTGGCGCAGCGGCACCACCCTGTTGCATGAGATGCTCGCGGCCGACCGGCGCTTCGCCGCCCCGACGCTCATCGACGTGCTGTGCCCGACGGACGCGCCGTATCTCCGCAAGGCCAAGCAGCGCCTCACCGGCGCGATCGCCCCGCTGATGCCCGCGACGCGCGTGGTCGACAACGTCGCCGTGACCCCGCGCAGCCCGCAGGAGGAGGAGGCCGCGCTCTGCCATCTCGGTGCGCCTTCGAGCTTCGCCGCGGCCTACTTCCCGAAGAGGCGCGACGCGATCCTTGCGGAGGCGCTGTTCTTCGACGGCGCACCCGACGCCCGCGAGCGCTGGCGCGCGGCGCACGAGCACTTCATGCGCCTGATGGTGGTGAAATATCCGGGCCGCTGCATCCTGCTGAAGAACCCGTCGAACTCGACGCGCATTCCCGACCTGCTCGCGCTCTACCCCAGCGCGCTGTTCGTGCGCATCGATCGGGACCCGGCCGAGGTCGTGCCGTCGTTCCAGCGTATGACGGACGTCGCGAACGAGGCGTTCTCGCTTCAGGGCCGGGCGCCGCCGCTCGACCGCGAGGCCGCCACCCGATTTCATGCGCGCGTCACGGCGAAGCTCGACGCGGACTGGCCGCTGGTCGCGCCCGAACGACGCGTGGAGGTGCTGTACGAGACGTTCGCGCCCGCGCCGTTGCGCAGTGTCGACGCGATCTACCGGGGTCTCGGCCTCGAACGTTCCGTGGAGGCCCGTCGCCGGCAGAAGCGGTTCTGGCTGCGGCGCGGGCGAACCTGGAGCCCGCAGTCGATCGCCGCCGCTCAGATCAGGCCTAGTCTGCCGCTCAGCCCGTGACGCGCTCCGGCCACTGGCCCGCCTCGATCTTCGAGGCCGCGATCACCGCCTGCGTGCGGCTCTCGACCCCGAGCTTGGCGAGAATCGCGGAGACATGCGCCTTGACGGTCGCCTCCGACACGCCGAGCTCGTAGGCGATCTGCTTGTTGAGCAGGCCCTGGCTCAGCATCATCAGCACGCGCACCTGCTGCGGCGTCAGCGAGCCGAGGCGGGACACGAGCTTCGCGGAGGCGTCGTCGCCGGCGCTGGAGAGATCAAGCTCCGGCGGCGTCCAGGTGTCGCCGGCGAGCACAGCGCGCACGGCGTCGCGCATCTTCTCGACGTCGAGCGTCTTGGGGATGAAGCCTGAAGCGCCGAAGTCCATGCAGCGGCGGATCGTGGTCGGGTCCTCGTTGGCCGAGACCACGACCACCGGCGTCGCCGGGTACTGCGCGCGCAGGTACATCAGCCCGGAAAAGCCGCTGACGCCGGGCATGGTGAGATCGAGAAGCACGAGGTCGAACGAATCGCCCTCAAGCGTCTTCGACGCGTCGTCGAACGAACCGGCTTCGACGATCTCCGCCGCCTCGCCCTTCACCGCCTCTTTGAGAGCGGTGCGGAACAGCGGGTGATCGTCTGCGATGAGGAGGCGGAACGAGGATTCGGCTGTCGTCATGTAAACGTCTTAGCGCCCCGTCGATACCAAAGTCGATGCGTTAGAACGCCTCTCCGCGCAATGTTCAACACTTTACGCAGCCAGAACCTAAATTTTTCACCCAATCGCAATTATCCGGGCTCCGCACCTTTGTCGCGTTGCACCGAAAGGCTTAGCCAAAGCCCTATCGGAGGCCATCGTCGCGGGTTCCGATGAAGTGAATCACGATCTCCCGGTCGTGCGGGCGGTCGCGATGCTCGATCAGATAGAGCGCCTGCCACTGACCGAGCGCGGGCCGGCCGCCGAGAACGGGGACCGACAGAGACGCGCCCGTCAGGACCGCCTTCACATGGGCCGGCATGTCGTCCGGCCCTTCGAGATCGTGCCGCCAGCCCCCTTCGCGCGGCGCGAGGCGGTCGAGGGCGTCGACGAGGTCGAGCCGCACCTCCGGGCTCGCGTTCTCCTGGATGGTCAGCGAGGCCGATGTGTGCCGCACGAACAGCGTCAGGAGCCCGTCGCCGGCCGCGCCGTCGCGCAGCGCCTCGGCGACCTCGCGGGTGACGTCCGTGAGGCCCGGCCCGCGCGTGGCGACGACGAGGCGGCGCATGACCTGATGCGGCGCCGGACCGGCCGCTACGGGATCGGACTGGGACGATCGCTTCGACATGCGGCCAACATGGCGCGGTTCGGGCTTGCGGCGAAGCCCCCGCTCCGCGCTTGCTGCGGGGAAGCGACGAATCTCCGCCAAGGCCGCCATGTCACGTCCGTTGATCATCGATCCCGCCCGCTTCGCGCCGAACGCCGCGCCTGCGGAGACCGACGCGCTGAACGCGCGGCTGATCGCGGAGGCGGCGCGCTCGGCGGACGCGTGGTCGATCGGCCCGGCGGCAGTGCGCGACCGGCGCCGGCAGGGGCTGACGCCCTTCATCGGCGAGCCTAAGAGCCAGCGAGCCGAGGTCGTCGAGATCGAGGGTCCCGGCGGCCCGCTCGCCCTGCGCATGATCGCGCCGGAGCGTCCCCGCGGAGCCTATCTCCACATCCATGGCGGCGGCTGGACCTTCGGCTCGGCGGACCAGGACGATCCGAGGCTCGAGCGCCTGGCCTCGAACCTCGGCCTCGCCTGCGTCTCGGTCGAGTACCGCCTCGCCCCGGAACATCCCTATCCCGCCGCGCCCGACGACTGCGAAGCCGCGGCGCTGTGGCTCGCGCGGGAAGCCGCCGGACGGTTCGGGGCCATTCCGTTGCTGATCGGCGGCGAATCGGCCGGCGCCCATCTCGCCGTCGTCACCATGGCGCGGCTGCGGGACCGCCACGGGCTGACGCCCTTCGCGGCGGCGAACCTCACCGCGGGCTGCTTCGACCTCGGCCTGACGCCCAGCGCGCGCCGCGGCGCCGAGCGCCTGGTGCTTGGCGTCCGCGATCTGCGGATGTTCACGGCGATGTATCTTCAGGGCGGCGAGGACCCCGGCGCGCCGGACGTGTCGCCGCTCTACGCCGACCTCGCCGGGCTGCCGCCGGCGGTGTTCACGGTCGGCGGGCGCGACCCCCTGGTCGACGACACGCTGTTCATGGCCGCGCGCTGGACGGCGGCGGGCGCCGGCGCCGAACTGCATGTCTGGCCGGGATCGGCGCATGTGCACGTGGCGCTGCCGGACCCGAACGCCGCGCCCGCGCTCGACGCCATCGAGGCCTTCCTGGCCGCGGCGCTGGCCTGAGCGGCGCTCAGTCCGGGAAGGCGAACACGACCCGCGTGCCCTTGTGCTGCGGATCGCGCTCCATCTGGGACTGGATGCTGGCCGCCATGGTCCGGATGATCTTCTTGCCGAGCCCGGTGCCGCGCGGCGCCACATCGTCGGCGGAGCCGACGCCGTCGTCCTCGACCACCAGCGACAGCAGCGCCCCGTTCCGGCCGAGCCGGACGCGCACCGCGCCCTCGACGCCGATCGGATAGGCGTACTTGAACGCGTTGGTGACGAGCTCCGTCACGATGACGCCGATCGAGACCGCCCGGTCGGTCGCGACTTTCACGCGCTCCACGCTGACCTCGATGCGGTGCGGGCGGTCGGCGGTCTTCAGCGAGCTTTCGAGCTCTTCCGCGAGACCGCGCAGATACTCTTCCATGTCCACGGAGCGGACGTCATCCGAGGTGTAGAGCCGCCGATGGATCTGCGCGATGGCGAGGATCCGCGCCTCGGTCTCGCGCATCATGTCGCGCGCCGGCCCGTCGGGCACCGCGCCGGACTGCAGATGCACGAAGGCGGACACCAGCTGCAGGCTGTTCCCGACGCGGTGGTTCACTTCGCGCAGCAGCGCTTCGGCGCGGTCGCGGGCCTCGATCACGGCGCGCTCCGCGGCCTCCTTGAGCCGGCGCGTCTCCACATGCTGGATCGCCTGGGCGACGGCGGCGCGCAGCAGCGCCATGAACTCGCCGGCCACGTCCTTGACCACGTAGTCGATCGCGCCCGCCTTCAGGGCCGCGATCGCGATGCGCCCCTCGTCCGATCCGGTGACGTAGATCACCGGAGGCGCCTCCGGCAGCGCGCTGATCGCGGGCAGAAGGTCGAGCCCCGTCTCGCCCGCGAGGTAATGATCCAGCGCGACCGTGTCGAAGGAGCGTTCGCCGAGCAGCGCGAGCGCCTGGGCGCATGAAGCGACCGCCGTCACCTCGTAGCCCGCCCGCGTCAAGTCCTTGGCGACGAGGCGGCGCAGGGCCTCGTCGTCGTCGACATAGAGGACGCTGCGCGGGGCTCCCGGGGGCGCGGCCGCCGAGCTCATGCGTCGGGCACCTGCATGACCGACAGGAACAGGCCGAGCTGGCGGATCGCGGTGGCGAAGGTGTCGTAGTCCACCGGCTTGGTGATGTAGACGTTGCAGCCGAGATCGTAGCAGCGCTGGATCTCGACCTTGTCGTCGGTCGTCGTCAGCACGACCACGGGCGCGCGCTTCAGGCGCTCATGCGTCTTGATCACGCCGAGGATGTCGATCCCGGTCATGTCGGGCAGGTTGAGGTCGAGCAGGATCAGGATCGGCCCGTGCGCCGCCGTGTCCTCCGACTGCAGGAAGCGAAGCGCGGAGGTGCCGTCGGCGAAGTGGCGGATCTCGTTGTTCACGCCGGCGCGGCGGACGTTCTTCTCGATAAGGCGGGCATGCCCCTCGTCGTCCTCGATCATGACGATCACGACGGGGCGCTGGTTGGCGGTCATGCGGCGTACGTCTCCGTTTGCGGCGCCTTGTAGACGGCCGGGAAGCTCAGATGGAACGTCGAGCCTTTTCCGGGCTCCGAGGTCAGCGTGATGACGCCGCCGAGCCTGCGCACGGCCGCGCGCACGAAGGCGAGGCCGAGACCCTCACCCGGCTGGTCCTGGGCGCCGGCGCGGCGGAACAGCTCGAACACCCGCTCATGATCGCGCGGATCGATACCGCGCCCGTTGTCCTCGATGTCGAACTCCGCGCGATGGCCGGCGTAACGGCCTCGCACGACAATGCGGCCCGGGCGCGACCTGTCGAGATACTTTACCGCGTTCTCGATCAGATTCTGCATGATCTGCTCGAACGAAAGCCGGTCCGTGACCAGCGTCGGCAGATCCCCCGCCACGACGATCTCGGCGTCGGCGGCTTCCGTCTGCTGGCGCAAGGTCTGCGCGATCGCCTCAACCATCTGGTCGACGCGGATGGTCTCGGGCGTGATGACGCGCCGGCCTTCGCGCGACAGCTTCAGGATGGCGTTGATCAGACGATCCATCTTGGCCGTCGAGGCGCGGATGAAGCCGATCGCCTCGGGCAGGTCCTCGTCGACCGCGAGCCGGGCGTCTTCCGAGATCTGGTCGGGCGCGTGGCGCGCCAGCACGTCCATCTGCTCCTTCAGCGTCTTGCGCGCGGCGTCGAGTTCGGAGGTGAAGCCCATCACGTTGACGAGCGGCGCGCGCAGATCGTGGCTCACGATGTAGGCGAAGCGCTGGATCTCGGCGTTCGCCGCGACGAGGTCGGAAGTGCGTTCCTGGACCGCGGCTTCGAGGCCGGCGTTCGCCTGCGCGAGTTCGCCGTGCGCCGCTTCGATCGCGCGGGCCTGGCGGCGGACGACGAGCTGGGCCGCGAAGGCGAGCCCGGCCGCGAGCAGCAGCCCGAGCGTCACCACGGCGAGCTGGAGATTGGCCGTCCGTTCGGCCTGCGCGAGGCTGTTCTGGAAACGCTCGGTCTCGACCGCTACCATGCGGTCGGCCTGGTCGCGCAGGCGGACCATCCTCTCGCGGCCTTCGCCGGTCCGCACCAGTTCGACCGCCTCGTCCCACCGGCCCGAGCGCGCGTATTCGAGCGTCCGCGCGAGTTCGGTCAGCTTCTCGTCCAGCAGCCGCACGAGCTGGCGGGCCTCGTCCTGCCCGCCTTCCGCCGTCGCGTGGGCCAGCAGATCCGCGACGCGCGCGGCGCGCTGCGCGATCGCCTCATTGTAGGGGGCGAGATAGGCGTCCAAACGCGCGAGCAGGAACCCGCGCTGGCCGGACTCCGCGTCCTGGGCCACGTCGAACACGCGGCGGATGTCGGATCGGTACTCGAGCGTCGTCGCGACCTGGCGGTTGAACGCCGCGTTGCGATTGGCGAGCCAGACCGAGGAGGCCCCGACCACCGCGAGCGCCCCGAAGCCGAGCGCCAGGAGCAGGACCTCTTTTCGAGCCTTACGTTCGCCGGATGGCGCAGCGTCCATGACGTTCCCGCGCGATCGGCGCCTCGCGGCGTCTCGCGACGCCCGCGGCGACGTCGCGTTCTGTTTCTCGCGAGCCCCACGCTCCACATGAGGCCTGACGCTTCCGGCGTCCAGCGCGAAGATGCCTTCGCGGGATTTTTTCCCGGCGGTTTCGCCAGGCCTGCTTAACGCATGATCGTGAGCGAACCGGCCCCGGCACGGTCGAGCGCCTTGCGTCGGGCGTCCACGCCGCGCCAGTTGAACCGCATCCGCACCCGCCCGTTGGCCAGCCGACGGACGCCCGGCGCCGTCGAGACGCCGGCCGGCGCCCCGAAGGTCGCGACCGGCACGGCGCCGGCGACCTTGTAGCCACGCGCCGCGAGGATCGCCCGCACCCGCACGCAGTAGGCGACCGAACGGTGGGAGAAGCGGGTCTCGCCGTGGCCGGCGCGGTACTTCATGACCGTGCCGCAGATGTCCTCGCCGGTCATGCGCCAAGCCTCGCCGAGGTAGCGCACGCCGTAGCGGACGTTGGTCGCGGGATCGAACAGCTCGTCCAGGGGCGCGCGGAAGCCGAGCATGCGCGCGGTCGACGGCAGCACCTGCATCAGCCCGATCTCGCCGACGCCGCCCACGGCCCGCGGGTTGAAGCCGCTCTCGACCTCCGCGACCGCCTCGGCGATCTCAGCCGGCACGCCGTTCTCGGCGGCGGCGACGCGGATCAGGCCGCGGATCGTGGCCTCGTCGCCCTTGGCCTCGTCGCCCTGGGCCTCGGGAGGCTTGGGAGCCGCGACCGTCTCCTGCGGAGCCGGGGACGCGACGGCGGGCGTCGCGGGACCGGCGGCCGGGGCCGGCTCCGGAGCCTGGGGCGTCTCGGCCCGGACCTCCGGGAACGCGAGCCCCGCGAGGAGAACAAGGATGGCGGTCCGCATCATCGGTCGCGTGGAACCTCGTCGCGCGCATGAGCCCCCGGTATCGCATGACCTCCCCAGGCGGCGAAAGCGCGGCGGCGACGTCTCCCGGGCTTGTCATCTTCCGGCCTTCCGGCCTGCGGGCGGCGTTAGCGTTTCGCCAAAGCCTTGCTGTCATCATGCGGGCCGACCGCCGCAAGGCCTGACCGGAGCGCCGACCGATGACCGCGACCCACGCCGCAGGCGACACGCGCCGCTCGTTCCGGTTCGACCGCTGGACCGTCGTGACCGCGATCGCCTTCGCGCTGGCGGGCGCCCTGCTCGCCGCCCTCGCCTACCGCGCGCTTCGAGAGAACGGCGGCGGCAACAGCTACGCGCTGCTGGCCGACGCCTGGCTCCACGGCCGGTTCTGGAGCACGGCCTGCTTCGACAGCGACTGCGCGGTGTTCATGGAGAAGATCTATGTGATCTTCCCGCCGGTCCCGGCCTTCTTCGCGCTGCCGGTCGTGGCGCTGTTCGGCCCGAACGCCTCCGGCTTCCTGATCATCTCCGGCGTCCTGCTCGCGGTCACCGGCTGGACGTGGTGGACGATCGCCGCCCGCCTCGGCGCAGACCGCGAAGCGCGGCTTTGGACCACGCTCGCCTTCGTGTTCGGAACGCCCGCGATCTATGTGGCGCTGCGCGGCGACGCGGTGTGGTTCTTCGCCCAGGCGGTGGCGCTGCCGCTGGTGAGCCTCGCGCTGCTCGCGGCGCTCGACCGCCGGCTCTGGCTCGCAGGCCTGCTGATCGGCCTCGCCTTCCTGTCGCGCCAGATGGCGCTGTTCGTGGCGCCCTTCATCTTCGCGCTGTCGCGTCCCAAGGGCGAGCCGCTGATCGCCTTCGACCGCGAGACCATCGCCGACGCGCTCAAGATCGGCGCGCCCATCCTCGCCGCCATCGCCGCCTACTGCCTCTACAACTGGCTGCGCTTCGGCGCGCCGATGGAGACGGGCTACAAGTACATCGCCGCCTACCCCGCCGAGAGCGACCGCAACTTCATCACTTGGCGGATCATCGACATCGGGCTGTTCGCGAAGGACTACTTCGTCTTCAACGTCGCCCACATGTTCCTGCAGGGCTTCCACATCGAGTTCGGCGGCAAGTACATGACCGAGATCGTGCGGATGGACCAGATGGGGACGTCGATCCTGGCCGCGAGCCCATTCGTGCTCTACGCCTTCTACGCACGCCCCGACGCGAAGCTGCTGGTCGGCCTCGCCGTCGCCGCGGTGATCGGCGGCATCACGCTGTTCTACCACTCGAACGGCTTCTCGCAGCACAACGTGCAGCGCTACGCGCTCGACTGGCTGCCGGTGATCTACCTGCTGCTGATCGCCGGCGCCTTCACCGGCGCGGCCGACAAGGTCGCCGAGCGGCTGAAGCCGTTCAAGCTGCTGACGACCTACGCCATCGGCCTCAACGTCGCCGCCTTCGCGGTGGTGGCGGTCACCAAGGGCGGGTGAGGTCCGGGCGCGTCAATGCGCGCCCGCCTTCGAGAACAGGTTCAGCACCACGACGCCGGCCACGATCAGCCCGACGCCCGCGATCGCCGGCGCGTCGAGCTTCTGGCCGAAGGCGAGCCAGCCGACGAGCGAGATCAGCACGATGCCGGCGCCCGACCATACGGCGTAGGCCACGCCGATCGGGATCGTCCGGAGCGTCAGCGATAGGAAGTAAAAGGCGACAGCGTAGCCGAGGATGGTGATGATCGAAGGGCCGAGCCGGGTGAAGCCCTCGGTCGTCTTCATCGCCGAGGTGGCGAACACCTCGCACAAGATCGCCGCCGCCAGATAAAGCCAGTTCATCGTCCCGCTCCCGTCGTTGTCCGCGACGGGCTTAGCACGGGATCTCGGACGCGCCAGACGGGGCGCGCCCGCCCTCACATCCCCCGGAACGTCAGCAGGCGGTGGCCGACATAGCTCGTCGCCGCGCCGATGCCGATCGCGGCGGCGTGGGCGATGGGCTCGACCCACAGCGTCCAGCCCACGGCTGGCGCGAGCCAATGCACGAAGGCGAGCGCGAGCAGCCAGACCTCGAGGGCGCCGACGAGATTGACGACCACGAACTTCCAGAGCTGCGCGCGGGCGTCGCCTTCGCGCGCCTCGAACACGAACAAGCGGTAGAGGAAGAAGCCCACCACCATGCCGATGCCGTAGGCGACCAGCACCGCGGCCGAGAACGGCATAATCTCGTTGAGCGGGAACCGCGCCGCCCAGTTCACGAAGGCCGCGAAGCCGCCTGCGAGCAGGAACCGGCCGATGCGGCGAAGCTCAGCCGGGCTCATGCGGGCGCGCAGGGAGGGCGGCAGGACGGCGACGAGGTTCTGCATCGTCCCCTCACCACAGCCGGCCGACGGGGGCGATCGCAGCGACGAAAGCGAGCGCCATCACCACGCCAAGCGCGATGCTCGGCCGGTCCCGGACCGCGAAGGCGACAGGGTCGTCGTGGAGTTCGTCGCGGCCCGACAGCACCCAGACGCGGCCGAGCCAGAGGAACAGCACGCAGGGGAACGCCCAGAGCGCGCCCGGCGTCTGGTACATGCCGGCCGGGAACGCCTCGTTGAAGATATAGAGCACCATGACGAGCACCGCCGACATGCCGGTGGCCGTGCCCATGCAGATCAGGAACGGCGCGTCGGCGGCGATGTACCCGCGGCCGGCGGCCTTGTCCTTACCCGCCAGCGCCACCCGCACCATCTCGGTGTGGCGCTTGGCGAAGGACAGCGAGGCGAAGATGAACATGGAGAACACCAGCAGCCACGGCGACGCGACCACGCCCGCGAGCGCCACGCCGACGACGAGCCGCATCGTGAACAAGCCGGCGAGCGTGAACACGTCGAGCACCGCGACCTGCTTCAGGCGGAACGAATAGGCGAGCGTCACGACGAGATAGCCGAGCAGCGCGAAGAACGCGCCCCACCCGATCAGCGCGGCGCCGCCGAGCGCGATCAAGATGCCGATCGGCGCCGCGGCGAGGCCGGCCGCGATCGGCAGCCGCCCGCTCGCGAAGGCGCGGTCGCGCTTCGACCAGTGCCGGCGGTCGTCGTTGATGTCCCAGAGGTCGTTCAGCAGATAGGTCGACGACGCCAGGATCCCGAGCAGGACGAAACCCGCGAGCGTCACCGCCCAGGTTTCGAGGTCGAGCGCCTTTCCGCCGAGGACCATCGGCACGAACACGAGCGCGTTCTTGGCCCATTGGTGCACGCGGGCGGCCTTGGCGACGGTCCTCGCGCCGATCCTCGGGCGTGGGATGACGGCGAGCGGCGGACGGATAGCCTCAGCGGCCTTCAGCGTCGAGGCGCGCGCCCCGACCACCACGGTCTCCCTGGCCGCGCGCCACACCGGCAGGTCGGCGGCGGCGTCGCCGGCATAGGCGAAGCCGCCGGGAAAGCGCTTCGTCAGCGCGGCGGCCTTGGCCTCGCCCTTCAGGTTCGAGACGCCGTCGCTCGCGATCACGCCGTCGACGAATCCGAAGCGGGCGGCGAGCTTGGCCGCGACCAGCGCGTCGGACGCGGTGGCGAGATGGATCTCGCGGCCCTTCGCGCGCTCCGCCTCGATGAAGGCCACGAGCTCCTCGTTGACCGGCAGCGCCTCCACGTCGATCTCGACGCTTTCGGACAGCCGCCGCTTCAGCGCGGCGCGGCCTTTCAGCATCCAGAACAGCAGCGTGAAGATGCGCAGCGGATTGCGCAGGAAGACGAGCGCCTGCTCGGCGAGCAGGTCGCCGCGGATCAGGGTGCCGTCCACGTCGACCGCCAGCGGCGCGAGGCCGGACGGCGCGGGGCGGCGGACCTCCTCGACCAGGGTCATGCTTGCGGGCCTCATGCCGGCCTCCGTTCGCTGGCCTCCGGAACGCGCCTGCGCGACCGGACGCCTGTCGTAAGACGCATGACGTTCTGCTATCGCGTTCGGGTTAAAATCCGCCCTATGTCCGCCGTGATTGTCGAGGCCTTCTCTGCGCGCCTTACGTCGCGCGGCTTGCTTCGCGGCCCGCTTCACGCCATGTGCCACGGCTGACATGTCCCGACCGACCGAGACGGCCCCCGCCCCCGACGCGACGACGCCTGGCGACGCACCGCCCGACGGCGCCTCCGCCGTTCAGGGGCAGGCGGCGGAGGACGGCGCCCCGTCCGGCGAGGCTCCGCCGCCTCTGGCCTTCCCGCGCCTTCGCGCCTGGGCCGCCACCGTGCCGTGGCGCACCGTCGGCGCCCTCGCCTCGTTGCTGCTGTTCGCCGTGGTGCTCTACGTGCTCCACGGCCTCGTCGAGGAGGTCAAGCTCGACGACGTCAAGACGGCGATCGCGGCCACGCCGTGGAGCACGCTCGGCATAGCGCTCGCCGCGACCGCCGCGAGCTACGTCGCGCTCACGGGCTACGACTGGTTCGGCATCCTGCACATCAAGCGCCGCGACGTCGGCTATCCCATCGCCGCGCTCGCCTCGTTCACGGGCTACGCGCTGTCCTACACGATCGGGTTCCAGCTCGTGGTCGCGGGCGCGGTGCGCTACCGGATCTACGCCGGCGCCGGCCTCGGCGCGGCGGAGGTCGCCGCGATCACCGCGATCTCGGCGCTCACGCTGTGGCTCGGCATCTTCTTCACGCTCGCGATCGGCCTCGTCACCGAGGCGCCGGACGTCTCCCGCCTCGACGGCCTGCCGGTCTCGGTCAACATGGCGATCGGGATCGCGATCCTGGCGGCGCTGGCGTTCTATCTGCTCTGGATCTCGCGGCGTGAGCGGGCCGTCACGATCGAAGGCTACCGGCTCGCGCTGCCGGGCGTGAAGTCCACCGGCGCGCAGATCATCATCGGCCTCGTCGACCTGCTCGGCGCCGCCTTCGCGCTGTGGGTGCTGCTGCCCGCGGACGCCGTGATCGCCTTCCCGACCTTCGCCGCGCTGTTCGTGGTCGCGATGACGCTTGGCATGCTGAGCCACGCGCCGGGCGGCGCCGGCGTGATCGAGGCGACCGTGCTGATCGCGCTGCCGAACCTGCCGGCCGACGCGGTGCTGGCGAGCCTGCTGCTGTGGCGGGTGGTCTACTACCTCATTCCCTTCACCCTCGCGCTCGGGCTGCTCGGGGGCTCGGAGTTCGCCCGCCGCAAGGGCTATCTCCACCGCGCCGGCGTGATGCTCGCCGCCGTCATGCGGCCGGTGGCCCCCATCGTGCTGGGCGCCGCCGTTTTCCTCGGCGGCATCGTGCTGCTGATCTCCGGCGCGCTGCCTGCCGAGACCGACCGCCTTCACGTGCTGCGCGGCTTCGTGCCGTTGCCCTTCGTCGAGGCCTCGCATCTGCTCGCGAGCGTCGTCGGCGTGGTGCTGCTGGTGGTCGCGCGCGGCCTGCTCAGGCGACTCGACGGAGCCTACCGCATCGCCCAATTGCTGCTCGCCGCCGGCCTCGTGTTTTCGCTCGTGAAGGGCGTCGACATCGAGGAGGCGATCGTGCTCGGCGTCGTCCTCGCGCTGCTGACCGTCAACCGCCGCGCCTTCTACCGCCGCGCCTCGCTGTGGGACCAGGACCTCGCGCCGGCCTGGCTCGCGGCGGTCGCGATCGTGCTGTGCGGCTCGGTCTGGCTCGGCTTCTTCGCCTACCGCAACGTCGAATATTCGAACGACCTGTGGTGGGACTTCGCCTATCGCGGCGACGCGCCGCGCTTCCTGCGCGCGAGCCTCGCGGCAGGCGTCGCCGCGCTCGCGATCGGCCTGTACGCGCTGCTGCACCGTCACAGCGCGCCGAAGGCCTCCGCCGAGGCCGCGTCGGGCCGCGTCGCCGAAATCGTCGCCCGGTCGCCGCGGGCGGACGCCAACCTCGCCTTTCTCGGCGACAAGCGCTTCCTGTTCTCCGAGGCCGGCGACGCCTTCATCATGTACCAGGTGCAGGGCCGGAGCTGGGTCGCGATGGGCGACCCGGTCGGCCCCGCGGACAAGGTGTCGGAGCTGCTCTGGGCGTTCCGCGAGCTCGCCGACCAGCACAGCGGCTGGCCGGTGTTCTACCAGGCGAGCGTGGCGCGGCTGCCGACCTATCTCGACCTCGGCCTGTCGCTGCTGAAGCTCGGCGAGGAGGCGCGGGTCGAGCTTTCGAAGTTCACGCTCGAGGGCAAGGCCGGCTACGAGTGGCGCTACGTCGATCGCAAGGCGTCGAAGGACGGGCTCGAGGTGGCGATCGTGCCTCGCGAGCAGGCCGCCGCCCTGCTGCCGGAGCTGCGCCGCGTCTCCGACGCCTGGATGGCCTCCAAGAAGGTCGGGGAGAAGGGCTTCTCGCTCGGCTTCTGGTCCGAAGGCTATCTTCGCCACTTCGACATGGCGATCGTCCGGCACGAGGGCCGCATCGTCGCCTTCGCCAACATGTGGTACGGCGCGGACAAGGAGGAGGCGACGGTCGACCTGATGCGCTACCTCCCCGACGCGCCCAAGGGCGTGATGGACGCGCTGTTCGTGCGGCTGATGCTGCGCGCCAAGGCCGACGGCTACCGCTGGTTCAACCTCGGCATGGCGCCGCTGTCGGGGCTCGTCGATCACCCGCTCGGGCCGACCTGGAACCGCGTCGGCGCCTTCCTGTTCCGCTACGGCGACAACTTCTACAATTTCGAGGGTCTCAGGACCTACAAGTCCAAGTTCTCGCCGGTGTGGGAGCCCCGCTACCTCGCCTGCCCCGGCGGGTGGGTGCTGCCTCAGATCCTGCTCGACGTCACCGCGCTGATCGGCGGCGCGCCGAAGCGGGCGGACGAGGCGATGCGCGCCGCGCTGCTGGCCGAGCCGAAGGAAAGCGCGGCGTGAGCCTCCGGAGGCTGCTTCTGGCGCTCGCCTGCGCCGCCGCGCTCGCAGGCCCCGCCTCCGCCGACGACCTCCGCCGCGCGACCGCCGGCAACGAGACGGTCGCGAACGTGCCGATCGTCGCCCCCGCCGGCGAGCCTGACGCGATCGTCGCGCTGATCTCAGGTCTGGACGGCTGGACGCCGGCCCGCGCCGCGGAAGCCGACGCGCTCGCGCGCCAAGGCGCGCTGGTGATCGGGATCGACCTGCCGCGCTGGCTCGAAGGGCTCGGGCGCGAGAAGGAGGACTGCGTCTTCCTGCCCGGCGACGTCGAGGAATGGGGCCGGCTCGCCGGCAAGGAGCTCGGCCTCAAGCGCTACCGCTTCCCCGTGCTGCTCGGCGTCGGCCGCGGCGCGGACGTCGCCTATGCGGCGCTGTCGCAGGCGCCCGCCAACATGTTCACGGGCGCGGTCTCGGTGGGTTTCACAGCCAAGGTCCCGCTGGCGAAGCCGCTTTGCGACGGCCCGAAGACCGAGACGCGCGACGGCGCCGAGCTCGTCCTCGGCTCTGACACGCCGGCGCCGCTGCAGGGCGAATGGCGCGTGCTGACCGACGGGCCGGCGCCGCAGGCGGTCAAGGAGTTCGTTGCGCCGCTGCCGACCGGCGACGTCGTCGAGCAGCCGGCGGGCGCGGACATGGCCGCCGCCGCCCGCGACGCGGCGCTCGACATCGGCGGGAGCGACGCCGACGCGGTGAACGACCTGCCGCTGGTGCTCTATCCGCCGAAGCGGCCCGACCCGAAAGGCCTCGTCGTGATCTACGCCGGCGACGGCGGCTGGCGCGACCTCGACAAGACGCTCGCCGAAGAGTTCCAGACGCGCGGCTACGGCGTCGTGGGCGTCGACACGCTGCGCTACTTCTGGAACGAGAAGACCCCGCGCGAGATGGGCGAGGACCTGGAGGCGATCCTCGGCCGCTACGGGCCGGAGTGGAAGGCGCCGAAGACGCTGCTCGCCGG
Organism: Methylopila turkensis; assembly: GCF_027922325.1. Taxonomy (GTDB): domain Bacteria; phylum Pseudomonadota; class Alphaproteobacteria; order Rhizobiales; family Methylopilaceae; genus Methylopila; species Methylopila turkensis. The sequence continues at coordinate 654,207 of NZ_BSFL01000002.1, forward strand.
ATACTCCTTCGGGGCCGACGTCATCCCCTTCGCCTGGGGCCGCGTCTCGAAGCAGACACGGGATTCCGTCCGCCTGATCGCCCTGCTCGGCCTGTCCAAGACCGCCGATTTCGAGCTCAGCGTCTCGGGCTGGCTCGGCGTCAAGTCGGGCGAGCACGACGTGCTGAAGCCCGCCGCGGCGCTGCCGATGGACCGGGTGCTGTGCATCTACGGCAAGGACGAGCTCAAGGACGCGGACAACGACGTGGCCTGCGCCACCGACACGTTCCCGCCCTCCGCGCGGCTGGAGGAGCCCGGCGGGCACCATTTCGACGAGAACTACGAGGCGCTGGCCGCCAAGCTCGACGACGCCTTCGCGACCCGCGCCGCGGCGGGACGCTGACGCTCGTTCTCTACGAGAACGCCTGCAGCCCGGTCTGGGCGCGGCCGAGGATCAGCGCATGCACGTCGTGCGCGCCCTCGTAGGTGTTCACCGCCTCGAGGTTCTGGGCGACCCGCATCACGTGGTACTCGTCCGAAATGCCGTTGCCGCCGTGCATGTCGCGCGCGACGCGGGCGATGTCGAGCGCCTTGCCGCAGGCGTTGCGCTTGATCAGCGAGATCGCCTCCGGCGCGAGCCGGCCTTCGTCGAACAGCCGCCCGGCCCGTAGCGCCGCCTGCAGCCCGAGCGCGATCTCGGTCTGCATGTCGGCGAGCTTCTTCTGCACGAGCTGGGTCTGGGCGAGCGGCCGGCCGAACTGAACGCGCGCGAGCGTGTAGTCCCGCGCCGCCTTCCAGCAGAACTCGGCCGCCCCCATGGCGCCCCAGGCGATGCCGTAGCGCGCGCGGTTGAGGCAGCCGAACGGCCCCTTCAGGCCCGAGACGTTCGGCAGCAGCGCGCTCTCCGGCACCTCGACGCCGTCCATCACGATCTCGCCGGTGACCGAGGCCCGCAGCGCGAGCTTGCCCTCGATCTTCGGCGCCGAGAGGCCTTTCGCGCCCTTCTCCAGCAGGAAGCCCCGGATGCGGCCCTCATGGGCGGCGCTCTTTGCCCAGACGACGAAGACGTCCGCGATCGGCGCGTTGGTGATCCACGTCTTGGCGCCGTTCAGGCGGTAGCCGCCGTCGATCCGGTCGGCGCGGGTCCGCATCCCGGCCGGATCGGAGCCCGCGTCCGGCTCGGTCAGGCCGAAGCAGCCGACCGCCTCGCCGCGGGCGAGCTTCGGCAGGAAGCGGCGGCGCTGCGCCTCGTCGCCATAGGCCCAGATCGGATACATCACGAGCGAGGACTGCACGCTCATCGCGGAGCGGTAGCCGGAATCGGCGCGCTCGATCTCGCGGGCCGCGAGGCCATAGGCGACATAGCCAAGCCCCGCGCCGCCATAGGCTTCCGGCAGCGTGGCGCCGAGCAGGCCGAGTTCGCCCATCTCGGCGAGGATCTCGCGGTCGAAGCGTTCGTGCCGGTAGGCGTCGCGCACCCGCGGCATGAGCCTGTCCTGGGCGTAGGATTCCGCCGTGTCCTGCGCCAGCCGCTCGTCCTCGGTGAGCTGAGAGCGCAGATCGAACGGGTCCTCCCAGTCGAAAGCGGGGGCTGTGGTCTCCGGCGGCGTCATGGGCGGGTCCTTGCGCGTCGTCTTCGGGCGGAAGATCGGCCGGAAGCGCGCCGCCGCCAAGGCCCGCCGCGCTTCCGGCCGACGGCGGCGCATGTTACGCCGCGACAGCCCACGCCGTCCGGCCTCAGAGCATCCCCGGCCCGCCATGCCCCGCACCGTCCTCGACGTCACACGCCTTCTGACGCGCGCGCACCATCCGGTCGCGACCGGCGTCGACCGGGTCGAGCTCGCCTACGCCCGCCGCATGCTGGAGCTGCCGCCCCAACGCACGGGCTTCGCCGCGATCACGGGGCGCGTCGCGGGGCGGCTGCCGCGCGGCCGCGTGGCGGCGCTGGTGGAGGCGCTCGACCGGCGCTGGAGCGAAGGCCGCGGCGACGCCGCATCCGCCCGCAGGCTCGCCGGGCGACTTGGGGCGGCGACGCCCGCCGCATGGGACGCCGCCTCCGCGCATGACGAAGGCGAGGACGCGACCAGGCTCGCGATCAGCCTGCGGGCGATCGCGCTCGCCGGCTTCGCCTTCCCGCCCGTCGCGCCCGGCGACACCTACGTCCACGTCTCCCACATCCGCCTCGACCGCACGGCGCCGTTCGAGGCCATCCGCGCGGCCGGCGCGGACCTGACCGTTCTGGTCCACGACCTGATCCCGATCCGCTTTCCCGAATACGGCCGGGCCGGCGAGGACGCGCGGCACCGCCGGCGCATGACGACGGCGCTCGAATTCGCGACCACGCTGATCGCGAATTCGGAGGACACGGCCCGCGATCTCGCCGCCTTCGCGATGGAGACGAAGCGGTTTGCGCCCCCGATCGTGCCGGCGAGACTTGGCGTCGAGAGCGGCTTTCGGCGCGACGTCGAGCCGCTCGCGGCGACGAAGCCCTATTTCGTCGCGCTCGGCACCATCGAGCCGCGCAAGAACCACCTGACGCTGCTCCACGTGTGGCGGCGGCTCGCAGAAGAGCTGGGCGAGGCCGCGCCGACGCTGGTGCTGGTCGGCCGCCGCGGCTGGGAGAACGAGATGGTCGTCGACCTCCTCGAACGGTGCCCGGCTATGCGCGCCCACGTGATCGAGACCAACGACCTGCCGGACACGGCCCTCGTCGCGCTGCTGCGCGGGGCGCGCGCGCTGTTGTTCCCGAGCTTTTCCGAGGGCTTCGGCCTGCCGCTTGCGGAGGCGCTCGGCCTCGGCGCGCCGGCGGTCGCTTCCGACCTCCCCGCGTTCCGCGAGGTCGCCGGCGACGCCGCGGACTATCTCGATCCGCTGGACGGGCCGGGCTGGGAGCGCGCTGTGCTCGCGTTCATGCGCGACCCGTCTCCGCGCCGGGACCAGGCGCTCGCCCGCGCTGCGGCCTACGCTCCGCCGAGCTGGGCCTCGCATTTCGCCAGGGTCGACGCCGCGCTCGGGCTCTGACCCGCGGACGCGGCGGCGGGATGAGACACAGAAGGCACGCCCCGGCACGATCGACGCCCTGTACGCGTTTGCCCCAATGTCGCCGGATTCTCGCTACCCATACGAGCACTTCTCCAGCCGTCGCAAGGAACGGCTACTGGAGATGATTCGCGGATGCGCCTTCTTCTCGCAGCGGTTTTGACGCTGCCTCTCGCCGCTTGCGCCTCGATCACCCGAGGGACGACCGACCAGATCACGATCACGACCACGCCGCCGGGCGCCGCCGTGAAGACCTCCATGAGCCATTCCTGCCAGAGTCCCTGCACGCTGACGGTCGGCCGGAAGGACGAGTTCATCGTCACCGCGTCGATGCCCGGATACAAGGACGCCGCCACGCCGGTGAAGACGCGGCTCGCCGGCTCAGGCGCGGCGGGCTTCGCCGGCAACGTGCTGGTCGGCGGCGTGATCGGCATGGGCGTGGACGCGGCGACCGGCGCAACGCTCGAGCACTATCCGAGCCCCGTCGCGCTGGTCCTTGAGCCGCATTCCGTGGCGCCGGCCGCCGCGCCCGCCAAGCCCACGCGGCGGAAGGCCACGACGCCGAAGCCGCTCGCCTTCAAGCCCGAAGCCGCGCCGGAAGGCTGACCGCGGCGCCAAACGAAAACGCCGCGCCGGGCTTCGGAAGCCGGGCGCGGCGTGGATTGCCGTCCGAGCGGACGCGGTCAGGCGCTGTGGTCGCGGATGCCGTAGAAGACAAGCACGCCGATCGCCCAGGCGATGGCCGCGCACAGGGCCACCAGAAGGATGCTCTGCATCCGCAGAGGATACATCGAGTCTTCCGGCAGGCGCGGCTCCACGAAGGTCGCGAGGTAGCGCGACTGGCGCTCGGCGCGCATGCGGGCGCTTTCGACGGACGCCAGCGCCGCCTCATAGGATTTCTGCGCGAAATCCCGCTCGGTCTGAAGTTCCTCGAACTCCGAGAACGATGTCGACAGCAGGGGGCGAACCGTCTCTTTCTTGGCCTGCGCCTCGAGCGAGCCGATCTTGGCGCGCTCGATCTCGATCCGCCGCTTCAGCGCGTCGATCTTGTTGCGCATGACGCGGACGGTCGGCGCGTCCTTGCTCAGGAAGGCGGTGGCGGAGGCCATATCGGCCTCCTGCTTCGCGAGGTCCGCCTCAAGCGTCGACACGATGGTGAGCTGGGATTCCGCGCTCTTCGCCGGGTCCACCGCGCCTTCGCGGTCGCGGAAGTCCTGGATCGCCTTCCGGGCGAACTTGAGCCGGAGTTCGGCGCGCGACAGTTCCTGCTTGCTGTCGAAGATCGCGTCCTCGCGGGCGCGGGCCGACAGCTTGTTCACGAGCTCTTCGCTCTCGCGCACCGTCTCGCGGGCGATCTTGAGCGCGTCGTCCCGCGTGAAGGCGCGGACATTGAAGGAGATGATGCCCGAGATCGGCTCGTAATACACATGCGAGACCGAGTTCCAGTACCCCGCAAGATGCTCGGACGTGTCGTCCGTTCCATAGGGCCGATAGCGCGCCAGGAAGTCGGCGCCCTCGCGCGTGTAGGCGGAGCGCAGGTCGACGGACTTCTGCAGGCTGTCGACGAGCTGCCGGCTCTCGACGAACTGCGCGACGATGAAGCTGTCCGACGCGGTGGAGGCTGCGGTCGAGAGCCCCGCGAGCTGGCTCAGGCCGCCGGCCATGGCGCCCGCACTGCTCTCTTCGGCGCCGCGCACCGCGAACTTCGCCTCGGCGATGTACTGCGGCGAGGCGATGAAGCCGTAATAGACGGTCGCGAGCGCCGTCGGCAGTCCGATCGCGAGCATCGCCGAGATCTTAAGCAGGCTCTTCTTAGCCTTAGCCGCCACCGGCCGCGCGGCAGGACGCGGAAGCTGCGCCTGGCCCGGCTTCGGCGCGCCGTTGCGCTGGCGGCGCGGGAGCGCGACGATCTTGCCTGGCGCGTGCTCCGCGGGCGCAGGCGCGGTGGCGGCCGGCGTCACGGCGCCCTGGGAGGCTGTGGCCGCCCCGACATCGCCTGCAGGTGCGACGCTTGGCGTCGCCGGCGCGACCGCGGCGGTCTGCGCAGGCGCGTTCTCCGCGAGCGATTTCAGTATGGTGCGGGCGCGAGCCCCGAGCTGTGTGGCCGGCCCACCGGACCGCATAACGTTGGTATCGGTCATTTACGCTTCGAGCCCTCGTTCTGAGCCGCGGCGACGTATGCTTCCGACGCTTCCGCTAACGTATCATAAAAAGTCAATTTTCCGCGATGCAGAACAAGCCCTGCGTCACAATACCCTTCAAGGAACGAAGAGTCACTTGTGGCCCAGATGACGGACGCGCGTTCGAAGCGGTCCGCGATCACGCTGTCGATCATGGGTCCCTGATCCGGCGGAGGGGGCGGAAGGTTGTCGTCGACGAAGTACCAGTCGAATTGGACCGCGAGCGAGAAGCCGAGCATGAGCCCTCGTTTCTCAAGCGTCGTGTACTTGCGAAACGGCTTAGCCGGCCCGACCCTGACGCCGCTCAGTTCGGCGGCGATCGCGGCCACCTCTTTGCCGTCGACCTTGAAAAGGTGCTCGAAGAGAAGGCCGTTCTGCAGAATGGTCGCGTTCTTCTCCATGAAGCTGCCGTAGTTGAACGGCCAGCACCTCAGCCCGGTCGCCCTGACGACGCCCTGATCCGGCTCTTCGAGCCCGGCGAGTATCCGCAGCAGGGTCGATTTGCCCATTCCGGGCGCGCCGAGCAGCGCGATCTTGCGTCCGCGCGGCAGGACGAGGCTGGCGCCTCCGACCACCACATGGCGCTTGCGGCCGGAGCCGAACGCCTTCCAGACGTTGCGCAGCTCGATCATGCGCCCCCGGTCAGGCTGCGGGCGCCAGCGCGCGGCGACGGAAGGCTCGTTCGCCCACGAGGCCGATCAGAAGGCAAATGACCGTGAAGGTGAAGACATATTCGAGGTCGAGGTTTGCGCATTGGTAGCCAGGGTAGAACCCCTCGCGGAACCACTCGATGAAATGCACCAGGGGATTCCACGAGATCACCTCGCGCCAGGCCGGCGGTATCCGGTCGAGCACGGTCGCAAATCCCGAGGTGAAGAACATGACCATGAAGACGATGGCGCGGAAATGCGCCATGAACGGCGCGACGAATACGATCACCGCGAAGAAGGCGGCGAACGAGAACGTGAACACCGTCAGCGCGAAATAGGTGATGATGCAGCTCAGCAGGTCGTTCGGCATGGAATCCATGCCGAAGATGCCGAGCAGCGTCAGGATCACGATCAGCACCACGCCGCCGGTGATCGATTCCATCGCCCAGATGGCGTAAGTCTGGTCCAGACGGCTGAAGACCGGGAAGGTCTTTCGCGGCGGCTTCATCAGCGGGCCCATCACGGTGGCGGAAGCAGAGCGCCACATGCGCGCCAGCGTTACGCCGGTCGCGAAGAACACCTCGTAGCTCGTTCCGATCGGCGGCAGGTTGCTGTGGCTCGCGAAGGCGAACTTCAGCACGAACACCCAGGCGAGCGGCTCGATGATCGCCCAGGCGTAGCCCGCGCGCGACCCGGCGTAGCGCGTCCGGAAGCGCTTCAGCATCAGGGTCTTGATCGAGCGGAACTGAAGCGCCGCCGAATCTGCGATGCTCATGGGATGTGACGGCCTGCTCGACAGGTTGGACGGACGCGCGCGAGACGAGGCGCAACCACAACGCCGTGATCGCGGCGAGATGATGACCCGTCGCTGCGGCGCGTCAACCCCGAACGCTCACGCGATGAGCCGCTCGGCGCGCGAGCCGAGGGCGTCCGCCACCGCGGTCCGGATCTGGGCGAGCGAAAACGGCTTCGTCACCACGTCGTGGATCAGCGCGTCGAGTCCGGCCGCCCGTTCGCGCTGGTCGGCGTAGCCGGTCATGAGCAGGATCACCGTTTCCGGGTGGTCGCGCGCGGCGGCGAGCGCGAGCGCGATGCCGTCCATCATCGGCATGCGGATATCGGTCAGCAGCAGGTCGTAGGGCGCCGGAGCGGCGGCGAGCTTGTCGAGCGCGTCGGCGCCGTCGAACGCCTGCGTCACCTGATGGCCGTCCATCTCGAGCGCGCGCTGCACGAAGCCGCGCACGGCCTCCTCGTCGTCAGTCAGCAGAATGCGGGCCATGAAGCCTCCTTCACGTCTGTCCGTCGTCGACCTCGACCACGCCGACGAACGGCAGCTGACGGTACGCGTGGGCGACGTCCATGCCGTAGCCGACCACGAAGTAGTCCGGGCACTGGAAGCCGACATAGTCGGCGCCGATCGTTACCGCCCGCTTGCCGGGCTTCTCCAGCAGCACGCAGGTCTCGACGCGGCGCGCGCCCCGCGCCGCCAGGAGGTCCTTGGCGTAGGCCAGCGTCCGTCCGGATTCGAGGATGTCGTCGATCAGCAGAACGTCGCGTCCCCCGACCTCGCTCTCGATGTCGTGGACGATGCGCACCGTCCCCGAAGACACCGTGCCGTCGAGATAGCTCGACAACGACAGGAATTCGATTTCAGGCGCGAGCCCCGCCTCGTGCAGCGCGCGGATCAGGTCCGCCGCGAACACGAAGCTGCCCTTGAGCACCACGATCGCGAGGAGACGCTCAGGCTGGGACGCGGCGATCTCTTCCGCCAGCTCGGCGTTTCGCGCGGCGATCGTCTTGGCGTCGTACAGCACGTTCACGCGGCGGCTCATCGTCGGGGTCCCCGGGATCACTTGGTCTGCAGCAGGTCGCGGCGGGCGAGGAAGCGCACCTGGATGCGCCGGCCTTCCGCCGGAGGCGACGCCAGCCGCGAACGGAACGGAGCCGCCTCGCCGCCCTTGAGGGACGGCCGGCCGAGCACCGTCGTCCATGCGTAGATTTCCCGGTCGTCGCCGGCAAGCACCGCGAGCCGCAGCCGCGGCGGCTCGATGGCCTCAGCGGTGACGTTCGACACCAAGCCGGTCACCATCAGCACCGGCACGCCGTCCTCGATCTCCTCGACCGAAGTGAGGGCTGAGATCTCCAATCCGCGGACGTTTACGGGAAAGCCCGCGAACGCGAACAGCGAGCCCGTCGCCGGCGCGTGCCGGACCACGTCGGCCCGCGCTGCAAACCCTGCGACGAGGACGGCCGACCCAAGCGCCGCGACCACGGCCGCCGGCCGCAGCTTTCGTAAGCGCGAGACGCTCCGCGCCCGGAGCTGAGGCGTCGTCGCCTCGCGCCTCCGACCCTCCTGTCCCAAAGCGGCCGCGACCGCCGCCGGCTCGGCCTCCTCGGGCGCAGCGTCCAGCGCGTCGATGACGTCATCGTCATCCAGCGCCTGGATCGGCGATCGGGCGTCGTCGAAAACCGGCTCCTCGGCCGGGGACCACACGGCGTCCTCGACGTCCGACGCTACGAACCACTCGGTCCGGCAGCGCGCGCAACGGACCATGCGCCCGGCGCCGAGAGCTTCGGGGGCGATGCGGTAGGACGAGGCGCAGGCGGGGCAGACGATCAGCATCGCAGTCTGTATGACGGACGAAGGACGGGACGCGCAGCGGCGATCGCGCGGCGGGCGGCTCCGGGCGCGCGCCCTCCACGACCACGCCATCTTATCGTTAATGGATCGTTAAAATAATGGGCGCGACAACGGGGCGATCGCCCAGGCAAGCACGCAACGATCGGAGATGACCGCCGCCATGCTGCGTTTCGAGAATGTCGGCCTGCGCTACGGGCTCGGGCCCGAGGTGCTGCGGGACCTGACGTTCCAGATCGAACCGAACTCGTTCCAGTTTCTGACCGGGCCGTCCGGCGCGGGCAAGACGACCCTTCTGCGCCTGCTGTTCCTCGGGCTCAAGCCGACCCGCGGGCTGATCTCGGTGTTCGGGCGCGACATCGTCACGCTGCCGAAGCGCGAGCTGCCTTCCCTCAGACGGCGGATCGGCGTCGTGTTCCAGGACTTCCGGCTGCTCGATCACCTGACGACCTATGAGAACGTCGCGCTGCCGCTGCGGGTCGCCGGCCGCGACGAGAGCGCGTACCGCGCGGAGGTGGTGGAGCTGCTCGGCTGGGTCGGGCTCGGCGACAAGCTCGACGCGCTGCCGCCGGTCCTGTCCGGCGGCGAGAAGCAGCGCGCCGCGATCGCGCGCGCCCTGGTCGCGCGGCCTGAGATGCTGCTCGCGGACGAACCGACGGGCAACGTCGATCCGCAGCTCGCCCGCCGCATCCTGCGGCTGTTCGTGGAGCTGCACAAATCCGGCACCTCGGTGGTGATCGCCACCCATGACATCGCGCTGATGGACCTTTACGACGCCCGGCGCCTCGTGCTGCATGACGGCCGCCTCCACGTGTACGAATGACCGCCAAGCCTTCTCCCAAGCCGCACGGCGCCGCCAAAGACCGCCGCGACGAGGCGCACAAGCCCCGCGCGCGCCGACAGGGCCCGATCGTCCCGTCCTCCTCGGTCTCCGGCCATACGCTCGTGATCGTCATCGCGATCATGACCTATCTCGCCGCGCTGACCGTCGGCGCCGTCGACCTCGTGCGCGCGACCGCGGCGGGCTGGGAGGCCGACGTGATGCGCGAGACCACCATCCAGATCCGCCCGGCGGAGGGCCGCGACCTCGACGCTTTGGCGGCGCGCGCCATCGTTCTCGCGCGGGCCGCGCGGGGCGTCGTCGACGTGCGCCCCTACAGCGACGATGAGACCGCGCGGCTGCTCGAGCCCTGGCTCGGGTCCGGCCTGTCGTTCGACGACCTTCCGATCCCCCGCCTCGTCGTGCTGCGGCTCTCCGACACCGAGCCTTTCGACCCCTCCGCGCTCCGCTCGGCGCTGGAGAAGGAGGTGCCGGGCGCCACGCTCGACGATCACAGGCGCTTCCTCGATCGGCTGGTGGCGATGGCCAACACGCTGGTCGGCCTCGGGCTCGGGGTTCTCGCGCTGGTGCTGACCGCGACGGTGCTGTCGGTGGTGTTCGCCACCCGCGGCGCCATGGCCGGCAACCGCGACATCGTCCAGGTGCTGCATTTCGTGGGCGCCCGCGACGGCTACATCGCCGGCCAGTTCCAGCGGCGCTTTCTGCGTCTCGGCCTCAAGGGCGGGCTCGCGGGCGGCGTCGCCGCCGTCGCGACCTTCCTGATCGCGGAGTTCTCAGCGGATCAGAGCGTCGGCACCGCCGCCGCCGACCAGATCGACGCGCTGTTCGGCAATTTCCAGATCGGCCCGACCGCCTATGCCGGGGTCGCGGCGATCGTCGCGGTGATCGCAATCCTGACCGCCCTGACCTCCCGCGCGACGGTCTATCGAACCTTGCGCACCTTCGACTGATCGCCGACGGGCGCACGACCCTTGCGGGACGCCGCGTCCGGACGCATTTTCGTACGGAGACGAATGCGTTGTGACCATGAGCACTGAAGCCGACCTCGGCGTGCGGAACGACGGCGGCGACCGCCAAGCGGCGAACGGCGCATGGCGCGCCGTGCGCACGCTTGTGGTCGTGTGCCTGGCCGCCGGGGCGCTTGCGGTCGCCGGCTTCGCCGGCTTCCTGGCGCTAGTGCCCGCCGGCGAGCGGCAGACGCAGGCGGTTCGAGGCGAAGGCATCGTCGTGCTCACCGGCGGAGCGGAGCGGCTGCCGGACGCGTTGCGGCTGCTCGCCTCCGGCAGCGGCAAGCGGCTGCTCATCTCCGGCGTGCACCCGGCCACCACCGAGGGCGAGCTGGCCCGCGCGCTGCCGGATTTCGCGGCCTATGCGCGCTGCTGCGTCGATCTCGGCCGCCGCGCGCTCAACACCGCCGGGAACGCGATCGAGACCCGCCGCTGGGCCGAGCGCCATCATTTCCGTTCGCTCGTGGTGGTGACTTCGGGCTATCACATGCCGCGCACGCTCATGGAGCTCGCGCGCGAAATGCCGAACGTCGATCTCGTCCCCTACGCCGTCGTGACCGAACGCCTGCGTGGCGAGCCGTGGTGGCGCGACTGGTCGACCGCCAAGCTTCTCGCCGGCGAGTATGTGAAATACGTCGCCGCCCTCGTGCGCGTGCGCCTCGCTCCCCGCCTCAGCGCCACCGAGACCGCCGCGACCGACCGCGGCGCTCCGCCGTCGCGCTCCTGACGAGACCCGCTGCACCCGTGACACAGTCCGTTCTCCGCCGTCGCGCCGGCGACGTCGTTTTTTGGCGCTCGCTCGCCTTCAACGTCCTGTTCGGCCTCCAGCTCGTCGTCATCGCGCTCGCGACCGTTCCCGTCGTTCTGTTCTTCCCGCGACGGCACGTGCTCGGCGTCGCCAAGTTCTGGTGCCGCGCCAATCTCTGGCTGCTCAAGACGGTCGTCGGCATCGAGGTGGAGATGCGGGGACTGGAACACGCGCCGCACGGCGCGGCGCTGATCGCCTCGAAGCACCAGTCGGCGCTCGAGACCTTCGCGGTCGTCCCGTTCATCGACGACCCGCTGTTCGTGCTGAAGCGGGAGCTGACGTGGACGCCGTTCTTCGGCTGGTTCCTGATGCGTCTGAAGATGATCGCGATCAACCGTTCCGCCGGCGGCGACGCGCTCGCGCAGATGCTGGCGCAGGCGCGAACGGCGGCGGCGGACGGGCGGCAGATCATCATCTACCCCGAAGGTACGCGCCGTCCGGTCGGCGTCGAGCCGCGCTACAAGCAGGGCATCGTCCACCTCTACGTCGAACTCGGCCTGCCGGTGACGCCGGTGGCGATCGACACCGGCGTGTTCTGGCCGCGCGGCACGCTGAAGCGCCGCAAGGGGCGCGCGGTCATTCAGTTCCTGGAGCCGATCGCGCCCGGGCTCGCGCGGGCGGACTTCGAACGCCTGCTCCGCGATCGCATCGAACAGGCCTCGAACGCGCTCGCCGCGGAGGCGACGGGGGCCGATGCGCCCGGCGTCCTTCAGCGCATTTGACGGAGCTTTGAAGCTGGCCGGCCAGGACGGTTAAGCCGCTGACTTGACAGCGCTCTCCCGATAGGAGGTACGATGGTGACGCTAACGAGGCGCAGACCGATGTCTGATTCGTTTCCATCGGCAACCCTGATCGACGAGATCGCCTCCCGCGCGTCGGAGGAGGCTGCCCCGGCGGACCAGGGCCTAGCCCATGTCGCGCGCGAGGCGGGCTTCGGGGAACGCTACCGCGTGTGGCGCGGCCGGTCCGGGCGACGCTATCTCGTGACGGTCATGCCGCTCGGCGAAGCCCTGCGGACGGAGGACGCCGTGATCCTCGTGGTCGCCGTCGGCGCCGACGGGACGCGCCGCGTGATCTGGGCCGGCGAACCGGGCGACGGCCTCCCCGCCCTCCAACTGTCGGCCGGGCAGCAGATCGAGGCCCATGTCCACCTGATCGCCTCGATCCCCGCGCGGCGGCGCGCCGCGATCGAGGACCTGGTGTCGGCGACCCAGAGCTACTCGTCCGTGCTCACCGCCAACGCGGCGGCGAGCCAGGCGAGCGTCGGGTCGGTCACGCCCAACTTCTCCAACTCGCGCACGGTGTTCAGGACGTAGTCGGGGTTCGGCCCGGCGGCGCCGACGCCCCGCCTCACCCAACGCAGCGTCTCCTCGGGCGGCAGGTCGCCGACATATTGCGGATGACGCGGATCGGCGACGTAGGTCACCGCCCGCACGACACGCCCGTCGGCGAGCCGCGTCGGCAGCTGAACCTCGTGATAGACGCGCGACACCAGTTCGCGCTCGCGCAGATGGGCCAACGCGTCGGCCACGAACGGGACTTGGACGCGGAACGCCACCCCCTCGCAGGACCCGCCTTCGTCGAGCCCGAGCACCAGCCCGGGACGCTCCGGCGTGCCGCGGTGCCTGTGCGACGCGATGCAGAGCGAGCGATGATAGCCGTCGATCGTCGCCGGCTGCTGTTCGGCGTGCTCGAAGCCGGGACGCCACATCAGCGAACCGTAGGCGAACACCCATAGGTCGACGTCGGTCGGAATCATGTAAGCACGGCGATCCTTGCAAGCGGTCGATCTTGGGCGATCCGGGCGAGACGAAGCAAGATCGCGCGCCATATCGAACCGACCGGCGTCCCCAGAAGATCGCCATGATCCGGGACGACGGTCACGGCGCGGCGCGGGCGGATCGCGCGGGCGCGAAGGGCGGAGCAGACGCATGACGAGCCAGGACGAACCCACCAAGCGCGCGTCGCGGTCCCGCTGGATGATCTACCTGCCGACCGCGCTGCTGCTGCTCGCGGCCGCGCTCTGGTCGGTCTTCTGGAACGTCGCCGCCGGCCGGGCGGAGCAGGCGGTCGACGCCTGGATCGCGCGCGAGGCGACGAAGGGCCGCGTCTACGCCTGCGGCTCGCGGCGCGTCGAAGGCTATCCGTTCCGCATCGAGCTGGTTTGCGACGCGCCGACCATGACGGCGCCGGGCGACGGCGGTCCGGTGGTCGCGACCGCTGCGCGCTTCACCGGCGTGGCTCAAATCTACGACCCCCGCCGCATCATCGGCGACCTGCAGGGCCCGGTCGCCTTCACCGACGCCGCCGGCGGCCGCGCCGACCTGTCCTTCGCGACCGCGCAGGCGAGCGCCGCGGCCGGCTCCGACAACCGCTTCGACCGCGCCTCGATCGCGCTCGCGTCGCCGCGCCTGACCGCGGACGGCGTCGAGATCGGCGCCGCGCGCCGGGTCGAGGTCCACATGCGCCGCGCCCCGACTTCGACCGACGGCGTCTACGACCTCGCCGCCAGCGCGGACGACGTGGTCTCGCCCTTCGCCGACGCCCTGCCCGTGGGCTCCGGCCCGGTGTCCGGCGAGTTGCAGCTTCAGGCGCAGGGCGTGCCCGATCTCCGCCCCGGCCCGACGTCGGAGCGGCTGCGCGCCTTCGCGGAGGCCGGCGGCAAGCTGCGCGTGGCGCTCGCGCGGCTGACCCGCGGCGACGTCGCGGCGGAGGCGAAGGGCGACGTCTCGCTGGACACGGAGGGCCGCGTGAACGGCGACCTTCGGCTGACGGCGCGCGGCGTGGACGGCGTCGTCGGCGACCTGCTCGGCGGCGGACGCGACGACCTGCTGTCGTCGCTGCTCGGCGCCGGCGCGCAGATGCTCGGCAAGCCCGCGCGGCTCGACGACCGGCCGGCGACCGCCTACCGCGTCCGGATCGACGCCGGCCGGATCGAGATCGGCCCGGCCCGGCTCGGGCGGCTGCCGCCCGCGTTCTGACGCCTCAGCGTTCGCCGGCCGGGGGCGGCGGCGCGGCGCGGCGGCCGAAATCGGGCGCGGCGGTGTCCTGGCCCTGCTCGACGATCGAGCGGCGGATCGCGCGGGTGCGGCTGAACAGGTTGAACAGCGCGTCGCCCTCGCCCCAGCGGATCGCCCGCTGCAGCGCCTGCAGGTCCTCGGTGAAGCGGCCGAGGATCTCCAACACCGCGTCGCGGTTGTTGAGGAAGATGTCGCGCCACATGGTCGGGTCGGACGCCGCGATGCGGGTGAAATCGCGGAAGCCCGACGCCGAGTACTTGATCACCTCGGACTGGGTGACGTCCTCCAGGTCGGCGGCGGTGCCGACGATGTTGTAGGCGATCAGGTGCGGCACGTGGCTCACGATCGCGAACACCAGATCGTGGTGCTCGACCGTCATGGTGTCGACGTTCGCGCCCATGCCCTCCCAGAACCGTCGCAGGCGCTCGACGTCCGCCTCGTCGGCGGGCGACAGCGGCGTCAGGATCGCCCAGCGGTCCTGGAACAGCTCCGCGAAGCCGGCGTCGGGGCCGGAGTCCTCGGTGCCGGCGATCGGATGGGCGGGGATGAAGGCCGCGTGCGCCGGCACGTGGCGGCCCATGTCGCGCACGACCGCGCCCTTGACCGATCCGACGTCGGAGAGCACCGCGCCCACCTTCAGCTTCGGCCCGATCTCGGCCGCGACCGCCCCGCAGACGCCGACCGGCGTGCAGACGATGACGAGATCGGCGCCCTCGACCGCATCCGCCGCGGACGCCGCCACCACGTCGGCGATGCCGAGCGCCGCGACCCGGACCGCGACGGCCTCGTCGCGGTCGTAGGCCGCGATCGATCCGGCGACGCCGCCCGCCCGCGCCGCGCGCGCGATCGACGAGCCGATCAGGCCGAGCCCGATGATCGCGACCCGTTCGAAGGGCGCCGCCTCAGCCACGGTCGCCCCTCATGAAGGCCCCGAGCGCCGCGATCACGGCGCGGTTGGCCTCATCGTCGCCGATGGTGAGCCTCAGCGCGTCCGGCAGGCCGTAGGACGCCACCGAGCGCAGGATCAGACCGCGCTCGGTCAGGAAGGCGTCGGCCTCCTTCGCGGTCCGGCCGGGCGCGTCGGGAAAACGCACCAGCACGAAGTTCGCGACGCTCGGCGTCACGGTGAGCCCGAGCGCGCCGAGCGCGCCGGTCAGCTCCGGCAGCCAGCGGGCGTTGTGGTCGACAGCGGCCTCGATGTGGGCGCGGTCGGCGATCGCCGCGGCGCCCGCCGCGATCGCAGGACCGGACAGGTTGAACGGGCCGCGGATGCGGTTCAGCACGTCGACCACGCCCTCCGGCCCGTAAAGCCAGCCGATGCGCAGGCTGGCGAGCCCGTAGACCTTGGAGAAGGTGCGCGTCATCACGACGTTCTCCGCGCCCGCCACCAGCTCGATCCCGGCCGCGTAGTCGTTGGCGCGGACATATTCGGCGTAGGCCGCGTCCAGCACGAGCAGCACGGTCTTCGGCAGACCGGCGTGCAGACGCTTCACCTCGTCGAACGGCAGGTAGGTGCCGGTCGGGTTGTTGGGGTTCGCGAGATAGACGATGCGCGTGCGGTCCGTGACGCGGGAGAGGATCGCGTCGACGTCCGCGGTCAGGTCCGTCTCGGGCGCGACCACCGGCACGCCGCCCGCGGCCAGGATCGCTATGCGATAGACGAGGAAGCCGTGCTCGCAGAACACGCCCTCGTCGCCGGGCTCCAGATAGGCGTAGGCGAGCAGCGACAGCAGTTCGTCGGAGCCGGCGCCGCAGACGATGCGGTCGGGGTCGAGCCCGTTCGCGCGGGCGATCGCCTCGCGCAGCGCGCGCGACTGGCCGTCGGGGTAGATCTCGAGGCCGTCCGCCGCGGCCCGGAACGCCGCGATCGCGGCCGGGCTCGGCCCGAGCGGCGTCTCGTTCGAGGACAGCTTGTGCAGCCGCACCCCGGCGGGAGCCTTGCTCTTGCCCGGGACGTAGGCCTCGATCGCGAGGGCGCTGGCGCGCGGGACGGGGCGCGTTGCGGCGGGGGTTGCGGGAGACGCGGACGTCATGGGCGGCAAGCTCCGGATGAGCGGTCGAACCGCGGGCTTGCAGCCCTGCGGCGATGGAAAAGGAAGAGCGGCGCGGCGTTCAGCCGGCCGGCCGGGCGTAGCCGCCGAGCGGCCGCGCATGCGGCGCGGGCGGCTCGCCGCCGGGATGCGCGACGAGGCGATGTCGGCGCCCGTTGCGCGTGACCGCGGCCAGCGTCTCGGCGCCCTCGGGGAGCGCGACGTCGCCGTCGTCCTCCACCGCCCAGACCGAAACCTCGGACGAGGCGGCGTCGCCGAGCGGGCGCGCGAGCACCAGGGCGGGCGTGGGCGTCGGATGTCCGGCGGCGGACAGGAACGGCAGCCGCGCCATCACCTGCGGGCCGTCGCCGCCGAGCGCGTCCCACCAGATCGCGGCCGGCGCCGGATCGATGCGCACGAGGCCGAGATCGCCGGTCGACTGCGCGACGGCCGCGGCGACGCGCGACGGCGTGCCGTGGCCGACGAGCGGCACGTCAAAGCCGACGTGGAAGCGGGCGAGGTCATGCATAGCGAGGGCGTCCGCGCCCTGCTCCACATGCAGCGTGAACGGCGCCTGGACATGGGTGAAGGTGGCGATGATCGTGCGCCAGAGATGCTCGGCGGTCGCGACCGGCAGCCGGCCGCCATGACGGGCGGCGATGCGGCGCATCATGTCGGCCTCGCGACCCGGCCGGAACGCCGATCCCGTCTCCGAGGTGCGCTTGATCGCGACGAGCCGGTCGATGACCGCGCCGCGCTCCATCAGCAGGACGTGCATGGCCTCATCGATCCGGTCGATCTCCCGGCGGATTTCGGTCAGCGGATCGGAGGGGGCGTCGTTCATGGGGCGTCGTCTTGGATGATCGCGCGGCTCGCGGAGGCTCGCAGCCTCCGCGGCGCACTGTCATAGACGAGCCCGCAGGCCAAAACAAACGGAGGACCGGCGTTCCGGCGCCGTCAGAGCGCGCGGCCGATCCGCGTCCAGCGTTCGTCGCGCGCGAAGGCGCAGGCGAGGTCCCGCGCCACCGCGTCCTGCGCCAGCCGAGCGTCGCGCGCCACCTCGCCCATGCCGAAGAAGCCATGCGTGGCGCCTTCGTAGTCGATGGCGTTCACGGCGACGCCGGCGTCGCGCAGCTTTTCGGCGAGCGCCCAGCCCTCGGAGCGGAGCGGGTCGATCTCCGCCGTGACGAGCGTCGCGGGCGGAAGCCCGGAAAGGTCGGCCTTCCCGACAAGATCGACGCGCGGATCGTCCTGCGTCTGCGCGTCCGGCAGGGCGTGGCCGAAGAACCAGCCCACCATAGCCTTGTTCAGGGGCCGCGCGTGCTCGTTGATGGCGTAGGAGGGCGTCTCCAGATCGACGCCCGCCATCGGGCAGATCAGCGCCTGATGGACCGGCAGGGGCAAGCCCTCGTCGCGCGCGGCGACGCAGACGTGGAGCGCCAGCGCCGCGCCGGCGTCCTCGCCCATCACCGCGACGCGCGCTGGGTCGCCGCCGAGCGCGGCCGCCTCCTCCAGCACCCAGCGATAGGCCTCGACCGCGTCGTCATGGGCGGCGGGGAACTTGTGCTCCGGCGCCAGCCGATAGCCGGCCGAGACCACCACGACGCCCGCGCGGGCCGCGATCGCCCGCGGCGCGGCGTCATAGGCGGCGACGCCGCCGAGCACAAAGCCTCCCCCGTGAAAATACAGCACGATCGGAAGCTGGCCCTCCACCCCCGCCGGCCGGTAGACGCGGGCCGGCAGGTCGCCTTCCGCGGCCGGATAGCTCACGTCGTGCGCAAACGCCTCGCGCGGCGCAGGCTCGATCGCGACCTCCGCGCGCACGGCGCGCACCGCGTCGGCGACGGTCGGCTGGCGACGCGCCTCCTCGGGCGTGAGGTCCTCGATGGGCTGCTGGCCGAGCGCCTTGAGCTGATCGACGACCCGCGCGACGTCGAGGTCGGCGCGCGCGTTCGGATCGCGCGTCACGGCCCCGATGAAACGCCGGCCCCGTTCGAGCAGGCTGGGATGAACGTGTACGTCAGCGTGGTCATGCATGGACATAGCGCGTCTCCTCATGGAGGACGACGCTGTCGACGCCGTTGGCCGCGTCTTTGAAGCGCCGTCGGTGTCTACGCAGAATACCGTAGATCAGGCGCCGGAGAAGCGAATCCCGTTGTGCGGCGCCGCGTGGCGACGCCAAACCTGCGCGGTCGGACGCTCATATGTCCCCGCCGCAAAGCGTCAAAAGCGGATGGTGCGCCGCCAGATCGCTCGCCTTAGACTTCAGTCGAACGCGGCGAAGGCCGAGGTGATGCGCGGGTCGAGCCGGTGCTTCGGCTGGAACTGCTCCGGCATGCGGGCCGAACGCTCGCGCGGACGCGGCGCGGGCGAACCGGTCGTCGCCGCCGGCTGGACCGCCGCCGGCGCGACGGAAGGAGCGGCCGCGGGCTCCTCCGAACGGCCGCCGAACAGGCCGCCGACGCTGCGGACCCAGCCGCCGACGCCGCCGGAGGCCGGCTTAGACGCCGCGGCGGGATGCTGGCTGACGGAGGACGCCAGAACCGGCTCCTGAACCACGATCTCGCGACGGGCGGGCGGGACCGGCGCGCCGGTCCTCGCGGCGGAGGCGGTCGCGATCTCGGCGGCGGGCGCGGCCGCCGGAGCCGCGGGCTCCTCGGCCTGGAACAGGCGGGTGAACAGGCCACGCTCGGCCTTGCTGGCCGCGACCTGAACCGAAGCGGTCGGCTCGACCACGGGCGCCGGGGCGGCTGCGGAAGCCGCCGCAGGACGGGCGGGCGCGGCGGCCGGCGCGGGCGGGGTGACGGCGACCGAGGCGGTCGTGCGCAGCGCGACCGTCGAGGCGCCTTCGGTCTCCGCCGCGGCGTAGGCCGGCGCCGACGCCGGCGCGGCGGCCGCGACCTGGATCAGCGGCTCGTCGAGCGAGCGGCGCAGGCGGCCGTTCTGGGCGATGTATTCCGGAGCCGGTTCGTGCGCCTTGGACAGAGCCGCGATCACCATGTCGTCGGCGCGCTTCTTGGCGGCGACCGCCCTGGCGATCTCCGGCTGCGTCGTCAGGCTCGGACACGGAGCCGAGGCGTTCATGCTGGAGAGCGGGCCGGCCGAGGCGTTGAAGACGTACTTCCGGCCGCAGGCGTCGACCTTCGGCTCGGCCTTCGTGACCTCGAAATGGTCCGAGCCTTCCTTGAGGTTCCGCCAGAACGCGATGTTCGGGTTGTTGCGGCGGCGCGCCATGTTCTCCGGCGTCATGCGGAACGGAAGCGCCTGGACCTGGAACGACTTTTGGCCGCCGGCGAAGGCCTCGCGGGCGAGCGCGTAGATCTCGGCCATCTGCGCGTCCGTCATGGCGTAGCAGCCGGCCGACAGGCAGTCGCCGTGCACCATGAGGTGCTGGCCGGTGCGGCCGAGCGCCTGATCGTACTTGTTCGGGAAGCCGATGTTGAACGAAAGGTAGTAGCTCGAGCGCGGGTTCATCTGCGCCGGGCCGACCGAGTAGAACCCTTCCGGCGCCTGCTTGTCGCCTTCCTTGATCTTCGGGCCGAGCTTTCCGGAGAACCGGCAGATGTCGTAGGTCTTGAGCAGGGCGTAGCGGCCGTCCGAGCGGCGCTTCTTCCAGACCTCGGCCTTCGACTCCTCCTTGTAGATGCGCAGCAGGATTGGGTCCTGCCTCGTCATCCCCTTCTCCTGCATCAGCGAGACGGTCTGGATCGAAAGCGGCTGGACGCTGCGCGCCGTGGTGGCCTGCTCATCCTTCTGGCAACCGGCCGTCGCCAGCGCGGCCGCAGCCGCCAGGCCGATCAGGCTTGCGCGCAGTGCGGACATGGCTGTCTCCCCGAAAGGCAAGTGCGGGCGTCTTCCCAAGAGATAAACGCCCGATACCGTTACGCGAAAGTTACCACAGCTTCACGCCGCCCGTCATCCGTCGCGAGCGGTATTCAGAGGCTCCGGCCGATGGCGAGGAATTTCGCGCGGCGCTCCGCGCGAATCTGGTCGGGCGTCATGCCGTCGAAACGCTCAAGTCCCTGGGCGATGGCGTCGCCGGCCTCGGCGATCACGGCGTCCGGCTCGCGGTGCGCGCCGCCGAGCGGCTCCGGCACCACGCCGTCGATCACGCCGAGGCGCATCAGGTCGGCGGAGGTGATCTTCATGTTGGTGGCGGCGTCCTGCGCCTTGGCGGCGTCGCGCCACAGGATCGAGGCCGCGCCCTCCGGCGAGATCACGCTGTAGATGGCGTGCTCCAGCATCAGCACGACGTTCGCGGTCGCGATCGCTATCGCGCCGCCGGAGCCGCCCTCGCCGATGACCAGCGCCACGTTCGGCACCGTGAGGTTGAGGCAAGCCTCGGTCGAGCGGGCGATCGCCTCGGCCTGGCCGCGCTGCTCCGCCTCGATGCCGGGAAAGGCGCCGGCGGTGTCGACCAGCGCGATGATCGGCAGGCCGAAGCGGTCGGCGAGCTCCATCAGCCGCACGGCCTTGCGGTAGCCCTCCGGCCGCGCCATGCCGAAATTGTGCTTGAGCCGGGAGGTCGTATCGGCACCCTTCTCATGGCCCATGATCAGCACCGGCCGGCCGCGGAACCGCGCCAGGCCGCCGACGATCGCCTCGTCCTCCGAGAAGGCGCGGTCGCCCGCGAGCGGGGTGAAGTCCTCGACCAGGCCCGCGACGAAATCGGAGAAATGCGGCCGGTTCGGATGCCGCGCCACCAGCGTCTTCTGCCAGGGCGTCAGGTTGGCGTAGAGTTCTTTGAGCGCCTGGACGGACTTCGCCTCGAGCCGAGACACCTCTTCGCCGATTGCGACGGCGTCGCCGTTCTCGCCGAGCGCGCGCAGTTCGACGATCTTGGCCTGGAGTTCGGCGACCGGCTTTTCGAAATCGAGATAGCTTTTCATGGGCTCCGCTTCGCGCCGCAGGCGCACGGGGTTTGGGGCGCTGGTCCATGCGAAGCGGCGCACACTGGTTCGGAGCCCCGACGAAAGTCAAGGCGACGGGCGGGGAAACGTGGCGGGCGCGGGTCGACGCCGGCGTCAGGCCGGCTCGACGTCCCCGAGCGGGTGCAGGTCGCGCACCATGGCGCGCGCGCGCTCGTCGAGCACGTGGGTGTAGATCTGGGTCGTCGCGATGTCGGCGTGGCCGAGCATCTGCTGCACGGCGCGCAGGTCGGCGCCGTTCTGGACGAGGTGGCTCGCGAAGGCGTGGCGCAGCACGTGCGGGCTGACCTTCGCCGGCGACAGGCCGGCGCGCGCGGCCGCGGCCTTAAGGTCGCGGGCGAACACCTGCCGCGTCAGGTGGCCGCTCGTCCCCGGCGCGGGAAACAGCCACGGCCCATCCGACGGGCCGAGCGCATCGAGATAGGCGGCCATCGCCTGCTTCGCGAGCGGCGTCAGCGGCACGAGGCGCTCGCGCCCGCCCTTGCCCTTGACGGCGATCGCCTGCGCGGCGGGCCGCGCGGCGGAGCGGGGCAGGCCGACGAGTTCGGAGACGCGCAGGCCGGTGGCGTAGGCGACCTCGAGCAGGCAGGAGAGCCGCGCCGCCGCGAGCGCCGCCCGCGGCGACGGTTCGGGGCCCGGATCGCCGGCCGCCGCGATCAGCCGCTCCATCTCCTCGACCGACAGTACTTTTGGCAGCGGCCGTCCGCGCCGCGGGCCTTCGAGCGCGGCGGTCGGATCGTCGGTCCGCACCGCGTCGGTGTAGAGGAACTTGTGGAACTGGCGCACCGCCGAGAGCTTGCGCGCGGCCGACGACGCCTTGAAGCCGCGATCCGCGAGATCGGCGAGATGGGCGCGCACGTCGTCGGCCGTCGCCCGTAGGGCGTCGCTCGCCCGGCCTGCGAGGAAGGCGCAGTAATCCGAGAGGTCGCGCTCGTAGGCGTCGAGCGTGTTCTTCGCCGCGCCGCGCTCGGCGCTCGCCATTTCGAGGAAGGCGTCGAGATGGCGGCGGTCGCGGCCGCTCACGGCTGGCTTGCGCCGCCGACGGCCGCGGTGTGCGGACCGTCGCGGTCGAGCCGGGCCTCGGCCTCGGTCGGCTGCGCGCGCAGCTTGTTGGTCGGAATGGTCACGGTCATCTCGCGGGTGCGCGGCGTGACGAAGGTCGCGAGCGCGTACATCCCGCCGAAGCCGAGCCCCGCGAGCACCCCTATGACGGTCAGAAAGCGCATCAAGCTCGGCATGTCGCGACCTCTCGGCCCCTGTGACACGGGCCGCAGCCGCCCCCGCTCCCACGACACCACGGGACGGCGCGGACGGCAACGCCTTTGGTTGTGCCGTCCGAACCTTAGGAATAGGTTGCGACCGTTTTATCGATCCTGGGGGAGCGGCGTGGGCGCTGCGACGGAGCATCTGGCCGACCATGGCGCGGGGCGTCGCGCCGAGGGCGCGCGCCAGCCGGACGCCGGGGTGCGGTCGGCGCTCGGGAACCGCTCGATCGTGCTGGTCGGCATGATGGGCGCGGGCAAGTCCTCGGTCGGCCGCCGCCTCGCCCAGGCGCTCGATCTGCCGTTCCTCGACGCCGACACCGAGATCGAGGCCGCCGCCGGCGGCATGACCATCCCCGAGATCTTCGCCGTGCACGGCGAGCCGCATTTTCGGGAGAAGGAGGCGCGCGTGGTGGCGCGCCTGCTGGAGAACGGCCCGCAGGTGCTGGCGACCGGCGGCGGCGCATGGCTCAGCGAGGACACCCGCCGGCGCGTGGCCGAAGCGGGCGTCTCGATCTGGCTCAAGGCCGACGTGGAGGTGCTGCTCAAGCGCGTGCGCAAGCGCTCGAACCGGCCGCTGCTCGCCTCCGCCGATCCCGAGGCGACGCTGCGCGCGCTGGTGGCGGCGCGCTATCCGGTCTATGCGCTGGCCGACATCACCGTCGTCTCGCGCGACGCCCCCCACGAGCATGTGATCGCCGACGTGATCGCGGCGCTGAAGCGCGCGCTCGCGCCCGCCGCTCCGGACGAGGAACCGATCTGATGGCCGAAGCCGCCCTGAAGCGCGCGGACGCGGACGAAACCGTGCATGTGGCGCTCGGCGACCGCGCCTACGACATCCGCATCGGCCGCGGCGCGCTCGACGAGACCGGCGCCTCCGCCAGGGCGCTCGGGGCGCGCAAGGTCGGCATCGTCACCGACGCGAACGTCGCCCGCGCCCACCTGCCGCGCGTGATGGAGTCGCTGAAGCGCGCCGGTATCGACGCCTCCGCCGTGACGGTCGCGCCCGGCGAGGCCTCCAAGAATCTCGGAACGCTCGGCGAGGTGGTCGACCATCTGCTCGCCGCCCGCATCGAGCGCGGCGATCTCGTGCTGGCGCTCGGCGGCGGCGTGGTGGGCGATCTCGCGGGCTTCGCGGCGGCGGTGCTGCGCCGGGGCGTGCGCTGCCTCCAGGCGCCGACCAGCCTGCTGGCGCAGGTGGACTCGTCCGTCGGCGGCAAGACCGGCGTCAATTCCCGCCACGGCAAGAATCTGATCGGCGCGTTCCACCAGCCGAGCCTGGTGCTCGCCGACGTCGACGCGCTCGACACCCTGCCCGAGCGGGAATTCCGCGCGGGCTACGCCGAGGTCGCGAAATATGGGCTGCTCGGCGACGAAGCCTTCTTCGCCTGGCTCGAAGGCGCTCACGGGGGCGTCTTCGGCGGCGGGCCGGAGCGGATCGAGGCGATCGCCGCGAGCTGCCGCGCCAAGGCCGCGATCGTCGCGCGCGACGAACTGGAGCGCGGCGACCGCGCCCTGCTCAATCTCGGACACACCTTCGGCCATGCGCTCGAAGCCGACGTCGGCTATGACGGCTCCCGTCTCGTCCACGGCGAGGGCGTCGCGATCGGCATGGCGATGGCGTTCCGCTTCTCGGCCGCGCTCGGCCTGTGCGGAACGGACGACGCGGCGCGCGTCGAGCGGCATCTTGCGGCGGTCGGGCTTCCGACGAGCGCGAAGGCGATCCCGGGCGGCGTGTCGGGCGCGGACGCCCTGCTCGAGCACATGCGCCAGGACAAGAAGGTGGAGGGCGGGGCGCTGACCTTCATCCTCGCCCGCGGCGTAGGCCAGGCTTTCGTCGCCCGCGACGTCGATCCGGCGAAGGTGCTCGGCTTCCTCGAACGCGAGCTCGGCTGACCGGCGGTTAGGCCGCCGGCTTAGCCGCGGCCTTGCGGGTCTTGCGGACGGGCTTCGGCTTCGGCGCCGCCGCCAAGGCCTCGCCTTCCGCCGCCTCCTTGGCGAGACGCGCGGCGCGCAGCCGAGCGGTCTTGGCGTCCTCTTTCGCTTTGTCCTGATCGATGATCGCCCAGGCGGCCCGGGTCGTCGCGTCGCCCTTGGCTTCGCTCTTGCTGGGCTTGAACAGCGTCTCGCGCGTCGCGGTCATGGCGTCTCCACTCCTCCAGAAACGAAAAAAGGTCGGGCTTTACCCGACCTCCTCCCTGCCGCCTCGACGGCCCGCGCCAGTACATCCGTGGTCGCGGACCGGAGACGTCAATCCATTACGCGGCCGCGAGATTCTCGGCTGCGTTCTTGCCCGAACGGCGGTCCTGCACGACCTCGAAGCTCACCTTCTGGCCCTCGACGAGGGTGTGAAGGCCCGAGCGCTCGACGGCCGAGATGTGGACGAACACGTCGGTGGAGCCGTCCTCGGGGGCGATGAAGCCATAGCCCTTCTGGACGTTGAAAAACTTTACGGTGCCGATCGTCATGGCGATTTCCCTTGAACCGATAAATATTTTCGTCGAACGGCCACATGCCGGCCGACGTAGCGAATCGATTTTGAGAGAAAATTCGTCGACGCGACGTGGCGTTTAACAAAATTCAACAAGCAAGATCGACTGCGGCAATTTAGGCGTTCGCCATGAAGAAAACAAGACACCCCGGCAGGATTTCGCTCCGACGCTGTTCAAGCTCCGCCGGAACGCCGGTTTCGCCGCATCGCGGACGTCCGGGACGGCCTGCCTTGCGGCCGGCCCGGAAAAGGTTTATCGCCCCCATTCTGTAACTCACGCGATATTACATAATATCGTCGTATTTATTCGGCGCGCATCATGTCTGGTCTTTCGACCCATCTGAAGCGGCTCGAAGCGGAATCGATCCAGATCATCCGCGAGGTCGCGTCCGAGTTCCGCAATCCGGTCATGCTGTACTCGATCGGCAAGGACTCGTCGGTGATGCTTCATCTCGCGATGAAGGCGTTCTACCCGGCGAAGCCGCCGTTCCCGCTGCTGCATGTGGACACGACGTGGAAGTTCCGGGAGATGATCGAGTTCCGCGACGAGACCGCAAAACGGCTCGGGCTCGATCTGATCGTGCACATCAACGAGGACGGCGTGCGCCGCGGCGTGTCGCCGGTCGCTTCCGGCTCGAACGTGCACACGCAGGTCATGAAGACCGAGGGGCTGCGGCAGGCGCTCGACAAATACGGCTTCGACGCGGCCTTCGGCGGCGCGCGGCGCGACGAGGAGAAGAGCCGCGCCAAGGAGCGCGTGTTCTCCTTCCGCACGGCGAACCACGGCTGGGACCCGCGCAACCAGCGCCCGGAGCTCTGGCGGCTCTACAACACGCGGGTGAAGCCCGGCGAGTCGATCCGCGTCTTTCCGCTGTCGAACTGGACCGAGCTCGACGTGTGGCAGTACGTGCTCGCCGAAGAGATCCCGGTCGTGCCGCTCTATTTCGCCAAGGAGCGCCCGGTGGTGCGCCGCGACGGCGCGCTGATCATGCGCGACGACGAGCGGCTGCCGCTCCATCCCGGCGAGGTTCCCGAACTCCGGCGCGTGCGGTTCCGCACCCTCGGCTGCTACCCGCTGACCGGCGCGATCGACAGCGACGCTGCGAGCCTCGAGGATATCATCGCCGAGATGCTCGCCTCGACCACCTCCGAGCGCCAGGGCCGCCTGATCGACAGCGACGAGGCCGGCTCGATGGAGAAGAAGAAGCGCGAGGGCTATTTCTGATGCACGCCCCCCTGCCCTCCGCTGTCGCGCTCGCCGAATCCGTCGCCGAGAAGTCGCTGCTGCGCTTCCTCACCTGCGGCTCCGTGGACGACGGCAAGTCGACCCTGATCGGCCGCCTGCTCTACGACACCAAGCTGGTGTTCGACGACCAGCTCGCCGCGCTCGAAAAGGACAGCCGCAAGCACGGCACCACCGGCGAGGCGATCGACCTCGCGCTGCTGGTGGACGGGCTGGAGGCCGAGCGCGAGCAGGGCATCACCATCGACGTGGCCTACCGCTACTTCGCCACCGCGAAGCGCACCTTCATCGTGGCCGACACGCCGGGCCACGAACAGTACACCCGCAACATGGCGACCGGCGCCTCCAACGCCGACCTCGCCGTCATCCTGATCGACGCCCGCAAGGGCGTGCTGACCCAGACCAAGCGCCACAGCTTCATCTGCTCGCTGCTCGGCATCCGCCACGTCGTCCTGGCGGTGAACAAGATCGACCTCGTCGACTACCGCGAGGACGCCTTCGACGCGATCGAGCAGGCCTACCGCGCCTTCGCGGCGCCGCTCGGCTTCCGCGAGATCACCGCGATCCCTCTGTCGGCCCGCGACGGCGACAACGTCACGACCCGCTCCGACCGCCTCCCCTGGCACAAGGGCCCGACGCTGCTCGAGCATCTCGAGGCGGTCGACGTCGAGAGCGACGCGACCTCGAAGCCGTTCCGCCTGCCCGTCCAGTGGGTGAACCGCCCCAACCTCGACTTCCGCGGCTTCGCCGGCACGATTTCGAGCGGAACCGTCCGCCCCGGCGACGAGATCGTCGTGGCGGGGTCCGGCAAGACCAGCCGCGTCGCGCGCATCGTCACCATGGACGGCGACCTGGCCTCGGCCTCCGCCGGCGACAGCGTCACCCTCACGCTCGAGGACGAGGTCGACATCGCCCGCGGCGACGTGCTCAGCCATCCGGCGGACCGGCCGGAGGTGTCGAACCAGTTCGCCGCCCGGCTGATCTGGATGCAGGACGAGCGCCTGCTCCCCGGCCGCTCCTACCTGATCAAGCTCGCGACCCGCACCGTGCCGGCGACCGTCACGAGCCTGAAGCACAAGATCGACGTCAATTCGCTCGACCACCTCGCCGCCCGCACGCTCGGGCTGAACGAGATCGCCGAGGTCAACGTCGAGACCGGCGCCGCGCTCGCCTTCGACCCTTACGCCGACAACCGCGAGACCGGCGCCTTCATCGTCATCGACCGCGAGACCAACGCGACCGCCGGCGCCGGCATGATCCTGCACGGGCTCCGGCGGGCCACCAACATCCACCGCCAAGCCTCCTCGGTCGACAAGGCGACCCGCGCGCGGCTCAAGCGCCAGAAGCCGGCGATCGTGTGGTTCACGGGCCTGTCCGCCTCGGGCAAGTCGACGATCGCGAACCTCGTCGAGGTCAAGCTCGCGGCCCGCGGCCAGCACACGATGCTGCTCGACGGCGACAACGTCCGCTTCGGCCTCAACAAGGACCTCGGCTTCACCGACGCCGACCGCGTCGAGAACGTGCGGCGCATCGGCGAGGTGGCGAAGCTGTTCGTCGACGCCGGCGTGATCACGCTGTGCTCGTTCATCTCGCCGTTCGAGTCCGAGCGCCGGATCGTGCGCGACCTCGTCGGCGACGGCGAGTTCCTGGAGATCTTCGTCGACGCGCCGCTCTCCGCCTGTATCGCGCGCGATCCCAAGGGCCTCTACAAGCGCGCGCTCGCCGGCGAGATCCCGAACTTCACCGGCGTGTCCTCGCCCTACGAGCCGCCGAAGGCGCCGGAGCTCACGCTCCTGACCACCGAGGCCTCGGTCGAGGAGCTCGCGGACCGGGTTGTGGAGGCGCTCGAGCAGCGCGGCCTGATCGAGCGCGTCTGACCGCGCGACGGCCGGCGCCGCTCACGCGCCGGCGCGCGGCTTCGTGAACGCGGCTCGGGTTGCCGGGCCGCCGCGGAAGGGAAACTCCCACCTTCGTCGCACGACGGCTCTCCCGACGCGGGCGGACGGTCGTGCGCGACGGACACGGAGACCCGCCATGACCACGCGCCGCACCTTCCTCGCCGGAGCCGCCGCAGGCGTCGGCGTCCTCGCCGCCGGCCAGGCCGCCGCCCAGACCCTGCTGCGCCCGCTGCCGGCGAACCCGGCCCAAGCCGCCGGAGGCCGCTATCGTCCGCCCGCCCGCCTCGGCATGGGCGGCACCCAGATCTCGGGCAACTTCGTCGCCGTGGGCGACGAGCAGGCGCAGGCCACCCTGCAGGCCGCCTGGGACGCCGGCGTGCGCTACTTCGACACCTCGCCCTGGTACGGCCTCGGCCTCAGCGAGCGCCGGCTCGGCGCCTTCCTGCACGACAAGCCGCGCGACAGCTTCGTGCTCTCCACCAAGATTGGCCGGCTGCTGAAGCCGGACCAGTCCGTCGCCGGCACGAAGGTCGGCAACTGGGCCGAGGTGCCGCCGTTCCGGCATGTCTACGACTACAGCGCCGAGGGAGCCCGCCGCTCGATCGAGGACAGCCTGCAGCGCATGGGGCTCGCGAGCATCGACATCGTGTTCATCCACGACCTCTCGCCGGACAACGGCGACATGAAGGAGCGCTGGACCGAGTATCTCGAGCAGGCGAAGACCGGCGCGATGCCGGAGTTGACCCGCATGAAGAACGAGGGCCTGATCAAGGCCTGGGGGCTCGGCGTCAACACGTTGGAGCCGGCGCTCGCGGCCTTCGAGGCCGCCGATCCCGACATCATCCTCTCCGCCACGCAATACTCGCTGATCAAGCACGAGGACGCGCTCAAGCGGCTGATGCCGGTCGCCGAGAAGCGCGGCGCGTCGATCGTGGTCGGGGCGCCCCTCAACGCCGGCTTCCTCGCCGGCAAGCCGCGCTACGACTACGCCGGCAAGATTCCGGAGGGCGCGGTCGAAAAGCGGCGCAGGCTTTCGGCCATCGCCGAGAACCACGGCACGGACCTGCGCACCATGGCGCTGCACTTCGCGGCGGCCCATCCCGCCGTCTCGGCGATCATCCCCGGCGCGCGCGACGCGACGCAGGCGGCGCAGAACGCGGCCTCCATGCGACAGACGCTGCCGCCGGCGCTGTGGGAGGAGCTGCGCGAGGCGAAGCTGATCGCCACGGAGGCGCCGCTGCCCTCCTGAGCCCGCTTGACGCGGCGTTCACCATGCCGGGCGATGAGGCCCGGCATGGCCCGCGGCCTTAACGCCGTCGTCACGCGGTAGCGGTCAGGCTACGCGCCGGTCGGGGCGCGCGCGGGAGGCGGTGAGGCAGGTGTTGAAGGCCGTTCTGGTCGCAGCCGGCGTCGTCGCGGGGGCTGCGGCCGCAGCCCCGCAGCTTCTCGAGCGTCTGGCCCCGCCCGCCCCGGAACGGGCGAAGCCGGCCGCGCTCGCGCCCTCCTCCAGCCGCGAGGTGGTGCTGCGCGCTGACCGCGACGGCCATTTCCGCACGGACGCGATGATCTCCGGCCGCCGCGTGCCCATGCTGGTCGACACCGGCGCGACGGTGGTGGCGCTGTCCTACGACCAGGGCCGCGCCCTTGGGCTCGTGTCCGGCGGGGACCGCTTCGATCTCCGGGTCTCGACCGCGAACGGACAGGTCGGCGCGAAACGGGTGGTGCTGAGCGACGTCCGCGTCGGATCGGTGAGCGTCCCGGACGTCACGGCGGTCGTGCTCTCGCCCGGCGCGATGGACGGCAACCTGCTCGGCATGAGCTTTCTCGGCCGCCTGCGGCGCATGGAGGCGGCCCGCGACCGTCTTACGCTCGAACGCTGAGCGCCTATACTCAACCTCGCGCGCGCGAGGCGCGCCGACATGCCCCGACACACAGAGCTGGAGCGATCAAGCATGGCTGAGGTGAGCGAGTTCGCAGGCAAACTGGCCGACCCTTCGCGCCTGACGAATATCCCCCGGCTGCTGACCGAGTATTTCACCAGCCGGCCGGACATGGCCGCCGCCGCCCAGCGCGTCGCCTTCGGCACCTCCGGCCACCGCGGCACGTCGCTCGATTCGGCGTTCACCGAAACCCACATCCTGGCGATCTCGCAGGCGATCTGCCTCTACCGCGCGAAATCCGGGATCACCGGCCCACTGTTCCTCGGCAAGGACACGCACGCCCTGTCCGAGGCCGCCTTCGCCACCGCGATCGAAGTGTTCGCCGCGAACGGCGTCGACGTGCGGATCGACGAGAAGCTCGGCTACACGCCGACGCCGGTCGTGAGCCACGCCATCCTGACCTACAACCGCGGCCGCACGTCGGGGCTCGCCGACGGCATCGCGATCACGCCGTCGCACAACCCCGCGGAGGATGGCGGCTTCAAGTACAACCCGCCGAACGGCGGCCCGGCCGACACCGACGTCACTGGCTGGATGGAGAAGACCGCGAACGCGCTGATCGAGGACAGCCTGAGGGACGTCAAGCGGATTCCGCTGCAGCGCGCGATGAAGGCGCCGAACGTCGTCCGCTACGACTTTACCACCCCTTACGTGGCCGACCTCGAGAACGTGCTCGACCTGGAGGCGATCCGCTCGGCAGGCCTGCGCATTGGCGTCGACCCGCTCGGGGGCGCCGGCCTGCCCTACTGGGCCCCGATCGCCGAGCGCTACAAGCTCGACCTGACCGTCGTGAACGAGATCGTCGACCCGACCTTCCGCTTCATGACCGCGGATTGGGACGGCAAGCTGCGCATGGACTGCTCGTCGCCCTGGGCGATGGCGCCGCTGATCGCGCTGAAGGACACGTTCGACATCGCCTTCGCCAACGATCCGGACGCAGACCGCCACGGCGTCGTCACGCGCAGCGCCGGCCTGCTCAACCCGAACCACTATCTGACGGCCTCGATCGCCTATCTCTACCGGCATCGCCCCGGCTGGAAGGGGACGCCCGCCATCGGCAAGACGATCGTGTCGAGCTCGAGCGTCGACCGCGTCGCCGGCCTGCTCGGCCTGAAGGTCATGGAGGTGCCCGTCGGCTTCAAATGGTTCGTCGACGGACTGCTCGCAGGCGACCTCGGCTTCGTCGGCGAGGAAAGCGCCGGCGCGAGCTTCCTGCGCCGCGACGGCGAGGTCTGGACGACCGACAAGGACGGTATCATCCCCGCCCTGCTCGCCGCCGAGATGACCGCCGTGACAGGCAAGGACCCGGGCGAGATCTACGCCGACCTGACCAGGGAGATCGGAGCGCCGGTCTACGCCCGCGTCGACGCCGCCGCGACGCCGGAGCAGAAGAGCGTGCTGAAGAAGCTCTCAGCCGACCAGATCCCCGGCGACACGCTCGCCGGCGAGCCGATCGTCGACCGCCTAACCCACGCCCCCGGCAACGGCGCGGCCTTCGGCGGCGTCAAGGTGACGACCGCAAACGGCTGGTTCGCGGCGCGGCCGTCCGGCACCGAGAACGTTTACAAGATCTATGCCGAAAGCTTCGTCGACGAGGACCATCTCAAGCGCATCCAGGCGGAGGCGAAGGAGATCGTGTCCAAGGCGCTTGCCGCCGGCGCGTGACGTGACGCGCCATCGCGTGAGGAAGCCGTTCGCTGAGTCGCAAACAGGCGTGGATTAGCCTTCCCCGCTCGGGCATGACGTATCCGCGGATCGCCATGATCCATTGAGACGTCCGAGGAGACCCGAAGCGATGGCCTACTGGCTGTTCAAGTCCGAACCCGACGCGTGGTCGTGGGAGCAGCAGAAGGCCGCCGGCCGCGACGGGACGGAATGGACGGGCGTGCGCAACTATCTCGCCCGCAACAACATGCGCGCCATGGCGATCGGCGATCTCGGCTTCTTCTACCACTCGAACGAGGGCAAGGAGATCGTCGGGATCGTCGAGGTGGCGAAGCTCGCGCATCCGGACTCGACCGCAGGCGACGACGCCCGCTGGGAATGCGTCGACATCCGCGCGGTGGAGGACATGCCGCAGCCGGTGACGCTCGCCGCGGTCAAAGCCAATCCGAAGCTCGCCAAGATGGCGCTCGTCACCTCCATGCGGCTTTCGGTGCAGCCCGTGACGGACGACGAGTGGGCCGAGGTGCGGCGCATGGGCGGGCTGACCTCCTGAGCGAAGCGCCCGCCCGCGACCCGGCGGCCTTCGTCCGCGCCAACACGCGGGCGCGCCCGGTTCCGCACGCGCCGGAGCTCACCCTGCGCGTGGCCGACGAGGCCGTGCCGCTCTGGTCGAAGACCGAGGAGGAGCTGGAGTCGATCGGCCTGCCGCCGCCGTTCTGGGCCTTCGCCTGGGCCGGCGGACAGGCGCTCGCCCGCCACTTGCTCGACCATCCGGACCTCGTCGCCGGACGGGCGGTGCTGGACGTCGGCGCCGGCTCCGGCCTCGTGGCGATCGCGGCGATGAAGGCGGGCGCCGCCCGCGCGACCGCGGTCGACGTCGACCCGTTCGCGCTCGCGGCCGTACGCCTCAACGCGGAGGCGAACGGCGTCGCGGTGACCGTTCTCGGCGAGGACCTGATCGGCGGGCCGCATCCCGCCGCCGACGTGGTCACCATCGGCGACCTGTTCTATGAGCGCGACCTCAGCCGGCGCCTGCTCGCCTGGCTCGACGGCTTTCTCGACCGCGGCGTCCCCGTGCTGGTGGGCGATCCCGGCCGCAGCTACCTGCCGAAGCAGCGTCTCGAAGCGCTCGCCGACTACGCCGTGCCGGTGACGCGCGATCTCGAGGACGCCGAGGTGAAGCGCACCACGGTGTGGCGGCTCGCGCCGGCCGGGCGCGCGCCCTGAGCCAGTCCGCGAGCGCCTCCTCGGACAGCTCGCCCGCAGCGAGCGCGAGGAAGGCCGCTTCCACGGCGTCGGTGTCTCTCGGAACCCACCAGCCGTTCTGAGCAAGAAACATGAAGGTCGCGATCGCATCGATCCTCTTGTTCCCATCCGAAAAAGCGTGGTTGCGGGCGAGACCGAAACCATAGGCGCTGGCCAGCGTGAAGACATCCGTCTCCCCATACGCCCACTTGTTCTGCGGGCGCATGACGGCGGATTCGATCGCGGCGCGATCCCGGACGCCGTCGAGGCCTCCATACCGTGCGATCGAAACGTCATGCGCTCGAATGAGCACGTCGACGTCCAGCCATTCCGGCTCGCCGGAAACCGTCATCGGGCAAGCGCGGCCAGAGCTTCGTCGTGCTCTTCCATAACCCGCAGCGCGGTCTCGAATTGCCGTCGCTTGCGTTCGTCCAGCGGCGCCACGGTGAGCCTTTGGTCGTCATCCGTCACGACGACTTCTCCGCCCGCCATAAACCTAAGCCGCGCGGCGATGTCGGCGGGGATGCGGAGCACGAGATCGCCGTCGATCTCTTCGAAACGCACGATGCGGGTCATGGGCCTTCTCCTGGCGAACGAGCCTATCACACGCCGCAAACGCCCGCCGTCTCGCACGAAAGTAGGATGCGCGGCGCTTGAGCGCGTTCGCATCCGCACCATACACTCGGGCCACGAAGCCCGCCGACCGAACCACGCGGGCGCGAGGGGCCCTGGAGCGAGGCGTCATGTCCGAGAAACTGCACACCGTGCCGGCCGAGTGGGCGAAACGCGCCCACGTGGACGCCGCCAAATACGACGCGGACTACGCCCGCTCGATCGAGGATCCGGAGGGGTTCTGGGGCGAGGTGGGCAAGCGGGTCGACTGGATCACCCCTTTCACCAAGGTGAAGAACGTGTCCTTCGCGCCCGGGAACGTCTCGATCAAATGGTACGAGGACGGCGCGCTGAACGTCGCCGCCAACTGCGTCGACCGTCATCTCGAAGCCCGCGGCGACCAGGTCGCGATCCTCTGGGAGGGCGACGACCCGAAAGATTCGAAGGCGATCACCTACCGCGAACTGCACGAGCAGGTTGGGCGCCTCGCGAACGCGCTCAAGAGCCGCGGCGTGAAGAAGGGCGACCGGGTCACGATCTACCTGCCGATGATCCCGGAAGCCGCCTACGCCATGCTCGCCTGCGCCCGCATCGGCGCGGTGCATTCGATCGTGTTCGGCGGCTTCTCGCCGGACAGCCTCGCCGGCCGCATCGAGGGTTGCGAGTCGAAGGTCGTGATCACCGCCGACGAGGGCCTGCGCGGCGGCCGCAAGGTGCCGCTGAAGGCCAACACCGACGCCGCGATCGCGAAGGTCGGCGGCGTCGACACCGTCTTCGTGGTCGCCCGCACCGGCGCAGACGTCGCCTGGACCGAGGGCCGCGACGTCCGCTACGAGGACGCGGTCGCGGAGGCCTCGCCCGACTGCGAGCCCGAGGCCATGAACGCGGAGGACCCGCTGTTCATCCTCTACACCTCCGGCTCCACGGGCAAACCGAAGGGCGTGCTTCACACCACCGGCGGCTATCTGGTCTACGCCTCGTTCACCCACCAGCTCATCTTCGACTACCACGACGGCGACATCTACTGGTGCACCGCCGACGTCGGCTGGGTGACGGGCCACTCCTACATCGTCTATGGCCCGCTCGCGAACGGCGCCACCACGCTGATGTTCGAGGGCGTGCCGAACTATCCCTCGTCCTCCCGGTTCTGGGAGGTGGTCGACAAGCACAAGGTCAACATCTTCTACACCGCGCCGACCGCGATCCGCGCCCTGATGGGCGGCGGCGAGGAGGCGGTGAAGAAGACCTCGCGGGAAAGCCTCCGCCTGCTGGGATCGGTCGGCGAGCCGATCAACCCCGAGGCGTGGGACTGGTACTACCGCGTCGTCGGCGACAGCCGCTGCCCGATCGTCGACACCTGGTGGCAGACCGAGACCGGCGGCATCCTGATCACCCCCCTGCCCGGCGCGACCGACCTGAAGCCGGGCTCCGCCACCAAGCCGTTCTTCGGCATCCGACCCGAGCTGGTCGACGCCGAGGGCAAGGTGATCGAGGGCGCGGCCGAGGGCAATCTGGTGATCGCCGACTCGTGGCCGGGACAGATGCGCACCGTCTACGGCGACCACAAGCGGTTCGAGGAGACCTACTTCTCGACCTACCCGAACAAGTACTTCACCGGCGACGGCTGCCGGCGCGACGCCGACGGCTACTACTGGATCACAGGCCGCGTCGACGACGTCATCAACGTCTCCGGCCACCGCATGGGCACGGCGGAAGTGGAAAGCTCGCTGGTGGCGCATGAGAAGGTGTCGGAGGCCGCCGTCGTCGGCTACCCGCACGACATCAAGGGCCAGGGCATCTACGCCTATGTCACGCTGATGTCGGGCGTCGAGGGCGACGACGCGCTGCGCAAGGAGCTGATCGGCTGGGTGCGCAAGGACATCGGCCCGATCGCCGCGCCGGACCTGATTCAGTTCGCTCCGGGACTGCCCAAGACCCGGTCCGGCAAGATCATGCGCCGCATCCTGCGCAAGATCGCCGAGGACGAGTTCGGCGCGCTCGGCGACACCTCCACGCTGGCCGACCCCGGCGTGGTCGACGACCTGATCGACCACCGCCAGAACAAGAAGAAGGACGCTGCGGCCTGATCGGACGGTTCCCGCGTCAGCGAGGCTTCGCGGCCTGAGCCCCATCTTCGGCGCGACTGCGCCGGGGATGGGCGGTCGCCGTTTTGGGCCTGAGGATTTCGGAGCCTCAGCCCCCGCGGGAGCGTTCGCGTCTCCGCCGCACGATCTCGCCGACGCCCTCGGCCGCGAGGCTCGCGAGCCGTCCTGCTCCGAACGCGGAGCCGAAGCGGCGCGCATCGGCGACGGCGGCGCCGATCCGTCCCTTGCCCACGAGCCGCAGGAAATGGCGGGCGAGGTCGCGCGCGAGCCCGACGCGGTGCGCGGGCGCGTCGAGATAGTCCGGATGGCGGCGGCAGAGGTCGATCGTCGCCGCCATGAAGGTGTCGGCCTTGGCCGAGATCGCGTCGGTCGACCATTCCTTGGTCCAGAGCACGGCGTCGGTCGAGGCGCAGCGCGCGGTCTTCACCAGCCGCAGCATCAGGTCGAAATCCTGCCGGCGCTTCAGCGCCTCGTCGAACAGGCCGGCGCGGACGATCGCCTCCTTGCGCAGGCTGATCGAAGGCGTCGCCTTGAACATCCGGCGGGCGAAGATCGCGGTCTCGACCGCGGCGCTGTCGTCGAGCACGGGGTTGGTCCGCAGCGCCGTCGGCTTGCCGGTTTCGGGCGGATAGACCAGCTCGAAGCTGTCGATCAGCACGTCCACGTCCGGCCGCCGTGCGAAATAGTCCGCGACATAGGCGAGTTTTTCGGGCCGGAAGCGGTCGTCGCTGTCGATGAAGGCGATCAGGGAGGCTTGCGCCTCGCGCACGCCGCGGTTGCGCGCCGCGTTGCCGCCGCGGTTCTCGGGCTGCCGCAGCAGGCGCACGCGCGGGTCGGCGCAGGCCTCGACGGCGGCGGCGGTGCCGTCCGACGAGCCGTCGTCGACGACCAGCAGCTCGAAGTCCGCGAAGGTCTGCGCCAGCACGCTGTCCACCGCCCGGCGCACGACGCGTTCGCGGTTGTAGACCGGCATCACGACCGAGATCGATGGCACGCGCGCCTCTCCGCTGGGATCGGCCGCGCCCTGGGGCGGCGCGGCGCGCGAGACTTTTCCCGCCGAAGCTGGAAAGTCAAACGCGCGCCGCGCGCGACGTTCGGCTCAGAAGCCGACCTTCAAGAAGGCCCGGACGGCGGCGCCCGGCAGCAGGATCTCGTCCTTCTTGAACGAAGCCGAGTTGCGGATGCGGTCGTCGAGCAGGTTGTCGCCGATCACGCCGACGGTCAGCGTGTCGATCCGCGCCGTCGCGCGGTCGAACGCGCGAGTGTAGCTGAACTCGGCCTTGAGGTTGTCGTAGCCGGGCGTGCGGGTCTCGATCTCGCCGGTCCTGTTCTGCGCGAAGGCGTGCAGCAGGCCGACGCGGGCGAAGAAGCCGTCCGTGCTGCGCCAGAACACGCCGCCGCCGAGCCGGTGCGGCGGAATGCGCGGGACGTTGGCGCCGTCGGTGAATTTCGCGCGGGTGAAGTCGTACTGCCCCTCGACGCCGAAGGTGTGCCGGCCGACCGTGACCGCGTCGAACTGCGCCGCGAGCTCCACGCCGTAGAACCTCGCGTTCTTCTGCGAATAGACGCTCTGCTCGAACTCGTCCTCCTCGCCGCAGCTTTCGAACTCGTGGCCGCAGCCGACGCCGGTCAGCCGCCGGTAGATGAAGCCGTCGAACCAGGTGTGGTAGGCGCTGGCGTCGATCCTGAGCGCCCCTTCGGACCGCCGCAGGCCGATCTCGAGCGACTTCGCCTTCTCGAGCTTCAGGTTCGGATCGCCGATCTCGAACAGGCCGGCGGCGTGGTGGGCGCCGCGCGAGAACAGCTCGAGCCCGCTCGGGGCGCGCTCGACATACTGGCCGGTCAGGCTCGCCACGAAGCCTTGCGGAAGGTCCTGCAGCAGCCCGACGCTGCCGCTGACCGGCGTGAACTTGCGCTCGCGGCCGCGGTCGACCGGATCGGTCCCGTCGGGGACGAGGCCGGGATAGGTCGTCGCGGTGCCGTCGACGCTCGCATGCTCGATGCGGCCGGCGGCCTGCAGTTTGAGGCCCTGGCCGAAATCGATCTGCTCGAACACGTAGGCCGCGATCGTCCGCGTGTCGGTCGGCGCGATCAGGCTCTCGCCCTCGCCGGAGGTCTTCAGCTTGCCGCGGCCGGCCTGCACGCCGAAGGCGC
The DNA here is from genome assembly GCF_027922325.1 of Methylopila turkensis. GTDB lineage: Bacteria > Pseudomonadota > Alphaproteobacteria > Rhizobiales > Methylopilaceae > Methylopila > Methylopila turkensis. The sequence continues at coordinate 691,942 of NZ_BSFL01000002.1, forward strand.
CGGTGAGGCCGCCGAAGGACAGCGCGACGGGCGCGTGCTGGAGCTCGAGACGGGCCTCGGCTTCGCGGTTCCTAAAGACGCCGTGGACCGTGTCCTGGCCGGCCTCCTCATGCTCATGGTCATGATCGTGCTCATGGTCATGATCGTGGTCGTCGTGCCCGTGCTCCTCGTGCTCCAGCCCGAGTTCGCGGTGCTTGTAGCGCGAGGCGTTTGCCCAAAAGCGGACCGCCTCGAACGGGCCTTCGGCGAAGCGATGCTCGCCCTGCGCCTGGATCTTGTCCTGGCTCGGATCGAGCCGCGAGTTCAGCTCCGCCGACTCGCCGCCGGGGATGTGGTAGCGGCTGTCGTAGCGGCTGTAGGCCAGCCCGACATAACCCTGCTCGTACGCCTTCGAGAAGCCGAACGCGCCGCCGGTCGAACGCGCCTGCGAGTTGGCCTGACGGCCGTCAGGCGTGTCGTAGCTTTCCGACCGGGTGGCGAAGCCGTCGGCGTGGAACAGGAAGCCGTCATGGCCGGCGTCGACCCGCGCGGCGGTCGAGCGGCCGCGATCGACCGAGGACAGGCCGGCGATCGCCTCCGCGGAGTAGCCGCCCGGAGGCTCGAACTGCGGAATCCGGCTGTTGGTCGCGCTGACCACGCCGCCGATCGCGGACGAGCCGTAGCGCAGGGTCGCGGGGCCGCGGATGACCTCGATCCGGTCGGCGACGAGCGGATTGAGCGGCACGGCGTGATCCTCGCCGAGCGCCGAGACGTCGTGGACGCCGAGCCCGTTTTCGATGATCCGGACGCGCGGCCCTTCGAGGCCGCGGATGATCGGCCGGTCGGCCCCGGGCGCGAAGGTGGAGCCGGACAGGCCAGGCCTGTCGCGTAGCGCCTCGCCGAGCGTCGTCGGCTGGCGGCGGACGATCTCGTCGCGCGGAATGACGGTGACCGGCGCGAACACGTCCGTCGCCACCGGCAGCACGCCCACAGGCCAGGTCCGGCCGTCTGCCGGCGCGGCGCGGTCGTCGCGCAGGATCGGGCTCGCCGCCGTCACGTTGAGTTCCGGCAGTTCTATCGTCTGCGCCGCGGCCCCGCCGGCTGAAACCCCCGCCGCCGCCGCGAGCCCGATCGCGGCATGCCGCCCCCTTAGCCAGTTCATTTCGGTGCGCTCCTTAAATTACGTTATAACATTACATATTGTGTCGCCGCAGGTCACCCGGATCCGAAGCGCCGCGGACAGGTCAAGTCCGCGGCGTGTCATCGCCGCCACAGCGCCGTTCGCGGGCCGGGATCGCGCGGCTTCAGGAACCGGGGCAGGCGTGCGACGTTCGATGAACAACGGAGCGCGTCCGGCAGGCGGACGCGTGAAACAGGGCGTTTTTGTCCGTTATGACCTTGTCCAGAAAGCTGCTGCTGCTCTCCGCCGTCAGCCTTCCTCTCGCCGCGTGCGGCGAGCAGGCGACGGTGCCGATCGAGAAGACCTACGGCCCGAACCCGGTTCTCGTGGAGCCGAAGACGAGCTGGGTCCCAACCGTCAACGTCGCCGACGCCAAGGGATGGGCGGCGGGAGAGACGCCCAAGGCCGCCCCCGGCTTCGCGGTCGCGGCCTTCGCGGAGGGGCTCGACCACCCGCGATGGCTCTACCTGCTTCCGAACGGCGACGTGCTGGCGGCGGAGTCCAATGCGCCGCCCAAGGACGAGAGCGCCGGCCAGAAGAGCATCTTCGCCCGCGCCAAGGACTGGGTCGCGGGCCTCGTCAAGGATCAGGCGGGCGCGGGCGTCGAAAGCCCGAACAAGATCGTGCTGCTGCGCGACGCCGACGGCGACGGCAAGGCCGAGACCAAGACCGACTTCATGACCGGGCTGATGTCGCCTTTCGGCATGACGCTCGTCGGGGACCGGCTCTACGTCGCCAACGCCGACGCCGTGGTCGCGGTCCCCTACAAGGAGGGCGACACCAAGATCTCGGCGACGCCCGAGAAGGTGGTCGATCTTCCCGGCGGTCCGCTCAACCACCACTGGACCAAGAACGTCATCGCCTCGAAGGACGGCTCGAAGCTCTACGTCACGGTCGGCTCGAACTCCAACGTCGGCGAGAACGGCATGGAGCACGAGGTCAACCGCGCCGCGATCCTCGAGGTCGATCCGGCCGCGAAGACCTCGCGCCTGTTCGCAAGCGGGCTCCGCAACCCCAACGGGCTGGCGTGGCAGCCGGAAGGCAGCGCGCTCTGGACGGTGGTCAACGAGCGCGACGAGATCGGGTCCGATCTGGTGCCGGACTACATGACCTCGGTGCAGGACGGCGGCTTCTACGGCTGGCCCTATTCCTGGTTCGGCCAGCATGTGGACGAGCGGGTGAAGCCGCCGCGGCCGGACCTCGTCGCCAAGGCGATCAAGCCGGACTACGCGCTCGGGCCGCACACCGCCTCGCTCGGGCTGATGTTCTACGAAGGCGACCTGTTGCCGGCGAAATACAAGAACGGCGCCTTCATCGGCCAGCACGGCTCGTGGAACCGCAAGCCGCCCTCGGGCTACCAGGTGCTGTTTGTGCCGTTCTCGGGCGGCAAGCCGTCCGGCGCGCCGGAGCAGGTTTTGACCGAGTTCATGAAGGACGGCGTCGCCTACGGCCGCCCGGTCGGCGTGATCGCGGACCGAGCCGGCGCGCTGCTGGTCGCCGACGACGTCGGCAATACGGTCTGGCGCGTCACGCCGGGCGCGCAGACGGCCGCCGCACGGCCTTGAAGTGTCAAGGCGCGGGCGCTCATGCCGCCCGCGCCGCCCGCGTCTCGGCGAGCGCCTGCCGACAGATCTGCCAGGCGCTCGTCAGGAACAGCGCCGCCATGCCGGCGGCGACGATCAGGTCCGGCCAGCCCGAGCCGGTCGCGAACACCAGGCCCGCCGCGCCCATGACCGCGACGTTGCCGATGGCGTCGTTCCGCGAGCACAGCCAGACCGAGCGGACGTTGGCGTCGCCGTCCTTGTAGCGGGCGAGCAGCCAGACGCTGGCGAGGTTGGCGGCGAGCGCCATCAGGCCGATCGCGCCCATGATCTCGGCCGCCGGCACGCCGACGACGAGCACCTTCCACGCGGTCGCGCCGAACACCCACAGCCCCATCGCGACGAGGCTGAAGCCCTTGGCGAGCGCCGCATAGGCGCGCGTGCGCACCGAGGCCCCGATCACGGCGAGGCTGATGCCGTAGGTCACGCTGTCGGCGAGAAAGTCGAGCGCGTCGGCCTGCAGCGCCTGCGATCCGGCGAGCGCGCCGGCGAGCATCTCGACCACGAACATGGCGCCGTTGAGCGCGATCACCGTCCAGAGCACGCGCTTGTAGGCGGGGTCCATGCCGTCGAAGACGGCGTTGTGACTATGCCCGCAACCGAACAGGCCGTGGTCGCGCTTAGCCTCGCCTCCGCAGCAGGCACCCCCATGACCATGGCCGTGCGCGTCGGCCGCGTGCTCGTGAGCGTGGGTGTGGGCCACTCGCTCCTCCTTTTGAATCGCCGGAGCCGACCCTAAATGCTCTAGCGACTGGAGGATCAAGCCCATGGCGAAGGCGGACGAGCATGTGACGATCGGGGCGCTCGCGAAGGCGACGGGCGTCAAGGTCCCGACGATCCGGTTCTACGAGGAGATCGGGCTCATTCCGGCGCCGCCGCGCACGAGCTCCAACCGCAGGCTCTACGGCCCGGCGGCGCGCTCGCGCCTCGGCTTCGTGCGCCACGCCCGCGATCTCGGCTTCGACCTGCCGGCGATCCGCGCCCTGCTCGCGCTGCAGGACCGCCCGGACGCGCCCTGCGCGGAAGCCGACGCGATCGCGCGGGAGCGGCTCGGCGAGGTCGAGCGCAAGATCGCGGCGCTGACGGCGCTGAAGGGCGAGCTCGAGGCCATGGTGCGCTCCTGCGCCCATGGCCGCGTCGCCGATTGCCGCGTGATCGAGACGCTCGGCGACCATCACCTCTGCCGCGGCGAGCACCCGCGTGCGTGATCCACCCGCGGGGCGCGCGCGCGGGCAGTCGGTCAGACCACCGTCCGGCGGTAGAGCCGCCACGTCGCGTGGCCGAGCACGGGCATCACGACGATGAGCCCGAGCAGCGCCGGCAGGCTGCCGAGCACGAGGCCGAACGCGACGATCAGGCCCCAGGCCAGCATCGGGCCGGGGCTCGCCTGGAACGCGCGCAGCGAGGTCGCGACCGCCGTCCGCACCCTCACCTTGCGGTCGAGCAGCAGCGGGAACGACACCACGCTCGCGGCCAGCACGCCGAGCGCGAACGCGAAGCCCGCGGAGCAGCCGAGCACGATCAGCCGCGCGCCCTCATAGGTGTGCAGCACCTCATGGATGAACTGCGGGAGCGAGGTCGGCAGGTCGGGCCCGAGCGTGATGGCGTAGATGACCCACGCGACCGCGAGCCAGAGCGCGAACACGGCCACGAGCAGCGCGCCGAGCGCCAGGATCGCGCCCGTCGACGGCGAGGCGAACACGCGGGTCGCGTCGGCGAAGGACGGCTCCTCGCCGGCCTCGCGGCGCCGGCTCATCTCGTAGAGCCCGATCGCAAGGAACGGTCCCAAAAGAGCGAAGCCCGCGGTGATGGGAAACAGCAGCGGCAGCAGCTCCATCCGGGTCGCGGCGTTGTAGAGCACGAGGCCTGACAGGGGATAGATCAGCCCGATGAACAGAACGTCGCTGCGGCAGGCGGCGAAATCGTCGAAGCCTTCCCTCAGCGCCGCGCCGAGGTCGCGGAAGCCGATCCGGCGCACCTGCGGCTCGACGGCGTCGTAGTCGGCCTCCGGCCGCGTCAGGACGCGGCGGGCGGCGGCGATCGCTTGGCCCGAACGGCCGAGACCGTCGGCGGTCCATTGGGCGGGATTGCGAATGTCAGACATGACCGATCCTCCCGAACGGTTGCGTTCGAGGCGTCACGGGGCGCGTGGCCGCGACGATCGGAAAATCGCGACTGCGGCGCGACGCTTCTTCCTGACCAAGAGCCTACGCCGATCCGCGGCGAAGGCCAGCGCCTTCCACACGAGCCGGCCGGCGTGGCGCGCCGCGTGGCGCTGCGCTATGTCGGGCTCTCGCCCAAAGACGAATGGAAGCGATCGCCCATGTCCTACGCCATGCTCGACCCGAAGACCCTGACCGTTCTCGTCACCGGCGCCACCTCCGGCTTCGGCGCCGCGGTGGCGCGCCGCTATGTGGCGGAGGGCGCGAAGGTGATCGCGACCGGCCGCCGCCGGGAGCGTCTGGACGAGCTCAAGGCGGAGCTCGGCGACCGCCTTCATGTCGAGACGCTCGACGTGCGCGACCTCGCCGCGATCGAGGCCATGCTCGCAGGGCTGCCGGAGCCGTTCGCGGCCGTCAACGTGCTGATCGCCAACGCCGGCCTCGCGCTCGGCCTCGGCCCGGCGCAGGAGGTCGACATCGCCGACTGGCACACGATGATCGACACCAATGTCACGGGCCTGGTGAACACGGTGCGCGCGGCGCTGCCGGGCCTGATCGAACGCGGCGGCGGTCATGTGATCACGGTCGGCTCGGTCGCGGGCGACTACCCCTATCCCGGCGGCAACGTCTACGCCGGCACCAAGGCCTTCGTGAAGCAGTTCGCCCTGTCGCTGCGCTCCGACGTGCAGGGCAAGAACGTGCGCGTCACCAACATCGAGCCCGGCATGGTCGAGACCGAGTTCTCGCTCGTGCGCTTCAAGGGCGACGACGGCCGGGCCGCGAGCGTCTATGACGGCATCGAGGGCATGACGGCGGACGACGTCGCGGAGACGATCTTCTGGTCGACGACGCTGCCGCGCCACGTGAACATCAACCGCTTGCAGATGATGCCGGTGCAGCAGGCGTTCTCCGCCTTCGACATCAAACGCGTGTAACCGCGTGCTCATGCGATCGTGACGGGGACGACCGCGTTTTAGACGTCCCGTGAAACGAAATCCTAGCCGTTACGCGCGCGAAATGACGGGATTGGATGGGCCCTCGTGATACAGAGGGCCGAATAAGCAGGGCCGGGACAGCCCGAATGCAGCACCGCCTTCCCCGGATCGTCGTCTTCGCGCTGGTCTACGGCGTCGTGGCGTACCTCACGATGCGCTTCGGCCGCGCGGCCGGCGTCTCCGCCGTCATCTGGCCGGCGGGGGCGCTCGCCATCGGCATGATGGTCGCCTTCGCCCAACGCTCGGCGGTCGAGATGGCGAGCGCGGTCGCGATCGTCGCGATCGTCAATTGCGTCGGCCATCTTGTGGTCGGCGACCCGGTCTGGGTGTCCCTGACGCTCGGCGCCGCCAATGGCGTCGCCCTCGCCGCCGCGCTGTGGATGTTCGAGCTCGCCGGCGTGTCGCGCGACCAGCCGACGCGGATACGCTCCGTCATCGCTCTGTTCGTCATCGCCGCCTTCAGCACCTTGCCGGGCGCGGCGATCGGCGGCGTCACGATTTCCTTGTGGCGCGGCGAGCCCCCAACGCCGTTCGTGCTGTCGTGGTGGCTCACCCACTTCGTCAGCCTCCTGATCCTGGTGCCTCCGTTCCTGTTCTGGCGCGACCGGGAGGGCCGCGCCGCCGCGCGCGAGGCGGCCTCCGCGACGCCCGAGGGGCGGCGCCAGCGCCAGCGCCGCGGCCTCGAGATCGTGCTCGCCGCCGCGGCGCTGACCGTCGCCGGACTGATGGTGCCGCTCACCGGCGAGACCGTGCTGCTGGAGCTCAGCGCGACGATGCTGCTCTGGTTCGGGCTGCGCTTCGGCATGCTCGTGACGGCGGTCTCGATCGCGATCTATTCGGTCTGCGTCGTCGCCGCCGCGCTCATGGGCGTGTGGCCGGGCGCGGAGAGGGGCGTCGCCGAAATCCTGCTGCCGCTGCAGGCGACGCTGGCGCTCACCACGCTGCCGTCGCTGGTCGTGGCCGCGATCATGTCCCAGCGCGAGCGGGCGCGCCGGCAGCTCGCGACAGACGCTCGCCGCCTCGGTTACGCGCTCGAAGGCGCGAACGACGGTCTGTGGGACTGGGACCTGCGGACGGGGAAAACCTTCTTCAGCGCCCGCTATCACCGCATGCTCGGCTTCGAGCCGGACGGCTGTCCGCCCGGCCGCCTGTCCTGGGCCCAACTGATGCACCCCGACGACCTGCCCCATGCGACCCGGGCGTTCGAGGACCATGCCGCCGGACGGACCCCATTCTACGAAAGCGAGATGCGGTTCAAGCGCCGCGATGGCCGCTGGATCTGGGTGCTGGACCGCGGCAAGGTCGTGGAGCGCGACGCCGAGGGCGCCGCGCTGCGCGCGGTCGGCACGCTGACCGACATTTCCGAGCGTAAGGAGCTGGAGCGCGCGCTGGAGCATCTCGCGACGCACGACACGCTGACCGGGCTCGCCAACCGCGGCGCCTTCGAGCGCGGCATGGCCCGCGCCGCGGCGCGGCTCGACCGCCAAGGCGGGCGCGTGGGCGTGCTCCTGATCGACCTGGACCACTTCAAGTCGGTGAACGACACCCACGGCCACCCCGCCGGCGACGCGCTGCTGCTCGCGACCGGCGTGCGGCTGCGCGGCGCCGCGCGGACCGACGACCTGGTGGCGCGCCTCGGCGGCGACGAGTTCGCGGTGGTCGCGACCGGCCAGTCGGCGGCGGAGTTCGACGCGCTCGCCGCGCGCCTGTGCGAGACGCTGGCGGCGCCCGTCATCGGCGACGGCTTCACCGTCACGCCGAGCGTGTCGATCGGGGTGGCGGTCGCGACAGCGAGCTCGCAGGTCGGCGACAAGCTGGTGCAGCGCGCCGACCGCGCGCTCTACGCCGCGAAGAGCGCCGGGCGCGGCACGTGGCGGTTCTTCGGCGGCGCCAGCAACGTCGCCTGACGGCGCGTCAGGCGACGAAGCCGAGCTTCTCGACGCCGAGGCCCGCATCCTCCAGCCGCTCGCAGGCGGCGGTGAAGTACGGCTCGTCGGACGGGGCCGCGACGATCAGCACGCCGAACGGCTGGCCGCCGAGCTGGCCGAGCGAGCCCGCCACGATGCCGAGGTCGAACCCGAGCTCGCGCGCCACTTCCGTCAGCACCGGCCGCGTTGCGGCCGGGCCCTCGAAGGCGAGCCGCAGCAGCGCCTTGCCGCGCGGCGTCGGGTCCTGCGACAGCTTCTCGCTCAGGAAGGCGGGCAACGCGGCGCCGGAGACCGCGGCCGCGAACCGGCGCGTCACGCTGCGCTTCGGCCGCGCCACCACCTGGGTGGTCGGCCCTTCCTCCACGATGCGGCCGCCGTCGAGCATCGCGACGCGGTGGGCGATGGCGGCCACCGCCGTCATGTCGTGGCTCGCGAGCAGCACGGTCGCGCCGCGCTCCTTGCTGGCGCGGGCGACGGCGGACAGCAGCGTGCGCGCGCTTTCGGGGTCGAGGCCCGCGGTCGGCTCGTCGAGCAGCAGGACGTCGGGCGCGCCGCAGAGCGCGCGGGCGAAGACCGCGCGGCGGCGTTCGCCGTCGGACAACTGAGCCGGGTGGCGTCCGCGCGCGGAGGCGAGGTCCGCGAGGTCGAGCGCATGATCGACCTCGCGGGCGATGGTCGCCGCGTCGTGACCGGCCGCCTGCAGCCGGACCGCGAGGTTCTCCCCCAGCGTGCGCTTGGCGTCGAGGCCGCCGTGGCGCGCGACGACGCCAATGGTCGGGCTCTCGCCCGCAAGCTCGATCGCGCCGGAATCCGGCGTTTCGCGGCCTTCGACCAGCCTGAGCAGCGCCGACTTGCCGGCGCCGGAGCGGCCGATTACGGCGAGGATCTCCCCGCGCGCCGCCTCGAGGTTCACGCCGTCGAGCACCGAGACGTCCGAGCCGTCCGCGGCGCGGTAGACGAGGCGCACGTCTTTGATCCGCACGACGGCGGCGGACGGGACGACGGGAGCGGCGAGCCTCGCAGCGAGCATGGGGGCGTTCATGGGGCGTCCTCGGGGCAGGTCACCCTATCGAGCGTGGGCGGCTCCCGCAAAAGTTCTTTGGACCAATGTTTCGCGTCTTGCGTGTATATGCACGGGCCGCAACATGACCCGTCCGGTCAGCGTCGACAGGGCGGACGTTTAAGCGATGTCGTCATGACGCTTCCTCTCGAGCCTTCAGGCCCACGGCGGGAAACGTCCAGGCGTTTCCCGATCCGTGGCGCTTTAGCGATTGGTGACGCGGCGCAAGCTGCCGTTCAAAAGCCGCGGATCGCGCGCATGGCGCCGCACCCTTTCGTACTTTTGTCGGAGGCGCAGTTCGTGTCAATATAAAACATGACCAGTTTGGTAGATTGTATTTATAATCGTTATGGATGCGTGCTTTAAGCTCGCCCGCCTCGACCGGTGAGAAAGTCGACTGCCGCATCATGCCCCCGATCCGCTTCAATCCGGTGTTCGACGCGCTGCCGGTCACGGTGTTCGAGACGATGTCCCGGCTCGCCCGCGAGACCGGCGCGATCAACCTGGGCCAGGGCTTTCCGGACGACCCCGGCCCCGAGGACGTGCGGGCCAAGGCCGCCGAGGCCGCGCTTCACGGCTGGAGCCAGTATCCGCCGATGATGGGGCTCGCCGGGCTGCGCGAGGCGGCCGCGGCCCATTACGCCCGCTGGCAGGGCGTGTCGCTCGATCCCGAGCGCGAGGTAATGGTCACCTCCGGCGCGACCGAGGCGCTCGCCGGCGCCCTGCTGGCGCTGGTCGAGCCCGGCGACGAGGTCGTGCTGATCCAGCCGATGTACGACGCCTATCTGCCGCTCGCGCTGCGCGCCGGCGCGACGCCGCGCTTCGTGCGGCTGGTCCCGCCGGACTGGCGGCTCGACGTCGACGCCATCCGCGCGGCCGTCGGTCCCCGCACCAAGGCGGTGGTGCTGAACAATCCGCTGAACCCCGCGGGCGCCGTCTACGGCCGCGAAGACCTCGAGGCTCTCGGCGCCGCGCTCGAAGGCTCGGACGCCGTCCTGATCGCAGACGAGGTCTGGGAGCACGTCACCTTCGACGGGCGCGCGCATGTCTCCGCGCTCGCCATCCCAGCCTTGCGCGACCGCACCTTCAAGATCGGCTCGGCGGGCAAGATCTTCGCCATGACCGGCTGGAAAGTCGGGCTGGTCTGCGCTGCTCCGCATCTGATGCGGGTCCTGTCGCGCGCGCACCAGTTCCTGACCTTCACCACGCCGCCCAGCCTGCAGGAGGCGGTCGCCTACGGGCTCGGCAAGGACGACGCCTGGTTCCTCGACGCGCGCGCCGCGCTCGGCGCCAAGCGCGACCGCTTCGCGGCGGCCTTGCGCGCCGCCGGCTTCGCCCCGCTGGCCTCGGCCGGAACCTACTTCCTGAACCTCGACATCGCCCCGCTCGGCGTGACCGACGACGCCGCCTTCTGCGAGCGTCTGGCTCGGGAGGCCGGCGTGGCTGCGATCCCGGTGTCCGCCTTCTACGCCTCGGACAAGGTCACGACGGTGGCGCGCTTCTGCTTTGCCAAGCATGACGCCACGCTCGACGCCGCGGCCGCGCGGCTGGCCGCGTTCCGCTTCTGACAGGTCGGAGCGGATCCTCCGGACTTTCGTCCGAAGAAAATTGATTGACACCCACGAAAGGATCGCGGAGCATCCCGACACAACGCACGGGTCGCTCACGCAACCCTTGCGGGCCGACGCAGCATAAACCGATCAATCGGACCGTCGAGGGGAATGTCTTGAGCAAACGGATCGCAGTCATCGGGGCGGGGCCGAGCGGGCTCGCCGTGCTCCGCGCGTTTGAATCCGCCCGCGCCGCGGGCGTCGAAGTGCCCGAGATGGTCTGCTACGAGAAGCAGTCGAACTGGGGCGGCCTCTGGAACTACACCTGGCGCACCGGGCTCGACGAGTTCGGCGAGCCGGTCCACGGCTCCATGTACCGCTACCTCTGGTCGAACGGCCCGAAGGAGTGCCTGGAGTTCGCCGACTACTCCTTCGAGGAGCATTTCGGCCGGCCGATCCCGTCCTACCCGCCGCGCGCCGTGCTGCACGACTACATCGCCGGCCGCGTCGAGCGCTCGGGCGTGCGCAAATACTGCAAGTTCAACCACGCCGTCCGCGACGTGGAGTGGAACGCCGAGACCGAAACGTTCACCGTCACCGTCACGGACCTCGCCGCCAAGAAGCGCGTGACGGAAGAGTTCGACTACGTGTTCGTGGCGAACGGCCACTTCTCCACCCCGAACGTGCCGACCTTCGAGGGCGTCGAAAAGTTCCTCGGCCGCGTGCTGCACGCCCACGATTTCCGCTGCGCCGACGAGTTCGCGGGCAAGCACGTGCTGCTGATCGGGTCGAGCTATTCCGCGGAAGACATCGCCACCCAGTGCCACAAGTACGGCGCCAAGAAGATCACCTTCAGCTACCGCACCCGCCCGATGGGCTTCGACTGGCCGGAAAGCTTCTCGGAGAAGCCGCTGCTGACCAAGGTCGTCGGCAGGACCTGCCACTTCAAGGACGGCTCGACCGCCGAAGACGTCGACGCGATCATCTTCTGCACCGGCTACCTCAACCATTACCCGTTCCTGCCGGATGATCTCCGGCTGGAGACGCGCACGAGCCTTTATCCGCCGAACCTCTACAAGGGCATCTTCTGGGAGAAGAACCCGAAGCTGATGTACATCGGCGCGCAGGACCAGTTCTACACCTTCAACATGTTCGACGCGCAGGCATGGTACGCCCGCGACGTGGTGCTCGGCCGCATCGCGCTGCCGGACTACGACGCGATGCACGCCGACAGCGAGGCCTGGGTGGCGCGCAACGGCGAGCTCGCCGGCGCCGACCAGATGATCGACTTCCAGACCGACTACGTGCGCGAGCTGCTGGAGCCGACCGACTACCCGCCTCTCGACGTCGACACCGTGGCGAAGCTGTTCAAGGAGTGGGAGCACCACAAGGTCGAGGGCATCCTCACCTACCGCGACCGCGCCTACCCTTCCGTGATCACGGGCACGATGTCGCCCTCGCACCACACGACCTGGATGAAGGCCATGGACGACTCGCTGGAGGCCTTCCTGAACCAGCCCGCGAGCCAGGCCGCGGAGTAAGCCGGGCGTCATCCCGGCCGAAGCGAAGCGGAGAGCCGGGATCGCGCGCCGGGCCAGGCGCCTTTTTCTGACGACGATCCCGGATCGGCGCGGCTCCGCCGCTTGTCCGGGATGACGCCGCGATTGGAGACATCCATGGACGCCACGCCCGCCACGCATCCCGTCCGCCTCACCACACTGGTCGCCCGCGGCGGAGAGGCGCTGGTGTTCGACCTCGCGGCCGGCGACCGCTGCCGCGTGGTGGACCCGGAAGGGCGCCAGCCCGGCCTGATCTTCGCGACCGAGGGCGCGCTGTCCGGCGATTTCGTCGAGGCAGCCGACGACGACGCGGAGGCGGCCGCCGCCGCCAAAGCCGCGCTCGCCGCCCGCGGCGTCGACGTTACGCGCTTCGCCGGCTTCCGCCTGCTGTCGACCGACACGGCGCCCGGCGCGGTCGCGGCGTTCCAGGCCTCGACCGACTCCGTCGTGGCGCTGATCCCGGCCGGAGCCGCCATGGCGCCCGACGAGCAGACGCCGCCCACCGACCTCAAGCTCGAAATCGCGACCAACGCCCCGAACCGCGGGATTGCTCCGCCGCCGCTGGCCGAGCCGAAGCTCGACCTGCGCGTGAGGGCCGCCACCGCCGAAGCCTACCGCGTCAAAGCCGGCGACTACATCCAGATCATCGACGTCGACGGCAAGCAGTGCTCCGATTTCCTCGCCTTCGACGCCGCGGCGCTGGAGCGCGGCAAGGAGTTCGGGCTCGACCCGACCGTCACCCGCACGCTGATGGGCACCGCCAACCCCGGCCCCGGCCTACACTCGAAATATTTCGACGCGCGCATGACGCCGCTGGTCGAGATCGTGCGCGACACGGTCGGGCGGCACGACGCCTTCCTGCTGGCGTGCTCCGCCAAGTACTACGAGGACATGGGCTATCCCGGCCACGACAACTGCACCGACAACTTCAACCGTGCGCTCCGGCCCTACGGGATCGAGCCGCGGGCGGGGTGGCCGGCGATCAATTTCTTCTTCAACACGGTCGTCGGCGCTGACGACGGCATCACCATGGACGAGCCATGGTCCCGGCCCGGCGACTACGTGCTGCTGCGCGCGCTGACCGACCTCGTCTGCTCCTCCTCCTCCTGCGCGGACGACATCGACGTCGCCAACGCCTGGGAGCCCACCGACATCCACGTGCGCGTCTACGACGCGTCGGAGAACTTCTCCAAAGGCATCGCCCACCGCATGACGCCCGACGCCGAGCCCCGCCTGACGCGCGAAAGCGGGTTCCACCCGCGCACCTCCGCGCTGACCCGCAAGTTCGTGGAGTACCGCGGCTTCTGGCTGGCGGACTGCTACTCCGACGAGGGACCGATCGCCGAGTATTGGGCCGCCCGCGAGCGCGCCGCGATCATGGACCTGTCGCCGCTGCGCAAGTTCGAGGTGCTGGGCCCCGACGCCGAGGCGCTGATGCAAATCGCCGTCACCCGCAACATGAAGAAGCTCGCCGTCGGCCAGGTCGTCTACACCGCCATGTGCTACGACCACGGCGGCATGATCGACGACGGCACTGTGTTCCGGCTCGGCCAGGACAACTTCCGCTGGATCTGCGGCGAGGACTATTGCGGGGTCCACCTGCGGGAGCTTGCGGCGAAGCACGGCCTAAAGGCCTGGGTGAAGACCTCGACCGACCAGCTTCACAATGTCGGCGTCCAGGGCCCGCGTTCGCGCGAGATCCTCGAGGCCATCGTCGTCACGCCGCCGCACCAGCCGACCGTGACCGAACTGAAGTGGTTCCGCTTCACCGTCGGCAAGATCGCCGGGATCCCGGTCGTGGTCTCCCGCACCGGCTACACCGGCGAACTCGGCTACGAGGTGTTCTGCCACCCGGACAAGGCCCCCGAGGTATGGGACGCGATCATGGCGGCGGGCGAGCCGCGCGGGCTGAAGCCGCTCGGCCTCAAGGCGCTCGACATGCTCCGCATCGAGGCGGGGCTCGCCTTCGCCGGCTATGAGTTCTGCGACCAGACCGACCCGTTCGAGGCCGGCATCGGCTTCGCCGTCCCGAAGGAGAAGACCGATCCTTATGTCGGCGCGGAGGCGCTCAAGCGCCGCCGCGAGACGCCGTCGAAGAAGCTCGTGGGCCTCGACGTCTCCGGCGCGGAGCACATCGGCCACGGCGACTGCGTGCATGTGGGCCGCGCCCAGATCGGCGTCGTCACCAGCGCGACCCGGTCGCCGATTCTTGGCAAGACCATCGCGCTCGCCCGCCTCGACGTGACCTACGCCGAGCTCGGGACGGCGGTGGAGATCGGCAAGCTCGACGGTCAACAGAAGCGGATCCCGGCGACCGTGGTCGCCTTCCCGCACTACGACCCGACCAAGTCGCGCGTCCGCGCCGAAGCGGAGCCGAAAGCGGAGCCGGCCGTCGAAGCCGCGGCCGTGGCGCGCTCGGAGCCGGCGACGGGGACGTCCGCGGCGCGGGGTTGAGGGCAGCTCAGCGCGGCACGGAGAACGACATCGGAACCGTGAAGCGCTTGCTCGCGCCCGGCATGTCCGCGGGGAACGGCGGGAACGAGCCCGCCGCGCGGCGCACGGTCGCCTGCATCTCGGCGTCGATGATCGAATGCCCGGTGCTCGAGGTGATCGTCACGCCGCTGACGCCGCCCGAACGGGAGACGGTGAAGGCGATCGAGCCGCGCCCTTGAAGCCGCTGCGCCTGCGCCGCGGCCGGATAGCGCTTGTTGGCCGCGAGCAGCCCCGAGATGCGGCGGCTGTAGTCGGCCGCCGCGGCCCGCGCCGCGCCCGAATTGCTCGCCACGCCCGAGGCGCCGCCGGCGCGCTGCGCCGCGCTGTTGGCGGCCGGCGGCGGCTGGCGGGTCGGCCTGCGGGCCTGCTCCCGCTCCGGCTCGCGCCGGCGCTCGACCGGGCGCTTCGGCTCCGGCTTTTTCGCGATGGGCTTCGGCTTCTCCGGCTCTTCCTCCTTCGCGACGACCATGTCCTCGGGCGGGAGAGCGACCGCGGGCGTGACGTCGTCGGGAACCTCGACGAGGTCCGGCGGGAGCTCCAGCGCCTCGACCGGCTCCGGTTCGGCTTCGGCGGTGACGGTCTCGTCCGGCGGCGGAGGCGTTTCGTCGGGCGTAAGCTCCGGCAGCGTCTCGGGTTCGTCCTCGACCGTCTCGGTCTCTTCCGGGGTCGCCTCGTTCGCGGACTCGGCCGAGGCCTGCGAGTCCGCGACCGAAGCTCCCGCGTCCGCGGTCTGCGCCTCGCCGGACGGAGGCGGCACCAGATCCATCTCGATCGCGGGCGGCGCCTCGACGCCGGCGGTCGGCGGCGCGTTCTGCAGCACGACCCAGACGCCCGCGTGCGCCGCGAGGATCACCGCGCCGGCGAGCGTCCAGCGCGCGATGTCGCGCGCCGTTCCCCGATCGTCGGAGAGCAGCGTCAGCGCGTCAGCGTGCGCCATCGCCGCCGACGCTTTCGATCGCCACCAGCGCGATCTTGAGGTAGCCCGCGCGGCGCATGTCGTTCATCACGGCCATCAGCTCGCCATAGGGCACGGTCTTGTCGGCGCGCAGGAAGATGCGCTGCTCGCGGTCGCCCTGGGTCGCCTTCTCGAGCGCGGCGCCGACCGCGCCGCGCGGCAGCGTCTCGTTGCCGATGGCGAGCGCGAGGTCCTGCTTCACCGTCAGATAGACCGGCTTGTCCGGCCGCGGCTGCGGCTTGACGGTCGAGGCCGGCAGGTCGACGCCGACGTCCACGGTCGCGAGCGGCGCCGCGACCATGAAGATGATCAGCAGCACCAGGATCACGTCGATGAACGGCGTGACGTTGATCTCGTGGGTCTCGACGAGGTCGTCCCCGCCGCTTTCGTCGATGCGCGCGGCCATCGGGCCTTACTCCGCCGCCTTGGCGCGCCGGGGCATGAGCGCGGCGCGGTCGAGGTCGCGGCTGACGAGCCGCTGCACGGCCTGAGAGGCGTCGGCGAGCTGGGCGCGGTGAGCGGTGATGGCGCGGGCGAACACGTTGTAGATGATCACCGCCGGGATCGCCGCGACAAGGCCGATCGCGGTGGCGAGCAGCGCCTCGGCGATGCCGGGGGCGACGACCGCGAGGTTGGTGGTCTGCGCGTTCGAGATGCCGATGAACGAGTTCATGATGCCCCAGACCGTGCCGAACAGGCCGACGAAGGGCGCGGTCGAGCCGATGGTGGCCAGCAGGCCGGTGCCGACGGTGAGCTTGCGGCCCGCCTGCACCTCCAGCCGGTGGAGATGCGAGGCCAGCCGCTCCTTCACGCCTTCGGCGATCAGCGCGTCGCTAGAGGCGTCCATCTCGGCCTCGGCGGCGGCCACGAACGAGGCGATCGCGCCGCGGCGGTTCTCGAAGGCGCGCTGCGCGTCGTGGAGCGAGCGGGCGCCGGCGAGCGCCCTGAGGCCGGCGCGCACCCGCGCGGTCGCGGCCGCGATCTCGAGCGACTTGGCGAGCCAGATGGTCCAGGTGACGACCGAGGCGAAGGCGAGGCCGATCATGACCCCCTTCACCACCCAGTCCGCCGCCATGAACATGCCCCAGGGCGACAGGTCGTGCGGCACGGTCTTGGGGTCGACGGCCATGGCGGAGGGGACGCCGGCGGGCTGTCCCGCCTGTCCCGCCGCGTCGGGCTGCGCCGCCTCGGGCGCGCCTGCGGCCGGCTGGGCGGCCGAGGGCGCGGGCAGCGGCTGGCCGGGCTCGACGGCCTGGACCTCGTCGGCGGGCGGCAGCGTCTGCGCGGGAGACGGCGCCGGCTGCTGCTGCTGTGCGGCGGCCGGGCCGGCCGCGACGCCGGCCGCGAGCGCGAGGGCGAGGAGCGCGGCGGCGAGCCTCACTTCGAGAACTCCACGTCCTTCACGCGGGAGGTTACGCCGACGAGCGCGAGGCAGTCCTCGCCGGCTCCGGCGCCGCAGCTCGTGACGTCGTTCAGAAGCACGCGGCTGACCTCGTCGCAGGCGATCTCGGTCGCCTCGAACAGCTTGACGGTGGTCTTGGAGGCGCGCAGCGGGCCGGCCTCCACCGCGAGGCGCCGGGAGATGACGCCCTGCTTGTCGAAGAACACGAGATCGAGCTTGAGGCTGTCGAGCGCCTTGTCGGTGGTGTTGTTGGCGACCAGCGAGATCCGGCAGGCCTTGTCGCGCGGCTCGAACCGGTTGAGTTCAAGCGCGACGCCGGAGGCGGCGAAAGCGGACGAGGCGCAGCCGAGAGCGACAGCCGCGCCGGCCGCGAGAAGGGCGGACGTGCGCGCCGCGCGCGCGAAATGGAACAGCGCCAAGTGCTTGCCTCCGTGATCGGCCACAACAACGTGGAATGCTGCGGGAATAAGCGGAGCCCGCGTTCACTTCAAGACTCAGCAGCCCAATTGATAATTGTTCAAAACTGGGCGGAAGTCCTCGCGAGGACTTCGCGTGCGCCGCTGGTCCTGCGACACGATCACGTGCGATCGTCGTGATCATCAAAACGCAGACGGCCGGAAGCTTGCGCCCCCGGCCGCGGGTCATGATCCGGATCGGCCGAAGATCAGGCCGCCTTCATTGCGTTGGCCTTCTCGATCAGCGCCTCGGCCATGCGGATGGAGGCGATGTCGATCAGGCGGCCGTCGAGCGCCACGGCGCCGCGCCCGGCCTTGGCGGCCTCTTCCATGGCCTCCAGAATGCGCCGGGCCTTGGTGACCTCAGCCTCGGACGGGGTGAACACGTCGTTGGCGAGCTCGATCTGGGACGGGTGGATCGCCCACTTGCCCTCGTAGCCCGCGGCGGCGCAGCGGCGCGCGGCCGAGAGGTAGCCGTCCGGGTCGGAGAAGTCGCCGAACGGGCCGTCGATGGGCCGCAGGCCATAGGCGCGGCAGGCGACCAGCATGCGCTGCTGGGCGAACAGCCACGGGTCCTGCCAGTGGGTCTCGCGCTTGCCGGCCTCATCCTTGTCGGTGAGCACGGAATAGTCCGGGTTCACGCCGCCGATGACGGTGGTGCGGGTGCGGCAGGAGGCGGCGTAGTCCGCCACGCCGAAGGACATCGCCTCGAGCCGCTTCGACGAGGTCGCGATCGCCTCCACGTTCGCCATGCCGAGCGCGGTCTCGATCAGCACCTCGAAGCCGATCTTCTTCTCGCGCTTCTTGGCCTGCTCGATCTGGGTGACGAGCACGTCGATCGCGTAGACGTCCTGCGGCACGCCGACCTTCGGGATCAGGATCATGTCGAGGCGCGGGCAGGCCTCAACGATGTCCACCACGTCGCGGTACATGTAGTGGGTGTCGAGACCGTTGATGCGGATCATCATGGTCTTGGCGCCCCAATCGATCTCGTTCAGGGCCTGGATGATGTTCTTGCGCGCCTGCTCCTTGTCGTCGGGAGCGACGGCGTCCTCGAGGTCGAGGAAGATCACGTCCGCCTTGGACGCCGCCGACTTCTCCATGAAGGTCGGGTTCGAACCCGGCACGGCCAGCTCGGAACGGTGCAGACGCGGCGTCGCCTGCTGGATAAGGGTGAAGCTCATTGTTTCCTCCTGGAGCGCTCGTGCAAGCAAATCGGCTCAGCGCGGACCTTATAGGGCCCGACCTTGCGAACAATCTAGCCGTTCGGACTAAGTCATACGGACGTAATACTTCCGATAAGAATTAGCCCGTCGCGCCGAAGCCGACCGCGATGCAGTTGATTGAAAGAAGAAGGGCGGACTTTGTCTCTTCCCGCTTGAACTCGTCCGTCTCGGAGCGGTAGCGGCGCAGAAGCTCCACCTGCTCGCGGCTCACCTGGTTGATGACCGGAAGGCGCTCGGACAGCCGCTCGCGGAACGCGGGGTAGCGGAACGCGATCTCGCCGCCGCCGGAGACCCGCAGGCACATCTCGCAGGTCAGCGCGTACTCCGCCTCGATCAGCGCGAAGATTTCGTCGCGGGTCTGGGCGTTGGGCGCGAGCTTCGAATATTCGCGCGCGACCGAGAGATCGACCATGCGCAGCGTCTTCTCGACCTCGTCGAGGATCAGCCGGAACGGCTTCGACTGCTCGAACATGCTCTTCAGCAGCGTCTCGCCGTCCTCGCCGCGCACCTCGATGAAGTTCTGGAGCGCGGAGCCGATGCCGTACCAGCCGGTGATGATGTGGCGGTTCTGCGCCCAGGCGAACACCCAGGGGATCGCGCGCAGGTCGCTGAGCGAGCGGGCGCCGAACCGGCGCGCCGGGCGCGAGCCGATGTTGAGCAGCGCGAGTTCGTCCAGCGGGCTCGCGTTCTGGAAATACTCGACGAGGCCGGGGTGCTGGATGAGCTGGATGTAGATCGCCCGCGAGGCGCCCGACAGCGCCTCCATGGCGTCGTCGAATTCGGGGCGGGAGCCCTGCTTCTCGGTCTTCGAGCGCAGCACCTGCTCCATGATGGAGGCCGCGGTCAGCTCCATCTGGTAGGCGGCGGTGCCGCGGTTCGAATATTTGAACGACACCACCTCGCCCTGGTCGGTGACGCGGTACTGCCGGCGGATCGAGCCGGGCGGCTGGGCCGCGATCGCGCGCGCGGTCGGCGCCCCGCCGCGCGAGACCGAGCCGCCGCGGCCATGGAAGAAGGCGATCGGCACGCCGGCCTGCTGGCCGACCTCGGTCAGCTTGGCCTGCGCCTTGTAGAGCTCCCAGTTGGATGCGAAGTAGCCGCCGTCCTTGTTGGAGTCCGAATAGCCGATCATCACCTCATGGAAGCCGCCCTGCCAGCGCACCGAGCGCCGGATCAGCGGGATCGACAGCAGCTCCTTCATGATCGACGGCGCGGCGCGCAGGTCCTCGATGGTCTCGAACAGCGGCACGATCGGCAGCTGGCAGATCTCGACGCCGGGGCTGTCGAGATAGATGCGCGCCTCCTTGGCGAGCAGGTAGACGCCGAGGATGTCGTTGACCGAGCGCGTCATCGACAGGATGAAGCAGCCGACCGCCTCGCGGTCGAGTTCGGTGCGCATCTCGCCGACGAGCGCGAAGGTCGCGAGCGTCTCCCGGGCCTCGTCCGACAGACCCTCGAGCACGCGGCGCGTGGTGCGCGGCTTGGACAGCTCGGCGGTGAGCCAGGCGCGCCAGGCGCTCGACTCGACGTCCGGCGCGTCGGCGGGCGTCGCGCCCTCGACCGCCGCCCACATCTCCCGCAGCGTGTTGGTGGTGCGGGTCGAGTTCTCGCGGATGTCGAGCAGAACGGTCGAGAACCGGAAGATCTCCACCATCCGGCGCACCGGGCGCACCTGGTTGGTCGCGAGCGAGCGGCAGCCGGCGTCGGTCAGCCCCTGCTCCAGCGCCCTGAGATCGTTGATGAGCTCGTCCGCGTCCACGTAGAACGGGCCGGGCAGGATGACCGGCTCCTCCTTGTTGCGCTCGATGGTGGCGTCGAGCTTGCGCAGGATGCAGGTCTGGAACTGGCGGAAATGCTCGCCGGGATTGCGCGCCTGGATCGCCTCGCCGTCGCCGCTCGCGGCGAGCCGCGCGGTCAGCTCCTTGCGGAACGAGATCGGCGTCGGCAGCGCCTGCTCGGTGATCGAGAGCAGCTTGCCGAGATCGACGATCCTGGCGCGGAAGCGGCGCATGGAGGCGCGGCCGTTGCGCTTCAGCGTGGTGCGGGTGACGGAGGAGGTGACGAACGGGTTGCCGTCGCGGTCGCCGCCGATCCAGCTGCCGAACTGGAAGAAGGCGGGCACCTCGAAGGTTTCGTCCGGATAGTATTCGGCAAGCGAGGATTCGAGCGACTCCACCAGCTCCGGCAGGGTGTCGAACAGCGACTCGTCGAAGAAGTGCAGGCCCCAGGAGACCTCGCGCACCACGGTCGCCTTCTCGAGCTGCAGCTCGCCGGTCATCCAGATCAGCTCGATCTGGTCGCGCAGCTCCGCCATCAGCGAATTGCGCTCGCGCTCGGTCCAGCGCGGCAGCTCGAGCTCGCGCAGGATCAGGTAGATGCGCCTGAGCTTCTCCAGCACCGTGACGCGCTTCGCCTCGGTCGGATGGGCGGTCAGCGTCGGCCGGATGCGCATGTCGTTCAGCAGGGCGTGGATCTCGTCGGCCTTCACGCCCGCCGCGACCGCCTCCGCCAGCACGTGCGAGAAGGTGCCGTTGACCGCCGCGCGCCCCTGCGTGCGCTCGACGTTGCGGCGCCGGCGCATCGCGGTGTTCTCCTCGACGATCGACAGCAGCCGGAACCACAGCCCCTGCGCGTGCAGCGCCCGGCCCATGAGCTCGGGCGTGAGCTGGGAGATGTCGGCCTCGCCCTTCAGCACGGCCTCGAGCTCCGGCGCGTGGCGGCGGCAGACGTCGACCAGGGCGCGGAACAGGATTTCCGTCGCGGCGTCCGGCTCTGTGCCGGTGATCATCGGCGGGGCGAAGCTGTCCATGGAAACCGGCGCCGAAAGGGAGAACTGGGGATGCAGGGTCATCGCGAGGTCCATGTGTTCGGGCGCGAGGCGCCGAGGCCGCAGGCGGATGACGCAGGGCGACGGCGCAAGGAACAGGCGCCGCCGCCCGGATCGTCGCGGATCAGGCCGCGCTCTTCAGCCTGCCGAGGACTTCTGCAACGGTCGTGCCGAAATCGCCCGGCGAGGGCGCGACCGTCAGGCCGTACGACTTCATGATCTCCGCTTTCTCGGCCGCGCTGTCGCCCTGAGCGGAGATGATCGCGCCGGCGTGCCCCATGCGCCGGCCCTTCGGCGCGGTGAGGCCCGCCACGAAACCGATCACCGGCTTCGACATGTTGTCCTTGATCCAGGCCGAGGCCTCGGCCTCCTGCGGGCCGCCGATCTCGCCGATCATCAGCACGGCGACCGTCTCAGGATCCTGCTCGAACAGCGCAAGGTGGTCGAGGAAGGACGAGCCGTTGATCGGGTCGCCGCCGATGCCGACCGAGGTCGAGATGCCGATGCCGAGCGCCTTCATCTGGCTCGCGGCCTCGTAGCCGAGCGTGCCCGAGCGCGAGATCACGCCGACGTTGCCCTTGAGGTAGATGTGGCCGGGCATGATGCCGAGCATGGACCTGCCCGGCGAGATGATGCCGGCGCAGTTGGGGCCCACCACCATGGTCCGCCGCTCCTTCGGGTAGCGGTAGAGGTAGCGCTTCACCCGCATCATGTCTTGGGCGGGGATGCCGTCGGTGATGGAGCAGACCAGCTTCAACCCGGCGTCCGCGGCCTCCATGATCGCGTCCGCCGCGAAGGGCGGGGCGACGAAGGTGATCGAAGTGGTGGCCCCGGTGGCGGCGACCGCGTCCTTGACGGTGTTGAACACCGGCAGGCCGAGATGGGTCTGGCCGCCCTTGCCCGGCGTCACGCCGCCGACGACGTTCGAGCCGTACTCGATCATCTCCTTGGCGTGAAAGGTGCCTTTGTCGCCCGTGACGCCCTGGACGATGATCGGGGTCTTTTCGTCGATGAGAATGCTCATGGCCGTATCCTCCCCTTAAGCTTCAGGCCGCGGATTTCTTGAAGGCGTCGCAGGCCGCGACCGCCTTCTGGGCGGCTTCCGTCAGCGTGTCGGCGGCGATCAGGTCGAGGCCGCTGTCCTCGAGGATCTTCTTGCCGGCCTCCACGTTGGTGCCGGCGAGGCGCACGACCAGCGGCACGTCGATCTTCACCTCCTTCGCGGCCTGGATCACGCCTTGCGCGACCCAGTCGCAGCGGTTGATGCCGGCGAAGATGTTGACGAGGATCGCCTTGACGTTCTTGTCCGACAGCACCAGCCGGAAGGCTGTCGCGACGCGGTCGGGGCTCGCGCCGCCGCCGACGTCGAGGAAGTTCGCCGGCTCGCCGCCGGCGTGCTTGATCATGTCCATGGTCGCCATGGCGAGGCCGGCGCCGTTGACGATGCAGCCGATCTCGCCCTCGAGGCCGATGTAGCTGAGGTTGTGCTCGGCCGCCTGCGCCTCGCGCGGATCGCTCTGCGAGGGGTCGTGCATGTCGGCGACGTTGTGCCGGCGGAACAGCGCGTTGTCGTCGAACGACATCTTGGCGTCGAGCGCCAGCACGCGGTCGTCGCGGGTGACGACCAGCGGGTTGATCTCGAGCATGGTGCAGTCGGTGTCGCGGAACGCGCGGTAGGCGTTCATGATCACCCGCACCGCGGCCGCGACCTGCTTGATGTTGAGGCCGAGCTTGAAGGCGAGCTCGCGGGCCTCGAACTGCTGCAGGCCGACGGCGGGCTCCACCACGACCTGGATCAGCGCTTCCGGCTCGGTCTTGGCGATCTCCTCGATCTCCATGCCGCCGCGGGTGGAGGCGATGACGCGCACGCGCTCGGCCTTCCGGTCGAGCACGTAGCCGAGATAGAGCTCGCGCTCGAACGGGTCCGCCGCCTCGACGTAGACGCGCTGGACCGGCTTGCCTTCCGGCCCGGTCTGGATCGTGACGAGGCGCTTGCCGAGCATGCCCTTGGCGGCGTCCCGCACCTCGTTGTAGGTGCGGCAGAGCTTGACGCCGCCGGCCTTGCCGCGCGCGCCGGCGTGGATCTGAGCCTTCACGGCCCAGAACGATCCGCCGAGTTCGGTCGCGGCGTAGACCGCCTGGTCCGGGCTGAAGGCGACCGCGCCCTTGGGCACGGCGACGCCGAAGCTCGCGAGAAGCTCCTTAGCTTGGTACTCGTGAACGTCCATCACGATCCTCCTTGCGTTTCGGGTCTGTCGCGAGCTCGGCGCCGGTCTTCACGCCAGCTTGGACTTGACGAGCTCGTAGGTCTTGGCGGTGAGCGCGGTGGCCTCGCCGATCAGGGTCTCAAGCTCGGCGAGCCGTGCTTCCGCGAAGTCGCGGTCCTTGATCGACTTGGCGTTGACGCGGACGTTGAGCGCCGCGCTCATCAGGCCGGCATAGGCCGACTGCACGGCGACGCCCGCGTCCGAGATGACGTTGAGGTTGCCGATCTCGGCGATCTCCGCCGACAGCTCGATCGCCTCGCGGCAGAGCCGCGCGGCCTCCAGCGGCACGTCGGTCGCCTCCTTCAGCGCCGCCTGGATCTTGGCGGTGCGCGCGGCCTTGGCCGCGTCGTCCTCGCCCTTCGGGAGCCCGTAGGCTCCCATCACGGCGTCGAACGCCTTGACGTCGTCGGCGACGGCGTCGGTGAGCTTGGCGCGGAGCGCCTCGGACTTCGCCAGCACCGCCTTCACCTGCTCCTCGACCTCGGCGTATTTCGGCTTGCCGACGGTGAGGTTCGCCACCATCGACACCAGCGCCGCGCCCATGGCCCCGGAGATCGCGGCCGCGCCGCCGCCGCCGGGCGTCGGAGCCTCGCTCGCGAGCTCGTCGAGGAAGACGCCGAGGGTCTGTTCGCGCGCCATCACGCCATCTCTTTCGCGAGCGCGTAGATCTCGTGGGCGTCGAAGGACTGGTCCGCCGCCTCGAACAGCTTGCCGATCAGCGTGCGGTGCAGCTTGAGCTTCAGGCCGCCGAGGCCGAGCGCGCCGAGCGCCAGCTTGCCGTGACGCTCCTTCGCCTTGTCCATCGCGTCGATGCCGCCGATGCCGAGCGGCGGCTGGGCGTTGTAGTCGACCACGATCTCGATCGAGGATTCCGACTTCCAGACGTCCTCGGCCAGCAGCTCGAGGCCGATCGCGCCGGCGGAGAACACGAGGTTCGAGCCCGCGACCGCCTTGGCGCGGTCCTCGGCGGACTTGGCCTCGACCGCGTCGATCTTCACGTTGAAGCGCTTCTCGATGTTGGCCGCGGCCTTCTGGGCCTTGTCGAGCGCGCGCCCGACGATCGTGACCGAGGCTCCCTCGATGGCGAGCATCGCGGCGGAGCGCATGCCGACCGGGCCGGTGCCGGCCAGGATCACGGCCTTCTTGCCCTTGACGTCGCCGCCAAGCGCCTTGACGGCGAGCGCGACGCCGGCTGCGGCCGTGGTGTTCGAGCCGTTCGAGTCCAGCATGGTGGAGACGCGGAACGGTCCGAAGAACCGCTTCTGGACCGCATCGTAGACCGCTTCGCCGGCCGCCATGTCGCCGCCGCCGACGAAGATCGCCGTCGACTGCTTCTCCTTGCCGCCGCGGGTGTAGATCGTGCCGTCGACATAGGCGCCGACGTTCTCGGGCGTGACATTGCCGTAGCCGGTGATGTGGTCGGCGCCGCCGTCATAGCCCACGACCACGTCGAAGACGCTCGGGGTCGGATCGGTGTCGAATTGGAACAGAAGCTTCTTGGTCATGTTCTTCCCTGTCCGCGCTTTCGGCGGATGATGTTGTCGAAGGTTGAGCGCCGGGGGCGCGGCCGCGGCCGCCCGGCGCCGGGCCTCACTCCACGACGTTCGTCGGCTTGCCGGCGACGAAGTTCTCGACGTTGTCGATCAGCTGGTCGGCGAGGATCTGCATCGCCTGCTTGGACGCCCACGCCACGTGCGGCGTGACGATCAGGTTCGGCAGGTCGGCGTCGCACAGGATGTTGCCGTCCTTCGGGGGCTCCTGCGCCACCACGTCGAAGCCCGCGCCGCCGATCTCGCCCGACTTCAGCGCCTCGAGCAGCGCCGGCTCGTCCACCAGCCCGCCGCGGGCGGTGTTGATGAGGATCGCGCTGTTCTTCATCTTCCTGAACTGCTCGGCCCCGAACATGTTCTTGGTGTCGGGCGTCAGCGGAACATGAATGGTGATGACGTCGGACTGGGTCAGCACGGTCTCGAAATCGACCAGGCCGTCCTGCGGGAAGACGTCGTAGGGCAGGATCTTCATGCCGAGCGCTTCGGCCCGCTTGCCGATCGACTTGCCGAGCGCGCCGTAGCCGACGATGCCGAGGGTCGAGCCGGCGACGTCGTAGATCGGATAGTCGAAGTAGCAGAACTGCTGCGACTTGTTCCAATCGCCGCGCTTCACCGAATTGGCGTAGGGCACGATCGCGCGGCGCAGCGCGAAGATCAGGCCGATCACGTGCTCCGGCACGGTGTTGAAGGCGTAGCCGCGGATGTTGGAGATGGTGACGCCCTGGGCCTTGGCCTGGGCCTTGTCGACCACGTCCGTGCCGGTGGCGGCGACGGCGATCAGCTTCAGCTTGGGAAGCTGCTTCAGCACGTCCGCCCGCATCGGCACCTTGTTGATCAGGGCGATGTCGGCGTCCTTCAGGCGCTCGACGATCTCGTCGGGCGTCCAGGTGGACTGGTATTCGACGTAGTCGTGCGGGAAGTTCGGCGCGCGGACGTTGGCGTCGACACTCTCGCGGTCAAGAAAGACGATCTTGTGCGTCATTGCGCTCCCCATGCGCCAGCCGGCGCGGAAGGAGCTCCGCGGCGTGCGTCAGGCGCTTCGTTGGCTCCGGAACAATGCCGACCGGGCGCGCGCATTCAAGCGCGCCCGGTCGATTCATGTCCGGTCAGGCCGCCTTGGGAGCTGCGGCCTGCGCCTCGATCGGGTTGTCGCGCAGATACTCCTGCGCGGCGCCGACGCCGGAGCCGGCCTTGATCTTCACGCCGTTGTCGAGCATCGACAGCTCCGCGCCGGCGATGGCGCCGAGCAGCATCAGCTCGTTCAGGTCGCCGAGATGGCCGATGCGGAACACGCGGCCAGCGACCTTCGAGAGGCCCGCGCCGAGCGCCAGGTTGTAGCGGTCATAGGCGTGGCGAATGATCTTCGCCGCGTCGATGCCTTCCGGCGCCACGATCGCCGACACTGTGTCGGAGTGCCAGCGGGGCGACTTCGCGCAGAGCTTGAGGCCCCAGGCGTCGATGGCCCGGCGGGTGGCCTCGGCCAGCACGTGATGGCGGCGGAAGATGTTCTCCAGACCCTCTTCCTCGA
Organism: Methylopila turkensis; assembly: GCF_027922325.1. Lineage (GTDB taxonomy): Bacteria > Pseudomonadota > Alphaproteobacteria > Rhizobiales > Methylopilaceae > Methylopila > Methylopila turkensis. Next base: position 718,659 of record NZ_BSFL01000002.1, read on the forward strand.
TGCAGGCGAGCGACTCGCGCAGGCCGTGCAGCAGGTTGGTCGCCGGCGTGTAGGGGAAGTAGCCGGAGGGGTTGGTGTTGATGTGGTCCTGGAAGTCGAAATAGACCTTGTTCAGGCCCGCGTTCTTGCGCAGCCCGAGCGCCTTCTGGCTGACGCAGACGAAGCCGAGGCCGGCCGGCAGCATCAGGCCCTTCTGCGAGCCGGAGACGGCGCAGTCGACCTTCCACTCGTCGAAGCGGAAGTCGATCGAGCCGAGGCCCGAGACCGAGTCGACGAACAGCAGCGCCGGATGGCCGGCGGCGTCCATCGCCTTGCGGATCGCGCCGATGTTCGAGGTCACGCCGGTCGCCGTCTCGTTGTGGACGACCATGACGGCCTTGATCTCGTGGTTCTTGTCGGCGACGAGAGCCTCTTCGATCTTCTCCTCGTGGGCGCCGGTGCCCCACTCTTCTTCCTGGATCTGTACGTCCAGGCCGAGGCGCTGCGCCATGTCGACCCAGAGGTGGCTGAACTGGCCGAAGCGGGCCGTCAGCACCTTGTCGCCGGGGGCGAGCGTGTTCGTGAGCGCGGCTTCCCAGCCGCCGGTGCCCGAGGACGGGAAGATGAAGACCTGGCCGTCCTTGGACTTGTAGACCTTCTTCAGGCCCTCGTAGAGCGGCTTGGTCAGCTCCGGAAAGATCGGCGAGCGGTGGTCTTCCTGGCTGACCATCATGGCCCGAAGCACGCGCTCCGGAACGTTCGTCGGGCCGGGGACGAACAGGAAGTTCTTACCGGGGCGTCTCGCCATCGTTTCCTCCTCAAGCGCGTGATTGCCGCGCAAAATAAACATCGGTCAGTGATTGACTATGCGACAGCTGGTCACGCTACATCAAAACCAGTCATTCTGTCAGCTCGTCTCGGGTAATTCAGTCGACCTATTCTTGTCATTCAGAAAATCTTCTAACACGATATGGTCGACTTTAGTTTCGCTGGTAGGCGCCGCGCCCGCCGGACGGAGGTCGCGCGCGGTCGCCCGCCGCGCAGGGCATGCGCACGACGCCGCAAGATGCCCTCGAAACGACGGCCTAAGCGAGGTCGACTTTCGGAGGGAGGCTTGCGGCGGCTTCGCGCTGGCGGAATCTGGCATGCCAATGCGCCGGCGTCCCGGTGACCAACGGCCGCGCAGTATAATTTTTCGATGCGATAGTAAAATCGCGCGATAGAGGCGATCGATCGTCCCGCGCGGCAGTCCTGGCGCCGGACCCGGCGCGCCGCTCCCGCGCCGGGTCCGGCGGTCGCCGCAGGACTGGACCCCGTCCATGGTCCCTGACAGCTTCTGGGTCCTTGCGCGCGGCCGCCGCCGCGCCGTTCCGCCGGACGCCCCCATGACCGAGACCAAGCCAGACGCGCCGACGCCCGCAGGGGCGGAGCCCGGCCTGGTCGCGGCGGGGGTGTACGCCGACGGCAGGCGGCTGTCCGAGATCGCGGTGGACGAGGCCGGCGACTGGGCGGCCCGTCCCGGCCACGTGGTCTGGATCGGTCTGAAGGATCCGCCCGAGCCGCTGCTCCGGCGCGTCCAGCGGCAGCTCGGCCTGCACGAGCTCGCGATCCGGCAGGCGCTGCGCGAGCACCCGCGGCCGAAGCTCGAGACCTATGGCGACGGCTGCTTCATCACGGCGCGCACGGCGCAGATCGTCGACGGGCAGCTCGCGCTCGGCGAGACGCACATCATCGTCGGCCGCGGCTACGTCGTGTCGATCCGCCACGGCGCGTCCTCGTCCTACACGCCGGTGCGGGAGCGCTGCGAGGCCTCGCCCGCCGCGCTGACGCACGGCGAGGACTACATCCTCTATGCGCTGCTCGACTTCATCGTCTCGAACTACGACGGGGTGCTGGAGAAGATCCGGGCGCAGGTCGAGCGGATCGAGGACCACGTGCTGCAGGGCGAGCAGCCGCCGGGCCGGATCGAGCGGCTGTACCGGCTGCGGCGCAACCTGCTGCGGCTCCGGACCGCGGCGACGCCGCTGCTCGACGTGTGCCGGCGGCTGGAGCGCTCCGACGTGATCGCGATCGATCCGGAGATGGCGCCGCGCTTCCGCGACGTCACGGGGCGGATCGACCGCACGCGCGACGACATCGACGCGATGCGCGAGGTGCTCGCCTTCGCCTTCGAGGCGAGCATGATGCTGGGGCAGGCGCAGCAGACGGCGATCGCCCGCCAGCTCGCGTCATGGGCCGCGATCCTCGCGGCGCCGACCGCGATCGCCGGCGTCTACGGCATGAACTTCGACCACATGCCGGAGCTGCATTGGCGCTACGGCTACTTCGTGGTCCTCGGCGTCATCGCCGTGGTCTGCGGCGGCCTCTACGCTTTCTTCAGACGCAAGCGGTGGCTGTAGCCCGCCGCGACGCCGCTCCGGCGACGTCGCAGGTCGCCGGAGCGGCGTCGCGCGCGGTTGATTTTGACGGTCCGATCCGCCTTTATCGCCCGGCTTGCCGCCATATCATCCTAAAGACGGAGCCGCCCCAAAATGTCTGACCATCCGGTGTACGCCAAGATCGACGGCCCCATCGTGATGATCGGTTTCGGCTCCATCGGCCGAGGCACGCTGCCGCTGATCGAGCGGCATTTCGAGTTCGACCGCGAGCGCTTCTTCTTCATCGACCCGAGCGACCACAACAAGCACATCCTGGACAAGCACGGCTACGAGCTGATCCAGAAGCATGTGACGAAGGAGAACTACCGCGAGCTGCTGACGCCGCTGCTGACCAAAGGCGAAGGCCGCGGCTTCTGCGTGAACCTCTCGGTGGACACCGGCTCGGCCGACCTGATCGCGCTCTGCCAGGAGCTCGGCGTCCTCTACATCGACACGGTCAACGAGCCGTGGCTCGGCTTCTATTTCGACAAGACCAAGGGCCCGTCGGAGCGCTCGAACTACGCGCTGCGCCAGATGACGCTCGATCTGCGCGCCCGCAGCCCGAAAGGCCTGCCCACCGCCGTCTCCACCTGCGGGGCGAACCCCGGCATGGTGTCGTTCTTCGTGAAGCAGGCGGCGCTCAACATCGCGGCCGACCTCAACCTCAACACGCCGGAGCCGACGAACCGCGAGGAATGGGCGGCGCTGCTGCGCCAGATCGGCGTGAAGGGCGTCCACATCGCCGAGCGCGACACCCAGCGCACCACCGACCCGAAGCCGCGCGGCGTGTTCCTTAACACCTGGTCGGTCGAGGGCTTCATCTCGGAGGGCCTGCAGCCGGCGGAGCTCGGCTGGGGCACGCACGAGACCTGGATGCCCGAGAACGCGAAGACGCATGACGATCCGAAGGCCGCCGCGATCTACCTGATGCAGCCGGGCGCCGCGACCAAGGTCCGCACCTGGTGCCCGACGCCGGGGCCGCAGTACGGCTTCCTCGTCACCCACAACGAGTCGATCTCGATCCCCGACTACTTCACGGTCTGGGAGGACGGCAAGGCCGTCTACCGACCGACCTGCCATTACGCCTATCACCCCGCCGACGACGCGGTGCTGTCGTGGCACGAGCTGTTCGGCGCCGAGGGCAAGGTGCAGGACACCCTTCACGTGCTCGACGAGGACGAGCTGGTCGACGGGATCGACGAGCTCGGCGTGCTGCTCTACGGCCACGCCAAAGGCGCCTACTGGTACGGCTCACAGCTTTCGCTCGAGGAGACGCGGACGCTCGCGCCCTACCAGAACGCGACCGGCCTTCAGGTGACCTCGGCGATCCTCGCCGGCATGGTCTGGGCGATCGAGAACCCGAACGAGGGCATCGTCGAGACCGACGAGATGGACTTCAAGCGCTGCCTCGAAATCCAGAAGCCCTACCTCGGCCCGGTGAACGGCTACTACACCGACTGGACGCCGCTCGAGAACCGGCCCGGCCTGTTCCCGGAGGACCTCGACGAGAGCGACCCCTGGCAGTTCCGGAATTTTCTGGTGCGGTGAGCGAACGGCGGGCGCGGCGCCACGCGGCGTCCGCCCGTCACCGCCGCCAGCGACAGGTCCAGCGCGCCATGTACCAGCCGGGCTCCCGGACGCTTTCGCTGTCGGCGGAGGCGCAGGAGTTCGGCGAGCCCACGAGCGCGGTCCGCGTGATCCGGCACGCCGCGGGCTCCGCCTGCAGGCACATCGCCACCACCAGTTCGATCATTCCCATGCCGCCGCTCCCGCTGTCGCCCACATTGCGACGAAAGGCGAAGCGAGCGCCGTGCCAACGATGACGGTGGTCGCGCATGGCTGGATTGACGGCCCGGACCGCGGGATTGTCGGCCGCTCGCCGTCGCCTGCGATTGTTGCGCGCCGCCCGCGTCCCACATAACGGACGCCCGTCCCCGACCCGAGGAGCCTCCGTCCCATGTTCGACCGCACCCGCGTGATCATCGCCGTCGTGGCCCTGCTCGCGGTGCTGCCGGGCGCGGCGTTCCTGCACTACTACCTGCCGCGGCACGACGTGGTGCGCATCATCGGGGTCGAGAACCGCCGGGTCGACATGAGCGGCAGGCCGCTGCAGGGCGGAGACCGCCCGCAGACGGGGCGGGACGTCTACTACATCTTCGCCGAGGACGCGGAGACCAAGGCTCCGCACGTCTATCGCAACGAGGACACCGGCTGGGGCTTTCCGTTCTACCTGAAGTTCAACAGCGCCGACGTCCAGGCCGTCGCGGCGTCGATCGCCTCGGAGAAGGGGCTCGCCATCGTCACCAAATACGGCTGGCGCGTGAACCTGCTCTCGTGGTTCCCGAACGCCATCAACATCCGCCGCACCGAACCGAACCCCACCATCATTCCCTGGTTCAACATCTTCTTCTTCGCGGCCTTCGGCGCCCTTGCGATCTGGGTCATCCGCCGGGCGCGGCGGGCGCGCTGACCGGGTTCCGGGAAACCGCTCCGCTTGCAAGGCGACCGGCTGCGGTCTCTAATCATTCTGATCTTTGCGATTAGACTTTAGTCGTATACAGCCTGTGTCGTCCGGTCGTCGCCAGCGGCGGCCGGAATCCCGCCGCGCCGATCGCCGCCGATCCGGCCATTCGCGCGGGACTCCCGCAATTCTGCGAATGGAGACGACGCCTTGTCCGACCTCATCCAAACCTCCGAGCCATCCGACGCGCGACTCTCCGACCGGCGCGCCTTTCTGCGCTTCCTCGCCGCGAGCCCGGTGATGACGCCGACCGCGATGAGCGCGCTCGCCGCTGCGCTCACGGCCGGCTCCACCGACGCCTTCGCGCAGAGCTACGACGTGCTGCGCGCGCCCCAGCAGGCGACCGCGGACGGGATCATCTCGGCGCCGGAGCAGGCGCTGAACGTGTTCGACTTCGAGCCCGCCGCAAAGAAGGCGCTGCCGCCGGCCCATTACGGCTACCTCGCGAGCGGCGTCGACGGCGACCTGACGCTCAAGGCCAACCATGAGGCCTTCTCGCGCATCCGCATCCGCGCGCGGCGCCTGATCGACGTCCGCAAGATCGACACCAGCGTCACGATCTTCGGCCAGAAGTTCGGCACGCCGATCATGCTGGCGCCGGTCTCAAGCCAGGGCGCGTTCCACCCGGAGGCGGAGAGCGCGGTCGCGAAGGCGGCCAAGCTCAAGGGCAACGGCGTGATCCTGTCGACGGTGGGCTCCACCTCGATCGAGGACGTCACCGAGGCCCGCGGCGCGCCGGTCTGGTACATGCTCTACCCAACCGACGACTGGGCCGTGACGGAGGCGCTGGTGAAGCGCGCGGAGGCCGCCGGCGCGCCGGCCATCGTGCTCACCGTCGACCGGCAGGGCGGCCGCAACACCGAGACGCTGTTCCGCCTGCGCCGCGAGGACAGCCGCACCTGCACCGACTGCCACGGCGGCGGCTTCGTCAACGAGGTCAGCCGCAAGCCGATGTTCGACGACCTCGACGTCACGAAGGTCACGAACCTCTACGGCACCGGCATGACCTGGGACTATGTCGACCGGCTCCGCAAGATCGTGAAGGGCAAGCTGGTGCTGAAGGGCATCGTCACCCACGAGGACGCCGAGGAGGCGCTGAAGCACGGGGTCGACGCCATCATCGTCTCGAACCACGGCGGCCGCGCGGAGGAGAGCCTCTACCCGACCATCGACGCGCTCCCCGAGGTGCTGAAGGCGGTGAACGGCAAGGTCCCCGTCCTGATCGACGGCGGCTTCCGGCGCGGCACCGACGTCCTAAAAGCGCTGGCGCTCGGCGCGACCGCGGTCTGCATCGGCCGGCCCTATTGCTGGGGCCTCGCGGCCTTCGGCGAGCCCGGCGTCGCCGCGGTGCTGACCATCATGCAGCGCGAGTTCGAGACCATCATGAAGCAGGTCGGCGCGGTGCGGATCGAGGACATCGACGCAGACGCCGTCACCCGCGCCTGACGATCAGGCGCGCGCCGGCTGGCGCGCGCGGCGCGGGGCCGCGGGCGTCGCCGGAGCAAGGCTTTCCCGCGCGCTCTCGCGAGCCGGGCGTTGATGCGGATCGGACGTGGGCTGGCGGCCCATGTCCGCCCGCAAGCGCGGCAGCGCGTGAGGGTGCTCCTCGGCGAGCCAGCCGATCATCTTCTCCCGCATCTCGCAGCGGAGGTCCCAGGCCCGGGGAGAGCTGCCGGCGGAGACCAGCAGGCGCACCTGGATGACGTGCTCCATGGCGTCGGAGACCTGCAGGTTGACCACCCGCCCGTCCCAGAGCGCGCTCGCCCTGGCCAGTTCCTCGAGCTTCTCCCGCATCAGCGCGATCGGCGCGGCGTGGTCCACATAGAGCATCACCGTTCCGATGATGGAGGCGCCCTCGCGGGTCCAGTTCTGGAACGGCTTCTCGATGAAGTACTTCAGCGGCAGCACCAGCCGCCGCCAATCCCACAGTCGCACCACGACGTAGGTCGCGGTGATCTCCTCGACCCAGCCCCACTCGTTCTCCACCACGATGGCGTCGTCGAGCCGGATCGGCTGGGTGATCGCGAGTTGGATGCCGGCCACCAGGTTGGCGAGCACCGGCTGCATGGCGAGGCCGAGGATGAGGCCCGCGGCGCCGGCGGAGGCGAGCAGCGACACGCCGTATTGCCGCACGCCGTCGAAGGTCATCAGGGCGGCGCCGATGGTGACGACGACAAGCAGGGTGACGCCGGCGCGCTCGAAGATCTTCATCTGCGTCAGGTGCTTGCGCGCCAGCAGGTTGTCTTCGGAGTCGAGCTTGAACTTCCTGAGATAGATGACGGTCCAGATGTGCAGCGCCGTCGTCGCCGTCCAGCCGACCAGGATCATGAAGGCCACCAGCAGGCCGTGCCGGATGGCGTCGCTTTGGCCGTCGCTGAGCGGCGCCGCGGACGACACGATCGACAGGGAGAGGATTAGCGCCGCCAAGCGCGTCGGACCGCGTGTGCGAGACACGAGCGAACGCCAGAACAGGCTGCGGTCGGCCACGAACGTCGTCAGCATGCGAAACGCGAGGCGATGGGCGCCGACGGCGACCGCCGCGCCGATGACGAACAGGATCAGGCTCGCGCCCCAATCCGGCAGCCAGGACAGCCGATCGGCCGCGCTTTCCACGAGCGTCACCGCCTCGTTCATGCGAACCCCCACGCTCTCTGGATCAAGCTGGGGAAACGCAAGCCGCCGCAGCCGGTTCCCGCGTGTGCGAAGATTGATCTCGCAGCCGCGGTCGCGTTCAGCCCAGCAGGCGGGCGAGCGCGGAGCCCGCGGCGCGGCCGCTGTCGAATGCGGCCTCCACGCGGGGTCCAAGGCAATAGTCGCCGCAGAAGGCGAGGCCGGCGTCGGCCTCCACGACGCAAGGCGCGCCGATCGCCCGGATCACCTGCGCGAAGCGCCAGCGGTGCGCGTCGACCTGCGCCGGCGCCGGCAGGGCGGGATGTCGCGCCCGCAGCGCCGCGAGCATGTCTGCCGCGACCTCCTCGCGCGAACGTTCGAGGTTCGAGGCGGACCAGTCCGGCCCGGCCTGGACGACCAGCGTCGCCGCGCCGCCGCGGCCCGGCTTCCCGCCGTCATGCGCGACCCACGCGAGCGGGCCGTCGTCGTCGCGCTCGATCTGCGGAAGCTCGACGCCTTGGCCGAAGGCGAACATCGCGGTCCAGCATGGCGCGTAGGCGGCGTCCCGCAGCGGATCGGCGAGCGGATGCCCTTCGAACAGGCCGAGCGCCTGCGGGGCGGGGATCGCAACCACCAGCGCGTCGAAGCGGCCGAGCCCGGCGCCGTGCGCGTCGGCGAGCCGCCACCCGTCGTCGGAGCGGCTGGCGTCGCCGACCTGCGTGGCGCTCGCCACATCAAGGCCCCGGCCGATCGGGCCGACGAGGCCGCTCATGCCGGGCAGGCCCACATAGGCGGGCCGTCCGTCGCCGCGCGCGGCCTCCGCCTCCGGCCAGCGCGCGGCGCAGCCGGCGCGTTCGGCCGCCTCGAGGTAGATCGCGAACGCCTCGTTTTTGGCGCGGACATACTGAGCGCCGTGGTCGAAGCTTGCGGCCTCCCCGCGGCGCCAGGACAACCGGCCGCCGGGGGCGCGGCCCTTGTCGAACAGTTGAACGGCGAAGCCGGCGTCGACAAGCGCGCGGCCCGCGGCGAGACCCGCCATTCCGGCGCCGATGATCGCGACGCGCGGGCGGGCCATTCTCAGCCTTCCGGCAGCGCGACCACGCCCGCCGCGCCGTCCTCGGTCCCGAAGGCGAGGCGGGATCCGATACGGTCCCAGCCGAGCGCCGTGACGGGGCCGCCGGCGAGCGCGGGGCGCGCCAGGATTTCGGCGCCGTCGGCCATCCGCACCAGCAGGATGCAGCCGTCCTCGTAGCCGAGCGCGATCACGGGCGCCTTGGGGTGGGCCGCGACGCGGGCGACCCGCGAGGGCCGGACGCCGAGCTCCTTCGGCGCTTTGCCCATCGGCCCGTCCTTGGCCTGGAACGGCCAGATGATGGCGGCGTCGGCGCCGGCGGAGGCGAGCCACTTGCCGTCCGCGGTCCAGTCGAGCGAGCGCACCTTGCCGGGATAGCCCGACATGCGCATGTGCGCGCCGTCGGCGACGCGCCAGCCGTGCAGCGCGTTCTCCTGCATGGTCGTCACCACGAAGCGGCCGTCGGGGGCGAAGGTGACGTCCACATGGCTCCCCTTCCAGGACAGCTCCTTCGGCGCGCCCTCGGCGCGCGGGAACCAGAGCGAGACGCCGTTGTAGCGCGCGACGGCGAGCTGGTAGCCCTTGGGCGCGAAGGCGAGCCCGCGCGCGGCGGAGGGGGCCTCGTAGGTGCGGAGGCCGCCCTTGCCGTCGCGGGCGAACACCTTCTTAGCCGACGACCACGCCACCGCGCCGTCCGGTCCGATCGCCACCGCGTCGATCCAGCCCTGAGCCTCGCCGACGGTCTCCGGGGCGGCGCCCGCCTTGAAGCGCAACGCCTTGCCGTCGTCGCCGCCGGTGACGAGCACGCCCGGCGCGACGGCCGCGCACAGCACGCCACCGTCATGGGCAGGCGCGCGGGTGTCGCCGTCCTCGCCCGAGAACAGCACCGAACCGTCGCCAAGCGCGAACACGGCCGCGTCCCCGAGGAACGTCGCCGCGACCACATAGGCCCCGGCCTCGACCGTCGTGACGCGGTCGGAGAGGGAGGGGTAACCGGCTTCGATGGGCATGGACATAGGGGGAAAAACTCAGGCCTCGCGTCCCGGCCTTAGCGCCGGGACCCAGAAACGCCGCCGGCGGGAAAGCCGCGCGGGCGCCGCTCGAATGACGTGCGGAACGCTGTCGGGCGCCGGCCCCGGCTCGACGCCGGGACACGGAGCGCCGCGGTTTTTTAGGCCGCGCAGGCCTCGAACTCGCGGCGCAGCTTCGCCTCGTCGAGCTCCTTGCCGATGAAGACCAGCTTGGAGCGGCGGGCCTCGTCGGCCTTCCACTCGCGCTGCAGGTCGCCGTCGAGGATCATGTGCACGCCCTGGAACACGAAGCGGCGGTCCTCGCCCTTGAACGCGAGGATGCCCTTCCAGCGCAGGAAGTTCTGGCCGTCGGACTGCGCCAGCGCGTTGACCCAGGGCATGAACTTGTTGGGATCGACCTCCCCCGGGATCTCAAGCGCGACCGACTGCATGGTCTCGTCGTGGTAGTGCTTCAGGCCGCCATGCGCGTGCGCGCCGTGGTCGTGCTTCTCATGCCCGTGGTCATGATGATGGTCGTGGCCGCAGCCGCAGTCCGGCCCGTGCTCGTGATGGTGGTGGTCATGACCATGATCATGGCCGTGATGGTGATGGTCGTGGTCGTCGGCCTCCAGGAAGGCCGGCTCGATGCTGAGGATGCGGTCGAGGTCGAACGCGCCCTTGTCCAGCACCTCGTCCAGGGCGACGGCGCTCTTCACCGTGCGGATGATGCGGGCGTAGGGGTTGATGCCGCGGATGCGGGCCTCGACCTCCTCCAGCTCCTCGCCCGAGACCAGGTCGGTCTTGTTGAGCAGGATCACGTCGGCGAAGGCGATCTGGCTCTTGGCCTCGGGCGCGTCCTTCAGCCGGTCGGTCAGCCACTTGGCGTCGGCGACGGTGACGACGGCGTCGAGCCGGGCCTTGCGGCCGACCTCCTCGTCGATGAAGAAGGTCTGCGCGACCGGCGCGGGGTCGGCGAGGCCGGTGGTCTCGACGATGATCGCGTCGAACTTGCCCTTCCGCTTCATCAGGCCTTCGAGGATGCGGATCAGGTCGCCGCGCACGGTGCAGCAGATGCAGCCGTTGTTCATCTCGAACACTTCCTCGTCGGCGCCGACGACGAGGTCGTTGTCGATGCCGATCTCGCCGAACTCGTTGACGATGACGGCGTATTTCTTGCCGTGCGGCTCCGAGAGGATGCGGTTGAGCAGCGTGGTCTTGCCGGCGCCGAGATAGCCGGTGAGCACGGTGACGGGCGTCTTGTCGGATGCGGACGACATAAGGCCTCCGGGGGCGTCAGGCGGGCCGCGCGCGACGGGCGGCCGATCGAGGGTTCGCACCTGATATAGCGACGCGCCGCCCCAGCGTCACGTGGGCTCCGGCCGCGCACGAAAAAGCCCCCTCCCGCGGGGCGGAAGGGGGCCTCGACATCTGGAACGTGGCCGGGGTTCAGCCGCCGATGGCGGCCGCCGGACGCACCGCATCCGACGTGGGCGCGCCGCCGGCGCGGGGACGTCCCATCGGCCGCGGCTTCTTCTTCGGACCGGGGATCAGCCCCTCCCGCTGCGCGGCCTTGCGCGCGACCTTGCGAGCCCGGCGCACCGCCTCGGACTTCTGCCGGGCGCGCTTCTCGGACGGCTTCTCATAGGCCTTGCGCTGCTTCATTTCCCGGAAGACGCCTTCGCGCTGCATCTTCTTCTTCAGGGCCTTGAGCGCCTGCTCGATGTTGTTGTCGCGTACGAGAACCTGCACGTGATCTCCTTGGCTTGCGGCGGGCGGCGGTCCGGCGGAAGGGGACGGGCGCGGAGGAAAATGCGCTCGACCCGCGCGCCGGTCAGCCATCGCGCGGTGGACGCCCTCGGAAAAGGCGATGAAAGCCCGACAGCGGAGCGCGTCAGGCGGAAAATTTCACGAAAGCGCGCGAAAAATTCATGCGCAACATAGGCCGTGCGGCGAAATTATCAAGCGCGCGCGGTCCGGAGTTCCCGTGAGCCCCGAGGGCGATTTATTTTCGGCGCCTGTCCGCGGATGCTGTCAAACCCTGCGCGGCATGGTACAAGACTTCATGTCAGAATCCCACAAATACAAAATTGGACAGCGTCTCGAGCTGTCGCCCAGCAGCGTCGGCCGCTCCGGCGGCGTGGTCGAGATCGTCCGCCTGCTCCCCGCGATGCGCGACGACCTGGAGCCGCAGTACCGGGTCAAGAGCCATGCCGAGAGCCACGAGCGCGTGGTTCAGGAAAGCATGCTGAGCCTTGCGGCGGCCCGCGCGGGCTGATTCTCCCCGGCTTCGGCCGTCCCTGTTTGAACGCCAGTCGACCGCGCTATAACCCGCCGGCCGACCGCGCCGGCACGCGCGCGGCGGCGTGAAGGAGGAGCCGTCTGATGATCCGTTCGCTCGCCCTCGCCACAGGAGCCCTGACCCTCGCCATGACCCTTTCCGCATCCGCCGCCGAAACCAAGACGCTGCCTTCCGGGCTCAAAATCCAGGAGGAGGTCGTCGGCTCCGGCGCCGAGGCCGTGGCGGGCAAGACGGTGCAGGTCCACTACACCGGCTGGCTGGACCAGAACGGCGCCAAGGGCGCCAAGTTCGACTCGTCGCGCGACCGCGGCGACCCGTTCGCCTTCCGCCTCGGCGCAGGCCAGGTGATCAAGGGCTGGGACGAGGGCGTCGCCGGCATGAAGGTCGGCGGCAAGCGCACGCTGACCATCCCGGCCGAGCTCGGCTACGGCGCGCGCGGCGCCGGCGGCGTCATCCCGCCGAACGCGACCCTGGTGTTCGACGTGGAGCTGCTCGGCGTCCGCTGACGCCTCGCACTGACCTCCGGCGCGCGCCGCCCGGGCCCGCCCGGGCCTTGCGGCGGCGCGCGCCGCCGCTTCAGTCGATCGTGACGTAGCGCTCGACGTGGTCCCGGAGCCGGAGCGTGTGCTCCCGCACTAGGCGTTCGGCGCGTTCGCCGTTGCGCGCCTCCAGCGCCTCGACGATCTCCTTGTGATCGATGATCGAACGCCGCGCGCGGTCCGCCTCGACGATGGTCCGCTGCCGGATGGCGCGGACATGCATGAACAGCCCGCTCGTGATGTCCGCGATCAGCTTGCACCGCGACAGAGCGATGATGGCGGCGTGGAAGCGGATGTTGGCGTCCGAATACTCGCCCATGTGGGCGTCGACGTCGGCGCTCGAGAACGTGTCGGTCAGGCCGTGCAGGGCGGCGATCTCGGCGTCGCGCGCGACCACGGTCGCGAGACGGGCCGCCATGCTTTCGAGCGCGGCCCAAACGGTGATCATCTCCAGGATCTCGGCCTTGGTCCGGCGCACGATGAAGATGCCGCGCCGTGGCGCCGTGCGCACCAGACCCTCCTGCTCGAGCTGCGCCAGCGCCTCCCGGAGCGGCGTGCGGCTGACGCCGAACTTCAGCGCGAGCGCGCGCTCGTCCAGTTTGAGCTGGGCCTTCTCGTCGTAGAGATTCATCTCGAAAATCGCGGTTTTCAGCGCCTCGTAGGTGCGCGCCTTGAGGCTCTGCAGACCCTCGATCGGCTGCAGTTCGAGTCCGTTCTCCGACATGCGGCGCCCGCTCCACCCCTCGCGATTGCGTGACAAGTGTATACCACAGGTACGTCAGCATTCATTCAGCGTCGGCTTCTAATCATTTAGAATATTGCTGCATCGCACCTAGAAATGGAATATTGCATACCATGACGGCCGCGAATAGCGTCCCTCGGTGACTGGCGAAACGAAGCTTTCGAGGCTCGACCGCCGATCGCTCGGGGAGGATATGCATGGACGAGCTCTACGCTCTCGCCGGCGGCTTCGCCGTCGCGTTTACGTGGTACAATGTGGCGTTGATGATCCTGGGCATCACGCTCGGGGTCGTCATCGGCGTGCTTCCAGGCCTCGGCGGCGCGAACGGCGTCGCGATCCTGCTGCCGCTGACGTTCTCGATGGAGCCGACCTCGGCGATCATCATGCTTACCAGCATCTACTGGGGGGCGCTGTTCGGCGGGGCGATCACCGCCATCCTGTTCAATATCCCGGGCGAGCCCTGGTCGGTCGCGACGACGTTCGACGGCCATCCCATGGCCCAGCGCGGCCGCGCCGACGAGGCGTTGGTCGCGGCTTTCACCTCCTCCTTCGTCGGCGCGATCTTCGCCGTCGCGCTCATCACCTTCCTCGCGCCTGTGGTCGCCAAGTTCGCGCTGCGCTTCGGGCCAGCCGAATTCTTCGCGGTTCAGTTCCTCACCTTCGCAAGCTTCATCGGCATGGGACGCGGCTCTCCGGCCAAGACGCTCGCCTCGATGTGCCTCGGCTTCGCGCTCGCCTGCGTCGGCCTCGACGGCGTCACCGGTTCGCTGCGCATGACCTTCGGGCACGACGAGCTGCTGAACGGCTTCAAGTTCCTCGTCGCGGTCATCGGCCTGTTCGGCATTGGCGAGATCCTGACCTCGATGGAGGACGGGCTGAAGTTCTCCGGCGCCGACGCCAAGCTGAAGATGGACGCGGTCATCCGCACCTGGCGCCAGCTTCCGAAGATGTTCTTCACCTTCCTGCGCAGCTGCATCGTCGGCTGCTGGATGGGCATCACCCCGGGCGGCGCGACGCCGGCCTCCTTCATGGGCTACGGCCTCGCCAAGCGGTTCTCCAAGAACGGCAATAATTTCGGCAAGGGCGAGCTCGAGGGCGTGGTGGCGCCGGAGACCGCGGCCCACGCCGCCGGCACCGCCGCGCTGCTGCCGATGCTGACCCTCGGCATTCCCGGCTCGCCCACCGCGGCCGTGCTGCTGGGCGGCCTGCTGATCTGGGGCCTCCAGCCCGGACCGCTGCTGTTCGTCGAGCAGAAGGATTTCGTCTGGGGCCTGATCGCCTCGATGTATCTCGGCAACGTCGTCGGCCTGATCATGGTGCTGACCTGCGTGCCGCTGTTCGCCGCGATCCTGCGGGTGCCGTTCTCGATCATCGCGCCGGTCATCGTCGTGATCTGCGCGATCGGCGCCTACACCGTGAACAACGCCATGTTCGACGTGTGGATGATGCTCGTCTTCGGCGTCATGGGGTATCTTTTCACCAAGCTCGGCTACCCGCTGCCGCCGCTCGTCCTCGCGCTCGTGCTGGGCGACCAGGCCGAGAGCTCGTTCCGTCAGGCGATGCTTGTGAGCCAGGGCGACGTGACGGTGTTCTGGTCCAACTGGCTGTCGGGCTCGATCATGACGCTCGGCGTCATCCTCGCCTTCTGGCCGCTGGTCTCGGGCCTGATGGCGCGCTTCGGAAAATCCGGCCGGACGGCGTCGGCGGCCTGAGCCGCCGGGGCCTCCTCAATCCAAGAAGCCGCGTCAGAGCGGCTCGTTAAGGGAGATGGACGTCATGCGCATGAAGACGTTGAAGACGGTCGCCGCGCGTCTCGGCCTCGCCGCGGGCCTCGCGGCGCTCGCCGCCCCCGCGCTGGCCTGGGAGCCGACGAAGCCGGTCACGCTCATCATCCCCGCCGGCACCGGCGGCGGCGCGGACCAGATGGCGCGCTTCATTCAGGGCGTGATCCAGAAGCACGAACTGATGTCGAAGCCGCTGATCGTGGTGAACAAGGGCGGCGGCGCGGGCGCCGAAGGCTTCCTCGAAATGAAGGGCAGCGCGGCGGACCCGCACAAGATCATCATCACGCTGTCGAACCTGTTCACCACCCCGCTCGGCACCGGCACGCCCTTCAACTGGAAGGACATGAAGCCGGTGAAGATGATGGCGCTCGACCAGTTCATCCTGTGGGTGAACGCAAACGAGCCCTACAAGACCGCCAAGGACTACATCGACGCCGTGAAGGCCGGCGACGACCGGGCGTTCAAGATGGGCGGCACCGGGTCCAAGCAGGAAGACCAGATCATCACCGTCGCGATCGAGAAGGAGACCGGCGGCAAGAAGTTCACCTACGTGCCCTACGACGGCGGCGGCAAGGTCGCGGTCCAGCTCGTGGGCGGCCACGTCAACTCGTCGGTCAACAATCCGATCGAGGCGGTGGCCCAGTGGCGCGGCGGGCAGCTCCGCCCGCTCTGCATCTTCGACAAGGCGCGCTCGACCTACACCAACAAGGTGACGGAGTCGCAGTCGTGGTCGGACGTTCCGACCTGCACGGAGTCCGGCCTGCCGATCGAGTACCAGATGCTCCGCGGCATCTTCACCACCAAGAACGCCACCCCGGAGCAGGTCGCCTACTACGAGGGCGTGCTGAAGAAGGTGATGGAGACGGCGGAGTGGAAGGAGTTCATGGAGAAGGGCGCCTTCAACCAGACCACCATGACCGGCGCCGAGTACGAGGCGTGGCTGACCAGCGCCGAAGCCCGGCATCGCGAGCTGATGACCGGCGCCGGCTTCGTGGCGGCGGCGCGCTGACGCCAGCGATGGAGAACGGCCCCTCGCCGCGCGGGCGGGGGGCGCAACGGACGAAGACAGGGGGCGGAAGTCACAGATGAGCGCGATCGATCCGGACCAGATCCACGACGTTGAGGCCGAAAAGCCGCTTGTAAGCATGCGGGCCGCCGACATCGGCGTCGCGCTGCTGTTCCTGCTCACGAGCGCCATCGTCATCGTCGACAGCCACCGCCTCGGCTTCGCGTGGCTGCCGAACGAGGGACCGGCGCCCGGCTATTTCCCGTTCTACATCGCCGTCGTGATGGGGATCGCGAGCCTCGTCAACCTCGCCCGCGCGCTGCCGAAGCCCGAGGGCGAGGAGGCTCGCACCATGACCAGCGTGCCCGGCTTCCTGCGCATGTGCGCGATTTTCGTGCCGGCGGTCGTGTTCGTGTTCGCGATCAGCTGGATCGGGATCTACGTGTCGTCGGCGATCTACATCGCCGCTTTCATGATCTTCGTCGGGCGGTTTCCGATCTGGAAGGCGCTGGCCGTCGCCTTCGGCGTCTCGTTCATCAGCTTCCTGATGTTCGAGGTCTGGTTCCTGGTGCCGCTGCCCAAAGGCCCGCTCGAGGCCGCCCTCGGGTACTGACGCCGCCCCGCTTGCGCTCCGATCGGCCCGGACGGCGAGACGCCGCCCGGGCCGATCGCGTTCCGGGGGACCGCGCTCAGGCGTTCACGCCGCCGTCGAGCGTGATGCGCGCTCCGGTCACGTACCGCCCTTCGGCGCTCGCGAGCCAGGCCACCGCGCCGGCTATGTCGTCGGGCTGGCCGTACTCCTTGATCGCCATGCCGGAAAGCATCGCGGGGGCCTGATCGCCATCCTGCGGATTCATGTCCGTGTTGACGGGGCCGGGCTGCACCACGTTGACCGTGATCCGGCGCGGCCCGAGATCGCGGGCGAGGCCCTTGGTCAAGCCGACCAGAGCGGCCTTGCTGGCGGAATAGACCGCGATGCCGGCGGAACCGACCTGCTCGCCAAGGCAGGAGCCGATCGAGATGATCCGGCCGCCGTCCGGCAGATGCTTGGCCGCCGCCTGCGACGCGACGATCGCCGAGAGCAGGTTGACGTCGAGGGTCGCCCGGATGTCCTCGAGCGTCATGTCGCCGATCAGGCCGCCGCGCGCGATGCCGGCGTTGTTGACGAGGATGTCGAGCCCGCCGAGCTCGGCGACCGTCGTTTCGACCGCGGCCTGCGTGGCCGCGGGGTCCGCGGCGTCGGCCTGGATCGCGACGCCCTTGCGGCCGAGCCCCCGGATCTCCGCGGCGATCGCCTCCGCCTTCTCGGCCGAGCGCTCATAGGTGATGACGACGTCCGCGCCTTCGGCGGCGAGGCGCTTCGCGATCGCGGCGCCGATGCCGCGGCTGGCGCCGGTGACAAGGGCCTTCTTGCCGGCGAGCCGGCCGTTCTGAACCTGCGCGGACATCGCCGCCTCCATTTATGGATCGATCGATACGGAAATATGAGCGTTGCCGCAGGGCGTCAAGACAATTATATATCGATCGTAACAAAAGGAGCCGGTCTCGACCCATGGCGGAGCGAGGACGCCCGCGCAGCTTCGACCGCGACACGGCGCTCGCGGCGGCGATGCGGGAATTCTGGACGAAAGGCTATGAGGCGACGTCGATCGCCGACCTGACCGCGGCGATGGGCATCGCCGCGCCGAGCCTCTACGCCGCTTTCGGCTCGAAGGACGCCCTCTTTGGAGAGGCGGTCGGCCTTTTCGAGCGCACGGAGGGCGCGCCCCTCGCGGCCGCGATCAACACGGCGGCGACGGCGCGCGAAGCGATGTCGGCGTTCCTGCGCCAAAGCGCCGCCTCCCTGGCGACCGAGGGCTATCCGGCCGGCTGCATGGTCACCTTCTCGGCGGTCAACGCCGTCGGCGCGAGCGAGGCGACCTGCCGCGACTTGCGGGAGCGGCGCGCCGCCGGGCGCGCGCGGCTGGCCGAGCGCCTGCGCCGCGGACAGCAGGACGGCGAGATCCCGGCCGACGCCGACCCGGAGGCGATCGCGGCCTTCTACGTCGCGGTGCAGCAGGGCATGTCGATTCAGGCGCGGGACGGGGCCTCGCCCGCCGACCTCGAACGCATCGCCGACGTCGCCATGGCGGGATGGGACGCCGCGGTCGCCGGTCGCGGACCGGCCTCGGGCTGACGAGCGCGCCTTACGCCGAGCAGTGCGCGATCAGCCGGCGGACGAAGGCCTCGCAGGCGGCGAGCTGCGCCTCGGTCACGAACTCGTCCGGCTTGTGCGCCTCGCCGATCGAGCCCGGACCGCAGATCACGGTCGGGATTCCCGCCATCTCCACGAACAGGCCGGCTTCGGTGCCGTAGGCGACCTTGGCGTGGTCGTTGCGGCCGGCGAGCCGCTTCGCGAGCGTCACGATGTCGGCGGACGGGTCCGTCGAAAGCCCCGGAAACTCCGACTTGATCCGGACCTCGAGCGAAGTCCGGGGATCGCGCGCCTTCATCTCCGCCTCGATCCCGGCCGCGACGCCGCGCGCCTCCGCGACCAGCGCTTCGGCGTCCTCCTCCGGCAGCACGCGGAACTCGAACTCAAGCGTCGCCTCGTCGGGCACGATGTTGAGCGCGGTGCCGCCGTGGAACACGCCGACATGGGCGGTGCTGAACGGCACGTCGTAGAGCTCGTCGCGGCCGCCGGAGGCGGCGAGCCGCGCGCCGATCTCCGTCACGGCCGTCACCAGCCGCGCGGCGTGCTCCACCGCGTTGACGAACTCCGGCGCCCGCGACGAGTGCCCGCCCGCGCCCCGCGCGACGGCGGCGAGCGAGCGCTTGGCCTTGTGGCCGATGACCACCTGCATGTCGGTCGGCTCGCCCACGATGCAGCCGAGCGGCTTCACCGGCCGCGCCGCCAGCGCCTCCAGCAGCCCGCGCACGCCGAGGCAGCCGACCTCCTCGTCGTAGGAGAACGCGAAGTGGATCGGGATCTTCAGGTCGGCCTTCACCATTTCGGGCGCGAGCGCGAGGCAGACCGCGAGAAAGCCCTTCATGTCGCAGGCGCCGCGGCCGTAAATCCGCCCGTCGCGACGCAGGAGCGCGAACGGATCGCTCGACCAGGTCTGGCCGTCGACCGGCACCACGTCGGTGTGGCCGGACAGCACGATCCCTGGCCGGTCGGCGGGGCCGATCGTGGCGTAGAGGTTCGCCTTCTCCCCGCAGACGTCGGTCACGCGCTCGTGCGGCACGCCGAGCCCGTCGAGATAGGCCTCGACCTCCGCGATCAGCGCGAGGTTCGAGTTGCGGCTCGTGGTGTCGAAGGCGAGCAGCCGCCCGAGCAGGTCGATCGTGGATTGGGAGGCCATGTCGCTCCATAGGGTGATGTCGCCGCCCCCACCATAGAGCCCGCGCGCGATCGCCAGAAGACCTCTCGGGAACGCGGGCGCGGCGGCCGCGTTGAGCGTCGCGAAGGCCTGTGGGAGAAGCAAGCGATGACGAAGGCTTACGCGGTCGGCGCCAAGGTGTCGTGGTCCTGGGGCCAGGGCGAGGCGACGGGCAAGGTGACCGACGTGTTCCGGAAGCGGGTTCAGCGCACCATCAAGGGCGCGAAGATCACCCGCAGGGCGACCGACGACAATCCCGCCTATCTCGTGGTTCAGGACGACGGCGCGAAGGCGCTGAAGTCGCACTCCGAACTCGCGAAAGCGTGACCGCCGGGGCCGGCGCGCCGACGCCGGAGGGGCCCGCTTCGCGCCGACGCGCGCGTCCCCGCCCCCTTTCCCCGCCAGATTTTGTGCTACGGTCGCGGCCAGCGTCTGCGGGGGATCACGCCGCGGAGGGCCGCCGGGTCGATGAGCAGGGTGACGTCGCTGGTGTCATTGGGGCTGTCCGAAACGTCGTCCGATCGCGCCGAGATCGAGCGGCTGCGGCGGGAGCTTGACGAAGCGAACGCGCGGCTTCGCGACGCCGACCTGCAGCTTGCGGCGACGCTCGAGGAGCGGCGCGACGTCGACGCCGCCCGGCGCGGCGTGGACGCCGTCTACGCCGCCTACATCGACAACACGCCGGACGGCGTGTTCGTGGTCTCGATCGGGCCCGACGGCGGCATCACGGTCGAGACGCTCAACCGCGTCGTCATGCGCGCGCTGCCGCTGCGCGGTCGCGACGTGCGCGGCATGGCGCTCGGCGACGTCATGCCCGGCGAGGCCGCCGAACGCCTCACCGCGCAGATCGCCGGATGCCTCTCATCCGGAAAGCCCCTGCGCTACGAGGAGACTTTGACGCTTCCCGACGGCGAGCGCGTGTTCGAGGTGACGCTGACGCCGGTGACGATCGCAGGCCTTCCGACCCGCGTGGTCGGCGCCGCGCGCGACCTGACGGAGAGCCGCCGCGCCGAGCAGCAGTTGCGCCAGGCCCAGAAGATGGAGGTGATCGGCCAGCTCACCGGCGGCGTCGCGCACGACTTCAACAATCTGCTGCAGGTGGTGAAGGGCAATCTGGACCTGCTCGCGCTCGAACTCGCGGCCTCCGGCGCGTCCGGCCTGCCGCCGACCGTCGACGCCAGACTGCGCGGCGCGATGGAGGGCGCCGCCCGCGGCGCCAAGCTGACGCGCCAGCTGCTCGCCTTCTCGCGCCGGCAGCCGCTCGCGCCCAAATCGGTCGCGGTCTACGCGCTCGTCGCCGCCATGTCCGAGCTGCTCCAGCGCACGCTCGGCGAAACCGTCGAGGTGGAGATCGCCGGCGACGAGCCGGCCTGGACCGCGCTGGTCGATCCGACCCAGCTCGAGAACGCGGTGCTGAACCTCGCGATTAACGCCCGGGACGCCATGCCGGAGGGCGGCAAGCTCACCATCGCGGTCCGCAACCGGCTCGACCCCGACGATCCCGCGGCGCGCTGGATCGATCTGTCGGTCACCGACTCCGGCCACGGCATGGCGCCGGCGGTGCTGGGGCGTGTGTTCGAGCCCTTCTTCTCGACTAAGCCGGAAGGCCGCGGGACCGGGCTCGGCCTGCCGCAGGTGCAGGGCTTCATCGAACAATCGCACGGCCGCATGGACATCGAGAGCGCGGTCGGCGCCGGCACGATGGTGAGGCTGTCGCTGCCGGGCAGCGACACGCGGCCGGTCGAGCCTGAGGAGCCGGCGCCGTTCGACGTCCGGGGCCGGGGCGAGCGCATTCTGGTGGTCGAGGACGACGCCGCGGTGCGCCGCGCGGTCGGCGACCTCCTGCTTGCGCTCGGCTACGAGGTCGCGACCGCGGCCACCACCGTCGAGGCGGCGGCCCTGCTCGAACACGCCGCGCCGTTCGACGCCCTGCTATCCGACGTGGTGATGCCCGGCAGCCCGAGCCCGCCCGAACTCGCCCGCGCCGCCCGCGTCGCCCGGCCGCGGCTGAAGGTGCTGTTCATGTCCGGCTACGCCGAGGACGTCATCGTCCATCAGGGCCGGATCGACGCCGACGTGCAGCTGATCGAGAAGCCCTACCGCAAGGAGGAGCTTTCGCTGCGACTGCGCCGGCTGCTCGATGAATCCCCGCCGCCGGCCGGCCCCGCGGAGCCCGCCGCGCCCCGGCGGGTGCTGCTGGTCGAGGACGAGCCGCTGATCGCCATGAGCCTCGTCGACCTGCTCGGCAGCTTCGGCTACGGCGTCAGCGAGGCCCGCACCGCGGCCGACGCCCAGCGCCTGTTCCGCGACGGGCCGCGCGTCGACCTGATCCTCTCCGACCTTGGCCTCCCCGACATGGACGGCGAGGACCTGGCCGACTGGTTCCGCCGGGAGCGCCCCGGCGTGCCGATCGTGTTCTCCACCGGCCTCGGCGATTTCACCCCGCGGCCCGAGCTCGTGGACGGCGGCCCGGTGCGGGTCGTGACCAAGCCGTTCGACAGCGGGACGCTGCGTTCGGCGCTCGAAAGCTGCGTGAGCTGACGCCCCGGGCTTGACCCGCTCGCCGCCCAAGGTGCATTCGACCCCCGCGCGGGCGCGGCCGGCGCATGTGCCGCAGCAGGGCGTGACGGAATGGAACTCGACAGCATCGACGACGCGATCGCGGCCATCGCCGCCGGCGAGCTCGTGGTCGTCGTGGACGACACCGACCGGGAGAACGAGGGCGACCTGATCATGGCCGCCTCCAAGGCGACCCCGGAAAAGCTCGCCTTCATGATCCGGCACACGAGCGGCATCATCTGCGCGCCGATGTCGGCCGACCGGGCGGACGAGCTCAACCTCGCCCCCATGGTCGCGAACAACCGCGACCCGATGCGCACCGCCTTCACGGTGTCGGTCGACTACAAGATCGGGCTGACCACCGGCATCTCGGCCGAGGAGCGCGCCAACACGGTGCGCGGCCTCGCCAGCGACAACGCGGTCGGCGGCGACTTCCTGCGGCCGGGCCACGTGTTCCCGCTGATCGCGCGCGAGGGCGGCGTGCTGACCCGCTCCGGCCACACCGAGGCGGGCGTCGACCTCGCGGTCCTCGCCGGCCTTCCCGGCGTCGGCGTGCTGGCCGAGATCGTGAACGACGACGGCACGGTCAAGCGCCTGCCGGAGCTCGTTCCGTTCGCGCGCGAGCACGGGCTGAAGATCATCTCGATCGAGGACCTGATCGACCACCGCTCGCGGCGCGAGACCTTCGTGCGCCGCGTCGACAGCTTCGAGCGCCGCATCAACGGCCTCGACGCCGTGGTCTCGATCTACGAGACGCCGTTCGAGCAGACCCAGCATCTCGCCATCACCGTCGGCGACGTGAAGGGCGAGGCGCCGGCGCCCTGCCGCATCCACCGCGAACACCTGCTCTCGGACCTGCTGCGCGGCCCGGCCACCTCCAAGGGCTGGCTCGACAACGCGCTGGCGCGCTTCAGCGAGACGCGGCGCGGCGTGTTCGTGCTGATCCGCGACCCGGCCGTGCTGCGCGACGCCGCCGACGTCCAGGCCGGATCGGACGCCGCGGCCGCCGACCCGTCGGGCGAGAAGCACCTGTCCGCCCGCCAGCGCCAGGCGCGGTGGCGGGAGATCGGCGTCGGCGCGCAGATCCTGCGCGACCTCGGCGTCCGCAAGATCTCGCTGCTCGCCGGCCACGAGCGCCAGTTCGTCGGCCTCGCCGGCTTCGGGATCGCGATCGAGAAGACCGAAATCGTCGAAAGGGACGGCGCGTGAAAGCCATCATCCTGAGCGCGGGACAGGGGCGGCGGCTGCTGCCGCTGACCGCCGAGACGCCCAAGTGCCTGATCCCGTTCTCGGGGCGCAGCCTGCTCGAATGGCAGGTGCGCGCGCTGCATGCGGCGGGCGTGATGGACGTCGTCGTCGTGACCGGCTTCGAGGCCGACAAGGTCGCCGCCGCGCTGGACGAGATCGACCTGCCCGGCGCACGGCTGAGAACCACGCACAACCCGTTTTTCGAGCTCGCCGACAACCTCGCGAGCTGCTGGATCGCCCGCCACGAGATGGCCGACGAGTTCATGATCCTGAACGGCGACACGCTGATCGCGCCCGAGATCGCCGCCCGCGTGCTCGAAAGCCCGGCGACGGCGCCGATCACGGTCACGATCGACGTCAAGGACGACTACGACACCGACGACATGAAGGTGCGCGCCGACGGCGACCGTCTGCTCGCGATCGGCAAGACGCTGCCGCTCGACATGGTGACGGGCGAGTCGATCGGCTTCCTGCGCTTCACCCGCGAAGGCGGACGCTCTTTCGTGGCCGAGATCGAGCGCCTGCTGCGCAACGAGGACGGCCTGAAGCGCTGGTACCTGTCGGCGATCGACGGCATCGCGCGCTACCACGGCAATGTGGGCGTGCGCTCGATCCAAGGACTCGACTGGGGCGAACTCGACTTCCCCGCGGACCTCGACCATGGCGTCGCCATGACCGACCGCTGGGTGAAGCGCGGGTTCTGAGGGCGGGCCGCTCAAGCCTCGCGTTTGGAGCCTCGCATCGGTCGTGACGTCCGAAGGCGACGAAAGAAAAAGGCGGCCTAGAGTGGGCCGCCTTCCTCAAAATCCAGCGGCGTCGGCGGCGCTGCGGTCTCCGCCGCCCTCAGCCGTGGCCGTGGGCGATCGCGCGCGGGGGCTCGTTGTTGCCGGTCTTCGGCAGCGGGCCGAAGCTGCGGGTCGCGGCGCTCGAAAGCTCGCCCAGCAGCGCGGTGAAGAAGTAGGCGAAGGACAGCGCCATCGCGATCGGACGCTGCCACACCGGCAGGTCGACCTCGTCGCCCTTGGACAGGATGCGGCTCCACGAGCGCGACAGCTTGCTCGCGAAGAACTTGAAGCTGTAGCCGAGCCGGCCGAGGCGGGACTGGGTGACGGTGTGGAACGCCTGGAAGTCGCGGTCCATGCCGGTGGTCCAGGCGCGCCAGGCCAGGAACTTGTAGCCGGGATGCGGCGCGTGCACCGTCATGGCGTCGGCGGTGCGGACATATTTGTAGCCGCGCGCCTCGATGTCCCTGAGCCAGAAGCCGCACTGCTTCTTGAACGCACCGGGCAGGTCCGGGAACGGATTGCGGCGGAAGAACTCGGTGCGGAAGGCGCAGTTGTTGGCGTGGATCTTCTTGCGCTTCTCGGTCTTCGTCCGCTCGCTCGGCAGGTTGAAGATCCAGCTCAGCGCCATGGTCTTGGACAGCAGGTCCTCGTGGCCGAGCACGGTGAAGCCCCCGACCGCCATGATCTCCGGATCGGCGAACGGCTTCAGCAGGTTCTCGAGCCAGCCCGGCTGCGGGCCGGCGTCGCTGTCGAGCATGACGACGAGCTCGGTGTCGGTGCGCGAGACGCCGAAATTCTTGAGCTTGTAGTAGGTCATGCCCGGCGCCGGCACGATCTCGAGCGTCGCGAGGTCCTTGAGCTTCGGGGCGACCTCGTCGATCACGCCCTGGATGGTCGAGGCCTGAACCGCGCCGTCGTCGTAGAGGTACATGATCCGCGGCTTGGCGGCCATTCGGTGCTGGTTGGTCTCGAGCTCGTTCTGGAACGAGGACATGGCCTTCTTGGCCCACTCGTCCTCCACATCGATGGCGTTCTCCCATTCGATGATGAAGGTGACGGGCGGTATCGTGCTGTCGGTCGTCGTCATGGCGGCATCCTCACCTGGGCGCCCAGGGCGCCGGCGCGGGCGTGATGCACGCGCGGCCTCGGCCGTACGGCGCCCGCTCTGCGGCCCCGGCGGATCGTCGCCCTGCCGGTCCGCCTCTCATCTGCCGCGATATCATGGCGGTTGTGGGGAGCACAAGCGAGCGCCGGCGCGCGATCCACGCGTCACGCGGGGCGTGCTATGAGCGGCCGCCCGCAAACGGAGACCGCCGCGCATGAAGGTCATGCTGTGCAACGACACCGCCACCAAGGCCCATGTGGGCTGCCGCGCGGTGTCGGACGCGCACGCCCGCATGCTGGGCCGCCTCGGCCACGCCGTGACGGCGCGGTTCTTCGTCAACGAGATCCGCATCGACGGCGCCGACCGCTTCGAGGACCTCATCGCGGCCATGGAGCGGAACGAGCGCTTCATGGCGGCGCTGGAGACGGTCGAGGCCGTCGTCGTCAACGGCGAGGGCACGATCCATCACGGCTCCGGCCTCGCGCTGGTGGCGGCGCTCCATGTCGCGAAGCGGCGCGGCAAGGCGACCCTGCTCGTCAACTGCCTGCTGGAGGAGGTGCCGCTCGAACCCGCCCTGCTCGACGCCTTCGACCGCCTCAGCGTGCGCGAGACGCGGTCCGCCGCCTACATGGCCGCGCTCGGCGTGCGCTGCGTGCAGACCTTCGATTCGGTCGTCGCGGCGGGCTTCGCGGGCGAGGGAAGCGACCTCGCCGGCAAGACGGTCGTCACCGACTGGACCGCGAAGAACGATCCCGGCGCGGGCGCGGCCTCGATGCGGCTGATGCGGTCGGACGACCTCGGCCCCTCGGTCGCGCTGTTCCAGGTCCATGGCGAGCGCGGCGGCCTCGACGTCTGGCCGACCGCGGTCGCGACCCTTGGGGCCGCCCGCGCCGTGGCGTCGAGCCGGCACCACGGGCTTTATCTCTCCGGCCTCGCCCGCACGCCCTTCGTCGCGCTGCGCGGCCGGACGTGGAAGGGCGAAGGCCTGCTCGAGACGCTCGGCGGCGACCTGCCGATGGTCGACGGCTACGACGCGCTGCGGGAGGCGCTGGCGCGCGTCGGGGAGCGCCGCGCGGCCTATGAGGCCGCCTTCGACCGCCTCGCGGAGGCGCGCGACCTGCAGCACTTCGACATTCTCGGCCGCGGCGACGACTCCGACGAGGCGGCCGAAGTCGCCCGGCTCCGGCGCGACGTCGAGGCCCGGCCGGACCTCGCCGAGGCGGACGCCCGCAACGTCGCCAAGCGCCGCGCGCAGGAAGCCGCCTGGACCGGCGCGAAGCCGAAGAAGCGCTCGCTCCTGCGCCGCCTGTTCGGGTGACCCCGCGTCAGGCCGCCTGCAGCCGCTGCGCCTCCCACTGCCTGTAGATTTCGACCGCGGCGCCCGAGACCTCGAAACGCCCGGCGGGCGGCGGCGTCGGCTCGCCGTCCGGCGCCAGCGCCACCTCGCCGCCGTCGATCAGATCCTGGACGCAGCGCGCGGTCGTGGACGCAGGGTCGAAGCAGACGAGATCGAACACGCGCACCGGCTTGCCCGTGTCGCAGGCCTCGCACAGCATCGTCAGCGAATCGGGGGTCACGACATATTCCTCCGCCCCGACGAGCGCGGTCTCGAACCCCGAACGGTCGCGACGGTCCACGAACGCGACCCGATCGCCCAGCGCCGCCCGCAGCCGGCTCTCCGTGCGCTCAGGCGTGCGCCGCGAGAACGCGACGGTGAACGGCGGCGGCGCCCCGTTCTCCAACAGGCGCTCGATCTGGCCTACGATCCGGTCCGGATCGATCTCGAACGCCTTGTTGACGCCGCCGATCATGGCGAAGACGCCCCGCGGCGCAGCCGAGGGAGCCGGCGCGCGCCGCGCGGGAACGCCGCGCCGCAGAATCGAGCGCCGCGCCGCGGGAAGGCCGAACCCGGTTTCCTGCTCGCCGGGCTTCAGCGAATGCCGCGGCACCAGCGCCACGTCGAAGATCGGCGCGCGCCACAGCGGCCGGCCGCTGAACGCGGCGAACAGGTCATCGCCGTAGCGCGAGCGGTAGGCCGCGACGACGCGCTCGGCGGCGGCGCCGCTGGCGACGATGCGCAGCAGACCCGCCTCGCGGGCCGCCGGCGTGGCGCGCCAGGTGTCGATACGGCGCATCAGCTTGAGCCCGACGCGCTTGAGCGGCGGCGTCATGCGGCCGGGCGACACGATCTGGACGATCTGGTCCGCGCTCCATCCCGCGCGTTCGCAGAAGGCGAGGCATTGATTTACGTGGCCGGCCTTCGCGGCGCTTACGATCAGGGTCTTCATACGCGAACTGAGTGTTGCTCCGTGCGGACGCGGGCCGCGGCGACGCCGGACCACACCGGCGCCACGACACTTTTAGCCTTTTGGCGTGACGTCGCGGCGAAATGGAGGCGAACGCTCCCGTCTTGCCCTCGCC
The DNA here is from genome assembly GCF_027922325.1 of Methylopila turkensis. GTDB lineage: Bacteria > Pseudomonadota > Alphaproteobacteria > Rhizobiales > Methylopilaceae > Methylopila > Methylopila turkensis. Next base: position 746,118 of record NZ_BSFL01000002.1, read on the forward strand.
CGAGGCCGCGGCGTAGGTTCCCGCCAACGACCTAGCCGCTTCAGTTTAGAAGTGCTCCAGCAAAGCGAAAGTCCGCCGTGGCCAAGACGACCGACACGCGCGTCAAGTTCAAGACGCGCTGGTATCATCGCCATCCCAAATACTGGTTCCGGAAGGACAAGCCGCGTCCCGCCGGCCATCGCGACGCGCCGGAGGTGGTGCGGCTCGATCCCGAGCCGGGCGTGACGCCGAGCCCGAAGCCGCCGGTGCGCATCTTCCTCGGCACCGAGCCGATGCAGGCGCGGGCCGAGCGCGTGTTCATCTGGTCCGTCGCGCAGCGCCGCGACCCGGCCCGCGCCTACGAGATCCACCTGATGAAGGACCTCAAGGGCTTCGACCGCAACGGCTGGACAACCGGCTTCACCAACTACCGCTACGCCATTCCCGCGCTCGCCGGCGAGCAGGGCCGCGGGATCTACAACGACGTCGACCAGATCTACCTCGCCGACCCGGCCGAGATGTTCGACCTCGACATGAAGGGCGCAGGCATCCTCTGCGTGCAGAAGGATGAGACCTCGGTCTCGCTGCTCGACTGCGCCCGCATGGCGCCGCACTGGCGCCTCGAGGAGGCGCGCACGCCGCTCAAGCGCAAGCACTTCCTCGACATCATCGCGCGCGAGGACCTGTGGGGCGAGCTGCCCGGCGTCTGGAACGCGCGCGACACCGAGTACGGCCCGGACGTGGCCAAGTGCTTCCACTTCACCACGCTGCGCACCCAGCCGTGGCGGCCGTTCCCGGACCAGCTGTTCTACGAGGACCACCCGGAAGGCGAGTGCTGGTTCGCGCTCGAACGCTCCGCCAACGCCGCGCGCTTCAACGGCTTCACCCGCGAGCGGCCGAGCCGGAGCTTCGCCGCGGCGCTCGCGACGCTTGCACAGGAGCCGGGCCCCGACGCGGCCCGCGCGGCGCAGGACGCAAGCAAGGTCGCGCAGGCGGCCGGCGCGGCGAGCGTCCTCGTCGTCTCGCCCGAGGGCGACGCGCAGCCGGACATCCGCGGCGCGAGCGTCTCGGCGGCGCGGCTCGACGAGACCTTGCGCGCGGGCGCCAACCGGCGCGCCGACGGCGTCCTGTGCGTCGGCGGCCTGTCGGGCCTGCCCGAGGAGGACGTGGCCTGGGCGCTCGACGCGCTGTTCGACGCGGGCGGCGGCTTCCTCGCCGTCAGCCTGAAGCTCGACCCGGCGCGCATCGGAACCGCGGCGGCGCTGCCGCCGGAATGGTGGCGGCTGCAGCTCGAACTCGCCTCGGCCCGCGCGCCGGACCGGCTCTGGAGCCTGGCCGTGACCGGGGCCGGCTCCGCGAGAACGTTCAAGGGCGGCGCGGCCGCGTCCCGCGCGGCCTGAGGCCGGGAGCAGGCATGGCGGCGCCGGCGCTCTGGGCGCTCACCGGCCGGCGCGCCGGCGACAACCGGCAGGTCCTCGCGCTGGCCGAGGCGACCGGCCTGCCCTTCGCGACCAAGCCGCTCGTCTTCTCCGATCTCCGGAAGCGGGCGGCGCGGCCGGAGGGCTCGATCGCGGCCCTCGACGCGGCCTCGCGGGCGAGCCTCGCGCCGCCCTGGCCGGACCTCGTCGTCGCGGCCGGACGCTGGTCGGCGCACGCCGCGCTCTGGATCCGGGCGCAATCCGGCGGCCGCGCCCGCCTCGTCCATATCGGGCGTCCGTGGGCGCCCCTGCCCTGGTTCGACCTCGTGGTGACGACCGCGCAATACGGCCTGCCCCCGCGCCCGAACGTGCTGGAGAACGCGTTTCCTCTCTCCGCCTGGCGCGACGAGGCGGCGGCGGTTCCGCCCGACGTCGCCGCCCTGCCCCGGCCGCGGCTGCTCGCGATCGTCGGCGGCGACAGCCCTCCGCGCGTTCTCGACGTTGACGCGGCGACGGCGCTTGCCCGCGCGGCTCTCGCCCGGGTCGGGCGCGAGGGCGGCTCGCTGCTGCTCGCGACCTCGCCGCGCACGCGCCCCGAAGCCATAGCGGCGATCCGGGACGTGCTCGCGGCCGCCTCCGCGCCGACGCGGCTCTCCGTCTTCGGCGAGGAGCCGAACCTCTACCGGGCGTTCCTCGCCGCGGCGGATGCGATCGTCGTGACCGACGACAGCGCCGCGATGACCGCCGAGGCCGCGATGACCGGCGCGCCGGTGGCGTTGCACCCGCTGCCGCAGCGGCCGAGCGCCGCGCAAAACCGCGTGAGCCTGCTGCGGCGGCTCGCAGGGCTCACGCCCCCGACTCAGGCCGCCTTCGACGCGTTGGTCGCGCGCGGGACGATCACCTCCATCCGCGACCTCGACCGCTACGCCGCGCGGCTCCGGAGCGAGGGCCTGCTCGACGGCGGCCCCGCCGCAAGAGAACGGGCCGCGGCGGAGCTCGACGAGGCCGCGCGCCGGGCCCGCGCGCTGGTCCCGGCGCAAAGGCCCGCTTGAGGCCGGCGCGGATAAGGTCTACCCCGCTGCTCGACCCTCGGCGGCTTTCGCCTCGCGTCACGGTCTCCGTTCGGAATGGATCGCGTGCCGACCACCTCGCCCTCGCCAGCCCCTTCGCGCAAGACGACCCGGCGCCTTTGGCGGTCGATGCTGCGGCTCGCCTCGATCATCCCGGCGCGGCGCACCGTCGTGACGCTCGTCTGCCTCGTGTTCGCGGGCATAGCCGAGGGGCTCGGCATCGCGAGCCTGCTGCCGCTCGTCACCCTGATCAGCGACGGCGGCTCGGGCTCGGGATCGACCGCGCAGGCGCTCGCCTTCGTCCGGAGCCTCGGCGTCGAGCCGACGATCGGCTTCTTCCTTCTGGTGCTGGTGATCGGCATGGCGCTCAAGGCCGGGCTGGTCCTGTTCGCCATGCACCAGGTCGGGCGCGCCGTCGCGGACGTCGCCGTCAAGGTGCGTCTCGACCTGATCGACGCCCTGCTCGCGGCGCGCTGGTCCTACTACGTCCGCCAGCCGGTCGGGCGCTTCGCCAACGCGCTCTCGACGGAGTCGCATCAGGCCGGCGAGGCCTACAACCAGGCCGCCCTGCTCACCGCCGAGCTGATTCAGGTCGCGACCTACGTCACGATCGTCATGGCGGTGTCCTGGAAGCTCGGAATGCTGTCGCTCGGCGTCGGGCTCGTGATGGTGCTGACGCTGAACCGCTTCGTGATCGTCGCGAAGCGCACCGCCCGCAAGCAGAACCGCCACCTCAAGCGGATGATCGGCGGCCTGACCGACCTGCTCGTCGGCATCAAGCCGATGAAGGCGATGGGACGGCACGCCCGCTTCCAGGCGCTGTTCGAACGGGACGCGGAGGTGATCCGCCGGGCGCAGCGCAAGCAGTCCTTCGCGCGCCACGCCACCAAGGCGCTGCAGGAGCCGATCCTCGCCCTGTGCCTCGCCGTCGGCATCTATTTCGCCCTCGTGGTCTGGGAGCTGCCGGCGGGCGAAGTGCTGGTGATGTCGCTGCTGCTCGCGCGCACCGTCGCCACGATCGGCAAGGCCCAGCAGGGGCTTCAGGCCGTGCGCATCGCCGAAGCCGGGTTCGTGTCGGTGGCGGACGCGATCGACGTCGCGCGCGCGGCCCGCGAGACCGCCCATTCCGGCGCGCGCCCGACCTTCGACCTCGGCGCGGCGATGCGGGGGGTGACGTTCGGCTACGATCCCGAGCGGCCGGTGATCGCGAACGCGACCTTCGAGATTCCGCGGGGCCTCGTCACCACGATCACCGGCGGGTCCGGCGCCGGCAAGACCACCACGGTCGACCTGCTGCTCGGCCTGAACGAGCCGCAGTCCGGCGAGGTGCTGATCGACGAGACGCCGCTCGGCGACCTCGACATCATCGCCTGGCGGCGGATGACCGGCTACGTGCCGCAGGACTTGATCCTGTTCCACGACACGCTCGAAGCCAACGTGACGCTCGGCCAGCCCGAGTTCGACGCGGCGGACGTGGCGCGCGCGCTCGAGGCCGCCGGCGCGAGCGACTTCGTCGCCGGCCTGCCGGAGGGTCTCAAGACCGTCGTCGGCGAGCGCGGCGCCCGCCTCTCCGGCGGCCAGCGCCAGCGCATCGCCATCGCGCGCGCCCTCATCCACCGGCCCACGCTGCTGATTCTCGACGAGGCCACCACCGCGCTCGACCCCGAGACCGAGGCCAACATCGTGCGCAACGTGGTGGAGCTCGCGCGCGACACCGGGCTGACCGTGCTCGCGATCTCGCACCAGCCGGCCTGGGCGCGCGCCGCCGATCACGTCGTCCATCTGGCGGAGGGCCGGGTCGTGAGCGTTGACAGGCGGGCCGCGGAATGATCGACGGAAGCCGAAACGGCGGCGGCCGCCCCTGAGGCCGTGCGCGCGATCGGCGGCGCCTCGGCCGCGGAACGCCTCCTCCGCCCCTGAAATCCGGACGATGCGCCTGACATGACCGACCGCCTGAGCCCCGACGCGACGACCTCCGCCCCCGGGGCCGCCGCGGACACGACCATCCTCGACGCGCTCGACGCGGCCGCCGCCGGCGACCGCGGCTTCGACTTCTACTCCGCGCGCGGCGCGCTGCTGGAGAGCCTGCCCTATGCGCGGCTGCGCGAGGACGCGCGGGCGCTGGGCGCCCGCCTGCTCGGGGCGGGCCTCGTCCCTGGCGACCGCGTCGCGCTGATCGCGGAGACCGAGGCCGACTTCGTGCGGCTGTTCTTCGCCTGCGGCTACGCCCGGCTGATCCCCGCCCCGATGCCGCTGCCGATGGCCTTCGGCGGCCGGGAGAACTATCTCGCCCACATCCGCCGCATGATCGAATGCGCCGACGCCGCGGCCGCCTTCGCGCCCGCCGCGCTGAAGGACTGGCTCGCCGAGGCCGCCGCGGGCCTGCCGCTGAAGCTCTCCGGAACCGTCGCCGACATTCCGGAGACCGCGGCGCCAGCCGACCTGCCCGCGCCCTCGCCGGACGATCTCGCCTATCTGCAGTTCTCGTCGGGCAGCACGCGCTTCCCCAAGGGCATCATGGTCACCCACCGCGCGCTGATGGCGAACGCGACCGGGATCAGCCGCGACGGGCTGGAGACCACGCCAGCGGACCGCTGCGTGTCGTGGCTGCCGTTCTACCACGACATGGGGCTGGTCGGTTTCATGCTCACCCCCGTCGTGGCGGGGCTTTCGGTCGACTACCTCTCGACCCGCGACTTCGCCCGGCGGCCGATGATGTGGCTGGAGCTGATCGCGCGGAACAAGGCCACGATCTCCTACAGCCCGAGCTTCGGGTTCGAGCTCTGCGTCCAGCGCGCGGCGACGCTCGACCTCGGCGCGCTCGACATCTCGACTTGGCGGGCGGCCGGCATCGGCGGCGACATGATCCGGCCCAACGTGCTGCGCCGCTTCGCCGACCGTTTCGCCGCCCACGGCTTCCGCATGGAGAGCTTCGTGCCGAGCTACGGCATGGCGGAGGCGACGCTCGCGCTTTCCTTCGCGCCGCTCCGGCGCGGCATGCGCGCCGAGACCGTCGACCTCGACCGGCTGGAAAGCGGGGAGGCTGCGGCCCCCGCGACGGCCGAGGCGCGCACCCGCGAATTCGTGCTGTGCGGGCGCCCGCTCGAAGGCCACGCGATCGAAGTGCGCGACGCCGCCGGCGCCGCGCTGCCCGAACGTCAGGTCGGCCAGGTGTTCGCGAAGGGCCCGAGCCTGATGACGGCCTACTATCGCGAGCCGGAGGCGACCGAGGCCGCGATCCGCGACGGCTGGCTCGACACCGGCGACCTCGGCTACTTCGCCGACGGCGAGATCGTCATCACCGGCCGCGCCAAGGACCTCGTGCTGGTCAACGGCCGCAACGTCTGGCCGCAGGACATGGAGTGGACGGTCGAGAGCGAGCTCGACGGCGTCCGCAGCGGCGACGTCGCCGTGTTCTCCGTCGACGCCGACGAGGGCGAGGACGTGGTGGCGCTGGTGCAGTGCCGCGCCAGCGCGCCGGAGACCCGCGAAAAGCTCGCGACCGACGTCGCGAACCTGCTGCGGCTGCGGTTCGGCGTTCCCGTGACCGTGCGAATCGTCGGCGCCCATGCCTTGCCCGTCACCTCGTCGGGAAAACTGAGCCGGAGCCGGTCCCGCGAGCTGTTTCTGGCGATGAAGGCGGCCGAAGCCTGAACACATTCGGCAACGAATTATTTCATCTTGAAACGCGGCGGGCGCGCTCCATAAGCCGTCTTTGGTGCGCCGCCGCACGATCGCGCAGGCGCCGCCGCACGCGGCGCGCGCCTCGCCGCCGGCCGGCCGCGGAAGGTGGATCGTTTTTTAACCATCGCCGTCGTTTCCTCAATCTTCAGGGTTTTGACCGGGTCCGGCGGCAGCCGGCGCGGACCCCCGAGCCGCCCCGGCAGGAGCCGGGCCGCCCCCTCCGTCGCCGCTCCGGGCGCGGTTCCGCGGGGGTCGAAAGAGGCCGCGCCACTGTGTCCGCCAGAACACGGATCGGCGGACGAGGACGACCGGACCGGCTGCGCAAGCCGCCGATCTCGGTTACAAGCTGCTGACGCATAGGAGTTTTTCGTCGTTCGGGGGCGAACTTTACAGATCGACGACAACTTCATACTTTGCGGCCTTCATAAGTATGGGTCGCGTAAGTGCCCGGCAGGTCGGGAAGATGAATGAAGATAAAGGCCAGTTGATCGCTGACATCGAGGATGTCCTCGAGACAGTCATCAACCGAAGGGTCGAATTGCGGACGGAAATGAACATCGTGAACGATCTTGGACTCGACTCAATAGCTGTGATGAACTTCTGCATGGCGCTCGAGGACAAGTTCGACATCTCGATCCCGTTGCATGACATGGCCAGCGTCGTGACCGTCGACGATCTCGCGAAGACGATCGAAACGCTGCGGAGTAATGCGTGATATGTCGATATTCGGAAAGTTCGCGGCGCTCACCGACCGCTATGATCGTCTCAGGGAAGTCGGAGCTGATCCGTTCGCCGTGAAGTTCGACGACATCGTCTCGTCTGTCGAAGGCGTCGTGAACGGCAAGCGGACTCTTCTGTTCGGCACCAACAACTATCTCGGCCTGACCTTCGACGAGGCGGCCAAGGAGCGGTCGATCGACGCGATCCGCCGCCACGGCACCGGCACGACCGGCTCGCGCATCGCCAACGGCAGCTACAAGGGTCATCAGGAGCTGGAGCGCGAGCTCGCGGACTTCTACGGCCACAAGCACTGCATGGTGTTCTCAACCGGCTATCAGGCCAACCTCGGCATGATCTCGACGCTGGTCGGCAAGGACGACCACCTGTTCCTGGACGCCGACAGCCACGCCTCGATCTATGACGGCTCGCGCCTCGGCCACGCGCCGGTGGTCCGCTTCCGCCACAACAATCCGGACGACCTCGCCAAGCGCCTGAAGCGCCTGTCCGACCAGCCGGGCGACAAGCTGATCGTGGTCGAGGGCATCTATTCGATGCTGGGCGACACGGCTCCGCTGAAGGAGTTCGTGGACGTCAAGCGCGAGTTCGGCGCCTACCTGATGGTCGACGAGGCGCACTCGATGGGCGTGCTCGGCCGTCACGGCCGCGGCCTCGCCGAGCGCGAGGGCGTCGAGGACGACGTCGACTTCGTCGTCGGCACCTTCTCGAAGAGCCTCGCCAGCGTCGGCGGCTTCTGCGTCTCCAGCCTCGACGGCTTCGAGATCCTGCGCCTCGCCTCGCGGCCCTACATGTTCACGGCCTCGCTGCCGCCGGCGATCATCTCGTCGACGCTGTCGGCGCTGCGCACCCTGCGCGCCGAGCCCCAGCGCCGCGACAAGCTCGCCGCCAACAGCCAGCGCTTCTACGCGGGCCTGCGCAACGCCGGCTTCCATGTCGGCCCCGAATGCTCGCCGATCGTCGCGGTCATCATCGACCAGCCGGAGATCGCGGTGGCGTTCTGGAAGCGCCTGCTCGAGGAGGGCATGTACCTCAACCTCGCGCTGCCGCCCGCGACGCCGAACTCGTCCGCCTTCCTGCGGTCGAGCGTGAGCGCCGCCCATTCGGACGAGCACATCGACTTCGCGATCGCGCTGATGACCCGCATCGGCCGCGAGTTCGGCCTGCTGCCCGCCGAGAACAACGTGTGCCCGTTCCCGGCCGTGGCCGTCAGCGCAGAACGCCTCGGCGCCACAGCCGCCATAGCACGGGCCCTGCCGCCAGCAGTGGGTGCCGGCGCTGGAATGGCGTGACCTCGATCCGGTGGCCCGAGTGCCGCTCGATCTTCCAGGCGACGTAGTCGGCGCCGCCTGAGAACGTGAACACCGCCTTCGCGAGCCGCGCCAGATTGAGCGGCTTCGCGAGGCGGCGGCGAAGCCCCCAGGCGCGCTCCGCCGTCCGACGCTCCCGCTCCGGAATCGCCGTCGTCAGCCGCGCCCCGTCGCGCGTGAAGCGGAGGCCCGCGGCCTCCCAGCCGAGCTCCAGCATGCGCGCGAAGCGCTCCGGCGCGCGCTCGACGATCGCCGACGGCTGCGCCGCGCTCTCCACCCGGAGCTCCGAGGCGTAGGTCCGGCGGAACAGCCCGGACCAGAACTCCGCCGCCGTCCCGCTCGCCGGGCCGAGCAGCGCCGCCCACCACGCCGCCGAGCGCACCGCGACCGCGACCGCTTCGGCGACCTCCCACGCAGCGCCGGGATCGCGCGCGAAGGCGAGCGCGGCCGGCTGCGTGAAGCGGGTCCAGATGGTGGTGTCGCGGCTGAGCGCCCGGGCGTGGGCGCGGAACTGCGCCACCGTCATGATCGCGATCTTGGCGCGCAAGCCGCCGTCGGGGCCTGCGCTCTCCGCGTACTCCACGTTCGGCGGCAGCGCGGCGTTGGCGCGCCGGGCCATGGGACCCGCGTCCCAATGCGCGAGATCGTCCAGCAGCACGTAGAAGTCCAGCAGTCCGTCGGTGGCGCCTGTGCGCAGCGCCGAGCCGTAGAACAGCACGCCCGCGGCGCGGCCGCCGGAGCGCGCGGCGAGCTCGGCCGCGAAGCGGCGCACGCCGGGGACCACCGGCGCGGCGAGCTCTTCGGCGACCGCGGCGGCGAGGCGTTCAAGGCCGGGTTCGGCGGGCGTCGTCATGGCGCGGAACCGTCAGTAGGAGAGGAAGGTCACGGGCGGCGCGGCCCGCAGCTCCACGCGGCCGTCGGCGCCGGGGCGGAACGTGTCGCCGTCCATGATGAACGGCGCGCGCAGGCCGATCGAGAGCGCGTCGGAGCGCCCGCTGCGGTAGCTCTCGCGCATCCAGGGCCGCGGGCGGCCGCGTCCGATCGGGAGCAGCGCGGAGGCGAGCCGCGGCGGCGGCGCGTCGGCGACCAGATGGTCGATCGCGCCGTCGCCCTCGCCCCAGAACGGCCAGAGCCCCAGCATCAGCTTGTCGAGCGTGGTGGCGAGGAAGAAGAAGGCGGCGCGCTCGTCCGCCTCCGCGCCGTCGGGGCCGATCGCGGCGGGCACGCCCGCGCGCCATTCCGCGCGCTCGGCGCCCGAAAGCGCGGCGCGGACGGCGGCGGCGATCCCGACCGCGACGCCGAGCCGCTGGGCCAACCCGCGGCTGTGCACCCGCTCGTTGACGAGCCGCGTCGCGCGCTCGAACGCGCCGAAGCCGAACACGAAGCCCTGCAGCGTCCGCCCGTCCGCCGTGACCTCGAGCGGTCTCCGGACCGCGCGCTTGAATGGCGCGCCGGAAGCGAGCGCAGCCGACAGCCGCGCCAGCGCGTCCGGGCCGTGGCCCACGCTCCCGACGTCGCCGGCGGCGGCGTTGGTTTTGCCCAGTGGCGCCAGCGCGATCTCAGGGAGCGTGTCGCCGTACGCCGGCCCCAGGGCGCTCAGCACATCCCGCAGCGTGCCGTCGCCGCCTGCGACCGCGAGCACGTCGACGCCCGCCTCCCGCATCCGCACCATCGCCGGCCCGTAGCCGGCGATCGTCTCCGGCGCCTCGAAGGCGACGCCCGGCGGCGCGGCGGGCGCGCGCTTCGCGCGCGCGTTGCGCCAGCTCCGGCCGTTCGCGACGACGCCGAGCTTCGGCATGGCCCGCGCCTTTACGCGTCGAGCCAGGAGGTGATCGGCCCGCGCCGGCTGGCGATCAGCGCCTGGACGATCTGGGCGGTGTGGACCAGGAAGCTCAGCACGATCCAGACCACCACCAGCCACATGCCGACGTCCGGCCGGCCGAACAGCGTCGCGACGGTGAGGATGACGAGGTTCGGGTTCCGCCGCGCGGTGATCAGCCGGAAGAAGCTGTCGAACGGCCGCCAGACATGCATGTGCATGCCAAACAGCCGCAGGAAAATCCCCTCCTCCACCCGCTGCAGGATGTAGCCGCCGAAGATGATCGCGATCATCAGCCCGGCGTAGTCGCCGGAGAAGCCCGCGGCCGGCAGCCCGATAACCCACGCGAGCCACCAGAACGGCGGATGGATAAGATCGATGCCGTGGTCGAGCACGTTGCCGAACTCGCTCGACGTCATGGTGACGCGGGCGAGCTTGCCGTCGACCGTGTCGAGGAAGGTCATGATCCAGGCCGCGACGAGGCCGGACAGGTAGAAGCCGTTCCAGAACGCCCACAGCGCCACGAACACCAGCGCGAGGCCGACATAGGTGACCGTGTTCGGCGTGATGCGGCGCTCGGCGCACCACTTGGTCACGATCCGGGCCGGCTTCGGCCAGACGTATTTGGTGACGAAGTCGGTCACGCCCTTGTAGGAGCCGGCGAAGCTGCGGGCCTCGACCTCGTCCACCGTGCGCTCGTTCAGCGGGATGAGATAGGCGATCTCGCGCTTGCGGAGCTTGCGGTTGTAGGAGCCCGCGAGGCCTTCAGAATCGAGCCGCTCCACGCCCGCCGGCAGCGCCGCGGCGTCGCCCGCGAGGATCGCGGCCGCGACCGCCGGCGCGTCGGCGCCCGTCACGTTGGCGGCGACCGGCTCGCTCCCTGCGAGCAGCGCGGCGCCGGGCCGGACCGCAAGCGCGTCGACCAGCCGCTGCTCGAAGGCGTAGTCCACGCGCAGCAGCAGCACGTCGGCGTCGGCGGGCAGGCCGTCGAGCGTGTCGCGCACCTCGGCGACGCCCGCCCGGTTCAACTGGCGGGTCAGCCGCTCGGCGGAGCTCATGCCCCAGATGCGCACGTCGGACCGGCCGAGAAGAACCGCTATGCGCGCCGGGGCCGTGCGGCTGTCGTTGGTCATGATAAAGTCGCTTGCCTCGCGTTCGCTTGTCCGGACGTGTCCTTAGCGACGAAACGCCTATCCTGCCACCCGCCTCGTTCGATCCGAGCCTTTCCGCAGACGGAGCCCATGGCCAACGCGACGATGACGAAATTCGGCTATCCCGGCGCCGCGATCCGGGAAGCGGAGCTATGGTCCGTGCAGGTGCGGCCGAAGCAGCCGGGCTTCGGATCGCTGGTGCTGGTCTCGAAGGAGCCGGCGCAGGCGTTCGGCGCGCTGAGCGCCGCGGCCTTCGCGGAGCTCGGGACGCTCGTGCCGCAGATCGAGGCGGCGCTGAAGGCCGTGACGGGTTATGACCGGATCAACTATCTGATGCTGATGATGGTCGACCCCGACGTGCATTTCCACGTGATCCCGCGCCACGAGGCCCCGCGCGACTTCGCCGGCCTCACCTTCCGCGACGCCGGCTGGCCCGGCCCGCCCGCGCTCGGCGAGGGGCCCGAGCTCGACGCCGCCGCCATCGAGTCCCTGAAGAACGAGATCCTTCGGCGTTGGCCCTCAGCGTAAACCTGTTCCGTTCCGATCAGCGGGCGTCGTTCTTTCCGACCGGCCTGCTGGAGCGCTACGTCATCGGCCTCACGCTGAAGCCGATGCTGATCGCGCTCACGGTGGTGCTGCTCGGCCTGCTGATGGAGCGCGTGCTGCGAATCGTCGACGTGCTCGCGGTCGCCGGCGCGCCGGTGATCCTCGTCTTCGCGCTCTCGGCGAACCTGATCCCGCATTATCTCGGCTTCGCCGCGCCGGCCGCCTTCGCGCTCGGCGTGTTCTCGGCCTTCTCGCGCATGTCGAACGGCGCCGAGCTCGAATCGATGATGGCGACCGGCGTTTCGGTGTGGCGGCTGGTGAAGCCGCTCGTCGGCCTGGGCGTGCTGCTGGCGCTCGCGAACCTCGTGGTGATGGGCTTCCTCGACCCCTACAGCCGCTATGCCTACCGCGAGATCCTGAACCAGTCCGTCACCTACGCCTGGCGCGCGCACGCGCCGGCCGCGACCTTCATCTCGGTCCGCGACGGGCTGACCGTCACCGCCGACGAGGTCGACAACACCGGACGCCGGCTCAAGGGCGTGTTTATCGAGGACCGCGCCAACGGCCGCGAGACGCTGACGACCGCCGCCGGCGGCACGCTGGAGGTCACGCCGGACGGCAAGCAGCTCCAGCTTCGGCTGCACAAGGGCTTCGTGCTGCGCAACGCCGAGGTCGGCGGCCGCCCGAGCTCCGCGCGGTTCAACGATCTCGTCTTCGACAAGAAGTTCGCGCTCGAGGCTCCGCCGTTCCGTCCCCGCGGCGGCGACGAGCGCGAGCTGTCCATGACCGAGCTGTGGTCCGAGATGGGGGCCGCCGCGCCGGTGCAGCCCTATCGCGAGCTTTCGGCCGAATTCCACGCCCGCATCGTGCGGTCGCTCGCGATGATTTTCTTGCCGATCCTGATCGCGCCGCTCAGCATGACGATGCGGCGGCAGAGCCGCTTCGCCAACATCGCGCTCGCGGCGGCCCTGCTGCTGGCGTTCCAGAACCTCGCCCAGGTCGGCGAGACGCTGGCGCACAAGGGCGTGCTGCCGGCGATCATCGCGTGCTGGGCGCCGCTCGCAGCGCTGGCCGCGATCTCGTTCTGGCTGTTCGCGACCAGCACGGACCGGCCCGGCGACACCGCGCTGTCGCGCATGCTCGATCGCGTCAACGCGGTCGCCGCCGCGATCGGAAACGCGATCCTCGCGCCGTTCCGACGGCTGCGCCGCGCCGCCGCGAAGGGCTGAAGGTCCGCTCCATGCGCCTGCTCCGCTATCTCAGCTTCCGCTTCTTCGCGCTCGCCGTCACGGCGACGCTGATGCTGGCGGCGATCGCCGAGGTGCTCGACCTCGTCGACAACGCCGGCGACATCCTGGACCGCGGCGAAGGCGCGGCCGGCTTCGTCGAATATCTCTCGCTGCGCACCCCGACGCTGATCGCCCACTCCCTGCCGCTCGGCGCGCTCGTGGGCGCGCTCGCGGCGCTCGCCTTCCTCGCCCGCAACAGCGAGATCGTCGCGATGCGGGCGGCGGGGCGCAGTTCGTGGGAGCTGTTCGCGCTGATGGTCCCCGGCGCCTTCGTGCTCGCGGTCGCCCAGTGCGCGCTGCTCGACGTGGTGCTGCCGAAGACGCAGCGCTCGCTCGCGGTGTGGTGGGCGGCCGGGCCCGACTCCAAGATCGACTCCGACAAGCCGGCCTGGCTGAGGCTCGGCGACCAGATCATCTCGTTCGAAGGCCTGCGCGACCGCGGGCGGACGCTCGTGAACCTCAAGGTCTACGACCGCGACGCCGAGAAGGTGGCGATCGGCCGGACCACGGCCGCCGAGGCGCGCTACGAGAAGCGGCGCTGGACGCTGATCGGCGCGACCCACACCTCCTGGCTCCGGGAGAGCTTCAACGTCCAAACCCCGGCCGACGGCCCGTGGAAGACGACGCTGACGCCGGCCGACGCGGTGGCCTCGCTGACGCCGGGCGGGCTGATGTCGTCGGATTCGGCGCAGCAGGTGCTTGCGGGCGAGCGGGTGGCGAACGCGCCGCCGAGCTTCTACGCGACGCTGATCCAGCGCGTCTACGCCGGCCCGATGGGCGTCGCGGTGCTGCTGCTGCTCGCCATGCCGGCCGCCTTCCTGAACTGGCGCGACGCGCGCTCGGCCCGCTACGTCTTCGTCGGCCTGGCGCTCGGGCTCGCCTTCCTGCTCACGGACGGCCTGCTCACCTCGCTCGGCGGCGCCGGGGTGCTGAGCCCGGTCGTGGGCGCGTGGTCGGGCGTGATCCTGTTCGCCATCATCGGCGCCTTCAACCTGTTCCGGATGGAGCGCGGCCTCGCCCGCCCGCGACCGTTTCGCGCCGCCGGAGACCTGCTGCCGGAACCCAGCCGATGAGCGCGATCGACGTCCGTCCGGTCGAGGGCAAGCGCGACCTCGACCGCTTCATCACGCTGCCGCAGCGGCTGCAGGCGGGCGACCCGAACTATGTGGCGCCGCTGACGATCGAGCGGCGGGAGTCGCTGTCGCCGGCCAAGAATCCGCTGTTCAAGCATGTCGAGGCGCAGTTCTTCCTGGCCTGGCGCGGCGGCGAGCCGGTTGGGCGCATCAGCGCCCAGAGCGACGACCGGGTGTCCGACTGCGGCCATTTCGGCATGCTCGCGGCCGAGGACGACCCGGCGGTCTTCGCCGCGCTGTTCGGGGCCGCCGAAGCCTGGCTGAAGGCCAAGGGCCGGACCGAGGCGCGCGGCCCGTTCAACCTGTCGATCAACGAGGAATGCGGCCTGCTGGTCGACGGCTTCGACACGCCCCCGATGCTGTTCATGCCGCACGACGCCCCTTACGTCGCGGCTCGGGTGGGGGAGCAGGGCTACGCCAAGGCGATGGACCTGTTCGCCTATCTCCACCGCACCAGCGAGCCGTTCCCCAAGGCGATCGAGCGCATCATCGAGCGCCCGCGCCCGCCGGAGGTGGTCGTCCGCCATCTCGACTGGAAGCGCTACGACGCCGAGATCGCGACCGTCATCGACATCTTCAACGACGCCTGGTCGGAGAACTGGGGCTTCGTGCCGTTCAGCCCCGAGGAGCTCGACCATCTGGCGAAGTCGCTGAAGCTGCTGATCGACGAGCGGCTGCTGTGGATCGTCGAGGTGTCGGGCCGCCCGGCCGCCTTCGGCGTCGGCCTGCCGAACCTCAACGAGATGATCGCCGAGTTCGACGGCAAGCTGCTGCCGTTCAACTGGGCGAAGCTGATCTGGCGGCTGAAGCGCATGACCTATACGAGCGGCCGCGTCGCGCTGATGGGCGTCCGCAAGGAATACTCGCGCTCCTTCCTCGGCCGCGCCATGCCGATCTACATCTTCGACGAGTTCCGCAAGGAGGGCCGCCGCCGCGGCATCGAGCGGGTCGAGATGTCGTGGGTGCTCGAAAGCAACCTGCCGATGCGGCACATGGGCGAGGCGCTGTCCGACGGCCGCGCCTACAAGACCTATCGGCTCTACGCCAAGGCGCTCAAATGACCCGCACGGCCCTCGTGCTGGCGGGCGTGCGCCCCGGACGCGATCCGCTGGCGGAGTTCGCGGGCGTCAGCCACAAGGCGCTGATCCCGATCGGCGGGACGCCGATGCTGGAGCGCGTCATCGCCGCGCTGCGGGCGAGCGGCCGGATCGACCGCATCGCGGTCTCGATCGACCGGCCCGAGCTCGTGACGCTGGAAGGCGTCGAGGTGCTGCGGTCGTCGACCTCGGTCAGCCGCAGCGTCGGCGAGGCGCTGGAGGCGCTCGGCGGCCCGCTGCTGGTGACGACCGCCGACCACGCGCTGCTCGAACCGGACTGGGTGCGCCACTTCCTCGACCACCTGCCCGACGTCGACGTCGTCGCGGGCCTCGCGCGCGACCGCGACGTGATGGCGGCCGCGCCCGACACCAAGCGCACCTTCCTGCGCTTCCGCGACGGCCGCTTCTCCGGCTGCAACCTGTTCCACCTGCGCGACCGGCGGGCGCTCCGGGCCATCCAGCTCTGGCAGATCGTCGAGAACGAGCGCAAGAAGCCCTTCACGCTGCTCCGCCGGCTCGGCCTGCGCGCCGTGTTCGCCCATCTCGCGGGGCGGCTGACGCTGGCTTACGCCGTGCGGCGGATCGAGGAGATGGCGGGCTGCACCGCCGGGATCGTCGAGCTGCCCTTCGGCCGCGCCGCGATCGACGTCGACAAGCCCGACGACCTGATCCTCGTGCGCCGCATCGTCGAGCAGGACGCCGCCGCCCGCGCCTGAACGCCCGACGCCTCGAAAGCCCGTCCGCCCCAGTCCGGCTTCCGTAAAATTACGGGGCTCCCCCTCCTGCCTCGTTCTTCACTCAGGGACCGCAGCGCGGTCGCGGAGCGACGAGGCTCATGACCGATATCGACTTCGACGTGACGGAAGCGCGCGCCGGGACGGAGGCGATCTCATGATCCCCTCGGCGCGCGAGATCGCCGAACAGGCGACGCTGGAAAGCTTCGTCAACTGCTACCTCCGGGAGATCGACCCCGGAACCTTCGGCCGCCGCCCGGTCGAGCCGGGCGTCCCCGTGGACTGCATCGAACTCGCGCTGTCCTCGCAGCAGGCGGCGCTGCGGCTGGAGCTGGTCTCGGCCTCGCGCTGCGGGCCGCACCGCTTCGGGCGCGCCGTCCTGCGCCGCGGCGCGGAGGCCGTCTGGCGCCCGGTCGCCCCGCTCGACGCGCTGACCGCGCTGCTGCGCGAGGCCTATGGCCGCTTCGGCGAGGACAAGGCGAAGCGTCTGCGCGGCGCGGAGCTGGAGCTGCTCGGCCGCGCGCTCGACAGCTACCAGTCGATCGCGGCCAACATCGAAGCGCGCGCCTCGGCGCCCGCCCCGGACGACGACTTCCTCGCCGCCGAGCGCTCGCTGACCTTCGGCCACTGGCTGCACCCGACGCCGAAGAGCCTGCAGGGCATGGCGAGCTGGCAGCGCCCGGCCTACGCCCCCGAACATCAAGGCAGCTTCCGCCTCGCCTTCTTCGCGGCCAAGTCCTCGATCGTGCGCCATGACGGCGCCGGAGCGGTCGCGCCCGACATCGCCCGCGCGCTGCTCGCCGCCGGCCCCGACGCGCCGGCGCTCGCCGACGACGAGATCGCGGCGCCGATGCACCCGCTGCAGGCCGAGGCGCTGCTGCTCGACCCGCAGGTGCTCGCGCTCGAAGAGGCCGGACTGCTGCGCCGCCTCGGCCCCGCCGGCCCGGCCTTCGCCGCGACCTCGTCGGTCCGCACCGTCTATTCGCCCGGCGAACCGTGGATGCTCAAGTTCTCGCTGCCGGTCCGCATCACCAATTCGGTGCGCGTCAACCGCCGCCACGAGCTCGCCGCCGGCGTCGCCATGGCGCGGCTGTTCCAGCGTTCCGGCTGGCTGCGGACGCGCCCGCGCTTCCGCATCATCCAGGACCCGGCCTGGATGACGCTCGACCTTCCCGGCCGCAGCGAGAGCGGCTTCGAGGTCATCTTCCGGCAGAACCCGTTCATGGCCGGCCGCGACCGCGGCGTGGCGACGATCGCGGCGCTGACCGCCGCCCCGCTGCCGGGCGAGCGCTCCCGCCTGGAGACGCTGGTGCGCCGGGTCGCGGCCGACCGCAGGCTCCGGCCCGCGCAGGCGGCCTCGGTCTGGTTCGAGGCCTATCTCGACTGCGCGCTGGAGCCGCCGATCGAGCTCTACGACGCGCTCGGCGTGGCGCTGGAGGCCCACCAGCAGAACGTCGTCCTCGACGTGTCGCAGGGCCTTCCGACCGTCTGCCACTACCGCGACAGCCAGGGCTTCTACCTCTCGGAGGCCTACCGGGCGAGCCTCGACCGCGTCGCGCCGGAAGCCGCCCACATTTCCGGTCTCTATTACGACGACGCCGAGATTCAGCGCCGCTTCGGCTACTACCTCATCGTCAATCAGGTGTTCTCCGTCATCAGCCGCATGGGCCATGACGGGCTCGCCCGCGAGGACGACCTGCTGGAGGCGCTCGGCCGCCGGCTGGACGAGCTGTCGCGGCGGCTCACAGGCGCCGGTCGCGCCTTCGCGCTCGACGCGCTCGAGCGGCCGACGATCACCTCGAAGGCCAATCTCGTCACCCGCCTGCTCGACATCGACGAACTGGAGACCCGCGACGAGCAGGCCGTCTACGCGCATATGCCGAACCCGCTGTTCGAACGCGCCGCCGAGGCCCGCCGCGGAGAAGGCCATGCCGTCGCGGTGTGACGCGCCCGAAGACGCCGAGGCGCGCGTGGTGCGCCAGCTTGCGGCGGCGCTGATCTACGAGGAGCTGGTCGAGGCGGTCCCGACGCAGGTCGAGGGCACGGCCGGCTTCGTCTGGACGCTCGACGGCCTGCGCTGGCGCGCGCAGGGCGCGACGGGCCCGTTCGGACGCCCGCGTCTGCGGCCGGGCTCGGTCGAGGTCCGGTCCCGCGCCGGCGTGTGGGCCGCGGCCCGGCTCGACGCCTTCGCGTCCGCCCTGCCGGGCGACGCGGGCGAACTCGGCCGGGAGCTCGCGCGCACCGTCGCGCTCTGCCGCTGGAACGCCGCGCATGTCCACCGCGGCGACCGCCGGCACCTCGCCTTCCCCGAACTCGACGCGGCCCTCGACGAGGGCCACCCCTATCACCCGTCGTTCAAGGCCCGCACGGGCTTCAGCGACGACGACCACCGCCGCTTCGGGCCGGAGGCGGGCGCGACCTTCCAGCTTCACTGGCTCGCGGTCGCGCCGGAACGGATCGACGCCGCGCTGCCCGCGGACGAGGCGACCTTCCTCGGGCGCGAGTGCGGGCCGGAGACCTTCGCCGAGCTCGACCGCCGGCGGATGGCCGCGGACGCCGGCGGCTTCGGCCTCTGCCCGATCCACCCGTGGCAATGGGCGGCGCTGAAGGATGGCGCGCTCGCGCCGCGGCTCGCGGACGGCTCGATCCGCGCGCTGGGGCCGGCCGGCCCCCGCTATCGCGCCACCCAGTCCGTGCGCACGCTCGCCAATGTGGACGATCCGGCGCGGGCGAACGTCAAGCTCGCCATGAACATGGGCAACACCTCCGCGCTCAGGACCATCGAGCCGCATTCGGTCACGGTCGCGCCGGCGCTGTCGGACTGGCTGGCCGGGATCGTCGCCGGCGACCCCGGCTTGAACAGACGGCTTGCGATCCAGCGCGAATACGCCGGGATCGTCGTCGACCGCGACGGGCCGCTCGGCGGCCAGATCGCCGCGCTGTGGCGCGAGAGCGTCCCGGCGCTGCTCGAACCCGGCGAGGAGGCGGTCCCGTTCAACGCGCTGATGGCGACGGAGCGGGACGGCGCGCCCTTCATCGACCGCTGGCTGCGCCGCCACGGCGCCTCCGCCTGGGTCGACCGGCTGATCGAGGTCGCGGCGCTGCCGGTCTGGCGGCTGCTCGCGGCCCATGGCGTCGCGACCGAGTCCCACGGCCAGAACATGGTCCTCGTCCACCGCGACGGCTGGCCGGAGCGCCTCGTCCTGCGCGATTTTCACGACAGCGTGGAGGTGACGCCGGACTTCCTGGCCGCGCCGGACGCCTTCCCCAACTTCGGCACCATCGACCCCATCTACCGCGACGCCGCGCCGGACGCCTATTTCGTCATGAGCTCGGTCGAGGAACTGCGCGCGCTGGTGATGGACGCGCTGTTCGTCTTCAACCTGACCGAGGTCTCGGACCTGCTGGCGCGCCGCTACGGCTTCCCCGAGGCCGAGTTCTGGCGGCGCGTCGAGCGGGCGCTCTATGCCCACGCCGCCGCGCACGGGCTTGGCGCACGGCAGGCGCGCCTCGGCTTCACGGCGCCCGAGATCGCGGTCGAGCGCCTGCTCGCGCGCAAGCTCGATCCGGGCTCGGCCCGCAGCCGCGCGGTCCCCAACATCTTCGCGCCTTCGGGCGCCCGCGTCCGGGAGGCGTCATGATCGCGATCGACGACCGACTGCTCGACCCGCAGGAGCTCGCCCGCTCCGGGCCGGCGCACGCCGCGATCGCCCAGTTCGGACATCCGGACGGCCGCCGCTTCGCGGTGTGCCTGGCGGACCCGGCGGACTGGCTCGGCCTGTTCTTCGCGATCCGCGCGGTCGGCGCGAGCGTGCTGCCGATCCATCCCGCGACGCCCTACGCCGCCGCACGCCGGCTCGCGGTCTCGGCCGGCTGCCACGCGCTGCTGCACCACGCCGCCGAGCCCGAGGCGCTGCCGGACGCCGCCCCCTCGCCCGGCATGCTGCTGCAGATGAGCTCCGGCACCACCGGCGCGCCCAAATGCGTCGAGCGGCCGTGGGAGCACATCGAGCGCGAGCTCAATTCCTACGTCGCGACCTTCCGTGAGCCCGACAACATGACGCCGATCGTGGCCTGCCCGACGACCCACTCCTACGGGCTGATCTGCGGCGTGCTGGCGGCGCTGAAGCGCGGCCGCACGCCCGTTCTCGTCGATCCCGGCAACCCGAAGCATCTGCTGAAGCGCCTGCGCGAGACGGACCGGCCGCTGCTCTACGCCTCGCCCGCGGTGCTGCACACCGTGGCCCAGCTCGCGCCGAGGGACGAGACGCTGCACGCGGCGATGACCTCGGGCACGCTGCTGCCGGCGGCGTGGTTCGACCGCATCCGCGCCCGGACCCGCCACATGTTCCAGCAGTACGGCTGCTCGGAGGCCGGCGTCGTCGCCGTCAATCCCGACATGGCCGCGCCCGAGGACATGGGCCGTCCCCTGCCCCATCTCGCGGTGACCGCCGGAACCGCGGACGCGCCGGCCGAGATCCTGGTGCGCGGCCCGGCCGGCAAGGTCCGCACCAGCGACCTCGGCGCGCTGCGGCCCGACGGCATGCTGCTGTTCGTCGCCCGGCTCGACGACACCATCAACGTGTCCGGCCTCAACGTCTATCCGCAGGAAGTGGAGGACGTGGCGATGACCATGCCCGGCGTCGCCGACGCGGTGGCGTTCCGGCTCGCGGACCGTTTCGCCGGCGAGCGCGTCGGTCTGGTCTTCAGCGCCGGCGGGACCGTGCCCGTCGCAGCGGTGATGGACTGGCTGCGCGGCCGCCTCGCGAGCCACCAGCTGCCGGCGCAGGTGATCCAGCTTCCCGCCGTGCCCCGCCAGGCCAACGGCAAGGTCAGCCGGCGCGAGATCGCCGCCCGCCACGCCGAGGGCCGGCTCGTCCCCGCATTGGAAGGAGCGGCGTCATGACCCGCGACGAGATCGTCGAGGCCGTCCTGGTCGTGCTGCGCGACCACATGGAGCGGCCGCATCTGGAGGCCTTCGGACCCGAGGCGCGGCTGAACGAGGACCTCTACCTCGACAGCATCCTGATGCTTCACCTGTTTCTTAACCTGGAATTGCACTTCGGGCTCGCCGCCCCGGAGGAGGCGATCACACGGCAGGAACTCTCCACCGTCGCCAATCTCGCCGCCCTGTTCGCGGGCGAACGCGCCCCGGCGGCTGCGGCGGAAGCGCCGGAAGGCCAAGGGGTTCACGGCGAGGACTACGTCGACATCAAGGTGCACTGCTTCGTGAGCTGCGTCTGCGCCGCGCTGAAGGAGCGCGGGATCGACCACCGCGCGTTCTATTTCGGGGTGTTCGATGCCGACTTCGCCTTAACCCCGGAATTCACCCTGCGTTACCACGCCCCGACGGTGAGCCACGCCTTCTTCCGGCGCTGGTTCGAGCGCCTCTACGGCGCGACCCTGAGGGAGTGGCACGACCCGAAAAAGTCGAAGGAAACCAACGTCTCGACCCTGCTGGACCTCGTCGACCGCCGCCGGCCGGACGAGCGCGTGATGGTGATGCTGGACCTGTTCCACCTGCCGGAGCGGGAGAACAAGTTCAACCAGAACCCCTTCCCGCATTACCTCATGCTGGAGAACGCCGAGGACGATCCCGACGTCTTCGAGGTGCTCGACCCCGACTTCCGCTGGGAGGGCCGGATCGAAAAGGCGAAGGTTCTCAACGCCGTGCGTCAGCCGACGGTCGGCGGCGGCTACGTCTTCGACGCCTCCGCCCTGCGCCCCGCCCGGCCCGCCGACCTCGCCGCCTACATCGCGACCTGTCGCCAGACCACCGGCAACCCGCTGGTCGAAGCGGTCCGCACGATCGTCGCCGCCCATCTCGACGGCCGCGGCGGCCTGACGCTTCAGACGCTCCCCGAGGCGCTGAAGGAGCTGCCGGTGCTGTCGATCCGGAAGTACGCCTACGAGCACGCCTTCGCCTTCCTCTGGCGCGCGCTCAAGCTGCCGGACGCCGAATTCCAGGCCTGGTGCGACGACATCGAGACGCTGGCGCTCGGCCTGAAGGGCCTCAATTTCCAGGTGCTGAAGCTGGTCGAGACCGGAGACCGGAGCCTCGCCGCGCCGTTGTTCGCGGAGCTCGACCGCTACGACCGGCTGGAGAGCGCGATCAAGCGCCGCCTCGACGAAGCTTTCGCGCAATGGCGCGACGACGCCGGCCTGCCGGCGCTTCCCCAAACCGAAAGGGCGATCGCATGAAGGTCTCGCTCTGCACCATCACCTTCCGGCACTGCCTGCTGTCGCTGAAGGACATCGCGGTCTGGGCGCGGGCGAACGGCTTCGACGGCGTGGAGCTGTGGGGCGCGCACGCCCGCAACCTCGCAAGGACGCCGCTCTACAATGCCGAATGGCTCGCGAGCTTCGGGCTCGCGACGCCGATGCTGAGCGACTACCTGCCGACCGAGGGCGAGCGCTCCGCGATACAGACCCGCGCCGAGGGGCTGTGCCGCCTCGCCGGACACTGGCGGGCGGGCAAGATCCGCACCTTCGCCGGCGCCCGCGGCAGCCGCGCGACGTCGGCGGAGGAACGCCGCGCGATCGTCGCCGCGCTCCGCCTCATGTGCGAGGTCGCCGACGATCACGGCGTCCGGCTTCTGGTCGAGACCCATCCCAACACGCTGGCCGACACCCTCGCCTCGACCCTCCGGCTGGTGGAGGAGATCGACCACGCCGCGCTCGGCCTGAATTTCGACGTCCTGCACGTCTGGGAAGGCGGCGACGACGCGGCCGAGGCGCATCGGGCGCTCCGGCCGTGGATCCGGCACTACCACCTCAAGAACGTCCGGGCCCGCGAGGATCTCGGCGTGTTCGAGCCGGCCAACGTCTACGCCGCGGCCGGCCGGCGCGAGGGCATGACGCCGCTGTTCGGCGGCGCGTTCGACTATGACGGGTTTCTGCCGGAGCTTGACGCGGATGCGGAGGCGTCGCTCGAATGGTTCGGCGACGACGGCTTCGACGTGCTCGCCCGCGACCGCCGTCTGCTCGAAGCCCGAAGCGTCCCGAACGCGGCCGTCGCGGTCGGCGGGGGCTGACGCCGCACACGGCGATGGGACTGGCGTCGACGCCCGTTTCCGTCTTAGGACCCGCGCAACGCAATCCGGACGCCACGCGACCCATGACCCCGACGATGCGATCGCTGCTTTCCGCCCTCGCTTTGGCGCTCGTCGCCCTCCCCGCGGCCGCCGTCGAGATCAGGACCGCGACCGGGCCGGCGTCGTTCGACGCGCCGCCGAAGCGCGTGGCGGTGTTCGACCTTGCGGCCCTAGACACGCTCGAACGCCTCGGCGTCGCGCCGGTCGGCGTGCCGAACCAGCTCTACCTTCCCGAGTTCAAACGGATCGCCGCGAAGGCCGCCCCGGTGGGAACGCTGTTCGAGCCGGACCTTGAGGCGCTGAACGCCGCAGAGCCCGACCTCGTCATCGTCGGCAGCCGCTCCTCGCCGCGGGCGGCTGCTACCCGCCGGGTGGCGCCGACGATCGACATGACCATCACCGGGGCCGACCTGATCGCTCAGGCCGAGGAACGGCTCGCGGCCTACGGCGCGCTGTTCGGCAAGGAGGCGGAGGCTGCGGCCGCGAAGGCCGAGCTCGACGCCGCGGTCGCAAAGGCGCGGGAAGCCGCGGCCGGCAAGGGCTCGGCGCTGATCCTGATGACCAACGGACCGAAGATCACCGCCTATGGCGCGAACTCGCGCTTCGGCTGGATGCTGAACTCGCTCGGCCTGACCTCGGCGATCGGCGGCTCCCAGTCGACGCCGCACGGCGAATCCGTCTCGTTCGAATTCGTCGCCAAGGCGAATCCGGACTGGCTGATCGTCATCGACCGGGCGGCGGCGATCGGCGCGAACGACCAGAACGCGAAGGCCACGCTCGACAACGAGCTCGTGGCCGGAACCACGGCGTGGAAAAAGAAGCAGGTCGTGTACCTGCCCGCGGCCGACGTCTACATCGCCGCCGGCGGCGTGCAGGCGACCGGCAGAGTGCTGGCGCGGCTGACGAAAGCCTTCTCCGGGGCGGAGTGACCGCGATCGCCGCCCGACTGACGCGTCCTGGCTTCGCCGCCGGCGGGGCGCTCGCGCTCCTGTTCGTGGTGAGCCTCGTCGTCGGAGTGGGCGATGTCTCCCTATCCCGGCTGACGCACGACCCGGAAGCGTGGCGGCTCGTGTTCGCCAGCCGCCTGCCGCGGACGCTCGCCGCCGTGCTCGCCGGCGCGGGGCTCGCCGTCGCAGGGCTTGTGATGCAGGCGCTGGCGCGGAACCGCTTCGTCGAACCCACAACCGCCGGCACCGACCAGAGCGCCGCCGCCGGCGTGCTGCTGATGACCCTGCTGTGGCCGTCGTCCTCGCTGCCGGTGAAGACCGCGGGCGCAGCCGCCGCGGCGCTCGCCGGCACTTCGGTGTTTCTCGCGGTCGCGCACCGCCTGCCGCCGAACCAGCCGTTCCTAGTCCCGCTGTTCGGGCTCATCTACGGTGCCGTGCTCGGCTCCGCCGCCATGTTCGTCGCCTGGCAGGCGGACCTGATCCAGTTCTTCGAGATATGGACCCGCGGCGAATTCTCCGGCGTCCTGCGCGGGCGCTACGAGCTGTTGTGGCTGAGCGCCGCGATGGTGGCGCTCGCCTGGTGGGCCGCAGACCGGCTGACGATCCTGTCGCTCGGACGCGACGTCAGCATCGGGCTCGGCCTCGACTATCAGGCGATGATGCGGCTCGGCCTCGTCATCGTCTCAGTGGTGTCCGCCCTGACGGTCGTCGTGGTGGGCATGATCCCCTTCGTCGGGCTGGTGGCGCCGAACCTGGTCACGCGCGCGCTGGGCGACGACCTGCGCCGCGCCGCGCCCTGGACGGCCTTTGTGGGCGCGGCGCTGACGCTCGGCTGCGACATCCTCGGCCGTATCGTGCGCTACCCCTATGAAATTCCAGTCGGGACCATTCTCGGCGCCGTCGGCGCCGCGCTGTTCCTGTGGCTGCTGTTCGGGCGTCGGGCATGATCGGGCGCGCGCCCCTCGCGCTCGCGGCGCTGGCCGCTCTCGCGCTGCTTGCGACCGCGGCGTTCCTGGCGCTGAACCTGCGCGGGGATATCGGCTTCGCGCTGGAGCTGCGCGGGGCGCGTCTGCTGGCGCTGGTCTGCGTCGGCGTCTCGATCGCGACCTCGACCATCGTGTTTCAGACCGTCACCGGCAACCGCATCCTGACGCCGTCCGTGATGGGCCTCGACGCCCTCTACGGCTTCGTCCAGATCGGGCTGGTGTTCGCGCTCGGAGGGCTCGGCTTCGCGACGCTCGACCCGCGCATGAAGTTCGCCGGCGAGACCGCCCTGATGACCGCGATGGCGCTCGCGCTGTTTCTGCCCATGCTGCGAGCCCGGCTCGACATGACGCTGATGCTGCTTTCGGGCGTCGTGCTCGGCGTGCTGCTGCGCAGCCTGTCGTCGCTGCTGGCCCGCGTGATCGACCCGAACGACTTCGCCATCGCCAGCGGCGCGAGCTTCGCGAGCTTCAACGCCGTGCGCGGCGATCTGCTGGCCGTGGCGTCCCTTATGACCATTGCGGCCTGCGTGGTCGTCTGGCGCGCGCGTCACGTGCTCGACGTGCTGGCGCTCGGTCAGGACGCCTCGACCGCGCTGGGCGTCGACTGGCGCCGGACCGTCGCAGGACTGCTCGCGCTGGTGGCCGCGCTGGTCGCGGTCTCGACGGCCTTAGTGGGACCGATGGTGTTCGTCGGTCTTCTGGTGGTCGCCCTGGCGGAGCGCGTCGTGAACACCCGCCGGCACGCGGTCTTGCTGCCCGCCGCGGCGCTGACCGCGATCGTGGTGCTGGTCGGCGGACAGGCGACGTTGCAGCACGGACTGGGCGGCGCCTCGGCGCTCGCCATCGTGGTCGAATTCGCGGGCGGGCTGCTGTTCCTCGCCCTGCTGTTCGCGGAAAGCCGTCGACGATGATCCGTATCGAGAACGTCTCCTTCGCCCGCGGCGGAACTGAAATCCTGCGCGACGTCTCTCTGGAGCTGCCATCGGGCGGCGTGACCGCGATCGTCGGGCCGAACGGCGCCGGCAAGTCCACGCTGCTGTCGCTGATCGGACGCCTGCAGCCGCTGCAGGCGGGCCGCATAACCGTCGGCGGCCACGCGGTCGACTCCACCCCGGGCGCCGAACTCGCGAAGGTTCTAGCCATCCTGCGGCAAGACAACGGCGTGGCGAGCCGGCTTCGCGTCAGGGAATTGGTCGCCTTCGGCCGCTTCCCGCACAGCCGGGGACGCCTCAGTAACGAGGATCGCGCTCACGTAGCGGCCTCGCTGGCCGCGTTCGGTCTCGACGCATTCGCCGAGCGGTTCGTGGAGACGCTGTCCGGCGGGCAGCGCCAGCGGGCGCTCATCGCCATGGCCTTCTGTCAGGACACGCCCTGCCTGCTGCTCGACGAGCCGTTGAACAATCTCGACATGTTCCACGCTCGCGACCTGATGCGCCGCCTGCGCGCAGCGGCGGACGAACGCGGGCGCACCGTGGTGGCGGTGCTGCACGACATCAACCACGCCGCCGCCTACGCTGACCGCATCGTCGCCATGAAGGACGGCCGCGTGGTCGCTGACGGTCCGCCCGCCGAGCTGATGACGCCGGAAACGCTCGAACGCGTCTTCGGACACCGCATTCGCGTCACGACGATCGACGGGCGGCCGGTCGCTCTGCACCACCTCTGAACGCGGCGGAAGAGCCTGAGGCGGCATTCGGTCGCGGCCGACAATGATGCGACGCGAACGCGCTCTCCGCGCAGGCGCCAAACCGCCGACTCTGATTTATTACAATTCTAGTTTGCATAAAGCAATTGACAGGGCTTTGGAAATCCCGTTCCTCGCGGATATCCGATCCTTATATTTTCGAA
Organism: Methylopila turkensis; assembly: GCF_027922325.1. GTDB lineage: Bacteria > Pseudomonadota > Alphaproteobacteria > Rhizobiales > Methylopilaceae > Methylopila > Methylopila turkensis. The sequence goes on from NZ_BSFL01000002.1 coordinate 772,958, forward strand.
TTGTTCCAGTCTACTTGAAGATCATGAAGCAGCATGCGCCAGACATCGCGGCTTTCGACCATGGCTCCTGCGCGCATGAACGCGCCAGGCCGGCCAGCGAGCTTCGTAATCTCTATGTGACGGAGCGTGCGCGCCTTCGTCGTCTGGTGCGCCGGATCGTCGGCAGCGCCGATGTCGCCGAGGACGTCGTGCAGGACGCTTTCGTGAAGCTCAGCAGCCGCGGCATCGGCTCCGCCGACGTCGGGCTTCTCGTGCGCACCGCCCAGAACCTTGCGCGCGACGTCATGCGCTCCGAGCGCGTGCGCGCGGCCTTCGCCGACCAGACGCGCCCGGAGCAGATCACGGCGGGTCCCGTCGCGCCCGACGACGACGCCGCACGCCGCGAAGAGCTCGGCGACCTTCTCGAGGCGCTCGAGGCGTTGCCCGAGCGGACCCGGCGCATCTTCCTTCTCAGCCGCGTGGACGAGGTGAGTTACCCGCAGATCGCGCGGATGCTCGGCGTCTCGGTCTCGACGGTCGAGAAGGACATGATCTCCGCGCTGGAATTCTGTCGCAGCTGGCGGCGCCGTCGCGGATAATTTGAGGACGTCCAAGTCCAGAAACGTTCCGGTATATAGATTGAGCCGAGCGTTCCGGGGACGACCTCACAGCATGAAGCCCACCGAGTCAGACGGCGATCCCGCCGAACGCGCTGCGCGCGAAGCGACCGGCTGGTTCGTGCGCCTGAACAACCCGCTCGCCACGGACGACGACCGGCGGGCGTTTCGCGCCTGGCTCGACGCCGATCCGGCGCATGCGGAAGCTATTGGTCAGACCCGCGATCTCTGGGACCGGCTCGAGGCCCCCGCCAACCGCCTCGGCGCGAGCGGGTGGCACCGTGAGATCGCTCCGCCGCGCCGCCGAAAACGCAGAGCCTCCGCGATCGCGGCCGCGCTTCTGGCCGCCGGTTTCGCCTGCCTCGCGATCTGGCGCGACGTCGGATTGATCGACCGCGCCTTCGCCGATCACGCCACCCGGCCGGGCGAGCGGCTTGACGTCGTGCTTTCCGACGGCACGCGGCTTTTTCTCGATGGCGACAGCGCTCTCGACGCCTCGTTCGCCCCTGCCGCGCGTGACGTGACGCTGCTGCGTGGGCGTGCGTGGTTCGACGTGACGCCCGACGCAGCGAGACCGTTCATCGTCCATGCCGGCGCAATCGAGGCGCGCGCGGTTGGCGCCGGGTTCGCCGTCGATCGCGCGGGCGGCAGCGTGATCGTGGACCAAGGCTCGGCGCTGGTGACGGCAAAGGTTGGACGGCCCGTGAGCCTCGCCGCGAACCAGCGCGCGGCGCTCGCCGCGGACGGCGCGCTCGAACCGCCGTCGGCGGTGAATCCGGACGTCGCGCTCGCGTGGCGCCGCGGGCTCATCGTTCTGGACGCCGCGCCGCTGGCGGACGTGGCGACGGAACTCGCCCGGTTGGAGCCCGGCCGCCTGCTCATTCCCGATCCGAAGCTCGCCGCCTTGCGGCTGTCCGGCGTCTTCCGGGCCGACGACCCCGATGCGATCGTCGAGGCCATGCGCGCCGGCCTCGGCCTCAAGACCGTCTCGCTCCCGGGCGTCGCGACGGTGATCTACCGCTAAAAATTCTGACTGAAATTTTTTACGGGGTCGACCGGCCTCGCCCGTTTTCGCTTTGGGGGGCTGCGCGCTTGCGGCCCATGCGTGACGGGGCTTTGGCGACCATGGATTTTCTGAAGAGGGCAGCGCGGCTGTGCGCCGGCGCTTCTCTGCTGGCGACCGCAGCGTCGTTATCGGCGACCGGAGCGGCGAACGCTGAGGCCCAAGGCGGCGCGACCTACGCCTTCGATATTCCGGCGAAGCCGCTGCTCTCGGCGCTCGCCGATTACACCCGGCTGACCGGCGTGCAGGTTCTGCGCCCTGGCGCGCAGCGGCTCAACGGCCAGTCGCGCCCGGTCTCGGGCCGGCTCGACGCCGAAGCCGCGCTGCGTCAGATGCTTAGGGGCAGCGGCCTCGTCTACGCCTTCAGCAATCCGCGCACCGCGACGCTGCACCCGCTCAACGCGCCGGTCACGCCGGTCCAGCTCGCGGGCGAGGCCACGACGCTCGAAGAGATCACCGTCACGGGCGAAGGCGGCGACGGCGCGCCCGGCGGCTCGGCCGGCTCCTTCACCGTCACCGCTGCCGACATCGAGCGCAAGAACCCGCAGGACGTGCGCGACCTGTTCGGCGGCGAGCCGGGCGTGCAGGTCGGGTCGCCCCTGCCGCTGTCGCAGAAGGTCTATGTCCGTGGCGTGGAGGAGACCAACATCGCCGTCACGATTGACGGCTCGGCGCAGAACAACAAGGTGTTCCACCACAACGCGACCACCTACATCGATCCCGGCCTGCTGAAGCAGGCGCGCGTCGACCCGACCGTCGCGCCGGCCGACGCCGGCTTCGGCGCGCTCGCCGGCTCGATCGCCTACGAGACCAAGGACGTCGCCGACCTGCTCGGTCATGACCGCGACGGCTACGGCGGCATCGTCAAAGGCACGTTCAATTCGAACGGCGCCGTGTTCGGCAACTCCTATACCGCCTACGGCAAGCAGAGCGGCTTCGAGGCGCTGGGGTACTTCAACTGGGCCGACGGCGGGCGGTACAAGAACGGGTCCGGCGACAAGGTCGCCGGGACGGCGACCGACCTGCTGAGCGGTCTTGGCAAGCTGGCCTACGAGAGCGGCGAGGGCCATCGCTTCGAGGTTAGCCACGAGCGCATCCACGACGACACGATCCGGCCGTTTCGCCCGAATCTTGGCTCGGTCGGCCGCTTCGGCGAACCGCCGGTGCGCGACTTCAAGCTCGATCGCCAGAACACGGTCTTCAACTACACCGACACGTCGCCGGAAGGCTGGTGGAATCCCAAGGTCGTGCTCGCGTATGGCGGCACCAAGATCAAAGTCCCTACCTATGTGCGCGGCCCGGGCGGCGTATCCGTCTATGGCTATGATTCGTCCGGCGAGACGACGAGCCTCAACGGCAAGGTCGAAAACAAATTCGCCTTCTCGCTGGGCGACGTGACAGCCGGCGTCGACTTCCGCCACGATCGCGCCCGATACTCGGACCCGAACTACCGCGCGATCGAGAAGATGACCAACATCGGCTTCTACTCGCAGGCGCGGCTGGAGCCGATCGACCGCGGCCGCATTAGCTTCGGCGGCCGCATCGATCATCAGCGTTTCGACGGCACGAACGACGGAGCAGGCGCTGAGAAGAACCACACCGGCGTCAGCGCCAACCTGTCGACCGAATACGACCTGATCGAGGATCTCCTGACGGCGAAGGCTGGTTACAGCCATGTCTGGGCCGGCATTCCGCTGGCTGAGAACTTCATCATGAACCCTGACTGGGTCTACCGGAACGAGTTCGGGAAGCTACGCGCCACGACTGCCGACAACTACTCGGCCGGGCTCGTGCTGAAGCACAACGGCTTCACGGTGGAAGGTTCGATCTTCAAGACCCAGATCGAGAACGCCCGCAACGCCCGCAACGCGCTAAACTACACTGGGCCCTTCCAGCCGGGCCCCGTCCCCGGCGCGACCTGGGCGCCCGATCTCGACAGCAAGGGCTTCGAGATCGGCGTGGGCTACGAGTGGGATGCTGGTTTTGTCCGCGCGAAGTACGCGCACATCACCATCGACATAAATGGCCGTCCGGGCGACTCCGACACCGGCAACTACATTGCGACCCCGGTCGGTGACATCTTCACGATCTCGGCCGCGCACACGTTTATGGACTGGAACGTCACGATCGGCGGCGACGTCGAGTTTGCCCCCAAATACGATCGCGTCGGCCGGGACTCTCTAACTGGAAGCCGCCTCGAAGCTTTCAAAGCTTATGAAATCGTGAACATCTTCGCGGAGTACAAGCCAAAGCTCAAATATGAGACCACCTTCCGCCTCGATGTGAAGAACTTGTTCGATGAAATCTATTCGAGCCGTGCCACGTACGGCCAAGACTATCTCAACGTCACGCCTTTGTATGAGCCCGGCCGAGCTTTCCTGATGACGGCGCAGGTCAAGTTCTGACCGGCGCCGTCTGACCTCGCCTCGACGCCGCACGCCCGCGCTTGCGCGGGCGTGTTCGTTTGATGCGGAATGACGCCGGAGACAGGCGAAAGGACCTTCGATGGCTATCCTCGACGCCGCCAGCGTGCCGACCGCGAACGGCGCGCGCTACGTGGCGCAGCTCTGCAAGCACTGGAGCCACAAGCTGGAGGTCGAGCAAAACGGAGACGCCGCACGCATCGTGCTGCTGAACGACGCCGTGGTGACGCTGGCCGCACGGCCGGAGGCGCTCGATCTTGCGATCGAAGCGGCGTCGCCGGAGGATCTTGAGTTGGCGAAGGACGTGCTCGTCCGGCATCTCGACCGCTTCGCCTTCCGGGAAGCGCCGCTGGCCTATGGCTGGCGCGGCGTCGACGCCTGACGAGACCGGCTCAGAGCGGCCCGAAGCCGCGGAACGGAATCGCGTTCGCGGCGCGCCGGGTCCGTTCGGCGCGGTCCTGAGCGAGGCGCTCCACGCAGGCCTTTTCGGCCGGCGAGCCCGGCCGGGCTCCGGCCGCGACGCAGCGCTCGGCGTCGCGCGAAGGATCGGACCCCGCGCATCCCGCAAGCAGCATCAGAACAGGCGCAAGCATCGCGGCCTTCATCGGCGCATCCTTCCCGTAAGGTCCGCCCGGCCCACGCCGGACGGCGGCGACCGTACCAGCATGCCGGCGGCAACGCCCGCCTCGCGACAAATCGCGGGCTCCGGCCTAGGGTGTCGAGGCCCAGCGCATTCGAGACCGCAACCCATGTCCCGCATCGACGACTCCCGCCCGTTCGTGCCGCTCGGCGTCGCGATCGTCACCGTCTCCGACACCCGGACGGAGGCTGACGACACGTCCGGAGCCACGCTCGCGGCGCGCGTGGCGGAGGCCGGCCACCGGGTCTCCGGGCGTCGGATCGTGCGCGACGACCGCGAGGCGCTGCGCGCGGCGGTGTGCGCCTTCGTGGCGGACCCCGCGACCGACGTGGTGCTGACGACCGGCGGCACCGGCTTCACCGGCCGCGACGTCAGCCCCGACGCGCTGGAGCCGCTGTTCGAAAAGCGGATGGACGGGTTCTCCAACCTGTTTCACGCCTATTCCAGCGGCGTGATCGGAACCTCCACGCTGCAGTCCCGCGCCACCGCCGGCGTCGCCGGCAAAACCTTCGTGTTCGTTCTGCCCGGATCGTCCGGCGCCTGCCGGGACGCGTGGGACGGCGTGCTGAAAGCGCAGCTCGACTACCGGCATCGCCCGTGCAATTTCGTTGAAATTCTCCCGCGGCTCGACGAGCACCTGAAGCGCGGCAAGCTGCGCACCGCCTGACGCGGCGCCCAAGGGGGATAGCTTAGCTGTAAAGCCGGGCCACCAGCCGCGGCGGCACCCGCAGCATCAGCAGGCCGGCGCCGAGCGCGGCCTTCGGTCCGGCGAACGGACGGCGCAGGCGCGGCGCGAGCGCCAGGGACCTGAGCCGCACGATGCGGCCGCGGCCGATGCGGCGGATCAGGTCGGCCTCCGCCATGGCGGGGATGGAGCGGAAGCCGCCGATGCGCGCGTAAAGCGAGGCGTGGATGATAAGGCCCTGCTCCGGCTTCGGCAGGCCCGTCAACGCGGCGCTCAGGCCGGCCAGCCGCTCGACGGCCCGCGCCCGCGCGCCGAAACCGTCGAGGCCGAAGGCGAACACCGCCGCCCGCCGGTCCGTCTCGCCCCGGCGCTCCACCATCTCGACGAAGCTCCGCACCTCGTGGCGCCAGCCCTCGCCGAGCACGACTCCCGGCTCCAGAAACAGGATCCATTGCGATTTCGCGCGCCGGACCGCGGCGTTCAGCCGCCCGGCGCGGTCGGCGAATCCGCCGACGACGTTGCAGCCCGCGAGATCGGCGATTTCGAGCGTGCCGTCGGTCGAGCCGCCGTCGGCGAGCGTCACGTCGCGGACGACCCCGTCCGCCGCGCCTGCCACCAGGGAGGACAGCGTCGGCACCAGGGTGCGCTCGTCATTGCGGGTCGGAATGATCACGCTCAGCATGAGCAGGAGGTGTACCACGGCAGGAGCCAAGAGTCTGTGGCGCCGTTGCGCGGGCGAGGCGTCGCGTTCATGCGACAATGTTCTTGATTTGTTCGATTTGCTCTCCTAGCTTTCGGGCATGGCCCAGACCGCTCGCTCCATCACTGCCCCACATGCGGCCCCCCCGGTCGTCGACCCAGCGCGGCGGCGCGGGCGGGGCGTGGTTTCCAACGCCAGCGGCCGCTTCGAGCCTTACGCCCGCGTCGAAGAGGACGACGGCTGGGAAAGCCTCGCCGAGGCGCCGGCGTTCCGGACGGACGTGGCGCTTGAGACCGCGCGCACCGCGATCACCCGCAACCAGTCGCCGGACATCGCCTTCGACCGGTCGATCAATCCCTATCGCGGTTGCGAACACGGCTGCGTCTACTGCTTCGCGCGGCCGACGCACGCCTATCTCGGGCTGTCGCCAGGGCTCGATTTCGAGACCAAGCTGACGGCGAAGCCGAACGTCGCCGAACTGCTCCGCCGCGAGCTCTCGGCGCCGTCCTACAAGCCGCGCACGATCGCGCTCGGGACCAACACGGACCCCTACCAGCCGATCGAGCGGACGCACCGGCTGACGCGGCAGATTCTCGAGGTTCTGGAGGAGACCCGGCATCCCGTCGGCATCGTCACCAAATCGGCGCTCGTGCTCAGAGACCTCGACATCCTCGCGCGCATGGCGGCGCAGGGGCTCGCGAAGGTCGCCGTCTCGATCACGACGCTCGACCCGACGCTGGCGCGCGACATGGAGCCGCGCGCGCCGACGCCGGCCCGGCGGCTTGAGACGGTCGCGCGCCTCGCCCAGGCGGGCGTGCCGGTGACCGTTCTCACCGCGCCGATCATTCCGTCGCTCAACGAGCACGAGATCGACCGCCTGCTCGAAGCAGCCAAGGCGGCCGGCGCGACCGAGGCCGGCTATGTGCTGCTCCGCCTGCCGGACGAGATCAAGGACCTGTTCCGCGAATGGCTGATGGAGCGCCATCCCGCGAAGATGCGCCGGATCCTGTCGATCGTGCGCGAGACCCGTGGCGGCAAGCTCTATGATTCGGGGTGGGGCGTGCGGCAAACCGGGGAAGGCGTCACCGCCTGGACCATCGGCCGCCGGTTCGAGCTGGCGTCGCGACGGCTCGGGCTCGACCGGCGGCATTTGCGGCTGCGCACCGATCTGTTCACGCCCCCGCCCCGTAAGGGGCAGGCCGGCGAGCAGTTGTCGCTTTTCGATGACAAACCGGCGGCAGGCGTTAACGTATGACTCACTACGAGCAGGGGTCATCGTCGACACACCCCTCAAGCCCAGGCGCCGGATGCCGCTCCCCCTCAATCTTTCGCTCGTCACGCTCGGCGTCGCCGACATCGCGCGCTCGACCGCCTTCTACGAAGCGCTCGGGCTGAAAGCTGCGCGTGACAGCAACGCAAACGTGACGTTCTTCAACACCAGCGGTCCGGTGCTTTCGGTCTACAGCCGCGCGGCGCTCGCCGCCGACGCGCAGCTTCCCTCCGAAGGCGACGGTTTTCGCGGACTGTCGTTGGCGTGGAACCTCGCCTCCGAAGCGGACGTGGACAAGGCGATCGTCCGGATCGTCGCGGCCGGCGGCAAGCTGATCAAGGCTGCCGAAAAGACCTTCTGGGGCGGCTACTCCGGCTACGCCGCCGATCCCGACGATCACCTCTGGGAGATCGTGCACAATCCGGGTTTTCCATTCGACGACGCCGGCCGCTTGCGCGCTCCCGAATGACGCGGGCCGGCCTTCGGAACAGCCGATGTCTCCTGTGACGCACGTCCGAACCGACTCGCCGCTGGTGAAAGCGCCCCGCCCGGCGCCGTATGTCGCGACCTTTGAACGCGAGCGCGCGCTGATCGCCGCCGGCTGCGGCCCGGTCGCCGGCGTCGACGAAGCCGGGCGCGGACCGCTCGCAGGCCCGGTGGTCGCCGCGGCCGTCATTCTCGATCCCGCGCGCATCCCGGCCGGCCTCGCCGACTCGAAGGCCCTGTCGGCTCAGCGGCGGGAAGCTCTGTTCGAGATCATCCTCGCGACCTCCACGGTGTCGTTCGTCTCGGCGTCCACCGCGCGGATCGAACAGTTGAACATCCGCGGCGCGACGCTCTGGGCGATGCGCCAGGCGCTTGCCGGCCTCGAGATGCCGCCGGACGTCGCGCTGATCGACGGACGCGACGTCCCGCCGGGTCTCGCCTGCCACGCGGAGGCGGTGATCGCGGGCGACGCGCAGGTGCTCTCCATCGCCGCGGCGTCGATCGTCGCCAAGGTCGTGCGCGACCGGATGATGCGGCGCGTCGCCGTGAACGCCCCCGGCTATGGCTTCGAGCGCCACATGGGCTACGGCACGCCTGAGCATCTCGCGGCGCTCGCCGCGCTCGGCCCCTGCCAGCACCACCGCAGAGGCTTCGCGCCGGTCGCGGCGCTGCTCGCGGCCGCCGCCGAGTGAGCGCCCGCCGCCGCAACGTTCCGTTTACCGTCTTCCTTGACCCCGCCTTTACGTTACCGAACCGAGAATCCGGCCGTTAGCAGCGTAACGGACGGAGCGTATCTCATGGCTTTTCGGCGCAACGGCGCGGCCCTCGCCGCCGAGCGACCCTCGGCTCCGGCCCTTCCCCTCGACACGATCCTGATCGGCGACTGCATCGCCGAGCTCGAGAAGCTGCCGCCGGCCTCGGTCGATCTCGTCTTCGCCGATCCGCCCTACAATCTGCAGCTCCAGGGCGACCTGCGCCGGCCGGACCAGAGCCTGGTCGACGCCGTCGACGACGCCTGGGACCAGTTCGAGAGCTTCGCCGCCTACGACGCCTTCACCCGCGCCTGGCTTCTGCAGGTCCGTCGTGTGCTGAAGCCCACCGGCACGCTCTGGGTCATCGGCAGCTATCACAACATCTTCCGCGTCGGCTCGGCGCTGCAGGACCTCGGCTACTGGATCCTGAACGACGTGGTCTGGCGCAAGACCAACCCGATGCCGAACTTCCGCGGGCGGCGCTTCACCAATGCGCACGAGACCCTGATCTGGGCGGCGCGGGGCGCGGACGCCAAGGGCTACACCTTCAATTACGAGGCGCTGAAGGCCGGCAACGAGGATCTCCAGCCGCGCTCCGACTGGCTGATCCCGATCTGCTCCGGCGGAGAACGGCTCAAGGGCGACGACGGCCGCAAGGCGCACCCGACCCAGAAGCCGGAGGCGCTGCTCGCGCGCGTGCTGCTCGCGGCCTCGAAGCCCGGCGACGTGGTGCTGGACCCGTTCTTCGGCTCCGGCACCACGGGGGCGGTGGCGAAGCGGCTGGGGCGCCGTTTCGTCGGGGTCGAGCGGGACCGCGACTACGCCGCGGCGGCGCAGGCCCGGATCGACGCGGTCGCGCCGGACAGCGCGGCGGCGATCGCCCAGGCGCCGGCGAAGCGGGAGGCCCCCCGCGTCGCTTTCGCCACCGTGGTGGAGCGCGGCCTGATCCAGGCGGGCTCCCGCCTCACCGACGCCAGGCGGCGCCATGAGGCGGTCGTGCGCGCGGACGGGACGCTGGCGCTCGGCTCCGTCGTCGGTTCGATCCACCGAATCGGCGCCGTCGCCCAGGGCGCAGAGGCCTGCAACGGCTGGACCTTCTGGCACATGGAGACCGCCGCAGGGCTCGCCCCGATCGACGCGCTGCGCGAGATCGTCCGCGCCGGGGACGCAGCCTAAGCCCGTGGAGCGGCGCGGCGGACGCCGACCGCGATGACGAGCCCTGCCGCGACCAGCAGCAGGAAGGCGACGCGGAGGCCGTAGGCGTTCGAGAGAAAGCCGATCAGCGGCGGCCCCATCAGGCCGCCGCCATAGGCCATGGTGGCGACCATGGCGAGCGCGGCGCCGGGCGCGATCCCCGGCAGGCGGGTCGAGGCCGAGAACAGCACCGGCACCACATTTGCGAAGCCGAGACCCGCGATCGCGAAGCCTGCGAGCGCGACCCACGGCGCGGGGGCCGCCACCACGAGGCAGAGGCCCGCGGCGGCGACGACGCCCGACGCCTGCACCGTGCGCAAAGGTCCGAGCCGCCCCACCACGCGGTCGCCCGTCAGCCGCGCCGCCGTCATGGCGGCTGAGAACGCCGCGTACCCATAGGCCGCGAGCGCCGGCCCCGCGCCGACCGCCTGGCTCATATAGACCGCGCTCCAGTCGATCATCGCGCCCTCTGCGAGGAAGGCGAGCAGCGCGAGCGCGCCGAGGCCAAGAACCGCTCCCTTCGGCAGGCGGAGGCCGTGCGCCTCCTCCGCGCCCCCGCCGGGGATGGCGAGCCTCAGCGCCGCGAGAGCCGTGATCGCGAGCAGCGCGGCCGCTCCCGCGCCCATGCCCGCCGCCGGCGACAGGCCGAGCGCGATCAGGCCGCCGGCGCCCGCGGACCCTGCGAGACCGCCGATCGAGAAGAAGGCGTGGATGGACGACATGATCGGCCGTCCGAGCGCCTTCTCGATCGCCGCCGCATGGGCGTTCATGGCGACGTCGAGGCCGCCGATGAGGGCGCCGAGCATGAAGGCCGAGGCCATCAGCGCGGCGGCGTCCGGCGCGTGCGGCGGCAGGGCGACGGCGGCGGAGAACAGCGCGCCCGCCACGATCGTGGTCGGAGCGGCCCCGAAGCGGTGGAGCACGAGCCCCGTGACCGGCATCGCAAGCACCGCGCCGACGCCCATCGCGAGCAGCACGAACCCGAGGCCGGCGTCGTCGAGCCCGAGGCCCGCTTTCAGCAGAGGGATATGCGCGGCCCAGACGCCAAGGCCCGCGCCCGAAACCAGGAAAATCGCCGCGACCGATATCCGGGCGAGCGTGAGCATGCGGCGATCGAGAGCGCCGGTCTGCGGAAAGGTCATCGGCTGGCGGCGGTCCGGGACGGGGACGGGGATGGGGCGTTTTCGCGCGCGAGCGCGACGACCTTGCGGAACACCGAAGGCAAGGCCTCGCCGTCGAGTTCGTTCCGCGCGGCCCAGCGGGCGCCCGGAGGCGCGGCGAGGGTCATCGGCGCCTCGGCGGCCAGCACCACGAGTTCGAGCGCGAAGTGGCTGAACACATGCGTCACCGCGCCGGGCAACCGCCGCCATCGTGCCGCGACCGGGGCCTCGGCCGCGAGCGCGGCGACGGGAGCCGCGAGGTCGACGTCCTCCGCCCAGCGTCCGGTCGGGGTCTCGGTCATGCCGCCGAGCAGTCCCTTCGGCGGCCGGCTGCGCACCAGCACGGCGCCGTCAGCGCGCTCAAGCCAGAACGCCACGCCGCGGCGCGAGGGCCGCTCGGCCTTCGCGGCCTTGCGCGGAAAGCTGTCCTGATCGGCGCGCCTGCGGGCGAGGCAGGGCTCGTCCCACGGGCAGAGCGCGCAGGCCGGCCGCTTCGGCGTGCAGATGGTGGCGCCGAGGTCCATGGTCGCCTGGGCGAAATCGCCGGGCCGCGCCGCCGGGGCGATCGTCGCGGCGAGCGCGCGCAGCTTCGGCTTCGCCGCCGGCATGGCCTCCTCGACTGCGAACAGCCGCGCGACCACGCGCTCCACATTGCCGTCGACCACGACCGCGGGCTGGTCGAAGGCGATCGCGGCGATCGCGGCGGCCGTGTAGGGCCCGACGCCCGGCAGCGCGAGCAGCTCGGCCTCGCGCGCCGGAAAACGGCCGCCGTGCCGCTCGACCACCGCCTGCGCGCAGGCGTGCAGGTTGCGGGCGCGGGAGTAGTAGCCGAGCCCCGCCCACAGCTTCAGCACGTCGTCGAGCGGCGCCGCGGCGAGCGCGCGGACGTCCGGGAACCGCGCGAGAAAGCGCAGGAAGTACGGCCCCGCAGCCTTCACGGTGGTCTGCTGCAGCATGATCTCGGACAGCCAGACCCGGTACGGATCGACGCGCTCGCCCGCCTCCGCCCGCCACGGCAGGCGGCGACGGTTGCGGTCGTACCAGGCGAGCAGCGCCGCCGGCTCCGGCGCGCGCAGGGTTTCGGCGGAACGCGCCAAGGCCTAGACTCGGGACTGTCGGAGGGTCATGTGGCCGGCAGCCTAACGGGAGCACGTCCGGATGAAAACGCCCCGCCGCGCCGCCGCGCTGTCGGAACTTGCGCCGAAGGCGCTCGGGCCGGCGGTGGCGCGTCAGGGCTTCGCGGGCGCGGAGATCGTGGCGCGCTGGGCGACGATCGTGGGGCCGGAGATCGCGGCCTGCTCCGTGCCTGTCAAGCTCAGCGCGCCTCCGCGCGGCCAGGCGCCGGACCCGGACGCGCCCCCGCCGCTCTCCACGCTGCTGATTCGGGTCGAGGGCGCCTTCGCGCTCGAGGTGCAGCACCGGACGCCGGACATCCTCGCACGGGTGAACGCCCATCTCGGCTGGGCCTGCGTCGGCGCGCTGCGGCTGCGGCAGGGCCCGATCTCGGGCTTCAAGCGGACGCGGCGCGCCGAGCCCGAGCCGCCTCCCCCCGCCACGCCCGAGGAGGAGGCGCGCGTCCGCGCGGCGTCGTCGCGAGTCGAGGAGCCGGCGCTCGCCGAAGCGCTCGACCGGCTCGGGAAGGCCGTACTCGCCCGCCGGCGCGTCACGCGAGCGTGAGGCCTGGCGTGAGCGGCGGGCATGCTCCCGCCACATTCCGCTTGCGAATAACGGTCTTCGGGCCGACCTTGCGCGCCCGCTGACCGCTCCGATGCGAGACCGCTGCCCGACGTGGCGCATGACCGAGGACGCCGCCTGTGATCCTGAACCGCCGCCGCTTTCTTGAGACCGCAGCCGTGACCACCCTGGGCGTGGCCGCCGCCGCCTTGCTGCTGGACCCGCGCTTCGGCTTCGTGGCCGCCGCCGCCGCTCAGGCGCCGAGCGCCGACGAGCTCGCGGTCGCAGGCCCGCTGGGCGAGAACGTCGAAGGCAAGGACGACGCTCCGGTCACCATCATCGAATACGCCTCGATGACCTGCGGCCATTGCGCCGTCTTCGCCGCCGAGACCTTCCCCAAGCTCAAGGAGAAGTACATCGACGCCGGCAAGGTGCGCTTCGTGCTACGCGAGTTCCCGCTCGACCCGCTGGCGGCGGCGGGCTTCATGCTCGCCCGCTGCGCCGGCCAGGACAAATTTTTCCCCGTCGTGGACGCGCTGTTCGCCAAGCAGAAGGAGTGGGCCTACTCCAACGATCCGGTCGCCGGCCTGCAGAACATCAGCAAGCAGTTCGGCTTCTCACAGGAAAGCTTCGAGTCCTGCTTGACGAATCAGGAGATGCTCGACGGTGTGAACTGGGTGCGCCAGCGCGGCGCGGAGAAGTTCGGGGTCAATTCCACCCCGACCTTCTTCATCAACGGCAAGATCCATCGCGGAGCGATCAAGTTTGAGGACCTGGAGAAGATCCTGGAGCCTCTGCTCAAGGCCTGATCGTCCAGGCTTGACCTTCCCTCGCGCCCGTGAGGCGCGAAGATGAACTTCACCAAACTCCGCGTCGTCGGCTTCAAGACCTTCGTCGAGCCGACCGACGCGCCGATCGAGCCGGGGCTGACGGGCATCGTCGGCCCCAACGGCTGCGGCAAGTCCAATCTCGTCGAGGCCATGCGCTGGGTGATGGGCGAAAGCTCGTTCAAATCCCTGCGCGCCTCCGGGATGGAGGACGTGATCTTCGCCGGCAGCGGCGGCCGGCCGGCGCGCAACCACGCGGAAGTCACGCTCACCCTCGACAATTCGGCCCGCACCGCGCCGGAACCGTTCAACGGCTCCGACGAGATCGAGGTCAGCCGCCGGATCGCGCGCGGGCTCGGCTCCACCTACCGGATCAACGGCCGCGAGGTGCGCGCCCGCGACGTGCAGCTGCTGTTCGCCGACGCCTCTTCCGGCGCGCGCTCGCCCGCGCTCGTCGGCCAGGGCCGCGTCGGCGAGATCATCAACGCCCGTCCGGAGCAGCGCCGGCGCATCCTCGAGGAGGCCGCTGGCATCGCCGGCCTGCACCAGCGCCGCCGCGAGGCCGAGCAGCGGCTTGACGGCGCCGAGCAGAATCTCGCCCGCGTCGAGGACGTGCTCGGTCAGCTCGACCAGCGCGGCGAGGCGCTGCGCCGGCAGGCCAAGACCGCCGAGCGCTACCGCGCCCTGACCGACGAGATCCGGTCGATGGAGAGCGTCGCGCTGGTGGTCGACCATCAGGCGGCGACCGCCGCCGAAGCCGAGGCCGCGTCCGCCGAGGCGGCCGCGGTGGCGGCGGTGGGCGCGGCGATGCGCGAACAGGGCGAGGCGGCCCGCGCCGAAGCGGTTGCGGCCCATGCGCTTGGGCCGGCGCGCTCCGCGGCCGCGGACGCGGAGGCTGAGCGGCTGCGGCTCGCGCAGGAGGCCGCGGCGCTCGAAGGCGAGGAGGCGCGGGCGCGCGCCCGCCTCGACGAACTTGCGCGCCAGATCGCCCAGATCGACGGCGACCTCGCCCGCGAGGCGGCGCTCGCCGAAGACGCCGCCGCGAGCCTGTCGCGGCTCGCCGAAGCCCAATGCGCGCTTGGATGCGACGCCCCTTCGACCGCCGACGCCGCGCGCGCAGACGTCGCGGCGCGGCTGGAGTCCGCCGAAACCCGCCTCGCCGAGGCCGAGGCCGGGGCCGCCAAGGCAGCGGCCGACGCCGCGGCCCGGCTCGCCGAGCGCCGGGATCTCGCCCGGCGCCGCGACGACGCGTCCGCGCGCCGCGACGCCCTTGCGCGCGAGGCCGATACGCTAGCGCGCGAGGCCGCTGCGCTTGCGCGCGAGGCCGGCGCGCTCGGCGACGCCGACGCGCTCGCGCTCCGAGCCGAGGACGCCCGCGCCCGCGCCGGGGAAGCGGAGCGCGCCGCGGAAGCCGCCGAGACCACCCATGCCCGCGCGCGCTCCGACGAATCCACCGCGCGCGGACCGGCGGCGCAGGCCAACGCCCGCGCCGAGCGAGCCTCGTCCGAAGCCCGCACCCTCGCCAAGCTGCTGGCGACCGACGCCGGCCGGACATACCCGGCGGCGCTCGAACTGCTCGTGGTCGACCGCGGCTTCGAGACCGCGCTCGGGGCCGCGCTCGGGGACGATCTCGACGCCGCGATCGACCCGCGGGCGCCGATCCGCTGGGCGGGCGCCGAGGCCGACGCGGCCGACCCAGCGCTTCCCGCCGGCGTCACCGCGCTTGGCGTCCATGTGGTTGCGCCGCCGGAGCTCGCCCGGCGGCTGGCGCAGATCGGCGTCGTCGACCGCGCCGACGGCGAGCGGCTCCGCAGGAGCCTTGCGGTCGGCCAGCGGCTCGTCAGCCGCGAGGGCGACCTCTGGCGCTGGGACGGTCTGACGCTCGGCGCCGACGCGCCGACCCCCGCCGCGCGGCGGCTGCAGGAGAGAAACCGCCTCGGCGCGGTCGAGCGCGAGGCGGCCGCCGCCCGCGCCGAGGCCGACCGGCTGCGGCTTGTCGTCGACGAGGCGCGCCGCCGCACGGGCGAGGCCGCGGCCGCCGAACGCTCCGCCCGCGACGCCGCGAAGGCCGCACGGACCGCCGCGGAGGCCGCGCGCGACGCGCAGACCGCCGCCGAACGCGCCGCGGCGAAGGGCGCCGCCCGACGCGCCGCGGTTGGCGAGGCGCAAGGGCGCGTCGCCCGCCAGCTCGAGGAGGCCGCTGCGACCCTCGACGACGCGCAGCGGCGGCTCGCCTCGCTCCGGCCGGACGCAGCCGAAGACGGCGCCGTCGCCGCGCTGAACGCGGCGGTCGCGGAGGCGCGGCGTGACGCGGCGACGCTTCGGGCCGAGCTGCAGGCGATCGAGGCCGAGACGCGCCGCCGGACGCAGCGCCGCGCGGAGCTCGCCGCGGAGGCCGCGTCCTGGACGCGCCGCCGGGAAGGCGCCGCCGGCCGGCTATCCGACCTCGGCGCACGCCGTCAGGCCGCCGAGGCCGAGCGTTCAGCGCTCGCGGACCGGCCCGAGACGCTCGCCGTCGAACGGCGCGCGCGTCGCTCCGCGCTTGAAGCGGCCGGCGCCCGGGCCCGCTCCGCCGCCGACGCGCTCGCCGAAGCCGAGACCGCGCACCGCGTCGCCGACGCCGCGGCGCGCGCCGCGCTCGACCGTCTGTCCGCCGCCCGCGAGGAGGCGGCCCGTCGCGGCGCCCGACTCGAAGCCGCGCGCGAGAAGCGCGCGGCCGCCGTCGGCCGCATCCGCGAGGCGCGCCACATGGAGCCGGCCGCGCTCGCCGTGGCGGTGGCTGGCCTCGCCGGGACCTCCCGCGACGAGATCGACGCCCGGCTCGCCCGCGCCGTCGCCGCGCGCGACCGACTGGGCGCGGTCAATCTGCGTGCGGAGGAGGAGCTCGCCGAGATCGAGGCGAGCCATGGCGCGCTGTCGGCCGAGCGCGCCGACCTCACCGAGGCGATCGCGCGCCTCCGGGCCGGCGTCCGCTCGCTCAACCAGGAGGGCCGCGGCCGCCTGCTCGCCGCCTTCGAGGTGGTCGACGGCCATTTCCGGAAATTGTTCGAGACGCTGTTCGGCGGCGGCGAGGCCCGGCTGGAGCTGGTCGAGTCCGACGATCCGCTGGAGGCGGGGCTCGAGGTGATCGCCCGCCCGCCCGGCAAGAAGCCGCAGACGCTGTCGCTTCTGTCCGGCGGCGAGCAGGCGCTGACAGCGCTCGCGCTGGTGTTCGGCGTGTTCCTGACCAACCCGGCGCCGGTCTGCGTGCTTGACGAGGTCGACGCTCCGCTGGACGACGCCAATGTGGAGCGCTTCTGCGCGCTGCTCGCCGAAATGCGCCGCACCACGTCGACGCGCTTCCTGACCGTGACGCACAATCCGATCACAATGGCGCGCATGGACCGGCTGATCGGGGTGACCATGGCCGAGCGCGGCGTCAGCCAGGTCGTCACGGTGGACCTTCAGGCGGCGGAGCGCCTGCTGGAAGCGGTCTGACCCTCGGCGGCGCAGGGGCGCGACGTTTCCGCCGCACCCCGTCGAAAGTCTTGAATTACACGACGCATCAATGGTTTAGCACTTTGCGGCGGAACCTTGACAGCCCATACGCCAAAAACTAGGGTGCGCCCGGCTTTCAGGGGGCGGTCTTGCGATCGTCGACATCCGACGGGGCTCGAAGCGACATGGCGCGAGAGAGCTCAGACGGAGGTCCGGAACGCTCGGACGACGACCTCTCGGGACGTCTCGACCGGCTCGACAAGGCGCTTTCGCGCCACGGGACGGAAAAAGGCGGCCAAGGCGGAACTCCTCCGATTTCCACCCGCGACGCTCAGGGCTTCGCACGCGCGTTCCGGCTCAGTTCGGAACTCATCGCGGGCGTGGTGGTGGGCGGAGGGCTCGGCTGGGCGCTCGACCGGTGGTTGGGAACCACGCCGCTGGCGATGATCGTGTTCCTGCTTCTCGGCTTCGCGGCCGGCGTCCTGAACGTCATGCGCGTGGCGGGGCTGGCGAGACATCCGGGACAGGACGACCGTCCGCCGCTTTGAGATTTGGTCCTTCGGGACCGGAACGACTGGCACAGCCGGGCCGATCACGAGCCCGGCGCAACGATTGGAAACGCCGAACGCCCCGCTCTCGGGCTGGCGTCGGGAAGGGGCCGAAGGCGACAGATGGCAGGCGCGATCGATCCGATCCACCAGTTCGCGATCACCCCCGTTCTGGGGCCGGTCACCAATTCCGCCGTCTTCATGATTCTCGCCGTCGCGGGCGTCTCGGCCCTGCTGCTGATCGGCAGCCGCGAGCGCGCCCTGGTGCCGGGCCGGCTTCAGTCGCTGGCGGAGCTGTCCTACGAATTCGTGCGCGGGATGATCCACCAGACCGCGGGCAAGCACGGGATGGTGTTCTTCCCGCTCGTGTTCTCGCTGTTCATGTTCGTGCTGTTCTGCAACCTGCTCGGGCTGATCCCGGGCTCGTTCACGGTCACGAGCCACATAATCGTCACCTTCGCGCTGGCGCTGCTCGTCATCCTCACGGTGATCGGCTACGGCTTCGCCAAGCACGGCCTCGGCTTCCTGAAGCTGTTCGTGCCGCATGGCGTGCCCGGCTACATCCTGCCGCTCGTGGTCGCGATCGAGGTCATCTCGTTCCTCTCGCGCCCGATCAGCCTCTCTGTCCGTCTCTTCGCCAACATGCTCGCGGGCCACATCACCCTGAAGGTGTTCGCCGGCTTCGTGACCATGCTGTCGGCGGCGCTCGGCGGCGTCGGCCTCGTCCTCGGGATCCTGCCGCTGCTGCTGACCATCGGCATCACGGCGCTCGAATTCCTCGTCGCCTTCCTGCAGGCCTACGTGTTCGCGCTGCTGACCTGCATGTACCTGAACGACGCGCTGCATCCCGGCCACTGAGCCGCGGCGCTCTCGTCCCACCCCACCCAACGACCCTCATTTCGGAGTTCTCGTCATGGAAGCTGAAGCCGCGAAGTTCCTCGGCGCCGGTCTCGCCACCCTCGGCATGGGCGGCGCCGCCATCGGCGTCGCGAACATCTTCTCGAGCTACCTCGCGGGCGCGCTGCGCAACCCGTCGGCCGCCGACGGCCAGTTCGCCCGTCTGATCTTCGGCTTCGCCGTGACCGAAGCGCTCGGCATCTTCTCGCTGCTCGTCGCGCTTCTGCTGCTGTTCGCCGTCTGATCGGACCGTTCCGGTCCAGGTCGGTTGGGATGTGACGCGGGGGGCGGCGCCAATTTCGGAGCCGCTCCCCGTCGATTTCCCGGACCGACGCCTTTCCACCGTCGCCTGGTGAGACGATGATACCGACCTCGATCTCCGTCGACCCCGCGATCGGGACGACCATCGTCCTCGCGCAGGCCCCCGCGGAGCCTCACGGAGCCGAACACATGGCCTCGACGCCTGGCGAACATGGCGCCGCGTTCCCGCCCTTCGACGCGTCCACCTATGCGTCGCAGCTCATCTGGCTCGCGCTGACCTTCGGCGCGCTCTATTTCATCGTCAGCAAGTTCGCGCTGCCGCGCCTCGCCAACATCGTCGAGGGCCGCGCCGAACGCATCGAAGGCGACCTCGCCGAGGCCCGCCGCCTTCGCGCCGAGAGCAAGGCCGCCGGCGAGGCTTACGAGAAGGCCCAGGCCGACGCCCGCGCTCGCGCCAACGCCATCGCGGCCGAAGCCCGCGACGCCGTCGCGAAGCAGGCCGAAGAGAATCGCAAGACGCTCGACGCGGAGCTCGCGGCGAAGCTCGAGGCCGCCGAGGCGCAGATCGCCGCCACCAAGCAGGCCGCCCTCGGCAACGTACGCGGCATCGCGACCGAGGCCGCCGCCGCCATCGTCGAGCGCCTCACCGGCGCCGCGCCCGCGCCCGCCGAGATCGAGCAGGCGGTCGACGCCTCGCTCGCCCGCTGAGGAGCCGTTTCTATGGGCACTCCTGAATTCTGGGTCCTCGTCGCCTTCGTCATTTTCCTAGGCCTCCTCGTCTATCTCGGGGTGCCGGGCAAGATCCTCGGCGCGCTGGACAACCGGGCGGTCAAGATCCGCGCCGAGCTGGACGAGGCCCGCGCCCTGCGCGAAGAGGCGAGCCGCGTTCTCGCCGACTACGCCCGCAAGCGCGAGCAGGCCGAGCGCGAGGCCGAGCAGCTCATCGCCGACGCGAAGGCCGAGGCCGAGCGGGTCGCGGCCGACGCCAAGGTCAAAGCCGAGCAGTTCGTCGCCCGCCGCACCGCGCAGGCCGAGCAGAAGATCGCCTTCGCGGAGGCCCAGGCGGTCAGCGAAGTGCGCTCCGCCGCGGCCGACGCCGCCGTTGAGGCCGCAAGCCGCGTGCTCGGCGCGCAGGCGCAAGGGCCGCTCGGCGACAAGCTCTTCGACAAGGGCCTCTCGGACGTCCGCGCCAAGCTCAACTGAGCCGCGCCGCCGTCAGGCCCAATCGACAAAAAGGCCGCCTCCGGGCGGCTTTTTTTGCGGCTTCTGGTGCAACCTTAGGTGTTGCATAATTCCAATACACAAATAACGTGCATTCCGTAGATCGCACCTCGCGCCTCGGAGCGAAGTCCGGATGTTTGAACCGCCGTCGTCGCTTGCCGCCTTCTCCCAAGTAGTCGCGCTCGTATCCACTACGAAGACCGCGGCCCTGTTCTCGGCGGTGGGCCTGATCCTCACATTCTTCGCGCTCGGCGCGCTCGTAAAGCTGATGGGGACCGGCGATCCAGCGACAACGCCGCGCTGGCAGAAAGTCGTCGCCGGACTAAGCCTGACCGCCGGTCTCGTCTTCATGGTCGCCGGCCCGTCTATAGCGCTGCTCGAAAACAGCCAGACCAAAATCAAACTCGTGCCGAAGTCGATCGCGCTCGACCGTCTAGAAAACAATGAGCGCGTCGACTGGCTGATCCGTATGGTTCCATATTATCCGAATCGCCAACCGGAGCTCGCAGCCAGCAAACTGCTCCGACTCGGCCCGGAAAAAGTGAAATACGTCTTCGTCGGCTCATATCAGGAGCTCAAGGGCCGCACCGTCGAATCGGCGATCGCCATGATAGGCGGCGCGTACCAGCGCGGTCAGCACGTCGCGGCCGTGATCTTCACCCGCTCCGGGGAATATCCAATCGTTCCTGCCAACGCGCGGGGACTACTCCAGGTCATACAGCGCATCGAGGCGGGCGTCGGCGCAGACATCGAAAAACCGTTCCTGAAAGCCGGCCGCCTGAACGAGGTAGAACTCGCTAACCTGGAAAGCGACCAGATCCATTCTTATCGCTTCGCCAGCTACCGGGGCCATTACCAGCGCTTCTGCCAACTCGCACACGCGTTCCGGTGCCAGAAGCGCGCATTCGACGTCAGCGGCCTTATAAGTGAGATAAACGCGGACTGGCACCCCGCAGGAGCCGCCGTCACGCCCGCCGTCGACCCGTGCGACAACAGCCCAACCTACTGCACGCACGAGGCTTGGCCGGCGCTCCGTTCCGCTCTGGAGCCCACCTTCGGAGCCCGTGTTTTTCTAATGGAAAACAAGCCGATTCCGGACCTCCGCAATCGATATCTGATCGATTTTGAGAACCCGGCGCAGCAGTTGATCCCCGAAATCGGGGATGCCGAGGTATCGCCTTGACCGTCCATACGCGCGCCTAATCAACGGGCGGCGGTGAACGTCTTCGCGGCGCGCTGGGCCTCGGTCGCGCCGACCTCGAAGCCGACGACCACCGTCCAGCCGGCGTAATCCCTGGCCGCGGGCAGCGACAGGTCCTCGATCACGTGGGTGAAGGCGCCCTCGGTCTTGCCCCGCGGAAGCTGAACCCTCAGCTTGGCGCGGTTCGACGCCACCGGCTGGCCGCGATCGTCGATCACCGTGACCGACAGCGGCGCGTTGAACCAGCTCGGCCCGCCGCTCGACCGGGCACCCTGCCCGACCACGCTGACCTTCAGGATCGTCTCGGCGCCGAGATTGGCGCAGTCGCGCGAGAGGCCCTCGACCGTGGCGCGGTGGCTGTCGCCTCCGGAACGCGGGAACCGCTCCGCGCCGCGAAGCGCGATCACGCGCGGGCAGGACGCGTCGCCGGCGGGCTTTGCGGGAACGCCCTGGGCGACGAGCGCCGCGGCCTCGTTGGCCCGAGCGCCGTCCGGCGCGCCCTGTGCGAAGGCCGGAGCGGCGATGACGGCGGCCGCCGCGGCGAGCCCTCCGACGGCGGAAGAGGCGCGGAAGACGGGCATGGGACTGACCTCGCAGGCGTTGGCTTCCCCTCGAGGTTTTAAGTCTTCATCAACGAATCAGGCCGAATTGCGGGCGGGCCACGGTCAAGCGGCGAATGCGCCGCTCGACCATGGCTCGCGCCCGTGACGCCGAAACGTCAGAGCGTCTCCAGCTCGGCGATCATGCGCTCGATCAGCCCGAGGCCGTTCTGCCAAAACGCCGGGTCACGCGCGTCGAGGCCGAAGGGCGCAAGCAGCTCGCCATAGGGCTTGGCCCCGCCGGCCGACAGCAGCGCGAAATAGCGCTCCGCGAAGCCGTCCGCGGCGTTCTCGTAGACCGCGTAGAGCGAGTTCACGAGGCAGTCGCCGAAGGCGTAGGCGTAGACGTAGAACGGCGAATGGATGAAATGCGGGATGTAGGTCCAGAACACCTCGTACCCGTCCCCGAAGCGGATCGACGGCCCGAGGCTCTCGGTCTGCACCTCGAGCCAGATCGCGTTCAGACGGTCGGAGGTCAGTTCGCCGCCGCGGCGCTCCTCGTGGACCCGGCGCTCGAAGGTGTAGAACGCGATCTGCCGGACCACCGTGTTCAACATATCCTCGACCTTGCCGGCGAGCATGGCCTTGCGCTGCGCCGGATCGACGGTCTTCGCGAGCATCGCGCGGAAGGTCAGCATCTCGCCGAACACCGAGGCGGTCTCGGCGAGCGTGAGCGGCGTCGGCGCCATCAGCGCGCCGTTCGGGGCGGCGAGCACCTGGTGCACGCCGTGGCCGAGCTCGTGGGCGAGCGTCATCACGTCCCGCGGCCGGCCGAGATAGTTCAGCAGCACGTAAGGATGAGCGGACGGCACCGTCGGGTGCGCGAAGGCCCCCGGCGCCTTGCCGGGCCGGGTCGGCGCGTCGATCCAGCGCTCGTCGAAGAAGCGGCGGGCGATGTCGGCCATCTTCGGCGCGAAGCCGCCATAGGCGCCGAGCACGGTCTCGCGCGCCTCGTCCCAGGGAATCGTCCGCGTCGGCGCGGACGGCAGCGGCGCGTTGCGATCCCAGTGGTTCAGCGCGTCCATGCCGAACCAGCGCGCCTTCAGCGCGTAATAGCGGTGCGAGAGCCGCGGATAGGCCGCGCGGACGGCGGAGACCAGCGCGTCCACCACCTCGCCCTCGACCCGGTTCGCGAGGTGGCGGCTGTCGGCCACGTCCGCGAAGCCGCGCCAGCGGTCGGAGATCTCCTTGTCCTTCGCGAGCACGTTGGTGATCAGCGTGAAGGTCCGAACGTTCGCGCGGAAGGTTGCGGCGAGCGCGTCCGCGCCGGTCTTGCGCACGGCGCCGTCGCCGTCCTGCAGCAGGTTGAGCGTCGGCTCGAGCGTCAGCTTCTCGCCGTTCACGTCGAACCGCAGCCCCGCCATCGTCTCGTCGAACAGACGGTTCCAAGCGCCGCGTCCGGTCACGGACTTCTCATGGAAAAGCTGCTCGACGCGGTCTTCGAGCTGGTGCGGCTTCTCCTTGCGGGTGTCCTCGATGAACGGCCGGTAGCGCGCGAGACGGGGGTCGGCGAGCGCGGCGTCGACGACGCCGTCGTCCAGCCGGTTGAGCTCCAGATTGAAGAACAGGAGATGCGACCAGACGTCGGTCAGCTTCTCCTGTACGTCGCCGTAGAACTTCGCGCCCTTGGGGTCGGTCGTGTCGGTCGCGTAGACGAGGCTGGCGTAGGAGCCGATGCGGCCGGTGAGGTCGTCGATCGCCTCATAGGCCTCGACCGCCTCGGCGAGCCGGTTTTGGCGCGCGAGCGTCTCGAGCTTGCCCTTGTAGGCCTCCGCGAAGGCGCGGGCGTCGCGGTCCGCGCGGGCGAGATCGGAGGCCACTTCGGGCGCGTCGACGCCGGCGTAGAGGTCGGCGAGGTTCCATTCGGGCAGCGGCCCGAGTTCGGCGGCTTTGGACAAGGGCGGCTCGTTCGTCGGCCGACGCGCATTTCGTCGCCGGCGGGGTGGGGCGTCTCGAGCCAGATATCGCAAGCGCCTCGCCCGCGATCAACAGGGCGTGCGCGGAAGCGGTCGGCCGATCGCGGCTTAAGCGGGCATTTACCGTGGCCCGCGATGCTGCGTCGGAACCTGTGAAGCTGCGTAGCGTATGCCTGAAAGGCCCGAATGAGCGCCGTGATCCTCATCGTCGACGACGATCCGGTGCAGCGCCGCCTGCTGGAGGCGCAAGCCCGCCGCTTCGGCTACGAGGCGCGCACCGCCGAGGACGGCGCGGAGGCGCTGGAGGCGCTGACCGCGCCGGGCGCCGCCTACGACCTCATGTTCCTCGACCTCGCGATGCCGAAGATGGACGGCCTCGCCGTGCTCGCCCGCATGCGCGAGCTCGGCCTTCAGACGCCCGTCATCGTTCAGACCGCGAACGGCTCGATCGAGGCCGTCGTCGCCGCCATGCGCGCCGGCGCGGCCGATTTCGTGGTGAAGCCGGTCGGCCCCGAGCGGCTCCAGGTCTCGATCCGCAACGCGCTGCGCGCCGAGGCGCTCGAAGGCGAAATCCGGCGCATGGCCCGTCGCGCCTCGGGGGCGCTGACGTTCCGGGACCTGCCGACGCGCGCTCCGGCGATGGCGGAGGCGATGCGCCTCGGCGAACGGGCGGCCGCCTCGACCATTCCTGTCCTGATCGAAGGTGAATCGGGCGTCGGCAAGGAGCTTTTCGCACGCGCGATCGCCGGTTCCGGAGAGCGCCGCGGCAAGCCCTTCGTGGCTGTGAACTGCGGCGCGATCCCGCCCCACCTCGTCGAATCGATCCTGTTCGGCCACGAGAAGGGCGCCTTCACCGGCGCGACCGACCGTCATATCGGCAAGTTCGTCGAGGCCGACGGCGGCACGCTGTTTCTCGACGAGATCGGCGAGTTGCCGCCCGACGCGCAGGTGAAGCTGCTGCGCGCGCTGCAAGAGGGTGAGGTCGACCCCGTGGGCGCGCGAAAGCCCGTGCGCGTCGACATCCGGGTGCTGTCGGCCACAAACCGCGACCTCGTCCAGCGGGTGAAGGCGTCGGCCTTTCGCGAGGACCTCTATTACCGCCTCAGCGTGTTCCCGATCCGGCTGCCGCCGCTCCGGAGCCGCCGGGCGGACGTCCCCGATCTCGCGCGCCGGTTCCTGACCCGCTTCGCGGCGGAGGAGAACCGCCCGATCCGCGACATCACTCCGCAGGCGATCGCGCTGCTGGAGCGCTTCGACTGGCCGGGCAACGTTCGGCAGCTTGAGAACGCGGTGTTCCGCGCCGTGGTGCTCGCCGACGGCGACATGCTGACGTCCGCCGACTTCCCGCAGATCGCGACGCTCCTTGGCGAAGGCGTCTCCGCCGAGGAGGAGGCCGCGACGGCCGCGCTGATGTGGGACCTCGAGGAGCCGGAGCTCGAGACCCGTGTCGCGGCGCCCGCTCTGCCGCTGTTTGACGCCGAAGGCGCGCTGCGCCCGATCGACCAGCTTGAGGCCGACGCCATCCGCTACGCCATCCGCCACCTCGGCGGACAGATGAGCGAGGTCGCGCGCCGCCTCGGGATCGGACGCTCCACGCTCTACCGTCGCCTGAAGGACCTCGGCCTCGACGAGGCATGTGGCGAACGGGACACGCGTCCCGACGAAGCCGTCGCGTGAGGCGGAAACGCCCCGCCGGACATTGAACCATAATGCGCCGGGTCTCATTCTCGGTGCACGCCGCTAAGGACTGATCATATGACAATCCGCGTGTCCTCCGCCCCGCGTCGCGCCGCCAAGTCTGCAGCGCCGGCGCGCATCTGGCGCGCGGCCGCGCTCGGCGCCAGCCTGACGGCCCTGATGACGTCCGCGGCCCTTGCGCAATCCGCCCCCGTGGCCGCGACGGCCGAGACGCAGCAGGCCGCCGCGGATCCGGCGACGCCTGCCTCGACGGAACTCGCCACCGGCTCCGTCGACGCCGCGGCCCCGACCGAGAACGACAACGCGTCCGAGACCGAAGGCGCCGCGGCGGCTCCCGCGACGCCGGCTCCGGTCGACAGCGTGCACGCGACCGATCCGCTGCAGGCGGCCGTCGGCGCCCTGCTCGCGACCGACGGCGCCGGCGTCAGCCTCAAGCTCCCGCGCGCCGACCGGCAGGCGCTGGTCGCCTTCTATGCCGCCCGCAACGGCTCGCCGGCCTGGATCGCGGACGGCCGCTTCACCCCGGCCGCGGAAGCGGCGATCGCGCGCATCGCGCAGGCAGACGCGGACGGTCTGGAGGCGAAGCGCTTCAACCTCCCGGCGCAGCCATCCTCAACTGAGCCCGCCGTGCTCGCCCGCGCCGAGGTGGCGCTGACGGCGGCGGCGCTGTCCTACGCCCGCCAGGCCTGGGGCGGCCGCGTGAACCCGGCCGTCATCAGCCGCTCGATCGAAGTCGGCACCTCGCCGTTCGACGCCGGCGCCGCGCTGGTGTCGATCACGGCGTCGCAGGACGTCGCCGCGACGCTCGACGGCTTCAACCCGCCCCACCCCGAGTTCCAGGGCCTGCGCAAGCTGCTGGCGGGGGAGCGCGCGCGCCTCGACGAGCAGCGCCGCCATCCGCTCGTCGGCATGGGCAAGACGCTGCGCCCCGGCGCCGAGGACGATCGCGTGCCGAGCCTGCGGGCGCGGCTCGACCTGCCGGAAAAGGCGGGCGACCTCGTCTATGACGACGCGCTCGTCGCCGCCGTGCAGGCGTTCCAGAAGACCAACAAGCTCGGCGCGGACGGCGTCGTCGGCGCGCAGACCGTGCGCGCCCTCAATGCGGAAGCGCGGGTCGACCGCACGGCGCTGATCCTCGTCAACATGGAGCGCTGGCGCTGGATGCCGCGCGATCTCGGCGCGAAGCACGTCTTCGTCGACCTCGCCGACTTCCACCTGCACATCGTCGAGGACGGCCGCGAGACCTACGAGACCCGCGTGATCATCGGCAAGGCGTCCAACCAGACGCCGATGCTGTCGAGCGCGATCAACCTCGTGGTGGTGAACCCGTACTGGAACGTGCCGGTCTCGATCGCCATGAACGAGATGGCCGGCGGCTCGCTGCGCGGCTACGAGGTGGTCGACTCGCGCGGACGCGTGGTGCCGACCGGCGCCGTCGACTGGCAGGCGGTGCGCGCGGGCAAGATGCGCATCCGCCAAGAGCCGGGCGAGCGCAACGCGCTCGGCCACATCAAGTTCATGTTCCCCAACAACCACTCGGTCTATCTGCACGACACGCCGAGCCGGAAGCTGTTCGGCAACGACTTCCGCGCTCTGAGCCACGGCTGCGTCCGCGTGGACCGCCCGCTCGAATTCGCCGACGCCCTGACGGGCGCGCAGGGGCTCGACGGCGCGCGGCTGCAGAAGATGATCGGCGGCAAGGAGCGCGGCCTTCCGCTCTCCCAGACCATCCCGGTTCATCTGGCCTACTTCACCGCCGTCCCGGGTCCGGACGGCGCGCTGGAGACCCGGCGCGACCTCTACGAACAGGACGACCGTATCCGCGCGGCGCTGGCGGGCGAGCAGATTCCGGCCCTGCCGCCGGCGCAGACGATCGCTCGGGCGCCCCGCCCCGCCAAGCCGGCGAGCCGTCCGGCCCCCGAGCAGGCGCAGGTGGTCGAGCAGCGCGCGCCGCAGCAACAGGGCTTCGGCTCCTGGCTGTCGCGCGTGTTCGGCGATTCGCGCGCCAGGCCCTGAACAAGCTGGGCATATCAAGGGCGGCGACGCATTTTCGATCCGACGCAGGGCATTCCCGACTAGCTTTTCCGTGATTCTGCGGCTACGAGGTCACAGGGGAACGGTCGGGGGTCTACTTTCTACGGCGCTGGTCATAACGCATTAACCAGTCGCGTAGAGACTTCGGTCATCAATCACGGAGCCATCGCCCCCGCGATGGCTCCGTCGGTGATCTCAAGGTCAGGTCGGATCATTGCTCGAAGCGCACACGTCACGACGCACCTCCCTCAAGCGCATCGCGCGCGGGACGGGCGTCGCTCTTCTAGGGGTCTTTGCGCTGGTCGCGGGCTCCGAGAGCACGCAGAACGCCCAGGCGAACGGTGATACGCGTACGTTGACGCTGCACCACACGCATCGCGGCGACACGATCACCGTCACCTTCAAGCGCAACGGCCGCTACGACGCCGACGGCTTGAAGAAGCTCAGTCACTTCCTGCGGGACTGGCGCAACGACAAGTCCACCCGCATGGAGCCGAAGCTCTTCGACATCGTGTGGGAGGTCCACCGCGAAGTCGGCCGCGGGCAGATGATCAACATCGTCTCGTCCTACCGAAGCCCCGAGACCAACGCCATGCTGCGCGCCCGTTCGCGCGGCGTCGCCAAGTTCAGCCAGCACATGCTGGGCCGGGCGATGGATTTCTACATCACGGGCGTTCCCGTTTCGGCCGTGCGCGAGGCCGGCATGCGGCTGCAGCGCGGCGGCGTCGGCTTCTACCCGACGTCCGGCCGCCCCTTCGTCCATCTCGACGCCGGTTCGATCCGCGCCTGGCCGCGCATGTCGCGCACCCAGCTCGCGCGCCTGTTCCCCGGCGGCAAGACCGTGCACCAGCCCGCCGAGGGCGGCCAGATGCCCGGTTACCAGGTCGCTCTCGCCGAGCTGAAGTCACGCGGCGGCGTCTCGGTCGACGACGCCTATTCCGGTTCCTCCTCGTCCGGGTCGAGCGGGAAGAGCTTCTTCGCCCGCTTGTTCGGTTCGGACGAAGGGGACGAGACCGAGGTCGCCCCGACCGTGGTCGCTTCCGCAACATCCCGAGCCGCCGCGTCCCGCAGCCGCCCGGCGGCGCCCGCAGCGTCCGAGCCCGGCGAGACCGCCGCCCCGGCGGCGCCCGCCGCGCCGACCGTCGTCGCCGCGGCCCGTGTGCCGCTGCCGACGCCGCGTCCGAACGACATGCCGCGCGTCGTCGCGCCGGAGGCCCCGGTCGTGGTCGCGTCGATCCCGACGCCGCCGGCCGCGCCCGCCCGCGCCATGACGGTGGCGAGCGCTCAGCCGGCCGTCGCGCCGACCCCGCCGCAACCCGACATGGTCTGGCGCTCCGGCGCCCAGCCGGTCGGCCTTCGCGGCTCGCAGCCCGACGCCGCCGAGCCCGCCATGGCGCTCGCGGCCACGATCCCCGCGCCGCGGCCGCGGCCGGCCCAGACGGACAGCGCCGTCGCCGTGCTCGCCGCGATCCCGACCCCGGTCGCCGCCGACCGCTCCGCTCCGGCGGGCGCGCCGCGGCCGCGCGAGATCAACCCCGCCGCCGCGACCGCCTATCAGGCCGAGGCCGCCACTTTCCCGCGTCTGCCGGACGCGTTCCTGGCTCGCAAGCAGCCGGCCCAGCCCGAGATGACGTTGGCCTACGCCGCGCCCCAGACCAGCCAGATCCCGGTCGAAAACCGCAGCCGGCCGTCGGCGCCGCAGGCCCAGCATCGGATCGCCCCGAGCGTCGCCATGGACGGCGTGCGCGTGATCTCGCCGGACGCGACCCCGTCCGCGGTGTACGCCGCGGCCATCGCGCAGAAGAAGGCCTCGCTGCCGGCGGCGCCGATGGTCACCGCGCGCTTCGACGGCCCGGCGCTGCGCGCCATGACCGCGCCGGCCCGCGCCGTGCGCGCCGCCGACGACGGGACCCTCAAGCATCCGGACTCCTCCGGCCACGTGGAATTGCTGGCCTCGCCCAGCGCCGTGCTGGCGGGCGGCTTCGGGCATGATCCGAGCCACGGCGCGCAGATCGAGCGCTTCGCCGGGTCTTCGGTGACGTTCCTGCGGACCCTGTCCTTCGCGCCGGCGCCGACCAGCACCGCGGCCGCGGGCGCCGCTCAGCGCGGCTGAGCGATCCCCGCTATCCACAAAAAAGCCCCGGACCATGGTCCGGGGCTTTTTTGTCTGGCGCGCGCGCTCAAGGTCAGGCCGTCGGCATGCCCAGCGCCTGCAGATACAGGTCGAGGATCGCCTCCTGCTCGGCGCGCTCGTCGGCGTCCTGCTTGCGCAAGCTGATCACCTTGCGCAGCACCTTGACGTCGAAGCCGTTGCCCTTGGCCTCGGCGTAAACCTCCTTGATGTCGTCGGAGATGCCCTTCTTCTCCTCCTCGAGCCGCTCGATGCGCTCGACGAAAGCGGTCAGCTGATCCTTGGCGATATCGTCCGGATTGACCGTGCTCACATGCCTCTCCTCGAAATTTGGAGCGTCCGGTTCGCAGAAGCGGGAGCGGTCGTCAAGCCGGGGCGGGCGTCGTCAGTGCTTCGCCCGCGCCGCGAAGGCGGCCTGCTGGTCCGGCGTCGCCTCGCTCTGATGCTTCGCCTTCCAGTCCTCGTAGGGCATGCCGTAGACCGCCTCTCGCGACTGGTCCTTGGTCAGCGGCAGGCCGCGGGCGTCGGCGGCGTCCTTGAGCCAGTTCGAGAGGCAGTTGCGGCAGAAGTTCGCGAGATTCATCAGGTCGATGTTTTGGACGTCCGGCCGGTCGCGCAGGTGCTTCACCAGCCGGCGGAAGGCGGCCGCCTCCAGCTCGGTGGTCGTCGCGGGGTCCAGGCCTGCGAGATCGAGCGGCGGCAGGCGGCTCAGGTCGGTCGGGGCGGCGTCGCTCATGGCGTCCTCCGTTGAGTCTCGGTGCGCGTTCCGTAGTGGATAATGTCGTCGAGCTCTGGCCGCGCAAGGATCGGCGGCAGAATGCGGGCGAACCGCGCCGCCCACGCCTGCTGCTGGTCCGGCGTCGCAACGAGGTCCTGCCGAAGCTCGACCAACACATGCGGGAAGCCGCGGCGCGTGCCGTGGCTGTTCATGGTGTCGCCTGCGAGCGCCCCGTCATAGGGCTCGTTGTCTCCGACGACGAGATCGCCCTCGGCCTCAAGCGCCGCGAGCAGCGGCTTCGCCAGGCGGTCGTCCCTGTCCCAAAGCAGGCCCACGTGCCACGGCCGCGGATAGCCTTTCCAGGCCGGGGTGAAGCTGTGCATCGCGATCACGACCGGGGTTTGGCCCGCGTCGACCAGCGCGTCGAGCCGGCGTGCGATCGCCTCGTGATAAGGGCGGTGGTAGCGCTCCACGCGCCGGCGGATCTCGACCGCGTCGGCGCGGGCGTTGCCGGGCACCACGGCGCCGTCGGAAAGCCGCATCACGAGCGTCGGATCGTCTTCGCCGCGGTTCGGGTCGACGACCAGCCGCGAGGTGGTCGAGAGCACGGCCGGGACCTCGAGCATCTCCGCCAGCGCCAGCGTGACCCCGCGCATGCCGATGTCGTAGGCGATGTGCCGCTCGAACTCGGACGCCGGCAGGCCGAGATCGCCGAGCTCCGGCGGCACGCGGTTCGAAGCGTGGTCGCAGAGCAGCAGAAGACGCGCGTCAGGGCGGCCCTCGAAAATCTCGACGGGGGCGTATTCGCCTTTGGTCGCGGGCGGAAATGGGTCGCATGCCATGATCCGGAGGACTCTAGTGACGCTCGCCCGCCGATGCCATAGGAAGGTCGCCCCGACCGTCGCTGACGCGACGCGCCCGAACGCATCCGCCTGAACGCCTGGCCACGGACCCGACGCCCATGAACCCTGACGAGCGCCGTTCGCTTCTCCGCCGCACCTTCGACGCGGGCGTGGCCGCGGCGCATCCGGCGGTCTGCCTTCCGGCGCATCTGCCGTCGCCGCCGAAGGGGCGCGTCATCGTTCTGGCCGCCGGCAAGGGCGGCGGCGCCTGCGCCGAGATCGCCGAAAAGTTCTATCGCGAGACCTATGGGCTTGGGCCGGACCGCCTGCTCGGCCTCGCGGTGACGCGCCACGGCCACGCCCGGCCGACCGAATGGATCAAGGTGGTCGAGGCCGGCCACCCGGTGCCCGACGCCGCCGGCCTCCAGGGCGCCGCCGACACCATCGCGCTGGCGGAATCCGCCGGGCCCGACGATCTGGTGCTGGCGCTGATCACCGGCGGCGGCTCGGCCAACTGGGTCGCCCCGGCCGACGGGCTCGACCTCGCGGTCAAGCAGGCGACGACCAAGGCGCTGCTGCGCTCGGGCGCGCCGATCGACGCCATCAACACGGTCCGGAAGCACCTGTCGAAGATCAAGGGCGGCCGGCTCGCCCGCGCCGCGCACCCGGCGAAGGTGGTGACGCTCGCGATCTCGGACGTGCCGCGCGACGATCCGTCCGTGATCGCGTCCGGTCCGACCGTGCCGGACCCCTCGACGCTTGCCGACGCCGTCGCCGCGCTGGAGCGCTTCAAGGTGACGCCCCATCCGGACGTCGCCAAGGCGCTGGCGGATCCCGCCAACGAAAGCCCGAAGCCGGACGACGCGGCGTTCGAGGACGCCGCCTTCGTAGTGGTGTCGCGTCCCGCGGATGCGCTGGCGGCCGTGGTGAAGACGCTCGAGGACGCCGGCGTCGAGGTGCGCGTCGTCGGCGCCGACCTCGAGGGCGAGGCGCGCGAGGTCGCGGCAGAGCACGCCGCCATCGTGCGCGGGCTGACCGGGCTGACGAAGCCGGTGGCGCTGGTCTCCGGCGGCGAACTCACCGTCACCATCCGGGGCCAGAACGGCCGCGGCGGCCCGAACCAGGAATACGCGCTCGCGCTCGTGGAGCACCTCCGGAACGTTCCGGACTGGGCCGCGCTCGCCGGCGACACCGACGGCGCGGACGGCGGCGGCGGCTCACCGGAGGACCCGGCCGGCGCCGTCGTCGACGCCGGAACGATCGAGCGCGCCCGCGCCAAAGGCCTCGATCCCGCCTACTTCCTCGCAGAGAACGACAGCACGGGGTTCTTCGAAGCGACGGGCGATGGGCTGCACACCGGACCGACCTGCACCAACGTCAACGATCTGCGCATCGTGCTCGTTGACATGCCAGGCTGACCGCCGCAAAAAGCGGTCCGACGCGTCCGCCGCGAGCGCATCCGCAGCATGACGATTCGTATGTCCGCACCCGGGCGTCTCGCACGCCTCCTCAGCATCTGCGCTCTCGTCGTGGCCGGCTTCACGGTGTGCGCCGGCGCGAAGGCAGACTTCCGGCTCTGCAACAAGACCAACAGCCGCATCGGCGTATCGATCGGCTACAAGGAAAAGGACACGTGGTCGACCGAGGGCTGGTGGAACGTCGCCGCCAACTCCTGTGAGACCATCCTCCGCGGAGCCCTGTCCTCGCGGTTCTATTACGTCTACGCGATCGACTACGACCGCGGCGGCGAGTGGAACGGCAAGGCCTACATGTGCACCCGCGACAAGGAATTTACGATCCGGGGCATCGAAGACTGCCTGGCGCGCGGCTACGACCGCTCGGGCTTCTTCGAGATCGACACCGGCGAGCAAGGGAGCTGGACGGTGCAGTTGACCGAACCCACCGCGAAGGCGGCGCAGCAATCGCATGCGCCGTCCGTACCGGGCGAAGGCCCCGCGGCGGCGAACGCGGGCGTCGCGCCGGGCGCGAGCGTCCAATGAGGCGGCTGCGTCGCGTCAAGATTCTCGCCACGCTCGGCCCGTCCTCGTCGACGCCCGAGATGGTCGAGAAGCTGTATCGTGCGGGCGCGGACGTGTTCCGCATCAACATGAGCCACACCAGCCATGACCGCATGCGCGAGCTCGTGCAGACGATCCGCGACGTCGAGGACGAGGTCGCGCGCCCGATCGGCATCCTGATCGACCTGCAGGGCCCCAAGCTGCGCGTCGGCCGCTTCGCCGACGGCGCGGCCATGCTGAAGACCGGCCAGACCTTCACGCTCGACAGCGACGAGACGCCGGGCGACGAGACGCGTGTGCATCTACCCCACCCGGAGATCCTCGAGGCTCTGGAGCCCGGCCACTCGCTGCTGCTCGACGACGGCAAGATCCGTCTCGTGGCGCGCAGCTGCACGCCCCGGGCGACCGTCGCCGAGGTGGTGGTCGGCGGCAGGCTGTCGGACCGCAAGGGCGTCAGCCTGCCCGACACGCTGATCAAGACCTCGGCCATGACGCCGAAGGACCACGCCGACCTCGAGGCGGCGCTCGCGACCAACAGCGTCGACTGGATCGCGCTCTCCTTCGTGCAGCGGCCGGAGGACATCACCGAGGCCAAGGACATCATCAAGGGCCAGGCCGGGGTGATGACTAAGATCGAGAAGCCGCAGGCGATGACGCGGCTCACCGAGATCGTCGATCTGTCGGATTCCGTGATGGTCGCCCGCGGCGACCTGGGCGTCGAGATGCCGCTTGAGAAGGTGCCAGGCCTTCAGAAGCAGATGACCCGCGCCTGCCGCAGGGCCGGCAAGCCGGTGATCATCGCGACGCAGATGCTGGAGTCGATGATCGCGCAGCCGACCCCGACCCGCGCCGAGGTGTCGGACGTCGCGACCGCGGTGTTCGAAGGCGCCGACGCGATCATGCTTTCGGCGGAGAGCGCCGCCGGCGCCTATCCGGTCGAGGCGGTGGCGATGATGAACTCCATCGCCATGAACGTCGAAAGCGATCCCTACTACCGCTCGATCATCGACGCGCAGCACGCCGAGCCGGAAGCGACCGGCGCCGACGCGATCTCCGCCGCCGCGCGCCAGATCGCCGAGACGCTCGACCTTGCGGCGATCATCTGCTGGACCGCCTACGGCACCACGGCGCGCCGCGCCGCGCGCGAGCGGCCGAAGCAGCCCATCATCGCGCTGACGCCGAGCCTCGAGACCAGCCGGCGGCTGGCGCTGGCGTGGGGCGTGCATTCCGTGCTCACCCACGATGCCCACGACCTCGACGACATCGTCGACCGCGCCTGTGACATCGCGAAGGACCAGGGCATCGCCGACCACGGCGACCGGGTCATCATCTCGGCCGGCGTGCCGCTCCGGGTGCCCGGCGCGACCAACATGCTGCGCATCGCCTATGTGGACGGCGACCACGTCAAGCGCGACTGACGATCAGGCCTCGCCGCCCCGTTCCGGGAGCGGCGAGGCCTGACGCCTGCGAAGACCCGACGCTTCGCTCTCCGCCGGCCGCCTTCAGGACGCCAGGTCGCGCATCACCGAGATCAGGTCCGCCTTGCCTTCGAAGCCGATGCCCGGAAGCTCCGGCATCGTGACATGGCCGTTCTCGACCCGCACGCTGTCGGGAAAGCCGCCATAGGGCTGGAACAGGTCGGGATAGCTCTCGTTGCCGCCGAGGCCGAGGCCGGCTGCGATGTTGAGCGACATCTGGTGGCCGCCGTGCGGGATGCAGCGGTCCCAGCCCCAACCCGCAACCCTTAGCGCCTCCAGCGTTCGCGTGTACTCACACAGTCCGTAGCTGAGCGCGCAGTCGAACTGCAGCCAGTCCCGGTCCGGCCGCATGCCGCCGTAGCGCAGCAGGTTGCGCGCGTCCTGATGGCTGAACAGGTTTTCGCCCGTCGCCATCGGGCCGGGATAGAACTCCGCAAGCGCCGACTGCAGCGCGAAGTCAAGCGGATCGCCGGCCTCCTCGTACCAGAACAGCGGATAATCGCGGAGCGCCTTGGCGTAGGCGATGGCGGTCTCAAGGTCGAACCGGCCGTTGGCGTCGACCGCAAGCTGCGCTTGGCTGCCGATCTCGGCCAGCACCGCCTCGATGCGGCGGCGATCATCAGTCAGCGGCGCGCCGCCGATCTTCATCTTCACGACGTTGTAGCCGCGGTCGAGGTAGGAGCGCATCTCCGCGCGCAGCGCGTCGTCGTCCTTGCCGGGATAGTAGTAGCCGCCCGCGGCGTAGACGAAGACGCGTGGATTCGCCTCGCGGCCGTGTCGCTCCGCCAGCAGGCGGAACAGCGGCTTCTCCGCGATCTTCGCGACCGCGTCCCAGATGGCCATGTCGAGCGTGCCGACCGCGACTGAGCGCTCGCCATGCCCGCCCGGCTTCTCGTTCGCCATCATCGCGGCCCAAGCCTTGTCCGGGTCGATGTTGTCGCCGGCCTCGTTGAGCAGCGACTTCGGATCGGCCTCGAGCAGCCGCGGCGCGAAGCGCTCGCGGATGAGCCCGCCCTGCCCGTAGCGGCCATTCGAGTTGAAGCCGTAGCCGACGACCGGCCTGCCGTCCCGCACCACGTCGGTGACCACCGCGACCAGGCTCGTGGTCATCTTCGTGAAGTCGATATAGGCGTTGCGGATGGGCGAGGAAATCGGCTGGGTGATCTCGCGGACGTCGACGATGCGCATGGCGTTCTCCATTTCGTTGAGACGCGTTTCGCATAGCCCGCCGCTCGAACTCCAATGCCGATGCACGTCGGACCGATGCCGGATGCGCATGATCCCGCCGGCTGCTAAGCCAAGCTGAGGGTCATGCGCTCGCCGCCGCGGGGCATGACGGCGTGGAGAGGCGACCCATGGAGCTCGTCTGGCTCGAAGACTTCCTGGCGCTGGCGGAGGCGCGCAACTTCTCGCGGGCGGCGGACGCGCGGAACGTGACGCAGCCCGCGTTCAGCCGGCGGATCAAGGCCTTCGAGAACTGGATCGGCGCCGAGCTGTTCGAACGCGGCCCGCGCGGCGTCGAGCTCACCCGCGCCGGCGCCCATGTGCTCGCCCACGCCGGCGAGATCGTGCGGCGCATCCACGACGTGCGCCGCGAGGCGCGGGCGATCTCGGGGCGCGAGGCGCACGCCGTGCGCTTCTGCTG
The DNA here is from genome assembly GCF_027922325.1 of Methylopila turkensis. Classification (GTDB taxonomy): domain Bacteria; phylum Pseudomonadota; class Alphaproteobacteria; order Rhizobiales; family Methylopilaceae; genus Methylopila; species Methylopila turkensis. The sequence goes on from NZ_BSFL01000002.1 coordinate 809,112, forward strand.
CACCCATGCGCTCAGCTTCACCTTCTTTCCCGGCTGGGTGCGCCGCTGCGCGCCGGGCCTCGGCGCGATCCGGCTGATCTCCGACAACATGGCCGCCTGCGAGCAGGTGATGCGGCGCGGCGACGCCGAATTCCTGCTCTGCCATCACGATCCTGAATTGCCGGAGCTGTTCGAGGCGAACCGGTTTCCGAGCGTCGTGGTCGGGTACGATCGCGTCATGCCGGTGAGCGCGGCCGGTCCGGACGGCGCGCCGCGCTGGCGCTTTCCCGCGCCGGACGGCGCGCGGGTGCGGCTGCTGTCCTACGCCGAACAGTCCGGCATCGGCCGCATCGTCGCGGCGCGCTGGATCGCCCGCGACGCCGACGTCGCCTTCACAAGCCATCTCGGCGCGACGCTGATGTCCCTCGCCTGCGCCGGAGAGGGCGTGGCCTGGCTGCCGCTCGCGCTGTCGGAAGAGGCGCTGAAGGACGGCCGGCTCGCCTTCGCGGGCGACGACAGCCTCGGGATCGACGTCGAGATCCGCCTGTTCCGCGGCGCAGGCCGCCTCGGGCCAGCGGCCGAAGCCTTCTGGGACGCGCTGCGGGAGTAATGCGGGCGACGCCAGCTCAGAACATGCCGTTCGGGTTGGCCGAGGTCTCGGGCAGAACCTGAAGCACGTCCCAGTGCTCTACGATCCTCCCCGCGCCGTCGAGCCGGAAGATGTCGATCGCCGCATAGTCGTGGTCGCCGGGCCAGTGCTGGAGGCAATGCAGCACGACCAGATCGCCCTCGGCGATCGCGCGCTTCACCTCGACGCGCTTGCCCGGCCATTCGCGCGCCATACGCTCGAAATAGGCGATGAACCCGTCCTTTCCGGTCGCGACATGAGGGTTGTGCTGGATGTAGTCGTCGCCGGCGTGGCGCTCGATCGCCTCGCGCGGCCGGCAGTCGTTGAACATCAGCTCGTAGAAGGCGATCACGGTCGCCTTGTTGCGCTCAAGCTCGGCCATGCGGCTCTCCGGACATGCGAGGCGGAACGACCTCTCGTAGGCGGAGCCGCGGCAGGCGTCGACAGCGCCCGGCGGCGATGCCGATCCGGCATGACGCGACGCCGTGACGGCATTGGACCCCCTCGCCCCGCCGGGCGGATCATCCCGGCCAAGCAACAAGGACGCGGGCCCGAGACGGCCACGCGCGCCTCCGGGAGACCCGATCCATGCGTCAATACTCGATCGCCAGCATTCCCGCCGACGGCATCGGCCCGGAAGTGATCGCGGCCGGCGAGACGGTGCTGAAGAGCCTCGAAAAGCGCCTCGGCGACGTGACGTTCACCTTCAAGACCTTCGACTGGGGCTCGGACTACTACAAGAAGCACGGCGTGATGATGCCCGCCGACGGGCTTGCGACGCTGAAGAAGTTCGACGCGATCTATTTCGGCGCCGTCGGCGCGCCTGACGTCCCGGACCACATCACGCTCTGGGGCCTGCGCCTGCCGATCTGCCAGGGTTTCGACCAGTACGCCAACGTCCGCCCGACCAAGATCCTGCCGGGCGTCACGCCGCCGTTGCGCAACTGCGGCCCCGGCGACCTCGATTGGGTGATCGTGCGCGAGAATTCGGAAGGCGAGTACGCCGGCGCCGGCGGGCGGGTGCATCGCGGCCTGCCGGAGGAAGTCGGCACCGAGGTCTCCATCTTCACGCGCGTCGGCGTCACCCGCGTCATGCGCTACGCCTTTCGCCTCGCCCAGTCGCGGCCGCGCAAGCTGCTCACCGTGGTCACCAAGTCCAACGCCCAGCGCCACGGCATGGTGATGTGGGACGAGATTGCCGCCGAGGTCGCTGAGGAATTTCCGGACGTGACCTGGGACAAGGTGCTGGTCGACGCGATGACGGTGCGCATGACGCTGAAGCCGCAGTCGCTCGACACCATCGTCGCCACCAACCTGCACGCCGACGTGCTCTCCGACCTCGCCGGCGCGCTGGCGGGCTCGCTCGGCGTCGCGCCGACCGCGAACATCGACCCCGAGCGCCGCTTCCCCTCGATGTTCGAGCCGATCCACGGGTCGGCCTTCGACATCACCGGCAAGGGAATCGCGAACCCGGTCGCGAGCTTCTGGACCGCGGCCCAGATGCTCGACCACCTCGGCGAGCACGAAGCCTCGGCGCGCCTGATGCGGGCGGTCGAAACGGTGACCGGCGCCGGCGTCCTGACGCCGGACCTCGGCGGGACCGCCAACACCAGGGAGGTCACCGACGCCGTCGTCGACGCGATCCACTCGTCGAACGTCTGACGCGCGACCGGCGGTCGTCATGCCCGCGTCTTCGCGGGTATCCACGACTTCGGCGTCGAGCTTCATGATCTCAGAAAGTCGTGGATACCCGGCTCCGCCGGGCATGACGGGCGGTTCGGCACGAACCGCCGACTGACGGACAAACAAGAAGCACGGCGGCGCCCTCCCGGGTCGACCGACCGTCGAACAGGAGGAAATGACATGCGCCTGATCGCCGCCTTCGCTGCGCTTTGCCTGACCGCTGGCTCCGCGCCGGCCCAGGACGACTACCCGGCCCGCGCCGTCACCGTGATCGTGCCCTATGCGGCCGGCGGCCCGACGGACGCCATCGCCCGCATGACCGCCGAGGGCATGGGCCGGGCGCTCGGCAAGCAGTTCGTGGTCGAGAACGTCACGGGCGCGGGCGGCACGCTCGCCTCGACGCGCGTCGCGCGCTCCGACCCCGACGGCTACACGCTGATCGTCCACCACATCGGCATCTCGACCGCGCCCGCGCTCTACCGGAAGCTCCCGTTCGACACCAAGACCGCGTTCGCGCCGATTGGCCTGATCTCGGACGCGCCCTCGACCGTGATCACGCGGACCGACTTTCCCGCGAACACGCTCGAGGAGCTGGTCGCCAAGATCAAATCCGAGGGCGACAAGCTGACCTACGCCCATGCCGGGCTCGGGGCGTCGTCGCATCTCTGCGGCGTGCTGTTCCAGTCCGCCATCGGCGCGCGGATGACGGCGGTCGCCTACAAGGGCAATGCGCCGATCCTCACCGACCTGATGGGCAAGCAGATCGACATGACCTGCGACCAGGCGACCAACACCACCGGTCCGATCACCGAGGGCAAGGTCAAGGCCTTCGCGGTGACGGCCCCGAAGCGCGTGACGCAGTTGCCGAACGTGCCGACCGCCGCGGAGGGCGGGCTGAAGGGGTTTGAAATGTCGACCTGGCACGGCGTCTACGCGCCGGCCGGAACGCCGGACGCGATCGTAGCCAAGCTCGCCGGCGCGCTCCAGACGACGCTCGCGGACCCCGCGCTCCAGGAGAAATTCGCCAAGATCGCGACGACGGCGGCGACCAAGGAGCAGGCGACGCCGGAGGCGCTGAAGGCGCGGCTGATCTCCGAGATCGACCGTTGGGATCCGGTCATCAAGGCGGCGGGCCAGTTCGCCGATTGACGGCGCCGCGCGCGCCATGGTCCGGCTTGACCGGACCATCCGCCTTCCGCCTAAAGCTTCACGCCGACGATGGGTCCTCCGGTCGCGCCGGAGGACGACGGCGTTGGTTCCGGCGCTCCGCGCGCTGATCGTTCGCGCTTGCGCATGGAGCGCGGACCGCCTCGCGCTCATCACTGAAAGAGAGACATCATGCCCGACACCAACCGCGTCTACACCATCGCCAACATTCCCGGCGACGGCATCGGCAAGGAGACCGTTCCGGAAGGCGTCCGGGTGCTCGAGGCGGCGGCGAAGAAGTTCGGCTTCGAGATCCGGGGAACCGATTACGACTACGCCTCCGCCGACTACTGGCAACGCCACGGCCGGATGATGCCGGAGAACTGGAAGGAGGACATCGCGCCGAAGGACGCGATCTTCTTCGGCGCCGTCGGCTGGCCCGCCGTCGTTCCGGACCACGAATCCCTCTGGGGCTCGCTGATCCAGTTCCGGCGCGAGTTCGACCAGTACGCCTCCGTCCGCCCCGCGCGGCTGATGCCGGGCGTGAAGTGCCCGCTCGCCGGCCGCGAGGTCGGCGACATCGACTTCTACGTCGTGCGCGAGAACACCGAAGGCGAGTATTCGGCGATCGGCGGCCGCATGTTCCCCGGCACCGAGCGCGAGGCGGTGATCCAGGAGACGGTCTTCACGCGCCACGGCACGGACCGGATCATGAAATACGCCTTCGAGCTCGCCCGCACGAGGCCGCGGAAGAAGGTGACCTCGGCGACCAAGTCCAACGGCATCGCGATCACGATGCCCTACTGGGACGAGCGCTTCGAGGAGATGCGGAAGCAGTATCCCGACATCGAGACCGACAAGTACCACATCGACATTCTGACCGCGTTCTTCGTGCTCAGGCCGGAGAAGTTCGACGTGGTGGTGGCCTCGAACCTGTTCGGCGACATCCTGTCCGACCTCGGGCCCGCCTGCACCGGCACGATCGGCATCGCGCCGTCCGGCAACATCAATCCGGAGCGGAAGCACCCCTCGCTGTTCGAGCCGGTGCACGGCTCGGCCCCCGACATCGCCGGTCAGGGGATCGCGAACCCGATCGGGCAGATCTGGTCGGCGGCGATGATGCTCGACCATCTCGGCGAGAAGGACGCCGGCGCGGCGATCGTCAAGGCGATCGAGACCGTGCTCGCTGACGAGCGGCTGCGCACCCGCGACCTCGGTGGCACGGCCGACACCGTCACTTGCGGCAAGGCGGTCGCCGACGCGCTCGGCTGACGCCGCGACGGCCGCGCGCGTCCCGCCGCCATGATGGGCGGGGCGCGTCGGCACGGCGATGTCAGACGGCGGAATGGAAGCGGGGAAGGCGCGGAACGCCGGGCCACCGAATGCTCTGTAGTTTCAGAATGCCGGTCGCCCGGCGTTCCACGCGCGACGGTTTCGCATCGGACGAAAAGCGGCTCTCCGGCGTCGAAGGCGGTCTGAGCCCAAGGGCTTTGTGACCGTCTCCGGCCTTAAGGCGCCTCTGCATAGGCGCGGCCCCGTCATAGTGCAGGGCGGGTCGCTCACGTTCGGCGCGAACCTCCGTCCGAGGGTTTTGAACCTCCCCCAGACCGGCGTCGCGCGCCGCGCGTTCCGTCCGACGTCCCGAGAACCCGGCCTCCGGTAAAGCCGAACCCGCAGGCGCCGCCCCTGTCCCCGCATGGCCGGCCGGTCCGGACACGCCTCCCGTGACGGGGAAGGGTCTTGGAACCCTGCGCGCGGATAGCGGGAATGTCAAGGAATATATTCCATGACAGGGACGCACCTCCGACCCGCTTCGCTCAGCCCCATGGCCACCCGCAGCCGTCATGCCCGCCTTCGCGGGCATCCACGACTTTCTTTCCACGTCCCGCCCAGCCCGAAGTCGTGGATACCCGACTTCGCCGGGCATGACGTCGAGGGTGGAGCGGTGACGAAACGACGGGCGCCGTTGCCTGCGGGCGGCGCGCCTGATCTTGTCGCGCCATGACGAACGCGCCGCAGATTCCCGTCTTCGACGGCCACAACGACACCCTGCTCCGGCTGAATCAGCGCGGCGACGCCGATCGGGGCGTGCGCGCCTTTCTCGAGGGCGGGTTCGGCGGGCATGTCGATCTGGCCAAGGCGCGCTCGGGCGGGCTGGTCGGCGGGCTGTTCGCGATCTTCACGCCCTCGCGCGACCTCGGCGTCGACTACATCGAGCTGATGCGCTCGGCGCGCTACGACGTGCCGTTGCCGGAGAAGCTGCCGCTCGGCGAGGCGCAGGCGGCCGTCCTCGCCATGACCTCGATCCTGCTCAGGATCGAGCGCGCCTCGAACGGCGCCGTCGCGATCTGCCGCAGCGCCGCCGAGATCCACGCCGCGATGGAGCGGAACGCGCTCGCCGCCGTGCTGCACATCGAGGGCGCCGAGGCGATCGGCCCCGATCTCGACGCGCTGCACGTGCTGCACGCCGCCGGCCTCCGGTCGCTCGGGCCGGTGTGGAGCCGTCCCACCATCTTCGGACATGGCGCGCCGTTCCGCTTCCCGTCCTCGCCCGACACCGGACCGGGCCTGACCGAGGCCGGGCGAAGGCTGGTCCGGGAATGCGACGCGCTCCGGATCGTCGTCGACCTCAGCCATCTCAACGAAGCCGGCTTCTGGGACGTGGCGGAGCTGTCGACGCGGCCGCTGGTCGCGACGCACTCCAACGCCCACGCCCTGACCCCGCACGCGCGCAACCTGACCGACCGACAGCTCGACGCCATCCGCGACTCAGGCGGCCTCGTCGGGCTCAACTTCGCCACCTGCTTCCTGCGCGAGGACGGCCGCATGACCGCCGACACCCCGATTGATGCGATGACGCGCCACCTCGACCACCTGATCGGCCGGCTCGGGGTCGACCATGTGGGCTTCGGTTCGGATTTCGACGGCGCGATCGTGCCGGGTCGGCTCGGCGACGCCGCCGGCCTGCCGCGCCTGATCGCGCATCTCCGCGCGCACGGCTACGACGACGCCACGCTCGAGAAGATCGCGTGGCGCAACTGGCTCGCGGTGCTGGAGCGGATCTGGGGAGCGTGAGGGCTCAGCCCGGCCGGCGCGCCCAGGGCCTCGTGCCGGCGGGGATCTCGACCTGCTGCGAGGCGCCGGTCGGCTGGTAGTAGAACGGCACGTCCGGCCACTTGCCGGCGGCGAGCTGGGCGCGGGTCGGGCCGTTGACCACCTCGAAAGAGTCGAAGCCGCAGCGGCGCATCAGCGGCATCTGGTCGATCAGCACGTCGCCCGCGGCCCTGAGCTCGCCCTTGTAGCCGTAGCGCTGGCGCAGCAGCCGCGCCGACGACATGCTGCGGCCGTCGGCGTATTTCGGGAAGGTCAGCACCACCAGCGACACCCGGTCGAGATGGGGCGCGAGCTCCTCGATCGCCTCGCCCGGCTCCACCACCACGCCGATCGGCGCGTTGCGGGCGGCGAGCGCGTCGCGCTCCGCGAGGAAGCGGACCAGCGGCAGCAGGGCGGGACCTTCGGACACGGCCTCGCCCTCGCCCGCGCGCGTCCATTCGTCGGCCTCGAAGCGGCCGTTGCGCCAGAGCGGCAGGTTGGCGTCAGCCGTTTCGGTCATCGAATCCTCGTCGTCCCGGACGGCGCGCACGGCCGCGGCGGGATGATCGTGAGCATAGGGCGCGCGGGTCTCCATACGACCCTCCCGCCCTGTTTCGCCACGGTCGCTATGCCGCAGCGCCTGTCCGGCGGTCAAATCCCGCTCCCGTCGCTCTCGGTCACGATCATGCCGGGCAGGTGGATGCCGCACTCGGTCTTCGCCTGGCCGCGCCAGCGGCCCGCGCGCGGGTCCTCGCCCGGCTTGACCCGCGTGGTGCAGGGCGCGCAGCCGACCGACGGATAGCCGAACTTGACCAGCGGATGCGCCGGCAGGTCGTGGGCGATCCGGTAGGCCTCGACGTCCTTCGACGTCCAGCTCGCGAGCGGGTTGACCTTGATGCGCGGCCCGTCCGCCTCGAACACCGGCAGCTCGGCGCGGAACGCGTTCTGGAACCGCTTGCGGCCGGAGATCCAGGCCGGCACGTCGCCGAGCGCCGCTGCGAGCGGCTCGACCTTGCGGATGCGGCAGCACAGGTCCGGGTTCGACTGCCAGAGGAAAGCCTCCGGGTCGTGCCGGGCGAGGCGCTCCGGCTTCGGGCCGAAGCTGCGCACGTCGGTCAGCCCGAGCCGCTCCACCAGTTCGTCGCGGTACCGCAGCGTCTCCTCGAACAGCTGGCCGGTGTCGACGAAGATCACCGGAGTCGAGCGCTCGACCTGGGCCACGAGATGCAGCAGCACGGACGAGTCCGCGCCGAAGCTCGACACCAGCGCGATGCGGTTGCGGAACAGCTCCTCGACCGCGACGCCGATCAGCCCGGCCGCGTCCCGGTCGCGGTAGCGCGCGTCGAGATGGGCCGCGAGCGAGGTCGCGCGCTCCGCCGCGCGCGCGGCGGAGACCGCGGCGAGCGGAAAGTTAGGCTGCTCCATAGAGCGCTTCCTTGAAGGGCTGCTGGCCGAGCCGGCGGACCGCGGAGAGGAAGGTCTCGTCCGGGCCCTGGCGCAGCTTCAGGTAGGTGTCGACCACCGTCTCGACCGCGTCGACGACCTGGTCGCCGGTGAAGCCGGGCCCGACGAGCGCGCCGACCGAGGCGGTCTCGTCGCCGGAGCCGCCGAGGGTGATCTGGTAGACCTCCTCGCCGCGGCGATCGACGCCGAGCAGGCCGATATGGCCGACATGGTGGTGGCCGCAGGCGTTGATGCAGCCGGAGATCTTGATTTTGAGCTCGCCGATGTCCTTCTGCCGCTCAGGCGCGCCGAAGCGGTTGGAGAGGTCCTGAGCGATGTTGATCGAGCGGGCGTTGGCGAGCGCGCAGTAGTCGAGGCCCGGGCAGGCGATGATGTCGGTGACGAGGCCGGCGTTGCCGGTCGCGAGCCCGTGCTCCGCGAGCTTGGCGTAGAGCGCGGGAACGTCGTCGAGCGCCACGTGGGGCAGCACGAGGTTCTGCTCGTGGCTGACGCGGATCTCGGACTGGGAATAGGCGTCGGCGAGGTCGGCCACGACCTCCATCTGCACGTCGGTGGCGTCGCCGGGAATGCCGCCGATCGGCTTCAGCGACACCGTCACGACGCCGTAGCCCGGCGCCTTGTGCGGCGTGACGTTGTTCTCGGCGAAGGCCGCGAAGGCGGCGCTGTCGGCCTTGGCGGCCTCGAAGGCGCCCGAGCGGGCGGGCTTCGGCGCGAGATCGGGCGCGGCGAAGTAAGCCGTGATGCGCTGGATCTCCTCGTCGGGCAGACGCAGCAGCTCGGTTTTCTTCACCTCGACGAACTCGGCCTCGATCTGGCGGGTGATCTCCTCCGCGCCGGTCTCGTGGACGAGGATCTTGATGCGCGCCTTGTACTTGTTGTCGCGCCGCCCGTGCAGGTTGTAGACCCGCATGATCGCCTCGACGTAGGCGAGCAGGTCCTCCTCCGGCAGATAGTCGCGCACCTTATGGGCGATCATGGGCGTGCGGCCCTGCCCGCCGCCGACGTAGACCGCGAAACCGATCCCGCCGTCCGGCCCGCGCTTCAGCTCGAGCCCGATGTCGTGCACCTGGATCGCGGCGCGATCCTTCGGCGCGCCGGTCACCGCGATCTTGAACTTGCGCGGCAGGTAGCTGAACTCGGGATGGATCGACGACCACTGCCGGAGAATCTCGGCGTAGGGCCGCGGATCGGCGATCTCGTCGGCCGCGGCGCCGGCGAAATGGTCGGTCGTCACGTTGCGGATGCAGTTGCCGCTGGTCTGCAGCGCGTGCATCTCGACCGAGGCGAGGTCGTCGAGGATCGCCGGGATGTCCTTCAGCGCCGGCCAGTTGAACTGCAGGTTCTGGCGGGTGGTGAAGTGGCCGTAACCGCGGTCGTATGTGCGGCCGATGTGGCCGAGCATCCTGAGCTGGCGCGACGACAGCGTGCCGTAGGGCACGGCGATCCGCAGCATGTAGGCGTGCAGCTGCAGGTAGACGCCGTTCATCAGCCGGAGCGGCTTGAACTGGTCCTCCGTAAGCTCGCCCGACAGCCGGCGTTCGACCTGGTCGCGGAACTGCGCGACGCGGGACGTGACGAAGCCGTGGTCGAATTCGTCATAGCGGTACATGGGAAAACTCCTCAGGCGCCGGTGGGGCGCAGCAGATCGGCGCGCACGGTCGGGCCGGCGGCGCGGATGACCTCGCGCAGGCGGAGCGGCGCAAGGCCCTCCGGCCCGCGGGCGACGTCGATCGGATAGGATTCGACCACCACGCGCGCGGCCTCAGCGGCCTTGCCGGCGGCGACGGCTGCGGCGAGCGCCTCCGGCGTCTCGATGATGGCGGCCTCGCCCAGCCGCTCGGTCCAGCCGTCGCGGGCGTCGAGATAGACCACGACGCCGTCGTCGAGACGATTGGCGGTAACGACTTGCGTGGCGGCCTTGGTCTTGGCCGCCGACTTCTGGATCGGCGCGGACATGTGGGGTCTGGACCTTCAGGCGGCGGCGCTTGGCGCGGCCGCCGCCTCAGCGAAAGGGATTGCGGATGACAGATCGGCGGAAGAGAGCGCGCGTCCGATCAGGATGAGCACCGGACCGCTCAGATCCGGCCGGTCGGCGAGCGCCGACAGATCGTCGAGCCGCCCCGCGAGCACCCGCTCGTCGGACCGGGCGGCGTTCTCGACGGCGACCACCGGCGTGTCGGCGGCGAGCCCGGCCTCCGACAGGCGCGCGGCGACCTCCCCCGCCACCGAGCGCCCCATATAGACGGCGACCGTGGCGCCGTTCAGCGCGTGGGCCGCCCAGTCCGGCAGGGTGCGGCCGTCGAGGTCGTGGCCGGTCGCGAACACCAGGCTCGACGCCACGCCGCGGAGCGTCAGCGGAACCTGCGCCGAGGCGGCCGCCGCGAAGGCCGCGGTCACGCCCGGAACGATCTCGAACGGCACGCCTGCGGCGCGCAGCGCGTCCATCTCTTCGCCTGCGCGGCCGAACACCAGCGGATCGCCGCTCTTGAGCCGCACCACCCGCCGGCCGGCCTTGGCCTCATGCACGAGCAGCGCGTCGATCTCGCCCTGCGTCGCCTCGTGATGGCCCTTGCGCTTGCCGACGGAGACGCGCTCGGCGTCGCGACGGCCCATGGCGACCACCTCGGACGGCACCAGCGCGTCATGGACGATGACGTCGGCCTCCTGAAGCACGCGTTGGGCGCGCAGCGTCAGCAGGTCGACGGAGCCCGGACCGGCGCCGACGATCCAGACGAATCCGCCGAGATCCGGCTCGGCCGCGAGCTCGCGCAGCGCAAGCGCTCGAGCCCCCGGCAGATCACCGGCGAGCGCGCGCTCCGCCACCGGCCCTTCGAACAGCCGGGCCCAGAACCGACGCCGTGCTTCGCCTGCGGGAAGCATGCCGGCCACCGCGCCGCGCAGGCCTTCCGCCAGACGAGCGAGACCGCCGATCTCGGGCGCCAGCATCGCCTCGACCCGGGCGCGAACATGGCGCGCGAGCACGGGGGCCGCGCCCTCGGTGCCGATCGCCACCGCAAGCGGCGCACGATTGACGATCGCGGGCGTGGTGAAGTCGCAGAGCTCCGGGCGGTCGACCACGTTCACGGGCACGCGCGCCGCGCGCGCGGCGTCGGCGATGGCGCGGTCTGCGTCCTCATCCTCGGTCGCGGCGAAAGCGAGCGCCGCGCCCTCGAGATGGCCGGGCGCGAACGGCTCTTCCCGAAGCTCCGCGCCGACGCGCAGCGCGTCGTCTCGTAGCTCGTGCGTGGCGTCCTCGGACACCACCACGATCCGCGCGTCGGTCTCGGCCAGCAGACGCACCTTCGCCGCCGCCGCCGGGCCGGAGCCGACGACGAGAATCACGCGTCCGGAGACGCGGTGAAAGGCCGGAAACGATGTGAGACGGGCCATGGGCGCAGCTTTCGTTGTCGCGACAATGATATTGCACAGACAGAATTGCAAGAGCGGGAATTTATACGTTATTAAATCGTTGAATATAGCCCTCGCGGCTGAGGCGAAGCACGCCGAGCGTGCCAAACCGGGACCCGGAGGTCTGTAAAAGGCTGGAAATCCCAATGTTATCGATATCCCAGTCTAGCTGAGCTCTTGTTTTTGTCCCGGAAGTTTTGACTCTGGGATAGCTGTAAATCCAAGTTGGGGTGTTGATCCCCAGCTGAGGGCCTACACTCTACCTCGGTGATATTCTAACGAGGCTTCATGCCCTCATTTGGCAAGGCTGGAAGCAAAACCGCTCCGACGATGTCGGACGTCGCACGTCTCGCCGGCGTGTCCGCAATGACCGTTTCGCGCGCTTTGCGGCATGACGGAGCCGTTTCGCAAAAGACCCGCGACAAGGTTCTCGCGGTGGTCGACGAGCTCGGCTACGTGCCGGATCAGGCGGCGGGCGCTCTGTCGTCGGGCCGTTCCGGGCTCGTGGGCATGATCGCGCCCGCGCTGGTCAATCCGATCTTCGGCATGGTCGCCCGCGGCCTGAACGACACGCTCACGCCTCTCGGGCTGCAGCTCTTCATCGGCTTTTCGGATTACGGCGCGGAGCGGGAGGAGCACATGCTTGAGTCCATGCTGCGCCGGCGCCCCGAGGCCATCGCGATCGCGAGCGACTCGCGCAGCGAGCGGGCAGCCCGCATGTTATTGAACGCTGGGGTCCCGGTGGTGGAGTTCCTTCACCGACCGGCGACGCCGATCCGGCACGTGGTGGCGGTCGACCATGTCGCGGTCGGCCGCGCCGTGGCGCGCCACTTCGCCGAGACCGGCCGGAAGCGTCTCGCCGCCATCGTCGGACGCGAGCGCCAGACCAGCAACACCACCGACCGAGCCGAGGGCCTGCGCGAAGGCGCCCGGCAGGCCGGTCTTGCGCCCGTGCGCCTGATAAGCGCCGGCGGCCCGCTTGCGCTCGCCGAACAAGGAGTCCGCGCCGCAGCCGAGATCCTCGACAACCTGGCCGACATCGACGCCGTCCTGTGTCCGCACGACATCACGGCGATCGCCGTCATCGGCGAGCTCCGCCGGCGCGGAGCGCGGGTGCCGGACGATGTCGCGGTGTTCGGCTTCGGCGACCACGAGGTCGCGCGGCACACGCTGCCGGCGCTGACCACCATCGGCTTCAACGCCGGCCTCATGGGGGTCGAGATCGGAAAGCTGATGATCAACGCGTTCGAGGCGGCCCGCCTCGGCCGGGACGCCGCGCCGTTCAACCTGACGCTCGATTTCGAAGTCATCGTGCGCGACAGCGCCTGACGCGTCGTCGGTTGAGGCTTCGCGGCGACACAGCGACGGCGCGCGCGCCGCCGCTGTTGCCGTATGCCGCGCCGCACACTAAGACCGTGTCGGGGACGTCCGGTTTGCAAGCGCGCGCGCCATGGCGATGGCGCGCATGCTTTTTCGCGCAGGTGACTCCCATGTTCCGCATCGTCGCGCCCGTCCGTCCGGCGACCGCCAGGACGTCTCTCGCCGCCGTGCTCGGTCTCGCCCTGCTGGCGCCGGCCGGCGAAGGGCCGGCCTTCGCGCAGGGCGCTCCGGGGCCGCTGCCCGTCTCGGTCGCGAATCCGATCAAGCGCGAGGTCACCGACGTCGCGGAGTTCACCGGCCGATTCGAAGCGTCGGAGCTGGTCGAGGTGCGGGCGCAGGTCAGCGGCCAGCTGATCAACGTGGCGTTCATCGACGGTTCGGCGGTCAAGAAGGGCGACCTGCTCTTCAAGATCGATCCCCGCCCCTATGAGGCGGCCCTGACGCAGGCGGAATCCGCCGTCATCACGGCCAAGACGCGCATCGAACTGACGAAATCCGACGTCGACCGCGCCAAGGACCTGCTGCGGACAGGCAACATCAGCGATCAGGTCGCTCAGCAGCGCAACCAGGCCTATGGCGAGGCGCTGGCCAGCCTGAAGTCGGCCGAGGCGCAGGTCCAGACCGCGAAGCTGAACCTCGAATGGACCGACGTCCGCGCCCCCATCGACGGCCGGATCGGCCGAAAGCTGATCACCGAGGGCAACCTGATCGCCGCGGGCGCCGGCTCGGCCGCGCTGACGACCATCGTCAAAACCCAGCCGATCTACTTTTACTTCGACGTCGATGAGCAGAGCTATCTCCGCTACATGACCTATGTCCGCGACGGCAAGATCAAGGCGGAGGACGGCGGCGCGCCGGTGGAGATCGCGCTGCCGAACTCGACCGAGTTCTCGATCAAGGGCCGGATCGACTTCGCTGACAACCAGCTCGACCAGCAGACCGGCACGCTGCGGCTGCGCGCGTCCGTACCGAACAAGACCGGCTTCCTTACCTCCGGCGTGTTCGGGCGCGTCCGCGTGCAGTCGAGCCCGACCTACGAAGCCCTGCTGGTGCCGGACGAGGCGATCCTGTCCGACCAGACCCGCAAGATCGTCATGACGGTCGGCCCCGAGGACAAGGTCGTCCCCAAGGTTGTCGAGCCCGGCCAGCTCAACGGCGGGCTGCGCGTGATCCGCAGCGGCCTGACCGCCGAGGACCGAGTGATCGTGAACGGGTTGATGCGCGCGCGTCCCGGCGCGCAGGTGAAACCGCAGACGGTGGACCCCACAAAGCCCGCCGGCCAGCAGGGCGCGGCCGCGCAGCCCGCGAAGTAAGGGGGCGGCCATGGGAATCGGACATTTCTTTGTCGACCGGCCGATCTTCGCGTCGGTCATCTCGATCGTTCTGATGATCGTCGGCGGCGTCGCTCTGGTGAGCCTGCCGATCGCGCAGTACCCGGAGATCGCGCCTCCCACCATCTCGGTCACCGCGCAGTATCCGGGCGCGAACGCCGAGACCATCGCCGAGACGGTCGCCGCGCCGCTGGAGCAGCAGATCAACGGCGTCGAGGGCATGATCTACATGAACTCGCTGGCGACCGGCGACGGCCGCCTGCAGCTCACCGTCACCTTCCAGCCGGGCACCAACCAGGACATCGCGCAGGTTCAGGTCCAGAACCGCGTCAGCCAGGCCGATCCCCGCCTGCCGGAAGCGGTGCGCCGCAACGGCGTTCAGGTGAACAAGCGGTCGTCGGACTTCCTGATGGTCGTGAACCTGATCTCGCCCAACAAGTCGCTCGACACCGTCTACATGTCGAACTACGCGTCGGTGAACGTGATCGACGCGCTGAAGCGCATCGAGGGCGTCGGCGACATCACCATCTTCGGCGAGCGCGAGCTCTCCCTGCGCGTCTGGCTCGACCCGAACCGGCTCGCGGCCTACGGCCTCGCCGCAGGCGACGTGGTGTCCGCGATCTCCGCGCAGAACGTGCAGGTGTCCGGCGGCTCGCTCGGCGCGCCGCCCTCGCCGCCTGGCACCGCCTCCCAGATCACGGTGACGACGCAGGGGCGGTTCCAGACCCCCGAGCAGTTCAAGCAGATCATCGTCCGCGCCACCTCGGACGGACGGCTGCTGCGCGTCGGCGACGTGGCGCGCGTGGAGCTCGCCGCCCGCACCTACTCGTCGAACTCCTATCTCGGCGCCGATCCGACCGTCGGCATGGGCATCTTCCAGCGCCCCGGCACCAACGCGACCGAGGCCGCCGAGCAGATCAAGGCCACGATGGAGACGCTGAAGGCGTCCTTCCCGGCGGGCCTCGAATACCGCACCGAGTACAATCCGACCGAGTTCATCAACGAGTCGATCACCGCGGTCGAGCACACGATCTACGAGGCGGTCGCCCTCGTCGTGCTGGTGGTGTTCATCTTCCTGCAGTCGTGGCGCGCGGCGATCATCCCGGTCGCGGCGATCCCGGTGTCGTTGATCGCGACCTTCGCCGTCATGTCGGCCTTCGGCTTCTCGCTGAACATGCTGACGCTGTTCGGCCTGATCCTCGCCATCGGCATCGTGGTCGACGACGCCATCGTCGTGGTGGAGAACGTCGAGCGCAACATGGCGCTCGGGAAGACGCCCCGCGAGGCCGCGCATGTCACGATGGACGAGGTCGGCACCGCCGTCATCGCCATCGCGCTGGTGCTGTGCGCGGTGTTCGTTCCGACCGCCTTCATCCCCGGCATCTCCGGCATCTTCTATCAGCAGTTCGCGCTGACGATCGCGGCGTCGACCGTGCTGTCGGCGCTGGTGTCGCTCACGCTGTCCCCGGCGCTGTGCGCCATCCTGCTGAAGCCGCACCAGCACGGCGGCAAGCGCAGCCTCGGCCAGCGGGCGGCCGACCTGTTCAACCGCAACTTCGACCGCGGCGCGAACGGCTACAGCCGCTCGGTCGGCTGGATGGTCGGCCACAAGTCGATCTTCCTCATCGCCTACGTCGCGCTGATCGGCGGCGCGGTCTACATGTTCTCGTCGGTGCCGCGGGGCTTCATCCCGCAGGCCGACCAGGGCTACGCCATCCTGATCGCGCAGTTGCCGGAGGGCGCGAACCTCCAGCGCACGGACGAGGTGGCGCGGCGCGCGGCGGAGATCGTCCGGCAGGTGCCGGGCGTGAAGAATGCGGTCACGATCGCCGGCTTCTCGGGAGCGACCTTCTCGGCGGCCTCGAATGCGGCGACGAGCTTCATCATCTTCGATCCGTTCAACGAGCGGACGGAGCACGGCGCGAGCCACACGGCGCCCGCGATCCTGGCCGAAGCGCAGAAGCGGCTGTTCGCGATCGAGGAAGCCTTCGTGCTCGCCATCCTGCCGCCGACGGTGCGCGGCATCGGCCAGGGCGGCGGCTGGAAGATGTACGTGCAGGACCGCACGAACATGGGCTTCGTGCCGCTTGAGGCCTCGGTCAACGAGCTGATCGCCAAGGCGAACGCCTCGGGCCAGGTCACGCGCGTGTTCACGAGCTTCAACACCCGCGCGCCGCAGGTCTACCTCGACATCGACCGCGTCAAGGCCCAGCAGCTCAACGTGCCGGTGCAGAACATCTTCGAGGCGCTTCAGACGCTGCTCGGCACGGCCTATGTCAACGACTTCACGGCGCTCGGCCGCACCTTCCAGGTGAACGCGCAGGCGGACGCCCAATTCCGCGTCAAGCTGTCGGACGTCTACCAGTTCAAGGTGCGGTCGACGAACGGCGCCCTGGTGCCGCTCGGCACTCTCATCACCGAGCGCAACCAGACCGGCCCCTACACGGTGGAGCGGCAGAACATCTACAACGCCATCGCTCTCCAGGGCGACGCCGCCCCCGGCGTCTCCACGGGGCAGGCGATCGCGCTGATGGAGCGGCTCGCCGCTGAGACCCTGCCGCCCGGCGTCCAGTTCGAGTGGGTGGACCTCGCCTATCAGGAGAAACTGGCGGGCAACACCGCGGTGTTCGTGTTCGCGCTCGCGATCCTGTTCGTGTTCCTGTTCCTCTCGGCGCAGTACGAAAGCTGGGCGCTGCCGCTCGCGATCATCCTGATCACGCCGCTGTCGCTGCTGGCGGCGCTGATCGGCGTGTGGCTGAAGGGGTCGGACAACAACATCCTGACCCAGATCGGCTTCATCGTGCTGATCGGCCTCGCGGCCAAGAACGCGATCCTGATCGTCGAGTTTGCGCGACAGCGCGAGGAGGAAGGCGAAAGCATCGTCCAGGCCGCCGTCGACGCCTGTAAGGACCGGCTGCGGCCGATCATCATGACGTCGCTCGCCTTCTCGCTCGGCGTGGTGCCGCTGGCCTTCGCCACCGGCGCGGCGTCCGAGCTGCGGCAGGCGATCGGCGTGGCGGTGCTCGCCGGCATGGTCGGCGTCACCATCCTCGGCCTGTTCCTGACGCCGGTGTTCTACGTGACGATCCGGAGCCTCGTGAGCCGCTTCCGCAAGGAGAAGCCCAAATCCACCGGCGACAAGCCCGGCGGCGACTCCCACAAGCCGGGCGGCGGCGCGCCCGGGGCGGGCCAGCCGCCCGCGCCGCACCCGGCCTGACGGGACGGCTCCAAAGCCAGACGCCCAAAGGGGGCACCGGCCACACGCCGGCGCCCCCTTTTTCATTCGAGCTTCGCGCCGGAGAGGCGGACGAGCTCCCGCCACATCGGATCCTCGTCGGCGACCCGGCGGCGCAGGTCGTCCGGGGACGCGTCCAAAGCCACCGAGAACCCGCTCGGCTCGAGCTTCTCAGTGAGCGCGGGGTCGGTCATCGCGGCGGCGACAGCGTCGCGCAGCTTCGCCTGCACGTCGGCGGGTAAGCCTTTCGGCCCGACGACCGCGTACCAGGTCTGCAGGTCGACGTCGCCGAGGCCGAGATCGGCGAACTCCTTCATGCCCGGCACGTCCGGCAGCGCCGCGATCCGCTCCCGACCGCCGACCGCGAGCGCGGCGAACGATCCATCGCGGACATGGGGCACGAGCGCCGGCGTGACGTCGAACATCATGTCGATGACGCCGCCGAGCAGGTCGACGATCGCGGGACCGCCGCCCTTGTAGGGCACGTGCAGGATCGCGGCGCCGGTCCGCGCCTTCACCAGCTCGATCATCAGGTGGGACACCTGCCCCTGCCCCGAGGAGCCCATGCGGACCTCGTCCGGATGCGCCTTCGCCCAGGCGATCAGGTCGCGGAACGTCGCCCAGCCGCGCTCCCGCGCCGTGCGGGCGTTGACGACGCAGACGACCGTGCCGGTGACGATGCGCGTCATGGGCGTCAGATCCACGTCCGGATCGTAGGGCTGGCTCGCGTAAAGGTACTTGTTGGCGATTAGCTGCGACGTCGACACCAGACCGAGCGTCTCGCCGTCCGGGGCCGCCTTCACGACCGCCGACGTCCCCAGCATGCCCCCGGCGCCGGCGCGGTTCTCGACCACGACCGTGCGGCCGAGCTTCGGACCGAGCCGCTCTGCGAGCATGCGCGCCAGCAGATCGACGGCGCCGCCGGGCGGAAACGGCGCGATCAGCGTGGTCACGGCCGCGCGCGCCGGACGGGAGAGGCCCAGAGCGAGGGCGCCGGCGAGACCTGCGGTCGCCTCGCGGCGGGACGGCCCATGGGGCATCGCGCATCTCCTGCCTTGGTCGGGAGACGCTTGAGAATAAGGCGCGCCGCCGCGCGCGCCAGCCCTGCGCCGGCCGCAGAGGCGGCGCCCCCTTCCATTCGGGGGCGCGAATGACGATCTCGCAAGGTGAACAGGGCGCATAGGCCCGACAGACCCGGAATCGCCTTCCGCTTCCGCGGGCGGCGACCGATCAGGAACAGACGATGATCCCGTTCTCCGTGCTCGACCTCGCGCCGATCGCGCAAGGCGCCACCGCAGCCGACGCGTTCCGCAACTCGCGCGCCTTGGCGCAGGAAGCCGAGCGGCTCGGCTACCATCGGTTCTGGCTCGCCGAACACCACAACATGACGGGGATCGCCAGCGCCGCGACGGCCGTCGTCATCGGCCATGTCGCCGAGGGCACCTTGACCATCCGTGTCGGCTCCGGCGGCGTGATGCTGCCGAACCATTCGCCGCTGGTGATCGCAGAGCAGTTCGGCACGCTGGCCGCGCTCTATCCCGGCCGCATCGATCTCGGCCTCGGCCGCGCGCCGGGAACGGACATGGCGACCGCCCGGGCGCTGAGGCGCGATCTCCACGCCGCCGCCGAAAGCTTTCCGCAGGACGTGATCGAGCTGCAGAGCTATTTCGAGCCGGCGCTCGAGGACCAGGCGATCCGGGCCGTGCCGGGAGCCGGGCTTCAGGTGCCGATCTGGCTGCTGGGCTCCAGCCTCTATTCGGCGCAGCTCGCCGCCATGCTCGGCCTGCCGTTCGCGTTCGCCTCGCATTTCGCGCCGCACGATCTGGAGGAGGCCTTCGCGGTCTATCGCGCCACGTTCCGGCCGTCGCCGAAACTGGCGAAGCCCTACGCCATGGCCGCCGTCAACGTGCTCGCCGCCGAGAGCGACGACGCCGCGCGCCGCGCCTTCACCTCCCAGCAGCAGGCCTTCATCAACCTCCGGCGCGGCCGTCCGGGACCGCTGCCGCCCCCGATCGACGACATCGACGCCTATTGCAGCCCCGCCGAACGCGCCGGACTCGAGCAGATGCTGCGCTACGCCTTCGTGGGTTCGCCGGCGACGGTCGAGCGCGGCCTCGCGGATTTCCTCGCGCGTCTCGCGCCCGACGAGCTCATGGTCACGGGCCACGCCTTCGCGTCGGACACCCGCCTGACGTCGCTGCGCCTGACGGCGGAGATCCGGGACGGGCTGGCGGCGCGCGCCGCGGCCTGACCTAGACCGCCCGGCGCAGGCCGGGCGCGGCGGCGGCGCGCTCAGCGGGCTGACTCTCGGTTTGCCGGATCGGCGGCAGCGCGCTCATCACGCGGCTCGCCGGCAGGGTGACGACGACCTCGGTGCCCTCCCGCAGCTTGCTCTTCAGCGAGAAGCCGCCGCCGTGCAGGTCGATCAGCCCCTTCACGATCGGGAGGCCGAGGCCGGCGCCCTGCTCCGCGGTCTTGATCGCGAGCGTGCCCTGGCCAAACGAGGCGAGCACGGTCGGAATCTCGTTCTCCGGAATGCCCGGCCCGGTGTCGGAAACGCTGAAATACTGGCCGCCGGAGGCGGTCCATCCGACCTTGAGCGTGATCACGCCGCCCTGGGGGGTGAACTTGATCGCGTTCGACAGCAGGTTCAGCGTGATCTGGCGCAGCGCCCGCTCGTCGGCCCAGACCGGCGGCATGCCGGGCTCGTAAAGCTCGCGGATCGCGATGCCGCGGTTCTTGGCGCGGAGCTTGAGCAGGTGGTGGCAGTCCTCGACCACGTAGGCGAGGTTGATGCTCTCCTCGTTCAGCTCGTAGCGTCCGGCCTCGATGCGCGACAGGTCGAGGATCTCGTTGATGAGCTCGAGCAGATGCTGGCCGCTCTGGTGGATGTCGCCGGCGTATTCCTTGTAGGTCGGAACCGAATGCGCCCCGAACACCTCCGCCTTCATCACCTCCGAAAAGCCGAGGATGGCGTTGAGCGGCGTCCGGAGCTCGTGGCTCATGGTCGCGAGGAAGCGGGACTTGGCGAGGTTGGCCGCCTCCGCGCGCCGCCGCGCCTCGTCCGAATTGGCCTTGGCCTGCTCCAGCTCGCCGATCAGCGCGTCCTTCTCGGCGCGGAACTCCAGCGCGTCGAGCGTGCTGCGGAACAGCCGGCGGCCGAGCAGCAGGAAATAGACCTCGGCGCCGACCGCCATGACGGCGACCGCCGCCGCGCCCGGGCCGCCGACCGGCACATAGACGGCGAGCGCCACGGCCGTGATCGGCAGCGTCCCGGCGTAGACCGCGAGCGGCACGCTCGCCGCCAGCGTGGTCGAGACGGCCAAGCCGGTCAGCATCACGAACAGCGTCATGATGGCCGCGGCGTCGGTCGCGACGTCGAGCAGGGCCACGACCGACGCCCAGGCGCAGGCGTTGACGAACTCGGCGGCTACGAAGCGCCGGGTCCAGACGCGGAGATCCGCTTCGTCGGCCGGCCGGAGCAGGAAGCGCCGCGCGACCGCGACCGCGACGCCGTGGCCCGCGCACGCGACGGCCAGCCAGACGACGCCGGCCGCGCTCGATACCCATATGCCGAGGCCGATCGCGGCGACGGCCGCCAGGGCGAACACGACCAGCGCGGCCGAGACCCGGTTCTGGGCGTAGATGCGCGCGAGCTCGAGATCGAAGGCGGGGCGGGTGCCGGTGGTGGAGGTCAGGCGTTCACGGGCCGTGCGGACATTGGCCGCGACCGTGCGGCGGCGGTCCGCCGTCCGCTCCGACGGGCGGATGTCGGGATCGGATCCCTCCGGAAGCCCAAACATGTCCACGTCGCGCGCTCGCTTCACCGCCCTGTTTCACGTCGAAGCGCGACCTTGCAAGCGAAAGGCTTAAGACGGTGCTGACGCAACCGTTCAATTCCCCGACGTCGGAGGCCGACGACGCCGAACTCGCGGCGCTGCTGTCGGAGATCCGCGCCTGCCGCATCTGCCGCGACGCGCCGCGCGGCGCGCCTTTGCCGCACCCTCCCCGCCCCGTGGTGCGGGCGCGGGCGACCGCGCGGATCGCGGTCTGCGGACAGGCGCCGGGCACGCGCGTCCACGCCTCGGGCGTGCCGTTCACCGACCCGTCCGGCGTGCGGCTGCGGCGCTGGATGGGCGTCAGCGACGACGAGTTTTACGACGAGGCGCGCATCGCGGTGGTCCCGATGGGCTTCTGCTTCCCCGGCCTCGACGCCAAGGGCGGCGACCGGCCGCCGCGGCGGGAATGCGCTCCCGCCTGGCGCGCGGAACTGTTCAACCTGCTGCCGTCGATCGAGCTGGTGCTCGCGGTCGGACGTCCGGCGCAGCTCTGGCATCTCGGGGCTGACGCCGGGCCGTCGCTGACGGCGGCGGTCGCCGACTGGCGCCGGATCGTGGACCGGCCGGGGCTTCCACGCGTCGTGCCGCTGCCGCATCCGTCCTGGCGCAACAACGCGTGGCTCAAACGCAATCCGTGGTTCGACGAGGAGCTCGCGCCGACGCTGCGCCGGATGGTGCGCGACGCGCTGACGCCGGAGCCAAAAAGCGAAACCGGCGCAGGGAAACGCCGCGGCCCGCGTTAAAACCTGCGAGAGGGGCGCGCAGTTTCCGCGCAACGACCAAGGAGCCTTGAGCCATGGACCGTATCGCAGCCGCCGGCCTCGCCGCCGCACTGGCGCTCACCCCGCTTGCAGCTGTCGCCCAGCCGGCCGATTCGATGACCCGGTCGGAGCGGATCGAGAAGCGGACGAAGGGCATGGAGAAGCGCTTCGAGCGTCTCGACGTCGACAAGGACGGCGTGCTGACGCGGGAGGAGGCGCAAGCGCCCCTGACCAAGGTGTTCGCGCGCATGGACAAGGACGGCGACGGCGTGCTGTCCGCCGAGGAGATCAAGACGCTGCGGGCGGCCGCCGAGAAGCGCCTCGCCAAGCGCGGCGACGACAAGCGCGGCGACGACGAACGGCCGCGCGCCCGCAAGGACCGCTTCGAACGCGCCGACAAGGACCGCGACGGCAAGATCACCCGCGACGAGTTCCTGGCGCAGGGCCTGCCGTGGTTCCGCCGCGCCGACAGGGACGGCGACGGCAAGGTGACGAAGGCCGAGTTCGACGCGCTGCTGGAGAAGATGAAGAGCCGCGCCGCCGGACGCGACGACGCCGGACCGAAGAAGGCTTCGGATCGCGCGGACGGCGGCGACGCGGCGGACGCGGACGAGGACGCCGAGTGAGATGACCCGCGGGGATGCGGAGTGACGGCCGATGACGGCGCTGGCCCGGATGACGGACATGCGCGACGGGCGGGCCGGCGCGATGCGCGCGGCTGAACGCCCCGCGACCGCGGACGAGCCGGACGACGACGCGCTGCTCGCGCTCGTCGGCGACGGCGACCAGCGCGCCTTCGCGCGGCTCGTGGCCCGCCACGGCCCGAAGGCGCAGGCGGTCGCGCACCGCTTCACCGGCTCCGCCAGCGAGGCGGAGGATCTCGTCCAGGAGGCGTTCTGGCGCGTGTGGAAATCGGCGGACCGCTGGCGCCCCGGCGGCGCCCGGTTCTCGACCTGGCTGCACCGCGTCGTGGTGAACCTGTGCGTCGATCACGACCGTCGGCGGCGGCTTCGCCGGTTCCTGCCGTTCGCCGACGCGTTCGATCCGCCGTCGGACGAGGTCGGGCCGGAGCGCAGCCTCTCCGACCGCGACGAGGTCGACCAGGTGCGGGCGGACATCCTGACGCTGCCCGCCCGCCAGCGCGCCGCGCTGCTGCTCGCCGCCGACGGCGAACGCTCCAACGCGGAGATCGCCGAAGCGCTGGACGCGACCGAGAAGGCTGTTGAATCCATGCTTGTCCGCGCCCGGCGGACCCTGCGCGCCCTTCAGGCGGCGCGCGAGGAGACGAGACCATGACCGACCATCTCTCCCTGCCGCTGTTCGATCAGCGGCTCGACGCGCTCGGCGCCGACCTAGAGCGCTGGCCTCAGGCGGAGGCCGCCGCCGCGCGCGCGCTGCTCGCCCGTTCCGCGGAAGCGCGGAATCGGCATGCGGAGGCGGTCCGGCTCGACGCGCTGGTGGCGAAGGCGGCCGCCGCGCCCACGCCGAACGGCTTCGCGTTCCGCGTGGTCGGCGAGGTGTCGGCGCGCCGCAGCGACCGGTGGCTCTGGCTCACGGCGTCGCCCGGCCGGTTCGGCTTCGCGAGCGCAACCTTCTGCGCCGCAGCGCTCACCGTCGGTCTCGCGCTCGGCGCGATCGTCGACACGCGCGCCACCGGCGCGACGACCCTCGACCTCGGCGCGGCGATCGAAGTCTCGCTGAACGACGGGGATCTTTGAGATGGCGCGCAGGCCCGTCTGGCTTTTCGGCGCGCTCGCCCTGTCTGTCGCGCTCAACATCGCGGCGGCCGGCTTCGTCATGACCTCCGGGCCGGACAAGCCGCCGCAGCGCCGGAACGTGGACGACGTGATCGGCTTCGTGTCGCAGCGCTATCCGGACTCCGTCGGCGACGCGGTTCGGGCGCGGCTCGAGGCCAGGCGGGCGGAGCTGTCGCAGGCGCTTTCGCAGATGCAGGCGGCGCGAAGGGCAACGCGGGAGACGATCAGCGCTGATCCGGTCGATGCGGACGCCGTGCGCGCCGCCTTCGAGGACGCCCGCGCGAAGGGCGCGAGCTTCCAGCAGGTGATCCACGAGGCGATCGCCGAAGCGCTGCCGGCGGCGCTGCCGGCCGACCGCGCGAAAGTCGCGCGCGGCGAAAAGGACTGAGCGGGCGCCCGCCCAGTCCTGGAGGCTAGGCGCGTCAGTACTCGACGACGTCCTCGAGCGCGTAGTGCTTCACGGTCTTCCGGTTTGCGATCAGCTCGTCGATCGTCGGCTGGCCGTTGATCGCGCGCTTGATGGCGAGCTTCGTCGCCTCGTAGTTGGTCCGGTACAGGTCCTTCTTGTCGAGGTTCGGGTCCTCGGCGCAGCGCGGGTCGAGCCAGATCGTCACGATCATGCAGATGTCGTCGACGATGTCCTTCGGGATCACGCCCTCGATGACGCTGTCGAGGATCGCGTCGCCGGTCGCCGCCTGAACCACGCCGCCAAGCAGATCGACATATTCCGCGGTGTGAATGGTGGCCTTGGTGGTCATCATCGTCGCCGGCTTCACCTGCTGGTTCAGGTCGCGCACGACGAACATGCGGGTGTGGCCGACCGTCTGGCCCAGCATGCCGGCGAAGGCGTGGCCCACCGGGCCGTCGACCCGGCCGATCACGATCTCAGGCATCGCGTCGGTGGCCTGGCCCTCGGCCGCGAGCACCGTGGCCTCGCCGGTGCGGAAAACGATGTTCGTCATTATCAATGCTCCTGAGGAAACCGAAACGGCGCCGGCCGTCAGGCCGGGACCGCAGCCCATACGCCCGAGCCGTCGCAGCAGCGCAGGCGTCCGGTGGCGACGCCGAAATGCATGCCCGTCAGCGCGAGGTCGCCCGCCTCGACACGCTCGCGCAGCCAGGGGAAGGTCATCAGGTTGCTGAGCGTGACCGCCACGCAGGCCTCTTCTCCGGCCTGCTGGCGCGCGTCGCCTTCGAGCGCCGGGTCGACGGCCCCCCTGGCGCGGGCCGCGATTCCCATCCAGCTCACCACGAAGTCGGAGGCCTCCGGCGGCGCGCCGTTGAGCAGCGCGTTCACGCCGCCGCAGCCCGCATGCGCCAGCACGACGATGCGCTCGACTTTCAGCACTCGCACCGCGTATTCGACCGCGGCGCTCGCGCCGTGATGCGCCTGGTCCGGCGCGTAAGGCGGCACGAGGCCGGCGACGTTGCGCAGCACGAACAGCTCGCCGGGCGCCGCGCCGAGAATCTGCTGCGGGTCGACCCGGCTGTCGGAGCAGCCGATCACCAGGATCTTCGGCGCCTGCCCGTCGGCGAGGCTCTCATACCGTTTGCGCAGCTCGGGCCAAGCCTCGGCGCGGAAGCGGCGATAGCCGTCGAACAGAGCGTCGAGCGAGGTCGATGCCTCCTTCGTGAAGGCGGGCTGCGCGTCGGTCATGAAACCACCCCTTCTCAAGCAACGTAACGGTCAATACGGCGATCTGCGCACGGATCACGGCGGCCGCGTCAGCGTCAACCGCGCAGTCCGTCGCAATGCCCGCCAGCGCCTTCTGGCCGCAGGCGGTGCGGAGACTATCTGGAGCCGTTAAGAAGACGGACGGCGTCCCTCGGAGCGACAAGCGATGTGCATGACGGCCGCGGACGACACCGACGACGACGCGATTGAGGCCGCCTGGACGGCCATCAAGGCGGCGCGGCACGGCGCGGCGCTGCCCGAGCGGCTTAAGCGCCATCCGCTCTGCCTGATGCTGAAGCCGGTCGCCTCCCCTGGCCCGATCGTGATCGGGCAAATCGGGCAGTCCCTCGACGGCCGGGTCGCCACCGTCACGGGCGCCTCGCGCTACATCAACGGCGACGTCGCGCTCGACCACCTGCACCGGCTGCGCGCCCTCGTCGACGCGGTCGTGGTCGGCGTCGGCACGGTCTGCGCCGACGACTGCCAGCTCACCGTGCGGCGCGTCGCGGGCTCGGCTCCGGCGCGCGTCGTGATCGACCCCAACGGCCGGATCCCGGACAGAGCCCGCGTGCTCGACGACGACGGCCAGCGCCGCATCGTTATTCGCGCCGAAGGCGCCGCGCATTGCGGCGTGGCGGGCGTCGAGACCGTCCATCTGCCGCGGCGCGACGGCCGCATCGCTCCGGCCGACGTGGTGGCGGCGCTGGCGCGGCGCGGCCTGCGCCGCGTGCTGGTCGAGGGCGGGGCCGACACGGTCTCGGCCTTCGTGGCCGCGGGCCGGATCGACCGGCTGCATGTGATGGTCGCGCCGCTGCTCGTCGGCTCCGGCCGTTCGGGCCTCGCGCTGCCTCCGATCGACGACCTCGACCGCGCGCGCCGGCCGGCCGCGACCGCGCACACGCTCGGGACCGACGTTCTGTTCGACTGCGACATGCGCGCCTCGACGCCGCATGGCTCCAAAACCGCACAGGGAGATCGCCATGAGCACGACGACGCCGGCCGCAGGCGGCTACACGTCGACGGCTAAGGTTCTGCACTGGATCGTCGCGGCGGTCGTCGTCGCGCAGATCGTCGGCGGCGTTTCGCTGGACTTTATGGCGGACGGCCCGTCGAAGGACTGGTTCTACGACGTCCACAAGTCGACCGGCGTCCTCATCCTCGCCCTCATGGTCGCGCGGCTGGGCTGGCGGCTCGCCGTCCCTCCGCCTCCGCCGGAGCCGACGCTGGAGCGCTGGCAGATCGGCCTGTCGCACGCGGTCCACTGGGCGCTTTATCTCATCCTGCTGGCGATGCCCCTGCTCGGATGGATCGGGTCGAACGCCTTCGGCGCGCCGGTCCCGGTGTTCGGGCTGTTCGAAATGCCGCGCATCGTGGGAGAGGACAAGGAGCTGTCCAAGGCGGTGCTCGGATGGCACGCCACGCTCGGCTTCGTCGGCGCGGGCCTGATCGCGCTGCACGTCGCGGCGGCGCTGTTCCACCGCTTCGTCAGGAAGGACGCCGTGCTGGCGCGGATGACGACGGCCCGGGCCATCCGGGAGGGGTGACGAACAGGTCGACGTGGCCGACGGCGGCCGCGGCGGCCGCTTCCGCGCGGAAGGCGCGCCACGCCGCGAAGGACGCGCCCGACGCCGCCTCCGCCGCCTGCGCGACGCCGTCGGCCAGCGCGTGGATCAACGGCGCGTCGTCCTCTGCGAGCCGCCACGGGCTGTCGCCGGCCGCTTCGCGGAAGCCGGCCGCGGCGGCGAGCGCCCGGAACCGAGCCCCCGCCTCCCCGCCGAGCGCCGGGCCAAACCCCTTGTCGGTTCGCTGGTGGCGGTTGAACGCGCCAAGCGCCGCGGCGTCGTCGGGATGGGGCGGCGCGAACGACTTGGCGCCGTCATAGGTCAGCGCTGCGTAGAACGGCGTCTCCGACGCCCGGAGGCGCTCGAGGAGCCGCGCCATCCAGCTTTCCCCGACCAGATCGAGCAGCGCCGAACAGGCGACGAGGTCGAAGGCCCCCTCCTCCGGCACTGGCTCGGCGGCGAGGTCGGCGAGCGCGAAGCGGACCTGGATCCGCCGACCTTCCCGCAGCAGAACGAGCGAATCGTCGCGATTCTCAGCGAGGTCAGCCCAGGCCGCGAGGCGGACGCGGGCGTGCCGCAGCAGCTCCGGATCGTGATCGAACAGCGTCCAGCTCTGCGCCGGCCCGAGCCGCGGCGCCAGCGCGCGAAGCGTCGAGCCGGATCCCGCGCCGAGGTCCGCCACCGCGAGCCCGACCCGCCCCTCGAACGCCGCCGCGACGGCATCGAGCACGTCCTGCGATCGCGCGGCGTGGTCGGCCGGCTCGCGGAGGTCGAGCCAGTCCGCGTCGAAGCCGCTCATGCGAGCCGCGCCGCCGCGGCCTCGAACACGTCGGCGGTCGCGGTCCAGCGCGACAGCGTGCGGGCGTGGTCCCAGGCCGCGTCCGAGGCGGCGCGGCGGGCGACGGGATCGCCGATCAGGCGCCGGAGCGCGGCCTCGATCGCCTCGGAGTCGTCGGCGTCGACGACCGCGCCGGCCGCATGCGGCACGGTGGCGGCGGACGCCCCGCCGACGCCGGAAATCACCGGAAGCCCGCGCGCCAACGCCTCGACATAGGCCATGCCATAGCCCTCGAAACGCGACGGCAGCGCGAACAGGTCCGCGCGGTCGTACTCCGCGGCGAGCGCGGCCGAGCCGATCTCGCCCAGAAGGTCGGTCCGCTCGGCGATCCCCACCGCCTCGATCTGCCGGACGAGGGCGTCGACCAACGCCGGATCGCGGGACAGGCTGCCCGCGATGCGCCAGCGCCAGGAGTGATCCTTCAGCCGCCCGAGGGCGGCGGCGAGCATCGCATGGTTCTTGCGCGGCGTGACGGTCGCGACCGTCAGGATGACGCAGACGCCGTTCGCCCCGCCTGCGGCCCGCGGCGCGGGCTCGACGCCGGGCTCCGCCACATGCAGCTTGTCCGCAGCCACCCCGAACCGCTCCCGCAGGATGCCGGCGGTCGTCAGGCTGGTCGCGACGACGACGTCCGCGACCTCGAGCGCCGCGCGCTCCGAGGCCTCGAGCTTTGAGGCAAGGTTCGGCGACAGCCCGGTCTCGAGCGCCAGCGGATGATGCACCAGCGCGCCGAGCGGGCGCCCAAGGGCGCGCAATTTGTCCGGGGGGAGCACGCCAAAGGCGAGCCCGTCGACGAACAGCGCGGCGCCGCGCGGCACGGCGGCGAGGCGGCGCAGCGCTTCCCTGACGTCGTCGCCCCGCGGATGGGGAAGCCGCTCCGGCAGCGACAGCGCCGTCGCGGCCCGCCTGCGCGCCGCAAGCTCGGTCAGCACGCGGGCGTCATAGAGATAGCCCCCGGTGCGCGACGACAGGTCGCCCGGGACCGCGATGACGACGTCGGTCACACCGCGGCCTCGAACCAGGCGCGGGCCACGTGGCTCTCGTGCAGCGTCACGCGGATGCGCTCGATCCCGACAGCCCCGGCTCCGAGCGCGCCTTCGCGCCGCGCGGCCGCCATGGCGTCGAAGATGTGACGGCACAGAAACTCCGTCGTCGTGCGCGCGCCGGGTAGGACCTCGTCGAGATTGGCGTAGTTCAGCGGCTTGAGCGCGGCCTTGAGCGCATCGGTCGCCCGGCCGATGTCCACCACGACGTCATCCTCGTCGAGCTCGCTCCGGAAGAACGCCACGTCGACGACGAAGGTGGCCCCGTGCAGCGCCTGCGCCGGGCCGAAGGTCTCGCCCCTCAGGCTGTGGGCGATCATGATGTGGTCGCGGACTTCGACGGCGTACATGCAGGGCGGCGCTCCGATCAGGGATAGACGATCACGATCCCGAGCGCGTCCGCTCCCGACGACAGAAGCCCCGGCAGCTGGGCCGGAGCGTCGTCGAAAGCGATCTCGCGATCGAGCAGCAGGTCATACGCGCGCGCGTGGCGTAACAGATGCAAGGCCGCGTCCAACCGCCGCGCATGCGGCCACCGCGGCCGCCGCGACGGCGCCACCATGCCGACCTGCGACGAGACCAGCTTCAGCCGACGGGAATGGAACGCGCCGCCGAGCGGGACGGCGACGTCGCCTGCGCCGTGCCAGCTCGCCTCGACCACGACCGCCTCGTCGCCCGCGGCGGCGAGCGCCGTCGCAAGCCCGGCGGCGGTGGCGCTGGCGTGGATCACGACGTCGGCGTCGCGCGGCGCGTCTGCCGGAAACGCGAAACGCGCCCCGAGCGCCTCGGCGACCGACCGGCGGTCCGCGACGTCGACGACGGTGACCTCGGCGCCGGGCAACCGCGCGGCGAGCGACGCCGCCAGCAGGCCGACCACGCCGCCGCCCACCACCACGACGCGGTCGCAGGGGCCGGCGCCGGAATCCCACAGCGCGTTGAGGGCGGTCTCCATGTTGGCGGCGAGCGTCGCGCGTTTCGCCGGCAGCCCTTCCGGAAGCAGCGCCAGCTCGGCGGGGGCCGCGCCGAAGCGGTCCTCGTGCGGATGCAGGCAGAACGCCATCCGGCCGGCGAGCTCCGGCGGACCGCCGACGATCTCGCCGACTGCGCAGTAGCCGTACTTCACCGGGCCCGGAAACTCTCCCTCCTGACGCGGGGCGCGCATGCGCTCGCGCTCCTCCGGCGGCACGCGGCCTTCGAGCACCAAGCGCTCGGTGCCGCGGCTGACGGCGGAAAAGGCCGTGCGAACCTCGACCTCGCCGGGCGCGAGCGCGAACGGCTGCGTGCGAATCTCGACCGTGCCGTCGCCGGGACGCCACAACGCGCGCCGGCCTGCGTCGAGGGAGTTGCCGGGGCGGTGCATCGGCCTAATTGCTCGCTGGTTAGTCCATTGGGGCACGGAATGGGCGCCACGCCGCATGGTATAGAGCGGCGGCGCGTCTCGGCAGCCTGGCCGCCCCGGCCCAACGAAAGCGTGACATGAGTTCCACGATCGACAGCTCCCCGGTCGCCCCCGTCCCCGCCTCGCTTCTCCGGAGAACGTTCAGCGGCGTGACGCCGACCGGGACGCAATCGACGCTCGGCCTGTTCTTCCGCCGCCTTACGATGGCGACGCTCGTGCTGGGCACATCGGCCGCTTTGACCGTCGCGTTTTGGACGGTGATGAACGTCGACGGCTGGTCGATCCCGGAAATGGCGATGTTCGTCTGCTTCGTGGCGTCGCTGCCGTGGATCGTCATCGGGTTCTGGAACGGCGTCATCGGCCTCGCGCTGCTGCGCTTCGCGCGCGATCCGCTCGACGTGGTCATCCCCTGCGCGGCGCGGGTGAGCGACGAAGGGGCGATCACGTCCCGCACCGCGATCGTCATGTGCATCCGGCACGAGGACTCGCAGCGGGTCGTGCGCCGGCTCGACGCCATCCTGCGCAGCGTCGACGCCACCGGCTTCGGCGAGGCCTTCGACGTCCATGTGCTCAGCGACACCACGCGCGACGACTTCGCGGCCGACGAGCGCGCGGCGATCGAGGGCTGGCGCGCCGGGCTCGTTCGCCCGGAGCGGGTGTTCTACCGCCGCCGCGCCGTGAATAAGGGCTTCAAGGCGGGCAACATCCGCGAGTTCCTGCTGGAGCGCGGCGACGACTACGAGGTGATGATCACGCTCGACGCCGACAGCGTGATGTCCGGCCCGACGATCCTGAGACTCGTGCGCGTGATGCAGGCGAACCCGAAGCTTGGCATCCTGCAGAGCCTGGTGGTCGGCCTGCCGGCGCGGACCGCCTTCGCCCGCATGTTCCAGTTCGGCATGCGCGCCAGCATGCGCTCCTACACCATGGGCGCGGCGTGGTGGAGCGCGGACTGCGGACCGTACTGGGGTCACAACGCCGCGATTCGCGTCGCGCCGTTCCGCGACCACGCGGAGCTGCCGGAGCTGCCCGGCGCGCCGCCGCTCGGCGGCGTCATCCTCAGCCACGACCAGGTCGAGGCGGTGCTGATCCGGCGCGCCGGCTACGAGGTCTGCGTGCTGCCGGAGGAGTCCGGCTCCTGGGAGGACAACCCGACCTCGCTGCCCGACTTCCTGCGCCGCAACCTGCGCTGGTGCCAGGGCAACATGCAGTATGTGAAGCTGCTCGGCATGCCGGGCCTTCGGCTGATCAGCCGGGTGCAGCTTCTGCTCGCCATCCTGATGTATGTGAGCGCGCCGGCCTGGATCGGATTCATGATCGCCGGCGCGGCCCAGGCGTTCGGGCCGCCGTCGGTGATCGGCGATCTCGACCCGCCCGGCTCGTTCCCGGTCGGCCTCAGCATCGGCCTGTTCCTGGTCATGCTGTTCCTGACCTTCACGCCGAAGCTGATGGGCTATCTCGACGTGGTCATGAGCGACCGGGAGTCGGCGCGCTACGGCGGGACGGGCGCGTTCGTCGCCGGCACCGCGGCCGAGCTGCTGTTCGGCTTCCTGCTGGCGCCGGTGGTGAGTTTCTCGGTGACCGTCTTCCTCGTCTTCCTGCTCGGCTTCGGCGCTTCGGTCGGCTGGGAAGCGCAGGACCGCGACGGCCACCGCGTCGGCTGGCTCGAGGCCGCGTCCAAGCTCTGGCCGGCGACGCTGTTCGGCGTGGCGCTGACCGTGACGCTCGCCTACGCGGCGCCGCAGGTGCTGCTGTGGGCTTCGCCGGTGATCGCGAGCTTCCTGCTCGCCGTTCCGTTCACGGTGATCACCTCGACCGACGCGCTCGGAGCGCTCGCCGCCCGTTCGCGCCTCGGCGCGACGCCGGAGGAGATGGCGCCGCCGGTGGAGGTGCGCGCGGTCAGCGACAGCCTGCCGGCCATGGTTCGCTATGGCGCGCCGCTGGCGCCGTTCCGGCTGGACGGCGGCGAGACGGGCGCGCGGCTCAGCGCCATGGTTGAAGAGCCCGCCCGCTGACGCCGGCCGCCGGCGCGATTGACCGCGCCGGCGAAAACCACCATCTCAAGGGTTCGCAAGACGAGCGGCCGGCTTACGGCCGCCCTCGCCCCCATGGCTCCGCGCCTTGAACCCGGAGACTGATCGAGATGTTCATCCAGACCGAAGCGACGCCGAACCCCGCGACGCTCAAGTTCCTGCCAGGCCGGGACGTGCTCCCCGGCGGAGCGCTGGAAATCCGGCACGCGGCCGAAGCCTCCCGCTCGCCGCTCGCGGAGAAGCTGTTCGCGATCGACGGCGTCGCCGGCGTGTTCTACGGCTCCGACTTCATCACAGTGACCAAGGCCGACGGCGAGTGGCAGCACCTGAAGCCCGCGATCCTCGGCGCGATCATGGAGCACTACCTCGCCGGGGCGCCGCTTCTGGCGGACGGCGCGGCGGAGACGCCCGGCGAGGGCGAGTTCTTCGACGAGTCGGATTCGGAGACGGTGGATACGATCAAGGAGCTGATCGAGACCCGCGTCCGCCCGGCGGTCGCCATGGACGGCGGCGACATAACCTTCCGTGGGTTCCGCGAAGGCGTGGTCTATCTCGACATGAAGGGCTCCTGCGCCGGCTGCCCCTCCTCCACCGCGACGCTGAAGCAGGGTATCGAAAACCTCCTGCGTCACTTCGTGCCAGAGGTCGAAGAGGTGCGCCCGATGGCGTGACCGTCAGGTCTCCATGGCGCCGCGCGGCGTCGTCGAGCCGTTGGAATTGCTTGATGCCGCGCAGCGCGCTGACCTATTCTCGGCAGCGTCGATGATCCGGGGAGCGCCTGTCCTCCGTAACCTGTCCCACATGGTTCAAAAGCTTGACGCGCGGCGCAGGACGCGCGATTGGCCGGAGAAGGGTCACCCGCGCGGCGAAAACGGGAGGCGGGCGGGTCCCTGGCGGGTCCCCGACGGCCCTGATTGAAGGAACAGAATGCTGGATACGCCCGACATCGTGACGCTGAACGATTCAGCGCAGATCCTGCCCTCTCCGTCGCCCAAGGCGAACGTCGTGGTTTTCGGCGGGCTTCGCAGCCAGGGCGGCTACAGCATTCCGGCGTTCGAGTTCGTCCACACCTTGCGCGAGCTTTCGTACAACGTGCTGTTCGTCAAGGACGAGACGCGGCGTTGGTACAATTTCGGGCTCAAGGGCTTCTCGGACTCGATGGACGACACGTCGGCCAAGATCGGCCGGGTCATCAATGAGCGGTTCGGAAAGAACGGCCTGCCGCTCATCACGCTCGGCAACTCGATGGGCGGCTACGCGGCGCTGTATTTCGGCGAACGTCTGAAAGCGCAGTACGTGCTGGCGATCGTGCCGCAGACGATCATCTCGGTCGAGGCGCGGACCCGGCTGGACGACGACCGCTGGCGTCCCGAACTGTCGGGCTTCCGTCCGCAGCACGCCGACCTGCGCAATGTCCTGCGCGGCGGCGCCGTGAAGTCTCAGATCGTGGTTGGCCGCGACTGTCTTCCGGACATCGTGCAGGCGGGCAATCTCGCGGGCGCCCGCGGCGTCCACATCGACACCGTCGAGGGCGCGAGCCACGACGTCACCCGCGTCTGGAAAGACAAGGGCGCGCTGGTCGAGACCATATCCGGTTATCTCGACAAAAATCTTCCCAACGTCGAAGCGGCGTAAGCGCGGGCGATCGGTCACCGCGTTAACGTTTCGCGACATTTTGCACCGTGCGGCTGACGCGTGCGCGGACGTTGCGCCCCGCGGCAAAGGACCTGGACCGGGGCGCCGCGCGCGCTGATTTAGGCTCGCGCCAGATGCCGCGTCCGGCTCACCCCGTGCGCTTCAGGACCGTGCAGGCGTACCAAGTCTCGCGCCAGCCGCCGAAGCCGTCCTCGACCAGGGCGTCAAACCGCCGACCGAACACGTTCATGCGGCGCTGGAAGGTGTCGTAGCCGGTGATGACGGTCTCGAACTTCATGTCCGTCTCGGTCGAGAACATCTTCGCGAAGCTGGTGTGGGAGTACCGGAAGAAATCGTCCGGCGACTTGTGATAGCGCTGGGCGAAAGGCGCGACGAATACGACGAGCCCGTCCGGCTTCAGCATGCGGGCGACGTGCTTGACCGTGATCCACGGCCTATAGAGATGCTCGAATGTGTTGTTTGAATAGACGACGTCGAAGAAGCTCTCGAACTGCCGGTTGTTGTCGACATAGTCTTCGGCGCAGAGATCGCCCGCGACGACGTTCGGCCCGGTCGGCTTGATGTCGCAGCCGAAATAATTGAAGCGGCTCGCGAACTGCTCCTTCGCCTTGGCGTGCCGCACGCGGTCGTACTCGCCCTGAACGCTACCGAGCAGGATCTTAAGCTGGCCGTCGCGGCCGCCCAGATCGAAGAAATTCCGCTTCTGCCGCTGGTCCTTGGTCGCGTCATCCTTGGCCACGAGCTTCCAGAGCGTGGCGCCGCGGTCGATCGTCGTCCGGTAGGCGAACCGTTCCGCCGGCTCTCCGACCACGTGCTTGCTCAGCTCGGCGCGTTTGGCGCTGAGATCGGAGCCCATTGCCTCACGCTCCTCGGCATGCGCGTCGTCGTCCAGTTCGGGCTCGTTGGCGACACGGTCGACAAGTCCTCGCAACTTGTCCCGGAGCCCTGTCGCCGTCGCCTCTTTGGTCATTACCAAGCCCTTCTCTTAGCGCTTCCAAATTGAGTTTATGCTGATCGGCCCACATCGGGAAGCGGCGCCTTCAGACGATCACGCGCTTGATCCGCCGATTGGCGGACGGGGCCACAATTGGACGGCCTGATCGCGATCGAGGTCTGGTGACTGGCGCTGGAGGATTTCGTCGCGCCGGCGACGTGGCGGAGACAGTCAGGCGGCTCGCCCGCGGACCGCGCGCGTGGACTGGCGATCCCGGGAAGACTCGAACTTCCGACCTTCGGTTTAGGAAACCGCTGCTCTGTCCTGCTGAGCTACGGGACCAACGCCACGCCGCGGACGCTAGCACGGCCGGCGGACAGTCTCCAGCGCGCGCGGCGCGCTCGCCGGTGCGGCCCGAGCGCGCGTCAGCCCGGCGCGACGACCACCCGGCCGCCGCTCACCGACACGTTTTCGAGCCTCAGCGTCACGATCCGGACGCCGGCGTCGTCCGGATCGATGCGGACGGCGAAGCCGAGCTCGCGGCAGATGGCGAGCATGGCCGAATTCTCGGCCAGCACCTGGCCCGAGATCGTGCGCAGGCCTTCCTGCTTGGCGCGCTCGATCATCGCCGCCATCAGCCGCCAGCCGAGCCCCCGACCCTTCAGATCGGAGCGCAGCAAGATGGCGTATTCGCCCTCGACGCCGTCGGCGTCGGCGTGCAGCTGCACAAGGCCAATGATGCGCTTACGATCGTCCGTCGCCAGCAGCACCATGTTGCGGGCGTAGTCGATCTGGGTCATGCGGGCGATGAAGGCGCGCGGCACCTCCTTCACCGGCGTGAAGAACCGCTGGCGCAGATCGTCCGGGGCGACCGCGCGGAAGAAGGCGGCGACCGAGGGCTCGTCCTCCGGCCGCACCGGCCGCACATGCGCCTGCGAGCCATCGCTGAGGGTCAGCAGGCTCTCGAACTCCTTCGGATAGGGCCGGATGGCGAGGCGCGGATTGGCCGGCCCCGCCTTCGCGTTGCGCGGCGCGAGCCGCACGCGCACCCGCGCGTCGAGCGCCACGACGCCCTGGGCGGTCGCCATCAACGGATTGATGTCGAGCTCGCCGATCTCCGGCGTGTCGGCCGCGAGCTGCGCGAGCTTGACGAGCGTCAGCGCGACCGCGTCCAGGTCGACCGCGGGGGCAGCGCCCTCCGGCCCGGCCAGCACCGCGCCGATGCGCGTCCGTCCGATCAGGTCGCGGGCGAGCCTGAGGTCAAGCGGCGGTAGGGCGAGCGCGACGTCGCGGACGATCTCCACCGCGCCGCCGCCGGCCCCGAAAGCGACGACCGGACCGAAGGTCGGATCGTCGTAGAGGCCTGCGAACAGCTCGATCCCCTCGTTCGGCCGCAGATGCGGCTGCACCAGGAGGCCCTCGATCCGGGCGCGGGGCGCGCGCTCCGCCACGCGGCCCAGCATGGCGACCGCCGCCTCCACCACCGCGGTTTCGGTGTCGAGCCCGAGCCGCACGCCCCCGACGGCGGCTTTGTGCGACAGATCGGGCGAGACGATCTTCAGCACCGCCGCGCCGCCGCGCTCGAGGAAGCCGCGCGCGACCTCGCCGGCGGCCTCCGGCGTGTCGACCACCGCATGGGGCAGCACCGGGATCGCATAGGCGCGCAGCACCTCGGAGGCGTCGGTCGGCGACAGCCATTCGCGCCCCTGGTCGAGCGCGTCGCGCATGGCGGCGAGCGCGCGCGCAGGATCGGGCGAGAAGTCGTCCGGCAGGGACGGCGGCGTCTCGAGCAGCGCCTCCTGCGCCTCCACGTGGCGCACGAGGTGCATCAGCCCGGCGAGCGCGCTTTCCGGCGTGCGGAAGAACGGCACATGCGCGGCCTCGAGGATGCGGCGGGGCGCGGGTTCGGAGCCGAGGAAGGCCGCGAACACCGGCTTCGGCGGATAGACCCGGCCGCGGGCGCGGGCGGCGCTGGCGGCGACCGCGCCCGCGCAGGGGCCCGCTTGGGACAGCATGGTCGGCGCATGGATCGCGA
This sequence comes from Methylopila turkensis, assembly GCF_027922325.1. GTDB lineage: Bacteria > Pseudomonadota > Alphaproteobacteria > Rhizobiales > Methylopilaceae > Methylopila > Methylopila turkensis. The sequence goes on from NZ_BSFL01000002.1 coordinate 845,991, forward strand.
GCGCCGCGTCGACGCCCCGGTCGGCGAGCGCGGCGTCGAGCGCCGCCTCGTAGCGCTCCGGCGTGGCGTCGCCCGCAAGGTCGATCGGATTGGCGCGCGACCAGTCGCAGGCGAGCGCTGCGTCAAGGGCCGCGACGGTCGCCTCCGACAGTTCTGCCGACCGGCCCCCGAGATCGACCAGCCGGTCGACGCCGAGAACGCCGAGGCCGCCGCCGTTGGTGACGATCGCGATCCGCTTGCCCGACAGCGGCGCCACATGGGCGAGCGTCTCGAGCGCGGCGAACATGTCGGCGAGATCGGCGACGCGCAGCAGGCCGGCGCGCCGGAAGGCGGCGTCGTAGGCCGCGTCGGAGGTCGCGAGCGCGCCGCTGTGGGTCGCGGCCGCCTTGGCCGCCGCGGCGTGGCGCCCGCCCTTGATCACCACGACGGGCTTCGCGCGGGCGGCGGCGCGGGCCGCCGACAGGAACCGCGGCGCGTCCCGGATCTGCTGGAGATAGAGCACGATCGCGCGGGTCCGGCGGTCGGTCGCGAAATGGTCGAGCAGATCGTCCACGTCGACGTCCGCCATGTCGCCGAAGCAGACGACGCCGGAAAAGCCGATGCCGCGGACATTGGCCCATTCGATCACCGACGAGGCCACCCCGCCCGACTGGGACAGAAGCGCGAGATCGCCGGCCTTGGCCTGCGGCGCGAAGCTCGCGTTCAGTCCGACATGGGGGCTCAGCACGCCGAGGCAGCCTGGGCCGATCAGGCGCATCTCCCGGCTCCGCGCGGCGAGCTCGGCGGCGTCGCGCAGCGAGCCCGGACCGCGTCCGAGCCCCTTGGTCACGACCGCCGCAGCCCGGCTGCCGGCCGCGCCCGCGGCGTCGAGGATGCCCGGAACCGCCGCCGGCGGCGCCGTCACCACCACGAGATCGGCCGGCTCCGGCAGGTCGGCGAAGCTCGCCGCCGCCTTGACGCCGTCGATCTCGGCGTGATCCGGATTAACCAGCCGGATCGGTCCGGAATAGCCGCCCTCGCGCAGGTTCCTGAGCACCGCGCGGCCGACGCTGCCCTCGCGCGGGCTTCCGCCCGCAAGCGCGACGGAGCGGGGCGCGAACACGGCGTCGAGATTGCGGGTGGACATGGGCGTCGGCGCTCCGTCGCTTGCGCAGAAACGCCCGAGGCGCCTGGCGTCCGGCCGCCGCACCTTGAACGTCGCGCCGCGAGCGCGCCAGCCCTGGCGTCATCTAAGGCGGCGCGTTCCCCTGGAGAAGGCTTTACGGCTGCGTCTGCGACGGCGGATCGCTGGCCGGGAAACTCTCGTCGAGCGCCTCGTCCAGCTCCTCGTCCTCGTGCGGATCGGGGCCCTTGGTGGGTTCGGCCGGCTTCGGCGGCTCCGGCGCCTTGTCCTTGTCGCCGCCGGGATCGACCGCGAGCGTCGAGCCGACACGCGGCTCGGCGGGCGTCGAACCGGCCGGCTCGGACGCCTCCGGCGCGCCTTCCGCCGCATGCGACGGGTCGATCAGCACGATGTGGAGCCGGCGCGGGCCGTGGGCGCCCATCAGCAGGATCTGCTCGATGTCGGCCGAGCGGGACGGCCCAGTGATCCAGTTCACCACCCGCGGCATCAGGCCTGCGCCGTAGCGGGCGCGCACCGTCTCCCACATGTCCTCGTAGGTCGCGGCGACGTCCTTCGCCTCGATTACGACGATGTGGTTGTCGGGCAGGAAGTTCAACGTGGTCGGGTTTTCCGGCCCGGCGAGCAGGACGAGCGTTCCGGTCTCGGCGACGCCGGCGTGGGCCGCGCTCACGCCCGCCGCGTCGTCGCCGAAGGAGCGGCCCTCGGTCACCTCGAGCGTGGTCATCGCCCAGGGCAGGCCCGAGAGGCGCGGGTCCGCGCCGCGCCGCACGGCCGGCGCGAGATTGTGCGCGCGCAGGAAATCGGCCACCGCCACCGGGACGTCGTCGGGCGACGCGACGGTCGCGAGCGTCGCGTCCGAGGCTTCGGCCATGGCGACGAACAGCTTCAGCCGGTCGGGCGCCGTCTTCCCGGCGGCGCGCTCCGGGATGACGCCGCGGGGATGGCCGCCGAGGCGGTCCTCCACGACCTTCAGCCTCGGCCGCTCCTCGCCCGTAACGCCGAGCGACCGCCGGATCGTGCCGAGCACCTGGTCTCGCGCGCTCAAGGTCATCGCTTCGTCCTTTCCGCCTTCCAGCGCGCCTGGAACGTGCCGCCTTGCGGGGCCGCGAGATCGCGGGTGGCGGTCCAGCCGCCGGCGAGCGGCAGGGAGCGGAACCGTCCCTTCTTCCGCCCGATCAGCGCGAGGCCAGCCATCCCGACGCGCGTCGCTAGCCGGTAGAGCCCCGGCCGCCGGACGAAGAAGCCCCACGCCTTGAGACCGTAACGCACGGGCGCCGGCGACAGATTCCGCTCGAACTCGCGCTCGCGCCAGTGCCGCATCAGCTTCGGCAGCGGGATTCGCACCGGGCACACGCTCTCGCAGCGCCCGCAGAAGGTGGAGGCGTTGGGCAGATGGCCCGCCTTCTCGACGCCGATCAGCGACGGCGACAGCACCGCGCCCATGGGGCCGGGATAGACCCAGCCGTAAGCGTGGCCGCCGACCGCGTGATAGACCGGGCAGTGGTTCATGCAGGCCGCGCAGCGGATGCAGCGGAGCATCTCGCGGAACTCGCCCGCGAGCATGGCCGAGCGGCCGTTGTCGAGCAGGACGACATGGTATTCGGCCGGCCCGTCGACGTCGTCCGGCCGGCGCGGGCCGGTGGAGAAGGTCGTGTAGACCGTGATCTCCTGCCCCGTGGCCGAGCGCGCCAGCACGCGCAGCATCTGGGCGGCGTCGTCGAGCGTCGGCACCAGCTTCTCGATCGAGGCCAGCACGATGTGGACCTTGGGCAGCGTCTGGCTGAGGTCGCCGTTGCCCTCGTTGGTGACGATGATCGAGCTGCCGGTCTCCGCCACGAGGAAGTTCGCGCCGGTGATCCCGACGTCGGCGGCGAGGAACTTCGCGCGCAGCATCGCGCGCGCCTCGGCCAGCAGGCTTTCGGGCGCGGAGAGGTCGCGGTCTTCCGGCAGGCCTTGGTGCGCGGCGCGGAAGTTCGCCTCGATCTGGTCGCGGTTCAGATGGATGACCGGCGCCACGATGTGGCTCGGCCGCTCGTTGCGGAGCTGGATGATGTACTCGCCGAGATCGGTCTCGATCGGCTGCACGCCGATCGCCTCGAGATGGGCGTTGAGATCGATCTCCTCGGAGACCATCGTCTTGCCCTTGGCGACGGTCCTGGCGCCGACGCGCTGGCAGATGTCGGCGACGATCTTGCGCGCGTCCGCCGCGGTGGGCGCGAAGTGCACATGGCCGCCGGAGGCCCGCACCTTCGCCTCGTAGGCCTCGATGTAGAGATCGAGATGGGCGAGCGTGTGGTTCTTGATGTCGCGCGCGGAATCCCTCAGCGCCTCGAATTCGGGCAGCTTGTCGGAGGCCTTCTTGCGCTTGCCGATGAAGCCGACCTCCACATTGCCGAGCGCGCGCTGCAGCGCCTCGTCGTGGAGCGCGCGGTGGGCGTTCTCCTTGAACGCCGGCGACGTGGGGACATGGACGGTCACGAACGCGCCTCCGGTTCGCCGATGGCGGGCTCCGCGCCCATGCCGGCCAGCACCTCGGCGACGTGGCGCGCCTTCACCGGGCGGCCCAGACGCTGCAGCTTGCCGGCCATGTTCATGAGACAGCCGAGATCGCCGGCGAGCAGCGTCGGCGCGCCGGAGGCCGCGACGTTCTCGACCTTCTTCCCGACGATGGCGTCGGAGATCTCGCCGTACTTGACCGCGAAGGTTCCGCCGAAGCCGCAGCAGACGTCCGGGTCCTTCATCTCGGAGACCGTCAGCCCCTCGACGCTGTCGAGCAGGCGTCGCGGCTGGCTCTTGATCCCGAGCTCGCGCAGGCCGGAGCAGCTGTCGTGGTAGGTCACCGCGCCGTCGAACCGCGCCGCCACCGAACGCACGCCGCGCACGTCGACCAGGAAGGAGACGAGCTCGAACACCCGGTCCGAGAAGGCCGCCGCCCGGCGGGCGAGTTCGGGCTCGCCCTCGAACAGTTCGGGCACGTGGCGCTTCAGCATGCCGGCGCAGGAGCCCGACGGCGCGACAACGTAATTGACGCCCTGGAACGCGTCCATGATCTGCAGCGCGAGCGCGCGGGAGGTGGCCCGGTCGCCGGAGTTGAAAGCGGGCTGGCCGCAGCAGGTCTGCTCCGGAACCACGACCTCGCAGCCTGCGTCCTCGATGAGCTTTGCGGCTGCGAACCCGACCGAGGGGCGGATCAGATCCACCAGACAGGTGGCGAAAAGCCCGACGCGGGGCCTCGGCTCGACCGGATGCGGCACTTGATAACGACTCCAGAAGCGCGGACAAATGTCAGGGCTTTGAACTGTATGGCGACCATGGCCCCGCGTCGCCGGCCATGCAAGACATGGCCGCACGTTCGCGCACGCAGCCCTCGCGGCGTCGCCTGCGGCGGCTGACATGTTAGGTTCCCGCAAACCGCCGGCGTTCAACGGCGGCGCGGTTTCGAGGAGAACGCCCCGTCATGACCGGCATCGCGCTGCCCGCGCCCGACCCCGCGATTCTGGCGCGGCGCGATGAGATCATCGCGGGCCTGAAGGCGCTGGTCCCGGGCGAGGGCGTCATCACCTCCGAGGAGGAGCGGCGCGCGTTCGAGACCGACGCGCTGACCGCCTATCGCCGCATGCCGCTCGCCGTCGTGCTGCCCTCGACCACCGAACAGACCGCGGCCGTGCTCGCCTTCCTGGGCCGCGAGGGCGTCCCGGTGATCCCACGCGGCGCCGGCACCTCGCTCGCCGGCGGCGCCCTGCCGCAGGAGGACGCCGTGGTGCTCGGCGTCGCCAAGATGTCGAAGGTGCTCGACGTCGACCTCGCGAACCGGACCGTGCGCGTCCAGACCGGCGTGACCAACCTCGGGGTCTCGGCCGCGATCGCGCATGAGGGCTTCTTCTACGCGCCGGACCCGTCCTCGCAGCTCGCCTGCACCATCGCCGGCAACATCGCCATGAACTCCGGCGGCGCGCACTGTCTGAAGTACGGCGTCACCACCAACAACCTGCTGGGCGTCACCTTCGTCACGCTGAAGGGCGAGGTGATCGAGATCGGCGGCGACGCGCTCGACGCTCCGGGCCTCGACATGCTCGGCCTGATCTGCGGCTCGGAAGGCCAGTTCGGCGTCGTCACCGAAGCGACGCTGCGCATCCTGCCCATGGCGGAAGGCGCGCGGCCGATCCTGTTCGGCTTCGCCTCCCCGGAGACCGCGGGCGCCTGCGTGGCGGCGGTGCTCGGCGCCGGCATCGTGCCGGTCGCGATCGAGTACATGGACAAGCTCGCGATCGACATCTGCGAGGATTTCGCCAAGGCGGGCTACCCCCGCGACGTCGGCGCCATGCTGATCGTCGAGGTCGAGGGCTCCGCGGACGAGATCGACGAGCAGCTCGCCCGCATCGGCGCGATCGCCGGCGACCATGGCGCGACCTACGCCCGCCAGGCGCGGACGCCGGCCGAAGCCGCCGCCATCTGGAAAGGCCGCAAATCCGCCTTCGGGGCCATGGGCCGGGTGTCCGACTACATCTGCATGGACGGCACCATCCCCACAGGCACGCTGCCGCAGGTGCTGACGCGCATCACCGAAATCTGCGACAACGCCGGCCTCAAGGTCGCCAACATCTTTCACGCCGGCGACGGCAACCTGCATCCGCTGGTGCTCTACGACATGAATGATCCGGTCTCGCTCGCGAAGGCGGAGAAGGCCGGCGAGGACATCCTGCTCGCCTGCGTCGAGGTCGGCGGCTGCCTGACCGGCGAGCACGGCGTCGGCATCGAAAAGCGCGACCTGATGACCGCCCAGTTCACCCGCATCGAACTCGAGCAGCAGATGCGGGTGAAGTCCGCCTTCGACCCGAACTGGCTGCTGAACCCCGCCAAGGTGTTTCCGCTCGACGACCGTCTGCCGAAGGTCGCGGCGTGACCGACACGATCTCTCCCTTCGACGAAGCCGGGATCGAGGCGACGATCCGGGAGGCCGCGGACGCGCGGACGCCGATCCTCATTCGCGGCGCCGGCAGCCGCGCCGGGCTCGGCCGGCCGGCGCAGGCCGGCAGGACGCTTTCGACCGAACGGCTGACCGGCGTCACCCTGCTGGAGCCGTCGGAGCTGGTGGTCTCGGCCAAGGCCGGCACGCCGGTCGCCGAGGTCGAGGCGGAGCTTGCCCGCGTCGGACAGCGCTTCGCCTTCGAGCCGTTCGACCACCGTCCGCTCTACGGCGGGGAAGCCGAGCCGACCATCGGCGGGCTGGTCGCGACCAACGCCTCGGGGCCGCGGCGCATCTACGCCGGGGCCGTGCGCGACGCCCTGATCGGCGTGCGGATGACGACGGGGCGCGCGGAGACGATCCGCTCCGGCGGGCGCGTGATGAAGAACGTCACCGGCTACGATCTGGTGAAGCTCGCCTGCGGATCGCACGGCGCGCTCGGCGTGATCACCGAAGCGACCTTCAAGACGCTGCCGGCGGCCGAGACCGAGGCCACGCTCTTGATCGAGGGGCTCGACGACGTCCATGGCGTCGCGGCGCTGTGCGCCGGCATGGGCACGCCGTTCGAGGTCACCGGCGCCGCGCACATTCCGGGACAGGGCGGCCAGCCGGCGCGCACCTGCCTCCGGCTCGAGAACTTCGAGAACCAGGTGCGCTACCGCGCCGGCGAGCTCGCCGCCCGCCTCCGAAGCTTCGGGGCGGCCGACCGGCTCGACGCCGACGCCTCGCGGGCGCTGTGGCGCGACGTGCGCGACGCGCAGCCCTTCCTCGGCTCGCCCGCCCGCGCGCTGTGGCGCATCTCGACCGCGCCGACCCGCGCGCCGGGGCTCGTCGCGCGGCTCGGCGCTCTCGTCGAGGCGCATCTCTATGACTGGAGCGGCGGGCTGATCTGGATCGCGACCTCCGCGGAGGGCGACGCCGGCGCAGGGAGGCTGCGGCCGATGGTGCGCGACGCGCGCGGCCACGCCACGCTCGTGCGCGCGCCGGACGCGGTCCGCGCCGGGATCGACGTGTTCGAGCCGGAGGCGCCGGCGCTCGCCCGGCTGACGGCGGGGATCGTCCAGGCGTTCGATCCGGCCGGCGTGCTCAATCCGGGGCGCATGCATGTCCGCTGATGCCGGCGTCGTGGTCACGCGCCCCGCGATCAGCGCCGGACGCGCCGCGCTCAGCGTCGCGCTCGTCGGCGGCTTCGCCGCGATCCTCTACGCCATGGGCCGGCCGCTGATCTGCCCCTGCGGCGAAATCAAGCTGTGGCACGGGGCCGCCAACGACGGCGGCACGTCGCAGCACATCGCCGACTGGTACTCGCTCAGCCACGTCATCCACGGTTTCATCTTCTACGGCGCGGCCGTCCTGATCGGCCGCCTGTGGGGCCGCCCGCTCGCGATCGCGACCGCGCTGATCGGCGCCATCGCGGTCGAAGGCGCCTGGGAGCTGCTGGAGAACTCGCCGATCATCATCGACCGCTACCGCGCGGCGACCGTCTCCGACGCCTTCGCCGGCGACAGCGTGCTGAACTCCGCCGCCGACATCGGCTTCATGATTCTCGGCTTCACCGTGGCGCGCCTGTCGCCCACCTGGACGATCGTCGCCGCGGCGATCGCGATGGAGCTCCTCGCGCTCTACGTCATCCGCGACAACCTCACCCTGAACGTCATCATGATCCTGCACCCGATCGACGCCATCCGGGACTGGCAGGCGATGCGGTGAACGACATGAAACGACCATTCGCGGCCTATCTGGCGGACTTCAATCGCAAAGAGCGCTATTGGCTTCTGCGCGATGCGCTCGGGCCGAGTTCCGATCGACTTTCTGCTTCGTTTCTCGAGAAGTTCGAGCCAGCTTGGCGCCCATCAGCCGAAGCGTGGTGGGCGATGGACTATCATTTTGACTGGATGGTCGCTGCGATTTGGCAAGCAGGTCGTGACGCTGGCACCTTGATCGATAGTGATAAAATCAAATTTGCAGCCGAGATCAAGGGGACTCAGGAAGACGTCGACCTGATTATTGCTGATGAATTCAGGATATGGCTTTGTGAAGCAAAATTCGGCGGAGCCCTGAGCCAAAAACAAATGACAAGTAAGATGCAGCGAGTCTTCCAGCTCAAGGAGCTGGCCGATTTTTCAGGGTTAGGCATAGAATTTATCGAGGTGGACGCCCTTCCCCGAGGTAGACAGGAACGTCGAAGAAATCTTAATTTTATGAAACAAATAAACGTTCCCATCGACGCCCATGTTGAAGGGGCGTTTTTCAAAGTGACTCGAACGGACTTCGACTCGGAAATTTGCCGTGATTTCGATGTCACACGTGTAAAAGTCTGAAGCTCATAAACGATGCAGACCACGTTCGCCCCCGAGCGGCTTGAGGCCGATGCTCAGCTCGCCTCGTCGGAAAAGATCCTGCGCACCTGCGTGCATTGCGGGTTCTGCACCGCGACCTGCCCGACCTATGTGCTGCTGGGCGACGAACTCGATTCCCCACGCGGCCGCATCTACCTGATCAAGGACATGCTGGAGCAGGACAGGCCCGCGACGACCGAGGTCGTGCGCCATGTGGACCGCTGCCTGTCGTGCCTGTCCTGCATGACGACGTGCCCCTCGGGCGTGCATTACATGCACCTCGTCGACCACGCCCGCGCGCACATCGAGAAGACCTATCGCCGGCCGCCGATCGACCGGCTGATGCGCGCGACGCTCGCCTTCGTGCTGCCGCATCCCGGCCGGTTGCGGCTGGCGCTGACCGCCGCGCGGCTGGCGCGCCCCTTCGCCGGCCTGCTCGCCAAGCTGCCGGGCGGGCCGCGGATCGCCGCGATGCTGGCGCTCGCGCCGAGCGCCCTGCCCGCGGCCTCCTTGAACGACGGCCCCCGCACGTTCAAGGCGGCGGGGGAGCGCAAGGCCCGCGTCGCGCTGCTGCAGGGCTGCGCTCAGAAGGTGCTGGAGCCTTCGATCAACGACGCCACCATCCGGCTGCTGACCCGCTTCGGCGTCGAAGTGGTCCACGCCGCCGGCGAAGGCTGCTGCGGCTCGCTTGTCCACCACATGGGCCGCGAGGAGGAAAGCCTCGCGGGCGCCCGGCGCAACGTCGACGCCTGGACGCGCGTGATCGAGGACGGCGGGCTCGACGCCATCGTGGTGACCACGTCGGGCTGCGGCACGACGATCAAGGACTACGGCTTCATGCTGCGCGAGGACCCGGCCTACGCGGCGAAGGCCGCGCGCGTCTCCGCGCTCGCGAAGGACATCTCCGAGGTGCTGGCGACGTTGCCGCTGAAGCCCGCGCGCCCGACAGGCCAGACCGTCGCCTACCACGCCGCCTGCTCGATCCAGCATGGCCAGCAGATCCGCGAGGAGCCTAAGGCGGCGCTGAAGGCGGTCGGCTTCCAGGTCAAGGAGCCGGCGGAGGGACACCTCTGCTGCGGCTCGGCCGGCACCTACAACATTCTGCAGCCCGAGATCGCGACGCGGCTGCGCGACCGCAAGGTCGCGAACATCGAGCGCGTCGGCGGCGAGGTAGTCGCGGCCGGCAATATCGGCTGCCTGACGCAGATCCGCTCAGGGACGGCTCTTCCCGCCGTCCACACCGTCGAGCTGGTGGACTGGGCGACCGGCGGCCCGCTGCCCGCGGCGCTCGAGGGCCGCGGCTTCGAGCGCATGGCCGACGCGGCGGAGTAGCGGCCTCGCGCTCGCAAGGACGGCTTCCGGCGAGGCTGGCGGGGGGCTCATCGCCAGCCATCCGCAACGGCCCGCACAGGGCTGGCCGGTTCGCGGGTCATGGCACCCGCGGTTCCCTACCAACGGACGTCGTTCGATCCCCGGACAAGATCCCGGCGACGGTGATGCGGCGGCCCCCGGCGCCAGTGCTCACGGCTCCGTGATTTTACATACATACACGTATGCACGTTAATTGTCGCAGGCGGCGGGATCATTCATGCGGAAGACCAAGGCGGAAGCGGAGAAGACCCGGGACCTGATCCTGGACGCCGCCGAAATGTCGTTCTTCGAGAACGGCGTCGCCCGATCCTCGCTCGACGACATCGCCCGCGCGGCCGGGGTGACCCGCGGCGCCGTCTACTGGCATTTCGAGAACAAGGTCGACCTGTTCATGGCGGTGCAGGAGCGGGCCTCGCTGCCGGAGGAGGAGCTGTGCGCCCGCTTCGCGCTCCAGCCCGATCGCGATCCGCTGGCGAGCGTCGGCGACACCGTCTGCGAGCTGTTCCGCACCATCGCCGCAGACGAGCGCCAGACGCGCGTCATGGCGATCCTGCTGCTGCGCTGCGAGTACACCGACGACATGGTCGAGGTGATCCGCCGGCAGCACGAGGCCAAGTGCAGTCTGGACGCCCAGATCGCCGAACTGTTCCAGACCGCGCGCGACCGCGGGCAGCTCAACCGCGCCTTCACGCCGGAGCTCGCGCAGGGCGCGTTCCGCGCGCTCGTGTTCGGTTTGATGCGGCGGTGGCTGGAGCTGCCGGAAGACATGGACCTGACGACGCGCGGCTGCGCGATCGTCCAAGCCTTCGTCGCGGCGCTCGCGAGCGACCCGGCGCCGGCGTGACTTCGATTACGCGTGGCGGCCCGATCCGCCGCGCGCCCGCTCCGTCGACCTTCGGGCTCCGAACCGCCTGAAGGCCGCCGGGGGAAAGAGCTGCGGGCGACGGCGTCAGCGTCCCCCCAAGCGTCGCCCGCAGCTCGACCCTTTTGGAACGCCCGCCCGATCCGGACGTTCCGCCCGTCGCACGGCCGTCACCCGGATCAGGCATGAGGCCTGCGCGGCGCAAGCCGAGGCGGTCGCGCCGACCTCGCGCGGCCGCCTCACCCACCGCCGCGACGCGCGCTTCCACCGTTCCAACGCCGCAGCGCGATCTGTCTCCGCAAGCCGCTCTCGTCGACGCGCGAAAAGGCTCCGACGGAAAGGCGCTCGACTTTCCGGGACCTGCTCCCACCGCCGCGGTCGATCGCTCGATCACTCTCCCCGAATCGTCGAATCCACGAAGCGCCCTTCTATTTGCTGCAATTTGAACGAACTATTCTTTTGATACCGGTACCATAACCAATAGATATCGGTATCATTTATTCAATAACGAACTCGTGATATCCAATAAATATAGCATTTATAAGCGCATCACTCGCCTCTATTGCACTGCAATAAGTTGATATCGCTATCTTAATTGCTCGCCTCACATGCGTCATTAGAGTGGCGAAGCATTCGCTTGCGCTCGTATCGAGCGATCGCACGCAAATAATCTAAAATTTTGCGCAGCTTCATGATGTGAAGCGGCGTCTGCGAAGTCTTGCGCCCCTGAAGGGCGTGCACTCACCGACACCGACGACCCACGACTTTTGGGAGCGACCGAAATGCCGGATTACGACGCCTATACTACTGTGAACGTCGACGGCCTGCTCACGCTGGGCCTGAATACGGCCTCCGATTTCGAGGTCACGGATGTCGGCACGCCCCCGGACAATCCGGGGATCCTCGGCGACACCTCCCCCGACACCTTCAGCGCGCCAACGGGAATCCTCGGAGGAAACGTCACGTACACTTACGCTGGCGTCGTTTATGACGGCGATGGCAACGCCGTCGGTTTTGCGGGAACCACCGCCGGGCCTTTGGGCGGCCTTATCTACACGACCTTCGTTCCCGCGGGGACCGACCCGAGCACGCTGACCCTCACCCTGCTCGAAGACGACACCACCGTTCCGGAGTCGCAGTGGGACATCGAGGGCGCGGCGCCGGTCTGCTTCCTGTCCGGCACGCTGATCCAGACCCCGGACGGGCCGGTCGCGGTCGAAAAGCTGGTGATCGGCCAACTGGTGACGACCTCGGACGGCCGCGCTGTCCCGGTGAAGTGGATGGGCCGCCAGACGCTGTCGTCGGTGTTCGGCATGCCGGAAGGCCGGCGTCCGGTGCGCATCCGCGCCGGGGCGCTCGGCGACGGCCTGCCGCTGCGCGACCTTCGCGTGACGGCCGACCACGCCCTGGTGTTGGACGGAGCGCTCGTCGCCGCCGGCGCGCTGGTGAACGGGGACACGATCGTGCGCATGACCGACGCCGAACTCGGGCGCTTCGTCACCGTGCACCATATCGAGACCGAGAACCACGAGATCGTGCTCGCGGAAGGCTCCGCCGCCGAAACCTTCGTCGACAACGTCACGCGCAAGCGCTTCGACAACTATGACGAGTTCCTGGCGCTGTACGGCTCGCAGCCCGATCCGATACCGGAGTCCGGCATGCCGCGCGCGATGAGCGCCCGGCAGACCCCGCTCTCGGTCCGCGCCCGCATCGCGGAGGCCGCACGCGCCCTGCGGCCGGCCGTCGCCGCCTGAGTCCGTCGGCGCGGGCGGAGAGGCTTCGAGCCCCTCCGCCCGCGCCAGCGACCAGCCCCGCCAGGCCGGGGCGAACCTTCCCGCTCGTCTTCCGCACTCGACCGACATCTGTTCGACAACCGGGAGCGCCCAGTTGAGCGCAGTGGCCCAGCGTGACGAGACCTGGCTCTTCAACGAATGCGCCAGAAAGCCGGCTAATGTCGTCGCCCGCGCGCAACTCGCGCGCCTGCTGATCAAGCAATCCCGGCACGACGACGCGCTCGACGTGCTGCGCGACGGGCTGAAAGTGGCGCAGTCGCCCGACCTGCTTCTCGAACTCGCCATCTGCCAGACCCGGAGGAAGGAGTTCGCGGCCGCCGCCGCGACCCTGCGCGACGCCGAGCGCCTGGCGCCCGGCCATTTCCGTCTGCCCATTCTCAGAGGAGAGCTCGCGGACGCCGCCGGCGATCTGCGCGAGGCGGAAGCGATCTTCGCGGCGGACTCCGCCGCCCATCCCGGCGACCCGACGCGGACGCTCCGCTGGGCGAAGACCCTCATCAAGCTCGGCCGACAGCGCGAGGCGATCGACGCGCTCGACGCCGGCCTCGGTTTTTCGCCTGAGTCCGTGGGGCTGCTGGTCGAGCGCGCGGCGCTGCTGCGGCAGGACGGCCGCTTCGAGGAGGCCCGCGCCGACATTGAAACCCTGCGCCGGGTCTCTCCGGGCCATTTCCGCATCCCGATCCTGACGGGCGAACTCGCGGAAGCGACGGGACAGTTCGTCGAGGCCGAGGCGGTCTATGGGCGTGACGTCGAGGCGCATCCCACGGACCCCACCCGGCGCATGCGCTGGATCCGGGTGCTGGGCCGGCTGTCGCGGCCCGAAAAGGCCATCGCCGCGCTCTCCGACGGCCTGGAGCTGAACCCGGACGCGGTCGGGCTGCTGATCGAGCGAGCCGCGCTTTTGAAGAGCGTCGGCCGGATCGACGAGGCGCAGGCCGACGTTGACGCCGTCATGCGCCTTCAGCCTGGACACAGCCGCCTGCCGGCGCTGCGGGCCGGGCTCGCGGAAGCGGCGCTCGATTACGCCGCCGCCGAGGCGATCTATGCCCGCGACGCGCGCGAGCATCCCGGCGATCCCGCGCGACGCATCCGCTGGTCGCGAGCGCTTGGCCGGCTGGGACGCCGCCGGGAGGCGCTCGCCTGCCTGACGGTCGATCCGCAGGCGGACACGTTCGAGCTCGCGGTCGAGCGCGCCATCCAGTACCGGGTCGCCGGCTTCTGGGGCAAGGCTCGGGACGAGCTCGCCGCGCTCGAGGCGCGACGGCCCGGCGACCGTCGGCTCGTCACGCTGCGCGCCGAGCTCGCCGGCGCCATGAACGACCCCGCCGAGGCGGAGCGGCTCTGCGCCGCAAGCGCGGCCGAGAACCCGCTCGACCCCGGCGCCCAGATCCGCTGGGCGCGGGCCCTCGGCAGGCAGGGCCGCGACGCCGAGGCGGCCGAGGTTCTGGCCGCCGCGCTGGAGCGTCGGCCGGACGCCGAGGAGCTGTTGATCGAGCGGTGCGAGGCGCTGCTCTCGGGCGACGACCCCATCGCCCTCGCGCAGGCGATCGACCGGCTTGAGGCGGCCCATCCCTGCACCAGCAAGCTTGCGGGCATGCGCGCCCGGCAGGCGGCGCATTCCGGCGACCTCGACGGCGCGAGCGAGGCCTTCCGCCGCGACGCCGAGCGGTTTCCCGACGACCCGTCGCGGCGGCTGCGCTGGCTCCGCAGCCTGCGCAACGCCGGCAAAATCGAGACGGCGATCGACGCTCTCCGCGCCCTCCCCTCGCGCTCCGTCGCGGACGAGCAGCTTCTGGTCGAATGCCTGCTGGACTGCGGCCGTTGGACCGAGGCCGAGCAGGTTCTCGAGGTGTGGGCGCCCGGCGGCCGTCAGAGCGACGCGGTCCGACTGCGGTGCGAGATGACCCTGGCCTTCCTGCGCCAGGACTATCCGCTCGCGATGCGGCTCGCGCGCGCCGGGCTCGACGCGGCGCCCAACGACGCCAAATGCGCGGCCTGGCTTGCGCTGGCGGCCGCCTACATGTTCGACGACGCGCTGGCGTGGGAGACCCTGCTGCTCGTTCCGTCGAACCCGGCCGGCGGCGCGCCGCGCCTCGACGGGCATCGCTTCCGCCATCTGTTCGGGCAGATCGTCAACGAGCTGCGGCTCAACCCCGAGGACACCCGCGCGCTGGCCGCCGCGCTGCGGCAGGGCGACGAGGCGCTGCTCCGTTCGGCCGCCGCGCTCGCGGCCGCCGACGCCTCCGGTCTCGGGCCCGCGATCGGCCTCCTGCTGGCGCTCTCGCGCACCGGCCGGCTCGCGCGGGCGCGCAGCATCCCCTCCGGCGCCAGCGGGCGCATCCCGCGGACGCTGCACCAGTACTGGGACCGGGACCCTCCGCCGGAGATCCGCTACCTGATGGAGCGCGCCGGCGGGGTCAATCGCGACCTTAAGCACAAGCGCTGGGACGACGCCTCGGCGCGCGCCTTCCTCGGGACGCTCTCAAACCCGGAGCCGCTGAAGGCCTACTCGGTCGCGCGCCACGCCGCCATGCGCGCCGACATCCTGCGCCTGGCGCTGCTCAGCTCGGAAGGCGGCGTCTATCTCGACGCCGACGACTATTGCGCCGCCCCGCTTGCGACGTTGATCGAGGGCGCCGACGGCCTCGTCAGTTACCAGGAATTTCTCGGCACGGTCGGCAACAACTTCGTCGCCGCGCCGCCCGGCCACCCAATCGTGACGCGGGCGCTGGAAGAAGCGACCGCAGCGACGCTGCAAGGCGCCGGCGAGTCGCTTTGGCTCGCGACCGGACCCGGTCTGCTGACCCGGCATGTGGCGAGCCACATCGCCCGGCATGCCGAGAGCGACTTCGCCGCGGACGTCCGCATCTGGGACCTCGCGGCGTTCCGGCGCGTCGTCTACGCCGCACGGTCGGCGCGTTACAAGCGCGCCGGCAAGCATTGGGCCGCGACCTACTGACGGCAACTCCCTCCGACTTTCAAATCGACGACAGAGGCAGGAGACAACAGTGCAGGATAAAAGAGCCGGCTACACGCACACAAACCGATCGCCCGCTCCGACGATCCAGCCGGACCGAAGCGAACGCTTCCAGCTGGTGCAACTGGTGACCGGACAGGAGAACTCCTGGGCCGTGATCAGCCGCCGCTCCGGCGCGATCGTGGAGTTCGACGACCGTCTGTTGATGCGCATGAGCCGCCAGGACGCGCAGATGCAGATGCTTTGGATGGAGATCCGGCCGCCGCTGCCGTGCGAAACGCCTCGCGCCGTCCGCTCCGCGCGGCCGCGGTGACGACGCGCCACGATTGAGCCCCTGTGTCCAGTCGGCTTGAGCGCCGTCGAGTCATCTGCTGGCTGAATAGGTGATAATGCGGATTTTCTTTCCTTTATTAAGGCGCACGCTCCCTCGTCAAAAATTAGGGGGAGGTGTTCATGCGTATTGCGCTTTCGTTTGTGTGCGCCACTGCAGCATTTCTGCTCTCGGCGAACTCGACCGTGCTGTCCGCCGAAGGCGACAGGCCGGTCAATAAAGGGGCGGTAGGCGGGGCGACGTCGAAGCCGCGCTCCGCGGAGATCGCGGCGATCTCGGCCCCTCAGCCCACTCCGTCCGAGCTGGTCTACACGCCGATCACGCCATGCCGCGCGTTCTCGAACGCCGCCACCATGACCGCGACCCAGACCAAGTCCTACCAGATCGCCGGCGCGGGCGATTTCACGACGCAGGGCGGACCCGCGAACGGCTGCGGAATTCCGGCGTCGGCCAAGGCGGTCGCGATCAACCTGACCGCAAACGGACCGACCGGCACCGGCTTCCTCCGGGCGTTCGCCTCCGACACGCCGCGGCCGGCCACGGCGGTCCTGAACTACCGCTCCGGCGAGAGCATCACGGGCGCGGCGACCGTGGCGCTGGGCGCCACCGGCCAGTTGGCGATCTACGCGAGCGCGGCGACCAAGGTGGTCGGCGACATCACCGGCTATTACGCCCCGCAAATTCAGGTCTTCATGAATTACGATGGCACCGCCTACGCTGGGACGACGCGGATCCTCGCCACGGTCAGATTGGCGGCTGGAAGCTACAGGATCGATGTCGACCGGAATCTCCAGCTCTGTTCGGTCCACGTGAACATCGACGGCGGATACTTCTACGGTTCGGCCTATCCCTCGGGATCGAGCGTCTTTGTCTCGACATGGTCGATCAACGCCGGCGAGCCGACGGCGACCGACCTCTACCACAACGTTTCGGTCCATTGCTGACGACCTCGGGCGCCTGACCGAACGGTCCTGGCGGCGACCGGTACGACGACGCGTCGCGGTCTTCGCCTTGTCTCCGGACCTCGCCGTTCAGCGATGGTCCGGAGACGTCCGGCGGACGCCGTGACGACGTCGGCGTCCAAACCTCGACGGCTGAACAGGATTTCACCTCTTCTTCCACTGTCTTTGCTTGAGTTCGCAGGCCGCTGGAGGGCCGTCTTCCAGCTTTTCCATCCACTCTTCGGCGAGCGGTCTCGTTAGTCCCAGCAGAAGACGGTCCTCATGCTCCACGACCTCGCCTGTGCTTTTCAGAAGCACGGCCCACGAGGCGGGTCGCTGAGCGTTGAGCTGCACGACGCAGAAGCGCATGGCCGGTTCCTTTGGATGATCGACCGATATACGCACGACACGCGAAGCGCACTTCTGGTTGCATCTCGAGAGGAAAATCTCAACTAAGTGATTAGATGAGAGACGTTTGGCGGCGCGCGCGCCGCCGAGGCGCCCGAGACGGGCGTGCGCCGACGGGCCATCCTTCGGTCTCCGACCGTCTCGGATCCTGTCCGGCCTTGCGATCGCATGCGACGGCGGATCGCCCAATTGCGGCGACCCAGAATTCACTCGCGGCGGCTGCATTCTCCCCGACCTGATTTTTTATCGCGGACGACGAAAGCTCGGCGCGCGCGACCAGACCACAGCGCAGGGTGATCGACCCTGACGCCATCCGGCTGGGCATGCAGACATAATCGCGCTTGCCGAAGATTTTCGAGGATTTTGTAGCCTCGGCCGAGGCTTCGTCTTGGCGACCATTCCTTCGATACGTCGCGGACCACGCCTTGAACGATCGCGGAAAGCACCCCAGCTTCCGTCTATCGTCGGCAGGTCATTTTCGAGCGCTGACGGCTGAGAGCTACGAGACGCTCCCGCTCATAACCTTGCGGGAGGGCCTCAGTGAGCACGCTTCAGCAATTCGTTACGGCGGCCGCGGTCGTCGCCGGTTCGGGCTCTTATGATCTGAGACCGGCGCTGGCCGCGCTCGACGCGTTCGTCGGCGGGTTCGAGGACGGCGCCCGCAGGAACGCGCTGACTTCGGCCAGGCGGGGCCTTGCGAGCATCCAGCTCGACGGCTCTACGAACGACGCCCTGGTGCGCGAGATCGAGGTTCGGATCTCACGGTCGACCCGCTCCCTCAAGGCGCGACATGGCCTGAACCGGCTGACAGGACTGGAGGCTACATGACCAACACCCCCTCGAAGAGCACGGTGAAGGGCGACGCCAAGGGCGCCATGGCGCCCTCCCAAGGCGACAGCCGGAACAACGGCATGGACAGCGCCAACCCAACCGGAGACCGCGACGCGACCCGGAAGCCTGACGATCACTCCTCTCCCCGACGCCCGCAGACGGCCCGTACGGGCGCCCCCAAGGAGGGCTCCACCTGAGCCTTTGGTCGGCCGCGTGATCGCTCAGGGACCGAGCGCGTCGCCGCGGTTCTAGGACGACCGCCTTAGCGCGAGGCGTGGCGCTGGGCTTGGCGCGCTCGCAAGCGCTCCATCTGTTTATTTGCTGTGCAACTTTGACAGGGAATGAGCGTTTCATCTGCACATTCATTGTGGAGAGTCGCCATGGCCTGGGACCGCGTCGAAGGCAATTGGAAGCAGATCAAAGGCACGATCAAGGAAAAGTGGGGCAAGCTCACCGATGATGACCTCGACGTCATCGACGGAAAGCGCGAGCAGCTCGAAGGCAAGATTCAGGAGCGCTACGGCGTCGAGAAATCAAAGGCGAAAGCCGAAGTCGACACGTGGTTCTCGGACTACGATCGTCGTCCTTGAGGACGGAGAGAGCCGGGTTCTTGGGCCCGGCTCTTTTTATGCCCGCAATCCCGCTGCGAGGCGACTTGCGGCTCACGCGGCGGATCCTGACACGGACCCCGTGGGCTGACCGACAGCTGCCGCTTTCGCACATTCCAGATTTTTGAGGCTCAAGATATGTCGAACGTTGACCCGGCCCGATCGGTGGACGTACCGGCCGCCACGCGCCGATCGCCGGTGGACTGGGGCGCGATATTCGCCGGCACGGTGATCGCCGCCGGGCTCACGATCGTGCTCACGACGTTCGCCGGCGCCCTCGGCCTCAGCTCGATTACGGCCGAGCCGGGCGAAAGCGTCAGCTTCTTCGGCCTTGTCCTGACCGGCCTGTTCACCGCGATCTCGACCGTCGCGGTCTACATGCTCGGCGGTTATGTGGCGGGCCGGCTTCGCGCCGATGATCCCGGCGTCACCGCCGAAGAGTCCGCCACCCGCGACGGGCTTCACGGGTTGGTCGTCTGGGGGATCGGGCTGATCGTCGCCGGCGCGTTCGCCCTGTCGGCGGCGAGCGGAACGGCGCGGATCGCGGCCGGGGCGGCCGCGACCGGCGTTCAGGCCGCCGGCTCCGTCATCGGCGGCGTCGCGCAAGGGGCGGGACAAATCGCCGGCGGCGCGATCAGCGGCGTCGGTCAGGCGGCTGGCGGGGCGGCCCAGGCGGCCGGCCCGAGCCTTGAGGAAATGTTGCCGCAAGGGTTGCGGGCCAATCCGGTCGATTACCTCACGGACAGCCTTCTGCGCGCCGATGGCGGGGCCGGTAACGGCCAACAGCAGGACCCAGCAGCAGCCGAACGCCGGATCGCCGGCGTCCTGGCGAACGTCGTGCGTACGGGCGAGATTTCGGACGCCGATCGGGCCGCGATCCGCGACGTCGCGGCTTCCCGGACGGGGCTGCCCCCCGAACAGGTCGACGCTCGCGTCAACGAAGGCGTCGAACGAGCAAAGGCGATGCGCGCCGAGGCGCAGAAAAGATTGGACGACGTGAAGGCGCAGGCCGAGCGCCTGCGCGCCGAAGCCGAGACCCAGGCGCAGCAGGCGAAGGATCAGGCTCTGGCGGCCGCGGAGAAGGCGCGGGTCGCGGCCGTCCTCACCGCGTTCCTGCTCGCGGCTTCCGCGCTGGCCGCCGGAGCCGCAGCCTTCATCGGCGCCGTGCGGGGCGGCGAGCACCGCGACAGGCGCACGATCTGGCGCGGTCTGTCCTATCGCGCCCGGCCTTAAGGTCCTGGGCCTTCGATGACGGGCCCCTGCTCGGCCGTAACTCGCAGAGCGGGGCCCGTCGCGATCGAGCGGGTCGCCTTATTTGCGAAGCCCGCGAAGCGCTCCCACGCACAGGAGGTCGCAGATGAGCGAGACAAGGAAGCCGCCCTACGGGACCACCGTGACGAAGCCCGACATTGGCGGAGGGGTCGAAGTCGGCGGCGGCGACAAGGCCGCCGCAGCGACCCAGAGGAAGGCGCGCGAAGAAACCGATCCGACCAAGACCCCGCCGAAGCGGGACGCTCCGGAGAAACCGAAGGACGACGGCTGACACGGCGTCGTTGCGTGAAACCAAGGAGGCCGACATGGCGACGAACGCGTACGAGCTTTTCGAGATCGAACCAGGCCGCTGGAGCTACCGGTTCGGCGACGAGCCCTCAGGCGAAACCTATCCGTCCCGTGAAGCGGCCGGGATCGCGGCCGAGCAGGTGGCCGCCAAGCGAGGGTCGGCGCCGACCGGGCCTACGGAATAGAAGCTCCGCCGCGGACGCGCGTTCGCGGAGCGTTTGGCCGCCGCTTCCGTCGATCACCGTCTTAGAGGAAGGTTGGTACCACCACCTGGGCTCGAACCAGGGACCTCTTGATCCACAATCAAGCGCTCTAACCAACTGAGCTATGGCGGCACGGGTCGTTTTGCGGGGCGGAACCTAGGCGAAACCGATCGCTCAGGCAAGCCGGGAGAGAGCGGTTTCGCGCCGCCGTCGCCTACCCGCCTGCACCCGCGCACGCGAACGCCCGGACCGCCATCGGCCCGGGCGTCGTCAATTGCGTCATGCGGACCTAATGGCCCGCAGCATTCCCGTCGTCAGTTCGCCTGCGCGAACTTCACGCCCTTGGTGGCGATCTCCTGGAACGGCTTGGCGCCGTCGGTCGCGGTCTTCTGCGCGAGCGCCGAGAGCTCCTTCACCTGCGCGCCATAGACGTCGAACTGCTTGCGCGCATAGGAGGTGTGGAGCTCGACCGCCTGGCTCACCGACTTGGCGCCGAGCAGCGCGCTCAGGAAGTCGAAATGCGCGTTGACGTTGCTGCGGGTGGCTTCGACCGACTTGCGGCCCAGCTCCTTGTAGCCCTTGCTGAGGGTCGCGTAGGCGTCCTCGAGGGCGTCGGTGGTCTCCTCGGCCGCGCTCTTGAAGCGGCCGTAGGTCTGCTTCGCCTGCGCCACGCCCTTCTCGGCCAGATCCCGCACGGGAGCGGCCATTTCATGAGCGGCGGTCTCGACCGCAGCGGCGGTCTCGTGGATCGTTTCCTCGGTCTTGGCGGCGACCGCCTTGGGGCTCGTAGCCATGTCAGCCTTCCTTGTGCTCGTTGTCCGGCGGAACGCGACACGCGGGTGAGGTCCGACGCTCCGCCGTATGGCGCACGGACCCTTACGCCCGCAGCGCCACGCGATGACCAACGACCGCAGCGCCGCGAAAACTCTTGTGCAGCGCAACATAAGGGCGAAAAGGCTTAGCTTCAAGGCGGAAATGACGCGGAATTGAGCCGCCGCGCGCGGTTCAGGCGTGCGTCGCCGTCGGCGGTTGGTCTCCTGGGCGAACGCCCGCGCGACCCTCAGGCGGAACCGCTTAGGCCTTCCGCGCCTTTGTGAGGGTCTCGACCTGCCGGGACAGCGCCTCGACCTGCCCGCGGGCGAACTCCGCCTGGATCGCCATCATCTCCTCGATGCTCTTCGCCCGGACCAGCTTCTGGGCGAAGGCGAAGCTCGCCGCCACATTGGCTTCGGCGTATGAGACCGCGGAATCGGCGGTCGCGCGGACGTTGCGCTCGGCGTCGGCGGCGTGCTGCTCGGCGGTCGCGGCGGCCTTGTGCGCGGCTTCCATGAAGCCGTCGAACGCCTTGCGCGCCTGCTCCACGCTCTTCTCGGCCAGGTCGCGCATTTCGTTCGGGATCTCGTATCCGCCGCTCGCCATGACGATCGCTCCTTTTGCACGGTGCCGAGAGCCGGCCGATCTGCGACGTCTCGCCGCGGAAGGCCAGCCACACGCTCTCGTAGCAGCGGGATTCCGCCTGCGCAAACGTCCATTGGCGCCACGGCGGAACGCCAATCCCTAACGCCGATTAACCCTGCCGCGCGGTTCCGTTGGACGACGCCGCGAGGCGCATGGACGCGATTTCCACGGCTCTGTAATTTAAGCCTTTGTTAACGCAGGCGCCGCTCCTCCGGCGCTCGAGGAGCGCATGGACTCGACGCACGCCCCGCAGACGATTTCAGACGAGCCCCGGCTCGCGGCGCTCGCCGACGCGCCGGCTCCGGCCCTGCTGGTGGGCCGCGAGGGCGAGATCGTGTGGGCGAACGCCGCCGCCGGCGCGCTCCGCCTCGGCGAACGGCTCGACCCGGGAAGCGCCCGAGCGGCTGTCGGCGCCGAGGGCCTGCTCAGGCTGCGCCTCGGCGGCGCCGGCCGTTTCGCGCCGATCGCGCTGCGCGCCGAGCCGCTTGCGATCGGGGACCGCGCCTACACGCTTCTCGCTGCGCTCGCTCCGCTGGCGCGCTCGCCCTGGTCGGCCGCTCCGGCGCCCGCGCCGGTCGTGACTGAACAGGAGCCGGCCGCCGGCCGCGCGCTGGATGACGCCGTCGAAGCCGTCGCAGAACCGGCGACCATCGCGAGCGACGCCGAGGCGGCGCCGGAAGCGCCGTCGGCGCCGTTCGACGATCCGCCTCCGGACCCGCGCGTCGATTCGCCCTCTCCCGCGCCGGAAGCCGCGCCTTCCACGCTCGCGCCCGCCGCGACGACGACGCCGGCCCACGACCTCCGCTTCGTGTTCGAGCTCGACGCGGACGACCGCCTGTCGTTCCTGTCGCCCGACCTCGGCGAAGCCGTCGGCGACAGCGCGGCGGCGGCGATCGGGCGGACATGGCGCGCGCTCGCCAACGACCTCGCGCTCGATCCCGACGGCGCCGTCGCCGAAGCGATCGCCGCGCGCCGGCCGTGGCGCGACCTGCCGGTGTCCTGGCCGAGCGCGACAGGCGGACGCCTTGCGCTGACGCTCTCGGCGCTGCCGGTGTTCGACCGCGGCCGCACCTTCGCGGGCTTCCGAGGCCTCGGGATCTCGGTCGAGCCTGTCGCCGAACCGGCCCCCGCCGAGGAGACGTCGCCGGCGGCGGAAGCTCCACCGGCCGAGGCCGCTCCGTCCTTGGCCGTCGAGGAGCTGTCCTCCTCCCCCGTGGAACCGCCGGTCGCCGCCGCAGCCGCCGCGCCGGAGGAGGCTCCGGCCGACGTCCCGCCAGCGGACGGGCGGGCCGAGGAGCCCTCCCCGGTCGAAGAGCCGACCGAGGATGCGGAAGGCTTCGGCCACAACGTGGTTCCGCTGCGCGACACGCAGGTCATGCCGGCCCGCGCCGGGCTCTCGAGCCACGAGGCCAGCGCGTTCGACGAGATCGCGCGCCGACTGCGCGAGCCGGCGGCCTCTCCCTCGCCCCGCGACGTCTGGGAGGACATCGCCGCCGACGCCGAGCTTCCGCTGGGGGCTGGCGGCGAAGCGCCTGCGACGCCCGCCGCCGCTGACCTCCTGCGCCTGCTCGACCGGATGCCGCTCGGCGCGCTGGTGCTGCGCGGCGACGACGCGCTCTACGCCAACCGCGCCGCGTTGGATATGACTGGCCACGCCGACGTCGCGGAGCTCGCCGCGCGCGGCGCGGGCGCTCTGTTCGCCGAGCCGCTGTCCCATGACGAGGCCGCGCCGGGCTCGGTCCGCCTCGTCGCGAAGGACGGGGCCGAGATCGACGTCGGCGCCAAGCTGTCCGCCACCATGTGGGGCGACGCGCCGGCCACCGTCGTGCTGCTTCGCCGCGGCGAAGGCGGGGCTGCGGCGCTCGCGACGGCCAGGCTGCGCGAGCACGAGCTCTCGGCGATCCTCGACACCGCGACCGACGGCGTGCTGACGCTCGACTCCGCCGGCCGCGTGCTTTCGATCAACCGCAGCGCCGAGGCGCTGCTGGGCTATGAGGCGCGCGAACTGGTCGGCAGCCTGTTCTCGCTCGCGCTCGCGCCCGAGAGCCGCCGCGTCGCCTTCGAATATCTCGATGGGCTGCGCGCGAGCCCGGTGGCGAGCCTGCTCAACGACGGCCGCGAGGTTCTGGGGCTGGTGCGGCAGGGCGGCGCGATCCCGCTCTACCTCACGCTCGGGCGCGTCGGCCGCCCCGAAGACGGCCGCTTCTGCGCCGTGCTGCGCGACATCACCCACTGGAAGAAGGCCGAGGAGGAGCTCATCGCCGCCAAGCGGCAGGCGGAGCGCGCCAACGCCCAGAAGTCGGACTTCCTCGCCAAGGTCAGCCACGAGATCCGCACGCCGCTCAACGCCATCATCGGCTTCGCCGAGGTGATGATGGAGGAGCGCTTCGGCGCCCTCGGCAACGAGCGCTACAAGGAGTACCTCCGCGACATTCATCTGTCCGGCGGGCACCTCATCAGCCTGGTGAACGACCTGCTCGACCTGTCCAAGATCGAGGCCGGCAAGCTGGAGCTCGACTTCGTCGACGTCGACCTGAACGAGGCCGCGACCCAGGCGGTGGCGCTGCTGCAGCCGCAGGCCAACCGCGAGCACATCATCATCCGCACATCGCTCGCCCGCAGCCTGCCGCGGGTGCGCGCCGACCAGCGCTCGATCCGCCAGATCGTGCTGAACCTCGCGTCGAACGCGGTGAAATTCACGCCCGCCGGCGGCCAGGTCATCGTCGCGACCGCGCTCAACGACCTCGGCGAGCCGGTGATCCGGGTGCGCGACACCGGCGTGGGCATGTCGCGCAAGGAGCAGGCGCTCGCGCTGGAGCCGTTCCGACAGCTCCCGGTCTCGGGGCGGGAGGGGGCCGGCCTCGGCCTGCCGCTGACCAAGGCGCTGGCGGAGGCGAACAACGCCGTGTTCTCGCTGCAGAGCGCGGTCGGCGAAGGCACGCTGGTCGAGGTGACGTTCTCCTCACTCACGCGCGCCGCGAGCTGACCCCGGCGCCGATCCGCCCGCGTTCCACCGTCGCCCAACCGATTCAGCCGTTGACGCGGGAGCCTGCGCCCCTTAAGTAAAAACCGAGAAAGATCAACAGTTTAGATCAATTCCAAACTGTAATCTTCCGGTAAGATTTCGTCACCCATCGGCCACGATCGACGGACGCCGCATGATCGTCTGCTCCTGCAACGTGCTGAGCGACTCCCAGATCAAAACGACGATCCAGGACGAGTCCGCGTGCCCCCGCACGCCTGGCCAGGTCTATCGCTGCCTCGGCTGCAGCCCGCAATGCGGGCGCTGCGCGCGCACGATCAAAGCGATGCTCGACGACATCCGCGGCCTGAAGCCGCGCGAGGAAGCCGCGGCCTGCGGCGCATGTCCCGCGGCTTGCCCGTCGATCACCCACGGCGCCGGAGAGGTGCTGGGCTTCGCAGGCGACGTCGTGGAAGTCGCCACCATCGACCGCCGCCACCGCTGACGGCCCATTTTCCCCTTCCTGTTCGGCCTTTGAGCGCGGAGCGTTCGCGCTTGCGGTCTTGCACCTGCTAGTTTAGAAGCGTTCTAGGATTTAACGCTTCCGGCTGACGCCGCAGGAGGGACGCCATGAAGGGCGACGCAAAGGTCATCGATTATCTCAACCGCGGTCTGCGGTCGGAGATGACGGCGATCAACCAGTACTGGGTGCACTACCGCCTGCTCGACGACTGGGGCTACCAGGCGCTGGCGAAAAAGTGGCGCGCCGAGTCGATCGAGGAGATGCAGCACGCGGACAAGTTCGTCACGCGCATCATCTTCCTCGAAGGCTTTCCGAACATGCAGGTCCTCGACCCGCTGCGCATCGGCCAGTCCGTCAAGGAAGTCCTGGAGTGCGACCTCGCGGCCGAGACCGAGGCCCGCGCGCTCTACCGTGAGGCGGCGCTCTACTGCCAGGAGATCGGCGACCTGCCGAGCAAGAACCTGTTCGAAGAGCTGATGACGGACGAGGAAGGCCACATCGACTTCCTCGAGACGCAGCTCGATCTCGTGGCGAAGCTCGGCGAGCAGCTCTACGCCCAGCACCACATCGGCGAACTCGAAGACTGACCGTCCCACATCTCGACGGATCACGAACGCCCGGCTCCGGCCGGGCGTTTTTCGTTTGGCGGCTCAGCCGAACGGGAACGGTCGACCGGCGAGGGCCTGCGCCAACACGGCGATCGTCGCGCCGGTGATCGCCGCTCCCCCAAGCGCGATCCAACGCTTGCGCCGTACGCCCGCCGCAGCGAGCGCGGCCGCCAGCAACGGAAGCGCCTGCGCCGCGTGCATGCCGAAGAAATGCGCCGCCCGAAGGTCGCCGCTGGTCCGGCTCCAGCCCAGCAGCGGCAGCCCGGACGCTTTGACGCCGACCGCGTGCCCGAGATTGGCGCCGATCGCGAAGCCGGTGGCGACGCCGAGCACGACCGTCAGGCCCAGTCCCAGCGCGGCCGCGAACGCCATGGCGGGATCAGCGCCTGGCCGCGGCCGCCGCGCGATCTCAAGCGCGAGCGGAAGCGCCGCCAGGAGGATCATGGTCGCGGCCACACCCATCGCTCCGTAGAGCGCGGCGTGCGCCGGCCCGTCGACGTTGAAATGCGACGGCTCGCCGCGCGCGGCCTGGAAAGTGATGTAGCCGAGTTCGAACGCGAACAGGCCGTACGTCGCCCGCACGCTCCAGACGAGCCGCCGCGTCCGTCGGCGGGGCTCAGGCACGAAGCCGAAGGCCCAGGCCATCGTCAGCAGGAACGCCCCGGAGGAGAGGAAGAACTTGGCGGGTTTCGACCAAACGCTGACGCCGTCGAGAACGCGGCCGTCGACCAAGGGAAGCGACAGAGCCACCGCGGCGGCGGCGAGGCAGAACAGCCCGGCCGTGGTCAGGCCCGCATGGTTGTCGCGCAGCCGGTCGAGGACGGAAGGAGCCGCGGCGGCGCGTGAGGGGAAATCGATCGGAAGCACGGTCACGACAGCGTCTCCATCGGTCGGGCGCCGCCGGCGAAGCGAAGCGCCAGGAACAGCAGCAGCCCCGCCGGCCCGAACAGAAAGGTGAGCGCGAGGGAGGGCAGAACGAGGATCGCGCGCATGCCGGACGCCGCCGCCGCCCGGGCGATCAGCGCGCCGACCACCAGATCGAAAGCGAGGTAGTGGACCCAGCCGGCAAGCAGCGCATGGTCGTTCGCGAACAGCGCGCGCAGGTCCGAAAGCGAGCCGAAGCCGCCCTGCGCGCCGGAGCCGAAGGCCGCGGCGAGCGCGCCGACATAGATCGCCGCGATGATGGCGGGCAGGCCGACGCCCGCAACCAACTGCGCGACGCGGCGAAGGCTGGGGGCAAGAACCGAGGCCGCGAGCAGCGCCCAGCCGGCGAGCGCCGCCAAGTTACAGACGATGAACAGGGTCTCAGGTCGGAACATGTACGCTCCTCGCTCCTCGCTCCACGCCTGGGCCGGCTAGGCGGCGCAATCTTCACGTTGTAAAGATAAGCATGACCAGACATCCTGACACTGTCAAGATCGACAATCCGGATGGCGCGGGGCGCGACAAGGGCGGGCCCTATCATCATGGCGCGCTGCGCGAGGCCCTGATTGATGCGGCGGTGTCCATCATCGCCGAACGCGGCGTCGACGGCTT
The DNA here is from genome assembly GCF_027922325.1 of Methylopila turkensis. Taxonomy (GTDB): domain Bacteria; phylum Pseudomonadota; class Alphaproteobacteria; order Rhizobiales; family Methylopilaceae; genus Methylopila; species Methylopila turkensis. Next base: position 873,391 of record NZ_BSFL01000002.1, read on the forward strand.
CAGCCTGCGTGAGGCGGCGCGACGCGCCGGCGTGTCGCCGGCCGCGCCGCAGCACCATTTCGGTGACGTGCGCGGCCTGCTGACCGCGATCGCGACCGCGGGCTTCGCGGAGCTCGGCGACGCCCTCGCCGCGGCCGACGCCCAGGGGCCGCAGGATCTCCCGGCGCGGCTGCGGCGGCAGGGCGAGGCCTATGTGCGCTTCGCGCTCCGGCAACCCGCGCGCTTCGACGTGATGTGGCGGAAGACCCGGATCGACCCCGACGACGCCGCGCTGCGGCAGGCGGCGACCCGCGCCTACGGGTTCCTGAAAGCCGCCGCGGGCGGCGACGCGCAGGACAACGAGGTCCGCGCGGTCGCCGCATGGTCGCTGGTCCACGGCTTTGCGCGGCTCGCGCTCGACGGCGCGCTCGGCTCAGAGCCCGGCGCCGCCGCGCGCGCCGCGGACGCCTTGCTCGCCGGCGTCATGGAGCGGCTGAAGGACTGACGGCCTGCGGTCCTAGGCGTTTTCCGGCGCGTAGGTGAAGGTCCACGTCTCGGTCAGGGCGCGCTCGCCCGCCTTCAGGAAGGCGCGCAGCTCCATCGCGCGGCCGGTGTCCGCCTGCACGTCGATGCCGACGCGGAAGCCGCCGATGCGCGGGTTCGGCGTCACGAAGGCGCCGCCGATGCGGCCCGAGGACGACGAGGGCGCCACCTGCACCCGCGACGGGTCGTTCAGGTAGTAGGGAAGATCGCCGCCGGCGAAGTCGATGATGAAGCGCTGGGCCCCCGGCGGAACCGGCTCGGCCGAGCCGAGAGCCGCGGCGCGCGTCGGATAGGTGTTCACGGCGCGCCCGCCCGGATGCATCCGGCCGTCCGAGGACAACGACTTCAGCCGGTACCCGTAGACCCGCTCCTGACCCGCCTCGACCGGCTCGTTCGACACCCAGAAGGCGACGATGTTGTCGTTGGTCTCGTCATCGGTCGGCAGTTCCACCAGCTCCACGCGGCCGGCGCCCCAACCCTCGCGGGGCTCAACCCAGTAGCTCGGACGAAGCTGATAGGCGAGGTCGAGATCCTGATAGTGCTCGAACAGCCGATCGCGCTGCATAAGCCCGAAGCCGCGCGGATTGGCGTCGAGGAAGGACGAGATCTGCGGCGTCTTCGGGTTGCGCAGCGGGCGCCACACCCACTCGCCTCCGCCGGTCTGAAGCAGCAGGCCGTCCGAATCGTGCAGTTCGGGGCGGAAGTCGTTGAAGTGGCGGCGCTGGTTCTCGCCGTAGAAGAACATCGAGGTCAGCGGCGCGATGCCGAGCTTGGCGATCGGCTTGCGGGCGATCAGCGTCGCGGTGACGTCCACCACGGTGTCGACGTCGGGGTAGACGACGAAACGGTAGGCGCCGGCGAGCGACGGGCCGTCCAGCAGCGCGTAGATCGTCGCGCGATCGGCGTTCGCTCCTGGCATCTCGACCCAGAATTCGCGGAAGTCCGGGAACTCCTCGGCGTTCGGGCCGCCGCTGTCGATCGCCACCCCGCGCGCCGAGATGCCGTAGACCTGATTGCGGCCGAGCACGCGGAAGTAGCTCGCGCCGATGAAGGAGATCAGCTCGTCGAACACCCGGGGATCGTTCAGTGGGTAGTGCAGGCGGAAGCCGGCGAAGCCGAGGTCGACCGGCAGCGGGCGGTCGAACTTGTTGCCGCCGTAGTCGAACAGGGAGCCGGAATAGGGCGCGGGCGTCGCGATGCCGTCCCGCACCACGTTCACCACCACGGGACGTCGATAGAGGAAGCCCGGGTGGAAGAACTGCATTCGGAACGGACCGCCGCCCGCCGCGAACAGGGCGCGGTCGGGCCGGAAGCGGATGTCGCGGTACTGATCGAAGGTGAGGTTGCGCAACCCCTCCGGCAGCTCGCGCGCGGACGGATCGTAGGGCTGGCGGGCCAGATCCCGCGCCCGGCGGACGACGTCCTCATAGCCGAAGGCGGGCTGCGGCGACGGCTGGGCGACGGCCTTGGTGGTCGCGAAGGCGGCCGCCGCGCCGCCGAGAACGAGCGCGCCGCGGCGCGTGAAGGCAAGGCGATCGGTCATCGTACGCTGCAAACAGATTGAGGCGGGGAGCTCGACCGAGCCGTAGGACGATCGCGCGGCGTCTGCAAGATGGCGCGCTAGCCGGCCCCCGCCGCCTCGCGCTCGCGGAAGGCGCGACGGGCGCTCTCAACCTCAGCGTAATGCGCTTCCGCCCAGATCCAAACCCCGCAGAACGCCGCGCCGAGACTGCGGCCGAGCTCTGTGAGGGCGTAGTCCACGTGCGGCGGCACCACGGGATGCACGGTCCGCGTCAGCAGGCCGTCCCGCTCCATCTGGCGCACCGTCTTGGTCAGCATCTTCTGGCTGATGCCTCCGACCGCGCGGGCGATCTCGGTGAAGCGCAGCACGCCGCCCTCCTCCAGCGTCTCGAGCACCAGCATGGTCCACTTGTCCGCGACCTGCCCGATGACGTCGTTCACCAGCGCCTCGATCGCGGGATCGACGGTCTGGGGCGGCGGGTGGCGACGCTTCGCCTCGATCGAGGGGTCCTCGGCGAACCGCTTCATCCTCACGCTCTCCTTTCGGTAACTATGGAACTTTCGGGAGCGTACTTCCCATCGGAGAGCTTCAATTTATCCTTCCGGTCGTCGAACAACAAGGAACGACGATTATGGACATCGGCAACGCCACCATCCTCATCACCGGCGGCGGTTCCGGCATCGGCCGGGGCCTCGCGGAAGCCTTCCACGCGGCGGGCTCCAAGGTCATCGTCACCGGACGCCGGCAGGCCGCGCTGGACGCCGTCACGGCGGCCAACCCCGGCATGGCGTCGATGGTTCTCGACGTGACCGACGCGGCCGCCATTCCGGCCTTCGCCGAACGGCTGATCGCCGAACATCCCGCCCTCGACGCCGTCCTCAACAACGCCGGGATCATGGTCCCGGAGGACGTGCCCGCCGGCGGCCATCTGGAGACGGCGGAGCAGACGGTCGCGACCAATCTGCTCGGGCCGATCCGGCTGACGGCGGCGCTGCTGCCGCATCTGCTGACCCGCCAGCGCGCCACGGTGCTGACCGTGTCGTCGGGCCTCGCCTTCGTGCCGCTCGCGCTGACCCCGACCTATTCGGCGACAAAGGCGGCGATCCACGCCTACTCGGTCGCGCTGCGGCGCCAGTTGCGGGACACGCCGGTCAAGGTCGTGGAGATCGCGCCGCCCTACGTGCAGACCACGCTCATGGGCGAGGCCCAGGCCTCCGATCCGAACGCCATGCCGCTCGATGAATTCCTTGCGGAGACCATGAGCCTGCTCGCGCAGCCCGACGCGACGGAGATCGTGGTGGAGCGCTGCAAGCCCCTGCGCTTCGCGGCCGAACGCGGCGAGATGGCCGCCACCTTCGAGGCCCTGAACAAGCTTCACTGAACCGGCGCGCGGTCTCCGCGGAAGCGGTTCCGGCGAAACCAGATTCCCTCAAAAATATTCGCCGTCGCGGGCTGAAAGTTTTTCTTGAATGCGACGGCGAACACCCTTATGTCCAGCGCTGCCCAATGAACGCGTGCCTGTGTCGTGTGTCGGGTTGGCGGGAACTCCCCGCCGGGCAACCCGATGGCCGGAAATCCCAACCGGCTCTAAGTCGCCTCTCCGGCGGCGGACGCGACGTGAAGCAACGACGTAGAGGGCTTTTTTGGTCTCTGCCGGCTGTCCAAACGCCGGGGTCACTGAAGAGGCGACTACTTCCTTGCCGGGCGTGCGGGTCTCCGGGTTTTCCCCAAGTCCCAAGCGTGGCGCCGACCTTGCCGAGACGGTTCGCACCGTCGCGACGGTCGTCGTGACTACGGCGTGATCGAACGGCCGGGCTCCTGACGGAGCCGGCCGCGGGATGCTGACGACGACCGAGGCGCGTCTCCAACGCGCGCTCCGGGCGATCGGCGTCCCTCAACCGTCACTCTGAACTTGCGTTGGGAACCCGCCATGGCCTCTCACCTCGCCGCCCTCGACAACGACCGCATCCGCCGTTTCCTCGCGGAGAAGAACTCGTCCGAGCCGATCCTCGTGGTCGACAGCGAGATCGTGCGCGACAACTACGCGAAGATCGCGCACGCGCTGCCGGACACGCGGGTGTTCTATGCGGTGAAGGCCAACCCGGCGCCTGAGATCCTCAGCCTGCTGGCGGAGCTCGGCTCGTGCTTCGACTGCGCTTCCGTGGTCGAGATCGACATGGCGCTCGCCACCGGCGCGGGCCCCGAGCGCATCTCGTTCGGCAACACCATCAAGAAGGAGCGCGACGTCGCCGCCGCCTACGCTCGCGGCGTGCGCCTGTTCGCGGTCGACTGCCGCGAGGAGGTCGAGAAGGTCGCGCGCCAGGCGCCCGGCTCGCGCGTGTTCTGCCGCATCCTGGCCGACGGCGCCGGCGCCGAGTGGCCGCTGTCGCGCAAGTTCGGCTGCGTTCCGGAGATGGCCGTCGGCGTGCTCGAGCACGCCCATCGCCTCGGCCTGACCGCCTATGGCGTGTCGTTCCACGTCGGCTCGCAGCAGAACAACGTCGGCGCCTGGGACTCCGCGCTCGCCTCGGCCTCGCAGATCTTCCGCGACTGCGCCGAGCGCGGCATCACGCTGTCGATGGTCAACCTCGGCGGCGGGTTCCCGACCCGCTACCTCAAGGACATCCCGGCGGTCGAGGCCTATGGCGAGGCGATCTTCGAGGGCCTGCGCGCGCATTTCGGCAACCGCATCCCGGAGACGATCATCGAGCCGGGCCGCGGCATGGTCGGCAACGCCGGCGTGATCGAGGCCGAGGTGGTGCTGGTGTCGAAGAAGTCCGAGGCGGCCGACGAGCTGCGCTGGGTCTACCTCGACATCGGCAAGTTCGGCGGTCTCGCCGAGACCATGGACGAGGCGATCCGCTACCCGATCCGCACCGCGCGGGACGGCGACGCGATGAGCCCGTGCGTGCTCGCCGGCCCGACCTGCGATTCGGCCGACGTGATGTACGAGAAGGCGCCCTACGCGCTGCCCGTGAGCCTCGAGATCGGCGACAAGGTGCTGATCGAGGCGACCGGCGCCTACACCACGACTTACGCCGCGGTCGCGTTCAACGGCTTCGCGCCGCTCGCCTCCGTCGTCATCTGACCGCCCAGGTCGTCTAACCCCTTCAGGAGGGTTTCATGGCCGTCATTCTGGACGAGGGCCCGGCTGACGCCGGCGCCCGCGAGGCCCTGCTCGACCGCGCCTTCGGCCCGGCCCGCTTCGCCAAGACCTGCGAGCGGCTGCGCGAAGGCCGGCTGCCGGCGCGGGGGCTCGCGCTCAAGGCCGTCGACGCGTCCGGCCGCATGGTCGGCACGCTGCGCTTCTGGCATGTCGCCGCGGGCGACCGCGCCGCGCTGATGCTCGGCCCGCTCGCGGTGGAGCGGGACGCGCGCGAGGAGGGAGTCGGCTCCGCGCTGATGCGCGAAGGGCTCGCCCGCGCCGCGTCGCTCGGCCATGACGCGGTCGTGCTGGTCGGCGACGCGCCCTACTACGCCCGCTTCGGCTTCGCGGCCGAGGCGGCCGAAGGCCTGAGCCTGCCCGGCCCGGTGGAGCGCGCGCGCTTCCTCGCGCTCGAACTGCAGGCCGGCGCCCTCGACGGCGCGAGCGGCATGGTGCGCGCCACCGGCGCGATCGCCCTGCCGCGCCGCGCGGCCGTGGTCGCCGCTCCGAAACGGGCCGCCTGAGAAAGGCGCCCGTCCCAACCCCTCGCCCGATACGATTGACGGCGAGGACGCCGGCGAGCCGCGTCGCGAAGACCGGCTTCGGCCAAGCGCCTGACGCCCCGCCTCACCGCGGGGCGTCAGGCGCAGGCGGCGGCGGAGCCGGCGGATGGTACTGGAACAGCCAGGTCTCGGTCAGCACCCGGTCCCCGACCTTGAGGTAGCAGCGCATCTCGACCGGATCGGAGCCTTCCGCCGTCAGGTCGAACTGCGCGCGCCAGTGGCCCGCGACGTCGCTCGGCACCGCCTCCGCGTAGACATAGGAGAACGTGCCGCGCGAGGCCGACAGCACCGGCTCGACGGTCTGGCCGTAGGGAATGTCGGCGAGCGGCCCGCCCAGGAACTCGACCATGAACTTGCGCACGCCCTGCGGGCGCGGCAGGCCCGGCTGGCCGCCGCGGCCGAGCCGCGTCGCGACCACCCGGCCGAGCGGGGTCGGATAGGGCTCCTCGTCTTGCCAATAGAGCTTGTAGGCGAGCGAGACCGTCTTGCCCGCCTTGGCAGGCTCCGCCGGAATCCAGTAGGCGACCACGTTGTCGTGGATCTCGTCGTCGGTCGGCAGCTCCACGAGCTGCACCGCGCCCTTGCCCCAGTCGCCGACCGGCTCGATCCAGGTCGACGGCCGATCCTCGTACTTCACGCCGTCCTGGTAGTGGTCGAACACCCGGTCGCGCTGCAGCAGGCCGAAGCCCCGCGGGCGCTCGTCGGAGAAGGTCGAGGTCATGATGCGCGGCGGATTGTTCAGCGGCCGCCAGATGCGCTCGCCGGAGCCGGTCCACATCGCGAGGCCGTCGGAATCGTGCACCTCCGGCCTCCAGTCGATCAGCTCCGGCTTCGCCGTCTCGGAGTACCAGTACATCGAGGTCAGCGCCGCGAGCCCCAGCCGCGGAAGGTCCCTGCGCATTGTGCAGGCGGCTTCGATCTCCATCAGCGTGCCTTGCGGCGTGCGGCGGATCAGGAAGCGGTAGGCGCCCGCGAGCGAGGGCCCGTCGAGCAGCGCGTAGACCGTGACGGGCTCGCCGTCGGCCTTGGCCGGCTCGAACCAGAACGAGGTGAAATCGGGAAACTCCTCGGCCGCGCCAGGCTCCGGAAACAGCGCGACGCCGCGGGCCGACATACCGACCTGTCCGAGGCCGCCGATCGCGCGGAAGTAGGAGGCGCCGAGGAAGGTCGCGAACGGCTCGCGCGTCTTCCAGTCGCCCTTGTCGGTGACCTCGTTCTTGGCCTCGCGCACCCAGAAGCCCGCATAGGCGGACGGCTGCGGGGGCAGCCCCTTCGCGACGTGGTCCGCCGGCATGTCGAAATAGGCCGGATCGTAGAGGATCTCGCGCGACTGGCCGTCGGCGACGGCGTGCATGCGCACCGTCTTCGGGAAGAACTGCCCGACATGCATGAAGGTGATGGGATAGGCGCCGGGCGACTTGCCGTAGAGCGCGTGATCCGGATTGAACTTCAGCTTGCCGTGCGCGTCGTAGTCGATCTTGCGCACAATCTCGGGGTTCGGCCGTGGCGGCTCGGCGTAGGGCTTGGAGGCCTTGTCGAGCGCGAGCTTCTTGAGGCCGTCGTAGGAGAACGGCTCGGCGGGACCGAACTTGAGGTCGTCGACGCCGCCCGCGCCTTGCGCGAAGGCCTCCGCCCCGAAGGCGACGGCGGCTTGCGCGGCGAGCCCGATCTTCAGCAGAACGCGGCGGTCGAGGAGAATGTCGGAGGTTTCGCGGGACGGCACGTGGGGGACGCTCATCGACGGAGACGGGGCCAAACGACGACCCGCAACGGTCCCGCCCAAGGCGGACCGCACGGCCGCGCCGCGCGATCCTTGTCCGTCAGGAGGTCCCGTCCGCGGTCGTCGCGGACAAGACATAGAGCGCCGTTTGCGTCCGGTCGATGACCTCGAAGGTCAAGCCGGCGCGATCATGAGGAGGGTGTAACGGCGGAAGGTCCGATCAGCGGCCGTAGGCGGAGTGGTGCGGCGCATCCGACGACTTGGTCACCGCTTCGGCGGGCGACAGCGGCAGCGCCGCCACGCCGACCACTACGGACAGGATCGAGGCGAAAAAGATCACGACACGCATGGACTGAGTTCCGGAATGGGGCTCGCGGGCGACGAGATTGCCGAGGGAGGCTTAACGATCCGATATTGAACGCCGAAGTCGTCAAACCGTTTCACCGCGCCCGCGGGGAATTCGCCTGCTGCCGTCCGGCGGTCAAGGCGTCCGGCCGGGTCGTACGGGTTGCGCACAGGGCCGGCCGCGCATAGGCGCCGCCCTGTGGCGCCCGCGCTACGCCCTTCGCCCGCGGCTCTGCGGCGTCCAGCGCGCCAGCCGCAGCGCGTTCAGCACCACGCTCGCCGAGGACAGCGCCATCGCGCCGCCGGCGAGCGCGGGCGACAGCAGCCCGAACGCCGCGAGCGGTAGGCCGATCAGATTGTAGGCGAACGCCCAGACCAGATTCTGCCGGATGGTCGCGACCGTGCGGCGCGCGAGCCGCAGCGCCGCCGGGACGAGCAGAGGATCGGGGCGCAGCAGGGCGACGCCCGCGGTCTCGAGCGCGACGTCGGCGCCGCCGCCCATGGCGATGCCGAGATCGGCCGCGGCGAGCGCGGGAGCGTCGTTGACGCCGTCGCCCACCATCGCGACGCGGCGGCCCTCGGCCTGCAGCCGCGCGATCGCGGCGAGCTTGTCCGCCGGCCTCGCCCCGGCCTCGACCCGCTCGACGCCGACGGCGCGCGCGACCGGCGCGGCGGCCTCCGCCGAATCACCCGTCAGCATGATCACCTCGACGCCGTCGTCGCGGAGCTGGCCGACCGCCTCCGCAGCCCCCGGACGGGGCGCGTCGGCGAAGGCCAGCACCCCGCGCGGCCGCCGCCCCTCCGACACCGCGACCACCGTGCGGCCCAGCGCCGCGTGGCGCGCCATCAGCGCCTCGATCGGCGCGGTGTGGACGTCGTTCTGGGCCAGCAGCCGGACGCCGCCGACGGCGACCCGCGCGCCGTCGACCTCGCCGACGACCCCGTCGCCCGGCCGCGCCTCGACGTTCGACGCGCGCGGGATGGCGAGCCCCTGCCCCTCGGCGGCTTCGACCACCGCGCCCGCAAGCGGATGCTCCGAACCGCGCTCGACGGCGGCGGCGAGCGCCAGCAGCTTCGGCCCGTCGCCGTCGATCGCCTCGACCGCCACCAGCGCCGGCCGTCCGGCGGTCAACGTCCCGGTCTTGTCGAAGGCGACGGCGTCGACGCGCGCCGCCCGCTCCAGCGCCTCGATGTCGCGCACCAGCACGCCGGCCCGGGCGCCGGCGCCTGCGCCTGCGACCAGCGCCGCCGGCGTCGCGAGGCCAAGCGCGCAGGGGCAGGCGATGACGAGCACCGCGATCGCCGCGCTAAGCGCGACGCCGGCCCCGGCGCCCGTGAGCAGCCAGCCTACGAAGGTCACGACGGCGAGCGCGACGACGACCGGCACGAACACCGCGGTGACGCGATCGACCAGACGCTGCACCGGCGCCTTGGCGAGCTGGGCGCGGGCGACGAGCCGGCCGATCCGCGCGGGCGTCGCGTCCTCACCGACCGCGGTCGCCTCCACCGCCAGGAACCCGGAGCCGTTGAGCGCTCCCGCCGCGACCGCGTCGCCCGCAGCCTTCGGGACCGGCCGGCTTTCGCCGGTGATGAGCTGCTCGTCCGCCTCGCTCCGTCCCTCGCGCACGACGCCGTCGACGGGGAAGCGCTCGCCGGGCCGCACGTTCACGAGGTCGCCGATCGCGATGTCTTCGACCGCGACGTCCTCCTCGCCGCCGTCGGTCCGGGCGCGGCGCGCGCGCGCCGGCGTCAGCTCGCCGAGGGCGGTGAGCGCGGCGCTGGCGCCGGCGGTCGCCCGCGCCTGCATCAGGTTGCCGAGCAGCACGAAGCCGAGCACGGCGACCGCCGCCTCGAAATAGAGCGGGCCGCCGAGCCCGAACGCGACCTGGACCAGGCTCCAGCCGAAGGCGGCGGTCGTGCCGAGCGCGACCAGCACGTCCATGTTGGCGGCCCCGCCCCGCAGCGAGGCGTAGGCGCCGCGGTAGAACCGCGCGCCGACCAGAACCTGCACAGGCGTCGCGAGCGCGAGCTGCGCCCAGCCGGGTATGACGCCGTGGGCGCCGAACGCCATGCCGAGCATCTCGACGAGGAACGGAAGCCCAAGAACGGCGGTCATGGCGAGCAGCAGCAGCGTGCGGCGCTCCTCGGCGCGGCGCGCAAGGCTACGTTCGGCGTCTGCGGCGCGGCGGGCCGCGGCGTCGGCCGGGCGCACATGCGCCTCGTAGCCGGCGCGGCGCACGGCGGCCACCGCCGCCTCGGCGTCGATCCGCCCGGCGAAACGCACGTCGGCGCGCTCCAGCGGCAGGTTCACGCTCGCCGACGCGACGCCCGGCGTCTGGCCGAGCACGCGCTCGACTCGGGTCGCGCAGGCGGCGCAGTGCATGCCCTCGACGTCGAGCACCAGGCTGTCGCCCGGCTGCGGCGCGGGCGTGGAGACATGCGGGCGGGGTTCGGGGCGGTTCATCGGCGGGCGGTCCTCTGCCTCCTTAGATGCTGCGACGACGCGTGGAGAACAAGCGCGCGCTCCCCTTGCCCGCCAGGCCGCGCTGCGGCATCGTCCGCGGCGTCGCATCCGCCGCTGAAGGCGGTTTCCGCCTTCGTTCGCGCGCCTCGCTGGAGGCGCCCTGCGCACGAGGGACCCACACGATCCGTGACGCCGCCAGGCCGACGCCCGCGGCGAGGAGACCGCCCATGTTCCGCCGCTCGTTGCTCGCGCGCCTCGCGCTCGGCCTCACCCTCGCCTTCGGCCCCGTCGCCGCGCTGGCGGACGAAGCCAAGGCCCCCGTGGTCGTGTTCGCCGCCGCCTCGCTGAAGACCGCGCTCGACGCCATCGCGGCCGACTGGACCCGTGAGACCGGCGTCGAGGTCAAGACCAGCTTTGCCGCCTCCTCGGCGCTCGCCAGGCAGATCGAAAACGGCGCGCCCGCCGACCTGTTCATCTCCGCCGACCTCGACTGGATGGACTATGTCGAGGGCAAGGATCTGATCCGGAAGGACAGCCGCGTCACGCTGCTTGGCAACAGCCTCGTGCTCGTGGCCGCGACCGACTGGTCCCGGGGCGATGTGGACCTCAAGCCCGGCGTCGATCTCGCCGCCGTCCTCGGAGACGGCCGCCTCGCCATGGGCGAGGTGAAGTCGGTGCCGGCCGGCAAATACGGCAAGGCGGCGCTGGAGAAGCTCGGCGCCTGGGGCGCGGTCGAGGCCAAGGTCGCCGGCGCGGAGAGCGTGCGCGCGGCGCTCGCGCTCGTCTCCCGCGGCGAGGCCCCGCTCGGCGTCGTCTACAAGACCGACGCCGCCGCCGATCCGAACGTGAAGGTCGTCGGGACCTTCCCGGCCGACAGCCATCCTCCGATCGTCTACCCGGTCGCGCGGCTCAAGGAGTCAAAGAGCCCGAACGCCGCCGCCTTCCTGAACCGCCTGACGGCCGCGCCCGCCCGCGAGGCCTTCGAGGCGCAGGGCTTCGCGGTCGTCGCGCCGCCGTCCGGGAGCTGAGGGCTGGAGACGCTCGGCATAGCGCTCGGCCTGTCCGCGGACGACCTCACGGCCGTCCGCCTCAGCCTGCTGGTCGCGACCGTGGGCGTGACCGCGAGCCTGCCGTTTGCGGTGCTCGCGGCGCTCGCGCTCGCGCGCGGCCGCTTTCCCGGCAAGACGCTGCTCGACGGGCTGATCCACCTGCCGCTGGTGCTGCCGCCGGTCGTCACCGGCTACCTGCTGCTGATCGCCTTCGGGCGCCGCGGGCCAGCCGGGCAGTTTCTGGAAGCCTGTTGCGGGATAACCTTCTCGTTCCGCTGGACCGGCGCCGCGCTCGCCGCCGCCGTGATGGGCTTCCCGCTGATGGTGCGCGCGATCCGGCTCTCGATCGAGGCGGTCGACCGCCGGCTCGAGGACGCGGCGGAGACGCTCGGCTCCAGCCGGATCGGCGCGTTCTTCGCCGTCACGCTGCCGCTCAGCCTGCCGGGCGTACTGGCCGGCGTGGTGCTCGGCTTCGCCAAGGCGCTCGGCGAGTTCGGCGCGACCATCACCTTCGTCTCCAACATTCCGGGCGAAACGCGGACCCTGCCGGCCGAAATTTACACGCTGACGCAGACGCCCGGAGGCGACGCCGCCGCTGGTCGGCTGGTTTTGGTCGCGATCGCTTTGTCGCTCGGGGCGCTGATCGTCTCCGAAATACTTGCGCGGCGTCTGTCGTCGAGGATCTCGGGGTGACGCTCTCCGTCGACATCCGCCGAACGAACGGGGACTTCACGCTCGCGACCGCCTTCGAGGCGCCGCCGGGCGTCACCGCGGTGCTCGGCCGCTCGGGCGCGGGCAAGTCCACGCTGGTCGCGGCCGTCGCAGGGCTGACGCGCCCCGACGCCGGGCGGATCACGCTCGGCGGCGAGAGGCTGTTTGACGCCGCCTCCCGCACGAATCTTGCCCCGCGCAAGCGCCGCGTCGGCGTCGTGTTCCAGGAAAGCCGGCTGTTCCCGCATCTGTCCGTTCGCTCGAATCTTCTGTTCGGGCGCAGGCGGCGGCGCGACGCAGCCGAGCCGTCCTTCGACCAGGTGGTGGAGACGCTCGGCGTCGGCCATCTGCTCGACCGCCGGCCGCGGTCGCTCTCGGGCGGCGAGCGGCAGCGCATCGCGATCGGCCGCGCGCTGCTGTCCGGCCCGCGCGCGCTGCTGTTCGACGAGCCGCTCGCGGCGCTCGACAGCGAGCGCAAGGCCGAGGTGCTGCCCTTCCTCGAGGCCGTAGCGCGCGAGACCGCGCTGCCGGTGCTCTACGTCACCCACGCGCTGGAGGAGGCGCGCCGGCTCGCCGACAGGCTCGTGGTGCTCGAAGGCGGCGCTGTGGTCGCGGCCGGTCCGGTCGAGCAGGCGGTGGCGAAGGCGGGGCTCGCCAGCGCGGGCGATCGCTTCGCGGAGGGCGTCACCGTCGAGGCGCGGATCGCGGAGCTCGACGAGGCCTATGAGCTCACCGGCGTCGCCCTTGGCGCCCATCGCATCTGGGTTCCGGGGCTGATCGGGGCTCCGGGCGACGCGGTGCGGCTGCGGCTGCTCGCGCGCGACGTCGCGCTCGCGCTCGACCCGCCGCAACGCATTTCGACGCGCAACGCGCTCACCGGCCTCGTGCGCTCGGTGCGGCGCACGGGCGGCCCTTACGTGATGGTCGCGGTCGACGTCGGCGGCGCGGTGCTGAAGTCCGAGATCACCGCGCGTTCGGCCGACGAGCTCAGGCTCGCGCCGGGCCGCGTGGTGCATGCGCTCGTCAAGAGCGTCGCGACCGTGCGCGCCTGAGCCTCAGCCGCCGTAGCGCTCGGTGCGGATCACGCTTGCGGCGACGCCGGCGGCGGCGAGCGCGTCGGTCGCCACGTTGACGAAAGCGTTCGATCCGCAGACGAACACATGGGACGGCGGCGCCGGCAACCTGCCGAGCGCAGCCGCGACCACCCCGGCGTCGACGCGGCGGCCGACCTCCCGCGGACCAGGCTCGGGTTCACGCGACAGGGCGAGGGTCAACGCGAGGCCGGTCTCGTCGGCGAGCCGATCCAATTCGGCGCGATAGGGTGCCCCGGCCCGGGTCCTCGCGGCGAGCAGCAGCGCCGCCGGGACGTCGCTCCCCGCCGCCGCGCGATGCCGGACCATCGCCATCAGCGGCGCGACGCCGGAGCCCGCGCCGATCAGCAGCAGCGGGCCGCCGTCCGCGACCGTCCAGATGAAATGCCCGCCGATCGGCCCGCGGATCTCGATCGCGTCGCCGACCTCCGCCACGTCGTGGAAGAACGGCGAGACCTCGCCGTCGTCGAGCCTTTCGATCGCCAGTTCGAGGATTTCTGGCCGTTCCGGCGCGGAGGCGATCGAGTAGCTCCGTCGCGCCTGATAGCCGTCCGGCGCGGTCAGGCGGACGTCGAGATGCTGGCCCGGACGGAACGGGATCGGCCCCTCGGGCTGCAGCGAAAAGGCCGAGACCCGCGGCGTCAGCCGCTCGATCGCGACGATCCGCGCCTCGCGCCAGCTCGAGACGCGCGCCGGTCCCGCGCTCACGGGTCGTCGTGGTAGCGCTGCTCGCGCCAGGGGTCGCCGTACATGTGATAGCCGCGGAGCTCCCAGAAGCCGGCCTCGTCGCGCTCGGTGAACTGCAGCGCGTTCAGCCATTTGGCCGACTTCCAGAGATAGAGGTGCGGCACCAGCAGCCGGGCGGGGCCGCCGTGATCCGGCTCCAGCGGCGCGCCGTCGTACCGGATCGCGATCATGGCCTTGGGCCCGGCGAGATCGGCGGCGGGGACGTTGGTCGAGTAGCCGTCATAGCCGTGGGCGAGGGTGAAGCCGGTGGGCGGCGCGAGGCCGGCGTCGGCGAGCAGGTCGTCGATCGCGACGCCTTCCCAAGCCGTGTCGAGCTTGGACCACGTCGTCACGCAATGGATGTCGGTCGTCAGCCGCGTCATCGGCAGGGTGTTGAACGCCGTCCAGTCCCACGCCTTCACGGTGCGCGGCCCGACCTTCAGGGCGAAGCGCCACGAGGCGAGGTCGATCTTGGGCGTCGGGCCGGCGGAGAGCACGGGGAAGTCGTCGGTCAGCGCCTGGCCTGGCGGCGTCCGGGCCGCCGCATCGGAGGGCGTCCGCCGCCCCGTGAATCCCCGCGTCGCCATGACCGCGCACCCTTTTCATCCGTTCCACGTCGCGAACGATGCGGCCGCCCCGGCGCGATGGCAAGCGGGCTCAGGCACGCGCCGCGGGCTCCACCACCAGCGTCGCGCCCTCGGCCGCGACCACGGCGATCTCGACGCCTGCGGGAAGGTCCGGCCCGCGGACGCGCCAGACGGTGTCGTCGATCCGGACCCGGCCCTCGCCTCCCGCGATCGGCTCGGCCAGCACGAAGCGGCGCCCGACATGGCGCTCCGCGCGCCGGTTGAGCATCGGCCGATCCGAGGCGGCGGCGTTGTCGGGCCGGCCGAGGAACCACCAGCCAACCGCCGCGCCAAGCGCGAAGACCGCGAAGGCCACGACCTCGACCTGCCAGCCGGGGTCGAACACGAAGACGATCGCGCCGACGACGATCGCGGCGAGCCCCAGCCACAGCAGCACGGTTCCCGGCGCCACGAGTTCGACCGCGAGCAGCAGCAGCCCCAGCACGATCCAGCGCCAGAAGCCCATTTCCCCGACGAGCGACAGCAGCATCGGCGTCGGCTCAGACGGTCGGAGGGACGGAGCCGGACGACGGCACGCTGCCGCGGCGGCCGGACGGCTGCGATGCGCGCCGTTCGTCCGCGGCCGCGCCGAACGCGTCGCGGGCGAGCTCCGCGATGCCGCCGATCGAGCCGAGAAGCGCCGTCGCCTCGTAGGGCAGCACGAAGGTCTTCTGGTTGGGCGAGGCGGCCATGGCCTTGAGCGCTTCGACATATTGCTGCGCGACGAAGTAGTTCAGCGCGGCCGTGTCGCCTGCCGCGACCGCCTCGCTGACGAGCGTCGTCGCGGTCGCCTCCGCCTGCGCCGAACGCTCGCGCGCCTCGGCGTCGCGGAACGCGGCCTCCTTGCGGCCCTCCGCCTCCAGAATCTGCGCCTGCTTGGCGCCCTCGGCGACGAGGATCGCGGCGCGCTTCTCGCGCTCGGCCTTCATCTGCCGGCCCATGGCGGTGACGATGTCCGACGGCGGCGTGATGTCCTTGATCTCGATGCGCGTGACCTTGACGCCCCACGGCGACGCCGCCGCGTCGACCACATGCAGCAGCCGGGTGTTGATCTCGTCGCGCTGGCTCAGCATGTGGTCGAGGTCCATGGAGCCCAGCACCGAGCGGATGTTCGTCATGGTCAACGCAAGGATGGCGCGTTCCAGATTGGTCACCTCGTAGGAGGCTTGCGCGGCGTCGATCACCTGGAAAAAGGCCACGCCGTCGACCTGCACGATGGCGTTGTCGCGGCTGATGACGTCCTGCCGCGGGATCTCGAGCACCTGCTCCATCATGTTCATCTTGCGGCCGATCTGGTCGATGAACGGCACGATGATGGTCAGGCCGGGATGCAGGGTGCGCGTGTATTTCTGGAAGCGCTCGACCGTGTAGTTGAAGCCCTGCGGCACCGTCTTCACGCCGGCGAAGATGATGAAGATCGCGAGCGCCGCGACCGCGATCGCGGCGATGTCGAACCCGGACAGCATGCGCTTACTCCCTTCCCATTCCGGCGCGCATGAGGCCCGAGGCGCGCGCGCGACGCAAGCGCCCGCGGGCTTCGACGGTCGCGCCGGCGCCCGGCGACGTCGGAGCGCGCGCAGAACGCAGGTATAGAGCCAGCGTAAATACTTATCGATTGAAAACAAACCCGCGTCCCACACGGCGGACATCGCCTTCACGCATGTTGTCGCGGCGCGACACCTAGCGATTTCTTGACCTTGATGGCGCGATTGCGGCCATCGCGGCTTGACCGATTCGCCCGGCTCCCATCACTTTGGTTTGCTTTTGGATTCTTCATCGGGGGATGGAATGCGCGCATTGGTGTCCGCGAGGACGCATGGATCGAAATGGTCGGGACCCGCCGGCCTGCTTTCGGTCTCGGCGTTTGGCCTGCTCGCAGGGGGGATCTGGCAGCCGGCGGCGGCGCAGACCGTCGTCGACTCCGCGATCATCGACAACGGCGTGGTGCAGCTGGGCATCAACCAGTTCGGCACCCTGATCGCGCCGGCGCCCGCTTCGGTCAACGGCGCCATTGGCATCACCTATCTGCCGTCGGAGGCGGCGGGCGGCCGCGGCGACGCGCTCGCGCCGGGCTGCGACTGCGAAGGCTGGGGCCTCGCCGACTTCACCAATCCCGCTTCGGGTTTTGGACGGAGCCAGTCGAACGGCAACACGGGAACCGGAACCGCGACGCTCACGGTGTCCGGAACCGGCACGAACGCGCTCTCCAACGGCAGCAGCGCGGTGTCGACGACCAACATCACCGTCGGCGGCAATCCGTTCGCCGAGGTGGTCCACGACTTCTCGCCGAGCGTGAGCACGAATCTTTACCGGGTGGACGTGAGCATCACCAACACCGGAACGGCGGCGATCGGCGACCTGCGCTACCGCCGCGTGATGGACTGGGACGTGCCGCCGACCGAGTTCACCGAATTCGTGACCATCCAGGGCTGGCCCGCCGCCAATCTGGTGAGCTCCACGGACAACGGCTTCAACGATCCCAATCCGCTCGCGCCGCTGACCAGCATCGCGCCCGGCACGGTCGACCAGAACTTCGAGACCAACGGACCGAACGACCACGGCGCGGCCTTCGACTTCAGCTTCGCCACGTTGGCCCCCGGCGCCACGCAGGAGTTCGTGATCTATTACGGCGCCGCCGGGAACGTCGTGGAGTCTCTCGAGGCGTTGGCGGACGTGGGCGCCGAGGTCTATTCGCTCGGCACCGCAAGCGACACCGCGGACTCGAACTCCGTCACCGGCACGCCAAACACCTTCATCTTCGCCTTCTCGGGCGTCGGCGGCACGCCGGTCGGGCCGATGGCGCCGATCTCGGTCGGCTCTCTCGGCGTGATGCGTCAGGTCGCGGCCCTCGTCACCCGCCGCCAGATGGAGGCGGTCGGCATGCGCATGGACGGGCTCGTCGGCGGCGGCGACAACCTGCCGTTCCAGATCGGCAAGCTCGCCGAAGGGGACGCCGCAGGGGCGCAGCAGCTCGGCGGCCTCAAGCTGTTCGCGACCGCGGGCGGCTCGTTCGGCAAGCTGGAGTCCGTGCGGGGCGCGTCGGCTGACTTCTCGATGTCGCAGATCAGCTTCGGCGCCGACTATACGGTTCTGCCCGACGCGCACTGGGTGAGCGCGCTCAATTTCGGCGTCGCGATCGGCTTCGTCGACGCGGACGCCGACGGACCCCGCCGCCTCGACGTCGACCTGAAGTCGACGACCCTCAGCGCCTTCGCCGGCCTGAACTTCCTGTCCGGCGGCTACGCCAATCTCGTCGGCAGCTACACCTGGACCGACTACACCCTTCGCCGGAGGCTCGGCGACGCCAGGTTCGGCGGCAAGACCGACGGCGACGAGGTCGGCGTGCTGTTCCGCCTCGGCTACGACTTCCCGGTCAGCATCTCGGACGAGCAGGTATTCTCCGTCGGGCCGTACTTCATCGCGACTTACATCGACGGCGAGATCGACCCGTTCAACGAGCGCTCGGCCACCTCGCCCGCGACGGCTCTGGAGTACGACCGCCGCAAGTTCGAGTCCGCCACGACGCAGCTCGGCGCGCGCGCGAACCTTTCGGCGAAGACCTCCT
This sequence comes from Methylopila turkensis, assembly GCF_027922325.1. Taxonomy (GTDB): domain Bacteria; phylum Pseudomonadota; class Alphaproteobacteria; order Rhizobiales; family Methylopilaceae; genus Methylopila; species Methylopila turkensis. Next base: position 891,440 of record NZ_BSFL01000002.1, read on the forward strand.
TCGGCGCCGTCGGCCTGACCGGAAACGTCGGCTGGGAGCACCAGTTCTCGGACGGCGGCCGCCCCGGCGTGGTCGAGACCGCCGGCGGCCTGCCGACGCTCGCTCCGTTCAATCTGAAGAGCGAAGATTACGCCCGCGTCGGCGCGCGCGCCTGGACCAGGATCGGCGCCAACCTCGCTCTCGCCGCCGAGTATGACGGCGCGATCGGGTCCAATATGGAAGACCATTCGTTCCGCGGCCGCTTCCGCGTCGACTTCTGACGCCTGACCTCGAGGGGGCGGCGCCTGGCGGGCGCCGCCCCCTACCTTTCGCGCAGGCCGCAGGGACCGGCGCCGCCGCCGCTAGATCCAGCCCATGAGCTCGCGCCGGACCACGTGCTCGATCACGCGCATGCCGTCGTCGGTGTCGTTCAGGCAGGGAATGGCCGCGAAGTTCTCGCCGCCGTTGTGGCGGAAGATCTCGGCGTTCTCGCCAGCAATCTCCTCCAGCGTCTCCAGACAGTCGGCGGAGAAGCCCGGCGTCACCACGGCGAGGCTTTTGACCCCCTGCTTCGCCAGCGCCTCCACCGTCTTGTCGGTGTAGGGCTGCAGCCACTCTTCCGGACCGAAGCGCGACTGGAAGGTGATGCGGAAGCGCTGCTCGTCGAGTCCCAGCGCCTCGCGCATCAGCCGCGCGGTTTTCTGGCACTGGCAATGGTAGGGATCGCCCTTGGCGAGGTAGCTCTGCGGCACGCCGTGGAACGAGGCGAGGATGACCTCGGGCTCGAAGCCGAGCGTCGCGATCTCCCGTTTCATCGACGACGTGACCGCCTCGATGTAGACCGAGTCGTCGGCCCAGGGCGGGGCGACGCGCAGCACCGGCTGCCAGCGCATGGTCTTGAGCGCGTCGAAGGCCTTGTCGCAGACGGTCGCCGAGGTCGCCGCGGCGTATTGCGGATAGAGCGGCACGAGCAGCAGGCGGTCGCAGCCCTCGTTCTGGAGCGCCTCGATGCGCGAGGCGATCGACGGGTTGCCGTAGCGCATCGCCCAGTCCACCACGAGTTTCGGCGAGGCGGAGGCGAGGCGCTCGGCGAGCTTCTCGGACTGCGAACGGGTGATGGTGCGGAGCGGGCTCTCGTCGCGCTCCTTGTTCCAGATCGAGGCGTAGTCCTTGCCCTTCCGTCCCGGCCGCGTCGTCAGGATGATGCCGTTCAGCAGCGGCCACCAGATCAGCCGCGGCGTCTCGATCACGCGGCGATCGGACAGGAACTCCTTGAGGTAGCGCCGCATCGACCAGTAGTCGGTGGCGTCGGGCGTCCCGAGATTGACCAGCAGCACGCCGATACGGCCGACCTTCACCGGCGGATGGTCGGCGGGCAGGCGCACGGCGCGCAGGTCGCCCTGGACGATGGGAGCGTTCATGAGACGATCGGAACTCCTCTGAAACACCGGCGGAACATAGTCGCCCCGCGCGCGAAATACAGCCGTTCCGCAGCCCCTTACGGCCCGCGCCCCGCGGCGGATCGACCGCCGCCGTGCTCGCCGCGCGCGACGTGTTCGAAGGCCTGCCCTTCGCCGGCTGAAGCCTCAGTCGTCGTCGCCGTCCGGAATCTTGAGCGGATGGCCGCAGGCCTTGCAATGCACCGCGTCCGGTTCGTGCCGGGTCAGCGCGCATTGCGGGCAGGGGTAGGACACCTTGCGCGGCCGGAAGATCGCCTGCGCCAGCCGCACGAACAGCGAGATGCCGACGATCATGGCGACGACCGAGGTCAGCCGGCCCCATGTTCCGGGGAGGGTGATGTCGCCGAAGCCGGTCGTGGTCACCGTCGCCACCGTGAAGTAGAGGGCGTCCACGTAGGTGTCGATGCCCTCCGCGCGGCCGACGAAGCCGGTGTAGACGAAGCCCGTGACCACCAGCAGGAAGGTCGCGAGGTTGATCACCGCGCGGGTGGCGTCCTCCCAATGGGCGAGGCCATGGCGGCGCAGGCCGCGCCACAGCGCCGGGCTGCGCGACAAGGTCCAGATCCTGAGCGCGCGCAGATAGCCCAGATTGGCGAACCAGGCCGGCGCGAGCAGCGTCACGAAGATGAAGGCGTCGACCCAGACGTCCGGCCTGCGGACCCAGCGGCGGAAGTCGGCCGCGGCGAGCGCGCGGGCGAGGAGGTCGAGCCCCACCACGATCGCGATGAGGATGTCGAGCCAGAGATAGATCGGCTCGCCGGTCAGCGCGGGCGTGGCCAGGAAGAAGGCGATGATCGCGAGATCGACGATGAACACAACGCCCTGGAACCGCAGCGCGGCGCGGCTGTCGCCGTGGTAGAGCGCGTGCAGCGCGCGCCGGAACCGCGCCAGGCGGCCGCGCCCGCCCGGCGGCGGCCCGTCGGGCGAAGCCTCCTCGGGCGCCGGGGGCTGGACAAGCTGCTGACGTTCCGGGAGAGGCTTCGACATGCCGCCGAAGATAGCGCGCGCGGCTTGGAAGGCGCGGCGTCTCAGCCGTGCAGGGCGAGCGAATCCTTCGGCGCTTCGGCCCGGTCCTCCATGCCGTAGTCGCGGATCACGGAGGCGACCCTCAGCCGGTAGCCGGCGAACACGTCGCGTCGCCCGGCGGTCTGCGCGGCGCGATGCTTCGCGACCGCGCGCCAGCGCTGAACCGACTCCTCGTCGCGCCAGATCGACAGCGACAGGAACTTGCCCGGCGTCGTGACGCTGGCGAAGCGCTCCACGGAGATGAAGCCGTCGATCGCCTCCACCTCCGCCTTCAGCGACATGGCGATGGCGAAATAATCGTCGGCGCGGCCCTCGGCGGGGGTGACCTCGAAGATGACGGCGATCATGGCGGCTCCGACGAAAGGCGAATGAGTCGCCACCCTGTCGGCCTGCGCGGGGGCATGGCAAGCCGAAACGCTTCGGCGCGCGCCGAAGCGTCGACGCTCGCGCGCGACGCCGCGCGCCGCTAGCCTTACGCCCATGTCCCAGGACCCTCTCATCGCCGAAGCCGCCGCCCTGATCGGGGATCCGACGCGCGCGCGCATGCTCGGCGTGCTGATGGACGCCCGCGCCCGCACCGCGAAGGAGCTCGCGAGCCTCGCCGGCGTCTCGCCCGCGACCGCGAGCGGCCACATCGCCAGGATGACCGCGGCGGGGCTGGTCGCGGTCGCCGCGCAGGGCCGCCACCGCTACGTGCGGCTGGCGGGCCCGGAAGTCGCCGAGCTGATCGAGCGGCTGATGTCCTTCGCCGGCGCGTCGCGGCCCGCGGTCCGGCCCCGGTCCGCCGCGGACGCCGCCTTCCGCGAGGCGCGGACCTGCTACGACCACCTCGCCGGCCGCGTCGCGGTCAATCTCGTCGAGGCGCTGGTCGCCCGCGACCTGCTCCGGCGCGGCCATGACGGGTTCGAGCCGACGCTCGCGGGCGAGCGCTGGTTCCGGGCGCAGGGCGTCGACGTGGGCCGGGCGCGGTGCGCGCACCGCGCCTTCGCGCGCTGCTGCCTCGACTGGAGCGAGCGGCGCGACCATCTCGCGGGCGCGCTCGGCGCGGCGCTGCTCGACGCGCTGATCGCGCGCGGCCGGCTCGCGCGCCGCAAGGACGACCGGACGTTGACCGTGACGCCGGAGGGCCGCCGCTTCCTCGCCGAAGAGATCGGGACGGCGCGCCCTGCGGCGGAGGCGCTTGAGGCGGCCGCCTTGTAGCTCAGCCGGGCGAGCCGGCCCCGCCCGCGAGCAGGCCGCCCAGCATCAGCGCGCCGAAGGCGAGGATCACCAGCGCGGCCACCGTCTCGAGCGCTGCGACCACGACGCCGGCGGCTCCCGGCGAGGCCGACGCCAGACGCAGCGCCGCCGCCTTGGCGCCGACGGCGAAGGCGGCGATCACGGCGACGGTGAGCGCGGTGCCCGCCGCCATGGCGAAGGTCGCGGCGACGCCGGCCCAGGCGATGCCCTGAGCCGCCGCGAAGGCCAGCACCACCAGCGCGCCGGTGCAGGGCCGCAGCCCGATGGCGAGCACCGCGGCCCCGGCGCGCCGCCAGTCCACCCGGCCTTCGACGAGCTGCGGGTCGACGCCGTGGTCGTGGGCGCAGGCCGCGCCGTGAACGTGGGAGGAGCGGCCCTCGAGCGCGCGGGCGAGCCCCCGCCCCTTGCGCCAGGTCAGCGCCAGACCGAGCGCCAGGATAGCGGCGTAGCTCGCCGCCTCCAGCCACCATGTGGCGGCGCCGATCGCGACGCTGGTCGCCCCGATCACGGCGGCAAGCAGCCCGACGACAGCGATCGCCGTCACCGCCTGCGCGAGCGCCGCGAGCGTCGAGAGCGCGACGCCGCGGCGCAGGCCCTCGCCGGTCGCGACCAGATAGGACGAGATCACCGCCTTGCCGTGGCCGGGACCGGCGGCGTGGAACACGCCGTAGGCGAAAGACAGGCCGGCGAGCGTCGCGAAGGCGGAGGGGTCGGTCTTCGCGGCGCGGATCGCCGCGGACAGCGCGCGGTAGAAGCTCGCCTGCCAGGCCGCGATCCAGGCGAACAGCCCGCCGGCGCCGGGCGCCCCTCCCGGCCCGTCCGGCCGCCCCACCCCGAACGGTCCCGCGCCCTGCGCAGCCGCCGCGCCGCAGAGGGCGACGACCAGCCCGAGCGCCAGCAGCACGCGCCCGACGCGCCCGGCCCGGCCGCTCACGCCCTCACCGGCAGGAGACGCTGATGGCGTTCGAGAACTGCGCCCCGAAATTGTCGCCGGGCGAAAGACCCGTGAAGAAGCTTTCGGACAGCTTCTGCGACGCCGCCGCGTCCGGCTCCTTCGGCCGCGCCACGTCGAGCGCGCAGCCGGCCGGCGCCGAGACCAGCTTCGCCGGGTCGTCCTTCGCGAATTCGAAAGCGACGAAATAGGTCGGATCGTAAACCTCGACCTTCACCGCCGCGCCCTTCGCGGGGGCGTTGTCCTTCACCGGCAGCGTGAAATGCAGCACGAGGCGCTTGTCGTCGGTCTGCTCCAGCCAGTAGTCGACCGGCTCGTTGAAGCTCACCTTGGACGGCCCGTTCTTCGAGAAGGTGAAGAAGCCGAACTCCTTCAGCGAGGTGACGTTGGTCTCCGCCAGCGGCGCCAGCTCCTCGCGCGTGAGCTTGCCGTCGCCGTCGACGTCGAGCCCCTGCGACGCGAAGGAGGAGAACATGTCGTCAAAGGTCCAGGCGTGGCGGATCGCCGACATGCGGCCGTCCGCGCCGTAGACGATCTCGCTGCGCGCCGTCACCCAGACATGCGGGTGGGCGGAGGCCGGGAGGCTGAGCCAGACGAGCGCGAGGCCCGCAAGGACGATTCGAAAAGCTGTCATCGGCCCGCATGGTGGTCGAAACGGCCAGCTTTGTCGTCCCCGACTGCGGCCGAAACGCGGCGCGTCAGCCGGCGAAGACGAAGCGGTCGACGATACGGAAACCGTCTTCGGGCCGGTCCTGCACAAACAGCGCGACGGCGTCGACCTGCGTCGACGCGAAGGCGACGTGGTCTTCGTGGAGCCGCGACAGCCCGGCGCGGACGCGGAGGATCATCTCCGGCTGCAGCGGTCCGGTCAGCGTCATGTGGAAGTGGAAGTCGTCGAACACGTAAGGATAGCCCCAGAGGTCGAGCGCCGCCTTCTGGCGTTCGCTCAGCGGCGACTCCAGCCGCCGGGCGAGCTCCGCTTCGCCCGTCGGCGCGCGGAACGGCTCGAACGCCTCGACGCAGCCGTTCGCGAGATCGTCGAGCTCCGCCGAGCGCTCTTTCGGCTGCAGTCCCACGAAGGGCCCGAGCGCGACGACCTCGAGCTCCGGCAGCAGGAACGGCTTTCGCGTTCGCGCGAAGTCGCGGCCCGCGGCCACGAGGTCGTCCTCGGTCCGGCCTTCGGCCAGCTGGAACGGCGCCTTCAAAGTCGCGTGAAAGCCATAGCGCCGCGGCGTCTCGGTCAGGATCCGCCACGCGTCTCTTGATATCCCCTGCGGCGCGAGCGCGGGGATGTCGGCGCCGGTCGCGGCGTCGTAGCCGAGCACCGACGAGCCGAACGACCACAGCGGGCTTCCGGGCGCAGGCGCGTAATAGATGGCGTAGCGCGGCGCGGTCACAGCACTCTCCGCCCCTCGACCAGCGTCTCACGCAGCACCGGCGCGCCTTCGACCACGCGCAGGCGGATGAGGTCGGCGCGCAGGCCGGACGCGAGCCGGCCCCGGTCGGCGAGGCCCAGCATCGCGGCCGGGCGCGAGGTCGCGAAGGCGAAGGCCTCGTGCAGCGGCGTCTCGGACGCCGCGAGCCGCTCGACCGCCTGCAGCAGGCTCGACGGGACGTAGTCGGACGACAGCGCGTCGAGCAGCCCTTCATCCGCGAGCTCCCGCGCCGAGACGCCGCCGGAATGCGACCCGCCGCGCACGACGTTCGGCGCGCCGGCGACGGTCGCCAACCCTTCGGCGCGGGCGGCGCGGGCGGCGTCCAGCGTGGTCGGAAACTCGGAGATCACGCAGCCGGCGGCGCGGGCTTCGCGCACATGCTCGACCGTGGTGTCGTCGTGGCTCGCGAGCGGCGCGCCGCGCGCCCGCGCCATGGCGACCACCTTCGGGCGGTTCTTGGCCGCGTCGGCCCGGCCAGCCTCCATGCGCTTGCGCAGCAGGTCGTCGGCGGCCGCGCCGGTGAGGCCGTTGCTCGCCATGAACCGCTTGAGGTCGTCGAGATCACGCCACTGCCGCTGGCCCGGCGTGTGGTCCATGAGCGAAACCAGCGCCAGCAGCGGCGACGCAAGCCGCGGCTCAAGCTCTCGGGTCAGCGTGGGGTCCGTGAGCTCGCAGCGGATGTGGATGCGGTGGTCGATCCGGAACACGCCGGCGGCGACGCCCTGCTCCACCGCCTCGATCATGCTGTGGAAGATGGCGCGCCGGTAATCCTGCCCGCCGTCGTAGCCGCCGGCGCAGACCGCGTCATAGACCGTCGTCACGCCGGCCGCCGCCATCTGGGCGTCGTGCGTCAGCGCCGCGGCGAGCGGGTTCGGCCAGATCACGCCCGGGCGCGGGCAGAAGTGCTTGTCGAGATTGTCGGTGTGCACCTCGATCAGGCCCGGAGCGAGGATGTCGCCGTCGAGATCGATCGCGCCGGCGGCCGCGGAGCGGCCTTCCGCCACCTCGCGGATCACGCCGTCCCGATGGACGAGGGTGCCGACGATCGTGCTGTCATCCAGCACAAGCCGAGCGTTGGTGAGGATCGTTTCCATATCCGCCGGGGACTGACACTTACGGCGCTGCTAGATAAGCCGGAGCGTGGGCGAAGGAAACCGACGGGCGCGCGATTACAGTCCGAGCGCCGCCCCGTCGTCGCGCGGATCGGCGCCGCCTTCGCTGCGTCCCGAGGCGCTTCGGGCGATCAAGCCGGCCGCGCCCTGCGCGCGATCATAGGCCTCGCCCGACAGCTCGACCCGATGGCCCATGCGCTCCAGCCGGTCGAGCGCCTCGCCGTCGAAACGCGGCTCGACCCGAAGCGCTCCGTGAACGAGACGGCCGCGGGGGCCGCCGAGCGCGTCGCCGACGCCGCGGCCGAACCGGATGCGGCGCGACGCCGCCGCGGCCTGCGCCTCCGCTCCCCCGCCGAAGACCAGCAGGTCGCCCCGCGCCGAAAGCGTCGCGAGCCCCGGCGTGACGCCGAGCGGCGGCCGCGCGCCCGGCTCCAGCGCGTGAGCCGCGTCCGGATCGAGCGACAGTCCGGCGCCGCCATTGTGAATCAGCACGCCTGTCGCCAGCGACAGGCAGCCCGCGCCGAACGGATCGTGCAGCGTCTGGACCACGGAGACCGCGCGGCCTTCCGCGTCGACGACGCCGAACCACGCGCCCTCGCCGCGGAATCCGAGCTCCGGAGGGCTCGCGCGGCGGGGATCGACGGCGTCCGCCTCGCGTTGAAGCGCGTCGGCGCCGAGCGCCGTATCGAGATCGGAATCCCGGTCCTTCTCCGCGCGGTCGCGCAGGTGCGCCGCCCGTGTGGAGGCCTCGGAGAGGCCGTGGATGAAGCCCGCGTCGCGGTCGTCGGCGAGGCCGAGCCGGTCGGCGATCCCGAGCAGCGCCAGCGCGCCGAGCCCCTGCGGCCGCGCGCCATAAGCGATCCCGCCGGCGAGCGGGACCTGAAGCGGCCGGCGCAGGCGGGCGTCGACGCGCCGGAGGTCGTCGCGCGTGAGCGGCGCCCCGAGCCGCTCGAGGTCCGCCGCGAGCTCGCGCCCCACGTCGCCGGCGTAGAAGTCGTTCAGGCCCGCCCGCGCGAGGTGTTCGAGCGCGTCGGCGAGCCGCGGCTGGACGAGCGCGTCCCCCGCCGTGAGCGGGCGATCGTCGACGAAAAACGCCGCGGCGAAGCCGGGCTGCGGCTTGAGATCCCCGGCGGCTTCGGACAGGCGGGCCGCGAAGCCAGCCGAAAGCGCGACGCCCTCGCGGGCGAGGCGGATCGCGTCCGCGAATAGAACTTTCAGCGGCAGCCGCCCGCCGCAGGCGGCGGCGATCTCAAGCGCGAGCCGCCAGCCCTCGACCGCGCCGGGCGCCGCGAGCGCCGCCATCGCGCCGCGGCGCGGGATCGCGTCGTAGCCGAGCGCGCCGAAACCGGCGCGCGTCGCGCCGCGCGCCGGAGTCCCGCAGGCGTCAATCGCCCGCACGACGCCGGAGGGTTCTCGCGCGAGCCACAGCCCATCACCGCCAAGACCTGCGACGTCGCCGCGCGCGACGGCGGCGGTCGCGGCCATGGCGACCGCGGCCTCGTAGGCGTTGCCGCCCTCGATCAGGATCATCCGCCCGGTCTCCGCCGCGGCGGGATGCGGGGCGACCACGAGGCCATGGTCCGAGACGGCGGTTTCGATCATGGACGGCTCGCTTCGCGACGGAGGCGCAGGCGTAGTCGACCGCGGGCCCCGACCGCAAGCGCCGGCGCCGCTCGACGGCGCGGCGGAACGTGCTAAAAGGCTCGCCGATCCTGCGGGCGCACTCGCGCGCCCGGCCAAACCGGAGCGTCGCGCCCGTGTCCGATCTGCCTGCCGCCGGCGGCTCCGCCGTGGGTCGCGCCATCACCATCGGCGCCGCCACCGTGCTGATCGCCACCCAGACCATCGCCGCCTGCGTCGCCGGCGGCTGGGCGATCGGCGGCTTCCTCGGCCTCGGCGAAATCTTTACCTACGCCTTCGAGATCGCCGGCTTCGCGCTCGGCGTCTGGCTCGTGGTCAAGTTCGTCCGCACCGCGCTGAAGCACAACCCGGCGCGCTGACCGGGCCTGCGGCGCCCCGCGGCCGCACGTCGATTGAAGTCCGGCATGTAACTCTATAACATTGCCCCGTCCTTCTCAGACGGCGGCGCCATGTCCTCGACGGCCCCACACGATCACCCGCATCACTCTCACGGCGGCCGCAGCCATGGCCGGCGTGCGCACGCGCCTGCGCCGTCTCTGCTGCGCGCCTCGGCCGCCGCGCGCCTCGCCGGCGCGGTCGGCGCGTCGGCGCTGATCTGGCTCGCGGTGTGGTGGGTGACGGCATGAGCGCCGCGCTTCGCCTCCACGACGTCACGCTTGGCTACGACCGCCATCCGGCGGTGCACCATCTCGACGGCGAAATCGCCTCCGGCGCGCTGCTCGCGGTGGTCGGCCCCAACGGCGCCGGCAAATCGACGCTGCTGAAGGGCCTCGTCGGCGCGCTGAAGCCCCTCGGCGGGCGCATCGACCGCGGCGCGCTCGGCCGGCGCGAGATCGCCTATCTGCCGCAGGCGGCGGAGCTCGACCGGTCCTTCCCCGTCGACGTGTTCGATCTCGTCGCGACCGGCCTGTGGCGGCGCACCGGCCTCTTCGGCGGCGTCAGCCGCGGCGATCACGCCCGGATCGACGAGGCGATCGCGGGCGTCGGCCTCACCGGCTTCGAGCGCCGCGCGGTCGGCACGCTGTCCGGCGGCCAGCTTCAGCGCGCGCTGTTCGCCCGGCTGCTGCTGCAGGACGCCTCCGTCATCCTGCTCGACGAGCCTTTCGCCGCGATCGACGCGCAGACCGTCTCCGACCTGCTGGCGCTGATCGCGCGCTGGCACAGCGAACGGCGCACCGTGGTCGCCGTGCTGCACGACATGGAGATTGTGCGGCAGGCCTTTCCCGAGACGCTGCTGCTCGCGCGGCGCCCCGTCGCCTGGGGCCCGACGTCCGAGACCCTGCGGCCGGAGCGCCTGCTGGAGGCGCGCGCCATGCCGGAGGCGTTCGACGACCACGCGCCGGTCTGCGACGCGCACGGAACGGGACGCGCGGCATGACGCCCTACGACGCGATGCTCGCTCCCTTCGTCGAATTCGCCTTCATGCGCCGCGCGCTGGTGGGCGCGGTCGCGCTGTCGCTCGGCGCCGCGCCCATCGGCGTGTTCCTGATGCTCCGGCGCATGAGCCTGACCGGCGACGCCATGGCGCACGCCATCCTGCCGGGCGCCGCGGTCGGGTTCCTCGTCGCCGGACTGTCGCTGCCGGCGATGACGCTGGGCGGGCTCGTCGCCGGCGTCTCGGTGGCGCTGCTGACCGGCCTCGTCGCGCGCACCACCCTGCTGAAGGAGGACGCCGCGCTCGCGGCCTTCTACCTGCTGTCGCTCGCGCTCGGCGTGACCCTGGTCTCGCTCAAGGGCTCGAACGTCGACCTGCTGCACGTCCTGTTCGGCTCGGTGCTGGCGCTCGACGACCAGGCGCTGACGCTGCTCGCCGGCGTCTCGACGGTGACGCTGGTCGCACTCGCGCTGATCTACAGGCCGCTTGTGCTCGAATGCGTCGACCCGGGCTTCCTCGCCTCGGTCAGCCGCTCCGGAGGCTTGGCGCATTTCGTGTTCCTCGGCCTCGTGGTGCTCAACCTCGTGGCCGGCTTCCAGGCGCTCGGCACCCTGCTCGCGGTCGGCGTGATGATGCTGCCGGCCGCGACCGCGCGGTTCTGGGCGGCGAGCCTCGGCGGCCTGTTCGCGGTCGCGATCGGGACCGCGGTCGCCGCGTCGATCGCCGGCCTGCTGCTCTCGTACCACCTCGGAACGCCGACCGGCCCGACCGTCATCCTAGCGGCCGGCGTCTTCTATCTCGCCTCGCTCGTGTTCGGCCGGCACGGCGGCGCGCTCAGCCGCCTCGCGCCTCCCCGCCGCCACCGGGCGGCCTGACCTCGCTCCTGAGGAGAAGCTCCATGCGGATCCGCGCCCTTCTCGCCGCCGTCGTCGCCGGCGCGCTGTCGACCCTGCCCGCCGCCGCGGAGACCGCGAAGGTAAAGGCGGTCGCGACCTTCTCGATCCTCGGCGATTTCGTCGCCGCGGTCGGAGGCGACCGCGTTTCGGTCGAGACGCTGGTCGGCCCGAACGGCGACGCGCACGTGTTCTCGCCCTCGCCCGCGGACGCCAGGAAGGTCGCCGAGGCGAAGGTGCTGTTCGAGAATGGCCTCGGCCTCGAAGGCTGGATCTCGCGGCTCGTCAAATCGGCCGGCGCGCAGGTTCCGGTCGTGGTCGCCGCCAAGGGCGTGGCTCCGCGGGAGATGTCCGACGAGGACGACCACAAGCATGGCCACGCCCATGGGCATGACCATGGCGAGGTCGATCCGCACGCCTGGCAGGCGGTTCCGAACGCGAAGATCTACATCGCCAACGTCCGCGACGGCCTGATCGCCGCAGACCCGGACGGCCGCGCCACCTACGAGGCGAACGCCGCGGCCTATATCGAGAAGCTGAACGCGCTCGACGCCGAGATCCGGGCCGCATGGGCCAAGGTGCCGGTCGAGCGCCGCCGGATCATCACCTCGCACGACGCCTTCGGCTACTACGCCGCTGCCTACGGCGTGGAGATGATCGCGCCGCAGGGCGTCTCGACCGAGACCGAGGCTTCGGCCAAGGACGTCGCCCGCATCATCCGGCAGATCAAGGCCGAGAAGGTCCCGGCCGTGTTCGTCGAGACCATCTCCGACCGGCGTCTCGCGGAGCGCATCGCCAAGGAGACCGGCGCGAAGATCGGCGGGGCGCTCTATTCCGACGCGCTCTCGCCCGCCGGCGGCCCCGCCGCGACCTATCTCGACATGATGCGCTCGAACCTTCGGGAGCTGACGAGCGCGCTGTCGAGCTGAGGCGTAGCCTCACAGCGTCTTCGCCAGCGCCTCGAGCTGGTCGGCGACCTGGCCCCAGCCCTCGTGGAAGCCCATCTGCTCGTGGGCTTCCCTGTCCGCGGCGGTCCAGTGCCGGGCGACGGCGCGGTAGCGGGTCTTGCCTCCCTCGTCGGCGAAGGTGAGGATCGCGACGAAGAACGGCTTTTCCGAAGGCGTCCAGGCGTCCGTGAAGGCGTCGGTGAAGACCAGCTTCTCGTTCGGGACCGCGTCGAGATAGACGCCGGACATTGGCATGTCCTGTCCCTCGGGCGAGCGCATGGTGATCCGGTTCGAACCGCCCGGCCGGACGTCCAGCTCCGCATGCGGGGTGGTGTAAGGCAGCGGCGCGAAGAAGCGCTTCAGCAGCTCCGGCTCGGTCCAGCAGCGGTAGACGTTCTCGCGCGGAGCGTCGATGAGGCGGTCGAGCACGAGATCGCGGGTCGGGTCGATGGCGTCGGTCATGGCGGCTGTTTCCCTGAGCGGTCGTTTCGCATCCTAGGACGGACGGGGCGGCCCGCGTCCGACACCAGCCCCGCATTTTTTGCGCGTCCGCCGCTCACCGGCCATTAAGGCCGCGCAAGCGACGCTGACGTCATGACAGACGCCCTCAATGCCGCGCTTGCGCCCGCGGCCGCCGACACCTGCGCCGCCTTCGCGGACTGGCTGCGGCATCTCGCGACCGAACGGCGGCTGTCGCCGAAGACGGTCGAGGCCTACGGCCGCGACGTGCGGACGTTCCTCGCCTTCCTGCAGAACCATCTCGGCGGCCCGGCCAGCCTCGCCGACATCGTCGCGCTAACCCCGCGCGACCTGCGCGCCTTCCTGTCCGCGCGCCGCAACGAGGGCCTCGTCAGCCGCTCGCTGATGCGGGCGCTGGCGGCGAACCGCTCCTTCGCGCGCTTCCTCGCCCGCACCGGCCGCGGCGAGGCCGCCGCCTTCGCCGCGGTGCGCTCGCCCAAGGTCCCGCGCAGCCTGCCGAAGCCGGTCCCGCCCGCCGCCGCCCGCGCGCTCGCCGACGCCGACACCCGCGCCGGCGAGGAGCGCGAGGCTTGGGTGTTGGCGCGCGACGCGGCGGTGATCGCGCTGCTCTACGGCTGCGGTCTGCGCATCTCGGAAGCCCTGTCGCTGACGCGCGGCGAGGCGCCGGTGGACGGCGTCGACCGGATCGAGGTGACCGGCAAGGGCGGCAAGACCCGCCAGCTGCCGGTGATCCCGGCGGTGCAGACGGCGGTGCGGGATTATCTCGCGGAATGTCCGTGGCGGCTCGCGCCCGAGGGACCGCTGTTCGTCGGCGCGAAGGGCGGCCCGCTCAACCCGCGCATCGTGCAGGCGGCGGTGGCGCGCATGCGCGGCGCGCTCGGGCTGCCCGACACCGCGACGCCGCACGCGCTGCGTCACTCCTTCGCAACCCACCTGCTCGCCCGCGGCGGCGACCTCCGCACCATCCAGGAGCTGCTCGGCCACGCCAGCCTTTCGACCACGCAGATCTACACCGAGGTCGACGTCGCCCGGCTGATGGCGGCGCACGCCGCCTTCCACCCCCGCGCCCGCGCCTGACGCCGCTCCCCGCGCGCGAAAGCGTGAACGGGCGCCCGCCCTTTGGGCTTGGCGCGGAGTCCGGCAGTGGTAGCCTGATCGGGACGCGGGCGATCCCGCCCGACGTCTGTGACGAGGAGAGCGACGATGAAGACGCTTACCGCCACGCTGCTCGCCGCCGCCCTTGCGGCCGCCGTCGCGGCGCCTGCTTCGGCCGAGCCCTGCGCCCGGAAGAACACCACGGCCTCGACCCAGACCGACAACCGCGCCGGAACCTGAGCCCCCGCCAGCTCCGACGCTGAAGACCGACGGCCCGGGCTCAACGCCCGGGCCGTCTTCGTTTGCGGGGCGCCGGCAGGGCAGCCCTGCGCGCTCGAGTGTTTGTCGCCTCGCGCCGCCGTGATACCCGCGGTCGGGAGGTGATCCGATGCCGACAACGACGCCCGCCGATCCCGACGTCGTCACGACCCCGACCCGCTTCCGGCCGGAAACGCCCTGGGCCGGGTACGCGCTCGCGGCCGCAGGCGCGATCCTGTTCTCAAGCAAGGGGATCCTGATCAAGTTCGCCTACGCCGAGGGCGTCGACACCGAGACGCTGCTCGCGCTGCGCATGGGGCTTTCGGTCCCGGTCTACGTCGCGATCGGGCTGATGGCGGTCGCGCGCGCAGGACGGCCGCAAGCCCTCGACGGGCGCACGCTCGCGGCCTCGCTCGCCATCGGCCTGCTCGGCTACTGGTTCGCGAGCTATGTCGACTTCCTCGGCCTCGCCTACATCTCGGCGCCGTTTGAGCGGTTGATCCTGTTCACCTATCCGCTGTTCACGGTGCTGCTCGGCGCGGCCTTCTTCGGCCAGCCGTTTCGCGCGCGGGCGCTGCTCGCCTTCGCGCTCGCCTATGCCGGGCTGGCGCTGGTGTTCGTGAAGGACGTCGAGGCTGCGGGCTTCGACGCCACGCGCACCGGAACGCTGCTGGTGCTGGCCTCCGCGCTCGCCTTCGCGCTCTACCAGCTGTTCGCCAAAGGCCAGATCGCGAAGCTCGGGCCGAAGCTCTTCACCTGCATCGCCATGACGGCTGCGGCCGCCGCCGCGATCGTCCAGTTCCTCGTCGTGCGCGACGTGGGCGTGCTGTCCGAACTCACCGCCAAAGCGTGGCTCTGCGCCGCGATGATCGCGGTGCTCGCCACCATCCTGCCGAGCTTCCTGCTCTCGGCGGCGCTGCACCGGATCTCGGCGCAGGCGAACGCCGCCATCGGCACGGTGAGCCCGATCGCGACGCTCGTGCTGGCGGCGCTGTTCCTCGGCGAGCGGGTGACGGCGATCGACGTCGCGGGGTCGGCGCTGGTGCTCGCGGGCGTCGGCTGGTTCACCCTCGCCGAACAGCGCCGGCGCTGAAGCCCGCGTCAGGCAGAGCCGGCGAACAGCGCGTCGAGGTCGAGCCCCACGAAGTCCGGCGCGGTGGCGCGGACGTTCCGGAATTCGGCGAAGGCCTCGGCCGGCAGCGTGGTGGTGATCGCGACCGCCGGCATGCCGCCTCGCCGCGCCGCCTCGACCCCGAGCGGCGCGTCCTCGAACACCAGGCATTCCGCCGGGCTGACGCCGAGCTTCTCCGCCGCCGCCAGGAACATGTCGGGATGCGGCTTGCCGCGGTAGCCCATCGACGGCTGCACCACCGCGACGAAGCGGTCGCGCAAGCCCAGCCCGTCGAGCGTGAAGTCGACGTTCTCCGGCGGGGCCGCGGTCGCGACCGCGGCTTTCACGCCGCGCCGGTCCGCCTCCGCCATCAGCGCTGCGAAACCAGCATGGGCCGCGAGCCGCGGCGCGTAGAGCCGGCGGTAGATCGCCTCCTTCGCGGCGCCCATGGCCGCGATCTCGGCCGCCGGTCGATCCGGAAAGAGCTCGCTGATGATCTCGGGGTTGGTCCGTCCGGCGGTGCGGCGAAAGAAGCTCGGCCGGTCGAAGGCGAGGCCAACCTCGGCGTGCCACGCCTCCCAGGCGTCGTCGTGGACCGCCATGTTGTCCACGAGCGTGCCGTCCATGTCGAAGATCAGCCCGCGGACGGGCGTCACGCGGGCGGCCCCTCGGCCGGCTCGTCGAACAGGCCTTCGGGCGGATCGATCACGACCCGGCCGCCAGCGACGTCGACCACCGGAACGACCTCGCGGGTGAAGGGCGCGTAGACCGTGCGCCGGGAGCCGGCGAGGCGCAGCTCGAGCAGGTCGTCGGCGCCGAAATTCTGCACCGACGCCACCTCGCCAACCACCGCGCCGGACATGTCCTCGACCCTGAGGCCGATCAGGTCGGCCCAGTAGAATTCGTCCTCATCCTCCGCGGGCGGCAGCGCCTCGCGGGGCGTGAACAGGCCGACGCCGTTCAACGCCTCGGCCTGTTCGCGGGTGTCGACGCCCTTGAACCGGACGACGACCATGTCGTCCTTGAGACGACGCAGGGCGGCCACCGTGAAGGCGCGCGCGCCATCCGCGGTGGTCACCGGCTTATAGGCCTTGAGCGACGTCGGGTCGGCGGTGAACGCCTTCACGCGCACCTCTCCCCTTACGCCGTGGGCGGCGCCGATCACGCCGATCTGGACGAGGCGAGGCGAGGTCATGAGGGACGTTCCCGTCATCCCGGCCGGAGCGGCGCAAGCCGCTTAGAGCCGGGATCGTTCGCGAAATGCGGCACGGGACGCGCGCCGACGCAGCACAGACGACGATCCCGGCTCTCCGCCTCAGCTTCGGCCGGGATGACGCCCTGTGGAGGCCGAACCTTACTCGGCGGCTTCGGCGGACTTGGCAGCTGCCGCGTCGGCGCGCTCCTGCGCCTTCTTGCCGGGCTGGCCCTTGGTCGGGTTGCTGCGCGCGTCGCGCTTCAGCAGGCCGGCCTGGTCGAGGAAGCGGTGCACGCGGTCGGTCGGGGTCGCGCCCTTGGCGAGCCACTCCTTGGCCTTCTCGGCGTCGAGCACGACGCGCTCGGCCTCCTTCGGCAGCACCGGGTTGTAGGTGCCGATGCGCTCGATGAAGCGGCCGTCGCGGGGGTAGCGCGAGTCGGCGACGACGATGCGGTAGAACGGACGCTTCTTGGCGCCGCCGCGGGCGAGACGAATCTTCAGGGCCATTTTCTGCTTTCCTTAGGTGAATTCTGCGTTTCCGGACTGCGTCATGCCCCGGCTCGTCCGGGGCATCCAGGCTCGATCGTCAAGCGCTGGGCAGCGAGAGGTGGATGCCCCGGACAAGCCGGGGCATGACGATGCGTGTGTGACGGGCCGCGTCATTTCTTCTTCCCGAACCCGCCGGGAAACCCGCCGCCGAGGCCCGGCAGCTTGGGGCCGCCGCCGAGACCGCCGGGAAAACCAGGCGGCAGGCCGCCGGGCGCGCCGGGAAAGCCGCCGCCGGGGAAGCCGGGCGGCAACCCTTGCGGCATCTTCCCGGCCTTCAGGTCCTCGAGCGCCTCCGGCGGAATCTGCGGCGCGCCGCCGCCGAAGCCGAGCGCGGCGCCCAGCCCCGCCAGCGGGCCGCGGCCGGACTTCGCGCCCTTGCCCATCATCTTCATCATGTCCGCCATCTGGCGGTGCATCTTCAGGAGCTTGTTGACGTCCTCGACCTTCGCGCCCGCGCCCGCGGCGACGCGCTTCTTGCGCGAGGCCTTCAGGATGTCGGGGTTGCGACGCTCGGCCTTGGTCATCGAGTCGATGATCGCGGCCTGGCGCTTGAACACGCTCTCGTCGATGTTCGCGCCCGCCATCTGCTTCTTCAGGTTGGCGACGCCCGGCATCAGCGACATCACGCCCGACATGCCGCCGAGCTTCTGCATCTGCAGCAGCTGCTCCTTGAGGTCGTTCAGATCGAACTGACCCTTGCGCATGCGCTCGGCGGTCTTGGCCGCCTTCTCGGCGTCGATCGTGGCCGCGGCCTTCTCGACCAGCGAGACCACGTCGCCCATGCCGAGGATGCGGTTGGCGATGCGCGCCGGGTCGAAGTCCTCGACCGCGTCGAAGCGCTCGCCGACGCCGACCAGCTTGATCGGCTTGCCGGTGACCGCGCGCATGGAGAGCGCCGCGCCGCCGCGGCCGTCGCCGTCGACGCGGGTGAGCACGATGCCGGTGACGCCGACCGCCTGGTCGAAGGCGCGGGCGGTCGTCACGGCGTCCTGGCCGGTGAGGGCGTCGGCGACCAGCAGCACCTCGTGCGGGTTGGTCGCCTTCTTCACCTCGACCACCTCGGCCATGAGGGCTTCGTCGAGCGTGGTGCGGCCCGCGGTGTCGAGCAGCACCACGTCGTAGCCGCCGAGCCGTCCCGCCTCCATGGCGCGGCGGGCGATCTGCAGCGCCGTCTGCCCCGGCACGATCGGTAGCGTCGCGACCTCGGTCTGGCGCCCAAGAGTGGCGAGCTGCTCCATCGCCGCCGGACGGCGCGTGTCGAGCGAGGCCATCAGCACCTTGCGCTTGTCGCGCGTGGAGAGACGGCGGGCGATCTTGGCGGTGGAGGTCGTCTTGCCCGAGCCCTGCAGGCCGACCATCAGGATCGGCACCGGAGCGGCCGCGGCGAGGCTGATCGGCTGGGCGTCCGCGCCCAGCATGGCGACCAGTTCGTCATGGACGATCTTGACCACCATCTGGCCGGGCGTGACCGACTTCACCACCTCGACGCCGACCGCGCGCTCCTTCACCCGGTCGACGAAGGACCGCACCACCTCGAGCGCCACGTCCGCCTCGAGCAGGGCGCGGCGGACCTCGCGCATCGCTTCCGAGACGTCCGCCTCGGTCAGCGCGCCGCGTCGGGTCAGCCGGTCCAGTATGCCGCCGAGGCGGTCGGTCAGGGTGTCGAACATGAGAGCGCGGGCGCCTCGCATCAGGTGGGCCGGACGGCCTCGTCAGCCAACGCAAAAGGCGCCCGCGGACGTGATCGTCGGCGGACGTTGACCCCCCGAACTCATGGGACGGGCGGCTTGCGCAGGCGTCTAGGGTCTCAGACGTGGCGCCTACCTACAGGCGCAAGGCCTGAGCGTCAACCGAACGCGTCCAGAGCGGCCCGGAAGCCGCGACGGAGCGTCGCGCGTCCCGCCGGCCTCTCGCAACCCGCCCGCAACGGGCGTATGTCGTCGGGCTGCGAGCACACGTCGAGTCCGTCGACGCGCCGGCGAGGGCCCAATAAGGGGGTCGGCGTCGGTCCCGGCGGACCTTCAGCGTCCATATCCGAGGCGGAGCAGGCCCCTTCGCTCGCACCTGCGCCGCACGGCCTAGAAGCCCGTCGGAGAGACCTTCTTGACCACCATCGCATCCTGCAGCCGCGTCCGCAGAGCCTTCGCCTGTTGGCCATCGCGCATCGGCGTCGCGGCGCTCGTCCTCCTCGGCGTGAGCTGGGGATCGGAAGCCTTCGCCCAGCACGAGGCCGCCGACGCGGCTTACGAACAGGCGACCTGACCGCGTTTTCGCGGCAGGCTGGCGTTTCGTCGCGGACGGCACGATATGAACGCGGACGGCCGATCCCCGCCGCCCGAACACGCCGACGCGCCATGAGCACGCTTCTCGACCGCCCCTTCCTCAAGATGAACGGTCTCGGCAACGAGATCCTCGTGCTCGACCTGCGCGCGGGCGGCGGCCCGGTGACCGCCGACGAGGCCAGGGCGCTGGCGCGCGGCCGCGACACCCGCTTCGACCAGCTCATGGCGCTGCATCCCGGCCGCGGCGGCGCCGACGCCTTCATGCGCATCTACAACGCCGACGGCTCCGAGGTCTCGGCCTGCGGCAACGGCACGCGCTGCGTGGCCTGGGCGCTGATGCGCGAGAGCGGCCGCGGCGAGGCGCTGCTGGAGACCGCCGCCGGCCCGCTGGCCTGCTCCGCCGGCGACGCGCCCGACCAGATCACCGTCGACATGGGCGCGCCGCGCTTCGGCTGGACCGACATCCCGCTCGCCGAGGAGTTCGCCGACACCCGCGCGATCGAGTTGCAGGTCGGCCCGATCGACGCCCCGCTGATCCACTCGCCTTCGGTCGCCAATGTCGGCAACCCGCACGCGATCTTCTGGGTCGACGACCTCAACGTCGTCGACCTGCGCCGCGTGGGGCCGATGCTGGAGAACCACCCGATCTTCCCGGAGCGCGCCAACATCTCGCTCGCGAAGGTCACGTCGAAGTCGGCGCTGACCCTGAAGGTCTGGGAGCGCGGCGCCGGGCTGACGCTCGCCTGCGGCACGGCCGCCTGCGCCGCCGCCGTCTCCGCCGCCCGCACCCGGCGGACCGGTCGCGACGTGGTCGTCACCCTGCCGGGCGGCCCGTTGCGGATCGTATGGCGCGAAGGCGACGACCACATCCTGATGACGGGCCCCGCGACGCTGGAGCACGAGGGCGTCATTCGCGCCGACATGCTGCCCGTCGCCGCCTGACGGGGCCGGCGCGCGAGCGCGAAAACGGCGCGCCGCCGCCCTTGCGCGGCCCAAGGCCTTGTGGCAGGTTCCGCGCGCTTCGCCGGCCCCTGCTTCGCCGGCCGACGCCGCAGTAGCTCAGTGGTAGAGCACACCATTGGTAATGGTGAGGTCGGGAGTTCAATCCTCCCCTGCGGCACCAGCCTTCGCAGCACTTCGATATCTTCGCTAGGTCCGGCCAGTCGGCCTTAGGGCGCGCGGCGCATTGCCTCTGGCGGAACGTAGCGGCCGATCTCGTCCGAAGCTTTGCGCGGACGCCTTCGCGCGCTTCGACAGCGCCGCGGGACCCCGTGTTGCCGCCCGACAACACGCTTCTTTCATAAGCAGTTTTTGCACTTTTTTAGTGCAAAACAAGTGTACATACGGGCCATGGCCGACGTTCGGCCTTGTCTCACGGGGTTTTACCGAATGTTCCTGCGCTCCACCGTCGCCGCCGCGGCGACGCTTCTCGCCACCTCCGCCTTCGCGGCGGACCTGCCCGCCTACGAGCCCGCGCCGTCCGTTCTCGTGCCGTCCTTCACCTGGACCGGCCCGTATGTCGGCCTGCAGGCTGGCTACAGCTGGGGCGACGCCAAGTTCCGCGCCCTCGGCGGCCGCGTCAGCTCCAGCCCGGACGGCTTCGTGGTCGGCGCCTACGCCGGCTACAACTTCCAGCTCGACGGCTCGCCGGTCGTGCTCGGCATCGAGACCGACTTCAACTACGCCGACATCGACGCCAGCCGGAGCGTCCTGGGCGTCCGCGGCCGGACCCAGACCGACTGGACCGGCGCGACCCGCGCCCGCATCGGCTACGCCTTCGACCGCTTCCTGGTCTACGGCGCGGCCGGCGTCGCCTACGCTGATCGTGAAGTCCGCGTCCGTGGCTTCGGCCGCGACAGCAAGACCGCGGTCGGCTGGACCGTCGGCGGCGGCGTCGAGTACGCCGCGACCGACAACATCGCGGTGCGGGCCGAGTATCGCTACAGCGACTTCGGCAAGGACAGCTTCCGCGTCGCCGGCGCCCGCGTGCGCAGCGACTACGACGAGCATCGCGTGATGGTCGGCGTCTCCTATAAGTTCGGCTGGTAAGTTCTTCGGCTGACCGAACCGGGCCCCGCAGCGTCGCTGCGGGGCCTTTTTCTTTGGCGGTGCCTGCCGCGCGGCCAACCTGAAGAACACCCATCAGACGTATTGCTATCGCCTCAAGGACCGGTCGCGCGCCGCCCAAGCATCAGACGATACACGTCAATCATCGGCGCCTCCGCCGCTTTTGCAATACTTCCCGACAGAAATGGAAAATGTGCCATTGCCTAAGCTTTGGCAGTGAGTGTCCGTTGATAAGCCACCCGAAAAGGGGGCGCGAGCGCCGTCAGAACACAGGCGGCGCCGCATAAACGACGCTCTGGGGAGTACAAACGCCATGACCAAGTCTTTGGTCGCTTTCGCATCGGTCCTGTTGCTCTCGGGAACGGCCGCCGTGGCCGCCGAGTGGGCCGCGTTCAAGACCCTCGACGCCGACGGCAGCGGCCGCATCAGCCGCGTCGAATGGGAGAAGAACGTCGGCAAGCTGAAGCTCGATCCGGCGCCGGTGTTCACCGCGATGGATTCGAACAGCGACAACGGCATCGACGAAGAGGAGTGGGCTGCGGCCGAGAAGCTGGCGCAGAGCTACACCGCGCGGTGCCGCGAGGCCTCGGCCTCCTGGTGCAAGGACGCCAAGTAAGTCCCGTTCTGACCTGACCACGCCTCTGTCCTAGGCATCGACGATCCAGCCCGAAACCCGGAAGTCGACTTCCGGGTTTCGGGCGCCCCCGCAGGCGCTAGGCGTCTGGTCGCGCCGGAATGCCGCGCAGCGACCGAGGCCATCGGGATCGCGCGCAGGACCCGCGCGCGTCGCGCTCCAATACGCGAGCGCCTCCATTTTCCACCGCGAATCGCTTGCCGCCTGGTCCTCTCTTCGGCTTGGCCCGGCCGCATGGATCCTCTCCTGGAAGCTCTGGCTCTGACGACCGCCGCGCCCCGCGCGGGAGGGTGGGACGCGACCGGCCCGACGGCCGAGAAAGCGATCGACCGCTCGATTCTGGATTGATTTTGGATTTTATTGGTATCTATATGGCTCCGCCGAGAAGCGGGGCACAAACGCAATGGCGCTATTCGCGAACGACGCGCCGACATGGATCGCCATCGTGACGGCCTATGTCGCGGTGATGCTCACGCCCGGACCGAACTTTCTCCTCGTGCTCGACGCGGCCTGCTCCGGATCGCAGCGGGTGGCTCTGTCCTCCGCGCTGGGCGTCGCCAGCGGCGCGGCGACGCTCGCCCTGGCCGCCTTTCTCGCGGGCTCCGCGCTGACGCCCTCCGAACCGCTGATCAGCTTCAGCCGCCTCGCCTTCGGCGCGCTCGTGACCGCGCTCGGCTTCCGAACGCTGACGAGCGCGGCGAGGCCTGTGACCGAACAGCCAGTCAAGGCCAAGCGGGAGACCGCCCATTTCCGAATCGCGCTCGCTACGTCGATCGGCAATCCGATAACGGCGCTGTTCTTCCTTGCGGCCGCCGCGACCGCCGCGGGAACGGTGACGACGCTTGAGCGCGTCGCGCTCGGAGCGGCCGTGTTCGCGATGGCCGCCGTGTGGTTCGCGGCGGTCGCGGTGATCGGCGGCGCCGGCATGCGCGCGCTGCGGCGCGGAACGCCGTCGGGCGTCCGGATCGCGCAGGCGTGCCGGCTCGCCGCCGGCGTCGCACTGATGTCGTTCGGCCTCCACCGCTTCATCGCCGAGGCGGCCGCCCTGCCGTTCTAACGCTTCGCGATGTGACAGCCGGGAGAGATTCAGCTAGCCAAAGCGCGCGGGAGAGCGGGACCTCTCGCTCTTTGGCGGCTTGTGATGAACGGCGTTTTTCTCCTCACCCTCCAGGCGCTGCTGTATTTCGGCGTCATGGCGGCGCTTCTGCGCGCGCGCTTCGCCTATGGCATCGGCCTGTTCGTGTGCGCGCTCGGGGTGATGCACTTCCTCGAGACCTACCTCGCGGCCGTGTTCTTCATCGAGCTGCCCTTCGGCCTGCTGTCGCCGGGCTCGACCGTGCTGTTCTCCGGCAAGCTGATGATGTTCTTGCTGCTCTACGTCCGCGAGGACGCCGAGACGGTGCGGCAGCCGATCTACGGTCTGATGATCGGCAACCTGCTGCTGGTCGGCCTGGCGCTGATCCTGCGGCAGCACGAGACGCTGGCCCCGTTGCCCGGCTACCAGGCCGACATGCGCTTCATCGACCAGATCGGCATCCTCATGGTGTGGGGAACGCTGCTGCTGTTCGTGGACGTGATCGCGCTGATCCTGCTGTACGAGCGGCTGTTCCGCGCGTTCCGACGGCGGGCGCTGCCGGCGCTGCTGGCGAGCTCCTGCCTGGTGCTGACCTTCGACCAGCTCGCCTTCTTCCCCGTGCTGCACTGGGTCACCGGAACGCCGTTCGACGCGCTGTCCGGCGGCTGGGCCGCCAAGATGGGCGCCGCGGCGGTCTACAGCGCGCTGATCGCGCTCTATCTCGGCTTCGTGGAGCCGGCGGATCGGCCGGCGCTGTCCAGCCGGCGCCTGCGCGACGTGTTCGACATCCTCACCTACCGCGCCCGCTACGAAGACCTTCTGGCGCGCGCCGCGATCGACAACCTGACGGGCGCCGGCACCCGCACGGCGTTCGAGGAGCTCCGGCAGCGGCGGCTCGAACGCCGTAGCGTCGACCCGCGGCCCGTCAGCCTCGCCATGGTCGACGTCGACCATTTCAAGGCTGCGAACGACCTCCACGGCCATGCCGCGGGCGACGAGATCCTCGCGACCGTGGCGCGCGCCCTGAGCGGCGCGGTGCGCGCCGGCGACGGGGTGTTCCGCTACGGCGGGGAGGAGTTCGTCGCGCTGTGCGAAGGGCTCGACCATCCCGGCGCGCTGGCGCTCGCCGAGCGGCTCCGCGCGGCGGTGGCGGAGGCGTTCGCGCACGATCCCGACCGCCGCGTCACCGTCAGCATCGGGGTCGCGACCTCGCTGCCGGGCGCGGGCGACCTCGGCCCAACGCTGGCGCAGGCCGACGCCCGGCTCTACGCCGCCAAGCGCGCCGGGCGCGACCGCGTGGTCGGCGAGATCTGAGAGGCTAGAAACTGTAGTCCTTCTCGACCCGCGGCAGCCCCACCAGCGCGCGGGCGAAATCGTCGGCGTCGAACGGTTCGAGGTCGTCGACGCCCTCGCCGACGCCGATGAAATGCACCGGCAGGCGGTACTTCTCGGCGACCGCGACGAGAATGCCGCCGCGGGCGGTGCCGTCGAGCTTGGTCATGACGAGGCCGGTGACGCCGGCGACCTTGCCGAAGGCTTCGACCTGGCCGAGCGCGTTCTGGCCGGTGGTGGCGTCGAGCACCAGCAGGCTCGCATGCGGCGCCTCGGCGTCGAACTTCTTCAGCACGCGCACGATCTTCTCGAGCTCGGCCATCAGGCCGGCCTTGTTCTGCAGCCGGCCGGCGGTGTCGATGATCAGAAGGTCGGCGTTCTCCGCCCGCGCCTTGGCGTAGGCCTCGTAGGCGAGCGCGGCGGCGTCCGCGCCGGTCTCCTTGGAGATGAAGATCGCCCCCGCCCGCTCCGCCCACACGGCGAGCTGCTCGACGGCGGCGGCGCGGAAGGTGTCGCCCGCCGCCAGTACGATCTTCATGCCGGCGGTGCGATAGGTCTCGGCGAGCTTGCCGATGGTCGTGGTCTTGCCCGAGCCGTTGACGCCGACCACGAGGATGACCGCCGGCCGCGCGCTTTCCGGCGGGTCGAGCGGAATCGCCACCGGCGCGAGCGTCTTCGCCACCTCCTGCGCCACGATCGCGCGCACGCTCTCGCCGTCGAGCTGGCGGGCGTGGCGCGCGCGGCCGACCGCCGCGGTGATGCGCTCGGCGGCGGCGAGGCCGAGATCGGACTGGATCAGCAGGTCCTCAAGCTCGTCCAGCGTCGCGGCGTCGAACTTCTCCTTGGTGAAGAGGTCCGTGATCCCGCGGGTGAGCTGGTCCGAGGTCTTGGCGAGACCGTCGCGCAGCCGGGAAAACCAGGTCTTGGAGCCTTGGGCGTCGGTCATGGGGCGGTTTTCCGGGGCTCTGAGGAAGTCACGCGGCGACGAGGGCGCGGCCGTCATGGCCCGCGACGCGCACGTCGAGCGTGGCGCCCTTAAGCGCATCATGGCGGAGGCGAACGAGGGAGAAATCGGCGGCGCGGGCGAGGCCGCGCCCTTCCGACAGCACGGAGAGGTTGCGGCCGACATGGGCGGCGAGATGGCGCGCCAGCAGGTCGTCGCCGGTCCGGCGCAGGGCCGCGGCGCGGGCCTTCACGACCTCGGCGGGCGTCTGCGGCATGCGGGCCGCCGGCGTGTCCGGCCGCGCGGAGAAGGGGAACACGTGGGCGTAGGCGACGCCGCAGTCCTCGAGCGCCGCTCGCGTGTTCTCGAACATCGCGTCGGTCTCGGTCGGGAAGCCCGCGATCACGTCGCAGCCGAAGGCGACGTCGGGCCGCGCCCGCCGCACCGCCTCGCAGAAGCGGACGGCGTCGGCGCGGGAGTGCCGGCGCTTCATCCGCTTCAGGATCATGTCGTCGCCGGACTGCAGCGAGAGGTGGAGATGGGGCGCGAGCCGCTCCTCCTCCGCGAAGGCCGCGAGCAGCGCGTCGTCGACCTCGACCGCGTCGAGCGAGGACAATCGCAGCCGCGGCAGTTCGGGAACGGCCTTCAACACGGCGCGCACGAGATCGCCCAGCCGCTCGCCATGGCCGAGATCGAGCCCCCAGGCGGTGAGGTCGACGCCCGTGAGCACCGCCTCCTTCGCGCCCAGGTCCAGCACCCGGCGCACCTCCGCGATCACCAGCTCCTTCGGCGTGGAGCGCGACGCGCCGCGGCCGAAGGGGATGACGCAGAAGGTGCAGCGATGGTCGCAGCCGGTCTGCACGGCGACGAAGGCGCGGGGCGTGACGATCGCGGCGTCCGCCGGCGGCGGCCCGGGGGCCGCGGCCTCGAACACGTCGCCGACCTCGACGCGGGGGCGGCCGGGAGCCGCGGCCCAGGTCTCCGGACGCAGCTTCAGGTCGGCGCCGACGACGCGCGAGACCTCCGGCATCGTCGCGAACGCCGCGGGCTCGATCTGCGCGCCGCAGCCCGTCACCACGATCTCGGCGTGCGGCCGCGCGCGCGCGGCGCGCCGCACCGCCTGCCGGGCCTGGCGGCTCGCCTCCGCCGTAACCGCGCAGGCGTTGACCACGACGAGGTCGTCCCGTCCGCGCGCATGGGCGCGGATGGTCTCGCCGTCCACGGCGTTCAGCCGGCAGCCGAAGGTGATGACTTCGAGGCTCATGGCCCGCGATATGCCGCAGGCGGCGGGAAAACGCCACCGCCCGCGCCCTCGGGAAACGAAAACGGCCGGGCTTGCGCCCGGCCGTCCGCTTACTTTGCGCGAGGCGCGTCGTCAGGCGCTCGTGAACTTCTGGTCGCCGAGCGGCAGGTCGCGGACGCGCTTGCCGGTCGCGGCGAAGATCGCGTTGGCGAGCGCCGGCGCGAGCGGCGGCACGCCCGGCTCGCCGACGCCGGTCGGCTTCTCGCCGCTCGGGACCATATGGACCTCGACCTTGGGCATGTCGGTGATGCGAAGCGGCTCGTAGCTGTCGAAGTTGCCCTGCTCCACCTCGCCGTCGGCGAGCGTGATGGCGTTGCGCAGCGCGGCCCCGAGGCCGTAGCCGACGCCGCCCTCGATCTGGGAGCGCACGACGTCCGGATTGACCACGAGCCCGCAGTCGATCGCGGCGACGACGCGGTCGACCTTCACCGAACCGTCGCCCTGGATCGAGACGTCGACGATCTGCGCCACGTAGGAGGCGAAGCTCTCATGCACGGCGACGCCACGGCCCTTGCCCTTGCCGAGGCTCTGCGGCCCCTTCCAGTCGGCCTTCTCCGCCGCGAGCTTCAGCGCCGCGGTGTGGCGCGGCTTGTCCTTCAGCAGCGCAAGCCGGTACTCGACCGGGTCCTTGCCGGCGGCGTAGGCGAGTTCGTCGATCACGGACTCCACCGCATGCGCGGTGTGGGTGTGGCCGACCGAACGCCACCACAGCACCGGCACGCCGGTCTTGATGGTGGTGAGCTCGACTTTCAGGTTCGGCACGGCGTAGGCGAGGTTCGACGCGCCCTCGACCGAGGTGTCGTCGACGCCGTCCTTCACCAGCATCGCCTCCATCGCGGTGCCGGTCATGATCGACTGGCCGGCGATGCGGTGATGCCAGGCCACAGGCATGCCGTCCGGCCCGATCGCGGCCTTCACCTTGTGGGCGTACATCGGGCGGTAATAGCCGCCCTTCATGTCGTCCTCGCGGGTCCAGACCAGCTTGATCGGCGTCGTCAGGCCGCTCGCCTTCGCGATCGTGATCGCCTCGGCGATGTAGTCCGAGTTCGGCACCGCGCGGCGGCCGAACGAGCCGCCGGCCCAGACCGTGTCGATGGTGACCTTGTCCATCGGCACGCCCGCGACCTGCGATGCGACCGCGAGGTCGATCGACTGGAACTGCGCTCCGGTGGTGATCTTCACCGCGCCGTCCTTCAGCTCAACGCAGGCGTTGAGCGGCTCCATGGCGGCGTGGGCGAGATAGGGGAAGGCGAAGTCCGCCTCGATCACCTTGGCCGCGCCCTTCAGCGCGCCCTCGGCGTCGCCGGCGTTGGTCGCGGTCGCGACGCCGGGCTTGGCGACGGCCTCGCGGCACGCCGCGAGCATCGCCTCGGAGCCACGCGTTTCGGCGCCGGTCTCGTCCCACTCGACCTTCAGAGCGTTGCGGCCCTTGATCGCCGCCCAGGTCGACTTCGCCAGCACCGCGACGCCGGTCGGGATCTGGACGACGCGCTCGACGCCCTTGACCTTCTTCGTCTCGGCGTCGTCGAACGACTTCGGCTTGGCGCCGAACTTCGGCGGATGCGCCACCACCGCGACCAGCATGCCCGGGAACTTGAGGTCCTGGGTGTAGATCGCCGTGCCGTCGGTCTTGGCGTCGTTGTCGACGCGGTGGACGCCCTCCTTGCCGATCAGGCGGTAGTCCTTCGGGTCCTTGAACTGGGGCGCCTGCGGGGCGGCGACCGGCTCGGGCGCGGCTCCGGCCTTGTCGGCGAACTGGCCGAACGAGCCCTTCTTGCCCGAGGGATGGCTGATGACGCCGCTCTCGACCTTGATCTCGCCGACCGGCACCTTCCACTCATCCGCGGCGGCCTTCACCAGCGCCGCGCGCGCGGTCGCGGCCGCGGTGCGGTACTGGTCCCAGGAGTTGGCGATCGAGGTCGAGCCGCCGGTGCCCTGCGCCTTGAAGGCGAGGTTGGCGTAGAGCTCCGGATTGGCCGGCGCGAATTCGGTGCGGATGGTCGCCCAGTCGGCGTCCATCTCCTCGGCGACGATGGTGGCGAGGCCGGTCGCGACGCCCTGGCCCTTGTCGAGATGCTTGACGATCACCGTCACCGCGCCGTCCGGCGCGACCTTGACGAAGGGGTTGAACCGGACGGGACCGGCAGCGGCGCCGGCAGGCGTGGCCCTGAGGCCGATCATCAGCCCGAGGCCGGCGCCGCCGGCGACCGCGAGGAAGCCGCGGCGGTTGAGGTCGAAGGGCTGGCCCTTCGCGGGAACTCTGGTGGGAGCGTTCATCGGATCAGGCCTCCAGCCGGCGCGAGGCGTCGTGGATCGCCGCACGGATGCGGACATAGGTGGCGCAGCGGCAGACGTTGCCGCTCATGGCCGCGTCGATGTCCTCGTCGGTCGGCTTCTTGTTCTCGGTCAGCAGCGCCGCGGCCGACATCATCTGGCCGGACTGACAGTAGCCGCACTGCACCACGTCGAGCGCGCGCCAGGCGGCCTGCACGGCCTGCGCCTCCTTGCTGGCGTTCGCGCCCACGAGGCCTTCGATGGTGACGATCTCGGAGTCGCCGACGTCGGCGACGGAGGTGAGGCACGAGCGGACGGGCTGGCCGTCCATGTGCACCGTGCAGGCGCCGCACTGGGCGACGCCGCAGCCGAACTTGGTTCCCGTGAGCCCGATCTCGTCGCGGAGCACCCACAGCAGCGGGGTGTCGTCCTCGACGTCGACCGTGCGCACCTCTCCGTTCACTTTGAGCTTGATCATGATGGCGACCTCGCATGGCGGACCCATCGGTCCGCGTCGCGCCCTCCGTTCGGGACGGCGCTGGATGGCGGGAGCCTAGACTTTGGTTTTGACCAGTTCCAGACAACGGCTTGCCTGATCCTCCAATCTTCTTGCCCGAACGCACGCCGGTCGCAGCGCCTCACGGGGCTTTGACCGGCGGCAGCGGCTGTTCGAGGATGGTGTGGCGCATGAGATAGCTCAGGCCGTGGCGCCAGGATTCCTCGGTGTTGCCGCGGATGTCGGCGCTGCCCTTGCGCACGACCTCGCCCGTGCGCGCGTCGCGGATCTCGACGTTCAGGTTGAGGATGAGGTTCGACACCTTCTGCACGTAGCCGATGGCGGAATAGTCGGCGCCGAGCGTCTTCGCGATGCCGGCGGGGCAGGCGCCGCAGGTCATGAGCTTCTGGGCGTCGATGTCCTTTTGCGCTGGCGCGACGTCGACCAGCTCAAGCCCCTTCGATGTCAGGAACGTACGCAACTGCGCCGAGACCTGGTCGATCCGCTGGAGTTCGTCCGGCCGCGCGGCGCCGCGGATGTCGCCCTCCGCGCTGGTGTCGAGCAGCTCGAATTCGAAGGCCGCGACCTTGATCGGCGCGGCCCAGGCGGCGCTACCGAGCCCCGCGAACGCCGCCGCGAGCGCCGCGCATGTCAGGTTCGTTCTCATCCCGCGTTTCCTTCCAATGAGCTGTTGTTGTCGTTGTTCCGTCGTGAGGTAGGTCGCTACCCGCCCAGCGACAGGCCACGCGCCTGTCATCGCCAAAGGGCGAGCGGAACATCACAAGCATTGGTTTGAGGTGGGAGACGAGCTCCCTGTAGAACAGGCCTCCGCCCGCGGCTCTCGGAGGATCGACGTCATGCGGCTTCTCATTCTCGGCGCCGGAGGCATCGGCGGGTACTACGGCGCGCGTCTGGCGGAAGCCGGCGTCGACGTGACCTTCCTCGTTCGCCCCGCCCGCGCCGAACGGCTGGCCCGCGACGGGCTGACGCTCACGAGCCCGCTTGGCGACGTGCGCCGGCCGGTCGCCTTCGTGACCGATGCTTCGGAGACGTTCGACGCCGTGCTGCTGTCTTGTAAGGCCTACGACCTCGACAGCGCGATCGACGCCGTGCGTCCGGCCGTCGCCCCCGAAACGCTCGTGCTGCCGCTGCTGAACGGCGTCCGCCATCTCGATGCGCTCGACGCCGCCTTCGGGCGCGAGCGGGTGCTCGGCGGCGTCGCCCATATCGGCGTGACCATGGCGGCCGACGGGACCATCCGGCACCTGAACAAGCTGCACCGCTTCGTGCTTGGCGCGCGGGACCCCGCGCAGGAGGCGCGCGCCGCGGCGCTCCACGCCGAGCTGCTGAAGGGCGGCTTCGCGCCGGAGCTGAGCGCCGACGTGATGCAGGACATGTGGGAGAAGTTCACCATGCTGGCGGCCTTCGCCGGGCTGACCTGCCTGATGCGCGCTCCTGTCGGCGCGATCATGCAGACCGACGACGGCCCGGCGATCGCGCAGGCGCTGCTCGACGAATGCGCCGCCGTCTCGGCCGCGAACGGCCATGTCCCGCGCGAGGCGTTCCTGGCGCAGAGCCTCGGCATGCTGACCGCCGCCGGCTCGCCCGCCACCGCCTCCATGCTGCGCGACGTCGAGAGCGGCGGCCGCACCGAGCACGACCACATCCTCGGCGACCTGCGCGACCGCGGCCGCGCGGCGGGCGTCGCGGTCCCGACGCTCGCGCTCGCCTACGCCCACATGCAGGCCTACGCGGCGCGCAAGGCCGCGGAGGCCGGTTGAGGGCTGTCCGGCGTCACTGGCTGACCGGCTGCCAGATGGCCGTCTCGCCAGTGACGATCGACTTCGGGAACAGGCCTTCGGCGAAGAAGGCGTCGGCGATCTTCTGCTGCTCGGCGAGGCCGTCCTTCGTCACCGTCGCGACTTGGTAGGAGCGGCGCGCGTTGCCCTGCTCGACCACCGCCGCGTCGATCTTCCAGAGCCCGGCGAGCTGCTCGGCGGCCTCCTTGGGGTTGGCCTTCACCCAGGCGCCCTTGGCCTTGAGCTGGGTGACGATGGTCTCGAGCGCCGGGCCGTTCCGCTTCGCGAAGGCGTCGGTCGTGAGGTAGTAGCGCTTGTAGCCCGAGAGGCCCTCGCCGTTCTGCAGCACCTTCGCGCCGGACTGGGCCTGCGTGCTCGCGAGGAACGGGTCCCACACCACCAGCGCGTCGACATTGCCGCCGATGAAGGCGGCGCGGCCGTCCGCGGGCGTGAGGTAGGCGGGCGTGACGTCCTTGATCGAGACGCCCGCCTTCGTCAGCGCCGCGAGCAGCAGATAGTGGCTGCCGGCCCCCTTGGTGACGGCGATCTTGCGGCCCTTGAGCTCAGCGACCGAGGTGATCGGCGAGTTCGCGGGAACGAGGATCGCCTGCGCCGCCGGCGAGGCCGCCTCCTCCGCCACATAGGTCAGCTTGGCGCCGGCCGCCTGAGCGAACACCGGCACCGTGTCCGCCACGTCGGCGCTGAAGTCCACATTGCCGGTGTTGAGCGCCTCCAGCAAAGGCAGGCCGCTGGTGAACTCGTGCCAGGTCACCTTGACGTTCTGCTTCGCCAGAGCCGCCTCCAGCTCGCCGCTGGTCTTCAGCAGCGTCGTCAGCGTGGAGGAGCGCTGGTAGCCGATGCGGATCGTGTCGTCGGCGCGCGCTCCCGCGACCGTCAGGCCCGACAGCGCGACGGAGACGAAGGCGAGCGCCAGACGGCGGCTGACCGGCCGGAATGCGGAGCGAAGATGAGGCATGACGTTCCCGTGCGCTTGAGGTTCAGGCGCATGGAACGTCGGCCGCACAGCGATTGCAACTACATTCTATCTATTTAATGTACAATCAACGTGCAGTTCGCGGCCAGATCACATGTGGATGGCGCGGCCCTCGACGGCGAGCGCGGCTTCCTTCACCGCCTCGGCCAGCGTGGGATGGGCGTGGCAGGTGCGGGCGATGTCCTCCGACGACGCGCCGAACTCCATGGCGATCGCCGCCTCCGCGATCAGGTCGCCGGCGCGGGGGCCGACGATGTGCACGCCGAGCACCTTGTCGGACTTGGCGTCGGCCAGCACCTTAACAAAGCCCTCCGTCGTGCCGTTGGCCTTGGCCCGGCCGTTGGCGGTGAAGGGGAACTTGCCCGCCTTGTAGCCGACGCCCGCGGCCTTCAGCTCGTCCTCGGTCTTTCCAACCGAGGCGACCTCCGGATAGGTGTAGACCACGCTCGGAATGACGTCGTAGTTCACGTGGCCGGACTTGCCGGCGAGGATTTCGGCGATCGCCACGCCCTCGTCCTCGGCCTTGTGGGCGAGCATCGGGCCGGCGATGACGTCGCCGATGGCGTAGATCCCGTCCACGCTGGTCTTGAAGTGGCCGTCGGTCTTGACCCGGCCGCGCTCGTCCAGCGCGACGCCGGCCTCCTCGAGGCCGAGCCCGGCCGTGTAGGGAACGCGGCCGATCGCGACCAGCACGACGTCGGCGTCGAGCGTCGCGGCTTCGCCGCCCTTGGCCGGCTCGATCGTGACCTTGAGGCCATCGCCCGCCTTCTCCGCGGCCGTGACCTTGGAGCCGAGCTTGAACGCCACGCCCTGCTTCTCAAGCAGGCGCTGGAACTGCTTGGCGACGTCGGTATCCATCCCCGGCAGGATGCGGTCGAGGAACTCGACGACCGTGACTTGCGACCCGAGGCGGCGCCACACCGAGCCGAGCTCCAGCCCGATCACGCCGGCGCCCACCACCAGCAGCTTGCCCGGAACCTTGCCGAGCGTCAGCGCGCCGGTGGAGGAGACGATCGTCTGCTCGTCGATGTCGAGCCCCTTGAGCTTCGCCACGTCCGAGCCGGTGGCGATGACGATCGCCTTGGTCTGGAGCGTCTTCGCCTCGCCGCCCTCGGGCGTGACCTCGACCTTGCCGGGTCCGAGAATCTTCCCCGTTCCGTGGAAGGCGTCGATCTTGTTCTTCTTGAGCAGGAACTCGACGCCCTTGGTGTTGCCCGCGACGCCTTCGTCCTTGAACGCCATCATCTTCGCAAGGTCGAGCTTCGGCGCGCCGACCTCGATGCCCATGCCCGCAAACTTATGCCCCGCCTCCTCGAACAGCTCGGAGGCGTGCAGCAGCGCCTTGGACGGGATGCAGCCGACGTTCAGGCAGGTGCCGCCATGGGTGGCGCGCTTCTCCACCACCGCGACCTTGAGGCCGAGCTGGGCGGCGCGGATGGCGCCGACATAGCCGCCGGGGCCGGTTCCGATGACGATGAGGTCGTAGGCGCCAGTGGTGTCAGCCATGTCTCAGTTCCGATTCTTCCTGGATCGATCATGTCGGGGCGGAGCGGCGCTCCGGGCGGCGGCCCCGTCGAACTCGCGCCGGATGAGCTTCGATTGGATCGAGAGCGTCCAGCGGTTGAAGGCGAAGATCGCAAGCGACAGTCCGACGAGCCACGGCAGGATGTCGATCATGCCCTGAACGGTGCGGTCGTGGTCGGCGCCGTCG
Source organism: Methylopila turkensis (assembly GCF_027922325.1). Lineage (GTDB taxonomy): Bacteria > Pseudomonadota > Alphaproteobacteria > Rhizobiales > Methylopilaceae > Methylopila > Methylopila turkensis. The sequence goes on from NZ_BSFL01000002.1 coordinate 925,098, forward strand.
TACGTGAAGATCAACGCCACCACCGCCATGCCGAGCGCCGCCGCGACGGACTGCCGGTCGAGGGACGTCCTGCGCGCCGCGATTGCGGCGGCGACTTCGGGCGCGTCCGCCGTCATCGCTCGTCACGCGCGATGCGCCAGGACGACAGCACGTCGGGATTGACCACCAGCTCGCCGGTCGCGCGCAGCCGGTACTCGCCCGGCTGAGCCGCGCCGAACCAGCCAAGCGTCGGAGGCATCACCAGGCTGTCGCCCGCGCAGTCGCCCTCGCAGGCGATCGCGATCCCGTCGGCCGGGTCCGCCGAGACGATCCGGCCGTGATACTGGCCGAGCCGTTCGCCGTCGCCGTCGGCGAAGATCACGCCGACGAGCGCGTATTTGCCGACGAGCCACGCGCCCGCCTCCTCGTCCCAGGGCTCGGGAAACGGGTCCCCGGACGGGACGAAGCGCGGCGGGGGCGGCTGCAAGACGCCGTCCTCAGAGGTCCATGACGAGGCGCGACGGATCCTCGAGGCTCTCCTTGACGCGCACGAGGAAGGTGACCGCCTCCTTGCCGTCGACCACGCGGTGGTCGTAGCTCAGCGCCAGATACATCATCGGCCGGACCTCGACCTTGCCGCCGATCGCCATCGGCCGCTCCTGGATCTTGTGCATGCCGAGGATGCCCGACTGCGGCGCGTTCAGGATCGGGGTCGACATCAGCGAGCCGTAGATGCCGCCGTTGGTGATCGTGAAGGTGCCGCCCTGCATCTCCTCGATGCCGAGCTTGCCATCGCGAGCCCGCCTGCCGAAGTCCGTGATCTTCTTCTCGATCCCGGCGAGACCGAGCGCGTCGGCGTCGCGCACCACCGGCACCACGAGGCCCTTGTCCGTGCCGACGGCGATGCCGACGTGGTAGTAGTTCTTGTAGACGAGGTCGGTCCCGTCGATCTCGGCGTTCACCGCCGGGATGTCCTTCAGGGCCTGGATCACCGCCTTCACGAAGAAGCCCATGAAGCCCAGCTTCACGCCGTGCTTCTTCTCGAACACGTCCTTGTACTTCGCGCGCAGCGCCATGACCTCGGTCATGTCGACCTCGTTGAAGGTCGTCAGCATGGCGGCGGTGTTCTGGGCGTCCTTGAGCCGGCGCGCGATGGTCTGGCGCAGCTTCGTCAGCTTGACGCGCTCCTCGCGGGCGGCGGCGTCCGGCGCGGACGGCGCGCGCGCCTGCACGGCCGGCTGCGGCGCCGGCGCCTTCGCGCCGCCCTCGACCGCGACCAGCATGTCGCCCTTGGTCACGCGGCCGTCCTTGCCGCTGCCCTGCACGCCCGCCGGATCGACGCCGCTCTCGGCCGCGATGCGCCGCACCGCGGGGCCGGAGTCGGCCGCCGCGCCCCCGTTGGCCTTCGGCGCCTCCTTGGGCTTGGTCTCGTTGGCGTCGTCCTTGATGGCGGGCGCGGGAGCCTTCGCCGGCTCGGCCGGCTTGGCCTCGGCCTTCGGCGCGGGGGCCGCGCCGTCGCCGGCCTCGATCGAGCCGAGGAGCGCGTCCACGCCGACCGTGTCGCCCTCGTTCGCCTCGATCGCGCCGAGGACGCCGGCGGCGGGCGCCGGCACCTCGAGCGTCACCTTGTCGGTCTCGAGCTCGACGACCGGCTCGTCGGCCGCGACCGCCTCGCCCGGCTTCTTGAACCACCGGCCGATCGTGGCTTCGGTCACGGATTCGCCGAGCGTCGGCACGCGGATTTCGGTCGCCATCGAAGTCTCCCATGGAGCAGGCTCCTCCGCCCGCTCGCCCAGTTCGTCACGTCGTCAGTTCGGTCCCGCCCGACGGCTCACGCGCCGAGCGCGTCGTTCAGGAAGGCCTGCAGCTGCGCCAGATGCTTGGACATCAGGCCGGTCGCGGTCGCGGCGGAAGCCGGGCGTCCGGCGTAGCGCGGCCGCTTCGCGGCGAGGCCCGCCGTGTTCATCGCCCACTCCACATAGGATTCCGCGAAGTTCCAGGCGCCCATGTTCTTGGGCTCCTCCTGGCACCACACCACCTCGGCGTTCTTGAACCGCGACAGCTCGTTGGTCAGCGCCTTGGCCGGGAACGGGTAGAGCTGCTCCACGCGCAGGACGTAGACGTCGTCGACGCCGCGCTTCTCGCGCTCCTCGAACAGGTCGTAATAGACCTTGCCCGAGCACAGCACGACGCGGCGGATCTCGGCGTCCGGCTTGAGCTGGAGCGTCGAGCCGGGGCTGAGCTGGGCGTCGTCCCACAGCAGGCGGTGGAACGAGGTGCCCGCCTCCATCATCGACAGCGGCGACACCGCCCGCTTGTGGCGGAGCAGCGACTTCGGCGTCATCAGGATCAGCGGCTTGCGGAAGTCGCGGACGAGCTGGCGGCGCAGGATGTGGAAGTAGTTCGCCGGCGTCGTGCAGTTCGCGACCTGCATGTTGTCCTCGGCGCACATCTGGAGGTAGCGCTCGAGACGGGCGGAGGAATGCTCCGGCCCCTGCCCTTCATAGCCGTGCGGCAGCAGCATCACGAGTCCGGACATGCGCAGCCACTTGCGCTCGCCGGACGACAGGAACTGGTCGACGATCACCTGCGCGCCGTTGGCGAAGTCGCCGAACTGCGCCTCCCAGAGCGTCAGCGCGTTCGGCTCGGCCAGCGTGTAGCCGTACTCGAAGCCGAGCACCGCCTCCTCCGAGAGCATCGAGTTGATGACCTCGAACGGCGCTTGGTCGTCGCCGAGCGCGTTGAGCGGCACCGCGCGGGCCTCGGTCTCCTGATCGACCAGCACCGCGTGACGCTGGCTGAAGGTGCCGCGCTCCACGTCCTGGCCGGACAGGCGCACCGGCTTGCCGTCGAGGAGCAGGGAGCCGAAGGCGAGCGCCTCGGCCATGGCCCAGTCGATCCCCTCGCCGGTCTCCGTCATCTTGCGCCGGTTCTCGAGCAGGCGCTGGATGGTGCGGTGGGCCTTGAAGCCTTCCGGCAGCGTCGTGAGCTTCTGGCCGAGCTCCTTCAGGCGTTCGGCCTCGACGCCGGTCTTGCCGCGGCGCGCGTCGTCGACGTCCTTCGACGCCTTCATCCCGGACCAGCGGCCGTCGAGCCAGTCGGCCTTGTTCGGCTTGTAGGCCTGCCCGCTCTCGTACTCGCCGTCGAGCCGCGCGCGGAAGGCGGCGCGGATCTCGTCGACCTCGCCCGGCTTGATCACGCCCTCGCTCTCGAGGCGCCTGGCGTAGGTCTCCAGCGTCGTCGGGTGGCTGCGGATCTTCTTGTACATCAGCGGCTGGGTGAAGGCCGGCTCGTCGCCCTCGTTGTGGCCGAAGCGGCGGTAGCAGAAGATGTCGATCACGACCGGCTTGTGGAACTTCTGCCGGAACTCGGTCGCGATCTTGGCCGCGAAGGTCACCGCCTCGGGGTCGTCGCCGTTCACGTGGAAGATCGGCGCCTCGATCATCTTGGCGACGTCGGACGGATAGGGCGACGAGCGCGCGTAACGCGGGCTGGTGGTGAAGCCGATCTGGTTGTTGATGATGACGTGGATCGAGCCGCCGGTGCGGTGGCCCTTCAGGCCCGACAGGCCGAAGCACTCCGCGACCACGCCCTGGCCGGCGAAGGCGGCGTCGCCGTGGATCAGCAGCGGCATCACGCGGGTGCGGTCGCCGTCCTTCCACTGGTCCTGCTTAGCGCGCACCTTGCCGAGCACCACCGGGTCGACGATCTCGAGATGCGACGGGTTGGCGGTCAGCGACAGGTGGACGGTGTTGCCGTCGAACTCGCGGTCCGACGAGGCGCCGAGATGGTACTTGACGTCGCCCGAGCCCTCGACCTCGTCCGGCGTCCAGGAGCCGCCCTTGAACTCGTGGAAGATCGCGCGGTGCGGCTTGCCGAGCACCTGGGCGAGGATGTTGAGACGGCCGCGATGGGCCATGCCGAACACGATCTCGCGCACGCCGAGCGCGCCGCCGCGCTTGATGATCTGCTCCAGCGCCGGGACGATGGATTCGCCGCCGTCGAGGCCGAAGCGCTTGGTGCCGGTGTACTTGACGTCGAGGAACTTCTCGAAGCCCTCGGCCTCGACGAGCTTGGTCAGGATCGCCTTCTTGCCCTCGGGGGTGAAGGCGACGCCCTTGTCCGGCCCCTCGATGCGCTCCTGGATCCAGGCCTTCTCGCCAGGCTCCGAGATGTGCATGAACTCGACGCCGAGCGTGCCGCAATAGGTGCGCTTCAGGATGGCGAGCATCTCGCGCACGGTCGCGTATTCGAGGCCGAGCACGTGGTCGATGAAGATTTTGCGGTCGAGGTCCGCCTCGGAGAAGCCGTAGGAGGCGGGGTCGAGCTCCTCCTGCGCTGGACGCCGCTCGATCTTGAGCGGATCGAGATCGGCGGCGAGATGCCCGCGGATGCGATAGGCGCGGATCATCATCAGGGCGCGGGTCGAGTCCCGCGTAGCGGCCCGGATCTGCTCGGGCGACAGGCCTTGGCCCCTGGCTTCGGACTTCGCCTTGATCTTGTCCCCGATGACGATCTCGGCCGCGCCCCAGTCGCCGTCGAGCGCGGAGACCAGCTCGCCGTTCGCTGGCACAGGCCAGTTCGGCTTCTCCCAGGACGGGCCCTCGGCGGTCTTCTCAACCGCGTCCGACGGGTCGCCGAGGTCCTCGAAGAAGGCGCGCCACTGAGGGTCGACCGAGGACGGATCCTTCAGGTAGCGGGCCTGCAGGTCCTCGATATAGGCGGCGTTTCCGCCCCAGAGAAAGGAGGTGCGGGAGAAAGCCTCGTTCGCCGCCTGGCGTGACATCGGATAAGACCTTGCGTTGTTTTCGGAGCCCGTCCCCGGAAGCAGATATGGGGACGGCGGTTCTGGATTGAACGACCGGAACGCGACTTCAGTATGATATGGCGGCGACGCAAGAACGGCGCCGCCGCGGGTTGAGATTCAGCCCCTGAGCATATCGACGAGGGTTTTGCCCAGTCGTGCGGGGGACGGGGAGACGCGGATGCCGGCCTCCTCCATGGCGGCGATCTTGTCCTCGGCTCCGCCCTTGCCGCCGGAGATGATCGCGCCGGCGT